>JAILXW010000009.1:0-1197 GCA_045430305.1 Agarilytica sp. | reverse complement strand
CTTGTATGGTTGAATTCCCAATATATTCATTCCCTTTAAGAAAGGATAAAGTGAAGCCCGTAACCTAGCAGCAACTAGTTTACCGGCCCTGCAGCTCGATGAGCAAAAGATCATAAAAGATCGTTAACAAGCGGGAGCGCAGGGCCGACCCGATTTTTTAACTCGAACAGTCGAATGAGCTTCGAGCTCGAATTTAGCAAGGATGAGTCCTTATGGCAAATCTAAAAAAGAGTAAAACATCAATCAATGTTGGCGTGGATGTCGGTAAATTTTTCCTGGATTTTTATCTGCATGAAAAAAAGGTCCATTTCCAAGTAGACAATGACCCTGACGGGATCCGGCAAACGCTTAAACGTCTAGCGCACTATCATGTCGTTCGTATCGTTATGGAAGCAACGGGACGCTATGAGTTTAACCTCGCCGAAGCCTGCTACAACAAATCCATACCTGTCTGTATTGCCAAGCCAATCTCAGTACGTCGCTATGCAGGTGCCATTGAGAAGCTTGCAAAGACGGACAAAATAGACGCGGAAGTGATAGCCGAATTTGCTGCGGTGATACAACCTAAACCAACACCCCAGAAAAGTAAAAACCTGATCATAATCAAAAACTTACTTGTACGCCGTAGACAATTAATGCAAATGCGAACACAAGAACTTAATCGTATTAAAATCATGGGAAAACAGCTAGAGATCTCATGTAAGCGCATGATAAAAATGTTTAATAAAGAGATCGAGCGCGTTGAGACAAAGCTTCAAACCCATGTCGATCAACAAGCCGAGTGGAGTGAGAAACAAACGTTGCTTGCTTCAACGCCCGGTGTTGGCAACACGCTCATTTATAGCATCCTGGCCGACCTGCCTGAAATTGGCACGCTTAATCATGCGCAAATCAGTAAGCTTGTTGGCGTTGCGCCACTGAACCGCGACAGCGGTAAAATGCGTGGCAAAAGACGCATACAGGGTGGGCGGGCAGGTATCAGATCCACACTCTACATGGCAACGCTAAGCGCTACTCAATGTAACCCAGTTATAAAATGTTTTTATCAACACCTACTCGCTAAAGGAAAACACAAAAAAGTTGCCATCACTGCATGCATGAGAAAGTTTATAACGATATTAAATGCGATGGTAAGAGACAAACGGGAGTGGTGTTTAAGCTAATTAAATCGCTTATTGACACCACAGTCGCTTGTTA
>JAILXW010000006.1:0-2859 GCA_045430305.1 Agarilytica sp. | reverse complement strand
AGTAGGTCGGGACACGTGACATCTTGACTGAAGATAGGGGGACCATCCTCTAAGGCTAAATACTCCCAACTGACCGATAGTGAACCAGTACCGTGAGGGAAAGGCGAAAAGAACCCCTGTGAGGGGAGTGAAATAGAACCTGAAACCGTGTGCATACAAGCAGTTGGAGCTCTTCGGAGTGACAGCGTACCTTTTGTATAATGGGTCAGCGACTTATTGTTAGTGGCAAGGTTAAGTGTTTAACGGAGCCGTAGAGAAATCGAGTCTTAATAGGGCGTCGAGTCGCTAGCAATAGACCCGAAACCGGGCGATCTATCCATGGGCAGGTTGAAGGTTGAGTAACATCAACTGGAGGACCGAACCGACTAATGTTGAAAAATTAGCGGATGACCTGTGGATCGGAGTGAAAGGCTAATCAAGCCCGGAGATAGCTGGTTCTCCCCGAAAACTATTTAGGTAGTGCGTCGTATCTTACCCTCGGGGGTAGAGCACTGTTTGGGCTAGGGGGTCATCCCGACTTACCAACCCCATGCAAACTCCGAATACCGAGGAGTACAATTACGGCAGACAGACAGCGGGTGCTAACGTCCGTTGTCAAGAGGGCAACAACCCAGACCGCCAGCTAAGGTCCCAAATACCAGTTAAGTGGGAAACGATGTGGGAAGGCTTAGACAGCTAGGAGGTTGGCTTAGAAGCAGCCATCCTTTAAAGAAAGCGTAATAGCTCACTAGTCGAGTCGGCCTGCGCGGAAGATTTACCGGGGCTCAAACTGGTAACCGAAGCTGCGGATGCATTTATGCATGGTAGGGGAGCGTTCTGTACGCCTGCGAAGGTGAACTGAGAAGTTTGCTGGAGGTATCAGAAGTGCGAATGCTGACATGAGTAACGATAATGGGGGTGAAAAACCCCCACGCCGGAAGATCAAGGTTTCCTGTCCAACGTTAATCGGGACAGGGTTAGTCGGCCCCTAAGGTGAGGCGGAAACGCGTAATCGATGGGAAGCAGGTTAATATTCCTGCACCGACTCTGACTGCGATGGAGAGACGAAGAAGGCTAGGCGAGCGTGGCGTTGGTTGTCCACGTTTAAGCTTGTAGGCTTGTGGTTTAGGTAAATCCGGACCACTTTAAGGCTGAGAGGTGATGACGAGTTCTACTTGTAGAATGAAGTCGTCGATGCCCTGCTTCCAAGAAAATCTTCTAAGCTTCAGGTCAGAGTTGACCGTACTCCAAACCGACACAGGTGATCAGGTAGAGAATACCAAGGCGCTTGAGAGAACTCGGGTGAAGGAACTAGGCAAAATGGCACCGTAACTTCGGGAGAAGGTGCGCCGGTGTTGGTGATGGGATTTACTCCCTAAGCTGACGCTGGTCGAAGATACCAGGCCGCTGCGACTGTTTACTTAAAACACAGCACTCTGCAAACTCGAAAGAGGACGTATAGGGTGTGACGCCTGCCCGGTGCCGGAAGGTTAATTGATGGGGTTAGTCTTCGGACGAAGCTCTTGATCGAAGCCCCGGTGAACGGCGGCCGTAACTATAACGGTCCTAAGGTAGCGAAATTCCTTGTCGGGTAAGTTCCGACCTGCACGAATGGCGTAACGATGGCGGCGCTGTCTCCACCCGAGACTCAGTGAAATTGAAATCGCAGTTAAGATGCTGTGTACCCGCGGCTAGACGGAAAGACCCCGTGAACCTTTACTATAGCTTTGCACTGAACTTTGAGCCTACTTGTGTAGGATAGCTGGGAGGCTTTGAAACTTTGTCGCTAGATAGAGTGGAGCCACACTTGAAATACCAGCCTGGTATGTTTGAGGTTCTAACCTTGGTCCCTTATCGGGATTAGGGACAGTGTATGGTGGGTAGTTTGACTGGGGCGGTCTCCTCCCAAAGAGTAACGGAGGAGTACGAAGGTGCGCTCAGCATGGTCGGAAATCATGCATTGAGTATAAAGGCAAAAGCGCGCTTGACTGCGAGACTGACACGTCGAGCAGGTACGAAAGTAGGTCTTAGTGATCCGGCGATTCTGTATGGAAGGGTCGTCGCTCAACGGATAAAAGGTACTCCGGGGATAACAGGCTGATTCCGCCCAAGAGTTCACATCGACGGCGGAGTTTGGCACCTCGATGTCGGCTCATCACATCCTGGGGCTGAAGCCGGTCCCAAGGGTATGGCTGTTCGCCATTTAAAGTGGTACGCGAGCTGGGTTTAGAACGTCGTGAGACAGTTCGGTCCCTATCTGCCGTGGGCGTTGGAAATTTGAGAAGAGTTGCTCCTAGTACGAGAGGACCGGAGTGAACGAACCTCTGGTGTTCGGGTTGTGTCGCCAGACGCATTGCCCGGTAGCTATGTTCGGACGGGATAACCGCTGAAAGCATCTAAGCGGGAAGCCTCCTTCAAGATAAGATTTCCCTGGGGCTTGACCCCCTAAAGGGCCGTTAAAGACTATGACGTTGATAGGTCGGGTGTGGAAGCGCTGTGAGGCGTTGAGCTAACCGATACTAATTGCCCGTGAGGCTTGACCATATAACAAGCGTGATTGCGAAAGTGACTCCTTGTTATGTAGCAAGCACGAAATTAAAGTAACTTGATGAAAAGTGATTATCCAAAGTAATGACTGAGCATTAATAATTGAATATCTCAACGATATATTGTTGGGACACGAACGAAACAGCACATAGCGTGTATGTAAGCTTAAATTAATCTTCCTTGTTAAAGACATTCATAACCGAATTCGGTGATGTTGCAACAGCAGCAAAACCAACCAGTTATGCCTGACGACAATAGAGCATTGGAACCACCTGACCCCATCCCGAACTCAGAAGTGAAACGATGCATCGCCGATGGTAGTGTGGGGCTTCC
>JAILXW010000008.1:0-1401 GCA_045430305.1 Agarilytica sp. | reverse complement strand
TGGTCCCCCTATCTTCAGTCAAGATGTCACGTGTCCCGACCTACTTAATATGGAGTATATAAACCTTCGTGTACGGGGCTATCACCCTGTATCGCGTGCCTTTCCAGAACACTTCCACTAATTTATATACTCTCGGCTGGTCCCCGTTCGCTCGCCGCTACTAAGGGAATCTCGGTTGATTTCTTTTCCTCCGGGTACTTAGATGTTTCAGTTCCCCGGGTTCGCCTCTACACCCTATGTATTCAGGTGCAGATACCCGCAAGCGGGTGGGTTTCCCCATTCAGAAATTTTGGGATCAATGCTTGTGTGCCAACTCCCCCAAACTTATCGCAGGCTCCTACGTCTTTCATCGCCTCCAACTGCCAAGGCATCCACCGTGTGCACTTAATCACTTGACCATATAACACAAGCTACTACGTAGCCCGAGCATACAACCAACAATTAAACATACGACTTGATTACGATTACACGCCCATTGTGCGATCACTGCTAAATGATCAAACGTGTAATCTAGCTGATTATCCTATTACGAATATTTCGCTTTCATGAGCATCGATACGACTTGAATTAAAAACTCAATATTACATCGCATTAATGCTATGCCTAAATTAATCTTTCACTTTGTTAAAGAGCAGATTGTCGCGCTTGGCGATCAATCAATCTGGCTAAAAAAACCAGAAAGTTGTTTTCTAACAAAAGCGGTTAAAAAACAATTTTCTGGTTTTGTGTTCAGTAAAAAGCTGTCGGGCATCTACCTCCAGCGCTCATTAAGATGAGATAGAAGTAAATGGTGGAGCTATGCGGGATCGAACCGCAGACCTCCTGCGTGCAAGGCAGGCGCTCTCCCAGCTGAGCTATAGCCCCGTTCTATCAAAGCACCTCGCCAAATAGACGAAATTGGTAGGCCTGGGCAGACTTGAACTGCCGACCTCACCCTTATCAGGGGTGCGCTCTAACCAGCTGAGCTACAGGCCTATTGATACAATGGCCCGGTCGCTCGGACCTTTTACTGTGCCACATTTGATCAAGCAATGCGTGTGGGAACTTGTGAGAGGTAGGTGACATATCGTTAAGGAGGTGATCCAGCCCCAGGTTCCCCTAGGGCTACCTTGTTACGACTTCACCCCAGTCATGAATCACAAAGTGGTGACCGTCCTCCCCGAAAGGTTAGACTAGCCACTTCTTTTGCAACCCACTCCCATGGTGTGACGGGCGGTGTGTACAAGGCCCGGGAACGTATTCACCGCGACGTTGCTGATTCGCGATTACTAGCGATTCCGACTTCATGCAGTCGAGTTGCAGACTGCAATCCGGACTAAGATGCACTTTCTGAGATTAGCTCCACCTCGCGGCTTGGCAACCCTCTGTATGCACCATTGTAGCACGTGTGTAGCCCATCCC
>JAILXW010000005.1:0-5645 GCA_045430305.1 Agarilytica sp. | reverse complement strand
GCTCGTGTCGTGAGATGTTGGGTTAAGTCCCGTAACGAGCGCAACCCTTGTCCTTAGTTGCCAGCACTTCGGGTGGGAACTCTAGGGAGACTGCCGGTGACAAACCGGAGGAAGGTGGGGACGACGTCAAGTCATCATGGCCCTTACGGCCTGGGCTACACACGTGCTACAATGGGCAGTACAAACGGTTGCCAACCCGCGAGGGGGAGCTAATCTGAGAAAACTGTTCGTAGTCCGGATTGGAGTCTGCAACTCGACTCCATGAAGTCGGAATCGCTAGTAATCGTGAATCAGAATGTCACGGTGAATACGTTCCCGGGCCTTGTACACACCGCCCGTCACACCATGGGAGTGGGTTGCAAAAGAAGTGGCTAGTCTAACTTTTGAGGACGGTCACCACTTTGTGATTCATGACTGGGGTGAAGTCGTAACAAGGTAGCCCTAGGGGAACCTGGGGCTGGATCACCTCCTTAACGATATGTCACCTACCTCTCACAAGTTCCCACACGCATTGTTTGATTAAGCTTGTTTCTTATTTTTTCTATAGTATTCAATTTTATTTAGTTATCTTTATAGGCGCGTTTCTTGAGCGCATGCGTAGCATGCTCCTTGATTGCGTTTTTCTGCGTGGCTAGCCGCTCGTTTTTCTCCTCCTTTCTGGAATGCCTACTGGTGAAGTGGGTGAGTTAAAATCACACCTAAGTTTGCGTAGCTCTGCTCTTTGAGGTTGAGGTTTGTTTTAAGTGTGAATGTCTGTGTCAGACGGGGCGAAAATTTCCTCTTTTTGAGGGTGCTGGGTTGAATGTTTATTTGAAGGCGGGGTCAGAGATTTTTACTCTGACCCCGTTTTTGTTTGTGCTGCGGCGGTCTATATGTGCTCGTTCCTTAGCTGGTTTGCACGCGTTCTATGGCATCTCATCTATGATTAAACAATATGTATAATATTTGCTTAAAACGGTTAAAATAAGCGCATGCGTTGGATTCAAGATGATCGTTTGATGGTGAGAAGTTTGGAGCTCCTGTTTTCTCAGGCGGGGAGCGCGCTTGCGTCTAGCGGAATTGCATCGTTGATCCTTATTTATGCCTTCTGGAGCGAGTTGGATGGAGCCTTCGTTATCGCATGGTTAACGTCCTTTTGTGCGATCGCTATCTATCGTTTATACAACATGCACTTTTTTTCCAGCTCGCAAAATAAGCGTGCAGAGGCTGGCGCATGGTTTGTGCGTTTCGCTGTCAGTATTTTGATGATGGGGATTCTTTGGGGGGTGTTGCTTGCCTATATTGCCCCTGGTGCAGAAGGCGTTAAGGCGGCGGTATTGATTGCCAATTATTCTTTTTTGTTGGCGGGTTCGGTTACTGGCACAGCGGTGTCATTCCCTGTATTTCTGATGTTTTCTTTACCAATCGTGGTGCCGGGTGTTCTCTATTTGATGTTTTCGCAGTTGGATAATCATTGGATGCTAGCCGCAGTTACCCTTGGTTGGTATTTGTTTATGGTTTCTGCTGCGCGTCGTTTTGGTGAGTTTTCCCAGCGCTCGTTGGCAAACGAATACCAAAATAAAGAGCTGGTGCTAGAACTCGAAGAGCAAAACCGACGGGCTGAATTACTTGCTCAAGAGCTTATGGTGCTCTCCAATACTGATAGTTTGACGAATCTCTACAATCGTCGACATTTTGATGATTGCCTCGAGGCAGAAATGCGTCGAGTTCATCGCACTTCGGGTGAATTGAGTTTATTGATGTGTGATGTGGATTATTTTAAAAACTTTAATGACGCGGTTGGCCACGTTGAAGGTGATAAATGCTTACAGCAGGTAGCGGAAGTTTTGGTGGGGTCTGCTCGGCAGGGCACCGATATGGTCGCGCGTTACGGTGGTGAGGAGTTTGCCTTTATTCTAGCGAGTACATCAGCAGAGCAGGCGCGGGTATTTGCAGAGCGTCTGCGGCAGGCTGTGGTTGCGAAAGTTATTCCGCATCCTGATTCAGATGTGTCACCGTATGTGACGATAAGCGTTGGTGTGTCGTCGGTGTTGGATGTTGAGCATGAAACAGCGAAACACCTAATAGAGCGAGCAGATAGGGCGCTTTATCGTGCAAAGGAGCTTGGGCGTAACAAAGTCGAATTACAGTCGCTAGCTTGAAAGTAAGTGTGGTCGATCGTTGCTTGGCTTTTGCCTCAGGTTTCACTCCACGATCTCAAGCCTGTTTTGATTTATTTGTTCTGGCTGCATCAAATTAATTTTGGCGTCTGTTAAGGCTTATTTATTTGGCGAATTTTTTCAACAATGGATGTGGTTGAGCACCCCTCGACAAATGGCAGTATCTTCACCTCTCCTCCGTTTTTTTTAACTTCTGTAAAGCCAACAATTTTCTCTGCGGCATAATCGCCGCCTTTTGCGAGTACATCGGGCAAAATTTTGTTGATCAATTCCAGTGGTGTGTCTTCGCTGAAAGGTACAACCCAGTCGACGCAATTAAGTGATGCCATGACCTCCATGCGTTCTTCAAGCGTTACGATGGGGCGGCTAGCCCCCTTTAACCGTGAAATAGAGTCGTCGCTATTCATGGCGACGATAAGTCTATCTCCTAGAGCCCCAGCCGCTTTTAAATAACGTACATGGCCGGCATGTAAAATGTCGAAACAGCCGTTGGTGAAAACGATTTTTTCCCCTTTTAAGCGACTAGCTTCGACTCGCTTTAAGAGCTCTTCTAGAGTAGCGCTGCCGCGTGGAATGTCGCGGTCGTCTAGTTCCATGGCTTCTAAAAGTTCGTTGCTACTTACTGTGGAGGTGCCAAGTTTTCCAACGACTACTCCCGCAGCCAAGTTAGCGAGACGCATTGCTGATTGAATGTCGGAGCCTGAAGCGTAGGAGGCAGCTAGTGTTGCGATAACCGTGTCACCTGCACCGGTTACGTCAAACACGTCACGAGCCATTGTGGGCAGGTGGAAAGGCGGAGCGTTTTCTGAGGCTAAGGCCATTCCTTTTTCGCTCAGTGTTACTAGTATGCCGTTAAAGTCGAGAGATGCTGCAAGCTTGGATGCTTGAGTAAAAATTGATGGTAGGTTCTCACACGTGCCAACGACGCCTTCAAACTCCGAGCGATTAGGGGTTACAAAAGAGGCGCCCCTGTATTTTGAAAAATCACTTCCTTTAGGGTCGATAAAAACGGGTACGTTATTTTTATTGCAGGCTTCGATAATGGATTGAGGCTGCGCAACTGTGCCTTTGGCATAGTCCGAAATTACTACAGCATCAAACCCCTTGAGCATCGTTTCGATTTTATGCGGTAGCGTGTTTTCGCTGATGTTCGCCAATGACTCTTCAAAATCCATTCGAATTAATTGTTGGTGCCGACTAATTACCCGTAACTTTGTGATTGTTGGATTGTTGTTGTCTTCAATACACAAATTGCGGATATTTTTATCTTTAAGTAAAGATTTTAAGTGTGCGCCATTGTTGTCGTTGCCGATAATGCCGCACAAGCTTACTTCGCAACCTAGTGTGGCAATGTTTAAAGCTACGTTCGCGGCACCGCCGAGCCGATCTTCAATTTCGCCAACTTTTACAACGGGCACGGGAGCTTCTGGTGAAATTCTTGTTGTTGATCCGCTCCAGTATCGATCGAGCATAATGTCGCCAACGACGAGAATTTTCGCCCCGGAAAAGTTTGGCAGTGCAAATGTCATGAAGCTTCCCTTGGAATAATTTGAATGGGGGTGGCTGTGCTTGTGTCAGTTTTGTTGAGTAAAGGCTTGATCGCGGTGAGCACAATATCGGGCGTTATCTCGCGCATGCATTGGTACTTTTTATTGCAGGTAGGGTTGCGTCGGCATGGCGAGCAAAAGCGATCAAGATAAATGACTTGGCTAGTTTCGCTGTCTACATAGTCGTAAGGGTGTGTCGCACCAAAAAGGGAGATGGTTGGGACTTTTAGCGCATGGCCCATATGGGTAAGGCCTGTGTCGACACCGATCAGAATTGATGCATTTGCTATGATGGAGGCGGTTTCTGCTAGGCTGGTTTGGCCTGCGAAATTTGTCGCGCCGCTTGCTCTGCCAATTTTATTTCCTTCGCTAATGCCGTTTTCCCCGCCGACAATAAGGGTTCTTAGTTGATAGCGACCACGAAGGCGCAAAATGATTTGCTCCCAGTAATCGTTAAACCAGCTTTTTTGTGGATGCTGAGTAAAGGGGGCTATTACGGCATAGTGCCCTTCGCCTATCGCGTTAATTGTTTTTTCGCGAGCGCCCTCCATTGATTTCATTGTAATTGGGACGTGCATTCGCCAATTGCTGTCTGAGCACCCGAGTTGATTTACCAGGTAGCGGTATTCAGATCCTATCTGCGTTCGATCGCCCAGATTCTTAGATATGGTTTTGGTCATAAACCAGGCGTTGCCGGATTCGGCACCTAAAGCAATCTTGTGAATCGCGCCAGATAGCCAAGCGATGAAGCCTGTCGTGAAGTTGCCCTGCAGGTCAATTGCGCGTTCGAATTTTCGCTTGCGCAATTGGGTTCTCACCGCTTTGATTCTTCGATAGAGCGCCGTGAAGTTCCAGTTTTTAAGTAAGCGTTGCCATTCATCTATATCAAAAGCGATAACCTCGTCTACGTCGGGGTGGCTATCAAGTAGTTGCGAATATTTTGGATGAACCACCCATGTGATATGTGTATTGGAATGGTTTTCCTTAATGGCAGTAGGGACTGGCGAGGCCATGATGATGTCGCCAATCGCGGTGATGCGAATGATTAAGATGGATTTTATGCGCTTATTCTTTTGCATGGACTAACGGCCGCTATCGGTTCAATAAAAATAGTACCAAAAACAGACGTTTAGCGCTCACTCTTCGCAAAATTGTCGATTTAAACTGAGGCCGGTTTAGGCCCTAATCGCGAGATATGAGTTTTATCCGAAAAAGGTCTTGACTCTGCATTGCGCGAGTGTATGATACGCACCCTCGCGATACGGCATGCCCGTCGCGATTGCTCTTTAACAAAGTGAAAGATTAATTTAGGCATAGCATTAAATTGCATGTGAATATTGAGTTCATATTCAAGAAATTAATGCTCATGAAAGCGAAATTCGAGTAATCGAATTGGATAATCAGCTTTAGTTATACGTTTGGTTAACGGTTTAGCCACTGTTACCCACACAATGGACGTATAGCTTTTAAAACATCAAGTCGTAATTTTAATTGCGTGTTTCATATGGTGGGATTCTGCTTCGGCAGTCTAACTTGTTATATGGTCAAGTGATTAAGTGCACACGGTGGATGCCTTGGCAGTTGGAGGCGATGAAAGACGTAGGAGCCTGCGATAAGCTCTGGGGAGTTGGCACACAAACTTTGATCCAGAGATTTCTGAATGGGGAAACCCACCCGCTTGCGGGTATCTGCACCTGAATACATAGGGTGTAGAGGCAAACCCGGGGAACTGAAACATCTAAGTACCCGGAGGAAAAGAAATCAACCGAGATTCCCTTAGTAGCGGCGAGCGAACGGGGAGCAGCCGATAATTATTGAATTAGTGGAACAGTCTGGAAAGTCTGGCGATACAGGGTGATAGCCCCGTACACGAAGGTTCAATAGTTACATATTAAGTAGGTCGGGACACGTGACATCTTGACTGAAGATAGGGGGACCA
>JAILXW010000004.1:0-223617 GCA_045430305.1 Agarilytica sp. | reverse complement strand
CCGAACTCAGAAGTGAAACGATGCATCGCCGATGGTAGTGTGGGGCTTCCCCATGTGAGAGTAGGTCATCGTCAGGCTTATATTTAAGAAACCCGTACTAGTTGCTAGTACGGGTTTTTTTATGCGCGCTCGTTAATCGTGACACAGCTCCAGCGTTAGTACGTTCTCTACTGCCTGCGCCCGTGGCGACGTTTCATGGGGTACGCCCATCCCCAATGGTCAAATCGAAGGCCGTACTAAATTGACCATTCAATTTGGTTTTTCGTCATTGAACCGCAAAACTATCTAACCAGTTTTCCCGAATACTTTAAGTCGCCTTGAGACCAAGTGTCCTAACCAATCGGGTTAACTTGTCATGCTGCATTGCACTCAAATAGATATAAACGCTATAAAAACCTAAAATCTCCTCGTGAATCATTCTGTATGTTTTGGCGCCAATCTCGGATTACCTGCTCTACTTCACACTTTTTGTGTGATTTACCACTTTTCTAAGTGGTTAAAAAATAAAGAAAAAATCTATTTGATCGGTTTTTAGTAATAACAAGTGTGATTTTCATAACAAAAACGAAATAGAGCAAAAAACCACCATTGACCAAGAAGTAACCCGCTGGCACAGTGCAGCACATATTACTTCTTAGCCCTTTTTACTAATTTGAATTTTCGGAGTTTACTATGGACAAGCTAAACAAACTTTTAATCGCTGGCGCTGCCACACTTTCTTTTTCAGCCGTTTCTATTGAGGCGTGTGAAGAGCAAACAGCGGCTGTGTCCTCTCATGTTTCAGCCGGCCGCGCTGAAGCGGTTGAGTCATGTAACCTCTGGGGTTTTTGTTCAACGTCTGATCACCTCACCGTTGGCGGTGGTGATAGTCTTGGTGCCTATACGTGGGCAACTAAAACACTTTACTCAACTGAAGCGGGGGTTTGGAATGAAGGCACATGCCCAGCGGGTCCGTTACTTTCAGTTAACACCGTAAGTGAGTATGAAAATGAGGAGGGTGTGTTCCACACTCGCGCAGAAGGTTCCGTAGCAGACCCCACGAACGAAGTGCTAGGTGTTCAATTCCGTTATGTTGGTGTTGATCAGTGGGACGATTGGAAAAACACCTTGTTCGAAAGCAATGCAAAAACTTTCAATACAGGCGGTATTGTTGGCGTAGGTCCAGCTCTAGCTAAAGGAAGTTATCAGTTAGAAATTCGTCCAATTTTTGGTGAGAATCAGTACGGTTCTGTTACAAGTCACAGCTTCAACATTGCTAACCACGCACCTATTTGTTTCGACGCCAGCGTTCGTTCTGAGCGTTCTGAAGATCTTTACGGTCAACATGTTGGCTTTTGGACGGTTGCCGATCAAGACAACAATATTGATATAAATGAGATTCTAGAAGCGCGCCTTAAGAACGAAGGTAAAGATTGGGCCGCTGGCGAAGGTTTCTTCGGTCAGGTGTACGCTGTGCTTACAGATGCAGCTGGTGAGCTAACGTTGGGTCAACAGTACACAGTTGAAGCGCGTGTAAACGACGTTGATGGTGCTGTAACGCAATGTGACGACTTCGTATTTACCGCTGAAGACACGTTAGGGCCTCGCATCGTAAGTACAACACTTGGTGAGCCAGCACGTGCACAAGTTGAGTTGGGCGCGACTTTCGACCCGTTTGCGGCCGAATACGGTTTGTATGCATTTGATGATTATTCTGCTGCTGAAGATATCGCAATCGAATACATCGGTGATGTAGATACCTCTGCAGTTGGCACTTATCACTCTGGCTACAAGGTTACTGACAGCGCGGGTAACAGCGAAACATTCGCTTATGCCATTTCGGTAGCGGTAGTAGACCCAGCGACTAACCATGCACCAGTAATTGATAGCGCGTACTACACCGTTATTGGCGAAGCGCAAACGCCTGGTACATACAACGTCGGTTTCACCGGTTCTGTTTCTGATGTAGATGGTGATTTTGACTCAGTACTTGTTCGTATTGTTGACGAAAACGGAGAAGAAACACGCTACTTCTGTGACAGTATTAATGACTTCAACTGTGCCTATAACTTTGAAGCGGGTACCTACACATTCACAATCTTTGCAGAAGATGACAACTACAACCGCACCTACGCTGCGTCAGAAACAATCACTTTAGGTGAAACTGGTCCAGCGTGTGTAGAAGCTACATTGTCTGAACATGTAACGGCTGGTCGTGCTTACGATCAATACTTCTCATACTATGCAACAGGCACAGCGGCTTATCTTGGTAGTACGTTTAACGACGCAAATAAAGTTGTAGCGCTAGAAGAGCAAACTGCAGGTAGCTGGACGTCAGTAACTAGCTGTCCATAACACCGCATCAATACAGAATAAAAATGGAGTGAATCGCCCGGCATTGCCGGGCTTTTTTTGTTTTTAGGGGGAATAAATATGCTTAGACTCACGTCTTCTTCTTTGTGTGGCGTGATGGTGCGCTAGCCGCAGGCTTAATTTAGGCGCAGGCGGCCGTACTGGGCTAATATTACAGGGTACTATTTTCGTCGAATTTCACATAAGAAACCCCGATGGCTTCAGGTTCAAACCGCAAAGATAACCCTGGGCAAACCGCTACAGAAATTGGGTTGCCAGAGTATTCAATCGCCTTTTTCATGCGGCTCTTTGGAGTGGTGGTACTGGCGTTTTTGCCCTTTTTTCTATATGGGTTACTGTGCCTTTTTCTCATTTTTCATACTCTAGCATTCGCAATCACCAGCTTCCCGCAGGGGAGTGAAAGCCCGCTGCTCTCCATTGTTTATGGCCCAGTCTTAATTGCGCTTATTTTGGTGCTTGTGGGTTTGATTCGGCCGTTTTTTATTACTCGCCCCAATGAGCTTACGCATGAGTTGAGCCCAGAGGAATATAAAAACTTTTACACATTTTGTAATAGTCTAGGGAAGAGGCTTAATGTTGACCCGGTTAAGCGGGTACTGGTTACAACCGATGTAATCGTTGACGTGTACTATGAAACGCCGCAAGATTTTTTTAAGCGTCGCTTAAGTATGAAAATCGGATTGCCCCTGATACCGATTTTAAGCCTCAAAGAGTTTGCGTCTTTGTACTTTCATGAAATATCGCGTTACCACAATGACAAAATTCGTTGGGGCTATTTGGCTATTCGTTTTCTGAATTCCTGGTGTCGCATTGTTATTCATAATGAAGACTACCTCGCCAGTAAAGTGGAAGTTGCTGTAGAACGATTTAATTGGTTGCGAATTCCTTTATTGCCCTTGATCTTTAGTTTTGAATTGGTGAATGGTTTATTTGGGGTGCTGCTGAACCTACTGGAAGGCGTGACCCGCTCAACCACGGATGAAATTGAGTTTTTGGCAGACCAAGTACAAGCCAATGTGGGCGGTGTGGCCTTGTTTGACCACCTCCTGAAACATCTTGTTCACATTGATCAGGCGAGCCAACGAGCTTTAGAGCAAGTGCTGGCGGGGGAAAATGTGCCGCGAAATATGGCGGAACTCATCGATATGCACTTTAAGAAAAATACCGTAAAAACAGACCAGTTTATTGAGTTGGCGCTGGCGGAGCGATTTAACAGTTGGTATTTTCTTCCGCTGCCAAATACACGAACACGCCGCTTAAGGCAGTTGAGCACTGAAGACAATTTAACGTTTGATGGTGATTTGAAATTTTTGCTCAAGAATACGCAGGCGATAGGTGAGGGTTTATCAAACGCGTATTATCAACTGCACGATATTCACGCAAGTAACTCAGTGAACGATTCAGAGGGTGTAGATGAACGAACGGTGCCAATGTCTTTTCCAAAAGAAGAACAGGTACTAAAACGTTTTACCAGTGGTTTGTATCGCAGGGATCTGGTTTGGGAATTTCCTCAAGCAGATAAGTTTTCTGTCTTGCCGCAAGACAAGGTCATTCCATTTTTAAATAAGTTGGTGGTTACGATTCGACAAAGTTTGCCCGACCTAACGAAATATATGCAGTTTGCTGATGAATACAATAAACAATGTGCGAAATTTCATTATGCTCAATGGTTGATTAAGGATGGTGGTCAGCATCGAGTAGCTCCCGAAGAAGTGGAAAAAATAAAGCTTTACAAGCAAGATTTTGAAAAGCAATTTGAAGGAAAAAAAGAGGCGTATCGAAAATCTTATGGTGTAAGAGTTGCGGCCGCAACCGCACTAGGGAAAGAAAATAAAGCCTACCCCAGCGCTTTAAAACTTATAAAAATGCTGAGCTTAATGGGGCAGGTTCAAGACAATGTAAACGATACGGCAATCAAAGTTAGCACCCTAGAAAAACTAATAGAGCGCCGCAACGAAGGCGATAACGCGCATCAAAACACCATTGCTCGTCTAACAAAAATGGTGCTCAAAGTAATTGAAGGGATGGAGCGCGTAATGGGGCAGCTACCGAAAAACTTGCTCGGTAAAGATGTCGATATTATGGAGTACGCCTTGGATCTTGGGCTTCTCAACGGTGTAGATTATGAAAAACGTGTGATTGATCGGTTTTACGAGATGCTGAAGTACTACGGGGGCTTTAATACCGCTATTAGTGCCAGGCTTGCCCAATTTGTTGAGATGGTCGAGAAAACAAAAGACATCGAATCTGTCGTGACGACATCAATCAATAAAAACTAAATCAGTGCTCTTGCTTGACTAAGTTAGCGCCAACTGGAACACTAAAGGCAACTACTGAATATATAAACAGCTATGCCTTTGATTCTCGGTATCGACCCCGGGTCACGAAAAACCGGTTATGGTCTCATTAATACGGGTTCTGGCCAAACTGACTACATCGCCAGTGGTGTGGTCCGCATCCCCGATACGTTATCTCTGCCTGAGCGTTTAAAGCTCATCTTTGATTCTGTTTGTGAGATAATTGAAACCCACCAGCCGCAAGAATTCGCTATAGAAGATGTCTTTATGGCCAGTAATGCTGGCTCTGCGCTTAAACTTGGTCAAGCGCGCGGTGCAGCAATTGTTGCAGCCGTGCACCACGAACTGCCGGTGGCAGAATACGCAGCGCGGAAGGTAAAGCAGTCTGTTGTGGGCACAGGCGCGGCAGACAAATTGCAAATGCAGCACATGGTAAAAACATTGTTAAAGCTCGCTAAGTCGCCGCAAGAAGATGCCGCCGACGCGCTCGGTGTCGCTATCTGTCACGCAAATACACAGCAACACATGATTCGTATGGCCGGCGGGCGCTCCTTCCGTCGCGGTCGAATGGTATGAGTCGCGAAGTCTCAATAAGGTTAAATAATTAATGATTGGCAGGCTATCAGGTACTCTTCTCGAAAAGTTAGCACCACACGTATTGCTTGATGTTCAGGGGGTTGGGTATGAGCTTCAGGCACCCATGACGACATTTTTTCGTTTGCCCAAGCTCGGTGAAAAGGTGGTGTTGCACACACATTTTTCCGTGAGTGAAAACGCGCAGCAATTATTTGGTTTTGTCGATACGCGAGACCGCGAACTATTTCGACTTCTCATTAAAGTCAGCGGTGTAGGCCCCAAAATGGCGGTGGGTATTATGTCGATGGAAGCCAATGATATTGTTCGCTGCATTTTAAATGACCGGGTCAGCGCTTTGGTCAAAGTGCCTGGTGTTGGCAAAAAAACTGCTGAACGGCTCATTGTTGAAATGCGCGATAAACTCAAAGATTGGTCGATTCCTTCTGCTAGTGAAGTTAGCGGCGAACTTGACGCAAATGTTGATGAGGCGGCGGGTATTATCAAACTAGAAGATTCACAATCACCTCAAAATAATATCGTAGCAGAGGCCGAAAGCGCGCTAGTTGCTTTGGGCTACAAACCCACTGAAGCGTCGAAAGCGGTGTCTGCGGCAATGAAGGAAGATATTCAACGCAGCGAAGACTTGATACGGCAGGCGCTTCGTTCAATGCTTCCCGCGTAATCGGCCAACTCCAAACAATAATCATGATCGAACAAGACCGACTAATAGGCCCCAATGCTCAAACACAAGAAGAGCAGTTAGATCGTGCTGTTCGTCCAAAGCGCTTGCAAGATTACGTTGGTCAGCCTGCGGTGCGCGAGCAAATGGAAATTTTTATTGGCGCGGCGAAAAAAAGACAAGAAGCGCTAGATCACACCCTCGTATTTGGGCCGCCGGGTTTGGGTAAAACCACTCTGGCGAATATCATTGCCTCAGAAATGGATGTGCAACTAAAAACGACTTCTGGGCCTGTGTTAGAGCGCGCTGGTGATCTTGCGGCCTTGATGACTAATCTTGAAGCGGGTGATGTGCTATTCATCGATGAAATTCATCGGCTATCTCCGGTAGTGGAGGAAGTGCTTTACCCTGCAATGGAAGACTACCAGCTCGACATTATGATTGGTGAAGGGCCTGCAGCGCGGTCGATTAAACTCGAATTGCCACCATTTACGTTAGTGGGGGCAACTACGCGGGCAGGTTTGTTAACCTCGCCACTGCGCGACCGCTTCGGCATCGTACAGCGGCTCGAGTTTTACAACATTCCCGACCTAACTCATATCGTTACACGCTCGGCAAATTTAATGGGTATTCCCATCGAAGAAAAAGGAGCGGTAGAAGTGGCGAGGCGTGCACGCGGAACCCCGCGTATTGCCAACCGTTTACTGAGGCGGGTTCGTGATTATGCAGAAGTTAAAGCAGATGGCACCGTAACTGCAGCAGTGGCCGATGCCGCGCTCAACATGTTAAATGTGGATCACAACGGCTTCGATCATATGGACCGTCGTCTATTGCTTGCCATGATTGAAAAGTTTGGCGGCGGGCCAGTTGGAATAGACAGCCTTGCTGCCGCCATCAGTGAAGAGCGCGACACCATTGAAGATGTGCTAGAACCATTTCTTATTCAGCAGGGTTTTATGGTGCGTACACCGCGGGGGCGTATGGCAACGCAAAATGCCTATCAACATTTTGGTTTGCAGGCCCCCAGCTCTGAGCCAAACACAAAATAGTCGGCCTGAGAATTAATGCATGTGCGATGAATTTTCTTTCACTATCCGTGTCTACATTGAAGATACCGATGCCGGCGGCATTGTGTACTACGTAAATTATTTAAAGTTTATGGAGCGCGCACGAACCGAATTGTTGCGCACTTTAGGCATCAATAAACCCGCTACCTTAGAAGAGGGGAACTTATTGGTTGTCGCATCGGTTAACGTAAAATACCTAAAATCTGCATTGCTGGATGATGAGCTGCAAGTAACAGCGAAAATCTTGAAACTTGCTCGCAGCTATTTTCTTATTGAGCAAAAAGTCATGCGTGGTGAAGAATGCCTAGCCGGAGGGGAAATAAAAGTGGCCTGTGTAGATCAAGAAACAATGAAGCCTTGTGTTTTTCCTAAGCGCATACAAGGCTTGCTTGGCCAGGCACCTATTTAAGGCGTTTCGTATGTTATTTTGCTTTTCGGCGTCGGGGTTCTACCTTCCGTGGCTATATAAGCGTTAAATACTCAGTTACTTGGTGTAAACTGCGCTTCATCAAGCGCTCAGGCCTTGCAATCAAAGCATCTTAGTTCGAATTTAAATCGACGCCTGCGCTGAACGAATACAAACAAAAATAGCAGCATGCTGCACAGCATATTTTGGGGAACAGCTCAATGAATCAAGAGCCATTATCGATCATGCACTTAATTGCCAACGCCAGCCTCTTAGTGCAGCTGGTAATGGCTTTATTAGTGCTGGCCTCCGTTGTCTCGTGGTACATGATTGCACAAAAAACCATGTACCAACGTAAAGCGCACTCGGCCATGCGCACATTTGAAGATACATTCTGGTCTGGTGTTGATCTCACCCAGTTGTATAAGCAAGGCAACGCTGCGGCAAACAAAAATACCATTGAAGGGGTCGAGAACATCTTTCGTGCAGGGTTTAAAGAGTTTTCTCGTTTGCGCCAGCAGTCTACATCTGACCCCGATGCCATCATGGAAGGTACTCAGCGAACAATGCGTATTGCGCTTGCTCGAGAAGAAGAGAAACTCGAATCCAACTTGCCATTTTTAGCAAGTGTCGCATCAGTAAGCCCTTATATAGGCTTATTTGGAACAGTGTGGGGCATCATGAATTCATTTCGAGGTTTGGCAAATCAAACTCAAGCCACTTTGGCGACCGTCGCTCCGGGTATTTCGGAAGCGTTAGTGGCAACTGCGATGGGGCTTTTTGCGGCGATTCCTGCAGTGTTGGCCTACAATCGTTTTTCTGCGCGAGCAGAATCCCTGTCGGGTAATTATGAAACATTTGCGGAAGAGTTCTCTTCCATACTGCACCGGCAAGTACACGCCAAATAAACGCCACGTAAACACACGTCAATACAGAATAAAGCTTACGCATGGGCAAAAAACGCAAACAACTCGCTGAAATCAACGTCGTTCCCTATATCGATGTGATGTTAGTGCTGCTGGTTATTTTCATGGTGACGGCTCCATTGTTAATGCAGGGGGTCAAAGTGGATTTGCCGCAAGCGCCCTCAGCGGCACTCGATAAAAAAGAAGATGAGCCCCTCATTGTTTCCGTTAAACAAGACGGAAGTTTTTATCTCAATTTGGGTAAAGATCAAAAAAAATCCAAACCGTTAAAAGATATTGCAAGCTTAGTTGGTAAAGTCTTACGACAAAAACCGCAAACTACCGTATTGGTTTGGGGTGATACCAAGGTGGAATATGGCGTGGTGGTTAATGTCATGACCGTATTGCAGCAAGCTGGTGCACCCAGTGTCGGTCTGGTAACCGACCCGCCGAGTTAAGGCGCGTTAGCGATGGATTTTCTCGCAAATAACCTCGTCCCTGCCATAGTGACGGGTGTCGTACACGCTATTATTTTTGTCGCCCTGGCGTTTAGCTGGGAAGGTTCCGAGAAAAGAACACGCATAGTGCCGCCCAACTATGTCGAAGCGAAGCTGGTTAAATTAGAAGATAAAACTAAGAAAAAAGCTTCTGCCAAGAAAAAGCCTAAAAAAATAGACTTAACCGCGCGTAAAAAAGAGCAGGCGCGATTAAAGCGTGAAGCAGAAAAAAAACGCAAAGCGAAATTAAAAAAAGAAGCGGAAGCAAAAAAAGCCGCAGAGAAAAAGAAAAAAGAAGAGCAGAAAAAACGCGAAGCAGACGCAGAGCGGAAAAGAGAGAAAGAACGAGAGCAAAGGCTTCAGCAAGAATTTGAACAAGCGCTCGCAGAAGAAGAGGGTATGCTGCTGGAAGAAGAGTATGCCTCTGAAGCGCAAAGCTTCACTTCAAAAATTCGCCAGCGAGTAGAAAACAATTGGGCGCGCCCGCCTTCTGCTCGCACAGGCATGACATGTACACTCGCTATTCAGCTGGTGCCTACGGGCAGAATAGTGAGTGTGGATGTAGCAAAAAGCAGTGGCAATGGCGCTTTCGATCGCTCTGCGATACAGGCGGTAAAAAAAGTAGAGGTCTTTCCAGAAGTGAAAGATATGTCACCCGAAGTGTTTGAACGGTATTACCGAAAATTTAATTTCTTATTTGACCCACAGGATCTGCGATTGTGATAGCCAAACGATTACAACAAAAATTTAGTTTCTTGGCGCTTCTTTCTGTTTTGTTTCTTGCTGCTTCCTCTGTTTCTTTGCCCGCTTTGGCAGAGCTTACGATTGAAATTACACAAGGTGTAAACGACCCAACACCGATAGCAGTCGTGCCATTTGGCAATGACAACACACAAGAGAATCTAGCAAAAATCGTCGCAGCAGATTTGCAGCGCAGTGGGTTGTTTCGCCCAATTCCCAAAGCCGACATGTTGTCTATGCCTAGCCAAGAAAAAGACATATTTTTTCGTGATTGGCGCATTCTCGGCGTGAACTACATATTGATTGGTGACCTTCAGCAAACAAGTGACGGGTTTACGCTAGGGTACGCGCTGTTTGATGTGATAAGCCAGCGCCCTGTTTTCCGCAAGCAAACTTCGGGCAGCGCGTTGGCGCTGCGAGACATCGCCCATCAGGTGAGTGATGAGGCGTACGAAGCCATCACAGGTATTCGTGGTGCCTTTTCGACAAAAATTGTGTATATAGAAGACTTGCGACGCGGCCCTAAACGTTATCGCCTTGTTCATGCCGATGCCGATGGTGCGCGGCCGAAAGTCTTGTTTAGCTCTAGTGAGCCGATGCTGTCGCCAACCTGGTCGCCCGACTTGCGCGAAGTAGCTTATGTTAGTTTTGAAACGTCTCGCCCTGCGATATTTAGACAAAATATCTTTACAGGAAAGCGAGAACAACTCACGAACTTTAAAGGTTTGAATGGTGCCCCGTCTTGGTCGCCGGATGGAAAAACCTTGGCGATGACGCTATCAAAAGATGGCAACCCAGAAATCTATACGTTGGATTTGGCGACGCGAAAAGTTACGCGCGTAACCCGTCATTTCGCTATCGATACGGAGCCAAATTGGACCGGTGATGGAAAAGGCATAATTTTCACCTCTAACCGAGGCGGAAGCCCACAAATATACCAAGTAACACTTGCCAGCGGGCGTGTAGAACGCTTAACCTTTGAAGGTGATTACAACGCCCGACCGCGCGTTGCGCCTGATGGCAAAGCACTTGTTATGGTGCATCGCGAGAATGGTGTATATCATATCGCTTGGCAAGACATTGCTTCTGGGGATTTGAGGATACTTACGGAAACTTCCCTCGATGAATCCCCCAGTATTGCGCCTAATGGTGCTATGCTGTTGTATGCAACAAAATATAAGAACAAAGGGGTCTTGGCGGCGGTTTCGATGGATGCAGGTGTGAAGTTTCGCCTACCATCAAAACAAGGTGATGTACGTGAGCCTGCGTGGTCTCCATTTAAAAACTAACCCTAAAGGGTCGCCCATAGTGAGTGGGCAGCAAGTATTTTTTAACTTGGGAGTAAAAAATGACTAAAACAATTAAATCCTTTCTAACTTTATTTGCGCTTGTAGGCTTTTTGGCGGCGTGTTCTTCAACTGATACAAGCGATGATACTTCTGCAGCAGACGATGCAGCAGACACGTCAATTGTTGACGATACAGCAACTGATACGAGCGATATGGATGCAGATCCACTTGCGGGTGTTGATACTGTTTTCTACTTTGAGTTCGATTCAAGCATTCTTTCTTCAGAAGCGCGCGCAGCTCTTATGGTTCACGCTGAAGTGATCGGCCAGCAAAACACTTCTGTTCGTTTAGAAGGCCACGCAGATGAGCGCGGTAGCCGCGAGTACAACATGGCTTTGGGTGAGCGTCGTGCCAATGCCGTTCGTGACTTCCTTGTGCTTCAAGGTGTTGATTCAAGCTTGATTGAAACAGTGAGCTACGGTGAAGAGCGTCCAGCAGAAATCGGTAGTTACGATTCTGCATGGTCTAAAAACCGTCGCGTTGAGCTTAACTAATTTCTGAACTAAATTTCTGAAAGAAAGTTTTATGAAGTATTTTTCTATGACGGCCGCTGGATGTATTTCAGCGGCCTTTTTCGTTTTTACCACATCTGCATTCGCTCAGGTGTCGGTAGAAGATCGCAAAATCAAATCGCCTCTGCAGAGTTCAAATGCTCAGCCGGTGCAGTCTTCAGGTAATGCGGCTGAAATGTATTATCAGATGCAGTTGTTGCAACAAGAAGTGTTGCAGCTTCGCGGCTTGGTTGAACAGCAAAGCTTTGAGCTTAAAAAGCTCAAACAGCAACGCCTAGATGATTACTTAGATCTTGACCGCCGCGTGAGCCAGTTGAGCAAAGGTGGTGGCGCTTCTACTGCGAGCAATAACGGTGCAGCAGCCACCGCGTCGCGCGCGCCAAGTACTTCGTCGTCAGCGTCATCAAGTTTGGGCGCAGCGCCCAATGAAATGAAGCGATACCGCGAAGCGATGAACTTGGTGTTAAAGGAAAAACGTTACGATGATGCCGTAGTGGCACTGAAAAAACATTTGGATACGTTTCCGGATGGACGATTTTCCGGTAATGCGAAATACTGGCTAGGTGAAGTCTACCTAGAGAAGAAAGTACTGGAAGACTCGCGTCAGTGGTTCGCGCGCGTACTAAGTGAGCACCCCAAGCACAACAAAGTGCCCGATGCCCAATACAAACTTGGTGTTGTGTACCATTTGATGGGTGACATGGCTTCAGCGAAAGAGCTATTGCAAAAAGCAGCGGCTAGTAAATCTAACTCCGCCGGTTTGGCTCAGTCTTACCTAAGAGCAAACTTCGCTCAATAGTTGGTGTTAGTGTAGAATCGCCGCCTTTTCTACCGTGCGAGCTGCACTAATACTTTTATGTCCGAGCGTTCACTTCGAATTACAGAGATTTTCTATTCGCTTCAAGGCGAATCGCGAAGCGTTGGTGTGCCCACGATTTTTGTGCGCCTCACCGGTTGCCCGCTACGTTGTCAGTATTGCGATTCTGAATACGCCTTTTTCGGTGGTGAAAAGCGTAGCTTCGAAGATATCTTCGCTGAGCTAGAGAAGTATAAGTGCAAGGTTGTTTGTGTGACGGGCGGCGAGCCATTGGCACAACCGCTTTGTATCGACCTGTTAACCGCGCTGTGTGACCGAGGCTATGAGGTCTCACTCGAAACCAGTGGTGCGATTGATATTGCCGCGGTAGACGAACGTGTGACCGTAGTGATGGATCTCAAAACCCCCGATTCTGGCGAGCAAAATAGAAACCGCCTCGAAAATGTTCCCTTATTAAAAAAGAAAGATCTCGTGAAATTCGTCGTGTGCAGTCGTAAAGATTACGAATGGACAAAGTTTAAGCTCGACGAGCTTCAGCTCACTGAAAAAGCCGAAGTGCTTATGTCCCCTTGTTTTGGCAAAGTATCACCGGCCGACTTGGCAAGTTGGATTCTTGAAGATCAATTATCCGTGCGCTTCCAAATGCAGCTGCACAAGCAGTTGTGGGGCGATAAGCCGGGTGTATAGATCGATCTGACGAGCAGTAGAATGAGTGTGAGTGCTTACTATGATACCTACAAATAAACCAAAAGCCGTTGTGTTATCTTCTGGTGGGTTAGATTCCACTACCGTTATCGCCATTGCTAAAAGCCAAGCCTACGATGTGTATTCTCTAAGCTTTGACTATCAGCAGCGTCACCGGACTGAATTGATTGCAGCCGATCGTGTAGCCGAAGCGATGGAAGTAACACACAAGGTTGTGAGTCTTGATTTACGTACTATCGGCGGTTCCGCGCTCACCGATGATGATATTGCTGTTCCAGAAGATGCTGCAGAGGCTGGTGGCATTCCGGTCACATACGTACCTGCGCGCAACACGGTGTTTTTATCTATTGCGCTTGGTTGGGCCGAAGTTTTGGGTGCTGAGGCCATCTTTATCGGCGTAAATGCAGTCGATTACTCTGGTTACCCAGACTGCCGCCCCGACTACCTCAAAGCATTTGAAAGCCTGGCGGCGCTTGCTACCAAAGCCGGTGTTGAAGGCAGCCCGACCAAAATCATCGCGCCCTTGCTTCATATGAGCAAAGCTGAAATCATTCAAAAAGGCCTGAAGTTGGGCGTCGACTACAGTCAAACGATCTCCTGTTATCAAGCGAATGACGCCGGAGAGGCCTGTGGCCACTGCGATAGTTGTTACCTGCGCGCGAAGGGTTTTCAAGAGGCTGGAGTAGAGGATCCGACGCTATATCAAAACCCCAATCAAAAATGATTCCAAAAACCTCTTGAGTTTTATTTCGAAATCATTACTATATGCGCCTCTTTGCTTGGGGCCGTCAATCGCACAGTCCATTTATTCAAGCAAAACAAGAGTTTGGGTCGTTAGCTCAGCTGGTAGAGCAGTTGGCTTTTAACCAATTGGTCACTGGTTCGAATCCAGTACGACCCACCATACTAAAAAGGCCTGCCTCGTAGAGGTGGGCCTTTTTAATATCTGGTACAGCAACCCTGATTAAGCGGTATACGTTCAGGCTGTTTTGCCGATCTGAATATGTAATGAGGAGGGGCCATGACAGACGTTAGCGAAAGCGACAAGCATCTGATGGATGAGTCCCGTGCGATCGTTTCGCACTTTCTCGACGACGCCCTCACACTTAAGCATCCAACGCCTGCCAACACAGACGAGCTAATCGCATCGATTAAGCGCCAGCTTGACCAGCATCAGGCGACGTTGGTTGCACATTACTACACTTCTCCAGACATCCAAGCGCTTGCCGAAGAAACCGACGGATGCGTATCTGACTCGCTTGAAATGGCGCGCTTCGGAAAGGCGCATGAGGCAAAAACACTTGTGGTTGCCGGTGTAAAATTCATGGGGGAAACAGCAAAAATCCTTTCCCCAGAAAAGCGTGTACTAATGCCTACCCTAGAAGCTACATGCTCATTAGATTTAGGCTGCCCAGAAGATCAATTCCAAGCCTTTTGCGATGCGCATCCCGATCGTACCGTCGTGGTGTATGCCAACACCTCTGCGGCCGTTAAGGCGCGTGCCGATTGGGTGGTAACGTCCAGTATTGCTTTAGATGTGGTGGATTACCTCGACTCCAAAGGTGAAAAAATCATTTGGGCGCCCGATAAGCACCTAGGTGGCTACGTACAGAAGCAAACTGGGGCCGACATGATGTTGTGGGATGGCGCCTGCATTGTGCATGAGGAATTTAAGGCGAGAGGAATTCTTGATCTTAAAGCGCAGTACCCCGATGCTGCAGTACTTGTGCACCCTGAATCCCCTGCGCCAGTGGTCGACATTGCCGATGTGGTTGGCTCTACCTCTCAGCTTATCGCCGCGACGCGCGACCTTGATAACCAAGAGTTTATCGTCGCCACCGACCAAGGTATCTTCTTCAAGATGCAGCAGGCCTGCCCAGATAAAACCCTGCTTATTGCGCCAACTGGCGGGCAAGGGGCTGACTGTCGTAGTTGTGCTAATTGCCCTTGGATGGCGATGAACGAGCTGCAAAACCTCGAGCAGGTTTTTCACACCCCAGGCAATGAAATTCAGGTAGACCCTTCCTTGGCCCAAAAAGCCATGATTCCTTTACAGCGTATGCTCGACTTTAAAGCGCGCTAGACCACTACTTTTTCAAAGTTTACGTCTTAAAAGAAATATCTTTGCAGTCAACCTTGCATCTGCAGGATGTTTATCTCTTGGATTTGATGAAAAACACCATTCCTTTGTTATTTCATCCTAACAAAGCCTAAATATTAGGATGTGCATTGACCAGCGCTCTACTCCTGATACACTTTTAGTTAAGTGATAACACTTTACCAACTACCCCGATGACAATCTGATGAACACTAGCAAAGCACTCGAACTTCGACTTTCCCAGCAGGCGGCTCGCTTGTTGAACGTATGCGCCCACGCTTTTTTGATGTTGTTGTTGCCGCTGCGCGGCTAATATTCTTTCTTACATAATTCACCCGACTAAAAAAACCAGCACACAGCTCACAAGGCTGTTGCGATAAGCCCTTTTTTGGAGCACCTACCATGAGCAAAGAAAAACTTGTCATATTTGACACCACGCTACGTGATGGCGAACAAAGCCCCGGCGCGTCGATGACAAAAGAAGAAAAAGTACGCATTGCGAAAATGTTAGAAAAAATGCGTGTAGACGTAATTGAAGCGGGGTTCGCCATTGCCAGCCAAGGCGACTTCGATGCAGTAAAAGCGGTTGCCGATACCGTAAAAGATTCCGTGGTATGCAGTTTGGCTCGCGCAGTCGATGCCGATATCGATCGCGCAGCAGAAGCGTTAAAAGGTGCTGCGCAATCACGCATTCATACGTTTATTGCGACATCGCCCATTCATATGCAGCACAAGCTAAAAATGGAGCCGCCGCAAGTATTAGAGCAAGCCATTCACGCAGTAAAGCGCGCACGCAATTACACCGACAATGTGGAATTCTCGTTGGAAGATGGTTCGCGCAGTGAATTTGATTTCATGTGTCGAATTACCGAAGCGGCCATTGCGGCGGGGGCAGGCACCATTAACGTACCCGACACTGTTGGTTACGGTGAGCCTGGTGAATATGGTGATATGTTTCGACGCTTAATTGAAGCCGTGCCCAATTCAGACCAAGCTATTTTTTCTACCCACTGCCATAACGACCTTGGTCTTGCGGTAGCGAACTCACTTTCTGCCGTGATGAACGGCGTACGCCAAATAGAATGTACGATTAATGGCTTGGGTGAGCGTGCAGGTAATGCTTCGCTAGAAGAAGTGGTCATGGCGGTACGTACACGTAAAGATGTGTTCCCGGTAGAAACTGATATCGTCACAGAACACATTGTGCCGACTTCACGTTTAGTATCGAGCATTACCGGCTTCCCTGTGCAACCCAACAAAGCCATCGTGGGTGCGAATGCCTTTGCGCACGAATCAGGCATTCACCAAGACGGCGTACTGAAGCATCGCGAAACATACGAAATAATGCGAGCAGAAGACGTGGGTTGGAACACCAACAAAATCGTACTCGGCAAACACAGTGGTCGCGCTGCCGTAAAAGCACGCTTTGAAGACTTGGGTATTACATTTGAATCGCAAGAAGCACTAAACCTTGCCTTCTCGCGCTTTAAAGACCTAGCGGATAAAAAACATGAAATTTTTGATGAAGACCTTCACTCGATTGTTTCCTCATCGTCACATGCAAAAGAACAAGAAGTATTTCTTCTTGTCGATCTCGACGTTACTTGCAAAACCGGCCAAAAGCCGCACGCAAAACTAACGCTACAAGCGCACGGTGAAACCGTCGAGACCGAAGCAGATGGAAGTGGCCCTGTAGATGCGGCTTACAAAGCCATAGAAAACGTTGCCAAGAGCGGAACCGATTTACTTCTTTACTCGGTGAATGCCATTACCCAAGGCACAGACTCACAAGGTGAAGTCACAGTGCGATTAGAACGTAACGGCCATATCGTTAACGGCATTGGTTCCGATACTGATATCGTTACCTCTTCGGTAAAAGCCTACTTAAGCGCGCTGAATATGTTGGAAGCGCCAGCAGGGGTTCACCCCCAAAGGGATGGGGTATAAATTTATCAGGTTAATCGCGCAAATGGAAAATCGAGGTGTATTCGCTTTGGTCTTCCTCTTGCGGGATTTCTCTTTTGCGACTCAGTTATCTCTAGTGCGGCAAAAAATTGCTACTATCTGTTCAGAATCGACATGAAAAGGATGACATCTGTGTTTACTCGTATTCTGCTATTCATAAGCGCTGCAGCATTTTTAGGAAGTTGCTCTGCAGAGCAATCTAGCCCAAAACAACCTCAATCCTTCAGCGCCCAAAATACCGGTTGGGTCGTGAATGACTGTCTTGTTATCGAAAATTCTAACTTGCGTGGCACATCTGTTCAGTACGTGGCGCTGGATCATCTGCCTCTGACGGGGACGTTGGAGGTTGTGAAACTTGCATCAGAAAAAGACTGCAAAATGCTAACGGCTCAACAGAGCGACAAAGATATAGCGGGTAATTACTCTACATACACGCTCAATAAAAGTTTGGATGGCTTGGCCGTTGCAAGTACAAACAAAACATTTTATGCCGAAAAAAAAGATGAGCTTATAAAAGTAAAAATCGCTGAGCAATCATCACTTCACCCTCTAACGATGTGTGCCACAGCCGAGGGTTTGAGTTTCGACATCTGGGTCGATGAACCCTTTCAATCACAAGCCATCTGGTCTGGTTATTATTACCTGGGCTACGATGTAGATAGGACATGTCCATAATAGCCAACAAGGAAAGAAACCAATGGCGATACCTCCAGCTAAACCCGCTGTATTAGCGGCCAATAAAACTAAAAAAAATAATTTAAGTGGAAAAACGTGGTGGAAAACCAACCAAGGAAAAACAGAATTCGCCAATAGCACCTCAATATCGGATCTGGAAGCTAATTTTAAAAATAACGTAACCGCTTTTAAAAAGGCTATAGAAGACGCTGGCGCTAGTATCGCTGTATCTACAACTAAGCGAAGCGAAAAACGGGCGTATGTGCTGCATTGGGCCTGGAAAGTTTCAAAGGGGTTAGTGAAGGCGAATGCTGTACCTGCCAAAGTTGGTGTAGATATAGAGTGGGATCACGGATCGGAAGCAGCTTCAAAATTAGGTGCAAAAGAAATCATTACTGAGGCCAACGTAGCCTACCAGCCCAGTCTCACCTCTCGCCATATTCAAGGTAAAGCCATTGATTGGACGATTACCTGGAAAAGCGACCTAAAGATAAAAAAGAAAGACGGCACAACGGTAGCAATTTCAAGCCAGCCTCGTCACGGTGGTAAAGGCAGTGCTCACAACGGAAATGCAGATTTTCACGCAGTTGGCAAAACCTACGGCGTCACTAAAGCCAGCTTCACAAAAATCGATGGCCCGCATTGGTCCACTGACGGAAAATAGAATTAAACCGCGTAACATGGCAATTAAATTGCCATGTTACGCTCTGTAACTTTTTGACTGATCTAGCTCCATAAATCCATAGGCGCTTGATGCACAATTGCCCGCAGAATATCGCTGCGTGTAACAATTCCTACAACATGATGCTCATCATTTAGCAGTGGCACTGCCCCAAAGTGACGAAGCGTCATTGCATCTGCAATATCGCGAATACTTGTATTTAATGATCCAGTTAAAACGCGCACCGTCATAATTTTTGTAACGCTCAAAGACTCTAGAACATGCCTATTCGTTGAAGCCATTCCGGCCCACGCCTTCAGCACGTCGCGATCAGAAATAATGCCTTGCAGTCTATTTGCAGCATCGACAACCGGCATATGACGAACGCCATGTTTGTTTAATTCAGCCCAGGCGGTTAATAGGTTTGCGCCGATCGATAAGGTTGCAACCGTATCAGACATTATCTCTTTCGCGACCGCCACTTTATGGCGCTCTTCTGTAATATGCTTCACCTGTTGATACGCCTGTTGGCCGGGTTTTGCGTGGGGGGTGTTGCTCTCGCGAATCTGGTCGCGATCGGATATTACCGGCGTGGCCGCGGTTGCCGTAGATTTTTCTGTAGCGCGAGGGGGGAATATCGCATACCACGGTGTTTCTATACGCATTCCATTGTCAATGACGTTTAGCATGGCGCCTCGCTTTAAAAATAACTTTCTATCTTGTAAGTTTAGTGGGTTTTTCGAGTCCGTATATTGATTCCGCTAGTTCTTCCACTTTTTGAGACATAAGAACCTGAGCGTCAAATACGCCACGATTATAGAAATAAGCGCCGACTTCTTTAGCGAAAAAGTCTATGAGAAATTATGCGTCAAAACTCCCGATCTTCTGATCTAGCTCTTCATCAAAATAACGGTTCACTTTTTTCTTCGTTGGTGAATTTGATTTTGGTTGTTTTACATCCTAGTCTGGGGGCGGCTTAATGCTGTAGATGGGGATCTTCTTTTTCCTAATCTTAAGTCAAGTAAAACCGATAAGATCTTGAAATTATCGTTGGGTTGCAGTGCTCAGTTTTAGAGGGTGCACATTGATTTTGGAGTGTTTTCTAGTTGATACTTATAAAAAACTGAAAATAAGGATTTTAAAATGGCAGAATCAAGAAAAATTGTATTCTCCTTTGATGATGGACCTGCGCCAGTAGAAGCACTCAATGTCATACTGAATGTTTTGCAAGCAAATGCGATAAAAGCTGAGTTTTACGTGCTTGGACGTGAAGTTAAACGACACCCTAAGGCAGCAAAAGCGATTGTGTCGCGAGGCCACACTATTCAAAACCACTCGTGGAGCCACAAAAACTTAGCGAAAGAAGATGAGCGTACGGTTAGAGACGAGCTAACTAAAACTCGCTCGATAATTAAAGAAATTACCGGTGAAACCACTAGTAGAGTAAGGCCACCCTTTGGAGCCGGTGGGTGGCCTAAAAAGCATGATCCCGAGCTGGCTAAGGTTTCCAAAGAGCTGGGTATGTCGATTCACAACTGGGATATAGATACCGAAGACTGGAAGACGCCCCGAGGCGTTGGAAAGTCAAAACATAAGATGCTAGAAATGCAATTGGCATTTAACAAATCTAAAAAGATCTTGAATGTTCTAATGCATGTTCAGCATGAAACAGCTAGGGACCTTCCCGAGTTGATTAAGTTTTTTCAAGAAAAAGGTTTTTCTTTTGCGCCACCGTCTGCGCAATAGGCTGATTGGTATGTATAAAATTTATCCGTTCTTTGTTTTTCTTTCCGCGTTGGTGTTCGCGTGTGCCGGGCAGCCTCAGAGCCTTTCGGAAGCGAGTGGCTCGTATAAACAGACCAAGAGTTACGAAAGCTTGAAGGTGATTGAGGCTCACCTTCGTGTTGGAATGACAAAAAAAGAAGTCGACGAAATTCTGGGTGAGTACACCTACTCGCCAACTGATGGGCAGTATTACTACGTCTCCTCAAAAACCGAATATTCTTCTGATCAAAATAGGGAAGTATCGGTTGGGTTGGTCTTGGATTATAACGACAGTGATGGAAACTCAGAGCAGACTTTACAAAGTTTTTGGGTCGGAAAAATAGGGGAGTGAATGAGGGTGGCGGTCGATAAATCTAATCGACTGTCTCCTTACTCCCTAAAACCCTGCTGCACGAATTGCGCTTTCAGTTTCTTTCTTTTCTATTCCGTTAGCGAGTTTTATTGTATCTCGAAGCTTTCTTTCTGAATGCTCGATTGCTGCATCTAGTTGCGATGAGAATTTCTCATGTTCTACCAGTTTGTTTTCGTTAACTAAACGGTATGAAAATAGATATTTAAGTGCGGTTACGTAATCCTTGTTTTTATAAGCTGTAATGCCGTTGTTGTATAGGTTACGGTAGGCAGATTTTTCCTGGGGCGCATCGTCTGCCAAAGACTCGTTTATGCTCAAGCACAGCATACTAAAGAGGAATGTGTTCAAAATAGAAGTTTTCTTCATTGTCTTTTCCTCAAAAGTTATATTGGCGGCTTTTCTGGAAGGGGTACGCTGCTTTGTTGGGGTTCATCCTCTAAGTGCAAATTATTAACGCTACCTCTATGATCATATTCCAGCCCCTTTATTATTGTTGCGCCAACAATAATCGCGCCAAAAATCGAAAAGAAGGTTCCTGGTGCGGCTTTCTTGATCACAATCCTGTTGTCACCAAAGGTAGAGTCGATGTCACCTGCTTCACCCCAGACGCTGTTCATAAAAAGCTTATATCCCATATATGAAAACAACACACCAACGACGAGGGAGATGATTTTATATGCTGTCATACTCAGAATTATTGCTAAATCAGATTCCATGGTTATTCTCTTTTGTGGATATGCTAGCTTTGTTGGTGGTTTCGCATATGGGGCTAGTGGTTAAAATTAGATCCCTCCCCCCCCTTCTTATCGAAATATGTTCATCTTTTGTGGTTGACGCTAGTATCGTGAATATTGTGATGATGTTGAACTTTCGTAACGTAGTACAGACCAAAACCCCATTGCCACTGCGTAGCACAAATTTGGTAATAGTGCTTTTTCGTAAGGGACTGAAGTTTGAGAAATAGCCATATAATTTAAGTACGCTATCTGAGTAGTGATAAATACTCCTCCCAATAACATCATGCGAATAGAGCGATCACCGCCTGAAGATATGACAGCGATAGCGAGCTCCGATACAGCGATTCCAATCAGTATTGGCATCACGCTTCCAGCGATAATTATTTGGAAAATGCTTGCATCTGTAATGGCAAGAAATATTATGTCTGCGAACGTAATTTTTAATACGTAACTGCCAAGGAAGATTAGAACGCCTGTTGAAATAGCTAAGCCCCGAACAAGCTGTTCGCCACCTTTAGAGCTGTTAAGCATATTAAATGCAACAATGATCTGTGCAACTATGGTTAGTACGACTATCAGTTGTTGGGTTATTGTAAAAAAATTCCACTCTTGCATTTTTTCTTCTTTCCTCATTCAGGGCTGGCGTAGTGTCTTTTTGCGGTGGTTAAAGTTAAATCCCTCCTTCCCCTTTAATTTTCATTAGCCTCATCGATTTGACTATCAGTAGATTTCCTTAAACGCTTAAACTTTTGCCATAGACCAATTTCCAGATCATATTCATAACTATCATCAATATACCCTTTGAGATGGGACTTGATTAAGTCCATTTTTAGTTTGGTCCGCAATTCGTAAATTTCATCATCCGTAAGGTCCAAGTCTGACATGGCGGTATCTGCAATATCTTTGGCAACAATACTAATTTTTGACAAGTTAAGTCGCTGTTGATTAATCCGAATCAATTCTCGTATAAATACCTTTGATATTGCATAGCATGCGTGAATCATAAAGATCGAAACGGTCACAAATGGGAGGCGTGAAAGAAAAGTAGACCATAATTCTAAGCCCTCTTTCCTCTGGTAGACAGTTGTTAAATCAATTGCACCGCTAAATAAGACTGCGGTGTACCCAATCAAAAGAAGCATCGGTATAAGAGCTAAACTAGAATACCAAAGAATATTCCTGCCACCTTGAGTAACGAAGCCCTGAAATTCACTCGGGAACATATTGATGTCAGACCTTAGTCTTTTCAGGCGCTCTTGGCTGCCAGATATTTCGGTATTTAATGACTGTGACTCTTTTTTCTTTTTATCAATCGAGTCTTCTAGCTTTTCAATCCTGCTAACGACATCAGATTCTTGACTTTTCTTTTCTGAGAATGCGATCGAAGCTTCTTCTAACTTTTCTCTGGTAGCATCTGCCTCGGCCTGCAAGTCGTTTTTTTTCGCTGTAATTTCAGATATCTCGCCTTCTATCTCATTCTGTTTCTGTATGCACTCAGACAGCAGTTGCTGTGATTCTGTTGCCTTGCTTATCTGGGAATCGCATAACTCAAGAATTGACTCTTTATATTTTTCAAGCTTTCCGGAAATTTCACAACACTCACCAAACTCGCTAAGAGTTAGTCCCCAGACCTCTACAGACTCGATTTCTGGGTTGGAAAAATATTGTTTTGGAGGCTTTATGGAAAAATCTGTGACGATCTCTCTAACAGTCACCGTGGCTTTGTCCTCGTTAAATCTTCTATCTTCTTTGTTTTCGCTGATCCTATGAATAGAGTTCCAGAAAAACTCAAGGGTCTTATAATTTGGGTACCCCTTCGTTTTAACTGTTATCGAGGATATGTACATCGGTTCGCTAAATGAAAATTCAAAGCGAGAATTTCTTCCCTTTAAAAAGTTTCCTTCGGTGTCGTTATTAATTAGCTTTGCTGATCGATTTTTCCTTTTATTAAAATATTCAATCGGAATGGGTTTAACTGATACGACCTCTTCACTAACAAGCTCCGATCGAGATTTACTAGTAATATCGTTCATACATTCCTCTCATTATTCTCATTCACCACGCAGACAGGTGACGCTTTGCTATGGGACCGCAGGCCCTGAGTTACTCTGAGCAATTTTTTATGTATTTTGCTTGGCTCGTTTTTCATTACGTTCATCTCTGCGTGATAGCAAATACCACCATTCAGACCCATCGTTCCGATCCACTTTTTTTGCATTCAGCTCATGCAAGAATTTCCGAATTTCTTCATCCGAGTAACCGCCGATAGGTTTTTTTAACGCTTCAAAAGATCTATCAGTGTGGGTTCGATGATTTAGCATTTCTTCGAGAATATTCTTTACTGCCTCTTTGCTCTTATTGTTAAGTAAGAACATTTCTTTGTTGTGTTTAAATTGGCGATCTTGAAGCGCATAACTAAACAGGCCTGTAAGTGCCGAACCTACCAAAACGCCAATTAAAGCCCATTCACCCTCACCCATTTCGTTACCTCATACTAGAATGCATAAAAGTCTATTAGATGAAATCCGGAATTTACTTGCTCAGAGTACTTCCGTATAAGCAGTGTTCTATTGCCCATTTCAAATAAAACGTTGCCGCTAGCTTCTTCTTACGAACTCAGAATAATATTGAAGCGGAAGCACCACTGCAAAAACATAGTTCTCATCAAGAGTTGTTTGGCGCCGTATGGGTTTTGTTGGCCTTTGATTGCTTTTTTGGTGTTGCATGTCTGGTCAAATGTTGATCGGTGTAATGCCTAGTAGCGCGGTGCTAGCCTGATGACTCCCCCTGCTTAACCCTGTAATATCCATCGCTAATCCCAGATTCAACCCGAAACATTCCATGAACGAATACCAACGCATGCAATACCTCGACGCTATGGGCATAGATACCTATGTGCCGCGTGTGCTGTTGCCTGCGGCAAAGGTGTCTGAGCAGCTGTACATCCCTAAGGTTGAGGCAGTGCCGGTAGGTGAGGCTCAATCTCCTGTGGTAGAGCCGGAGGTCAGTGTTCGATCGTCTGCTGGGCCGCAGCGAGTGTCTATTGATCTCGATTCGGTACTGGCTGGGGCTTCAGGCGGTGCTGAGCCGTCAGCGGATGATGCTAAAAAAGGTGTGGAATCAGATAAAGAGCCTGTGAAGGCTGAGGTAACGCTGAAAAGTCTTGCGCGAGGCGATGTGCCGCAGAGCCAAACCGATGCCGTGCGTTTTTCTTTAGCGTTATGGCGGGTGGGTGATTGGCAGATTATCGATTCGCGACGGCAAGGTGATGCGCTACCTACCGATCGTTTACTCGCGAATATGTTGCAGCAGTTGGGCAAGTTGGATGTGAATTTACCAAGGGTCGAAATATTAAACTGGCCTGCGGTAGAAAATAAGGCAAATCAGGGTTGGCCTGAGGCACGCGCATTGGTGCAAGGCTTTTTAGATGGCCGTATATTGGCTAAGCCGGTTAGCCATTTTATTTTGATGGGGCAAGATGCCGCACACGCTGTGTTAGGTGAAGAATTAAACTTTTTAGAAAAGCAGCACACCACCCAAGCGGTGAGTGACTTTAATGCTAAAGCGTTGGTGTTGCCAAGCTTGAGCGATTTACTTTACGCACCGCATTTAAAGCGTGACACGTGGTTGAGCTTAAGCGCTGTGCTTTCTTAATTTTTTTGCTTGCTGATTTTTGGCAAGCGCATTAAAAACTCCCGATGATTACCCTCAGTTTTGATAATGACATAATTTCTGACACCCACGGGTGTGAGTATACTTTGGCTTTTCTGGCCGAATCTGATTTGGCCGCTATGGTTGCCCTTGAAAATAAGGCGAGTGATTTTCCTTGGTCATCACAAAATTTTCGTGACTCGTTGTTAAGCTCACATATTTGTGTGGGGGTTAAATCAGATGGGGCGCTTGTCGCGCAGGCCGTGTTTTCTTTGGTGGCAGACGAGGCTGAGCTTTTGATTCTCGCGGTAAGCCCAGAAAAGAAAGGTCGAAAAATTGCCACAGCGTTACTAGACGTAATGGAAAACGTGCTTAGTAAAAAAGCAAACTCACTTTTTTTGGAAGTGCGCGCCTCTAATGCGCGGGCTATCGGTTTGTACGAAAGTTTGGGCTACAACCAAGTAGGTGAGCGGCCAAACTATTACCCGGCCAAATCAGGTCGTGAAGACGCATTAATATTCGCCAAACACATTAACTTTTAACGGAAGTCATATTATTTCTAGCAATACTGAAAGCAAAAAAGGCGGTAGTAAAATGATGCGTGCGAGCTTAACCGAAGGTTCGATTGTGCATGCGCTTTACGGTATGGCTTTACCCATGGCCGTGGGCATTATGGCGACCATGTCATTCAATATGGTCGATACCTATTTTGTTGCACAATTGGGTGACGAGGCATTGGCGGCGATCAGTTTTACTTTTCCTGTGATGATGATGGGCATTTCGTTAGCTGTCGGCTTGGGTGCGGGTCTCTCTTCTGTTGTATCGCGGGCCGCTGGTGCTCATGACGAAGATGCCGTTCGCGCACTAATAACCGATGGCATTAGCCTCACGTTTTTACTGGCGCTCCTTTTTGGGGTTGTCGGTTTTCTCAATATTGATAATTTCTTTTCTGCGATTGGGGCGAGCGATCAAATACTCCCGCTTATTCGTGACTACATGAAGTGGTGGTTCCCTAGTTTGGTATTTTTTATTTTGCCAATGGTGGGTATGGCGGCAATTCGAGCCTTGGGGAACACGCAGTTACAAGGTACGTTGATGATTGGTATGGCGCTGGCGAATGCGATTCTGGACCCGTTTTTAATTTTTGGGTGGTGGATCTTTCCACGCTTAGAGGTTGAAGGGGCTGCAATTGCATCTTTGATTGTGCGTGTAGTGGCCGTTGCTGTAACGTTTTATTTTATGCATATAAAAATGCGCTTGTTTGTGAACCCTTTTAATGTTTCTCGCATAAAAGAATCGTGGCCAAAAATACTGCATGTGGGTATACCTGCAATGGCCACTAACCTAATTATTCCTTTTTCTGGCTCTGTGTTGGTGGCGTTAGTGGCTACACATGGTAATGCCGCAGTTGCTGGTTTTGGTGTTGCAACGCGTGTTGAGAGCATGGCGTTGATTTTGTTTTACGCTTTGTCTGCAGTGATTGGGCCTTTTTGTGGTCAAAACTTAGGTGCGAAAAAATTTCAGCGCCTCTTTGATGCCCAACAAATTACTGGGTTGTTTTGTTTGTATTCCGGAGTTTTTGTTGCTGTGGTGCTTGCCGTCTTCGGGAAACCTATCGCGGCGCTTTTTAGTAGCGATACAGCAGTGATTGACACAACCTACAATTATTTACTTATAGTGCCGATGAGTTATGCCGCGTATGGCGTGGTGATGGTGGTGAATGCCTCGTTTAACGGTTTGGGTAAACCGATGCCGGGCGTTATTATTTCTGCCCTGCGGGTTATTGTTGTGCTGCTTCCTTTAGCGTGGTTAGCAAATGCGTATTTCGGCTTGAACGGTGTGTTTGTCGCAATCGCTGCGACGAATATTCTTGTAGGAATGGGCGCTTTTGTTTGGGTCAATCGTGTTATTGGTCGTACGAAACACCGTGCACTACCAGATGCCTAATCTGCATCTGGTATTGCGGTCGCCACTTCCAGCGCTTCAAACCAGTCTAAAAATTTAGTGATGTTGTCGCCGGTAAATATGCGCCCGTGCTGCGGTGCCATGATTTCTATATCAAGCTCGCGCACGCGTTTGACCCAATCATTTTTTGCTGCGTTAGAAGGCATCCAGCGTTGATGGAAGCCTTTCATTTTGGGAATGTGCTCTTCAAAGTCTTGAACGTATAAGGGGGCGTCTACGTCTTCAAGTGCGGCTCCTACGTCTCCGCTCATCAAAATTTTTGCATCTGCGTCGTAAATATGGAAATTCCCTGAAGAATGTAAGTAGTGCGCGGGAATAAAGTGCAAGTTTGCCGAAGCAAAGGGAAACTTTCCGCCTTCATCTGCAATGGAATTATATTTAATTGTGCTCATTCCAAAATGCCGTATAAAACCCTCCCACAACCAAGGGGCGTGAAGTGTGCCTTTGGGGAGTGCTTTGTCCCACAGGCCTAAAGACGAAATAATGTCTGGATCTTGGTGAGAGGCAAATAAATCGGTAATTTGCTCAATGCTTACATGGTGCAGTACCGCCGCCAGCATCGGTGCGAATAATTCTATGCCGCCGGGGTCGAGCAATAGGGCGCGCCCCCCGCTTTTAATCATGTACTGATTAGTGTCAATGACCTTTTCGGGTTTTTCGGCGTCACGGCCGAACATGATCCATTCAGTTTTAGAGCTTTGTGCTATTTTTGTAGCTTTCATTTGTTTCTTGTTTCTTGTTTCGCTTCGTGAAGAATAGATTCTGCGAGGTGTAATTGCTCGCGAATGGCGCTGGCGGCATCTTCTAAATTTTCTGCAATGACTTCGAGTGGGCGCTGAAATTCGCCCGCTTGCGCTGCTTCAATTTTCGACGTGCTTACCAGCATGTTGGCGGTACGGGTTTGTTTATAGCTTTCTACTAGCTCTTGTTCAAGTTCGAGAATAAGCCGATCAAACTCTTCATCGAAAGACTGAATCGACTTTTCTGTTTCTTGTTTTGCTTTGTCTAGGCTAGTTAAAAAACGAGCATCGCTGGATTTTTGTCTGACCTTGTTAAAATCATTCAGCGCCATTGCTGCGCGTTCTTTTTCGGTTGAGATGCGAGATACTTTAACGGCAATACGGTTAATTGTGATCGAGCGGTTAATCGTTACCTTTGAAAGCTCTTCGATAAAATCGGTGATGGCAATAAACCCTGAGGCGCGTTGCCCAGCACGAATAGTAATGGCGCGGGCATTTTTAGAGGTGAGCGAAATCTCCTTCGCCACGGAAGTGGCGAAGTACAGGTGCGCCGAAATACGCGCTGATTTTACAAAAAGCGGCTGCTGATAGCCCATGTTGAGCGCTCTGTTATTGGATGCAGCGCAGCCTGCAGCTGCGCTCGCTTATAGTTAGTTTTAGTTCAGGGTGGGGGTGCCGGCAACTAAAGATTGGCCAGGGCTTGCCTTCCATCAATAATGAGGGTGATTCATTGCTTTGGAGGACGAATTACCGGCTTAAGGTGCTCGTTCTTTGCTAGTGATAGAAATTGCCCTAAAGGGGGTAGGGGTGGGGTTCAATCAATAATGTATAGCGCCTCCATTCTTCGGTAGAATGCCTGTCTTTTCAGCCCATATAGGGCAATACAACGAATAAGTACGAATTTAGGGCAAATAAGGGTTCTAGCAGTATGAGTGATAGCAATTTATCTAATGAAATCAATAAGCGGCGCACGTTTGCTATCATCTCTCACCCGGATGCGGGTAAAACCACTATTACCGAAAAGTTATTGCTGCTTGGGCAGTTGATTCAGGTTGCTGGTTCGGTGAAAGGAAAGGGGTCTGATCGTCACGCGACATCTGACTGGATGGGCATGGAGCAAGAGCGTGGAATTTCGGTTACTTCCTCGGTCATGCAGTTCCCCTATAAAGAACGTGTTGTGAACTTGTTGGATACGCCAGGCCACGAAGATTTCTCAGAAGATACTTACCGCACATTAACCGCTGTAGATTCTGCTTTGATGGTGGTTGATGGGGCAAAAGGTGTCGAGGCACGAACGATTAAGCTGATGGAGGTGTGCCGCTTGCGCGATACTCCGATCATTAGTTTCGTAAATAAAATGGACCGCGATATTCGTGACCCCATTGACTTACTCGACGAAATTGAAGATGTATTAAAAATTCAGGGTGCACCGATTAATTGGCCCATTGGAATGGGGAAAGAATTTAAAGGTGTGTACAATCTTTATACCGATACCATTCATGTGTTCCAGCGTGGATCTAATTACGTCATCGCAGAAGATATTCAGATTAAAGGCCTTGATAGCGATGGAGCAAAAGAGCTACTCGGTATTTATTATGAAGATTTTGTCGAAGAAGTTGAGCTTGTGCGCGGCGCTAGCCACGAGTTTGACTTAGATGCTTTTTTAGCTGGTAAATTAGCCCCAGTATTTTTTGGTACAGCGTTGGCAAATTTTGGTGTACGAGAAATGCTCGATGGGTTTGTTGAGTGGGCGCCTGAACCACTATCGCGCGCGACTGAAACCCGAAAAGTCGAGGCTGTTGAAGAAAAATTTTCGGGCTTTGTTTTTAAAATTCAAGCGAATATGGACCCCAAGCACCGAGACCGTATTGCGTTTATGCGCATTTGTTCTGGGGCCTATAAAAAAGGCATGAAAATGAAGCATTCCCGTCTCGGTAAAGATATAAAAATTGCCGATGCTGTTAGCTTTAAAGCGGGGGAGCGTGTGATGGTTGAAGAAGCGTTTTCTGGCGATATTATTGGCTTGCACAATCACGGGAAAATTCAAATTGGTGATACCTTTAGTGAAGGTGAAACACTTAAGTTTACCGGTATTCCTCACTTTGCCCCCGAGTTGTTTAAGCGGATTCGTTTACAAGATCCATTAAAAACAAAACAACTTCAAAAAGGTTTGCAGCAGCTTTCTGAAGAGGGTTCTACGCAAGTGTTCTTTCCGCAAAATAACAATGATATTGTTGTAGGCGCTGTGGGTGTTCTCCAGTTTGAAGTGGTGTCGTATCGCTTAAAAGACGAGTACAAAGTAGATGCGATTTACGAACCTGTAAATGTAGCTACTGCACGTTGGGTTGAGTGCGACGACGAGAAAAAATTTGACGAATTTAAGCGTAAATGTGCAGATAACTTGGCGATTGATGGCGGTGGCCACCTAACATATTTGGCGCCGACGCGAGTAAATCTGTCGTTAGCGGAAGAAAGATACCCCGATGTTCGTTTTCGTGCGACGCGTGAACATTAACTTACTATTACTTGTTTGTGATTGCCTATGTCGGATGTAATTCCTCAATTACCGAATAATGTGCCCCGTTATGGCAATGCCTTTACGCGTTGGCTTGGTCGTTATTTGCTTGGTATTAGTGGGTGGAAAATAAGTGGCGAATTACCTAATTTGCCCCAGTTGGTAGTGTGTGGCGCGCCGCATACGTCTAACTGGGATTTTATGGTAGCAATGTTCACAGAACTCGCATTGGGCATAAAGTTTTCGTATTTTATGAAGGAAGAGGCATTTATTTGGCCGTTTAAAGGTCTTTTTATGGCCTTGGGAGGAATCCCCCTTGATCGCAGTGCATCACAAGATACGGTTGGGCAAATATCACAATGGTTTGAAACACATGAGAAAGTGTGGATCGCCATTACGCCAGACGGCACACGTTCAAAAGTAGATAAGTGGAAAACGGGTTTTTTGCGTATTGCCCACCAGGCTCAAGTGCCGGTGCTTTTGGTTGCCTGGCATTACCCAGAAAAAACATTACATTTAGACACCTTGTGGCAACCCACGGGTGATCACGCGGCAGATGCTGAGCATATACGTGAATATATAAATGCGCGTTACCAGGGTAAAATCCCAGAAAATCAATAGTTTTGGCGTTCGAATAAAAGAAATCATAAAACATATAAATAAAAGTTATACGGAGTTCACATGGAGCAAACTTCCCCAATAGCAAAATTTCTTTTTGTTATGGCCGCATTCGTTATCGTGGTGGCAGGCATGCGCGCTGCTGAATCATTGATAGTCCCTTTTTTACTTTCCTTGTTTATTGCCGTTATTTGTACACCACCGTTGTTATGGTTAAAGAAAAAAGGTTTGCCAAGTGGCTTGGCAATGTTGGTGGTCATATCTTCTATCGTAGTGGGTAGTGTATTGATTGGTGCGGTAGTTGGTTCAGCCATTAGTGATTTTCGTCAAGACCTGCCGGAATACCAAGTACGCCTAACAGAGCTTACTGAAGCGTTGTTTTTGAAATTGCAGTCAATGGGCTTGTCGATCGATGTTGCGCAACTAAAAAATAGTTTTAACCCGTCGAGGGCGTTATCTATGGCGGGGAATACGTTGGCACAAATTGGCAACATGATGACCAACGCCATACTTATCTTACTTACGGTTACGTTTATTCTTGCTGAAGAGGTGGGTTTTACTGAAAAATTAAAAGCCTTCCGTAATTCTGATAAAACGCTTAAAGCCATTGGTCAATTTACTCACGGGGTGAATCAGTACGTAGCTATCAAGACTTTAATGAGTCTATTAACGGGTGGAATTATCCTTGTTTGGTTATGGGTTCTTGGGGTGGATTATTTTGTCTTGTGGGGCTTGCTGGCTTTTCTTCTCAATTTTGTGCCCACCTTGGGTTCTATTATTGCTGCAATTCCGCCGGTGTTGTTGGCCGTTGTACAGTTAGGTGTGAGCGAGGCAGCCTTAACGGGGCTGGGTTTTATTGCGGTGAATTTTGGCGTGGGCAATATTCTTGAGCCTCGTGTTATGGGTAAAGGGCTGAACCTTTCTACATTGGTTGTGTTTTTGTCTTTAGTGTTTTGGGGGTGGGTATTGGGCCCCATTGGTATGTTGCTTTCAATTCCTCTTACAATGACAGTAAAAATTGCGATGGAAAGCTTTGATGATACGCGCTGGGTTGGTGTGATTCTAAGTGCCGGTAGTGATTTAAATAGTAGTGTTTCTCTTGCTGACGAGGTTCCGCTTATCGATAATAAGAATGAGTCTGAGAGTGAAAACCTATAATGCTACAGCGTGTATTCACTTAATTTAATAAAACGGATGTTGTGATGCTGCAGCTTAGACCTTCTTGTGAGCACTGTAATAAAGACCTTCCTGCAAATTCGATAGACGCTATGATTTGCTCATACGAATGCACGTTTTGCCAAGCGTGTGTCGAAGACGTTCTGCAAAATGTTTGTCCAAACTGTGGTGGCGGTTTTGTTTCGAGGCCTGTGCGCCCAAGCCAGAATCTGAAAGATGGAAATTTTTTGGGGAATCATCCGGCTTCGACAAAAGTCGTGTATTCACCGGTAGATCTTGAGGCGCACTCAATATTTGCCGATACAATTAAAGGCATATCACCGAGCAAACGCTAGAGTTGCCAATAGGCGTAGCCGGATTTTCTTGACGTTTATTTGTCGCGCCGCTGACCAATAACGCTCAGAGCGGCGACACGATAGGCTTCCGCTAAGGTGGGGAAGTTGAAAATACTTTCAATGAATATATCAACGTTGCTTTCCGATATTAGCGCCATTTGACCAATGTGGATTAACTCCGTTGCGCCCTCGCCTACAATCATTACGCCTAATACTTTTTCACCATTTGGGTCGCATACTATTTTTAGCATGCCGTCCAGGTTTCCGGAAATATGGCCGCGCGCGATCTCTTCAAAGTGTGCAACACCAATAATAATGTCTTTACCATATTTTTCTTTGGCTTGCTTTTCACTAAGGCCGACGGAAGAGAGCTCAGGAATGGAATAAATACCGGTAGGAATTAGGTTGTGTAATTTTCCTACAGGCATGTCGTAGATGTTGCTCGTCGCGCGACGCCCTTGCTCCATCGATGCTGATGCGAGAGACGGTGGGCCAATCGCGTCGCCAGCGGCGTAGATGTTGGGTACTTCTGTTTGTAAGTTTTCGTCGACGGTAATTAAACCCCGATCATTCAGTTTTAACCCTGCGTTGGGTAAAGCTAAGTCGTTAACTTCGGCTAAGCGACCGGCTGCGCATAACAATTTTTCTGCGCGATATTCGGTTCCGTCTTTGCATTTTACGACCACGGCATCAAAGCCATTCCACTGGGCTTCTTTAACTTCTGTTTCCCCAATCCATGTGCCGCCCATTTTTTCAAAAGCATTAACAAAGGTGGAGGTTAGGTCGCCATCTAAAAAACCCAGCGGTTGCGGGTATTTATCAATCATCATCACCTTAACACCAAGGGCTTGAAAAATTGAGGCATATTCGCTCGCAATAACACCACCGCCTAACACGATTAAGCTTTTTGGTAGGTACATCATTGAGAGAATGGAATCGCTATCAAACATATGTTCGTGATCGATAGGGATGTTTTTCGGGTGGCGTGGGTAGGAGCCTGTCGCAATAATAAAATTGTGACTGTTTAAGATTTGTTGTGAGCCGCGAACACTGGTGACTTCCACTGCGGTACGCGAAAGAAATTTTGCTCGCCCATGAATTAGGTCGATGTGGTTGCGCACCATTTGCTTACGCATGTAATTGTCGTGCGCATGCAGTACTTCTTCGAGCCGGTTAATCAGTGTTACTAGCTCTAAATCTTCGGCCAATTCAAAATTGGCAATTGCCGCATTCATTCGCATGTTTTTCACACGCAAGGCATTTTCGCGTAGGGTCTTCGAGGGAATGGTGCCTCGATGTACGCAGGAGCCTCCTAATTCTCTATCTTTCTCAATTAGGGCAACTCTTTTATTCGCTTTGGCAGCTTGCACAGCAGCTTTTTGGCCCGCGGGGCCGCTACCGACCACAATCATGTCGTATTGAATGCTCACGCAGTCATAGCCTCCAAGGTACTATTTACGGCTTCTTCTTTTTCAAGCAACTCGTCGACTTGGTCAGGGTATAAGTTCAAGTCGGCAAATACGCTTTGGGCTTTTAATTCTTCAATGGTCATACATTCGTGTTTACCATCGTCTTCACACATGAGATGGCTGGCGACTAGGGCGCCACCGCGCACAATCATGGTTTGAAGTTGAACGCTGTGTTTTTGTTTGTAGTTATAAAAATATTGCAGTGACTCAACCACTGAATTGGGCATTTCCCAAGCTTCGACCACACGAATGCCAATAGGGTGGTGGTATTTGTCTTCAAGGGCCAGGATTTCTTCTTTCGATGGGGTTAGCTTTAAACCTTGAGCAATTTCGAGTGAGCTTTGAATTGCGACGGGGCGACCTATGTCGTGTAATAAACCCGATAGAAACGCGGCTTCAACATTTTTTCTACAGGCGCGGGCTACTTCTTTTGCCCAGAGTGCTGAGGCAAGAGAATATTTGATTTCATACTCGATGTGTTTTTCAAAACCAGGGGTGTTAAATAGTCGTGTGTTGATCGATGCAGATAGAGCAATCTCAGCGATCAATTTCATACCTAGGCGGGTAATGGCTTGCTGTAAAGACACCATGCTCGAATTAGGGCTATATGCGGCGGAGTTGGCAACGCGCATCACATGGCCGGCCAACGTTTGATCGCTTTGCACGAGTTTGGCGAGGTCAGCAGCTTCTGATTCTGGATCTTGGGTTAAGCGCACAACCTTGCCAGCAACCGCTGGTAGAAGGGGTACTTCAAGCTTGTTGCTTTTGATTCGTTTTTGGAGTTCTTCCGCGATATCACTCACGTTAGTACTGGACATATCGAGACATTCCGGTTGAAGTTGGTGGGTAGATCGCGCAGGTGATGTAATATTTTTTCTGCCTGCCTCATTTAAAAATAGCATGGCTTTGCGTTACTACTGATAATTATCACGTAAGAAGAGCTGAGTTGGCGCGTAAAACACTAAATATTTCAACAGGCATCAGCGGAAAACTCTAACGATTTCAATAATGTTTACTATTATTAGATGAGTAAATATTATTCTAGTTTGGTATTTGGTTAGCGAATTTGAGTGCGACAAATGAGTGTTTGTAAGAGCGGGGTAGAATGGACAATAAAGACTTAGTTTGGGACCTCGCCAAATTTGAGCGAAGGCAAACGGCTCAAAACTTTGTTATGGGCTTTGAAAACAAGCTCTGCGTGTACTCTGGTTCAGTGGAGCAGCTCTATAGCAATTACGATATTTTCTTTCCCAAAGAAGAAAATCGTAAACTGGTCATTTTGCCCAATCCTTATGCACATCACGATACCTTTCACGGTATTTCAGAAGATGCGGCAAAGCCAACAGGCTTGCTGCTCGTGCCGGCTGATCCAGAAGACCCAGCTGGGCGTCTCAATATGATCATTCCCTTTAAAGGCGCGAAAGGAAAGTTTAAGAAAGTGCCGCTGGATGTTGGTTTGCAACTAATTCGCAGCAAGCGCCCACCTGAAAAGCCTTTCTTGCCTGTTTTGGTAAAAGGAGACTTACGCGAGTTAAGTACTTCCACCCCGTGTTTACACTTGCACGCGATCTCGGTTCCGTCTTTAAAAGGAATGTCAGAATTGGAAGTGGATGATATTCGAAAAGTGATTTTGACGCGCTTGGATGAGCTCGCTAGCCGCCGATAAAATAAATAATGGGGTTTAGTGGGAATAGGGCAGCATGAGTCGTGCTGCCCTGAGTAGACGTTACTTGATTTTGAATGCGATGCGGAAAGTGAAACTGTAATCGTCGCCGCTGATTTCTTCAGGTATTGCAGGGTAGGGGCTGGCGTTTTTCACTGCAATTCTGGCCGCTTTGTTAAGCGATTTATATCGCGCTTCTTCCAATAGCTCCGTTTTCTTTACTTTCCCTTTGCGATTAATGGTGACTCGAAGTCGGATATTTCCCTCACGACCACGATCCCATGCTCGTTGTGGGTATTCAATATATTTGTGGGTGAATTTCGCTAGTTGTGAATAGTATAACTGCTCTTTTAAGAGGCTCTCTGCGGAGAAAACTTCATCGTCTTCTTCATCAAAAATACTTTCGTCTAAGGCTTCTTCCTGCGGTGCTAATACGACTTTTACTGGGGCTGGCGTTGCCTTGGGTGGTTCAGGCGTCTCAGCAACTTCAGGTGGCTCTTCAGTGGTCTCATCAGAGCTGTCATCAAGTGTAGGGGGGGCAAGGGCAATCTTCGTTGGTTCTTCCTCTTCTGGGCCTGAAGGAGCCGAAATCTGTGGCGGTGCTGCAATTTCTGGTTCGATCTTTGGCGCTGCTACAGCCACTTTAGGGCTGGAGGATTGTTTAGTCTGCGAATTGCCAGATGTGCTGCCGGCAAGCTTGGCAGTAACGGCGCTTTCGATTGCTGTAATACGCGTATCAGACGGGCGCGTACTTTCAAAGCGTGTCAACGGCCCAGGCTTGATAGAGCCGGCGGTCAGCAAGGCGTCGCGAAATTCAGATGAAAGTGGTACTGGGCCAATCCAGGTGCGCAGTAGTAAGTCAAAGAATTGTGGGTCTTCAATCTCTCCAAGCATCACACTATTTATGGATACGCGAACAGCATCTTCGCGGCGTTCAACGGAGAAAATATCGCCTGCGATCATCTTAATTTTGACCATGTTAGAAAAGTCAGCCATGTCGTTCGCGTGCTTTTCTAGTTCTGCAGGGCTGGCGTTAATGGCCATGCCTTCAATCCACATACGGCGGAAGCGTCGCGATGATAGGCGCGGTGCTAGCACCCGAACCTGAATGCGTTTTTCTTCCTGTGTACTCAAAATGGTACCTGAAGAGTCTGACAGCGTGGACGTAAATAGCCCTGCAATGAATTGCTCTTGCCCCAATTCAGCATGGGTGGCAACACCATTCAAAAGTGGTTCTGCCTGGAGCTTAAATGCCCCGAATGCACTGAAAGTCAGAACGAGAGTGACGATGAGTTGTTTAGATAGCAGCTTTTTCATATCGATTCCAAAGGGTTCGAATATTTATTCTGAGCAAAGTTTTAGACGAATTTGTCTTAAAATCAACCGTTTCTTGTGCCGGTATAGTATAAGGCACGGGCATGAGCGCCAGATAATAGCTATTATAGCCACTTAAGAGGCAATTGTTATTATTTGATTTCATTAGTAATTTTAGGAATCTCGTAATTTGTGATTAACCTCGGTAGGCATTGTGTTGCGAGATTTTGAGGTCTTTGGAATGCGCCTAAGATGAGCAAAAGTAAGGTAAACTTAGACGCCACCGTTAAAAATGGTGAAACCCTTAACAAAATTAGAAATGGTTATAAGGGAAATGGCCTTTCTCATAGACAGCCAACACCTCTCTTAAGAATAATCCGCTATCTTAAGAAGTATTCTCGAACAGCGAGCCGATCCGATGGAAGTTAAAGATGTATTGAAATACCCCCAAGAATCGGTAGATAGCCTGCTATCTGCGGTACCTTTTTATAGAACGATAAAACAGACAGATCAATACCAATACGATCTACTGTTGCGACACTCTAAAATCATAGAGTGTGAGCCTGGTGAAACCATACTAGAAAAAGGCCACCGGGAAGAATGGTTATACTTTTTGTTGAAGGGCCAGTTAGAAGTTCACGCCGGAGATAAAGAAGGCACGGTCGTAAACTACATTACGCCGGGCGAAGTTTTTGGCGATCTCGCGGTTTTGTTTGATCAAGTTCGTACTGCAACCGTGGTGGCGGACCAAAACTCAAAAAAAATCATGGTCTTTGGCACTCACTTTAAAGTCTTTGGCAAACTTGATGACGTGACGACAGTGTCGCTCAATACCAAACTCATTTATTACCGCAACATGGTGCACAACCTACGCTGGAAGCTAGAAGTGTATCGCGCGGCCTATTCCGACCAGTCATTTGCCTCCGCGCATCGCAAAATCAAACTATTTACTGGGCCGAAAGACACCTTAGAAGAGCTGAAAAGCTTAGACGAGCAAGCCCGTGAATTGGCCAAACTTCTCGTCGCTTGGAACACTGCGATAGACCGCCTCTCGATTATGCCGAGGTCGGAAATCGATCGTCAGTCTCTTAAAGCGATCAGCTAAGCCACACTACCCCCTTTCAATTCATTAAAAGCACAGAAATGCCAGTATTTCTGTGCTTTTTCTGCATGTTTAAAACTTCTTGGATTGCGTATAATCGCCCCGCGCTTCGCGTGCGTTCATAATGCTAGCTTGGTCTTGGGCAGAAACCTCCGGGTGTTTCAATCATTTTTATATGATACAGCTCAAGTAATCAGGGTATGACGGAAGCCTTAAGCACTTTACCTGACCAAAAAGTTGCACGGCCGTTCATTAGAGGAAGGAAATAATAGGAAATATGAATCTTCAAAAACTCAATTCAAATATGAAACTAGCACTGGCGATGACCGCCGCGCTGGTTCTTTGGATGTTGCTTGGATTAATTGCTGAAGGCCCCAACGACATAAAAATAATCGATGAAACAGAAAAGCGCTTTCGTGTTGAAGTTGAAAATATTCAACTGGAGACTTTTCGTAAAAAAGTGAATGTGCGCGGTCGCACTGAAGCCGTTCGGCGCGTGAGAGTCGCTGCAGAAATCGATGGCAGAATCATCGCAACACCTGCGCAAGAAGGTAGCTTTGTGAAGCAGGGCGATGCGCTGTGCGTGCTTGACTCAGAAGATCGGGAACTTCGATTGGCGCAAGCTAGGGCCTTGCTCAATAAGGCCGAAATTGATTATCAAGGTGCGCTGTCTTTAAAAGACCGCGGTTTTCAATCGCAAACACAAATTGCCAGTGCTAAAGCAAATTTGGCTGTGGCGAAAGCGGATGTCAAAGCCATGAGATTGGCGACAGAAAAACTCACCATACGAGCACCGTTTGATGGTTTTGTTCAGGAACGCTTGATCGATGCGGGCGGTTTTATTCAGCGCGGCAGCCCGTGTGCACAATTAGTGGACCTGAGTCAGTTAAAAGTCGTTGGTCTGTTGTCTGAATCTGCACTTTCCAGTATTGTGTTAGATGGCGTTGCCAACGTTCTATTTTCTAATGGTGAAAGTGCAATAGGGCGAGTGCAATATTTGGCGAGTGCGGCAAACGCTGTAACACGCACCTTCAAAATAGAAATTTATATCAATAATCCGGGTTACGCACTTCGTGACGGTATGAGTGCAGACGTACACATTCAAGCGAAAGAAATTTCTGCTCATCATTTGTCCCCCTCCTTACTTTCCCTTACAAGCGATGAAAAAATTGCTGTCAAAGTTATCGAAGGTGAAAATCGCGTAGTGATTAAACCTATTGAAATTATTGGTGACGACGAAGACGGCGTGTGGGTAACCGGATTAGAAGAAAATACACAGCTAATTACTATCGGTCAGGAGTACGTTAGTCAAGATGATGTTGTGGATGTGGTAGCCCCCGTAGTACCTGTATCACTCGGGGCAAATCACTAATGAATTTTCTCGGAGGTGCGATTAAGCGTTCGCGCGCGACCATGTGCATGATGCTGCTTATTGTCATTGCAGGTCTGGCTTCACGCAGCATGATGACCATTGAAGCTTCACCTAACCCTTCTGTTCCCATTGTTATCATTAATATATTTCAAGACGGTATCTCACCGGAAGATGGGGCGCGTCTATTGGTGCGACCAATGGAGCAAGAGTTACGGTCGCTGGAATCTTTAAAAGAAATTAAAGCGGTTTCACGAGAAAGCTTTGCCTATTTGATTGTTGAGTTCGATGCGCAGGTGAATGTGAAGCAAGCAGTGGAAGATGTGCGAGCGGCTGTTGATCGCGCAAAATCAAAATTACCTTTAGATGCGGAAGAGCCAGTGGTCTCAGAAGTGTCCGCCAACGACGTTCCCACAATTGTTGTGACCATCGCAGGTGATGTTGGTGAGCGTGTTCTTTATCGTACAGCGCTGCAATTGCGCAATGCTATTGAATCAAGCCCCGACGTGCTCGAAGCAAACTTGGCGGGCCATCGTGAAGAGGTTGTCGAAGCGAGCATAGATCCACTGCAATTGGAACATTACGGTATTACCAGTAGCGAACTTTACAATGCGGTACAAGCGAATAATATTCTTGTTCCTGCAGGCAAGTTAGATACGGGTGAAGGGCGTTTTGATGTCAAGGTACCAAGCTTAATAGAAACGCGTGAAGATGTTTATTCTTTGCCTCTACGAGCAACCGCCGATGGCGCAGTTACCTTGGGCGATATTGCGAGCGTAACACGCACGTTTAAAGACCCGAGCTCGTACACCACTATTAACGGTGAGCGTGGTATTACCATCGAGGTGTTAAAGCGTAACGATGCGAATGAAATTGAAGTTACGTCTGCTGTGCGAGAAGTCGTAGCGCAGTTGCAGGCGAATATTCCTCAAGGTGTCACAATTGGTTTTCTTTTAGATCAAAGTGAATTTTCCGAGGGAATGGTAAGTGAAATGCAAGGTAATATTCTTACAGCAATGATGCTGGTAATGATTATTGTTGTCGCTGCGTTAGGGTTTCGTTCAGGCCTATTGGTCGGGGCGGGCGTACCCTTCTCGCTATTATTTTCGGCAATAATTCTTTTGCAGCTTGGCTATTCTTTTAACTTTATGGTGCTCTTCGGCATGTTGTTGGCGCTCGGTATGTTGATTGATGGTGCCATTGTGGTTACAGAATATGCTGACAGAAAAATGGCCGAAGGTTTATCTAGCAGTGAAGCCTATCAGCTTTCTGTTAAACGCATGATGTGGCCGGTTTTCGCTTCTACGGCGACTACTTTAGCGGCTTTTCTTCCTATTATGTTTTGGCCGGGCGTGGCAGGTGAATTTATGCGTTACCTGCCTGTTACGGTATTCGCAGTACTGGTCAGTTCGCTTTTGTACGCTCTATTTTTTGCCCCGGTGCTGGGGGCTCTCATGGGGAAAAACAAAATGAACCCAGCAACCGTGTCGTACCTTACGAGCTTGGAAAAAGAATTGCCCACAAAGCTTGGAGGCTTAACAGGTAGGTATGCTCGTTTTCTCTCAAAAATCGTGCACCATCCATTAAGCCTATTTGTTTTCGCATTCTATTTATTAATTGGTATTTTTGTCGCATTTGGTCGATTTAATGCCGGTGTTGAGTTTTTTGTAGAAACAGAAGAAATAATGGGGACTGTCACCATTCGAGCACAAGGCAATTTGGCAATCGATGAAGCGCGCGAGCTCGTTGGGCAAGTAGAGCAAATAGTACTTGATGTGCCGGGTGTGAAAGTTGCCTATACGAATGTATCGCCGGGAGCGCCCGCATCAGCAGGCGCCAGAACTCCGGAAAAAGACCAAGTTGGATTAATACTGGTAGAAACATACAAGCCCGAAGAAATGGGAAAATCGACTCGAGAAGTGTATGCCGAAATTCGTGAGCGTACCGCGAACCTTCCAGGTATTTATGTCAATGCGCTTGCAATGGAAGGCGGGCCTCCGGTAGGCAAGCCGATTCAAATTCAGTTGCGTGGTTCTGATCGAGAAACATTGATAGAAGTGACGCGCCAACTTAGGCAAGACGTAGAAGACAATTTCAGTGGTTTACGTGACGTTACCGATACAACACCATTACCGGGTATTGAATGGAACATGGAGGTTGACCGGGTGCTCGCGGCGCAACTTGGTGCCAACGTGTTGGAAGTCGGACGCGCAGTGCAGCTTGTGACGAATGGAATAAAAGTCGGTGAGTATCGCCCCGATGACGCCGATGAAGAAGTGGATATTCGGATTCGTTTTCCTGCAAGTGAGCGGCGTTTGGAAATACTAGATCAACTTAAGGTCAATACAAGTAACGGCCCTGTTGCGGTAAGTACGTTCGTGAAGCGTGTAGCTAAATCGCGTATTGACAAAATAGACCGGATTGGCGGCAAAGAATACACCATGGTGCTTTCTGATGTTGATGAGGACGTAGTGGTCGATCGCAAGTTAAAAGAAATCCAAGAGTGGTTGAAGGCAAACCCGGTAGACCCAACGATCGAGTTGACCTATCGCGGAGCCAATGAAGAACAAGAAAAGTCATTTGCATTTCTTACTGTTGCGTTTGGCCTTGCGCTCTTCTTAATGTTTATTTTATTAGTCACGCAATTTAACAGTATTTATCAAGCGTTTTTAACATTGTCTTCGGTAATACTCTCGACCGCGGGCGTGTTCTTAGGGTTAATGCTAACGCAATCTACATTTAGTGTGATTATGACGGGGGTGGGCATTGTTGCCTTGGCCGGTATCGTTGTGAACAACAATATTGTTTTGATCGATACCTTTAACCATATTCGTAGCACGCAATTTAAATATACTATTAAAGAAGCTGCTATCTTGGCAGCTACGCAGCGCTTGCGCCCGGTTTTTTTAACTACGGCCACAACTATCTTGGGTTTGATGCCTTTGGCTTTAGGGGTAAGTGTGGATCTATCGGGGCAATCCATTATTCAAGGTGGCGTCGTCGGCTCGTTTTGGGTCGCGCTTGCCAGTGCGATTGTTTACGGCCTAATTTTTTCGACAATACTTACGCTCGTTATTACACCTGCGCTATTAGTATTGCCGAGTGAAGCCGGTCTTGTTTTCACGCGTTATATTACACGCCCAATAGCTCGCTACAGAGAGGGGGTGTGCCCCACGAGTGAGCGCTCTGTTGAGAGTGATACGGTACATTTGGGCGAGCAAAAGGAAGTATAAATGTTGGTTAAACTCTTTCGGTCTTCTCCAAAACTCGCCGCAACAGTTCTGGCTGTGTATCCTATATTAGGCTTGGTTTTTTGCGTGTACTTATTTGCCAAGCCGCCAAGTGATGCTGAATCAGCACAGGTAGCCGCACAACAAAGTACGGGTGGCCCTCCAGTACTTGTGATACTTATACTGTTGTTGATTGTTGCAAGCAAGATTACGGCAGTCGTCGGTTTGTATCGGCGTTGGTATTTGGGCTGGGTTTTTCATATATTAGAGCTCAATTTAGTTATTTTTATACAAGGCCTATTTCTTGTTATAGCGGTTTTGAGTATGGATTTTGCGCTACAAAGTGCCGTTAAATTGATACTAATGATGGCCTGCTTGTATATCTCTGTTCTTCTAAAAATGTTTTGGCGCGGTAGAGATATTACAGATCGCTACCAAGTCACTTCCTATACGCATGCTTAGTGCATTCCATAATTTAAAACACTAACTCCGAACACCGCTATCACTGATATAAAGCCCTTTGGTCTATCACAGCGCAGAAAACTCGCCGTTTGCTACACTGATAAAGACAGAATGCACGAAATGGTGGGGTAATACCCTGGTAACGAGAAAATGAGCGACGAAAAAATTCAATTCGATGAATTAGCGCTAAGTATGGGCCAAAGCGTCGAAATTTTACCTAGTTCTACAGGTGAGAAAGAGTTTTCGGAAGTCTTGGTACTGGGTGCAATACCTGGCGAGGCCATTATTCTCGGTGCACCTGCTTCTGGCGTTTTCCCGAAACTCTCAGAAGGCGAAAAAATCGTATTTCGGGCAAAAATGGCTGATGGTTTAGCGCTGTTTGCGAGTAACGTACTTTTTATGAACGATGTACCCCTATTTATGGTTTACATCGACTTTCCTAAATCGATTCAATTTAAACGTATTCGCAATGCCACGCGAGTGTCAGTAAAAATGCCGATCTTGGTGTCTAATACAGACAACCCTAAATACAATACGATTACAGGCCGTATTGAAGACATAAGCACATTGGGTGCGGGGCTTATTTTAAGTGAATTTGCCGGTGGCGAAGGCGATATTCTCGCTTTAAAAGGGAAATTTACCGTTGGGAAAATACAGCGCGTGCTTTCTATCCGAGCTGTCGCACGCAAAGTTAAAAAACTGTCTGATGATGCGGTGTTTTACGGCGTAGAATTCTTGGAAGAGGACGAAAATGATCTCTTGGTCCTATTTGGTTTCATCTTTAACGCGATGGCCTTCGGAAAAATTCAAAAAATCCCCTAGTTTGCTTGTCTTCAAGCCAGCCATTCCTCTTCTTGCTTTGTATGTGAGTGCATCTGTGCACGCTATCGATACAAGCAAATTATGGTTGCCAACACGGCATGCTGCCTTATTTCTAGAATTAAAACGCGCAGCAGAGGCCGCTGAAGACCTTGATCGTTGTGTCAAATTAGTCGGTGGTACCATTGATTTAGATCGATCTAAACAAAATCACCCTATTTATCGCATTCTATGTCGTCAGGAAAATGGGCGAACCTACAATGAAATGGTCGATGGCGTGAGTTTTAAAACACTTACCACGGTGTATGTGGAGCCAAAGCAACCCACAGCTGAAGAGCTGGAGGCCGCGCGCCTCTCAGAGGAAAAACGGAACGAAGAAGAGCGGCAAGCCAGAATTGATCAGTTATGGGTGTTGTGCAAAGCGAAATTGTTACAAAAAACACGCTTAATGGATGGGTTAACGTGGTTAACGGAGTTTCCGCCTGCGCCAGAGGTCTTTGAAGAAGACAAAGTGGTTTTTTACCTTCAGTTCGATGCTAAAAGTCTAGAAGGGCTCGATTTAAAATATCAGGCACGATGTCATTTTTCTGAAGAAGACCGGTTAAGAGTAAAAATTTCGGGTCGAAAAGGCTGAAAAAGGCGGTTTAGACTGAGTACCGTAGCAGAAAAGGCCTCAGCTTTATTGAAGACATAAAAAAACCGCCGCAATATGCGGCGGTTTTTGGTTTGTAAGCCCTAAGGTTTTACTTCTTCTTAGGACGACCGCGACGGCCAGCTGCTTTTTTAGCTGCTGGACGACCTGCAGCTTTCTTCTTCGCTGCTGGGCGACCACGACGACCTGGTGCTTTTGTAGCGGCAGCTTTTTTAGCTGCTGGGCGACCACGGCCTTTCTTAGCTGCAGGCTTTTTCTTCGCAGCAGCTTTCTTCTTAGGTGCGGCTTTCTTTTTAGTTGCAGCTTTTGCTTTAGAAGCGGCTTTCTTAGCGGCAGCCTTAGCTTTAGCAGCAGCTTTTTTAGCAGCAGCTTTTTCTTTAGCAGCGGCTTTCTTAGCGGCAGCCTTAGCTTTAGCAGCGTCTTTCTTAGCAGCAGCCTTCGCTTTAGCAGCTTCTTTCTTGGCAGCAGATTTAGCTGCAGCCATTGCTTTCTTCTTAGCCGCAGCTTCTTGCTTCGCTACAGCGCGGGCCAAAGCAGCAGCAGTTTTAGCAGCAGCAGCAACTGTTTTAGCTTTAGCTTTAGCTTCAGTAGCTACTTTCTTGGCGGCAGTTGCAGCGGCAGTTGCAGCAGCAGCAGCTTTGCGAGCAGCAGCCATTTGGCTTGCTTGAGCGGCTGACTTTTTCTTCTTACGAAGAACAGCCACTTTCTTTTTAGCAGCAGCAGCTTTTTTAGCAGCAGCAGCAGCTTCTTTACTTGCTTTTGCAGCGGTAGCACTAGTTGCTTTTACTTCACTAGCGCGAGCGCTTTCTAATTTAGTTTTTAGAGCGGCTAGCTCTTTTTCAAGAGCCGCTACCGCGTCTACAGTTTTCTTTCGACCAGCCATGATGAGTACCCATTTTTTTAGGAGTTATAGACAGTTGTAGCACTACATTACGAAATAACAAGAAAAATTCAACCTTTTTTGTTGATTTTTAAAGGTTTTTTTTATTTTTAGGCTTATTTGTATAAAATTTTAGTGAATTTATGAAATATTTTTTAATTCCTAGCTTTTATTTGTCTAAATCAAGCGAAATAAGAACAATATATTTTGATGCAAACTTTTAGCGTGAAGGGCGTTTTTTTTGATTAAATATGCCGTTAGTTAGACACAAAAAACCTCATTTTAAATTGCCTATCATAATTAAATTTTTACGCCTTTCATTAAATCCTTACGCGCAAGACGAATCATTTCACTAACGGATTTGCCACAAATTGTCACTTTTTATAAAAAGTAATTGCTAACAACAGTTTTGCATTGAGATTGTAGTTTTCTAATCGGTTTTTAGGCTTTTTGCGACACTGCAACAAGCCCTGAAAAAGGGCGGTTAGATTAATGTATCGAAGGCCCAAATTAATTACTGTATGCTAATACAGTAATTGGTCCGTTTTTATGAAGAAAATTATTCATATCGATGCAGATTGTTTCTATGCGTCAGTAGAAATGCATGAAAATCCAGAGTTTCGTAATGTGCCGCTCGCGATTGGAGGCGCGGCGAACAAACGCGGTGTTATTGCAACGTGTAATTATGATGCTCGAAAATTCGGTGTGAAAAGCGCTATGCCTTCGGCAAAGGCCTTAAAATTATGCCCTTTTTTGCAATTGATTCCCCCCCGCATCGCGCTTTATCGTGAATATTCCCACGCTATGCGAGAAATTTTCCTGGATTACACATCGTTGATCGAGCCCTTATCTTTGGATGAAGCCTATTTAGATGTTTCTAATTCCAATCAATGTAAAGGCAGCGGTACATTAATCGCCGAAGAAATTCGTGCGCGAATTTTCCATGAAGTGGGTATTTCTGTCTCAGCGGGTGTAGCTCCGGTAAAGTTTTTGGCAAAAATTGCGAGTGATTGGCGAAAACCCAATGGGATTTTTGTTGTTGAGCCAGATTTTGTGACTGAATTTGTTCAAGATCTGCCGGTTAAATTATTACCAGGGGTTGGGCCGGTTACGGCAGAGAAAATGGCAAAAAAAGGAATTTTGACATGTAAAGATTTAAAAAAACGAGGTTTGCACGAGTTAATAGCTCAATTCGGTGTTTTTGGTGGCAAGCTTTATCAAATGTCTCACGGAAAAGATGATCGAGATGTTATATCTCGATCAGAACGAAAATCGATAAGTGTCGAGCGTACTTTCGAACAAGATGTTGGTAAGCGAGAAGAATTACTTCCGCACCTGGATGTACTTCTACATTCGTTATTTGAGCGAATTGAAAGTGCTAATGCGACAGAAAAAATTGCCAAAGCCTTTGTGAAATTAAAGTTTAGTGACTTTTCGCAAACAACGATGGAAACATCGTTAGCCAACGGTTGCGCAGACGTAAACCTTCATACTTTTCAGGGCCTCATTAATGCTGCGCAGCAGCGAAAAGTCTTACCACTGCGTTTGGTCGGCGTTGGTGTGCGTTTGAAAAGTGCCTCAGCAGCCCAATTGCACCTGGATATTGATTGATTTTGCTGGCTTTGGGCTGCTTGGCGTCCACATCAAAGAAGATTCTTTTGCGTGATCCAAGCCTGTCGGCAGGCAGATTCGGGATCTAGGGATTATAATGGTCAATTAGATAGAGTCTCGGCGTGGCCCATGATAGTATTTAGGCCCTTTTTGGGGCTTTCTTGGTTGAAAAGCAACCAGGTCTTGAGGTCTTAGCCTCATAATAAATGCTTTAGAGCGCTTGGTTTGAGGGTTTTGTTTAGAAGGAGAGCACAGCTTGTGGCTTTTGCTTTAATCGATCCAGTCTTAGATCAGGCAATAGAACAGCTCCATGCCACCGTCCGAGCGAAAGATAACGAAATAACAGCGGAGAACTACAGGTGAGTCGCAGAAAGAAGAATAAGGTAGACGCGGAAGATAAAGCAGAAATTGATTTGACGCCCATGCTGGACGTTGTATTCATCATGTTGATCTTCTTCATCGTTACAGCATCTTTTATCAAAGAAAAATCCATTGGCGTGAACGTGCCAGAAGATAATGATGCGCCACCGCCTATTGATAACGAATCGAAGAGTATATTGATTTCAGTGAGTTCTTCTGATGAGATCTATATCGATCAGCGTCGCGTCGATATTCGAGCGGTACGTTCATTGATTGCACAGAAATCTGCTGAAAACCCAGATGGTGGTGTGGTTGTACGTGCTCATGAGCAGTCAACGGCCAATACCTACGTTGCGATAGCAGATGCAGCGCGCGAAGCCAAAATTTTCAATGTGAGCTTGGTGCCTTATAAGGACTAAAGCTAAAAAGTTAGACGGAAGCGGCCCATTGGCCGCTTTTTTTATGCCCCAATTTTGTTGAATTACTTTGTCGTCCTTTTGTTGAATATATACACGCTAATTTAAAAGGCTTGTTCATGGTTGTTTCCTTTATTTTGTTCCTGCTGTTATTTGTTGCGATTGGGGTCTCTTCTTTATTCAAGAGTCAGGGTTCCAAGCAAGACTATTATTTGGCGAGTAGTTCAGTGTCGCCCTGGTTGGTGGGTTTATCTGCTGTTGCGACAAATAACAGCGGTTATATGTTTATCGGTGTTATTGGTTATACCTATCTAACAGGGCTCGCCTCAATTTGGTTAATGGTGGGTTGGATTCTAGGGGATTTTGTCGCATCTCTTTTTATTCATCGCAACTTGCGTGTTGCTACAGGCCGCAGCGGTGAGGTGAGTTATGCCGGTGTGTTGTCGAGTTGGCAAGGCAGTAACTTTCAGACATTACAGCGAGTCATTGGCGCTGTGTCTTTGATATTTCTATTGGCATATGCCAGCGCTCAACTGGTTGCAGGGGGTAAAGCGCTTCACGTTTTATTTTCTTGGCCGCAATGGTCGGGTGCTGTACTAGGTGCGGTTATGGTTGCGCTTTATTGTTTTGCCGGTGGCATTCGTGCATCGATCTGGACGGATGCGGCGCAGTCTTTCGTTATGCTAGCGGCAATGGCGCTGCTGTTGTTTATTGCGGTAATGCATTTAGGTGGGCCAGCTCAGATAATATATGAGTGGAAGCAAGTTGATGGGTTTTTGAATTTGTTTCCCAATGAGCTTTTATTTCCTGGTTTGGCGGGGGCAATAGCTTTTGCAATTAGTTGGATGGTGGCTGGGTTTTCAGTTATCGGCCAGCCGCATATCATGGTGCGGTTTATGGCATTAAGCGATAGCAGGCTAATGTTTATGGCAAAACTTAGTTATTACCTTTGGTTTTCTGTGTTTTATGGTATGGCGACAGTAGTTGGTATGTTAGCGCGGATCTATTTTTCTGACACCGCAAGTTTTGATGCTGAATTGGCATTGCCCACCATGGCAGTGGAGTTGTTGCCGGGAGTGCTAGCGGGCTTAGTGCTTGCGGGTATTTTCGCAGCGACAATGTCGACGGCAGATTCTTTGGTGTTAAGTTGTTCAGCGGCAATTACGCATGATTTACTGCCGCACAAAGTTGAAAGTACTTGGCTGGTAAAATTGGTAACGGTTGGCGTTGTGCTGCTGACGCTTGCCCTAGCGCTTTCGAATAATGAAAGTGTCTTTAATATGGTAATTCTTGCTTGGTCGGGGTTGGGTAGTGCGTTTTCACCGCTATTAATTTTTCTTTGTTTGGGTAAACAAGTACGAGAAAAAGATGCCGTCATTTCACTCGTGATTGGGTTTTCTGTTTCGTTGATGTGGCGTTGGTTAGGGTTGCAGCAGCATGTTTACGAAGGGTTGCCTGCAATAAGCCTGGCGCTAATCTACTTAAGCATAGCGACGCGCTTTAAGAACAGTGACGCACTTTAAGAAAATTACATCATAACTAAGAAAGCCACGTAAGGCCTTTATTGCACATGTGTGGTGTTGCCTTTTCGTGAGCTCGCCACGCGAATTTAGTCACCCATAATAAATGGTGTCGTAATGACACTAAATGTCTAAAAATAGATGCTGTCTATTCGTTGTTTGAGGCTGCACCGCTGTTCAATTGAGGTTTAGTGTAGGCTGTTTTCTTCCAGTGCACGGTGACAAATGTCTTTGAGCACTTCGATATTATCGAGCCGGGTGTAGTTCGGGCGAACAATAAATGCGATGCGTCGGTGGGGCCCTTTTTCCTTTAGGTGCACGGCAGTTAAGGCATCGTTTTGCGATGTTAGCTGCTGTAAGGCCATTTCGGGGATTAAGGTTGTACCGATCTTACCCATTACCATTTGAATTAAGGTGTTCAGGCTGGCGGCGCCAAAGCCGTGGTTAGCAGTTTGTGAATCGAATTTACAGGCGTCGAGAATATGGTCCTTCAAGCAATGCCCTTCTGTCAGTAACATCACGTTACTCTGATGAATTTCATCACTAGTGATTTCATTTTGCTGGGTAAACTTTTCTCCTTTTAGCGCTACCCAGAAAAAGTCTTCTTGCCAAAACTCAAAAGACAGAAGCCCATCTAAAGGAAATGGTAGGGCCAGCACCGCAGTGTCTATTTCGCCCTTTCTCACCATCTCCACCAAATTGTGTGACTGCGCTTCCACGATATTGACCTGTGCATCGGGGTATTCCGAATTCAGGATCGGGAATAAGAGCGGGAGTAGGTAGGGGGCAACAGTGGGGATAACCCCCATCGTAATAGGGAAGCTAAGCGGCGTATTTTGGCCCTCAGATAGCTGCTCCAGCTCCTTCACCTGCACAAATATGTTGCGAGCCTTCTCAAGCACTTCAGCCCCTACTGGCGTCACCAGTACCTTCTTGTTATCTCGCTCAAAAATCTGCAAGCCAAGATGCTTTTCCAGCTCGTTTAGCGCTGTGCTTAGGGCTGATTGGCTTACATGGCAAAGCTCCGCTGCTTTCTTGAAGTGAAGGGTCTTTTCTACTGCTAAGGCGTAATTCAATTGCTTAATCGAGATCATGGTAGCGGGTTCCGGAAATTGTCTCTTTAAACTATTTCTATGATCAGTATTTTAGAACGTTAGATTAGATTTAATCAAATTTACGGGATTACCCTGACCCCATAAAGTGGTTCCTGAGTTAGCAGCACACCCAAACAAACGTATAAACCCAATTTACTGAACCCGAAAAACAGAGGAATCGACATGGCTCTTATCAACACCAAAATCAAACCATTCAAGGCGTCAGCGTTTAAAAACGGTGATTTCGTCGAAGTGAGCGATCAAGACATAGCGGGCAAGTGGGCAATTTTCTTTTTTTACCCCGCAGATTTCACCTTTGTGTGCCCAACTGAGTTAGGCGATTTGGCTGATCACCATGAAGAACTACAAAAGCGCAATGTGGCGGTGTACTCGGTGTCGACCGATACGCATTTTACTCACAAGGCTTGGCACGATTCGTCTGAAACCATCGGCAAGATCCAATACACAATGATCGGTGACCCAACGGGTGAAATTACTCGCAACTTTGAAGTGATGCGTGAAGGTCAAGGGTTGGCAGATCGTGGCACATTCCTGGTCGACCCCGAGGGTGTGATTCAAGCGATGGAAATCACTGCGGAAGGTATTGGTCGAGATGCAGAAGATTTAGTCCGAAAAGTAAAAGCGGCGCAATACGTTGCTGAGCATCCGGGTGAAGTTTGCCCTGCCGCGTGGAAAGAAGGCGAAGAAACATTGGCGCCTTCCCTAGACCTTGTAGGCAAAATCTAAAGAAATAGTTGTTTATAAAGGCGCGCCCTTGTTGAGGGCGCCACTAAAAAATATTTTTATTAGGAGAGCGTCGTGATTAGTAACGATATTAAGCAGGCCCTAAAAAGTTACACCGAAAGCATGCAAAAAACCGTGAGTTTTGTTGTTCAGGTAGGTGAGCATGCAAAGCGTGGAGAGCTTATCAGCTTTCTCTCCGACATCGTAAGTGTTAGCGACAAACTTAATGTTGAGCAACGCGAGACTGCCGGAGCCCTAAGAAGCCCCATTAGCTTTCTAATAGAAGCAGATGGTGAAGACACTGGTATTCGCTTTTCGGGTATTCCCAGCGGTCACGAATTTAATTCTCTCGTACTTGCAATGCTTCAAGCATCGGGAAGTGAAATAAAACTTGATGACTCGTTACAACACATGCTGGCCCGAATAGAAGACGAACTGCATTTTGAAGTTTTCGTTAGTTTAAGTTGTCACAACTGCCCAGACGTTGTTCAAGCTTTGAATCAGTTCGCACTGCTTAACGGTAATATTCGTTCAGAAATGATCGACGGTGGTTTATTTCAAGACCTTGTCGAAGCGCGAGAAATACAAGGCGTGCCAAGCGTTTACTTAAACGGTGAGCTATTTGCCAACGGCAAAGTCACTGCGGCGGAATTGATCGATAAACTAATTGAAAAATACCCCGCCATTACCCAAGTAGGTTCTGGCGAGACGCTACCTCTGCAAGATGTCACCGTTATCGGGGGTGGCCCAGGTGGCGTTAGTGCGGCCATTTACGCAGCGCGCAAAGGTTTAAACGTTACTATGATTGCCGATCGTTTCGGTGGCCAAGTGAAAGATACTATGGGTATAGAAAATTTAATTTCCGTACCGCAAACCACCGGCCCAGAGCTTGTAGGTGCCATGCAATCTCATATGAATGAATACGAGATTACCAAGAAAGAGCACCTGAAAGTTACTCGTGTTGAGCAAGGCCCGATCAAAACCGTGGTGCTGTCTTCCGGTGAAGAAATACACACTAAAACACTAATCGTTGCAACAGGTGCAAAATGGCGTGAACTTGGAATTCCGGGTGAAAAAGAAAATGTAGGTAGTGGCGTTGCTTACTGCCCGCATTGCGATGGCCCCTTCTTTAAAGGAAAAAATGTCGCGGTGATTGGTGGTGGCAATTCCGGAATCGAAGCCGCGTTAGATCTTGCAGGCATTGTAAAATCGGTAACTGTGTTCGAGTTTATGCCAGAGCTAAAGGCGGACCAAGTTCTGGTTGAAAAAGCAGAATCGAAAGACAATATCACGATTTTAAAAAATGTCGCGACAAAAGAAATAACAGCAAACAACGGAAAAGTGAATGCGCTTGAATATATTGAACGTGAAAATGACACCGAAAAACGTGTTGAGCTAGATGGTGTATTTGTACAGATCGGGCTAGTGCCAAATAGCGAATTCCTTGGCGATGTCGTCAATAAATCTCGCTTTGGCGAGATAGAAATCGATGAAAAATGCCAAACCTCAGAAGAGGGTATCTACGCGTGCGGTGATGTCACCACCGTGCCGTATAAACAAATTATTGTTTCTATGGGCGAAGGCGCCAAAGCATCACTAAGTGCTTTTGAATACCTACTGACGCGTGGTGACGAGCTTGAAAAAACCCACAAAGAACAAGCAAGGGCCAAAGCTCAACCGAAAGAAGCGGCGTAAGACCTTGGTAAATATTTAGTGCCCAGGAATTGCCTGTATTAGGTATCGGCAACTCAAAGTTGCCGTTTTTTATTCTTCAGAATAATTTTCAATGCTCGGACACGAGCAAATCAAGTTGCGATCACCATACACGTTATCGATACGATTCACTGTTGGCCATACTTTATGTTCTTTTAGGTAGGGTAGGGGCGTTCCTGCTACATTGCGCGAGTAGGGGCGTTTCCAGTTTTCATCCAGAATGTCGGCGAGTGTGTGCGGCGCATTCACTAGCGGGTTATCATCTTTTGGATACTGGCCTGTTTCCACTGCATCAATTTCTTCACGAATTTTAATCATCGCATCACAAAAGCGATCGAGCTCTTCTTGCGATTCTGACTCTGTTGGTTCGATCATTAATGTGCCGGCAACCGGGAAAGACATGGTCGGGGCATGGAAGCCAAAGTCCATTAATCGTTTTGCGATGTCTTCTTCAGTAATGCCGCTGCTTTCTTTTAGTGGTCGTAGGTCGAGTAAGCATTCGTGCGCAACGCGACCATTTTTACCGCGATACAAAATAGGAAAGTGTTGGGAAAGTCGGTTGGCAATGTAGTTTGCATTTAAGATCGCGTATTCACTCGCATTTTTCATCCCTGTGTTGCCCATCATTTTTATGTACATCCATGAGATGGTGAGAATGCTGGCAGAGCCCCACGGTGCTGCAGAAATAGTGCCGTTGTCTATTGTTGTATTGTCTGGCACCTGCACAGGGTGCGATGCTAAAAAAGGCGCAAGGTGTGATTTAACACCGATTGGCCCCATGCCTGGCCCGCCGCCACCGTGGGGAATGCAAAAAGTTTTGTGCAGGTTTAAGTGGCTAACGTCGCCGCCGAACTTGCCTGGCGCCGCTAAGCCAACGAGTGCATTCATATTTGCCCCATCGATATACACCTGCGCGCCTACGGAATGCATGAGTTCGCATATTGCTTGAATATCTTCTTCGAATACGCCGTGAGTGGAGGGGTAGGTCACCATTAGCGCGGCTATATTTTTGCCGTGAGTTTCAACTTTTTCTTTTAGGTCATCGATGTCGACATTGCCCTGTTCATCACACTTGGTGACGATCACTTTCATGCCCACCATTTGTGCAGAGGCAGGGTTGGTGCCATGGGCTGATGCGGGTATTAAACAAATGTTGCGCGCTTCGCCTTTGTGTTCAAAGTATTTTTTAATTGCCACTAGGCCCGCATATTCGCCCTGTGAACCCGCGTTGGGTTGTAAGCTAATGGCATCGTAGCCGGTGCATGCTTTCAGCATATCTTCTAGCTCGTTAAAGAGTTGTGCGTAGCCTTCAATTTGTTCGCGCGGTGCGAAAGGATGAATATTGCCAAATTGTGGCCAGGTGACAGGTATCATTTCTGCAGTGGCATTAAGTTTCATGGTGCACGAGCCGAGTGGAATCATGGCATGGTTCAAAGCAATATCGCGTGATTCCAAACGCTTTAAATAACGCAGCATTTCGGTTTCGCTCTGGTAATGCGAAAATATCTCATGCTGTAAGGCGATGCCTTTACGTGTAAGCGCTTCGGGTAAAGCCGAAGTGTTTTGTGCTGTTTCAATCAGGGCATCTAATTCTGGTGCAGTCTTTTCACAAGCAAACACTTCAAGAAGGTCATTCAAGTCTTCTAGTTGTGTGCACTCATTAATACTTAGGCTAAGCGCATTATTATTCAGTAGGCGCAAGTTGATGTGTTTTGCATGTGCGGCTTGATAAATGGTTTGGCTTTTTTCGCCACTCGCAATGTGCAGGGTGTCAAAATAGTTGTCTGAGGCGAGTTTGTAACCAAGCTGTTTTAAACCCGTGGCTAATACTTTTGTAAACAGATGTATGCGCGATGCAATACGGTGTACGCCGTCGCCACCGTGGTACATGGCGTAAAATACGCTCAATAATGCCAGTAGTACTTGAGATGTACATATGTTGGAGTTGGCTTTTTCTCGGCGTATATGTTGTTCACGTGTTTGCATTGCCATGCGCAAAGCTTGTTTGCCTCGTGCATCGACAGAAACGCCAATAATGCGGCCCGGTGTGGCGCGTTTGAATTTTTCTTTAAATGCGTAGAAAGCCGCGTGTGGGCCACCGGCTCCCATGGGAATGCCAAAACGTTGGTTGCAGCCGACGACGATGTCAGCTCCCAGCTCGCCGGGGGCTTTTAGTAGTACCAAACTCATGATGTCAGCAGCAACAATCGCAAGCGCATCTTTTTCATGAATGGCCGATATTTGTGTTTCTATGTCGCCGATAGTGCCGTCAGAGCCTGGGTATTGAATTAATGCAGCAAATAATGATTCTTCTTTACTTACGTCGTTAGCATTGCCAACGATAACATTGAAACCAAAATGTTCTGCTCTGGTTTGAAGTACCGCAAGCGTTTGTGGGTGCGTGTTTTCATCAACAAAAAAGTTATCGGATTTATTTTTTCGTTGAACGCGTTTTGCCATTGCCATAGCTTCTGCGGCGGCGGTGGCTTCATCGAGCATGGAGGCATTTGCCATATCCATACCGGTCAGCTCGATAATCATTTGCTGGAAGTTTAATAACCCTTCTAGTCGCCCTTGGGCAATTTCAGGTTGGTAGGGGGTGTATGCGGTATACCAGCCAGGGTTTTCCAATACGTTGCGAAGAATCACCGGGGGCACGTAGGTTTCGTGATACCCCATACCGATGTATGAGCGGGTCTGTTGGTTTTTATCTGCGATGTGTTTCAGCGCTTGCAGAGCGTGATGCTCATTGACGGCGTTGCCCAGGGCCGCTGTAGTTTCCGAGCGAATGCCCGCAGGTACGGTTTCTTCCATTAAGGCTTTAACGCTGTCTACACCAAGCGCTGCTAGCATGGCTTGGGTTTGTTTTTCATCGGGGCCAATGTGGCGTCCGACAAATTCCGTTGCATTAAGAAGTTCCGATAAACTTGGGGCAAAAGCCATATATATTTCCTGTCAGCAATAACGAACACTGCGGCAGTCGATCACTGCGCGTTGGTCATCGTGCATGGTCTAGTATTGGGTGTTAAGAAGAGGTTTTCAGAGCGCTGAAAAGGCGCAAATTTTAGCAAATTGCCTCAGTTCACGGCAATTGATCTAGGGTAGAAGCATGCTTTCGTCGATTAATGCCGCCATCTTATTGATTTGTATAGGTTTTTTTTCATGGCGTTCTTACAAGAAAGGGCTTTGGAAGGCCTTGTTGGGCTTGGCGGGCTTCATTGGCGCCTACTTAATAGGCTTTATAGCTGCCCCACAGCTAGGATATTTGGTATCTGAGCAAGGCATTAAAGGCATCGCATATTTCATGGGGGCCATGCTTGCGATCTTTATCGTGAGTTCTACCGTGATCAGCAGCGTGCCTCCTTTGATCTTCCCTAAGCTACGAGAAGTCACCTTCAATCAAAAAATCGGGGGGGCAGCACTTGGTGCCTTAACCGGGGTTGTGTTCGCTGTTTTACTGATATGGTTTGTAGGTGTTGCAGGCTCTATGTTGAACCCCAAGGCTGACGTAAAAAGCGCGCCTGATGTGCTGTCACAAATGTCTTCGAAGGTGGTCTCAAAAGCGATCAGTTCGGGTATTGCTGTGTTAGAAAAAGATCGGTACAGGGCGAGTGCTACATCTGCTTTTTTATCTGCGCCACAAACATTTACCCAGAGTTTTCAGACGCTTTCTGAATCGAAAAAACTACGCAGCTTTTGGCAGGATGGGCGCGCGCAATTTTATATGGGGCAGGGCGATATTGAGCAATTAATGCGTGAACCCGCTTTTACGCAATTGGTGAACGACCCCGCCATGCAGCAAATTTTGCAAGATGCGAAGCCTAAGGATTCTAGCTCTGAACAAGCCAAAGAATATTTTGCCAAACAGGTAAGCTTTGTTTGGCGGCGTATGCGCACCTTGCGTAGTGACCCGCGAGCGGTAGAAATATTGGAAGATCCAGATGTGAAAAAGCTGGTGCGCCAGCAAAATCCGATGAGTATGCTCACCAACGAAAAAATCCAATCTTTAATTGCCATTGTGCTGGAACAGCCACTTGAAGAAAATATGACCGCGGCACAGGCGACCTTAGAAGAGTTTTCTGAGCAAGTAGACCAAGCGCAAAAGAAAGTTGAAAAGCAGGTAATATACAAGTGGTTAGATGAAGAGGGTGATTTACAATATACGGATTTGGAATCTACGCCTGAGTATCTTCGAGAGAGCGCCGAAAAAATTATTCGTTAGGCATTGAATGCTATGGAAGCATGCGTGCAGTGAAAGACATTAATCTTGTGAAAGAACCTGTATTGTGAAAGAAAAAGTTGGTGGCTGGCAACAGTTAAGTGAAAAGTGCGTCTACGAAAACAACTGGATTCGTGTAAGCCATGAAGATGTGGCTCGCCCCAATGGTAGTGAAGGGGTATACGGGGTCGTACATTTTAAAAATAAGGCGGTAGGTGTTGTACCCATTGATGATGATGGGAATACATGGCTGGTTAGCCAATCGCGTTACACCTTAAATGAGCGCACCTGGGAAATCCCCGAAGGTGGTTCACCTATGAATGAAGACCCACTGGATACGGCAAAGCGTGAGCTGTTAGAGGAAGTGGGGTTGTGTGCAAGCGATTGGCAGTTGTTGATGAAGCTGCATATTTCAAATTCTGTGACTGACGAAGTGGGTTTTGTTTATATCGCTCGTGGAATTTCTCTCGCCGAACAAGCGCTCGAAGACACTGAAGACATTGAAGTGAAAAAACTACCGTTGCAAGAGGCGATAAATATGGCGCTATCGGGGGAAATTACCGATGCCATATCGGTAGCGGCTTTGATGCGTGTCGCGCTAGATTTATGAGTATGCACCACGATAAAAATCTATAAAACGTTGGCTAGGTTTTATCACGCTAAATGTTTAACGAGGTGAGATACTCAAGAACGGATTAACAATTTTGCCTATAATGCCCGTCACTTTGACCGGTGCTTCTACTACAGTAAAGCACAAACAATCTTGATCTTGCGCCGCTATGGGGCGATGCACCTCGCCAGGCTGTTTGACAATATAGTCGCCAGCCACATAATTACCATTCGCATCAGAAAAGCTGCCTTCTAATACTAATGTTACTTCAAGGCCGCCATGGTCGTGCTCTGCTACTTTTCCGCCACGCTTTATCTTATGAAAAGAAACTTCATATTTATCTTGCCCGGTCACCAGTTGTGCCTCTCTTAATGCTGGCGATACAAACTTCCAGTGCAATTTTTCGTTATCAGGCAATAGTTTAGACACAACATCAGGTAAATGCTGTGTGCGGCTGGCGCCCTTGTTGGCGTTTATGTTTTGCTCGGGCTTCTCAGGGGTGGAGCCAAGGGCAGTTTGCTGTTTTATTTTTGCCATAACGTTATCGAAAGATGACGTTTCGACCGCTACAGGTTTTGTATTATTCATTATTGATGCACCAAGCGCGTTCAGTTGAATACACTTTTGTTTGCATTGAGGGCACATTTGCATATGTGCTGAAACAACAATGCTCAGTGCCCAATCCAGATTCCCTGCTGAATACTCTAGCAGTTCGTTTTCTGATGGATGAAAGTTGGCCACTAGTTCCTACCTCGTTTCTAAATTGCTAATAGGCTGTAATTTTTTCAAGCCAAGCCTCACGCGAGATTTGACTGTTCCTAGCGGAAGTTCAAGTTCCTCAGCGATTTCTGTGTGAGATTTACCTTCCAAATATACTTTTTCAATACAGCGACCTTGTTCGGGAGGGAGTGTAGATAGTAACGAAGCAACCTCCCTTTCTTCTCTGTTGCGCTGCATAAAAACAAATGGCTGGTTATCGTTCGCTTCGTCCCAAATATCTTCTGATTCGAGTGGGGTCGAGTTCACGTCATGCCTTGCGTGTTTTCGCAGGTAATCAATGCGGGCGTTACGTACGATCGTGAAAATCCAAGTGCTAGCGGATGCCCGTGAGGGGTCAAAGTTCGTTGCTTTTTGCCATACCTTGATCATCACCTCTTGAACCAGCTCTTCTGCGGAGTCGTGAGAAAGAAAGCTTTTGTTGGACTGGCAAAAGCCTTTAATTAAAGGCGCGAAATGGGCGAAAAGTTTGGCGAACGACTCTTCATTTCCTGCGCCAACATGTAGAAGAAGCTTCGACCACTCGTCTTCTCTTACTTGTTTGAGCGGTTTTTCATCTGTCATTTTCACGGCTACTTGGTTTATACCCACGGTTAGTCATCCACAATTTAAGTCGCTAAGCTGTCGTCGTTTTGCGAGTTTCTATGTACATATACGTGGGTGGGGCGAACTTGGATGACTGAAGGTATCTAAAAGGCAAATTGGTTAGATGCTTAGCCACAAAGGCTTTTGATCTTAATCTCGAATCGCTCCGTATTAAGTCTCAAAAGGGCTAGTTTAACTTATGTCTCAACTTATACAGAATTTTGTCGCGCTTTATAGCGACTTCCAACATTCAGATCTCAAAGAGCTGGCGCGGATTTACTCGAAAGATGTGGTGTTCGCTGATCCAGTCCATGAGATTAGAGGGATCGATCCCTTGATCCGCTACTTTGAGTCGGTGATGAACGGGGTGGAAGAGTGTCGCTTTGATTGCTATCGCGTAGTGACTGAGCAAACGAATAGCACCGTCGAGTGGCGTATGCGGTTCCGTCACGTTCGCCTGGGGTCACGCCTGATTGCTGTAAGTGGGGTGAGTTTGCTTGAACACGACACGCACATCACTCGTCACCGCGACTACTACGACATGGGTGAGATGTTATATGAACAGGTGCCTGTTTTAGGGGCGGTAGTCAAAGGTTTAAAGCGAAAGCTTGCAAATTGAATGGTTGCGAGCCTCAGAGTTTTAACAGTGTGAGAGTTGGGAATATGAATACAGATGCAGGTAATCGTCGAACATATTGGATTGTGGGTGCAAGCAGCGGTATTGGTTTAGAAATAGCGCAATTACTCGCAAGCGAAAGGCACTTTGTGATTGCCAGTGCACGTTCGGAAGAAAAGCTCGAAGCGTTGCAGCGACGCTATCCAACTAATGTTGCAGTCGTTCCTTTAGATGTGAGTGATCGCTTTAGCATTGAAGAGGCTGAAATTAAATTGCGTGATGTGACAGACCACATCGATACACTGATTGCTTGTGCTGGTACGTGCGAATATGACGATCATCTAAAATTTCCGCGCGAGATGTATGAAAGCATTACTAAAGTAAATTATTTGGGCGTAGTTGAGTGTGTTCGCATGGCTTTACCGTTTCTACGTGAATCGAATAATCGACCACATATCAGCGCTATAGGAAGCCTATCTTCTGTTGTGCCGTTTCCCCGAGCTGCAGCCTATGGGGCTTCTAAAGCGGCGGTTGATTATTTTATGCAAAGCCTAAAGATAGATTTAAAAGTTGATGGTATCGATGTGACGGTCATACGTCCTGGGTTTGTGGATACGCCTTTAACGGAAAAAAATGATTTTGACATGCCTTTTATTATGGCTAGTAGTGATGCTGCAAAATGCATTGTAGAAAAGCTAGATCGTCGTCCAATGTTTTTAGATTTTCCAAGCCGGCTCGCGTTTCCTCTTAAATTGATGCGGTTAGTTCCATCATTTTGGATGCGAATTGTTGCTCCAAGCATGAAAAAGCAAGAAGCGATTTAAATCCCACTTAATAATGACAAAACATATAGAGAGTTTTTATGACAACCAAGATTGCCATAATAGGTAGTGGAATTTCTGGGTTAACAGCCGCTTATCTTTTAAATAGACGTTGTGACGTAACGGTTTTTGAAAAGGAAGAAAGAATAGGTGGTCATACCGCTACCATCGATTTTTCTTTAGATGGAGAAGAGTACGCCATTGATACGGGTTTTATTGTTTTCAATGATTGGACCTACCCCAACTTCATTAAATTACTTGATAAGATTGGGGTCGAGTCGCAAGCGACCTCAATGGGGTTCAGTGTTAGTTGTACAGAGAGTGGTTTGGAATATGCGGGTAACAATCTAAATACGCTCTTTGCTCAGCGCTCTAATATTTTTTCTCCAAAATTTATATGTATGGTGAGAGATATTTTGCGATTTAATCGTGAAGCGAAGGAAGACTTGGCTGACAATAACATCAGTAAAGATATGACCTTGGGGGAATATCTCGATAAAAACGCATATTCAGAAACTTTTTCACGATACTATTTGGTGCCTATGGGGGCGGCGATCTGGTCTGCTTCACTTTCGGCAATGCGAGATTTTCCTGTGTGCTTTTTTGTGGAGTTCTTTCACAATCATGGTTTACTCAATGTAAAGAATAGACCCACGTGGCGAGTAATAAGCGGTGGTTCAAAACAATACCTTGGGCCGCTAACCGAGAGTTTTCGTGAAAAGATTGTTACAAGTGCCAATATTGTTGCCGTCACTCGTGAAGAAGGCGTGGTGCATATTGAATTCTCTGATGGGCACAGTGAAAGTTTCGACCAAGTGATTTTTGCAACGCACTCAGATCAGGCCTTGTCTCTTTTAAAAGACGCCAGTAAAAGCGAGAAAGAGATACTATCCACTATTCCGTATTCAGACAATTCAGTGGTGTTGCACACCGATATCTCCCTGCTTCCCAAAAAGAAACTTACATGGTCGAGTTGGAACTACCGTTTGGATGGTAAAACAGATGCGTTACCGGTTGTGACTTACGACATGAATCTATTGCAAGGTTTGGATTCGCCCCACACCTTTTGTGTTTCCCTCAATGCTGATGAGTTGATTGACCCTAACAAAGTTATTCGTAAGTTTACTTACGCTCACCCACAGTTCACACTGCCGGGCATGCTGGCGCAAGACCGCTGGCCTGAAATAAATGGCGTTAACCGAACATGGTTCTGTGGTGCGTATTGGGCGAATGGGTTCCATGAAGATGGTGTAGTGAGTGCCTTACGTGTTGCTGAACAGTTTGGTGAGTTTTTGTGATGGTTGGCAGTGAAATTAACAACACAATTAAGCCACATGCGATTTATCGAGGAGTTGTCAGTCATCGGCGTTACAGCCCCAAACAGCATGCCTTTGATTACGAGATATTTATGGTGTTCGCTAACTTGTCGAAAATCGACTCGCTTTTGTCCTGCTCGACGTGGTGGTCGAAGCGAGCATGGTCTCCAGCACGTTTTAAGCGAAGTGATTTTCATGGTGATCCGAATGTTGATCTAGAAGTAGCTGTTAAGCGTACTATTAAACATGAAACTGAAAAAGATTTTGATGGTGATATATACCTGCTAGCGAACTTTCGCTATTTTGGTTACAACATGAACCCATTGGCTACGTATTATTGTTTTGAGAAAGGGGGCGGTGAGTTGGCTTTTGTCGTCGCTGAAGTAACGAATACCCCCTGGAAAGAGCGGAAAACTTGGGTGCTTGAATGTGATGCAAATAAAGGCGTTCACGATTTTCGTTTCAGTAAAAATTTTACTGTGTCGCCCTTTAATCCTATCGATATGGAATATCGTTGGCGATGTACCCGGCCTGAAGAGATGCTTCAGATCAATATAGAATGTATGCAGGGTGAAGTCACAGTCACTGATGCTAGTTTGAGGTTGAAACGGTACGATGCAAATGAAAAAAATCTCAATAGAATGTTGGTCAGATTTCCGTTAATGACTCTAAAAGTAATTACATCCATTTACTGGCAGGCACTACGCTTGTGGCTTAAAGGGGTGCCATTTTTAGGGAAAGACAAAGTAAGCCATGGCGACATTGCTGGCGATAAGAAACGTGTGGAGTTAAGTTAAGATGAAAACCATTGAAAACGTAAGTAAAAAAGTCACGCTATCATCGCCAGTACAAATGATGGATAGCTTGGCAAAAAAGACACTTTTGGATCGATTGCGATTGCTTTCATGCGGCCACCTCATTGTTGAAGACGGTGAAGATGTGTATGCATTTGGTCAATCTATCAATGAATCTCATCTTGTTGCGCGTATTCGTATTCATGAACAGGCGGCCTATACCCAGATTTTATTTGGGGGTGCTATCGGTTCTGGCGAAGCCTATATGGCTGGTGCATGGTCGTCTCCAGAGCTTGTTAACGTGATTCGTGTGTTCGTTCTTAATAAAGCACAGTTGAGTAATATGGATTCTGGTTGGAGTTGGCTGAATAAAAGCTTAAGCAGTGCTGCTGGTTTTTTTAGATTAAATACAAAGTTGGGGTCGAAGAAAAATATTGCTGCACATTACGATTTAAGTAATGCGTTTTTCTCACTATTTTTAGATGAGTCAATGATGTATTCCTCGGCCATTTTTCCAAGCGAAGACGTTTCCCTTTCTCAGGCCTCGCTCATCAAGCTCGAGCGTGTTTGCCAGCGACTGAAGTTAAAAGAAAGCGATCATTTACTCGAGATTGGTACCGGTTGGGGTGGTATGGCCATTTATGCAGCTAAGCATTACGGCTGTAAAGTAACTACTACCACCATCTCACAACGTCAATTTGACATGGCTGTAGCGCGCGTTAAAGCAGCAAGACTTGAAGGTAAAGTTACTGTTTTGTTGAGAGATTATAGAGATTTGAATGGTGAATACGACAAACTTGTTTCTATCGAAATGGTAGAAGCTGTCGGCCATCAGTTTTACAGCGATTTTTTTGCTCGCTGCTCAAGACTCCTAAAATCAAACGGTTTAATGTTAATGCAAGCGATCACTACGCAAGACCAGCGTTATGAAAGAGAAAAGAATAAAATAGACTTTATTAGAAAGTACATATTTCCTGGCGGGTGCTTGCCTTCGAATCAAGTAGTACTGAAGCATATCGCTCAAGATACAGATATGCACCTCGTTGGCCTTGATGATATTACGCTCGATTATGCGCTTACTTTGAACGCATGGAAGAAGCGCTTCTTCGAGAAAGTCGATGAAGTAAAAGATATGGGCTTTGATGATGTCTTTATTCGTATGTGGGATTTTTATCTTTGCTATTGCGAAGGCGGCTTTAAGGAACGCGTTATTAACACTTCACAATTTTTATTTGCAAAGCCTATGTGTCGAGAATTGCCGGATGTGACTGAGTCTCAACCAAAAGGCTGGGTGCTTTAATCTAAGATTTAGCGGTAGGTTTTTTTTACTGTGGTGGGTAGTGTTTGACTAACACATCTATTTTATAGTCCGACTCTCGCAGTATCAAACGCGCTTCGCGATATGCCTCGGTCATCTTCGACAGCCTTGAAAAACACGCGCGTCGTACTGCGCCTTCGCTTTTTGCGCAACTTTTTCGTGTGTCTTTATACTCGCTAATGACTGCTTTCGCATAATGCGATCGAGTCTCTGGTGAGTTCGCCATACTAGAGCTAGTGATTGCTAGCGTGCCGCTAATGCTCAAGTTTCCTAAGAATATCATAATGTTGTGAACGTGACGCTTCCTGTACATTGGCAGCTCTCCTCATATTGGTTTTAATAGCAAAAACACTCTGGCGTTAGAAGTTACTCTACGGCATTCAATACTTTTTACAGTGACTTATTCACCTTTGAGCAGAGTTCCTGGTTGTCGGGGTTAAAAACTTGCCTGTTGCGCCACGCGCATGGTGGTATTAAATTGTAATCTGGATGTTAATACTGCTAAATATGGAGGCTGTTGGTGGGTCAGTTTTGGTGTGTTGGTTCTAAGGAATAGGTGTTGGGAAATTGCTGTTGGGAGATAGGTTTTAGGAAATAGGTTTTAGCGAGCGGGTTTGTTCGTCTGATTTGAAATTGGTTTTTGTGGCGAGGTTCAATAATGAAAAAATGTGTCTTTGTGGGGTTGTTTATGTTTCTTCCTTTGTTTGCTATAGCAGAAGCAGTGTGGATAGATGTTAGAACCGCGGAGGAGAATAAGAAGAATAGTATTGCGGGTGATGCCCTAATTCCTCATAAGGAAATTGTTCCCGGGGTTGAAGCGTTGTTCTCAGACAAGAATAAAGAAATAATATTGTATTGCCGAAGTGGTAGGCGCGCTGGAGTGGCAATGAAGGCATTGCAGGAGGCTGGTTATACAAATGTGTCTAATGCGGGCGGTATTAGTGATGCTAAAAAAGTAAGAAAAATTGACTCGTGTAACAAAGAAACGTGTTAGCTTTTTTAAACGGGCCTAGTTTCGAGTATTCGCGCAGTGAATGGCGTAATTTAAGGCAGCCCTTTCACTACTTGATTACGCCCGTTCTTTTTCGCTTCGTAGAGATATCGGTCTGCTCGCTTCAGCCCCGAGTCAAAGCCTTCATCTTGTGCTAATTCCGTGATGCCAATACTGACCGTCACGTTAAAGTCTATATCATCGTATTGTAATTTCAGCTGTTCACACGATTCTCGAATACGTTCAGCCATTATCGATGCACCCGCTAGATCTGCGTAGGGCGAGCATATAGCAAACTCTTCTCCGCCCATTCGACCGAGAATGTCATAGGTGCGAGTGGCATCTTGAAAACGTACGGTTAATTCTTGCAGTGCAAGATCACCTGCTCCGTGTCCATATTTATCATTGATACTTTTGAAGTGATCGACATCAATCATCATGATTGACACATGGCGGTCGTGGCGCGACATTTTGGCGATTTCGCTATTGACCAAGGTAAAAAAGTGGCGGCGGTTGTAGATGCCCGTCAATGGGTCGGTCGTCGCCAGCATATTAAGCTCAGCGTTGGCCTTTTCTAGGTCTCGCAACGCTTGTGCGAGACGTAAGGCTGAGCGCATGCGGGCCGCGAGAACAGGGTATTCAATGGGCTTGCTGACGAAATCATTTGCGCCTAAATCAATAGCCTCAACAACACTCGCTTCACTGGTGTTGGCGCTCACCATGATGACGGGAATATCTTGGGTGCGTGGGTTTTCCTTCAGCTGCTTAAGCGTTTCAATACCGCTCATGCCTGGCATGTGGATATCAAGCAAGATGATATCGGGTTGGGGCGTCGTATTGGCGATGTCTAAGCATTGTTGACCATTGTGGGCTTCGTGAACCACAAAGTCATCGTCTTCTAACTCAAAAGTGAGCAGAGTAATATTATCTTGGATATCGTCTACGACGAGGACATTTTCCATAGACTTCAAAAGGGTTGGTCTAAACAACTTTAGTATAGGTGGTATATCTCCACCCGTTATAAAACCTAAGCGCTTTTCGTTTCAGTCTTCAGTATAGGAAAGAAAAAAAGACAGTTTCACCACTTGGGTGAAACTGTGTGAGTTTCATATAGAAACTTCGGTCAAGGGAACTGTTGTTGATATGTTTAATGGTGGCAGGTTTGAGTTGCCAGGTGGTCGAGTATGGCAATCGCGTAGTTGTGTATTTCACTGATTTCACAAGGAATACTTGTGGCTAGAATGAGCGCTTCTTGGTGCGGGCTGCGTGGGTTGGTGCGCATGGCGATATTGGTGAGAGTCCAGCAAAGCGTTTCAAGCCAGTGTGTTTTGCCTGCATTACAAAAATGGTGGCGTATGAGATCTCTCAATACCCAAGCATTAGGGCTTTGAAAGCTAGCGTCGCTGCGTTTTATGTCTTCTGCCAAGCTGCGTAAAATACGCAATAAAGGTTTTATCTCTGTATCTGTAGGCAGTACATGCACGTCGTTGTGCAAAGCCTCTTGGTGGTCAACTTCCTCTTCTGGTGATTCTAGAGCTAGATTTTCCATGAGTTAATACCAGCTGTCAGCGTGTTGGTTGAGGGGGGGGGTATTTGGCATGTCTGCCGTTTGCCAAATTCCTATAAATAATCTGCTTTCACCTTGGTGGGTAAGGTGAAAGCAGTTTTGTTGTTGCATTGCTATTTGTTTAAACCCTTTTGGTATGTAGGGCTTTTTGTCTCGCTCTTTGGGGGGCTTTTATCAGCTGAGGGCTCTCTACCAGCTGAGGGCTCTCTACTAGCTGAGGGCTCTCTACCAGCTAAAGGCTCTCTACCAGCTAAAGGCTCTCTACCAGCTAAAGGCTCTCTACCAGCTGAGGGCTCCACCCGTTTGGTATTCAATTACACGGGTTTCAAAGAAGTTTTTCTCTTTACGTAAATCCATGATTTCACTCATCCAAGGGAATGGGTTTTGAGCTCCGGCGTATGCTTCCGGCAGGCCAAGTTGGGCCAAGCGACGGTTGGCAATAAAGTGTAAGTACTCTTCCATCATGGCTGCGTTCATGCCAAGTACACCGCGTGGCATGGTGTCACGTGCGTAAGCGATTTCGAGTTCGGTGCCTTCGAGAATCATCTGGACGACTTCGTCTTGGAATTCGGCTGACCACAAATGTGGGTTTTCTAGTTTGATTTGGTTGATTACATCGATGCCGAAGTTTAAGTGCATGCTTTCATCGCGCAAGATGTATTGGAACTGCTCAGCGACGCCAGTCATCTTGTTGCGGCGGCCCATGGAAAGGATTTGGGTAAAGCCACAGTAGAAGAAAATACCTTCAGTCACCGCGTAAAAGCCAATAAGGTTACGAAGGAGTTCTTGGTCTGTTTCCAGTGTGCCGGTTCGGAATTCTGGATCGCTAATACCGCGGGTGTGATCAATGCTCCACGCTGCTTTTTTGGCGATAGAGGGCAGTTCGCGATACATGTTGAAGACTTCTTGCTCGTCCATCCCTAAAGACTCTACGCAGTATTGGTAGGCGTGGGTATGAATGGCTTCTTCAAAAGCCTGACGCAAGATGTATTGGCGAGCTTCAGGATTGGTAATGTTGCGGTAAATCGCGAGTACTAAATTGTTAGCGACTAATGAGTCTGCGGTAGAAAAATAACCCAGTGAGCGCATAACAATACGACGTTCATCTTCACTCAACCCTTCAGCGTTTTTCCACAATGCAATATCAGCATTCATGTTCACCTCTTGCGGCATCCAGTGATTGGCGCAGCCGTCGAGGTATTTCTGCCAAGCCCAGTCGTACTTAAAGGGCACTAATTGGTTGAGGTCGGCACGGCAGTTGATCATGCGTTTGTCGTCAACTTCAATGCGTGCCGCCCCCATTTCTAACTCTTCTAAGCCGGGTGCCGGGTCAAGTTTTGCCACAGCCGCTTGCGCACGAGCAATAGGATCTACATCGCTGTCTGCTTCTGCGTTTGGAGCGTGTGGTGTTGTTTCTACTTGAACCGGAGCCATGGGCGCGCTTGCTACTGGGGCGGGTGCCGGAGCTGCTTCTGCTTGATACGCAGGCACAGGTTCAGCCGCAGCTACAGGCGCGGGCTCAGAAGGCTGGTTTGCTGGAGCTGCTGTAGAGCTAACGGCTACTTCTATTGGAGCTGGCTCTACAGGAGTAAGAGGTTCTGCCTTTACTTCTTCTTGATTTAGCGTGTCTAGGGCTTGGCGATTCACTTCAGCTTTTGCCGCGCCAGGTGATGATTCTTCGTAATCGTCCCAACTAATCATACAATTGTTACCTAATAAGTCGTTTTAATTTTGTTATTCGAGTTCAGTGGCGTGCCGAGCTTATTGGCAGGCTTCGCAGTCTGGGTCGTCGAGTGAGCACGCTTTTGGCACATCTGCCGGACCAGCTGCAACAGTAGGCTCCGCTTGCGAAGATACGGCGTTTAGCGTGTTGTTCTCAACGGTGGATTTTTCCGTGGTTGTAGCAGACAGCGCTCGCAAGTAATACGTCGTTTTCAAACCGCGGTACCAAGCCATACGATAAGTGATATCGAGCTTTTTACCGTTTGCGCCAGAAATATAAAGGTTCAGACTTTGTGCTTGGTCGATCCATTTTTGGCGTCGGCTCGCGGCGTCGACTATCCAGCGAGGTTCGACTTCAAATGCTGTGGCATAAAGCGCTTTCAGGTCAGCCGGAATGCGATCGATTTTGGTCAGTGAGCCTTCGTAGTATTTCAGGTCGTTGACCATGACCGAATCCCATAAACCGCGTTCTTTTAAGTCTCGTACCAAGTAGGGGTTCACTACCGTGAATTCGCCACTGAGGTTGGATTTAACGTAGAGGTTTTGGTAGGTCGGCTCAATGGATTGCGACACGCCTGTGATGTTAGCGATAGTCGCTGTGGGTGCAATTGCCATCACGTTGGAGTTGCGCATGCCTTGGGTCTTAACGGTTTGGCGTAGGCTTTCCCAATCTTGTGTTTGGCTGCGATCAACTTCAATAAAGTCGCTGCCGCGGTTTTGCTCAAGAATATCTAAAGAGTCGATGGGCAGTTTGCCTTGGCTCCATAGTGAGCCTTCGAATGAGGAGTATGCACCGCGCTCTTTCGCTAGCTCGCTAGAGGCTTTAATTGCGAAGTAGCTAACCAATTCCATTGAGCGATCGGCAAAGTCCACGGCCTCTTGGCTGCTGTAGGCAATGTGCATTTTATAAAGTGCATCTTGGAAGCCCATGATGCCCAAGCCGATGGGGCGGTGACGCATATTAGAGTTTTTGGCGGTATCGACAGAGTAGTAATTAATGTCGATCACATTGTCTAGCATGCGAATTGCGGTCGTTACAGTTTTCTCAAGCTTGGCTTGATCAATTTTGCCGTCGACGACGTGTTGTGCCAGGTTAACAGAGCCGAGATTACATACCGCAATTTCTTCGTTCGCTTTGGTGTTTAAGGTGATCTCGGTACACAAATTGGAAGAGTGCACAACGCCAGCGTGTTGTTGTGGGCTACGCAAGTTACATGGGTCTTTAAATGTGATCCACGGGTGGCCCGTTTCAAACAACATGCCCAGCATTTTGCGCCACAAATCAGAGGCTTTAATTTTTTTGCTGAGTTTTATCTCGCCGCTTTCAGCTTTGCGCTCATACTCTTCATATTTCTCTTCAAACGCTTTGCCGTAAAGATCGTGCAAGCCTGGCGCGTCGTTAGGGGAAAATAAGGTCCAGTGTTGATCTTGGAATACACGCTTCATAAATAAGTCGGGTACCCAATTGGCGGTGTTCATGTCGTGTGTACGACGGCGATCGTCACCAGTGTTTTTGCGCAGTTCGATAAATTCTTCAATGTCGAGATGCCACGTCTCAAGGTAAGCACACACGGCACCTTTGCGCTTGCCGCCTTGGTTAACGGCTACGGCAGTGTCGTTAGCCACTTTTAAGAAAGGCACAACACCTTGTGACTTTCCGTTAGTGCCTTTGATGTATGCGCCGAGTGAGCGTACGTTGCTCCAGTCGTTGCCAAGGCCACCGGCCCATTTAGAAAGCATGGCGTTGTCTTGCATTGCACCGTAAATGCCGTGCAAATCGTCAGGTACAGACGTTAAGTAACAAGACGATAATTGCGGACGTAAAGTGCCAGCATTAAATAGTGTTGGGGTAGAACTCATGTAATCAAAAGAAGAAAGCAGGCGGTAGAATTCCACTGCGCGGGCATTTTTATTTTCTTCATTTGATGCAAGCCCCATAGCCACGCGCATAAAAAAGACTTGCGGCAATTCAATGCGCGTTTCATTTGTGTGCAAGAAGTAACGATCGTAGAGCGTTTGCAACCCGAGGTAGGTGAATTGTAGATCGCGCTCAGGCAACAATGCGCCACCGAGCATTTCTAAATCGAAAGTCAGTAGATCAGGTGAAATAAGGTCAAGCTCAACGCCTTGGTTTAAGAAAGCGCTTAGTGCTTTAGGGTAATACTCGCGCATTTGTGCTTGAGTTGCGACAGGAGCAACACCCAAATAATCGAGTGCTTCTGCGCGAAGTTTGTCAAGCAAAAGACGTGCGGTGGCGAACGAGTAATTTGGCTCTTGCTCTACTAAGGTGCGCGCGGCCATTACGAGTGACGTGTTCACGTCATTAAATGATACGCCGTCGTATAGGTTGCGTAGTGCTTCTTTTAATATGGTTTCTGCATCTACTTCTTCTAAGTTGGTGCAGGCCTCAGAAACAATCACTTTAATGCGCTGTACGTCGAGCGCTTGAAGTTCACCATTTGGCATCTTGACGTTGATGGCAGGGACTTCAATAGAAACATTTGAGGCCGCTTGTTCTGCTTCTCGCAATTTGGCGCGTTCGGCGCGATAGATAACGTAAGAGCGTGCAACTTTGTGCTCGCCAGTACGCATTAGCGTTAGCTCTACCTGGTCTTGAACCTCTTCAATATGAATGGTGCCGCCGGAAGGCATGCGACGCTTAAACGTAGCGGCAATTTGAGAGGATAGATTCGCCACTAATTCATGCACACGGCTTGAGGCAGCAGCATTGCCACCTTCTACTGCCAAAAAGGCTTTGGTCATAGCGATGGCAATTTTGTCATCGGAGTAGGGTACTACTTTTCCGTTACGCTTGATCACGCGTAGTTGCCCTGGTGCAGTAGCCGCCAGTGTGGCACTGCTTGCTTGAGCCGCAGGAGTTGGGCTTGGTGCGGGGGTCCCTGTTGTTGGTGTTTCTTGAGTGTGCATATCTTTCCGCTCGTTGGTCTTGAAGTTAAATCTTAAGGTCGCGTTGCTTTAAGGTTGTATTGTTTTGGGGCTGTATTGCTGTGTACGTTATTGCGCAACTCTATTTAGTGTTTTTCTTATTGTTTTGGCTGTGTTGCAGTGGCGTTATCGTCGTACTTTTGTCGTTTTTCTTTTTTCCGGTTTGTTGGGGCTTATAAGTCTTTGTTTTTATCGGTTTTTCTTGGTTTTTGCTGTTGCTTACTTTTTGAGCCCGCGTTGGGCTTGGGTCGCCCCTGTGTGTAAGTGTGTTTATTATTTCTTCGTCTTGTGTGTGCTGGCGCCGGAAAAACACCATATATAGGGGTTGGTCAGAATTTAAATACAAGATAATGCGGTTTTGGTACCTTTGCAAGGTGACTTTTCTGGGTACGACTTGTGGATAAAGTGTGTGTAAAAGTGTATGAAGTGGCCACTAACGTGGTAGGTGGCGCAAAACCTGAAATTCGATGAAATAGCTATAAAGCGACTTGAGCTAGAATATTTTCTTCTTTGCGGTGGGGGTTTTAATAGCCCAAAAAGCCTTGCATGTTTAAAGACTTTCGGGTCGTAAGGGTTTTGTTCGTGCCTGTGGAAAAAATGACGTAGGTGAGAGGTTTTTGTTGAGTAAATACAAGAGGGGTGAAGACGAAACTCCGCCCCCCTTCTTTAATTTAAGATTGAGACTGCATTAAGAAAAGTAATAGCGCTTTTTGTGCGTGTAGTCGGTTTTCTGCTTCGTCCCACACCATCGAGAATTGCGAGTCTTCAATTAAGTCAGCGCTTACTTCTTCGCCGCGGTGTGCGGGTAGGCAGTGCATAAATACCGCATTGCTGGCAGCTTCCGACATCAGCTCGTGATTCACTTGAAAGTCAGCAAATTTTGCGACGCGCTCTTTTTGTTCGCTTTCTTGGCCCATACTGGCCCATACATCGGTGGCGACCCAGTCAGAACCTGTAACGGCTTCTTTGGGTGAATGGCAGACTTTTACGCGGTCTTTATTGGCTTCTACCAGGTCTGAGTCGGGTTCAAAGCCTTTAGGGCAAGCTATGTTGAGCTGAAAATCCCATTGTTTGGCTGCATTAATATAGGAATGGCACATGTTGTTGCCATCGCCCACCCACGTTACGGTTTTGCCTGCCGGGTTGCCGCGGTGCTCGACGTAAGTCTGTACATCGGCCAAAAGCTGGCAGGGGTGGTAACTGTCAGTAAGTGCATTGATCACAGGCACACTGGAGTATTCTGCGAAGCGCTTGATCATAGCGTGGTCAAATGTACGAATCATGATTGCATCGACCATGCTGGAAACTACGCGAGCAGAGTCTTCTACTGGTTCGCCGCGGCCGAGCTGGGTGTCGTTAGGCGATAAAAAGATTGAACCGCCGCCCAACTGAATCATGCCGGCTTCAAAAGAAACGCGTGTTCTTGTGGATGACTTTTCAAAAATCTTACCCAATACCTTTCCTTTTAAGGATTGGTTGAGGGCGCCGGCCTTGTGCTCTACTTTTAGGGCGATGGCGTCTGCTATGAGCTGGTTCAGCTCGTCAGGGTTTAAATCTAAGAGTGTTAAAAAATGCCTTGTGGTCATGATACTGCCTACGCGCTGAATTCCTTAATTAATGTGAGCACGGTATCGACGATACTTTGTGCTTCGCTGTCGTTGATGATGAGCGGTGGCAGCAAGCGTATGGTGTTGCCTGCGGTTACGTTAATCAGCATGCCTTTTTCCTTCGCTCTTTCCACGAGTTCTGTGCATTCTCGATCGAGTTCAATACCGATCATCAAGCCCTTGCCGCGAATATCTGTCACTGTTGGCTGTTCTGCCAAGGCTTCTTGAAATGCCTTTAACATGGCTTCGCCGCGCTGAGTAACTTGCTCTAGAAAACCGTCGGCGCAAATTGTATTGACGACGGCTAGGGCCGCGTTGGTTGCGACTGGATTGCCCCCAAAGGTGGAGCCATGGTTGCCAGGCTGTAGTATTTCAGACGCTTTGCCTTGTGTGAGGCATGCGCCGATAGGCATGCCGTTACCCAGGCCTTTGGCTGTAGTCAGTACGTCGGGCAAAATGCCTTCGTGCTGATAAGCAAAGAATTTACCTGTTCTGCCGTTACCTGTTTGAATTTCGTCGAGCATCAAGAGCCAGCCGTTTTCGTCGCACAGTTCACGAAGCTGTTTTAAATAGCCGTCGGCCGGAACGTGCACGCCGCCTTCGCCTTGAACCGGTTCAAGCAAAATTGCCACAGTGTTGTCGGTGGCTGCGTTACGTATTGCTTCTACATCGGCATAGGGGGCGTGAACAAAGCCCTCAAGCAAAGGTGAAAAACCTTCTTTGACCTTGGGGTTGCCTGTTGCTGTGAGCGTTGCCATGGTGCGGCCGTGAAAGCTGCCGGTGGCGGTGATCACTTGTGGTTGGGCGATGCCTTTTTCGTTGCCGTATTTACGCGCGATTTTGATCGCTGCCTCATTGGCTTCGGCGCCGGAGTTAGAGAAAAAGACTTTTTCCATGCCTGCGACATCGACTAGCGCTTGGCCGAGCGCTAGTTGAGGTTCAATCTTATAGAGATTTGAGCAGTGCAGTAGCGTGTTGGCTTGATCGCAAATCGCCTTGGTCACTGCCGGGTGGCAGTGGCCTAAACCGCATACTGCGATACCAGAAAGCGCATCCAGGTAGCGGCGGCCTTCGGCATCCCACACGTAAACACCTTCACCTTTGGTGAGGGTGGTGCTTCGATTACCATAGGTATTCATCACTGCCTCTTTGCTGTTCATGGTTGTCTTCCTGTTGTTGCCTATCGTTTGATAGCTCGCCTATTCGCTCTTCGCTTGATGTTGGTTTGTTTGTGGTGAGCATGGTCTCCATCGGTATGCAGGAATAAATTCCTTTTGCCAGAAACCAGGCCCCAGAAAACAAAACAGGCAGCGAGAGCTGCCTGAGAAAGCCTTTAAGTTTAGACGCTAAAACTCAACATTTAAAGTAATCTGGGTGCAAATTAGCGGATTTTAAGGAAATAAAGTTTACCCGCTGGCGCTGGCTGGGATAGAATCCAGTAGTTGACTAAAAAGCTCGGTTTTTGCCGGCTTGAGATTAATACGATTAGTTGTAGGCGTACGTCTGCAGCGCTAAGAAAAGAAGACACGAGGTGAAGCACCCATGGACATCATGGAAACAATCAAGAATCAGATCGAAGAAAACACCATCATTCTATATATGAAGGGTTCGCCCAATGCGCCTCAGTGTGGTTTTTCTCAGAAAGCTTCACAAGCAGTGATGGCCTGTGGTCAGCGCTTTGCGTATGTGGATATATTGTCGAACCCAGACATTCGTAGCAATCTACCCAAATACGCCAACTGGCCAACTTTTCCTCAGTTGTGGGTAAAAGGTGAGCTTGTAGGTGGTTGCGACATCATTACTGAGATGTATGAGAAGGGTGAGTTGAAATCGCTTGTCGATGGCGCGTCAGAAGGTGCTCCGCAACAATCCTAACCTTGTTCTGCTTGCCAGACGCGGTTTTCGAATACCGCGTCCAGTTCTGGCTGCATAAAGTGATTGCTGTAGTTGGCGATCACTTTCGTTCCCACCGCCAAAATCAATTCTAGAAACTGTTCCTTACCGTAGCCGGCATTAAAAAACTCGTTCACGGTTTCTTTCTCCGGAAAACCACGTTTGGTCACAATCTCGCTTGTAAGCTGCGCCAGGCTATTGAGTTTTTGATTGCTAAGCGTGCCCCCGTTTCTCAAAGTGGTAATTTGATCTTCTGATAGGCCAACGTGAGATGCGTTAAAAGAATGTGCTGCGACACAGTAGTCGCAAAGGTTTTCTTTGCTGATAACGAGAAACACGAGTTGCTTTTCCATCAAAGTAAAGGTGGCCTTACTGAGGAATATTTCGTTTAAGCGTACATAAGCCTCCAGAGTCGCCGGTGACTCCGCTAGTGCGCGTGCGATATTAGGGACAAAGCCCAGCTTTTTCATTATTTCTGTGAGCAAGGTTTTTGATTGGTCTGGTGCGCTTTCAAAGTCGTGCAGAATAAAGTGTGTGTCGCTCGAACGGGGCATGCGGAGTCTCCTTTCTTTTTTTCTTCTTCCTATTGACGGTGGGTCGTCGCTATTTTTCAACCATCCGCGGTTTGAATCAGCCTGCAGCAGTGCTTGATCTTCATGGGCGGGTAAGCGAGCAGGTAAGTGTATCAGATATGTAGATTCATAATGTGTTTGATATTAATTCTCATTTGCATTACTATTCTTGTCACGATTTAGAGAGATGCATCTTGGGGGATGTGAACAAATGAAAGCAAATATGAAAAAGTTAGGCGCCATGGGGTTAATGGCTTTGTGTGGTTCTGCTGTTGTGGCTAATGCCGCTCCAACGAATGAAGAAATGTGGAAAATTATTCAGCAGCAGCAGGCGGAAATTGAGCGTCTTAAAACAGAGCAGAAAGAAACAAAAGAAGATGTAAAAGAAGCCGAACAAAAAATTGAAGCAACTGCTGACGCTGTTGATAGTGCGGGTGGTTCGTTGCCCAAGTCGCTCGAGTGGGCTACGAATACTAAGATCGGTGGTTATGGCGAATTACACTACAACAACTTTGAAACCAGTGATGATCAAGTCGATGCGCATCGCTTCGTTGTATTTATTGGCCATGAGTTCGATGACAATGTACGTTTCTTTTCTGAGTTAGAGCTAGAGCATAGCTTGGCGGGTGATGACAAGCCTGGTGAGGTAGAGCTAGAACAAGCCTACGTTGAATGGGATTACGCCAAAGGCCAGAGTTTAGTGTCAGGTTTATTCTTGGTACCTGTGGGTATTTTGAATGAAACCCACGAGCCAGAAACCTTTTATGGTGTAGAGCGCAACCTAGTCGAGAAGAATATTATTCCAACCACATGGTGGGAAACAGGGGTAATGTTTCGTGGTGAGATCGCGCCAGGTTTAAGCTATGACGTTGCGCTTCACGGTGGTCTTGGTACAGAAGGCGCCAATATTCGCAGTGGCCGTCAAAAGTCAGCGAAGCAAACAGCAAACGACTTAGCCTACACCGCGCGTATTAAATACACTGGCGTGCCAGGTTTAGAGTTGGCTGCGACGCTACAACTGCAAGAAGATATCTCTCAGGGTGCTAACAATGTTGCGGGCGATGACGATGCCTCCGCTACCTTGTTTCAAACGCATGTAGTGTATGAAAAATCTATTTTTGCCGTTCGTGCGCTTTACGCCGCTTGGGATGTTGATGGCGATATCGCAGCAACCGCAGGTCGCGACAAACAAGAAGGCTGGTACATAGAACCGTCTATTAAAGCGATGGAAGATCTTGGTTTTTTCATTCGTTACAGTGAGTGGGATAACACTGCGGGCCTTTCCGATAGTGAGGCTAATGAAGTGATCGACTACGGTGTGAATTACTGGTTAACTCCAGAAGTAGTGTTCAAGCTTGATTTTCAGGATGCCAGTGATTACAACGAAAACGATAGCCTGAATATTGGCCTTGGTTGGTCTTTCTAACGATTGGTCGTGATGCTCATCGGTTGATGTTCATAAATTGATGCTTATATCGGGTGGCTTCCTTAGGGGGTCACCTTTTTTGGTGAATATGTTAACTAAATTTTATTTGTGTTTTTTGCTCAACGTTATGTGTGTGCTGTCAGTTCACGCTGAAGTGCTTATGTCGCCGCAAAATTTTTTGGGGCAATCTTTTGAAGGTGAGCCCGAAAGCAAAGTTTTATGGTTGAGCAAAGAACTCAAGGCGCAAATTAGCAAAGACATCGACTACCAGTTTCACCAGCTGCGAGTGCGTTATTGGGGGCAAGACAAACGTACTGCGTGGATCCTGGAAGAAGTGGGTAAAGAACAACCCATTACCATGGGATTTGTGGTGGAAGAAGGCAAAATCATTGATTTTAAAGTCTTGGTTTACCGAGAAAGCCGCGGTGATGAAATTAAGCATGAGTTTTATCGCAAGCAATTCCGTCAGGCAAAATTACGTGAACATCGTAAAGGTTTGAGGCTTAGCCAAGACATCGATGGTATTACAGGTGCGACACTGTCGGTGCGCGCATCTAAGAAAGCCGCTACACTTGCGCTCTTTTTGCATCAGCAGACCCCTTTTAGTAAGCATGTCGAAACACCGCAAACACAAAAAACGCAATAAACTCCGCAAAAGCCTAACCAAGTGGCACAAGCGTATTGGTTTAACCAGCGCTCTTATTGTCATTTTGTTGAGTGTCAGTGGCGTGCTGCTTAACCATACTCATGGAACGGGTTTAGATCGCCACTTCATTGGTAATTCCGTATTACTGCACCTTTATCGCGTGCCAGAGCCGAGCGTGCGCGCTTTCCCTCTGAATCAAGACTGGGCGCTTTGGGCTGCCCCCCTTCTCTTTCATAACGAGCAAGAAATTGAAGCTTGCGAAGGCGAGTTGGTGGGTGCTCTTTTACTAGAGCAATATTGGGTGGCAGCTTGTTCAAACGGGCTTGCGTTAATGACCCAAGCCAATGAGCTAATCGAGGTGGTGCATACCAAGGCTGGGTTACCACAACCGATTCAGAAAATTGGCTCCTGTCACCCTCAGGTGTGTGTTTTAAGTCATGCAGGCATATATGAAGTCGACCTAGATAGCATGACCTGGCAGCCTTTGCGCCGACGAATCGCTGTGAGTTGGTCTGAAGCGGCGGTTGCTCCTGCTCAAATTGAACAAGCCGTGAAGCGAAAAGCGAAAAGCCGGGTCATTACCTGGGAAAAGCTTATGCTCGATATACACGCAGGTAGATTTTTGGGGGCTGCAGGCCCATGGGTACTTGATCTGTTCGCACTGTTTTTCTGCTTCTTTGCGATATCTGGTATCTATATCTGGAATGCCAAGCGCCCAGGGAAATAGCTCAACAAAAAAAGAACAGCTTAGCTTTCTACGGCCTTATTTAGTTGTTTTTCTCCTTCCTTTTTATATCTGAATCATCTCTCAAGTCGGATTAGCACACTTAATTGTAAAGAGATTGCTTTTATATTGTTTTTTTTCTCATATAGAAAAACAAGTTCTAATTTTGATGTCTTCAATACCCAAAAAGCACCTTAGTAGAATCAGAAGCACGTATTTTTGTATTTTTTATAAGTAGGCTTTTAGGCGCCAAACGAATTTATCGCTTTTTCTAACAATTATTTATTGTATGAAAAACAGGATTTTTGGAAAAAAGTTTTATGTTTTTGTTGAGTGAACTTGGTCGTTTGTTGAGCGGTTGTCAACCGCCCAGCCTTTGTCTAATTTGAAGTCAGCTTTGTGACATATAACACAAGCGGCTCAAAAACAAACGGCTCAACAATCAGTAACTCAACAACACGGCTAAGCCCGGATTGGGCACAAGGAAAAAGGTAGGATGCTATGAAACTATTAAAACAAACTTCGTTATTGGCTCTTTCGATCAGTATGTCTGCATCGGTTATTGCAGGTTGGAATGATGGTGGCACGGTGGGTGGCACCATTGGTAAAGCGACGCACGTTTATACGCCTGAAACCCCCATTGCTGGAAATTCAAAAATCATCAACGGCAAACGAGCATTGATGGTGAACCTTCATGGTTGCGCGCAATCACACGACGATTTGAAAAATGGCGGCAACTGGAGCGAAGTTGCTGATGAATACGGAATGGTTGTCGCAATTCCTTTTGCCAACGCGGCGTACCCAGGGTGTTGGGATTACAACTTGGCCACAGATGACTCGAACCACGCGGATGCGTTGGTTGCCATTGTTGATGAGCTACTTGCAGACACAGCACTTAATATAGACCCCGCTCAAGTTTACATTTCAGGGTTAAGTTCTGGTGGCGCAATGACGGCTCAAATGGCGTGTGAATACCCACATTACTTTGCCGGTATTGGCTCAGTTGCAGGCCCCTCTGTCGGTAGTAATCAAGATACAGAAGCGCTAGACCCAACCCCCGGTGGTAACGTGAGTCGCGGCATTGGCAAGTGCCAGAAGCTTGCTAACGCAAGCGGCCACCCTGAAGCCCTGCAAACGCAAATTTCATCTCTTGCATATGGTGATCATGACTTGGGCGGTGACGGAAGCGGATCATACGGTCAGGGTACGATCGCATTAGTGGATGTGGACTGGGTAAAAGACAACGCAGACATTATGCAATCGATGTATGGATCAGATGACCTGAGTGCCGTAACCACAGTGATTGATGACGATGGCGCGTTGGCCGATGAACGACTCGGTAAAAAAGACGGCAAAACTGTAATTTCAATCGTAGGAATGATCGATGTGGGTCATGCTTGGCCAACAGGAGATAAAAGCCAAGAGTGGATGTCTGGCGGTGCTTATGTCAACAAGAGCGGCTTTGAATATCCAAAATACCTCACGGACTTTTTGTTCGCGAACAACCGTCGTGTAGATGGTATTGTTCCTCCGCCACCTCCACCACCAACGTCCGGTGAAGTTCCAGTGTTAAGCATTGCATCTGGGCCATATGTTTACCAAGAAGGTACTACTGACTGCACGCCAAGTGCGACGGCAAGCGATGTGGAAGATGGTGAGCTTACTGGCGGTATTCAAAACAGTGGTGTCGACTGCAATAGCGTGGGTGACCATGAAGTGACATACACCGTGACCGATAGCGATGACAACACCGTAGAGGAAACCATCACAGTCACTATCGAGGCTGTAGAACCACCCCCAGGTTCTTTCGATGAAGAAGCGTCGGGAACGTGTACCAACCATTACAGCGCAAGCCGAGTGGATGTAAACGGATATTTGGCATGTGGTAGTACGAATGGTTACTCTGCCATCATTAGCATGTATCGTTTTGACACCTGCTGGACCGAAGACGAAAACGGATCTGGCTGCTAACAGGGTCACCAACAAAAAACACGGCTAAGTATGTAAGAGATAACCCCGGCATTTGTCGGGGTTTTTTTGTTGTTGCAGTAAATCTAGAAATCGCAATCACTCGCATTTATGTTTTATATCTCATTGAATTAAAAAGAAATTTTGAGTTTTTGTATGAATTCGCTAAACTGCCGGAACGCCATATTTATCCACCCTCGATAAGGAGGCCTCCATGCAAGCCAGTAGCACTATTATTGCGGCGCTCAACAAAGTTTTAACGGCAGAACTTACTTCAATTAATCGCTATTTTTTGCACGCGCGCATGTTCAAAAATTGGGGTTTTGAAAGCTTAAACGAGGCGTGTTACAAAAAATCCATTAAGGACATGAAACAAGCCGATGTGCTTATAGAGCGCGTTTTATTTTTGCAGGGTTTACCTAATTTACAGCAGCTTTCACCATTGCTAATTGGTGAGCACACAGAAGAAATGTTTGCCTGTGATATGAAATTTCAACATGCCCAAATTACCCAGTTAAAAGATGCTATTGCATTGTGTGAAAAGGAAAAAGATTTTGTTAGCCGCTCACTGTTAGAAGATATTCTCGAATATGAAGAAGAGCATGTCGATTGGTTAGAAACACAAGAGCATCAAATCGCTACTATGAATTTACAAAATTATTTGCAAACGCAAATTGAAGAGTAAGTGGGAGATACCCTTATGAAAGGCAAGCAAAACATTATTGACGCACTTAACGGTCTTCTGGCGTATGAACTAGCAGCAATGGATCAATATTTCATTCACTCCGAAATGTATGCCGATTGGGGTTTGAACAAACTCTATGAGCGTATCGCCCACGAGTTTGACGATGAGAAAGGCCACGCACAAAAACTGATTCAGCGTATTCTCTTTTTGGAGGGGCGGCCTGATATGGTGACGCGAGATGGGCTTAATATTGGTGCAGATGTGCCGGCCATGTTGCAGAATGACTTAGATGTGGAAAACGCCGTTGGTGCTGCGCTCAAATCTGCTATTGCTTTGTGCGAAACTGAGCAAGATTTCGTTACCCGCGACATGCTGGTCACGCTGCTGGATGATACCGAAATGGACCACGCCTATTGGCTAGAGCAACAACTTGGTCTTATTGGCAGGGTCGGTCTAGAAAACTATTTACAGTCGCAAATTTGATTAAATCGATACGTATTCACCCCGGTTTGCCGCTAATTCATGGCGCCTAAGGATTTTGGCGGGCGGCAACTACAACCTGCATCCTTAAGTAAGCTATTATCTATCTACTGTACGCCCGAAATTGATGAAGCTCGTAGAGCTTCTCCTCCGGCTAAATTCTCCACTCAATGCCAAGAAACGCTCGCGCGAGCTGGTAGTATTTAATGACCCTAGAAATTCCCGGTTATGAAGTTCTTCGTTTACTCGGCAGGGGCGGAATGGCGAAGGTTTATTTGGCCGTGCAAGAGGTCTTTGAAAGGGAAGTGGCGCTTAAGGTGATGTCTCGGGCCTTGGCTGACGACCCTAACTTTAATCAGCGCTTTTTTCGCGAAGCTAAAATTGTCAGTAAGTTAGTGCACCCCAATATCGTCACCGTGCACGATGTTGGCAAGCATAACGATTGCTTCTATTTGTCGATGGAATACATCGACGGCCCCGATTTAAAACACGCCGTATACAACATGTCGATTCGCGAAAAAATTTGCGCGATTAACGACATTGCCAAGGCGCTCGATTACGCCAGTGGTAAGGGCTATGTCCATCGCGACATCAAGCCCGAGAACATTATGTTCCATACCTCTGATGGTCGTGCGGTCTTAATGGATTTTGGCATCGCGCGTGCGGCCGAGTCTGATACCGCCGTAACGCAAACGGGTACGGCAATAGGCACGCCGCATTACATGAGCCCGGAGCAGGCAAAAGGAAAAACGGTAGATCACCGCTCAGATATATACAGTTTAGGTGTGGTGTTTTTCTATTGTTTGGCGGGGCATGTTCCTTTTGATGCGGAATCGGCGGTCGCCATTGGTATCAAACACATTACTGAGCCTACACCCTTATTGCCACGCTGCTATGAGCCATTGCAGCCCATTGTCGACAAAATGATGGCCAAAAAAGTGGCAGATCGTTATCAAGATGCAAAAGAGTTAATGGCTGACTTGGCGTCTCTCGATATCGAAGTGCTTGCGCACAGCATTGATTTTATCGCTGACTTTCAAAGTGAGCAGACGACGGGATACGCAGGCAGTCGTGTTGATTATCCAGAAGACGAACCTTTCGAATTAGAAGAAGGCGAACTCAGTGAATACCCTTCATTTGACGCGCTCTCACAAGAGATGGAAAGGCAATCTGAACACCGCCCCATTTTCCCGGTATTTGTTGCCGGCGTGTTTGTTATCGCGGTAGTGACAGTATTTTTATATTTTAAAAGCCCGGCTTTGTTTGACCCTGTGGTTGATCGTTATGAGTCGATTCGTGCCAATCTTGAATCATCACAGTTATTGGAAAAAGTAGCTTCGAAAACACAAACTCAGGAAGGTGGTACTAACGAGCAAGCGGCAGCCAATAAGGTATCGTCACAGCAAACCGCGCACCAAACAACACCACAAAATGAAGTGAGCCTGCCGGAATTGCCAAATACACCTTTGGCCGCAGGGAAGATAAAACGTGAAACCGGAAGTGTTCCCGGTAATTTAGAAAAAAACTCCAGCCTCTCACACGCGTCAGAATCGGTTGACGAACAGCTTGCGAAAATTAAACAAAAAATTACCTTCCTTGAAAATACGACCGATTCAAATCGTGACCCCTCGGCCATTGTTATGGCGTATCGCGATGCTTTACAGGTCGCACCAAAAGATTCAGGTTTAAAGGAGGGTTTGGATACGCTTCGCCGTGAAGATTTGGCGCGTTTGGCGGCGCTTGCCGCAGAAAAAGGTCAAAGCCGATATTTGGAGCAACAACTTTCAGCTCATACAGCCTTGTACCCGGAGACATCTAACAAGCAAATCTCCGTGGTAGAAAGTAGTGCGAAAACACGCAAAAAAGTACTGACCTATGTGCTAGAGGCGCAGGCCTACCAGCGTCAAAATGCGTTGACCAAGCCAGCGGGTAGAAACGCACTAGACATGTATCACCAAGCCTTAGCGCTTGACCCTAAAAATATCGATGCTTTAAAAGGCAAAAAACAAATTGCTCAGAGTTTGGCGCAAGGGGCTGAAAATAAACTTAAAGCCAAGCGTTACACTTCGGCTCTAGCCTCAGCCAACAAGGCCTTATCTATAGATAAAACTAACCGTAAAGCGCAGACCGTGAAAAACTCAGCGAGCAGTCAGCTTGATCGGGCAGGGCAAATCGACAGCCTGCTCAAGGGGGCTGAAGCAAAACTAAAAAAAGGTGAATTGTTTTTGCCTAGTAATCGAGCTGCGTTTCACGACTATCAATCTGTGCTCAAGCTCGACCCTAATAACGAGTCGGCAAAGCAAGGCATCGAGCGTGTCGTCGATGCTCTGTCTTCTAAGGCTTGGAAATTAGTCGGGGACGAAGAGTTTCGGCAAGCGCGTGATTTGATGCGGGCCTCCCTCAATGAATTAGGCGGTGACCAGCGTGTGCAGTCGCTCGCGGATGCGCTTGACGAAATTATTTCAGATAAGCTCGCGAACTGATTTGTTGGTGATTATTTTGAGGGGCTATCTTTTGGGGGCTTAGCTTTTTGTGCTATCTGATGCCCACTTTCTCTCTACTTCTACTTTCTCCGCATAAGCATAAATGCTAATGTAAGCGGCACGTTTTTCCTAAATAAAAGTTCGCACAAAGAAGTAAAGCGACTTAATAAAAATTAAAACACTTTGCTATCTGCTCCGTAGGACTTTATATGAAGCGCTTAACCTTTTGTCTCGTATCGTGCGTTCTTCTTGCCGCCTGTCAATCAAACCCCAATATTGAAAATTTAAGAGCCGATAACGCAACTTTAGCTGCCAAGCTAAAAGATACGCGTGAACAAATGACCGCACTCGAAGCCGAGCACAAGATCATGGCTTCCGACAATATTGAACTAAAGCGTGTGATGGCCATTCTTGATAAAGAAAAAACCAGTCGCACAAAAGAAAATGCAGAGCTGCGCTCCCAAACCCGTGCTTCGACCCAATCCCTCATTGAACAACTGAAAGATTTCTTGGTGCAGAGCAACTTGCTGGACTACGTGGGTGAAGAATTGGTCGCACGTTCACTAATGGATATTGATCCACTGGTATTGGTGGATCTAGAAAATTCAGTACCGAAAGCCGGTAATTTAATGGGGGTTTTTGGTGATTTTGCTCAGGCAACGCGTCTGCATGTGAATGTGCTTCGGCCTTTGGGCGACCGCTTCATCGTGGTGTGGCAAAGCAGTGAATTATCTGTAGTAAAAGGCGGTCTGCAGCGAATCGCCTTCCCTAACGCAGTAGGGGTAGAGCGGGGCGATATTATTGCTTATGCTTTTCCTGCTAGCGTGGGGGTGAAGTACGATCGTGGTACTGGGCGTACGGTGCTATCTAAGAAGCTATTTGAATTGGGGCAATCGCTGGATCTGGGGGATTTCAAAGCCGAACAGGAAAAGCGGGCTTACTCCATTGGCGTCACAGGTATTTTACAATAAGAGGTTGGTAATTCTGGTAGGAAACAGCGCCTGTTACTAGGCGACTTGATAGAACATTGAGCCGGCTTTTGCATCCATGCTGGCTCGTACCACTTCTTTTACCGCAGGTACGCAACGACCGCACTGGCTAGAAACACCTAGTTCTTGGCGAATTTCACCCATGTTCTCTGCACCATTATCGATCGCCTCGCGAATCTGGGTGTCAGTAATGCCTTTACAGATACAAACGAACATAAGTGTTGCGATCTCGGATGTTGAAAAGTGGTGATGTTGTTATAAAGGTTAATGCAAATAAGAATGATTGTCAATTAAGTTTGTGTATATTGCGATCAGATTCACGTAATGTTTGCCGGGCTGGTATAGCGAGGGTGAGATTCGAGCCAAAATCTGCTCTGGCAATGAAAAAAACTGCCTCCCGCACTTGAGCTTCGCGATATCATCCCCATCCTGTTTCAATCAGATTTCTTGATCTGTATCCGCCTGCCATCAAGTAGGCGGCGCAGCTAATCCCTTACAAAATATATTGATAACCACTATTACATAAACAACGCAAACTGGAGATAAGCATATGGGCGTTCTCGTAGGTAAACCCGCACCAGATTTTACAGCACCGGCTGTTCTAGCTAACGGAGAAATTAATGGTGAGTTCAATCTTGCCGGCACGATCAAAGGAAAGTTTGGCGTAGTATTTTTCTACCCAATGGACTTTACCTTTGTGTGTCCTTCTGAATTGATCGCAATGGATCACAGAATGGACAAGCTCAAAGAGCTAGGTGCAGAAGTGGTTGGAGTTTCTGTGGATTCTCACCACACTCACAACGCGTGGCGCAATACCGCTGTTAATGATGGCGGTGTTGGCCCATTGAAATATGCGCTTGTTGCAGATATGGATCACAGTATCTCTCAAGCGTACGGTGTTGAGTCGCACGGTGGCGATTCATACTACCCTGCTGGCGTATCGATGCGCGGCACCTTCATCATTGACCAAAAAGGTATCGTGCGTCACCAAGTGATTAATGATGAGCCATTTGGTCGTAACGTAGATGAAGTGGTTCGTATTATCGAAGCGATTCAATTTTTTGAAGAGCACGGTCAAGTTTGCCCTGCAGGCTGGAACAAGGGTGATAAAGGTATGACCAATACAGCAAGCGGTGTTGCTGATTACCTTTCTTCAAACGCCGATAAACTTTAAGCTTTATCGGTTACCGTCATAAAAAAATTGACGGAAAGAAATTGAGCCGGCTGCCATTGGTAGCCGGCTTTTTTGTTTTTAAGTTCTCTTAATATCTACTATTGTATCTTGATGTTAAATAGGAGTAATAAATGGCAAAAAAACTTCGAGGCGCCTGCCTATGCGGTGCAGTTAAATTCTCAGTTGAAGATGATTTTCGAACTTTTTATCAATGCCATTGCAAACAGTGTCAGCAGCAATCTGGTTCGGCGTTTGCCGCGAATATTTTTACCCGACCCGATAATGTTGAGTGGATAGAGGGTGAAGAAAATATCATTTGTTATCAGCACCCCTCGCGTTCTTTTTCTAATGCGTTTTGTAAGGGGTGTGGCTGTAGTGTCCCTTACTTGGTGGCGAGCGGAAAGGCATTGATAGTTCCTGCTGGTGCATTATTAGATGAAGCTAGCATTCGTCCAAAAGCAAATATCTTTCGCGATGAACAGGCGTGCTGGTTTGGCGAGGGCTTGCAGGCAGAAAGTTTTGCGGGTTTCCCCAAAAAATAGTATCTATTCTGTGCTTGGGGTTTCTACTACAGGTAATGGCCAACCACCCAGTTCGCGCCAGCGATTGACGATTACACAGAACAAATCTGCTGTTTTTTCTGCGTCGTACGCAGCAGAGTGCGCTTCTTTATTTGAAAACTCTATTTCTGCTAATGCACATGCACGCGCTAATACTGTGTGGCCAAAGGCGAGGCCAGAAAGTGTCGATGTGTCAAAGCAAGAAAAGGGGTGGAAGGGGTTGCGCTTTATTGTGCAGCGTTCGCTGGCAGCGTTTAAAAAACCTAAATCAAAATGTGCGTTGTGACCAACAAGTACTGCGCGATTGCAGCCGTGGGCTTTTATTTCTTTACGTACAAATTTAAATATTTCTTCTAGCGCGTGTTGTTCTGGCACTGTTTCGCGATTGTGAAGGTCTATGCCAGTAAATTCCAACGCAGAAGCTTCAATATTTGCACCTTCAAAAGGCTCAACATGAAACTCTACTGTTTCTGAGCGGTTTAATACGCCGTCTTGTAAATTTAAACTTACAGCAGAAATTTCGAGCAATGCATCGGTGGCATTGTTAAAGCCGCCGGTTTCCACGTCGATCACTATAGGCAAAAAACCGCGAAAGCGTTGTGCCATGGGCTGCTTTTGGTTTTCGTTGTCACTCATGCGCGCTGTAGTTTCCAATGCAATGTTTCACCGGCGTTTAGAGGAATGAGCTTTTCGCCATTAAAGTCGAAAGAACCGGGGCACTGCCAATCGCTTTTTTCGATGGTGACTTTTTTACTATTGCGCGGTAATTCATAAAAGTCGGGGCCGAAGTGGCTGGCAAAGCCTTCTAATTTGTCGAGGGCGCCAGCGTCTTCAAAGGCTTGAGCATAAAGTTCGATCGCAGTGTAAGCGGTGTACGCACCGGCACAGCCGCATGCAGTTTCTTTTTTGTTTTGTGTGTGGGGGGCCGAGTCTGTGCCCAAGAAAAATTTTGGGTTTCCGCTGGTAGCCGCTTTGATTAGGGCATCTTGATGCAGGCTTCGCTTCAAAATTGGTAAACAGTAATAGTGTGGACGAATACCGCCAGCAAGCATGTGGTTACGGTTGTATAGCAGGTGGTGGGCGGTGATGGTCGCCGCTACATTCGGCCTGCTTTCAGTTACGAAGTCTGCAGCATCCTTAGTGGTGATGTGTTCCATCACTATTTTGAGCTCTGGAAAGTCTTGTACCACCTGCTTTAGTTTTTCTTCAATAAATACCGCTTCGCGATCAAAAATGTCGATGCTGCTGTCGGTCACTTCACCGTGTACAAGTAGTTTTACTCCGTGCTTTTGCATTGCCTCAAGTGCGGGGTAAATGTTCTTAATGTCTGTTACACCCGAGTCAGAGTTTGTTGTGGCGCCTGCAGGGTAAAGCTTGCATGCAACTACACCAGCAGATTTGGCCTTTCTGATGGTTTCTGCGTCTGTGAGGTCTGTGAGATAAAGTACTAGCAGTGGTTCAAACGTGTCACCAGTAGGAATTTGTGCGCAGATACGCTCTTTGTACCCCATGGCCTCTTCAGCATTAGTCACCGGAGGTACCAGGTTCGGCATGATAATGGCCCGCTCAAAGCTCTGTGCTACGTGGGGTACGGTGAGTTCGAGGGCCTCGCCATCGCGTAGATGAATGTGCCAGTCGTCGGGGGCGGTAATCGTGAGTACTTGCGTCATACTGAAAATAGCGAGTTGTTTTAGTTGTGGCGCATCCTACCGGAATTCGACGCAATCTGCATGTGCGCTAGCTGAGGGGGCTGCCCTCTATTTGGATGATAATAGCCCCGAGTTTGGCTAAAGCTACACCTACATTTGCCGTTATAGTCTGTATAGCTGTGGTCTTATTAATTGGTGTGCTTGCTCATGTTCAGTCGGTTACTTTCTGTGTGTGCTTCTCTTTGCTTGAGTTTCTTTATGGTTACTTCAGCGTCTGCTGCGCTGTACACCAATGCGATTAATGACAGTAGCTGGCGCGCCCAAACATCCGTTTTTCAATGTAGCTTAGAGCACGAGGTGCCTCTGTTTGGTAAGGCGGTATTCCGTACGCGAGCTGGTGAAACATCAAACTTTTACCTAAAGACTCATGCAGCCAAATTTGATGCTGGTAATGCAGCGGTATACGCCAAAGCGCCGGTTTGGAAGGCTGACGGCATGGGAGAAGAGAGTGTTGAGTCACTCGGTCATGTTTCGGTTAAGCGCGGCACGCGCCCTATGTGGTTAGGGACTCAAAATGCAGAAAAAATGATGTCGGAATTGGGGGCGGGTAACGAAATCGAATTTATGCGTAAAGCATGGTTTGAGGATGAGGGGAATCCACATGTCCGTTTGGTGCTCAGTAATATTGGTTTCCAGAAAGCCTACAAAAGCTATGTGAATTGCTTGGCGAGCCTTTTACCGCGCAATTTCGATCAAATGAAGCGCTCGGCGTTATATTTCCCTGCTGGTCCGGTGGAAGAAAACGATGGTATGCGTGGCGAGAATTTACGGAAGCTTGATCATGTTCTTGCCTTGGTGAAACATGACAACAAAGTTCGCCAGTTCTTTATCGACGGCCATACTTCTTCGCCTGGTGATCGAGCGGATAACTTGGAACTATCGAAACAGCGTGCTGAGATGGTCGCCGAGTACCTTACGCGTCGTGGCATTCCTGAAGAATGGATTCAAGTGCGATGGCATGGTGAACGCTACCCTGTAGCTACAAATGCTACTTCTTCCGGTCGCGCTAAAAACCGTCGTGTGACCTTGCGCGTAGAGCGGGTGGAAGAAGTAGAAGTCTTGCCTTTGGCTGCAAACGAATAGCTCGCTCAACGTCCGTCTCTGTTCAAACATCCTTTTTACGGATAAAATCCGCTCCCCTCGCACCTCTGCGGGTGATTTTTAACGTTAGGAGTCCTCATGTCAGATATCAATAAAGTCGTTCTTGCCTATTCCGGCGGTCTCGATACCTCGGTGATTGTGCGTTGGTTGCAAGACACATATAGCTGCGAGGTCGTGACCTTCACAGCAGATATCGGTCAGGGTGAAGAGGTGGAGCCTGCGCGCGCCAAAGCGGAAGCGCTCGGTGTGAAAGAGATCTATATTGACGACTTGCGCGAAGAGTTCGTACGCGATTACGTATTTCCTATGTTTCGAGCCAATACAATCTATGAGGGTGAGTACTTACTAGGCACCTCTATAGCGCGCCCTTTGATTGCCAAGCGTTTGATTGAAATTGCTAACGAGACGGGTGCAGATGCTATCTCTCACGGGGCAACGGGCAAAGGCAATGACCAGGTACGGTTCGAATTGGGTGCCTATGCACTTAAGCCCGGCATTCAAGTTATTGCCCCCTGGCGCGAGTGGGATTTGAGTTCGCGTGAAACGTTGATGGAATACTGTGCCGAGCGCAACATTCCAGTAGATTTTGCAAATGCTAAGAAAAAGTCACCCTATTCAATGGATGCTAACTTGCTGCACATTTCGTATGAAGGCGGCATTTTGGAAGATCCGTGGGCAGAAGCAGAAGCCGACATGTGGCGTTGGTCAGTGTCGCCGGAAGAGGCGCCCGATAAGCCAGAATACATTGAGTTAAGTTTCAAAAATGGTGACCCTGTTGCATTGAATGGTGAAGCATTATCGCCAGCGACAATGCTAGAAACACTAAACAAACTTGGTGGTAAACACGGTATTGGCCGTTTGGATATTGTCGAAAACCGCTACGTAGGCATGAAATCGCGCGGCTGTTACGAAACACCAGGCGGCACAATTATGCTTCCTGCGCACCGTGCAATTGAGTCGCTAACGCTAGATCGTGAAGTGGCACACCTAAAAGACGCCATGATGCCGAAGTACGCCGAGTTGGTGTACAACGGTTACTGGTGGAGCCCTGAGCGTAAAATGCTGCAAACTGCTATCGACGAATCTCAAGCCGTGGTGAATGGCGATGTGCGTCTAAAATTGTACAAAGGTGCAGTAACAGTTGTCGGGCGCCGTTCTGATCAAAGTCTTTTTGATGAGAGTATCGCAACTTTTGAAGATGATGCTGGCGCCTACGATCAAAAAGATGCCGAAGGTTTTATTAAACTAAACGCCTTACGCATGCGCATCGCGGCACAAAAAGGTCGCGACCTTCTGTAGTAAAAAGGCCTATAACCTGTAGGGTTTTTCGTAAACCAAGGCTGTCTGTTTTGTAGCCAGAATGCCGTTTGGTCGGTGCCGGGATTGTGTATAATTCCGCACCGATCTGCGCTTCGCATCTTTTCGCTATGTCATCATATTGCTCGTAGCATCTTTAATGCCTATTACCGGCAAAAAATCTTGATGCTATTGACGCCAATCAAAATTAATTTACAAATTCTAACTATAATCCCAATCACTGATACGAAACCTTGGGGCAGCTGCGCCTTTTTCGCAGCAAGGTGTCGTTATCAGGCCCAATTATTAGCATATCAACTAAGGTCTTTCATATGAGTGACGTGGCAAATAGCGGTGTGGCCGAAAACGGCACAGCACACGCGCACGATCATCCCAATTACAACTATAAAGTGGTGCGTCAGTTCACCATCATGACGATTGTGTGGGGGATTGTCGGTATGGCGGTGGGAGTATTGCTCGCTGCACAAATGTACTGGCCTGAGCTGAACGATATTCTTCAGCCTTACTCGCACTTTGGTCGTTTACGCCCATTGCATACTAATGCGGTTATTTTTGCTTTTGGCGGTTGCGCGTTGTTTGCGACGTCTTATTACGTCGTACAGCGAACGTGTCAGGCGGTGCTTTGGGGTGGCCCATTAATTAGCTTTACCTTTTGGGGTTGGCAATTGATTATTCTAGCAGCGGCAATTTCTTTGCCTATGGGGTATACCAGCGGTAAAGAGTACGCAGAGCTTGAATGGCCTATCGATATATTAATTACTTTGGTGTGGGTCGCATACGCGCTTGTTTTCTTCGGCACAATCATCAAAAGAAAAACGTCACATATTTATGTGGCGAATTGGTTTTTCGGCGCATTTATCATCACTGTAGCCGTGCTGCATTTAGTTAACAGTGCTGCGGTTCCTGTTCATGCAATGAAGTCTTACTCTGCATACGGTGGTGCTGCCGATGCAATGATTCAATGGTGGTACGGCCATAACGCGGTGGGCTTTTTCTTAACTGCGGGCTTTTTGGGTATTATGTATTACTTCGTGCCTAAGCAAGCTGGGCGTCCGGTATATTCTTACCAGCTATCGATTGTGCACTTCTGGGCTTTGGTCTCCATCTATATTTGGGCTGGCCCTCACCATCTTCATTACTCAGCATTGCCTGATTGGGCTCAGTCATTAGGTATGGTGATGTCTCTGGTTCTGTTGGCTCCTTCTTGGGGTGGTATGATCAACGGTATTATGACGCTGTCGGGCGCTTGGCATAAATTGCGTACCGACCCTACCTTGCGCTTTCTTGTTGTTTCTCTTTCGTTCTACGGCATGTCGACTTTCGAAGGGCCAATGATGTCGATCAAAACCGTAAATGCACTTTCTCATAATACTGACTGGACAATCGGTCACGTGCATTCTGGCGCGCTGGGTTGGGTGGCCATGATTTCAATCGGTGCGGTGTATCACTTGGTGCCCGTATTGTTTAATCGTAAGCAAATGTTCAGTGTTACTTTAATTAACATGCATTTTTGGTTAGCGACTATCGGTACGGTACTTTATATCGCTTCTATGTGGGTGAACGGTATTTTACAAGGGTTAATGTGGCGCGCCTTTAATAGCGATGGTTCGTTAACTTACAGTTTTGCGGAGTCTGTTGAAGCGAGTTATCCGGGTTTCTTCGTGCGTTTCCTCGGTGGGGTATTCTTTCTTACAGGTATGTTGCTAATGGCTTACAACACTTACCGCACTATTACCGATGAAGAACCAGAAGAACAAAAAGATTCAGCAGCTGCGGCTGAACCACAAGCGGTGTAAGGGGAAGAAAAAATGAAAAATCATGACATCGTAGAAAAAAACCTTGGTTTGATGATCGTATTGATCGTCGTTGCCATTAGTTTTGGTGGTCTTGTGCAAATTGTTCCTCAATTTTTTATTGATGAAACAGCAAAGCCAATCGCGGGGTTAAAACCCTTTAAGGCGATCGAGCTGGAAGGGCGTGATATTTATATTCGCGAAGGTTGTAATGTTTGCCATACGCAAATGGTGCGCCCTCTGCGTGCTGAGGTTGAGCGTTACGGCCATTATTCCGTTGCTGGCGAGTCTGTGTATGAACACCCGTTTTTATGGGGTTCAAAACGTACCGGGCCAGATTTGGCGCGTGTGGGTAAACGTTACAGCGATCAATGGCACAAAGCTCATTTATATAATCCCCGTAACGTAGTGCCAAATTCAAATATGCCTTCGTTTCCGTGGTTGTTTGACGCAAAGCTTGATGGCAAGCATACCGCGAAAAAAATGGAAGCCTTGCGCTTGGTGGGTGTGCCTTACACCGATGAAGATATTGCTGGCGCAAAACAAGCGGTTGCAGGCGTGACAGAAATCGACGCGCTTGTAGCGTATTTGCAACAGCTCGGCACATTGAAAAAGTACAAGCGATAATCTGTGGATATTAATACATTACGAGGCATCTCGACGATTTTAGTAGCCATCGCATTTTTTGCGATTTGCTGGTGGGCGTTTTCTCCAAGGCGTAAACAAAAATTTAAAGAAGCCGCAAATCTGCCATTCGCAGATGAAGTGCATACGGCAGATAAAACGAATAAAGGTGACGAGGCGAAAAATGCTGATTCACAAGAAAAAAATTAGGGCGATACGATTATGAGCATATTTTGGAGTATTTGGATTTTTGGTCTGACCGCTGTGTCTCTGGCCCTAGTACTTTGGGTGCTGCTGGCAAATCGCAAGGTTGCGGTAAAAGATATGGAAGACCCCGAAAATAAAACCACGGGGCATGTGTATGATGGCATTGAAGAATACGATAACCCACTTCCAAAATGGTGGTTCCAACTGTTTTTAGCAACGATCATTTTTACCGTTGTGTACCTCATTTGGTATCCCGGTGTTTGGGCCGGTATAGGTGGTTGGACGCAACACAACGAGCTTGCTTCAGACCAAGAGAAAGCCTTGGAGCAATACGCAGAAAGTTACGATGTGTACAGTAAAATGCCAGTGGAAGACCTTATTCATGATAATGGCGCGATGAAAATGGCGATTCGGTTATTTGCCAATAACTGCGCGGTGTGCCACGGTGCGGATGGCGGTGGCAATTTTGGCATTCCTAACTTAACCGATGTGGATTGGTTGTACGGTGGCGCACCAGAACAGATTAAAGAAACACTGGTGAATGGTCGTGCTGGAGCGATGCCAGCTTGGGGCGCGATTTTGGGTGAAGAGAAAATTTCTCAAATTACTGACTACGTATTAAAAATTTCTGGGCAAGAGCATAGCGCCAGTGCTGCGAGTGACGGCCAAGCCTTGTTTGAGCAAAATTGTACCGCTTGCCATGGCTCAGACGGAAAAGGCGTACAAGCTATTGGCGCGCCTAACTTGACGGATGCTGTTTGGCTATATGATGGTACGCGTGATGGTATTATGCATGCGCTACGCAGTGGTTTGAATAACAATATGCCTGCGCAAAAAGAGCTTTTGCGTGAAGAGAAAATTCACTTGCTAACCGCTTATGTTTACTCGTTGTCTTTCGATTACGAATAAGACAGTTTAGGCAATATTAAATATAGAGGTAGACGTGGCAGACAATAAATCTGACAGCCAAGAAAGTATTCGCTACGTAAACCTCTATGAGTCAGAAAAGAAAATCTATACCCGCAAGGTCGCGGGCTTTTTTCAAGCCATTCGGCGCTATACCGGCCTCCCCTTAATTGCCGCGTACATCCTTCTTCCTTGGTTTAGTATTGATGATCGCCCGGCGGTTCTTTTCGATCTACCTGCACGTCAGTTTCATGTGCTTTGGCTGACCTTTTGGCCACAAGATTTTATGCTACTGGCGTGGCTGCTTATTATCGCGGCCTTTGCATTGTTCACGGTCACGGTTTTATTAGGTCGCGTTTGGTGTGGTTTTACTTGCCCGCAAACGGTTTGGACACTGATGTTTATTTCCGTCGAACATTTTTTTGAAGGCGACAGAAATAAACAAATCAAACTCGATAGGTCGCCCTGGAATTTTAATAAAATTTGGCGGAAATCAGCTACCCACGCGTCTTGGGTGTTAATCGCCTTTATTACGGGCGTGACCTTTATCGGGTATTTTGTGCCAATAAGGGAGCTGCTTCTCGGGTTGATTCCCCATCGCGACAATGCCGGAATGTTGGTTATCGGTGCCCACCCTGTCGCTGCATTTTGGACCTTGTTTTTCACAGCTATGACCTATTTAAATGCTGGCTGGATGCGCGAGCAGGTGTGCAAATATATGTGCCCCTACGCGCGTTTCCAGTCGGTGATGTACGACAAAGATACGCTAGCCGTGCACTACGACCCAAAGCGTGGTGAAAGTAGAGGGCCGAGAAAATCCGGCGATAAAGACTACAAAGAAAAAGGAATGGGCGACTGCATCGATTGTTCTTGGTGTGTACAGGTTTGCCCTGTTGATATCGATATTCGCGATGGCATGCAGTACGAATGTATTAACTGTGGTTTATGTGTTGATGCATGTAATGCTGTTATGGACAAAATGGAGTACCCTCGCGGCCTGATTCGCTTTACTTCGGAAGATGCGTTAGCAACAGGAAAAACCAATTTTGTTCGTTTTCGCTTGTTTGGTTACAGTTTCGCGGTTGCCCTTATGTGTTGTGCGTTTTTGTATGCCATCTTTACGCGCACTCCTATCGAGGTTGATGTACTGCGTGACCGTGGTGTGCGTCTCTATCGGGTAAATGCCGAGAATATACAGAACGTTTATACGCTTAAGATCAGCAATAAAGATCGGCAGGCGCATCGCTACCAAGTGTTAGTGGAAGGCGATTACCCATTTGTGATCGATCGTTACCGGCCGCTTGAAGTAGAGGAAGGCGAGGTTTTTTCTGTTCCTCTGAGGGTTTCCGTTCCACGAAAAGCGCTAGATACAGAAAAAACGACGATAAATATTCGTGTTATTTCTAAAGATAATGACAAGATTCAATCCTTAGAAAAAACTAATTTTATGGGGCCCGAGCCTAAGTAAATCATGAACCAAGAATGTTCCGAACAAAAGTGGTACCAAGAGCCATGGTGTTGGTTTGTGCTTTCGCCCATGATTGTGGTGTTCGTTGTTTCCTCTATTTTTATTACACTGGCTGTAAAGGGTGCTGACGATAAAGTGTCAGACAATTATTACAAAGAAGGGCGCATGCTTGCGCAAGAAAGCTCTTCAGAAGCCTATGCAAAATCACTTGGTTTAGAGGCCGATGTTAAGCTTGATAGAGTGAGTGGCGAAATTATTGTCGGTTTTAATCAAGATGTTGATGTAGACGTTATAACGCTCCTTGTGTCGCATCCAGCCAAGTCTGAATTGGATGTTACTCTTACCTTAAACCGTATTGATGCCCGGCGGTTTCGCAGCGATCTCGACGGCCGCTTAGATGGGCGTTGGTATTTACGCATGATTTCAAAAAAATCTGATCAAGAATCTTGGCGCCTGCATGGTGAATTAGATTTGCACCAGTCAGATACTGCACAAATGAATTGATCCCATGACCGCGTGTTTTCATTGCGGTCTTCCCGCTGTTGATGAATATTCTGCTCCGATCGACGGAGAAACAGAAAGCTTTTGTTGTATCGCCTGTCAAACCGTTGCCACTGCGATCTCCAGCGGTGGTTTGGTGGACTTTTATCGCTACCGCGATAAAAAAAATATCAAAGCGGAAGAAAACCCTACTAATTTCAATGCTTACGATCTTGCAGCGGTGCAGGAGGAGTTTGTTTACCCGCTCGACGAAGATCAATCGGAAGTGCAGTTATCTATTAGTGGAATTAGCTGTGCAGCCTGCGCTTGGTTAATCGAAAAGCGACTTGCCATGTTGGAATGCGTTACATCTGTGAGTGTTAACGCGAGCAATTACCGCTGCCGTCTAGTTTGGGATAAATCCGCAGCTCCCTTAAGCGACATCTTTTCTGTTTTATCTGAAATTGGGTTTCAGGCCAGTCCGTACTCCGAATCTAACTTGTCAGCTCAGAGAAAAAAAGAAAGTCGTCGCGCAATCATGCGACTCGGTGTCGCTGGTATTGGGATGATGCAGGTAGGAATGTTTGCCATTGCCTTGCATGCCGGTGCCATACAGGGAATGGATGATCAGTGGCGTAGCTTTTTTCGTTACGTCAGTTTAATCGTTGCCACACCGGTCGTGCTCTACAGTGCGCAAAGCTTTTTTAGTAATGCATGGCGCAGTATAAAAAATAATAGTTTAACCATGGATGTACCGGTTGCCCTAGCTATTGGCCTGGCTTATATCGCGAGTGCGTTCGTCACTCTGGGCGCTGGTGGCGCAAGTGGTGGTGTAAGTGGCGACGTGTATTTTGATTCCATTTCAATGTTTACCTTTTTTCTTTTACTTGGCCGCTTTGTTGAAATGAAGGTGCGTCATAGTAGCGCGTTTGCGAGTGAGCGAATGTCGCAACTGCTGCCGGTCACAGTGGATGTTGTTCGCGAAAATGATGTTGAAGCGCAGCCTATTAATGCGGTTCAGGCAGGGCAAAGTATTCGTGTTGTAGCTGGTGCAGTCATTCCCTGTGATGGGACGGTGCTTGATGGTCGAAGTAGTGTCAATGAATCTTTGCTAACGGGCGAATCTGAAGCACTTGTTAAAAAGGTTCACGACAAAGTGTTTGCCGGTAGCACCAACGGAGAATCACCACTCGTGATTCGCGTTGAATCCATTGGTAAAAATACACGCTTAGCCGCAATAGAAAGAATGATCGACAAAGCGACAACAGAAAAGCCAAAGATTATTTCTATGGCAGACCGTTTCGCAAGTAAATTTGTGATGTTTGTTTTGTTATCTGCAAGTTTGGTGGCGGTGTATTGGTATAACCAAGTACCCGAACGCGCGTTATGGATCGTGCTCTCTGTGTTGGTTGCTACTTGCCCGTGTGCGCTTTCGCTTGCGACACCAGCGGCTGTAACTGCGGGTATCAATACCCTAAGACGCTTCGGTCTATTGGTGAGTTCGGCGCACTTTATCGAAAAAATGCCCACCATCGATACTGTAGTATTCGACAAAACTGGCACGCTCACAAAAGGCGCTCTAACAATAAAAGACGTTATTGTGTTGGGTAGCGATAGCCGCGAGGCAATCATGCCAGAGGGGGGGCTTGAAACCGAGAATAGAGAGAATCGAGAATGGAATCGTAAAAAAGACGCCGTGCTTGCGGTGGTAGCAGGCATGGAGTTTGGCAGTAAACATCCGATTGCCGGAGCCTTCCAGAATATTGTGCCAAAGAGTGGTGTGCATAAGGTTCAGGTTGTGTCAGGCAAAGGGGTTTGTGCTGTTTTGGAAGGAGACACCTATCGATTTGGTAGTGCTGGTTTTGCTTGTGAAGGTAAACAAATAGAATATCCGGGCGAGGGTTTGTGGTGTTTGCTTAGTAAGAATAACTTGGCTATCGCTTGGATTTTATTTGAAGATGTACCGCGCGAACACATTTCGCATGTAATGGGTTATTTTGAAAGTAAAAACGTTGCTTGTGAGGTGTTGAGTGGCGATCGTGAAGAAAATGTCGCCGCTTTTTGTAAGGTTTTTAACTTGCCGTACAAGTCGGCACAGTCACCGGAAGATAAGTTTGATCACATTCAGAACCTGCAAAAATCTGGTAAAAAGGTATTAATGTTGGGTGATGGTATTAATGATGTTCCCGTACTGAGTGCTGCAGATATATCGATAGCGGTAGGAGATGCAACGCGTTTGGCTCAAATTCATGCGGATGCTGTTTTGACTACTGGCGATTTAGAGCGTTTAATCGAAGTGCGCGAATTGTCGCTTTGCATCAAGGCAAAAATTAAACAAAATCTGAGCTGGGCGTTTCTCTATAATTTCAGCGTACTGCCAGCAGCGGCGATGGGTTATGTCCCTCCTTGGGCAGCGGCCATTGGCATGTCTATCAGTTCGCTTTTAGTTGTCTTAAATGCATTGACCATTCAGTTTTTTAAATTAAAGCTAAAGGCCGAAAAATGAATAGTCTTTTTATACTCATACCCATCGCTTTAATCTTGCTCTCGCTTGCCATCTATATATTTATCTGGTCGGTAAAGTCGGGTCAGCTAGAAGATCTCGATACCGAAGGAAGGCGCATCCTATTCGATCGAGATACACCGAAAAAAAACACGCCTTCAGACGCGAGCAAAAATACCAAACAAACGGTTAACCGAAAGTAACGTGAATTTACTCGAAGTAATAGTACCCGCATTTATCGTGGGTGTAATGGGGGCTGGCCACTGTTTAGGCATGTGTGGCGGCATCGTTGCAGCGCTGTCATTTGCATTGCCCAATGCAGGCCGGGCCAAGCGCTTCGCTTTAATTCTGAGCTACAATTTGGGTCGGATTTCTACCTATACAGTCATAGGTTTTCTTGCTGGAATATTGGGGGGGATACTTGAGCTTGGCCTGGGCATAGGAAGCCTGCGGATTGTGGCCGGTATTATGCTCATTCTAATGGGCTTGTATCTCACAGGGTGGTGGAAAGTACTGACACTTCTTGAGCGTGTTGGCACTCAACTTTGGAAAATACTGCAACCTATCGGTCAAAAATTCTTTCCTGTAACGAGTAATCTAGGCGCTTTTGTTGTTGGGTGTATTTGGGGGTGGCTGCCCTGCGGTTTGGTGTATTCGGCATTGGCGCTGGCCGTGGCAAAAGCAAACGTTGCCGAGAGCGCACTGGTAATGCTTGCCTTTGGCTGCGGTACACTTCCTGCGGTCTTGATTGGTGGGCTTGCAGGTGAGCGGCTCAAGCACTTCCTCCAATTAAAATCTTTGCGTGTTGGTATGGGGGTTTTGGTGATCTTGTTTGGGGTTTGGACACTCTATTTTGGTTTCGCTCATTTGGGGCATGGCCACAGTCATCAACATGAGACTCACGATAAAATACTCATCGAAGGTTCATCTCCCGGCTATACTGAAAAGAGTGACAAGAATGGCTCTAATCCGAATCAGGTAGAAACAACCGATCGGGTGATGGAAGAGGGTGAGCATCACCACCATCACTAGAGCGCCTTCCTAAATTAAGTGCTGTGGCGAAAATTTAAACCATGGAACAAGTCTTTGTTACAAACCCAAAAGGCGGGGCCGGTAAAACGACCATCTCTACCCATATCGCAGCGTACTTCGCAAATCAAAATAAAAATGTACTCTTAGTCGATCACGATGCACTTAAGTGCAGTAGTGACTGGCATCGTGGCCGTCCAGCGTCATACGCGAGGCTGCGTTCAGTTACCGCTAAAGTGGATGATGTGATAGATTTTGGTGACGCAGACTGGGTTGTTCACGATATGCCTGCGGCGTGGACTTTAGAAAATGTGCAAAATATTTTGCACGCAGGTGATCGCGTGCTGATTCCCGTGCTTTCGTCACCTAACGATATCAAGGCGTGTTTACGCTTTGTAATGAATTTGCACCGTTCTGGTATTTTGGAGAGTGGTGTTCAAGTGGGTTTAATTGCCAACCGTGTTCGTGCCAACACCTCGTATTTTAAGATCCTAAAAGAATTTTTATCGCGTCTAGGTTTACCGATTGTTACTACGCTGCGAGATACTCAAAACTATGTACTCACTATGGACGCTGGTTTGACCATATTTGATTTGCCGCCAAGTCGCGTTAAGCAAGACCTAGCGCAGTGGAAGCCGGTGATTAATTGGTTGCGCAAGTCGGCGCCTAGCGCAACGCCTTAAAGTCTTTGTCGCAGACGATAGCACGGCGCGTATCCATGTGAATCGAGTATTTCTTAGCTGCATGCTGCAAAAGCACTCGATACCCAGGTGTGACGATTTGCATATACATCTTTCCCGGCTCTGGGCACCCCAGGCTGGCATCTCCCCACGTAACCGCTTCGGTCGATACTACTCCAATATCTTCGATTGCAGCCTTTAACTTGGCACTTAACATACTGATAGCGCGAGATTCCGCGCGTTCCTTGTTGGAGTCTTGAGTCAGTCTTTCGGCGTGAGTCGGTGCATGAAAATATGCACTAAAACAGAGGAATACTAGGGCAGGCAGGGCCGCTAGTCGTTGAATCAGTCGTTGTAGCATATCAGAGTGCCCTTAGTGGAAGAGTGCTTTTCGCTATGGTTTGAGAAGCGTTAATGTATCGAAAAACCGTCTTGGTCGATAGTATTTCGCACCAAAGATACGATACACTCAGCGCGTAAATAACGAACAGTCTGTAACGGTTAAATATACAAAGTGATGGAGTTTAGACAACATGGAACATGAAAATACTTCAGTGAATGCACCGCTGCCGGCCGAACAGATTCAATATTATGTTCAGCGCGTTGAGGGTGTTGTAGTGCTGGCCCGTGAACTTCTAAATGCGTTGTCGCCTAAAAATGAAGATAATGAATCAAGTGTTCAACTGAATGAGGCTCAATTACAAGAAGCGCAACACGGGTTACAAGCGAGTGAAAAGCAATGTGAAGAAATTGTGTGCTTGTACCGCGTGTTTACAGCTTGGGAGTCAAGCGAACTACCCGCTGTTGAAAAGTCAGAAGTGGTGCGCGCGCTCGGTTTGATTAAGCGAGCGAATGTATTAGCGGAGAATGCTCAGCGTATACTAAAAGAAATGCTCGGCATACCTGACCCAGAAAGGCAGCAGAAAGAAATGGAAATGCACCTGCGATCAATGGGTGTTATTCGAGGGTAGAACTTTCTTTTAGCCTATTAAATAACAAACAATGTCACTAAAAGATATAAAATATCAAGTAAGGTTTTTCAAGAAGCCTTTCTCATAAAAAGAAATATGAAAAATAAACGCAAAAACTTACAAGAATTAGGTCGTGTTTTCATTTTGGTTTGCGCGACATGTCTATCAATGGGCGCGTACGCTGATTCAAACACGCCATTGCACCACAATAAAAACACCCTCGACTTACATTACGATATTAGTGCGGGTTGGGCTATCGTCGACGATGTAAATTATGAGCCTGGCTATGTGGTCGACCAGTCTTTTGTTGTAAAAAAAGTGCTAAATTTTCGTTTTGGTTTTCTATACATTGACGATATCGAGCCCTTGTTAAATGGAACAGACAGCACACCGCGTATAGAAATAGACGGGCCTTACCTAGCCGCGTCAAAAAGTTTTCAGATAAAAATAGTTGATTTAGCCTTAGGTGTTGGGGTGTTAAAAGCAGAAACAGAGGCTTTTTTGTTTGGCCGTAAAACTGCTCGCGATACAGACACTGCACCTTTCTTACATGCTCAGGCACATTACGCCCTGAATAATCAATTTTCCCTCTTTGGTGATTGGAAATATTTTGACAGGCTCTCAGGTGGCCGCTTACACCTCGCGCAGATGGGCGTACGAATCAGTTTTTAATTCCCTTCCTTGTTCTTCTGCATGTCGTGAGCACCTGCTGTGCTTCAGCGTAGTTTTAAGGTGCTGCAAGGTTCGTTTATGCGCCATAAATTTATCTGGTGTGTTGCAAATACGAAACACCCCGGGCACAATTTAAGCCTTCTATGCACGTTGATCTCCACCTAAGATAAATCGCGTTTGATCTAGTCGAACACAAACGCTTCATAAAATGGGGGAAAGAGATGGACAAACAAAGCTCAAAGCAACACCTGAATAGCCTCATCGAGCGTTATCAAAGTGTTCGTCGGCAAACTGTAGCGTTGACAGAGGGGTTGTCTGCAGAAGATCTAGGCGCCCAATCTATGCCTGATGCAAGCCCCGGTAAATGGCACCTTGCCCACACCTCTTGGTTTTTCGAAACGTTTATTCTTCAACGTCACCAACAAAATTTTCAGCCTTTCAACGAGAAATTTTGTTATTTATTTAACTCCTATTATGAAACGGTTGGCGAACGTCACGCGCGGCCGCAGCGTGGCTTGCTGACGCGCCCTTCCTTAGAAAATGTTATTGAATACCGTCATGCGATTGATGAAAGCATGTTGCGCCTACTGGCTGAAAAAGAAGACGTTATCGCGCCGTTGGTGATTATTGGTCTGCATCATGAAATGCAGCATCAAGAACTTTTTCTTACAGACCTTTTGAATTTGTTGTCATACAACCCGCTAGCCCCCGCTGTGTTGCAAGGTAAGAAATTCACCGCAAATGAAGCGCAGGCACTCCCATCGTTAAAATTCGAACGTTTCGATGCTGGCTTAATAACGCAAGGTGCTGCTGTTAGCGATAGTTCAAACTGGGAAGCGTTTAGTTACGATTGCGAGCAACCGCAACATCAAACGTTTTTACAAGCCTTTGGCTTGGCCGCAAGGTTAACTAGCAATGCAGAATGGTTAGAGTTTATTGCAGATGGTGGCTATGAAAACCCACTATTGTGGTTGTCAGATGGCTGGGCAGAGAAAGAAAAGCATGGCTGGCGAGCCCCTTTGTACTGGCAAAAGAACGAGGGTGAGTGGTTTCAGTTTGGCTTGGATGGCCTACAACCGGTCAACCCGGCAGCGCCAGTGCATCACGTGAGCTATTTTGAAGCCGATGCTTTTGCTCGCTGGGCAGGTAAACGTTTGCCGAAAGAAAAAGAGCTCGAATATATCGCTTCAGAAAAGCCTATTGCGGGTAATTTTTTAGAGTCTTATGCGTGGCGCCCGTTTTCTTCTGGTTCTAGCGGAGACAGCTTTGAAGATATATATGGTGATGTCTGGGAGTGGACGCAAAGTGCCTTTTCTCCGTATCCAGGCTTCGACCCAAAGCAAGGGGCTTTAGGTGAATATAATGGCAAATTTATGAATAATCAGTACGTGTTAAAAGGCGGTTCGTGTGTAACGCCGAAATGGCAAATGCGAGCGACGTATCGAAATTTCTTTTACCCCCATCAGAGATGGCAGTTTACCGGCCTGCGGTTAGCGGAGGATCTATAGATGTCTCAAGCAGTCATGCACAAAGATGCAGAAATAATTGAAAAGAATGAGTTTTATTACCACGTGATCGAAGGTCTACAAAAAGAACAGAAAAAACTACATCCAAAATATTTTTACGATAAAGCTGGGTCTGAGTATTTTGATGAAATTTGTAAGCTTGAGGAGTATTACCCTTACAAAACAGAGTTAAAGCTCCTTCCTGCGGTGGCAAAAATATTGCCTGATATTTTGCAAGATGATTATTCGTTAATCGAGTTTGGGGCTGGTTCTTTGTCAAAAGTGAAGCCTTTACTTGAGTGTATGGATGGAATAAAACAGTTTATACCCATTGATATTTCCGGAGAGCATTTACGTCATTCTTGTAAACAGCTTAACACTATGTTTCCAGGTCTTGATGTTTGCCCTGTTGAGGGTGATTTTACACAAGAAGTTCAGGTTAAAAACACGCTAGGTTTAAAACGTTTAGGGTTTTTTCCGGGGTCGACCATTGGGAATTTGACACCTGTAGAAGCCAGAAAGTTTCTCCAGAATGCGGGTGTTACTCTCGGTGATAATAGCTATTTGTTGATTGGTGTCGATACTAAAAAATCGCCGAATCAGCTTCATCGTGCCTACAACGACAAGCGTGGTATCACTGCAAGGTTTAACGAAAATATTCTTCATAGAATTAACCAACATTTCGACGGAGCGGTAAATGTTGAAAATTTTGAGCATTACGCCTTTTACAATACGATTAAAGGCTGTATTGAAATGCACCTTGTTTGTATAGAGGCGCACAATGTTGAACTTGATGGTGTCGAAATAGGATTTTCTAAAGGAGAAAGTATACACACTGAAAGTTCCTACAAATATGCACCTGAAGAATTTCAAGTGCTGGCATGTTCTGCCGGGTGGGGGGTTGAACAGATTTGGCTTGATAACGATGAATTGTTTAGTGTTTTTCTATTGAAGAATGAACGTGACTAGACCGATTGTTTTATTTGGTTCTGGGTGCTGGCTGTGATTGTTTTTGAGGTTCGTAGTTTTTGTGGGCCGCAAGAATTAGGGAATAGTCATTTGGTGTGTTTTGGTTTGGGTGTTTCATCTGAACGAGTTTCTATACTGTGTGCGCCGCATATTATTGTCGATCTAAGCTTTGATGCCTATGGCCCAAGAGCCGAGTTTTTTCAATTTGGTAAGCGTATTCTTCGCTGTGGGTCGGGCTACCTCGCTGCGGCCGCGATTCTTCATCAAAAAGCCTTTTCTCATGAGCGTACGAAAATAGCGCGGGCAGATATCGGACATCCTCATTCATGCACAGGTTCGGAGAACATAAGCCTACGTACCAGCTGGAAAACGATTCTTCTCTCGCAAGATACAGACGGTTCGCTCGCTAAGCGACATTGCCAGTATTCTTTTAAATTTCCTATTGAGAATCTGCCATATGTTTCTAACGATACCAATGTATCACGTTTCGTAGATGCCCCTGTTTTATACAGTTTCTATATTGGCGGTAAACACGATTACCTTGCGTTGATATTGGGGTCAGAAAAGGCCGTTCAAAACTGTCGGGTGCGATTGAATATCCTGAAAAAGTATTGTCAACGTTCGTTAATTATTAGTTCAGTAAGCTCTAGTTCTATATTTGACTGTGTGGTGCGTTATTTTGCACCACGCTACAGCCCTCATGAAGATCAAGCAACAGGTTCTGCGAATGCCTTTTTGGCTCGTTATTGGCAAAAACGACTGAATAAACGAAGCGTGCTAGTGAAACAATTATCTCGTGATGGTGGTGTGCTGAAGGTAACGCGTTCTGGCTTAAATCAAAAGGTATCGGGTCAAGTGAGCATCGAAAAACAATATAGTCACAATAACATTGAGAAAATTATCCATGAACTGGGATAACATAAAATTATTTCTGGCCTTGCACCGAGAAGGTTCAGCAAGAGCTGTCGCTAATGAATATTCCTTAAGCCCGTCAACCGTTACACGTAAAGTTACGGAACTTGAAGAAGAGCTAGAAACAAAGCTTTTTAACCGTTTGTCTTCAGGCTTTCAGTTGACCGAGGCCGGTCAAGAACTGTTGGTGATCGCACTTCGTATGGAGTCAGATGCCTATGAGATTGAACGTAAATTACAGGCGAAAAGCGGTATCATGGAAGGCGCGATACGACTGACGGTGCCGAGTCATATCGTCGTAAAACCTTTTATGGATTCTCTTGCGTTATTTTCAGCACAGAATGGCGCTGTTGATTTGGAAATTATTCCTTCTTATACGGCGTTCGATTTATCACGAGGTGAGGCGGATATTGCTCTGCGAGTGATGATGAAAGACGCCTTGCCTCCCGAGCATTTAATCGGGAGTAAGGTGGTAGAGATTCATGTTGGCTCTTATGCCTCGAAGCAGTACTTAGAGCAACATGATTTAAGTAATCCTGAAACAGCTAACTGGGTGGGGTGGGACGATGAAAGTAAATTTCCTGACTGGGTGGCATCAAGTGCATTTCCTCATTTGCCGGTTAAGCATCGATTTAATGACCCTTATATGCAAATGTATGCAGCTAAATCCCATATGGGCTTGGCGATGATGCCATGCTTTTTGTGCGATTCGGAAGAGGATTTAGTGCGTGTGCCCGGTACCGTAAAAACTCATCGCTTTGATTTGTGGATGCTTTCACATCCAGATTTGCGTGATACTCTACGTTTTCGTGAATTTCGTTTATTCCTTAAAGAGCAGTTTCAGGCGCAACACGCATTGTGGAGAGGGGAAGCGAGGGCTGAGACTGCGCCGTGATAAATATGTAAACCAACCGAATATAAAATAATAGCCAAGAATAGATAGTCGTAGAGGTAGATATGAACAGCGTTGAATTTAATCGTCAGAACTATACCCCTTCAAAAATTATGTGCATCGGCCGCAATTATGTTGCACATGCGAAGGAGTTAGGTAACGAGGTGCCTGCGGAGCCGATTATTTTTATAAAACCAAACTCCGCTATTTCGGATGAATTTCCGAATCTCGATACGACGCCTGTGCACTATGAAACAGAGCTGTGTTTTCTTATTAAAAATAATACGCTAGCTGCAGTGGGTCTTGGTTTAGATTTGACCAAGCGTGAAATTCAATCTCGTTTAAAAGAAAAGGGTTTGCCATGGGAGCGTGCAAAAAGTTTTGATGCTTCTGCATTGTTCACTCCTTTTGTTGCGCTGCCGCAAGATTTTCAGTCGTTGCACTTTACTTTGACGATAAATGATCGGGTTGCGCAAAAAGGCGACATATCGCTAATGCAATTTAAACCAGAAAGAATATTAAAAGAATGTCAGGAATTTTTGAGTTTTGAAGATGGTGATGTATTGATGACGGGAACACCGGAAGGTGTTGGGGCTATTCAAAAAGGAAATAAGTATACCGTTAGGTTATTTCAATATGACAAAGTATTGATAGAACATTCTTGGAGCGCTTAGCGCTTGTCGATCTCTAAAAAGTTATGAGTCGTTACAGTATGATTAAGTACTGATTGGTTATTTCGATAAGTTAATAAAGCATCAGTCTGTTTTAGTTTCGATTGGAGTGTGTAAGATTTATTCATGTTGTTTGGTTGTGCACGTTTCAATTTCTTTCTTTATATATTTTACCCTTTAAGTGTGATTGTGTTTTCTTCGATATAGAAGATATTTCCTCACGTTAAAAGCGTATCGCTAATCCTCTTTTTTATACGTTTAGATAAATTTCTACTCAGCGCAATCAATTTTGCGTGTAGCACTGGGCTCGATCGCCTCGCAAAGCGCCATAAAACATCTCTCTAAAAATTTTTTTACCTAAATTATTTTGGTTCTTATACAAAAAGCCGTTCTCAATAATTACCTCTATATCAGATGTATATACAGGCGTGGTGGCTTCATTTTTTTAATGAATGGGTTTGATTGATTTGTGAGCGAGTGGTTGTTTGGTGATCATTTGTCGAGTGGGTGTGTGTTAAAAACACCTCTGTAAAAGATTGTAAAAGTGTGAGCGGTCTCAAAAAACAGGAGGTAAAACAACGAAACAGACGAAAAGATAAATATCTTCTCAGGAAAAAACGGCGCGCGGTTGTAGTGTTTTTAGATTAAATCTACGTAACGCTAATAATTTAAAAGAATTAAGCGAAATATTGAAGCGTTCAGTTAACCGAGGAGGGACGCATTGTCAATGATCCTTTAGTTTGGTTTTTCGTATTAACTCCGGTGATAGACTGCCTCACAAGAAGGAGATGTTCCAAACGGTATTAAACACGTAGTAACTTTTTATTTAGTTGTACGTCTTGTAGTAATGAGAATAACAATAAGTTTTGTTTGGCCTGAAGCAATGAAGAGGTTGTTTGCTGTCTCAGGAATAAACATTTAATGGAGTAAGAATATGAAAACTAATCTGATCAAGCATGTTTGTGCTGTCATGGCGCCAGTGGCGATCGCCCTAGCGGTGTTTAGTTCTAGCGTGGCAAATGCACAGGCGAGGCTCACCGGAACCGGTAGCCTCGAGCATTACGATTTTGACCTCAGTTTAAATCGTACTTACGAAGTCTATATTCCTCAATCTTACGATGGTACGCCTGTTCCCATGATCATGGCCTTGCACGGCTGTGTGATGAATAACATCGATGCGATCAATGCGTGGAATTTGGATTTAATCGCAGATCAACACAATGTGATTCTGGTATTTCCTTACCGTGGCACCATTGAATCAGGAAGCCCGCGCAGTGACGACTGCTGGGGTTATTGGTTTTCTCAACATATTTCAGAAGGCGCGGGCGAGCCTAAATATATATACGACGTTGCTCGCGAAGTAGAATCAAGGTATTCCATTGACCCAGAACGAAGATTCTTAACCGGTATTTCGAGTGGTGCGGCTATGGTGATTGCCGAAGCTGTTGCCTATAACGACTATTGGGCCGCGGCTGCACCTGTTGCGGGTTTACCTTATGGTGATTGGGCAAGCTCCGTTATTTCTGACCCTGCCTTATATCGTCCATTAAGCTACCACGTAGATGCAATAAATGCGGAGTTGAGCTCGAGTACGCCTGTGCCGATGCTCGTTGTGCAATCAAGCAATGATACAACTGTGAACCCTCCGTCGATGGGTTTGATCCGTGATTCTCAACTTTCGGTGTGGGCGAATGACCTTAACGCCGATGGCACTGCTAGCTGTAGTCGTGGTGGTGTCAGCTGTACGTTAACGGATTACGACGATGGAAGCGGCAACCTGATCGTGCGTACTATGGTTTATAGCGGTGGCCCAGGAAGAGAAGCCACATATGGCTCAGGGCATTATTGGGCTGGTGGTGACGCCGACATGACGGTTTGGTCTGATGACCCAAATGGCCCCAATGCATCTGAGCAAATGTGGTCATTCTTCGAAGAAGTTGCGGGTGAGTCATACAACCCCGCATGCGAGTCAGACACTATCGCACCATCTGCACCTACGGGCCTAGCAGTTTCAAGCGTATCGGGTACTTCAGTTGTGCTTAGCGTGAATGCCAACGGTGAAGCGGACTTGCGAGGCTACCGTGTTTATCAAACTGGTGGTCAGCAACTTACGTTGTCTGTTGTATCAAGTACCAGTATTACGCTAAGCAATTTGCCTGCAGAAACCCAGCTCTCTGTTTATGCCACAGCGCTTGATACGTGTGGAAATGAATCGAGTGCTTCAAGTAGCGTTTCTATTACGACGGGCGTGCCCCCTGTGGTTATTCCAAGTGTGGTATCGACAGTAACGGATCACTATATTGCTGGCCGCTTAAGCGTCAATCAGTATGTAGAGTATGGAGCCAAGTATGGGTATAACGTGGCTGTAGACCTTTGGCAGGTAAACGGCACTTGGACAGACGAAGACCCCAATGGCAACATTTATCCACCTGTTATTCCTCCAATCAACCCCCCTATCAACCCGGGAACCCCGGGAGCATGGCAAACCGACCCCACATTGGCAGGAACCGAAGTGCATTACTACACGCCATCGGGTACCACCGCGAACGGAAAGCGTGCACTTATGATTAGCTTGCATGGTTGTGATTATACGTTTGTCGATCCAAATGAAATTGTGAAAAACAACTGGGGCTGGCAGGACGAAGCGGATGAGTATGGCATGGTGATCGCCGCGCCGTATGTTCCAGATGGTGGCGCTCAAGGGCTTCAATGTTGGGATTACTACGGCACCAGCCAGACACGCTCCAACAAGCACAACGATAACTTGATAGAGCTCGCCACTACGCTAATTGCTAACACTAGTCTCAATATTGACCCAGACCAGGTTTACCTTTCTGGTTTGTCTTCAGGTGGCGGCCAAACCTTTGTTACTGGATGTTTGGCGCCAGATATATTTGCTGGAATCGGAATTAGCGCTGGGCCTGCGTTGGGCACTTCGGCAAATCAAATTGGCAGCGTACCATTTGGTACAGACCCCATTTCTGTCGCGAGAATTTGCGAAAGCCTAGCTGGAGGTTACAGTTCCAGCTTCGATACGCAAATTGCATCTGTCGTGCATGGCGATGCTGACACCTTTGTGGATGACGGTTATGCCGCGGTAGATGCCGGCGCTTTGGCGATTGTTTACGACGTAAGTAAAGACGCAGGTACCAATAGTATTTCTGGTGGCGGTACAGAAGAGACCTGGAGTGACTCTGAAGGGGTTCGTGTTTCCAATATCATGGTAAGAGGCTTGGCTCATGCATGGCCTGCGGGTAATGACGAATCTGGTGGAAGCTACACAGACCATAGCACCATCGATTACCCTGCATTTTTAAGCAAATTTTTGTTCGACAATAACCGTCGAGCCGAGTGGCTTCTCGACTCGGATCAAGATGGCGTTCCAGACGCGCAAGACAATTGCCCTAACAACTACAACCCAGACCAGTTAGATCAAGACGGTGACGGAGTGGGGGATGTTTGTGATAACCCCATTGTGGTTGATGATCGTGATAACGATGGCGTTAGCGATGTGAATGACAACTGCCCCGATACCTACAACCCGGATCAATCGGATCGTGATAATGATGGCCAGGGGGATGCCTGCGAAGGTGATATAACGCTAGATACCGACGGTGATGGTGTTGACGACGTCGTAGACAATTGCCCAAGTGTGGCTAATTCGAATCAAGAGGATTCTGATCGAGACGGCCTTGGGAATGCATGCGACGACACGCCAAATGGCCCAGATGGTGACGGTGATGGCGTAGCAGATACACTCGATAACTGTCCCGGCGTTTCTAACCCCAGCCAAGCAGACAGTGATGGCGACGGTATTGGTGATGCCTGCGATGAGCCAGAGGGAAGCTGTGAAGACGAGACTGCCTACAACTATTATCACAAAGTGTATGGCCGAGCACATAGCTCTGGTAGCTTCATGTCGCCTAACTACTTTTCACAAGGTGGTGAAGACGCCATGGCTGGCTCAACTTGGGGCTTCACTACGTTGCACTCGGTTGACGGCGGCAGCAACTGGTTTCTTGGCGCTTGCCCCTAAAGGGAAAGTTTAGACTTTAGCACACCCCTCGTTTTACCCCCCCTTACCCTATTAGAGTTTGGCTCTAATAGGGTTTTTATCGTTTTCTTACCGCTTTTTTGGGGCGGCTTTCCTTTTTCAATTTATCGCAGAAATGGGAGCATGGTGGCCCAATAATAGGCTTATATCGATTTCTTACGTTTAGAACTATGTCGCTTAAAGTTGCTTCTATAGTGCACCGCAACATCGGGTGTGTGATGTAGTTCATAGTTTTTGATGGAATAAGCATCGATTTGATCGGCTAAAAAAACACCTAAGTGATAAAAATATCGTCACCTTCTAGATGGGTTACATATAAAAACAGCTCGTTTTTATATTCTTTTGCGATAAAAATGGGTTGCACCTACAGCAAATTAAAATAATGTCAACCCACCCTTGGTCGTATAGTGGCGCGCGATTCCCTTGTTAGACTCCGGCAGTAATTAATCAGGTCGAAGCCATGTTGAGCGATTTGATTGAAATATTGAGGGCTATTTTTAATGAGTCTTCAAGTCATAAAAATTTAGCTTCGGCGAAAGAATATTTGGAATAGAAATGTTCTTTATGACCAAGGCCATCGGAGTACCGTTATGAGAGTTGCAAAAATCAAGTCAGTTATCGTGTTGTTGGCAGTCGCGTTTTCTTCAGCGATTGTGGACGCGCAAACGATGACTGGTACGGGTGATGTGTTTGATTTTTCTTATTCCGGCTCACGTACGCGTGAATATACCGTTTATGTGCCTCAGTCTTACGATGGCAGTACTGCGGTCCCCATGCTGGTTGCCTTGCATGGTTGTGCCATGGATCACGACGATGCGCGCAACCTTTGGAACTTGGATCTGATCGCCGATACCAACAATGTGATTGTTGTTTTCCCTTTCGTTACAGGCTTTTCTGAAATGCGTAACGAAAACTGTTGGGGCTACTGGTTCGATAATCACGTTCAAGAAGGTGCCGGTGGAGAGGTCGACGACATTCAGGGTATTGCACGCGCAGTAGAAGCGCGCTACAACATCAATTCTGATGCCCGTTTTATTACTGGTATCTCCAGCGGTGGTGCGATGTCTATCGCTTCAGCAGTAGCCTATAACGATTACTGGACTGCAGCTGCGCCCATCAGTGGTTTGCCTTATGGCGATTGGGCTTCTTCTGTAACAGCAGACCTTTTTCAAGACTTACAAACCCACGTCAACAAACTTGAAGCGGAGTTAGATTACAACCGCCCGGTACCCATGCTTGTTATGCAGTCGTCTAACGATACGGTTGTTCAGCCTGAAGCGTTAGCGCTTATCCGTGATTCTCAATTAACGGTGTGGGGTGCAGACCTTCAAGCAGATATTACCGAGAGTTGTACGGTTGAAAGTATCTCTTGTACCGCAAAAACATATAACGGCGCAGACGGCTTACCGCTCGTTAAAACAGTGCTATACAGCGGCCTTGCGGCGCAGTCAGCCAGTTACGGTCAGGGGCATTACTGGAGTGGTGACGACGAAGCTCAAAGTCTTTGGGCAAAAGAGCGTGGCCCTAGCACTTCACAAATGGTGTGGTCTTTCTTTGAGGAAGTAGCGGGCGGCAGCTTGGTACCCGCTCATTGTGAAAATGATTCTACTGCGCCAGCTGCACCAACAGGTCTGGCTGTGGTTGATCCACATGATGATTACGCGGCGTTGGCCGTCAATGCTAACGGAGAAGATGACCTTCGTGGTTACAAAATCTATAGCAGTAATGGTAGTGCTCTAACGCCTTCTGCGGTTCCTTCAGAGTCAATTGTTGTCAGTGGGCTTAGCGCTTCAAACTCTTACACCGTTTACGCAACTGCAGTAGATGTGTGTGGCAACGAGTCAGCTGCGTCTTCAAGCGTCTCGTTTGATACAACTGCACCTGAATATATTGCGCCAAGCGCTTCTGGTAGTGCGGTTGATCATTACAATTCTGGCCGTGTGGATACAGATCAATACCTTGCTTTGGGTAGCGAGCATGGCTACGTAAATTCCATTACTTTATGGCAGTTGGAAGATGGTTCTTGGTCAGATACAAACCCTAACGGTGGTTCAACCAATACCGGAACTACAAACAATACAAATACGAACAACACAAATAACACCGTCACAACGAACACGAATGCTCAACCTGGCAGCTGGACAACTGAATCAAGCTTGGATGGCATGGAGGTGCATATCTACACACCTACAACCTCAACCGCAAATGGTAAAAGAGCGTTGATGATTAGCTTGCACGGTTGTGCACAATCCAATGAAATTGTGAAAGATAACTGGGGTTGGGAAGACGAAGCTGACGAGTACGGTATGGTGGTCGCAGCGCCGATGGCTCCTAACGGTGGTGTACTCTTTGGATGTTGGGATTACTACGATTCGAGCCACAGCGCACGTAGCCCAAGCCGTCATGACGACAACTTGGTTGATCTAGCGAATAGCCTTATGGGTGATAGCACGCTAAACATAGACCCATCTCAAGTGTACATCTCTGGTTTGTCGTCTGGTGGTGGTCAAACCTTCGTTATGGGCTGTGTGGCTCCAGAGATTTTCGCCGGTATAGGCATTAATGCAGGCCCTGCGGTGGGTACTGGTTCTGGCGACATCGGTAGCGTTCCTTGGGGTGTGACATCTTCTAGCGTTGCTAGTACCTGTGAAGGGTTTGCTAATAACGGTAACGCCGGTCATTTTGATACTCAGTTAACCTCTGTAGTGCATGGTAATTCAGACGGTACCGTTGGCACGGGGTACGCTGACGTAGATGCTTCTGCGATGGCGAATATTTATGGAGCATCTAAGAACTCTGGTAGTAACAGTATTTCCGGTGGAGGTACCGAAGAAACCTGGAGTGATGCCGCTGGTGTACGTGTTTCAAAGATTATGGTAAATGGCCTTGGGCACGCTTGGCCTGCGGGTAACGATGACGTGGGTGGTGGCTATACAGACCACAGCACAGTGGATTACCCAGCATTCTTAACGAAGTTTTTCTTTGAGAACAACCGTCGCGCGGTATTCCAAACACCTACCCCGACTCCGACGCCAACTCCGGTACCCACTCAAACACCTGTACCGACAGAAACGCCGACTATAACTCAGACGCCGGTACCAACGATTACTCCTGTACCCACGGTGGAGCCTACTCCAACAGTAGCGCCAACGCCTACAGCGACACCAAGCCCAACGCCAACACCTCCGCCTGAAGGGGCTTGTGACGAGTACACATCGTACAATTATTATCATAAGACGGGCGGTCGTGCGAGCAGCTCAGGCTTCTACTATTCGCCAAGTTATTATGCGAAAGGCAGTGATGACTATATGTCTGGATCTACCTGGGGAGTTTCCACGCTTTACTCTACAGATGGTGGTGGTAGCTGGAGCTTGGGGTCATGCCCGTAGCTGACTAGCGCGCTAACAAAATCTCAAAGCCCGGCCACAAGCTGGGCTTTTTTTATTGCAGGAATGTAATGTATCCGGGTACCACAGGGCTCAGTTTCCTGTGCGTTGCTGCGAATGCCGCGCGGCCAATACTAACGGCTAGCCGCAATGCCAATACGGATTGTTTTGGACCAAGATAAAGCGGGTCTTTTGTGTTCGTTATGAATCAGCCATTGCCCAAAAAATCGTTTTTTTAGAATATATTTATTGAGATTCAGACACGACTTTCATGATAGCTTTGTCTTATGACTCGCTCGTTTTCCCTTAGCATTTTAAAAGTTTTGATTTTACTGGTCGCCGTATTGAATGGCGCGTGCTCAAATACTTCCCCGTTGGCGCCGGCAATCGAAGGCCCTCACTCACTATTTATTACGGTTAACGGGGTGTCCTGCTTTGATGGCGTGATACGAATTGCCGTCTATCATGAAAAATCGCTTTGGCTAAAAAAAACGGGAATGGTAAGAGGCCGTTTGATGATTCCTGTTCAAGCTGAAAATGAAGCACACAATATTGTAGAAATTCATGGTCTACCGTCTGGCCGCTATGCCATCGCTATACATCATGATCTCGATATGGATGGTGACCTAAATAAATGGCTCGGCTTTTTACCCAGTGAGCCTTATGGGTTCTCAAATAATGTGGGTAAATATGGGCCTGCGAGTTTTAACGGCGCAGCAATTGATTTGGCTGATGATAAAGAAATCGAAGTCTCCTTACATACACCAGCAGTTAAATCCGGAGGTGCGTGTGCTAAACACTAAACATGGTGTTTCCCTGTTCTATTTCGTAATTTTCTTTTGCTCGTTGGGTGTGCGAGCAGAATCATTAAATGGTTTTGATATAAGCAATAGCATATTGCAAAAAGGCAGTATCAAACACGGCGGCCCACCGAGAGACGGCATTCCGGCAATATACAAACCGCAATATATAAAACCAGATGAGGCGAATTTTCTAAAAGAAGATGACATTGTGCTGGGGTTTGAAATGTTGGGCCAGGCTTATGCCTATCCGCGTTATATATTGAATTGGCATGAGTTGGTAAATGATGACATTAATGAGCAGCCCTTTTTGATTTCATATTGCCCCCTGTGCGGCACAGGCATGGCTTTTTCTTCCTTAGCGAAAAATAGAGAAATGATTTTTGGCGTTTCCGGCTTGCTCTACAACAGCGACTTGCTTTTTTATGATAAACAGACGGAATCGCTTTGGTCGCAAATCGAAGGGCGGGCGGTTACAGGTAAAATGATGGGGGAAAGGTTAAAGCAATTGCCGCTTGTTACCACAACATGGAAGCGTTGGCGTGAGCTACACCCTAAAACTAACGTGCTTAGTGAAAAACAAGGTGTACGTAGAAATTATCGACGTGATCCGTATTCTGGGTATGAAACGTCGAGCATGATCTTTTTTAAAACGCTACGTGAAGCTCCCCCAGTTTTTCACCCAAAAGAAAAAGTCTTGGGGGTTACAATAAACGGTAAAAGCAAAGCCTATGCTTTCTCACGACTTAAAAGCCATGGAAAAAAATCATTTGTCGATAGTTTGGGGGGTGAGGAATATCGTGTCGTTTACGACGCGAAAACTCCGTCTGCAAAAACTGAAAGTTTAAAAGGTGAGGCAATGGTTTCTACCATTGCATTCTGGTTTGCGTGGTATAACTTTTATCCGGAATCGGAAGTGTTTGAATAAATAGCGGTATGACGAGGTTAAGCCACTTGCCCGGTCGTACGAACACGTTTTGAACCTTTAGTGGGCTTCACTTTTTTGGCTGCTTCTCGGCGTTCAGCTTCTGCGTCGATCATGTTTTTTATTGCGATCAGTAAACCAGCTACAAGAAAAGCTCCGGGTGGTAATACCGCAACCAAGAAGCCTTTGTAATCTGTTCCAAAAATATTCCATTGCCATGCGCGCGCGCTTTCACCAAATATAAGATGCATGTTGGCGAACAGTGTGCCGCTTCCGATTACTTCGCGGATGGCGCCAATTGCAAGCAGAGCGCCCATAAATCCTAAGCCCATCATAAACCCATCGAGTGCTGATGGGAGCAGTTTGTTTTTGCAGGCGAACGCATCTGCACGGCCCAAAATGGCGCAGTTGGTGACGATAAGTGGAATAAATATTCCGAGTATCTGGTAAAGCTCGTAGGTGAAGGCCTGCATCAATAATTCTGTACAGGTGGTGAAGGTGGCGATGATCATTACAAACGCAGGCAGCTTTACGGCATCGCTCACAGCGCTACGAATTAAAGAAACGGAAACATTGGAGCCAATAAGTACCAGCATGGTGGCGAGCCCCAGCCCCAGCGCATTAACGACCGACCCGGTAACTGCCAATAGTGGACATAAGCCAAGCAGTTGAACGAGCGCGGGGTTGTTTTTCCATAGGCCATTAACGCTAATTTCTTGAATCTGGTTCATTGTTCAGTTTGCTCGAGCGTTTCTGTTTCAAGAATGTCATTTTTGTGCTGCGAATAAAATTCAAGGGTTTGCTTCACGCGTTTTACTACCGCACGTGGCGTAATCGTGGCGCCGGTGAATTGATCAAACTCGCCGCCATCTTTTTTAACTTTCCAGTGTTCGGCTGCGGGGGTGTTTAAACTCTTTTCGTTAAAGTTCAATATCCAATCGTCTTTATTAATATCGACTTTGTCGCCCAGCCCGGGTGTTTCTTTATGAGCAAGTACACGTACGCCAGCAAGTGTTTCGTCTGCATTAATACCGATGATTAATTTTATGTCTCCGCTATAGCCGTCGGGGGCAATGCTTGGAATCACCATTGCAATCACCCGCTCATCTTGCCGTGCGATATGAATTTGTGCCTCTTCGTTTAAACCCAGTGCTTCAAGCAGCTCTGCCGGAATATTCCATGTATCTTCCAGCATATCGTTGTTGTGTCTATCGAGGCTTATGATTTCGGTTAGCGCTTTTTGAGCGGCGCGTCGTTCTGCTGCGGCTATTTTGTCTTTGGTGCCTAAAAAGGTGAATGCGAGTAAACCAGCTGTAACGATAGCGAAGGCAGCTAAAATAAAAGAGTTTTTTCCAACGGATTGAGCGAGCATCGAATTATTCCTCAATCGTGTTTTATGCGGCCACTATTGGCTTTTTCATGGCCATAGCTGCGCGGTAGTGTGTAGTAGTCAATAAAGGGTGCGGCAAAGTTCATGAGTAGTACGGCAAATGCCACGGCGTCTGGGTAGTTGCCCCAGGCACGAATAATAAAAATAAGTGCACCTATGCAGGCCCCGTAAATTAATCGGCCCTTGTTGCTTACCGCAGAAGACACCGGGTCGGTAATAATAAAGAATGCACCCAGCATGGTGCCGCCTGAAAACAGGTGGAAGAGCGGGGAGCCTAAACTGGTGGAGCTGCCGCCATCAAAGAAAAGCACAGAAAGAATGGCGAGAGTCATGAGCATGCCAATGGGGGCATGCCAGGTAAACACTTTTCGATAAAGTAAGTAAGCGCCACCGATTAAAAAGCCCAAGTTTGCCCATTCCCAGCCAAGCCCCGCCCATGATGCTTGTGAAAATTGCGATTCACTTTGATACAGGTCGGCAAGAAGTAGGCTGCCGTTTTGTTTAACGACATCCAATGGTGTCGCTCCGGTATAGCCATCTATTTGTGCCAAGCTTGAGCCAAAGAATACTTGGGATAAACCTTCGCCAACTGGCACTACACCTAGCAGACTGTTGCTTGCGCTAACCCATTGGGTCATATCCACCGGGAAAGAAATGAGGAGCACCACGTAGGCGATCATGGCTGGGTTAAAGGGGTTGAACCCCAAGCCGCCATAAAGCTGTTTGGCCACAACGATGGCAAAAAAACTGCCGACGAGAATTAGCCACCAAGGCGCGAAAGGCGGTAGTGCAATTCCAAGAAGGATGGCCGTTACTAGGGCGCTGTAATCTCTTAAGTGAAAATTAATATCACGTTTGCGAATTTTCATACTGAGCGCTTCAAAGCCTAAGCAGAAAATGGAACACAAAATTAGGTTGTTAATGGTTCCGAAGCCGAAAAATACAGTTAAAGCCACAATACCCGGAACCGTGGCTAGAATAACGCGCTTCATCACGGATGCAGTATCGGTCGCGGTATGCGTGTGAGGCGAGCTTGCATGTATAAAAGCCATTACGATTGCGCCTCTGCTAGTTTTTTCTCTAGTTTTTCGACACCCGATTTAAAGGCGTCGATGTGCTCGCTGTTTTCCGCTTCAGCTTTGGCGAGACGTTCTCTTGCTTTGTCGAGGCGTGCTTTAAGCGATTCAATTTGTGCTTGAGCTTTTTCTGTATCGCTCATGCTTGCCAAGGCCTGGGCTTTTGCCTTGGCTTTGGCGATAGCGGCATCAGCAGCGTTCAACGTTTCGGTGACGGCTTCAGTGTTGTCAGTTGAATCGCCGGACTGTTTGATCTCTGCGAGCTCTTTCTCTGCGGTTTGGCGTTTTTCTTGCAGTTTTTCGATGCCTTTTTGAAGCGCGTCTGCGGTACCTGTGTTGTTGTCTAGTGCTTCTTGATGTTTTTGTTTCGCGGTTTCAATACGCTGTTTCAGCGTGGTAATGGTTTTTTCTTGTTTTTCGATCGGGTTGAGTGCAATTTTTTCTTTAATGGTTGTGTTTGTTGCACTGTTAGGCGCTTGACTGCCAGAGTTAAATTCGTCGAGTTTTTGTTTCGCTTCGTCGCGCTTTAAGTTGGCTTCTTTGAGGCGTGCCTCTAATGTATCGATACGCGCATCTTCGCCTTCTGCTTTTGCATTTTCGAGTTGTGTTGTTGCGCGTTCAACTCGGCTCGTGGCGCTACTAAGCGCGCGCTCTAGCTTTTTAAGTTGCGTTGCAGGGTCGATTTGTTTTACGGGTGTTTTTTCCGCAGTTTTAACTTCTGCTGCGGCAGGGGTGTCACTGGATGCTTCAGCTTTTTCTGCAAGTTTTTTCTTGGCTTCTTCGGCTGCTTTCTTGCGCGCTAAGCGTTTGGCTTCTTTTTCGGCTTCCGCTTTTTCCAAGCGTTCTTTTCTGTGCTCAAAGCGTACACGGGAGCGGTCGGATTTTATTTTGTCGGCTTCCATTTGTTTAATCATTCCCTTTGATGCACGGTAATATTGCACCAGGGGAATATTGCTTGGGCATACAAAAGAGCAAGCCCCGCACTCAATACAATCGAACAAGTTGTGAGAGCGTAGTTTGTCTACGTCTTCCGATTGAGAAAACCAATATAGTTGTTGTGGTAACAAACTTGCGGGGCAAGCTTCAGAACACATGCCGCAGCGAATACAAGCCTGAGGATCAGCTTGTGTTGGCATTTCTTCGTGGTCTGGCACTAACACACAGTTAGTAGTTTTAATTAGGGGTATGTCTGTGCGTTGCATGGCGTAGCCCATCATAGGGCCGCCAATAATTAAGCGCGCACATTGGTCGAGGTTAAATCCGCTTTCATTTAGCAGGTGCGCAATGGGGGTGCCGATCAATGCTTCTATATTGCCCTGTGCTTGTAAAGATTTACCGACTACTGTGGTAATGCGGCGAACCAATGGTTCACCGTAACGAATGGCGCGATAAGCGGTTGCGGCGGTTCCCACGTTTTGCACTACTACACCAATGGTGGCAGGAATGCTTTCTTTTGGAACTTCTTTGCCGGTAAGAATTTGAATGAGTTGTTTTTCGCCGCCTGATGGGTATTTTGTGGGAAAAACTACAATTTCAACGCGCGTGTTGTCGGCGGCTTTTTGCATTTCTGCAATAGCTTCGGGTTTGTTGTCTTCAATCCCGATAAGAATTTCTTCTGGCTCGCCTAGTATGTGGGCCATTAATAAAGCGCCTTGAACCACCTCTTCTGCACACTCACGCATAAGCATATCGTCAGCGGTTATGTAGGGTTCGCACTCGGTGCCGTTAAGAATGAGGGTTTTAACTTTTTTCTCAGCGCTAGGGTTGAGTTTAATCGCGGTCGGAAAGCCTGCGCCGCCTAAACCTGCAATGCCGGCGTTGCGAATTCGGTTTGCTAGTTCAGTATGATCGAGTGTTCGATAATCTTCGCATGGCGTAAGTGTGGCCCACTCATCTTTACCGTCGCTTTCAATCACTATGCATTGTGCGCTCATACCTGAGGCATGGTTAAGCGGGCGGTCTTCTATAGCGATAACCGTTCCTGATGTGGAAGCGTGCAAGGCTGCGCTAAAAACGCCTTGAGGTTCTGCAACCATTTGCCCTTTAAGTACGTGTTGGCCAAGTTCAACACAGGGTAACGCTTCTGCGCCAATATGTTGGTTAAGCGGTAAAATTATTTCTTTTGGTAAAGTAATGCTTCGAATCGGGTTTTGATTCGATTGGCTTTTATTTTCTGGTGGGTGAACACCGCCGGGAATATCCCAAATTTTCCTCATGCGGCTTGCCCCTCATTGTCACTTTTGTCTGTGATGTCTGCGGAAGGCTTTTGGCGGTCAGTGGCAATAATTTTTGTAGGCTCTGGCAAGTCCCAATGCCAACCGGCAACGCCATTATCGATAGGGATCATATCAATACAATCTACTGGGCAAGGTTCTACACACAAATCGCAGCCGGTGCATTCGTCAACAATGACGGTGTGCATTTGTTTTGCCGCACCGAGAATGGCGTCAATGGGGCAGGCCTGAATACACTTAGTGCAACCGATGCATTCGTCTTCACGAATATAGGCGACTTTTTTAACTTCGGATTCTTCGCCGTGTTCAGCGTCTAGGTCGGGCGCAGGCAAATCTAACAAATTCGCTAAAGCGTTAATGGTTGTATGGCCGCCGGGCGGACATTTATTAATAGCGTCGCCGTGGGCAATGGCTTCTGCATATGGTTTGCAGCCGGGGTAGCCGCATTGGCCACATTGCGTTTGTGGAAGTAAAGAATCAATCTCTTCTACAAGCGGGTCACCTTCCACTTTGTAATAAATGGCCGCAAACCCCAGTACTGCGCCAAAACTTGCGGCCAGCAAACCGAGCGCAATTAATGCAGCGAGCAAAGGGTTAGTTGTGAGAAATTCAATCATCGTTTATGGCTCTATGCTTTTATACCAAACCAGCAAAGCCCATAAAGGCAAGCGACATTAGGCCCGCGGTGATCATGCCAATGGCAGCACCTTGAAACGGAGCAGGAACATCTGCTGCGGTGAGTCGTTCGCGCATGGCAGAAAATAAAATTAATACCAAAGAAAACCCAAGCGCGGCACCAAAACCGTAAAGTGCCGACTGAATAAAATTATTCACTTTATTGGTGTTTTGTAGGGCAACGCCCAGCACTGCGCAATTGGTTGTAATCAAGGGAAGAAATACCCCGAGTACGCGATAAAGCAGCGGGCTGGTTTTTTCGATAAACATCTTGGCGAATTGCACCACAGCGGCGATGACCAAAATAAAAGAAATGGTTTTTAAATAGGCTAAACCGAGCGGCTGTAAAATCCAGGAGTACACCATGTAGGAGCAAATAGAAGCCAAGGTAAGCACGAAGGTGGTAGCTGCACTCATGCCGATGGCAGTCTCTATTTTATTTGAGACGCCCATAAAGGGGCATAGGCCCAAAAATTGGACCAGTACAAAGTTATTCACCAGTACGGTGCTTAATAAAATAACGGCAAATTCCGTCATAGTGTTTCTATTTCTCTTGGTGCTTCACTTGCTCTATTTACATAACGCGCATGCCAGGCTGCGCACCTTCGTTTGGTTCAAGTATGTATATGTCTTTTTTGCCTGGTCCTGCCGCTAAGACCATGCCTTCTGACATGCCAAATTTCATTTTTCGCGGCGCAAGATTGGCCACCATTACTGTGTGTTTACCAATAAGGTCTTCAGGTTGATAGGCGCTTTTAATTCCTGCAAACACATTGCGAGTTTCGCCGCCTAGGTCAAGCGTTAGGCGTAATAGTTTATTTGCGCCTTCTACGTGCTCTGCATTGGCGATTAGTGCCACGCGCAGGTCCACTTTTGCAAAATCATCAAAGTTGATTTCTTCGGCAATAGGTTCTTTGCCGAGCCAGGAATCCGTGTTTGAAACTGCAGCGTCTTCGGTTTTTTCTGGAATGCTTTGTTTGCTGTCTTCAATCATTGCGTCTACTTTTTTTGCATCGATACGTGTCATCAATGCTTTAAACTCATTAATCTTGTGTGCGCCCATAAATTTGATGTTTTGAGGCCAGTTTAACTCTGTATTTAAGAAGGCTTCAGATGCTTGGGCTGTTTTCGGTAGAACGGGTTTTAAATACGTCATTAACAAACGGAAGCAGTTAATGCCCATGCTGCACACTTGTAAGATTTTTTCTTCGTTACCCGGCTCTTTGGCCATCGCCCAAGGTGCTTGTTCAGCGATGTATTCATTGGCAGAGTCTGCCAGCGCCATAATTTCGCGCATGGCTTTACCAAATTCGCGATCTTCATACAGCGAAGCGATGGTTTCACTTGCGCCGACGAACTTTTCCCACAAGGCGGGTTCGTCAATTTCTGAAGAAAGCTCGCCGCCAAATTTGTGCACGAATTTGGCGGTTCGGCTGGCGATATTCACAACCTTACCGACCAAATCTGAATTTACACGTTGTACAAAGTCTTCTGTATTTAAATCAAGGTCATCAACAGAACCAGTAAGTTTACTCGCATAGTAGTAACGTAAATATTCTGGGTCTAGGTGGTCTAGGTAGGTGCGGGCATTCACAAAGGTACCGCGCGATTTCGACATTTTTTTGCCGTCGACAGTCAAGAAACCATGTACGCAGACTTTTGTAGGTGTGCGGTAGCCTGCCTCGCTCAACATGGCGGGCCAGAAAAGAGCGTGGAAGTTCACGATGTCTTTACCAATAAAGTGGTAAAGCTCGTGCTCTGATTCTGGTTTCCAGTAATCGTCGAAGTTTAAACCTTCGGTTTTCTCACAAAGGTTTTTAAAGCTGGCCATATAGCCGACGGGCGCGTCTAGCCAAACGTAAAAGAACTTGTCTTTTTCGCCGGGTATTTCAAAACCGAAATAGGGGGCATCGCGACTGATATCCCATTCTTGTAAACCGGAATCGAGCCATTCTGCTAACTTGTTGGCGACTTCATCTTGTAGGTGGCCGGCGCGCGTCCAGTTTTTTAAGAAGTCGGTAAAGTCAGGTAATTTAAAAAAGAAGTGTTTGGATTCTTTTTCTACTGGCGTCGCACCAGAAATCACTGATTTGGGGTTAATTAAATCCATCGGTGAATAGGTTGCGCTACAGACTTCACAATTATCGCCGTACTGATCTTCGCTTTTACATTTTGGGCATGAGCCTTTGATGTAACGATCCGCAAGAAAAAGATTCTTTTCTGGGTCAAAAGCCTGAACAATACTGCGTTCAGCGATTTTTCCGTTTTCTTTTAAGGCTTGGTAAATACCATTGGAAATGTCTTGGTTTTCTGGCGAGTGTGTCGAGTGGTAATTATCGAAATCGATCAGAAAATCATTAAAGTCAGCTTCGTGTTCTGCACGAATATTAGCTATTTGTTCTTCGGGCGTAATGCCCAGCTTTTCCGCGGTAAGCATTATGGCCGTGCCGTGGGCGTCATCAGCACATACATAAACACAGTCGTTGCCGCGCAGTTTTTGGAAGCGTACCCAAATATCTGTTTGCACGGTTTCCACCATATGCCCCAGGTGAATAGACCCGTTCGCATAAGGGAGTGCGCTAGTGACCAAAATTTTTCGCTGTTGGCTCATGTTTCTCACATTCCGGCGGCTACTTCCGCGGCTTCATATCTGTTACGGCAATAAACACGCACATAAAATAGGGCGTTAACCCGCGCCTGAGACATTGCTCGACGGGGCGTTGATTCATGCAAAAAAGAGGGCGGCGACTATAGCAAATTGGGCGTAAATTTGTACTGTTTTTCCAGTATTTATGGGGGGTTTACTCCTATTATGTGGTATTTTGCACGCAAACTATCTTGTACTTATTGCAACTCTGTTCGACGCTTTGATGGTCGGTCTTTTTTTGCTGGCGGTTTGTGTCAGCCGACTCGCTTATGCTTGAGTATTGATCAATTTCGTTTTTTGGAGATTTAGTGAACGATTCCAGCCGTATTAGTAGCCTGCTTACTCAAATTCCTGTTCCGCGCACACCGTTTAAAGTGTCTGATATTGCTGAAGTGGAAGGGAATCGCATTACATTGACGATGGGTTACCCTATCGCACGCAGTGTGAAGCTGGTGGAAAACCACGTGCAGGGCGAACTGGCTGCAGCGGGTTTGCAGGCGAGCATTGAAGTGAACGCGTCTATTCCAAGTATGCAGCCACATAATTCTGTACAGAAGATAGACGGCGTTAAAAATATTATCGCCGTCGCTTCTGGTAAGGGGGGGGTCGGTAAATCGACCACCTCGGCCAACTTGGCATTGGCATTGGCCTATGAAGGTGCTCGCGTAGGTGTTTTGGATGCTGATATCTATGGCCCCAGCCAGCCACAAATGTTCGGTCTTGGTGATGCACACCCAGAAGTTGTAAATAACAAAACCATTCGACCGCTTATTGGTCATGGGGTGCAAGTTGTGTCTATGGGCAGCTTGATCAGTGAAAATACACCCATGGTATGGCGTGGGCCAATGGTGAGCGGCGCTTTAAAGCAATTACTGACCCAAACTATTTGGGATGATGTGGATTATCTAATTGTGGATATGCCACCAGGAACCGGCGACATTCAACTGACGTTAAGTCAATCGGTACCCGTTTCGACCTCGGTTATTGTGACAACGCCGCAAGACATCGCGCTGCTAGATGCAAAAAAAGGCATTGAGATGTTCCGCAAAGTGAGCATCCCTGTGACCGGAGTTGTGGAAAATATGAGCGTGCATGTGTGCAGCAATTGTGGTCATAAAGAGGCAATATTTGGTGAGCGAGGTGGCGAGCGGTTAGCGAAAGAGTACGATACGCCTTTGCTGGGTCGTTTACCTTTGCAGCTAAGTATTCGCGAGCAGGCCGATGGCGGTTGTCCTTCGGTGGCGAAAGATCCTAGTTCTGAAGAAAGCCAAATTTATCGCGATATTGCGGCTAAGATTGCCGCCGATGTTTGGGTGCGATCGTTTCAGCCAAGTGGGCCGCAAATCTCTCTTGTGGATGATTAAAAATCCCGTCGAAACCCTTTATCAAATTTCGCTCGATCGGTTAAGATCTCGCCCCTTTGATAGTCAATGATAAATTCATAAAGCGGAAGGCTGTGGGTCGGCCGCAGTTAGCAATCGAGTGTGAGGCCCTATGAGTATTAAGTCAGACAAGTGGATCAAGCGAATGGCAGAAAACGAGGGCATGATCGAGCCCTTTGAGGCGGGCCAGGTGCGTTACGACGCTAAAGATCAGCGCTTAATTTCTTATGGCACCTCGAGCTACGGCTACGATGTTCGCTGTGCGGACGAGTTTAAAATTTTTACCAACGTGCATTCCGCAGTGGTTGACCCCAAGAATTTTGATGACGATAGCTTTGTCGACATCAAAAGCGATGTTTGTATTATTCCGCCTAACTCGTTCGCTTTGGCGCGTACTGTAGAATATTTTCGCATTCCTCGTAGTATTTTGACGGTGTGTTTGGGTAAATCAACTTATGCCCGTTGTGGCATTATTGTGAATGTCACACCGCTAGAACCCGAGTGGGAAGGTCACGTCACACTGGAGTTTTCTAACACGACGCCACTGCCTGCAAAAATCTACGCCAATGAAGGTGTTGCTCAAATGTTGTTCTTCGAAAGCGATGAAGTGTGCGAAACCTCATACCGTGATCGCGGAGGTAAGTATCAGGGGCAGCGTGGTGTAACACTGCCAAAAACTTAATTCATAAACTGCTGTGCTTGCCTTTACGGTATCAAAATTGACTCTGAGTGCTGATGTATTAAGTAAGCGCTTCGCTTCTTCGTTAATTTGTGCCTTGTATAAGCTTCGCTCGCTACGTTTCTGATTCTTCTTTATTCGCGTCAAGCCAGCCACTTTGAATAGTTTGGCGCGAAATATAACAAAATGCGCCTGATCGAAAGTGTCGCCACTTTCACTTTTTAAGCAAGAAAGGGTAAAGCGCTTTTTGCCTCTAATCTTTCCCTCTCAGCGGTTTCAAAAGCCGCTACCATGGCGTATTCTAATCGCTGATATAAACAATAAATGTCAGATCAAAACCTGGCAAATATCCAGAGTGATGCCGTTGATTTATAGCCAATAGGGAATTATTCACACCACCAAGTGAATATGGCTGACACAATGGCAAGGTACAAATAAATTCTACTAGGAAGGGCAAACGCATGCGGTTTCAAAGAGTTCTAGCTTTCGGGGTGCTTTCGGGCGCCATGATATTCTTCTCGGCTTGTGGGTCAGCCCCGGTCAAAGAAGAGTCTGTTATCAGCGTCAGCTCGGCGCAAATTCAACAAATGAGCAGCTATTCTGAATTGCTTAGTTTGTATAAAAGCACGTCGACGGCACTACAAGGAAAAGACGCCGCCCTCTTCGCATCAGATTTTGCCACCTTAAAACAGATGGGCGACAAACTGGTTGAATTGCGAGTGGCGGAATTAAAAGGCTCATTCGACACTGCGCGATTGGAATCTGGCCAGGTGCCCAACAAAGTTTTGGCGGGCCCAAAAGCCGAAGCGCAAAACCCTCCAACTCCTGCGGCGCAGTGGAAGCCGGTAAGTGACCTGGTTAAAGACGAGAGCGACAAAACCGACGCGGCAATTGCGGAAAAAACTAAGCAATTAGATGCTCCGGGTTTAAGCGATGAATTACGCTTGGTAACGATGGATGATCTTCATCGTCTCTCTGGTGATCAATCATGGTTAGTTCGTCGTAATGAATTTGTTGATAAGTTAATTGAAGAAATTCGACAAGCGAGAGAAGCGGGAACCCTAACTGCTGATTTACAGCCCAAAATTGAATTGATTTTGGAAAATCGCGCAGACGACGCAGCGTTAAAAGATGAATTCATTTCGGTGAGTGCCGAGATCTATCAAAGCGATTATTTCAAAGCGCTGGGCAATGGCCTTGCTGATAAGGCCTTTAAAGTGTTCATCAAAATGACAGAATCTAGAAACTTTGACTCAATCAAAGAAAAGCTCGCACCTGTGAGCCAAAACATGGTCGACTATTTTATTGCTGAGGCAGACGAGTCAGTAAAAGATGCAAAAAACCTTTCGCAATCCTATCGTTGGTTTAATCAGGCGCGAGTTGTTTCTAAAGCGTTAGGTTTCAAACGAAAATCACACCAAGGTCACGAGGTGCTAGTAGAGCAACTTAACGATAAATATGAAGATCTGGTTGAAGACGGTGCGCATACCATCGCGTTTGCTTATTTACACTACATTAAAGAATTTCGCCCCTTATACAAAGGCCTGCGTCAAAAAATGTCGCAAACCGAAGAAAAAGTGCAAAGCTTGGCAGTTAAGCGTTTAAGTACAACGGCCTTCCAGGGCGCACAAGGCTACGGCGACGTGATCTCTTCCAAAGTGACACAGCACTTATTCAAACACGTTGCCAACGATGTGCGTATTGTAGAGCGTGAGAAATATGAAGAAATTCAACGTGAACGCGCTATAAGCGGTAATTCTGAAGGCTTATCCGCAGTAAATCTAATTGTGACCGGTAGCATTCTTGAAGCGAAAGTCGATGAAACCAAGCAAGAAGGTAAGAAAACCGTTCGAGCTGTTGTAGGACAAGAAACGATTACAAATACTGCATACATCAAATGGTTAGAGCTGCCCGCCAAAGAGCGCAAGAATATAGAAAAACCTTCTGAAACGCTCAGTGTTGATAAAGAAGAAAATATTCCCGTTAAAGTAACGAATCACCGCAAAGTGGGCATCTTTTCTGTGAGCTACCGCTTACTTGATGCGAGCAGTGGCCGGGTACTGTTTCCTCACTCCATTACAAAAGAAGATGAGCATAAAGGCACCAGTCGCGAAGGCGTAGAAATGGGTGACTTTAAATTGCCATTTGAATTGGCTGACTTACCTTCAGACGTAAAAATATTAGATAGTTTGGCAAACTTGGTTTCACTAGAAATTGGTGAAAAGCTAGTTGAAAAACTAAAAGATCAAGAAAAACGTTACCTCGCTGAGGCAGAAGACTTTGAAAAAGACGATACCTGTTCGCTACAGGCTGATCGTTTGGCAAAAGCCTACGTGATACTTAATGCGAAAGGTCTGGAAACAAAAGAAGTCTTCGAAAAATATAAAGACGCGACGATTAATTGCGACACCATCTGATCTAGTGTGTTAAATAAGAGAAAAAGGCGCGAAAGCGCCTTTTTTTATGGAAAAAATTCAACAAATACCGGAATTCTTATTTTTGCTTATTATCGTTGTAGATGATTATTTGACTGTTTTGTGATCGAAGGTTGCGTGTCGGTAATGTCGATTTTTTATTGGCTACCTTTCTTTTTTTCTAGCTTCATATTTTTCTTTTTTTAAATTTGGCATGCAAATATCGAAAACTGTCGTGCAGTTCACGTTTTTGTGTTGGCTAAGTTTTACTTTCGTACGTCTTAGACATTGGTACACAGGCGAGTGTGCCATTTTTCGTATAAAAATAATGACATAACAGATAAGGATCAGGCATGAACCATATTATTCGAACGACAGTGTTAGCCTTTTTATGTCTATTTAGTTTTGTCGCAGAAAGTATTGCGCAAGCTACATTGACAGATTATACCCGCCAAAATGTGATTGCTTATGACTTTCACTCCAATACGCTTAATCGTGATTTTATTATAGAAATCGGTCAACCCCTCTCAGCAACAAGCAGCACTACAGACCCAGAAGTAACGTTTCCTGTGGTTTATACGCATGATGCTGAAATGATGTTTCCACATATGTCGATTGGAAACCAGCTTCAAGAGGTAGATCAAAAAATTCCCGCTATGTACACCGTGAGTATTAATTACCCTCATACGGCCAGTGCATTTGAAAACGCAGTATGGCGTTTTTCTGACTTAACTGCGGATGCTGCGTTGCTGCCGGGTGTGCCCTTTCCTTTGGGCGGGGGTGCAGACGCGTTTCTTGAGTTTATTAACTCAGAATTAAAACCATTTATAAACGAAACCTTTCGTATTGATGAAGAGCAAGAGTTTTACTACGGTCATTCATTAGGCGGTCTTTTTGGGTTGCACGCATTGTTCGCTAGTACAGATTCTTTTGATAAGTACCTCATTAGTAGCCCATCTGTTTGGTGGAATGACAAATCCATCGTGCAAACAGTGGAAGCATTTATTGATGCAAATGATGATTTAGTTAAGCGAGTTCATTTGGTGGTTGGTGGTGATGAGCGCCCAGAGGATCCAACGGCTGAAGGGGTAATCGATATGGTTGCAGACATGAAGGAAATATATTGGAAGCTTAAAATGCGTCACTTCCCTGGGTTACAAATCAGTCAAAAGGTATATCACAACGAGGGACATGTCTCAGTGGTAATTCCTAGCTATTACTATGGTATGCGCACCTTGATGGACGATGTTAATCCGTTTTACCGTTATCAAAAACCGTTTACAAAATATGAAGATCAAATGAAAAAGCACATGGAAAAAATGCGTAAACTCTTGGAAGAGCATCAAGGTTGGTAGCCGTTACATAAAACTACATATCAACCGAATGAGCGAGGGGGCGTTGTTCTCCTTCGCTCCCCCCCCCTTTTTTTTTATCTCGTTTTATATCGCTCTATTCAATTTCCGGTTTTCGAGGTGGTGCCGTTGTGGAAGGGGTAATTACATGTTCATTTTCATTAATTCAGAGACTTCGAGTGTGCCGCCTATATCCATAAATGGGCATGCTTTGGCGATATCTAGCGCAGCTTCAATGTTTTCGGCTTGAATAATGGTGTAACCAGACATTGTGGTTTGGCCACCTTCTTTTACGATTCCGCCTGGCTCAAGGGTGTGCGTGTGCTTAAGTGGATTGGCAGGGCTTACAACGGTATCACCGAGTGACCCCAGCCACGCTTTATATTTGGCAAAGTGTTGTTGGCCTTCTTCCGGAGTCTTGGGCGGGTTACCGCCTAGGTATACGATGACATATTGATTCATGTTTATTTCCGTTGATGTTTGTTTGGGGCCGTTTGTCTTTCAAGAAAAGTTGGGCGTTCATTGAATGTGAACTTTAACTGTAAGGATTTATTTGCTAGTAATTTCCGCTAGGCGTTGTTTGGCTTCTGCGTGGTAGGGGTCAATGCCTAATATTTTACGATAGTTTTCGACCGCATTTTCACCTGCTGGCGAATTTAGTTTGCCTTCTTTCTCAAATAGTTTTGCGTTTTCTAGTAAGCCAGAAATTTGCACGCGTTTCAGTGTTGAAATGGGGCTGCTCTGATCGCGCTTTGCAGCGTCTAGCGTGAGTTGTATTGCGCTAATATCTAGGGTTTCATTTATATCGATTGCACTGTTAATTTGGTTTTGTGCTGTCTTAAAGTTTTTTCGTTCAATGGCGCGTCGTGCCAAGGTCAAATAACGTTTGGCAATTTTTTCTTTACCGGCAACGGCTTGTGGGTGACCGGGTGCTAGAATGAGTACCTGTTCGTATTTACTTAGTGCGTTACTCGTGCCTGTGCTAAGGCGATCGTTTTCGATGTCTGTTATTGCGCCCAGCAAAAGTTGTTTTATGTCTTCGGAATCGGCAGTGCTTACAAGGGCTTTTACAGGCGCTTTTATTGTTGTCGTGTTGGGTTCTGGGGTGCTATCTGTGAGGGCAAAGCCGACAACGATAACGGTGAGTGCCGCAGCTGCGATAGAGCCGTACTTTATAACAGTGTTTTGTTGGGTTTGTTTACTGCTTTCATGGCTTGAACTAGAAGTGCTTGCTCTCGGTTCTGACGTTGCGGAGGCTTCGAGCTTGGCTGAGGCGACTGTAGCAGTATTAGGTAATGATTTGGCTTGTGTTGGGGCTGCAGTGTTTGCTGCGCTTTCTGATTTTGCTCGTACCGTGGTTTTGTCACTTTTATTAAAAAGTTCAGTTTCTACATTAGATTGACTAACAACTGTTTCGTCATCTTCGCTCCCCTGTATTTCACGTTTTAATAAAACGGTCTCATCATTTTTTTCTGAAAAAGGGTGTTGCTTTACGATGTCGTCAAGTGCTTTTACAACGTCTTTTCCGCATGGCATACGCTCTTCAATGGTTTTAGCCATCATGTGTTCAATGAGCGATTGATATTGTTGCAGGTGCGGGGGTAACTGAGGAACAGGGTCATTGAAATGTTGGTAAGCCGTTTGGACTAAGTCCCCACCTTGAAATGGTACGCGGTTGCATAACAGTTGGTAAAACATAATGCCCAGGCTGTATATATCGCCTTGTGGGGAGGGGTCTGCACCACGAATTTGTTCTGGTGCCATATATTTTGGTGTGCCAACGATGAGCCCTGTTTGAGTTAGGTGAATGTCGGCGTTGGTTTCTTTGGCGATGCCAAAGTCGGTAAGTACTGCGGCACCGTCTTCGCGGAACATGACGTTGTCGGGTTTTAAATCACGGTGAATAATATTTTTTTTGTGTGCAAAATCTAAAGCCGAAGCCATTTGACGAATAATGCTGACCGCTTCTTCTACGCTTAAGCCTTTTTTTAAGCGTTTGTGTAAGTCACCGCCAGAGAGAAACTCCATTGCTAGGTAGTAGTGGTTGCTTACTTCACCTACGTCATACACCTGTACAATGTTGCTGTGATTTAATTTGGCTACGATATGTGATTCCATCACAAAGCGTTGACAAAACGCATCGTCTTCACTGAGGTCTGGTTTTAGGATTTTGACGGCCACATTGCGGTCAAAGGTATGTTGGCGGGCACGGTATACTGAGGCCATGCCGCCGCGGCCAATGGCTTCGAGAATATCGTAGCCTGGAATATCTAAGTCAATAATTGAAGGCACAACGGTGTTTTCCCAAAAATAGATTTGCCGCTGCAAAAAACTGGTGTGATCACTAATACGGCGTTAAACATGGCCTTGGCAACGGCTTCCGTATTATTCTAACTACGGGTTTCCTGCGCTAGTACGTTGCTCTGATTTGCCTTGTCTTGTTTTCTTGTTAGGTTAGCAATGTTTTTAGCTGAGCAAGGGCTAGCTTGAAAAGTTTTTAGCTGGCTGAGGTTTTGCGAAATAAAAGCCTTGATAATACCCAAAGCCCATTGTGTCGCAAATGCGGTATTCCCCTTCCGTTTCAACCCCTTCAGCTAAGGTTTCGATGTTTAGCTCACTGGCCATTTCTTTTAAGTGGCGTAAAAGGCTGATGCGAGATTCATCGCCGGTATCAAGTTTGTCGATGAGTACCCGGTCGTATTTTATTAGGTTGGGTTTTGCTTGCACCATTTCCATTAAGCGTGATTGTCCTACGCCAAAGTCATCGAAAGCGAGTTTCATATTCAGTTTGTCGAGTTGTGCTTTTACCGCACAAAGTAATTCGCTATTACCCACGACTGATTGTTCGTGAATTTCTAAGGTGAGCGGAATATTGGGGTGACGTTTTCGTAATTGGGTGAGGCTGTCCATCAATTTGCTGGGGTCTTTTAACTCTGAAGGGTGGGTGTTTACTAATATGTCACCTTTCAAATTGTGCGAGGCAGCCACTTCTACGCCCTTGTTGCGCATCATGTCAGATAGCGAAACCTCTAAATCAAAGCTCTCTGCTATTCGAAACAGCTCGAGTGGGCTCACGGGTAGGTCAGGGCTATCACCACGGCCAAGTAGCTCGTAGCCGCATACTGTTTTGCCATCAGCGAGAATAATGGGTTGAAATACCATAGCCACTTGTTGCAGGGCGATGAGTTGTTCTAGTTCGCGAACGCCAGAAGGAAACTTTTCGCTTAAGCTGGTGGTAGAAATGAACTTGGTTTCATCACCGCCATCGTCATCTGCCCCGGCCGTCTTGGCGTGCTGGGCATCAATTAGGCGTAATTCAACGGTGCCGACATGCAGTACGTCGCCGTGAAAGACTTCGGTCGCATCCTGAATCTGAGCCCGATTAACGAAAGTGCCATTTCGGCTGCCTAGGTCTTCGAGCCAAAGGGTGTCGCCGCGCATTTCTATCTTGGCATGTTTGCGAGATACGGAAGGCGCACTAATAGAGCAGGGTAGGCCGTCTTCCCTGCCGATGACGAAAGGGAATTCCTGCACGGGTTGCTGCGACTTGTTGTTATCGTTTTGAAAGAAACCTTCCAGATACCAACGAACCATGAACGCTTATCCACTGTAAAATTTGTACGAAAGCGCAACTGCGCGAGTTGTTTTGCCTAGGGTTCTGCGATGAGCACCAGCCAAGCAAAGAAGCTGACTTTTAGTATCGGTGCTAGTGTAAGGAAATGCCAGTGATTTGAGGAAAAATGGTCGCATGAAACCGGCGATGCTCTTATATATAGAGCATCGCCGGTTTCAGGTTTAGCCCTGAAATACTTCACCTGAAAGTCGATAAGGTTCGGAAACCTGATCGATGGTGCTAACTGGGCCGGTCAAGCTGTTTAAAAGGCCATCGCTAATATCGTAGATCAAGCCGTGAACACTGAGTTCTTGGCCTTCTAGCCAGGCGTTTTGCACCGAAGGTAAGTGCGACACATTGGCGACCTGTTCAATGACATTGAGTTCACACAGGCGGCGGACCTTCCCGCTTTCGTCGTTGATCTGGTCGATTTCCTCGCGATGCTTGTTATAGACATCGCGGATGTTGCGAATCCAGTGGTCAACGACACCGTATTGGGTCCCACCTAGGGCTGCTTGTACACCCCCACAGCCGTAATGCCCGCAAACGATGACGTGTTTTACTTTGAGTACTGCGATTGCAAAATGAATGACCGAAAGGCAGTTCAGGTCAGTATGTACCACGCAATTGGCAATGTTGCGATGAACAAATACTTCGCCTGGTAGCATACCGACGATCTGGTTGGCGGGTACGCGGCTATCGGCACATCCTATCCAAAGGTATTCGGGCGATTGTTGTTTGCTCAAGTTGGTGAAGAAATCTGGATCTTCTTTTTTAATCTTTTCTGCCCATTTGGCGTTGTTTTCAAACAAGTCAGTTAGTTTGTTCATTCGTTCCCCCTTACTAAAACTATCGCGAGTATACTCACGCGATACAGATAGTCAAAAACTCACACTTGCAGTCAAAATCAAACTCTTGAGGCGAAGTATGCAAAGCTTCTATTGGCACGACTACGAAACCTGGGGGGCGACGCCAGCGGTGGATCGTGCGAGCCAGTTCGCAGGCGTGCGAACGGATATGGATCTCAATATCATCGATGACCCTCTGGTCATATACTGCCAGCCCCCAGAAGATATCTGGCCGCACCCCGAGGCGTGCTTGGTGACGGGTATTTTGCCGCAAGAGGCAAAAGCGAAAGGGTTGCTCGAAAAAGACTTTATAGAAAAGATTCATCGTGAATTGTCATGTGCCAATACCTGCTCAGTGGGTTACAACACTTTGCGCTTTGATGATGAGGTTACGCGTTATACGCTTTATCGAAACTTTTACGAGCCCTACGCACGCGAGTGGCAGAATGGCAATTCACGCTGGGACATTATTGACATGATGCGCTTAGTGTATGCCTTGCGCCCAGAAGGCATTGAATGGCCAATCGTCGATGATGTGGTGAGCTTTAAACTAGAAAACCTTACTGTTGCCAACGGGGTTTCTCACGCGAGTGCGCACGATGCCTATTCCGATGTGGAAGCTACCATCGCAATGGCGAAGCTCGTTAAAACGCGAAAGCCAGACTTATACGATTTTGTTTTCAAAAATCGCGACAAAAAACTATTGGCAAGCATGATCGACATTCAAAACTGCAAGCCCCTTTTGCATGTTTCCTCAATGTTCTCTGCGGCGCGAGGCTGTACTTCCATCATCGTACCTTTGGCGATGCACCCGAAAAATAAAAATGCAGTTATTGCGTATGACCTTTCTGTTGATCCAAGCCCTATGGCCGACATGACGGCAGAAGATATTCGCGAACGTGTTTTTGTGAAGCAAGATGAGCTACCCGAAGGTGTCGAGCGCCTGCCAGTAAAACTTATTCACCTGAATAAGTGCCCAATTCTCGCCACGGTAAAATTGTTGCAAGACCCGGTTGCTAAGCGTTTAGGGATTGATAAAGCCCAGTATGAAGCGCACTGGCAGATTATTCGTCAAATGAATACCGGGCCTAACTTTTCGCTTGGGAATACGCTGGTTGAGATGTATCAGTTAGATGAATTTGATGGTGCCAGTGACCCAGAAATGCAGTTGTACGACGGTTTTATTGGTGGCCGTGATAAAGGTTTAATGCAAGACATTCATCAATTGTCGGAATCGCAATTACTGAGTCGAAATTTTGTTTTTGAAGATGAGCGTCTCAACCAAATGTTGCCGCGCTATCTCGCCCGCAACTATCCAGCGGTGCTGGAAGAAGGGCATATGCGTGAGTGGCAGGAGTTTGTCGCTAATAGGTTGGCTTATGGCGACGAGCGTATACTTAGCTACGCAGAGTTAAAGCAAGGTATTATGAGCTTAAAGCACGACTTGGTAGGGGACGCAGCAAAGATCGAGTTGCTCGATAAGCTAGAGACCTATGCAGACGAGCATTTTGCCAAATATCAGCATTTGGTGGTTTAAAGAGTAAAGCGCGCTTAAAATGCGCCACGGTTATGGCTTGAAGGTGTTCAGTCTGAGTGAATTTCATAGCTGACTACACAATCGTCATCATATTAATAGAATGAATCAGGAGCCCCAGGTGAATTTTGCAGGCGCACACATCCTTTCCGTCGATCAGTTTGAACGTTCCGACATTGAACGGATTTTTGCCGTTGCCGACACCATGGCCCCGTATGCCTATCGAGAAAAGGTCACTCGAGTGCTGGAAGGCGCGATTTTGGGCAACATGTTTTTTGAGCCTTCTACTCGCACGCGTGTGAGTTTTGGTTCTGCGTTTAATTTGCTTGGTGGTGAAGTGCGTGAAACGACGGGCTTTAAAAGCTCGGCTATCGCCAAAGGGGAGTCTCTCTATGATACTGCTCGCGTGCTTTCTGGCTATAGCGATGTTATTTGCATGCGCCACCCGCAATCGGGTTCGGTATCTGAATTTTCTGAGGCCAGTCGTGTACCGGTAATAAATGGCGGTGATGGCTCCAATGAGCACCCCAGCCAAGCGTTACTAGACCTTTACACCATTCAAAAAGAAGTGAAAGACAAAGGGCGTCCCTTAGACGGTTTGCGTATTGCCATGATAGGCGATTTAAAATACGGCCGAACAGTGCATTCCTTGATACGTTTGCTTAGCCTATTCGACAAAATGCACGTGGTATTGGTCTCGCCAGAAGAATTGGCGATGCCTGAAGAGTATGTAGAGCCATTGCGGAAATCAGGGCATACAGTCGAAATTTCCAGTGACCTCGAAAATAGTATTAGCCATGTGGATATTGTGTACTCCACGCGTATTCAAGAAGAGCGTTTTGACTCAAAGGAAGAAGCGGATGTGTATCGTGGACGTTTCCGTCTCAACCAAGCGATCTACACCAAGTTCTGTGAGCCTAACACCGTGATCATGCATCCGCTGCCACGAGATTCTCGTTCTGATGCGAATGAGTTGGATAGTGATCTTAATCAAAACCCTAACTTGGCTATCTTTCGTCAGGCAGATAATGGGGTGTTGGTGCGTATGGCTTTGTTCGCATTGGTGTTAGATGTTGTGGAGCAAGTGGACAAAAGCGCCAGACCGGTGAATTGGTTTAGGCGTAATGGTCGTTAAACGCCGATCTGTTAGCGCTACATCTATACGAGTTGGTGGCTTCTCATAACATATGGGTTGTGTAAAAAACGCCCGAATCGATATTTTTTAGTTTTAATAACCTATCTTTTTTATTCCTGCTTGGTCTATACCAAAGTGATCTATACCTCTCAAAAAAGTGTGACTTGTTAAACATTTCCCCAAGTGGTGAATCCTTATACTGAACTTACGTTGTTGAGAGAGTGAACTTGAGGAAAAAAGCATGATTGATAAGGTTGTCACAGCATTTTTCTTTGTTACAAGTTTGTTTTTGTTTGCCGCACACGTCGATGCTTCGACGCACACAGTAAACGCCTCCTGCAAAGTTGTTGAAATTCGCCAATAGTTTTTTGCACAAAGATTCTCCCGTAAGCCGCTAGGGTTTGAGCCACCCTGGCGGTTTTGCGTTGTGGAGCGTGATAATTGAGGCGTGGAAGCCCTTTAACTTGGGGTCAGTGGCTGCAGGAGCAAATTCAGATAATGTATTGGTTGACGCAGGCGATTAAGCGTTCAGCATCCAAAGGGGCGTTTAATACCCCGTTGGCATGTACTTCTTTGCCAAATTTCTTGAGTGCTGTTTTATCTCCGTTCGAGATTAAAACGACCGGCACACCTTTAATTTTGTCGTTTTCTTTTAATTCGTTGCAAAGTTTCTCTTGGCCGCTGCCAGATTCGACGTCTAGCAATATTAGGTCGGGGTAGTACTGTTCTGCCATTGCGATACATTCGCTATCGTGCCGAGAGGTGATGAGAGAGCAGTGCCCCATCAGGTGTTGGCTCATAAGATCAAGGTGCTCTTGGTTTTCATCAATGATCAGTACTTTAGTTTGTGGGTTATGTTCGCGAACAGTAAACCGGTTGCGACCATTTTCTTTGGCGTCGTAAAGGGCTTGGTCAGCAAGGTTGATTTGAAAATCTAGATCTGTGCCCGTGGTGTAATTAACCACTGTGGCACCAATGCTGACAGTTATTACGTCACTGCATGATGAATCACGGTGTTTGATTTCTGCTTTTTCAATCGACTTTCGAATCAATTCACAAATGTGCGAGGCTCCGGTTTCCGCGGTGTCTGGCAATATTACAATGAATTCTTCACCGCCATAGCGTGCGGCTACATCGCCTGGGCGGCTGACACACTTGCTAATGATTCTTGATACCTGGCGAATACATTCGTCGCCTGCCTGGTGCCCGTAGCAATCGTTGTAAAGTTTAAAGTGGTCTATATCGAGCAATAGAATGGTCAGCGGTGTTTTGTTGCGTCGTGAAAGCTTCCACAGCTCTTCAGCTTTTTCTTCAAATGTGCGGCGGTTATATAGCTGAGATAAACTGTCGTACTGGCTCAATATTGTGAGTTCACGATTGAGTTCGGCTAATTGGTTGCGCATCGCAGTGATGCGTTCCATTGCCTGAATTTTGGCGTTGAGAATAATCTCGTTGACGGGTTTAATAAGGTAGTCGTCACCACCTGCTGAAATACCCTCTTCTAAGCTTGAGGCCTCGCTTTTGCCGGTGACGAAAATGATCGGAATCCAATGATCACCAAGCCACTCTCTTATGAGGCGAGTGGTCTCGAACCCATTGAGCCCTGGCATTTCGACATCCATAATCACCATGTCAACAGGGGTGGTATCGAGTATTTGTAGCGCCTGTTCGCCGCTTTCAGCGACAAGTGTTTCGTGCCCTGCGCTCTCAATGTACATGCTCATTGCGTAACGGATGGTGGCACTGTCTTCGACGAGAAGAATTTTCATGTGTAGGCGGCAGACTTTTCATTTTCAGCGATCGTTTAGTAAGTCTACCACACGAGCAAAACTTCGCTTCAGAAATCTCAAAGGGTATAATCGCCGCCTTTCAAATTTTGGCCCTAGTGGCCCCACTATAATCAAGCAGAAAATAACACCATGGCCGATTTTGATGCTATTCGCCCCTATCATGACAGTGAAGTCAGAGAGGTTCTTGCACGACTATTAGCCGATGCAGAGTTTCTCGATAGTATTGCGCGATTCAAATTACCGAAGGTTGCAAAATATATTGCCCCTGTATTGCGCCCCATTGTTAGGTCGCGCCTAAACAAAGAGCTAGTAAATGTGCAGGCGGTCAGCGATTTTCAAGCGCTAATTGAGCCTTACATGCAGAACATGTTGGACAAAACAGTCGATGAGTTGACTGTGTCTGGGTTAGACAATGTAAATACAGCACACGCTCATTTATTTATTAGTAACCATCGCGATATAGCAATGGATCCAGCATTTGTGAACTGGGTGCTGTATAAAAATGGTTTTACTACTCTACGCATCGCTATCGGAGATAATCTGCTTACGAAGCCTTTTGCGTCAAAATTGATGCGCTTAAATAAAAGCTTTATCGTGAATCGTTCTGCCAAGGCGCCACGCGAAAAGTTCAAAGCTGCGAAACTGCTATCGTCTTATATTCATCATTCGGTAGTAAGTGACCGTGAGAATGTTTGGATTGCGCAACGTGAAGGGCGAGCAAAAGATGGTTTGGATATTACCAACCCTGCAATATTAAGCATGTTAATGCTTAATAAACCTAAAAAAGAAAATTTTGAAGCTTACTTGCAAGAGATTCAAATTGTGCCGGTTAGTATTTCTTATGAATATGACCCGTGCGATTTCGCCAAGGCTCGAGAGATAGTTAAAAAAGAAACGCAGGGCGAATATCAAAAAGCCCCGCATGAAGATGTGGAAAGCATTGCCAAAGGTATTGTTGGCTACAAAGGCCGTGTGCACGTGGCATTTGGTGAGCCTCTTGTGAAGGGTTACGAAAGTGTCGATGAGTTAGTAGCCGGTCTAGATAAGCAGATCGCCAGTAATTATGTGCTTCAGGCTACCAATTGTTTTGCATACGAAATGCTTAACGGAAAACCTCCAAAGGTGAAGGTGGGCCAAAAGGGCCAATTGTTTAGTGAGATGGATTTACATGAAGAAAGGGAAAAATTTAAACGATACATTGACGAAGGTGGTAGCGACTACCGAGAAACCTGCTTGCAAATGTACGCTAACCCCATTGAGAGAAAGTTTGAGTTTGATCTTGAATAATCTCATTTATATTGAGCCTGCATGTTAGATAAAGAAATTAAAACTGAAATTCAGCAGGCCTATAGCCATTTCTTAGAAGCGAAATCGCTATCACCGCGTTACGGGCAAAAATTAATGATTGCCGAAATAGCGCGTACCATTGGTGCTATTGAGCACGACGCTGAAAATGTACGCACCAACGATGCACATGTCTGTGTGATTGAGGCGGGTACAGGTACGGGTAAAACTGTTGCCTATTTGCTTTCTGTACTTCCCATCGCCAAAGCTTTAGATAAGCGTGTCGTGCTTGCCACGGCGACTATTGCGCTGCAAGAACAAATTGTTATCAAAGATATTCCAGATGTTTTGCATCACAGTGGTATGAAATTTAATGTTTGTCTTGCTAAAGGTCGTAGTCGTTATTTGTGTTTATCTAAACTCGATCGAATTTTAAGTTCTGATGATGCCTCACAACTGATTCCTGTTTACGAAGAAGAAGCGGGTTTAATTGATGAAAAAGACGTGCGCCTATACAACAACATGATGGGGGCACTATCTGATTCTTCTTGGGATGGTGATCGTGATAACTGGTCGGATGAAATAGAGCCAGCAGCCTGGCAGCGGGTAACAACAGACTATCGTCAGTGCAGTGGAAGAAAGTGTTCACATGTGCGTAACTGTGCATTTTTTAACGCGCGAGATGCATTGGCTGAAGCCGATTTAGTGGTGGCCAACCATGATTTGGTGTTGTCGGACCTAGCTTTAGGTGGCGGGGCGATTTTACCTGCGCCAGAAGAAACGATTTACATTTTTGACGAAGGGCATCACCTGCCAGATAAAGCACTGAATCACTTTTCTCATCATAGTCGCTATAAAAGTACGATTCGTTGGTTAGGCCAAAGTGAAGGGCAGTGGCCTGCATTGAGTAGCCCCCTTCTCGATGCCAGCTATTTTACGGAGCTTGCTCAGCCTTTAGAGCATTATTTAAAAGCTACGCGGAGTGTGTACGAAGAACATTTGCATGTTTTACAGGATGTGACTTCTGTAGTTGATCGCTCTCAAAACTCGCCGCGCTTACGCTTTGAAAAAGGTGAAGCGCCAGAAGTGTTAGAAACCCTTGCGCAAAAAATGTGTGATGTTTTTGCAGACCTAATTCGTACTTTAAATAAATTGTACGATGAACTTACCGTACTTATCGACGAGGATTACCCCGTTGTTCCCAAGGTTGATTTGGAGAGTGTTTACCCCGTAATAGGCAGTTGGTTAGCGCGTGCGGAAGCTACGCAAGCTATGTGGGTGCATTACACCAATACCAAGCTCGATGAGAAATGGCCGTTTGCGCGCTGGATTAGTCTGGTCGAATTCAACGACGTTGTGGATTTTGAAATTGTTGCCAGCCCGATACTGGCGGCGAGAACCTTGGAAAAAGATTTGTGGTCGCGCTGTTATTCTGCGGTGGTAACGTCTGCAACACTTACCGCGCTAAATTCCTTTGATCGTTTTGTTGCGCGCGCAGGCACGTCAGAAAATTCTAATTACAAAGTAATGCCAAGTCCTTTTAATTTTGGTGAGGCAGCCCGATTAAATATTCCTGATGACGCTGTAGAAGCAAACAAAAGTGACGCGCATACCGAGTCGGTGATTGATTTGTTGCCAGATATCATTGATGTAAAAAAGGGAACGTTGGTATTGTTTTCTTCCCGCCGTCAAATGATGGAAGTGTACGACGAGTTACCTAGCGAGCTACACAATAAAATTTTGATGCAAGGCATTGAAAGTAAGCAAGCCTTGGTTGAAAAGCATCGTAAGGCGATTGATGCTGGGCGCGGTAGTATTATTTTTGGTTTGGCCAGTTTTGCTGAAGGTGTTGATTTACCCGGTGACTATTGTTCCCACGTGATTATTGCAAAAATTCCATTTTCGGTGCCCGATGACCCCCTAGAGGCAGCCTTAAGTGAATGGATTGAAGCGCGTGGTGGAAATTCATTTATGCAAATTAGTGTGCCTGATGCGAGCATGCGCCTAATTCAGGCCTGCGGTCGTTTACTTCGAACTGAAACTGATACCGGAGATATTACGATTCTAGATAAACGCCTGATTTCTAAACGTTATGGCAAAGCCTTGCTGGATGCCTTGCCGCCGTTCGCTCGTTCGTTTTAATAAGCGTGGTGTTTTGAGTGGGCTTGAGGGAAAGGTGGGTATTAACGACGCGTCTCAATTAAGCTTTGTAATCAACAAGTGTGCGCGTGTCGCGAATCGCACGCATGAAAGGAATCACTTTTTTGTGCTCTGGGTGGGTGTGGTAATTATCGAGTGCTTCTTGTGACTCAAATTCAGAGTACAAAACAATATCGGCTGAATCATCGGTTTTACTGTCATCGATACCAATTTCAATTTTTATCAGGCCTGGGATTTTGCCGGCCAGATTTTCCAGCAGTCTTTTTGCTTCTAGGGCATTTTCTTGGGCTGTTTGCCCCTCGGCCTGTGTTTTTAGTTGCCACATGACGATGTGTTTGATCACGATCTAGTACCCATTGATATATGTGCGAGACGTTATGTACACGAAATTATGTACACGAAGTTACATGCGTGACATAACATCAATGCCTAACAAATCCAAACCTAATGCCAATGTGCGCGCTGTTGCTTTAGTAAGCTGCAAGCGGCTGTGTTTGATGTTTTCTGGGGTTTCTGGTTTTAGAATTGGGCAAGCTTCGAAAAACGTCATATATAAACTTGCAAGCTCGTATAGGTAGGCGCATAAGGCATGCGGGTATGCATCATCTGCTACTTGTTCAATCACATTAGTAAGCTGCAAAAGCTTTATTGCGAGCTGGCGCTCTTGCGCTGCTTCTAAAATCACCGGGCAGGAGTGAGCATCTAAATTTAACTCCGCCTTTCTAAAAATGCTGCAACAACGCGCATACGCATATTGCATATATGGGCCGGTATTGCCTTCAAAAGAAAGCATGGCTTCCCAATCAAATACGTAGTCATTTGTACGTGTCAGGCTTAAATCTGCATATTTAACAGCGCCTATGCCAACCTTTGTCGCAATGGTTTGGGCTTCGTTATCAGATATGTCGGGCTGCTTTTCTTTTACAACCGCGTGAGCGCGTTCGATGGCTTCGTCTAATAACTCTGCCAGCTTAATAGTGCCACCAGTGCGCGTTTTGAAAGGTTTTTTGTCTTTACCCAGCATTTTTCCAAACGTGTGATGCTCCAGAGAAACATCGTCACTACAAAAAGTAGCTTTACGGGCAATGGCAAACACTTGTTTCATGTGCAGTGATTGACGATCGTCACTAAATACTAAAATGCGATCCGCATTTAATTTTCCTGCGCGATAACGAATTGCTGCAAGGTCAGTTGTGGCGTAGAGAAAGCCGCCATCGCTTTTTTGTACGAGTGCTGGGCTTGGGTTGCCTTCTTTATCGGCAAGTTCTTGTAAGAATACGACTTGCGCCCCGTTATCTTCGACAGCGATATTTTTTTCTTTTAGCGCTTCAACCAGTACCGATAAATCATCGTTGTATTCGCTTTCACCATACACATCGTTTGGTGTAAGTGTGACATTGAGTTTTCGATAAATCTCTTCACTATGGGTGAGAGAGATTTCTCGGAATTTTTTCCATAAATCTAGAATGTGCTCGTCGCCAGACTGTAGTTTTACTACGTAGTCGCGTGCGGTGTTGGCGAAGTTTTCATCTGCGTCAAAATGTTTTTTGGCTTGTTGGTAAAACCCTTCCAAATCTTTGAGTGCTAGCTCGGCTTGTTCCCCTGTGCTGAGTTGTGTTTCCAGCTCCGCGATAAGCATGCCGAATTGTGTGCCCCAATCGCCGACGTGGTTTTGCCGAATGACATTGTTACTGACGTACTCTGAGATACGAGCGATTGAATCCCCGATGATGGTAGAGCGTAAATGCCCCACGTGCATTTCTTTTGCGAGATTCGGAGAAGAATAATCAATCACAATAGTTTGTGGCTTGTCTTTTTGGGCCACGCCTAAACGCGCATCGTCAGATGCTAGGCTCACTTGCTCTGCTAGCCAGTGTGAAGACAGGCCAATATTGATAAAGCCTGGCCCTGCGATTTCTACCTTGTCTGCCAACCCTTCTAGGTCTAGGTGTTCGACGATTTTTTGAGCTAGCTCGCGAGGGTTAGACTTCATCGCTTTTGCGGCCCCCATAGCGCCATTGGCTTGATAGTCGCCAAACTTGGGGTTTTTGCTGGGGCTAATATGCGGTGCGAATTCTTCGCCAATGCCAGCGGCTTGCATGGCTTGGTGGACGCGTTCTGAGAGCAGTTGTCGAATATTCATGGGGTTTTGAGGGGGTTCTGCCAGGTTTTGGTTGAAATTAGGCGCGATTGTAGCGATACACAGCGCTCAAGCAAAGCGTTGTTCGAAAGTGTTCAAAGGTTTGTCAGTGAGAATGAAGCCCTGATGATAATGTGGTGTAGGTAAGCTCAGGGGCGCTATAGCTGCAACCGAGTGGCTTGCAGATGATCGAGTTACAGCTGAGCGTTCAGTTCCCGCATATTTATTTCGCTAAGTGTTTTTAGCAGGTCGTCTTTGCGAGAGTTGAGTAGCGAAGAGTGGTTGTTTATGTAATCAGTAAAATAGTCATCATTAAAGTCGTCACGCTGCTCGTTGTATTGAGCCAGAAATTGCTCACTAAATTTTGCTTTTGAGAAATTTTCTGCACGATAAAAATAGATGGGTTTTAAGCCGCGCACGTTCGTGAAATCTGTATTGTTGAGGTCTGCCCCCAAGAAAAACACCTCATTGAATTTGGAGCCGTGAAAATCAGCATTTTTGAGTACGGTGCCGTCAAATAGCGTTTGCTCGGCATTGCTATTGCGAAAAGAAGCGCCGCTTAGATCTGAGTAGGTTAATACGGTGTGTTTAAAGTCAGTACCTTTAAAGTTTGTGTCTTGTAAATTGCTCATGGATATAGCAGATCGAATAAAGCGAACGCCAGAAAAGTTTATATTGGTGAGTACGGCTCCGTTCATGCTGTTGCGAAAGAACTCGACGCCTTTAATGGAGATCGATTTCGACTTCATTAGAAACATCGAAAGTAGGTCGGCTGCGACTTGCTTTTTGAATGTTAATTGGTCGAGCGTGTCTACTTCGTTGTAGTAGTCTTTGTAGCGTTTCCTAAACTCTTCAGCGAGTACTTGATTAGAATTGGCGATGATGTTGGCATTTTGTGATTGATCATCAATCACTGTGATGAGACTTTCTATATCGGAAATTTTTTGGTCTGCCAGTTTGATACGTTGTTTTAGTGGGTATTCCTGAATGAAGAACATACGTTCAACATTGAGCAGCTTTTTTACAATCATTTTGTAATCTTTGTCTGCGGCTTTTTCTAGGCTGGCATTAATAGAGTGGACGACGTTGTAATCTAGCTCGGTAGAAATACGGTTGACGAGAATGTCGATGGCTTGGTAGTAATATTTATTGTCAATTTCAACAAATGTTCCCATGCTGGTAGCGGCGGCAATTCGGCTTTCATTGTCTTCGGAGGTCAGGTCGATAATGATTTTTCGAAAGCTATTATCCAGTTCTTGCTGAACGGATTGGCGGTATTCAAAATAGCCCGCTATCAAAGGGATGACGATACCGATGAAGGTGGCGGTTAAACCAAGGTACTTAAAGATATCTTGTCTCTGTGTTGATTTCTGTTCGTCGCTCATAAGCTTTCTCTTGTTCCTTGTATGTGATTCATCGTACTTGCGATGAATGTTTTTACACATTCTTTAGACGCTTAAATCAACTTGAGGGTGCTTGTAGCCGTTTCGCTAGCTGTTTTGTTAGTTGTTATTGCTGCATTTATACGTTGTCGTAACAGATTAAAGCGTTTGTACCCTTTATTCTCGTAAAGCTCAATAGACTACTGAGTTTTTGGCGCCTAACTCTGTGATATTTTCACACTAGAATGCATTGTTTTTGTTAGTGCCAATTCTGGGGGTATTACTTATATTGTGGGTTTGTTTTAACAACTATTGGGCCTATAGCGCTGTATTGAAAGCTAGAATATGAGCCGTTAGCGATATTGTATGGGCTATTTTCTTATATAGGCCTATGAATAGGCTATTTTTAACATACACGTTTTCCGTGTAGATGTTCTGTGGGAGCTATTGATGAGTCAGTTTATCGATGTGAGTCATTCTGAAAATGGTCATATTTTAGAGATTGCGATAAATCGCCCAGATAAAAAAAATGCTTTAAATTTAGAAATGTATTCGAGCATAACGACACAAATTGTGCAGGCGCAAAAAAGCGGTGTACGAGTGATAGTGTTATACGGTGATGGTGAAAATTTTACCAGTGGCAATGATTTGGCAGACTTTGCCGGTGGGGCCGATTTGTCTTCTATTGATAACCCTATTGTGCAATTTATTTTTGCTTTGCTCGATTGTTCAATACCCATTGTCGTAGCCGTTCAAGGTGTAGCCGTTGGTATCGGGACAACGTTGCTAATGCACAGCGATTTAATTTACGCAGACCCTAAATCGCAGTTTCGTTTGCCTTTTGTGAATTTGGGTCTGTGCCCAGAATTTGCGTCCTCATATACCTTGCCTCGCTTGGCTGGGCATGCGAAAGCTGCAGAATGGTTAATGCTTGGTGAGTTTTTTAGTGCCGCAGAGGCGCGTGAGGTAGGTTTGATCAATGCAATGGTGAATGATCCACTTGCTGTTGCTCGTGAGCAAGCCAATGCGCTTGCACTCAAACCACCCGGTGCGATGCGTAAAGCAAAAGCCTTGATGAAAAGCTCGCAGCGTGCCACCTTGAAAAAAATTATTGAAGATGAACTTCAAGCCTTTTCGGATGGTTTGAAGGGGCCGGAATTCGCTGAGGCAGTTGGAGCTTTTTTCGAAAAACGCGAGCCTGATTTCTCTTCTTTTAAATAAACATGTACCTAACTTCATTCTTATTAAAAATTAAACAGCGCTTAGAGAGGCAGCTATGTCGATCGAATTAAATTTTGAAAACAAAAATGTCGTGGTAGTGGGCGGCACCAGCGGTATTAATCGTGGCATCGCAGAGTGTTTTGCCAAACACGGTGCGCATGTTTCTGTTGCTAGTCGTAACCAGGCAAAGGTCGACGATACCGTAAGTGCGTTAAAGGCTTTGGGGGCGGAATCGCTTGGCTTTACCTGTGATGTGCGCCAGCAAGATGAGGTAAAAGCGGGGCTTGAGCAAGTCAAAGATCGCTTTGGCGACATAGATGTCTTGATTTCTGGTGCTGCAGGTAATTTTCCTGCTTTCGCCAATGGTATGTCGGCCAACGGTTTTCGTTCTGTGGTAGAAATTGACCTCTTGGGTACCTTTCATGTGATGCAAGCGGCCTACCCTTTCTTAAAAAAGCCGGGCGCAAGTATTGTTAATATTTCTGCGCCACAGGCATTTTTACCTATGATGGCACAATCGCATGTGTGCTCTGCTAAAGCAGGTGTCGACATGATTACCCGTTGTTTGGCCTTAGAGTGGGGTTCGGAAGGTATTCGCATAAATAGCTTGGTACCAGGCCCGATAGCGGGAACGGAAGGTATGGCACGGCTAGCGCCTTCTAAAGAGCTGATGGATATGACGATCGAATCTGTGCCTATGAAGCGCTTGGGTTCACCAGAGGATCTTGGCAATGCGGCTATGTTTCTGGCCTCGCCCATGGCGTCGTATCTTTCTGGGGCGATTATTCCCGTGGATGGCGGGTGGTCTTTGGGGGGCGCTTCTGACCTTAGTAATACTCTAGGCTCTATGCTGAAGCAAATGAGTGGGTCTTCTAGTTAGGGGTTAGGGGTTAGGGGTTAGGTGTTAGGTGTTAGTGAGACGGCAGGCATGGCTTAGCGTTTTCTCATGGCAGAAGTACACCTCGCGATAGGTTTTTACTCCAGCTTGTGTAGAATAGCGACAGATAACATCAGCATATAAAACACGCCCAAAGCGTTGGAGTAATTGCATGTCTGGATGTATTTCAGAATCGGTAGAAGAGCTTGTCCTTAATTTAAGTTGTAAAGATCAACCGGGCATCGTGGCCGCGGTTGCCGGTCTATTTTCGCTCCAGGGTTTTAATATTCGCGAATCTTCACAGTTTGAGGATGTGAGCGAGCGGCGTTTTTTTATGCGTTCCCTATTAGAATCAGTAGAAGGCCCGAAAAAATTAGCTGATGTGAAATCTTCTTTTCAGTCTGTGGCGGATCGTTATGGAATGGAATGGGAGGTATGGGAGCGCAATACCAAGTCCAAGGTATTGATCGCAGTGTCGCAATGGGGCCATTGTTTGAGTAACTTGTTAAATGCCTGTAAAGCGGGCTCGCTGCCAATTGAAGTGGTGGGCGTGATTTCGAATCATGAAGACATGCGTGATTTGTGTGAGTGGCACAAAGTGCCTTATCACTATTTGCCGGTAACGCCTGACACCAAGGCAGAGCAAGAAGATCAAATTTTGCAGTTGTATCAACAAAGCGGTGCTGAACTGTTGGTCTTAGCGCGCTATATGCAAATTCTCTCTGACGACCTGTGCCGTAAACTTAATGGCCGTGCCATTAATATTCATCATTCGTTCTTGCCTGGTTTTAAAGGCGCAAAGCCGTATCACCAAGCCTATGATCGTGGTGTTAAATTGATTGGCGCGACGGCGCATTACGTTACAACAGATTTGGATGAAGGGCCTATTGTCGAACAATCGGTTGAGCGGGTGAGCCATGCCAGCACGCCTGATGAGCTGGTGCAAATCGGCAGAGATATTGAAGCGGTTACGCTGCAGCGTGCAGTCAAATGGCATTGCGAACATCGAGTGCTTTTAAATGGGCAAAAAACCGTGGTATTTAATCGTTAATTTTTTTCGCCGAGATTTAAGCAAAGGTAATTAGGGTTTCGGCGACCATTTTAATCGCTAGCGCACTCAGCATGGCTTTTAAGATCATAATAAAGCGTGCTCCGTCTATTCTTCTTCTCACTAGCGTGCCTAGGTAAGAGCCTAAAATGGCTCCAAGGCTCATGATGAGCATTTCTTTCCAATATTCCCTATATTCAAAACCGAGAAAAACGAACAGTGCCGTTTTACTGAAGTGTGAAAAGGACATCATCACGGAGTTAGTGGCCACAATGGCTTCTTTTTCTTTTAGCTTGGCCATCGCTAAGGTCGCGGTTAGTGGGCTGGTCGCCCCGACAATGGGGTTTAACCCGGTTTGTATCAGGCCGATCAGGAAAAAGTTTTCAAAGCGAGACATGCTATTTTTGAAAGCTGGCCACCACACGTGGCAGAGAATATAGATACCGATGCATAGCGGTAGCCATTCTACTTGTATTGCGCGTAACAATTGCCAAGCGGCAAAAATGCCCAAGACTGACCCCAACAGAAACCCCGGCAGGTAGCGCCAGGCCATGTGTTTGATGGCCATAAGCGCTCGGGATGCATTGCTTGCCAGCTGGGATACACCGTGAACCGGGATGATCGCCTCAACGGGAAGAAAGAAGGGCATGCATGCAAGTAAGAGCATGCCGCCACCCACGCCGCCGGTAATGCCAGCGAAGGTTGAGGTGGCCATGGCGGTGAAGCCGATAAGTAATACTGCTAACAAAGTTTCTCCAGCACAGCGAAGACGACTGGGCTATTGTATACTTTGGATGTGATCTCGGTGAGCTTGATCAAATGATAGTGATTATTCGTCTCTGAAATACTCCTGCTACAGAATCTTGAGCTGTTCCTAACTGTGGCGGCAAGGGTATAATCCGATGTTCGGTATTCATTTAGTTAGTCTCAATTCAACTTACAATAATTTAATTAGCAGTATTCAATGGTAGAAGACGAAAACCCCAACACGCTCATTAATTCTGATTTACGTCAGGATGTAGAAGGCACGTTTTCACGTATTGAGTTGTTTCTTCATGGTGACGCCTATCGGGTTAAGCCAGAAAACCTCCCTTTTAAAATTGGCCGCGACCCGCTCTTATGCGATCTAGCGGTTGATAAAGACGTGGTGTCACGCATTCACTGTGTGGTTGAAATTAGGGATGAGCAAGTTGGTATTCTTGATCGCAGCACCAACGGAACGGTGGTAAAGGTTGGCGAAGCTAGCAGTGTGATTATTCGCGATGAATTTTATCCGCTTACTGGTAAAGGTTGCTTGTCACTCGGTGAGCAATACAGTTCCGATCAGTCTGAACTGATCTTGTTTAAAGTTGTGATGGAAGCCTGATAGGCCGCATGACGACTGTATCCCTCTAGTCGTCACTGCTTGTAGCCCTTTCTTTGTGGAAATACCTTCAGTCTGTCTTGAACGTTATTCAGCCTAAAGCAAAATCGCGTCTGGCTTATCTAAGTCATTGATTACTTCCCAGTTACCTCCACCGCTAGCGATTTTTTCTTCCCACTGTTGTACGCGATCTAAATATACTTGTGGGTTTTTATTGTCTGCACGCAACTTTGTGACATTGAGTGCTTTCACAGTAAACCCATCAAGCAATAGGTCAAAGTTGCGCACAAAGCCTTTGGGTAGCTCCTCCTTTAAGTCGGAATAAATCATAATGGTTTTATTGCCGACCTTGGCTTCATTAAGATATTCAATACCCTGTAATAAGCCACCAGAAATATCCGTATAGGCACTACTTGTTACTTCGCCAACAAATTGGTCAATGGTTTCAGCAAATTCCCTCTTTTGTTTGTTTGCCATTGAGGGGCGAGTATCGAGTACGACTTTGGCAATGATGTCTTTTTCACTAAAGCTGCCGCTATCAATACGTGCTACTGCAAAGGTGTCTCCTGGCTCCATCGAGGCCAACATATAATTAATGATTTGTTGGGCTTTAGTAAGTTCTTTGGTGTAGGTGCCAGAGGTGTCTAGTAATAAATAGACACCTTTTGAATAGCTACTGTTTTCACTTGTATCTGTACACGCTGAGATTGCTGGCAGTGTTAATACACAAATAAATAGTACTTTTAAGTTTTTAGTTAAGAGATTCATAGTTTTCTGCTTCCATCAAATACGTTCATTTTCATATTTTGTGTTTCTGGGTTTTCCTGTTTGTTTTTGATCATCGTTTCAATCCAAAGGGGGGCTGCAATGAGAAAATCATACAGATGCACTAAAAGTTTTCCGCTGTGACGAATGCTGTTTGCCAGTATGCGTAAACAGGTGGTGGTTACCCCCAAAACTAATTCCAATGCTCCACCGACGACGGTGCGCCCGGTTTGTAGCAGGTATTCAAGTGGTATCGCGATCATGGTTAACGCAAGTGGTAAAATAAAACCTAGGGTCATATTCGCGACGAGAGGAATCCACTCGTTTAATCCACCTTGTGTGTGGGCTGACTCTACACCAGAAAGTGAGGCTCTTAAGTTAGCAAGATCTAAAGCAATCTGGTCACGCATAAATGCCAGCGCAGATTCCGTTGATGCAAGTACCACTAAAACAATGGCCGACGCGATGGTAATGGTGCGGCGTATTTTGTCGTCCATCGAAGAAATCAACGGAAATAGCTTAGTGATGCGCAAGCTTTCTAGCAGGAATATTCCTGCGCTTATTTCCAAGCAGATAATCACTAGAGCAGATAAATCCGCGACTTTAACTCCGCCAATGCGTTGGGTTGATCCCACCATTTCTGACATCGGTAACGCGATTAAATGAAAGTTAAAGTAGGCACCGCCTATGGCAATCAGCACGACAATAGAAGCAATAAGGAATTGCGTGATAGAGGATGCGCGCAATGCTCGCACGGCGCTGTCTGAGCCATTGGTGATTTCATTAAACTTGGTCATGTGTTTGTCGATGCTTTGGCTGCGTGTCACGATGTCTTTCAGGCGGTCTCCTACTTCGTCGACGCTGTCGGAAAGTTTTCGCCAATAGGCCGTTATGCCTTTTAAGCGCTTATGGCGTTCGGCTGCGTCTTCTCGTGCTTGCGCTAGGTGATCATGGTGTTGCTGTTCGGCGGACTGATGAATTTGTTCAAGAATTTTGGCATTCACCGCCGACGCGTTTTCGCCAGATTTGATTTTAGCAACCGATTCCACGGCTTCTACCCATTCAGGTAGCACTGTAGGTACCTGCCCACTTGCGTGATAGTCGTCGTGAATCTCTGTGATTTCTTCTTGAATGCGACGTTGTAATTGTGGGTAGCCGCCTAGGTCGCGTTGAACAAAGCGGCTCACTTCAAAGAATTCACGTTCAAGCTCGCGTTCCACTTGCTCTTGGCCCTGCTCCAGCAGCACTTCCCGGTTGCGGGTTTTCAATTGTGTGCGTGTAGAGTCGCACGCACTGGCTGCTAGCTTCAGCGCTGCTGCCAACATGCGCGACACGCTGTTGATGGCTTGATGCGCGTATGCGCGCGCGAGATAGAGTACGACTACGCCAAGTACCAGCACGAGCACGAAGCTTTGCCAGTTGCTTAGCCACTGAATAAGATTGTCGTTCATGGTTGTCACCCTTGATTTGTTATGCGGCGGAAAAGGAGTTTTCTGCCTGCTTGGTGAACAAATTTAACAAGGGGTGATCGGTTTGAGTGTGCACAGTTCACACTTATTCGGTGATCAAATCTGCGCAAATGTGGCGAATTATGGCAGCTCTAACACATTGAAAAATAAAGAAAATATTCGGCGTTGCTGCGCCTATTCGTGGCGGGTTATGGAGGCTTAAGTTTGCAGCATTGGCGGGAATTAAGCCTTTTACCACCCATCTCCGAACTTGGGTCGCTAATTAATCCTGACTTTACTCCAAAGTCGATAACTTGTACCTTGTTCGCCCCTTGGCGAGGGGGCTTTTTTCGCGCCCCCCAGAAGCGTATTCGTCACTCTAAAAGAAGGGTGAACGAATAGGGTCGCCCAGCGTCTAAATTCGGGTTTTGATCGTAGGGCTTAAGCCCTCTCAAGCCCACTGAATAACAAACCTAAATAGAATAGAGAGTTAATAGTTTGAAACACCTGCTAAATCGTTTACAGCATCGCACCTTCATGTTGCTTCTTCTTTCTTTGTTGGCGGCATGTGGTGGCGAAGATATCACCGACTTTATTGACGTGAGCGACTTGCGCCTTAGTCAGCTAGAAGTGGTTAGTGGTGGCTCGCTTTTGTTAAACGAAGAAGCAGTAGAAGAATTTGACCCGAGTAACATTGGGCCTTACCGCATTGATTTGGACGATGAGAATAGCGAAAGCATTCAATTGGCGGTCGATACGGAACTGTCTTCTAGCAATGCGCGCATACAGCTTATAGAAGTTCAAAAAGCGGATGATGATCGCAATCGGGTGAGCAGTATTACACCAGGGGAAAGTTTTAATGTGGCCCTAGATCAGGGTGCGAATCAAATTTTTGTTCGAGTTTCCAGTACCTCAACTGCTGCTCGCCTCGATTATGTGATCAATATTAACCGTATAAGCAGTTCGGCTGCCTTGCAAAATATAGAAATTAACAATGTGTTAGGTAGTACGGGTGGTAATAGCAACGCCAGTTATACCCCAGCGTTTGATTCTGATGTCTTTGAGTACGACGTTGTTGTTGGAAAAAATGAATGCGGTACTGAAGTTGCTGTGCAAACTGAAAGCCGTTTTGCCACTGTTGCGATTAATGGTGAAGAAGTACCTTGGTTAGATGAGCAGTTTATTCCTTTACAGGCTGGTGAAGTTGAAGTGGTAACGGTCGATGTTACTGCGGAGGATGGCAGTGACACGCAGACTTATATTTTTCGAATTTCAAAAACTGCAGAAACCGTAGATGAGCGTGCTGCAGATGCGCGATTGTTTTCAATTGCGCTAGATGGTGCGCGGGAAACCTCTGAATTTCGGTGCTCAAATAGCATTGTGAGTTTTACATTTAATCAGGAAGATACTGCGGGTTTAAGTCTCTTACCTACCTTTTTTGATGATCAAAATGGCGCAACCCTTAAAATTGGAGAGCAAGACGAAGATTCGTTAACGCTTTTGATGGACGAAGACACCGTTGAAACCATTGTTGCTGGCGAGGCTTATACAGGCGGTTTATTAGCAAACTTAGAGGAAGGCAGTAATCTGCGCTTGCTTGAGGTTGTACCGGCAAACGGGAATGAGGGTGATAAACGCACGTATCAAGTGGTTATTGTTCTTTCAGACACGCGAGAAATTTATGTCGAAACCGCTGCTGAGCTTCAAACTGCACTCCTAAGTGCTGCGGCAAACGACGAAATTATTCTTGCAGAAGGTGATTACCTTGGCGTTACGGCGGGCAGCGGCAATGCAGATGCCCATTTCTTTAGCGCGCAATCAGGCACTGCCGAAGCGCCAATTATCGTTCGCGCAGAAAGTGGTGACGTCAACCTTCTTGGTGGCGACCTTGCTGCGAATACTGTCTTTTTATTGCAAGGCGATTATTGGGAAATAGAAAATATTAACTTTTCCTATGCTCAAAACGGCATTGTATTTGACGGAGCCAGTCAAGTTTCACTCAACCGTTTCGAAATTACCGAAGTAGGTGAGCGAGGTATAAGTGTTCAAAATGGAGCTGGTGATTTAGCTTTTGATGAGGGGCTAATTAATCAAACCGGCTTGTCCCCTATTGATCGAACGGGCGACGGTATTGATGAAGTATATGGCGAGGCTGTTGTGGTGGGTGACGGCGTAAATGCCAGCCAAAACATTTCTATCTCGCGTGTTAATTTTGGTAGAGACATCGCGAATGAATCGGTTGATGTTAAGGCGCTCGCTGATTCAGTACAAATTTCTTCGAGTTATTTTGCCTTTGATAATACCTTGATTCGTCCGGTCACCGGCGATCGTAGTTTGGTATTGTTGGGCGGCGGCGATACCAGCCTTCGCTATAACGAGTTTGATTTTACTTTAATAGGTACCGGTAGTGACGAGCTGACCCAGTTAGTAAAATCAGAAACTGCCGAGGGCGATACGACAATCGAGTTGGAGCAAAACCAGCTGGACCTCGCAGATCAAGTGATTCCCTTTGTAAACAATGCAGGCAGCTCTGATCTAACATTAATCGCCAATGAGCGGTTAGATGCCGGAACCATATCTAACGTGGGTAGTACGAATGTTGCAGACATTCCTTTCTATCAAATTCAGTCAATTATTGACCCTTCGCAGTGTATTACTGCGATCGAACTTGGCGAAGATGATCGCCCTAGTGTTGAGCTTCAGCTCTGCGATACCGTTGGGGAGCAGTTATGGGCCTTCTTGGTGACCGATAGTGGTTTTGTACAAATGGTTCAGACCCAAACGAGTATTTTTTCAAGTGCAGAGCCGGTGTTTGGTTTGCCTGGGGTGCCAGGAACGGATGTGTTTTATCCATTTTATATCGACAATGATGAAAGCTCAGCAAGAACAGGTTATCTCTTGCAGTGGTTTATTCTTAGAGAGGGCGATAACGCAGTTTTCTCTAACCGGGTGAGCAGTGCGGCATTTCTGGCGGAAGTGAAAGATGTGGAAGACGTAGCGTCTGAACTTGTCGGTGATATTGTTGGAGCCGATGCTGGCGACGATGTCGAGCTTAATTTCACTCTTGTCCGTCAATAACGCTAATTTATTGCGCTAATTTTCTATACACCCAGTTCTGCTCCACATTGTCGCATGCAATTAACCCCGCATTTAATTGCATGCACTGCTCTATGTTTTCTGGAAAGTTATTCCGATAGCGCGCTTTTATACCCATAGATTGACGTTCGACTTTAAGAAGCTCGTACATATCATCAAAACGCTTCGAAAAATTTTCCCCTTTGTTTAAGGCGTCTTCGTATAGTGCATTAAATTTAGTGAAGGACATGGTGGAGTCTCCTAGACCAATCAAAAGCATCTTTTCGATATAGTAAGGGTAGATTTCCGAAAGATATTGCAGGTTGCTTTGGCTTTGAAAGCGAGTCGGAAAAATGAGCCGGTTTCTTAAAGATAGAGAGCCCTTGGGTAGGCGATCTAGAGGCGTGTTGGTGGTAAGAAAAAAGCGATCATGCGCGCAGACAATCTCTTCACCGCGTAGTTTGCATGAATGCACGCTCTTTGCTTGCTCCGTTGTTTGTCCAGCAGCTGAACTGTTTTCGTTAAATGGTGTTTTGTTTGTCGGTGTATTCGCTGCCGCTTCGGTAATGTCGCTTTTCTGTTGTTTTTTGTTCGTTGAGGTGGTTTTACGGCCTGTTGCCTCAATTACGGCTTGTGGCATCACGGCGCTTTTTGTTTGGGCAGACGGTTTGGTTAGCTTTATGCCAGCACGTTTGGCCCAGGGCTTTAATAGCAGGTATTGGGTGTTCGGTGTGTTACGTTTAAAGTTGTAGAAGTTAGGCAGTTTTTTGCCATAGCCCTCGATGAGTATTTCACAATAGTGTTTTTCTAGTTCGCTTTTGGCTTCCAAAAGACAGGTTTTTACACTCACGCTCGCGTATATGTTTGTCGAAACAAAAACTGAAATAATAAAAATTGCTTTTGTATAAACTGAGATATGTGGTTTACGCGTGTTCAAAAGTGGTGGCATTATTTAGCTCTCTAATTGACGCTGTGCCAGCGTTAATTGTTCTGGTGTGTTGATGTTGAAAAACGGGTCAATATTGTTCGTAGAAAATATTTTCTTTTCATGCCTGATAGAGCGGATAAATTGACCAACGCTGCGTCCACCTTCATGTAAAAATGTATCGAGCTGTTCAAAAGACGAATTTGCCCACAAGGCGTTGATAAAATGTTCTCTGTCTTGGCTTTGGCAAAAAAGCACATCATGTTCAGGCTTAATTGATTGCGCAAGGGTGGCTAATAAATCTTGTGGGAGAAAAGGCGTATCGCCTGCGACACTCATCAGATACTCGGGTGTTTGCCCTATAGATTGAAAGTGCTTCCAAACACTCCATAATCCGCCGAGCGGCCCTAAATCACGTGGCGGTAGGTCTGGCACAATGGTGAGCTGGTAACTCGAAAACAGCTCGGGCGCGTCGTTAGTGTTTAATACGAGCAGCGGTGATTGAGTTTTGAGACGGAGCAAAATATGCTCGAGTAAAGGGGTGCCGCCTAACTCAAGCATGCATTTACAAGTGCCTTTTGCGCTGCCCATGCGGCGGCCAGAGCCTCCGGCAAGAATCGCGATGGGGGTGTCAATTTCGGGCATGTGCTAGCAAGATTTCATTTGTGAGATAATATCGCCATATTAACAGAAATTAGCTTTAAACAAGTGAGGCCATAGTCCTTTGGATCTAGAAGATTTACGACGCGAATACCTTATGGGGGGGCTCAAACGTGAGGATCTCGACGATGACCCCTATAAACAGTTTGAGCGGTGGATGTCGCAGGCGCTCGAATTTGAAATTAAGGACCCTACAGCAATGTCTTTGGCCACGGTTGACGCCGATGGTCAGCCGAGCCAGCGTTTGGTCTTGCTCAAGCATGCTGATGAGAAAGGGTTCGTATTCTTTACCAACTACCGTAGCCAAAAAGCTTCGGATATCGAGCAAAACGCTAAGGTGAGTTTGCTGTTCCCGTGGCACACGATTGAGCGGCAAGTAAAAATTATGGGCCAGGCAGAAAAAATCCCTACGAGTGAGTCTTTAAAATACTTTTTGACGCGACCGCGAGAAAGTCAGATTGCGGCATGGGCATCGAAACAAAGTCATGCTTTAACGTCTCGAGGTTTTTTATTGAACCAAGTAGAAGCTTTACGTCAGAAGTTTGCGCATGGTGATATTCCGTTGCCAGATTTTTGGGGCGGTTATCGTATTCGGGCATCTAAGTATGAATTTTGGCAAGGCGGAGCAAATAGGCTACATGACCGTTTTCAATACACGCAAATGAATGGTGTATGGGAGGTTGAGCGTCTTGCACCTTAGTTTCTTATTTAGCTCGATATTCAGGTCCATATCTAGGTTAATGGCAGAATGAAGCGGCCCGCTATTTTTTTAATTGGGATGCCAGGTGCAGGCAAAAGCACCTTGGGTGTTTTATTGGCTAAGGCTTTGGCCATGCCGTTTATTGATACTGACCTGTTAATTCAGGGGCGAGCTGAATGTACTTTGCAGGCGTATCTCGATACTTTTGGCTTTATGGCGCTGCGTGAACTAGAGGAAAGCGTTCTGTTGGAAGATGATTTCGCGCACAAAATCGTGTCAACAGGGGGTAGTGTTGTATACAGTGACAAAGGCATGGGGCGGTTAGGACAAATCGGTATAAGGCTGTATCTAAAGGTGGGCTTGGAGACAATGTTGGCGCGAATTAACAATGCAGACTCACGTGGTTTAGCTTGCAAACCGGGCACAAGCCTAGAGAACATCTACTCTGAGCGGGCGCCTCTGTATGAAAAGTATGCGGATATTGTTGTGGAAGTCGATGAGTTAAATTTTGATCAATCCTTACAAAAAATTATATCAACGCTCGCTTTAGATAAGCGTTGGTCTTAATTTAAATCTCAAAGTTAATTTATCGAGGTTTGTTATTTCTTTTTATACCTTAGCGCATGAGCGCTTTGGGCTATACCTAGTAGTAAGAAACGCAGAGTACACATGGTAGATTTTTTATAGTGATGCATAAGAAAGTTAGCAGTGACTCCCTAGAGCGGTTTCTTGGATTTAAGTGTTATCGTTGAATCAAAGTGTGTTTATTCCTCATCTTAGGCCCGTCCAATTGGACGGGCCTTTTTTATTCGTGGACGTATTATATGTAAAAAATATGCACGACTGCATGGGTGTAGAAGTTCGACTATTGCAGGAGTAATTATCAATGACCCGTTTTTTACTTTAATGGTAGCGAATATTCATTGAGGTTTAATTGTTGTTAAGGAGGCGTTCTTTTGCTTTTATTTTTAGTTCGGGTTTGTTGTAAGTGGGTGTTTTTTAAATCGGAAGTGCGGTCGTATATTTAACCTGTTTTAAGGCAAACACAGAATTCACTGACGCGACGTTTGGTAAATGTACCAATTGTTTTTTTAGTAGGGCTTCATAGTTATTCACACTACTCACGATCATTCTTAATAAATAATCTTTTTCGCCCGTAATACTGTAACACTCAACAATTTCTGGTACTGCTTGCACTGCCGATTCAAATGCAAGAAGTGATTCTTCATCGTGTTTTTTTATGGTGATGTAAGCATGCACGGAAACCGCTAAGTTCAGCTTTTCGGGGTTAAGTAGCGTCACTCGCTTATGAATATAGCCTCCTTCTTCTAAGCGTTTCACTCTGCGCCAACAAGGGGTGTGCGATAGCCCTACTTTTTCCCCCAGTTCAGCCATAGAGAGTTCAGCATTCTCCTGTAAGGCGCACAAGATTTTGAGGTCGTGATTGTCGAGTGTTTCAGCGCTCGCCACGTTATCGAATTTCGTTTTTTTTGTGTCGCTCATGAGGCTTCCACTATTGTCTACAATATTTTGTTGGCTTTGCGAATGTGGTTTCCGCGCTATAATCCCACGCTCTCAGAAAATTAAAAAGTCCCGGTGTCAGTTTTGTATGGCGAAGGGGGCGAGGAGCTTTTGTGTTTGAATCTTTGAATCCTGTTCCAGCAGACCCTTTACTCGGTATTATTGGGCGTTTTCGCCAGGAGCAAAACCCTCATAAAATCGATCTTGGTGTAGGGGTATACAAGAATGAAGCTGGACATACCCCAGTACTTGAAAGCGTCAAAAAAGCCGAGCAGTATCTGGTGAATACCCAGGGTTCTAAAGCCTACTTGGGGCCTCAAGGAAACGCACAATTTAGTGAATTATTATGTCGACTATCGCTTGGCGACAAATGCTTTGATGTCAGCAAACCCCAGTTAGCCGCGTTACAAACCCCCGGTGGCTGCGGCGCACTGCGCGTAGCGGCTGAGTTGATTGTACGGGCTAAGCCTGGGGCAAAGGTTTGGGTGAGCGACCCAACCTGGGCCAATCATGAACCCTTGTTGGGCGGTGCGGGTATAGCGTTAGAGAAATACCCCTACTATGACTATCAAGCAAAGCAAATACGCTTTGATGCCATGATGGAAGGTATCGCTAAGGCTGCACCGGGAGATTTGGTCTTGCTTCACGCATGCTGTCATAACCCCAGTGGTGCTGACCTAAGCCGGGCGCAATGGGATCAGGTTGTTGAGCTGCTGCAGTCGCGAGACCTGATTCCCTTTATTGATATGGCGTATCAGGGGTTTGGTCAGGGCCTCGAGCAAGACGCATACGGTCTTCGCCTAGCGATAGAAAAATGCTCTGAAGTGGTGTTTACCGTTTCCTGCTCCAAAAATTTTGGTTTGTATCGCGATCGTGTGGGCCTGGTGGCTTTTAAGCTTTCTAGTGCCGAACAGGCGACAACGACCGGTGGAAATCTAGCCCAGATTGTTCGGGGTATCTATTCCATGCCACCCGATCACGGTGCGAGCGTTGTAGCTCAGATATTGGCGGTCAGCGATTTATCTGTTGAATGGCAACAAGAGCTTGAGCAAATGCGTGCTCGAATTGCGACAACTCGCTTGGATGTGGTTGCGAAAATGAAGGCTCTGGGCGCTTCGGGTAACTTTGATTTTATTGCCAAAGAAAGCGGTATGTTTTCCTTTTTGGGGCTAGCGGAAGCGCAGGTTGAACGCATGGCGCAAGAGCACGCGATTTACATGGCGCCGTCGAGCCGAATCAATATTGCAGGGCTCAATTCTGGCAATTTGGAGTATTTCTGCCAGGCGTTAAATTCGGTACTTTAGGCGATGGTCTCGCATCGTTCTCATTGTGTATTGTCTATACTGTTTGTGCGTGCCGCGTTTGAATGCGCAGTGGTTTTCATTATCAATACTGCAAACTAAATTATGCCAAACCTTATCAAAATACCTGTCGATCAATTACGTATAGGCATGGTGGTCAGTAAGCTAGATCGCGACTGGCTAGAAACGCCCTTTCTCATGCAGTGGTTTGAAGTTGAAACCCATGATGATGTAAGGGTTTTGTCCGAGTATTGTGATCATGTCTGGGTTGATCCAGATAAAGTGCCAGCAAACCTAAATAAAACCCAAAAGGAAACGGAGCAAGAGGCAAAGGAATACGCTTGCCGGGTTGAGGTTGAGCATGCGCGCATCCAAAAAGAGTTTCAAGCGGGGCGTATACGCAGTGCAGCGATGCATGATGATGTGCGTATGGGCGGCCCCATTGACCAGCAAGCGGCAAAGGTTACTGTGCAAGAATGTGTTGATTCTGTGCTGCGTAACCCCGACGCATTGCTGTGGATGGCAAAAATTCGAGAAGAAAGTGCATACACTGCCGAACATAGTATGAATGTTTGCATATTGGCAGTGGTTTTTGGTCGGCATTTAGGTCTGCCAAAAGAAGAAATAGAATTGCTGGGTTTGTGCGGGCTATTACATGATTTAGGTAAAATGCGCGTGCCTGTAGAAATCTTGGAAAAGGCCGGTAAGTTAACGACAAAAGAAATGAATATGATGAAAGCGCACACGGTACATGGGCGTAATCTATTGTTGCAAACGCCAAATTTTGACCCCGCTATTATCGACGCAGCATACAGTCATCATGAGCGAATAGATGGCTCAGGTTATCCGCGGAAATTGGACGCTGAAAAGATATCTCAATATGCACGCATCATCGGTATCGTCGACGCTTATGACGCAATCACAGCCAATCGTTGCTATGCCAAGGCGCGCTCTTCCACCGAGGCGCTGCGTATTATTTACGAAGAGCGTGGCAAGCAATTCGATGAGGATTTAGCTGTTCAGTTTATAAAAGTGATTGGGCTGTTTCCTGTAGGAAGCGTCGTGGAATTGTACAATTCTGAAGTAGGTATTGTGATAGAAAATAACGTCAACCGGGGGCATTTGCCTCGTGTGATTCTGGTCTTAGACAAAGATAAAAAGCGTAAAGAGCACAATAAAATAGTTAACCTGATTCATATTGAAGAGGGTGATTTGTCAAAAGAGTACTTGATTAAGAAGGTCTTGGCCGATGGGGAATACGGCGTTTATCTAAGAAAGTACGAAGATGAGGGTTTGCTTTTAAATTATCAATAGCCTATTTAGAATGCATTACTTGTATTCGACGTTCACAATATAATAATGTTTGATTCCTTCTGGGCTATTAAATTGAATTTCATCATCTTTATATTTTCCAAGTATGGATTTAGCTAGCGGGGAATCCATACTGATTTTCTTCTCACGTAGATTAAATTCATCAGGGCCAACAATTCGATAATGTTCTTCATTGGCATCATCGTCTTCTAATGTGACATAAGCGCCAAAAAACACTTTGCTTCTATCGCTGGGTATACGATCAACAATCGTCAAATCATCCAAACGCTTGCTTAAAAATCTCACGCGCGAATCAATTTCACGCAGGCGTTTTTTTCCGTAAATATAATCGCCATTTTCAGAACGATCGCCATTTTTGGCCGCTTCGTGCACCACGTCGGTTATTTGGGGGCGTTCGACCTTCCATAGTCGATGCAACTCATCCTGCATGGCTTGTGCGCCTTCAGGAGTGATGTACGGAGAGCCTTTCTTTCGCGGTGGACGCCATCTACCCATGTTGATACTGCTTAGCCTTTTAAGGATCTAGGTTTTCTATGTTAAGTTTAGGTTGGTCGCCAAGGTAGTCAAAACCAAAAATATTTGCGTAAAACTGTAATTCACTGTCGAGCATATGGCTAATGGTTTCTGCTCTTCGAAAGCCGTGGGCCTCATCAGGGTAGCGAACATAAGCGACAGGCATGCCTTTTTTCTTTACCGCTTCATATACGTTGTCAGCTTGTTGTGGTGGTACTACTTTATCTTCTAGCCCCTGAAAAATAAGCAGCGGACAACTAATTTTATCGACGGCATGAATTGGGGAGCGCGCTCGGTAAAGTGCTTTTTCTTCTGGGTAGTTTCCGACGAGTTTGTCTAAATAGCGCGCTTCAAATTTGTGTGTGTCAGTGGCAAGGGTTTCTAAATCGCCAATGCCATAAATGTCGACCCCGGCACAAAAAGTATCGCGAAAGGCGAGCGCCGCTAACACTGTATATCCGCCTGCGCTGCTGCCTTTAATAACACACCGATTTTTGTCGACGAGCTTTTGATCATCCAAGTAGTCGACGACAGCGCAAACATCATCAACATCGACCAAGCCCCATTGGCGATTTAACTTGTGCCGGTACTCTCTGCCGTAACCTGTACTGCCACGGTAATTGACGTCGGCAACCGCAAAGCCACGGTTTGTCCAATATTGAATTTTAAAATTTAAACTTGTTTCGGTGGCTGCTGTTGGCCCGCCGTGACAAATAACAATAAGTGGTGGTCGTTCTCTATTGTTCTCGTAGTTGGCATTGTGTGGTGAATAAAAAAGTGCATAAGCTGTGTCGTTATTGGTGGTAGGAAATTGAATCGGCTTAGGTAGAGCGTATTCTTCCTGGGGTACCGGAGACTCAAGTTCGCTGAGACGAGTGATTTCATTGCTGTTTGAACTGTATAGATACACCGCGTTTGCTTTGTTTGCCGAGGCGCCAACAAAAATAGCTTGGCCCTGCCAGCAATGCACACTATGAATAACGCTTAAGTCGGTGGTTATATGTGTCAAAGAATTTTTATTTGATAGGTCGATCAAACACAGCTTCCAGCTTCCATTTTCCGAGTAACTTGCAAATATGGTGTGGGGGTTTAAAAAACCATAATTCGCCATGCCAAACACCCAGGGGGGTGTGCAAAATTCTGCTTCTTCTTCAAGGATCGGTTTTGCAACAGCATGTGTTCTATCAGTGTATGTTAAGGCGTCTTTTTTTATTTGGTATAAATTCCACCAATTGTTAAGGTCTGAGACATAAACAATATCACCTTCTGGTGACCAGTTTGGCTGGCAAATACTTTGCCCAATACTTCTATCGTTTATTGAGCGAACGTTTTCCACCGCACTTTTTTGAATGTCTGCGAGCCATAAGTCTGTGTGATCCCATGGCATGTTAGGGTGGTTCCAGGTCAGCCAGAGAATGTGTAAACCATCAGGAGAAATTCTTGGCGAGGAATAAAAGTCGTGCCCCTGCGCCAACGTTGTAACGCTGTGTTTGTCTGTGTTGATATCAATAGCGACTAAGTAATTTTTAACAGTCTCTTTTGTGTGTTCTTCACAAACAGCAATTAATTGATTGTTTTGTTCATCGTAAACCAAGTCGGCGTAGCGTCGCCCGTCATCGGGGGTAAGCGCGCGAGGTTCAAAGTTTGCTTGCGCGAGCTGCGCCTGATACACGCGCTGATCATCTGCCAAAACAAAAAAGACATTATTGTTGAATACCGTGTAAGCGCTACCGCCGTATTCATGAACCTTGCTTTTCACGTTTAGAGGGCGCGGCAGTACGCACTGGTGCTCTTTTACGTCGTGCATCATAATGGCTGTACGACCTTTTTCTTCAGCAATGCTTTCGCACCAGTAAAGGCAATTTGGATTGTTTTGATCTATCCAGGTATCAAAGCGCTTCGGGCTGCCATTGGCTACCATGTCTGTGCTAATAGAAGAGGGCCATGTGCCGTATGGGGCTGATTTTTTCATATTGAATTCTGTAGCCGCCTATATTTTCAGTTTATTTTTTAGTTGATTAATTTAAGTGTTAAGTATGCTGAATCAAGACCGTATTTTACAAGAGATTCGCCTGCGTATGTCGGAAGCTTCGTGCTTGTGGCTGGGGTTTAGTGGTGGTCTGGATTCAACAGTGCTCGCACAGCTACTTGCGCCGCTAAAAAAAGAAATGACTATTCGTTTGGTGCACATCAATCACCAGCTTTCCCCAGACGCCAATCAATGGCAGGCCCATTGTGAGCTGCAAGCAGAGCGCCTAGGTTTAGGTATCGTGAGCCGTGTTGTAAGCGTAGAAAGCGCTGGTCGCGGCGTGGAGCAGAGTGCGCGGCAAGCGCGATACAGAGTGTTTCGCTCGCTATTGCAAGGCAACGACCTGCTGTTGTTGGCGCACCATGCCGACGATGTGGCAGAAACGTTTTTCTTTCGATTAATGAGAGGCGCGGGCTTGACCGGTTTAAGTGCGATGCAGGAAACCCGAAGCTTGGGCTTGGGGCAAGTCTATCGGCCTTTGTTAGATTGCAGTAAAAAGTCACTTGAAGATTACGCTGCGGCAAAACAACTGTCTTGGGTGGAAGACGGTAGTAATTCAGATACTCAGTTTGATCGCAATTATTTGCGAGCTTCGCTCATGCCTGTGTTAAAGCAACGCTGGCCAGACGCTTTGGAAAAAATTGCTCATTCTGTACGCTGGCTCACCGAGTCGAATGACTTATTCACAGAATATGGTCTGGAAGATCTAGAGGCGTGCGAAAGGGCGTACGCTCGTTTCGGCGAGCGAATCAATATCGAGAAGTTCGGCTGCTATGGGGCAGATCGACAAAAGCATATGATTCGCTGCTGGGCGCAAAGCTTGGGTTTTACCGCTCCAGATGCAGGGCATATGGCACGGCTGAGGGATGTGATTGAAGCGAAAGAAGATGCAAAGCCCTGCCTCCGTTGGGGCCGCTGCGAACTACGACGTTATCAAACCTGGCTCTATCTGGTGGCCGTGCAAAACCGTGAAGAGCCCGCCGGGTTACAGAATATTCCTATAGATCCTGGCCAGTGCCTGACATTGCCCGACGGCTCAGAATTGAGCTGTCATTGCGCGTCGAGTACGTCTGAAGTGATGGAGGTTCGTTTTCGTGAAAGTGGTGTGGGTGGTGAGGCCGGGGGGCAACCCAGGTGCAAGCCTCGTGATCGCGCCCACTCTCAAAGTCTCAAAAAGCTTCTGCACGAATACCACGTGGAGCCTTGGCTGCGCGATAGAATTCCTTTCATTTACTGTGGTGGGGAGCTTGTCGCAGTGGGGGATGCCTTCTCCTGCGATCACCGTCAAAACCTTCCAGAAGACCTACGCTTTGAGTGGCGCTGTAAAGCAAATTTGCCCGATGAGTTTGATTGAGTCGCACCCCCTTTTCTGGTAGTCTGGCGTCCCATCTCACGGGGGGCTTGATTGCATCGTATTTGCAGAATAGATCATCGAAAATCTGCGCCCCCCGCCCCGCTCAGCATCGTAAAGTTGTCGAACTGAAAGTTCTCGGTTTGATAGAACAGCATAACGATTAGCAAAGCTAGAAAATTAGAATTTATTGATACAAGTCCTCAAGTGAACGACTCGCTGACTTAGCGCGCAATATTAGGGCGCAACGCGAGTACGACTTTGCTTAAAGACATCTTACTTGGTTAAAAAGGTTACATATGACACGTTTTATTTTCGTTACTGGCGGCGTGGTTTCTTCGCTGGGAAAAGGCATTGCTTCGGCATCTCTGGCGGCTGTGCTTGAAGCTCGCGGGCTCAATGTAACGATTTTAAAACTCGACCCCTACATTAATGTTGACCCAGGCACCATGAGCCCTTTCCAGCATGGCGAGGTGTATGTCACTGAAGACGGCGCCGAAACCGATCTCGATCTTGGGCACTATGAACGCTTTGTGCGAACTAAAATGACGCGCAACAGTAATTTTACTACGGGTCGAATATACGAAACAGTTTTACGCAAAGAGCGCCGCGGTGATTACTTGGGTGGCACTGTGCAGGTCATTCCTCACATTACCGACGAGATTAAACGTCGCATTCAAAGTGGAGCTAAAGATGTCGATATCGCTTTGGTAGAGATTGGCGGCACTGTGGGTGATATTGAGTCTCAACCTTTTCTAGAGGCGGTGCGCCAACTTAAAGTGGAACTTGGTTCTCAGAATGCATTGCTCATTCACTTAACGCTTGTTCCCTATATTGCCACCGCGGGTGAAACTAAAACCAAACCGACGCAACACTCGGTCAAAGAGTTGCGCTCTATTGGCTTACAGCCAGATATTTTACTGTGTCGTTCAGATCAAGAAATCGACCTCGACTCACGCCGTAAAATTGCATTATTTACCAACGTGGAGGAGCGTGCGGTAGTACCTCTTCCCGATGTGAAAAGTATTTATTTAATTCCTCAAATGTTAAAAGACCATGGTCTTGATTCATTTGTGCTAGAAAAATTCAACATAGAAGCACAAGAAGCAGACTTGCACGAATGGGCAACTGTTGTAGAAAATGAAAGTAATCCAGAAAACACCGTCACCATCGCTATGGTCGGTAAATACATGGAATTAATCGACGCTTACAAATCTTTAAACGAAGCATTAAAGCATGCCGGCATTCACACCCGTACGGATGTAAAAATTAAATACATTAATGCTGAAGACGTAGAAGAAAAAGGTACCGGAATTCTTGCCGAAGCAGATGGCGTTTTGGTGCCGGGTGGTTTTGGTGAGCGAGGCCTAGAAGGTAAGCTGATGGCGGTACAGTACGCACGCGAAAACAAAGTGCCTTATTTAGGCATTTGTTTAGGTATGCAATCGGCGGTCATTGAGTTTGCTCGTAATGTGCTCGGTTTGGATAACGCCAACTCGACAGAATTTGACCGCAAAACGCCACATCCTGTTATCGCCCTTATCACCGAATGGATTGACTCAGAGGGTAAAGTTGAGCAGCGCGATGAAAGCACTGACCTTGGCGGTACGATGCGCTTGGGTGCGCAGGAATGCCACCTAGAAAAAGATTCTAAAGTAGCAGAGGTGTATGGAAACAACGTGATTGTTGAACGTCACCGTCACCGATTTGAATTCAATAATTCTTATATTGATCAAATGCGTAAAGCAGGGTTACGTATTGGTGGTTGGTCTTCTGACGATACTTTGGTTGAAGTCGTAGAAGTTGAAGATCACCCTTGGTTTATTGCTTGTCAATTTCACCCGGAATTTACCTCGACCCCGCGCGATGGGCACCCGCTTTTTTCTAGTTATGTAAAAGCGGCATTGGCTAAAAAAACCAATTCGTAACTGGCACTTATAAAATACGACTAAAGAGAAATTAAATTGCAAAGTAAAACTATTCAAGTCGGTAGTATCGACGTTGCGAACGATCAGCCTTTCGTACTATTCGGTGGTATGAATGTATTGGAGTCTGAGTCGCTTGCGATGCAAGTGGCTGAGCACTATGTGCAAGTCACAGAAAAGCTCGGTATTCCTTATGTTTTTAAAGCCTCTTTTGATAAGGCCAACCGTTCTTCGGTTCACTCGTTTCGTGGCCCCGGTATGGAAGAAGGCTTAAAGATTTTTGAAAAAGTGAAGTCGACTTTTAATGTGCCTGTTATTACCGATGTGCATGAAGTACATCAGGCGGCTCCTGTGGCAGAAGTGTGCGACGTTATTCAACTGCCGGCATTTCTCGCTCGCCAAACGGACTTGGTCGAAGCCATGGCAAAAACTGATGCGGTGATCAATGTGAAAAAGCCGCAGTTTTTAAGCCCTGGCCAAATGAAAAATATTGTCGAAAAATTCGCAGAGTGCGGTAATGAAAAAGTCATGCTGTGCGAGCGCGGCGCCTGCATGGGCTATGACAATTTAGTTGTGGATATGCTCGGTTTTCGTACCATGAAAGAAGTGAGTGGCGGTTTGCCACAAATTTTTGATGTTACTCATGCATTACAATGTCGCGACCCTATGGGCGCCGCATCGGGTGGGCGTCGTCATCAGGTGGCTGAATTGGCTCGCTCTGGAATGGCCATCGGTTTGGCTGGTTTGTTTTTAGAAGCACACCCAGACCCTAGTGCCGCACAGTGCGATGGCCCGAGCGCATTACCTCTGAGTAAATTAGAGCCCTTTTTAGCACAGGTTAAAGCAGTGGATGACCTCTGCAAGAGTCTTCCTCCTTTAGATATTTCTTAACATTTTAAATTTTTAGAGAGTGTAATTATGAGCACAATTGCAGATGTGATTGGATTTGAAGTCATGGACTCACGCGGTAACCCAACCGTTATGGCGGAAGTCGTTTTAGAGTCTGGTGCAATGGGCAGTGCTTGTGCACCGTCTGGCGCGTCAACAGGTTCGCGCGAAGCGTTGGAATTGCGTGATGGTGACAAGAGTCGCTACTTGGGCAAGGGCGTGTTAAAAGCCGTGGCCAACATCAACAACACCATTAAGCCTTTACTCGTAGGTAAAGACGCTGCTGATCAGCGCGCACTCGATAGTTTAATGTTAGAAAAAGACGGCACAGAAAATAAAGCGAACTTAGGTGCAAATGCGATTTTGGCGGTTTCTCTTGCTGCAGCAAAAGCTGCCGCAACCGATAAAAAAATTCCGTTGTATCAGCATATTGCTGAAATTAATGGTACGCCAGGCAAGTACACCATGCCTGTACCAATGATGAATATTATTAATGGTGGTGAGCACGCGGATAACAACGTTGATATTCAAGAATTTATGGTTCAACCGGTATCCGCACCGAATTTCACCGAAGCTTTACGTATGGGCGCTGAAATATTTCATCACTTGAAAAAAGTATTGTCGGGCCGCGGTTTGAGTACTGCGGTGGGTGACGAAGGTGGTTTTGCACCCGATTTACCTTCAAACGAAGCTGCGCTAGAAGCCATTGCTGAAGCAGTCAGTAACGCGGGTTACGAGCTGGGTAAAGACATTACTTTAGCGCTAGATTGTGCGTCTACTGAGTTCTATAAAGAAGGCGTTTACAACATGGCGGGCGAAGGTAAAACCTTCAATGCTGACGAGTTTGGCGATTATTTGGCAGAGCTTGTTGCAAAATATCCAATTCTTTCGATTGAAGACGGAATGGATGAAAGTGATTGGGACGGCTGGGCAGGTCTCACTCAAAAGATTGGTGATAAAACCCAATTAGTGGGCGACGATCTTTTTGTAACGAATACCAAGATTCTTAAAGAAGGCATTGATAAGAGCATCGCAAACTCGATTCTTATCAAATTTAACCAAATCGGTTCACTTACTGAAACGCTTGATGCGATCAAGATGGCTCAAGATGCAGGTTACACTGCTGTCATTTCTCACCGCTCGGGTGAAACAGAAGACACGACCATTGCTGATTTGGCGGTAGCAACGGCTGCTGGCCAGATTAAAACGGGTTCGGCTTCTCGTTCAGACCGTATCGCCAAGTACAATCGTTTGTTAAGAATTGAGGCAGAGTTGGGTGATAAGGCTCCATATCGTGGCCGTGCGGAATTTAAATAATTTCTCATAACTCTGAGTCTTAAACCGCTTAGGTCGTCATTAAGATTAAACATACTTCGAACCGAGTTTGGAGCTCCATTCAGGCTCGTTTCGGGGTATCTTTGAATCTATCTTTACTCTAAGGGCTTGATTTGAGCCGCTTTTTTTATTTTTGTCACATTGTGTGTTACTTTTAATGGATAACGAATCCTAATCTGGGCGCTTTCGTGCGAATGAAGCTACTCATAGTCACACTCACCATCGTAACGCTTGGGTTGCAGTACCGTCTTTGGGTGGGCGATGGCAGCCTTGCTCAAGTGAGTCGGCTTCAGAGTGAGATTATCAAGCAATCTGCCGAAAATGACCGGTTAAAAACGCGAAATCAATTACTGGCTGCTGAAGTAGACGCTTTCAAAATAGGCACTGAAGGCATCGAAGAACGCGCGCGTGAGCGCATGGGTATGATCAAAAAGGGTGAAACCTTTTTTATGATCGTGGATGAAACCCACTAATCCCCTCTATGTCACATTCCTCCAATACTGAGATTTGGGCGTTGGTGCCCGCGGCTGGCATTGGGGCTCGCATGCAGGCCGAGCTACCAAAACAGTATTTACGTATCGGCACACGCACCATACTCGACCTTACCCTTGAAAAGCTGCTTGCCGTCAAAAATATAAAAGGCGTCGTGTTGGCTCTTCATCCGAACGATCAGTGGTGGCCCAAATCAGAATACACGACTCACCCCAAAATTCACGTAACCGAAGGTGGTGATGAGCGTTGTGACTCTGTTGTTCAAGCACTTCGCTACCTTCTACAAGAATGCGCTGCTCAATCTCATCAGGCTAACGTTTGGGCTTTAGTGCACGACGCTGCGCGCCCCTGTGTTGCAATAGAAAAAATTCATGAGTTGATCGAATTCACTTTCGAAAAATTTAGTAAGACGCAAGCGCTCGGTGGAATTCTAGCGTCCCCTTGTGCCGATACGGTAAAACGAGGCGAGCACGGTCTTATTCGTAAAACGGAAGATCGTTCTCATTTGTGGCTAGCACATACACCACAGTTTTTTCCTGCCGAAAAACTATTGCAAAGCATTCAATACGCACTCGCGAATAATATTAATGTGACCGACGAAGCCTCGGCCATTGAAGCAGATGGTGGTAAGGTGGCACTAATACATGACCGCCGTGACAATATTAAAATCACTTTGCCAGAAGACCTGCTTTGGGCGGAAACCATATTAAAAACGGCAAAGGAACACACCAAGGAAACGAAGCTTTGAGAATTGGTCAGGGTGTAGATGTACACAAGTTTGGTACTGGCGATAAAATAGTGATCGGAGGCGTTGTCATTCCGCATACGCACGGTCTTGTTGCGCACTCCGACGGCGATGTACTCTTACATGCGTTATGTGATGCGCTTCTGGGCGCGGCTGCGCTCGGCGATATTGGGCACCACTTTCCCGATAATGACCCTACCTACAAAAATGCCGATAGCCGTACATTGTTGCGGCTCGTATATAAAAAGGTTCAGGCGACAGGGTTTAGTTTGGTAAATGCAGATATGACCGTGATCGCACAGGCCCCTCAAATGGCGCCGCATATTGATGAAATGCGGGCGCGAATCGCAGAAGACCTCGAAAGCGACGTACAGCAAATTAATGTTAAAGCCACCACCAGTGAAAGACTCGGCTTTACTGGTCGTGGTGAAGGTATATGTGCTATGGCCGTAGTGCTCGTTGAATAAATACAATGAATGAGCCGATAGTTACTTCCCCACTATTTAATTCTTCTCACCTGAATTTCGATTACGCTTTTGGTAAACCAGAAATCACAGCAGGCTTTCGCACGTTTCCCGAAGATTTTAACGTGGACGAAGATTTGGGCTTCGAACCAAGTGGTGAAGGCGAACACCTTGTTGTTTACATCGAAAAAGAGAATGAAAATACGCATTGGGTGGCAGAAAAGCTAGCGCATTATTTTTCTATAAAAGTTAAAGATGTTGGTTTTTGTGGTTTGAAAGATCGTCACGCCGTTACCACCCAGTGGTTTAGCCTTTATCTTCCTAAATTACTTGATGAGCCAGATTGGAGTGAGTTTATTCGTAGCTCTGAACTTCACGCTAAGGTGTTATCTTTCTCTAGACACAATAAAAAACTTCGCCGTGGTGAACACAAGGGGAATCGCTTTTCTATTACATTGCGCAGCGTGTTTTCTAATGAAGAAGAAAAAATCACACTAGAAGAGCGAATCAATCAAGTAAAAGAAAACGGTGTACCGAACTATTTTGGCGAGCAGCGATTTGGTCGCGACGCTAACAACTTAAATCAAGTGCAAGAATGGGTCGACGCAAAGTACAAAATTAAAAACAGTAAAAAGCGCAGTATTATCTATTCCTCAGCGCGCTCCTACATCTTTAACCGGGTGTTGTCGCAACGCGTATTGGAGGGAAATTGGAATACCCTACTGGAAGGCGATATTGAGCAAGTCGGCTCGGCAACTGGGCCATTATGGGGTCGAGGGCGCAGTTCCACTCAAGGCACATCCGCTGAATTCGAAGCGCGTGTTTTAACGCCCCTTAAAGAATGGTGTGATGCTTTAGAGCATGTAGGGCTCAATCAAGAGCGTCGCACGTTTGTGCTCAGACCTCAGTCGATGAGCCACCAATTTGAAGGCGAAGACTTGCAGCTAAGTTTCAGTCTGGCGCCAGGCCAATACGCGACCTCTGTACTGAGGGAAATTTCCCAATTAAACAACCTAGCGCGGGTGTGAATATGCTATATTTCTGGCGCAATAATTTGATAATAATTTAGGCGAGAGAAGGGGGGAGATAATTGGATCCGCTAGCTTTTGAAGGCATCGGCATGACCTCCAAGCGTACGCGTGATCGTTTGATCCAGCGCTTAGTTGAAAAAGGCATCAGTAATCAAGAAGTGCTCGATGTGATGGCTGCAACCCCTCGCCATATATTCCTCGATGAAGCACTTTCCCACCGGGCCTACGAAGATACCGCATTGCCAATCGGCTACAGTCAGACGCTTTCACAACCCTATATCGTTGCCCGTATGACTGAGGTTCTACTTGGCGCTGGCGCAAAACTCGATCGCGTACTCGAAATTGGCACCGGTTCTGGTTATCAGACCGCTATTCTTGCCCCTTTGGTGGGCGAGGTGCTTAGCGTAGAACGCATCAAGCCTTTGCAAGATAAAGCGCGAGAAAGAATACGCAAGCTTGGCTATCGCAATGTGCGCTTTAAGCACGCCGATGGCGGCATGGGCTGGCCAGAAGAAGGCCAATTTGAAGGTATTATCTCAGCCGCAGCGCCTCGCTCGATCCCTAAAGCCCTGTTAGACCAGCTGGCACCCGATGGTGTGCTAGTCATTCCGGTGGGCGATGAACCTCAATACCTGACCATGGTCATACGTGAAGGCGATAGCGACAACTATCGAACCGACAAGCTAGAAGCTGTGCGTTTTGTGCCCTTACTTGCCGGTGTGACACGCTAACCCCCCCCAACTTTATACGCCCAAAACAGGAAGCCCCTATGAGTTCTCGCACCTCTCGAGATTACGCCATGTTAGTTGCAAAAGGTTTGGCTATGGGGGCTGCAGACGTGGTGCCGGGAGTCTCCGGTGGAACCATTGCTTTCATTACCGGGATATACAACGAACTACTACATTCTTTAAAAAACTGTGGCCCAGAGGCGCTTTTTATTCTGTTTAAGCAGGGCCCTGCAGCTTTTTGGCAGCATATTAACGGTAGCTTTCTTATCGCTGTCTTCGGCGGCATCCTTGTTAGTATTAAGACGTTTGCCTCAATTATCAGTTTTTGCCTCGATAATTACCCTTTATTGGTTTGGGGTTTTTTTAGTGGGCTAATCGCGGCATCAATGGTTTTACTGGCGAAGCAGCAAAACCACTGGGCATGGCAGCAGTGGGCTTTGGGCGCTTTGGGTGCTTTGGTTGTGTATGGCGTATCGGTTGCTAAACCGGCACAACTGCCAGGCGATTGGTGGGTGCTCTTTGGCGGCGGTTTTATAGCAATCTGCGCGATGATATTGCCTGGTATATCAGGCAGTTTCCTGCTGCTGCTAATGGGCTTGTATAGCGTGTTCTTGGAAGCGATTAAAAACCTCGATCTATTGGCACTTGGGAGCTTTGGCCTCGGCTGTGTATGTGGGCTAATGGTGTTTTCGCGATTTCTCTCGTGGTTATTAGATAACTTCTTTAAATCTACGATTTCTGTATTGATGGGCTTCCTGTTGGGGTCTCTCAATGTCACTTGGCCTTGGAAGGCGACGCTAGAATTTACCGTCGACCGCCACGGTGAACAAATACCACTGGTTCAATCTAATGTATTGCCTTGGTCGTACCAAGAAGCTAGTGGACTGGACCCTCAACTATTGTATGTCATACTTTTTACATTCTTTGGGGTGGCTTTAGTACTTTTGACTGAGTTCGTGGCCACCAGAATGGTAAGGCCCGCTTCAGACTAAGTGATGAAAATCGAACAAAAGCATTATCTAAAGTCGGAATTTTGAGGGTAAGTATCGATTTCTGGCGATTTTGCTTAGATCTATTTCTAATAAGTTTCACTTGTTAAGTGTATTTTGATTCTAAGGTGTCTATTTCATACCTTCTAGTCGTGTAAAAGCTTTGGTGCGCCATGCTAGTTAAACTCATTAAAAGTGCTAGAAGACTGTCAAATATATTGATCAGTGTGTTTTTGCTCGCAGCTTGTGGGCAGAATCCACACCAAGTTGCGGTAACAGACAAACAGCCCCCCCCTTCAGAAAAACTCACGCACCACATTGTTGCCAAGGGTGAAACGCTATATTCGATAGCGTGGCGCTACAATATCGATTTTAAGAAACTAGCCGCCGCTAACGGTATCTCGGGCAGGTATCACATATATCCGGGCCAGCGTATTCTCCTCTCAGGAAGTGTTACGGCACCAAAATCTACATCAGTAAAAACTACGAAATCGGTTAAAGCTTCACCAAAAAAACAAAGTAAGCCACAAACTCGTTCGAAAAAAGCAACGCAAAAGTCTACAACCGCAATAAAGTCAACTCCTGGAAAAGATCCTTTAACGTGGGTCTGGCCGGCGCGAGGCAAGTTAATCGCTGGCTTTCGTGCAAATGCCGGTTTAAATAAAGGTATTGATCTACAAGGGAAATTGGGAGAGCCTGTACTTGCAGCTGCTTCGGGGAGAGTGGTGTATTCCGGAGAGGGGCTGCGCGGCTACGGCAAGTTAGTCATAGTAAAGCACAGTGAAAAGTACCTAAGTGCATATGCCCACAATCGTTCGGTATTCGTGAATGAAGGTTCATATGTTAAGCAAGGTCAAAAGATTGCTGAGATGGGTTCCACAGGAACAGATATCGTCAAACTGCACTTTGAAATACGCTACGACGGTAAACCAGTTGACCCACTTCGCCTTTTACCCAAGCATTAGGTTGTTAGCGAGTGAACTAAAATAGTTCAACCTTTTTTAGTTTACGCCGACACACTTATTACTCTGTTTAAAATGGCTTAACGCCAAAGCTACTAATAATGAACGCGAGATCAACGTAGTTTCGCACATAAATATTATTTAACGGTCATAAGGGGAACACGGTCATGTCAGTACAAGAGCTCGAAGCAGTTTCTTCAGAAGTTGACGCCATCGTATCCATGTCAGAGGCGAGCGTCGAAGAAAAGAACGAACCAAAAGCCAAAAAAGAAACAAAAAAAGCCTCTAATAAGTATGAAGAGGAAGCCGAAGACACTTATCATAAAACGCTCGATGCTACCCAGCTGTATTTGAATGAGATTGGGTTCTCTCCATTACTGAGTGCAGAAGAAGAAGTTTACTTTGCACGTAAAGCCCTAAAAGGGTGTGAAGCCTCTCGTAAGCGCATGATCGAAAGCAACTTGCGTTTGGTTGTAAAAATCTCTCGCCGTTATGTTAACCGAGGTCTGGCTCTATTAGATTTGATCGAAGAAGGTAACTTAGGCCTGATTCGTGCGGTAGAAAAATTTGATCCGGAACGAGGTTTCCGTTTTTCTACTTACGCCACTTGGTGGATTCGTCAAACTATCGAACGCGCCATTATGAATCAGACGCGTACTATTCGATTACCAATCCACGTAGTTAAAGAGTTAAATGTTTATCTTCGCGCAGCGCGTGAGCTTTCTCAAAAACTCGATCACGAACCGTCTCCTGATGAAATTGCCAACCTGCTTGATAGACCTGTCGAAGATGTAGAAAAGATGTTGGCTTTGAACGAGCGCGTGACATCAATGGATGTGGCTGTTGGCCCATCTTCAGACAAAACTGTAGTAGATACGGTTCCAGATCAACAAGTGTCTGACCCGGTACAATTACTACAAGATAGCGATCTAAGTGCGAGCTTAGATACGTGGCTAGATGAGCTTTGCGAAAAACAACGTGAAGTTGTTGCCCGTCGTTTTGGTTTACGTGGTCATGAAACCTCGACGCTAGAAGAGGTCGGTCGTGAAATTGGCTTAACTCGTGAACGTGTTCGCCAAATTCAAGTTGAAGCATTGCGTCGCTTACGCGACATTCTTGAAAAACAGGGGTTAGATGCAACGTCCTTGTTTGGGGCGCAATAAAAGCGCTCAAACAGTTAACGAAAGCCGCGCATTGCGCGGCTTTTTTTTGGCTGCTTATAAATCACTAGCAGTTTTGTCAAAGACTCAGTAGGTGAGCAGCAGTTACTTTTATGTTGCTACACCTAAACATGTAAATTTTTTCGTGAACCCATAATGATTAACGCCATAACTAATGTTTCTAGAGGCGTAATTACAGATTCCTTAAATATCAGATAGCTTGAGTCTAAGTAAGAAGTTTCGTGTTGTAATACGTTAAATATGTACTTACATGAGAGCCATTATAGCCTGTGGGCCCTGTAACGCCTGATTCTCAGGCTCTATGGTCTTGATGAAATAGATAATAGTCTGGCCAGGTTAACGAATCGCTTCCCGGTAGTAATGCTGTGTAAAAACTAAAAGTTCTGGAATAATAAAGGCCCTAAAATACACCCTGCTGAAAATCGGAGTTTTTCAAAATAAACATATGAATCTTCGTAATATCGATTTGAATTTGTTGACGATTTTTTCTACGGTATACAAGCATAAAAACGTTAGTTTGGCGGCAAAGCAATTGTGTATGAGCCAGTCGGCTGTCAGTGCGGCACTTGGCCGCATGCGTACGTCATTCAATGATGAGCTATTTATACGTGCGTCCGGCGGCATGGTGCCTACCTCGCGAGCTGTAGAGTTGGCGCCAGCGATAGAAAGTATTCTTGAAAGAATTGAAGAAACCTTATATGTAGAGAAGGATCACGATTTTTCAACGCTCGAGCGACGCTTTACATTGGCAATGAGTGATTATTGTGAACAGATGATTCTTCCCAAATTGATACAATGGATTTCGCGTAATGCGCCTTTAATAGAGCTAAGTGTTTTTCCTTTGAATGAAACGACATTGGAAAAAGATTGCGCTGAAGGTCGAGTCGATTTGGCTTTGGGGTATCTTCCTTATTTAGATAAAGACTTTTATTGCCAAAATTTAGTCAAAGATACGTTTGTTACGATAGTGCGCGAAGATAATAATATTCTGAATGAGTCTTGGGGGTTAGAAGCCTTTCTAAGTTTGCAGCATGTATCTATTAACTTACGCGCATTGAAAGGTACGGCGATCGATTCAGCCCTTTTTAATTTAAACGTGGTGCGTCGATGTGTCATGCGTGTCCCCAATTTTCATTCGATTCCTAATATAATTTCGGGGACAGATTATGCGGGTGATATGCCGCTTAAATTTTTAAACTCTTTAAAAGAAAAGGAAGGCTTTAAGGTTTTAGAGTTTCCGGGTGGCTTGGAAGTGACCTACATCAACCAGTTTTGGCATGAGCGAGTGAATAGGAATCCTGCGCATCAATGGCTGCGTAAGAACATTTATAATCTGTGTAGCGCTTTGTAGATATCTTCTGCTTTGACAGTGGCAAAAAAAACGCCGCTAATTAGCGGCGTTTTTTTGTGTTATTAAAAGTCGGGCAGCTATTTTTCAAGGTACTTCAGCTTATCTTCTACGCCATCCCACTCTTCAGCATCTGCGGGGGCATCTTTTTTCTCGGTAATATTCGGCCAAACTTCAGCGAGTTCGGCATTGAGCTCTATAAAGGCCTCTTGGCCTGCGGGCAGTTCGTCTTCAGAGAAAATCGCGTCAACCGGACATTCAGGTTCGCAAAGTGCACAATCAATACACTCATCAGGGTGGATGACCAAAAAGTTTGGCCCTTCATAAAAGCAATCTACCGGGCACACTTCTACGCAATCTGTGTGCTTACATTTGATGCAGTTTTCGCCCACTACGAAGGTCATAACGCTTTACCTCTCAAAATTTGAGGGCGCATTCTAGCAGGAACGTTGCGGCGCTGGAACTGTTGAGCGTGTAATGTAGGCTATCATGTTGTTTTTATTAGGGTTTTTAAATTGTAAAGCGCGTCCAGAGCCTGTTTTGGCGTGAGTTCGTCAGGGTCTAGCTTGTCCATTGCCTTTTCTAAGGGGCTTGGCTCTGATGGCGCGAAAAGCTCAGCTTGATATACGGGCTCTGCAACGGCACGAGGATTCGCGTCTTCATTTTCAAGCGCCAGTAACTGTTGCTGTGCGCGTTTGACCACTTCTTCTGGAATACCCGCCAACTTGGCTACCTGAAGGCCGTAACTTTTACTTGCGGGACCTCGCTGAATGTTATGCAAAAAGACGATATTGTCATTGTATTCTGTGGCATCTAAGTGAATATTTACTACGCCTTCAAGCTCTTCTGCAAGGGCTGTAACCTCGAAGTAATGGGTGGCAAACAATGTAAATGCTTTAAGTTTCTGTGCCAGGTGTTCTACTGCTGCCCATGCGAGGGAAAGGCCATCGTAGGTGCTGGTACCGCGCCCGATTTCGTCCATTAATACCAAGCTCTTATCGGTGGCATTGTTGAGTATATTGGCGGTTTCGGTCATTTCTACCATGAAGGTAGAGCGCCCGCTGGCGAGGTCATCGGAAGAGCCAATACGGGTAAAAATGCGATCGACCAAGCCGATTTTACAACTATTGGCAGGCACAAAACTTCCGATCTGTGCGAGTAACGTGATCAGTGCAGTTTGCCGCATGTAAGTTGATTTACCGCCCATATTGGGGCCGGTAATCACAATCATACGTTGGCTTTTATCAAGGGTGACGTCGTTGGGAACAAAGGGTTTGTCGAGCACTTGCTCTACCACTATGTGTCGACCTTGCTCAATTTCGATGCCCTCATCAAAAGAAAGTCTAGGGCGAGCCAAACTGAGCTGTTCGGCGCGTTCTGCTAGGCAACACAATACATCTAATTGAGACACTGCAGCTGCAGCAATTTGCAATGGGCCCAAGTGTTCATTGAGGGTTTCGACCAAGCTTTCATAAAGTGCTTTTTCGCGAGACAGCGCACGACTTTTTGCTGACAGCGCTTTGTCTTCAAATACTTTTAATTCGGGGGTGATAAAGCGTTCGGCGTTTTTCAGCGTTTGACGACGAATGTATTCCGCAGGTGCTTCGCCAGCTTGGCTTTTGCTGATTTCGATATAGTACCCATGCACGCGGTTGTAACCGACTTTTAAGGTAGAAAGCCCAGTGCGCTCTTTTTCTTGTGTTTCGAGTTTAACCAAGAACTCACCGGCGTTTTGACTAATTCCACGCAGTTCGTCGAGCTCTTCATCGTAGCCCTCGTCAATGACGCCACCATCGCGAATGACCACGGGCGGGTTTTCTACGATTGCACGATCGAGTAAATCTACCAACTCAGGGAATTCGTTAATTTGTTCGCCTAAGGAATGTAAGGCTTCGGATTTTGATTCGTTTAAAAGCTGTTGTAAGGCCGGGTATTGCGCGAGTGAAGAGCATAAACGACTTAAATCGCGGGGCCGGGCAGAGCGTAAAGCCACACGGGTAAGAATACGTTCCAAATCACCAATGTGTTTTAAGGCTTCGCGCAGTGATTCGAAGCGATAGCCTTTAATCAAGTCTTCTATACATTGTTGTCGATTTTCTAGTGTTTCCATCTGGCGTAAAGGTAGATTTAACCAGCGACGCATTAAGCGACTACCCATGGCGGTGTTACAGGTGTTTAGCACGCTATACAGGGTGTTTTCTTCGTCGCCGCCGAGGTTAATATCAATCTCGAGGTTTCTGCGTGTCGCGGCGTCGAGCGTTACGCGATCGTGTGGGCTTTCAAGGTGTAGCGAGGCGATGTGGCCCAGTGACGTGCGTTGAGTTTCTTGTGCGTAAGCGAACAAACAACCCGCTGCTTGCACAGCGACTAAACCTTCGCAGCCAAAGCCTGCGAGATCTTGGGTTTCAAATTGCTTGCTTAGAAGCGTTGTCGCAGTTTCAGTATCGAACTCCCACTCCGGGCGCAAACGGAAACCAGCCCGTTCGCTCAAAATATTTGGGTGAGGGATGCTGTCTTGAGCGAGTAGTTCTGCCGGACGCAAACGAGCGATTTCATCAACCAATGTACTTTCGTCTTGAACGTCGAAAACCACGAAGCGGCCACTGCCCATGTCCAGGCTTGCGACACCAAAAGCGTCTGTTCCACGGCAGTACGCAACGAGCAAGTTTTCACGCGTATCTTCTAGCAATGCTTCGTCGCTGACGGTGCCGGGTGTTACGACACGAACAACTTTGCGTTCAACAGGCCCTTTGGAGGTGGCGGGGTCGCCGATCTGTTCACAAATCGCAATGGAAACGCCTTGCTTTACCAGTTTGGCCAAATAGTTTTCAGCTGCGTGGTAGGGCACGCCGCACATAGGTATGGGCTCGCCGCCAGATTTTCCGCGAGCAGTAAGGGTGACGTCTAGCAGTTTCGCGGCTTTCTTTGCATCATCAAAAAACAGCTCATAGAAATCTCCCATGCGGTAAAACACTAACTCGTGCGGGTGCTCAGATTTGATGCGCAAATATTGCTGCATCATGGGCGTGTGTTGGCTAAGGTCTTTAACTGATTGATTCATATAGGAAATTATCGAAGAGGCGGCTAGCTGTTTGTGTGTGGTGCAGAGTAGAAAGGGGGCAATTGTACGCAGTTTTAGGAGGCGGCCCAAGTGCTGGACGCTATCCTTTCTGCGCAAGCATTTCGGGGTGTTTGGGGTGGCGCTATCTTTTGCTCGGCCACCGTAGCGATGCGCATTTGGGTTTAATAGGTGTTTAGCCGCTGTTCTAAATCTTTTGCATTGATTTTAAGTTGTTCGATGTGTGAATCGCGTAGATCGTACGGAGTCTTTTTTGCGATGCTCTCTATATTGCCCGCAGTGGCCATTAGCTTTTCAGCGCTAAGGTTGCCTGCGCTCCCTTTGAGTGAGTGTGCGTTTTGTGCAACCTCTTCGTAATCTTTGTTCTTGTACGCTAGCTCGATTTTTTCTATGTCAGCGGGTAAATTTCTGCTAAAAATTAAGATGAGTTTTTCTAGACGTTCTTTCTTGCCGCGTACGCGCTTTAATGCCGAGCTTTCGTTCCAGTCTAAGGCCTGGGTAGCGTTGTTATTCATTTTTCTTTCGGTTTTCTTTGTTGAGGTGTTTGAACTATTTGTTTCTGAAAGCAGAAAGGGGCTTAACACTTGCTTCATTGTTTCTATATCGATTGGTTTACTTATGTAATCGTTCATTCCTGCGGCTAGACATTTTTCTTTGTCGCCAACCAGGGCGTTTGCTGTTAACGCAATAATGGGAATATCTTTAAAGCAAGCCCCTCCCTTGCCCGACCGTATCGCTCTTGTTGTTTCGTAGCCATCCATCTTCGGCATTTGGCAATCCATTAAAATAAGTGAATACGCTGGTTCATTTTTGGTCTTTTGAAGTAGTTCAATGGCCTCAACGCCATTGTTTGCGATTTCGATATCAAACTGAAGTTCCTCTTCGATAATACTGCGAGCCACGTCCTGATTGATGGGGTTGTCTTCTGCTAGCAAAATCTTCATGTCACTATTTGGTCGGTCTGAACTGTTGGGTTGGGCTGCTGGAATGGAGTGGGGGCTAGCATTAGTTTTTGTATTCAAGTTGGGAGTGTCGAGCATTACATAAAATGTAAAAGAGGAACCTTGGTTAACTTGGCTTTCGACCTTAATGGTGCCGCCCATAATTTCGCAAAGCTGTTTGGTGATCGCGAGGCCTAAGCCTGTGCCGCCATATTTTCTAGTGGTGGATGCATCTGCTTGGGTAAAAGAATCAAATAAGGATTCAATTTTACTGGCGGGAATACCTATGCCTGTATCATTTACCGAGCATTCGAAAAGGAATTCCGGAGTATGCTTGATGGAAGTTTGGAGCGGCTTAGTGCTATTGCTAGCGTCTAGCGCATATTGAAGATTCGCATCGACGACTATGGTGCCTTTTTCGGTAAATTTTAGTGCGTTACTAATCAAGTTGTTAAGTATTTGTCTTAATCGGCTAGGGTCGCCTGCAACCATACGGTCAGCGATTTCAGGGAGTTTAAGTGTTAGGTCGATGTTTTTTTCTTGCGCTTCAAGTTGGTTAATTTCGATTGTTTGTTCAAGAAGCTCGATAATGTCGAAATCAGTCACTTCTACTCGTAGTTTTCCCGCGTCTATCTTTGAGAAATCTAGTATATCGTTGATGATTCCAAGCAGAGACTTGGCGCTTATTTTGGATAAATTAAGTTGTCTTTTTTGTTTTTCATTTAAATCGCTTTTCCCGAGTTGTTCTAACATGCCAAGAACGCCATTCATGGGCGTTCTAATTTCGTGGCTCATGGTGGCGAGGAATTCACTTTTTACCGATGCTGAATGTTCGGCCTTTTCTTTTGCGTCAATCAATTCAGATTGAAGTGTTTTTTGTTCAGATAGGTCCTGAATCGAGCCAACAAATAATGTTTCCCTATCGGCCCCAAGTTCAATTCGGCTAACGGTAAGATGTATTGGAAAATCTTCACCATTTTTTCGTTTTCCTACCAATTCACGGCCTTCACCAAAGACGGTGGTTTCCCCTGTTTGTATGTACTTTTCTATATAGCTATTATGATGCCTTGCATCGTGGTGGTTCATAAGGATGGAACAGTTCTTTCCAATCACTTCGGATGCGCTATAACCATATATTTTTTCAAAGCTTGGGTTTACTGAATGGATTTCACCTGTGAGCTTAATAACAACAATCCCACTAGGGCTTACTTCAACAATGGCATCGTTTTCTGCTAGTAAACGATCATTTTTCTTTTGGTAGTTCAGCATACGCTTGCCAAGTTTATGGCCGTATACCAGAACACAGCTGATCATAAAAATGATGGAGGCAACTACGTAATATTCGTACTTTTTTAAATCTTGAGCTTTTTTTATTTCATTTTCGAGTAACGAGTGTTGCCTTTCTCTAATGAGTTTATTAACTCTGGCTAATAAAGTGCTAGCGTTAGCGAAGTGTTGATCCATCACCGCCATATGATTGCCGGCTTCTTCCTTTTTGTTGTTTTGGTAAAAAGAAAAAACGATTTTGGCTTCGTTTACAATCATAGATTCACCGAGGTAGACTTGATGAAGCGTGTTCTCGAGCTCTTCTGATAGTTGAGCGTCTTCAATTGTTTCAAAGTCTTGTCTAATTTTTTGGTAGAGCGATATAAAATGATCGTGATGTGCAGCGAGGTTTTCAGCTTCTAAATTCGGCGCTTTAGATTCAAAAACGTCATTTCCGGGAGTGTTGACGCCGACAAGAATAAGGCTCAGGTCAGACAGGTCGCCCGCGCGACTTGCCCAGACACTACTTTCATCGACCGAATTGACATAAATAGCGAGTATCGAACCACTTAGAATCAAGGTGGCTACCACTGTGACAATATCGAATGCTGCCAAGGCGTAGTAAATTAAATGCCAGCGTGGAGCACGATCTGAAGAGGGGCTATGGGTTGCCTTCATCATGTAGTTCCGTGTTAATAGAGCGTGCCGTGGGTTGTAGATTAGCTCATGGGGCTAATCTTTTTTACCTGTCAACAGGGTGGGCGTAAAGGAATACTACTCTCCACTCATTTTATCCAACGAGCTTTGACGATCATTTAAAAGCTGTTGCACATTCTGTGCATCGTCCATGAGTTTTTTGATGGACTTTGGGTTGTAAATGTTGCCGTCGGGCATGGAAACTTTGGGTTTGGCGGGCGCTGCATTTTCGTCTTCAGGCATTTCTACGCCCTGAATTATGTTGGCGTTAGGGTCCAGCTCGAGCGACACTGCGGCCTGCTCGGGCGGTGGTTCAGCGGTGTATTGAGTGACACCGTTTTCATCCACCCATTTGTATACGGTTTGTTTACCGCCTGTAGCCATGTTAGTGACGTCTTGTTTCAGGTCGCTGGCGCTAAAACTGGGCATCTTAAAATTTTCTACAGGTGATTTTCCGGTCATCAAATACACAAAGTATTGGGAGATACCCAGGAATACAATTATCATAAAAGTAGCTTTGATGACGAGTTTCTTGACCATAATCGTTCCTTATCGGGGGCTGTAATTGAGAGGCCCTGTGTGTTGTAAATTATAGATGCACATAGCGCTTGCATGGGGCGAGAGCATGACTTATTTTCCTCTTATGCAAATGAGCATCCCTTCACTCTCCAAAACCCTCGGGAACCTCCTTTTTCAACAGAGGTTGACCATTACTTGTGCTGAGTCATGTACGGGGGGCGGGGTCGCAAGCGCGATTACGGAGACGCCAGGCAGTTCGGCTTGGTTTAATGCTGGGGTTGTCGCGTATAGCAATGATATGAAGCAGGCTCTTTTGGGTGTGAGTGAGCGCACACTTTCAGAATTTGGTGCGGTTAGTGAAGAGGTGGTTTGTGAAATGGCCATCGGGGCTCGAGACCGAACCAGGGCGAGCATTGGCGTTTCTACCAGCGGGGTCGCGGGCCCCAGCGGCGGTAGTGCTGAAAAACCCATCGGAATGGTGTGTTTTGGGCTTGTAGTTGGAAATAAGGTTAGCGCTTCAACCGAGTACTTTAGCGGTGAAAGAGCCGAGGTGCGCTCTCAGTCAGTGGCGCATGCACTCCAGTTAGTTATTCGAGCACTAGAAAACAAAAGTACTGTATAAAAACATAATACTGTTTGCGCATACAGTATTTATGTCGTAAGCTAATAATCATGGTGAATGTGCGGCAGTTACTGAAAGGCATTCACCAAATTTAATCATAAAAATATTCTAAAAAGAGATGCATGCACGCAACTCAAGCCTAAAACATAGTCCGTAATACAGGTAAAAGTGCACATTGCGCTCTTAACAAAAGAACAACCCCACAGGTGATGGTAGAAACATGGCAAATATAGACTCAAATAAAGAAAAAGCACTCCAGGCAGCGCTCACACAAATCGACCGCCAGTTTGGCAAGGGCACTGTAATGCGCCTGGGCGATCGTGAGCTGCAAAAAATACCGAGTATTTCTACGGGTTCGCTGGGCCTAGACGTTGCTTTGGGAATAGGAGGCTTGCCACGAGGCCGCATTGTAGAAATTTACGGGCCGGAATCTTCGGGTAAAACCACACTCACGCTTCAAGTAATTGCTGAAGCGCAAAAGAAAGGCGGTACATGTGCTTTCATTGATGCGGAGCACGCCCTAGACCCACTATATGCAGAAAAGCTGGGTGTGAACGTTGATGAGTTGATCATTTCTCAACCCGATACCGGTGAGCAAGCATTGGAAGTGGCCGATATGCTCGTGCGCTCAGGAGCGGTCGATGTGCTGGTTGTCGATTCTGTGGCCGCGTTAACGCCAAAAGCGGAAATTGAGGGTGAAATGGGCGATCACCACGTCGGCTTGCAAGCGCGCTTGATGTCGCAAGCACTGCGTAAAATCACTGGTAATATCAAGAACGCCAATTGTATGGCCATCTTTATTAACCAAATTCGTATGAAGATTGGCGTGATGTTCGGTAACCCTGAAACCACTACCGGCGGTAATGCACTGAAGTTCTACTCCTCTGTTCGTTTGGACATTCGCCGAATTGGCGCAGTGAAAGATGGTGATGAGGTTGTTGGTTCTGAAACACGTGTAAAAGTGGTTAAGAACAAGGTGGCGCCTCCGTTTAAACAAACTGAATTCCAAATCATGTATGGTCACGGCATTAACCGCTTAGGGGAAGTTGTCGACTATGGCGTGAAATTAGGGTTTGTCGACAAAGCAGGAGCTTGGTACAGTTACGGCGGTGACAAGATTGGGCAAGGCAAGGCTAATGCCATCCAATACTTGAGAGAACACTCTGAGATTGCTGATCTGCTGGAAGCTAAAATCAAAGCAGAATTGCTTGGGGCGGAACTTGAAGGCGATAAAAACGTCTCAGATGAAGTCGCTGTAAGTGAATAATACGTATACTGGCGAAAGCGGTCGGTATTTGAACAGGCAAGATTAAATGTGTTCTAGTCTATGCATCGAGTGCTGATCATAGGTACTCGATTCATAGCTACTCGATTCTTAGGTGCTCGATACAGGTAGAAATACCCGAGGGTGTAGAAAGACATCCAAACACCCAAAATAGGGCCTGGGTTTGCTAGTTCGAACCCGATAGGGATATTAATAAAAGCAATAATAATAAAGTTAGAAGTGGACGGAATGTCATGGCTATAGAAAACTTGGTGGATGTACAAGAAGAATCAGCAATTAAGAATGCGGCCCTTTCTCTATTGGCGCGCCGGGAGCATTCTCAGCAAGAGCTAAGGATGAAGTTAGCGCGCAAGTTTCAAGATAGCTCTCGTGTTGAAGAGCAAATTTCCCAGTTGGCAGATTCCGATATGCAAAGTGAAGAACGCTTTGTTGAGGTGTTCATCCGTGCAAAAAGAAATGCAGGCAAGGGGCCAAAATTCATACAGCAAGAATTGCGTAACCGCGGTGTTAGTGAGTTTCTAATCGCTTCATATATCTATGAAAACGACGAAGAGTGGCATCTTCTTGCTAGCGATGTTTATCTCAAAAAATTCGGTGGTGTGCCAGTTGAAGACGCCCACGACAAGGCCAAACGAATTCGTTTTATGGTATCGCGTGGTTTTTCACCCGATAGTGTATTTCGAATCATGGCTGAAGAGCCCGTTATCTAGTTTTCTTGACGCTGGGTTTTCCTGCGTCTTTCCCTTTCCTAAGTTCTGCCCTGCATCCTTAAGCCCATATTAAAGCGAATATAGAAGCCAATATTTAACTTAGCTTCTATTATTAGGTTATTCGCCGCCATAATCGCGCTTGATTATGGCGGTACCTACTGAAATTGGGATTAAAGCCTTGAGCGAATCTTCAGATACTACACCCACAAATGATATGTTTACGGCTTCTGAAAGCGTAGGTGAAGCACGTCTGTGCGACCCGCTTTTGGAATGCCTGCTTCGTTTGGGCGAGATTGAAGGTGCCTCGCTCGGGCGTACCGCCGTCACGGCCAACCTACCGCTAGAGGCTGGGCGTTTAACACCGCCTCTCTTTCTACGGGCGGCCAAGCGTGCTGGCTTTGATGCAAAGATCGCCGAGCGCGCTTTCGATAATATTTCTTCACTACTCTTACCTGCTGTTTTGTTATTAGATAACAACGATGCCGTGTTGCTAGAAAAGTTGGAGGGTGAGCGGTGCCAGGTGTATTCTCCTTCGCTTCAAAAGCGCGAGGAGTTTTCAGTAAAAGAGCTCGCAAATCGTTATGGCGGGTTGTGCATTCTTTGCAAGAAAGAAGCTGAAATTGAACATCGCATAGAATCGAAAGATGAAACGCTAGAGGTGCACTGGTTCTGGGGCACACTTGCACGCTCATGGCGAATATATCGCGATGTGTTGTTGGCCTCCTTATTTATCAACCTCTTTGTCTTGGCAAATCCCTTGTTTGTCATGAATGTATACGATCGCGTAGTGCCCAATAACGCAATAGAAACACTCTGGGCATTGGCGATAGGTATTCTATTGTTGTTCACCTTTGATTTTGCGTTACGAAGTTTACGTACGTATTTTATTGAGGTCGCCGGTAAAAAAGCTGATGTACTTCTTTCGACCTTTATCATGGAAAAGGTCTTAGGTGCACATTTTTCGCAACACCCTCAATCAGTAGGTGCATTTTCGAGCCGTGTTCGTGAATTCGATACCATCAGGAATTTTATAACGGCCTCAACCGTTACCACCTTTGTAGATTTACCATTCGTTGTACTGTTTTTAATCGTAATCGCATACATCGGCGGTGCGATTGTTTGGGTGCCGATCATTGCGATACCTATTATTCTGACGTATGCGTGGTTTGTACAAGAGCGCCTAAAACGCCTAGTGTCAGGAACGTTTTTGGCGTCGGCTCAAAAAAATGCCACTCTGGTTGAAGCGTTAACAAACCTCGAAACCTTAAAAGGGTTAGGCGCAGAACGAATCGTTTTGAAAAAATGGGAAAGCGCGGTAAGTGCGCTGGCTTTCTGGAGTTTGCGTTGGCGTATTTTTTCAAATAGCGCGACGAGCTTTTCCGCTTTTATTCAACAGGTCGCTTCAGTTTTTGTCATTATTGTTGGTGTCTATAGTATCGCGCACAACACCCTCACGCAGGGCGCACTAATTGCTTGTGTTATTTTAGTGAGTCGTGCGTTGGCGCCTTTGGCGCAGTTATCTGGTCTACTCGTGCAATATCATCAAAGCAAGCTTGCACTACAGTCGCTAGATGAAGTTGTTGCAAGTGAGCAAGAAAAAGATACGGATAGAAAATATATTGAACGGCCAGACTTCGATGGCGCTATTGAGTTTCGCGAGGTAAGTTTTACTTACCCAAATGAAACTCAAGCGACCCTAAACAATTGTTCTTTCCAAATTAAAGCAAAAGAAAAAGTTGGTATTATCGGTAGAGTCGGTTCTGGCAAATCTACTTTGTCTAAACTTTTACTTAACCTCTATCGACAGCAATCCGGGGCAATTCTGATTGACGGCATCGATATATCGCAAATCGACCCTTCTGAGTTACGTAGCCATATCGGATATGTCCCGCAAGATAGCCAGCTCTTTTATGGCTCTATTCGTGACAACATCGCATACCACCATCAGCACGTTTCTGATTCGGAAGTTCTGCGTGTCTCCAAAGTTAGTGGTGTGAGTGAATTTGTTGATCGGCATCCACAGGGCCTGGAACGCGTTATTGGAGAGCGTGGTGAAACATTAAGTGGTGGACAGCGCCAAGCGGTTAATATCGCTCGCGGTTTGGTAAATCAGCCATCGATTGTATTACTTGATGAACCCACTGCAGCGATGGATAACGCGACCGAAGCTAAAATTTTAGCGTCGTTAAAAACGGAGTTGGCGGGTCATACCTTATTACTCGTAACACATAAAACTTCCATGTTAGCCCTCGTTGACCGCTTGATAGTGGTGGAAAATGGTCGCGTAGTCGCCGATGGTGAGAAGTCGAAAGTACTTGCAGCGTTACAGAAAGGAGAAATCCGTGGGAAGTGATGCATTCAAACAAGCGCTGACATCGATTAAGGCAACGATACAGCTCGACGAAGAGCAAGAGACGGAAGTGTTAGGGCAAGACCTGGATTACGTTTCATCTGCGAAACAGGCGGTGCTAGAGCAAAGTCCACGCGGTGCTCGTACGCTGTTATACGTCATCATGTCTTTTTGTGCGTGTTTTTTACTTTGGTCAGCGGTCACAAGCGTTGATGAATTTACTCGCGGTGAGGGAAAGGTCATTCCATCACAGCAGCTTCAGCTGATTCAAAACCTTGAAGGTGGCATTCTCGCCGAGCTATATGTCAGCGAGGGCGATGTGGTGGAACGAGGGCAATCACTCTTGCGCTTAGATGACACACGCTTCTCATCTTCCTTAAGAGAGGCAGGCGTTACCTTGGCGCAATTACAAATTAAGTCAACGCGCTTGCGATCAGAGGCCGAAGGTAAAGAGTTTACCGTTCCAAAAGACAGTAAATGGGATGATGCTCTCGTAAGGCAAGAATTAGACTTTTATCAGTCTCGCCAAAATGAATTCAATAGTAATAGCCAAGTGCTCAAACAAAAAGTATCTCAAAAACAGCAAGAGCGATCTGAGTTGATCGCAAAACAAAAACAGCACCAAACCAGCGTCAATTTATTACAAAAAGAGTTGGGCCTTACCCGCCCATTAGTGGAGCAAGGGGCGGTATCTGAGGTTGAGTTATTGCGCTTAGAGCGTCAGCTAAACGAATTGCAAGGGCAATTAGACGCCGCAAAACTCGCAATGCCTCGTGTCCAGTCAGCTTTGAAAGAAGCACAAGAAAAGCTTAACAATATCGAGTTGGTTTTTCGCCGAGAAGCGAGAGAACAGCTTAATGACATCAATTTGGAGTTAAACCGTCTAACTCAGACGAGCGAAGCTTTGGTGGATCGTGTAAAGCGCACAACCGTAGATTCACCCGTAACGGGTACGGTGAAGCGTTTGTTGATTAATACCATTGGCGGTGTGATTCAGCCGGGTATGGATATCGTCGAAATTGTTCCGAGTGAAGAAACCTTGCTAGTAGAGGCAAAAATTCGACCCGCTGATATTGCCTATCTACACCCTGGGCAAAACGCAAAAATTAAATTTACGGCCTACGATTTTGCGGTGATGGGCGGTTTAGATGGGGAAGTGGTATTGATCAGCCCCGACACAATCATGGATGAGCGAGGCGAAAGTTACTATTTAGTGAGAGTCGAAACCGAGCGTGTATTTACCGGCCCCGATGGCACCGAGCTGCCTATTATTCCAGGAATGACGGTAAGCGTAGACATTCTGACCGGCGATAAAACGATCCTCAGCTATATGCTCAAGCCTATATTGAAAACCAAGCAGCTTGCACTGCGTGAGCGCTAGCGATGTTTCGCGGGTAGGTTAACCCGAGTTACGCGCCCACAGAATGTGTAACTTCGTGCTTCTCTGGGGTATAGTCTCGCCCCGTATAAAGCCATTGAATATTCACCCCTACACCATAATTTATGAGTCTGCGCTTTCTCCATCCAAAGTATCTTGTTTTAATTGTTGTGCTTGCTTTTTTTTGGCTTCAGGCGCACCTGCCCTACGCATGGCAAATTCGTTTGGGTAAGCGTTTTGGTCTGGCGTTAGGGGTGGTCGCAAGAAAGGTTAAGCGGGTCGTTCGGGTTAATATTGAGCTTTGTTATCCTGCCCTTGAGCAAAGCCAACAGCGTGAGCTTATTCAGAACACCATGCGTGAGCTGGGTGTTTCTATTTATGAAACCTTTATCGTGTGGTTTAGAGATCACAGAAAGTTTTTACGCGGGCGATATCACGTCGAAGGCGAAGAATATTTGCAAGACGCAGTCGGGCAAGACCGAGGCATCATTCTTTTATCTAGTCACTACGGTAGTGTTGATCTGAACGGTGCATTACTCGCTGAGCTCGATCGTGGTCAGCGGAACTTTGTCGGAACTTTTCGTCAGACAGACGCGTTCGTCAATACGTTCCTCAATTACTCTCGCGGGAAGTTCTGTTCGGCAATGTATGCGGCGAGTGACCAACGTAATATCGTACGCACGCTTAAAGACAAGCATGTGCTTTGGTACGCGCCAGATATTGAAGTGAGAAATAAAAACAGTGCTTTTGTGGATTTTATGGGGGTGCCTGCATCCACTACACTCGCAATTTCTAAACTCGCACGCCTAACGAATGCAATCGTGTTGCCCGTCGCCCACTATCGAGAAAACGATAAGCCCGAATACCATGTGAAAATATTTCCGCCTTTAGCGCCATTCCCTACAGAAGACGCAGTAGCTGATACGCGCAAAGTGAATGAAGCGATCGAGAAAATACTCGCGCCGCACCCCGAACGCTATTGGTGGGCAATAAAACGTTTTAAACGAAAAGTAGGGCGAGGCAAGCGTAGTTACTAACTCACGCTACTTTGTAGACTTTGTTACGATGGTGTTATGAGTCAAGAATATAAGCGTAAAGATTTGTTTCATCCGCGGTGGGTCCCATCCTGGATTGCATTTGCATTGTGGTGGCTGATCGTCCAATTATTGCCATACAAACTGCAAATGAAGATTGGTGCAGGTCTAGGAATCGTGGCCAAGAAGTTAGTCAAGAATCGCACTATCGTTGCGAAGAAAAATATCGACCTCTGCTTTCCAGAAAAAACCGAAGAAGAAAAGAACGCGCTGCTCAATGCCAGCATGATCAATATTGGCAAAGGCTTTATGGAATCGGGAATTGCCTGGTTTTGGCCAGCCTGGCGATTAAAAAAACTCTATCGCATAAATGGCTTAGAGTATTTGCAAAAAGCCAAGCAGGAAGGTCAGGGTGTGATCTATATGGCCATTCATTTTACCCCCATCGAAATTTGTGCGGCTTTTATTAACTTAAGCTACTCGATCGATGGTTTCTATCGCCCTCATGCAAACGCGGTGTATGAATTTATTCAGGGCTGGGGCCGTATTCGCCATAATTCACACAGTCAGGTGATCCCTAGTCGCGATACGCGAGGCATTATAAAAGCGCTAAGACAAAAGCGCGTGGTGAACTATGCAGCAGACCATGATTACGGTCGTTCTCACAGTGTGTTCGTTCCCTTTTTTGGTGTGGAAGCGGCGACGGTTACAGCCCCTGCCAAACTTGCCAAAATGGGCCGAGCGCAAGTCATTCCCTATGCCACGAAACGGCTCGAGAAAGATGCCGGCTATGTGATAGATATTTACCCACCTCTAGAAGGTTTAGACGAAGGTGACGAGATCGCGAATGCCAACCTGATCAACCGCTTCATTGAGGCGCGAATTCGCGAAAACCCAGAGCAATACCTTTGGGTGCATCGTCGTTTTAAAAGCCGCCCAGATCGCAACAAAGACTTTTACGGCTTGAAAAAAGCCAAAGCTTAACAGATTCGATTATCTGCCCTGACAGTCTCGCATCTGTCGGTATTTTCGAAGAGGTTTACACCTTAGAACACGAGTAATGATCAAATTGTGAGCGTGTTCTTGTTCTTGGGGTGATCCAGTTCTCCCTTGCTTTTCTTTTGAGCAAATATTTTATCGTTTTGGTCGATATTGGCGCCAATAACATCTTTTCCTAGAAAATATTTGTCGAAATTGTTTACGTTGGTCAATACTTTATATCGAATTTAAGCCTTATATCGTTTAAATCGGTATGATAAACATACGTTTTATATAAAAAACAGTCATTAAAACGAGCAAATTCCTTCTATCTTGTTATTTTAATTGGTCATAAGCACCACATTTTAAAATAACTTTTCATTTTTAAAAAATTGTCACACTATTTGCATGAGTGCTTTTTAACCAATTAGGTGGATTAAATGTTTAAACCCTTTGTTTCAAGTTTATTGACCTTCTCAATCTCGATTACGAGTATCGATACCGTAGCGTTTTCGCTTGGCGAAACCATTGGTCAAACACTTAAAACGAACCCTCAAATGTTATCGCTCACACACGAGCTAGAATCTCGTGAATATGAGCTCAAGCAAGCAAAGGCAGGGTATTTACCAAAGGTGAATCTTAGTGCGGGATACGGCGAAGAAACCCGCAGTGCGCCGGCCACAGGTAACGAAGAAATCGACCTGACCCGTGAAGAATTAGCGATTCAGGCTGAGCAGTTGGTGTTTGACGGCTTTAGCGTTTACGCGGAAGTGGATCGTCAGCGTGCCCGCGTAGAAAGCTTAAGCTTTCAGGCGCGATCAACGGCCCAGCAAGTTGCCTTGCGCACCACCGAAGTCTACCTCAACGTAATGCGCCACACCTCGCTTTTGGATTTAGCTCGCAATAGTTTGTGGGAGCATCAAAATATTTACGATCAAATGGCGCTGCGTAGTAAAACTGGTGTTGGAAGCAGGGCAGACCTAGACCAAATAGCAGCACGTTTGGCATTGGCTAACGCCAATATGGTGGTCGCGCAAAATAATCTGGCCGATGCCCAAGCCAATTTTTTGCGTGTGACAGGCTTTTATCCAAATTTGGAGAACATGCTTAAGCCTGAATTACTCGATGGCTTGCCATCTTCGTTAGAAGAAGCGGTTTCTCTTGCTGAAAAAAATCATCCAACATTGCAATCAGCAGGGTCAGATTTCAAAGCTGCGAAAGCGCAATACAAGGCCAGCGGTGGCAGTTATTGGCCCACCATTAAGCTCGAAGCAGAGAAGCGCTGGGATGAAAATATTGGTGGTATTGAAGGCGAAGATGAAGATCTCGTGATCGCATTGCGTTTGAAATACAACTTGTTCAATGGTGGTGCCGACCGAGCGCGTCGCAAACAAACCGCGAAATTGGTCGAGCAAGCAAAAGACATTCGCAACAACGCGCGCCGCCAGGTCGTTGAGAGCATGAACTTATCGTGGAATTCATTTGAAGCGCTCAATGCACAAATTAAGTATTTACAGCAGCACGTGAATGCAGCGAGTAATACAAAAAAAGCTTACTCAAAGCAATTCAACATTGGGCGTAGAACTTTGTTGGATTTACTGAATACAGAAACAGAAGTGGTAGAAGCACGTCGTTCATTAATTGAAGCGCAGTTCGATCAAATTTTTGCAAACTACAGAATATTGAATGCAACGGGTACTTTGTTAAGCGCCCTTGGCATTGACTATTAGTAAAAAGACCTAAAGGTACATCTCATGACAAATTCAACTTCTCAAGTGGTAGCGGAAGTGGTTGGAAAAATCGCAGGCACACACGGCGACATTCGTGTAACACAGGCGGATGGCACAATTGCTGTTGCGCGAGAAGGTGCTGAATTACTCATGGGAACGACCATAGAAACCTTTGGTAGCAGTATCGTTGTAGTAAAACTAACAGGTTTTAAGCCCATCAGTCTCGGTCATGATACGAAGATTGTTGTTGACCAGGCATTACTAGACAGCATGAAAGACGAGCTGGAAGGAAGCCTTGATGAGCAAATTGATTTTGATGCGCTAGCGCAAGCGATCGAAAGCGGTGAAAACCTCGAAGAAATGCTTCCTGCAACCGCTGCGGGTGGCGATGCAACAACAAGTGCCGATGGTGCTTCAAACGGCAATGCCCGTTTCGAATTGACTAATGACAGTGTCAGCCCTGAAAGCGGATTCGAAACCTCTGAAACGCAAACTTCGGAAACCGAATCATTTCTTGATGATCGCGATTATTTCAATAATCCGCCGATTGCATTGGCAATGCCAAGCCTTGCCGTTAATCAGGATGCGAATGTCGTGATCGACCTTAGCTTGGGTTTTTATGAAGGCGATGAAGGGCAAAGTCTGAATTTTACTGTGAGCGATTTGCCCGAAGGTTTAAGTTTCGATTCAGAAACTAACCTCATTACCGGCGCAGCAACAAACGATGCGGCATTTGCTCAAGATGGTATTTACCAAATTTTAGTAACCGCGCAAGACGATAGCGGTGCACCGAACAACAGCGCTAGTAATCAATTTGTTTTACAGGTTAACAATGTTAATGATGCTCCACTAGCGGGTGCTCCCTTCGAATTGGGGCAAATCAACGAAGATGGCAGTATTACTTTTAGTGTTGAGTTATTACTTGATGGGGCAAGCGATATAGATCAGAACGATGTTCTAGAAGTAAGTGACCTTCAGGTCTTAGCAGGTGAAGGGCTTGTCAGTGACAGTGGCGACGGCTCCTTTACTTTCACACCAAATGCAAATTGGTATGGCGATGTAGAATTTGGCTACAACGTTGTAGATGGTAATGGGGGCGCAGCTGCTAACTCTGGTGTGTTAAACGTTGCTTCGGTAAATGACTTGCCAGTGGTTACCCCAGACTTTCCTCTGAATATTTCGCCAGAAACAACTGTAAATGTAGATGTACTTGCCAATGATTTTGACGTAGATGGTGACGAGCTAACCCTCATCAATGTTTCTGCTGAAAATGGCGATGTAGTTATCGAAGCCGATGGCAGCCTAAGTTATACGCCATTCGATGACTTTGTTGGTAACGACAGTATTCAGTACACCGTAAGCGATAGTAACGGTGGTGAAGTTGCGGCTTCGGTTGATGTTGCTGTTGTTTACAACCCAGGTATCGTTACCGTTGACCCTCTCGTTGAGCAAGAAACCACTCTGCCTTCTTTTACCGGTAGTAGCGCAAATATTGTAGGTAATATCCTTTTAAATATTGATGGTGCAGATTACCAAGTACTGCCGATTAAGGGTGGCAGTTGGAGCTTTGCTTTGCCTGAGGGCGCAGAGTTAGCCGATGGCGAATATACGATTGTGGCAACAGGTTGGGATGCATTGGGCAACCCAGCAATGGCCAGTCAGACGCTTGTGGTTGATGTGGAAATGCCATCCATTAGTATTGATGAGCAAGCCGTTATTACTGATAGTACACCAACTATTTCTGGTAGCAGTGCAAACACCGATGGTGATTTTAGTCTCGAATTAAATGGCAATACTTACAGTGTTACTCCAGAAGCTAATGGCGATTGGCGTTTTACCTCGCCACTTGAGTTAGAAGACGGCGAGTACACATTGACGGTAAGTGGTGGCGATGCGCAAGGCAATGCTATCTCAGTATCTAGCGATGGTTTAATTGACGCGCAACTGCCTCAAATTACGATTAACGATCAACACGAAGCCGCGTCAACGCCAATGTTTAGTGGTAATGCTGAACACATTGAAGGCGACTTAACATTAAGCGTTAGCGGCGAAGATTACGCAGTAACGGTAAATGAAAATGGCGCATGGTCGTTCACGCTTCCTCAAGACGTTGTTCTGGAGGATGGTGATTACACCGTAGAAGTTTCTGGTAATGACCCCCAGGGTAATAGCACTTCTGTATCAGACAGTTTTATAGTCGACGAGCAATTGCCGGTCATTGTTATTGACGCAGTGCCTGCGAACCCAGGTGGATACGTAGGTACAGATCAGCCGGTTGTAAGCGGTAGTAGTAATAATATCGAAGGCGATATTACAGTTACGATCGGTGATGACGAATATACAGTAACACCAGAAGAAGATGGTTCATGGTCAATAGAAATACCTGAAGGCGGTAGTCTTTCAGACGGCGAGCATACCATTATTGTTGAGGGCGGGGACGGTCAAGGCAACGAAGTTAGCGAACAACAAGACTTTGTTGTGGATGCCGTTGATGATGTTCCAACAATTACGGGTGATCTTGCTGCAGTTGTTGATGAAGACAGTGCCGCAGTACTGCTTGCCGGCGGTGACCTAAACGCTGTTGGCGGTGACCCAGGTGAAGAACTATTTGTGGCCGCGCAGAGTAACGGCAGCTTTGGTGTTTTCTCTATTGACGAACAAGGCGTTTGGGAATACCAAGCAGATAATAGCCAAACAGAAATTCAATCGCTCAGTGTGGGCGACAGTTTGCAAGAAAGTTTTATTGTTACCAATGCTGACGGCGTAACGACGGAAACCGTTATCGTTACAATTAATGGCGCAAATGATTTGCCCACTGTGGATGCTGCCATCGTATCTTCTAGCACAGAAGATGATGCGAGTTACAGTATCGATTTGTTAGCGGGAGCTAGTGACGTCGATTCAAACGATACGCTAAATATTTCTGAATTCTCGATCGTTGGTGGTGCCAATGGTGCGAGTTTAATTGGTAATCAATTATCGATTGACCCGAATGCATTTAACGATTTGGCGGTAGGTGAAAGCGCAACAATTAATTTCAATTACTTTGTTACAGACAATCAAGGCGGGGGTGTTGCGCAAAGTGGTAGCGTAACGGTTACTGGTCAAAACGACGCGCCAGCGATAAGTCAGGGTATTGATTTGGGTGTTGTGCCTGAAGACGCTAGCTTTGACATTACGTCAACTCAATTATTAAACGGTGCATCTGATGTTGATGGTGATGCACTGTCCATTGAAAATCTGTCTTTGTCGCAAGGCGAAGGCCTATTGCAAGATAATGGCAACGGAACGTGGACGTATACTCCATCTGAAAATTGGAATGGTGGGGCCATATTTAATTTTGAAGTCAATGATGGTCACACAAGTGTCGCCAATACGGCCACACTACAGATTACCGAAGAAAATGACGCGCCTGCAGTTAGCGCCATTGACCTTGGTGGTATTGAAGAAGATGGTTCTCTTCTTATTCTAGAATCGGATTTATTAAACGGCGCTTCTGACGTTGATGGTGATGAGTTATCTATCGAAAATCTATCTTTGTCTCAAGGTGAGGGCGGGTTGCAAGATAATGGCAACGGAACGTGGACGTATACTCCATCTGAAAACTGGAATGGTGGGGCAGTATTTAATTTTGAAGTCAATGATGGTCACACAAGTGTCGCAAATACGGCCACATTGCACATCACCGAAGAAAATGACGCGCCGGTTGTTGGTGCCATTGACCTAGGTAGTATTGAAGAAGATGGTTCTCTTCTTATTCTAGAATCGGATTTATTAAACGGCGCTTCTGACGTTGATGGTGATGAGTTATCTATCGAAAATCTATCTTTGTCTCAAGGTGAGGGCGGGTTGCAAGATAATGGCAACGGAACGTGGACGTATACCCCATCTGAAAACTGGAATGGTGGGGCAGTATTTAATTTTGAAGTCAATGATGGTCACGCAAGTGTCGCCAATACGGCCACATTGCACATCACCGAAGAAAATGACGCGCCGGTTGTTGGTGTCATTGATCTAGGTAGTATTGAAGAAGACGGTTCTCTTCTTATTCTAGAATCGGACTTATTAAACGGCGCTTCTGACGTTGATGGTGATGAGTTATCTATCGAAAATCTATCGTTGTCTCAGGGTGAGGGCGGGTTGCAAGATAATGGCAACGGAACGTGGACGTATACTCCATCTGAAAACTGGAATGGCGATGTCTCTTTTGATTTTGATGTTAATGACGGCGTTACTTCCGTGGCAAATACTGCGTCGCTAGAGGTTTTTGCACAAAATGATAATCCACAGGTTGACGCGGCGATTAGCGAAAGCGTAAGCGAAGATGCTGCTGCGTTCTCAATCGATTTACTTGCTGGTGCAAGCGATCCAGACACGAACGACACGTTGAATGTTAGCGATGTTGAGATTTCTGGTGATGGCGCTAGTGCGGTTAGCCTAAACGGTAATACCTTAGAAGTTAACCCCGCGGTTTACAATGCGCTTCGAGAAAGCGACAGCCCTATCAATATCTCTATTGATTACAATATTGTTGATGGTAACGGCGGTGTGGTAGTGCAAAGCGCTTCCCTAAGCGTTAGCGGGGTCAATGATATCCCAACAATTACTGGTGATGTTAGTGGTGAAGTTGTTGAAGATAGTGCAGAGGTACTAAGTGTAAATGGTGAGCTTTCTGCAGATGGTGGCGATGCAGGGGAAGATCTATTTGTTGCTGAGACCTTGCATGGAAATTTTGGTGATCTAGAAATTAATGCCGAAGGTGAGTGGGAATATAACGCAGACAACAACCAAGCCGAAATTCAAGCGCTTACCGGTAACGATGAAACGCTCAGTGAAAATTTTATCGTCACCAATGCAGACGGTGAAACGACACAAAATATCGAAATTACCCTTCGAGGAAATGAAAGCTTAGCGCCCGAAGTTATCGTTCAAGACGGTGAAATTGACCAAAGTCTAGGAAGTATTGATAAAGAGTTTGTTGCAGGTGATTACGACTTTTCTTCTCAAGATGATGCCAGTGATGCCTCCGGTTTAGCGATTGAAAATATGCTGGTGGAATTTGCCAGCGATATTACATTAACGTTTATTTCTGAAGCTGCCGGCTTCGACAATACCTTAGGTTGGTACAGTGTTGGTGAAGACGGTAGCATCAATGATGTCAATATTGTTTGGGCCAATGGTAATGATTTAACCCCAGGCGAAAGCATTACGCTCAACAATGTTTCAGAAGGTGAAATAGGATTTTTCGTTATTCCAAACGGATACGCATCTGCAGAGCGTCAAGAGGTTGTAGACGCAATGCTTGCAGGTGATGGTCTGATGCGTTTTGAGACGTCGAGAGGCGAATTGGCTGATGTAAATGATAGCGGCGTGACGCTTTCTTACTATAGCGAAGGCGATGTGCAAAACCCATCTGGCTCGTCTTTGCGCTTCCCTGTTACAGTTCATTCAACGCATGGCAACTTAAATCGCGATTTTATTACGCATGCGCATTCTGGTCTGTTAGATGGCGACGCCAATACTTTAGTTATTGGCTTTGAAGATCAAATTGATTGGCCATCAAGACCAGGTTCTTCTGATTGGGATCTACAAGACATGGTGTTCAGCATTCAAATGCGTAGTGCTGAAAATTTTGTTAGTGATATTGCCCCTGAATTACAAATTGTTGACGATGGTACGGAGCTAAGTGCGGCAACGGTAAATTTGGCGCTAGCACGTGAAGGCGATTTTCTTATCTTGTCTGATGATACTGAAGTGTTAGCCGACGCTTACGGTATTGTGGCGAGTTACGATTCTGCAACGCGCACCATGAGCTTGAGTGGCGAAGCGAGTATCGCGCAATACGAAGAAATTCTTTCTTCTGTACAGCTAATGAATGATGAAGAGTTTGGAAATGCGCCACGACAAATCGAGTTTTCTGTTACCGACGCCGATGGTTTAGAAAGTGAAGTCGCTACCGTAAACCTCGATGAAGCTGCTGACTACGAATATACGGAAAACGATTTTGTGGCGGGGAATGGCGAAGCGAATGAGCTAGCAGGGTTGCTTGGTGATGATGTTATTTTCGGCGCTCAAGGCAATGATGCATTGTCTGGCGGTGAAGGTAGCGACACCTTTATTTGGGTGGCGAGTGACGAAGCTGGCAACGCCGAAGACCGTATCAGTGATTTTGAAAGCGGCCTTGGTGGTGATGTGTTGAACTTTGCTGATTTGTTGCAAGGTGAAAACAACGATGCGGTTACTCTAGACGGTTATTTTAATTTTGAATCTGACGGTACCGATACCACTATCAGTGTCGATGTAGAAGGCGATGCTTCAGGCGCAGATATGTCAGTCGTGCTTGAAGGTATTGATTTGACGGTGTTGGGTGGTGATCAAACCATACTGCAAAGCCTGTTGGATAATGGAAACTTGATCACTGATTAATGCTTTTCCTTGCGCCACACTTTCAAATAAGCCGGCCTTAATCGCCGGCTTTTTTATTTTTAATGATCTGTCGATAGAATTGGCTAAACTCATATAAAATTTAGATGAGTATTGCTACGCATTGTCTGGTCAATATAATTAGTGAAACACTCGAGGAAATGACTATCTTATTTCGAACTCTCACGTTTGTATGCTTAAGCCTGTTTTCAAGCGCCTTACTTTCCAATGAGTCAAGCGTGGTCAAGCCTGACATTATTCGCGGTGAATGGGTTCAGGGTGCCTTAATTGAGGGGCGTTTACCCAAAGGCTACAGTCTTGAAGTATTGGGTCGAAAGGTTCTGCTTCGGGCTGATGGCAGCTTTGTGTTCGGCTTAGGCCGTGATACCTCAGCGTCGCTGAATGTGATCGTAAAAAATACAGCAGGCGTCGAAAAACAATTCACATACGGCGTAAAACAGCGGGAGTACCCAACCCAGCGCATTGAAGGTGTGGCCAAAAAATACGTAGCGCCGCCACCAGAAGTAAGCAAGCGTATTAGTGAAGAAAACCGTCGGGTAAAACAGGCGCGAAAGAAAGTGCGCCCAGTGATTGAGTTTGCGGAAGGTTTCACCTGGCCGCTTATAGGGCCCATTACTGGTGTTTATGGTAGCCAGCGTGTTTTTAATGGGGTTCCCAAGCGCCCTCACTACGGGCTTGATATCGCAGGCCCTGTGGGTGCAGTGGTGGTTGCGCCCGCGCCAGGCGAGGTAACACTAGCGCATAATGATATGTATTACTCTGGCGGAACGCTCATTGTAGACCACGGTTACGGCGTATCTTCCACCTTTATTCACCTCAGTGAAATTCTTGTGTCAGAGGGGCAGAAGATAGCTCGGGGTCAGCCTATTGCCAAAGTTGGGGCTTCAGGCCGTGTAACGGGCCCTCACCTCGATTGGCGCATTAACTGGTTTAGCGAGCGTCTCGACCCGAAGTTACTGCTTCCGCCGATGCCTAACCCCGGGGGAGAATAAGAAAATGACGCATGTATGAGCGCTGCTACGAGTTTGGCGCTGATTAAAAAGCGAGCCGATAGCCTAAGCCCTGCAAGCCGTGTAAAATCCCTGCCTTTGGTGCTGTGTCCGCCAAACTCCTCATTCTTCCTAGCCGAGTTTCTCGCGTGTAGTCGTCTTAGAGGCTCACAACATAGGAAGGGTGCCAGAGACAATACAAATTTCAAAAGTGATAGACAGAATGATTGATAAAAAACTATTGAGTATGCTGGTTTGCCCAGTAACGAAAGCCCCGCTTATATACAATGAAGAAAAACAAGAGCTGGCTTGCATTGAAGCGGCCTTGGCCTACCCCATTCGTGACGACATTCCGGTGATGCTAGAAAACGAAGCGCGTAAACTTGAGCTAGACGAAGTTGAAGCCTTGCGAGCAAAGTAGTTGCGCTAAAAGTAAGTTCAAAACGGTTTTAACTCTGTGCGAAAAAAGGTTGAAATATGTCGGAAGAAACAATATTCAGCAAAATTATCAGTGGTGACATTCCTGCAGATATTCTCTATCAAGATGAGCTGTGTATCTGCATTAAAGATATCAACCCGCAAGCTCCGACGCACGTTCTAGTGATTCCTAAAAAGCCAATACCGCGTTTGGTGGATGCAAGCGACGAAGACAAGACTCTGCTTGGCCACTTAATGCTAAGTGTAGGAAAAATTGCCGAGCAACTAGGCGTGCAAGACGCCTTCCGCGTGGTTGTAAATAACGGAGAGGCCGCAGGGCAAACCGTTTTTCATTTACATTTACATATTCTTGCCAATAAAACCTTCACCGAAGGTTCGCTGGGGATGCACTAACCCCCCAGATCAGTCAGCGGTTTAATATGTTTATGTCTTAATTTGGCCATAACGGACTTAAGCCTCAGAATTCTATGCGCAGAATTTCTTTTTATTAATTTTATTTGAGTTTGGATTTTAAACTATGAAGTGTGCGGATCTTCGATACGCCTTCCTAAATTTTTTCGAACAAAAAGGCCACGCAACCGTGCCTAGTAGTTCGTTAATTCCAGGAAACGACCCTACCTTACTATTCACGAATGCGGGCATGGTCCAATTCAAAGATGTGTTTCTCGGCCAAGAAAAGCGTGACTACTCTCGTGCGGCAAGTTCGCAGCGCTGTGTTCGTGCCGGTGGTAAACATAATGATTTAGAAAATGTTGGCTACACCGCACGCCACCATACGTTTTTTGAAATGTTGGGGAATTTTAGTTTTGGTGATTACTTTAAAAAAGACGCGATCTTTTTTGCCTGGGAGTTTTTGACAAAAACCCTACAAATACCAGAAGAAAAACTCTGGGTTACCGTGCATATTAGTGATGATGAAGCGGCAGATATTTGGATTAAAGAGGTAGGTGTTAGCGCTGAACGCTTTTCACGGTTAGATGAAGATAATTTTTGGCAGATGGGCGACACAGGCCCCTGCGGCCCCAGTTCAGAAATTTTTTACGATCATGGCGAAGATGTGCCAGGCGGCCCGCCCGGTAGCGAAAATGATGATTTAGATCGCTATATCGAAATATGGAATTTGGTGTTCATGCAGTATGAGCGTCAAACAGATGGTGCCCTTATACCGCTTCCAAAACCCTCTGTAGATACCGGAATGGGTTTAGAACGTATCGCAGCGGTAATGCAAAACGTTCATAGTAATTACGAAATTGATTTGTTTCAGGCGCTATTAAATGCCACGGCAGATGTGACTCGAGCGAAAGATGTCACCGATAAATCGCTTCGAGTTATTGCGGACCATATTCGTTCTTGTGCATTTTTAATTAGTGATGGGGTGACGCCTTCTAATGAAAAGCAAGGGTATGTGCTACGCCGAATTATTCGTCGAGCAGTTCGTCATGGCTATAAGCTTGGTATGGAAGAGCCATTCTTTCACAAGCTTGTTTCTGCGTTGGCTGACGTGATGGGCGATGCATACCCTGAATTAAATGAGAAAAAAACGCTTATTGAAAAAATCTTACTGCGTGAAGAAGAGCAGTTTGCACGTACCTTAAGCAAAGGCATGGCGATTTTTGAAAAGCACGTGGCGGAATTAAAAGATAATACCATTTCTGGCGAGACCATCTTCTTGCTGCACGGCACTTACGGTTTTCCCGCAGATCTTACGGCAGATATCGCGCGCGAGCGTCAATTAAAAACCGATATGGCCGCTTACGAAAAACTTATGGAAGCAGAAGCTGCAAGCGGTAGTGATGCGTTCAGTGTTGATTACACACAACAAATATCTGTAGATGGTAAAACCGAGTTTTTGGGTTATCAAGACTTAAAAGAAAACGGAAAAATTGTCGCGCTGTTTAACGCCGGCGAAACCGTCGGTACCCTTCAAGAAGGCGAAGAAGGTGTCATAGTGTTAGATCGCACCCCTTTTTATGGCGAGTCAGGTGGTCAAGTGGGGGATAGTGGCTACTTAGTGTTCGGAGATGCAAAATTCGAAGTGCGTGATTGCCAAAAGTCTGGCGATAACCATCTGCACATTGGTGTGGTATTACACGGTGAGTTTGCTTCTGGGGTACAAGTAGAAAGCACGGTTGATGAAAGTGTAAGGCAAGCCACGGCGCTGAATCACTCCGCTACACACCTATTACACGCTGCATTACGGCAGGTGCTTGGTGACCATGTTACGCAAAAAGGTTCCTTAGTCGATTCAGAAAAGCTTCGTTTCGACTTTTCACATTTTGAAGCCGTAACGGCTGAGCAGATCGCGCAAATTTCTACAATGGTTAACCATTACATTCGCCTGAATACAGAAGTAACAACAGATGTATGTGATATGGATAGCGCGAAAGAAAAAGGCGCAATGATGCTGTTCGGGGAAAAGTACGGCGATGAAGTTCGGGTGTTAAGCATGGGCGATGGTTTTTCCGTCGAACTTTGTGGCGGTACCCACGTAAAACGTACGGGCGATATTGGGCTGTTAAAAGTTGTGTCAGAATCAGGTATTGCCGCAGGTGTGCGTCGAATCGAAGCTGTTACAGGGGCGGCGGCCCTAAATGCATACTCCAATAGCGAACAGCAATTACAGAATATTGCCAAACAGCTCAAAGCGGTGCCGCAAAATTGCGAAGAAAAACTTACGCAGTTATTGTCTCAGACAAAACAGCTAGAAAAACAACTCGAACAAGCAAAAGCAAAGTTGGCTGCAAGTTCCGCTGACGCTTGGTTAAGCGAAGCGAGAGAAATTGCAGGTATCAAGGTTCTAGCAAAAAACATGGAAGGCGCTGACCCTAAATCTTTGCGTGATTTGGCAGACCAATTAAAGAATAAGCTCGGTACCTCAGCTGTTTTGCTGGCCACGGTTAGTGGAGACAAGATTTCTTTAGTTGCAGGCGTCAGCAAAGATGCCACTGCGCGCCTCAAGGCCGGTGACATTATGAAGCATGTTGCCCAGCAGGTAGGTGGTAAGGGTGGTGGGCGCCCAGATATGGCTCAGGGTGGTGGTAGCGATATTGATGCATTGCCCCAAGCGCTAGAAAGCCTTATTCCCTGGCTAGAAGAAACGCTCAAGGCGTAGTGGCAAATATTAGTATACGATGGCGAAAAGTGATTAACTTTTCGCTGTATTTAGTGTTTAATTGCGGCCCTTTTTTGGTCATATAAGCGAAATAAAAGGCAAGCGGCCTAAGCTGGTGCCATATGGGTACCTTCAATAGGCGTAAGCGCCTTTCAACTTCAGATTTAGATGGTTTAGAGCACAGATTTAATGGCTTTATACGTTCAAAAATTCGGCGGTACTTCGGTGGGAGACACCGACAGAATCAAGGCTGTCGCAAAAAAAATCGCTGGTTTTCGTGATCAGGGCCACGATATCGTAGTGGCGGTTTCCGCCATGAGCGGCGAAACCAACCGCTTGATTGGCCTCGCAAGCGAAATGCAAGATCAGCCAGACCCTCGCGAGATGGATGTACTGGTATCCACCGGTGAACAAGTCACAATTGCCCTGTTATGTATGGCCTTAAAAGGCATGGGCTACGACGCTAGGTCCTATACCGGTGGGCAAGTGCAGATACTAACGGATGACTCGCATACTAAGGCGCGCATCCAAGACATCGACAAAGCCAAAATGGAAACCGACCTGAATGCAGGCCGTGTTGTCGTTGTTGCTGGCTTCCAAGGTGTCGACGACGCAGGCAATATTACCACGCTGGGTCGTGGCGGCTCAGATACGACTGGTGTTGCTCTGGCAGCAGCGTTGGGTGCAGACGAATGTCAGATCTACACAGATGTCGATGGTGTTTACACTACTGACCCAAGAGTTGTGGAATCTGCCACGCGCCTTGAGCAAATTACCTTTGAAGAAATGCTTGAAATGGCCAGCCTTGGCTCCAAAGTTTTACAGATCCGCGCAGTGGAGTTTGCTGGTAAATACAGTGTGCCTTTACGCGTGTTATCGACCTTTAAAGACGGCCCTGGCACCCTAATTACACTAGATGAGGAATTTTCAGCGATGGAACAACCCGTCGTCTCTGGCATCGCTTTTAATCGCGACGAAGCCAAACTATCCATATTGGGTATACCCGATTCACCAGGTGTGGCATCAACTGTGCTTTCAGCAATTGGTGATGCAAATATCGAAATAGACGTGATCGTGCAAAACGTCGCTGAAAATCAGAACAACGACCTGACTTTCACCGTACACCGTAACGATTTGGCTCGTGCGACCGAGGTATTGCAGCGGGTTGCAAATGAGCTTGGCGCTCGAGAGGTTATAACTGACGACAAAATAACCAAAGTTAGTATCGTGGGTGTGGGTATGCGCTCGCATGCTGGCGTTGCATCGTCTATGTTTAAGGCACTTGCTAACGAGAATATTAACATTCAGATGATTACGACCTCAGAAATTAAAATTTCTGTGATCATCGATGAAAAATACTTAGAGTTGGCCGTTCGTACGCTGCATACTGTGTTCGGGCTAGATAAAGAAGCAGAAGCTTCTTAAAGTCGATATATAGGACGCGAAATTCTGGGTGCAGGCCATCCAGGTATTTCGTTCAGCTTAAGGAGATGTGGTTGGTTTTGTACGCTCGCACAATATAAGTGCAGTAGAATAAGAGCGAAAACCCGCAGTGGTAACCATGTCAGCGGCGCGCATTATTAATTGCGTTGCATAGAGGTATAGTAAAACTAACGAGCTATTGCACTCACAGGAAGAAGTACGGAGAAACAATAATGCTAATTTTAACCCGCCGAATTGGCGAAACCTTAATGGTAGGTGATGATGTCACCGTGACCGTTTTAGGCGTCAAAGGTAATCAAGTACGTATTGGTGTGAATGCGCCAAAAGAAATTGCAGTGCATCGCGAAGAAATCTATCAGCGCATACAGCGCGAAAAACAGGCGGCTCAAGAAGATAATAGCTAGCATAAGAGCAAAAGTAAGCGATTCAGATTTTCTATTTGAAATCAAAACGATTATTGCTATTATGCCGCTCCTGAAGTCGCACTGGCTATTCAACAGTAACAATTAGCTTCGCCGCCAGAGCGCAAAAGTTTCGGAGAGATGGCCGAGTGGCCGAAGGCGCTCCCCTGCTAAGGGAGTATACCCTAATCCGGTATCGAGGGTTCGAATCCCTCTCTCTCCGCCATCGATCAAAAGGTGCATCAACATGGAATGGTGCACCTTTTTCCCTTCTTATCTTGTCATTACCTGTCTGTTTTGGCGGGCTCATTTGATTTCTCATGTTTCTCTCTGTGACTTATTTTAATAGCGAGAGTGGGCTTAGCACGGCATTGCCTCCCATCTGTAAAACATGGGTGTAAATCTGGGTCGTTTTCAAATCTTGATGGCCTAGTTGGTCTTGAACCGTTCTAATGTCAGCCCCTGCTGCTAACAAATGCGTTGCAAAAGAGTGTCGTAGCGTATGCGCCGTCACCCGCTTGCCAATATTCGCTTTTCTTGCAGCATTGCGAATGGCACGCTGTAAGCCGCTTTCGTCTAAATGATGCCTCCTGATTTTGTTGGACTCGGGGTCAACGCTTAGCCGAGACGATGGGAATAAATAATGCCAGCCTAATTCCTTATTGGCGCTTTTATACTTTTTCCGCATAGCATAAGGTAAGTAAACACCATCATAATTTGGATTTTTTAAGTCTACGGATAAATAATTTTTAACTGCAGAGACCTGCCTTATAAGGTCGGGTTTTAACTCTTTTGCGAGTGTTACAGTTCTGTGCCTGCCTCCTTTTCCATTCCAAACTCGAATGCAATTAAAATCGAAATCTATATCGTGTACGCGTAACCTCGTTCCCTCCATAAGACGTAAACCACTGCCGTACAATAGATTTGACAACAAATAATAGTTTGCAGAAACGCAATCGAGTAAGCGACGCATCTCAACTTGGGTTAACACAACCGGAAGGTTTCTTGGCTGCTTGCTTTTGACAAAATTCAAATTTACTGACAGTGGCCGCCTAATAATTTCTTTATACAAATATGCCAAAGCATTTAGCACAATAGTCTGGGTTGCTGGGGCGACATTCCTCTCAAGGGCCAAAAAGTCCAAATACTGCTCAACATGAGTGTCACTTAAGGATGCGGGGTGGCTTTTGTGATAGTGCATATAGCGCCTAATCCAGGATGAATAAGTCTCTATCGTTTTTTTTGAATATTGACGTTTGTACATATGTTGTGCGATATGCGACATAAGGTGGGATTGGTCACGATCCATTGCGGTTACGCTCCTTTCAAAATCTTGTTATGCTGTATATAAAAACAGTATAGACAGTTTGTGAGGCCTAATGCAATAGTAACGCTTAATCCCGCCTTTCAAGACGTGCTGTAGATACGCATTCGATGGAAACGATATGGCTCGTGGGCTATGGAGGGCATTCAAAAAATTAGAAAAGTGTTATGTGGAAATTCTCCGGGTTATAACCTGGAAAATTTCCACCTAATAAGACTGTTATGTGTAAGCGAGTATGAGCATGGAGTGGACTCAAATCGAAATGTTCAAAGGTGTTGATCTCAATGATTCATTTGTTCTGAATTGGAGTTGCGAGAATGATTATTTGACTTTCGAGTTAGAGGCAAGCATTTGGCCTGAGTCAGAGCATTACAACGCTCCCAAGAAAGATGAGCATACATGTTACCGGAAAGCGACTCTTGAATTTATCGGCGTAAAGAATATAAGTGGCTTAAAACCAAAAGAGTCCATCCAATCAACAACAGGTCCGGATGGCTCCGTTGATTACGGAAACATTGATGACCTAAAGGTACTGGATGGTTCATTTCTCGTAGTCGGTGATTTTGGTTCGGTTGTAATTCAAGGCGGAGATCTTCGATTTGAAATACACACATAACAAGTTGCTCAAAGTAACTCCGGGCCTTCGGCCTTCCGCGGGACCACTATTGCGTCGCTTGTTTTGTGTTTGTGTAACACAAAACAAATCAACCCAATGCGGCCCCTTAGCAAAGCGTTATGTGTAAATATATATGAAAAACCTCTTAAGAAATTTCCCGCATTGCAAAGAATATAGCGATGATTCATTCACTGGGATTTGGCATGAGCAGGCGAGATGGGATGAGGCAGAATATTGGCTGCTGGATAAGTGTATATATGATTTATCTGAAAAATACCTATCAGAAGAAATACCGAGAAAAGTAGCTTGGCCCCTTGCAAGAATATTTAGTTACATAATGATGAGTATTCAAGCTCATTACAATTCAAACGACGGTTTTGAAATCGAAAGCCTAGATGATGAAATGATGTTTAAGTTTCGAGAGCGTTTTCAGATAGTTGTTGAAGGTTTCTTTAAGGGTGATATGCCAAAGAACACCAGTTTTGGTATCGTAAATCCATTATTAAGCTAAAACACATAACAAGTTGCTCAAAGTTACTCCGCCAGCTAAAGCTGGCTCCGCGGGACCGCTATTGTGTCGCTTCTTTTGTGTTTTTATAACACAAAAGCAATCAACCCAATGCGGCCCCTTAGCAAAGCGTTAGCCGAAAAAATATTAAATTAAATTGTGGGTGTAAATCAAAAGCCCCGTTTTTAAAAGTATTGTTCAGCCGCGCGATCGATTTGTTTGTATCGTAGCGGTTAGCTCCGTAGCGAAGGTATTTAAACTTTCATAAATCCGTAAGGATGTGCGCGGTGAAAGTTATCGATTTGTTGTGGTACGGTACGCGTGAATAACGTTCCGCCTGATGGCGGGTTGTAAATGGCATTTTCCCCTGCGGCGGTTGCTGCAGTTTTAGGTTAGTAACGATACTAAGTACTAAATAACAGGGCTCTTTGTTACTCCATTGCGGCAGGGTGCCTTTTTTAACAAACTAGCCGTTACGGCTAACAAGTTGGTCAAAAGGACGCCTTTTACGTCGCTTCATTTTTGTGCTTGAATAGCACAAAAACAAATCAACTATTAAGGCGCCAATTACCAAGGCGTTATCCATCTTCGATACTAAGACAGCCCTATCAAACCCTCCCCCAATTCCTTTGGTCTGGCCTGAACTACTAATATGTCGGAAACTCTTGACGTGTCGGAAATGTCCGACATATCATACTGGTCATGAATCAGGATATAGCATTTACAGCACTAGCTAATTCAACGCGGCGTCAGCTACTCACGCTTCTACTTAAAGGGCCGTGTACAGCAGGTGACTTGGCAACTGAATTCAAACTCAGTCGTTCCGCTGTGTCAGAACATTTGGGTGTTTTAAGGAGGGCACAGCTCGTGTCAGATAAACAGATAGGCCGTACACGGCGCTACGAAATATCCGGAGAGGCCTTTCAGGATATCAACGAATGGTTGGAGCCTTTTAAAAACTATTGGGAGAAGCGCATGGAAAATCTGAGTGATGTGCTCAACGAGATTCCTGATTAGATAAATTTTCACAAGAGGATTCTTAAATGATTAAAACAGAACCTGATGGTACCAAAACGATTTGCGTCGATTATTTTTTTCCGCATAGCAGGGAAAAAGTATGGAGGGCTTTGACACAGCCTGAGTTACTAGCAAAGTGGTGGGCTACCGGCAATATTCAACCAACGGAAGGGCACGAGTTTAATTTGGATATGGATAACTGGGGCTTAATTCCATGTAAGATGCTTAAAGTTAATTTAACTGAAAGTCTGCAGTTTTCTTTTGGTAAATGGACAATAGTTTGGCAATTAAAAGATGAGAGCTCAGGCACGAGACTGTATCTAGAGCAGCGGGGATTAGACCCAAACCATCCTCAAGATAAATTTGCGATCGAACACATGGAGCCCGGTTGGAGCGATATTGTTTTCCCGAACCTGGAAAACACACTCGACGAGATTTAGCACATCGAGCAATGGATAACAATCAATTGCAGCCGAACGCGTACGCGTCGGCTGAATTGGGCGTTAGAAACCATATGAAAGATAGTGCCAACCCATATAAATCTCCCGTCAACGTTGGCGAAATATCGCGAGAGGAGAGTGTAGTCATCCCCGGAATGCACGTTTTGGTGTCTCTGCTCGTGATTATAGAGTTAGCGATATCTTTAGCTGTCTATAGTGGTGTGCAAGTAGGTGGTTATGAAATTGGCCCAGGGTCTGGGGCAATAATATTCGCTGCAGCGTTTGCTTGCGGTTTGCTGGTGACGTTGTACACCGGAGCAAAATATCCATTTAAAAAGCGAGTTTTAGCCTTTTCCTGGTGGTTGGTTCTTAATTATTTAGCGTTGCTTTCATTGTTTCTTTTTAGCGACGTGTTGCAAGGTTTTTACGAGGGGCTAGCTGGTGATGTTATAGCAATAGGGGCCGCAGTTGTTTTTGCGGTTTCTGCGGTGATAATTGTGCTTTCGCTTATTCCTTATTGGTTGGGGCAGTTTTTGGGCCTGCTAGTTAGGCGGTTATATGATTTCTAACAATGCCATTAACACGGATAAACAACTACGCGGCTTTTTTTGCGGTTCGTTTCACTCTACCGCAAAACAATCCGCTACGTTGTTTCCCGGTTATGGCGGTCGTTAGAACTATAGATTATGAAAAGCATTGATAACCTCATCAACAAGATAATTCTGATTGGCATTACCATTCTGGATGACAATGATGAGCTAATTACGCAAATACAGGTCTATGGCCCCGTCATCAAAGTGAATGCCGATGGAATCGTAATATTACGTAATCAAACAAAAAGTGAATTCAGCATTCCACCAGATTTCGAAAATCTATTAGAGGCGAAATCAGGCGAGTACAATCTTCGTTCAACAGGTGAAACGGTTATTAATCCTGATTATCTATCATCTTGGACCGTACGCTGTGGTAGTAAAGAAGAAATAGAACAGTATTCTGAGAGTGGGTTTAGTGGTTATCAAAAACAATAGTTCTAATAAGACTGTTAGCAATCCAAATTATTTCAGGAAAAAGGAGAAGTAAAAATGAAGAAATCAATTTTCGTTGGAGTATTGGCTCTTATAATTTCAAGTCCAGCGATGTCTGCTCAGTGGTACAGCAACATTAATAGTGTTGTAAGTAGAATTGAACAAGATCCAAGTGGCGTGATTTGGTTGATGAAGCCGACTGGAGTTGGTGGGGCAAATGTTAATGTTGAAGGTTGCAGCATGAACCAAGTTAGGCTAATTCCTCCAGCAGGAAGAGAAGATTCTTGGTTGTCCATGGTGTTGGCGACTATTATGTCAAAGAATAAACTCAATGTTTATGGTGATTGCGATACGGAAAATAACCGTATAAACGCTACTCGAATTACTATCGAATAATTGCTAACAAATTGCTCTTGCTGAAATTTTTTACGTTGCTTCTTTTATGCTTGATAGCACAAAAGAACTCACTCCAAAAATTCAGCAAAGCAAGGCGTTATGAAAAAAGGAAAATCGATGAACAAATATTTTTTTACTTTATTAACTCTTTTGTCGTTTCAAGCATATGGATCATCATGGGATGGTACTGTAACTGGAGAAATCAGAAAGTTAGATGTAGTCGTAAATGATGGAAACAATGCAGGGTTTAGGATCGAGCTTGTGAACAATCCTGCGTTATGTGGCAATGAGCAAACTTGGGCTTATATAAATAAGTCTGATGAGAATTATCAAGTAGCTGTAAGTGTCTTGCTTGCTGCTAAAATGGCAAAGAATCCTGTGTCTCTTTATACGAAGAAAAATACATCCTGGAACGATTACTGCCATGTAGGCTATGTGGTATTAAGGTAATTATTCATAACAAAGCGGTCAAAAAATCGGACTTCGGCAAGCGAGGTTCGCTCCGCTCACAATACCACGCTTGCCTCCGCCGTTTACCGCGGCGTTAGGGCCAAACAAAAAATGACAAAGGTTACTTCTGGCTAGACATCACGAAAGCACATAGATCGATTTGGGTAATGTCTTTGTATTTAGAAGTGTGTTCCGAGCGTGAAGCAAGGCGCGACTTGGAAAGTGTATGCATTTCGCAGCGAAGCTGCGGGTGGTTTTATTCTAGGTAACGCAATAAAATAGGTCATCGTCTTATGCAAAGTGAATCGCATAATTCATTAAACAAACAGCAGGGTTTCATGGCAGATTTAAGTAACGGTCAAATGGCCCTAACAAAGCGGTCAGCATCGGACTTCAGTAAGCGTGGTTCGCTCCGCTCACGTTACCACGCTTACTTCAGCCGTCTACCGCGGCGTTACGTGTAAAAAGGAAGGTTGTGAAGTTTTTACTGACTATATCTTTATTGATGTCGCTAAACGTGTTCACCTTTATAAACTCGGTAGTTAAGCCAGCTGGGTGGTGGCCTTTTCACCATTTCACCCAAGATGTAAATATTGCTATTAACTCAAATTTAGCCTTAAAAATAAGATCAGATAAAGAACTAGAAATGGACTCAACAAATCTAACCATTCTCCCTTATGACGAAGCAGAGGCATGGGCCGTCGGCGGAGCTTTACTATCTGTTGTTATATATGCTTATTCAAACACGCTATGGTAAATCAAATATCCCTGGCCAATACACGTAACAAGCGGCTCAAGCTGACCTCCACTGCGTCGCTTGTTTTGTGCTTTAATAGCACAAAATCAACCAACTCCGTTTCGGCAGTTTAGTCGGGCGTTAGGGCCAAACAGGAAAAAGACAAAGGTTACATCTTGCTAGGCATCACGAAAGCACATAGATCGTTTTAGGTAATGTCTTTGTATTTAGAAGAGTGTCCGAGAGTGAAGCAAAGTGCGGCTTGGAAAGTGTATGCATTTCGCAGCAAAGCTGCGGGTACCATTATTCTAGCTAGCGCATTAATATGCGGTAGCATCTTATGCAAAGAGTGTTGCGTAAGCCATTAAAAAACAGCAGGGTTTCATGGCAGATTTAAGTAACAGTCACATGGCCCTAACAAAGCGGTCAAAAAAATCGGACTTCGGCAAGCGTGGTTCGCTCCGCTCACAATACCACGCTTGCCTCCGCCGTTTACCGCGGCGTTAAATCTAGGAGGAAAAATCATGATTAGGAAATTTCTAGCATTAATTACTTTGGTCCCTTCACTATCTTGGGGAGCTGGTGTTACCGTTTCACAAATTGAATTCGTTCAAGTTAATATCGATTCTGGTCTTTCGAATGTTGCACTTGTTAAATTTGAGACGCCGCCTGCAAATAGTGCGGATTGCGCAACTGAAAGTAGAATGCTTATTAGTCTAGATACCGAAGCAGGGAAAGCAGCCTTTAGTATGGCTTTGGCGGCTAAAGCTTCTAAGTCAGAAGTTAGGGCTGTAGGAACAAATTCATGTACAAACGGTATTGAAAGCTTAGCCTATTTCCGATTCCTTTAAAGACGCCAATCAAAAGATTTAACAAGCTGGTCAAGGCGGGACGGCTTTTTCGTCGCTTCGTATTTGTGCTGAAATAGCACAAATCCAAATCAACTACAAAGCCGCCCCTTACCAGAGCGTTATGCAATCAATCAGGAGAAAAAAGTTGAATGTGATAGCTAGAGAAGCAAAAGAAGTTAAATTTTTTAATTTATACACATTAACTATGTATTTAGCATTTTTGATGCCAGTTATTCTGACATCCGTGCTAAAAAACGAATTTAAGATAATTCCGATACTCTTGGCACCTTTGCTAGCTACCTGGTTGGTGTATTGGGTTTGTATTTTAGGTTGTCGATCTATATCAAAATTAAAGGGGAAGGATGTTAGTGTTTACGTAAGCCTCAAATTTGGAATTGCGTTATCTTTTCTGTTAGCTTTACTGTCGATATTTCGTTTTTTTTCATACTAGACGTAATCGTTTTTTTGGCTTTTAAATAAAACCACCTAATGCATAACAATGCGGTCAAAAAAATCGGACTCCGACAAGCGTGGTTCGCTCCGCTCACAATACCACGCTTGCCTCCGCCGTTTACCGCGGCGTTATGCATCAGGTGAAAAATGGAAAATTTTCTAATTTCTGAATTTGTCGAAGAAGATTGGGGAGTCTATAAAGAACTTCGTTTGGAGTCATTGAAAGACTCGCCGAACTCTTTTGGTTCAACCTTCGAAGAAGAAATAGAATTTGCTGAGGAGAAATGGAAGTCTCGTTTAGTACCTGGTAGTAATTCGATCCGAATTCTTCCGTTGGTTGCTCTTTTCAATGAAAGCCCTGTGGGGTTGGCAATTGGGGTGCTGCACTCTAAGGAAGATAATACAGCGCACATCTACCAAATGTGGGTTTCAAAATCACATAGAGGTTCGGGCATCGGTAGTGCGTTGCTTAAAAGAACCGAAGCGTGGGCAAATGAGCTTTCCCTGGAATCATTGTCGCTAGAAGTTGCTACTAGTAATTCTGAGGCGGTCTCGCTCTACAAATCGGTTGGGTTTTTGCCATGTGGCGCCCAAGAAGCGCTTAGAGCTGGTTCTGAAGTATTGGCTCAATCTATGATACTCGAGCTAAAGTCGAGAAATGCATAACAAGGCCATCATGATGGGACAGCTTTTTCGTCGCTTCATTTTGTGCTTTGATAGCACAAAATAAAACAACTACAAAGCTGCCCCATATGGCGGCGTTAGGGCCAAATTGAAAAAAGACAAAGGTTACTTCTAGCTAGGCATCACGAAAGCACATAGATCGATTTAGGTAATGTCTTTGTATTTAGAAGTGTATTCCGAGTGTGAAGCAAAGTGCGGCTTGGAAAGTGTAGGCATTTCGCAGCGAAGCTGCGGGTACCACTATTCTAGCCATTGCAATAAAATAGAACAGCGTCTTATGCAAAGTGAATCGCATAATTCATTAAACAAACAGCAGGGTTTCATGGCAGATTTAAGTAACAGTCACATGGCCCTAACAAAGCGGTCAGCATCGGACTTCAGTAAGCGTGGTTCGCTCCGCTCACGTTACCACGCTTACTTCAGCCGTCTACCGCGGCGTTATACGTAAGTCAGCTATGAATTATTACGACGAAGAACTGAAGAATGTTGTAAGAGAATGTTCAGAAAATTTTGAAATTGCGGAAGATAATGACTCTGACGACCAAGAATACAAGGCTATAAGAGAAAAAGCGTTGGAGCTATTAGGGCGTGCATTGCACGACCTTGAAGAAAATGAATATGGAGCATTTAAAAAATCCGTATTCGAGTTTCTATGTGCTAATTGTGGTTGTCATCTTGATTACGAAGTACTAAAAGAATATACACCAAAAGTCTTATCGTATTCTGATTTCGAATATATAGTGAAAAATTCTTCCTTGGCTAGGTTTTTGTAGTTAATAGTGATATTACGTATAACAAGTTGCTCAAAGTAACTCCGCCAGCTAAAGCTGGCTCCGCGGGACCGCTATTGCGTCGCTTGTTTTGTGTTTGTGTAACACAAAACAAATTAACCCAATGCGGCCCCTTAGCAAAGCGTTAGCCGAAAAAATATTAAATTAAATTGTGGGTGTAAATCAAAAGCCCCGTTTTTAAAAGTATTGTTCAGCCGCGCGATCGATTTGTTTGTATCGTAGCGGTTAGCTCCGTAGCGAAGGTATTTAAACTTTCATAAATCCGTAAGGATGTGCGCGGTGAAAGTTATCGATTTGTTGTGGTACGGTACGCGTGAATAACGTTCCGCCTGATGGCGGGTTGTAAATGGCATTTTCCCCTGCGGCGGTTGCTGCAGTTTTAGGTTAGTAACGATACTAAGTACTAAATAACAGGGCTCTTTGTTACTCCATTGCGGCAGGGTGCCTTTTTTAACAAACTAGCCGTTACGGCTAACAAGTTGGTCAAAAGGACGCCTTTTACGTCGCTTCATTTTTGTGCTTGAATAGCACAAAAACAAATCAACTATTAAGGCGCCAATTACCAAGGCGTTAAGTTTCAATACGAGTAAGTATGGGAAAGAAGAAAAAGGATAAATGGCAACTACCCAAAGATGAGGTAACTTGGCACGGAGGTGGGAGCACATCTACACGCCGTAAGAAGCGTTCGGTTGCATCTCGTGCAATAGATGACCGCAGTTGGCACTTTACCTTAGTTCATACTCCATCAAGTATGGAGGTATCAGGTGAAGTACCAAAAGGCAGTTACTCACAGAAGCAGATGCAAGAAGAGCGAGATAAATTATTTGCACAGTTATGGAGCCAGTTAGAACTTAAAGTGGCGCGTCATTTGAGGCTTCCAGGTTGGTGAACTTAACAAGGCCAGCCAAAATCGCGCCTTCGGCGCTGGACTCGCAACAAGTTGCTCGCCTTTGCTGGCGGCGTTACACACTAAGGTAGATATGAACAAAATACTATTATTCTGGTTTCTTGTTTTCTCATTGCCAGCTCTTTCCGAATCGAAAACCGTAGAACTTATAGAGTTATTGGATATGGAATCTGCATGGAAGAAAACCATTAAGAATGAACTGTATATAAACAAAATGAGTGAAGACATTGATGACCCTGATTTGTACATTCTTAATGTGGAGTTGAATCGCCGTGTCTCGGAGTTGCAGGAGCTATACCTTAATTGGAGCATTATAAAAACTGCGTTGGTAGAATCACTTGAGCATACTTTTACCGACAAAGAGATTGAGAAACTAGCTAAATTCTATAAGAGTGAGCTCGGTCAAAAACTCGTGAAATACGAGCCAGAAATGATCGCGGTTTTTTCTAGTAAGGTGGGAGACACAATTAGAACCTTCTCGAAAGAGCATCTAAAGGCTCTTGATGATTATAGTAAAGCTTTGGACCGGCTAGTTGAAGAGAGTGAATAGAGTGTGTAACAAGTTGCTCAAAGTTACTCCGGGCCTATGGCCCTCCGCGGGACCGCTAATGCGTCGCTCAATTTTTTGTTTGAATAACACAAAATCAATCGTCACATGCGGCCCCTTAGCAAAGCGTTATGCATAAAGGAAAATCGAAATGGAAGTGTTTAAAGAATTATCACAGTTGGCTTCGAAAATATGTATTGAAATTTGTAATGAATACAAATCTCTTTTCAAAGCGGGGGTCTTTCTTGTTGGAGTCGCTCTGGCAGGATTAAGTCAAACTTACCCAGAATTGACTTCATTTGACTATAAAGCAAGAGCAATACAATATGAGGTCGAAGCGACATACCAAAAAGAAATTGCAAATATAAATTGTGGTATTTCTGACGAACTGTATGCGAAATGTAAGCTTGCGCAATATCAGATATCCAACAATATAAATTTATCGAAGTTTGCGGCGTTTTTAACTGTAGTAATTGCTTATGCCGGTTTGGGGTTAACAGTAATCTCTCTTTTTGGTTTTCTGGGTGCGGCAAACAAAAATGCATAACAAATTGCTCAAATTTACTACGCCAGCCGGTGGCTGGCTCCGTGGGACGCCCGCTGCGTCGTTTGGTTTTGCATTGGCTCACGCCAATTATCGCAAAACCAACCAACACAACGTGCGCCCCTTAGCAAGGCGTTAGGTGTAAATATGGAAATACCAGCCGATCTAAATGATTTCTTAAATTCAGGGGGAAAGCTTGAATATGATCCTGGCAAGTGTGAATGTGGAAGAATAGAGCTTTTAAAAACAGAAGATCTTGAAAATTGTACTTTATCCGTAGAGCTGGCGGAGGAGTTTTATGCATCTCCTGAGCAGCATCAGATGGGTCCATGGGGTACTTACAATATCGAGGCTATAAATCTTGTTAAATCCTGTGAGCACTACGATCCAGAGTACATTCTGTTGTACCTGCCAAAAGAAAAACTCTATGGTTCCTTTGACTCGGATCATTTGAATTTAATAGTATTTCCCAACACGATCTGGTCAAAAATAATTTCCAATCCACTAGGTTATATAAATGCTCAGTGGGGCTATCAAGATACGTGTGCCTCTGAACCTCTAGACCCAAGAGGGCATTATGCGATTAAATATGAAAACACCTAACAAGGTGCTCAAGTTTACTCCGGGCCTATGGCCCTCCGCGGGACCACTATTGCGTCGCTTGTTTTGTGTTTGTGTAACACAAAACAAATCAACCCAATGCGGCCCCTTAGCAAAGCGTTATGCATAAAGTCGAATGAAGAACCTTAGGGATTTAGAAAACAACATATACAGTATTCATTCATGGATAAAAGTGTGTTTTCTATCATTTGCTATTGACGCAGTGCTTTTGATTGCAATTTTAATCGGGAGCATCTTTGACTATATGCTGCAAGAGTTACAAGTCGTTCCTGACGGGGTGGCAGTCTTCGCATTGCTTGGTCTTACAGTTTCGTTGTATAAAAAATATCTATCCAGCGAGCTCACCGAGATTAAAATATGGAAAGCGATCAGCGCATATATCTGTGTGTTTATTGTGTTGGTCATTGATGTGCAAATAATTGAATAAATATGCATAACAAGTTGCTCAAAGTAACTCCGGGCCTATGGCCCTCCGCGGGACCGCTATTGCGTCGTTTGTTTTGTGTTTGTATAACACAAAAGCAATCGCCCCAATGCGGCCCCTTAGCAAGGCGTTAGGGCTAAAAAAATATAAAACTAATTTATCGTTCGAAACTTTGGGCACTTCGTACGAAACAATGAAAATATTTACCGTGGTTTCTTCGAAAAACTCTTCAAAATGTCAGGGTAGTGCGGCTCGGTAAGTTGTGTAATGCGCAGCATAGCTGCTTAATATTTCGTACCGGGTTTCGTTATGAAAAAAGCTAGTTTTTACTTCTTGTGAAACAGTGTGCAATATTTTGGTGGTTCTAAAGCGGTAAGCTAAATCGAGGTTTGGGTAAACGGCGGGTTTAGCAACGTAAAAAGTTTCATGGCCCGAGGTTGTTTTTAGTGTCGGGCTTCGAATCAAAATATAGGTAAAAATTGCCCTAACAAGTTGGTCATTTGGACGCCTTTTGCGTCGCTTCATTTTTGTGCTTAAATAGCACAAAAACAAATCAACTATTAAGGCGCCACATACCAAGGCGTTAGTAGCACCTAGATATTGAGCTATGGAAATAGAAAGCGAAATACGACAGGCAGAGGCCATTCTTGATGCACTTGGCTGGTGTTCTGATGAAGAACAGTACGACGTTTTACTTAGTATGGCTAAAGCGATTTTAGAGCCGTATTGGGTTAAATCCCACCCGAGAGCGCTCTGGCTAAAATCTGGAATGCCGAACCTTGCTGAAGATTCGCTACCTCTTGAAGATCAAGAGGTAGATGAAATGTACGAAAATCTTCTACGCCTGGCTGCGGAAGGTGGCTGTCCGGAGGCGCAATACAGACATGGCTGTAATCTTTATGATTCAGGGAAAGTAAGAGAAGCTGTAGGGTTCTATTTTAAAGCTGCAGAAGAAGATTATGCGCCAGCACAATGGTGTTACGGTTTAGATGTCTTGCACGGCAATGGTATTGATAGAAATGAAAAAGTCGGCCTCAGTTATATTCGAATGGCCGCTGAACAGCGTTACGAGTATGCAGTTGAATTCATGATTGATGCTTATAAGAATTGTAAATATGGTTTCAAACATAATGAATCAGAGCAACAAAAATGGCAGCGTATCTTGCCATTCTGCGAGTATCGCTACTAACAAGTCAAAGCACTCGGACTTGGTAAAGCTGTCACCCTTTTTGTTCCAAAAAAGCCGCCAACTTCACCAAGCCGGTGTTTGAGGCGTTAGCAGTACGATTATGAGTGAGTGCAATAAAGCAAGAGAAAGGCTAGAGAACTGGGCAGGCTTTGAGTCGTTGTGTGGTTTTATGCTTAACGGCAAGGATGGGTTGCCTTGCGATGGTGAAGAAAAGTATCGTGAGTACGTACGCCATGTCCAAAACTGTGAATCATGCAGCGCTTGGGTGGAATCAAAAGTTCCAGCCGAAGAAATCGCTCGCATGGAAACGATTAAAAAATATTGTTGCCCTGTTATGTATGGTGCGGTTGAGCACGAAGGCTATGACGAACTGCATCTTCGCCTTATTAACTTTCAGGGTGATCGCACTTGGGCTGTAACAAATTTTGAAACGGTTGGCGGTAATTTACTTTTCGGTTATTGCCCATGGTGCGGTACAAAAATGCCCGAAAAGTCATATGTCGAAAAATAGCACTGCTAACAAGCTGGTCAAGGCGGGACGGCTTTTTCGTCGCTTCGTATTTGTGCTGAAATAGCACAAATCCAAATCAACTACAAAGCCGCCCCTTACCAGAGCGTTAGGGCCAAACAGAAAAAAGACAAAGGTTACTTCTAGCTGGGCATCACGAAAGTACATAGATCGTTTTAGGTAATGTCTTTGTATTTAGAAGAGTGTTCCGAGAGTGAAGCAAAGTGCGGCTTGGAAAGTGTATGCATTTCGCAGCGAAGCTGCGGGTGATTTTATTCTAGCCACCGACATATTGTAGAATAGTGTTTTATGCAAAGTCACTTGCGTAATTCTTTAAACAAACAGCAGGGTTTCATGGCAGATTTAAGTAACAGCCACATGGCCCTAACAAAGCGGTCAAAAAATCGGACTCCGGCAAGCGTGGTTCGCTCCGCTCACAATACCACGCGTGCCTCCGCCGTTTACCGCGGCGTTAACTTCAAGGAGAGATAATGCAAATCGAAGTATCCGGAGAGAATAGTAAGTTTGAATGCATAGAAAGCACAATCCGCGATCTAAAGTCTTACTGTGATGACTGTGATAGCAAATACAGTTCAAAGCATTTTCAGGCCATCTTCAAAGATAAGCGTAAGAATCGTAAAAATTCAATCTGCTGCAGGCTTCGATATGAAGGTGCTAATGGAATTTTTTTAGGGCTAGATGAAGAAAATATATACGGAGAGGAAGTCTCCGGCGAAATAATCGTATCAATGCCGATTACAGCCCCTCCATCCACTGAGAAAGTAATGGTTACAATTACTGAACGCCTCTATAACTCGATAACTGATAGGCAGGAACTCATAATTGGGATGGTTATAATACTGGCGGCTGTATCCGTATTAGTTTATGCGGCAAAGGGGTTTTTTAATTGGCAATAGCTCGAAAAGTTAACAAGGCAAGCCAAATTCGCCCTGCGGGCTGGACGCGCTACGCGCGCCTTTGCTTGCGGCGTTAGGCTTCATCAGGGAACGGCATGAACATCGAAAATTACTTAATTTTTCTTACGGCCAGTTTTATTTTGTGGGTTACACCTGGACAAGACACTATTTACATCATAGCTAGAAGCTTATCCCAAGGCCGTGCGGCTGGTGTAGTTTCGGTGTTGGGTATCGGTACCGGGGCACTGTTTCATGCTGGTCTAGCTATCGCTGGGGTATCGCTTGTCCTCTTGGCTTCTCCGGTGCTGTTCTTAACTGTAAAAGTGCTTGGCGGTGGGTTTTTGGTATATCTCGGTTTTCGAATGTTGTTGGCAAGCTCTAAGCAAGAACAAAAATTAGAGCCGCCTAAGTCTAAATTATTAAATATATATGTCCAAGGCGTAATTACCAACGTACTGAATCCCAAAGTAGCAATTTTTTTCATTGCTTTTCTGCCTCAGTTCGTAACACTCAACAATGCAGCCTATCAATTAGTCGTATTTGGTCTTACCTTTGTTGTGGGCGGTGTAGCATGGTGTTTATTAGTGGTAATTTTTGCCTCTAAGGTATCTTCTTCCGTAATCACAAATAGCTTTTTTATCTCACTAATTAAAAAAATTAGCGGTGTCACATATTTAGGGTTGGGTATTAATGTACTACGTGCAAAAGCCTAACAAAGCAATCTACCCTCACCAGCAAGCTGGCTGGACCTCCACTGCGTTGTTTGTTTTGTGCATTTCAGCTACGCTGGCACAAAAAAAACAACTACGTTCCGGCCGGTAATTGCAGCGTTAGGCTAAGAAGGAATCATGGGGCGAATAGTTAAATATATTGATAAGGAATTTAACCCAAAAGAAGGGTGTACTACCTTTAGACTTGGAACTCTTGATCATTTTCAAAGACAACCCGAGGAAGATGGTATTGGGGATTACCTTGAAGGCCTTACGGGTATTGCCACAAAAGCTGGTGAAAGTGTAACAATTACACCAGAAAGCAAAGGAGGGTTATTTCCTGGTCTGAAAAAGGGGGTAATTAAGCTTGGTCCGGGAAGTTCAGATGGGCCCGCCTTTATGGCAAAAGCACATAATTGCTACATTTACTGCGCAACAGTCTATGATGACTGGATTATTCCTGATAAATCCCGTTTTCCTAAGTACGACTCCAAGTTTGAAATAAGTAATCCGAATATGTTTGTCTCGCTCCTTGGAAAATATTTCGAAATGGATTTTACTTTGGAGGATGTAGACGAACTATCATTGGCCCGATTAAGCCGAGTGCCTGCTAGCCAGGCGAATGTTAGTTTCTATATTGCTTGGCAAAAAGTTCGGTATGACGTCAAAAAAATAAGCGAAATTTCTCAAGCCAATGTAATGGATATAAATCATATCCCCGTAGACGATCAATCAAAAATATTTTGCAAACCTGAAAAATATTCTTATCAGAAAGAGATAAGGTTCGTAATTAGGCCGTATAACAGAGTCTGTGGGCCACTTGGCGTAAAAATCACCCCAAAAACTATAGAGACTAATCGATTAAACGAATTTTTATCTATACTGCGGTAGCCTAACAAGCGACTGTGGTGTCAATAAGCGATTTAATTAGCTTA
>JAILXW010000003.1:0-737242 GCA_045430305.1 Agarilytica sp. | reverse complement strand
TAAGCTAATTAAATCGCTTATTGACACCACAGTCGCTTGTTATGAGCTTTATGGCACTTGTACATGATTGATCCAGTATTTTGCTGTAGTTCCGATAAATGCACATATTATGCTGCTGGCAATAAGCACCTGAGGATCGTTCGAAAAAACACTGGCTATAAAAACACCTGCGATAGCACCCGAAACCAACTGCCACGCCCAAGCCATTTTAAAAGCTTTAGGCTCTAATTCTGGAGCAGCAACAAGCCCAACAAAAACTCCTGCGAAGGCAACAATCATTAGCCTTTTCCAGTCACCAAAATAAAAAATAACTGAGGTAAGAGAAAAAACACCTGAAAAGAATAGGATCGAAAATAATGCCGTTTTCATTTATTCCTCCATACTTATAAAAGCTCATAACGCTCCGCTAAGGGGCCGAAGTTGTGTTGATTTGTTTGTGCTAGCGTAGCGTTAAAGCACAAATCAAGCAACGCAACAGAGGTCCCAGCCAGCTTGCTGGCAGCTTTGAGCGGCTTGTTAGCCGTAACGGCTAGTTAATTAAAAAAGGCACCCTGCCGTAATGGAGTAACAAAGAGCCCTGTTATTTAGTAGTTAGTATCGCTACTAACCTATACCTGCCGCAACCGCCGCAGGGGATACTACATATTTTAACCCGCCATCAGGCGGTACATGATGCGCTAGTTTGCACACCACAACAAATCGATAAACTCGCTCCGCGCTTATTCTTACGGAAACGCTAACGACCATAGCGCTTTTCTACGAAGTACAACTTTGCGACACAAACAAATCGACCGCGCGGCTGTATCTATAATTTTTAAAAACGGGGCTTTAAATTTATACCCACATTTATATTTAATATTTTTAACGGCTAACGCCCACCTCAGTTGACCTTGGTACTCCACGCCTTTTGGGTTAATTTGCGCAGCAAACCCAAAAGACGTGGAGTACCAAGGATCAACTGCAGGTGCTTGCTAAATGTTATTTCTTCTTTGTACATTTTGGGCAACGAAATTTGAAGGCTTCTATTTTAGACCAACCTGAATTTTGCGCTGCCTCGGTACATACTACAGAAAACTCTAGATGATCATTCTCATCTATTAAAGATACATCTTCGTACCCAATAGCTGCATCACAATCTATGCACTGAAAGCCAAATACCAGATTAGCATTTTCATGCCAGTCATTATTTGAATCGTAACTCTGATTACACATACATTTAACGCCTTAGCAAGGGGCGATTTTGTAGTTGTTTTGGATTTGTGCTATTTCAGCACAAATACGAAGCGACGTAAAAACCGTCCCATTTGACTAACTTGTTAGGGCTGAAGACAACGGCACGTTACTACGAAGCTCGAAAGTCGATAAACCCCGAACCCAAAAACTTGTAACATTACCGAGGTTCGACACAGTCCAAATTAGGCACCCTAATAAAACAACAAATTTATCAAAATATTGCACAGTGGTTAGTTAATATGACCAACCGGCATTTTTGATAGAACGAAGCCCGATATAAATATTTCGAAGCTTCGCTTCATATCTGCACTTACCAAGCCGCACATCGTTTCGCGCTCGCACGGCCAAAATTAAAACCACCACTTTCGATTTTTTGTGCGAAGTGACGAACCACACGATACAAATTTCTAAATCTTGCCTTAATTAGCCCTAACGCCTGTAGCAGGCGCAAATATTGTGTTGTGGAGTTTGTGTAATATGGGCGAAGCCCTTACACAAACGGAGCGACGCAATATTTGTCGCTTGACTACATTTGTTATGAGTGATTTTTAACAAACACACTGCTCCCGTAGTAAATACAAGTTATACCTGCGCCTGTTAAATAAAATGGATTCTGGTTTAAAAATAGCGACCCTAATAGACCTCCAAACCCTGCGATTATAAAAAGATAGGCTAGTGTTTTTGATGCGCGGCGCTCTAACGGTATAGGCCTTGTAACAAAGATACGATATAACAGATAGCCCATGACGAACGTAAATACCATCGCAACAATAAGGCCAGTTAAACCGGACCTTGTTTCGTAGAAATATCTAGTAGTGAAATACAAAATGGCTAGCGACAATAGAAACAGGAAGAAAGATAAAATTCGCCCCGCGAATATTTCATTACGACTCGGCATTCTTTCTAATTCATGTCGATTATCCATATTAAATGTACTTACTCATAACGCCGCGGTAAACGGCGGAGGCAAGCGTGGTATTGTGAGCGGAGCGAACCTCGCTTGCCGAAGTCCGATTTTTTGACCGCTTTGTTATGAATAATTACCTTAATACCACATAGCCTACATGGCAGTAATCGTTCCAGGATGTATTTTTCTTCGTATAAAGAGACACAGGATTCTTTGCCATTTTAGCAGCAAGCAAGACACTTACAGCTACTTGATAATTCTCATCAGACTTATTTATATAAGCCCAAGTTTGCTCATTGCCACATAACGCAGGATTGTTCACAAGCTCGATCCTAAACCCTGCATTGTTTCCATCATTTACGACTACATCTAACTTTCTGATTTCTCCAGTTACAGTACCATCCCATGATGATCCATATGCTTGAAACGACAAAAGAGTTAATAAAGTAAAAAAATATTTGTTCATCGATTTTCCTTTTTTCATAACGCCTTTGTCATTTGCGTTTTGGTTATAGTGGAGTTTTGGGGTAACGTGGCGAAGCCACCCCAAAACGGAGCGTTGACCAATACGTCAAATGGACAAACTCGTTAGCCACGACTAGGTTTATTGAATACTTTTTCTAGCTTGAAGAAAGATGACGTAAGTTTAGAAGACCTGTAGCTATCACGCTTGTTATCATATTCTTTCACTCTAAGCATAACTTCAGCTTTTTTCACACTTATAACTTCAGGACTATTCCCCATACCAGGATGAGACAATTTAACAATGACTTTATGGTGCCCCATCATAGGCTTGATAGATTGGTGAGGCCAATATACATCAACTACTGGCTCGATATGAATACTCGCATTAGGCCCAAATGCGTTATCGTAAAAGTATTCAACTTCTATATATGCAGACTGATCAGTCTCATCTACTAACTTAACTGACAATATTTGATTTTGCCTAGAACAAACAATGCCAACATCTGAGCTCGAGCCCCCTTGAAAGCCAGATATAAACCCCTTCGTTGAATCGCAGGAAGCTAAAAGGACTATGGTAAAAATTAACGTATACTTCATACTTTCTCCTGCGGGCTAACAACTGCATAACAGACACTTTGTCCATTAATACCTTTTAATTTACTTAAAGGACAAGACAGGAAAAACATTTAAATTCAAGGAGGTGAGCGGGGGAATTCGCGTTCCTTGCTATTATCTGAGATGTCCACTTTGGCGGATTATTATACCTTCCCACGCGACCTTGTCCATTATGCTTGCCCTGTCTTTTATGCAGTTAATAACCTTACATCTGGACAGCAGGTTTTTTCTTTCAAATCAAAGACTTAACCGTTTTCTGTAGTTATTTGCCAATTACTCCCTTGAAAAGAATCCCATACGCAAATACAATACTGTATATAACAACAGCACTTTTGTTTTCAAGGAGGAGTTTACACATGAAGCTACTAGATCAGGTAAGACAACAAATACGCGTACGTCATTACGCTTATTCTACAGAGAAAAGCTACTGTCATTGGGTTAAGCGTTTCATTATTTTTCATAAGAAGCGTCACCCAAAAGACCTTTCGGCAGACCATATTTCCGAATTCTTAACCTACCTTGCAGTTAAAGAACATGTTTCCGCCTCCACACAAAACCAGGCGCTTTGCGCTTTGATTTTTTTATATCGCTGGGTAATCGGAGTTGAAATAGGCGATGTGGGTGGGTTTAATTTTGCTAAACGCCCCAAAAGGCTTCCTACGGTTTTATCTAAGAATGAAGTTCGAACACTCGTTTCGAACCTACAAGGAACATACCGCTGTTTAGCAATGCTGATGTACGGTTCTGGCTTAAGGCAAACTGAAGCGCTTAGGCTTCGTGTTGCCGATGTTGATTTTGACAGAAATGAATTAGTTGTTCGTTGCGGAAAAGGCAATAAGGATCGCATCACTATGCTCCCAACAGAGAGCATTGAAGGCATTAAACAATCAATAGAAGAAGCAAGGAATTTGTTTGAAGAAGATGTAAAAAATGGTATCGATTATATTTGGCTGCCCAACGCGCTAAATAAAAAGTTCCCCAATGCTGCGAGGGAGTTTCGCTGGCGATTTATTTTTTCGTCACGGAATATTTCAAGCAACCCTCAAAACGGTAAAAGAGGCCGCCATCATATTCATGCCAAGGGCATACAAAGGGCGATTCGGTCTGCCGCTAGAGATGCAGCGATAAACAAATATGTTACATGCCATACTTTGCGTCATAGCTTTGCAACGCATTTACTGGAATCCGGATACGATATTCGTACTGTTCAAGAATTACTTGGCCACAACAATGTGCAAACCACGATGATTTATACCCACGTGTTAAACAAAGGCGGTAAAGGCGTTGCGAGCCCGGCTGATAATTTGTGGGAGGCATAGCAATTGGAGGGCGAGCGGGAAGGCCAGCCGGCTAAAGAGCTAACATGCTTCTTTAGTTTAGCGAACGACGATCCCTTGTTCAGCCATATAAGCTTTTGCTTCTGGCACGGTATGCTGTCCAAAGTGAAAAATGCTCGCCGCTAGCACTGCATCAGCACCACCTTCTTGAACACCATCAACTAAGTGCTGAAGATTGCCAACACCCCCGGAAGCAATAACCGGTACAGGTACTGCATCTGCTATCGCGCGGGTAACACCTAGGTCAAAGCCGTCTTTAGTACCATCACGATCCATACTGGTAAGCAAGATTTCACCGGCGCCGTTATCGGTCATTCGTACTGCCCACTCGACGGCATCGATACCTGTTGGTTTTCGGCCACCGTGAGTAAAAATTTCCCAGCGATCAACTTCGTTTGCACTACTTACTTTTTTTGCGTCAATCGCTACAACAATACATTGCGAGCCAAAACGCTCTGCCGCAGCTTTTACAAAATCAGGGTCTTTTACAGCTGCCGAATTAATCGACACTTTGTCAGCACCGGCATTTAGCATGTTGCGTATGTCTTGCAGTGTGCGAATACCGCCCCCGACCGTAAGAGGAATAAAAACTTCGGCAGCAATTTTTTCTACTGTGTGAACAGTGGTATCACGATCTTCGTGACTGGCAGTAATATCGAGAAAAGTAATTTCATCTGCGCCCTGTTCGTTGTATTTTTTTGCTACCTCGACCGGGTCGCCCGCATCACGAATATCGACAAACTGCACGCCTTTTACTACGCGACCTTTGTCTACGTCTAAGCAGGGAATAATACGTTTTGCTAATGCCATGTTTAGTTCTCGCTAAGCCTTCGATTGAGCATCACAATAGGCTTGGGCCTCTTCAATATCTAAAGTCCCTTCGTAAATAGCACGCCCAGTAATTGCACCCATAATGCCCGCACTTTCTTGCGCAACCAAAGCTTTAATATCATCCATATTGGTAATGCCGCCAGAAGCAATAACAGGAATGGGTGACGCTTGGCCCATGGCAACTGTTGCTTCTACATTAACACCTTGCATCATACCGTCGCGCGCAATGTCGGTGTACACAATCGCGGAAACGCCGTCGTCAGCAAAACGTTTTGCTAATTCAGTGGCTTGCACTTCAGAAACTTCTGCCCAACCGTCAGTCGCAACAAAACCATTTTTTGCATCAAGACCAACAATCACATGATCAGGAAAAGCCTTACAAGCCTCCGTTACAAATTCAGGCTCTTTGACAGCTTTAGTACCTATGATGACGTGATTCACGCCTGCATCTAAATAATGTTCGATGGTTTGCAAACTGCGAATGCCGCCACCAATTTGAATCGGCAAATCTGGATACGCTTTTGCTATAGCCGTAACAACTTCGCCATTTACAGGCTTACCATCAAAAGCGCCGTTGAGATCAACGAGATGTAAACGACGACCGCCTTTTTCCACCCATTTTGCAGCCATCGCAACTGGGTCATCGGAAAATACCGTAGAGTCATCCATCAAGCCTTGACGCAAGCGAACGCATGCACCGTCTTTTAAATCTATCGCAGGAATTACTATCATAAATATCTCAAAAACTAGTTTTGTTGACCATTCCAGCCAACGAAATTCTTTAACAGTTGTAAGCCATGGGTGTGGCTTTTTTCTGGGTGAAACTGCACAGCGAACACATTGTCGCGAGCAATGACCGAAGTAAAATCAATGCCGTAATGGGTAGATGCAGCCATTAAATTTGGATCTGTCACTTGCACGTAATAGCTGTGCACAAAATAAAAACGGCTATCTTGTGGAATATTTTCCCACATGGCGTGCGGCGTTTTTTGCTGAACTTGGTTCCACCCCATATGCGGCACTTTTAAGCGCTCGTGCGAAGAAGAAGCTTCATCAAATTTTGCATTAAATTCGGAATTGTCAGAGAAAAAACGAACGTCGCCAGCAAGTTCACCCAAGCAGGTAACGCCATTGTTTTCTTCACTACGCTGCATGAGCGATTGCATGCCGACACAAATCGCTAACAACGGCCGGCCATCACTAATGACTTTTGCAACGGCCTCGTCAAACTTAAGACGCTTAATTTCCGCCACACAATCACGAATAGCACCAACACCCGGAAATATCACACGGTCAGCTTTTGCGACATTAGCAATATCTTGCGTCACGTCGATATGTGCATCGGGGGCGACTTTCGCCAAAGCACTCGCTACCGAATGCAGATTCCCCATACCGTAATCAATCACGGCAATGTGTTGTTTACTCATGTGTTTCCAAAACTCTAAATTTTGACGAATTTAGAGGCCCTAGAGGGCCCCTTTTGTAGAGGGTAAAGCGTCACCCATACGAGGGTCTTTTTCTAACGCCATTCGCAGTGCGCGACCAAAGGCTTTAAACACTGTTTCAATTTGATGGTGAGCGTTACTGCCACGCAAACAATCGATGTGCAAAGTAACTTGAGCGTGATTGATGAAGCCCTGAAAAAACTCGAAGAACAATTCGGTATCAAATTGGCCAACGCGTTTTTGGGTAAAAGGCACATTCATGGTCAAGCCTGGGCGACCCGAAAAGTCCATCACCACGCGCGACAAGGCCTCATCTAGCGGCACGTAAGCGTGACCATAACGACGAATACCACGTTTATCGCCCATGGCTTTTGCCACCGCCTGCCCGATGGTGATACCGATATCTTCCACGCTGTGATGATCATCGATGTGCGTATCGCCTTGGCAACGCACATCCAAATCAACTAAGCCGTGGCGTGCAATCTGATCCATCATATGTTCCAAGAAAGGCACACCAGTATCGAACTTGGCTTGGCCGGAACCATCCAGATTTAAAGAAACTGATATTTGTGTCTCGAGGGTATCGCGACTGACACTTGCTTTGCGTTCGCTCATAAGGCTAATTCAATCTTGAAGAAAAGAGGCGAATTATAGCGGGAAGCGCGTTCGCTTTGGTAGTTTCTGAAAATGGATTGATTCAATGCATAGTCACAAGCTGACAAAAATTGACCAAAACACATGACAAAATGCGCTTTATGCGCGCACAAATAATACTTAGGCCAAACAAGAGCCGTAAAAAGCTTTTATTTTCAGTTAGTTACAAAAAAGTGAGGAAGTTTTGTACATCTGGCACGTTCTTCTCAATAGCATGAGTGTTAGTGTGATATCGCATCTTCTTTGCCTTCACTTTGATGCCTCGCGATATCTTCGCTTCCCTCGCTAGTCACTAACCCATTCGATGCCCCTTCGGCTTGGCCGCAGGGGCTTTTTTTACGTATTTTATAGCGCTCGCCACCTCCACCATTCAGCGATAGTTACGGGAAATATCACGAAACCCTCAAGTGACATCATATTCGGCTAACAAACTGTTAAAGTGGCGGTCTATTGAATTACCTTACTTCACCCCTTCTAGCACGCAGGAAACCAACACCATGAGCGATTCGGGCAACGATACATCGCCTCCACAAAAGAGCTTCAAGCAAAAACTCGTCTCTTGGCTGCCCTACATTGCCATTCCGCTCGTGGCATATTTCGCCAATGTAGAAATTCAAAGCTACCTGGGGGAAAAAGCACTGCAAGGCATCACGTTGCCGCAACACACACTTGAAGGCGCGATAGAGCTAGCTGCCAAGCAAGACAAACTGGTGCTCGCCAATATGTCTGCCATTTGGTGCCCTAGCTGCCGTCGACTCGACCAGAATGTACTCTCGCAACCAGAAGTAAAAAAGGCGATAGAAGAAAGGTTTGTGTTCTCTCGCATTGAATATGAATCAGATGCTGGCGAAACTTTTATGACAAAGTATGGCGTGAGCGGGTTCCCCACAATTTTGGTGCTCGATTCACAGGGCAACAAGCTACGACAACTCCCCATAACTTTCTCTGCCGAGCAATTTATTCAGCTGCTCAAATAGAAACACCCACGCTATCAACGAAAGCGAACCGTTTCGCCACCCAAGCTGAGCGCATGGCCACTTGCCCTGCCTCGCTTCTTTTGCCAGACTCTCGGCTCCAAGAATAACAATTAGAACGCCTGCCCTTGCCATGAGCGCCGCTGAAGAAAATATTCAACAAGACATTCTCGCCCAAGCGCACTCGTCGCAGCGTAACGCTCGCGCATTGAATATTGCCTTGCTAGGGTATCGCAGCGCCCCCTTTGTTGGCGGGCAGGGTATTTACCTAAAGTATTTAAGCAAAGCCTTAGTTGACCTTGGTCATAGCGTCGATGTTTATTCAGGCCCACCCTACCCAGAGCTGGATAGTGATGTAAGGCTGATAAAAGTACCCAGCCTAGATTTATTCGCGCAAGAAAGTCACGTGCGCGCACTACGGCCAAAGCATTTGCTTTCGTACACCGATTTTATTGAATGGTGGAGCATGCTCAGCGGCGGCTTTGCCGAACCTTACACCTTCGGCAGGCGTGTAGAAAAATTATTGGGGCACCACAACTACGACATCATTCACGACAATCAAAGTTTATGTTTTGGTTTGCTAAAACTGCAAGCTCAAGGCAAAAAAGTCGTTAGCACAATTCATCACCCCATTCACCGAGACCTAGAAACCGCTCTCGCTTCAGCGCCAAGCTGGGGCGACAAACTTTTGGTTAAGCGATGGTATTCTTTCTTGCGAATGCAAAACAAAGTCGCAAAAAAACTTAAGCATGTTGTGACGGTATCCAAAGCTTCACAAAATGACATTGAAAAATACTTTACTCTATCAAAGACACAAACTCAGGTAGTGCCAAACGGTATAGACACTGAAGTATTTACGCCGCTAAGCGAAGTGGAACGTATTCCTTACCGTATTATTACAACCGCCTCTTCAGACCAACCCATTAAAGGCCTGAACATTCTTCTTGACGCATTTTCAAAATTAAAGAACCGTTACCCACAAGCACACATTCGCATTATTGGAAAATTTAAAAAAGATGGCCACAACCAACAGCGCTTGCACGAGCTAGGCCTTGTAGATCACGTATCCTTTGTTAGCGGAATAAGCACCCAAGAACTCGTAAAAGAATATGCACAGGCAAGCGTTATGGTATGCCCTTCTTTATATGAAGGCTTTGGTCTTCCGCTTGGCGAAGCCATGGCTTGCGAAGTGCCTGCAATATCAAGTGATGGCGGTGCTTTACCGGAAGTGGCCGGCAAGGCTGCGCATGTTGTTCCGGCAGGCAGTAGTGATGCCCTTGCCGAAAAATTAAAAACCGTTTTCGATAATTCCAACGATGCGCTAAATTTAGGTAAACAAGGCAGACAACATATTCTGGAACACTTTTCTTGGAAAAGAGTTGCAGAGCAGCTCACGCAATACTACCTCAGCATACTGCGAACACACTAACGTGCTGACCATAAACCTCGATAAGTTAGACCTAAAACCCGGCGATAGAGTGCTCGACCTTGGGTGCGGTGAAGGCCGTCACAGCATCGGTACATTGTATTCACACCCAGAAGTAAAAATCATCGCTATTGACCTTTCTTTCAAAGATTTAACCGTAGCAAAAAATAGACACAGCGACTTTGACAATACAAGCTCAAAAAATTGCTTGTACACCCAAGCAGATGGTTGCCAACTACCATTCTTAGACAACAGTTTCGACCACATTATCTGCTCAGAAGTACTGGAACACATTCCTCACTATAGACACATGCTTAAAGAAATTGAGCGCCTACTTAAACCTGGTGGTTTATTTAGTGTAAGCGTACCGCGTTACTGGCCAGAAAAAATATGCTGGGCACTTAGCACCGAATACCATCAGGTGGAAGGTGGGCATATTCGTATTTTCAACAGCAGATCACTAAAAAACGAGGTGTTGCAAGGCAGGTTTACATACCAATCAAAACATTGGGCTCACGCACTGCATGTGCCCTACTGGTGGTTGCGCTGTGCATTTTGGTCGCGAGGAGACAAGTTTTTCTTGGTAAAGATTTATCACCAGCTCTTGGTTTGGGATTTAATGAAACGCCCGGCACTGACTCGCACAATTGAATTGTTGCTAAACCCCATACTCGGAAAAAGTATTGTTATGTATTTTGAAAAACAAATGGGTGATGAACAAAAGGGGCAACAGACGTGAGCATATTCGCGAAAACACTGGAAGGCGCCCACCACATCAAAACCCCGATGTTAGCCCAAACGATTCAGCACTATATTTTAAGCTGCCAACAAGAAGATGGCGCTATCTTGTGGTTCAAAGGTGGCAAGCTAGACCCCTGGGACCACTGTGAAGCGGCCATGGCGCTCAGTATCAGTGGTAATTATTATGCGTTTCGGCACGCATTTGAGTGGCTTATCGAAAACCAGAACAAAGACGGCTCATGGTTTGCCAAGTATAAATCTGACGAAAACGACGACGATCTAGATCGCGAAAAGATAGAAACTAATTTTGTTGCTTACCCCGCATGCGCACTTTGGCACTACTATTTAATTAGCCAAGATAAAACGTATTTACAACGTGCCTTTCCTACCGTTATGAAGGCCATAGATTTTGTTATTCAACAACAAAATAGTGAAGGGGATATTCAATGGGCAAACTCAAACGCTGAAACACTCCCGAAAGATGCACTGGTGACGGCCTGCGCTTCTATTACACGAAGCCTTGAATGCGCCATCAATATTGCCAACATCTTAGAAATTGATCATGACTGGGAGGCACCCTATCACTCGCTGGCGAATTGCCTAACCAACAAACCTTGGCGATTTGATCGCACATGGGAACCTAAAACCCGTTTTTCTATGGATTGGTTTTACCCAATTCTTTCAGGAATTTACCAGCCAGAAGAAGCACGTATTCGCATTGACGAACGCTGGAATGAATTTGTTCACCCCGAGTTTGGTTGCCGATGTGTTAGTGATGAACCCTGGGTAACAGTCGCAGAATCTTGTGAACTTTGTTTAGCTTTAATTGCAAGCGGAAGAAAAAAAGAGGCACAAACAATATTTAAACAGCTGCTGCATTGGCAAGATGAAGATGGTGGCTTTTGGACGGGCTACTCGTTCCGCGATGAAGTAATATGGCCAAAAGAAAAAACCACTTGGACGGCAGCAGCGGTACTACTTGTTTTAGATGCGCTAGAAAACCTGACGCCCGCGAGTAAATTATTTACCACACCGAGTGCACTTCTTTTCCCGCCCAGAGATTCAGAAAGTTAGCACCCCTTTGCTGTGCCGCTGCGCGAGCTTACCTTTTATTGAGCTTGCTGAAATCACACAAGTTTTCTAATAAAGCCCAACGACAAGACTTGGTCTATTTTTTTAAAACACCCACTATCAAGTAAACTCTGGAATGCAAGATAGGGGCCTTGGCCACCCTCTTCTGGTTTTTCAAATAAATCATGTACTGCAAATACGCCACCTACGGCTAACTTTTCTGACCAAAGCTTGCAATCGCGCATAGCATTTTCTGGGCTGTGGCCGCCGTCAATAAAAACAAACCCCAAAGGCGTTTGCCAGTGCCGAGCAACCGTTGCCGACGCGGAAACGATCGGCACAACACAATCTTCAAGCGCGGCAACTTTCATGTTTCTACGAAATGTAGGAAAACTATCCATACATACATTGTCTGCGTCGAATAATGACGCATCATGATACTCTTCACCCAGCTGATGCTCTTCAGAACCACGGTGATGATCAATCGCGAATAAGGTGTTGTCAGTTTGTTTGCATGCATCGCCAATATAAACCGTCGATTTTCCGCAATACGACCCTACCTCTAAGCATGGCCCAATGTTTGCCACTGTTGCCGCATATTGGTTTAGAGCATCGCCTTCACGATCGTCTAAGAATCCTTTAATTGAATTGTCGAGAATAAACTTTGATAATGGAGACACAAAATTTCCAATAATAATTATTGTGAGAAAGGCCTTTGCGAAAGGAACACAAACCTTTGAGTTTGATCCGGCTTTGCCAATGGTGGAGCACATTATATGTGAAACACATTCTGGCACCACAGTTTGATGCCTTAGGTAATGGCCCTTTTTTTTATCAGCCTCGCTCTATATCCATAGCTGGTAAGAATATTAGCGCCGGCAAGCACTTACATATCATCAGTGAAAAACATAAACCCGTTTCTTTGAGTTGCTGGTCGAGCAAACAGCAGCAAGGCGAAATTCGCATTGGCGACCATTGTTTGATCTCCCCCGGTGCATCTATTGCATCTGCCGAATCGATCCACATTGGTGACAATTGCATGATTGCCGCCGAGGTCAATATCACCGATAGCGATTGGCACGGGGTTTATAATCGCACTCGCCCCTTTCGCTGTAGCGCACCAGTCACAATAGAAGAAAATGTCTGGCTTGGTCTTCGCGCCATAATTGGCAAAGGTGTTCATATTGGCAAACACGCTGTCGTCGCAGCAGGCTCGGTGGTGGTAGAAGACGTTCCCTCATATGCGGTGGTGGGCGGAAACCCCGCTAAGGTGATAAAAACGCTAAACCCAAAGCGCCGCATGCTGACCCGCGAGTACCTTTTCTCTCAGCAAGCGGATAATGACGAGCACTACCTGCAAAACCAAGCTCGACTTCAAGCATACCTGCATCACAACAACAGCTATTGGGGCTGGCTACGCAGTAAATTCGCCCCAACTCTCCACGATTAGCATCAAAAACTCAGTTTATTGTGCGCACTCGAGCGTATGAATATAAGGCGTTCTGCCTAAATCTACCGACTAATTTCATACTAATACTACATTTAGCTATATAACCACATGGAATTTCATAGTTCGGATGAAAGTTCAATTCTTCCGATATAACGCTGATGATTTGATTATAAAAACAAGCCTTCCATAGAAAAGAATTCTAATATCGACTAATAAACGTACGGATTTAGGCGCTTTTCTCTACTAATATTATGATCAAGTTCACAGTTTCTTGACCTCTTCGAGATTTAGCCATGAAAATTCGACACATAGCCTTCAGCCTACTCTGCATATCGTTTATATCGTTTGGTTCTAATGCTGAAGGCATCTATCGATACGTAGACAGTAATGGCAAGGTCACTTTTAGCGACCGCGCAAAGCATGATGGCTATATACCTCTTGTTCACACCTGGAAAGGTTGGAGCGAATTAAAAGCGCCGAAAAACTGGAAAGAAGGGCTTGCTCGATACAATTCAACGATTGAAATCGCAGCCCAAAAGCACGATTTAGACGCCGAGCTTGTGAAAGCGGTGATTCACGCAGAGAGTCACTTCAACCCCATTGCCGTATCTAATAAAGGTGCTGTCGGCCTAATGCAGTTGATGCCAGGCACTGCTGAACGCTACATGATTGCCAACCGCCAAGACCCCAAGCAAAATATTGCCGGTGGCACCGCGTACTTACGCGATTTACTCGATATGTTTGATAACGATGTTGTGCTTGCCGTAGCCGCTTACAACGCTGGTGAAAATTCGGTGAAAAGACGCGGCAACGTTGTACCCCCTTACAAAGAAACACAGCGCTACGTAAAGAAAGTGTTAGGGCTTTACAAGCACTATTCTAAAACTAACAAATCTCAGGAGCAGATTGCTTCGCTTTAAAATTTCCTCGTTAAATTAAAGTCGTTCTCTTTAATTTACTTCCCCTTGGCGCCTATTGTTTGAGAGCAAATGTTTAAAAGCGATAGGCGCCGTTATTTTTTGTCACCTCTGCCTCAACCAACTCATTCACAATTGTCACCGATAATTCGTTGAGCAATGCGTTCATAGTGGCAACATAGTCTTCCACTGATTTAGTTCCGGTGTTTTTTTTCATCTCGACCTTTCTAAGCGCTAACAATTTATCACCAGCCTCGTTTAACAAAGTCCATTTCACACGCAGACTCACTTCACCACCACGCTTACCGTCAAACTGATCTACCACAACACGAATTTGATATTGTGGGCGTATGCGATTGTCCCATGGAAAAGACCAAACGGAATCCAAATTCAGCGCGGAAGAAACATCATCAGCCAATACCCGGCTCATCGCTTCATTTAGACTACCCGCCCAAGCGTGATAACCCAGCACACTTAGCTTATTACTATTGCTTTGTGTCACTACCGAAGGGTTTTCCAAATAATCAGGCAGTACGATAGGCCCGATACCAATTGAAATCTTGGCGGTCTCCTCTTTTACTGCGGCAATATTGGTATCGGAATACAAGGTATAAAAACTTGTGGCCGGGCCACTCGAAGCGCAGGCCGTTAATATCGACAAACCACCCAAGAAGGCGTATCGCTGTATGTACTTACGAAGCTTATTCATCTTTTTTCGCCCCTGAAATCAATGCATTAGGATGTCGATTGAGTTCGTTCATCAATAACTCCACTGCGTCTGCAGCGCCCCCCACCGATTTCAACATCTCCGTTAATTCGTATTTAAATTCTGAATCTGGCGCTATCGCCTGATCAATACTTCGCATAGTAATCGCTAATTGACTCAATGCTTGGTTTGCACTCGCGAGTGTTTCGCCCACGTTTTCTACAGCGCCATCCATTTTTAGGGCCGTGTTTTGTTTTTCTAGCGTAGAAAGAATTTTATTTAAACTCGCTAGGCTACCGGCCAAGTCGTTGCCGATATCATCGAAAGGAATTTCACTGACTTTTGCAAGAATATCACTGACCTGGGCGCCCAACATGTCGTCAACGGTGGGGATTTCTGAGTAACTTTCTCCGCGAACGAGCGGCGCGTCTTCTTGGTCTTCAAAAAAAGCCAATTCAATATAACGCGAGCCGGTAATAAAACTGGCTGTTTTCATTTGCGCACGCAAACCTTGTTTCACCATGTCAGACATTTTATCGTCGACCTGTTCTCGCGAAGGCGTTGTATTTGGATCTAACCGTTGAGGCTCCATTGAAATAAAAACATGCAAGGTATCTTTGATATTTTCTGATGATACCAACTCAACATCAACAACTTCGCCAAGCTTAATCCCTCTAAACTCTACCGGCGCCCCAACGGTAAGACCGCGAACACTGCCAGAAAATTTCAACTGATAAAAATATTCAATTTCAAACTGACCCTCGAGCACCGACTCTCGGTCTGGATGTAAATAGTATGTGTGCCCAAGCGGCGCCCGCTGACTTATTTCGTAGCTCGCGGCATTATCAAAGGCAATACCACCGTTTATGAGCGAAGCAAGTGACGCCATCTTTGCCTTCATACCATCGGCATTTATGGAAACGCCAAACCCGCTGACATTCCAAAAACGGCTACGCGTTTTCACCAAATCATCGTGCGGCGCTTTCACAAATACATTTATATTCACGTATTCACTATTTTCAGAAAGCTCGTAACCTGTGACCTCACCCACTCGAATCTGGCGAAAATAGATAGGCGAGCCAATATCGAGCGAGCCAAGCTCTTGCGCTTGTAGTACATACTGTGTACCGGGTTCATCTGACACAAACGCAGGCGAATCATTTAGGCCTTCAAATTTATTTTTACTGGGGCCTTTTTCACCGGGGTCCATCACGATATAGACACCGTTAATCAAAGTACCCAAGTTGGAAACCCCAGTTGCACTAATGCGCGGTGTCACCACCCAAAAACGCGTATTCTCTGACAAATAGGAAGACACACTGCGATCGATCTCTGCTTTTACAATGACTTGCTTTAAATCTTCACTGAGTCGGACAGACTTCACCATACCCACTTCAACGTTTTTCAGCTTAATGAGTGTTTGCCCGGCAATAATTTCAGACGCTTCAGGAAACGTAATTTGAATTTCTGCCCCTTTCTCTAAACGAGCTTGCACCGCCAACCAAACAGCAATAACAAGCGCCACGATAGGCACAATCCAAACCGGAGAAATGGTTCGAATCTGTTGAACAACAGCTTTATTTCTCATTATCTTCTTCCAAAGCGTCCCACAGTAAGCGTGGGTCAAAAGTTTCGGCGGCGATCATGGTTAATACCACCACTGCGCCAAACGCTATAATAGCGCCTTCCGGCTCTACGGTGTAGACAAAGCCAAATTGTACGATAGCGGTGAATATGGTGACGACAAACACATCTACCATAGACCAGCGCCCCACGATTTCTGTAAGACGATATAAAAATGCACGCTGCTTAATACCACGCGTCCATTTTGCTTGTACGGCCAGAATTAAATAGCTCAAGATAACAAGCTTCAATACTGGCACGGCAATACTGGCTACAAACACCACGACCGCGATCCAATACAAGCCCGCACCAATCAAGGCAACAACACCTGAAAAAATCGTATCGGTTTCAGTCACACCTAAAGAGGTGTAGGTCATAATGGGCAATATGTTCGCTGGAACATAAAGAATAAACGAAGCAAAAACTAAAGCTGTGGTTTTTTGTATGCTATTAGGAATGCGCTTGTACAGTTTGGTCTCGCAACGAGGACACTCCTCTTTCTCTTCAACAATCTCTTGCCCGACCATAGCCTGGCAAATATGACAGTCGTAAACAAATTCTCGATTGTAAGACGTATAGTAGTTGTTTGTATTTATCCAAGACCACAACTTTCGCCTATCCATTTTAATGAACGCTAAGATTAAAACCCCAACCAATAAGAACAAGGCGTAGGCACCAAGCTCCAATTTAAGCTCTGCCATATCCGCCATCTTCACGGAGGCCACTACCATGCTAAGTAAAAACACTTCGAGCATGCTCCATGATTGCATTTGTACTAGCCACCGCAATACCGAACGCTGCCCCCGCAAGCGACGCTTAAAGTTGTAGGGAATGAGTATGTAGAGTATCGCCACCACTTCAAAGAGAGGAAACAAAAAAGTTGTGGTTAATACCAGCGCAGCGAGCACCCAATTACCACGATCAAACAAGGCCCAAAAACCATCAAGAATGGTGATCGTTTGACTTTGCGAGCCTATTTCCAAGGTCATGAATGGACCCAACTGACAGATACCAAACAAAACGGCTGCCGTGATGGCGAGGGCACTAGCGGCCTCTAACCACTTACCATGACCGACGTGCAAGGAGTTCCCACACATGCAACAAACCATCTCATGCTCAGGAGACAACGCGACCACAGCTTGCAACTCGCCGCACTCGTGGCACATCAACCAGTCTTTCTGTTCAGCGTGAACTTGACTCAAGCCCAATCACCTTTGAGTATTAATTGCAAAATTTAACGGCCACTAGCAACGGCAGAAAACGTATTTTTGAGAAATGGAATTCGATTTACCATACGTAAACCTTCGTTTCTTAACCAGCGTGCAGTTAAGTCATCCGATGCAAATATTCTTTTAAACCCTTCCATAGATGCCATAGCAACCAGATTCTCCCCTTGCCGTTGACACTGGTATCGTTGACCAATAGTGGCATTCGAAAAAGGTAAGGCTCGCTTTTCTGCACGCATAACTTCTTGAGCGAGTATGTCGACATCGTAAAATCCAATGTTGGCACCCTGCCCCGCAAGCGGGTGAATGGTGTGCGCCGCATCCCCCACCAGAATAACACCAGGTGCACAATAATGTTTTGCATGCCGCTGCTTCAAAGGGAAGGCATACCGCTTATCAACTGAAACAATATTCCCGAGCTTAGATTCAAAATATTTTTCTAGTTCAGAAGAAAAACCTTGGTCATCTTTTTCCATCAAACGTTCGGCAATGTCGTGCTTTACCGACCAGACGATCGAACACTGCGATTGGTCTTTTTCTTTTGTATGTATAGGTAGCAATGCAAGCGGCCCAGCGGATCGAAACACTTGCCATGCGGTGTTTTTATGTGGTTTTGCAGTCGTAACTGTGGTGACAATGGCGGTGTGACCATAATCCCATTCTTTACTTTCAAAACTTGCCAGCTCACGCAATCGAGAGTGCGCACCATCGGCTGCGATAACAAGTGACGCTTGAATAAGGTCACCACTATCTAACTCTAAATATGATACTTCGTCTTCACACTCAAAGCGCTCAACCTTGGCTTCATAAAGCAGCTCGGTGGCACCAGCGTTTTTAAGTGCTTCACTAAGCGCATTAACAAGCACTTTATTTTCTACGATATGGCCAAGATTTTCTTCGCCAGTGCTTTGGGCATCGAACTCAATATTTGCAGTGCCTTCGCCGTCCCACACGTGCATGTATTCATAGGCACAAGCTCGTGTATTTAATACAGCATCCCAAACGCCGATCTTTTTAAATATGGCTTCGCTTTTTTTCGATATTGCTAGTACACGTGGATCAATTTTTTCCAGCTCATGCTTATTGATGCTAGCAACCGCTGCACCGCCATCTATAAGCAACACATTCGCAGACATACCTTTTAACAAGTTGGCCATTGTTAAACCGATTACGCCACCGCCGACAATCGCTATATCGACTTTTTTCGTAGGCATTCGATCTGACAACTTTATTGGATTTTGCATAATTAGCATTGAAGCCACGCTAAAACGTGGCCAAAGAACCTTTACCCATCATTTGATTAAAAAATTCGCGCTTAACCGGCTGAACTAAATTGAGCGATATCAGGCCCAAATTACGGCACCCTTGCACCGCAAGACGATCGTCTGAAAAAATGCGATTAAACCCGTGACTTATCATGGTGGTAAGCCATTGATCTTTGCTTTGTTTATCTAGGTATTGTTGTAAGATTTTTAGTGAACCGAGCTCGCAACTTTCAGATTCAGCTTCTTGCAAACTTTGACTCAATCGTTCTGCATCTCGCAACGCCAAATTAAACCCCTGACCCGCAACCGGATGCAGTGCATGCGCCGCGTTCCCCATTAACACAATGGAAGATCGAATTTGCTCTTTTGCCACCTGCCGTACCAATGGGTAAGACACTCGCTTACTCACCTTAGTAAACTGACCTAATTGATACCCATAAACTTTTTGCAAGGCGCGTAAGAATTCTTCGTCTGCCAATTCAAATCGTTCTTGCAACTGTGATTCGGGAGTCGTCCAAACTAAATTCGCAGTGTTCGCCTCGTCACTTTCCCCCAATGGCAAAAGTGCGACTGGCCCCTGCTCAGTAAAACGCTCAAAAGCACAGCCCTTATGCGGTTTTTCGAATGCGACATTGGCGATAATGGCATGTTGACGGTAGTTAAATGTATCCACCGTAATACCTAGCTGCTCTCGCAAACGGGAGTTAGCGCCATCGGCAATCACCACGAGTTCACATTGATAAATGTGATTCTGACAAATTAATTGTGCGCCTTTTTTTCTTGGCACCAGTGACTGCACATGTTCAGGCGCAATTAATTCGATATTAGAAACGTCTCTCGCAGCAGAAATGAGACAACGCCCTAACCAAGCATTATCGACAACAAAACCAAGCGTTTCTTTTTTGTTGTCTGACTCTTGGTAGGCGGTTCGCCCCATATGACCTTTGTCACTCACCTGTACTTTGCGAATCGCAGTGACATGCTCAGAAATTTCAGACCAAACATTTAGGTCGCGAAATATTCGTGCACTATCGGAAGAAATTGCTGTAGATCGTTGATCAAAACTTGGCTGATACAGCGTTTCCAAAGAAAACGGATAGGTTTCTATAACGCTAATTTTTTTTGACGGAAGATAAGCCGCAAGCAGTAAGGCGAGCGAAAGCCCCGCCATACCGCCACCAACAATGGCGATATCACTTTGCTTCTCTGTAAGCTCAGTCGTATTTTCCTGCTTGTTATTATTCACACATACTCTTGTAAGAATTTGCTCTTAAAGTGTTCTTAATTTGGCCGCCGAGACGTTAGGCCATTAGCTGTTCAATGTCTTCCACTGTTTTTGGAACACTGGCGCTAAGAACGTGGGGGCCATCTTTGGTCACCAATACATCATCTTCAATACGAATGCCTATACCGCGCCATTTCGCTGCAACACTTTCATCATCGGGCGCTATGTATATACCTGGCTCTACGGTCATCATCATGCCCGCTTCAAGCACTCGCCATTCGCCACCGACTTTGTAATCACCCACGTCGTGCACATCCATTCCCAACCAGTGACCGATACGATGCATATAAAAGGCTTTATATTTTTCTTCTTTTATCAATTCGTCCACATCGCCCTGTAGCAGACCTAACGCCACCAAGCCTTCGGTAATGCAGCGCACAGAAGCATCGTGAGGTTCATTCCAATGATTTCCCACTTCTACTTTTTCTAATGCTTTTATTTGCGCTTCTAGCACGATGTTGTAAATAGCTTTTTGTTCAGTTGAAAACTTTCCATTCACAGGAAAGGTGCGAGTAATATCTGCCGCATAATGCTCTAACTCGCAACCCGCATCGATTAACACCAAATCGCCATTTTTTAATTTTGCACAATTTTCGATGTAATGAAGGATACAACCATTTTTGCCCCCGCCAACGATGGTGTTGTAAGCGGAGTGACGCGCCCCTTCCTTGGCACAGTGATAATCGATTTCGGCTTCTAACTGAAACTCCATGACACCAGGCTTGCAGGCTTTCATGGCTTTTATGTGTGCTTGCGCAGAAATTTCACCAGCACGCTCCATCAAGCGCACTTCTTCTGCACTTTTATATAGGCGCATATCGTGCAGCCAATGATCGAGGTCGAGAAAGTCTCCGGGCGGCGTCGCACCGGCTCTGGCCTTTGCGCGTATGGTGTTGACCCAATCCATTACATGCTTGTCGAAAACAGCGTCTTTACCCAACGTGTAGTACACGCGATCTTTACCTTCGAGCAAACCCGGCAAAATATCATCGATATCGCCTATGGGAAACGCGTCATCTGCCAAATAATTTTTTACTACGCCTTCTGGCCCTTCACGTAAACCATCCCAAATTTCGCGGTCGCGATCACGGTCGCGGCAAAAAACAATAAACTCGCCATGCTCTCTGCCAGGCGCTAACACCAAAACAGATTCGGGTTCTTCAAAGCCACTCAAATACAAAAAATCACTGTCTTGGCGAAAGTGATATTCGGTGTCGCGGCTGCGAATTTTTTCTTTTGCCGAGGGTAGAATGGCAATACTGTTGGGTTCCAGCATGCTCATGAGCTGTTTACGACGACGTGCGTATTCCGCTTTGCTAATACTCATAGTTATTATTTACTTCAGAGCAATGTTAGTGAATTTGTGGTTTAGCGCCGGGCTGAGCGCCACTGCCCGCAGCATCTTTACCACCATTTCCAGCGGCATTGTGGCTTTGCGTTAGCTCGGTGTAAATGGTGAGTGCTGCGACTTTCACATATTCCACCAATTCCAGCCAATATGACTCATTTTCTTCCACGGCATCTTCTTCATCAAGGTCCACTTGTGATATTTGCGCAAGGTCACGTAAGGCATCCGCTGAATCTGGGCTAAGCTGAGCATCGCCACTCAAACCCGACACGCCCAGCCCGTGCATAAACCCCTGACACCACGTACCAAGCTCTTGCGTACGCCGCGCTATACTGGCGTGATCATCGGGCAGCAGAGGGGAAAAACTAAAGTTCACGTCATCCATCAAGCTACGTGTATCGGTGTAGAGGCCAAAAAAGGCTTCGGCTTGCTCTTGATCGAGCTCCAGGTGATCAATATCGAGGAATTCTTGTGCAAGCGCTAACCACTGATCTTTTTCTGGCGGAGAACCACCGCTAATACGCCCACAAAGCATACCCTGCAGTTCTGAAGGCGAGTGAACGGCGCCCAAATTAAGTAATAATTCGTTGAGATGAAAGAAATCGACACTAGCTGGCATAACTACCTCTTATTGTGATGCATTCGCGATGCTATCAAATTTGCCGTGTGTTCGAGGCATCGAAAGACTCTTTTCCTATACTTTTTAAATAAAAAGCTATACTTTTCCAGAAACAACATTAACATTCTGTTCACAGACCGCCTGCTCGGCGCAGGAAATTTGGAGGTTTTAACGCACCTATGTCTTCTTCACCTATGAAAAACATAGAAGACAAATTGGATGATCTCATCCGTTTGTGCGCTCGCCTTGAAAAAGAAAACGCCACCTTAAAAGCGAAAGAGTCGTCTTGGGAACAAGAACGCAAACGCCTGATCGAAAAGAATGAAATAGCCCGCACACGTGTTGAGGCTATGATCAAGCATCTCAAGACCCTAGAAATCGAATCCTAGTCTACTGATCTACCCATTACACACTAGGAAAGACGCAAAAAAAGAGTCACAGCCCACATGAGCTCAGCCTCGACCACCACGGTCAACATTCTGGACAAAGAGTATCAAGTTGCTTGCCCAGAAAATGAAAAGAACGCCCTAAGCCAAGCCGCTAACGAGCTAGATAATCGCATGCGTGCCATTCGAGATTCTGGGTCTATCATCGGCTTAGAGCGCATCGCTGTGATGACTGCCCTCAACCTTTGCCACGAACTTCAGCAAGCCAAACATAGCGGCCCCAGTGCCGACAGTGAATCGCTAGAGCGTATGGCAAAGAAGCTCGATGAGGCCTTGCAGAGGGTTTAAGCTCGATAAACGCTTGGATTCGCGACGGATCGACTCACCCCCGGATCAACGTCTTTACTCTACTGGAACGTGCACATTTGTTGTGTAAGAAAAGCGTACCATTTCCAAACTTTCAGTAACCTCGTGACTCTCGATGAAGTACTCCACTTGATACACCTCGTACGTATTCCCATCACCAGCCTGCACCTCCTCAATTAAGGGTGCACCGGCCGCCGTGGATACCAGAGACGCACTCACATCAAATGATTGCGGCTCGGGGACATCGACATACAAACCATCAGAGTGCTGGTTGTTAATCCAGCGATCAATAGCCTGCCAATCATCTGTATCAAACAGGTGAATCCGGGCTGAAACCCGATCAGGGAACGGCAGCACTACTTGCACCACGACGCTCTCTTGGCGAAATTTTAGAAAATTCTGCATCGGTCCAAAACTGAAAACCGTGTAGAAAGTGTTCACCTCATAGACAGAGAGATTCTCATCGCTCGCATCTAGAATGCGTCGCTCACTAGCCGCAACACCGCCTCCGGTCGAATCCAAACCAGACTCCGGAGACAATCGCTCTTGCACACTACCCGATTGATCAGAAGTTTCGTCTTGCGCACCCGAACCGCCGTTATCACCACCGGAACACGCGACAACAAAAACCAAAGTCGCAACAACTAAAACACTTCGAAACATGGAACACATCCTGATTGTTATTTTCTAAAAATACTAACAGTATCAAACCGAAACAAATATGAAGCAGTTATCATGTACACAGCTTCTAGCGAGCATTATTTGCAGGTATCACTTACCCATTTCCCAAACTGCTGCATTGTCATGATCTCTGGTTTTCCTTGAAGCTGCGTTTCCATCACGACCTTCCCTTTGAATGTTTTCGAGTCCACGATCTCGAATTCACCTGTACCTTTCGATGGCGGATTACCTGTACACGACATACTCATCGCGTATTTTTTCGCAGACTTTTTTGTGAATGTCTGACTGCAATTTTTATCTGGCTTTGGCATTTCCATTCGAGCAAGATCTTCTTGGGTGATGCAAGTTTCAAAAGTACGGTTTTGCAAATCGAACTTCATACCCCGCCCGTTCATCATTTGCTCCATCATCGCTCGTTGCTCAGGCGGCATGTTTGCCATCGCCGCTTTTGCTTGCTCTATGGCCGCTTCCAGTTGACCGCTCTGCGTTTTCATATCTACCTTATACTGCCACCAACCGGTACGAATATCTGGCGCCTCGGCGAAAGAAAAAGAAGAAATAAATGACAACAATAGAATAGAGAAAAGGAGGGGTAAACGCATAGAGGCCTCTGCTGATTCCGGCAAAAAAAGGAAACACCCACGTTACCTTCTTCTTTGTGTTTTTTCCACAGGAAAAGGTGCACCTACCTTAACTGAGCGAGGTTTTTTGTATACTCACAGGCACCGATTTAAACGCGGGCGTTTTACTGCGCGGGTCAACACCACCACCGACTAACACGTTGGCCTCAGGGTAGTAGGCCATTAAATTTCCCTTTGGCAAATCAAAAGCTTTCACCTGAAGAGACTGCATTTTCCCGAAAGAAGAAACAAGGTCTACCTTATCCCCCTCTTTAAGATCTCGCTCATCCATATCACTTTGGCTCATCAACACCGACCAGCGGTTTTTCACACCACGATAACTATCTTCTTCTTCGTAAATAATGGTATTAAATTGTCCTTCTGAGCGAACAGTGGTCAACATAAAAGCATGGCCGCCATTTTCTTTTTGCACCCCATTTGAGCAACGCGCAAATTGTGCGCGCATATTTGGTGTTGAGAAAATCGGTTCGTGCTTGACGCGGCCAGAAATATGAAATTCCTTTTTGGTAACACCTATTGATGCAAGCCCCTCCATGCCGGGAACGCACCCGGCAATAGCTTCGCGCACCGTCTGATGTTTTTGAAATACTGAAAAATCAAAAGTTTCTTTTGCTACTATCTTTGAGCCTAATTCTGACAAAATATCGGATTCGGAACGCACATTATCTAAACGAACGATACCGCCATCGCTTAATCGAACATAGCTAAACATCGATTCTTGCGTGGTCGACTGTTTTTCTTCATCGCGTGCCGCCACAGGTAAAATCAAAGACTCGCTATTTTCAACACCATTGACATGCCCCTTGTTCAAGGTGGTGGTTAAAAATAATTTAAACGTAATACTATCGAGGGATTTTTTCGCCCAAGCGGTATGTGGGCTCGCCTCAAACAAATTACCGCCCATAATTAACGCGGCATCAACAGCCCCGCCTTCTGCGGCATTTAAACAAGCCATGGTATCCATACCTTCTGACTCAGGAAGTTTCACCTTTAAATTATTCTCAATGGCGGAAATTACATCGTTCGCCAACACCGGCTTTACACCAATCGTTCCAACACCCTGCACATTACTATGTCCCCGGAGCGGCAGCAGCCCCGCACCGGGGCGACCAATCATGCCACGCATTAACGCGAGGTTTGCTATCGCTTCGACATTATCACAACCATTAAGGTGATGGGTTATTCCCATTCCCCAAGCGAAAATCGTATCGGTAGATTTGCAGTAATATTGCGCCACCTCGCCTATCTTATCCTTTGTTAAGCCTGTTTGCTTTTCTATTTCTGGCCACTCAACACCTTCCAAATGTGCTTTATAACGCTCAAAATTGTCTGCATGCTGACGAATAAAACTATTATTTACCGCCGCATTAGAAAGCACGCTTTTAGCAATGCCTTTTAACAGCCAAATATCAGACCCTATATTTGGCTGCAAATAGAATGAAGCTATGTTATCGCCGCCCTTTATTAAAGAGCTTGGGCTTTTTGGCACCGAAAATTTAATTAACCCCGCTTCTTTAGCCGGGTTAATCACAACCACATGACCACCGCGATCACGCAGGGCTTTTAATTGGTGAATTAAACGTGGGTGGTTAGACGCGGGGTTGGCACCGATTAGGAAAAACACATCGCACTTCGCAATATCAGCCAGTTCTACCGTAGAAGTACCTGAGCCGATAGTTGCACCCAAACCCACTCCTGAAGCCTGGTGACAATAGTAGGAACAATTGTTTACATTATTTGTACCATACAAGCGCGCCAACAATTGAAGAATAAAACCTGCTTCATTGGAGGAGCGACCAGAACTGTAGAAAAAACTTCGATCTGGGTCAGTCTCATTAAAACGTTTCGCAGCAATATCTAATGCGGCGCTCCACGAAATAGGATGATAACGATCGTCTTCAGACGTTTTATAAATCGGTGTATTGAGGCGCCCCAAATGCTCGATTTGGTAGCCACTTAACGCTTTTAGGTCTTCGAGGGAATGTTGAAATATTTCATTCGGGATGGGCGATTGAATATCGGTAGACTGGGCCTGAATACTCTTATTGCACACAGAGGGGAATTCACCCAGCTCATTTGTCATTCCACCCTGCTGCCCCCCCATGCCGAGCGCGCAGGCCTTGCAAGTATTATTCGCGGTTAACGCCTTCGCGGAATTCTTTAAACCAATACGCCGCACGGTATTCAGTGTATAGAGAACCTTCTTTGCGCCACCGCCAACGATCTCACTCATTGTTCAACACCCTTGCAATACAATTACATCGATCGCTTATCGGCCAGTATAGCTCTCACTTCAAGAAAATGAACTTGCGGCTACAAACTAATACTCAAACGCGATTTCACTTCTTTACCAGAATCGATTTGTGGCTGACACAACAGCAATCGTGAAGACTCTAAACCACCGACCTCAACCACATATCGCTTAAAGGCTTCGCCGCGCTTTTTGGCAACGCTCAGCATCGCCTTCAACAGTGCCTCGTCTTTAACTTCAGTTTCTACATGCCTGCCTATATCTTCTGGCGTTGCGACACCGCAAATTTTGACTTGAGTCTTTTCTTTTTCTTTCATTAGCGCAATAAACTGCTGCACATATTCTTGCTGACCATCAACAATTTCAATTTGGCCCGGCGTGTAATTTAAATCATCAAACCTCAATTTAAGCGCGTATTCTCCGGCCACCATCGCAACAGACACCACCGAGGCATAAGGCACAAAGGCCTGCATCAAATAAGACTTAGCCTGTGACATAACCGCTTTTTTTGTAACCAACATTAAGAAGCTATTTATACCAAAGGAAGGGTCATCGGTACTACCATTCACAGGCACATCAAGTTTTATGTTACCGCGTTTATCTTTTAGCATGGCCAGTGCAACGTTCAGCGGAACAGCGCCCTGATCTTTTAGACTTTTAGACGCCTCTTTGCTTGAGGAGGTCATTTCTAAACCACGAATATTTAAAGCAATCTTGCCATCTAACTCGGCATCTTTGCTTCGCACGTCAATTTTTGTATCTAGCTGACCGCTGTTTAACTCAAAACCCAAGCTATCACGAACATATGGCGATACAGATTGAAGAGAAATCTCTTTTACATCGCCCGCCACATTAAAGTTATGCTTTTTTGAAAAAGGCGCGACGCCACCACTTAACTCAAAACTCGCATACTCTTCACTTCTTCCCATCAACCGGAAAGGGCTCAGCTCATTACTCAAGGAGTTGATATTCAGAATTTCAAAAACATCTAGATGTATATCTCTCTCGTAATGGGGGCTAACGCTAAAATCGCGAAACTGCACACGATTCTTTTCTGAAAGTGAAATTTTTGCAATTTTTATAGGCATTACAGCCTTATCATCTTGCTCTACCTCCACCATTGCCGAGGTCTCTCGCTCCTTCCCTACAGCAATGCCTCCACCTTCCGCTTCTGCAATACCTACGCCAGATTTCGAAGGCGACCCTTCTTCCACCCCCCCGTTATTATCTTCTACCCCCGCTCCAATGGAGGACATATCAACCAAAGCGCTTATCTCGCCACCTTCATCAATGTAGACATGGCTCGACAAGCCAGAAAGCACCACATCGCCAACACGCAATTGATCTGCTGAATAATTCAAGGCACTGATTGAAAAATCTTCTAGCTCGAGCAAGGCTGGCACCCCCAACGCACCCTTCTGTTTAGACACCACGAGGTTACTCATCCCGACATCAGTTATCGCTACATCTACATTAAGTGACTTATTCGTCTCACCCTTTATTTTTATTAACGGTAAATCTAGCAAGCCCCAAGAAAGATATGTGATTTTTTTATTTTGATTTACAAACGCAGCACCATCAATGGCTAAACTTCCATTTAGCGACAAGGCGTTTAATTCACCATCATCAACCTGAACGTTTAACGCCTCCGCGTTAAACTGTGCGTGCGCTACTTTAAGTGTTTCTTGATTGAGGCTTTGCTCGAGCGAAGAAATGGAAAACTTAAAACCCTCGTTGCTTATTTCTACATCAGATTGTTTTTGTTTTATTTTTACCGCAGTTGAAAAATCAAATCTGCCCTCGTTAATACCATACCCTTCAGGAATAAGCGGCGTCAGCTGCGCCAATGCAATCCCATTCATGGCTAGATCAACCTTAAGTTCTCCCGCGCCATTTTCTGAATTTCCTATTGCACTTAACGACAGTGCACCACCCAACATTTCGGCTTGTAGCTGGTGTAAAAAAGAAACGCTTTCTTGGCTTGCTAATACGTTATTCAGTAGTATTTCTCGAAAAAAAACTGGATAGCCTTGACCTTCAAATGAAAAATCTATGTCAACATTTTTAATTTTTAACTCCGGAAGATCAAACGTAAAACCATCAACGAAACTTTCTTTTGGTTTCTGATCAGCACGTCCAACGCTCGTCGATTCATTTTCACCCTCGGTATCAGGCAGCGTATAACCCCCAAACCTAATCTCGCCATTGCTTACACTTAGATTGACATACACCCCGTCAATTTCAAACTTGCTAACGTGTAATTTTTTTCTGATCATTCGAAACAGCTGAACGGAGATTTCAGCCTGTTTTATTTCTGCAATTTTTTCTTTTCCGTGCATTACAGCTAGATCGTGAATGGATACAGACGATAAAAAAGGGTTGTAACGCACATGGCTTTCTTTCGTTAAAGCCAATTCCATTGGCGACAAGACATCCTTCACCACAACGTGAGTCAGCCATGGAGACAACAGCCACGTTAGACCATAGACAAAGGCGACGAGAACGACAAAAGAGCGCAAAACCCAAAGGGTAACGGTGTGACGTGTTAACTGCATAAGATCGGAAGGCAAGCCGGTAAATGAGAGCAACGGAACTTACCACAACACAATAAAATAATCAGTTCCCACCCCCGTATCAGAATTAGAAAAGGGCAGCCGAAGCTGCCCAATTCATACCTTAGAAAAGTTATGCGTTACCCCCTATGGAATGGGAGGGCAAGCGCCGCAGTCTGCGCTATTGGTGCAATCTGGCCCCGGGCTTGCCAGTTTTAGCGCAAAAGTGAATAGCGGGTTAGAAAGGCTGTCTTCATTTTCTTGGCTATTACGATCTGGATTATCGTTAGCGTAACCGCTTGGACACATCAAGGTATTCGTACTAGAGCTATTCCAAGCATTCGGATGAGGCAGATCCATACTATGGCCTAGCTCATGCGCCAAGTGAACAAAATCCACACCGGCGTCGACATTGCCGTCGCTGGAGATAATTTTGGTAAACGCCTCACCACCATTAAACGACGCGCCGCCACCCCAGTTGTTGTGCATACCGTCATCACCTTCTACAAAGAACACTTCTACACAGTCATCTTCATCTACCGCATCCAGTACATCGCTCGCTTCTGAAGTACTGAAATTAAATAAGGTTGGGTTGTATACGGCGATCCAATCACGCCAAGTAAACACTACGTCGGATTTTGCCCATTGCGAGTCAGCTTCTGGCTGGCCAAAACCCAAACCAGCACCGGTGTAATCCCATGAAATTAGTGGCCAATTCCAAATGAGCCGACTAAAACGCACGGGCTGTACACACAAGCGCTTGGCAATTTCGAAACGCCACCAAACTATGTATTCAAATTCATAAATTGGGCGCAGCTCAATTTCCAGTGGGTATGCCGACATTTGAGGGTCATCGTCTGCCTGTAAAATAAACTCCGCCTCGATGCGGTCTTTGCGCGACTCTTCGCTTTCTTTTAACGATAGCGCTTCAGACAATTGCATACGAACACGCATACTCGCCTTTTGCCGTGGTGATTTTGTGTGGTCACCTTCTGCACTGTCTTTTAAAGCTGGCGCAAACTCAGCCATGTAGTCAGCTGAAATAAACCCTTCCACCTCACCTTCGAAACTTGCACTTCGTGCATCATAATGAAGCGTTTGGCCCGCGATACCCACAAAAGAAAGTGTGCCATTTTTTTCTGCCCCGAGCTTTTCATCATTCAACATCGCTTGCGGAACATCGAAGAATACGAGGTTAAGCGCCCCCAGTGAAACCTCGCCTTTGGCAACTGCATCAGCAGTACCATTTAGGTGGAAACTAGAGCGACCGCGCACTTCAAGCTTTTCACCATTCACAACGATTGTTGCAGCAACATCGCTGTTACCTACGGCTTTTAAACCTGATTCTTGCTGCTTCTCATCCTGAACTACGACGTTAGATGTAAGCAATGACCCAGTTGATAGCGTGGACGAGATATCATAGCGGGACGCAATTTGAGCATCGGCCATCATGGAACTCAGGGCAAAAGCTCCACCCATAAATACGTGTTTAAGAGTGAACATAATAATTTCCTTTTACTTAATGTGTGAATTATTGCACCAAAGCATCAAAACTCTGCGGCGCTGGAAGCATATTAGGTGCACAGCCTCTTTTGCGAAGCCAACTAGTCACACCAAACGTGTGATTTTTTTGTGGTTTATCAGGTAGGGTAAAAGCAATGAAAGCTGTGATTTTTTTTCTTCAATTCTGCTTGCCGACACGGCCTGTTTTATGGATATAATCTGAGGATGATTTTGACGCCACAAGTTTTTGCTTAAATATGAACCAAGGCAACCAAAAATGGCACGTATTTAATCGACTATGGTCGCAATACCCGTATATATAGCGCCAAATTCTTGTAGGCTGTTGGCTGGCCTACTACTCTTAAAGTCAGTCTCACAACTAAGCCAATTGAAATGGCGAAGAATAACCCTAGGTAATCTGTGTTAACTGCAAAACATAACCGTCAGCGCGTTCTCGTCGTAGATGACGAACCCTTAGTCGTTGTATTGCTTGAACGAGCGTTGAATTCCTTTGTCGATGTATTGACTGCTGAAAACGGCAGCCAGGCACTCGAAGTTGCCCGCAAGAAGCCCGCACCTGATTTGATCCTGCTAGATGTAGGCCTACCAGATATGGACGGCCACACGGTCTGTAAAAAACTAAAAGAAGACCCCCATACTGCGGATGTGCCCATCATATTCACCACAGCGCGTGACCTGACAGAAGATCAGACTGCGGGCTTTAAATCCGGTGCCGCTGACTACATCACTAAACCTTTAAACATTCCTATTACCTTGGCGCGCGTCAAAGTTCACTTGGAAAGCCGCAGGCTGAATAACGAAATCCAGGTGCAGAACCAACGCCTTGATGACCTTGTACGTCAACGCACTCGCGCTTTAGAACAGGAAATGAATCATCGTCATGAAGTGGAAAAGCGCTTTATGTACCAAGCCTGTCACGATTCGCTGACCGGCCTGCCCAACATGTCGCTTCTGCGACGCACGCTTTCGACCCGCGCAAGCTCTTCTAGTGCGCCCTTTGCTCTGGCGTTAATTGTTCTCGGCGGCTTCCAGGAAATAAACAATACTCTGGGCCACCAACACGGTAACCAATTGCTCGTACAGCTGAGCAGCCGCTTAAAAGAACGCAGTCGCTTAATCCGTAACGCGATCAAGATAGAGGAAGACAACGCAAACCACTGCCTTGCACGCGTTGATGGAGTGACTTTTGCCATTATTCTGGATTGCTCTCTAGGTGAAAACGAGGCCGTTCAAGAAACCACTGAACTGATTCATACCTTAGATGACCCGGTTGAGTATTTGGGTATGTCTTTAAATTTTAGCGGTTATGCTGGGCTGGCAGTTACCCATCAACACGGGAGCGATGTAGACAACCTGCTTCGCCGCGCACATATTGCCTATGAACAGGCAATGAACAGCGATGAACGTGTATCTTTATATTCTGAAGATATGGACCCCTATAATGAACGCCGACTGTCGCTGATGGGCGAATTGCGTTCAGCCATTCAAAAGAACAGTTTGTCTCTCGTTTACCAACCACAAAAAGATCTCAGAACTGGCGAAATAACAAAAGTTGAAGCACTGCTTCGCTGGCAACACCCACAATTGGGTTTTGTACCTCCTGACGAGTTTATTCCTCTGGCAGAACAAACCGGTGTAATTAAACCGCTGACCGCCTGGGTGCTAAATCACGCATTAATTCAATGCCATGAATTTGAAAAACAAGGCTGTGAAATTTCTATCAGTATTAATTTGTCGGCACGTAATTTACGTGAAGCCGATTTATTACAATCTGTCATGACAAGGCTCGACCAATATTCCATCAGCCCGAATCGATTAATTCTGGAAGTCACTGAAACAGCCATGATGGAAAACCCACATGGTGCGCTCGCCACGCTTAGAGCCCTAGATGAATCAGGCATAAGTATTTCCATCGACGATTTTGGTACCGGCTATTCTTCGTTGGGCTATTTAAGAAATCTCCCAGTAAAAGAAGTAAAAGTCGACCGCTCGTTTGTGATGGACATGATGAAAAACCACGCTGACCGCATCATGGTGAAAACCATTATCGACATGGCTCGCAACTTAAACTTACGCGTTGTCGCGGAAGGCGTCGAAGATGCAGAGACGCTCACCACATTAACCGAAATGGGGTGCGACTCAGCTCAGGGCTACCATTTATGCCGCCCCATCGCTGCAAACGATTTAGTAGACTGGTTAAAAACGTCTTCGACCGCGAGCGGAGCAAGTAATGCTTAAGCGCTCGGGAGATCATTACACAAAACTACTCGAAAACATTGCCAACAACATTGAGCTTCCTGAACTATTAGGAATGGTTGGCAAAGAACTCAAAACTTATGGCGGTATCGACGGCTACCTTATCGCGCTCATCACTTTTGATGGCAAATACATCGTCGTTAAGAAAATTGAATTGCCGGAAGATTTTAAAGGAATGGAAACGGCCTACCAGGATTATCAATTCCCCCTGGCAGAAGATAACGCCGTTGTACGGTCATTTAACAGTAACAAAAAATATGTACTGAACCGCGAGACCGTCGCCAATGAACCCGAAATTATGCGCGTGCGTTTTGAACGTTGGCGTATGAACGAATTGGCTGTTATGCCAATTCCAGATTCAAATGGCAAACCCCAAGGGGTTGTCATGATGTTTGTAAATGAAGGCCATGTTGAGCCAAGCAGTTATGAACATGCACAAGACCTACTCAACTTTTTCTCTAAGCCTATTCACAACTCCCGTGATTATTACGACCTACAGCAGCAAGAAGAAGACTTAAGAGCCGCCGCTGCAGAGCGGAAAGGCTTTTTGGACATGATTGGGCACATTACGGAACTGTCAGAAGCAGAACAAATATACGAAGTAATCACTCGAGAATTTTTGGACTGGTGGTCCTTCGACATGTGCGCCGTTTGGATGCAGGAAGAAAACGAATTAAACATTCGAACGCTTGCATGCAATAAACCTTCACTACAAGGTTTGCGAAACGAACTAGAGGAATACTACAAAAATATCAGCTACGTCTTAGAAGTTTCAGACTCGGCTACCTCCATGAGTTTTTTGAATAACCAACACGTTTATCTTCATGATGTAGAAAAAGTGCTGCATTTGCCCATGTCAGAAAAAGACAAAGCTGCACTTAACATCATGAAAACACCACGAACCTTTTTGTTCGTACCTATTCGCCGAAAAGAAAAGCCCATCGGAATGCTTTGGCTTCTTACACTAGAAGACACCTTAGCAGTCACTGAAAATGACATTTCTCTGGTTGACGCAGTATGCGGGGTTATCGGCACAGCAATGGGCAACGCCCAGCTTTACTCCACGGTTGAGCAACAACGCCACGCCATTGAAAAAACGCTTAATGAACTAAAAGCCACGCAAGCGCAATTGCAAGAAGCAGAACAAGCTAAACTCGAGGCCTTGGTACATTCTAAAGAAGCTGCTGAAGCATCGGCCTCAGCCAAAAGTGCATTCGTAGCCAACACCAGCCACGAAATACGTACACCATTAACCGCGATTATGGGCTTTGCGGAAACGCTACACGAACTAGCGCCAGACCACAGCGAGGAAGAGCGCTGGTCTGCCTCGATACTTCGAAACAGTAAGCACTTATTAGGCTTGATTAACGATATTCTCGACGTGTCGAAAATTGAAGCTGGTCGTATTGAGCTTGAACGTATTGTGTTTCCGCCACTGGATCTTATTTCTGATTTGGAAGCGACGGTGGCGATGCTAATTCAAGCAAAAAACCTGACCTTCTACATCGATTACGAATTTCCTTTGCCCAACAGTATTACTTCCGACCCGACGCGACTGAGACAAATACTACTTAACCTGTTAAACAATGCCATCAAGTTTACTCATGAAGGTGAAGTGCGCCTGCGTGTTTCTTGCGACCGCGCCAACCAAAAAATGCAGTTTTCTGTGACCGATTCCGGCATAGGTATGCGTGCTGATGACATACAGAATCTGTTTCAACCTTTCACGCAGGTCGATGCATCTACAACAAGGCGTTATGGTGGCACCGGGCTGGGGCTTACTATTGCTCGCGAGCTAGCACAACTTATGGGTGGCCACCTAAGCGTAAGCAGCCAACCAGGGGTCGGCAGTGATTTTAGTTTTGACATTGCCACCGGCGATATCCAAAACACCGAATGGGTTGACCACCTCACCGCTAAAACGGAAAGCACACCCGTTAAAAAGTTAGAAAAACCACCTATGCTCGAAGGCAAGATATTAATTGCCGACGACAGCTCAGATAATCGCGAGTTAATTTCTTTATATATTCGAAATACAGGCGCAACACCCGTCACAACGAGAGACGGCTTGGAAGCAGTAAACGCTGCCAAAGAAGAAGCATTCAACTTAGTTTTGCTAGACGTGCAAATGCCAACCATGAGCGGCATCGAGGCCGTTCAGGAAATGAAACAAATGGGCGTGAGTGTGCCCATCATTGCACTTACCGCGAATGTGGGCCGCGACGATATCGAAACCTATCGCCAAGTCGGCTTCGACGGCCACCACCCCAAACCTATTGATCGCCCTGAGTTCTACCAACTACTTAGCGAGCATCTACCAGAAAAAAGTGAAGCACCCGCCGAAGAAGAGCCCGCGACGCAAGAATTTGACATCGCAGACATACAAGCCGCCTTTTTAGAGCGCCTACCACAAGATTTAGAAACCATGCGCGGCGTTATGTCGAACGGTGACTGGCAAGAGCTTGCGCGCTTAGCGCATCGGCTAAAAGGCATTGCGGGCAGCCTAGGCAGACCTGATGTTACCGTAGCTGCAGCAGCACTCGAAAGAGCAGCACTGGACAGCAATGATGTGATTCTAATAAGCGACGCACTGAATAAGTTGTGCGCATTAGCCTAAATCTCGCGACAACACTTCCAACTCGTATACTTCCTGGCCGCTACCAACGTACTTTTTTTCAAAAAGCGTCATCGCCTCTGTGACGACTTTTTTATTTACCTCAGCTTTTACGCCAGTCAACAATTTCCAAGCGAACGCAAACTCCTGCAAATACACATCCCAATTACTGCGCAAAACCGTTTTTTGAGAAAGCGGCTTTAATACAGGAAATACCGCATGACCATGCCAGCGCCGCTTCATCTGGGTCGACTTGGGCCAAGGGTTTGGATACAAAATATAGTGCGCATCAAATTCAATATTCTCTTCGACACACAAACGCCAAACGTCTTCACAATTTGCCTGTAACAACAAACAGTTGTGTGGACGCCCTTCAGGCGATTTATTGAGTCGATGCCCCGATTGATCAACGCCCACAACAAGCGCGTCTTGATGCTTTTCTGCCAGCACTAAACTACTCATCGCCGTACCACAGCATGAATCGAGAATGAGTCGCTTTGGCGCAAGCTCAGAAATTTTGTTTTTTAAGCGGGCAAATGCGTCAAGATTGTGATCACGAAACGGTTTTAGATAGGGGCAAGCGATGTGCTTTAGCACCGTCGACTCGAGGTTATCGTGAACAGAATCTTGGTTAGAGTTAACGGACTTTGATTGGTACATGGAGTAGAAACCACAAAACAAGCGAATATAGCGCAACCAAACACAGAAATTAAATAGATAAGGGCTACATCTACTGAGATATTACAATCTGGCCTAGTTTTTTGTGGCCTGCCTCAAGTAACGGCGGCCACTAAAAAGCCCCCAAACAACCACATCGCCATATATGTCACGAGTTTCTACAGTATGACATGTATACCGCGTCACAAGCCTGGTCATGGATACTTCATCTAGATGCTTTCTCACCCTAGAATGCGCTCACTCACTAACCAGTCGGTATACATATAAACCAATATTACAATCGCAGTACTACCGACAGCCCCATAGAGTAAAGGAACATTACCGGGGCACATCACACACTTCAGGAGAACACCATGCCCAGCCTATTTTCAGGCCATCGTTCGGCAATACACATACTTGTAACAAGCACTATTCTACTAATTTCAGCACAACTGCACGCGATTCAACCCAACACATCGTCGGCAAACTTCTATGCCGACCTCGCAGACACAAAGCAAAACCTGCGGTTTATCGTGAAATACAAGCAAGACTCAGCACGTCGACGCTTGAGCAATGCCAGAATGCAGGGCTTAATCTCGCGTACTGGTGAGCAAATGCGCTACCTTCGCAGCCTTTCCACCGGCGCCCACTTGCTTCGTCTTCCAGAAGCATACTCATCTTTTTACATGCAAGACATGTTGGCACGCTTAAGGCTCGACCCATCGATTGAATACGTAGAGGTCGATCGACTCATGCAAGCCATGTACGAGCCAAACGACCCCAATTACAACTTGCAGTGGCACTACTTCGAAAATACTGGCGGGTTAAATTTACCCGACGCTTGGGAGCACGCCGATGGCGGCGGCGCAGTCGTAGCAGTAGTAGATACTGGCATTACCTCACATATTGATTTGGAAAATAATCTACTGCCCGGCTACGATATGATTCAAGACAGCAGCATCGCTCAAGATGGCAACGGACGAGACGCCGACGCATCTGACGAAGGCGATTGGGCACCCTGGGGAGCCTGCGGGTTTTTCTCTCAACCAACGGATAGTAGCTGGCACGGTACTCATGTTGCCGGAACAGTGGCCGCCCAGGCAGATAACGGTATAGGCGTTGCAGGTGTTGCATTTAACGCACAAATTGTTCCTGTACGTGTACTTGGCCGATGCGGTGGATATACCTCCGACATCGCCGAAGGCATCATTTGGGCAGCGGGTGGAACCGTAGAAGGTTTACCTGTTAACCCCAACCCCGCAGACGTTATCAATTTAAGCCTAGGCGGAGCAGGCGACTGTGACAACACTACACAAAATGCCATTAACGTTGCTCGCAGCTTGGGCGCAACCATCGTCGTTGCCGCTGGCAACTCCGACCAAAACGCAGGTAGCTACACCCCCTCCAGCTGTGATGGCGTGATTAGCGTGGCATCAACCGGCCGAAGTGGCAGTAAAGCCCCCTATTCAAACTATGGATCTGTCGTTGATATCGCCGCTCCAGGTGGCGACACCAGCTCGGGAAGAGAAGACGGCATACTTTCTACCATTAACACCGGTGACCGCGACGCTGAAAGCGATGGCTACACGTATTACCAAGGCACCAGCATGGCTGCACCACATGTCGCTGGCGCCGCAGCACTCCTTTATTCCGTAGACCCACTCATACACCCAGACCAAGTTGAGACGATCTTAAAAAACACCTCGCGTGATTTTTCTGGCAACTGCTCACAATGTGGTGATGGTATTGTAGATGCAGCCGCAGCGGTAAGAGCCGTTATTAACCTACCGACGCCGACGCCAACCGTTTCACCTTCGCCAACGCCCACTATAACGCCAAGCCCAACACCAACCGTGTCGCCGACTCCGACTCCGACTCCGACTCCGACTCCGACTCCGACTCCAACTCCAACTCCAACTCCAACTCCAACTCCAACTCCAACTCCAACTCCATCGCCCAGCCCAACACCAACACCTGGGCCAGAATGTACAGCCTACTCAACGAGCAATTACTCACATCGAGTAGCTGGGCGAGCTTATTACACCGGGAGCTATTGGTCAGTCACATACTATGCCGTTGGCAGCGACGAGAGATTGTCAGGATATCCTTTGTCTACTAACTCGCTTTATAGTTACGACAATGAAACCTGGTTTGTAGGTGAATGCCCTTAGAGATTTGGATCTATTCATCGATACAAAAAAGCCCGCTAATGCGGGCTTTTTTACTTTTTACAAATAGAAAAGCTAGAAGTGCCTTCTTCGAATAATAATTGGATCCAGAACGATATCGCCAATAATAACTTCATACTTATATTCACGCAGAAGCTCTCCCTTTTTCCAATCTATACGTTCAGCCTGAACATTTATAACACCCGCTCTAGATTTTAATTTCTCTGCTTTAAATGGCGAACCTTTCGGAAAGCGCACAACCATACCTTCAGGACCAACCCAAACAATTCGTTGACTATCATCAACAACAACTGCATCATTATCGACCATCAAAGCCCCTTTTGAAGTACGTAGGACTTTAACCGCCGCAGGAACTTTTATATCTCTCTCAAACCGATCTTTCGAACGCTTTTCCACAGACGTGTTCGCACAGGCCGACACAGAAAAAAACATCATCATCAAAACTACTAATTTCTTCATTACTTTCTCCCCTCTTAAGGTTTAGTTAAAGACTACATTTACAACTTGTTTAAATTTTTCTTCTGATTGAAGAGAATCAAAATCAGGATCAGACAACACCAAAGTTACTGGATACCTCAGCTCGACCAGTTTCCCAAAACTATTTATGGCCTCGTCCTTATCCCCCAAAAGAGTTTGCAATCTCATAGCGGTGTATAACACCTCAATATCTCTTGGTCGTTCGGCAATAGCTATCTCCAACTGCTCTCCAGCCAATTTGTTTTCACCCAACAAATAGTGCGCAACCGCCCTGAAATGTTCGTACCCAGTATAATTTGGGTACGTTTTAGTTTTCTTTTCGATCATTGAAATAGCTTTCCTAGCCAACTCAACAACCTCTTCTCTTTTTCCGGGAACATACCTCAAGACATCTGCAGCATTCACATAAAATCTAAAATCTTCAGGAGCCAATTTAATTGCTTTCACAAAGGCGTCGTACGATTTTTGAAAATTTCGAGCATAATAGTGACCAGTACCTGCATTTGAATAGACTACAGATGATGGAACAATTTCTGCTGCCAACTCAAACATTTTAGCTGCTTCTTTGTGAGCTCCACTGTAGAGATACACTGCACCCATATTACTTAATACAGGTTCGTTTTCTGGCGTTATCCGAAGAGCGATGTTTAAAACATTCTCAGCCTCATCTAAGCGACCCTGGCCAATCAAAAGATACGAATATTCAACATATGCCGCCCAATAGTCCGGCATGGCCTGATTTACAGACAGCAATAATTCTTCTGCAAGCTGATATTTACCGGATTTTTCATATTCTGCTGCCAGCGCGGACAACGCTTCAATATTTTTGGAATCTCGACTAAGAGCTTGATTAAAATACACAGCAGCCCTATCTGACTCACCCATATCCGAAAAAACTAAACCAAGCCCAATCAGACCATTCGAACTGGAATCTCCAATAGCTAAGGCAGCAGAGCAGTATTGTTTAGCTTTTTCTAGCATTTTTATATTTTGAGTCAACTTATATTTCCCACGATATGCTCGACAGATACCCGAATTCGCCATCGAAAACTTATCATCGTGAACCAATGCAGTTGAAAAGAATTTAATCGCAAAATCAAACACCTCATGAGTTTCCGGCATTTGAAGGTATTCAACACCTTTCAAATAATAATCATATGCAGTTACATCAGAAGTAACTTCCATAGCCGCCGGCCGAAAATACTTTAAATCAAACTCCTTCGATACAAACTGGGCTATTTCTGCCACCACACGGTCTTGCAGTATAAAAATATCATCGTAAACGCCATCGAGTTTGCCACCCGCTATTTGCACATTGTCTTTTCTACGAAATAAGCGATATGCGATTCTTAGATTTTCACCTGCACGTTGCACGCTTCCTTCTAGTCGGACGGGGCCACGCACACCGTCTTCTGGGTTAACGATGTAAACGTCTTCCATATCGGCCAGCTGCGAACGAAGCGCTTCAGTAATACCCGCACTGAAGTAGTCTGCTTCACCATTTTCCGATGTCAGGTTTTTAAAGTCGGCAATTTCTACGTAGTTGGCTGTATACCCCGGCACTAACCAACGCGGAATAAAATAGAAGCCTGCGACAATTAAACATAAAAAACAGCATGCGATGGCGTAGCGGTATTTGTTTATCGTTTCTTGGGTACGCTTCCAGGCGTAATGTGCATGTACCCGGGCAGTTATGCCTTCTGGCCGTATTAAATAAACTGCGATTTTATGTTCTATATTTTTGAGGCTTTGCTTGCCCAAGTATTTTAACTTAACACTTGGGTCTAATTTTATTGCTTCGTAAACACTCTGAGAAATACACACACCATCGGCGAAGGCGAGCGGTTCTAGTCGTGCAGCAATGTTTACGTCGTCGCCAAATGGCGCGCCTTCTTTCATTGTTACTTCGCCGCTGTGCAAGCCTATTCGCGTACGAAGTTTTGGTCCGCCAAGGATTTGTGCTTCTTTTTCGGCGTTTTGATTAAATTCGAATAATGCTGTTTGAATATCTATAGCTGCATCAACGGCGGCCTGCGCTTGGTCAAAGCTGGCAAATACCGCATCACCAATAAACTCAATGACTGCGCCTTGGTGACGTTCAATACACGCAAGCAGAATACGCCGATAGTGCTCTACCAGCTGTATCGTCTGTTGTTCGTTCTGGCCCATTAGGCGCGAATAACCCACGATGTCGGTAAACATAAGGGTCAGTTTTTGACGCTGCAATGGCGCACCTAAGTCAATTGCAGTAAATCATCTCCGCTTTTAATAACACGCCAACAATCAAACATGTTGATTAACACGTCAATCAATTTGTCATTGGGCCACTATAGCAATTAATTATTAATGCCAAGGGGGAGGATTTACTTTGTATAAGTGAATATCTCACTGAAATGTTAGCGAGATAAAGTTTTGAGCGCTATGATAGGCGCTCTTCGTGAAAGGATTCAATGACTACTTAACATTCTATTGAAGCCCTTAGCATGCTAGAAAACGTTCATCTGTTTGCCAACCTACCCGAAAAAACACTTCAACAAATTGAACAGTTGAGTGTTTTAAGACGCTACCCCAAAAACACAATTTTATTTATTGAGGGTGACGATTCCACACACTTATATATCGTAAAGTCAGGAAAGCTCTGTGCCACTGTAGCCGGCGAAGATGGGCGAGAAGTGATTCTGAATTATATAGGTGAAGGCGAATACTTTGGCGAGCTTGCCTTGCTCGATGGCAAGCCTCGCTCTGCAACAGTAAAAACGGTGACCCCATGCGAAGTAATCGCAGTGGCGCGCTCAAGTTTTCAGGAGCTTTTACGCAACAACCCTGAATTTGTTTTACAGGTTACGGAAGAGTTGACCACACGCGTGCGCGATTTAACTGAGAACGTAAAAGACTTGGCCTTATTAGATGTATACGGGCGCGTCAGTAATGCACTCGATAAGCTGGCAGACGACAAAAAACGCATAGAACACCCGAAGGTGACACATCAAGATATTGCCAATATGGTGGGCTCTTCACGCGAGATGGTGAGCCGCATTATGAAACAGTTAATTATTGGCGAATATATTGAGCAAGGTAGTCAGTATATTGAGATTAAAAAACCACTACCAAAAGGCTGGTAAGCTAGTAAGGCACGCTACTTGGAAGTTTAACTTACGCAAAAATGGAGACGTAAACGAAGAGGGAAGACAAAGCAAAGCGCCTTATTCTGAATCTTCTATGGGTAGCATATCTAAGGATATTTCATTACTAGGGTCTGAATCATCAGCCCCATGATCACCCACATTTGTTGCAGGCGCATTTACACCATTTGACACAGCGCCATTCTCTAGCGGCGCAGGAACATGCACACTTTCATTGCCTGGCGCCGGCATATGGCCCAAATGATACGCCGCAAAACCGGGGAACATGACTTGGTTTAACGCCATGCCAATAATTTGCCCTGCAAAAGGGGCGCGAATTTCGGAATGGCGATTGGTAATAGGGTCTGTGACGGTGCCCAACAGATCCCCTTCTAGCACGCTCGCCCCCAACACTACCTCGCTGAAAAGAATTCCGCCGTCTTTCGCTCGGACCCAACTCGATTCATAGTAAATGGGTTCTGCTTCACGCTCCCAAAAACGGCGACGCTTGATCATACTCAAACTATCAAGCGCACTTTCAATGCTTTTTACACCGTGCTCAATAGCTGCTTTATCTAGCTCGTGTGGAGCACCGGCTTCTAATGTCACTGCGGGAATACCGGCTTCAACCGCTGCGCGGCGTAAACTGCCCGGGGCGCCTTCACTTTGCACCACAACAATAGCGCCCATTTTTTCTGCTAATTTAGCCACTTCAGGGTAATTTAAATCTGCTCTTAACTGCGGTAAGTTTGTACGACGAAAGGACCCGGTATGTAGGTCAATTAACATGTCGCAACTGGACACAATTTCAGAGAAAAAAGAAAAGGCAATACGCGATGCAGAACTGCCCTCCGGGTTCCCCGGAAAAAATCGATTCAAGTCACGACGATCGGGCAGATAGCGTGAACCGCGACGAAAGCCTTGCAGGTTTACAATTGGCACGCCAATAATTTCCCCAGAAAGCTTTTCCGGGTCAATGTCATACAATAACCGGCGTACAATTTCGACACCGTTAAGCTCATCGCCATGCACTGCGGCAGTTAGACACAGCGTTGGCCCAGGAGATACACCATTAATAGCAAGTACGGCGGTTGGGGCGGCGATACCAATGAAGCTTGCCCCTGGCGTCCAGCCGAGGCGTGTGGAAGTACCCGGCTCCACTTCGTTATTCAGGAGAATTAACGGCTCTTGAATTGCAACATCTTCAACTGCCTCTGGCACGCTCTTTTGTATGGGCTCTATCTCAGGGCTTACCGAGACTTTGGTCGCCTCTGCGGGTTCGCTGATAGGCTTGGCTGGCATAAGCGGCTGTTCAACTACCGCTTTTAAATCAATATTTTCCGCTTTAACTGCAGTTTGAATTTCAACTTCTGCACCTACAGAAGATTCAGCTCGCTGGGTTTTAGGAGCTGGCGGCGCCTGATTACCTTCTGGAACATCTTCCGCAACCACTTTGGCAGCACCAAGAACCGCGCTCACAGCCAGCCCAACGCTTAAGCTACAAGCGATAAATGTTTTATTCCTCCACGAGGAAAATACAGGCACAGAGGTGCTCCCTCAAAATTTACAGTGATTGTGAAAGGCCACTACAGCCGATGGTCAAATAGAGCAGACTCGGGCAGCAAGCAATCGCAATTTCATAAGCTAATTCTATACCATAAAAGAGAACTTTGAATTTAGACCATTACCAGCTAGTGGCTTAGCTCAGCACCGACTATAGCCAGCGAACAGAGAAAACGCCTCATAGAGCAAAAGAAGCCCGCCCCTACAATTCATCTATATTTTCGATCACTTTCATCTATAACATGCTCCATTCAATCGAATTGATAGCACTAAACTGTCTGTATTGCTTCAACACACAACTCTTTGGAGAGAACCATGACCATACAAGCGCTCAGCATTACCTCAACTCAAGAAAACAACACCTTCAGCGCCAGCTTAGACTTAGTTGGCCGTATCGCATTGTCTGCCATATTTTTATTAGCGGGCATTAACAAACTCCAGCACTTTGAGGGTAATGCTCAATACATGGCATCGGTCGGCCTGCCAGAATTTTTACTACCTGCAGCGATCGTATTCGAAATAGCGGCAGCCGCGTTAATTATTGTCGGTTACCACACTCGAATTACAGCAATCGCTGTGGCGGGGTTTAGCATATTTACCGCTTTAGTCTTCCACAACAATTTGGCGGATCAAATGCAGTTCATTATGTTTTTCAAAAACATTGCAATTGCCGGCGGGTTTTTGGTGTTAGCCTCACACGGTGCAGGCAAATTCAGCTTAGACGCTCGTCGTTAAACATGACTTAAACGGGCCGTTCCCACGGCCTGAATGTAAACTAGAGGTAATGATTATGGGGATGCTCGTAAAAGGCGAATGGCATAACCAGTGGTACGACACCAGCGCTAGCGGCGGCGAGTTTAAACGTGAAGCCGCGCAGTTACGCCACTGGATTACAACGGATGGAGATGCAGGCCCCAGCGGGGAGAGCGGCTTTAAAGCGGAAAGTGGTCGCTATCATTTATATGTGTCGCTTGCCTGCCCTTGGGCGCATCGCACACTCATTTTTCGCCGTTTAAAAAAACTGGAACAACACATCAGCGTTTCAATTGTTAGCCCAGACATGCTCGATAAGGGATGGAGCTTCACGAAAAACCCGAACGACGAGCAAGATGAAGCCTGTACTGGCGACCCTCTTCATCACTATGATTTTATGTATCAGGTCTACACCGCAAACAAAGCAGACTATTCCGGCCGCGTAACGGTACCCGTTCTGTGGGATAAAAAACAAAACCGTATTGTTAGTAATGAGTCGTCAGAAATTATTCGAATGTTTAACTCCGCCTTCAATAAAATTACAAAAAATACAGATGACTACTACCCGAAACCCTTACATGACATTATCGACCAAATAAATTCGCGCGTGTACGACAATATAAATAATGGCGTATATCGCTGCGGATTCGCCACAAGCCAAAAGGCGTACGAAAAAGCCTATTTGAATCTATTTAATGAATTGGACAACATTGAATCCGCGCTCGACAAAACCCGCTACCTTTGCGGCAGCCAAGTAAGTGAAGCCGATTGGCGATTATTTACGACGCTAATTCGTTTTGACAGCGTTTATTATGGTCACTTTAAATGCAACAAAAAACGTATTGAAGATTACCCCAACATATCCAATTATATTCGTGAACTTTATCAATGGCCGGGAATTTCTGAAACAGTCAACTTCCATCATATCAAACGGCATTACTATTACAGCCACGACAAGATCAACCCAACACGCATTGTTCCGGTCGGCCCTAAATTAGACTATATGAGCAAGCATAATCGCGCCGAAAAACAAGGCTTCTAATTTCAACGCTGAAGCGCCACGCGGAGAGCATAGAAGATAAAAAACAGGCTTAGCTTCCTGAGGTCATGTAACCAATACGCTCTTGAATCCCTAAGTAAGAAAACACCCGCTTAGGGCATTGGCTCGGTTTAAGTACACGTACAATTTCCAGATCTTTATGTTCTTTTAAATTGATTATTAGGGCTTTTTGAGGTGGGATATCGGGGTTGTACACAAGCACTTCTGGACGAAGCATATTTTTTGGCTCGACGCTTACCACAACACCAAGGCTTTCATCGTTAAGGCTAACCACACTGCCTGGCGGGTATATGCCCATGATGGTAATAAATTTTTGCACTAAATCATTGTCTAGTTTGTCTTTAAATTTTGAATACATTGTTGCGAGCGCAATCTTAGGTGTCATCGCTCGTGTAATATTGTCTGGGTTACATAGGTTATCGTAGGTATTGGCAATCGTCACGATACGAACAAATTTCGGAATTTTGCTGCCTTTTAGTTTATTGGGGTAACCACTTCCATCTAAATATTCATGATGCCACTCAATAACCTGTAACATTTCTTCACGCGGGTCTTCTACTCTTTCACATAGTCGCCGCCCTAATAAGGCATGCTGTCGAAAGACACCCAGCTCCGCTTTAGTAAGTGCCGTTTTTTTATTGAGGACCGGCCCTGGCAATTCCACCTTACCAACATCGTGCAGCAATGCCCCACGCGCCAGCGTTCGTAATTCATTCCCGCGAATTCCCTCGGCACGCGCTAAACACATACTTAGCACCATTACATTCACGGTATGGTTGTATATTGTGTGAGTGCCACTGCCTAAATTGACCAGGTTGGTAAAAAATTCTTGCTGCTCGTCAAACGAATCCGACATGCTATCTACAAGATCAACGGCATCACGAATCGCGTTCGCAGGTGACGATTTCATATCTTTGGTGAGCCTTTGCACCATCATCGCCTGCTCTTGGTATTTCTTACTAACGGCGCGACGCTTAGTACGGTATTTCTCGGCCCCTTCGATCTTGCTATTTTTATCTTCCCAGTGCTGTTCTGTTAAGTCATCGCTTTCTTTTTCAGAGACGCCCCCTGGCACCTCTGTTGTTTTCGCCATTTGAATATCGCTCTGTTCCGGAAAGACTGTCACCTCTTTCAAACCCAGTTTCTTAATCACTGTGATTTCTGAGGCTGATTGAATTTTGAATTTAGAGAACAGAAAAGGGTGCTTGGTCCATGGCAGTTCAATATCCACCATCAAACCAACAAGGAGCTTTTCAATAGGAAGTTTTATTTTCTTTGCTTTAGGCATGAGGCACAGGAGTAGACGACTGTACCTATAGTTTAGTTAACCAGGGAGGAAAAAGACGGGGGAATTTAGGCTAACTGACGTTTAGGCTAGTCCCGATCAAGAATGCTCACTATATGCAGCTCGGTCGCTCTCTTAACTTGTTGCAGTTCACCCTGAGCGCCTTGGGCGTTAAACCTTTCTGGCTCAACGACATACGCCAAGGAGTTAGGGCTGGTAAACACGTACATTTTCCAGACAAGCATTGCCAAAACCATGGCTGCCAATAGAAGTACAAACGTTTTGGCACGCTTTATCAAAGCTATCATGTTTACACCTTTTTAAAACCTTTCTTTTGCGGCTTGGCTTGCTAAACCCTGGCGCGTACGTCGAAGTAGGCGAGCGGGGTCATCCATGACCAAAACTCCTCTGACCTAAAAGGTCACCTTAGCCGTGTTTCCGCTCTTACCTTACATGACGATTGAAACGTCAAAGAGGGAATATTTTTACAAAAAAAACGCATTTATTTCTAATAGCTCAGTAAAACTGACCCAAAAAGCGATATAAAACGAAGGGGGTTAGATAAAAAAGGCCCCGGGGGGATGGGGCCTTTTAAAAAGGCACAGTACGACCGCGCCCTGAGTAGCCCTAGTCCTTTGCCTATCGATACCATCCTTGAGAGCCGATTAAGCTGGGCATGCATCCACTATAAAACTGTCTGCAAGCGCGATGTCCGTCGCACTTACCCTCATAGACGGCTAGAAATAAAAAAAGGGAATAACGTTTGGAATCTAAGTTCGAATTGTGCGCCAAGTCTCATATGATGCGCTGATCGCCAGCACAATCTTGGGAAGCACCCTGGGCTAGACATGCTGTTATACATATGGGTACAGCGACTGTCGCTAACGGCGCTTAGATGCCTGCTCTACCTGCAAGAAGGCATCGCTGTGGTCTTGCCACAGCATTTGAATACGTTTGCCGTGATGGAAAGCGAGGTCCATCTCCATGGCTTTCTCAATCGAGACCCACTCTATTCCCGCCACTTCTCCGGGTTCTGCGTAAGCATCGCTAAGCTCAGGCAAAGGCTGCCCTCGCCAACTAAATAGCACCGCGTAGTGCATGCTAACATTTTGCTTTTGGGACCGAGGAACATCGGCAATTGCCCATGGGGTTTCTTGAATGTTTTCTTGTTGAAGCACGCATGAGTTTTGAGACCAAACGAACTGCTCAGCCTCAGAAAGCGATGGCAAATACAGCCCGCACTCTTCCCACACTTCTCGCAGCATGGCTTGAACGAGGCTTTCATCCCAGTCTAAATAACCGCAAGGCAAACCCCAGTAACCTTGAAAGTCTGGCGTACTTTCCCCGCGCTTACCCAACAGAATGAACCACTGCCCGCTCTCTACTTCGTAAAGTGCAACGTGAGCCACCACCGCACACGCACGCGACAACCAAATACGCCGCCCATCTTGAGTAAGGGTTTCTTCGTTGTGGCGATTACTAAAATTCGGTTTTTTCATATAAGGGGTTTACTGTGCAGACCACACCGCCAATTCGTTGCCGCTAGGTTCTTTGAAATGAAATCGGCGACCACCCGGAAATTCAAAAATTTCTTTCACAACTTTCGCCCCAGCAGCTTTTACGCGCGTATAAGTTTCTTCCAAATCGTTCGCGTAAATCACCACCAAAGCAGCGCCAGCATCGTGATCACTGGTTTTTGTAGCGCGATAAAACCCACCTTCTAGACCTGCATTAGAGAAACTCATGTATTCGTCACCCCAGTGCTGAAATTGCCAATCAAACACCTTGCTAAAAAACGCTTCGGTCACAGCAAAATCTGAACAGGGGAATTCTAAATAATTTATGTGTTTATCAGTGCTCACAATTTTTATATCTTAAATATTGGCCAGAAAAATAATTTGCGAATACGAACATCACAACGTGCGTAATGACGCATTCGCCATTGGAAGAGTTATTTTATAGCTTTTTTGTATCAGCTCTCGCTGGGGTGCAAATATACGAAAAGGGTCAAGAATAGGTTGGCTGCCCACGATACACGCCGCGAAATTGTAAGCCAGAGCGAAATTTAGGATAGACGCGACCACCATATTCAACCGTTTCTGCACTATGAAACGATGCGATGTCTTCATCTCCTACCGCTCGAAAAGTTTGTACATCACCCCGACCCAAACTTTCTTGTTGGTTATTTTTAGGCTGCAACTGCTGAATGACAAAACCAACACCCGCCATAGAAATAAGACGAGCATACGCTTCACCTAATTCAGGGCAACCACTTGCGTCCACTTGTTGGTGCAATTGCGGTAAAAAATCTTCTTGCGACAGGCGTAACTTGACACCTTCTCGCTCGCGCACCAACTGTATACACTCTTTGGCGTGTCGAATTGCTTTGGGGTTAAGCATCCACGATTTATCAGTCATTCCCGCCTCTTTGCTACGGTCGCTAGTCACGTTTCTTTTCGCAACGTTTAAACGGTCTTTATACAACCTTTAACATAGCCTAACTTTTATACAGCGGAATGATTTAACGCACACTTCAGCCAAATTATGTCGCCCAAATCCTGGATCTTGGAACTCAAACTCTCAATCACGTCGGTACTGGCTAAACATGTCGTATTGCCAGTGGCGCAGCGCCATAACCATGGTGTTGCCGTAGCGCTCATCCATTGGTAGGGCGGCATCATGCTGCAACAGCTCATTGAAATCTCTCGCTAACTTCTGCATTTTGCCTTGCAGTTCAGCATTGGAGGCCTTCGACAAAACACCATTTAAGACCACTAGCTTTTCTTCCTCCCCTTCAAAACGGGAATGAAAAAACTCGCGTTGCACATGTTTAAGAAAAAACTGCTGGATAGGGCCGTTCGCACGCCAGCGAAAATTCGGTGCGACACGTAATTTAATACGGTTATTGGGCAAGAGCTCGATAATATTCAGGCGGTCAAGATGCGCCAGCTTCCGCACACACTCAGTTTCTTGTATCTCATACTGGCTGAGCAAGTCTTGCATTGTGAACCCGTTCATCACACTCACGGCCACCAATAATAGAAGTAGGTCAGCGGCGACCTCTGTTTCTTGCTGCGCACTAAGCTGTTTAAGCTGAGGCTGCTCTTTGTTCATGAGCGTCACCAGCTCTTCTATTTGCAAACCAATAAAACCGCAGGCGGCGTCTAGGCGCTGCAAGGTAAAGTTTTCTTCTGCAAATAGCCGTTTGACCGAGGCCTCGCTAAGATCCAAAGCTGTCGCTAGATCGGCATAGGTCTTACCATGGGCTTTGAGCTGTTTTTTGAGGGTAGTCAGCAGGGCTGAAGTTTGTGCCATAAACGCTGTCCTTGGGCCTTAAGTATCGAATATTGCAACTTGTTGTCTTACATTTATCAACAAACTATATCAAAGTTGCACAAATAACAAGCTGAAGCCAAACTGAGGGCTGTTTCATTCACCCAGGATCGAGTTACACATGAGCACACTTCTCGCACGCGCTGGTAGCATTCCCTTTCTCGCCGCAGTTTTTTTGAATGCCTTTGTCGATTTAGGTCACAAGATCGTTATTCAAAATACGATTTTTAAAATTCACGACGGTTCTGAGCAAGTGGTGCTAACCGCCATTCTTAACTCGCTTATTTTGCTGCCTTTTATTTTGCTATTCGTGCCCGCCGGGCGCCTTTCTGATTCTCATGCAAAACACCGAGTAATGCGTACAACAGCATGGGCCGCTGTTTGTCTAACGATAGGAATTACCGTTAGCTACGCACTTGGCTGGTTTTGGGCTTCCTTTGCGATGACTTTTTTATTAGCCGCACAATCGGCGCTTTATTCCCCGGCTAAGCTTGGCTACATACGCGGCTTTTTTGGCAAGGAACATTTAGCGCAGGCGAATGGTGTTGTCTCTGCCGCTACGATCATCGCAATTCTTGCGGGCACTTTTGCCTTTTCTATTGTTTTTGAGGCCGTATTCCCTGATGGAGCACAAAGTAAAACCGATGTGGTTTCTCACCTAGTTCCCGTTGGTTTTATTTTGATGGCAACCGCCATATTTGAATTAGTTATGGTGTATCGCTTACCTCAAACAGACACGCCAATTAAAAAAGCGGCCGATAAAACCGTTGGCATTAGCGCGGTAAAACAACAACTCGAGCCAGTACTAAAACGCGAAAACATTCGTTTGTCGATTATTGGTTTAGCGATGTTTTGGTCGATTGGGCAAGTCATGCTGGCGGCCTTCCCTGCGTTTGCAAAAGCACAAACGGGTGAATTAAACACCATTGTTATTCAAGCCATTTTAGGCGCTTCCGGTTTGGGCATTGCCATCGGTTCGATTATCGCCAGCCGCGTGTCACGCAATTATATTGAAACCGGTTTAATTCCTATCGCGGCCGCCGGTATCGCATTAGGTTTGGCGATATTGCCAACGCTAACAAGCCAGTTACTCATGGGCCTAGACTTTTTATTCATTGGTGCAATGGGCGGTATGTTTATCGTACCTTTAAATTCACTTATTCAATATTACGCACAGGAGCATGAGCTGGGCAAGGTGCTCGCGGGCAACAATTTAATTCAGAACATTGCGATGTTTGCCTTTTTAATGCTAACCGTAAGCTTTGCATTAGCGGGTATTGGCAGTAAGCAATTGCTCATTCTTATTGCTGTTGTCGCATTTGTTGGTGGTATTTACACAGTTTACAAATTACCACAAAGTCTTGTTCGAATTATTCTGTCTATCGCTATGTCGAGCCGTTATCGCTTAACGGTAGAGGGCATGAAAAACATTCCCAGCCAAGGTGGTGTGCTTTTACTTGGCAATCATATTTCTTGGATTGACTGGGCCATTGTTCAACTTGCCAGCCCTCGCCCGGTTCAATTCGTTATGCTGAAACGTATTTACGAAACCTGGTATTTAACGTGGTTTTTTAAATTGTTTGGCTGTGTACCGATCGAACGTGGCGCAAGTAGTAAATCTTCGCTAGAAAGCGTAGCGAATCTATTAAATGAAGGCAAGGTTGTATGTTTATTCCCGGAAGGCGCCATTAGCCGCACGGGGCACTTAGGCACTTTTCGTCGCGGTTATGAACATGCGGCCACACTTTGCAATGACGACGTGGTGATTCAACCATTTTATTTGCGAGGTTTGTGGGGCAGCCAGTGGTCTTATTCTTCTGAAAAATTGAAAACCCAAACCAATAAAGGCTGGAAGCGTGAATTACTTGTTGCCTTTGGCAAGCCAGAAAGCATTCATTTAAAATGCGACGAATTAAAACGACGCGTGTTCGACCTTTCTATTAGCTCTTGGCAACACTACGCTGACAACTTGCCTTCTATTTCTGACGCGATTGTCGATCGCTGTAAGTCAGATCCAAAAGCACTGGCCATTGGCGAAAGTAATGGCCACAAATTATCTCGAGGCCAGCTACTTGCTGCGGCGATTTGTTTTTCTCGCAGAATTAAGCACATTAGCCCCGAACAAAACATCGGCATTCTAGTGCCTACTAGTGCTGGCGGCGTTATTGCCAACACTGCAGGTCTAATGCTGGGGAAGACCATCGTCAACCTCAACTACACCGCCAGCGGTGACGCGATGGCTAGCGCGCTAGAGCAAGCGTCGATCGATACCATTTACACCTCTAAAAAATTCATTAAAAAGCTAGAAGCGCGTGGCATACATTTTTCTGAAAACTTCAGCACTCGAAAAATCATATATTTAGAAGAGTTAAAAGAAGAGATTAGCAAAACAGAAAGCTTGCTCACTTATGCAAGCGTTCGCTTGCTGCCTACGTGCGCGATTAAAGCGCTATACAATAAGCCCGTCTCTGCCGATGCAACAGCAGCTATTTTATTTTCTAGTGGTAGCGAAGGCAGCCCAAAGGGCATTTGTTTAAGCCATACCAACATTATGGCCAACCTCAAACAAATATCTGACGTTCTCAATATGCAAGACAAAGACGTTATGGTCGCCTCGCTGCCGCTTTTTCACGCCTTCGGGTTAACGGTCACGCAATTTTTACCATTGGTAGAGGGTTTGCCGATGGTGTGCCACCCCGACCCCACCGACGTAGTGGGCATCAGCAAGGCGGTAGCCAAATATCGCGGCACCATCATGTGTGGCACTTCGACCTTTTTGCGCTTATATGAACGCAATCTCAAGGTGCACCCACTCATGCTAAAAAGTTTACGCCTGGTTATTGCAGGAGCAGAAAAACTAAACCTTGAAGTGTGCGAACGATTTAAAAATAAATTTAATCTGGACATTCTCGAAGGTTACGGCGCGACCGAAACCACCCCCGTTGCAAGTGTTAACCTACCCAACACTCTCGATACTAATTCTTGGTCAGTACAGCTTGGTGAAAAAACAGGAACAGTGGGCATGCCGCTACCGGGTACAAGTTTTAAAATTGTTGACCCAGAAAACTGGACAGAGCTTCCTTCTGGTCATCGAGGTATGATATTAATCGGCGGCGCTCAGGTAATGCAGGGCTACTTAAATGACCCAAAACGAACAGATCAAAGCATCAAAGTTATTGATGGCCGCCGCTGGTACATCACTGGCGATAAAGGTTATCTCGATGAAGATGGTTTTCTCACCATTGTTGATCGCTACTCCCGTTTCGCCAAACTCGGCGGGGAAATGATAAGCTTAAGCTCAGTAGAGGCAGCAGTGAGTGCTAGCTTGCAAGATGACTACAATGATTTTCAATGCATTGCGGTGAATATTCCTGACGAAAAAAAGGGTGAAAAAATTATTCTTCTATGTGAACGCGACATTACACTAGCCGAAATTAAAAAGACTATGATTACACAAAAGCACAATGCTTTAATGATACCTAGCCAAATTCTACGCGTAGACGCCCTACCCTTACTTGGCACTGGCAAAGTCGACTTTAAACAAGCCAAACACCTCGCGCTCGAACAGCGAAATGAGACCGCATAGATGCACTACTATTTATCTTTGGGAAGTAACATTGAGCCAGAAAAAAACGCCGTAAAGATGCTTGCGGCGTTGGCTAATCGATTCGGTGCTTTCATCGCCTACCCTTTTTACTACACTCCGCCGGTAAAAATCACCAGCGGGCACCCATTTTTGAATTCTCTCGCTATTATTCCTTCTGGTTTACAGCCTGACGCTTTTAAAGCCGAATTGAATTGTATTGAGATTCGGCTGGGCCGCGATCGTAGTGACCCGCTACGCAGCCAAAAAGATCGTACAGCCGATATCGACATTTTAAAAATTTCTGCAAAAGTCGACACTCTATTTTTCGAAAACTTCGATGAGCCTTACATCAACATATTCACTCTAGGGAAGGACAAACGGGCAGATTTAAGCGCCTTTGGTTTACCTACCACTGAGCGAGCGACCACCGTCGACCTTGATACAACTACCGGTCATATACGGGTTGTCGATAGCGCTCTTGATGGCCAACAGTATTGGTTGAAACCCTCCTTCTGAAGGCAGTAGCGTTTCTTGCATCACTTGCGCTTTTTCCTCATCGGTGTGGCTATCCATAAATTGAATAGGGCCGGGCTGAATAGAAAGGACCCTCACCCCCGGGGCGAACTTTTTTGCATACCCCTTAGTTAAGTTTTCTAACCCTGCCTTGGTCGCGCAATATAGTACGTATTCTTTATTAGGGTTTTCTGCGTAGATATCGGTAATGTGAATAATTACAGAAGGCTTGTTCTCGTCGTATAGATGATCTCGCAAAGTCTCATTAATTTGCGCCGGCATCGCCATATGAACCTGAAAAAACTCACCAAACTGTTGCGAAGAATATTCTGTATTTTTATAAAACGCCGAGGCATTGTGAACGATAAGATCAATCTTTGTGAACTTCTGACGAATAACAGTAAGCGTACTGTCGATGTTGGCCTCAGTATAATTTTGCAATACAAATACGTGCAGCATTGCGTTTTTCGCATCAAGTTTGGTGAGTTCAACCGAAGGTTCACGTGTTAACGCAAGCACCTGATCGCCCTGGGCGAGAAACTGCTCTGTGAGGTAAAAACCGAGACGCCTGCTGGCACCGGTAATTAAAATGGTTTTCATATGTGTGGTCTATACCAATGGGCTGTAGAAGCACATGATGCTACGAAAATACTGCGCCGTATAGATCGTTTGGATTTAAAAATTCTAGAGACAAAAATGGGCGTAAACTTTGAGTTTACGCCCATGCGTTAATAGGTATGCTGGTATATTTTTCGAGGGCTTGAATCAGGGCTTAGATTGACCCGACAGCGCTCTCACTATACAAATTTTAATACCCCAAATCAGTCAAAATATCACGGCGACTGGAGATCATTTCGCTGTAAGTATTTTGAGTGCGCTGATCTATGCTGCCATCCAGCATGACTAAGCGTTCAAGTTGGCGTTCTAGGCATGCGATTTCGCGCTCTAATTTGATGATTAGTGAGCCGCCATCTTGTGCGGCATCGGCGTAATGACGCTCGACGAATTGGTGTCTTAAATTATTCATTATTGGTAATACCTAACTACTCATATTACCGGTTACAGGAGTCTGCTGGGTGCTCGACCTGCCACCGTGTGTGTGTTTATTTTTATTTGTCTAACAGTGTTAGGACTGTGACTATATTTTTAACACAAATCGAAATCGATAAAATCGACAATTTCACATTTTGTTCGCTTCGATCATCTTTTAAGCGACATTAGTCACCAAAGTTTGCACAGGGAAAGGAAAGGGAAATCGAGATGGCGCCGATCAAAACATTGCTCGGCGCAAGGAATAACTTCAATAAAAACAGTCGTTTAGATTAAACAGACGTTTGCTGGAGAACCGTTTTCCAGTCGACTGACGTATCGGCAACGGCAAAAAAGTAGGGGTTGAGGATATTTTCTTTGGCGTTGTAATCTAGCGGCGTAAGGTCTTGTTTGTAGACTTGCCCGCCAGCTGCCTGTAAAACGGCCTGCGCAGCGGCTGTATCCCACTCACTAGTGGGGGCAAAACGCGGATACACATCGGCACTACCTTCGGCCAATAAACAAAACTTCAATGAGCTGCCAATCGACTTGCTATCGATCTCGCCATAGGCGCTTTGCACTGCAGCAATAAACTGCTCTGTATCCGCATTAAGGTGGTTTTTACTCGCCACAATTTCTACCACGGGAAGCACTGATTTGAGTTTGCGACAGGCAATGACTTCTCGCTGATCGCCACTGATCTTTTCTGCTTTTTCACCGACCAGACCCAAGTAGGCAGTGTCTTGTACCGGTACGTACACCACACCTAGAATTGGCTGGTGATTTTCAATCAAAGCAATGTTTACAGTGAACTCGCCATTGCGGTTAATGAATTCCTTGGTTCCGTCGAGGGGGTCAACGATCCAATAGCGCGACCAGTTTTTGCGTATTTCGAAATCGGCCATGTTGGATTCTTCGGTAAGCACAGGGTACTTAGGGTCAAGCGCTTCAAGGCGCTCGACGATCAAAGCGTTTGCTTTGAGGTCCGCTTGCGTTACCGGCGAGCTGTCTGACTTGGTTTCAACATCAATACCAGAAGCATCATTGTAGACTTTTAATATCTCGTCTCCGGCGGCACGTGAGATATTGAGCACTTCGTTGAGCAGTTCATCTAAATTCATAAGTTAATTCACTTGTTAAGTTTGATCCATTGCTGCGCCAATAAGAGTGCGGCGATTGTTCTCGCCTCAGTCACTTCTGGTCGCAAGATTATATCTGTGAGATTGTTAAAAGGCAGACGGTGCACGATTAAATCTTCTGGCTCATCACCCTTGAGTTTTTCTTCGTACAGGCCCCGCGCAAGAATGACTTGGGTTTCGTGCTCCATATAATTGGGTGACTGCGACATACTTTTGATATGGACAAGTTCGCGCGCACCAAAACCGGCTTCTTCTTTTAATTCCCGAAGTGCGGCCTCTTCAAAACTTTCGCCTTCGTCTACCTTGCCTTTAGGCAGACATAATTCGTAGCGGTTAACACCGGCGCCGTATTCTTCTACAAAAATCACGGTGTCGTCATCCAAAAGCGGTACAACAATAACAGCAGCGTGCTCACCGGCTTTAAGGTATTCATAGGTGCGTAATTCGCCATTACTGAACGCCAACTCTACACGATCAACCTTAAACAGGAAGCTATCGTTCACCTGTTTACGAGTGAGTATTTTAGGAGGTTCAGGCATAATGAATTTTCCAAAGTCGAATCGGCATACATCCAGCCCCGCTAGTATATATAGTCTTTCGTAAAGAAGGCATTATTGCTTCAGATTAAAGCCTGTTTTGCCTGCACAAATGAACTCGGAACGCTCACCACAAACGTATCGCTGAATAACCCTGAAGCCTTCTCCGGAGATCGCATGATTGATTGGCACACAATAGATACTGTACTGCTCGACATGGACGGCACTCTGCTTGATCTTCATTTCGACCACTACTTTTGGTTTACTCATTTACCGGAACGTTACGCCGAAGCCCATAATGTTTCTAACCTCGAAGCAAAAACCTACCTACAAGAAAAGATTAGACAGTACGAAGGGACCTTAGAATGGTACTGTCTCGATCACTGGTCTGACATGATCGATCTTGATGTGCCAGCCTTAAAGCACGAGGTAAAACATAAAATTCAGGTTCGCCCACAGGCCGAACTGTTTTTAAAGCGCTTGCGCGCACTGGGTAAAAAGCTGGTACTCATTACCAATTCGCACCCCAAAGGCCTGGCCTTAAAACTCAGCGTGACAGAAATCGACGCCCTTCTTGATATCGTAATTTCATCCCATGAGTTTCAATCACCCAAGGAAGAACAGTCATTTTGGTACCAGTTACTGGCACGCGAAAATTTCGACCCACAGCGTGCTATATTCATCGACGACACTCCACGCGTACTTCGCAGCGCTCAACGATTCGGCATTGCTCACTTAGTGTGCATTACTGCGCCTGACAGCCAACGCCCCAGTCACCACCCTGAAGAATTTATAGGCATTGAACATTTTGACGAAATCATGCCACCACACACGTTATAATCTGGCACTTAGCCCTCAAAGCTTAGAACTTTATATTCATCCGTCATTATGAGCGAAAACCCGCAGCGTATTCGGCTAGACAAATGGCTCTGGGCCGCCCGTTTTTTCAAAACTCGTTCGTTAGCGAAACAAGCCATCGACGGGGGTAAAGTACGCGTCAATGGCGAGCGAGCGAAAGCCAGTAAAGAAATTGAACGCGGTATGGTCTTGACCCTACGCCGAGGGTGGGATGATGTATCGGTAGAGGTGCTTGAGCTATCCGATCAACGGCGTGGGGCACCTGAGGCACAGAAACTCTATAGAGAAACCCAAGAGAGTATCGAGAAGCGCCAGCTGCGCGCAGAAGAGCGTCGCGCCTTTGGAGGCAGCGTGCGCAGCGATACAAAACCGAATACCAAAGAGCGTCGTATGCTGCATAAAATTAAGCGCGATATTCTCGACAATACATAGACACGACAGCCATTGCGCTGTCGATAAAGCGATTTTTACTCACGACTTGAAACACAGGGGTTAACACTTAGCATTCATGGCCAGCAACGACCAAATTCAACGTTTTTTGTTTGACGACACCGATATTCGTGGCGAAATCACCTGCCTGGAACAGACCTTTCAGGAAGCCCACTCGCACCAACACTTTCCTTTTGCATTGACGCCGATGTTTGGTGAATTTCTTGCCGCAGCAGCACTGTTATCTGAAGTGCTTAAGTTTGAGGGCACGTTAACGCTACAAGCGCGTGGCTCTGGCGACGTTGCGCTCATCATGGCCGAAGCTAATCACAAGGGCGATGTTCGCGGTATTGTACGTATGCAGGCTGACCAAGAAGACAAGCAGAGCTTTGAGTCAATGCAGCTGCAAGACTTGCTAGGCGAAAGCATGCTGACCATCACCATAGACCCGCTCAAAGGCAAGCGTTATCAGGGCGTTGTACCGATTCAATCAGCGAGCTTAGCAGAGGCCCTGCAAGGCTACTTTCAGCAGTCAGAACAACTGCCTACCCACATTCAACTATTCGCCAGTGAGAGTGCCTGCGGGGGTTTGTTTTTACAATGCTTACCCGCTCAATTAGTTACTGACGAAGAGCAGCGAGCAGACCTTTGGGAAACTAGCATTCAGCTAGCCAACACACTAACACCGAAAGAGCTTTTCGAATTAGACAGTGAGACCCTATTAATACGTCTGTTTCACGATATGACCTGCCGCGCGTTTTCGCCAAAACCAACACGTTTTCACTGCGCTTGTACGCGCGAACGCAGTGCCAATGCAGTGCATTCATTGGGCTTTGAGGATGCGGTGGCACTCTTGCTTGAGCAGGGGTCGATTAACGTAGATTGCCAATTTTGCGGCAAGGATTACGAATTCACCGAAGCCTCGTTACACGACATTTTCCCTACGCAAAGCGGTGACAAGCTGCACTAAACCGAGGTGGTGCAGGTCACGCTCGGCATAGAATAGTCGATAGGCTAGTGTGTTTTATTGCTGAGAAATTTTAGATAAGCGTCTTCAAGTGCGGCCACGTCGGGCAGAAAGAATTCTTCCATACCCACTTTAACCGCCATTACATCAAAATGGCGATGGGGCGCCCCTTCATCCTGAGTGATATCGTCTTCCCCCACGCGCGACATACGTGGAATACCCTGAGTGTGAATTGCGATAAAGGGCAAGCTAGGGTTTTGCCCGGTATTATTGAGTACCGCTATTCGACCCCCTCGGTTAAATATCACTTCGCCGCCGTTTACCCCCTCGATTGAAACTACCGGCACTTGAGTTCCGCGCCAGTTGTAGTTCCCCATTAACCACTCTGGCGCATTTTCGATGGCTTCAAGCCCTGTGACCGCGCACATTTCGGCCACAGAAGTATTGGGCAAAATAATAGTGTGCTCGACCATAGGCAGAAGCATGCAAGGAATTTCAGTTTCATTGGTAATTGAAAGGGATGGTTTAGTCATGATGCTTTTCTTCTTTTGGCTCAGAGTTCATATGACTCAGTTTTTTATGATAGACAGAAAAATGGGTCGCGAGATGTTCCGGTGCACCAACAAAGCCAACACAATGGGTATTGATGACTTCTTTGGGCATAGAGTCTACCGCACAAGATTCTGGCGATTGCACCCAAACTTGGCCCCCAGCATTTTTAATCATACGGCAAGTACGGGCACCGTCGTTACCCATACCAGAAAATACAATCACCCCGCTGTTTTTGCCAAATTGACGCCAGATCTTCGCAACCATCTGATCAACTGAGGGGCGATAATCCCCTTGCCAGGGCGTTTGTGTAGGGCTAAATGCGCCAATCTCATTGATATCCACTTGCGCTGCAGGTGATATAACGTAGAGACGACGTTCGTATATCGACATTGCTCTGTCGCACAAGTGCACGTCCCACTCACAATTGCGCTTCAACGACTTGATCATGGGCTGCAGCATGGCTTCGTCCATATGCTGCACATAAACTAAGGCGACATTATCCATTGGCGGCACTTTTTGCAGGAAGCGCAATACCGCTTCCGGGCCACCAGCAGATGCCGCTAGCACCCAGACGTAGTCAGCTCGATGCAGGTTTTCTGATTTATATTCTGAACCAAAACCGCAGGATGCAATTTTTTTAGAGAAACGGCGGGCGCGCTCATCAAGATTTAATTCTTTTTCGCCATCGGCCTCGTCATAGATAATGGGCACACCCTGATTATCTAGTTTGTCGACCAGCGCCTGCGAGCGTTCATCGTCCATATCAACACTTACTACCCAACAGTCAACGTTAGGCAAATTCTCTAGATCATCAAAACGTGTTAGAAGCGATGACGCAACGGAATATTTCGCATGAGAAACAACGCTTTCGAGCTTGCTAAGCTCCATTGTGGTATCGGCCAATAAACCTAAGTTGAGCGAAGCCATACGCTGCCTTTTCCCACTCCGCTCTCGACGTATTGCGCTCCAGTGATATAGAAGCGAAAGGCATTACAGTACACACCACAACATCGAGTCAGCGCTACTTTGTTACCAACTACAAGACCTGTACAACACTTCAATAGCCATTACCTCAGCGCTTAAACTCGTACGCCTGTTTGACCCAATATGTCACCGATTGCTTCGAGTAGAATATCTTCTTGATAGGGCTTACCTAAGTAATTGTTTACCCCTAAGCTCAAGGCGTGCTCACGGTGCTTATCGCCCGTTCGCGATGTAATCATGATGATGGGGAGATCTTCCCAACGTTTTGTTGCACGTACTGTTTTTGCCACTTCGAAACCGTCCATTCGAGGCATCTCAATATCGAGCAGCATCAAATCAGGGACACCTTCTTGTAAAAGTCGAATGGCATCGACACCGTCTTTCGCGGTCACCACTTCAAAACCTTCCCGTTCGAGGAAGCGTGTTGTTACCTTGCGTACTGTAACCGAATCATCCACCACCATGATTTGTCTAATACGCTGATCTTCGATTTGTTCCGCGCTGTCTTGTAGTTCTGTACCATCGATAAGGATGCTAGCGCGGGCAATTTCTTGACGCACCAGAGCATGAGGGTCGAGAATCACGACCACTGAACCGTCACCCATAACCGTGGCACCCGATAGACCTGGCACTGTACTGAACTGCTGCCCCAAGCTTTTTACCACAATTTCACGAGAACCCATCACCGCGTCTACTTGCAACGCCATCGTGTGTTCTGCCGAACGTACCAGTAATACAGGCAACGGTAGAACGTGCCCAGTAAGCGTGGCTTGAGTGCCGCGCTTAAGAAGTGCGCCGAGGTAGCGCACATGGTAGTTTTCGCTGGCGTACTCAAATTGCGCATCGCTATTGGAATAGTAGTGCTCAAGCTCAAAGGGGCTGATACGCACAATACCTTCGATAGAACTCAAGGGTACGGCGTAGTGATCGCCACCTATCGCAACCATCAATGCACGGTTAACCGACAAGGTGAATGGTAAACGCACCACAAATTCAGTGCCCTTGCCCCATTCAGAGTTAATAGTGACAGAGCCACCGAGCTGTTTGATTTCGGCGTGCACCACATCCATACCGACACCACGACCAGAAATTTGTGACACTTTTTCTGCCGTACTAAAGCCTGCGTGCAAAATAAATTGCATGATGTCGTGATCGGCCAGTTCGGCATCTTCCGCCATCAAACCACGCTCGATGGCTTTTTCTCGTACCCTCTGTAGGTTTACACCACGACCATCATCGGCGAGTCGAATAATGACATCGCCACCTTCGCGCGCCAGCGTTAATACGATACGACCTGATTCAGATTTGCCAGATTGTGCGCGATCTTCTGGGCTTTCAATGCCGTGATCGACCGCGTTACGCAACATGTGCTCAAAGGGTGGCACCATGCGCTCAAGTACCGATCGATCCAATTCACCTTCGACATTATCAAGCTCGAAGCTGACATTTTTGCCAAGCTCAGCTGCCACTTGGCGCACAATGCGGCGCAAACGAGGCACCAGACGAGAGAATGGCACCATGCGCGAACGCATGAGCCCTTCCTGCAAGGTAGTATTTACCCGCGATTGTTGCAGTAAGAGTGTTTCTGTTACTTTCAGACGCTCATTGAGATCGCCTTTCAAATCCGCCAAGTCAGATGCTGATTCTATTAACGAACGTGATAGCTGCTGTAAGTGGGAATAACGGTCCATTTCCAGCGGGTCAAAGTCATCGTGCTGTTCCATCTGCTCTTGGCGGAACAGAATTTGTGCTTCCGTTTCCATATCAAGACGGCGTAACTGGTCTTGCAAGCGTGAAAGTGTGGTATCAATTTCTTCTAACGAGAAACCAAAATCATTGATGTACTGCTCTAACCGTGAGCGGTTGATCGAGGTCTCACCAGCGAGGTTTACCAGCTCTTCCAATAATTCTGCAGAGATTTTAACCATCTCTTGCGGTGCAGCTTTTTTCGCAGGTGCGGCTGCAGCGGCCTGGCCGCCGCCACCCGATACGCTAGGCATTTCAAAACTAGGCACCGCTGCGGCAGGTTTAGGCGCTGCTGGAGGCTTAGGTTCTGATTTGGGTTTAGGCTCGAATTTAACGACATTCGCATCTTCGGATTCAGGCGCAGCTTCTGGCACCTCTTCGACCGATGCTTTCGTTTGATCGGGCGCCAGCTCAGTAACTACTTCCTCTGGAGCGGTGGCCGGTTGAGCACTTGCATCTGCAATTTCAACTCGCTCAAAACCACCATCGATAAATTGTTTTACAGCTCGCACGGCATTGAGGATGGTGTCTTGATAGCCATGTACCGTTTTAAAGAATGCGTCGTCGATATTCGAGAAATCACGCATTTCAATAAGCATGGTTTCATAGTCATGAGTGACACCGCCTAGGTTTTCCATTCCGGCGAGACGCGCGCCCCCTTTCAGGGTGTGTAATACACGTTTAATTTCTTCAACGGCTGCTTCGTCAGAATAGTCGTCTTCCCAGCTATGAATCGCTTCATCAAGGCTTTCCACCAGCTCTTCGGCTTCTTCCAAAAAGATTTCTACGATATCGCCATCATAATCTTCATCATTGACGTCCATGATGTCGATCAAGCCCGGAATAACGACGCCATCACCGGTAGGCGCAGCAGCCTCGGGCTCTGGTTCTTCTGCTTCTGGTTGAAGCTCTTCGGCTACAGGCTGAGGCTCTTCTACTTCTGGCTGTGGTTCTTCGGCGACGGGCTGAAGCTCGTCCACTTCCAACTGAACTTCTTCTACTTCTGGCTGAGGCTCTTCGGCTAGGGGCTGAGGCTCTTCTTGGACTTCAGTTTCAGACGCGTGTGCACTATCTTCTACTAGCGCTTCAAAAGAAATTTCTTCTGGGGTCGACTCGACCTCAAGGGCTGATGCGCCGTGACTTTCTTCAGCCTGCTCGCCAAATGCCTCTTCGACTTTCTCGCTAACGGCCTCTTCAACCGATGGCTCTATTGTGGTCTCAGGAATGGGGCTAATAACGGTATCGTCTTGCTCTAGGTCACCGCTTTGTTCACTTTCCGCAGGCTCGCTTTCAACGATCGCCTTAGACGCGGAGTCGATTAGCTGCTGTATACCCTCAGTAATTTCAATTGGAGGCGCTTGAACATTTTGTGCAGCTGCAACGGCATCTACCATATCAAGTAGGGCTTCATGACCCTTGCGCAACATGTTAAAGAAATGATCGTCTGTTGCTATGTGGTGTGCGAGCGCTTTCTCATAGGCTTCACGCAGCAGCGCACTAAGCGATGCCATGTCGTTGAGCTTGGCTTGACGCGCCCCTTCTTCCAATACGGAAAGCTCTTCGAGAATTCTCTTCAATACTTCATCGGTGGTGTTGTCTTGTTGCCACTGGTTAAGCACTGAATCGGCTTCTAGTAAAAGCGCCATTTCCTCTGCCATCACCAGCGATAGCATACGGGGGTCGACGTCTTGACCTTTTGCCTCGGCAGCCACTTTTACATCGTGAGGCATGACTAAGTGCCCCACCAATATCGTGCGTAGTTCTCCTACGCGCGCGACAAATTGATCGAGCTTGGGTATCTCAACTTTTTCGCCCGCCTCGATTTGGGATACGCCCATTTGCGTGTATTCCGCGGCGTCGCGGATAAGCTGCAACGTGTCGGCATCAATATCGATCTGGAAGGTGATGAGCTCTTTCATATAGAGCTCAAGGGGTTCAGCAATTTTAGCGATTGGCCACACCTGGGCCATTTTGGCGCTGCCTTTTAGGGTGTGCAACGCACGCTGAAATTCGTCAGTAGGCACACCATAAACGGGGGCCTCTTCTTCCATGTCTTTGATGAAGTTTTGCAGTGTTTCTAAATGAGTCGCCGATTCTTGCGAGAAGATTTCTTGCAATACTGTATCTACTTCTTCCTCTTCTTCCACTGCGATTTGCGTCGTACTTGCTCCGGTTGGCGCAACAACTGGGGCCGCGACGCTTTCATAGGCCGGTAATGGATTCTCTAGCTCGGTGGGCGGGTTGCCCTCTGCTAGTTGCTGCCCTAAAGATTCATAGTGACTCGTAATCTCCTTATAGGGGTTCACTACGCGTCGATCAAAAGCACTGACGAGCGCTGGCGTAATCTCGATAACCGCGTCAATTAAATTGAAAACATGCGGCGTTACTTTGATTGTTCTGTCTATCACGCGGTTGAGCATGTTCTCGACAGACCAAGCTAATTCACCAATATCGTAGGCTTCCACCATACGACCACTACCTTTGAGGGTATGAAATGCTCGGCGTACGACAACTAAAGCGTCTTGGTCAGTGTTATTGGATTTCCATTGTGGGTAGAACTCTTGCAACGTTTCCAGAACTTCGCCCGCTTCTTCGATGAAGATTTCAATAATTTCATCATCGATGTCACTTTCGACAGTTTCTTCAGCTGGCTGGGCGGCGGGTATATTTGCCGGAGTAACAGCTTCTGCCGGTGTCTCTTCTACCTCTGCTTGCACCTGCTCTTGTACTTCAGGTGCGCTCGGTTCTGGAGCAGCCTCTGCCTCCGCGGCATTTGAGGTATCGTCAGGTAACGGGGTTTCTTGTGGGGCTGACTCACTCACCTCTGGCACAGCAAGCGGGGCTTCAGCCTCACTTGTAACGACTGGCGGCGTATACTCCACTGCATAGCCTAGGTTGGCGATACTTTCTTCTGCGACTTCGAGCATAGCGTCAGAATCTTCATGCAGATTCTCCATTAATCGCTCGAGGTAATACTCAACACTGGCAATGGCGTCTGCCAAGGCTTCTAGCTCTTGGAAGCTGGGGTGCTCAGTACCATCTATTAGCTTCTCTTTGATGAAAGCGCCACATGCACCGACAATTCCAGCAGGCCGACGCAGCGGAATCATATTGAGGCCACCTTCGATATCATGTAAGGCTACGTCAACTTCTTGCAGGTGCTGCTTATCCCATTGCGAGGAAATGTAATCGATAATGGATTCTTTCGACTTCATCAAACCAGCGGCACACTCTTTTACTACTGCGGCCTTGGCATTATCAATTTCAACTTCGCGTTCATCGATGTTGGATAGGTCTTCTTGTTTCCCTGCCGATTTGCCAATAGCACTTAATCGATGTTCGATGTCGATGATGCGATTAGCCGTCTCCATCAAAGCGTCTTCATCCATGCTATTACTGTTGGCAATCGTTTCTAAACGCTCTGTTTGGTCGAGCATTTGCTTGCGTAAATCACCAATACCCAGTACGGCTAACGTGTCTGCCACGCGCTTAACACTCGGTAAAACTTCTTTAATATCGTTAACCGAACCCTGCCCCGAAAGCGACAGTTCCAGCACATGCTTGATGTTGCCTATCTCGTCTTGCAATGCGACAACGACCGAGCGAATAGCATCCGCATCGGGCGATTGAACCATCCCACCTTTACTGGGGTCGTCTTTACCTATGCCGCCCGCAAGAGCAATTTCCAAACCATACTTTTGTTTCAGTTTGGCGACTTTTTCACTGCCGGCCTCGGCCCGAGCAATGTAGTAAAGTAAATTCTTTAATAAACTTTCTCTCGGTGCCAGGTCAAAAATTTCGGGTGCTTTTTCACCCACCAAACGCATTTCGCGAGCGATATATCGCAACAACCCTTTTACACCGACAGTGAGTTCAAGCTCGTCGCGTTTTAGCGCATCGACGAGTGTGGCACAAGCTTCCCATGTGGGGTGAGATAACGTGCCGGTAGAGATAAGCTCGAGTCGCTGAAACACCTTGTCGAGGTAGGCAAGATTTTCTTCAATCTTTATACCGCGCAATACGCTTGCCGCTGCAAACTGATACATTTCGCGCAGCTTTTTGATGACTTGGCTGAGTTTCTTTTTATCGCCCAGCACCGGGTGACGCTTGCCTTGCGGTACCTGTATTGAACTTAAGTCTGGCAAAAATAAATCGGTTTCACTTAAGTAGCTTTGCTTGCGCACTGCGCGCATATCATTAAGCAAAGGTAAAATGCGTAGTGGACTATCGTCGCGAGTATTTTTGACGTGCTCAAGAAATATAGGGAGTTGCAACAAGCTGCGCATTAGCACTTCTTGCGCTTCAGGTATGCTAGCGACATTTTGATCCATTATCGCTTGTGCAGTTTTTTCCATTTCTTCGGCCAGCAAAGCTGCACCGTGAAATTCCACCATTTGCAACGATCCATGCACTTGGTGAATATGCGTAAGACAAAAGCGGATACGCGTCGTATCTTTTGGATCTTCGACGTATGCCTCTAGGGATTGACGCGCTTCTTTTAGGGTCTCTGAAATTTCATTGACGACCCAATCTAGCGCTGCAAAATTTCGTTTTTCTCCCATAACTCGGGACCTATTGTCTTAGCATTAATTATTAAAGTTATATTCGTTCGTATACTTGTACTTCTTCAACCGACAAACGTTTGGTATTGTCGTTTGACCAATCAACCACTTCTCCCAAACCACACACCAAAATACCGCCGGGCTTAAGACGATCAACAAAAGCATTCATAATTTCGTGGCGTAAATTTTTACGAAAATAAATCAACAAGTTTTGACAGAACACCACATCCAACTTAATGGATGGAAACTCGTTAATGTTGAGCACGTTCGCCTGATTAAAACAAACGCGATCGATGACTTCGCGGCTGATTTGATAACGGTTTTTTTCAACAGCGGAGAAATAACGCTGCCGAATAGGGCTATCGACCAACTCGACTTTGCGTTGCGGGTATATACCTGTTTTGGCGATGGCCAAGGCTGCTCGGCTAATGTCAGATGCAATGATGCCGAAATAGGGGTCGATTTTGGCGAGTTCAAAGGTATCGTTAACCATCATCGCCAGAGTGTAGGGTTCTTCACCAGAGGAACAGCCGACGCTCCAGATATCAAAGGGGCCGTCGAGTTTTTGATTGTTAATTTGGCTTTGAAGATAATTTTGTACGTAGGTCACAGAGGGCATGTGACGGAAAAAGCTGGTTTCTTTTACCACCAATCGATCGACAAGCGTCGCCCACTCCATCATCCCCGTCACACCATCTTGCACACGATTCAGATACTGGGTGTAATCATTGTGCCCCAGTTCGCGCATGCGCATGGTAATTTGAGTTTGTAAGAACACACGTTGAGCGTCGCCGAGACATATCCCGGCGCGTTCTTCCAGCAACTGACTCCACTGTTCATATTCTTGATCAGTGAGATCAGGGGCTGCCTGCAGAGACCAAACCATAAGCTGCCTCAGCTCGCTTTAGTTAGCGAGTATGGCGAGCTTAAGCTCGCGAACCTGTATTGTCTAAGAGGTCTTCGTCGTAGGCATCGTCCATTGAAAGGTCGACTACTTCCTCTTCTTGAGTAACTTCTTCTACTTGATCTTCAAGTGGAAGGTCTGCGATTTCGCCATCGTCATCTAGCGCGGCAAATTCTTCAGTTTGCTCTGTATCATAGTCATCGTCTTGCCCCGAAGTACCACTCATCAATTCTTCTGGGAGTTTAAAGCCAGTTACAGAATCACGTAGGTCAACGGCCATTTCAGCAAGGTTACCAATCGCTTTTGCGGTAGCACCAGTACCCGCAGAAGTTTGCGAGGTAATCTCTTGAATCACGTTCATCGTGTTAGAAATGTGGCCCGCAGATGATGCTTGCTGACGTGCCGCGTTGGAGATGTTTTGAATCAATTCTGCAAGGTTGGCCGATACCGTTTCGATTTCTTCCAGTGCCACACCCGCATCCTGTGCTAGGCGAGCTCCGCGTACCACCTCTGCAGTGGTTTGTTCCATTGAGATAACCGCATCATTGGTATCGTTCTGAATCGTTTTAACCAGCGCCTCAATCTGCTTGGTTGCTGTCGCAGAACGTTCTGCTAGGCGCTGTACCTCATCCGCAACAACCGCAAAGCCTCGGCCCGCGTCACCAGCCATCGATGCCTGGATCGCCGCGTTAAGTGCCAGAATGTTGGTTTGGTCAGCAATGTCGTTGATCAGAGATACGATGTCACCAATCTCTTGTGAGGATTCACCCAGACGTTTAATACGTTTTGATGTTTCCTGAATCTGTTCACGAATCGTATCCATACCTCGGATAGTATTTTGTACCACTTTCGCACCGTTGTTCGCGATCGATACCGATCGCTCCGCAACACCCGCTGATTCGGCGGCGTTGGCAGATACTTGGTCGATGGTTACAGCCATCTCGTTCACAGCGGCTGATGCTCCGGCAATTTCTTGCGCCTGATGCTCAGAAGCTTCGGCGAGGTGCAGTGCAGTTTGCTGTGTTTCGGAAGAAGATGTCACAACCCGAGCAGATGTTTCGTTAATGCGCGATACCAGTACACGAAGTTGGTCAATGGTGTAGTTGATAGAGTCGGCGATCGCACCAGTGAAATCCTCGGTTACCGTTGCGGTGGTCGTCAAATCCCCGTCTGCCAAGTCGGCCAGCTCATCGAGGAGTCGCAAAATTGCGTTTTGGTTTCGCTCGTTGGTTTCCGCCGTTTCTTTCGCTCGACGACTAGTCGCCTGGTTGTAGTTCCAGAAAATCAGTATTAGGAAGAAGAGCGACATACCACCAACAATCATCAAAACAAGATTGTTGACCGGGCGTGTAGAAGGCAAGGCCGCAATGTCTTCTGCCAGACCACTGACAGACTCTAGGACTTTCGGGCTGTCTTCTAGAATTGCGCCCGTTGAAACACGTGCTTTAGAAAGCGCTGGAGACGCTTCGAAGATTTCTTTTACTGAGCCGGATACGAAGTCAAACAGTTCCGTAATTTCTTCCAAGCTCGCGCGGGCTTCTTGGTCCGATACGCGCGAGATACCCATCGCAACGTTACCGTTTTTCATACCGTTAAGTACGCGCCCAAATACATTCGCATCGATGTTGAATTGGTCTGCGGCTTTGTCTGCGCCTTTACCACCCACTAGCATCTTGTCCACGTTACGACCGATACGCTCTGCGTACCAGCTTTGGCTCTGCGCCACAGAGACTTGCTCTGCCGGTGCGTCATTTTCCAATAGGATATCAACGATGTTGGTATATTCCGTCTGCAGCTCTGGCAGCGATTCATTCAGCGTGCGAGCCACATCGTGCAAGAATACGATGGTTTCTTTATTGCCGATAATTTCTTGTGAGTTGCTTTTAATACGGGTCCAGATGCCATCAAATTCTGCCAAAGGCGCGGCCAATACCACTCGAGTATGGTCGTCACTGGCTTTCAGTTGCGACCAAGTTTTGTCCATGCTGGCAACCACACGGCCAAGCTGGTTAAACGACTCGCTGTCTCCACCGGTGGCATCCCGCGAGAGGGACGTCAAACGATAAGACTGTGCGCGTAATTCCGTCGTCATCGTTAAGTAGCGCTGATCTCGCTGACTGTCCGAAAATAACTTGTAGAGAATCAATCCCATTAGCACCAGGAGTACTAACAAGGCGAAGACAAAGGTCGCCAGTAAAGGGTTGGTTTTCGCCCTAGTGACTAGGCCTGCTGTGTCTGCTTTCATACGACGCTCCCAAGCGATTGTATGCTTATAAACCCGGGGTTAACCGGTGCTCTTTTAGTTTTTATTCACCCGCCGAACTGCTACGCGGCTGATGCATTTATAAAATCTGGATCTGCGGCCAAGGCGCTCATATCGAACACATTCCACTTTTGGCCTTTAGCGTCAGCGTAGTAACCGCTCACATACTGCGACAAGCTCTCGGGTAGTTGCTCAGTCTCAGCAACAAAGGTATCGGCAATAAAATGCTGCATACCAAAAGCGCGATCGACCACAATACCGCTGTACATATCATCTGACTCCCACACCAGTACACGGTGTGTTTTTCTTTGCCCATGCACGTGGCCACCAAGAAATCGCGCTAAGTCAAACAGGGGCAACAAACGGCCCCGCACATTAGCCAAGCCCATGACCCATGGCTGCACACCTGGCAAACGCGTGGAAGAAGGAAGATCTAATAATTCTGATATTTGCCCCATGGTCACCACCATGCGATGCCCCATGGTTTCGAACCCGATACCACTCCAACGCGGTGCAACATCGAGTTGTTCAGGCAAGCCCACCGCCGAATTACGACTGAGCGAGGCGAGTTTCTTTAGTGCTTCAAACGCAGCGTTTGCCATAAAGTTTTATCAACTGCCTTTCTTTTTACCTAATTGACTAGCCACTTAAATTACCTAGTCACCTAACTCGTTCGCGCGAGAGTTTTACACGCCAACTTTTGCCATGGTGTCGAACAATTCTTTTTCATCGATCGGTTTCGTGAGATACGCTTTTGCACCTTGGCGCATGCCCCAAACACGATCAGTCTCTTGGTCTTTTGTCGTCACAATAATAACGGGGATATGCGAAGTCTCAGGCGATTTAGTTAACTGACGCGTTGCCTGAAAACCGTTGAGGCCAGGCATGACAATATCCATCAACACAAGATCTGGGATTTCTGCTTTGGCTGTCGCCACGCCGTCTTCGCCGTTACCAGCAGTAATCACCTGGTGACCTTTCTTTTCAAGCATCCCGGTGAGCTTGTAAGTTTCCGTCGGTGAATCATCAACAATCAGCACTTTTGCCATATTTCCTCCAGGAAATTCTGGATTTTTATTCTAGATTTGGATCATTTGTTAACTATTAGCTTAGCTAGCTCTCGCCACTTTCACATGGGATTCTATCGCCCCAAGTAATTCGCCTTTGCTAAATGGTTTTGTGAGGTATTGGTCTGAACCAACAATACGACCTTTAGCTTTATCGAAAAGGCCATCTTTACTCGACAACATAATCACAGGTGTCGATTTAAACTCACTATTGTTTTTAATAAGGGCGCATGTTTGGTAGCCATCTAACCTCGGCATCATGATGTCGACAAAAATAATATCTGGACGAGTATCCGCAATTTTTGCCAAAGCATCGAAGCCGTCTGTTGCTGTAACCACCGTACAACCCACCTTCTTCAACAAAGTTTCAGCGGTTCGACGGATAGTTTTACTATCGTCGATGACCATCACTTTGAGATGCTCTAAATTCACGTCCATAGACTGACCTTGAAGTGGTTATTTCGGGGGCGCCATCGCTCAGAGCGATACGTGCCGGTTATTTTTACATGCCTAACTTTTAACATAGATTCCCAATATTATCCATAACTGCTTGATAGAAAAAGAAATCCAGTTATTTTGTCGTTAGCATTTCACGGCTCTACAAAAGCAATGCATACCCCTTATAATTGATCAAAAATCCCGATTTCGCCAACTTTTAATCATCACAAAATTCAATTAGGAAGGCATTTTGACCAAACATATCGCTAATAACGGTTTTGGCGCACGAATTCTCGGTGTCGTCATGGATCCCATCGCTTCCCTCAGCTTCAAAAAAGACACAACGCTGGCCCTATTAATCGCAGCACAGGCAAAAGGCTTCGAGTTGCGCTACATGGAAATGGAAGATTTAAGCTTGCAGCAAGGCGAAGCAATGGCCCAAGTAAAGGCGCTCAAAGTTTTCGACAATGAAGAGCGCTGGTTTGAGCTTGGTGAAGCCGAAGAGATTGCCCTCGGTGAGCTCGACATTATTTTGATGAGAAAAGACCCTCCCTTCGACAGCCAATACATTTACGCCACTTATATTTTGGAAGCTGCAGAGGCGCAAGGCTGCTTAGTTGTAAATAAACCGCGGAGCTTGCGCGACTGCAACGAAAAAGTATTCGCAACTCAGTTCCCCCAATGCTGCCCCCCCGTTTTGGTCAGTCGATCGCCTGCGCAACTGCGTGAGTTTCATGACTCGCACCAGGATGTCATTTTTAAACCGCTCGACGGTATGGGTGGCGCGGGAATTTTTCGCTGCAAAGTAGACGACCCGAATGTAAGTGTGATCATTGAAACTTTGACAGAGCACAGCAAGGCCTACATCATGGCGCAGAAATTCATTCCCGAAATCAGCAATGGTGATAAACGCGTACTAGTGGTTAACGGTAAAGCGATTCCCTATGCGCTTGCGAGAATACCCGCAAAAGGCGAGACTCGTGGCAATTTGGCCGCTGGCGGCTCTGGCGTAGCGCAAGCGTTAAGTGAGAGAGACCACTGGATTGTTGAGCAAGTAGCGCCCACCCTGGTTGAAAAAGGCCTGTTATTTGTTGGTCTTGATATCATCGGCGATTATTTAACAGAAATAAATGTCACCAGCCCAACCTGCGTACGCGAAATAGATGCCGCGTACGACACCCGGATTGGGGACACTTTAATAGAAGCTGTTGCGAAAATGCTCCCAAGCTAACCCCTGATTTTCTGTAAGAAAAATTTACAGCTAAACTACAGACTAATAAATATAGAACTCGATCAAAATGGCAACAGCAACTGCAGATACCTTCGCGAATGGGCAGCCAGGAGTACAACAAGCCGATAGCGGTGATCGCTTAAGCTTTACCCTGTTTGTCGCGGTGGCAGTGCATGCGATTCTTATTTTTGGCATCACGTTTAAACTCGACAGCGGCAACAAAATCGCCCCCACACTTAACATCACCCTCGCCACCCACGACACTAAAGTAACACCAGAAAAAGCCGATTTTCTTGCACAGTATAATCAACAGGCGAGCGGCACCGCTGAACAAGTAAAAGAGCTTACGGTACAAGAACGAGCGGAATTACAAGATACGCAGATTCGCGATATAAGTTACGCCCCGCAAGAAAAAGCCCAGAAAGAAAGCCTTGCAGAAAAGCATTTGATAACGACGAAAAATACGTCGACCCACACAATCGCCGACGACAGCAAAACCAATCGCGAAAACCAAACAAAGAAAGAAAAAGAAGGCGACATACTCAACACGCCACTTTTGGACCCTGAGTTCTCTAGCCTGCAGGCCAAGCTCGATAAGCTGAAGCAAGACCTTGCACGACAACCACGCATTCGTCGACTTACATCTGTTTCTACCAAAGCCTCTCACGATGCGGCCTATTTAAATGGCTGGGCGCAAAAAGTGGAAGCGGTTGGCAATAAGAACTTCCCGGAGGCGGCGCTACGCGAAAGAATTTTTGGCAATCTTCGCCTCTCCGTTATGCTGCTGCCTAACGGCAGAGTAGAAAACATAGAGATTTTACAATCTTCTGGCCACGGCATTTTGGATGAAGCAGCCTTGCAGATTGTAAAACTCGCCTCGCCTTTTCCCTCTTTTCCTCGCGAAGTTCGCCTAAATACCGACAAACTTGAAATCATTAGAACCTGGCGTTTTGAAATTACCGGGCTTAGCACAAGTCGGTAGAGCCAACGCCTTGTTTTATTTCCCCAAAACCTCATACTGAATACATGGGAAAAAAATTCGTTTTACGTGATTACCGCGAATACAGTCTACGCGATCATTTTTTGATTGCATTGCCCGGGCTGCGCGACTCTATTTTTGAAGATTCTATCACTTACATCTGCGACCACAGCGACCAAGGCGCTATGGGCATTGTGCTCAACCAGCCCCTGAATATTCATCTCGATGAAGTCTTTGACCAACTCGCACTGGACTACCACCCCGCCGCCGGTGAATACCCCGTACTCGCAGGCGGGCCAGTCAATGCTCAACAAGGTTTTGTACTGCACCGCAACGAAGGCAAATGGGATTCTAGCCTGCACATCACGCCCGATATTTGCCTCACTGCCTCGCGTGATATCGTGAGCGCACTTGCAGAAAACAAAGGCCCTGCAGGCGCACAGTTTGCCCTCGGGTACGCGGGCTGGAGCCCCGGCCAGCTAGAAGAAGAGCTCACCGAGAATACCTGGCTTGCCGTTCCAGCAGAAAACAGCATCATTTTCGATGTGCCAGTCAATGAGCGACGAAAAGTACTCGAAGATGAACTCGGTATTAACTTCAAGCTCATAGCCAACACAATAGGTCACGCCTGAGCCTCCTTGCATTTGAAAAACGCGACCAAACATATTCTCGCCTTTGATTTCGGAACCAAAAGTATTGGCGTTGCCCACGCCGACATGGAGGCTTATGCCCTAGCGGCGTGCTGCGATGAGTTGGTGCCTATTCCTGCGACCGAGGGCATTCCTAACTGGGATGACATAAAAGCACTGCTCGACGAATACAAAACTACCAAAGTGATTGTGGGGCTGCCGTTCGACAGCCAAGGCAAAGACATGGAAATTACCCGCCGCGCACGTAAGTTCGGCAACAGATTAAAAGGAATGTTTAATGCCGACGTGGAGTTTGTCGATGAAACCTTGTCGACCAAAGAAGCAAAAATAGAAGCGGAAACTCGTGGCCACAAAGGCCACTACAAATCCGCACCAGTCGATTCCATCGCGGCGCGTTTGATACTGGAAAGCTGGCTACACCAACACCACTAAGCTAGACGCTCGTATAGCCCGCGTTTTAAAACCTGCCCGTGCGATTCGATTCATCTTCCTGAATCTGCAACTCATCGGCCGCGTTACTCAGGTATTGCGCATCCGACTCAGAGCCCAGCTTAATCATTAGTCGCAGGTCGTTGGGCGAATCCGCATGAGCAAGCGCATCTTCATATGTACACTCGCCTTGGTCATATAGCTCGTACAAGGCCTGATCGAAGGTTTGCATCCCCAATTCATTGGATTTTCTCATCAACTCTTTAAGCTCATGAACTTGCCCTTTACGAATAATATCTTGCGCCAAAGGTGTATTCAGAAAGACCTCTAAGCAAGCACGGCGGCCCAAACCATCAGGCGTAGGAATTAACTGTTGCGCCACTACCGCTTTGAGATTGAGCGATAAGTCCATCCACAACTGACCATGACGATCTGCCGGAAAGAAGTGAATGATACGATCGAGGGCTTGGTTGGCATTGTTTGCGTGAAGCGTACACAAACATAGATGGCCGGTTTCTGCGAAGGCGATGGCATAATCCATCGTTTCGCGTGAACGCACCTCCCCGATAAGAATCACGTCGGGCGCTTGTCGCAGGGTATTTTTCAGGGCAATCTCGAAAGAGTCTGTATCGATACCCACTTCTCGCTGGGTGATCACACAGCCTTGGTGCTGATGAATGAATTCGATAGGGTCTTCGATTGAAATAATATGACCTTTCGAGTTGCGGTTACGATGGCCAATCATGGAAGCAAGCGAGGTTGATTTACCCGTGCCGGTTGCCCCCACAAATATAATCAAACCGCGCTTAGTCATCGCCAGCTCTTTAATTATTTCTGGCAGGCCAAGATCATCCACTTCGGGAATTTGGGTTTCAATACGGCGTAACACCATACCCACTAAGTTGCGCTGAAAGAAAGCACTGGCACGAAAGCGGCCAACACCGCGCGCACTTACCGCAAAGTTAAGCTCTTTGGCCGCCATGAAGTCTTTGCGCTGACGATCGTTCATCACACTCAAACATATTTCGCGCGTTTTTTCTGGCGACAGCGGGGTAGTGGTCACTGGGACAATCTTGCCGTGTAGCTTCATTGAGGGCGGAACGCCAGCGGTAATAAATAAGTCTGACGCGCCTTTTTCGACCATTAACGACAAGAGTCTGTCTAAATCCATAATGTTTACCTAACCGTTCACGTGGCTCGAACGAAGCCAAATCAATACCGAGAGGAAGCCTGCAGCCAAGAAGCCTCATTCAGATAAGGCTATCTAACTCCACACTTCTTGAGTTCATACAAGTATTCCCGTTCTGACGCCACAGAACAAGAACATGCTACGAAGTTTTAGGGATTGAAGGAAAGCTTTTCAGCCTTCTACCACCTTAGAAATTCTCTGGCATCTTGGCTTTTTCTTTCGCCACTTCGCGCGTAATCACACGCCGCTCTACCATGTCGGCCAAACACTGATCCATGGTCTGCATACCCACAGAGCCACCCGTTTGAATCGCAGAATACATTTGCGCCACTTTATCTTCACGAATCAGGTTACGAATTGCTGATGTTCCACGCATGATCTCGTGCCCGGCAACGCGGCCACCGCCATTTTTCTTCAACAGGGTTTGCGACACTACTGCCTGTAATGATTCTGACAGCATCGAACGCACCATGGATTTTTCGTTGGCAGGGAATACATCGACCACACGGTCAATAGTCTTTGCCGCAGAGGTTGTATGCAGCGTACCAAAGACCAAATGCCCGGTTTCTGCAGCAGTCAACGCCAGCCGAATGGTTTCCAGGTCGCGCAGCTCGCCTACCAGAATAATGTCCGGATCTTCCCGCAGGGCTGAACGCAGCGCTTCCGAGAAGCCGTGGGTATCGCGGTGAACCTCACGCTGGTTCACGAGACATTTCTTACTTTCGTGTACGAATTCGATCGGGTCTTCAATGGTGAGAATGTGTTCGTACTTATTGTCGTTTATGTAATCCATCATCGCCGCTAGCGTGGTGGATTTACCCGAACCGGTAGGCCCCGTCACCAAACACAATCCCCGCGGCACAGAAGCAATATCGCGAAAGACCTGGCCCATGCCCAGCTCTTCCATCGTCAATACCTTTGAAGGAATGGTACGAAACACCGCGCCAGAACCACGATTCTGGTTAAAGGCGTTTACACGGAAACGCGCCACACCGGGCACTTCGAACGAGAAGTCGGTTTCTAGATATTCTTCGTAATCCTTACGTTGCTTGTCGTTCATGATATCGTAAATCAAGCTGTGAACTTCTTTGTGCTCCATTGGCGGCAAGTTGATACGTCGCACGTCGCCATCCACACGAATCATGGGCGGCAAGCCTGCAGATAAGTGCAAGTCAGATGCGCCTTGTTTGGATGAGAATGCCAGAAGTTCAGTAATATCCATGAAGACAGTACCTTTTATAATAAAATGGGTTATTCGTAAGGTTTATACATTAAGCCCTATAGAGTCTGATAGACGCTTAACACTTTACCTAGTGTAGATGATCTTGCCGATTCATTGGCTTTTCAATTCAAAAATAACACGGCAACTTTATGACTGAACTAGTCACGCGATACCAAAAAGTAAGGGCACGAATCGCCGCTGCCGCTGCAAAATCCAGTCGTGCAGCGGATGATATTGCATTACTAGCGGTGAGCAAAAAGAAAAGCGTTGAAGATATTATTCAAGTCGCCGAGTGCGGACAACGAGACTTTGGGGAAAATTATCTACAAGAAGCGCTAGAAAAAATCACCAAACTAAACACTCTAGACCTATGCTGGCACTTTATTGGCCCCATTCAATCCAATAAAACGCGCGCCATCGCCGAGCACTTTGATTGGGCGCACAGCGTTGACCGCCTCAAAATAGCCAAACGCCTATCTGAACAAAGGCCGAACGAACTCCCACCCCTCAATATCTGCCTGCAAGTGAACATTGATGAAGAAGACAGCAAGTCGGGCTTTCACCCCGATGAAGTGGGCAATGCCGCCGAGCAGATCGCCACTTTGCCAAATCTTAATGTGCGTGGACTGATGGCCATCCCCAACCCGGCTTTGAATACATGCCAAGCCTTTAGCAAAATGAAGGCGCTATCAGACAACATAAAAAACAAAAACATCGCGCCACACTGGAATACCCTCTCTATGGGCATGTCTTCTGATCTGGAGGCCGCGATTGAACACGGAGCCAGCATGGTGCGTATTGGCAGTGATATTTTTGGCCCGCGCGCTACTTAAAAAGCGTTAATTAAGTATCCGTTCAAATTACGAGAATAATTTACAAATAATAATACCGCCCCAATAAAAGGCCATTAGACAACCATATTCTACCCAACACCCCGCCCGACGCGGCCTCCATAGAACCAGTACCCTGCAAACATATACTATTGCAGTGGTATACCTTTATAATTATTAATAATCTCGCCCACCCCTAATATTAAAGATAATCGAGACACCGCCTTGACCTCACAAGCACATTTAAGCCCCTCCATTCACTTTGTCGGTGCCGGCAATATGGCAAGCGCCATTATTGGCGGCTTGATCGAACAGGGCTTCGATGCTCAACAATTAAGTGCTTCTGCTCCCGTGGTCGCCGAACTCACGAAGCTTCAATCGCAGTATGGCATTCGCGTATCGGAATCTAACCTCGAACCCGTGGCTCAAGCTGATGTAGTCGTGCTAGCAGTTAAACCCCAAATAATGCAGCGCGTGTGTGAGGAAATCGCCAGTACGTTGCGAGACAATACGCTTGTCGTATCTATTGCGGCGGGAGTCACGTGCGAGAATCTTGACCAGTGGCTGAACGGCAATAGAGCCTTGGTACGCTGCATGCCCAACACCCCAGCCAGCGTTGGTCTTGGTGCTAGTGGTTTGTTTGCCAATAAAAAAGTTAGCGCAGAACAAAAAGCACAAGCTGAAAATATTATTTCAACCATCGGCATTGCCCGCTGGGTAGCAACAGAAAACTTAATTGATGCGGTTACTGCCGTGTCTGGCTCTAGCCCAGCCTACTTCTTCTTATTTTTAGAAAGCATGGTCGACGCGGCAACGCAACAAGGCATGGACAAAACAACCGCCACAGAGCTGGCGATTCAATCGGCCATTGGTGCGGCGACCTTAGCCCAGCAAAGTGAAGACGACCTTGTAACATTAAGAAAAAAGGTAACTTCACCCAAAGGCACTACCGAACAAGCCATTAAAGTATTTGAAGAGCAAAACTTACGAGGCACCGTCGCAAAAGCGATGACCGCATGTATCGCGCGCGCAAAGGAACTTGCCGGCTCGTAAATTAATTTACGCTTATTGAAAAATAACGACGCAACCAATAACCCAATAGAAGTGAACGCATGAGTTTAGCCTCAAATATTTTCGATTATCTCGCCCAGGCACTTGGTGGTTTATTTTTATTCGCCATTATTTTGCGCTTCTTTCTACAGCTTGCACGAGCTGATTTTTACAACCCTATATCACAAGGCATTGTGCGGGGCACTAACCCTTTACTAATTCCAATGCGCCGCGTGGTGCCCGGAATTTTTGGCATTGACATCGCGTCACTGGCACTAGCGTTAATTCTTCAGGTCGTGATTGGAGAAATTAATTTTTTCATCGGCACGGGCCAATTTTATAACCCCCTTGCAGCCCTTGTTTTTGGTTTGTTGGGCATATTAAAACTTATGATCTTTCTCGGTTATGGTATTTGTATAGTCGCTGTCGTATCTAGCTTTATAGCACCATATAGCGATCACCCAGTGGTAAATTTAACACGTCAACTACTCGACCCCTTGTCGCGCCCGATTCAAAAAATCCTGCCCCCTATGGGCGGTTTAGATTTTTCTATATTTTTTATATTTCTCGCTTTGGGCGTGTTTAATATGATCATTAAAAGCGTGGCTTTTCAGTTACACCTAAGCCACACCCAACTTTCGCTATTGGTAATAGGACTTTAATTCATACCCTATGACCAGCTCCGATAGCAGCAATTTCCCTCCCGACTCTGTTGGTTTGGTGGAAGAACAAACCATATCTTTTAGTGAACCGCTAACGCTTGCCTGTGGTCGCACGCTATCAAGTTACGAATTAGTCTTTGAAACCTATGGCGCGCTCAATTCCAACCGAGACAACGCCATACTCATTTGCCACGCGCTTTCGGGCCATCATCACGCCGCCGGCTTTCACAGCGAAGACGACAAAAAACCCGGCTGGTGGGACGCTTACATAGGCCCCGGCAAACCCATCGACACCAATAAATTTTTTGTTGTTTCGCTCAACAACCTCGGCGGCTGTCACGGCTCTACCGGGCCAAAATCGACCAACCCTGAAACAGGAGAGGTCTACGGCGCAGACTTTCCACCATTACGTGTGCGCGATTGGGTAAATAGCCAAGCTCGTTTAGCAGACATTTTAGGCATTGATGCTTGGGCGGCAATTATTGGTGGCAGCTTAGGGGGCATGCAAGCCATGCGCTGGGCGCTGGAATACCCCGATCGAGTACGTCATTGCGTCGTAATCGCTTCAGCAATGAAGCTCACCGCACAAAATATTGCGTTTAATGAAACCGCCCGCCAGGCGATTATGTCTGATCCAAAATTCCATGACGGAAATTATTTAAAGCACCAGGAATCACCCACCGATGGCTTATCAGTTGCACGCATGGTTGGGCACATCACGTACCTATCTGATGACGGCATGGGTAAAAAGTTTGGCCGAGAATTGCGCTCCGGCACCTTTAAGCAGGGCATAGAAGACCGCGTAGAATTTCAGATTCAAAGCTACTTGCGCTACCAAGGCGAAAGCTTTTCCACCAACTTTGATGCAAATACCTATATTCTCATGACGCATGCACTAGATTATTTTGATCTCGCGCGCGAATACGAAAACAACCCGGTCAAAGCATTTAAACATGCCGAGTGTAAATTTTTGGTAGTTTCTTTTACTTCAGATTGGCGCTTTGCTCCTGAGCGTTCGCGAGAAATTGTAAACGCCTTAGTCAAAGCAGATAAAGACGTTGTATACGGTGAAATTAATTCACCGCACGGCCATGATGCCTTTTTAATTCCTCAGCAAGCGCGCTATGAAAAACTTTTCTCTAGCTACATGAATAATATCAAGGTAAGCACATGAGCAAAGACACATTGCGCTTAGACCACGCTATTATCGATCGCTGGGTTCAACCCAATACGCGCATTCTCGATTTGGGCTGCGGCGACGGCGCATTATTAGAGCACTTAACAAAGTCTAAAAATGTGCATGCCTACGGCATCGACATCAACGCAGACAACATAAATATCTGCACAGAAAAAGGCCTTAACATCATTGATCAAAACCTCGATGGCGGTTTAACCAATTTTGACGATCAAAGCTTCGATACCGTAATCATGTCGCAGGCCATCCAAACGATGCAATACCCAGACAAAGCACTACAAGAAATGATTCGCGTCGGCAAACAGTGCATTGTTACCTTCCCAAACTTCGGTCATTGGCGGGCGCGCGTGCAGTTATTTACTCAAGGTCGCATGCCCGTTTCCGACATAATGCCCTACGAATGGTACAACACACCAAACATTCACTTTTGCACCTTTCGCGACTTTGAAATTCTCTGCAAAAAGTTGTCTATTAAAGTACTCAACCGCGAAGTCGTTGCCAGCAAAGGCATAAGCACCTTTTTACAACACTCACACCCTAACCTTTTTGGTGAAACAGCGATTTATCGCGTAACAGGCTAAACATGAAACGCAGTACAATATTTTTATTATCAGTGCTCCATTTTGTTCTTTTAAGTTCTGCTCAAGCGCAAACCGTAGAAAAACTGAAAACCGAAACAGAATTTGGTGATTACATAGTCAGGCATGTTGTATTCAACAGCACCTTTGTTTTACCTGAGGTATCCAAAAGCTATCAGATAAAACGCAGTAAATATGAGTCTTTACTCAACGTCGCCGTTAGTAAAAAAGGGGAAATCGGCAGCATTCCCGCAAAGGTTTCAGGCACAACCAAAAACCTCATACAACAACAGAAACAGTTAAACTTTAAAGAAATTTCGGAAAAAGACGCAACCTATTACATAGCTCCTATTCGCGTAGCAAACGAAGAATTACTTCACTTTACAGTGCATGTTACGCCTGAAAATAGTGACGAAGCATTTGTAGTAAATTTTTCTCTCACCGTATACGCAGACGACTAATGAATACCGTAATTCTTGCCAGCGGCAACACCGGAAAACTCCGAGAATTTAAAAACATTCTTCTAGACGTTGGCTTTGATGTAAAGCCTCAAGCGGAATATCAGGTTCCTGACGCAGAAGAAACCGGCCTCACATTTGTTGAAAACGCTATTTTAAAAGCTCGCAATGCTTGCGAGCACACTGGCCTGCCTGCAATATCAGACGACTCAGGCATAGAAGTCGACGCCATAGATGGCGCACCGGGCATTTACTCTGCCCGCTTTGCTGGTGAAGGAAGTCATCGAGAAGAAAAAGACCACGCCAATAATCTCAAACTACTACACGACCTAAATAACACGCCAGACGAAAAACGTACGGCGCGCTACCAGTGTGTATTGGTTTTTATGCGACATGCTAAAGACCCGACGCCAATAATCGCGCAGGGCGCATGGGAAGGCAGCATTCTTCGTACGCCTAAAGGGGAAAACGGCTTCGGCTACGACCCCCTATTTTGGGTTCCGACACACAATTGCAGCAGCGCACAATTAGACAAAGCAGAAAAAAACCGCATCAGCCACCGCGCTATTGCAATGCAAGCACTGCTCAAACAACTTCAGAAAATTAGAGCCTAAACTGCCGGGCAAATAACAGTTTAATTCGGCACCCTGCCTTAACCCCCACACCCGGCCAATAAAAGCGTCGTCGCGAGTATTGCTGGCACACTCAACGCAGAAACAACATTCATTGCCAAATACTTTTCTTCACTGCCAATATCAGCATGTAATCGTTTCAAGTTTATCCAGGTGTTTATCGCTGGCAAAAGAAACACCAAACACAGAAGACTGAACGGCGGAAAAATCTGTAACACCACTGCCACAAGAACACTGAGCCCCGCCAAACATAAAAACAATGCGTAAACCTTAACGCCCACCGAGACACCGTAGCGAATAATCAAATGTTTTCGCCCAGCGGCTTTATCTGCCTCTAAATCAGGAAACTGATTTAACAATAACAAGTTATTCACCAAGAAAAAGGGTACAAGAGAAGCCGCCATAGCCTCAACAGAGACATTTTTGGCGAAAACCCAAGCCGCCCCGAGCACCATAAACGTACCAAACCCCAAACCTGGAGCCACCAAACAAATCATTGCATTGCGATTAATCCAGGGCGTATACAAAACAACAAGCAAAATACCCAGCACACCAAAAATTAGCAGCTCTGTACCACTTAGCCATACCAAATAACACCCCAACGCTATAGCACAACACAGACTGACAATACCGAGAGCAAGCACTTTACGAGCGCTGGCTGGATCAGCGGGCAGCGCTCCGCTACCGCCACTAAAAGGGGTTTTCGTTGTGTTAAGGTCTAAGCCAGACTTAAAATCAAAATATTCGTTTAGCGCATTCACTGAAACATGGGCGAACAACGCCCCCACACACACCAAAGAAAACAATAACGAATTCCATTGTGCTGACGATGCTGCAAACCCCAAGAGCACACATATGGGTGTTAAGAGTAAAAAAGGAGGGCGAATAGATTGAATAAGCGTAGCAACAGCCATAATTTTTCCATCTTAGAATCAGCAAAATAAAGTCTAACACTGCTTTGGCGAACCAAGCATGCCACTTTTGTCGTAGCGAGCACGCCGCGATAGATTTAAGATGTCGCTCTCTATTCAAGCAACTCGCCTCTAACAAACGCACAACATTAATCAACACCATGACCAAACATAACGCACCATTACAGCTGCTACAGCCGCCTCTAGCTGCCTACATCCATATTCCTTGGTGCGTAAAAAAATGCCCCTATTGCGACTTTAATAGTCATACATCAAATGAAGAAATCCCCTTTAAAGCCTATATCAAGGCACTCGAAGATGACTTATTGCATGACTTAGAGTGGCTACATAAGCGGCCCCTTGGCAGCATATTTTTTGGCGGCGGTACACCCAGCCTAATGCCAGCAGAACAAATCGGCGAAATAATCGAACTACTGGAAAAACATTTTGGTTTTGAAAATTCTATTGAGATAACCCTAGAAGCAAACCCCGGCACGGTTGAGCACGGAGACTTTCACCAACTCCGTGCTGCCGGCGTAAATCGATTGTCGATGGGCGTGCAAAGTTTTGCTGACAAACATCTAACAGCGCTAGGCCGTATTCATAGTACGAAAGAGGCCAAGGCAGCCCTCATACAGGCGCGAGAATGCTTCGATAATTTTAATATTGACCTGATGCATGGCCTACCAGGGCAAACATCTCAAGACGCACTGGCAGACCTAGCCGAAGCGTTTTCGTTTTCACCAAGCCATATCTCTTGGTACCAGCTGACAATAGAACAAAATACTGAGTTTTATTCCCGCCCACCTTCGTTGCCACATGAAGACACCCTGCTCAACATTACTCAAGAGGGCTCACAAGCGCTTTTGGAGGCCGGCTTTGTACAGTATGAAGTTTCTGCATACGCACGCGCAGGCAAAGCCTCTCAACACAACCTCAACTATTGGCAGTTTGGCGACTACATCGCCCTCGGAGCTGGCGCCCACGGTAAAATCACACTGGCCCAAAAAAATCAGATCTTGCGCTATCAAAAGACGCGCCTGCCAAAAGACTACCTGGAACGCAGCGGTTCTCGCAGCGCTAAAACGGAAGCAATACCGACAGACAACTTAGCCCTAGAATTTGTGATGAATGCACTGCGCCTGAACCAGGGCTTCAGCCCTGAATTGTTCGAATCTCGCACCGGCCTTAGCTTCTCAAGCATCGCCCCGACAATCAAAGCACTTAGCTCAAAAGGCTTGATTGAATATCAGTCAGGCATCGTAAGAACAAGCGCCCTAGGGCGAAACTTCCTGAACACTGTTTTAGAGCACTTCACATGAAATCTGGCAGGCAGAGAGACCAGCGTCGCCAATTTGGCAAAAAACGGCTTGAAATCGTGCGCTTTAGAGACCACGCCTGAGTTCTTAAGAACTTTCAATGCTACACTTTCACTACATCTTTAAGCCCCAAATATAACGACGAGCGTCGATGGAAAACCTACGTTTTCACAAAAACTCATTGGCACAAAAAATCACCTACATCGTTATTGCGATTGGGTTTTTTGCTGTTGCGCTCAGTATGACCATCCGCCTCTCCATTATCTATTTTGAGAACGAAAACGACCTCGAACGCCGCATCGATTCATTTGCTCGCGTCATCGCCTCCCCCCTAATACAGACTCTTGATAGTGGTGACATAAACGAGTTGTACCTATTGATAGAACGCTTAATCGAAAGTGAAAAGCTTCAAGGGGTAAAATTGCGCCTAAATTCGGGCAATGGCATCGATGAATACGGCTTTGCTAGTCATCGCATGGGTGAATTTTATTGGTCAAATGAAACAGAAAAAACCTACACCTATCCTTTTTCTAAGGGTATTGCGGAAATGGATGTACGCATAAGTGAAGCTTTTCTATCATCCAAAACACTTAGCAAAATCGGCGCCCACTTACTGCTTGAAACTGTCACAGTGGCCCTGCTCGCAATTTTGATTTTATTTAGTTTGCGTAACCATCTAATTAATCACATTACCACCATTGCAAACTACCTGGCCTCGCGCAAAAGCTCTAACCTTAACGAACCACTCAAGCTCGACAGAAATCGGCCAGATTACGCCCCCTCGGATGAACTGGACCTTGCAGTAGAATCTATCGAAACCATGCGCCTTACCTTGATACGCGATATCGAACAACGTCGTGCAATCGAATTAGCCCTGCTCGAAGAAAAAGAGCAAAAACTAGAAACACGACGACTCATCGAAGAAGCCAAAGCTGCGAACCGCGCCAAAAGTGAATTCATCGCAACCATGAGCCATGAAATTCGCACACCATTAAATGGTGTTGTCGGCATGGTTGAAATGCTTCGTGACACCCCCTTAAATAGCAATCAAAAACATTATCTCGATGTACTGTATCGCTCGGGTGAATCATTGCTAGACATCATCAATGATATTCTCGACTATTCAAAAATTGAATCAGGAAGAATGCTTCTAGAAAGAATTAGCTTTAATTTAGAAGAGCTTATCGAAAACTGTTTCAAATTATTTAGCGCAGTGGCCGCCAAACGCGACATTGAGCTGATAAGTAATATCGCACCCGACACCCCAACCTTACTCGTTGGCGACCCCACTCGCCTTCGACAAATTATCGTTAACCTAGTCGGCAACGCGTTTAAATTCACATCCGAAGGGTTCGTAATTCTCAATGTTAATTATGAAAGCGAAGCGAGTGATGGCGATGTAAAACTACTTTTCGCGATCAGCGACAGCGGCATAGGTATTTCAGAAGAAGTTCAGGGCAAACTATTTGAAGCCTTTCAACAGGCAGATACCTCAACCACACGCAAATTTGGCGGCAGCGGGTTAGGCCTAGCCATCTGTAAACAACTAGCGGAACTTATGGGTGGCGAAATTGGTATAGAAAGCGAAAAAGATAAAGGCTCCACTTTTTGGTTTACATCCTGCTTCGCCGAAGACACTAAAGCGATCGAGGCCGCCCCTCCTAGCTGTAGTCTTGCGCTCTCAGGTAAAAAATTACTCACCCTTAATATTAGTGAGACCATGAACAACTGCTTAACCCAGCACATTGCTAGCTGGAATTTAAGCTTGGAATCCATCACCGCCAGTTCTGACTCGATCGAAAATAGAATTGCAAGCCTCAGAGACACGGTGGATTTTATCGTGATCGATCACCAACCAGCGACTTACGATGGCTTTACCCTAGCGCAACAAATCAGAAAGTTTAAACGTTATCGCAATACGCCAATGTTGATGCTAACTAATCAGCAAGCTTCATCATTCTCACAAACTCAGTTATTTTCTGTTACTAGCATCGTTCCCAGACCCATTGCTATTCAGAACATTAAAAACATATTGATATCACAGGGGTATGGCACGCAGCTTAATCCACTTATGCCTTTATCAGACAAAAAACCAAACCACTCAGAGCTCAATGTACTTGTTGCAGAAGACAACCCCGTAAACCGCATGGTGATAGAAGGCTTACTCGGCAAGTTTGAAATAAAACCTGATTTTGCCGAGAACGGCCTAGAAGCCGTGAATATGTTTTTCGATACCGAAAAAAATTATGATCTAATTTTAATGGATTGTGAAATGCCAGAACTGGACGGCTTCGATGCAACACAACGTATTCGTGAAGAAGAACGCAACCGTGCTATCACTTCAACCCCCATCATTGCACTTACTGCTCACGTGGAAGCGTCGCACCGCCAACGCGTATTTGATTGCGGTATGAACCACTTTCTTAGCAAGCCCGTCACCCTAGACAAACTAAACGAAGCATTGAATAGTGTTGGCCTTGAGAAATAGTAGTTTTTTCAAACTACTATTTCTTTAACCAGAAAACTAGAACCGACCACCAATAGTCAGCATTACACCGCCTTCAATATCAGCCTCCAAATAACGCTGGTAGGCTAAGCCAACCATAAAACCATGCTCACCCGCCAACAATCGCACCCGTGGCGAAATATATAGGCCGCTATTAATATCAATATCTTCAGAATAACAATCGGTACAATTTGCGATTGAACGCTCGCTTGAAAGTACTACCTCCAAACCCACCAGCATATCGAGCGACACAAATTTAGAAGGCGCGTAAGCATAACCGCCCTCACCAAATATATTCACCGCTTGCGCTTCTGAATCTGCGGAAAACTCATCACCACTTTGGTCTTCCACAAACTGGGTAAAATCTCGGCGATCGGTATATAACAAACCAGAAAGCCCTGCGCCCCACAGCCAAGTTTTATCTTGCGCCTGCCAAGCAAACTGAAAGTAGGTGGCATTATCTTTAACGCCTTCTTCGCGAGCGACCTTACTGCTAAGGTCAAACTCACCAAGCGAAAAATAAAACCCGTGTTTCGTGTTTACGATCTCGGGGCGTTTTTCATGCATCACTGATTGATTGGCTTGGCCTGAAGGCGCCGATTCTGTTTTTTGTTCCGCTGTTTGTTCCGGCATTTGTTCTGATGCATTTTCTACTTGGGCAACATCAGCCAAGCAAGGCAATGAAACGACAGACAAAGCACTAATAAGATAAGATAGTTTTTTCAGGGGCATTTGAGACTCCGTTAAATAAATACATACTTCCCTCTTGCTTTCCGTTTACTGCGTAAATTTGCCCACACAATATAGAGCGGGACACGTCCATTCTTACCAATAACGATGAAACATTACAGACTTCAAGAATCGATACGATCAAAATTCGAGAAAGAAAGGGTTATCGATCGCGCATCGATCGCGACCGACATATCGTAACATAAAAATATTCCGTGTTTTTAGCCCTTAACAACAACTTGATTTCGTTTTTTGCGCTGGCGCACAACACGACGAAGACTGCGCTTGCTCGCCAAACAAAACGAAACTTGCATCTTCTTTCAGGAGTTGAAATGTAGACTCATCTACTTTTGTACGCTCCCCCTTGTGAAAACAGTGGCCGCCATCATCAATCACTTGAGAATAAGGGCCAACGTACATCACCTCGCATTCAGAACGAGTGCTTGGCTTTTCTTCTAGAGGTTTGCTCGCTATCAAAGTGACGGAGCGAAATTCAATATCTTCTACCACCTGCCAGGGAGTTTCATCCCACTTATCATAAGCAACATTAGAAAAACCAATGTCTTTAAACGCCTGTAAAAATTCACGCTCGTGAAATGCGCCACTAATGCAACCACTCCATAGTCTTTCATCTTCTTGTAATTTTTTCGGAACCACTTTATTCGAAACAATATCAGAAATGGCGACACGACCACCCGGCTTAAGCACGCGATATATTTCACGCAACATATTTTCACGGTCGGTGTGCTCAACCAAATTTAGTACGCAATTCGAAATAACTAGCGAAATAGATGCATCAGCAATCATCGGCGCTTGCCTAGCCTGCTTTTTCTTCCACAGCTCGTAAGCATGCACACTTTCCAAATTGGCCAAGGGGGCAGCATTAGCAAAGGTGGTTGCGGCCTCTAAATCGAAGGCTAAATCTTGGATAAAACCCTTGTGAAAGCTCACGCGATGACCGCCGAGTTTTTCTGCCATTTCTGCCTTATATTTGTTTGCCAGCGCTAGCATTTCATCCGTCATATCGACCCCATGTACGTGGCCATTCTCACCAACAAGCTGTGCAGCCATATAGCACACCTTTCCGCCACCACTTCCAAGATCAAGCACCACATCACCTTCTCGCACATAGCGTGAGGGGTCGCCACAACCATAATCTTTTTCAATGATTTCCTGCGGCAGTAATTCCAGTAATTCTTTTTGATAATCTACCGGGCAACAAAGTGCCTCTTGTTTTTCTTGCGCGCCTTCTGCATAGCGTTCTTGAACGTTAAGCTCTACCGACATAAAACTTTCTCTCTATTTCTAGCTGATATTAAATGGAGTTTTCTTAATTTATTTTCTAGCGAGGCCTAGCCAATAAGCACTATCTGCGCCAGCGGTGAAACAATTCAACCCAGCGAAGTAGGGTTTTTGGCGCTGTGGATTTTTTCCATACACCAGCAGTATATTTATTTGCCTCGCTCCAGGTGGGGTAGCTATGAATAGTCGCCATGATACTACTCAAACCTTTTTTGTTTTTCATAGCCGCCACAAACTCAGGTAGCATTTCACCAGCATTTGCGCCGACAATCGTCACACCCAATATGGTATCTTTTCCTTTTTTTAGCATGACTTTAACAAAACCATAATTGTCACCATCTGCAATGGCGCGATCGAGGTCATCCAATGTATATTTATAAATGTCATAAGGAATATTTTTTTCGATCAATTCATCTTCCGAGTCACCTACATGAGCCACCTCTGGGTCGGTAAATATCACCCAGGGAATTACAGAATAGTCGACCCTAAACTTTTTAAACGGTGCCATCAATGCATTCACACATGCATACCACGCTTGATGACTCGCTGCGTGTGTAAACTGGTACGGCCCTGCCACATCCCCGCACGCCAAAATCGAAGGCACGCTAGAGCGCATATATTCATCGACGGCAACTGTACCATTTTTATTGAGCTTTACACCTAGCTCTTCCAAGCCAAAACCTTGCGTATTCGGCTTACGACCAACAGCAACCAAAAGCTCATCAAACTCAACCGCCACGCTTTCATGTTCACACTGAATTAAAGCGCGACCCCGATCTAGCGATTCAATTGAGCTATTGAAATAAAGTGTTATGCCTTCACGCTCAAACGTTTTTTGAACTTCTTGCGAAACGTCTTTGTCTGCTCGCGGCAAGACTTTATCAGCGAGATCAACCACGCTCACCTTGGAACCTAACCGGGCAAACGCTTGAGCCAACTCACACCCTATTGGGCCAGCCCCCATCACTAATAGTTTTTTCGGTAACGCTTCTAACTGCCAAAGGTTTTCTGAGGTTAAGTAAGGGATTGCCTCAATGCCTTTTATGGGCGGCACAAATGGGCCTGCCCCCGTGGCAACAATAATATGTCGCGCACTCAATTCTTTATTATTTACGGTAACTGTATTTGGCGATGTAACTCTTGCCTCACCCTGCACACAATCGACGCCCAACGCCGTATAGCGTTTAATCGAATCGTGCGGTGCAATGTCTGCGATAACTTCGTGAACACGCCCCATTACTTTTTTAAAGTCTATTTCAGTGCCTGAATGTGTAACGCCGTATTTTGTCGCGTTTCGACCTTGGTGCGCAATCTTCGCCGCTTTTATTAAGGCTTTACTTGGCACACAACCAGTATTCAGGCAGTCGCCACCCATTGCATCTTTTTCTATTAGAAAAACTTTCGCTTTTACCGCCGCTGCAATATAGGCAGAAACCAAACCGCCCGCACCTGCCCCTATGACAATAAGATTCGCGTCGTATTTCATTATTCGCTCTCAACCGTATCAAATTTTTCTTGATTTTTAGTGAGGCCGGTTTTTTTCATAACCCATTTAATAGCGATTGGAAACATAAGTAATGCCGCAAACGACAATACAATTTCTGGCGTAAACAGTTCAAAAAACGAAAACTCTTCCACCCTGCCGATACTGGCCCCCGCATTAACAAATAGAAATGTCGCGGGCAACATCGCTACCTGACTCACTATATAAAAAGTCTTCGCGCTTAGATGGGTTAAACCAAAGGTAAGATTAATAATAAAAAATGGAATTGGCGGAATAAGCCGTAACGTCGCCAGAAAAAGCGCACCGTCACGATCAACCCCTTCATTTACCTTGTTCAACGCTTTTTGGAAGTGACGCTCCACCCAATCACGCAGAAGGGTTCGTGAAATTAAAAACGCGATCGTTGCACCAATCGAACTCGCGAAAGACACCAGCACCGCACCCCACCACAAACCAAACACAGCGCCACCAGCAATAGACAAAGGGCCTACACCGGGCAAACTCAAACTTGCCACTAACATATACACCACGACATAAGCGGCTGCCGCCAACACAGGTTCCTGCTCAACCCAGGCTTGCAAACGTTCAAATTCAAAATACTGACTTAAATCAAAGACAAAAAATAGCGCGACAACCAACGCTATACCAACAACAATCAGAATACGTTTTAAACTCATAAATTCTCGTTATTAATCGTGCTTATACTTGGTGTATGTAATCTGTTAGATGAACACTTGGCTAGACTGACAACGTAAATGGAAGACCACATGATTGAATCACGCGAGTATCACACACCGCAGGAGCCATACTCCATAGACTCTATTTATCTAAGGGGTAGATAATTTTCATGGCAGACGCTAAAACTGTAATAGTATTGAGCATAAGATGTAAGATTTACTTGCCCAGGAATCTACCATGAGCGACGCCAGCACCCCGAATAGCGATAACGACCCAGATAGCATCGCTGCTGACGGTGAAAACAGCCCCCTACCGCTCGATAACCCAGCATATTACATCAACCGAGAACTTAGTCACCTTGCTTTCAATCAGCGCGTATTGGCGCAAGCGATGGACGAAAGCCACCCGCTCTTAGAGCGTATGAAGTTCTTACTCATTTTTAGTTCAAATCTGGACGAATTTTTCGAGATCCGCATCGCAGGTTTAATGCAGAGCATCAAATTCGAGCGCGAGACCATAGGCCCTGATGGCCGCCCAGCAGAAGAAGTACTGCGCGAAATAAGCCGCTTATGCCATGAAACCGTAGAACAGCAGTACGCGGTACTCAATGATGTGTTGATGCCAGCGCTAGAGAAAGAAAACATCCGTTTTTTACGCCGCACCCAATGGACAGAAGATCAAGCGGAATGGATCGAAGAATACATCCATAAAGATGTGCTTCCAATTATCAGCCCCATCGGCATTGACCCCGCACACCCATTCCCACGGCTAGTTAACAAAAGCCTAAACTTTATATTAAACCTAGAAGGCAACGACGCCTTTGGACGCGACTTAAACTACGCCGTAGTGCCGGCCCCCCGCTCACTACCGCGCCTCGTTGAGCTACCCCCTGAGCTGTGCGAGAACGGCCACAATTTCGTCTTTTTGTCGTCGATGATTCACGCTCACGCGGAAAACCTGTTCCCAGGCATGAAGGTACGCGGGTGTTATCAATTTCGTATTACCCGAAATGCTGACCTAGATGTGGACGTAGAAGGCATCGAAGATCTCGCTCGCGCTTTGCGTGGCGAACTACATTCTCGCCGTTTTGGCACCGCAGTGCGCCTCGAAGTCGCCGACAACTGCCCAAAAGAACTCACCGATTTTCTGCTGAAAGAAGTAGGGCTAACGGAACAAGAACTCTACCGTGTAGACGGCCCAGTCAACTTAAAACGCCTCTTCAATGTACTGTCTATTGTTGACCGCCCCGAACTGCTCTACCCCTCATTCACCCCTAAAATGCCCAAAGGCCTGAGCCGCAAAGACAACATATTCGATGCTGTCGCACGCAAAGACTATCTATTACTACACCCCTACGAATCCTTTTCGCCTGTAATTCAGTTGCTGCGCCAGGCCGCAAAAGACCCCCACGTGGTCGCAATAAAACAAACCCTCTACCGGTCGGGCGGCACACAAAGTTCGATCGTTGACGCTCTGGTAGATGCTGCACGAAACGGCAAAGAAGTAACTGCAGTGGTTGAGTTGCGAGCCCGTTTCGATGAAGAGGAAAACCTCGAATTAGCTAGCCGCCTTCAAGAGGCCGGTGTGGTGGTGGTATACGGCGTAGTGGGCTACAAAACCCACGCCAAGATGATTCTGGTAGTACGCCGTGAAGGCGACCAACTCAAACGCTATGTGCATCTGGGCACCGGCAACTACCACAGCGCTAACGCCCGGCTTTATACCGACTATTCCTATTTGACCGCCAACGAGATCATGGGGGAAGACGTACACCTAGTGTTTCAACAGCTCACCGGCATGGGCAAAACAGAGCGAATGGATAAAGTACTCAACGCCCCCTTCACCTTGAAGCGCCAATTGCTGAAGCTGATCGAAGGCGAAATCAAGGCACAAAAAGAAGGTTTAGAAGGCCGCATCATCTTCAAATGCAACGGCCTCACTGAACCCAAAGTCATGCAAGCGTTGATTAAGGCCTCTCAGGCGGGCGTAAAAATCGACCTTATCATTCGTGGTATGTGCTGCCTGCGCCCCGGAATTGAAGGCGTATCTGACAATATACGTGTACATTCTATCGTCGGTCGTTTCCTAGAACATACGCGCGCCTACTATTTCGCCAATGCAGATGCCAAAGTCTATTGCGCCAGCGCAGACCTAATGGAACGCAACCTAAACCGTCGTGTAGAAACCGCATTCCCCCTACTCTCTCGTGAGCACGAGCAACGCGTTAAGAGCGAACTGGAATTACACCTGACCGATAGCCACGGCCGCTGGACACTTGATAGCGAAGGCAACTACCTCAAGATCACAGAAGAAGACAGTATTTCCTCGCAAAGTGAGCTGCTTCGGCTGCTTGCGAATTAACCTAATCAGCGAAACGATTTAAGCTAGGGTACAAATACCCGCAAAGCCCGACGCAAAACATAGCGATAAACTTGATCTTTTTAGATTTTGCCCCAACATTAAAGCGAGAAACACAATCAAGACACACCCTAAGCTGCTTGTCAGCTTTTGATCTGGCCCTTATTATGGCCGGCTAAAGTTTGAATTCCCTGGAGATATTATATGAGCGACGCGATTGTACACGTCAGCGATTCGAGTTTTGATGAGGATGTACTTAGCGCATCTGGGCCAGTCTTAGTGGACTTTTGGGCCGCGTGGTGTGGGCCTTGTAAAATGATCGCCCCCGTACTCGACGAACTTGCGAAAGAATACGAAGGCAAAATCAAGATTTGTAAAATGGATGTCGACGCAAACAAAGAAACCCCAACCAAATTTGGGATTCGCGGCATTCCAACGCTTATCGTATTTAAAGATGGCAACGCAGAAGGCACTAAAGTTGGCGCACTATCTAAGCCTCAACTTCAAGAGTTTATCGAATCGAGCCTCTAAGCTAGCCTAAACCACCGGGTTATATGCCTGATGCTGCAAAGCGACAGCGTCAGGCACCTAAACTATTCTTCACGAAACCGAATAAAAACAGAAAGATTATCGACACTGGCTCTTTGCACTAAGCAATAATTGCCGCTATACTGGATTTATCCAGCGATCGAGCGCTTCCGTTTTACCTTCCCTTTATTTCCTCTTTATTTAATAATTTTGGTAGTTCGGTACGTATATTTTGCATTGGCGCCCAGGCAACTAACGAAATAAGATTTTCGGCCTCGCCCTTTCCACAGTCGATCCAATACTTTGCATCAAGATAATCAAACCCCACAACAATTAACCTTAGACTCAGCGTTCTCTGAAGAACCGCCCCCATCTATGGAATCAGCAACACAAATGAATCTTACCGACTTAAAAACTAAACCTATTGAAGAACTGATTGGCATCGCGAAAGAAATGGGCATGGAAAACCTCGCCCGCTCGCGTAAACAAGATGTTATTTTCAACATTCTCAAAAAACATGCACGCAGCGGCGAAGACATTTACGGCGACGGCGTACTAGAAATTCTTCAAGATGGTTTTGGGTTTTTACGCTCTGCCGGTGCCTCTTATCTTGCTGGCCCCGATGATATTTACGTATCACCCAGCCAGATTCGCCGCTTCAACTTACGTACTGGCGACAGCATCGCCGGGAAAATTCGCCCACCAAAAGAAGGCGAACGTTATTTTGCCATGCTCAAAGTGGCCGAAATTAATTTCGACAAGCCCGAAAACTCGCGCAACAAAATACTTTTTGAAAACTTAACACCGCTTTTCCCTAACGAGCGCATCGCACTTGAAGCGGGTAACGGTTCATCAGAAGATTTGACCGGACGCATCATTGACTTGATAGCCCCAATTGGTAAAGGCCAGCGCGGCTTGATCGTCGCTCCGCCGAAAGCCGGTAAAACCATCATGATGCAAAATATTGCGCAAGCCATTGTGCGCAATAGCCCCGAATGTTATTTGATTGTTCTTCTTATTGATGAACGCCCAGAAGAAGTAACCGAAATGCGCCGCTCAGTAAAAGGCGAAGTGGTTGCTTCTACCTTTGACGAACCGCCAGCACGCCACGTACAAGTGGCAGAAATGGTGATCGAACGTGCAAAACGCTTAGCCGAACATAAAAAAGACGTCGTGATCTTGCTCGACTCAGTGACACGTTTAGCGCGCGCTTATAACACCGTCATCCCTTCTTCCGGTAAAGTACTAACCGGTGGTGTCGACGCCCACGCATTAGAACGCCCAAAACGTTTCTTTGGTGCTGCGCGTAATATTGAAGAAGGTGGCAGCCTGTCAATTATTGCTACTGCATTGGTTGATACTGGCTCAAAAATGGACGAAGTTATCTACGAAGAATTTAAAGGTACCGGTAACCAAGAACTGCACCTCGACAGAAAAATTGCAGAAAAACGTGTATACCCTGCTATTAATGTGCGTCGCTCCGGCACCCGCCGCGAAGACTTATTAATGAAAGAAGACGAACTGCAACGCGTTTGGATTCTTCGCAAATTGCTTCACGATATGGAAGATTTACCCGCGACAGAATTCTTGCTCGACCGACTCAAAGGCTTCAAGAAAAACGACGAATTCTTCCTTTCGATGAAATCTAAGTAACTATTTATTTCGTAACCCGTCTCCATGCAATGTAAAGACTTACGAGAATTTATAGAATTACTGGAAAAACGCGGGCAACTCAAACGCATTCAGCAAGCTGTTGACTGTAATCTAGAAATTACCGAAATTTGCGACCGCACACTACGTGCGGGCGGCCCCGCATTATTATTTGAAAATGTTACGGGCCACGACACCCCCCTACTTGGCAATTTATTCGGCACTCCCGAACGTGTTGCTCTAGGCATGGGTCAAGAAAGTGTAGAAGCCCTGCGAGAGGTGGGCGAGCTACTCGCCTTTCTAAAAGAACCCGAACCCCCCAAAGGCCTGCGCGACGCATGGGACAAAATGCCCGTGTTCAAACGCGTGCTTACCATGTCGCCCAAAGAAATATCTAAAGCGCCTTGCCAACAAATTGTTTTAGAAGGCGACGCGGTAGATCTTAACAAACTCCCGATTCAAACCTGCTGGCCCGGCGATGCCGGCCCCTTGGTAACATGGCCACTTGTCATTACACGTGGGCCAAACAAAGAACGCCAAAACCTGGGCATATATCGCCTTCAATTGATCGGTAAAAATAAATTAATTATGCGCTGGCTCAGCCATCGCGGCGGCGCCCTAGACTTTAAAGAATGGCAAGAAGCACACCCAGGTGAAAACTTCCCAGTGTCAGTTGCACTCGGTGCCGACCCTGCAACTATTTTAGGGGCGGTAACCCCCGTACCAGATACGTTAAGTGAATACGCCTTTGCAGGTCTACTTCGCAATGAAAAAACCGAAGTCACCAAAAGCACAAGCAACGACTTACAAGTACCCGCACACGCTGAATTTGTTTTAGAAGGTTACATCGCACCAAATGAAATGGCCGACGAAGGCCCTTTCGGCGACCACACCGGCTACTACAACGAAGTTGAAAGCTTTCCTGTTTTTACCGTAGAAAAAATTACCCATCGCAAAGCCCCCATCTACCACAGCACATACACAGGCCGACCACCCGACGAACCTGCAGTACTTGGTTTAGCATTAAACGAAGTATTTATTCCTTTATTAAAAAAACAATTTCCTGAAATTGTCGATTTTTATTTACCACCAGAAGGCTGCTCATATCGCATGGCCGTCGTCACAATGAAAAAACAATACCCCGGCCACGCCAAACGCGTAATGATGGGAGTATGGTCATTCTTACGACAATTTATGTACACAAAATTTGTGATCGTAACAGACGACGACGTGAACGCCCGCGACTGGAACGATGTTATCTGGGCACTTACAACACGCGTAGACCCAAGCCGCGACACCACGCTAATAGATAACACCCCAATTGACTACTTAGACTTTGCCTCACCAGTTTCCGGCCTTGGCTCAAAAATGGGCATCGACGCGACAAATAAATTACCCGGCGAAACACAGCGCGAATGGGGGCGAGGAATAGAAATGGATAAAAGCGTCAAAGATAAAATTGACACCCTATGGGACGACCTCAATATTCTGAATTAACGATAAGGGACAACCCGTTATGCAATGCAAGGGATCAATGCGCCAACCGTCATCACCTCCTCTAAAAACAAAAGATACTAGACGACCGCAGGTAACGTTTTACAAACAAAACCCACTCAAACTATCGCAACATCTAAATGTTATAGCTCATCAGCATGACGCATTAAGACCCTTCATCAACACTGAAGCCCCGCTTCGCTCTTTTGCCATACCCCCATTTTTTCCAGTGAAGAGCAAAAAAACACGCAAAGCAGTAAGGTGCCCAGAAAAATCCCAAATGATAATATGCGGAAAATTTCCACCTAATTAAGACTGTTACCGGGGAGTTACCTGTCTCATGAATGAAATAGATCTAACTAGAACTAAAAATAGTAAATGGCTTTTTATCAAGGAAAATCCATTTATTATCATAGTTGAGTTGCTCTTTCGTATTATCGTTAGAGGACTGCTTATATTTGTCTTAGGCGCGTTTTTTTTGGCTTACTTCGTGTCAGCAGGCGCAAATAGCGACTGGATGTTTTTTACGCTCATAGGAGTATGTCTACTCGCAGGTGTTTTTGAAACAATGAGAGACTTTTGGCCCTATATTATCCAGCCCTCTAACTTGGAAAATCTAAGTGGCGGCCTTAAAGAATACTTTGAGTTACGTGGTTGGTGGGTAAGAAATAACAATAAACAATATTTCTACGCTACAAAACAAATGGGGAAAGCGGAAAATCATTTTTACATGGTGTATAAAAATGGAAAGGCTTACATTTATCCAGTTTATGAGCTTCCGTTTCCATTTTCAGCATTTTTATCAAATAAAGACATACAAAATGCTAAAAGTATTAATCAATATTAAAACAGGTAACAAACGCAGCAACGCGGATCCAGCAAGCATTGGCCTTGAAAAGCAGGCCAATAAGCACTTGCAGCCCCGGTTCTTCGGGCGTTAGATTACTAACAACCAACTAAGAAACCCAAAAAGGCCTTAACTTATGAAACATGTTCTTTTATTAATAATTTTGTCTATGCTGGGCGCATGCGCATCTACAAAGGTAAAAGAAGGTTCTATCTCTCAGGAAATAAATAATTTTAAGCAAGCATTTGTTTCAACCGTCTTGGTGGAGTCCACGGAACAGAATGAAGACGCGATGAAAACAAATAGAACCTTACAGGAATATACAGAAACGAGGCTGAATCAACTTATAAGTGAGAACTATGCAGTTGTGCCGCCAACCAAACGAGAAGGCTCGTTATCGTTTAACCTAAAAATAAACGTAACCTATGGAAATCGTGCTCTACGATGGTTGTCGCCTGGCGCGGGGAGAGGTTCCGCTGTATCCGTTCTTGAAGTTCGTGATGGTGATTCCAATGAAGTACTATTTAGCTCTAGCGCCGAGAGCTCGCTCAGCATGGGGGCTGCAGGTGGCAGCATGACATCGGTTGTCGAAAAAAATGTAGATAAACTTTTAAAAAGTTTTAAAAAATCCATATCGGAATCCTAACAAAGTGATTAATCACGGGCCTCAACAAGCATGGCTCACCCCAGTCTCAACGGCATACTTACTTCCGCCGCTGACCGCGGCGTTTGCTTTATGTGAATAACAAAGGACGCGCCCGTGAACACAGAACGAAAAAATAAGATTCAGGCTTTGTTAAAAGGTATCGAGACCGGTGACCCCGCCTCAGTTACTGTCGTTAACCCAGACAAATATATCCAACACAACCCGCAAACCCATGAAGGGGGCGAAGGGTTGGCTGCTTTGTTTAAACGTCTGTCAAAAACATCGCCTCGAGTAAATACTGTTCGTATTTTTTCCGATGGCGATTTTGTTTTCGGGCATACTGAATACCACTTCAGTACTTCCCGAGTTGGCTTTGAGGTGTTCCGCTTTGAAGGGGAGCAAACTGTAGAACACTGGGACAACATTCAACCTAGATCCGGCCCAAACCCTTCCGGGCACTCCATGGTCGACGGCCCAACTGAAACGTGTGATTTAGACAAGACGGAAGAAAATCGCGCGCTTGTCAAAAGGTTTTTGAAAACGGTTCTCATCGGTGGCCAAGCAGATCAACTGCAGCGCTTCGTTTACGAATCGTATATTGATCATAACCCCTTTTTGCAGGGTGGCTTGCCTGCTTTACATCAAGCTCTGACCCTGCGGCGAGCGAATTCAGAATCTTTTATTTGTTATGAAAGAGCACACCGTATATTGGCAGAAGGCAATTTCGTTTTGTCTGTTTGCGAAGGCTACCGTGAAGGCAAGCACACATCATTCTATGATCTTTTTAGGCTTGAAGATTCTTTGATTGTCGAACATTGGGACACCACAGAAAAAGTGCCCCCCAAAAGCGATTGGAAAAATGATAATGGCAAGTTCTAAACATCCATCTTTTAACAAGAGAAGCGATTAGGGATTCGCCATGAATGAAATTAAGATTTCAAAAGAAAATAGAGAACGAATAGTTCAGAAAGTAAAGAAGTACTTCGCTGACGAGTTAGACCAAGACATCGGTGGTTTTGATGCTGAGTTTTCGATTGATTTTTTCGCAAAAGAAATTGGCTCACATTGTTACAACCAAGGATTATTTGATGCTCACAGCCTGTTTACTGAAAAATCAGAAGAAATAGGGTACTTAGTTCAAGAGCTTGAAAAACCCATCAACTAAAACCGGGGTTATTATTCAGTGAAAAAAGAACATATCAGATCTTCCATTAGGGAATTATTCCTCTGCTCTTTTTCTGTGTGCCTGCGCCATAACACTCAGAATTCCGATAACGCAATAAATACGTATTTCAGAAGCGTTATACAGTTATTTGAATCGCCTTTGAAACCTATTTTTTGGCTTATTGCATTCAGCACATTCTTATTGGTGCCAGCAGTACAGGCTCACGGGGGGCTCTCCAGCCTCGAAGGGCTAGCCCCTTTAATTATTGGGGCTGTCTTAGCGTACATACTCTTGGGCCTAGCGATTCCGATTTGGCTGATTAGATATTCTCGACGCCTTGTATCTGAAAATAGAATGACCAATGTAAAATTAGCTGCTCTATTAGGCCCAGTGGCTTTATATTCGCTGTCTGGCTTTATTGGAAGTGTCTTTCCTCCATATGGTATTCATACGCTATTCCATTTGATCATAACAGCGACTTACATATATTTTTGTTTTGACACTTACAAAAAATATATTCATATTAAAAATCAGTAATGAATCACTCAAAGCCACTTCGGCCCGGTTTTCAAACGGTGAAAACTATTTTATGAAGTCTAAAACCAACCGACTTGATCGGTTTATCGCCCAGCATAGTGATTATTCGATTTCAGACACACGTGTTTTGATTTCTCAAAACCGAATTCTTCTGGATGGTAGCCTTGCGAATTCTATTCAACAGAAGGTGACAGCATTCACTCGTGTTGTATTGGATGGAAAGTGCTTGCAAGATGACACTCCAGTTTATATAAAACTTAATAAACCAATGGGCGTTGTAAGCGCGACAAAAGATAATACGCACGCTACCGTTATGGATCTTATTAAACACCCCCAAAAGAACGACCTGCACATCGTCGGGCGCCTAGACTTCAACACAACCGGGCTAGTGTTACTCACTAACGATGGGAAGTGGTCGCGAAAGATTAGCCTACCGGAAACAAAACTAGAAAAAACTTATGAAGTTACCCTTTCTAAGCCCTTAACTGAAGAATATATTGCGGCTTTCCTTGAGGGCATTTATTTTACTTATGAAAATATTACAACACAGCCAGCACACCTAGAGATAATTTCTGATTATAAAGCTAAGCTTTCACTGGTAGAGGGAAAGTACCACCAAGTTAAACGCATGTTTGGGCACTTTCAAAATGAAGTCTTGGCGCTTCATCGAATATCAGTGGGGGGAATTGCCTTAGATGGGCTTGAGATAGGAAGCAGTAGACTACTAACAAAAGCAGAAATATCCACAAATGAACATCAACATGCTTACAATAATGTCAAAACAGGAACCCATAGCCAATCTATCAATGCTAGCCTAGCGGGCTAGACGACCTATAACAACCAGACTACTGACCACATGCAATCTTCTAGCTTCCTGGAAAATCCTCCTATAAAAAAGGCTTGTGCCTCTACGCTATGAAACAAGAACCGATATTTAAAACTATATTAGGCACCGAATGGGAAAACCTTGGCGATATAATAAAAAGGCATTATTTTTTACGAGAACGCTCTTCTGACAACATTTGTGTGTCTGGCGAGATGTCAGAAATATATCATTCACTCCCCGCAAAAGCGCTAATCCCGATCGCACTCATATTTGGTGCGGTGGTGCCTTATAAAGGAAAGCGCGTTCCCGTCGACGTTTATTATAGTGCCGACAGTAAGAACGCCAATATTTATTGGGATAGAGTTTTTAAGTTTAAACATCGTGAGTTTCACTTCAAATCTCATATGGAGCCTGTAAAACACCAAGAGGTGATTGAGTTTGTTCGTTTTGGGCTTGGAATAAAGCTTCGAGTTTCGTGTGAAGGTGGCGCTTTAGTGTTTAGAGATATTGGATATATTTGGAGGATTTTGGGTTTCAAAATACCACTCCCCGGGCGCTGGTTAATGGGTCGAATTTATGTCGAAGAACGACCGATTGACCATAGACAGTTCTCAATGAAAATGGAGCTACGCCATCCGTTACTTGGTATGTTATTTAAATATTCGGGAAAGTTTAGCCTACCCTCATAGCACTCACTCATAGGCGCCTTTGCGTATATGACTGTAAGATTTCCACTCGCGGCGATATGACATGCTGTATCTTGAAACATATGCATACAGGCTTCGAGTATTTTGAAGACAAGCCCAATTTTTTGCTCGGTTTCGTTACAATCGTAGCTCAAGGGCTTGTACAGTCGCACTTGTACCCACTGGTTAAATTTATTGGTATTGGGGTTACTCGGGGTTTAAAGTACGCGGCCATTGTTCGGGTGTTTTTCTGGTCGTCACATGCCTTGGCTTCTGCGGCAATGCGAACTGTTCCCAACGCAATGCTTTGTACTTCGCTGGAACCCCTATGCTGGGCCGTTCAATTTGGCGGATTCGGTATTTGTGTCCGCTTATTACATAGGAGTACACTTCAAAGTGATACATAATAAGCAGCGCGGGCCTTACACCGCCAGAAACCAAATATCGCGGCACGACTAATATGAAGGACTCCTGTTTGTGTGGTGAAGTACAATTCGCTCTAAACGTAGACCGTATAAGTATGTACCAATGCCAATGTGAAGAATGTAGAAAGCAATCTGGCACAGCGTCAAGCTGTGGAACAGTGGTAAAAGAGGCCAAATTCAATTGGCTTTCAGGCGAAAATAGCGTGCGCGCGTGGGAGAAAGAGTCTGGGTTCAGCTCACATTTTTGTAGCCATTGTGGCTCATCAACCCCGAATAAATTTAGGAACGAACCATTCTATTGGGTTCCAGTCGGGTCGCTCGACTGCCAAAACGTTGTGACAACCGCCAATCTGTTTACTTGTGAAAAAGCCAATTGGAGCAATGTCGACTCGGGCACTAACCCGTATGATACAAAGCCCACGATAGAGCATTTGGTACAATTACTGGCGAACGAAGGTACAAACAATGAAGTATAAACCCTATCTTCACGCACAGTGGGCTAGCTCTGGCGCGCCCTTTCTTGCTGTTTTACGTCGTAGCGCCGTAAAACATAACATATAAACATCAGAGGAAAATGCAATGGCAACATATGAGTGTAAAAAATGTGGAATGGCAGTGAATGCAAGCTGTGCCAAATGTGATGCCCCATTGGCTAATGGAAGCTTAAAGCTAGACGACGGCTCAGAAGTTCAGATTTCCGAATGCCCCAATGGTCACGGAAAAATAAAATCACCCATGTGCTGCGGTGAAGACATGAGCTGCACCACAAGCTAGTAATTATGAACAGCGGTGTTGCTAACAATACACCATGCCTGACCCGCCAGTACGCGTGGCGTTTTCAGGTCTAGATTCGAAAACTACGTTCGCAATGGTGATAACGAATGTAGTCATCTAAAACTCACCGAACAGAGAAGAAAGTATTATGAGCAAAGGTACAGTTAAGTGGTTTAATGCAGACAAGGGTTTTGGTTTTATCACTCCGGAAGATGGCGGCAAAGATTTGTTTGTTCACCATTCAGAAATACAAGCCGGTGGCGGATATGCAACCCTAAACGACGGCCAAGCGGTTGAGTTTGAAGTTGGCCAAGGCCAAAAAGGCCCATGCGCTAACAAAGTTAGCCCAATTTAAATCGATATCGATTTTACATAGCAAAGTGCTTCACCTGACATTTTTATGCTGCCTCTTTTGCCAACAACACAAAAGATTTCACCTTAAGAAGGTCAGCGGAGCACGGCGTTATGCGAGAAACAAAACACTAACACCATGGAATTTAAAAAAGTAACACTTACAGGGTCTAAAGTACTCTTAGAGCCTCTTTCAGAGCATCATAGAGATGGCCTCTGTCATGCAGTGAACGATGGAGAACTTTGGAAGCTATTTGTAACTTCGGTACCAAAACCAAGCGAAATTGATGTATTTATTTCTGAAGCAATAAACCTACCTTCCACGGGACAAGGCTTAGCTTTTGCGGTAGTGGACCAAGCATCTGGCAGCGTAGTTGGCTCTACGAGGTTTATGAATGCAAGTATACACCTAGGTCGTACAGAAATCGGCTTCACCTTTATCTCTAAAAGTTTTCAACAAACATACACCAATACAGAATCTAAACTGTTATTACTTACCCACGCTTTCGAAGTTTTAAACTTGAATAGAATTGAGTTTATGACAGACTATCTAAACATTACATCTCGCAACGCTATCTTGCGCATAGGCGCTAAGCAAGAAGGCATTTTGAGAAACCATATGAGAATGCCTAACGGTAGAGTTAGGGATTCGGTTATTTTTAGTGTCATTAAGAACGAGTGGCCCGGAGTTAAACAAAACTTATTATCTCGGCTCGTCTAACACATTTTTCGAGCATCTCTCTTCGCCCTAAGGCCCGCCGCTAAACTTCTAGCTCGGCAACCCTCACAAATAGCGACGCTCCAATACCGACAACCCCCAGGGGAATTTATGAAGTTATTAATACGTAATTTAGATCGATCAGTTACCGAAGATGAATTAAAAAAAATGTTCCAAGAATTTGGCGCCGTACAATCGTGCAACCTAGTAATGGATGGCGACACTGGCGAATCAAAAGGGTTTGGGTTTGTTGAAATGCCGAAAGCGGGCGAGGCAAAAATTGCCGTTAAAAGCCTGAATTACAAAACCGTCGGCGACGCAAAAATAAGAGTCAAAAAAGCCGAAGGGAAAAGTATATAACGCTATACATATTCGCTACGGCTCTAACCTCAATAGGGCTCACCTTTCATTCGATACAGCGATAATCGCTAGCTTTTTATAGCTATCGCATGCACGTCGGCATTAACCCCAAGTCAGGTTGTACTCTTCTGGAAGCGGCCCATCTCTATAATCAATGTCGCACTCCGCCTTTAGGTCATCCAACAAAACAATCTGACGCACCATCTCTGGAATCATCACCATTCCAATATATTTACCCATACATTCGTGGGCACCAAAACCAAATACAAAATGGTGATACCAATTACGTTCTGGTATAAATTTTTCTGCCTCGTCGTAGCAATATTCGTCAAACATGGCTGACTGCGTCGCAATTAATACCGTCGTACCCGGCAATACGGTAGTTGCGTAGTTAGTGCCTTTAGCAATGGTATATTTCTCTGCCGTTTGACGGAAAAGGTATGGGCTTAGCGGCACAAAACGTAGCGCCTCCCATACGTAACCATCAAACTCTGCCGTATCTTCTTTCTTGGCTGCCGTCTTAGCCCTGGCCAAAATTTCGGGGTTTTTAATCAAATATTGAATCGCTTGCGCAACAGATTGTTGCGTGGTTTCAATAGCGCCTATTAATAGGCCACCCACATTGATACCCTGCCTCACAAGATCAAACTCTACCTCTTTTGGGAAGCTGGAACGCAAAACTCGTGTTGCAATATCGTCTTTTACTTCATAACGATCGTTACCCATTAATTTACACGCTAATTTGGCAAGCGCATACCAAACATGCAAAAGCGGGCCAGCCGCTTGTTCAGCTTTAACACCGATCAATTTTCTGGCAAATACACCCGTAATATAATCTGCCAACTCTTCACCCGAACGTTTTTGTTCTGCGACAATGTGTTGAAACTTTTCATCTGAATGCAAATTAAAATGGTGATTATGGAAACTATTGTATTGTGACCAATAGGACCAATCGATCAGTGATTTACGCTCGATTCGGTCAAACCCAAAATAGTCTTGTACTAAAGACGCAGGCACACCACGACAGTAAGCATTCACGGCTTCCATAGAACCATTTGCTTCACTCAGTACTTCTTGCGCATTGCGTGCAATGATATTGCGCACATGAGGCAGATCATTACGATTAAGAAAACCTTCCATAAATGACTTTTCGCGCGTATGCAGCGCATCGTCATCATGCTTCATTAGGTAGTCTTCCATTTTCGGCTCGTAAAGATTTACCGTGAACACCGTCGGCATTTGCAAAATATCGCGCACATCATTGAACTTGGTCACAATCGTCGCTTCTGGCGTGACTAAAATTGGCCTTTCGTTTCTGAGCTGCTTAAAAAGTTCTAGCGGCTGCTCATCCATCCATTTTCGCGCCAGAGGATACTTTTCATCGTCTGGCGCTGCGTCATAATCATCTAAAAAACGATCCGAAGAGGCTGTAACCTCTGCGGAACTGATCGGGGAAATTTGTTCTTCTACGAAATTGGTCATGGCAAAACTCCAATAATTCAAAAAACGAGGCTTAGCTGAAAGAACCGGCCAAAGAGCTCAATGAGAAGAAGTGTCGATGGCATGAAGCGAGTTAGGCTTAAGATCATTTTGCGTGATCTGTCAGCTCGAAGGCGCAAAACTACCATAAAGGTTAATTTTGTGAAATTTTCGATAAAGGCTAAACTGAATTTCGCGCCACAAAGACTCAGTTCTGCGAGACGCTTAACTTTCTATTGGTTGTTTTTTCTCCACATGCAGCATAATAAGCGTTCAAACACCAAGGGTAAATACCCGCCACTGTGGAAATTTTAACGTCAACCTTCAAATATCTAGATTTTCCAGATCATAATATTTGTAGTTGGCATTGTTACCAGGGTTTGGATATTCATACCAATACTTCGCAAACTCGCTGATCTCTTCTGCGTCACCGGCTAGCCATGCACGATACTCAGAAAAATATGGATACAACAAATCAATCGAACTTCTTTCCGACGGCCAGGCCCAGTCTTCCGGTACCATAATGCCAAAGGGGTAACCATTACCGTCAATCATTCCATCATTTTGATTCACCTGATAAATATCGATTTCATTATCGGTGTTATACACAGAAAGGTAAGGCCGATAATTAAACTCTCCTGAGATTAAGCCACCATTCGAATAGGATGCGCCGCTTGTTAAACTTACCTCAATACTCGTCATCCAGTCCGGAGCTTCGGTTTCTCGCCCAGGATAAACATTCGTAAAACCGCTTCCGGCGGCTTCTCTGGTATCTGAAAACACAACAATATCTTCACCTGAATTAAAATATTCGGTATAAGAGTCGAGCGTATTTAAATTGGTATACGTCGCCGAAATTTCCGCGTCACCCGTATAAACCGGTGCTGTTTCCGTAATCACATTATTACTGTCATCGAGAACGCCATCGAGTGACATCAAAAGCGCATGGTTATAACCTGCCCCTCTCGCAATCGGGATAAAGTCCATTTCGATGGTTTCTAATTCGTTGTTTGCATTGTAATGTTCTTCAATACGAAAATTGACAACCATGTCGTTGTAATCGGCATCCCCGGCATTCGGATATAAGTCTTCCCAGGCTAGAGTCCCCCATACTGACTGAGAAGGATATTGGTAGGTTGATTGACCACACCCAGCCAAACCACCAATAGCAGGTGTAACAATAAGCGTGACGACCCCACTATAATCTCCCGCCAATTGTGAAGATACTGTTCCAATTCGCGCTCGCGCTTGAAGTATATGCTCGTTGGAGTAGGCCCCCTCTCCCTCAGTAAGAAAATTTTCAATGTTGTTATCAATGGCGTACTGCACGGGCACTTCATAGCCCCCATTCTGGAGTACCCCCCCTTCGATTAAAACTCGTACCTGCCCGTTTGCTTCTACGTAAAAAGCATCTTCGCCAGCGTAAATAGCACCTGCGCTACCTGATATCTGATTTGTTTCTAGCATAATATTTTCCAGACCGGTAAGAGAGGCCTGCAAGCCAATTGACATACAAATCGTTGCGGAATCATCAAATGAAGAGGAACCTGAAACTCGGCCCCTAGAATCCGCACTCGAATCTACAACAATAAATGACAGCATGATTAGGAAATAAAGTTTACACATTTTCCGGCCTCTCCAAGATGGTTGGCTTAATCATGATAAGCACCTCCATTCGCCGTACTATCGTTTCTTCTCTACCAAACCCCTTTCCGATCACCTTGATATCTTTAAGGCGGGGCACACCACTGTTTCCGTTTATTTTTTTTGTTTGCAATAGGCCACCTAATACCAAGTAGTCGCCATCCCTTACTCTTACAGCATTCGACACCTGATGCGAAACGATGTACGGATCTCCCTTTTCTGTATGACTAAGATCACTAACACTTGCTTTTGAAATCGACAAGAGTATTTCTCCATCATGTGAAATCTTCGGCGTTACCTTCATATCAACGCCATAAGTTAATTCTGTAGACCTGTTATTGCCACTGCCTACATAAGGAAGCCAAATACTATGCGTCGTCGAAAAACTAGCTTCTTTTCCATCAAGTGAGATAATTGAAGGCATCGCTTTTAAATTTGCCTCGCCTTCTGAACGCAAAAAACTAATCGAATCCGCCAGAGTTCTTTGAGGCAACAAACCAATCGTAAATGCATCTGTCGCGGTATTTGCTTGTATTGGCCCGACACCGCTCCATTCTCCGGCACCCATTCTCCTTAACTTATTTGTATTCGCATCTCGACCAAATCGATCCCAACTCACACCCAGTATGTCGAGCGCCTCACGACTTACTTCAACAATACTCATTTCAAGTAACACTTGATCTGGCGCTTGGTCAAAAACACATATGTTTGTTTCAATTTCTTTCAGGATTTTATGTGGTGCGGTTATGGTCAATGAATTTCCGTTTTGAGGAATTCTAATAAACTGCTGATAAAAAGCGGTAAGCGAGCTGGCCAGATCAACTGCCGACATATATTTTGGCTTGTAACTACACGTGATTGCCAGATTGGTAAACGAAGGAGAGTTTGGGCTGCTTCCGCCGACTAGAACATAGCCAGCATTAAATCGATAGCTATAACCACCAGGGGCAAGCAATATTGTAAGCGCTTCCGAAAGCGATACATTTTCTAGGTTGGCAGTGACAAAACCTTCAACGGTGTCATCAATGACAATGGGTAGTCCAGACATGACACTAAGCTCTACCACAGCCTCTCTAATATCTGCCTCAAAAAATGAGAGCGTCAAATCACCCACTGATTTTGAACTGACAGCTTGCTCTTGCTTTTCACAGTTCCAGCTTGACCTTGTGAAGTGACGCCCTCGGGAGGCAACCAATAATGACTTATTTTCTGACTCGATATTATTGTCTTTCCAGTATTTTTGGGCACGCTCAGCTAGGCTTGTCAACGCCTGCCTATCATCACTATATTGTTTCGTGTTTACACCGGAACATGCAGCTAGAGCTATGCTTAGAGCAATCAACATAATACGCATGACGCCTCCTCATCAGGGTTGCTAACTCATCTAGATGTGCGTGCGAATTAAAAATTCGGAATGGATATCACTGCTGTTATTAGCTTCCGCCTTATACACCATGGGTATTGGCTTTTTATAAAACTTTTGTTTAAGAGTAACCATTTTACTACTATCAGACGGAAGCTCTATGGTTTGCGGTGAAAACCTATACTCAAGATTTTCACCTTTTCTTGGTAACGGCAATTTCACAGTTATGGAATGGGGGTATGGGTTTTTGATTCTAAATGCCGAAAATGACTCCCCCCGACTATTTGGTGCGACCCTTACATTAATAATATTCTTATCAGACTCTACTTCTACTATGGTTTTTTCTTCCATTTTTTCACCTCGTTTTATCTGCACAGTTTCTCGTAAACTTGGCTGATTTTGACCACCAAATTTATTACGTGACATCAACAGATATTCCCCTTCCTCTACATCATCACCAAGCGGACCATAAACTTTCACTTTCGATCCAGGAAACACTCGTGAATTTTCATCACCCCGACTCCATGCTGATTTTGTTTTAAGTGGTATCCTAGCGATCAGTTTTCGCTTACTATCACGGAGCTGAATCAGGGAAGACAAATTCGCATCACGATCAGAATTATTTTTAAACCAAGCAGTCACAAACTTTTTTCCACTTTGTTCTTCGACCGTTAACTCTGTAAACTCAGACTTCATTCGCGCCTTACGCCCTTTTATATCTAGAGTAAGGATGATTGCGTAACGGACATTGAGACTTATTCCTTTGCTTTTTCCTGACTTTTCTTCTTCCACCATTATTGCAACGACGTGGCTACCTTTTGCCGACCTAGGCACTTTTAAAAATCCTTTTACCGCTTTAATTTCATTTTTTTTAACGTCGACAAGCTCCTTATCTAAGCTTACCCATCCCGCCATAGGCGATGCTGAAACATCTAGGTCTTTAAACGCCATATGCCCCGTGGCTTCTTGGTGGAGATCAGACAAAAAAAGACGAACCTTGCCATTCTTTTTTCCATGAATACTAAATTCGAAACTCTCAACAGAGCCTGGCGCAGCATCAAACTCAATCATCATGGGAGATATAGCAAATTCTCCGGCTCGTGCTTCAATGGAAAATACAATTGATATAAAAACGAAATAGAGCGTTAAAAATGAATAACTGCAATAGAACTTACATTGTTTCATCACATTTGCCTCCGAATAAAACATGTAGGTAGGGGCTCGAGTAAGCCCCTATGCCGATACACTCTTATAGCGCTGATACTGTGAGAGTAATTTCAGACGAGTATGCGCCGGCTTTTTGTGCTGAGATGGCACCAAGTGTTGCACTAGCGGATACGGAGTGAGATGCGTTGTGAACAGAATCGGCAGCAGTTTCCATAATGATGCCCGAACCATCTAAGGCGTAGCTTGTGGAAACAGAATCACTACCGTTACTTAAGTCACCGCCAGACAGACTCACGCGAACCTGAGTATTAGACTCCAAACTGAAATCATCACTACCGCTATACACTGCACCGGATGAACCGTCAGTATCTGAAGTAGTCAGAGTGAAATCGTCAAGACCTGTTAACGCAGCAAATTGTGCAACATTCATATTTACGGTTGCGCTGTCGCTATCTAACTGTGCGTACGCACCATTAGCTAAAACAGATGTGAACAAAAGAGCAGAGATTGTTTTTGTGTAGATATTCATAGTGTGCCTCCTACGGCTTGGTTTTGAACTACACATAGGAGATAACACTTTGCGTGCCAACTAGAATTTATCTTTATAATTCAATAAGATAACAAGTTTGCCCGGTCCAAATATTCCGTGTGATACAACTTCCGATACACTTAACCGTATCAGCCGATACACCTGTTACAGCTGATTAAACTCTTCGAGACGGCGCCATAAAGTCATTCGGCTTATCCCTAACATTTTTGCGGCTTTCGTTTTATTTTGATTGCACGCATCGAGTGCTTTTTGAACGTCGTCAAAGGTTAATTTGGTTTTTCCCTCTGGGATTAAAACAACACCCTGCTCTTTCAGATTTTCAGGTAGATCTTCCATTTGTACTTGATCTGACCCAGACATTGCAGCGATAAACTGAGCAACATTAACCAACTGTCTAACATTTCCAGGCCATGGGTGTTCATTTAAAAACTTACGTGCGTCACTTGATATCGACCAGTCTTTTTGTGGCGAAAAGTCATTTAGGTAATGAAGCAGCAAAAATTCAACATCCTCTTTTCGCTCACGTAGCGGCGGCATGCTAATCGGTATTACCTCGAGGCGGTAGCGTAAATCTTCCCGGAACTGGCCACGCGTCACAGCTGAAACTAAGCTTTCAGATGATGCAGCTATCACCTGAGCATTAAATGGCCTAAGCTGATGATCGCCTAGCATCATGTATTCTCGCTCCTGCAATACACGAAGTAACTTCGCTTGAGCCTCAAGAGACATGGTTGTGGTCTCGTCAAGAAATAGCGTCCCTCCGCCCGCTTGGCAAAGCAAACCATCACGGTTATCACTAGCACCCGTAAACGACCCTTTTTTGTGGCCAAAAATCTGAGACTCCATTAACTCGCCATTAAAATTAGCACAGTTAAATGCAACAAATGGCTCATTCTTTCGCGAACTTTCATAGTGTAAAGACTTAGCGACAAGCTCTTTACCGGAACCCGTTTCTCCATAAATAAATACAGGCACGTTTGCCGACGCAGCCTTCCGAATCACATCAAACAACTGAAATATTCTTTCGCAACAGGTGAGTATCCCATGAAATTCATTTGTTCTTTTCGGAAGGGCATTCTCCTCGCAGGCAGATACTATTGATAGTATCTCCTTATCATCCCAAGGTTTCGCAATAAACTTATGGATACTTCCCTCATTGAATGCTGAGGTTATTTCATCGAAGTCTGCATAACCACTGAGAATCACCCGCAATGTATTCGGCGAGACCTCTCGCACCTTACGTAATACGTCAGTACCTTTTTCTCCTGGCATTCTTTGGTCGCTAATAAAAACATCAACATTCATTGCGCTTAGCATTTCTATCGCTTTCTGAGGCGATGTAAAGTCAAATACCTTACACGCCCGGCTATGTAACTGCCGTTTAAGCGCAGACAAAATACCAACTTCATCATCCAAGATAAAAATATTAGTCACGAACACCCCAACAGATTAACGGTAAACATACACATCGAATGATCCAGCAGTATTTTTTTCTAGTAAAACCATATGATCTATCATGGATTTCGTGAGAACTTTATCTTTTACTAATAGCAACACCCCCGTATCTGAATACAAATCTCTCGAAATTTTCATTCCGCTTTTCAGACTGTGTGTCGGAATACCATCATCAGACACATGAGAAACTTCTTCTGTCCGTTTAATTTGAAATAATATTTTTAGTAGCGTCTTCGAATATTTGTTCTTGTTTTTTTTAAGAAACTTGATTACTTCCCCATCATCCATTTCAACATCTTCTAACAACCCACTTCTAGCATCGAAATAGTCACAGCAGATATGTAAAATTTCACTTTCTATTTTTACGTCATTGCCACTTAACGACTTTGGAAATCCGGTCCCGTCATAACATTCCATATGTTGAAGAAGAACTTTTGCCGTTTCTTTAAGAGGCGGCAATAAACTCAGAGATATTTGGGCATGTACAGGATGCCGACAAAACTCCTTGAACATGCTTTCATCCATCTTCACTCTTGGCGTAGCCAATAACTTATCTGAAAAACCAACCTTACCAATATTCCTTAACATTGCCGCCTGATTTAATATATGCCGATCGGCTTCACTCAAACCTATCTCTATAGCCATATCGTCGCAAAGAATGGCTACATCTCGGCTACTAAATTTATTTTTCTTAAATCTTTTTTCAACCAAACTCGAAAAAGTATTGACTGTGGACTCATACGCATCATGCAATTCTCTCGTCCTGTCCGAAACCTTTTGGTCAAGTTCTCCATTTAGCAACTTTAGTTCATCATTCTGATCCTTGATTTTTGAAGTTAGAATCAAGTTTTCTTTCTTGACTCGAACGAGTTCCAATGCCTTTTCGATTGTGTCTACGAGCTGCGTCGTCTCCCAAGGCTTCTCGATAAAAAAATTAACATGTCCATTGTTTACAGCATCAATAAGAGAATCTTTATCCGAATACCCACTCATTAAGATGCGGCTTACATCTGGCACAATTGACGCTAAGCGAGACATTATTTCAATTCCATCTATCCCTGGCATTCTTATGTCTGATAACACTAGGTCCGGCCGAACTTTTGCACAATGCGCTAACGCCTTCGCGGGCTCATCAAACAAATGAACGTTATAATTTTGATTATGTAATTCTCTTTTAATGGCACCCAAAACCGCTTTCTCATCGTCAATTACGACTATTTCATACATATCGCACCGTCTCACTTCCTCATTATCAAAAATCTCTGAAGCCAAATTAGACTTTAATTGTCTATCCTATAGATACAATGTAGTCGAAGAGAAAACCCTCGTGAAAGGCGTCATATTTACAAGCCTGGCAGATATGATCGAGTCGCAGTACGGCTTGTCATTCTGGAATCAACTTCTGGAGCTATGCCCGTTATCCACTGGCGGGGCGTACACCGCTAGTGGAATATATCCAGATAGTGAAATAATGTGCCTTGTCAGTGCCTTGTCGCAAAAACTAGAGGTTCCTCAGGAGTTTTTACTGAACGCTTTCGGCGAATATCTATTCTCTACACTTGCAGACTTACACCCTTATTTCGTAACTCACCACAGTAATCCTGTCAGTTTTCTGATAACTGTGGAAAATGTCATTCATGCAGACGTAGAAAAGCTATACCCACAAACACACTTCCCCTTCCTAGATTTTGTTCAGAAATCCGAAAATGAGCTAACACTCCAATACCACTCAGCGCGCCAGCTATGTGCACTCGCAGAAGGTTTGATTAAAGGTGTCGCAAAATACTTCAAGCAAGAAGTCGCCATCATACATAGCAACTGTATGCTTCGAGGTGATGATCACTGTCTAATGGAGATTTCCTTCTATGACAGAGATTAGTGACTTCAAAAAGGCTTACCTGAGAGAAAAATCTGCGAGAAAACAAGCGGAAGAAATCCTTGAAGAAAAAACACTTGAGATTTATGCAACAAACCAAGAACTTGAGCAAGCAAACCAACAGCTTCGTCTTCAACAAAAAAACCTTATAAAAACGGAAAAACTCGCGGCTATCGGACAACTAGCCGCAGGGGTTGCACATGAGATCAATAACCCCTTAGCTTTTGCTATGTCTAATATCCATACCTTACAAAAGTACTGTGACGCCTATACAAAAATTGTTGATCTCGCAACGAATGAAAAAGAAGAAAGGTCAAATTCAAACTTAGCAAATTCAATCAACAAAGCATTGAATAACGAGAAGGATTACATATTAAACGATACACATCTTATTTTTAGTGAGATTAACGAGGGGCTTCAACGAGTCAAAGATATTGTTTCTAACTTACGCAATTTTTCTCGCACAAAATCTACAGATATCGAAGATGTTGATATAGATTCTTGCATAGCATCCGCGCTCAAGATGCTAGAAAACAAAACAAAATACCACTGCAAAGTGGTATTCAACTCTGGCGACATACCTCTTATTACCTGCAACAAAAACCAAATAACACAGGTTATATTAAATATTGTGGTCAATGCTGCTCAAGCGATTCAAGATCAAGGCGAAATAACAATAACAACCCGCGACACCAGTGGGTTCGTTAGCATTACTATAGTAGACACAGGTGTTGGTATTGCCCCAGAACATATCGATGAAATTTTTAACCCGTTCTTTACTGCCAAGCCGATTGGCGAGGGAACCGGGCTCGGACTTTCGGTGTCGTTCAGTATTGTTGAGGACATTGGGGGTACAATAAGCGTGGAAAGTGAGCTGGGCAAAGGCAGCACATTCACAATATTGTTACCTACGACGCCAAACGCTAACGATTACTAATTATGGGTGTGTTGTATTCTGGGTGAGCTCAGCTGTATAACCTTCACGATAGCTCGAATATAAAAACCTATACCCTTCTTCGATAAGGCGTCGATTACAACACCGTTTACTACCCCCTCGCCCCCCTGCGTTATTAGCGGATAGAGCTAGCTTCCCACCGATCCGATCAGCCATCCACTCACGAATCTTACTACCTTTTACCGGCTCACTATCACTCGCCAAATACAAATTATGCTCACATTCTTTATTAAGCAGGAAGCAAATAACGCCGACACAATCATCAATATGAATACGATTAGTGTACGCATCATTTCCAGCAATACCCTGCCTCACTTGACGAATCAAATAATCGCGGCCAGGGCCGTAAATTCCTGAAAACCGAAGCACAATGGTATTGAGTGCACTTTCAAAAAATAGGTTTTCTGTTTCTCGTAATATTTTTCCCGTTGGGGAAACCGGGTTTGCCTCGCTACTTTCATCTACCACTTCGTCTTGCGTTTGCGCATAAACACTTGTACTTGAAACAAATATAATTTTTTTAGGCGCATTACCTATTTGCCATCGCCCCAGCAGGGCTTTGCTCACGTCAAAATAGGTTTGTCGGTAGGCTTGCTCATCGTAGGTATCGGGGCTTAGGGTAATCACAGCCGAAGCAAATTCTTTCTGTGAAATTTTCTCAAGTATTTCTGTACTGCCCGCATCGCCTTGCAACCACTCGATGCCATCGGGCTGATTTCGTTTTGAACGAGAAACCCCAACGACGCGGTCGCCCTGGTCGAGCAAGGTGCGACTACAGTGCGCAGCAATATCGCCAAAGCCAATAAAAAGGTGTAATTTTGCACTCAATTAGGGAATACTCTTTCTCTGTGTATATAAATAATTTAACGCCGCCAGCCTAACATGACACTCAACAACATTGATATTAACAAGCTCAGTGGTGTTGGCCCAAAGCTAAAGGAAACACTTGCGCGCATCGGAATTCATTCCGTGCAAGATTTGCTTTTTCATTTACCTCTGCGCTATTTAGATCGTACAAAAGTTACTCCTATCGCGTCACTTAGAACAAACACCAGTGTTGTTATTGAAGCGCGTGTTGTGAGCACTCAGATTGCATTTGGCCGGCGACGTAGCCTTGCGGTAAATGTTGAAGATACTACTGGCCAAACCTGCCTTCGCTTTTATCATTTCAGCAATGCACAAAAAAATAATTTGCAACAAGGCACCTTACTTCGCGTTTATGGTGACCCCCGCTTAGGCACCAGCGGCATCGAATTGTATCACCCTGAATACGATTTTATTGACGAAACCCAACCGATTCAAAACGAAGAAACGTTAACCCCGGTCTACCCTACAACCGAGGGCTTACAGCAAGCGCGTATACGTAAGCTCGTGGCTCAAGCAGTTAATATGCTTGAGAGTGAAAAAGCAGAAGAGCTTTTACAAGAAAATATCAACCAAGAGTTCGGCGTAACGTCTCTCGGCCGGGCTCTCGCCTTTTTGCATTACCCCCCCGCCGCAGACGCTTCTGCACAAGTAATTGAAAGCATTCTTAATGGCATTCACCCTTGCCAAAACCGTCTCGCCTTCGAAGAATTACTGGCGCACTTTATCACGCGACAGCGCCGCCGCTTGAAACTACAAAGCAAGCGTGCGGCGCGCATTGCACACGCAGAACAAACTGCTCAAGTATTTATAGAAACATTACAGTTCACACTCACCAATGCCCAAGCTCGCGCTCTGGAGGATGTTCGTCAAGACTTAGCCAAAGGTGTGCCCATGTTACGTTTGGTACAGGGTGACGTCGGCTGCGGGAAAACCTTAGTTGCTGCGCTTGCGAGCATCGATGTTATTCACGCGGGTTATCAAGTAGCACTAGTCGCACCGACAGAAATTCTCGCCGAACAACATTTGAAAAACTTCAAACAGTGGCTCGAACCCTTGGGTTACAAGGTAACCTGGCTTGCTGGTAAATTAAAAGTTCGTGAGCGCCGCCAGGCACTCAGCGATATTGCCAGCGGCGAAGCTCACGTAGTGGTCGGCACCCACGCGTTATTTCAAGAAGACGTTGTGTTTCGGTGCCTTGGCCTCTCGATCATCGACGAACAGCATCGTTTTGGCGTTGAGCAACGTTTAAGCCTCAGCAAATCTAATAACGATGGCCTTACACCTCACCAACTGGTGATGACCGCCACCCCCATACCACGTAGTTTGGCCATGACCGCCTACGCCGACCTCGATTATTCAGTGATAGATGAGCTACCACCAGGGCGAAGCCCAGTTCAAACGGCCCTGGTCTCACAAGACCGCAAGGACCAGCTCATCGCTCGCGTTCAACACGCCTGCTCCCTCGGTGCTCAAGTCTATTGGGTCTGCCCCCTAGTGGAAGATTCAGAAACGCTTTCTGTCGCCAATGCAGAAGAAACATATGAACAGCTCCATGCTTTACTGCCTCAACAGAAGGTTGGCTTGGTGCATGGGCGCTTAAAGGCTAAAGAAAAGGAACAGGTAATGGCGGCGTTTAAGGCCGCCGAATTGGATATTCTTGTTGCCACCACAGTGATCGAAGTGGGTGTCGATGTACCCAATGCGACACTGATGATCATCGAAAACCCTGAGCGTCTCGGGCTGGCACAGCTACACCAGTTGCGCGGCAGGGTCGGGCGCGGCAGCAAAGAGAGCCATTGTGTACTGCTCTACGGCGAAAAATTGTCTCAGCAGGCGAAGGAGCGCCTGCACGTCATGCGGCAAAGTAACGACGGATTCGTTATCGCTGAAAAAGACCTGCAACTGCGCGGCCCCGGCGAATTGCTTGGCACCCGCCAAACAGGAGACCTCTGCTATCGTGTTGCCGACATTCAACAGCACGACTGGCTACTACCAAAAGTGCAGCAATACGGGCAGCAACTGGTTTTGCAGAACAAGGAATTAGGCGACAAGCTTATTGCCCGCTGGATCGGCGAAAATCAGCAATATGCCGGAGCATAACAAAGAATTGAACGCCAGCACTTAAGTCGATCTAATTTATGTCAAAGGGATAAGACGCACGAGTGTTTAGAAGCAATTCAATCTAAGCCAAGACCAAAGTCTTACGCTAAATGCGCCCTAGGTATCATAAACTAGACTGTAGAGAGAGAATCGCTAGCGAAAGCAGCCTATACAGCTATATTTCATAAAACGATCTAAGAACCTCATAGTGCGTTGGCTCCCCCATTGAAACAGTTATGGCCACGTTCAACGTCGCGCGACACCGCGTCTGCGCCACACTAGTTAAATAATCTAGATAATCTCTAGCACTAAAGGAGCGACACGTGTCCGTACCTAACAGCGTTTTAACCTTACTCGAAAGCCAAAATGTTCAATACAACGTCAAACAGTACGACAGCCAAAACAAATTGACGCTGGTTTCCGGTGAGCGCGCACCGTGTTTGGTGAAGTCTATGCTAATTCAAGACGCGAAGGGGCGTGTACAAGTGTTGCTGCCGGCCGACCACATACTCGATCTCGATGCGATGTTTCGTCATTTTTCACGCCGCTTTGAAGCTGTTTCTGCCGCAGAAATTCGCCCCATCATCAGCAAGATGGATTTGAGTACTATTCCGGCTATTCCTCGCTGGCAAGGCATGCAAACATTTGTGGAAGACTCGCTGTTGAAGCAAGACAACCTGCTTTTGGAATCGGGGTCTTTCGGCAGCGCGCTTGAGATGAGGCAATCAGAGTTTTCCAGCATGGTCGCAACCGCCGAAGTCGGCACATTTACGTTAAAAGCACCTTCGTTGGTAACGGATCCATCCCTAGACGAAAGCCAAATTCTCTCATCTATTGACCGCTTTACTGAACGTCGCATTAAGGCACGTCTAGACGAAACTCTTGAACTGCCACCGCTACCCGAAACTGCACAACGTATTATTAAATTACGCGCCGACCCGAATGCCGATATCAGCGACCTCACCAACATTGTTGAGATCGACCCAAGCCTGGCCGCACAAGTGGTGAGCTGGGCCGCGTCGCCGTACTATTCTGCGCCAGGCAAAATCAAATCGGTCCATGATGCGATAGTTCGCGTACTCGGTTTCGACATGGTACTTAACCTTGCGCTAGGCCTTTCACTTGGCAAAACATTGACCATGGAAGCCATGACCAAGCAAGAAGTAGACGAGTATTGGCGCAGCTCTGTGTACACCGCGGCAGTGGTAGAAGGCTTGGTAACAAGCATCGAACGCAAACACCGCCCTAGCTTTGGTATGGCGTACCTTTCTGGCCTACTCAATAATTTTGGCCAGCTCGTTTTAGCCGAGGTATTCCCCCCCTACTTCCAGGGCATTACCCGTATGGCGACGGCTAACCCGCACGTGCCATCTGCCACTGTCGAACAACACATGATCGGCGTTACCGGTAACCAAATTGCTGCTTGGCTACTCGACAATTGGAGTATGCCCGCCGAAGTTGTGACGGCCTTACGCCAAAAGTACAACACCAACTTTGATGGCGAACACAACGAATATGCCAAGCTAGCCTACGTTGCTCACTACTTACTCGCTAATGCAGGCTTTGGCAGTTCTCTTGGCCGAGAAATTCCTGAAAGCATTTATCAAGACCTACACCTAGACCCAGAAACCGCACGCACCACCGTGGAAAATATTCTTGATTCGGGCGATGACTTAGATGAAATAGCTGAAAAAATGCGAGGTTGAACGCTACGTGCAAGGAAGCCACGCGCGAAAGGACCCTCATCATCTGACAGCAGTACACAATCACCGACAAAAGCGACGACAAAATTAAGAAAAAGACGCCATTAACCACATATTCCTCCCAAGGCTCCGCTAGAGTCTTAGCTTCGGCTTAGCGGAGTTTATGATTCTATGGTAAAAAAACGAAGCAAGAGCATCCCTCTTTCATCGCTGAAAGTAGGCATGCATATTTCCAAACTTGACATACCCTGGGTCGACAGCCCCTTCCTTTCGCACAGCCGCACGGTTAAATCTGAAAAAGACATTCAGCTGCTAAAAAATGCCGGTGTAAAAAACCTTGTTATCGACCCCAATAAAGGGCTCGACATAGACACAAGCAATAAGGAAGAAGCGCCCGAGCCAAACGCCAGCAAAGAAAAAAGCCACCCCAAAGAAGCAAACCCAACTGAAATACTAAAAACGACCACGCCACAAACCGCTGCAGAAAAACGCGGTCGAATGCTCGAAGCAGAAATGCAAAAAGGGCTAAAAATTCGCAAAGAAGTACGCGATGCGATTCATCATGCTCTCGCTGATATCACTGCAGGGAAAAACATTGAAACAGAGCCGCTGCTTCCCCTCATAGATCAAACACTAGAAAGCTTGGCACGGAACAATCAAGCCCTGCTCAATCTCGCCCACTTAAGTCGCCGCACACAAAAGCTCGCCGACCACAGTTTTAGCACTTTGTGCATTGCACTAAACCTTGCGCGAGTAATGAAGATCAACGAACAAGCCTACGAAGCACTGGGTGTTGCTGCGCTGTTACACGAAGCGGGCTGGGCGCAAATCCCTATCCAACTTATGGGCAAACGCACACCCTATACCGAAACAGAAACTAAATTAATTGAGCGACACAGTGAACTCGGCGTGCGCTTTCTTAGCAATTGCAAAATACCTGAAATAAGTTCGCGCGTTATAGAAGAACACCATGAACGGTGTGACGGCAGCGGCTACCCAAAACAAATGCGCGGCAACGCCCTACACCCTCTCAGCAAGCTTTTTGCCGTAGTTGATCGCTACGATGAATTAGTTCATCAGCTCAACGACAAACCCGGCATGCTCCCCAACAATGCCCTGCGGGTACTTTATCTGGAAGCACAACAGGGCATGTATGACAACAACGTGGTTGCGAGTTTAATATCACTTCTGGGCGTTTACCCAATTTCTACTGCCGTGAAACTTAACGACGGCCGCGTTGGAATTGTACGAGAGGTTCATAGCGAAACACCCCTATTACCTTTGGTAGAAATACATATCGACGCGAACGGAAAAGTATTAGATACTCCTATTTATATTGATTTGGCGAGCCAAGAAGAACAAAAACGCGCCACAGCCATAGAAAGCGTCATCGATGCCGCCAATGCGACGGATCCAACACACAAACGACTGACACTAGATGCCTGATTCAGAAAACAACTGGTTCAACAGTTGGCCCGACGGCTTAATTGGACTCAATCGTCACAACCGTATTATTGAGCTTTCCCCAATGGCTCAAGCGGTGCTTGGCTATTCTCGTAAAGGTCTTTACGGTCGCGACCCACACGAAGTGCTGTGCGCAGAAACCCGCGGCGATTTACACGAAACGAATTCATGCGCCCTTCTTTCACGCCACTCAGAAACGGAAACCCGTTCGACACTTTGGAAACATAAGAACGGCAATTACGTTTCCATCGACTACCGAGTTATTCCCGTTGGCTACGGCGAAGCATCACGCGTTATCAGTTTTGTCGACAACTCCACCCGCCTGCACAACCAGGCCGAAATGGAAAAGTTTTCTGAATACGTAGAAAAAAGCCCCGCACCACTTGCAGAATTTGTACTCGACGGCCAAATGCTTTTTGGCAACACTGCTTTACAAGAATTAATTCTTGAATACGGTTTTGATGAACAAGGCAACGCTCACGTTATTCCTGAAGATATACACCTCATTGGAGAAAAACTGCTCGCCAACAAGTATCAAGATGAAACCTCTGAAGTCGCCATTGGTGACCAAGTATTCATGTGGCATTTTCATTTACTCGAAAGCGATGAAGAATCCACCATGGTGGGCTACGCCTTCGATATTTCCGCACAAAAAGAGGCGGAAAAAATCGCCGATGAGCAACGTTCGGCTGCACGTAAAGAGTTTTACGCAAAAATGGTGCACGAGTTGCGCTCGCCATTAAACGCAATCGTTGGTTTTTCAGATTTACTCTTAGGTGACTTACACGAACAAATTTCAGAAAACCAAACGCGCTGGTTAGGCATGATAAAAAGTGCCGGCATGCAATTAAACGAACAAGTTTCAGCAACCCTGGATATCACCAAAATCGAATCCGGTAAAATGAGCCTCGACATCACCGAGTTTGCCGTTGCCGAATTATGTGATGACGTATTTAATCAGTTAAAGCCATTAGGTAAAGGTAAAAAAATTCAACTTAAGTTTACTGCCGATACCGATCAACGCATTTTTTCAGACCGTACCAAGGTACGGCAAATCGTTGTCAACTTGTTGTCTAACGCAATTAAATACACCAAAGAAGGCTCAGTGCATTTAATTGCCAGCGAAAAAGAAGACGAAGAACTTGGTAAATGCATTCGTATTATGGTGACCGATACCGGCATCGGTATTAAAGATGAAGATTTACCTCGGTTGTTTTTAAGCTTTGAGCAAGTAGAAGACACCAACACACGTAAAATTCAAGGCACCGGCTTGGGCCTAACCCTGGTGAGCAATTTAACCCGGTTGCTCGGCGGGCAAATAGACGTGCAAAGCGTGCATGGCCAAGGCAGCACTTTCGAAGTGTTAATTCCTTTTATGAGCAGCAATCAGAAATAGCCATCTAAAGCACAATTCTAATTTAGACCCTCGCGCAACGATTTACCCGCTTTAAACCCCACCTGACGACATTCAGCAATTTCGATACTTTCACCTGTTTGCGGGTTTCGACCCGTACGCGCCTGCCGCGTCTTAACGACAAACGACCCGAACCCAGCAAGGTTGAATGATTCGCCCCGCGCGAGTGCATTGGTAATATGTTCAAAGGTGGCCGATACAGCTTCATCTGCCTGGCGGTTTGACAAAACTGCAGCACTTGCAACATTGCTTACGAGGTCCGACTTTTTCATTGACATCTCCGAGGTTCGCACCGAAATTGTTGCTAATAAATATAGACTAAATCGCCAAAGCAATATTGTTCCGTACTTACAAATAGCCCCTACGATATTTAATATTTTCACATCACTAAATTATTCTTGTAGATGTGACGACCAAGTACATTAATGGTATCGTTCACTGCAAAATACACGTATGAAAGCGCTACTAATACGCACGTAGATTTACATATTGCTGACCCACCAATACTCACCGACGCTTCATGTAATGAATACGCGACACCGACAAACGCTTTAATCTTATTTGCACCATGAGCCCACTAACCTCCTTTGCACTGCTAACACCCTTATGATGATAAGCCGCGAAAAAATCACCCTCTATGGCGAACTCATGCGCCTACACCGCCCCATTGGCATCTATCTAGTTTTGTGGCCAACCTTGTGGGCACTCTGGCTGGCCGCAGAGGGTTTCCCTGATTGGGATGTACTGGTTATCTTCGTTCTTGGTGCCACCATTATGCGCTCTGCTGGCTGCGTTATTAATGACATTGCGGATCGTAATGTCGACGGTCATGTGCGCCGAACCAAAGGCCGCCCCTTAGCCTCTGGTCGTGTCAGCACAAAAGAAGCGATCGCCTTGTTTGTTGCTCTGTGTGCGTTTGCCGCCTTGCTCGTATGCCTTACCAACAAACTCACCATGCTGCTGTCACTTGGCGGGCTCGCGCTAGCTTTTTGTTACCCTTTTATGAAGCGCTATACCCACCTGCCTCAGGTGGTACTGGGGGGCGCTTTCGCCTGGGCCGTACCCATGGCTTTTGCCGCCCAAACCGGTGCACTCGATGGTGCCATCTGGCTGGTTTATACCACGGTGGTCATTTGGACGGTCGCCTACGACACCTTTTATGCCATGTGCGACCGCGAAGACGATGTGAAAATCGGCGTAAAATCTACCGCCATTCTGTTTGGTGATATGGATCGCGTAGCGACTGCCAGCCTGCAAGCCATCACACTTGTATCTCTGTTTATCATTGGTTCCCGCTTTGAACTGGGCGATGTCTATTATTCCAGCCTTATTATTGCCGCAGCACTGTTTGCCTACCAACAGTATCTAATCAAGGATCGCGTGCCGGCGAACTGTTTTGCAGCCTTTATCAACAATAATTGGGTTGGCATGGTGATATTTCTCGGCATCGTGGCCGACTTCGCCTTACGCGACATATAGCAAACGATCGAATATTTGAGCGCCAAACCGAGTTTCGGCAATGAAAACTGCCTCTTTCCAACAATTCCCGCTAGATGTCATAAAATTGCAACACAAGCTTTATTTAATGCTTCTGTCGCTCATCGCTACAAAATGGTGAAACCTTAAGCGACACACCACTAAATAGCGGCCCACAAACTTCAGTTCACGTTTGCGGCTACAGTCATTTGCTTTACTAATGTTGGTTCGCAATGCCAGATAAAACAATTCTTATCGTCGACGACGAAGCACCTATTCGAGATATGCTCCGCGTTGCTTTAGAGATGGCCGAATACTCTGTCATCGAAGCCTCAGACGCCCAGGAGGCCCATAGCTTAATTGTCGACCAGCGACCCGACCTGGTGCTACTCGATTGGATGTTGCCGGGCACCAGCGGAATCGAGCTGGCTCGCCGCTTAAAGCTCAATGACGTTACACAAGAAACTCCGATCATCATGCTCACGGCCAAAGGCGAGGAAGACAACAAAATCCAAGGTTTGGATGTGGGTGCCGATGACTATATCACCAAGCCATTCTCACCACGCGAATTGGTCGCACGGCTTAAGGCGGTGCTGCGCCGCACAGATTCTCTAGATGCCGAAGACCCCATTCAAGTGGATGGCTTACAGCTAGACCCCAGCAGTCACCGCGTATCCATCAATAACACCGCGATTACTATGGGGCCAACCGAATACCGCTTGCTGGAATTTTTTCTTACTCACCAAGAACGTGTATACAGCCGTAGCCAGCTACTCGATCATGTCTGGGGCGGCAATGTGTATGTCGAAGAGCGTACTGTCGATGTTCACATCCGTCGTTTGCGTAAAGCCCTCAGCGTGGAAGCGCACGATCGCTACATTCAAACCGTTCGCGGCTCAGGTTATCGTTTTTCACAACAAGTCCCTCTCAGCCCCAAATAACATTCACTGCTACACTTCGCTGAGTATTATCATTACCCCGATAGGCACTAGCATCGCAGGTAGAATTTTGCTTGAGGTACATCAAAGTAATGCCAGCCAGGGTTCAGAGCAGGCCACTAAAACTGGTAGGATGACCCCCTCAGATCAAGTATTCTGTATACACAGATACAGCGACACCCCCAAACCAATCTTATGAAAGAATTACGCTGGTTAAGCCTGCTTTTATGCGGCGCGCTCATCGTAGGCTACAGCGTAAAGGCTGTAGCTGTATGCCTAACAGTCACGTTGTTAGGCTATATCGGCTTTTTGCTTTACCGCATGAAAGAGCTTGAAAGCTGGGTGACAGAGACACGCCGCAAAAGGCCACCAAGCGATGACTTTGGTGGTGTTGTGGGAGAGATTGCCGATGAAGTGCGGCTGATCTGTCGCCGATTCGAAAAAGACAAGGTTCGCTTGCAAGCCATTGTAAACCGCGTGCAAGAAATGACGTCAGCGCTTAACGACGCCGTCATATTAGTTGACTCACGCGGCAATATTGAATGGTGGAATAGAACCGCTCAAGTATTTTTCGCTTTCCAGAATATCGACCTCGGTCACAAGCTCGTCAACTTCATTCGCTCACCGAAACTCATTACCTATTTTGAGTCACAAGATTTTTCGCAACCTATAGAAGTCGAATCGCCACGCAAAGAAGGGCAGCGCTTGCAGTTTCATGTTCACCCTTTCGGCCATGGTGAAAGACTGATCGTTGTGCGCGATGTCACGCGAGTGAAACGCCTCGAACAGATGCGCAAAGATTTTGTCAGCAATGTCAGCCATGAATTACGCACCCCCCTTACGGTCATCAAAGGCTACATCGAAACGTTAGTTGATGCGCCCGACGTATCACCCACCTGGCAAAACGCGTTAAAACAAATGCTACAACAAAGTGACCGTATGGCCGACTTAGTCAATGACCTAATCACATTGAGCCGTTTAGAAACCGATGAAGCCGCCGACAACTCAAGTTCAGTACAGCTTGACACCCTGGTTCAGGCCATTATTTTAGATGCGAAAATTCTAAGCGAGGGCAGACATAATTTTATTTGTGACGTTGAAAAAGGCTTAAAACTTTTTGGTAATGACAATGAGCTTTATAGCGCAATTTCAAACCTAGTATTTAACGCTGTAAAATATTCACCGAACGGCGGCCACATTTCTATTCGAGCAAAAGTTAATCACGAAGGTTGCATCATTAGTGTTAACGATCAGGGCAAGGGTATAGATGCGAAACACCTGCCCCGCATTACCGAACGGTTTTATCGCATAGACGAAGGCCGAGCTTCAAACATGGGCGGCACCGGTTTGGGTCTTGCCATTGTTAAACACGCCCTCATGAAGCACGATGCTGAACTAAAAGTAGAATCCATTTTAGGTAAAGGCAGTACATTTATTTGCCGCTTTCCTAAAACCCGTATAGTCAGCGAGGCTTCGGTCGCCTAGCATATACTTTGCTAGCCTTTAAACACCCTGAAGCGGTACTATCAATACTGCTCCGCGTCTCTCAAACACAATAACTCTTAACTGCTTTAGAGCTTAAATTCTGATTAAGAGTATCTTCGCTCCTATTCTTTGCGTATACCAACCATGTTCGAGTGTAAAACAATAGATTCTATTCATCTTATTTCTGCACAGGAATGGGACGAGCTTTGGCCTAGCGAATACCCTTTTACCAAACATGCCTTTTTCGCCGCGTTAGAAGACTCTGGCAGTATTGATGGTCTTAATACAAACCCGCAAAAACAAACGGGCTGGCAAACCAAGCATTTAGTTGTAAGTAATCAGGGCCGTACTGTTGCCGTAATGCCACTCTTTTTAAAGGACCACTCCTATGGCGAATATGTCTTTGACTGGTCTTGGGCCAACGCATACCATCAAAACGGCTTGGCGTACTACCCAAAATTATTAAATGCGATACCCTTTACCCCCGCAACAGGGCCAAGATTAGGCGTAGATGCGTCTTTTGAAAACACATCATCTAGAACACAGATTTACAACTCGATTTTTTCTTTTGTTAGTGAACTTTGCGACAAAAATTCCTATTCTGGTTTCCATTCCCTATTCCCCTTCGGCGATCAAGATGTATCGTGGCGTCATGTAGGTTTAAGCCAACGTATTGGCTGTCAGTTTCACTGGTTTAATCAAGACTATTCAAATTTTGATGATTTTCTAGATCGCTTTAGCTCTAGAAAACGAAAAAACCTAAAAAAGGAACGCGCCAAAGCAGCTGAAGCCAATTTAGAAATACACATGCGTGAAGGTAAACATATAAAACCAGAAGAGTGGGATCAGTTTTATCACTTGTATCAAATGACGTATTTAAAGCGCAGCGGTCATGGGGGTTATTTAGGAAAAAAATTTTTTCATCAAGTCGCCGATGGGCTACCCAACAACGTCGTACTCGCTAGCGCCCACCAAAAAAACGAAATGATTGCAGCCGCATTGTATTTTCGTGATGACGACACCCTTTACGGCCGCTATTGGGGTTGCGTACAAGAACTAGACGCCCTTCATTTTGAATGCTGCTATTACCAAGGCATTGAATACGCAATTAAACACAAACTGCAACGGTTTGACCCTGGGGCACAAGGGGAGCATAAAATACAACGCGGCTTCACTCCAATTAAAACACATAGCTTTCATTGGTTGACACACCCCGCGTTTAACAACGCGATTAAAAACTTTGTGTCTGAAGAAGCGGCAGAATTAGAAACCTATATTCACACCGCAAGAGACAGCCTGCCGTTTAGAGAAGGCAGTAATATTATTTCAGAAGAAATACTCGTGAACCAATAATTTGATTGGCATCATGGCTTTTTACTTAACAAGTGTCGAATCACAGCTTTCGTTGCTATACCCGCCTGACTTTGTGCGCTCGCGACAATATATAACGCTATGTGTTGCTCTTTTCCGATCGAAAGCGGCAATTCAACTAAGTCGCCGCCAGCTAGTTCATGTAGTATTTTTTCTCGCGGAATAAACGCAAAACCCAAGGCAGATTTAGTCGCCTCAATACTGCTGGCAAAATGAGACACCGTCCAACGCTGTTCGGCCCCTAACCAGCCCGAACTCTGCTCTCTCTTTACCCCACTATCACGAATTACTATTTGACGATGCAGCTTTAATTGATCTTCTTCAATGGGCCCTTCGATTTTGGCCAACGGGTGGTCGGGGCTGGCGACCAGTACTTTATTAATCACACCATAATTTTCTGCAAGAAACCCCGGCGGCACACGCGCCGTGATTACCACATCGGCTTCGCGAGTCAACAAGCTCTCTTCGGTACCCGACAAGGTTGGTTCTAACACTCGAATGCGGGTATTAGGGCTTTCTTGTGAGAACCCCTGTAAACCACAGAACACGCGACAGATGGGTGCAATGCCATCAACGGCAATAACCACTTCTGGTTCCCAACCACTCGCTAGATAGCTGGCCGCTTGATCCACCTTAAGCGCCTGCTCCAGCAAGGCACTGGCGTGACGATACATCGCACGACCAAAGTCTGTGAGTTCGGCTTTGCGCCCTTCCTGCACAAATACGGGCGACGGTAAGCGCTCTTCCATCTTGGAAAGCACATAACTTACCGTCGACTGGCTTTTATTAAGCACTTCTGCCGCGCGTGCAAAAGAGCCTTCATCGACCACCGCTTTAAATGCTGCCCACTGCTCCAATGTTATTTTCGGCACCATGTTTTCACCCTCGCCCTTTCTGCTTGTAGCTAGTGCGCCTTAGCCTAACGCTAAAAACATCAAAATATTCGATTGATAATAGCTGCATTATGCCTCAATCAATCGAAAAAACCCTCATATAATGCTGTTAAATATGTTAACGAGAGGAAGTCACATGACACAGGTTCTTAGTATTCATTCAAGCTTATTTGCCGAGGCAAGTGTAAGTCGTCAGCTTTCTACCCATTTACACAACGTATTGAAAACACACTCTGACACAATACGCTTTCATGATCGAAACGTGGTTAGCGATGAAATTCCACATTTTTCAGCCCAAACCATCACCGATATCGGCGAAGGCAAAGCAGATCTAGCAGACCAACTTATCACTGAAGTACAAGACGCCGACTTACTGTTGATCGATGCCCCCATGTACAATTTCGCGATTCCGAGTCAGCTCAAATCTTGGTTTGATCATATCGCTCGTGCTGGCCTCACTTTCAGATACACTGAGAACGGCCCACAAGGTTTACTTATCGGCAAAAAAGCCATTGTGCTGGCCACGCGCGGAGGCATTCATAAAGACAGCATCACCGACACACAAACATCGTATTTAACGACGATGTTACGTTTTATTGGAATCGATGATGTGAGGTTTGTGTATGCCGAGGGACTAAACATGGGCAACGAACGGCGCAGAGACGCTATAGCAAATGCGAAAGCGGAAATCGATATGCTCGCCGCAGACTTGGCCCACCACCAAAATACAAAAGAGGTTGCGCTGCCATGAGACAGGTAATTGAACAACTACAGGCACGTCCTTCTTCCGACGGAGACGGGGTAAAACTTTTGCGTGTTTTTGGTGGTGCTATGCCAGAACGCTTCGACCCCTTTTTACTGATGGATGAATTTGGTTCTGAGTCTGCCGAAGATTACATCGGTGGCTTCCCGTCACATCCGCACCGCGGGTTTTCCACCATCACTTATATGCTGCAAGGAAAAATGGAACACCGCGACCACATGGGCAACATTGGCTTACTCAATGATGGCGATGTTCAATGGATGACTGCAGGTAAAGGCGTTATCCATTCCGAAATGCCCAAACAAAGCGAAGGTAAAATGCGTGGTTTTCAGGTTTGGCTTAACCTGCCAAGTAAAAACAAATTACAAAAAGCCAACTATGAAGATGTACCACATCAAGCGCTGCCCAAGATAGCGCTCGCCAACGAAGCGATCACAGGAAAAGCCATTGCAGGCAAAGTACACATTGATGGCGAGTACGTAGAAGGATATTTCGATGTAGCCGAGACAGAGGCCATTTACCTTGATCTTTACTTAGGTGCTAATACTGAAGCACGCATCGATATCCCAGACGGCCATCGTGCGCTTGTTTATTCATACGAGGGCATGGTCGAAATTGGCCAGAACAAGGTCAAAAACCCAATGCAAACACTTAGCGTGTTAAGCGATGAAGGCTCTCTTGCACTAAAAAACCCCAGCGATAAGCTAGCAAAAATTATCCTGCTTGCTGGTAAGCCGTTAAAAGAAAGCATCGCGCAATACGGCCCCTTTGTAATGAATACTATGGAAGAAGTTAACCAAGCGATTTTGGACTATCGTGAAGGTGTATTAACCGATTAACGATAAAATACTTCTGTGCGCCACCCACCTTGGCGCATTTTTCTTCTTTGTTGCATTTTTTTTTACATCATCCAAAAAAAATCACCTTATACCTTTACACAGCCAAAGGTTTTCTTGAGACTAATCTCGCCTTGGGGAAGGCAACAACGCACACTCTAAAATAACAAACTTAAAAGAAAGGAAGGCCTCATGCTTATTCGTGCACTGGTTAAACTCTTCCACATTATCTGCGATAGCATTGCGTATTTTTTCTGCGATGTTCTGTGGCCAAAGTTAAAAACGTATCGCCGCTTTTTTTGGTATGGGCTCGACGCGCTCGTAATCACCATGGTGGTGGTACTGTGTATTGGGAAAATTTATCAAAATTGGGATGACGACCCTGAGCGTGGCGCCATTCCTATCGCTTCCGGAGAATTTGACGAAAATTATGAGACGCCCATATACCTAGACCAGGGCTGGAGCGAATCTGACAGTTTGTGGTTTTATAACACCACCCAAGGCTCAAATTTACTGCCTTACGATTTTTATCTCGCGCTTGAGCTTCCGGACTCTGACCAAAAATTCAACTCAACCGAAATTTACGATAAATATCGTTACCTTCCGCAGAAAGAAACCTTCTTTAACCCTGATGCACTTGCCGTAGGCTTTACTAAAGATGACTACCAGGGCAAAGACTATCTTGGCTATACCTGTGCCGCCTGTCACACAGGACAGGTAAATTACCAAGGCAAAGCCATACGTATTGACGGTGGCCCTGCAATGGCAGATATGGTCGGATTTTTGTACCTGCTACAAAAATCAATGCAAACGGCGCTAGAAGATTCAGACAAACAAACGCGATTTGTCGAAGCCGTACTTGCCCAAAACAATGATTACAGCAATAAAGATCAAGTACTTAGCGACCTGAAAAAGTGGACTCAGGTCGTACTTAATTACAACACAACTAACCACAGTAGCGTCGATTATGGCTATGCACGTCTCGATGCTTTTGGCCGCATTTTTAACCGTGTGCTACAACACGTTATTAATAAAAACCAAGCAAAAGCCCTCATGCTGAGCGCGACAAAGCCAAATGGCGAACGTATCTTAACCAAGGCGCAGGTCGAACTAGTATTAGAAGGGGTTAATGAAACCATCATTGGCAACGAACAATTTGGCATGGTGATTGATCGCTTAACATCAAAAGAAGAAGGTTACCCCGGTTTAAACATTAAACAAATGTTACGTTTACGTAACTATCTATTTAATGAACCCAATGCCCCTGTGAGCTACCCCTTTTTGTGGGGCATCACTCATTCTGACTTTGTACAGTGGAATGGCATTGCCGGCAATGCCACCGTTGGCCCTTTGGGTCGTAACGCCGGAGAAGTCACCGGAGTGTTTGCCACACTTGATTGGCAGATGAATGAAAAAGATTTTAATCTCGGTGCCTTTATTTCGGGGCAAGACAACAAAAAGACACAAATCGATTTTAAATCTTCTATCGACTTAACCAACCTAGAACGCTTGGAAGACCACCTCGGCTCGCTTACCTCACCGGTCTGGCCTGAAGATATACTCGGAAAAATTGACCAGGACAAAGCCGAAAAAGGCGAGCTTATTTACGCGGAATATTGTCAGTCATGCCACGTGGTTGTAGACCGTACGAATTGGAATCGCATTGTCACGGCGCACATGTCTTCACTTGATGATATTCAAACTGATCCGGCTATGGCGGAAAACAGCGTGCTCTATAAAGGCAAATCTGGTAATTTTAAAAACACCTATCAAGGCACTGATGTCGGCACCATTATTATGGGTGAAGAAGCTCCAGTCGCCGCCATTTTAACTGCGACTACGCGCGGTGTTGTGGCCACGCCCGATGCAGACAAATGGGCTATTCGCCGTTGGCTAGACTGGTTGTACATTATTACGTCTTCGCTCTTTGATAACGATATTAAAAGCAGCATCAAGGCAGGCACTTACGAACCCGACACTACTGCCTCACCCTTTCAATCGTTACTTGCCTACAAGGCGCGATCTCTTAATGGAATTTGGGCAACAGCGCCCTATTTACATAACGGCTCTGTACCCTCGTTATATGACTTATTACTCCCCGCAAAACGTGAAGGTGACGCAGAAGACGGCGAATACAGGCCTGAACGTTTTATGGTTGGCAGCAGAGAGTTAGACCCGGTTAAAGTTGGTTTTAAAACAGAAGGCTATGAAGGCTTTGAATATATTACTGCAAGTTTTGAAGGCGACGAAATAAGTGCGCGCCGTGGCAACTCAAATCGGGGCCATGAATATGCTGCCGGTAGAACACCACAGCCGAATGGAGAAATATTGCCGCCACTCAATGAAGAACAGCGCTGGCAGTTATTGGAGTATATGAAAACGCTTTAAATATAAAGAACCGGGAAACGATTAAGAATCCAAAACGCGCGCATTTCTTGCCAACAAGAAAGCGCGCAATTCCCTAATATCACGCTCACGTATTTCCAAACTAATCTCAACTTCCTGTTTATAGTCAACGTTGATTACACCACCCTCACGCGTCAAAAACCAATGGCGCACCGCTTGTTCTAATTCGAAAGAACCGGCTATCGTCAGAGTTTTTAAATCCATAAAAGTTTGCGTTTCAAGCGCCTGTAAGGCCAGATAGGTTGCCCTACTGTAAGAACGAATTAAGCCGCCCGCCCCCAATTTCACGCCGCCAAAATAGCGCGCAACGGTGATCATAACATCACCAATATTATTGTGATTGAGTACATTTAAAATTGGTTTGCCAGCACTGCCATTGGGTTCACCCGCATCGGAAAACGCAACATTTACCGGCGACCGAGGGTGACCAATAAGGTAAGCCCAACAATGATGCGTTGCCGCCGGGTGCAACTTGCGAACATCATGCAGATGCGCCAAAGCCTGTGAGCGGTTTACAGCACGATCAGCATAGGCAACAAAACGGCTCTTATTAATTTCGAGCTCGATAACGGCTCGTACTGCGGGAATAAAATAATCAGAAGATATCACGACCAGCCTAGACTTCTTATTGTTGGTGTACACCCAAGTTTAATCACCTGCTTGCACACTGCCTCTTAGACATATCGGGACAATGTACCAGAGGGTTGTCGCCAAAAACAATGTTTGGGCGTTAAAATCAAACACATTTGGGCTGATTTGGTACTTTGGTATAGTGCACAATACATCTTTAACGACCCAACACGCGTTTCTAACCATGAATGAGGAGTAACAAGAATGCAGTGGACTGTTTATCTTTCAGGCGAAATCCACACCGACTGGCGGCTTCAAATCATACACGGCTGTGAATCGCTAGGCTTACCAATTGATTTTACTTCTGCTGTTACCAACCATGAAGCGAGCGATGCAGCAGGAGACGTGCTTGGGGTGGAAAACAATTCCTTTTGGCGTGATCATAAATCAGCAAAGGTAAATGCGATTCGCACTAAAACTTTGATTGAGAATTGTGATTTAGCCATCATACGATTTGGCGACAAATACAAACAATGGAACGCTGCTTTTGATGCTGGTTGCTGTGCCGCCTTGGAACGCCCATATATTACCTTACATGATGAATCACTCATTCACCCGCTAAAAGAGGTAGACGGTGCAGCCATGGCTTGGGCGCAATCCTGCGAACAAGTGATAGAAATACTAAAATATGTCGTCAAAGAAGAATAGCCTGGTTAATGGTTTTGCCGATACAAGTCGATAAAAAATTCGTTAACAAGATGTAGCGCTTCTCTTTCTTCCAAACGGTTTTGCTTAGCAATTTTTTTGGCAATTTTATTAATCGACGTTTTACCATCGACTTCGGCCGCGAGCTGGGCATAAACACGATGAGTAAAGGCAAACTGCTCTATATATTGCGCCTTTGGAATCGCTTGCGTCAAATCCAGCAACCAAGGCGCAAGCACCTGTGGATTATTTAGCGTTTTGGTATCGGCAATTTTTTCTGCCCGCCACAACCATACATTCTCAACACGATGACCCGCATTGTAAGGCGATTTTAAATAAGGGACTTCTTTTTCTTCAATCGACTTAATCTCGAAACCTTGCTTTAGCGCAATTTCCTTAACCTCTTCGAGGCTATAACACAAAGCGTCGCGTTTTTGATTAAACACCAAGCTACCAAAGTTTATCCATTGGCCGCCAATGGGCAAATAGTGGTTAAGCTGCCGGAGAAACTTTCCAAACTCCAAGGGTTGAATATCAATAAACCAGGGTGTAACAACGGTATCGAAAGCGCCCGCCTTAAAACATGGCTTGGTGGCATCAGCAAACATAAAGAAAAAGTTATCTGGCCGTTCACGACCCTGAATGTCATATTCTACTGCGCTATATTCTAGCCGACGAGGCTGCGATGGAAACTCAACAAAAGGAAGAGACTTATTTTTTAACAAGTAATTGGCCGCAAGCACAAGCAATGGGTTGATGTCTGTGGCCACACATAATTTTGCCTGCCACGCCTCATGTAAATCCAGCGCTAGCTTACCGGCTCCAGCCCCAAGCACTAATAACTTGTTACACTGCTCTGGCTGTAAAAGGTTAGATATCATATCTGCGGTTAAATTATTTTCTTCTTCACCCCACACCCAGTCTCGATACAGGTTAGCCTCATAGCTAAGCAGGTTTTGCGTATTCGGCGCACGATCACGTAAAGCGTCATATATATTTTTTGACGCATTACTCGAATGAAGAAGAGGCATCAACAACTCGGCCACACGCTTAAGAAAGTTTTGCTTCGCATTCAACAACAACTCGAATCGCTTTTTTGATTCACCTTCGGCATGTTTTATATTGCTTTCCGCAGTTTTTATTTCGCTTAACAGCACCTGTCCAAAATGATTCAATTTCGCCGACCAATCTGCGAGTGAGTTTTGCGGATTCGGTAATAACCAAGGCACCCCCTCTATAAGAGGGTATGTGATTTCACCATCAGCACAACTCAACTCTACACCTAGGTGCGACAGATCTCTTTGTGTTAGGGGGCATTGAAGCAAAGCAATAAGCTCTTCGCTCAGCGCTTGATTGTCACTCATAATTATTGGTTCGCTGTGAGTCTCTTATGCAACGCAGAAGGGCTTAACAAATGAAAACGATAGCGACCAAAGCCGACGGTATCGCCGGCGGCAATTTCGACCTCCGCATGCGGAGGTAGTTGCTTTTCGTTTATTGTTGTTCCGTTCGTTGCATTAAGATCCATTAAAAAGAAATGATCTAGCTTGATACGAATTTGCGCATGCACCCGTGACACAGGGTAATCATTCAGAACCAAATCATTTTCATTCGAGCGCCCAACACTAACAATATTGGGCTTTGAATCGCCGCGTAAACGTTTATGAATAGGAAATATCGCAGACTGTAAGGCTTTTGACTCTTCAGATGCCTCGCTCAACTCTTCGATGTTTTTGATATTAAAAAGCATGGTTTGATTCACACTTTTCTTTTCTTCTAACTGCCCTTGATAAATTGCAGTGCCGACAAGCAGGGGTCGCCTAAACAAATGCGAAAATTCACCACTAGATATTTTTTGCGCATGCGCGTGCAACTTGGAGTAATTAATACTTCCATTTGCTCGAATAAAATCTGCTACATCAACCATTGGCATGAACTAACACCACTACATATTCTACGACTTATTGTAGACATCTTTGTCTAGCATATTTTCGCTTTTTGCAATAATAACCGATGCGACCGAATCACCAGTAATATTTACTGCTGTTCTCGCCATATCGAGTATTCGGTCTACACCTATAATCAATGCAATACCCTCTGGAGGCAGGCCAACCTGCGCTAGCACCATGGTTAACATAACCAAGCCCACACCGGGCACTCCAGCAGTACCTATTGAAGCCATCGTCGCGGTCAAGATAACGGTTAGGTACCCCGTGACCCCAATATCAATCCCGTAAAACTGTGCGATAAATACCGTGGCAACCCCTTGCATGATGGCCGTACCATCCATGTTAATAGTTGCACCTAAAGGCACCGTAAAAGAAGCGATTTCATTTTTTACACCAAGCTTTTCTTCCACTGTTTCAAGGGTAATCGGAATAGACGCATTGCTCGAAGAAGTACTAAAACCAAATACCCACAGCCGCTCCATTTTTTTATAAAAGGTCAACGGGTTCAGTCCGGTAAAGATCCAAAGTAATAAGCCGTAGCTTACAAACATGTGAATAAACAAAACCAATAAGACATTGAAGAAATATTTCCCTAACTGCAGAATATTGCCCAACCCACTTTTGGCAAACATGGTGGCGATAAGGCAAAACACCCCGATAGGCGCTAGCTTCATGAGAATCAGCACCATTTGCATAACGACCTTGTCTGCCTGAAGAAAAAACTCCATCACTCGCGGCGCATCATTTTTTACCCGTGAGAGCCCAATACCAAACAACACTGCAAAGACAATCGTTTGCAGCATTTCACCTTGGGCCATCGCATTAATCACATTGGTAGGCACCAGGCTTTTAAGTACTTGCCAGATACCTGGGCTTTCTTTTGGTGTAAATTCTTTAGGCGCTAGCGCTGCAAAATCGCCTTTGCCCGGATCTATAATCCCAGCAATTAACAAGGCAATAGAAATGGCGATAGCCGTCGTGAGCAAGTAGAAAAGAAGCGTTTTAAGAGAAATAAGACCGATCCGAGCGTCGCCACCAATAGCGCATACGCCGCATACAAGCGAAACAAACACCAGCGGCACGACAAGCATTTTTAAACTGGCAATGAAAACGCTGCCGCCAAGGTCGAATAAACCGCCCAAGAAGAAGTGTTCAATCTGACCGATTACACCATCTTTAGGCAGGTAGAAAAATGTTAGGCCAACGACTGCGCCAAGCGCCATGGCAATAAGGATCTTTTTGGTAAGACCCTTGGTCATGCTGTTGTGATCACTCATGCGGCGGCCCCTTCTGGCTTGTTTTTTATTCTTGTAGCTGCCGGATCAGTGTACTCGCTGTGAGTATCAATTCAAACCTTGATTAGTCATTGTTCAAATCCGCGTGGCCTGCAATCTGCTGGCTTTGTATGGCCCGCCATAGCTCACTTAGCCACCGATAAAGCTCTATAAGCACAGAGGAATCGCGCGCTTGATCTGCCGTTTTCTGCATATTATTTAGATTGAGGCCAAGGTATAAATAGTCCAGCTCGGCGTAACCAAGTGAGGCGTACTCCCAATCAATGAGTCGAAGCCCATTGTCATCTTCGATTATATTTTGGGGTACCAAATCGTGATGCACCAAATGACGCCGTGTATTCTGAACCTGGTAACTTCGCAGCTTGTTTCGAAATACATTCCAACGCTGAAAGTTTGTTTCTGCCGCGCGAGGCGAAACCTTAGTAAACGCACTCCAATATTGATCGAGATAGGCGATGTAGTCTATTGCGACTATAGGTACAGGAACCGATTGATAAGTATCAATCAGCTCGCGTAAACGCGCTCGGTTTCCTTCCCTATTTAGGTCTTCTTCGGTCCAGGCCCGACCCGGAACGTACTTAAGAACAGAAAACTTTTCTGCCTCATCAAAATACACAGGCTCGGGCGCTATTCCCGAGCCAGAAAGGGCCCAAAGTATTTTGGCTTCACGATCGCGATGAATACCTAATAATCGCGATTTTGGGTTGTGAACACGAATCACATACGCGTGACCACCCGCCTCTACATGAAATGATACATTGGTAAGCCCACCCATTAAGCGCTCTTTCACTTGCGGTGCCGTACAAATGGGCTGCTTCCATTGCTCCCAAGTGTCTATTGCTTGCTCAAGCTGGGGAAGCAATTTTCGAAACCTCATCACCCGTTAATGTTTCACACTTCTTTTTCCATTTTAACCAACCAAACACACACAAAATAATATAGAGCACAAACAAAGCTGCCGTTGGGTATAGACCACGCTCAATATATAGTAGCAATGCGACACTATCGATCACGATCCAATAAAGCCAGTTCTCCAACACTTTTCGCGCAACCATAAAAGTTGTTACAACGCTTGCCCAAGTGGTGAAAGAATCGAGATAGGGCCATGCCGCTTCTGTATTACGCTGCAAAATATAGCCGGACACTAAACTCACCGCGACCACACTCACTATAACGGCAATATGCAATGTCCACGGCCAACGATGAATGTGGGCATTTTTATTTTTTTGCGGATAAAACCAAACATAAAACCCGTATACAGCCATCAACATGTAATAGACATTCAGAACCGAATCCATCACCAGCGACACGTGCCAAAAAAGGCACGTGTATATTGCCGTACTAACAAGTGCAGCGGGCCAACACCATATGCTTTCTTTCATGGCCAACAGTAAGTAGGCAAGGGCAAGAAACACCGCCACTAATTCCCATGACGTTTTTTCTGCATATGCTTGTACGATACCAACAACAAGATCCATTTCCATTTCAGCCTAACGCTTTATAGTTAGGCAAAAATTTTGCAACAAACACGCAGCGCCCGAAAGTGCTATAGCTCCATGCTATTGTGGTTTTTAGGGCGTCCATCGCTACATCATAGTCACCAAATATAATCGTCGCTGTTGGGAATGTTTCCACCTGTAAACCCTCAAAGCTATTCAGCTTTTCGATACAGGCAGTAATAGGAGGAATGGGGTCCTCCTTAAACGGATAAAGAGTTAATTCGATACTAATGTTCATATCACGACCTCGATTAAAAGTTTATACCTGCACTAACACCTAGTTGACGAGGGTTACCATATTGGTAATACGGACCACGACCAACGTAGAAATCTCTTGGATCATTCCCAAAACTACCGAAACCACGTACGACTACATCTTCATCCGTTAAGTTTTTACCCCATAAAGTAAATTCAAGCTGTTTTAATGTGTATGTAAGATGGCTATTTAATAAGATGTAGGATTCCGTCGTTTCATTATGACGGGAAGACAAGTAAAAATTAGATTTTGCATCACCACTTATTTGAAAATCTAACCCTGGAACAATCGCAACATCGACACCAAGTGAGGCCTGATAATTTGGCGCATGAGCTTGATCACGGCCACTCAAGTCATAAGCCGTGCCAGTAACCGGGTCTGCCAGCGTGTGGCTATTGCTTTCGAAATCTTGATAATCAGCACTTAATCCAGAAGCGAACAACCACGCGCTAACACTGTCGTTAACCTGTGCACGCACCTCTAATTCAAGACCGTAATTCGCAGCTGAATCTACATTATCTGTATAATCGGTAAAATCACATGGGCAAACACCATTTAATTCGCCATCACTCTGGCTTGTTACCAATGACTGCCTAATTTGAATATTGTCACGCTCCTGATAAAACAAAACTAGATTTGTAGTCAACTTGTTATTCCACCACTGAGCCTTATGCCCTAGCTCGAAGTTCCATAAATACTCGGGATCAAAAAGCTCAGGAATCAAATCCGTTGCCGGGCCTACAGACACGCTGGGCACATTGGCACCCCCTGCTTTATAGCCTCGGGACAGCAAAGCATAGGCAAGCTGGTTTTCATAGCCGTGAAATTCTAGTGCTAATTTTCCACCCCAAAAATTCTCGCTTGCTGAGCGAGATTCATTTGCACTAGTTTCGTAATCGAAGTCTCGTGTTTCTGCACGTAACCCCGCATTAAGCACTAAGTTATCCGTACCGAGAGGGATCTCCCATTGTGAATACAAGGCAACATTTTGCGTATCGTATTCACTGCTGTAACGCGAGCTTACCTGCTCTGTAATCGGCCCATAGAAGGTTGAATAATTTGGGTCATTATCTGTATATATACGATCAAGCTTTGATGTTTCATCGCGGTAGTAAACACCAAAAACATATGAATAATGGTCAAGGCTTTGCTGAATAACCCTAGAGTCGATAACAAGATTATCTTTTTCGCGATTGTATTCGTCAAAATGGGAATATTGCCAAAACGCACAAGGGTCATCAATTTCACAAATCGTGCGATAGGTCCAATCAACATCATATGAATAAACAGACTCTGAATTTAGGCTGCTCATAGTACTTTGCCAAAGCATATTTTCTAATTTGTAATCAAAAACTAAAGAAACGGCGTTTGTTAAATTACTATCTTCACCGGGCTCATCCGACAGCGTGTTGCGAGAATTATCTAGTGTAAATGCATCGTAGCCGTTGTCTGCATCAAATATTATGCCGGTGAAATTTACGTTTAGGTTTTCGTTAGCTTTCCAGCTCGCTCTTGCCTTTAATGTTTTTTCATCAATATTATTGGTGTCGTCACGGTCTAGATGGGTGTTTTTAATAAACCCATCTGACTGCACGCTACTAGCCGCAACACGCAAGCCGAGCGATTCTGTGGCTTTCCCACTAATACTTTGAGTGAATTCTCGCTTGCCGTAATTACCTAAATTAATTTTCGCTTCACCGCTGTCATCTTCCGGCGCCTTGCTTACCATTGTTACAAGCCCTGCAAGTGCATTTGCGCCATTCAGCGTACCCTGTGGCCCTCGCAACACTTCCAGCTGTTTAACGTCAAGCATGCTTGCGGCACCTGCAACACCAGTAAAATCAATGCCATCAATCACTACACCAACCGACGGGCTAAGAGGCTCTAAGAATTCACTTCGCTCGCCAGTACCGCGAACTTGAAAGTATTTTCCTCGCGACGCGCCACTTGAGTAATTGAAATTCGGAATCATGTTGATGACATCTTCAAGCTGTTGCGCCTGGCGCGACCTCAGCACCTCTTCATTTAGCACCATGACACTGGTCGAAGAATCCATCAGCCGTTTCTCAAATAGTTCGGCAGTGACATATACCTCTTCCAACTCACCGGCCATGACAAGCTGAGGGCTAGAAAATATCGAAATAAGAATAAAAGAAAGAATAAAAAACAAGGGCCGCATGATGTCTCCAAGTGCATTGAGACCCGGCGGGTAGAGAAAGGAATAATGAAAAGGCAACACGCAGCTCATTGCAAATGGGCCGCCATAAAGAGTGCGCTAAACGCTTCCTATCCCTACGCCAGTATTAGCCGGATCAGGTTCAAAGGGTTCGAGCAAGCTCATCTCAGGCACATAAGGAGATTAAAATTCTCTGAACACGAAATTTTAATCTCCTACAGGGCCACCCCTCAGGAATGCGCGCAGTCTAACGCTATTGACGCTTAAAATGAATACTTGAAATAAGATACATGCCTGTAGGGCATCAGAAGGCATGGCTCTCATAACGAAACGGCAGGGTGTGTCACGGCAATCTGCAGATACTTTGATATACCTTCAAGGAATCGCAATAATGCCTCGTCAGCTCACCCCCGCCCCCCTAATATAACTAAACGACTTGGCTTACCATTGAAACTCGCCAGCCAAGATAATAACCAGATGCACTGCGGAGCCGACCCCATGAACTATGAAGAAATTTATGATTCGAGTTATGAGCGTGTACTGGAACAAAAGGAAGACCGCGAGACCTTTTTTAATGCATTTTATGAACGCTTCATAGGTTCCTCTAAGCGTGTTGCTGAGAAATTCGGCAGTACAGATATGGAAAAACAGCGCGTCATGCTAAAAAAATCTTTTTTCCATTTATTGGCTTTTTACGCGTCTAATCAAACCGACGAATACATCGATAAGATTGCCCGCGCTCACGACAAGCATCATCACAATATCGACCCAAGCATGTACGATGGCTGGCTCGACAACCTAATGGCCACCGTCGCAGAGTTCGACCCCCAGTTTAATGAAGAAGTAGAACTCGCCTGGCGGCTCGTACTTACACCCGGTATTACCTACATAAAATACAAATACAATCAGCCCGCCCCCGTTTCGACGCAGGAATAAACACGGTATATTCTCTCTATTTCCAAGAGATTCCTCGTCGCGCCATGCTAATTGTCCTGTCACCTGCAAAAAATCTCGATTACGAGAGCCCAACACCAACTAAAAAACACACCAAAGCCCCTCTGCTAAACGACGCCGCCGTGCTCGCAGAGCAAATGAAAGGTTACGCCCCGCATAAGCTGTCTTCACTGATGGGCATTAGCGACAAGCTCGGCGTGTTGAATTACGACCGCTATCAGAGCTGGGAACTACCCTTCAGCGCCTCCAGTGCCCGCCAAGCCATTTTTGCGTTTAAAGGCGATGTGTATCTGGGTTTGCAGGCCTACGACTTTAACGAGGCTGACCTTGAGTATGCTCAGCAGCACTTACGCATTCTGTCTGGCCTCTATGGCGTGCTGAAACCACTCGACTGGATGGCACCATACCGGCTAGAAATGGGCACAAAACTTGAAAACACCCGCGGCAAAAACCTCTATGAGTACTGGGGCGACAGCATCAGCAAAGAACTGAACAAACAACTCAAGAAACTCGACCAGACCTGCCTGATCAACCTCGCCTCTCAGGAGTACTTTAAGGCCGTGGATACCGATACACTTAAGGCTGAAATCATCACCCCAGTGTTTAAAGAGTGGAAAAACGGCCAATATAAGATCATTAGTTTCTTTGCTAAGAAGGCAAGAGGGCTACTTAGCGCCTATATTATTAAGAACCAAATTAGCCAGCCTCAGCATATTAAAGCCTTCGATTGGGAAGGATATGCCTTCAACGAAGGGCTATCCTCCGAGCGAGAATGGGTGTTCACGCGTAAGCAAGACTGATCACACGTGTGCCACGGGGCAAGAGATAAACTCCAAGGCAAGTCATGAAAATCAGAATCCTCATCGTCGATGAAACAGCCTTTGTACGAGATGCGCTCAAACGCGCCGTACGGCGTTTTTTGAAAGAAGTAGACATTCACGACGCCATCAACGGCCAACGCGCGCTACCGGTACTTAGGACGAACAAGATCGACATCGTCATCACCGATTGGGACATGCAAGAGATGAATGGTCGTGAACTCGTTGAATGGATGCGAAAAGAAGAGAAGTACGCCAAAACGCCCATCATCATTACATCTGATGAAGGTGATAAAAACCTCGTAATGGGCGCAATTACCGCCGGCGCCAATGATTTTATGGCGAAACCATTCTCCCCTGATGAAGTGCAGAAAAAAGTAGTGAAGCAGCTAGCACGTATAGGTATGAAGCCAAAGGGTGTGCAAGCAACCAACCAAGCGGAAAATTCCCTTAGCGCGCTTACTGGCAGCAGTGTAGCGGCGAAAAAACCGAAGGTAATGAAGCCAAGAGAAATCAAAGATGCTGGCTTTGGCAAACCCGCGGCCGCGAAAAAGGCCCCCGCGGCCAAAGCATCCAACTTTACCGGCACGGCGCATGTGCACTTTTCTAATGGCACGCTGAAATGCGACATTAAAGACCTATCACTCACAGGCTTAAGCGGAGTGCTCGAACGCCCCCCGGTTGAATCCATGCCGCAGATTTTTGAGCAAGCTAGCGCCGACATCGAAGACGCCGCGGGCAAACCCATCGCACAGCTAAATGTGTATGTGCACGCCTTACAGGCGGCCGACCCCAGGCCCGATTCGGGAGGCTTAAAAATCAATTTACGATATGCTGACAACGAGCCGGAAAAATTCGAGCAACTTTCTAAAGCCGTCGCCCGCAGCCGCTAAGCTGCAGGCCAACTTGACCCAATTTATGATTGATAAACCTTTTTGCCAGGCCTGCGATAATAATAAAGACCCCATTCTTACAGTTTTACAGCACGCCTTTGCGAACGTATCTCGCGTGTTAGAAATTGGCTCAGGCACAGGCCAGCACGCAGTGCACTTTGCTCCGGGCTTGCCCCACCTTACCTGGCAAACAAGCGACCGAGCACTCAATCTTCACGGGATTGAAGCCTGGATGGCTGCCAACCCAGCAATAAATTTGCCCGGCCCTATCCCCTTAGATGTAGACGACACGCTTTGGCCAAATGATTTCGACGCGGTGTTTAGTGCGAATACGGCCCACATCATGCCCTGGAAACAAGTAGAGCGAATGTTTTTAATGGTCGGCAAAACACTCTGGAACTATGGCACCTTCGCTCTTTACGGCCCCTTTAACTACAACGGCAAATTTACCAGCGAAGGCAACTTCAAATTCGACACCCAACTCAAACTACAAAACCCCAATCAAGGGATTCGTGATTTTGAAGCCATTAATTGCTTAGCACTGAGCGTAGGCCTGGTGTTATTAGAAGATCACGCAATGCCAGCTAACAATCGTTTGCTGATTTGGGAAAAGTCCGTTGCCGAGCAAATTTAATTAAACCAAGTTTCAGTTGGGCATTCAGGAGAAAAGCATGGCGTTAGGCAGCAAAAAAACCTGGGACAACTGGATAGACGAATACGCACAAAGTCATCAACACCCAATCAATAAAGCCTGCCACTTTATTGGCATACCGATGATTATCATTGCGCTATTACTTTTCCCGCTATGCTTCCGCGCACCGATCCTGTGGCGATTTTCGATTGCTTTTTTCTTAATTGGCTGGATATTTCAATTTGTCGGGCACGCCTTTGAAGGCAAACCACCGGAGTTTTTTAAAGATTGGCGTTTCTTATTCGTAGGAGCGCGCTGGTGGTTAAGAAAGATTTTAAAAACAAAAAGCTAAGAAAAATTTAATTTTATCAGCACTAAGTCAAACATTGAGTTCTACTTACCTCACTTATCGTAAGCAATTTTTTCTAAAACCTTGAGCTTTTCTTTTGCTTTATCGTAATCATTTGAGATCGCAGTGATATGCCCTAACTTGCGACGTGGGCGTACGCTTTTACCATACATGGTTAAAAATGTTGTAGCATCACTCACTTCTGCCGCATCTACAGTGACACCCAATAAATTCAACATTGCGCTAACCCCATGCGTTTCTGTCGACCCTAAAGGCAACTCGGCAACGGCACGCACATGGTTTTCGAACTGGCTAGTCATTGCACCCTTCGACGTCCAGTGACCACTATTATGCACACGCGGTGCGATTTCATTCACTAACAGCTGATCGCCCCACAAAAAACATTCCATACACATCACGCCAACATAATCGAGCGCTTCTAACATACGTGTTAAATAATCGCGTGCTCGCGCACTAATGTTGTCAGGCAACTTCGGTGCTGGCGAAAGCGAAGTGAGCAAAGTGCCTTGATTGTGATAATTTTCTGAACCAGGATAAAAAACGATTTCACCTTTCCAAGAACGCACAGCAATAAATGAAATCTCGCGTTCAAATGGAATACCTTGTTCTGCTACCCAGTGCCCCGGGAAATCTAACTCACCGACCACTTGCGCCTGATTTTCATCGGTAATTTTAAACTGGTTATAACCGTCGTAACCCTCTTCTTCTGTTTTTAAGAAAATGGGTTTTTCCAACGATCGAACTGCCGAATGAAAATCTTCTTCATTGCGCACTTCATTAAACGGTGCAATGGGAATATCGAGCGATTGCAAAAATCGTTTTTCTACACGACGGTTTTTAAATTTTTCTAGCGCGTTGGGGTTAGGGTGCACCGGACAATGCTTCCCTAATGCGGTCAACAAAGGAATATCGACGTGCTCTTTCTCTACGGTAATAACATCTGGTTTACCAAGCGCTTCGTAGAGCGCCGCCACATCCATATTTTCGGTGCGGCGAACAATTTTGCCTAAACCATCAACACAAACGGCGTCTTCTTTTTCTTCTGCGACAAAACTAAAACGCTGGCCCATTGGAATACCATCTAGCGCCATCATTCGCGCTAGCTGACCACTGCCAATAATCGCTATATGCTTACTCATTCAACCGACTCACTTATTCCACAGAAAGGGGCACGCTGTCGGTTTGGTTTTTACGCCATTCCTGTAAACGCGACTGCAAGTCTTTGTCTGAAGTCGCGAGAATTTGAGCAGCTAAAAGCCCCGCATTGAACGCGCCTGATTCACCAATCGCCTGTGTTGCAACCGCTACACCCTTGGGCATTTGCACCATAGAAAGCAAGCTATCGACCCCTTTGAGGTATTTACTTGGCACTGGCACGGCAATTACCGGTAGCCAGGTCATTGAAGCGGCCATACCTGCCAAATGTGCTGCACCACCAGCACCAGCAATAATCACTTTGGTACCGTTGCTTTCTGAATCCTGGCAAAACTCACACAAACGGTGCGGTGTACGGTGGGCAGATACCACTTGCGTCTCGTATGGCACTTGCAAGTCGTCTAGCGGCTTCAAAGCTGTTTGCATAACAGGCCAATCTGAACGCGAGCCCATAATGATCTGTACCGGTGCTTTCGACATAAGGCGAACCTATAGGATGCTTGTCATCCTTAAAAACCAAAAAATAGCCAACCCCCGGGAAATTCCGGTCATCAAAACGCGATGGGGGGAAGGAGAGGAAACCCGCGATTATAGTGGCATGCTAAAGGATGATCAATCTCTGGGCGTTTGCCTACGCCATTAGCCAACACCGAGCAGCCCCAAACCGGCCAAGGCCTCATAGCAAGATACTTTTTAGTCGCTTCGTGGAACAGGTCGCAACTCCTTATAGATCCAAGCCCTTAGACTCGGCTACCATTAGAGAAAACATAATGACCAAGGAACCATCTATGTCCCGCGCCAGCATCTCCACAGGAAACATTACTTTTACCAGCAAAGAGGGTGATCAGCAACGCACACCCAAGGCACGGGATGACGAGGCACCAATGCACATCGCGATTTTGGCAGACTTTAGCGGCCGCCAGAGTCAGGGGGTTTGCGAGGCAGACTCCATTTCTAGCAGAAAAGCAATAGAAGTGGATCGCGACAACTTTGAAGAGGTGTTTGAAAAACTCAATGTCAGCCTACAGCTTGCAGTCAGTGGGACCCCTCTAAAATTTTGTGAGTTTGACGATTTGCACCCCGATTTTCTATATCGAAAAATCGATTTATTCGAACAGTTTCACGCACTCAAATTTAAGCTCAATAAACCCGAGCTGTTTCAAGACGCGGCCGATGAAATTTTGTCTTGGCAGAACCAACAAATAGAAGCAAAACAAACACCCTATGAAGAAGGCGGCATTCCTTTACCGGAAAATATGCTTGATGCAGTGCTTAGCCAGCACCATCGAGCGACCCAAGAAAATAAGCCTGAAAATGATATCCAGCAATTAATTAAAAGTATTGTTGCGCCTTACGCCCTCGTCAAAACAGACCCAAGACTGCCCGAATTTGAAAGTGCCATCGACGAAGCCACTGCACACACATTAAGAAAAATATTACATGCCAGTACTTTCCAAGATCTCGAAGCCAACTGGCTGGGCTTATACTTTTTAATTCGACGTATAGAAACGTCATCCAAACTTAAGATTTTTATTTACGATATAAGCCCAGAAGAAATTATCGATGACACCATCAATTGCGAGACCAGCGAACAAACACAGCTGTATAAATTGCTCGTCGAGCAACGCCAAATGCCCGGCTGCGAGAACTACGCGATCGTACAATGCAATATGCAAATGGAGGACGATATCGATCACTGCCAAGTCGCTCGTCTGCTCGCAGATATTGCCGCGCAATCACAATCTCTTGCATGCGCGTCAGCGAGCGAAAATATTGCTGGGTGTGAATCAATAGCGAATACTCCTGACCCAGACGACTGGCATTATGACATCGATGCGTCTTTTTCTGAGGCGTGGCATACACTGCGAAACAGCGAAGCCAGCCAACATTTGGCCTTGTGCGCACCGCGTTTTATGTTGCGTTTGCCCTACGGCAAAAGTACGTCACCCATCGAAAGCTTTGACTTTGAAGAGCTACCCGAATACGGCGCCCACCCCTATTACTGCTGGGGCAATAGCGCTCATCTGTTGACACTACTGCTCGCACAAAGTTATAGCCAATCCGGTTGGCAGTTTGTTCCCGGCCAGTTGCAACAAGTAGACGAGTTACCCCTGCACGTTTATCGCGAATATGGAGAGGCCCACACAAAAGCGTGTGCAGAAATCACAATGACAGATCGCGCAGCGAATGCTCTGGCAGAACAGGGTATTTTGTCGGTACGCTCAGTAAAAGAAGCGACCAGCGTAATACTCAGCAATATGCGCAGCCTAAGTGCAAAAGGCAGCCTAGTCTTTAGCAATAAAAACACCTAGTGAACACCAAGCCTATGCAACAGCCCTAGGCCTAGGCATTTCATCACCTTAACAACACGACTTGTGATACTTCTGGGATACTTTTGGCGATAGAAAGAGGAACCAGCTTTCGTACATTCAGTCTATTGTTGTTGATACTATTTTTATATGCGTGGGCCTTGCATGACTGATCAAGCAAAAAAAATTCTAGTGATTGAAGACGAAGAAGATATCAATGCGCTTATCACGCTGAATATACAATCGATCGAAATTGACAATACCGCTCCGGAAGTAACGCGCTGCCATGACGGTCGAGAAGGTTACGCACTGGCACAAAATCAAGACTTTGATCTGCTTATACTCGATGTCATGCTGCCCAACATGAATGGCTTAGAAATCGCTACAAATTTGCGGTCGGAAGACAACCACATCCCCATTTTAATGCTCACCGCCAAAAAGAGCGAAGCCGATCGCGTCATGGGGCTAGAAGTGGGGGCAGACGATTACCTCACAAAACCTTTTAGCGTGCTCGAGTTACAAGCACGCGTTAAAGCTTTGCTACGCAGAGTATCATTCGCTAAGAAAGATCAAGAAGAGCTCGAAAATGAAAATGAGCTTTGCTACGGCGACTTACAAATAGTGCCGGAAAGTCGCGAAATAAAAGTCGGCGACCGCGTAATAAGTTTGACCTCAAAAGAATTCGATTTACTGCTATATCTTGCCAGCTTTCCCGGCCAGGTTTTTAGTCGCGAACAATTACTCAACGCCGTGTGGGGCTATCAACACAGCGGTTATGAACATACCGTAAACTCCCACATCAATCGCTTACGCGCCAAAATCGAAATAGACCCTTCCGACCCGGCATACGTGCTTACAGTGTGGGGCATCGGATATAAATTTAATGATAAATAAGCTCAACACACTCCACAGCCGCTTAACCCTAGCGCTGTTTGTTAGTTTTTTGGGAGTCGGCATATTCACAGCCACCCTACTCATTTGCTCTTCCCGTGGTTATCACCGTGAAGTGACGCAGGTAATGCATAAAGACCTTGCGGAGCACGTAGTAAAAAATTATCTATTATTTAACAACGGCGAAATCGATTTAGAAGCTTCAAAAAAGACCTTCCACGACTTAATGACACTCGGGCCTAACTTCGAATTTTATGTGCTCGATAAAAATGGAGAAATACTTACCTGCTCTGCAGACCCTATAGAAATAGAAAGGCAATCGGTATCTCTCAACCCGGTAAATAAGTTTCTAAACTCCCCAGCGCTAGCCGAACCAATTTTTGGCGAAGACCCACGCGGTGAAAACCGAAAAAAAATATTTTCTGTCGCCCCTATCTATCAACAAGAGGAGCTGCAGGGCTACCTTTATGTCATTCTTGGTAGCGAAGTGCGTGACCAAGTATCCGACATGCTACTAAGCAGCCAGATTATTCGCTGGGGCCTTTGGGTATTTATTTCTGGACTCGTATTCGCACTATTGGCAACTTTATGGCTCACAGGCCTAATCACCCGCCCCTTGACAAAGCTCACGCAACAAATTAACAAAATACAGAAAAAAGGTTTCAGTAACGACACCTATAGTGACGAACAGCTTCTTGTAGAGCTGGACCATTGGAGCAAAGACAACCACAACGAAATCAATACACTTGGCAGCGCCTTTAAAGAAGCCTTAGAAAAAATTCACGACCAATATCAAAACATTGTGACGATTGACGAACTCCGTAAAGAATTACTCTCACACGTCTCACACGATTTACGCACCCCTCTGGCATCGCTTCTTGGCTACTTAGAAACATGGGAAATAAACCAAGCCAACCTGACCGACGAGCAAAGCAAACTATACATAGCTACAGCAAAAAAGAGCGCACAACGCATCTCTTCTCTAGTGGAACAACTTTTTGAACTTGCCTATTTAGATAGCGGCAACGTACAGGTTACCCGCGAACCCTTTTCCATCGCTGAGCTAATACAAGATGTTCTACAAAAATACCGTATCATTGCACAAAAAAAGAATGTTTCGCTCAACGTACAACCACAAGATTCCAGTATTTTTGTTATGGGTGATATCGAAAAGCTAGAACGCGTGTTTAGCAACCTAATTGAAAATTCAGTTCGCCATTGCAATGAAGGTGGAAAAGTTACAGTACAATTAAATCAACAAGGGCAGTTTGTTGCCATTGATGTTAGCGATGACGGCATCGGAATTCCAGACGAGGATATACCGCATATTTTTGATGCGCACTACAAAGCAGGTAATAGCGTACGAGGAAATACGGCACACGGCGGATTAGGTCTTGCTATTACGAAGCGCCTATTAGAGTTGCATCAGTCACATATAAAAGTAGACAGCCATATTGGCCGGGGCACAACCTTCAGTTTTAACCTGCAAACAAATACCTAAAACACAGAGCAGAATTTATTATGGCAAGCTTTAAGCTCTGTATATATTTTTGTTTAATGTTATTTGTTACTCGTAACGCATTCGCGGAAATGTATCAATGGACAGACAACAACGGGAAAATACATTTCAGCGATCAAAAACCCGACACACAAAACAGTGAAATATTAAGGCTGGATATCAACACATATGAATCGGTGGGTGTTGAAACGCCCAACTCCGGCAAGACTTCCGGCGGTACTTCCCCGGTCATTATGTATTCCACCGCTTGGTGTGGTTACTGCAAAAAAGCCAAGCGCTATTTTCGTAAAAAAGGTATTACCTTTACCGAATACGATATTGAAAAAAACCGAGCAGCCAAAGCAGAATATGACCGCATTGGCGGAAGCGGTGTTCCTGTAATTTTGGTAGGCAATAAACGCCTGAACGGGTTTAGTGAAGCCAGCTTCGAACGCATGTATCGCCAGCAACACTGATAAATCACCAGGGCAATACTTCACCATTGCTATGCCAGAACGTACCTGAATTTTCTAAATTTAACTCATCGATACGTTCAAGTAATCTAGTAGCAGCCTCTTCTGGAGAAATGTCACCAGCCTTATTCACCATTTCTGTTTGTACAAATCCAGGGTGTAGTAACGCCACCGCGATACCCGAGGGTTTTAAATCGATTGCCAAAGATTTTCCACCCGCGTTAAGCGCCGCCTTAGACATACGATAACCGTAATACCCTCCGGATGTGTTGTCTGTAATTGAACCCATACGGCTCGTTATTAGCGCTATTTTTCCACCAAAACGCATATTACCCGCAAATGCCTCACTCACCCGTAGCGCGCCCAAGCCGTTCACTTGAAACTGCTTCATCACACTGTCGAAATTGATCTGGCCAAATTTTTCGTAAGATAACACCCCCGCATTGTTAACGAGAATATCGATACTATTTTCTGCCAAGGCACGTGCCGCGTGTTGAATGCTTTCGGTATGCGTCACATCCACATTGTCGATTACTTTTACCCCCAAACTAAACAGTGCTTCATTTGCTTGGCGACATAGGGCGATCACATCATCACCCCGGTCACGATACGCTTCACATAACGCTAACCCGATCCCACGATTTGCCCCTGTTACAACCACTGTATTGGTCATATTTTACTCTCCCATTTTTGTGTAACTACGGTTACTATATCCATAGCGAGCATTCATTTCATGCTGATTTACGTATCTCGTTTATATTTTTTTATGCATGCCATGTTTTATTCATAGAGCAACAAACAAGGATAAGTATAAAAAGTTAAAGCGGTGGTTTCGCTGCCTCACATGGCTGTCAAACAGATTACATCAGTCACTCATGACTAATTTTATCGACGAACCCTAAAAGATGACATCATTTACTTTAGCTCTGGGTGGCGGCGGCGTGAAAGGCCTTGCACACATCCCGCTACTTAAATTTTTAGACACGCTCGGTTTAAAACCAACGGCGATAGCCGGAACGAGTATGGGAGCCATCATTGGCGCACTATATGCGAGTGGCTTAAGCGGTATAGAAATCGAACAGCGCGTTAACAAGCATTTGTTTTTACGCGAAGACGGGTTTCGGGGGAATTTCCGCCGCCGCAAGCACCTGGTTAAGTGGTTAAAAGTTTTTTCAATAGAAAAATCGCGTGGCGGCTTTGTTGCTGCTGATGGTTTATTTGAACATCTTTTTACGGAACTTGTCGGACAAGAATTCGCTAATCTTGCCATTCCATTTACCGCGATTGCGACTGATTTTCATAGCGGAAAAGAAATCGCTTTGAATAGCGGGCCGCTTTTACCTGCCGTACAAGCCAGCATGGCTGTGCCAGGTGTTTTTGCGCCCGTTGAAATAGGCGAACAACTTTTAATTGACGGAGGTCTTGTAAATAACGTTCCGGTCAATCAACTTTATGGAAAAGGCCAACTACTGATCGCTAGCGATGTCATCAGCCTATCGGGAATCAAACAACCTAAAACCACACAAGTATTGAGCGGCGCACTGAGTATTCTTTTGCAAAAACTCACACAAGTAGAATTTGAAAAGTTTCCACCTGATTTTGTTTTTCAGCCAGACACACAAGAAATAGATGCTTTTGATTTTCACAAGATCGTTCAAGTATTAGCGCGTGGCGAGCATGAAATTAGCAAATACAAAAATTCGCTTCGGGCCTTACTCGACGCAAACACGTAATAAATAAACTTTTGAATACCACTATAACGAAGGGTAAGCTGGCCGCGCTTCTAGCGCGAGCATATAGCGCTCTGCATTTTCTGCCAGTTCGATATTGTGTTGCTGAGACCACTTCAACATGTGGTGCGCCACAATATCAACCATTGAAAAGCGATTCCCTATGAGAAACTCTTTGTCATCAATTTTATCAAAAAGATGTTTTATATTTCGTTTAACAAGCCCATTGGCCTCGTCAGACGTGCCCTTTGGCCAAGGGTAGCCTTTACCCAGCACGGCACTTTGATGGGCCAACCATAAATAGCCTTCTAACTCACTTAACATAAAATACATTAAGTGACGAAACTCATAGACACTTTCTGCAGCGTCGGGCACGAGATGCTTGCCTGGTTTTAACTGGTGCAGGTATTCCATTATCGCCAAGGATTCGGTGTGCACCTTACCATTATGCTTAAGCACTGGGATTTTTCGCATCGGTGCTAGCAGTTTAAAATCTTCGGTTGCCGTTTCCCCTTTAAATGGGTCAAGACGAATTAATTCGTAGCTAAGCTCTAGCTCATTGAGCATCCATATAACACGCTCTGCACGAGAAGGAAACGTGTAAGCATATAAAACAATATCGTGCTGAGGCATTTGAATCTCCCTGGTTTATGTTTTCGGATCTAGCGGATAATCTAGCGCAGCTTCATCACCCGTTGCGCCGCGAAAACCCCACATATGTGGTGCTTGCTCATTGATTGTAATTTCTATATCCACTGGGGTAATGCCGAGCTTCGCTTCCAACTCTTTAAACAATAATTTAATCAGGTCTTTGTGTGTGTTTTTAGAGCGTCCTTGCATCATATTAATTTCAATAACGGTGTAGGCATCAGTACGCCCACCGGGGTAAAAAAAGTTATCTCGTTCAAGCGGAAAAAACCTATGCGCTCGCTTGTCTTCAGGCATGCCTAAGGTTTCACTCATACAAAAATGAATAATATCCGACATTTGCGCTTTTACTGGATCTAATTTTTCTCGAATTCCAAATACTAAAATCATTCAGGTAGATACCTCGTTGCCCACGCGGCAATAACTTTCGCGACGTACGCCGCATCTTCACGCCGAGAAAGTAGATGATCGGCATCGTTTAGGCTCACAAAACTCTTAGGGTGTTTTGCTGCTTTGTATATTTTCTCTGCTTCCTTGATCAACACTGTCTCATCCTGAGGCGAATGAAACAAGAGCAAGGGTACTTTCATAGCGGCTATGTGAGAGGCATCTACTGATTCACGAATGTCGTCCAAAAATTGCTTTTTAATCGTGAAGCTTCGCCCTGCAAGCTCTACCTCGGCTTCACCATCTTGCTCTATTAAATTAATATCGCAGGAAAACTGCTTCGCTACATGCTCTGGGTCTGCAGGCGAGCCAATGGTCACTACGCCGCGAGTTTCCGGTATATGCTGCGCAGCGACTAGCACCGCAGTGCCGCCCAAACTATGGCCAACGAGTAACTCTGGCGCTTGGTAGTGCTCACGAAGAAACTGTGCCGCTGCAAGCAGGTCCCCAACATTGGAAGAGAAATTGGTATTCGAGAAATCCCCGTCACTGCCCCCCAACCCGGTAAAGTCAAAACGCAATACCGCATAATTGGCTTCAACCAATGCACGCGCAATACGAGAAGCCGCAGGAATATCTTTTCCGCAGGTGAAGCAATGTGCAATCAACACATAGGCTTTAGGCAGCTCATCTGGTATTTCCAAAAGCCCAGCTAAGATGTCTCCAGCTTGACCTTCAAAATTGAGCTTGATTCGCTTAGACATGGTCTGACCTCAATCTATACATACACACCACCGGCCCAAAGACCGCGGCGACACCTAGATCAAACAGGTAGCCTGCTTTGAATACCTAGATAAGATTAGTCTAGGACATATTCACTGCCCCGGCTCAAGCGAAGAAGTTGATCAAGATTGCCAGCGTGAATATCTGTGGCAAGGTGACCAGCGGTAAGAATAAGGCCAGCTTCCAGGATCGGGTGCGCTCCTTGAGGACCATAATTTCGGTGTAGTCCGTCGAAACTCCGGCCATCAAGAAAGCGAAGCTATTCCCGGGCGCCTGTGCACGATGGAATATATCGGCAGCTATTGGTGATGCCCCTTCAGAACAGACCTCTATGATCGTGGCTGCAATCATGGTCAGCAACAACCCGACTAAGCTAGCGCCAAAGTATTGTGCAAACACCTCGTCATTTACAAAGGTTTGTATCGCTGCGGCAATGAGCACACCAATCAATAACCATCGAATCACCATTTTTGATTCTATAAAGCCCGTTTGCACAAAATTTTTAATCGAAACGGAATTAAAAGGGATTCCCTTTAAGAGCTGCCTCAATGCCTGCATCAATGAATATGATTCATCTACTTCGGCCCTGTGGGGGTTTTCTGGCAATACAGCCGTCGCTGTTAGGTGATTGAACACCAAGCCAGAGATGATCGCGACGATCAAAGAAAAGAGAATGAAAAGTAGCGTCCAGCCCAAGCCGATAAATGCGATCAGAATGAGCGTTAATGAGAAGGAGTTCCAAGGGCTAGCAATCAAAAAAGCCATTACCTGACCATTGCTCACACCTCGCTCATATAGCTTTGCACCCACCATTAGAATGCCATGGCTACACAAATCAAGGAGTACGCCAGCGAGTGTTGCGCGAAAGATTCCTTTTATGCCCTTATCGTTACCCAGAGCAGCAATGACCATCTCTTTCGGCACGTAACTCAATATCGCAACCATTATCACACCAGCTACAACCCCCCAAGCCATAGTATTCATCATGCTGAAGATAGCATGGGAAAAATGTGTGAATACAGGAACGAATACAACCGGAATAAGATGAGTAAAATAGAACACCGCGACTAAGAGCAGAGGCCCCCAAAACAGGTAATCAAAGCGTTTTGAGGTGTTACAACAACCGGCTTCTGTTTGAGGCCCGGCACCTTCTAGCGCTGATGGCGGAGCGCCTTCGCAGGTCGACACCTTGGGCTTTTTGGGCCCACAACAATCACCCATTTCGAAATCACCATTTTCACACTATGTTAGTCAGAGTGTATCGTACTTTTTGCACCATAAACTACGGGCTTACCAACCTGCATAAAACACCCGCCAGTTAGATCTAATTTTTATCACGCGTCGATTGAAGCAAGCCACAATATATTTAACAATAATTGTCTCATTCACTCGCAACCTCTTTACCCAACCAGGATCACACGATGCCACGCGTATTAGTAATACTTGCTGAAGGCTTTGAAGAACTAGAAGCAATAACCGTCACAGATTTGTTTGTTAGAGCCGATATTGACGTAGTAAGAGCGGGACTAACAAATGGGAACATCACAGCATCGCGCAATAGCGTTATCGTGCCCGACTGCGAACTCGATGCTGTGATACAAGAAAACTTTGACATGATTGTGCTGCCCGGTGGCTTGCCTGGCGCAGACTACCTAGCAAATGATGACCGCGTGATACACCTTGTACGCCACTACGCCAAACATAATAAATTCGTAGCTGCCATATGCGCCGCACCGCGCGTGTTAGCTAAAGCAGATGTATTGGCGGGGAAATCCATTACCTGTTACCCAGGCGCCCTAGAAAAATACGACATAAGTAATTTTACTTTGGGCGATACCGCTGTTTGTGTTGATCTACCCTTTATTACCTCACGCGGCCCCGGTACAGCAATGGACTTTGCTCTAACACTGGTTGGCTTATTAAAAGGTGAAGCAGTAAGAGACGAGGTGGAGCAGGGGCTCGCGCGCAGCACGTAAGCCCCAGCTCTTTGTTAAGTCTACTGTAATTTGTTCTGCCAAAAATCTGCATTTTTAATATCTAATTTTACGGGGTTAAAACGCATTCGAGTGGCACCATGACGCAACTGCCCCTCGTAATCTTCCAGGGCCTTAAGCGCGGGGCGACACACAAAAAATATTACCACTATCGCAATAATATTTAACCACGCCATTAAACCCACACCCAGATCACCAAAGCCCCAAGCAAGGTTGGCGGTTTTAATTGTGCCGTAAAATACCGAACTCATTAAGGCAATTTTCAGTATCAAGGTCATCCACGGCCACTTCACTACACGTTGCAAATACGCCACATTAGTTTCAGCGATGTAGTAGTAAGCAAGAATCGTTGTAAAAGAAAAAAACAGCAGCGCTATCGCAACAAAGATATTCCCCAAACCAGGAAATACTTTTTCTAATGCCATTTGCGTAAAAGCAGGGCTATTGGCGGCAACATCTGCCGACAGGTTTTGAACTAAAAACACGCCCTCTTGAGCACCGTGAACATTGTATGCACCGGTAATTAAAATCATAAACGCGGTAGCAGTGCAAATAAATAGAGTATCCACATACACAGCAAACGCTTGCACCAAGCCCTGCTTCGCAGGGTGGTCTACTTCGGCCGCCGCTGCAAAATGTGGCCCGTTACCCTGCCCAGCTTCATTAGAATAGACACCACGTTTTACACCCCAACCAATTGCGGCGCCCAAGCCGGCCATCGGCGTAAAAGCATCACCAACTATCGCCCCTATAATTGAAGGCAGCATTTGAATATTCAGACCAATAATCGATAGCGCAATCAGAATATAGGCCAAAGCCATAAAGGGCACGACCACCTGAGTAAACTGCGCAATGCGTTTGACACCGCCAAACACGATAAAACCCAGCACCAAAACAATCGCCGTGGCAGTTATCACCTTTGCAGAACTTAAGGCCCCCATTGCAGTATCAATGGTTGCACCACTTCCAAACGCCGTTTCAATGGCATTCCCAATACTGTTTGATTGCACCCCCGGCAATAACAACCCCGTCGCTAACACCGTCGCGATCGCAAAAATCACTGCGTACCAACGCAGACCAAGCACTTTCTCAATATAAAACGCCGGGCCACCACGGTATGTACCTTGATACTCTTCTTTATAGATTTGCCCCAAGGTACATTCAATATAAGAGGTCGCGGCGCCCAAAAAGGCCATCACCCACATCCAAAATATTGCTCCCGGGCCACCGAAGCCAATGGCCGCAGCCACACCAGCAATATTACCGGTGCCTACACGCCCAGAAAGCGATATTGTAAGCGCCTGAAAGGAAGACACGCCTTCGTCAGAACTTTTACCTGACATCATCAGACGCCACATAGAAGGAAAGTGACGGACCTGTACAAAACGTGTTACAACAGAGAAGAACAAACCAACCGCCAAACACAGAAATATCAACACTGGGCTCCAGATAACCGAATTGATCGCATTGACGATGGATTGCATGATGACCCCCTTTTATACAAAAAAAGTAATTTTCTTGTTTGCTGGTAATTGATTTCTATATTTATATAATTCTTTGAAAAGCTTTATACCACAAAGCCAAAGAGCAAGCCCGAGCGCAAGTATTTGCGTCGACAATATTCACACGAGCGGCATAAGTTTTTAGAATAACCGCCTCACGCAACGAAGAGATCAGAAAATGGGCAGAGCGTTTCAAAACCGAAAAGAATCCATGGCGAAAACCTCGGATGCGAACTCGAAGCTGTACAGTAAATACAGCCGCGAGATATACACAAGCGCCAAATCTGGCGGCCCCGACCCCGACGCCAATCTCGGCCTACGTAGCTTACTTGATAGAGCAAAAAAAGAACAAGTTCCCAGCCATGTGATTCAAAAAGCGCTAGATAAAGCCAAAGGTGCCGGTGGCGAGAACTTCGAAGTCGCTCGCTATGAAGGTTTTGGCCCAGGCAATACCATGGTGATTGTCGACTGCCTCACCGATAACAACAACCGCACCTACGGTGAAGTACGCACCTGCTTTAACAAAACCAAAAGCAAGATCGGCAGCCAAGGCACCGTGATGCACATGTTTGACCACAGTGCGATTTTTGTTTTCCCTGGTGACGACGAAGAAGCTGCTCTGGAAGCACTTATGATGGCCGATGTTGATGTCACAGACATTGAATGCGAAGACGGCAAGATCACCGTATTTGCCCCTCACACCGAATACGCCAAAGCACGCAACGCACTTACAGAATACCTAGGTGATGCCGAACTAGAAATTGATGAAATTCAATTTGTACCGCAAACCACAACTGAAATTTCTGGCGAAGATGTGGAAATGTTCGAAAAACTTATAGAAATGCTTACCGACTTGGAAGATGTGCAAAACGTATTTCATAGTGCGGAGTTTTAAGAAGAGCGATTTATTTTCAGGGGTTAATCCGTTTTATCCTCATCAAAAAAAGTTTTCGCCCTTTGACGAATTTCATTTGCGGATAATTCTTCAATGCGGCTGGCAATTGTCCAAACGTGGCCATAAGGGTCTTTAAGCGTACCCGCTCGATCGCCGTAAAACTGATCTGACACGGGAGATACCATTTCTGCACCCTCCGACAATACACGATCAAATATTCCGTCAACATTTTCTACGTACACCAACAGACTAACACTAGACCCTCCGAGCGCAAGCGGGCTCATTGAGCCCGCCGCTGGTAACTCTTCTGCCAACATTACATTTGCACCCTGAACTCTCATTTCAGCGTGGGCGATGTTGTTATCTGGGCTTTCCAACACTAAAACAACATTTGCATCGAAAGCACGCTCATAAAACGCAATCGCCTCTCGCGCATTGCGCACGAGAAGATAGGGAATAATGCTGTTTTCGCCTTTAGGCGGTGGAGAAACTAACATGTCAGCCGTGAACCCTTACTTAAACTACGACGCTGTTCATCCATGTATCATGTTTATTACACACACTTAACACATAAACGGGGCCTTTATATTCACCCAACTGGTGATTTGATACAGGCATTGGCTCTTGCTCTGGGTTAAACATTTTTTCACTGATGAAATTAAAATCTTTATCCAAAACCACATGCTTAACAATATAGTGTTCATAACCTTTCATTTCATGCGGTGTAATAACCGTTAATTTCACACCTTCTTTTTCTTTGACCTGCTTTATTTGAGGCAGGTGACCACCAACTTTTTCAGCCCAGCGACCGGGGCTTTTCTTGGTATAAAAAATACCGCCAGCCAAGCCACCACCTTCTTTTTTGGAAGCTGTCGCCTCACTCATCAATAACGAACCAGACACGCCAACCAATGACAAATTTAAGAAGTTTCTACGATCCACCTTACCACCTCCAACAAATAGTTAAACGAATTTAATTAAACACTTCCCTTTTACCACTGCGCCAATATATTAGCTCAATACAGGGAAACTCTTTTTCTACAGCAACCGAAATACGTGAATTCTTATCAAAATTAAAATTAGTAAAAAATACATCTTCAAAGGTTTTTTTGGAGCCTGCGATAAAATTTGAATGCGCCTTTGCTTGAACACGATCTTTATCGCGATATATCGCACTACCTTTTAATTTGACATAGCTCTCAGTACAGCCCCATTGTTCAGCAAATATAGCCGCGCATTCCTGATCTGTTCTCCCTTTATCGACTTGTGTTTTTGCGAAGCTATTCAAAAATGAACCCGCCTTCATCCATACCTTTAAACAACGATCAATATCTTCAACGTCGACACCCACCGCGTGCTTTGCAATCGCGACCACGATGACAGAATGCGAATGGGATATATTGAAGTGCCAATCGTTTATTGCTTGTGAATTTTCATCGATGAGAAAGGGCTTTTCAGTTTCTGTATAATCAAACCGAACATCTTTCGCAGAGCAACCGAGCTTTTCTGCCAGCTGTGTTTTTGCAATACGGCGCGCTTGCAAAAAACATTGCTTCGCATGCTCTACTCTAAAACTCTGATAACGATGAAGTTCACCTTGATCCAGCATATCGACAGCCTGATCGAGATCGATATCAAAGCCATCCTCTTTTGTTGATAAATAATGTAATTCAACTTGCGACACACACCACCCAATACGACCTACCGATGAGGCCAAATAATTCTGCTAATTAAAATAATTTAGCGTTTTTTATGATTAATCATTTTTTGGCTCAGGGTCTTCTGCAATAACACAGCGATTTCTGCCCTGACCTTTTGCTTGATATAAAGCTTTATCGGCTCGCTCAAATACACTCTCAATCGAATCTTCTGAACCAAAACTAGCAAGACCGAAAGACATAGTGATAGAGACAGGCGAACCCTTAAATTTGAAAGGCGTCTTACCCACTACGGCCCGCATTTTATCGAGTACCGCCAAACCCTGCTGCGCACTTGTTTCGGGCATCAGCATTACAAACTCTTCCCCCCCATAACGCGCAACAAAATCTACTTTACGCAACCGCGTCGAAATGAGCTTGGCGATAAGCTTTAACACTTTATCACCGGCCTGATGCCCATAAGTATCATTTATTTTTTTGAAATGGTCGAGATCACACACAGCGACCGTAAGTGGCCGACAGTAGCGCTTGTACCTTTGTAGCTCTTGAAACACTCTCTCATTATAGGCTTCTCGATTTGGCAAACCCGTTAGAGGATCATGCGTCGCTCGATAGCGCTCTTCCTCCAACATCTCTTTGGTTTTTTGTGATTCATGCTCAATCGATTCAACCTTACCTACCAATGCTTTTAGCTGCTCTGTCAACGAAGCATTACTTCTGGTTGCCTGATAGTTAGTAAGCGCCCCTTGAATAGTACTTAGGTGATCGGTCACGGCTGACTTTAGATCATCGATGTTTTTCGATTTTTCCACGTTATCGCGCATGCGATCCATCTCCGTAGAAACGGCGCTGGAAAACTTATCTGTAATTTCTTGCTGGTTTTTTTCATGTTCTGACGCCAAGCCTAGCGCCTCACTAATGGCATGTAGCTCTTGATTGACGCGCTTTAAGTATTCACTAAACTCTTGATCGTTTTGAAGATAACGCAACAATAATATGTCTCGAATATCCTCCAGAGTAACCGCAAGAACAAACCAATCCATGCCTCGCTTAATACGAAGCTGCACAATGTCTATCTTGTGGCGCACGATATCGTTAGGCTCAATACGAGATACTAAATTATCTAGAGTGCGTGCAATACGAGTCGCGACTTTCTGATAACTTTCTTCATCACCAGCCTCAAAACCCGGCGCTCCATCGTCGACCGCTTCATCTTCGGCGCGAATGAGCTCACCCTCATGCGGGCTTAAGTCTATTTCGACTTCCTCAAATACAGATTCGTTTTCACCTATTTCTAACTGCTGATCTGTGAGCGCTTCTTCGGTTGCAGGGCTGACCTCTTCCCCACTCACAGGCGCTTGTTCGGGCGCCTCTAACGTTCTGCCGCCTTTTATCCTGCCCCAAAAGCCCTGCGGTGGATTTGCCGCCTCTTCTAAAGCTAACGCCTGTAATTTTTTTAATTCTTTCAACGCTTCCGGGTATTGCTTTGCGCTATCTAAACGCTTCTTAATACCAGACGAAAAAGACTTGAGGCCATCTTTCACTTGGGAGGGTAGCTTTAACTCTGAAAGCTGGGCAGTCATCTCTGCGATGGTCTTGGCAGACGCCTGTGTTGATATATGCCTAGAATGGGAAAAGTCTTCTGCCGTGCGCTGCACGCGCTCCATCTGCTCTAACACCTGCTGACCCGTTGCACCGCGCATTTTTTCTTTAAGAAGAATCAGTGATGCATCGAGCTGCTGGTCTTGCCCCTGTGCGGCAGAAGCCAAATGCGTAATGGTTTTGCGCATAGCATCAAGTTGAAACTTGAACTGCTTTTCCAAGCGTTCTTGTTCTTCAATGGCGCGGCGGTATTTGTCTCGATAATTAACGGAATCGACCATGTCGTCTCCAATGCGTGGGCTAGCTATCTCGATAGTATAGCTGGGAGCCAAGAGGGATGTGAGGTCTTGAGGCTTTAGCTGTAAAGTTCTTCGATTTGCGCGAGCACTTTGGGAAATCTTCGGAGCACGCATGGCTGGTAATTTCGTCGCGAACATCGAAAAATGGGCCATTACAGACAAAATCCGAAACAAAAAAAATGCGGCCATTGGCCGCATTTTGTTTAACTACGAGATCGCAGATTAACGCTCAGAGCGCACCTTCTCGATCAGAAAATCTACCACTTTGAGCATGCCAGCATGGCCCAACTCTTTGGTTGCAGACACCGAGTAACGGCCATCAACAATCAACTGTGGTGTGCCGGTAATTTTCATACTGCGAGTGCGGGCATCCGCTTGCTGAACTTTGGAAGACACACCAAACGATTTGTAAGTCTTTTTAAATTTTTCTGCATCGACACCCAACTCTTTGAAGATCGCTGCAATTTCAGCTTCATTGGCAAGCTGTTTTTTCTCTTTATGCATCGCTTTGAAGACACGGGCGTTCACTTGATCTGAAATACCTAACGCTTCACCGGTGTACATAATGCGCGCTAGAGACTCCATAGGCTTACGCCAAATCACAGGAAGTTTTACAAAGGCAACGTCATCAGCCATGCCTTTCTTCCAATTCAATACTAGCGGCTCAAAACGCTCGCAGTGGCCACAGCTGTATGCGAACGCCTCTGTTACTTCGATCTTGCCGGGCGTTACGGTAGGCACAGCAGCCGGCAGTATCTTGTAATGAACACCTTTTTGGTACAGCTCGACGCTGTTAGGCTCTTGAGCACAAGCGGATACGGCAGCGATAAGGGCAAATACGAAGGTCAAAATGCGCATGTATAAACTCCTGAGGTTTTTACTGTTAAGTATGTGTAGGCACACTCTAGCGAACCGAAGGTGAACACAGACTTAACGAAGAAGAAATAAGAAAGAGGTCAGTGTGCTCTTAGGAGCACACTGAGAAAGATTAGTTCAAACCTGAGATAAAGTTTGAAACTGCAGTGATTTCAGCGTCACTCATTTTCTTAGCGACTTCTCGCATTTCTGAAGTGGCGCCGTCATTGGTGCGATTACCTGCACGGAAATCACGAAGCTGTTTGGCGATATAATCAGCGTGTTGACCACTCAAGCGAGGGTAACCAGCGGGAGCGTTGCCCATACCACGCGGTGAATGACACCCCGTACATGCTGGAACGCCATTTTCAAGATTACCGGAGCGGTATACCCTAGCACCAAGCTTTAAACCGTCAACTTTGCTGCCAGAATTAACCTGAACTTGAATCTCTTTTGCGCCAGAGAGCTGTATTGGCTGCGCGGCGTAGTAGGCAGCAATATCTGCCAATTCTTGATCGCTTTTTGCGTCAAGCAGGCCAGTCATCTCAGCAATTGCACGCGAAGGGTTCTTAGGCTTTTTGCCATTCGCATTTTGAATATCATAAAGTTGCTTAAGTAGGTACTTTTCACCTAACCCAGCAAGCTTTGGAAACATGGGTGTAGTGGAGTTACCATCAGCACCGTGGCATGCTGCACACTCTGCTGCAGCGATTTTTTCACCATTGCTAACATCACCCGCAGCATTTACGCCGAAAGACAATGCAATCAAACTGGCGGACAAGAAAGATTTTAAAACTAGGTTCTTCATCGATTTTTCCGTATTATTTTTTAGCAGATACAGTTCTTTATGTCTGAGAGCTTGTAAGACCCCTGAAAAGCGTGCGACGAATGTGCGCGCCCGGATCGACCCCAAAAAAAGTAGCGGCATTATAACGACTCACTCTGGGGCTGTCCCACTTTAAATGTCCTGAACACTTACACAGAAGCAAACCTGATCAAAATTTATGCAAGAAATTAACTTTCATACCGCCAAATTTCTCATCAGCGCCCCCACTTTGAAAGAATGCCCACCCGAAGGTGGCGCTGAAGTGGCATTTGCAGGGCGCTCTAATGCAGGGAAATCGAGCGCCATCAATACTCTAACTCGAAATGGCAAGCTTGCTCGCACCTCCAAAACACCGGGGCGAACGCAACTTATCAATTTTTTCGGGCTCCATAACGCACAAGATCTGCGTCTGGTCGATTTGCCCGGCTACGGCTTTGCAAAAGTGCCCGAAAAAGTAAAACGTGAATGGCAAAAACACCTTTCAGAGTATTTATATAAGCGTAAAAGCTTACGCGGGCTGGTAATGCTTATGGATATACGCCACCCACTCACCGAATTCGACACCATGATGATCAATTGGGCTGTCGATGCCGATATGCCTGTTCGCGTGTTGCTCACTAAGGCCGATAAACTAAAACGCGGCGCAGCCAAAACCACGCTCTTACAAGTTCAACAGGAAATCCGCGAGGTCGAAATAGATGATTTGGTATCCGTACAGTTGTTTTCTTCGCTTAAAAAAGAAGGGATCGACCAACTAGCATCACAGCTCAACACGTGGATGAAGCTAGATGCAACAGAAGAGGCTGAGACTGAAACCGAGGCGGATTAAAAGCCTCGAGCCTTGACTCTATCTGTGTAACGGTGAAACCGAACGCATAAAAAAGCCCGCCAGTCTTGGAGTAGAACGGCGGGCTTAAAGGATGCTCTCGCTTCTGGAGGAAAACTGAAGAACATCTATAGGGCACATACTGAGACCACAGGCACACAACTGGGTTCCCCCCCCACGATAAAGCACCGCAAAATGTCGTTCAACGTCGGCGAACCTATGCAAAATTCTGCGAAACCCAACAAAAAAGCAGACAAAAAAATGCCCCGATCAGCGAACTGTCGGGGCCATATCTATCTTCTTGGGGAAAGTAACATCAACTTAAACTTACACCAATGAGGGAGGCTGTCTTACAGGGTTTGTCTCTCATCTGTAACTTATGACCCGCCTTATCAGAGTAAGTTCAAACCCTCGTTCAAATTTAATAAAAATGTCTTAAAAGCCCGCTTGTTGGGGCCAGCAAGCCGGAACCTGACACCAGTTTTCGCTTATAACGCGTCTTTAATGGGCCTCATCCCAGCTTTTGCCCGCCCCCGCATCGACGACTAGCGGTATGCTTAGCTCTGCCGCCGCACTCATGAGTTCACAAATTTTGGCCCGAAGCACCTCGACTTGATCTTCCGCCACCTCAAACACCAATTCATCATGCACCTGCATGATCATTTTCAAATCTGGCTTTTCAGCCTCGATCCACGCATCAACTGCAATCATTGCACGCTTGATAATATCTGCTGCGCTGCCTTGCATGGGTGCGTTAATGGCCGTGCGCTCTGCCGCCTGCCGGCGATTAAAGTTGCTTGAATGGATATCACCCAAATGTAGGCGGCGACCAAAAATAGTTTCCACATAGCCCTGCTCGGAGGCTGTGCGTCGAATGTTCATCATGTAGTCAGCCACGCCTGGGTAACGCTCAAAGTAGGTATCTATATAGCGCTGGGCATCTTTGCGGCCTATATGAAGCTGACGAGCAAGACCAAAAGCAGACATACCGTAGATCAAACCAAAGTTGATAGCTTTTGCACTGCGACGCTGTTCGTCGCTCACCTGATCTAAGGGCTCATCAAATACCTCTGCCGCGGTAGCTCGGTGGATATCTTTACCTTCGTTAAATGCTGCACATAAACTCTTATCTTGCGACAGGTGGGCCATAATGCGTAACTCAATTTGCGAGTAATCCGCAGCGAGAATTTTGTAGCCTTGAGGTGCGATAAAAGCCTTACGCACTCGCCGACCTTCTTCGGTTTTAATAGGAATATTTTGTAGGTTGGGGTCCATTGATGAAAGGCGCCCAGTTGCTGTAACCGCCTGATGGTAGGAGGTATGCACTCGCCCGCTACTCTCTTGAATCAGTGTGGGAAGCTTGTCGGTATAGGTCGATTTGAGCTTTGCCAAACCACGGTATTCCAACAAAAGCGCTGGCAGGGGGTAATCGAGCGCCAACTCCTGTAGTACCTCTTCAGATGTAGAAGGCACCTTAGTTTTCGTCTTCTTTTTTACCGGCAGGCCGAGCTTTTCAAACAGTATGACGCCGAGCTGCTTGGGCGACGCGAGATTAAATTCTTCCCCCGCCATTTCATATACTTGCTGCTTAAGCGTTTCGATACGCGCTTCGTGATCAGCGCTTTGGCTGGCCAATTCATCGGCATCAAGCAACACGCCATTGCGTTCAATCTTAGAAAGAATGGATACCAGCGGCACTTCAATATCGTTCAATACGGCAAGTAAATCTGGCTCCGCTTTTAACTCTGGATAAAGACGCTGATGCAGGCGTAGCGTGATATCCGCATCTTCTGCGGCATAGGGTGCAGCTTGCTCCAATTCAATTTGATTGAACGTGATCTGCTTGGCCCCTTTGCCAGCAATTTCCTCAAAGTGAACGGTCTTGTGACCAAGATAGTTGAGCGCGAGGCTATCCATATCGTGACGTGAACCGGTGGAGTTGAAGACGTAAGACTCCAACATGGTGTCGTAAGCGATTCCGTTAAGCTCTATGTCGTGATTTAGCAACACATTAGCGTCATATTTAAGATTTTGACCGACTTTCTTATGCTTTTCGCTCTCTAAAAGAGGCTTCAACTTACCCAACACCTGCGCTTCACTCAGCTGAGCTGGCGCGTCTTCGTAGTCGTGCCCAAAGGGTACATAAGCCGCTTTGCCAGGCTCGACACAAAAAGAGACTCCGACGATTTTCGCCTTCATATAATCGAGGCTGGTGGTTTCGGTGTCGAAAGCAAACAGCTCGGCTTTTTCCAGCGCCAACAACCAGCGATCAAAGTCTGCCTCTGTCGTCACACATTCATACTCGGTGTGAATGGCTTCTGCTTTCTTTATTTCTGGCTTATTGCTTTCGACATCGGCCAACCATGTACGAAATTCCAGATCGAGGTACAGTTCACGCAGGCGCTGTTTGTCGGGCTCGCAGTGTTTTAAACCATCAATTGTGACGTCAAGCGCCACATCGCATTTAATCGTGGCCAGTAAGTAACTGAGGTCGGCCAGTTCCTTATTCGCTTCCAGTTTCGGTGCCATTGTTTTCGCGCCACGGAAGGTGAGGTCTTTTACCTCATCCAACTTACTGTAAATTTCACTGATTCCCCCCAAGCCCTGAATCAAGGCCAAAGCAGTTTTTTTACCGACGCCCGGCACACCTGGAATGTTGTCTGAGGAATCGCCCATAAGCGCCAAGTAATCGATGATGTATTTGGGCGGAATGCCAAACTTCTCTTCCACACCGGCGGGATTCAGCGTGGTGTTGTCCATGGTGTTCATCATGGTAATACGATCGGTCACCAACTGGGCGATATCTTTATCGCCGGTCGAGATAAGCACGTCGCGCCCAGCAGTTTCACCTTGTCTTGCCAACGTGCCAATCACGTCGTCCGCCTCTACGCCAGGCACTATCAGCAAGGGCAGCCCCATGCATCGAATAATGTCGTGCAGCGGCTCGATTTGTTCGCGTAAATCGTCTGGCATAGGTGGACGATTGGCTTTGTATTCTGAATACATGTCGTCGCGGAAAGTTTTACCCTTCGCATCGAAGATCACGATGATTTCACTGTCTGGGTAATCATTGATCAAGCGCCGCACCATGCTCACTACGCCCTTGACGGCGCCGGTTGGCTGACCCTTTGAGTTAGTAAGTGGCGGAAGCGCGTGAAAGGCGCGATATAGGTATGATGAGCCATCAACCAAGATGACCGGAGCTGTATTAGCCATAGATATTGAGCGTCGCTATTAGATGAATAGAAGTGTGGTGATCACTAGAGAGCGAAGGATACCTTAAGCCTCGAAACAGCGCTGAAAGGACTTGGCGATCTCTTGTAAAAAAGCAGTGAAAGACTGGATATCTGAGCGCTGGGCAAGAATATCTGCACTCACCATCGGAATATCAAAGAGCTTGGCAATTCTTAGCGCGTCTTGCTCTGAGGCAGTTTCAACCAAAAGACACGATGCCCCCGCCATAATCTGCCCCGCAGTATTTAGCCTTTTTGCACTGAGCCGCTCATGCGGCACCTTGGTCAAGCTATAGGGCTGGGCAAGCTGGTAGGCTGCCACCCACTCTGAATAAGCGTCGTGATATACAGCAAACGGGGTATTTGAATGAGCCAACAAGGCTTGTTTCGTCGCCGCATGGGCCGCCTCTAGCATTGACCTAAAGCGCTTATGACGCAGCGCAATATCAGCCTCGTCTTGAGGCCTTAAAGCAGAAAGCTCGTGTTGAAACTTATCTGCAAAATGAAGCACTTGTTTAACGTCGAGCCAGGGGTGGGTATTGGCATGGGAATGATGATGGTGGCCACCGCCCACTTTCAGTTTTTTGTCGTGTACATGAGCACCCGCTTTTTCATTTAAGGCAAGGACCGGCATGGGAACCGAAAGATCATCCAAAAAAGCATCCACACCGCTGCCGACTTTGAGCAAAAGATCTGCGTCTTGCATTTTGAGCGCTTGCCGAATTGTGAGGGAGAAGTCGTGCGGAGAGCTTGCCCCATCGACTAAAACTGCCACTTCAGCAACATCGCCTGCGATTTCTTGCGCAATAAGCGCCAAAGGACGAATGCTAGCAACAATGCTCAGTGGCTTTTCTGAAGCCCTGCCCTTTTTAGCCAGGCCGGTAGAAGTAAAACCTGGAACTGAGGTAAGAGAAAACGCAACAAAAGTGGAAAACAACAATAAAAATAAGGAGTTACTACGCAAATCGACGACCCTAAATTGTATAGCATTGACTGCAATGTTATATGATAACATAACGATAATTGGCCGAAACCCGATGGAATTCAGCCTTCTAGAAACACTTGTTAACGGCACGCCACCATGATTGAGCCTTCAACCTCACTCGTTCAGCAAAATGCAGCGATCGAAAAATCACTGCAGAGTGCCAAACGCATCTGCGAGAAGCAAGGGGTACGTCTAACCCCACTGCGTAAGCAAGTGCTTACCATCTTGCTTGAGCATTCAAAACCACGAGGCGCTTACCAGCTAATGGACTTGTTGGAACAATGCTCCGAGCGCGAACGGGTCGCACCACCAACGGTGTATCGCGCCTTAGATTTTCTCTTAGAGCATCGATTAATCCATAAGATCCATTCTCTCAATGCCTTTGTTGCCAATGCGAACCCGCTCCGACAAGACAGCTCTGTTATTTTGATTTGCGTCGTATGCGGCGCCGCAGAAGAAGTGCCAAATAACTCCATTCAACAAGCCATTAACTTGAGCGCCTCGCAGCACCGTTTTAGCGTTGAAAAACAAGTAATTGAACTCAGCGGCAAATGCGCAGGTTGCCGCGATGCCCTTCGAGATGCAACAGCCAATAAAAAGTGAACAGGATATGACTAGCGAGCTTATTAAACTCCAAGGTATCGGCTTACAAGTGCGTGATAAATGCATTCTGCATCATGTCGATCTCAATTTAGAACGCGGTAAGATCGTTACAATTATTGGCCCCAACGGTGCTGGCAAAAGCTCGTTGGTGAAAGTCGTTTTGGGGCTGCTAGAACCGAGCGAAGGCACCATCACCCGCAGTAAGGGCCTACGTTTTGGCTACGTTCCACAGCAGTTGTCCCTCGATCATAGTATGCCGATAAAAGTATCGCGCTTTCTTAGCTTGGCCGGGGTCGATAAAAAAGCCCGCGACACTGCCATGGACTTTCTCAAAATTCGTCACCTTGCCAGCCGACAGATGCATAGCCTAAGCGGGGGCGAATTCCAACGCGTTATGCTCGCCCGCGCAATCGCTCGCAAGCCCGACCTTCTCGTTCTAGACGAACCGCTACAAGGTGTAGACATCACCGGGCAGGTAGAGCTGTATCAACTTATCGCTTCCGTAAGAGACGATTACGGCTGCGGCATTTTAATGGTCTCGCACGACCTGCACTTAGTGATGGCCCAAACTGACACGGTAATCTGCCTAAACCAGCACGTGTGCTGCCACGGCCAGCCCGAAAGCGTCAGTCGTCACCCTGAATATCTTAAATTATTTGGTGAAAATGCCGCCGATCAATTAGCCGTTTACCAACACCATCACGATCATCACCACGACTTACACGGCGATGCCGTTGCCTGCGACGAGGGCTGCCACCATGATTAGCTTTCTATTACACGCCTTTCTCGTTGGTATCGGTATCGCGCTTATCGCAGGGCCACTTGGCTCGTTTGCGGTATGGCGACGCATGTCTTACTTTGGCGATACCCTCGCCCACGCGGCCCTAATTGGGGTCGCACTTGGCTTGTTTCTTCAAGTAAATGTCACGCTAACAATAATATTCGCCAGCGGCGTCATCGCGCTACTTTTAGTGTTGATGGAAAAACGTCTAGTCTTGGCGACAGATACCCTTCTTGGCGTACTGTCACACGGCGCACTTGCATTAGGCTTAGTGTGTGTAAGCTTATTTGCAGATAGTCGTATCAATTTATATGCATACTTATTCGGCGACTTTCTCACGATCAGTTCCGCAGAAGTCGGCTGGATATTTGGCTTGTTAATGCTTATCGCTTTTCCGCTCTTTTTCTTCTGGAAGTCATTTTTGATGATTTCCGTTGATGAAGATCTAGCCAAAGTTGAAGGCAAACATGTTATTCGCCTCAAAATATTACTCATGATTATGATCGCCTGCTTGATCGCACTGGCAATGAAAATCGTCGGCGTTATGTTAATTACCGCCTTGTTAATCATTCCCGCAGCTACCGCACGCAACTTTTCTAAATCACCTGAGGCGATGGCAATGCTCGCCTCTATTGCGGGCGTGCTATCAGTATGCTTCGGCTTATATTCATCCTTCCTGTGGGACATTCCCGCAGGGCCAGCGGTAGTGGTAGTGGCGTTAATCATTTTTGTTACTAGCAACCTACTGCCCAAACACAGATTTGTGTGAAAGTACCGACTCTAGCAATAAAACTTCACTACACTTTGTAATAACGAAAATCTGTAGTAACTAGTAGACTCAATGACCTGCTAGCTAAATTACAATAAAAATAATCAGGTGCCCTTATGCCATCTCAATTGTTGTCGCTCTTAGTGCCCATGTATAACGAGGCTGACGCGATCCCAGAGTTTTTTCCTGCCATAAAAGAAGCACTCGCAGATATTAATATCGACTGGGAAATTATTTGTGTTAATGACGGCTCTAGCGACAATACTGCTGCACTGGTACAGCAAGAAGCAGACAATGACCCTCGCGTTAAACTGGTGTCTTTTTCACGCAACTTCGGCAAAGAACCCGCAATGACTGCCGCGCTAGATTTTGCGTCTGGCGATGCACTGATTCCCATCGATGCAGACTTGCAAGATCCGCCAGAAATTATTCACGAGATGGTTGAAAAATGGCGCGCAGGTGCCGACGTGGTGTATGCCAAGCGTGCCTCACGAGAGTCTGACACCGTATTAAAACGTCAGACCGCTGGCTGGTTTTATGTGTTATTTAACAAGGTAAGTGATATTCACATCCCAGAGAACGTGGGCGATTTTCGTTTGATGGACCGACGTGTGGCCGATGTAATCAAAAAAATGCCAGAAAAAGACCGTTTTATGAAAGGCTTATTCTCATGGCCTGGTTTTAAAACAGAAACGATTGAATTCGAACGTCGCTCACGCGAGCAAGGCGAATCTAAATTTAATTATTGGAAGCTGTGGAATTTTGCGCTTAGCGGGATAACGTCTTTCAGCACAATACCCATTCGCGCGGGAACATATTTAGGAATGATTATCGCTTCATGCTCTTTTGTCTATGGCCTTGTGGTCATTAGCAAAACCATTCTATTTGGGATTGACGTGCCTGGTTATGCTTCTTTGCTTGTTGCCGTTTTATTCTTGGGCGGGGTTCAGCTTTTCTTTCTGGGTTTGTTAGGCGAATATATTGGGCGAATTTTTAAGGAAGTAAAAAATAGACCGCTATACGTTGTTGATTACGCACTGGGTTTCGACAAAGAGTAAAGTGGGCACAGCGTGTTATTCGATTACGCCTTCAAGCCTATCTTCATCGCTTTTAGAATCGTAGAACTCACTAGCGCCGGTATTTCTCTCAGAAAAGCTACCAAACATATTAATACTTGGGTTATACGTAAAACCGGAAAAACGTTTTTCAATTTCTAGAACTGTTCCATCTTCAACAATCTCGACAATAGCCTTTTCTATTTTCTCGATTAGTGCTTCACGCTCCGGAATATCGGCTTTTTTTGACATCACTAAGTAAGACCCTTTCAGCGGGCTTACCAGCCTTTCTAAAGGGTACATTTCTTCAGTATGAACAATACGAGAATAAGCGGAAACAATACCAGAAGGGTTACCAAGAATTCCATCAACACGACCATTTAGCAGCAGCTTAACCATACTGCTGTAGCCTTCAATCTCTACCACTTTAATTTTTTTCGCTTTTACTGCATCATCAAACTCGTTAGAAATGGAAAAACTTCTATTTTTCCCTATTTTTTTTCCGTAGAGATCTTCTAACTTATTAAAAGGAAAGTCTCCCCCTTTACGCACGAACAGGGGGTAAATTGCCCAATGTAAGGGGTGTTCACCCAAATACCTAACAAAACGCTTACGGCCTTCTGTTTTGTAACCCACTCCAAAATCGACATCACCATTTTTAAGCGAAAATAGCGCTCGCTTCATTGGCATCGGTTTAAAAACGAAACTAACACCAATCCGTCGACCAATTTCACGTATAAAGTCTGGATCTGCACCAACAGCCAATCCATACTCCTCCCACATATAGGGACGTGCATTATGTAAAACCGAGACCGTATAGGTTTTTTTCTTCCACTCGGCACCTGCCAGTGGAGTAAACAAACTAAGCCATACGATCGCTATGCTAATAAAAATTTTCATATATCTTTATTTACAACTCCCAATGATCTCTATTCACTAGCAACCTGCTCACTTTCTTGTAAGTAGACGAAATTGGGATATCGTGCTTCTATTTTTTCTATTGTTCCATCCGCTAAAATTTCTAGCATTGCCTTTTCTATTTTTTCCCGCAATACCGCTCTGTCTGAAAATCTGGCCTTCTTCGACATCAGAAAATAAGAACCTTTCTGAGGGCTCACCGGCACTGCTTGAGAATAAATGACCTCTTCATGGATCATCTGTCGATAGTACTTTCTAATACTGGCCGGGTTACCAACAATGGCATCCACTCGACCGGCTAACAAAATCGTGATTAATTGCGTAGCACTATCGGCTTCCAGCACCTCTAATTTTTGATCGTTGACGGCTTGATCGAAATTTTTGGAAATTGAAAACCCTCGGTTTTTCCCCACACGCTTCCCAAAAAGGTCTTCGACATGGCGGTAATGAATTGGCGAGCCATGTTTCACAAAAATACGATACACCGACCAATGCAGAGGCGTTTTGTCTATATACTCAACAAACTTCTCTCGCTCGGGTGATCTAAAACCGACACCAAAATGCGCCTTACCTTTTTTTAGCTCGTCTAAGGAGCGTTTCATCGGCACCGTTCGAAATACGAAATCAACACCAATACGCTTTCCTATCTCACGAATAAAGTCTGTATCCGGACCCATGGCCCGCCCGTTCTCTCGCCACATATACGGGCGCGCGTTCGCCAATACATTGACAATGAAACGTTCCTTTTCTGTTGTTGAAGTCATTTCCTGGGGAGGGTGTTTCGACGGAGTGGGCTCCGCCATAACGCTCAGGCAGAGGGTCGCCAAAACGCTGAGCGTAATGCATAAATACACTTTCAAATTCAAGGTCTGTAAATTCAATTCACACCAAAGTTTTACTCGAGCTACTCCTTAAGCGATTCTAGCGGTGTCCCTGAAATATTAAATACTATGATAAGCACCACGCGCGTAGACTAACACACCCGCAGAACCGTCACCAAATTCAACACTTGTAATGTCGCCAATATAAATACTATGAGTACCATACGGCACTGTTTGTTTCTTTTCACAGAAAAAAATCGACAGCGCATCCGATAAATACGATAAACCACTCGCTTCATCTGTTGCCCAATTACCAACATTGAACCTATTTTCACTTTCAGCCGGAGTAGCGCAGGTATTCGAGACCTCTTCTTGGTTGCTATTAAGAACGCTAACCGAAAATTTTGAAGCCTTCGATAACACAGCCTCAAGTGCTGCATTTTTGTTTACGCAAACCAAAAGCGAAGGCGGCTCAGCAGAAACCGAAGTTAAGGATGAAGCAGTCATTGCAAAGCGTTTGCCATTTTCATCGATACAGCTTATCACGCACACACCCGAGGCGAGATTCCGCATGCCTTTTTTGAGAGCGTCTCCCAACTGTTGTTCGCTCATTATGTTCTCCAGCTTATCTTATTTTGTTTTTGGATCAGCGTTGTCGATAACATCGCGCATTTTCGTCGCCAATACACGTACGTTTGGTTCAAGCACCATTGAATCATGATCGCCAGGCACCTCAAATATTTTTAAATCATCGATATAGCGCGACCATCCATTATCTTCATAGATTGGCTGACGATCTTCGTTGGTGACACGCCCTCCACTTAAACGGAATTTCACCGGTAGTTTCGGGCGGAATAATTTTGCATTCACACCTAGTGTCTGAATTTGATAACGGCCAAGCGCTTGGTAGAAAGCAATTTCCATAACGCCCGATTTAAACTCGGCCTCACCTTCTTGGTTTTCTTCTACCTCACCAAAACGTTTTCGGAATTTTTGTAATTCCCAGTTATAGCGATTCTTCGCCCATTCAGAAAAATACGTAAACCCATTGCTCTGAAGTTTTTGCCAATGAATCGACATACGATCAACCGAACTAATAGGGTCACGATAAGGCAGTGGCGTATCTAAGAAAATAACTTCTGCAACTTCTTCACCCGCCTCTTTCAACTGCCGTGCGATCTCATAAGCGGTAATACCACCACCAGAGAACCCGCCAATAATATAGGGGCCTTCGGGCTGGACCGTTTTCATTTCCTTGATATAGTCCACCGCCATTTCTTCAAAGGTTGCGTGCGGTTCATGATCACCGTACAAGCCACGCGCTTGCAAGCCATAAAATGGCCGTTCGTTTCCAATCAGTTGCGCAAGATGCCGTAAGTTCAATACATTCCCGAACATGCCGGCCACTAAGAAGAACGGCGTCAGCTGCGTTGATTTTGTCGAGTGCATAGGCACTAAATGTGTGTATCTCGCTTTGTGTGATTTTTCTTTCGAGTCACTGCTTTCTGAGGTATCGCCCACATCGCCCACTACTTCGCGCAACATGTCTGCACATGCAGCGATTGTCGGCGCTTCGAACAATACCGAAATAGGATAATCAACTTCATATGTTTGTTGGATTTTCGCAAATAGACGCACTGCTACTAGCGAGTGACCACCAAGATCAAAAAAGCTATCTTCTATACCAACCTGATCAACACCAAGCAACTCTTCCCAGAAACCAACGAGCGTCCGCTCAATATCATCGCGCGGCTCAACATAGTCATTATCAAGCTCTGGTCTAGCGAATTTTGTATCGTCGTCTTCTTTATGCATCGCTGAAGCCGATGCTTCTACCTCTTCCATTAAGGACTCTAACTCCAATGAAGAAACGATCACTTCAGACTCTTGGCTTTTTTCCAGCACTGTAATGAGCGCCTCTGTACCTTCTGCAGGTAAAATACCTTGCGACAGGTTGTGCTGAAAAGCCATTTCTGCTGGAGATAGCGCTCGAAACTCTGCATCACCTTTCGAATCGGTAGACGTATCAACCTCTAGCTGCGCCGCTACATCTACGTCAGAAAACTTAACTTCACCGTCCATTTTACGAATGGTAAGTTTATTCACTTGCGCTAAAAGGTTTCCTTTCCAATCGAATAAACAAATATCGAAACTTGCAAAATCGTCGTCGACCGTATTTTCTTTTGCATTCCGTACCCAACTATAAATTTGCTGAGTTAATGGCTTGTAATACTTAAAGCTGGCGTAAGAGACGGGTACCCACAAATTTTCTGCTTTTCCATTTTTCGCATAGCCCTTAATTAGTCTCATGGCGTATCCGGTGGCAATATCAAGCAGACCTGGATGAATTTTATAATCGCCCAAATCATTTACAAACTTGTCATCAAGCGATAGACGCGCTGCCGATTCACCGTCACCATATTTTGCATCGCGCAACACATGCCAACGCGAGCCAAAATTAAGATGCTCTTCTTGCAGGGTTCGCTGCGCAACTACAGATGTTTCTGTACTTTTCTCTAAACCGACGCGCTGCATAATATCGTAAATATCGTGACGCTCTTTTGGCTCTGCCCCCACTACGATGCGAGCTTCGGCATGAGTCTGCCAACCACTTTCACCCTGTGAATTTTTCGCTTCACTTTGAATCGAAAAATCGTAACCTTCTACGGTTTGCTCTAACTTAATTCGCGCTGCAAGTGTTGTGTTTTCTGGCACATAAAGCGCTTTTAGGAAAATCAGCTCACGAATTTCAAAAGGGCCACTCTCACCGCACTCAATTAATGCTGCACGAGCAAGCTCTATATACCCGGTGCCGGGCAACAAAGCCTGACCCGCCTTAGTTCTATGTTCGTCTAACACCCACTGCTGCTTGGCGTTAAGAAAGGATGTTAAATAGTGCGTATCTCGACCACCAGAAGAACGCTGAATATGTTTTTCAAATAAGGGGTAATGCGCATCGTGACTTTCTTCTTTAACCGAAGCACCCGCATAGCCCATTTGAGCAGCACTAGCGGCCGCCATACCGACTTCGTTCCACACACCCCAATTCAATGCGACGGTGTAACCCGTTTCATTTTTATTTCGGTGGTGAGCAAACGCATTTAGAAATGCATTCGCTGCGACGTAATCGATTTGTCCAACAGGCGCTATAACGGTAGAAGTTGAAGAGAACACAACAAAGAAATCGAGTTTCTTACCGGCAAAAATTTCGTTCAGCACCAACGTACCGTAAACCTTTGGCGCAAAAACTTCTTCTACGTCGCCTTGGCTTTTCATTTGGATGAGGCCGTCGCGAATGGTACCAGCGCCATGAATCACGCCATTAACTTCGCCATACTTTGTTTCTGCTTCTTCCAAAATTTCTTTCATGCGATCTGTATCGGTAACATCACCGGACAATACCAGTACATCCGCACCTAACTCTTCGAGTTTACGAACTTTTCCAATTGCAACGCTGATTTTGTCATCATGATCATGCTTAACAAGCCAGTCAGCCCATTCGCCCCGATCAGGCAAAGGCGTTCGATTGACCAACACAAGTTTGGACGAATAACGCTTAGCAAATTCCTGGGCCATCACATACCCAATACCACCAAGACCACCGGTAATTAAATAGCAGGCGCCGTTTCGCAGACGATTTGAAATTGCGGGCACATCCTTCGCCAATTTTTCATAATCGTAGGCTTGATGCCAACGCACGTTACCACGATATGCGTAAACACCACTTTTCAATGGTGCGTATAGCTCGTTGCTCATCAACGCGAATACTTCTGCCGGAATTTCCGGCACTTCTTTTTTACTAAAAAAGCTAGAGCTTTCTGGTTTTAATGGCAATTCAACATCAAAACAAGCAAGCGAAACATCGGCGAACTCTCGAGGAATAATCTTACAGGGGCCAAGCACAGTCGATTTTTCTGGGTACGGCACAGATTCATCGCTGACTTGCATCATGCCGTTAACATATACCAGCATTTCTAATGTACGATCGACAAGACCTTCATCCGCCATCGCGCGAGCAAAGAAAAACAAACTGTAAAAACCGTGCTCTTGATTACGGTGTAAAAATGAAGAACCTGGGCGATAGCTTTCGTCTTGAGTTAATAACCAGAGATGTAAAATTCGATCAGGAAAATGGCCGCTCGCAACCAAGTCTTTGACCAAGGTGCTATACGTTTCTAAACCGGATTCGGGAGATATCTTGTAACGCTCGGCACTAACTTGATAATACGCATCCGCTTCTTCAACTGTTACGACTGTGTGTCCATCGTTTCGCAGCTTAGTACACAGCGCTTGCCCTATGCCATTATCATCCAGGAACACTAGCCAATTTCTTTTTTCAAAAGCCTTTGGCAACACACCTTGCTGAACCCAGACGGGTTTGCGATACCAATCATCGATATTTTCAATTTTTTCGATCGCCGCAAACACCTGGCCACTTTCTTCGGCGGGTTTTCCTGGTTCTATAAAGTAAGGATTATGATTAAATGCATATGTGGGTAGAGGAATGCGCAACCGGCGCTCTTCTCCAAATATTTGTTCAGCCGTCACGTCTAACCCGACAGCCCACATGCGCGCCCATACGGTATAAAAAAAACTATCATCTGGCGTTGCTTCTTTCGGATGCCGCAAGGTAGAAAACACACGTTGCGCTGGCGCTTCGGGGTTTTGTCGAGTCAACGAACCCAGGGTGTTACCTGGGCCTACTTCTAAAAATATTCGACCCTCTTCTTTTAACAGCTCTTCAATACCATCAGCAAATTTAACCGTGTTGCGAAGGTGATTGACCCAATATTCTGGCGCGGTCGCCTCTTCATTGGTAATCCACGTGCCCGTATAGTTAGAAACAAAATCAAGCTGTGGCTTATTGAGCGTGATGCTTTCCAAGTAGGTGCGAAAGCGCTCCAATATTCCATCTAATAACCAAGAATGCGCCGCGATATCGATGCGTACTTCTTTATTTTCTATCCCTAAACCGCTTAGCTTTTCAGAAAGCGCTTTGAGATCCGCCTTGGTTCCCGAGGCAACAGACAGCATAGGGCTATTTATCGCTGCAAGGGCAAGTTTTTCATGCAGATGTTTTTTCAATTCTTCCGCCGGCAACTCAACACTGAGCATACCCCCTTCGGGGACTTCATCCATAAGCTGGCCACGTAATAGTACGAGACCCAAACCATCGGTATAAGAAAAAACCCCCGCCAAACAGGCCGCGGTGTTTTCTCCCATACTGTGGCCAATTAACGCCTTCGGTTCAACGCCCATCGACATCCACAATTTGGCGAGTGCATATTCCACCATAAAAATGAGAGGCAATTGCACAGAGGGCTTCTGAAGCTCTTTTTTAACTTCATCGAACGACTGCTCACCAACAAAAACAAAGTTTTTATAATCTAAACTCGTTTTTTCTTTTAGATAGGCAAAACCTTCATCCATGTATTGCCTAAACACACTTTCTGTCTCATATAGGCCGATGCTCATATCAGCATACTGAGCACCGCCACCGGGAAACATAAATACAACAGATTTTTCTTCGTCGTCAGAAGAGTGTGTATAAACACGGCGCTGATCATTTGCCTCAAGCACATTGATAGCCTCTTCACGGTCTTTAACCGCAAGCACTCGGCGATGCTCAAAATTTTCACGCCCTTCAAACAACGTAAACGCGGCGTCAGCCATATTAATATCGGGCGTTTCTTTTAAAAACTTTGCAAATTTTTCACCGTAAGCGTCAAGTGATTTACGACTTTTCGCGGCAAAGGTAATCAAATGGTTACTTCTGCTATAACCACCTGAACCTTCTACTACTGGCGCTTCTTCTAATATTAAAAATGCATTTGTACCACCAACACCTAGCGAGTTAATGGCTGCTCGACGAGGCTCATCCCCTTCTTTCCAATCTTTCAATTTGTCGTTGACATAAAATGGCGAACGTGAAAAATCGATCGTTGGGTTTGGCGCTTCGTAATTTAAGCTCGGCGGTATTTTTTTATTTTCTAACGATAACGACGCTTTAATGATGCCGGCAACACCTGCGGCGGTGTCGAGGTGCCCAATATTCGTTTTTACCGAACCTAGGCCACAAAACCCTTTTCTCTCCGTCGTTTCATTAAAGGCCGCTGCAAGTGCTGCCACTTCAATGGGGTCACCCACAGGTGTACCTGTACCGTGACATTCAACGTAGCCAATTGTGTCTGCATCTACGTCAGCAATTTCGAGCGCCTCAGTTATCGCTTCCGCCTGCCCTTCCACAGAAGGCGCTAGATAACCAACTTTAGCGGAGCCGTCGTTATTTACTGCTGACCCAATAATAACCGCATGAATATGATCACCATCGGCGATTGCATCTTCTAATCTACGTAGAACAATCACACCTGTGCCGCTGCCAAATATGGTGCCTTTAGAGCGATGATCGAAGGCGCGGCAATGGCCATCAGGCGAAAGAATTTCGTTTTCTTTGTAGAGATAACCACGATTGTGCGGTAAATCGATAGTCACGCCACCGGCAAGCGCCATGTCACACTCTTCACTTAACAGGGCCTGACAGGCTAAATGCGTTGCAACAGATGAAGTTGAGCATGCAGTTTGGACATTTACCGCAGGCCCTTTTAAATTAAAACTGTAAGAAACGCGAGTTGTTAAAAAATCTTTATCGTTACCAGTATGGCGAAGTAAAAACATACCCACAGAATCAACCAATTCTTTATTGGTCATAATATTCTGTGCAAGATAGGCGGCCATACCTGAACCACCATACACCCCAATTGCACCGTCAAATTTTGAGGGCGGATGCCCCGCACGCTCTAAAGCCTCCCAGCAACATTCGTAAAACTGACGGTGCTGTGGATCGAGTATGCCTGCTTCTTTTGGACTAAAACCAAAAAAGTCTGGGTCGAAATGGTCAAAGTTATCGAGGTGAGCGCCGGCTTTTACGTAGTGTGGGTTTTTAAGCAAATCTGGTGTTACACCCGCTTCTGCCATTTCTTCATCGGTATAAAATTTTACAGACTCGATGCCGTTTTCTAAGTTATGCCAATATTCATCAGGCGTTTTTGCTCCTGGAACGCGGTTGGCCATGCCCACTATTGCAATACCGTAACCACCAAAATCGTCTAAATCTGAATTATCCATCGTTTCTCGGTCTTTTAACTGTTCAAATTTAATTGCTTAAAATGCACAAAACCCCTGAGTTATTCAGGGGTCCTTGTTTTATTTTTTGCGCTTTCTAACTTTATTTTCTACCACGTTTTCGCAGGCCCATTCGCTCGCGACGACGAGATGCGCGATCGCTACTTTTCTTCAACGATTCATTCTCTTTATCAGAATTTAGAAACTCTGTTAAAGACGCAATCGTAGGGAAGCGGTATAGATCTGTAAGTGAAATGGGTTTATCTACCTGTTCTTTTAATAGTTGATGCACGCGAACAATCAGTAGTGAATGACCACCCAAATCGAAGAAATTGTCGTTCACGCCAATTTTGTCGATTTTTAAGGTGTCTTGCCAAACATTTACGATCGTTTGTTGCAGCTCATCTTTTGGTGCTTCATAAGCCGCGGCTGAAGCCTGCCCACCTTCTGTGGGTGCCGGCAACTGTTTGCGATCTATTTTACCGTTGGGTGTAAGCGGCATTGCATCCAACACAACAACGTCGTTCGGAACCATATATTCGGGCAGATCTTTACGCAGATGATCTCTAACATCGTTTGGATCTGGCGCGACACCTTTCGGCACCAAATAGGCCACAAGACGCTGGTCACCCGGAGTGTCTTCCCGCAATAACAAAACACATTCACGCACGCCTTCGTGTTCACCCAAGCGCGCTTCAATTTCGCCAAGTTCAATACGGTAACCGCGAATTTTAACTTGATGGTCGATGCGGCCTAAGAATTCGATAACACCATCGTCGCGATATTTAGCTAGATCGCCAGTCCAGTACATGCGCTCACCGGGTTTAAACGGATTATCTATAAAGCGCTCGGCAGTGAGTTCTTCTCGATTTAAATAACCTCGCACAACACCTTGACCACCAATAAATAAATCGCCGGGCACACCTGTTGGAACAGGCTGATAGTTTTCATCGAGGATATAGATATCGGTATTTGAGATAGGGCGACCGATCGGAATGTTTGCTGGATCTTCAACGTCTTGCGTTGTTGACCAAATCGTTGTTTCCGTCGGGCCATACATATTTGTAAGACGACCGGTCAAAAAGCCTTTTAGGTCTTTCGCCAAAGCGTTCGGGAATGCTTCACCGCCGACCATCATATGTTTAAGTTTTGCCATTTGCACTTTTGCTTCGCTATCGAAACAAAGCATACGTGCCATGGATGGGGTGCATTGAAAGTGGGTGACATTGTGGCGCTCAAGCTGCGCCGGCAATGTTTGATCTAGCTCGATATCACCTTGCTCAGCGGCAAGCGCTGCAGCATTACTGAGCTCTTTCACTTCCTTTAACAGCGGTAGGCTGTTCATGACTTTTTGCGTATCAACACCAAAGTCGAGCAAGCATGCGATCTCATCAAAATCTGCTGCTTTACAGCGGTCGATCATTTTTAAACATGTATCAACTGTACCGAAGAGGCCACTGGTTTCAAAGTAGCGCTCAAAAGCAAAATCCAGAATCGTATCCTTTTCTTCGTCCGTCAGGTCTTTAATATTAATATCATCTGGCTTTGAATCTGCACCACCCGGGCGCTTAAACGCTGGGAAAGACCAGGCAAAATCAAGCACCAACTTCATTGCGCTTCGCAAATAGTCTTTCATCGGCTCGCGTACAAGTTCGCGCACTTCTAAATTACAATCACCAACAAAAGTGTGCAGCATTAATGTCACTTTACCCGTAGCAGGGTCAAACCCAGCCTCTTTACGTGCCTCACGATAAATACGAATTTTTTCAGTCACTTCCTCAATGCTTTGACCCAGCAAATGGGTCAATACGTTTGCGCCTTTTTGCCCCGCTAAACGATAAGATTCAGGGTTGCCAGCAGTGGTTAACCAGACAGGTAATTCTTTTTGAACTGGACGAGGCAAGGTTGAAGTTTCCACCATGTCGCCCATCGGGTTTTCAAACGCTACACTTTCACCTCGCCACAACTTTCTTACCATATCGATCTGGTCAAGCATGACTTGTTTATTATTTTTGTGGTTTTGCGGCATGATAACGAAATCATTCGGCTGCCAACCCGCAGCAAAACTTAAACCGACGCGACCATCGCTCAAGTTATCGATAACTGACCAGTCTTCTGCAATTCGCACAGGGTGGTGTAAAGGCGACACGATTGAACCAGATCGAATCGCAACATTTTTTGTGACCGCCGCAAGTGCCGCGCATGTTACTGCCGGGTTGGGATATGGCCCACCAAACGCAGAAAAATGACGTTCAGGTGTCCACACACTGTGGAAACCGTTTTCATCAAAATACTTCGCGCCATCCATCATTAATTTGTATTTATTACTACCAGGGCCATCATCATTGCCCCACATAAACAAACCAAACTCCATTGGGCGACGCTGTACTTTTTTACTAACGCCCTCGCTTTCACCGCTGCGATCTTCGCGATATACAATCACTTTGAACCCGCGTGTAAGTGTCCAGAAAAGTTCGAGCACAGAAATATCAAACGAAAGCGATGTAACAGCCAACCATGTGCCCGCTGTATCATTTTCTACTCGTTCATCCATACCAATAAAAAAGTTAGTCGCGTTGCGGTGCTCAACCATCACCCCTTTGGGGTTGCCTGTAGAACCCGAGGTATAAATCACGTAGGCAAGTTTTGCTGAGTCAACCGCGACGTTCAGGTTGTCTGCATTACCGCTGTAATCCAAGGCATCTACACAAATCACTTCAGCATCAGAAGCCGGCAAATCCGCTTTAATATCTGTTTGCGTGATGACTAATTTCATCGCCGCATCTTTTACCATGTAAGCGATTCGATCTGCTGGGAATGCAGGGTCGAGCGGCACATAGGCTGCACCCGCCTTATGAACACCTATACAGGCAACCATCAAATCAATACTGCGATTGACGTTTACGCCAACCATATCGTCAGGCCCAACGCCTTTTTCGATGAGCGCAGCGGCTAGTTGGTTCGCTCTATTATTAAGTTCAGAATAAGTGATTGGCTCATCTTCAAAAACGAGCGCCGTTGCGTTGGGGTGTTCTTCAACACGTTTTTCAAACAGCTGATGAATGCATTCACTATTGTCGTAATCAACCGTAGTTTGGTTCCAATTTTCTAGAATAACTTTCTTTTCGTCTTGAGAAAGTAGTTCTAGCTCGCCCGCAGGTCGAGTCGCACCATCAACCAAATTATTTAAGATCGCTTCAAATTGTTGAACAAATTTATTCGTTCGCGCTTCAGGCATACGCGTCGCGTCGTAATAAATTACAGCCTCGCCTTCTGCGACAATTGAAAGCGTTAACGTTGTTCCCACCAGCGGTGCATCACTGCCTACGTTGACCCCTAAAGGCAACGCTGTACCTGTCAGTAATTCTGGTATCGCTGCAAGCGCAGGCGTCCGGCCTATAACGTCTAGCGCCCATGCGCCACGCTTTTCCGTCAGCTGGCATTGTTGCGCGGCGTTTTGAATAATACTTGCTGCCGTATCTTTAATTTCAAAACCAAGATGAAGTACCGAGTATTCGTTATAAACACCTGGGGCGGCCTGGCTTGCAATGGCAATTGATTCTGAACCATAAGCCAGATCAAATTCATGTTTTCGGCTTAAGCGGCCAAGCAACAAACCGAATGCACCGGTTAATACATCGTTATAATTAACGTCGGCAATGGCGTTGTTCAAGCCTGAGGGTATTTTTATATTTGCTTTTGCATAATCAGAAACATTTTTAAGTGCAGGGGTTTCATTCTGGCTATACGGCAGCTCAACAGGGTCAAGAAACGCCAAGTATTTCGCCCAGTGCTCATCACTGCGCGCCAACTTTTCTACGATAGGTTTTAAGGTTTCTAGAAGGGCGCTGTCAACATCGTCAAAGCTATCACCCGCGCTCAGCCCAAGCTTGCTTTTTATCTCACCGGCAGTAATCGTTTTACCGTTAAGATCTTTAAACTTTTTAAGCGTTAATACGCCTTCACCGACACCAACGACAATTTGGCCTTCATCGATTTCTGTAATTTTTCCTGGCGATACACCAGAATCAAGCTCCCCTGCGACTGCACTCTGTACTGCATATACCTCACCTTTAATACGTACTTTAGGCATACACAGCAAGTTTGGATAGTCGCCAAAATCCAGCGCTCGCACTAAAGCCTCTAGTTCAGTTGCAGGTTTTTCCCATTGTAATAATGCGTTTGCTTCAGGTCGGTCAAATTTTCCGAAGTAGAATCGCTGATCTAGATCTTGCTTTTGTGGCGTGGTTGTATTGCTGACAAGCTCATCGATAAGCACAGGAAAGCTATCAAGCGCAGCAGCAAAACATTTTGTATTAATGGAAAGCGAGGTTTCATCGGCAGCTATGTCAAAAAAGGCTTGTTTTAAAATATCACCTTCGTCGACCCCTGGCGTAATTTGATGCCAGGTAATTCCGTATTTTTCTTCATTATTTAAGAGCGCCCACGCTGGTGTGTTTAAACCAGCATATGCGGGAAGGGGACCATCGTGGAAATTGATTGCGCCTTTTTTCGGAAGTGCAAGCACATCGTCTTTGATAATGGCCAAGTGAGTAATACTGAAAAGATAATCAAAATCTTGACCCTTTAGCTCATCACCATATCCTTTTTTGTGTGCAATGACAGGCAAAGACTTTTGGTGCGCCCACTGACTGATGCGCGGTGCAGCTGTAATCACGCCTTTAATTTGGTGCCCCTTTGATAACAAAACCTCGCCACACTCGATCAAGAGTGTGTCAGCACCAATTAGGTAACAGCTAAAACTTTCAGTACTCATTTATTACTCCGATTAACCCTTTAATTCCTAAACTAGAAATCAAACATTCTTTATAAAGCGCCTATAAAGGCAATACGATATAAAAGCGCAACGCTCCAAACAACGCGCCCTATTGTATCCTCTGCGCACCTAACGCTATTGCGCTAAAGCAAAGCTAGTAGCCTTTTACCCCAGAACCAGAATCACGGCCTTCACAACTGACTTACTTGAACCCGCTCGCCCCTCGTGAACATGTATGTGTAATGCCCGTGATTCATAAGCCTTAAAATTTCTGACTAAGACGCTGCTGGCTGATTCAGCTCTATTAACACGCCGTCACAGCTTTTTGGGTGGATAAAAATAACGCGGCAACCGTGGGCGCCAGCGCTTGGGGCATCACTCAAAAACTGGTAACCCTTTTCTTTTAAGCGAGCCACGTCTGAATCCAAATCATCCGACCGAAAACAAAGGTGGTGCATACCACCGGGCTTTTTCTCGAGATATTTGGCGATGGGGCCTTCACCATTTAACGGGTGAACCAACTCTATGCTGGTGGGCGGTAACGGGAAGAACGCCGTAGATGTCTTGGCGGCAGCTACATCTTCGCGACCTTTAAACTCTAAGCCGAAATCTTCGGCAAAACGCGCAATGGCACGCTCTAAATCTGGAACAGCAATGGCAATGTGATCAAGGGCGACAATCATATTTTTAGACCAAACAAAACTGGTTAATAAACACTCAAATGTGGTGAGGCACAAATCCGAGGCGCGCGGACTTAAGTATAAGTGAAAAACGCTTCAGCGGCCTGAAAAAGGCAAAAGGCGTGCCGTAGTCGGCAGCAAGTCGCAGACACTCAAGTTTAGCACCGTAATGTGTTTGCCAGAGCGCAAAGCGGCGAATTAATAACCCGTTTTCGAGTGAACAGATTAGCTTTTACGAACCCCGTTTCGCCTAACAAAACCGTGACTTGCCAGGCACGTCAAAAATCTCGACAAACCATGAAGACAAGGGCCTTTTTTACACACCCACAACATACAACTCTTTGCTGAATCACTACATTTCAACGCGTTCTTTTATGCCTGTTTCAACACGCTCCATCAGCAGAGCAATGCTCGCTGCCTGCCCTGACGTTTCATCCACATAGCGACTGATGCGTCTCAAAACCACCCTAGCTTCTTCATAGCGCTCTACCTGAATGAGCGATTCTGCAAAATGCTGGTGGATCTCCACCAAACGAGGTGCCTTCTCCGCCGCTTCGCGTAATACGATCTCCGCCTCAACCGCACGATCGTTCTTCAAAAGAGCATAACCGTAGGTATCAAGGAACCTCGACTCTAAACTTGTGCTAAAAACCTGGGCAAGCTCCAGGGCCTGCTCTAGTTCTTTTTTTGTTGGCTCCCCTGACAGGAGCAGGGAAACGTAATTATTACGCGAAATTTCAAATTCAGGGTGTGCCTCTAAGAGGCTTTCATACTCCACAAGGGCTTCTTGTTTTTTCCCGATAGATTCCAAGAAGCTAGCCAGCAAGGTCTTTAGGTAAACACTTTCCGGTAGAAGCGCTATTGCCTTTCTATACGTTTCCTCAGCCGTGTGATAGTTTTTTAACTCATTGTGAATCCCTGCAAGCTGGACGTAGCCCTCTTCCCAGCGAGGTTGCAACTCCAATGCAGTCTCAATCTCTAGCACCGAACTCTCGAACTTTTTGTTCCTCAGGTAAAGTTTTGCCGTATATGAGTAGACCTCAGACGCCTCTGGGTTGCTCGCCTTGTAGGCCTGTAGAAACGCCAACCATTCTTCATCTTTTTCCAATATGAGATAACATTGGTCAAGCCCTTGAAAGGCCGGGAATAATTCCGGTTTCAAGTGCAATGCAGCGCGATAATTTTCAACCGCTAATTCACACTGGTTTTGCGCTTGCGCTAGCTTGCCTTGTAAAAAAGCTACGTACGCTTGCGTGTCGGGGAGTTTTTCTAGCTGCTCTATCGCCCAACGCGCCACAGCCCAATCTTTTTTCAATAAAAGAATTCGAACATAGAACATCAACAATTTTGCGTCTTTCGGTTTTCGCGCCAAGACGCGCTCAATAACCGATTCAGAGCGCGCCAAATCATCGCCCTGTATTAAATTATTTGCTACCGGAATTGCCGCGGCCTGATTGGATGGGTTTAACTCAAGCACCTGCCGAAACGCATCATCACTCAAAAGATCAGAACCACTTTCTACATAGGCCCGCCCCAATAACACCAAGGCTTTTTCAGATTCAGGGTTTTTTCGAAGCACGCGATGCAAATTTGAAATAGCCGATTGGTATTGCGCCGTTTTTATATCGCTACTGGCCAACACCAGTAGACTCGGTTCATGCCCTGAGGAAGATTCTAGGTTTTTATTAACCAGCGCTCTTGCTTCAGTGATGTTTTCTTCTTCGAGTAAGACCTCTGCGAGCACTGCTCGCGCCTTCCAACCATCTTCCGATGCATCATTCTTCTCGATTAGCTCATGTAACATCGCCTTACCAGAGGTATAACGCCCTTGCTTTAGCACCCTGCGCACTTCATAAAAACGTAATACGTTACTCTCTTTAAATTTTTCCATCATCGCGGCTAAACTCTCAGCGCCACGCTTTTCATCTTGCAAGTAGACAACATCCAACCATAATTGTATTGCGGTAAAATTTTCGTCGTTTTTATCGATAAACGCCTGCAGCGTTTGCTCGGCCTCTTGATTGTTTCCCAGTTTTGAATAAATCTTTGCAAGCCCATAGACGTATTCTTTTTGTTTTGGGTCAGCATCTATCAGCTTTTTTAAATCTTCAATAAGCGCGAGTGAATTATCTTGATCACGATATATTTTTGACCTGAGTAGCAAGTAGTGTTCTTTGTCTGCACCCGCATCTATAGCCTTTCCAAGATACAATAAGGCTTTGTCCATTTCACCCAAGTCTCTTGCGAGCATCGCGCGCAGCCCATACAAGGAGGCGTCGTCTGGCTTAATCGCTTCCGCTTTCTTTAGCGCGACTTCGGCACTCGTATATGAACCCCTGCCAATATACGCCGCAGCCTTAATTCTATTAGCTTCAAATAAATGTGCATCTTGAAGAATCAAGGTGTCAGCATATTCTTCTGCCGCCCCAAACTGACGACCAAGCACTAGTAGTTCGCCAACCGTAAGCAGCGCTTTTGTATTTGAATTGTCCAACTTCGATGCCTTCATCATCATTTGATAAACAATATCGATATGGCCTTGCCTCTGAGCAATTAGACCCAAATAGAAGTACGCATCTGCATAGGAAGGGTCGCGTTGAATCGCATTTAAAAACTCTATTCGTGCTGGCTCGAACTGGTTCGCCTCATAGTGCTTTTTACCTTTTTCAAAAAAGGCCTTGGATTGTTCAAACTTTGAAGAGCACGAGATCAAACCGATAAAAAGTAAGACAACCAAGCTTGCCGCAAAAATCTTACGCATATTTGAACTCATTTAATTAAATTGGTGGAGGCAAGTAATTCCGAATAGGATCTTGCGCTAATGACATAAAACTGTCGATCTTTGATTCTGCATTCTTATAGGCTTGTATTTCTGGAACATTCTCTTCGATTGGCACGACAATTCGTATAAGCGCACCATCAGTACGACCACTAAATACCGCATCTTTAAACAATAATAGTTTTTTTGCATACTCACCAACTATCGGTCTACCCCGCTCGATGAACCAATAGTAAACCAGTTGTTTTTGTAGGCCTTTTTGTATTTCCACACGATTAACTGGCTGGCCATTTTTGGTCTGTAGACGAATGCTATTGATTTCCCAACCGCCGCCGGGCATACACACTTTCGGGGAGTGAGGCGATATGCCTTTACGCTGATTTGCGTAGTACGCAATATATAAATTTAGGTGGCCTGCCGACGAAATGTAATCTGCTAAAAGATAATCGCTAAAACCCAAACGCTCTTTAATATGGGGTTCAAGCGACTTTCTATGGCCACTCCAATCGTTTAATTTCATTGGAAAGCTAGCTAAACTTCGATCTAACACCAAACTATCTGAACGCTGATTTACCCCCGATAGAAAAATGATCGCGACCACAAGCATCACGGACGAAACCGTAAGATATATAACCTTATCACCCTTGCCGGCTATAGATTGTATTGGGCGCCCAGAAACAGCGCTTTTGGCGTTATCTATTTTTGAAAAAGCTTCTTTGAAACTTTTTTTGCTCGTGAGAACTTCAATCAATTTTAACTCGGCAAGCAGTAGGGCTAAACACACTACGAAAACCACCCAGCCTTCAAAAGCATGAACAAACTCGTTTGCCACGTCATGCCCATAGAACTTAACCAAAACTCCCGTAGCCGCTATTCTGATACTGTTCATAAGTACTGATATAGGCACGCAAGAAACTACCAACAGTAATTTTTTCCAAAAAAGCGCGCTATAAAAATAGGCCGTAAGTGCGCCTATACTCAGCAACGGAAACAGGTAGCGTAACCCGCTACACGCCTCAACAACGTGAAGCTTAAAACTCCCTAAATCAATAATGTTACCGCTCAAATATACAGGTATATTCAGGGCTCGAATTATCGCCACTCCGAAGGTTGAAGAAAGCAACTGCAAATTGGATGTGAGAGCACTTTCGATAACGTACGGAAGGGGCACCGCGAATAACAAAAACAGAATTGCCGGTACTATGTTTAGCGATGACTTTCCATAAATCACCATTGCGTAACTTATCAATATAGAAACAAAGGCTAAATGAATAGAAAGATAAAGTGCCGATATATCACCGATTACCACAAGAGCCAATGAAGCAAGAAAAAGCGTGGCGCCAATAGCATTCCAGCGGTCAGACAAAAATACCAATGCATGACGCCGCTCAAAAGCAATATACGCCGCAACTAAAGGAATGAGATAACCGTGACTATATTCCGCTTGCTCGTGCCATCGAGCCGCAAGATTTTTCAAGCCCGGCAAAAATAACACAAGCAGCAACACTAAATTGATGAGACACAGCGTATAAAAAGCTGAAAAGAAAGGTTTCTGTGCAATTGCCGTTTTCAGAGTGTTCATATTAGTCTGCACGGCGTTTTTGTACCCTCAGATAAGTTACGGACGACGCTTAGATCATCCATCCACCTTTGTGAAATTTATTAATAACGCTACCCAACAAAGGCGTACCTTGCAGCTGCCTTATCGCGCGTACAATTTCTTTTTCTGAATTTCGCCCTTCTTCAAGCACAAGCAAGGCGCTGTCGATGTTGCTAATTGAACTTAACACATCGTCACTGGGTAAAATTGGCGGCAAATCGTAAATCACGATGCGTGATTTGTATCGCGCTCGCGTCTCGTTGTAGAAGCCTCTCATTTTGGGGCTAGAAATGATCTCGGAAGAATTAATGGCGGTACCATGACCGGGCACAACAACTAAACGATCGATGCCAGGGTTAACCATAATATCTTCAAGTTCGCAATTACCTTTTAGATAATCGAGGAACCCATTCTGCTGTTCGATATTAAAATATTTTGCGATGCCTGGGTTGCGAAGATCAAGATCAACCAACAACACCGTTTGATTGACTTCCATCGCCAATGCTACGGCGAGATTAGCCGCAACCAGAGATTTACCTTCACCAGACGACGGGGACGTTACTGCCAAGCTGCGCAATTTGTTTTCACGCATTTTTTTGATCACATGCGTGCGCAGCGTCCGAAATATTTGACTCTGTTTATGTGATGGAAAACCCGCGACAATTCGGTTTTCTTCCAAGTAATCAGGATGAACCGTTTCAACCTTGGTCTTTGTATATTTGAGAGATTCTAGTGGCGAATTTGTTTTTGCGGCTTCACTGCGCTGACGAATAAGTTGATGCTCTTTTGCATCTTTCGCCTTCATTACAGCTTTTTGAATTCTCAACATTTCGATTTCCCCTAGAGCACACTAAGAGCTGACATAACTTTAATGGCAAGCACATCAAGCGACATAACAAAAAAGTGGAATACGATAATGCCACTTATGCAAAACACGCCGGCAATCCATAATAACTTCATTAAATTTTGCTTCTGAACTTTACGATCAGCGGCACTATAGATATGAGGCACCACTGCCATAGGTGGCTGACCGACGATTTCTGTAATTTTAGCTACGCCACGCACACCCGAATCGAAAAATTCCATTACCAACATCAGGCCAACGCCCGCGCCAAATGAAAGCACGAAACCCAAAAGCAGTAATTTTTTTCGTTCTGGTTTAACTGGTTTTTCCGGCACTGTGGGAGGCTCTATTAACTTAAAGCTGCCTGCTTTATTTTCTGCCTCCATGTTTTGTGCGATGTTAGCTTCTAGCTGTTTGGCTCGTAGCTCTTGGTACTTTTCCAATTTGTTGTTGTAGTCGCGCGTCATTTCATCGTAATTGCGCTGCACCTGGTGCGTTTGTATCACTCGCTGATTGTAATCGGCCAAATCTTTTTCAGTTTTGTCTCGACGTTCCGACATGCGCGCCATTTCTTTTTCGGCTGAGATGATCCGCGACCGTATTTGACGATAAACGGGGTTAACCGCATCATCATCGTCGACATCTACACTTGTACTAGCTACAGCTTTTTCTGCTAATTCAATTTCTTCTTGCAGCCTAACAATATCAGGGTGTGAATCCGCGTAGGTCAATATTAAGCGTGCGTATTGTTGTTTAAGCCCCATTAGATGCTGGCGCGGCGTTACCGACCTGCCGGTGCTTGAAGAGAACTGGACGTAGGGGTCAATATTGGAAAGCTCTAAGTTCAGACTGTGAACCTGATCACCCAGATCTTCTGTTTCATCATCTATTTGTATTAACTGCTGCTCTAAGCGTTCTACTGTTTCCAGATTAAACTCCAGAAGTTCTGGCAGGCTGTCACCGTATTCAATTTTAAATTTAGCAATCTTATTTTCGGTATCTTGTACGCGTGCCTGCATACGATCAGCTTCTTCTTTTAGAAACTGCGCTGCATCATCTGCTTTGCTCACTCGGGCTTTTACATTTTCTTCAAGGAATAAGGTGGTAAGCTCTACCGCAACTTTTTGTGCCCGCCGAGGGTTTTTATCCATAAAAGAAACGATAAACGCAACATTTGCTCGATTCTTTCGGCCGAATTGACCCGGCACATCGACCTCAATCATTTCTACCCCCATGCTCTTACGAAACTTCATCGCAAGATCATAAGGCGAGGCCTTACCACGCAGGAGCCCATAAAGGCCATGCTTTTCTATCAGCTCAGAAATTTTTGCGCTCGTCATAATTCGCTGGCGCGTGACTTCGATTTGCTGTTCCGCCATTCCTTTGACTGTTGATTTAACCAAATCTTCAGGAATTTCCTGCCCCTGAATAAGAATTACACCTTCAGCGCGAAAAATCGCAGGAAGTGAGAAGGTGACGATGACAGTTATTAAAAGCAGCACCGGAACGCTAAAAACCATCCACATTTTACGCCGACGTAAAATATCAATGTAATCGTCTATCGATGGACCGGTTTCATCCATAACTTATTGCACTCAAAATAGTAGAAGAAATGTTGTAATTAGGCGGCTGTACTAAAACGTGTTGTCACCGGCCGTCTTGGCCACCGGCGGCGCCGTTATTGAGGACACTGCCTAACAAGTTGTCTAGATCAGGCGTATCAAACGCGGCTTCGCCAAACTGTTTTAGGGGGTTCTGGCCAAGCGCGAGTAAACCACCCTCAGCTCTTTCACGTAACACTCCACGCAAATAATCTTCGTGAATGATGCGAACTTCATCTGCGTAAGCGAAGGAAAGCGCAGTATCACACAGAACATTAATCAGGCGCGGCACCCCACGGCTCGCGGCGTGAATAAGCATATACGCATGCGGCGTGAATACATCTTCTGTAGCACCAGCCATTACAAGCCGGTGCTTGATGTAGCTTACGGTCTCGGTCGGTGATAATGCGGCAATGTGATAATCGGCGGCAACACGCTGGGCAAACTGCATTAGCTCAGGCTTCATTAAGAGCTCTCGCAACTGCGGCTGCCCAATTAAAATGATTTGCAAGCATTGCTCTACGACGTTATTTAAATTCGATAACATCCGCAACTCTTCCAAAAGCGGAATGCCAAGGTTTTGCGCCTCATCAATGATGAGCACTGTACGCTCTTGACTATCAAATTGTTTTTGCAGAAAACCGGTAAAGCCCTCGTATTGAGCCACCGGGTTCTCATCACGATACTCTTCGCCAAACGCGTGCATCACCCAAGGCAACAATTGACCCATATTCGAGTGGGTGTTCGTTATTAGGCCAATTTTGACGGATTCATTGATCTGATCAAGCAGGTGCCGGCATATGGTGGTTTTACCACTGCCAACTTCACCCGTTATCACGGTAAAACCCGATTGGCTAAGCACGCCGTATTCCAGCATCGACAAAGCGGTACTGTGGGTCTGTCCCATGTAAAGCAGATCAGGGTCAAAGGTGAGCGAAAAAGGCTTTTTGTTAAAGCCGTAAAAAGCTTCGTACATTTATATGATTCTACGGAGGTTCAACTCAAATTATTAACAAGATATGGGGCTACCCATGTAGCACTATCTCTTCAGTATAGCGCGGTGCAACCGAGGCACATATCCGCATTCAAAAGTTAGCCTGCAAGCAATAACGCGAAAATTCTTAAGCGGCTATAACCAGACTAGCTTAGACATGTAAAAAATCCCAACATATCAGTAATTTAGAAGATCATTCTACAGGCTTTTCTAAGACACTTTTGTGGCAAAATCGTTTCTTTTTGAACAAAATGCGGTCAATAAACCGTAATTTTGCTATGCGTCACCCGCAATAGCGTACAGCTATGAATATCAGCCTACAGAATAGCAACATGCATTCCACATACTGCGTTAAAACTGAGAAACAATAGAAGAGTAGGTAACTTTGAGTTTAGCCAGCTCAAAAGGCGGCTTGAAAAAGCCGTGGTAATGGCCATTTGGGTTGATAAGCACTAAGTGGCCGGTGTGATCGATTGTGTAGTCGTCATCCAGAACGACTTTGTTGAAGGCAACATTAACGTTGCGCGTAAAAGACAGTATTTCGAGAAAATCCCCAGTCACGCCCACAAACGACGGGCTGAAATAGTCGAGATAGCTCCGCATTTGCTCTGGTGTATCACGGGCCGGGTCAAGGCTAACCAATATCACCTGCGTTTGCTCTGCCACATCTTGGTCGAGCACATCAAGCACCTTGTTTAGCTGGGAAAGGCTCGTTGGACATATATCTGGGCAATGGGTAAAACCAAAATAGATGAGTGACCACTTACCCTTCAACCTTTCGAGGTCAAAGCCGTTACCATACTGGTCAAGCAATTCGAATGGCTCGATGATGCGTGGCGGGTCAAAAACGATGGCCCTATTCACCAAAAGCTCTTCTTTAGAAAGTACGCGTGGCGAAGTGATTTTATGTAGGAACATCGCCATAAAAAGGGCGATCACACAAAAGATAGAGGCGACGGTGATCCATATACCGCGTGAGCGTTTTTGCTCGAGCGCATTAAGCTCTTCAGTCATCGATTTCTACCACTTGTTACGACTAATTCTTGCCATGATCAACGTCACTACCACCTAGTATTAGGCTGGCAATGGAAACACGTAATGATCCACCAACATAATGACGAAAAGGACCATTAGGTAAATAATGGAATACTTAAATGCATCCATCCCGGAATTCTTATTTTCACCAAACATCGCGAGTGAAAAATACAAAAAGCCAAGCCCAAGCACAGCTGCGCCTACCAAATAAAATAAGCTCAACATGCCTGTCACAAAAGGAAGAAATGAGACTGCCAACAGCATCAAGGTATAGAGCACAATATGAAGCTTGGTGTACTGCTCACCATGGGTCACCGGAAGCATAGGAATATCTGCCTTCGCATATTCCGCTTTACGGTGTACTGCTAGCGCCCAGAAGTGAGGTGGTGTCCATGCGAAAATGATCAACACTAAAAGCAAGGCATGGCCATTGATTTCGCCTGTTACAGCAGTCCAACCAAGTAAGGGGGGGGCTGCGCCAGCAAGACCGCCAATCACAATATTTTGTGGCGTTGCACGCTTAAGATACAAAGTGTAAATCAAGGCATAACCCACCAAAGACGCAAGCGTTAGCCAAGCTGTCAGCATGTTTACCCACAACATCAACACAGCCAAGCCAAGAAACCCGAGCACAAAAGAGAAAATTAGCGCTTCACGTGGTGCTACACGCCCCATCGCAACTGGACGGTTATAGGTACGAGCCATTTTGGTATCGATATGCCGGTCAACAATGTGGTTAACCACTGCAGCCGAACCTGCACACAGTGCAATACCTAGATTGCCAAGCACCAACACATCTACCGGTACCATGCCGGGCACTGCCAACAACATACCAATGAGGGACGTGAGCAGCATAAGCAGTACGACATTGGGTTTACAAAGTTCGTAGTAGTCTTTCCAGTGAGCTCGCTCTTTTAAACTTTCGCTTGAGGTATTCGACATATTCTTTCTTTTTGCTGCTGAAGCTTAACCACGCCAGGCGGCATAAAGCTTTGATTTCTATAGGGTTTTTACTGTAACAATACGATGATTGATGGTCATCACCGTCACCAGTAGTAGTGCGCCGACGGCATTGTGAGCCACCGCAATGAAAAGGGGAAGGGCCAAGACCACATTTAGAACCCCCAAGCTTAGCTGTACCAATAAAGCCGCCCACAATAACCCTGCGTAGCAGCGCGCCTTTTTCGAGCCGCTATTCCACAAAAGTACGCCCAAAGCCGTAACTATTGCCAGCACTATAATGGCGCCCAAGCGGTGACTAAAGTGAATCGCGATACGCGCATCGCTTTCTAGTACGCCACCTAAATAATTAGGCCCAATATGCTGTGCAAAGTTAAACCCTTTGGCAAAATTTGCCTGTGGCCACACTTGGTTTTGGCACATCGGAAAATCTGGGCAGGCCAAAGCAGCATAATTAGAAGAAACCCAACCACCTAGGGCAATTTGGATTACGACCACAACCAATGCTAATAACGCCAACGGGCGTAAACGCATGAACCTAACAACAACTGCCGCTTTTTCTTCCCAGCCCCACGCTGCGAGGCGCTGCAGCAGCAACCACAACAGAGAAAATGTCGCGAAACCGCCAAGCAAATGCATAGTGACAACCTGTGGCCACAAATTCAGGGTGACCGTCCACATGCCAAAAAAGCCTTGTAAAATAACAAGGCCAACAATAAAGGAAGGCAACTTAAAGGGCACTTGATGCGGCTGGGTGTGTGCAGCCAGTCGCGCCAAGTTTAAGAAATAACCAGCAATAAGCACCCATAGATATGGATCCAACACAGCGCCGAAAATAATCCGCCCGATCACTGCTGCAACCAGAAGCCCCACATAGGCATTGACGGTGCGCCACAACCTCTTATTTCCGTAACGCGAAGCGCAAGCGAAGAAAATCGCCAGAATAAATAGGCCTAACGTGGAAGCAACAATACGGTGTAGCTGTTCGGGCCAAGTTTTATCGTGCTCGACCGGCGTTTGAGCAAAAGCATCATTAGCCTGTGCAACATCTTGCGCCGAAGTTGGCACCCACAAATGGCCATAACACGTCGGCCAGTCTGGACAACCCAAACCTGCGTCGGCAAGACGAGTAAATGCCCCCAAAACAACAACAATGGCGGCGAGGCATACAGAAATCAGTGTTAACCTAAGAGGAAGCTTTTCCATTATTTTTTATCTAACCTATTGATAATCAATAGAATATTTCAAGGCGCGTTTAATATCCTTCAACAGGTCATTACCGTGTTGGTCGGTATAAACCATCATGGCGAACCCCTCTTGATCTACAAGAAAATAGAAATGCTTTGCTTGATTAACGGTAAATGCTTCTAGAGGCGCACTCCACTCACGCCATTGCGCGCGAGTCACGTCAGCACGCTGTAATCGTGGATGCTCGAGCGCAATATCATCAAGAAACTTAGCGCCAGATTCACCGCCATAGTTCAAAGCGTATCGCTCTACGCGAATGCCCTTTTCACCTAAACGAATATGCACCTGGCGTGTGGTAAAGAGGCTGTCTTGACAACTTTGGTCACAGGTTTTCCCAACGGGTAAGAGCAATCGCCACTTCTTTTTCTGCTGCAGCGCTTGCCAGATTTCGTCCGACACAAAACCCTCAAGGCTTTGCGCTTTAATCAACTCACCGTTATTGACGGTTCCTTCGGGAACACCCAGGCCAGTAAAAAACATCGTGTAGGCCAATAACATCGGCACAAACGCCACCGCCACGATAAGTAGAAAATTCGATTTCGGGGAAAGCCCTTTTTTCTTAGCTACATCTTGCTTGCTTGTAGGGTTTACTATTTCATCAGTCATGTTTTTTAGGAAATAAAATTTGTCCAAGATTGGTACTTGCGAATACATACAAGACCGCTAAAGCCACACCTAACAACCCCCACTGAAGGGAATACCCATAGTGCTTGGCGGGCGACACATTAATAGGCTGCCACATCACCGTCAATGCCGAGCCACTATCTGCATCAATTTGAAGTAACTTTTCGTACAGCGCTAGCTTGCTTTGGTGGCGCATCACTTTAAGGTCAATTTCAAGCACTTTATGCGGCCACGATTTTGCGCTGACCTCTGCCTCTCGAATCAACTTACTATCGCTAGGCGTAATCAGCGCCCCTGTAACTCGGACGTCACCTAGCGGCACCGGCACTTCTGGTACAAAATCACGCATTGGGGTGCCCGCCACCCAACCACGATTGATTGCTACGACTTCTCCACTAACCAACTCAAAAGGCATCACAACGTTGTAACCCAACTGGCCGTTAGAAATCTGGTTCTCTTGCAGCCAATAATTCTCTACCAAATAACGACCAGTCATTGAAACACGCTGGTAGTTCTCATAACTTTGATAAAAATCGAACTCAAGCGGGACCGCAGCCTGGCTACTTACCCATTGAGCTTTTAGCGCGATTTTCTCTTCTGCCCGCTCCAACTGCCAAACACACAAACGCAGCAAGACAGGCAGGAAAAGAACAACACAAAGGCTTAGCTTCCAGTTAAAATCGAACTCTAATTTTCTTTCATTCATTCCCGGGAATTTCTCATGGGCATAAAAATACTGATTATCGCTGAATTTATAGCCTTGGTTGTAGCACTCAGCAGCGGCCTAACATTTTTGCTAAAAGATACTGGCATCCCAGAATCCAAACGAACACTTTATGCCTTGGGTACACGCATAGGGCTAGCGACAATCATGATGCTAACCATCGCCTACGGTATACATAGCGGCCAACTCACAAATAAAGCACCTTGGGCCGAGCATCGCTACGCTCCCAACGAAATCACGAAAGACCAATAAGAATTCTTTCTTTAATAAAAACAAAAACGGCAAAGTGAGTAACCCACTTTGCCGTTTTTTTATTATTTTTATTTTGGCTTATATACAGTCAACTTAGCCAAGAATATATACAAATAAGAATAACCCCACCCAAACTACATCAACAAAGTGCCAGTACCAGCTAGATGCCTCAAAACCGAAACAATCGTGATGGTTGAAATGGCCTTTCGTGATTGAGCGCAACCACTGCACAAGCAACATAAAGGTGCCTAACGTAACGTGCAAACCGTGGAAACCGGTCAATAAGAAAAAGGTAGTACCGTAAGCACCGGAATCAATTGTTAAGCCGTGTGCATATGCATGAATATATTCTTCCGCCTGTAAGAATAAGAAGAAAATGCCAAGCGCAACAGTAATACCCAACCAGATATTAAATTGTTTTTTGTTGTCTTTCTTAAGCGCAGTGTGAGCAAAGTGAACCGTAACCGAAGAAGTAATAAGTACTGCGGTGTTCCAGAAAGGCAACCAACCCAACCAATTACTAATACCGGGGTTACTCATATTTGAATCAGGGCCAGCAACTACAGCAGCTTCACCATTAAGCGCTTGATCAGGCGTTGTCATTAAAGGCCATTCAGCTTTAAAACCATTCCACAAAAGTTCTGACGTGTCACCATGACTAAGTTCGGCCAAGGAAATAGCACGAATATAGTAAAGCGCACCAAAAAAGGCCGCAAAGAACATCACTTCAGAAAAAATAAACCAGCCCATACCCCAAACATAAGAGCGCTTAAGCTGAACGGAGTTCATACCACGAATATTTTCGTCAACTACCGTAGAAAACCACTGGAATAGCACGTAACAAAGCAGCACCAGGCCTAGAAAAAAAACGGCCATACCAGAGCCATCTTTATCGCCACTAATTTCGTTTATCCAATTGGCCAAACCAAATACAGTGACAAACAAACCCAAAGACGCAAACAAAGGGAATTTACTTTGTTCAGGTACGTAATAGTTCTCGTGTTTTTGTTCCATAATTACTCGCCCCGCCTTATATATTCTGTTTAATTTGCGGTTAGTTTTAATGATTCATTAGTATTGCTGTTTTGCGCTTGCAACTCAGCAGCCTTATTTTCTACATCGCTTTGCGACATTTCCGTCACATCAAACAAACTGTAGGAAAGCGTTATAGTTTTTACATTCTTGGGCAAAGCCTGGTCGACAATAAACTGCAAACCTAACTCTGCGTTTTCGTTCGGCCCAAGCACTTGCTTGTTAAAACAAAAACATTCTGTTTTGTGAAAGTAATCAGTCGCGTTGCTTGGCACCATGCTCGGCACCGCCTGCGCTACCATGATCTCACCCGTTAGGTTGCGCGCATCGAAATGCGTCACCTTTGCTTCGCCCGGGTGAACTTTCACTGAGAATTCATTTGGCGAGAATTCCCAAGGCATATTTTCGTTATTCATGGCAACGAACTGAACCGTTACCGTTCGGCTAGTATCCACTGCTGCGGGTACAGCCGCCTCATACTGGCCACGGGTTTTACCGTTTAGGCCAGCCACATCACAAAACCAAATGTAGAGTGGCGGCATGACCCACATAGCAAAAACAAACATCGAGACAGCCAAGCCACACAGCTTGGCGATCGTAATGTGAATTTGTTTTTGCTCGTCAGCCATTAAGTCTCTTTCTCAACAACGCTCTTTTCAGGTGGCGTAGCGAAAGTATGGTACGGCGCTGGCGATGCTACTGACCATTCCAAACCATGCGAGCCTTCCCAGACGCGGTCTGTCGCTTTCTTACCACTTACGATTGTTCTAATAACAATGTAGAGGAACAACACTTGTGCTGCACCAAATAAGAATGCGCCCACTGAAGAAATCATGTTCCAGTCAGCCCAAAGCGGGTTGTAGTCTGGAATACGACGCGGCATGCCGGCCAAGCCCGAGAAATGCATCGGGAAGAAGGTAATATTCAAGCCCGCAAATGCCAACCAGAAGTGAGTTTTGCCCAAACCCTCGTCGTACATTTTGCCCGACCACTTAGGTAGCCAGTAGTAAACCGCAGCCGTGATCGAGAAGATCGCGCCCGGTACAAGCACGTAGTGAAAGTGGGCTACAACGAAGTAAGTGTCGTGATATTGGAAGTCAACCGGCGCAATTGCGAGCATCAAGCCAGAGAAACCACCTATGGTAAACAGAATCACGAACGCAATGGAGAACAACATGGGCGTTTCGAACGTCATTGAGCCTTTCCACATTGTGGTGACCCAGTTAAAGACTTTCACGCCTGTTGGAACGGCGATCAGCATCGTTGCGTACATAAACACCAACTCACCGAAGAGCGGCATACCCACAGTAAACATGTGATGCGCCCAAACGATGAAGCTCAAGAATGCGATAGACGCTGTCGCGTATACCATGGATGAGTAACCAAATAGCGGCTTACGCGCAAACGTAGGAATGATCGCAGACACAACACCGAAGGCAGGCAGAATCATAATGTATACCTCAGGATGACCGAAGAACCAGAAAATATGCTGGAACAATACAGGGTCACCACCACCGGCTGCATCAAAGAAGCTAGTGCCGAAATGAATATCCATCAACATCATGGTAACAACACCCGCCAGTACCGGCATTACCGCGATAAGCAAGTAGGCGGTGATCAGCCACGTCCACACGAACAGCGGCATCTTCATCAATGTCATGCCAGGAGCACGCATGTTCAAAATCGTGGCGATGATGTTGATTGAGCCCATAATAGAACTCGCACCCATGATGTGAACACCAAAGATAAAGAAAGTAACGGTGTCGTTTGCATAGGTGGTAGAAAGAGGCGCGTAGAAAGTCCAACCAAAGTTAGGAGCACCGCCTTCCATAAATAGCGTTGAAGCAAGAAGCGCAAAAGCAAAAGGAAGAATCCAGAAGCTCCAGTTGTTCATGCGCGGCAAGGCCATGTCAGGAGCACCAATCATCATTGGAATCATCCAGTTAGCCAAGCCAACAAAGGCTGGCATCACCGCACCAAACACCATCACCAGACCATGCATCGTAGTCATCTGGTTGAAGAAATCAGGCTCGACAATTTGCATGCCCGGTTGGAATAATTCTGCACGAATCACCAACGCAAAAATACCGCCAAGAAAAAACATGGCGAATGAGAACCACAAATACATGCTACCGATGTCTTTGTGGTTAGTAGTAAATAACCAGCGGCCTAAGCCTTTCGCAGGACCATGTGCCATATTCGTCTCTCCTATTGGCCTTGCTTGTATTCAACAACATCGATGGGCTGAACTAGATCACCCATATTGTTGCCGAAGGCGTTACGTTGGAAGGTAATAACAGCGGCTGACTCAACAGGAGTGAGCTGCTCGCCGAATGGCGGCATACCTTGACCACCATTAATGACGCGGTTCAAGTGAGCACCAACATCACCTTGCGCAATTGCAGAACCCACAATCGCCGGGAATGTTGGCGGCATACCACTACCATCCGCTTGGTGACATGAAGCACAATACTTACCGTAAACTTCTTCACCTTGTGATACCAATTCATCCATAGTAAGGGTTTGTTTGGCCGCTTCGGCAATCGCAGCAACTTCTGCTTTTTTCTCGCCGATCCAAGCCGCGTACTCTTCTTTCTCTACTACGTGAACTTCGATGGGCATAAAGCCGTGGTCTTTACCACAAAGCTCTGCACACTGGCCGCGGTATACACCGGGCTCTTCAACATACGTCCAAGCTGCATTCGTAAAACCAGGAATTGCATCGCGCTTAACCGCTAACTCAGGCACCCACCAGCTGTGGATAACATCGCCAGCAGTCACCAAGAAACGCACCTTGGTGTCAGCAGGAATGACGAGAGCTTTATCTACCTCTAATAGATAGTGCTCGCCTTTCTCTTCTTCGTCGTAGATTTGCGCCATTGGCGTCGACAAACTAGAGAAAAAGCTAACGTCTTGACCAAGATATTCATATTTCCACTTCCATTGATATCCCGTCACCAAGATATCAACTTCGGCATCCTCACTATCATAAATTTTCTTGAGTGTGGAGGTTGCTGGAAACGCCATTGCAACCAAGATAAGTGCAGGAATGACGGTCCAAATAAGCTCTAAAGTCACGCTTTCATGAAAATTTGATGCTTTAGCACCACGAGACTTTCGGTGTAAGTACATGCTTACAAACATAACACCGAACACGAGCACGCCGATGGCACAGCAAATGTAAAATATAAGCATATGAAGCCCAAAGACTTCTTTACTTATTGAGGTGACGCCCTCGGTCATATTGAACTGCAAATCCCCCGCGTTACCCATTGCCGACAAAAGCATAAGGCCTGCGGCAAAAAGCAGAGCGAGCGAACGCTTGCAAGTTAATAACATCGCCCTTTCTCCAAATATAATTCGTTGATGCTGATTAGTGACAAAACTAAAACGTTCTGCATTGTTATTGTTACTGCTTGTGCGACAGGTCTTTTCAGGGTGAAAAGCGGCGATCTAGGCTGACACTTCTTCTTATATAGAGTATGTAGAAGTGCCGACGAGGCATGCAAAACCATGCTGCAAGATGTGGCAGTTTGTCGCAGGCGGGGATTATAACGGCACAATCAGACGAAAAGTAAGGGCTTATTACTTTTATCTCACTATTTATTAGGGAAATCGCCGTTTTTTTAGACAATCCGATTGCTTACATTTGCGAATAATTCTCTTAGGGCATTCCGCTCCCGGCCCTGTAAAATTTCTGGATAGTGATTTTTCACCGAAAACCCCGCTCCCAGAACAGGCCATCACGAACACATATGCGCTTTCGCACAGAACTAACAGATCTTCCCCACTCAAAAGCCTGGACACTGGCATGGCCGATGATCGTGTCGAATATTTCAGTTCCGCTCATGGGCCTGGCCGACACCGCCATGCTTGGTCATTTGGAAGACCCCTCCTATTTAGGCGCTGTCGCGATTGGCGCCAATATTATTGCGCTGCTGTACTGGGTATTTGCTTTTTTACGGATGGGCACCACCAACTCAACCGCTCATGCGGTAGGCTCAAACACAAGCAACGCAGTGATGGTGTATTTGAGCCAGAACGGCACCGTAGCAATCATAATAGGCTGTGGGCTTATTGCTGCACAAACAACCATTCTTCCCGCGCTAGTATGGCTAGTCACACCCAACCAAGCGTTACTCGAATTAGCTTTGGAGTATTGCCGTATTCGTGTTTTTTCAGCGCCGGCGGTGTTACTTACCTACGTCGCCATGGGTTGGCTGATCGGCTTAAGCAAAACAAAATCAGTGCTCTTGGTAACAGTAAGCGCCAACTTACTCAATATATTACTGGACTATATTTTTATTGTTCAACTCGATTGGAACGTGCGCGGCGCGGCTTACGCGACCTTAATTGCAGAGTACTTTGCCTGTATCAGCATTGTCGCAATCGCTTGCCTTCACGCCCACAAACACCGCTGGCACCTCAACCGCCACTTCAATTGGCATCGACTCAAAGGCAGCCTACTGCAAGGCGCCGACCTCTTTTTACGCACACTGATATTGTTAGGGGTCATAAATTTTTTCAACGCCCAAAGCGCTTACTTCGGCACCGACGTTCTAGCAGCCAACGCCATTATTTTTCAGTGCACGATATTTATTTCACACTTTTTAGATGGTTATGCTCTGGCGGGTGAAACGATGACTGCAGAGGCTATTGGTGGAAAGCGTATAAAGGATTTTCATCGCGCCAGCGCAGCTGTCAGCGTTACTGCCACATGCATGGCCCTCACGCTCTCTGTGAGCTTCTGGCTCTTAGGGCCTGATATTTTCGCACTACTCACTAACATTGAACTCGTTAGAAAAGCCGCGTTAACTTATCTTCCTTGGCTGGTGGTGATTCCGCTCATCAGCGTCGGCTGCTACATGCTAGATGGTATTTTTATAGGCGCTGGCCGCACTCGCGCAATGCGTAACACCATGATCGGCTCTGGGCTTCTCTTCTTGACCTGTTGGTGGCTTTTAAAACCTCTGGGTAATCATGGCTTGTGGCTCGCCTTTGTAATATTCAATTTAGGTCGCGCTGCCACACTCGGCTATGCCTATTTTTGGATTAGTAAGCACCAACGATGGCTCGTTCCGAATAAGAAATCCGCCCTTTAGTACATTGTCAGCTATGGCCTTGATTTTGGCCAAATTTAGGTTAAATTTTTTACAATAGTGGCGCTAAAGAACACCTGCTTGTACAGCGCCCTGGCAGTAGCAGATCCACACACTAAGAGATAACGCTAACGAGGCCATACGCTTGCAGATTCGAGATACGATTCAAATCGCACGTCATGAAGAAGAGATCGATCACGCACTGGAAGCCTTCCTAACGAGCAAAATTCACTCGCTCCACCGGAACATTTCTCTGCCGCAAGAAAACACCTCACGCAGCTTGTTGGATTTTGTTACCAGGTATATAGAACACGTGCCCGACGTGATCGACGCCCTACGTGGCATGACCCAAGCTTCAGGTACTTACAGCTTTGCACGCGAATTTTTAGACGTAGCAGAAAGTTATTTTTCCTCGCCTCCGGACTTCATCTCACAAAAACACAGTGGCATGCAGGCACTCATCGACCAGGCTTATTTAGCACACCGCCTCATAGAAGAAGTAAATGATCGCATGATGATAGTGTGGGGCATGCCCTTGGCCCCGATGGACATGACCATTTCCAACCTCATCATCCACGACATTCTCGGCGAAGACCTTGCCAACGAGCTCGACACCGCGGTGGCATATAGCGTAGAAGTGTTGTTTACCAAGTTAGATTTTGCCAACACTCTTATTTTTCAACGCCATGTGGATTTACATCGAGAGAAAGGCTTTAAGTCAGAACTGGAACAATGGCCCTGCCTTGCGGGTGACTCTTCGATATTCTTGGTAATGAACGAAGGCTCAGTAAAACCGACCCTCCATTAAGACACGAACGTCGCTTGGGCCTCACCATACAGGCCAACGCCAAACCGAGCGCCCCACACAATGAATGCATATAGCTTCTTGAGCTACTGACGTTTATCCACTAGCCTTTCGATTAACACCCATCTTAATTCACGACCCTCAACGATCACATGAAACAATAAAAAATTTGGCGCCGGCTTCACCGATGATTTAGTACAAGCCATTTTCTCAATGAATAACGAAAGAGACTTGCTGAGAGTATTTAAAGGCAGCCATTTTGTGATAGCCAAAAACCAAGACTACGACATGATTAGAGACATCGCGGAACAACTTCAATTACTACCGCCACCAGGCACAAAAGCACCATAAATCTTTCATTGATAAGCAACGAATACCGCTTACTGCAACCAAGGTATAGTTGTACAAGCGCGGTTCAAGCACTAAAGTTCAATTCTCTTTTTGGTACGAGCACTAAATGCGGGAGCTCATCTTATGTTAACAACGGAACGAAGTACTAAGGTATGAAGCGCAACGGTTTTCTTTTTATATTTGTTTTTTTGTGGTCATCTCTAGTTTACGCCCAATGCAAAAACCCCGTAGTTTTGGTACACGGTAACGGCGTAGAACCGAAAGACTTTAACTACTTGCGCGACGCGTTGATTAATATAGATTACGCTGAAAACGAGATCATCATGCCTAGCTGGGGCAAAAAGGGTCTAAGCGGTGTGCACGTAAATGATCATGACGGAGCTGAACTCGAATCTGTTACAGAAGGTTTACTCGCAGCGTTAGAAACATCTTGCTCTGGAAAAATCGATGTGGTCGCGCACTCCATGGGGAATACGATTGCAGGAAAAGCGATTATTGATGCGAAGCTCGGTCAGCAAGTGGAGCATTTTATTTCCATTTCTGGCGGCTGGCGCGGTGTTAATGGCTGTGCTTCTTGGCTTGGCGGAGACTATTTCACACCTGCGTGCAACAAGCGTACAGGCTTATACCCCATTAATGGTTTTAAAAACTCAGACCACAACCATTTACTACGCGAGATCGCCAACAGCACCTTTGCAGAAAAAATTTACCCCATTTATTCGAATTACGATGAGATCCTATGTGGTTCGATTTTACAATTTGGTTTTTACGCAAAAAAACCCCGCCCCGATTATTGCTCACCTATCAACAGCAATGAGCATACAGGCTTACCTTTAGGCGGCGGTGACATCGCCAAACCTTACATACTCGACAGCAATGAAAAAATGAATCGTTTTCTGGCAACAATCCATAACGACACACCAGAAGACACATTAGAATATCAATTAAAAATTCTAGCCAATAAAATAGAGTAATCGTTGCTTTGGCAGCTTCAAGCGCTACTTAGGCGGTAGAATTTTTACCGCCTGAGTTTCCGACTTTTTCTCTTCTTCGGTAACATTCACACGTGTTTCAAGCTCACGAGAAGCGGCCTGAAAACGCATTTCATCGGCAAAACCACATTCAACGCACTCTCTGTGGTCGACATCTTCTTTTCGGTACATCATTAACACATCTTGTTCCCCGCACTTCGGGCAAACAGCACCGGCTATAAATCTTTTTTTTGTATCGCTCATTATTCACAACTCACACGGCTAAACCAGAATGGCGAAGAAGCGCATCAGGTTTTGGTTCACGCCCTCGGAAGTTTTTAAACAATTCCATTGCACTTTGCGAGCCGCCCTTTTCCAATATATTTTGAAGAAAGCGTTTCCCTGTTGAAGAATTAAGCACACCTTCTTCTTCGAAAGCGGAGTAAGCATCTGCCGACAAGACTTCAGCCCACTTATAGCTGTAGTAGCCCGCCGCATACCCGCCGGCAAAGATATGCGAAAACCCATTTTGGAATTTATTGAATGCTGGCGGCGTTAACACAGCGACCTCTTCCCTTACTTGGTTAAGCAAGGCTTGCACACCAGGAAACTCTGCGCCCCCAAAACGCATATGCAAGCGAAGATCGAACAGGGAAAATTCGATTTGTCGTAACATTTGCATGGCCGACTGAAAGTTCTTTGCCTGCAACATATTATCGAGCAGATCTTTTAGCAGCGGTTCGCCCGTTTCGAAATGGCCTGAAATAAATGCCAGCACCTCTTCTTCCCAACAAAAATTTTCCATAAACTGGCTAGGCAATTCGACGGCATCCCACTCCACACCATTTATCCCACTAACGGCGGCCACATCAATTTGAGTCATCATATGGTGCAAACCATGGCCGAACTCATGAAACAGGGTTGTGACTTCGTTATGATTTAACAAACACGGCTTACCTTCTACCGGGGAGTTAAAGTTACACACAAGAAAGGCAACCGGTAATTGAAGCTCACCATCTTTTATTCTGCGGTCACGACAATCGGCCATCCAGGCACCACCACGTTTATTTTCACGAGCATATAAATCGAAATAGAAGGAGGCAATTTTCTTTCCGTCTCTCAGAATTTCGTAATAACTTGCATCTTTATGCCATAGCGCTACTTCTGCGCTACGAATTTCAATGCCGTATAAGCGGTTCACGAGCTCAAACAAACCTTTCTTTACGGTTTCTAACGGAAAGTAGGGGCGCAAGGTTTCTTGGGAAATATTATATTTTTCTAGCTTGAGCTGTTCAGAGATATAAGGCACATCCCAAGCCTCTAGCTGTTCTAACCCAAATTTTTCCCTTGCAAAGGTTTGCAATTCTTCACATTCCTTTTCCGCAAAGGGGCGTGTTTTTTCCGCCAACTCGACAAGAAAGTTTTCTACTTGTACAGGGGTTTCCGCCATTTTGGGAGCCAGGCTTACTTCGGCGTAATTGTTTTTATCTAGTAGTTTCGCAAGTTCTTGCCTAAGCCCAAGAATTTCTTCGATGAGAGGCGTGTTATTCCACTCGCCTGCATTCGGCCCCAATTCAGAAGCACGCGTGCAATAGGCTTCATACATTGCCGCTCGCATCTCACGGTTTTTCGATTGTGACATTACGGTGAAGTACACAGGCAAATCTAGGGTAAATACATACCCGCCTAACTCACGCTGCTCAGCCGCCTGTTTGGCCCCTTCCAGAATAAACTCTGGCAAACCTTCCAAACTATCGGGCGCAGCCTCAGCCTTTTGTTTTTCTATGTGGTAGAACCAGGCCTTATTTGCATCTAATACATTGTTGGAAAATTGCGTAGTCAATTTTGACAATGCAGATTTGATTTCTTTGTAGCGCGCTTTTGCCTCGCCTTCCAAGGCAATACCCGAGAGTTCAAAATCGCGCAACGCGTTATCGATGGTTTTACGCTGTGGCTGCGAGAGCTGAGCGTATTCGCCAGACGCCGCTAAAACACGGTACGCTTCAAACAATTTTTTGTTCTGGCCCACACCGGTATAGTAGTCGCTCAACATGGCTTGAGCTTTTTCATAAGCAGAACGAAACGTTTCATCGTTCAACACCGAGTTTAAGTGCGATACCGGCGCCCACGCTTGGTTGATCACATCTTGTCGTGCCTCGATGGTCATACAAAGACTTGCCCAGCTCACCTCATCTTGATCTTGTAACTGTTGATCTAATGCGGTTTCGGCATCGTGCAGCATGGATTCAAATGCCGGTACCACATGCTCTGCACTGATCGTGTCAAAGGGCGGCAAGGTGTGATTTTCTAGCAGAGGGTTTGTCATAAGTGTTAAGCCAAGAATGATGAAGTACGCTTTAGCGCTTTTTATCGCAAAGGTCGCTGTGGTAGTCTCGTAAGTGTACGAGATTTTAGCGATTCGCGACTATTTATAGTCGTAGTCTGATAACTTAAGTGGAGATTCAAGTGCCTGATTACAAGTCTGTTCGCCCCTTTAACGGTGCCCACCCTTCTTTTGGCGAACGCGTGTTTGTCGATGACGCAGCGGTGGTCATTGGCGATGTAGAACTCGGCGATGACGTAAGTGTTTGGCCCTTAGCCGTGGTGCGTGGCGATATGCATAAGATTAAGGTCGGCGCACGTACTAGCGTGCAAGACAATTCCGTTTTGCATATTACCCACGCTAGCGACTTTAACCCCGGTGGTTGGCCGCTCACGATTGGCGAAGACGTGACCATTGGCCACGGTGCCTGCCTGCACGGCTGCACCATCGGCAATCGAGTTTTAGTTGGCATTGGTTCAACGGTGCTCGACGGCGCTGTGGTAGAAGATGAAGTCGTGATTGCTGCGGGAACCCTAGTACCCCCTGGCAAAACGCTTAAGAGCGGCTTTTTGTATGTAGGAAGCCCTGCGAAACAGGCTCGCCCGCTAAAAGAGAGCGAACGTAACTTTTTCACTTACACTACTAGCAACTATGTAAAACTAAAAGATCAGTACCTCGCTGAGACTTAGCCGCCACACATACAACTGTTGGTGTTAGTAATTAATTTTGGAAAAATCCGTGGAAACACTACGCATACTAAACCTCGACATTCACAATTGGACTTTTGATGAATTTCTAGCCCAATTAGAAGAAGGAGTGGTGGTCACTCCTAATATTGATCATTTTGTAAAACTGCAAAAAAATAAGGACTTTTATGATTGCTATGTGCAAGCTGAACACATCGTGTGTGATAGCCGAGTCGTACAATTGCTCACAAAGATCCTTTTTCCTTCTTCACCCGTCAAAGAGCAAATTGCCGGGTCTGACTTATTCCCTGCGTATTGCTTACACCACAAAGACAATACAGAGGCGGTTAAGGTCTTTTTACTAGGCGGAAATGAAGCGTCCGTGCAAATCGCAAAGAACAATCTGAATGAAAAAGCCGGCAGTGGCATTATTGTGGGCGCCTATTCGCCACCATTCGGTTTTGAACACAGCGAAGAAGAGCTTAATAAAATTCTCGCTTTGGTAAATGATTCCGGCGCTACGGCATTGGCGGTTGGTGTCGGCGCGCCCAAGCAAGAGTTTTGGATCTACGCCCACAAAGATAAAATGCCCAACGTGAAATTGTTTTTCGCGATAGGTGCCACCATCGACTTTCAGGCGGGCGCCGTCAAACGTGCGCCGCGCTGGATGGTAAGTTCTGGCCTAGAATGGCTCTATCGTCTACTGCAGGAACCGGGCCGCCTAGCGAAACGCTACCTTGTCGACGATATTCCTTTTTTGTGGCTGCTTGCTAAACAAAAGCTTGGTTTATATCGCAACCCCTGGGAAAAATAGCCTTCTGATCATCGCCAACGGCCAGAAGTAGTGTAACGGCGAAGCCGTTGCCGAACTGGAAGGAAAAGGAAAAAGGAAAAAGAAGAGCTATATGGATTTAGCAGATAGAACGCCACAGAAGCTAAAACGGAACCTTCTAGACAAATTTCTGCCCATAAAAAACGCTATCAATACGCCTTTTTAGAAAACAAACTAAAGGGCGTTAAAAACAGAATTTTTATGTCGAGAAAGGGCGACCAATTGCCAATGTACTCTAGGTCAAGCTCAACACGCTTACTCATAAGCTCTAGCGTTTCTGTTTCACCGCGCAAGCCATTGATTTGTGCCAAGCCCGTAATACCCGGCTTAATACGGTGGCGCGCTAGGTACGTTCGCACCTTATCGGAATAGTAGACATTGTGTGATTCCGCATGAGGTCGCGGCCCCACTAAAGACATACTGCCTTCAAGCACATTGAATAACTGGGGCAGCTCATCAATAGACGTGCGTCGGAGAAAGCCTCCGATTGGCGTAATTCTCGGATCACCCTTCGTGGCTTGTTTTACGATCTTTTCGGGTTGGTGCACGTACATACTTCTAAATTTGTACACGTAGAACTTTTTCCCATCCCAGCCGTCACGCATCTGTTTAAAAATTATCGGACCAGATGATGTCAGACGCACGGTCAAGGCTGCGCCTATTAACAGCGGGCTGAGCATGAGTATAGCCAGCAGCGCAATGCTTTTATCCATCACATTCTTTATAAATGCGGGGCCGCCTGCCATCAAAGGGGTTTCATTTAAGTTAAGCAGGGGCAAACCGGCCACTTCACGCACACTATGATTCAAAAGTTGAAATTCAAAAATATCGGGCGCCCACACCAAGTCCAAGTTCTCATCCATCAATAAATCTTGAATTTCTTTAATGTGACGGTTTAACTCAAAAGGAAGCGCGACATATACACGGCGAATTTTGTGCTTCTCGATAATTTCTTGAAGGTTTTTATCATTACCAAGCAACGGTGGCTTTTCGATGATCCATTCGTTTTCGGTATCGTCACCATAATTAACAACGCCAACAATTTTGTCATTCAACCAAATGTTTTTTGAAATACTTTTAGCTAAATGACGGGCAACTGGGCCTGTACCAATGATAATGGCGGGAACACGTTCGCGAATTTTTTCGTTGTATATCTTGTAGGCTTCGTACGTAAGCAGGAATACTGCGGCTTGCATCACAAAAGAAAAGAAAGCCCAATATACGATTATTTCACGAGAATAAAATTCTGAGGTTTTCGTGATGTAGGCGATCCACGCCAAAACAATAATTACCACACCCCAAGCTCGGGCTAAATGCTGAATACCACCCAGGACACTATCGAAACGTCGGAATACGCCGAAGAGATGATAGGTGATGATCATTACCATCACGGCAAAGGCTAACATGGCACGGTAATGTACGCCCACTTCGCCTTTTTCTTGAATCGTTAAAAATATTAAGGAACCAACAACAGCGGCAATATTGAAAAACTGTTGAATCCACTGCACTAAAGTGTCGTGATTTTGCAGTAAGCGCTTTCTGCGAGGGCTTAAAGATTTGTGAATACTTGGTTCGGCCATGCAGGCGTTTCTCGTATTTATTTCAAGTTGTTCAATGTGATGTTGGGAAGCTGGATATTTAACGGCACTGAGGGTTACAGCCTAAGCTTAAAATTTAGCACTAAACTATTAAAAATACCTGTAAGAAATGAGCGCACGTAAATACGCACTGCATTCTAGCAGTTTTTCGGGATTTAATAGTTTGTAAATTTTGAAACTGAGCTGCGCACTTGCTCCACAACTCTTTATTTAGGCGAAAAAGCAAGAACTGCGCTTTCGCCTAAATGAGATGAGGAGACTAGTTAGAGCGACGACCTTTGAACGTGCCGAGGAACAACAACGCTGCACCGCAGATGCTCAAATAAATTGGCTCGTCAATCGCTGGCACCAACCAAGTTGCACTGTCAGCAGAAGCTGCTTGAGAGAACAAACTCGCTACGATCAAGAAATTAACGAAAAATACTAATTTGGCTTTCATGTCTACACCTAAACTGGATTCCTTTATCGCGTATGAGTTTTAATATCTTCTAACTCTTACGCTTGCGAAACAGTAGGTAGCATGGGTTGTGCCAAAACCTCTCAAAAGCTAAAAAAAAAATATGTGACGCAACGCACAAACCGATTTTACCCTTTAAAATCAATAAGTTACAATTGAAATTTGAAGTAAATTTGTGCTGTGAGTCACAAAAGAAAATTACCCAACGTTGCTACGTGCGCCATTAGTAATTTGTAAATTTCGACTGTGTATAAAAGCCTGACACCATGACTCATTGGAACTAAATAATATTGAGAATGCAGTAAAAGCCCTCAGCAAACACTTACAAAGCACGCTCAAGGTCAAAACCGCCAGTGGCCGCCCCAACAAACACCGCTTTACTCTTGTTTGTTATCCTAAAAATCGATAAAAACGCTTTTTTTTATGGTTTTTAGTTGTAAAAATTCCCGACTTTATCGTTTTGAAACATAAAAATGTAGTTTTCTGCAACGTTTTGACTGCAATTCAACCCGTATTTTACAGAGCTTGAAAAGTGCCGAAAATTTGAACACAGAAGACTACATCAGGTATTAGGCGCGCGAGACACTAACGTTGGTAGACAAAGGTAAGCTCAATACCGCTGGTGTTAACTGAAGTATCACCCTCGCCTTTTCTTTCGACCCTTTCAGCCTCGTGAAATAGAGAAAGTTCGAACATATCGTTAAGCGCATAGTTAAACTCAACGGAGTGTAGTTCCCGCGCAGAATCTACCTGCGTGGAATCTGGGTCAGGGAAGGTCGTATCGACCTGTTGCGAATGAAAAACTGCGTCTAGTCGTCTGTTTACTCGATATAACACTCGAAGATCAGCACGCGTCTGCTCTAGATCTAGATACTCAGCGTTGAGGTGCTCTGAACGTTCCCATGTTACACCCAGTTCTACGCTGCAACGTCGACATAAATTGGCATACTGCCAGTTTAGCGACCCTTGGCTTCTAATAATTTGGTCGTTTTCCTCAATGTCTCCATCAAAGGTGACCTCGTCTGAAAAAAGCTCGCTATTATTATTTCCAATTGAGGTATCTGAAATGCTTCGATCGGCAACAAATTCTATGCGATTACCGCTATTTTCACTGATCAGCTCAAAGTTCGCCGTGGGGCTGCTGGTGCTCTGCCCTATTTCGGGTGAAATCGACGCCATACCTGCACTGAGTCGGTAACTGAAAAAACGCTGCTCTCTCGTAAAACCAACATTCACCATTGTGTACTTATAGTCAGCGTTATCATTTTCTTCAAAATTGACTCTGTTGACGCCCCCCGTGATGAACAATCCAGTAGTGGGCGAAACTCCACGAGAATATTGCAGCAAGGCACCTTCTCGTTTTGAATTATTAATCACGGACTCCTCAAACCCAATATCTGACATATTGGCACTTAAGGCTAGCGCATCGGCCGCACCAAAACGCGCCCTCAACAGCGGACGTACACTTGAAATGGATCGTTCTTCAGTCTCATCGAGTTGCGAGCTGGCCTGGCCAGCTTCCCGTTGTAAACGGCGAATCGAATGCGCTGTAGTGAGTTGATAAAAAGTATGCTCGTTACCTAACACCCAGGTACCACCACCTTCTCTTACGGTGGTATCACTCTGATTGCCATCCTCGAACCGTAGCTCTGACTGTGAATAGTCTAAAACCAAGCTATTTAATTCGGAAGACCACTCTCCGTTTATGAGCGCTCCAGCCTCAGTCTGACTTTCGCCTTCTTGTGCTCCAGCAATATCATCGGCTAAAGCAGAAGGGTTATCGACCTGCTGCTTAATGTAAAACAGTTCTGCACGCACTTCGTTTTGTTCTCGCGGTGCTTGCCCCAAAGTATCACCTGCCGCAATACACATGAGCACACCAGAAAATAAGCGCATTGCAGATTTAGAATGACTGAGGGTTTTATTGGGAAACTTGAAAGACAAAGTATTCACGTTTCTTTTACCCCTTTAGACCAATCACGCCGACAGTGATGTAGACCATAAATACAAATGCTATCCACGCGACAAGACCAATAATGGCTTTACGGAATAGCCGCAAAGTTTTAGGCGAATTGTAATGAGGTATGACGGCAAGCACAGCCACCTCACCATGAACACGCTCGAGCCCGCGCGCTGTTCGAATGCTAGAGTCTGTTAATACGATAACGGACGCCACCAAAAAAGGAAGCCCAAACGCGAGTAGCGGCCCCAAAAGCAAAAACTCTACAAACCCCAAGCCTGTATATGCGCCTGGTAAGCTTGCAGTATCTAAGACTACAAAGCGGCCGCCCCTTTCCTTTTCTTCTCGCAACTTCAAATTCAATTGTGCAATTTCTCGCAGCACAATATCTAACTTGGATTTCGATGAAAGAATACGTTCATTAATTTTTTGCACTTCATTTATTTGGTCTTGATCCTGAAGTGCTTTTTTATTTTCACTTGCCAACAAACGCTGCAATGACATTCTTTTACTTTCAAGTGATTCTTTTTCTAATTCTTGCAGAGTGAGCTTCTGCCGTAACTTTTCATAAAAGGCATCACTAGCCGCTAATTTTCCGGCATTTACAGGTTTTTCGGTCTCAAGCTGTGCTAACTCTAAGGCGATATTATCAAGTGTTTGCTGTAGCGATATAACATCCGGTGAAGCCGAGGAGTAAAGCTCTAGCGCCTCGCTTAAAGCGTCGCTGTTTTTTTGCTTCTGCGTATGCAGTTGCTCACGCTTCTGTGTGTAATCTAGAAGAGTTTCTTCTTCTTGTAGGCGCCGCTCTATACCTTCGACGGATGCATCTACAGCGCTTAGTGATATTTCTACATCTTGCAGGGCCTCGCGTAGAGCGTTGGCTCTCGAACTGGCAGAGCCAAATGTATCGTTCGCGAGCCCACCCGCAATGCGGAGCAGTTCTTCGTTCTGCCGAATAATATTTTTTAATTCTACTTCTTGCTGGCGTAACTGATCACCCAGCTGATGCAATGAAGCAACATCTTCACTTGATTGAAAATTTTCTAACAAAGAATTGAGCGTGATGTTTAAGGCGTTCTGGGCATTGCTAGGTGTCGCCGCGCGAAATTTTATTTCTGCAATTCCGCGCGGCAAGATACTTAACGAAACATTTTTTTCAAACCATAGCGTATTGATGTCGTGCGCGAGACTTTCTTTATTCGGGCCTTGAACACGGCCTTTAAAAACAGTGGCTCTTAACAGCTCCACGACTTCCTGCTGAAAAACGTGGGTATCAAAAACATTTTGAAGCTGATTGAGGCGTACGTTACTACCGCTTGCACTACTGCCTTGCGCCAGAGCAACGCTGGCTCTAGATTCATATTGCTCTTGCCAGACATACCCAAACGCGACCACCCCCAGAAGAATTATTGACCCGAGAAGGTTGTACGTCGTTTTTGAGCGAAATAGCTCGTGCAGTACAGCGCGCAAAAATTGTCGAACGATATTTTGACTATCCACGAATAAACTTCTTAGTAAGTGATCACGATGAAGTTGTTATCCAAAGGCTTACAAAGGTTACAGTAAGCGTTCTGGCACAATAACAATATCTGAGGGCGCCAGCGTATAATTAGTCTGCAATCGTCCTTTTTTCAAAATATCATTAAGCCGAATAGGATAGGTTTTTACTTCACCGTTTACTTTGCGGAAAAGCTTCGCTCGATTTGCAGAGGCGAATTCGGTTGGGCCACCCGCTTCAAGCACTAAATCTAATACCGTCATGCCGTCGCGATGGGGTATCGAGCGTGGCGTACTAACCGCACCTGTCACCCGAACACGAAGTAAATAATCAACACTACCGGCATCGAGTACGATGATATTTACTTGCGGGCTTCGAATAAAAGCTTTCAAGCTCGTAGTAATATTGGCTGACAATTGCAACGCCGAGAGACCTTGTGCATTAATATCGCCAACCAAAGGCAGTGAAATTTTTCCGTCGGGACGAACAGGCACTTCAGAAGAAAGCTCTTCGTTTTTCCACACGTTGATACGAAGCTGGTCGCCAACACCAATCTTGTATTCGTTTAGCGCCCTACCTGATGCAGGTTCGGGCATATCAGTGATGGCGACACTGCCACAACCGGTGAAAACCACCATTGATAGAAGTAATAACAAGTGCGTCATATTTATTTTCATAGCTGAGTCCCCAAAATGCTTAGCTTTTACAAATATATATTTAAGATTGATATTGTTTGTTTACCCAGTCGCGATAAGAACCATCCATTACAGCAGCCCACCATTCCTGATTATCTAAGTACCACTGAATCGTGTGACGTATGCCTGTTTCAAACGACTCTTGCGGTACGTACCCGAGTACTGCGTTGGCTTTTTTAGGGTCGATCGCGTAACGACGATCATGCCCAGGCCGATCTTTCACATATGTGATTAAAGAAGCTGAATCTTCTTTTTGCGCGGCTAAAGCTTCTGGAAACTGTGTAGCCAAAGCAGGGTTTTGCTTGAACTGTTGATCCATAAGTTGGCAGACAAGATTCACAATATCAATATTAGCCCATTCATTGATGCCGCCAATGTTATAGGTCTCCCCTACTTCACCCTTTTCAAGTACTAGGTCAATGCCACGCGCATGGTCTTCTACATAAAGCCAATCACGAATTTGTTGGCCGTCACCGTAAATCGGCAACGCTTTATTAAACAAGATATTGGTGATGACTAAAGGAATTAATTTTTCTGGAAAGTGGTACGGGCCGTAATTGTTTGAGCAATTGGAAGTGCTTACTTGTAAGCCATAAGTATGCAAATATGCGCGCACAAAATGATCTGACGCAGCCTTGCTCGCAGAATACGGCGAGTTAGGTGCGTAGGGCGTTGTTTCGCTAAATGCAGGATCATTGGGGCCAAGTGTGCCGTACACTTCATCGGTAGACACATGATGGAAACGATGTTTCTCTGGTAACAGGCCTTCATCTATCCAAACTTTTTTCGCAGCTTTTAATAAGCTATGTGTGCCAGTAACGTTGGTTTCCAAGAAAGCATCAGGCCCGTGAATAGAACGGTCAACATGGGACTCTGCTGCGAAGTGCACTAAGGTATCTACCTTATTTTCACGTAGCAAAGCCTCTACTTTTTCTTGCTCAAGAATATTGGCATGAACAAACTCAAAGTTTTGATTGTTTTCTACCGGTGCAAGGTTCGCTCGGTTACCTGCGTAGGTGAGCGCATCTAAGGCGATCACTGTATCTTGTGGGTATTTTTCTAACCAATAGTGAACAAAATTGGCCCCAATAAATCCGGCCGCTCCTGTTACTAACAATGATTTTGCCATAATCTTTCCAATCTACGTCTTTAAGCTTGCTGATCTTGAAGTTCTTGCAGCATTAATTTTAATTGAGCTCGCCAATGTTCATGAGGCAGTGAAAGCTGACCGAGAATTTTTTTCTTGTCTAGTACGCTATAGGCCGGTCTTTTAGCCGGTGTTGGGTAATCTTCTGTCGCAATACTTTTTATTGGAATGGCTTTCTTAAGTAAGCCAAGCTCGAGAGCCAGCTCTTGTATTGCGCAAGCAAAATCATACCAGGAGGCAACCCCCGCATCCGTCCAGTGATATACGCCTTCAAGCTCTTTTTCTAAGGTTTGCCAACAGCACTGCGCTAAACCATGCGCCCACGTAGGCGTACCGATTTGATCGCCAACAATTCCAAGCTGTGGTTTGTCTGCCATGAGCCGCAACATGGTTTTTACAAAGTTGTTTCCTGTGGCTGAATACACCCAGGCGGTACGAATGATGGCCCAACGAGATGCCATCGTTGTGGCAATGGCTTTCTCGCCAGCAGCTTTACTTTCACCATATACACCTACCGGTTCAACTATGTGCTCAGGGTCATAAGGCCGATGGTTCTTGCCATTGAATACAAAATCGGTCGACACATGTATAAGACGAGCGTTGTGCCGACGACAACATTCAGCAAGAATGCGAGGGCCCTCTGCATTGACGGCCATCGCCTGCTCTTTTTCTGTTTCGGCTTTATCAACAGCGGTATAAGCCGCCGCGTTGATGACGGCATCCACTTGAAGTGTTGCTATTTGTTTTTCGACCTGTGCCGCGTCGCTAATATCCAACTCTCGTCGGGTGAGCGCTACAAGCTCAACATAAGCGGGAACGGTGCGTGCTAGTTCCCATGCGAGCTGGCCAGCCCCAGTCACAAGTACTTTTATTTTCTTATCATTTTGCATATAAAAAACTAGTCGGGGCTTTCAAGTGCATTTATTCGAACCGCTCAGCATCTTCCCAGCTATCACCAACTTCGTCTTTCGCTGATAGTAACGGTGCTTCACCATTCACTAATGGCCATGTGATTGCTAGCGTTGGATCATCCCACTTTAAGCTGCGCTCATATTCCGGTGCGTAATAATCTGTACAGCGATAAACGAATTCCGCACTTTCACTCATGACATAAAACCCATGAGCGAAACCTTCTGGCACCCACAGCTGCTTTTTGTTTTCGGCTGAGAGTTCAACACCAAACCATTTGCCAAAGGTAGAAGAAGATTGTCGTAAATCGACCGCCACATCAAAAACACTACCACTCACCACCCGCACTAACTTGCCTTGTGACTGCTGAAGTTGATAGTGCAAACCCCGCAAAATACCTTGTTTGGATTTACTATGATTTTCTTGCACAAATTCACGCGGCGCACAACGATCGTTAAATTCGTTAGCCCGAAAGGTTTCCATAAAAAAACCGCGATCATCGCCAAAAACTTTGGGCTGTAAAATTTTTACATCGTTTAGGGGGGTATCGATAAACTCCACTAAAACACTCTTCTATTAATCAAGTTAAGTAAGTATTCACCGTAGCCTGACTTACGCAAGGGTTCAGCGAGTTGACGCAACTGCTCTGCGTCTATAAATCCAGCCCGAAACGCGACCTCTTCTGGGCAGTTCACTTTCAAGCCCTGTCGTTTTTCTATCGTTTCAATAAATTGTGCCGCATCAAGCAAGCTATCGTGTGTACCTGTATCGAGCCAAGCCGTACCACGCCCCATCACCTCAACACTCAGCTCACCCGCGTTGAGATAGGCTTCAATCACATCCGTAATTTCTAGCTCACCGCGAGGTGACGGCTCAACCTGTTCGGCGATTTGCACCACTTTATTATCGAAAAAGTAAATGCCCGGCACTGCATAATTAGATTTAGGTTGTTCGGGTTTTTCTTCTATTGAAATGGCTTTACCGCTTTCGTCAAATTCGACTACACCATATGCACGGGGGTTCGCGACATGGTACCCAAACACGGTACCGCCTGAGGTACGCTCGCTGGCTTGCTGTAAAGACTGCACTAGGTAATGACCGTAAAAGAGGTTATCGCCAAGTACTAAAGCTGCACCTTCACCATCCAGAAAATCTTTTCCGATAATAAATGCTTGTGCCAGCCCTTCAGGTTTTGGCTGCTCGGCGTAGCTGAGTGAGATCCCCCACTTTTTACCATCACCTAATAGTTGCTCAAAGCGAGGCAGCTCGACGGGCGTGCTGATAATGAGAATCTCTTGGATACCCGCTTGCATAAGTGTTGCCAACGGATAGTAAATCATGGGCTTATCGTAAACAGGCATGAGCTGTTTACTTACAACCATTGTGAGTGGGTATAGTCGAGTGCCGCTACCCCCTGCGAGAATGATGCCTTTTCTCATTGCACACCCTTTCGTTTTTTTGGATTTGCGATGTGGCCGCAATATAGCAGAATTACTATGCAAGCGCCCGTTTTGCCGGGGCAAAGCGTGCTGCCCAGGCGGTATTTTTAAACTCTTTTGAATCGACTGTAAAAATTTTCGATGCTTTACGCTCAAGCGCTATATAAGCACACTCGGTTAGAAAGAAATACGAGCAGCGCGTGTGTAAATGTCTTCCTCTTCTTCCGTACCTGCTTCTAGCACTTCACTGTCTGCCCAATAATCGGGTTTTTCGCTTTTTGAGCCTAGCACCCACTGGTAGATCTCAAGTGTTTTTGTGGCTTTCCACTCCCAGCTGTAATATTTTTCAGTGAATGCTCGTGCGGCACGACCAAGTTTTTCTCGCTTTGCAGGGGCTTCTACCAAACCTTCCAGTGCTTGAACGAAACGTTCAGTAATGCCTTCGACCGAACTCATCGGGACTCTCACGCCACATTCTGGCGGCACTCGAAAGGAAGGCCCACCGTAATCAACGACCACCGAAGGGAGGCTTGCCATGGATGCCATCGTGATCACACCGCCACCCTGTTCACGTATGGATGGAAACGCAAAAATTGATGCTTTGTACATGCGCTCTCGCACCTCGGCGTGCGGAAGTGCACCCGCTAAATCGACACAGTGACCTAAGTTTAATTCTTCAGTCAAAGCTTTTAAACGTGGATATTCCGGCCCACCACCGACCATCACTAACTTGTGCTTTTGCAAGATGAGACTCTTTTCAAAACAACGAATTAAAATTTCTGGCTGTTTAAAAGGCACCATGCGACCAACAAACAAAATCGTACACGGCGCTTTGGCGCCCAGTTCGTCAAAAACTTTTTCTGGATAGTCTTGCGGATGAATAGCACCTTCTGAAAACTCAAAAATAGTGTCGCGATTTTTTAAGGGAATATCATCAACAGTGTGCTTATAGCCCGCCAATATTGCTGATGCGTTTTTGTAAGTCGATTTATAAAAAGGAATAAAACGATGAAGTTTGCGCAGGTAGTTCATCCACTCACCTTCACGCCGCATTTCACTTTTAAATTCTTTTGGCCATGGCAAGCCGCCGAGCACCGGGCCAACCACAAAGGGTACCGGGCACTTTGATGCTAAATAACTAGGAACCGTAGGTGACATTGGGCTTGCGCGGTGCACGATATCGTACTGTTTATTTTTTAAGGCGCTGTTAAATGAACGCCACACGCTATGCTCAAATATCAACGCATCTGGCACGCTTAAAGCAACTTGCAAGGTCATCGCTTTGTTTGGGTCACGCACCACCGCTTGAATAAAACGATACAAGGGCGCAGAAAATTTTTCTGTATCAATGTAATACGCTTGTATATTGCTTGGTAACCAAGGCTCTATTTGTGCTTGATTGCGAATATGGGTAACTAAGGTAAGCTCGACAAGATGGGAAAGTTCAAGGCTATATTCTGCGATGAGAGCAGGCAAAGAATGCCACTCAGGGTTACAGTCCGACGCAACAAAAAGTACTTTTATTTTTTTTTGTGTTGTTCTGGAAGCGTTTTTTTTGTGCTCACTGCCTTGACTACGATCAGTGCAATCATCGCTAACAGAACATTCCTTGCGATTGGACATCGCGCAGTTTCCCCAGAAATATTATCAGAAGAATACTACGCGAGTTTTTAATTAAAAGCAGCGTTGAATAATGTCATTAAGCGCGTTACGGATTTCGGCATCTGATAATTTTGCCAAATCACTATGACAGGGAACATTGACGATGCGCTCATAAATCTCATTGGCTGTTGGCGTATTGGCTAAGGGGTGATAATAACGACCCGTCGGCAAAATTTTGTGCTTAAAATCTTGCAATGCGACCGGCGCCAACAAAGGGACATTTGCTGGTATTCCGGGATGCTGATCTACATCTGCCAAAATGGCAAAGCCCACTTGGCGCCCAAGAGAGGCAATACGTCGATATTGCTCACGATACTCATCCGCTTTTGAATCCATTTGCTGCAAACGCATTAAAGCAAATGCAGCTGCAATATCAGATATTTTGCCGTTGTCGGCACGGCGGTTAATTTCTTCGCCTTCTTCGTGACCAAAACAAATCAAACTGCGCAGCAGCTGTTCATGTTCTGCCGCTACAATCGCACAACCACCTTCTCCAAAGCCCCAGGGTTTGGTGTGGTGAAAGCTGATACATTCATTGGCGCCATGCTTATGGGACCCAAAGGCAAGTGCAGAATCAATACAGAGGATTTTTCCATGTGTGGCGGCAAATCTATAGTACTTGTCGAGATTACCGGCCTGACCAAAGGTGTTGGTAACGATAAGCCCATCGTACTTCGTGGGGTCTAGAGTATCCAAATCCAACATCGCCTGCTCATCACAATCAGCAATATCAGCGTGACGCAATGGCCCTTGAACTGAACTGTAGTAACCGAAAGAAGAGCTCACCCAGCGCAAATCGCGCTTAGCCAAAGTTTCGTGCAACGCAATAATACCGTGCAACGCAGCGGTGCCACTTGAACACATAACAACACGTAAACCTTCATCCAAATTAAGCGCTTCAGCTATAGCGGCCTCTGCTTGCAGAGACACAGGGCCAAAATTAGTCCAATGATTGGCTTTTTGACTATCTTGCAAAAACTCGCCGACAGCCGCCATATCTAACGGCTTATCTTCTACGTAACGTAGGTAGGCGCCGTCACTCCGCGTCACGCGGCCCGCTGCAGACGATTTGTTAGCTGCTGCCTGATCTTTGCCTACTACGGTCAGTTTCGCACTCATATACTTCTTCCCATGTTCCATTTGGTAATGCTTCTTAAATTGGTTAAGTCTCAATGACGCTTATTGAGCAACTTACATTCCAAGATTTCTAAAGCGCTACCACAGTGTGACTTATTCACCAAAAATAGAATATTTTGTGAACAACGTGGGTGTTCTGAAGCTTTTGTGGCGCAAAACTTACGTTGATTCTTGCCAAAACAGAACACCCCCAATCCGAGCGAAGTATTTACTTTTTCTTTCGTAAAACTTCCCGACATTATTTGTTCTTTCTAGGGCTCTATTTCATTATTTGTACGCCAGGCGTACAGCTTGCTTTCCTTTTTGGGCCACAGTCTTATACATTCGAAGGGTAAGACGTAAAATATTCCGATTGCCCCGACACCGCTGCGATTGACCCCGACATACCGCATCGCTAACATCACAGAACAAACGCGATGACCTCACAAGATGTGGCGCGCATTTTCTTTTCATGGCCGCTCACCGGAGACACCATGCTCACCCTTGTGTTTAGCTGTATTGTTCTCTTGCTCGCATTCCCTACCATTATGTTTGTGCTCGAATGCCTACTTGGCCTGCACTACCGCACAAAGCATGAAAACTCACTGTCTGCGGATGAAATTTCTGCCGCTGTTTTGGTACCTGCCCATAACGAGGCCCTGGTGATCGCCAAAACGCTGGAAAACCTGAAAACACAGCTAGGCCCCACAGATAAGGTGGTGGTAGTCGCTGATAATTGTAGTGATGACACCGCCGAAATCGTTCGCCAATACGGTTTTACCGCCCTTGAGCGCAGCAGCGACACGGAGCGCGGCAAAGGTTATGCCCTTGCCTTCGGAATGGAACATTTAAAATCACTTGAAACCCACCCAGATGTTGTCGTGATTGTAGACGCCGATTGCCTGCTTGAAGATAACGCTTTCGCCTTGCTTAAAACCCGCGTCATCGCCTGGCGCCGTCCGGTGCAAGCCTGCTACTTAATGCTGAGCGGTGACGTCGATCGCCTTGCAGTCAAAGTTTCTGAATTTGCCTTTATGGTTAAAAATAAAATTCGACTTCGCGGCTTGGCTCGTATGCGTATGCCCGTACCTCTCACAGGCACAGGAATGGCCTTTCCCTGGAAAGCCATTAGTGAAGCTCAGCTCGCAACCGGTGACATTGTTGAAGATATGCGCCTTGGTGTTGAGCTTGCCGAAAAAGGTATGGGGGCGCGTTACTGCGACGAGGCATTGGTGTATAGCTATTTTCCTACCAGTGAAGCCGCGGAAGCCACGCAACGCGAACGCTGGGAACATGGCCACTTAAGTACGCTGCGGCAATTTGCTCCGCGCTTATTGAAGCGAGCGATTAAAGACAGAAGTATCGAAGCTTTTGGCATGATGCTAGATTTAATCATTCCCCCTCTCACCTTGCTCATTTTGGTTATTGGCGGGGCTTGGTTGGTATTTTTGGCCTATGGCTTTGTCAGCGGCTCGTGGATGTTTTTTGAAGTAAGCACCCATTATTTGACTGCTTTGTTGTTTAGCATCTTATTGACCTGGTTTTGTCATGCGCAACACATACTGTCAGCTAAGGCCCTGGTGCACATTCCTATATATATGTTTTCTAAAATAGCGATTTACATTGCATACGTCGTGAGAAAACAAACCAAATGGATACGTACCGACCGCGATTAATTTGTATTTAATCGTTAGCAACCATTTTCATTAACTTGGAGTACACATTGAAACTTGCTGTTTCTATACTTAATTTCCGCACCCCAGAACTTACGCTTGATGCGATTCAAGCCACTATCAATGCACTTGCAAGTATTCAAGGCGGCTGGAAAATTGTAGTTGTCGATAACGATTCACAAGATGGCAGCGAAGAGAAGTTGCGTGAAGCCATTCAAGAAAAACAAAATGAGAATACAAATGGATGGAATCAAATTGAACTTCACCAAACCGGTCACAATGGTGGTTTTGGCTCAGGGAATAATTTTGCTATAAATTATGCACGTGAAGCTTTCCCTGATGTGGAATATATCTACATCCTTAATTCTGACGCCTTTCCAGATAAAGATGCCATTAAGTGCTTAGTGGATTTTCTCGACGAGCACAATGATTACGGCTTTGCCGGCAGCTATATTTACGGCGTAGACGGCACACCCCACGAGACTGCCTTTCGTTTTCCGAGCGCTTTTGGTGAGCTAGAAGGTTCGATACGTTTTGGCCCAGTGTCTAAACTGTTAAAAAAATACCAAGTACCCGTTGGCATTCCCGAGGCGAGCCTCGATGTCGATTGGTTAGCCGGCGCCAGTGTTCTAATGCGCATACAAACGCTAGAAGAAATCGGCATTTTTGATGAGACCTTTTTCTTATATTTCGAAGAAACAGATTTATTGTTACGCGCCAATCGCGCTGGCTGGCGCACCCGCTATATACTAGAAAGTAAAGTAGCCCATGTGGGTTCCGCGTCTACCGGCATGAAAAAGTGGGAACGTATTCCTCAATACTGGCTCGACTCGCGTAAACATTATTTTACAAAAAATCATGGGCGCATATATTTTTTATGGGCAACACTTTTGCGAATATTCGGCGGCAGTCTCTTTACCCTTCGGTGCCTGATACAAGGCAAAAGCAACCCCGACCCAAAACGGTTTTTACGCGATATGCTCAGTCACGCCATTTGATTTAGCCGCATACTTTAATGGCATTACGCACCTAGTAGACAGCAACACTATGACACCCATAAAAATTACTCACTATTCAGATGTTCTCTGTATATGGGCTTACATTTCACAAATTCGTGTAGACGAACTTTTAGCAAAGTTTGGCGAACGCATTTCGCTTGAATATCACTTTATGCCGGTATTTGGCGATGCACACCGAAAAATTGTGAATAACTGGCAAGATCGCGGTGGTGTTGAGGCTTACCATAAACACATAGCAGCACTACAAGAAGAATTCGAACATATTCGTCTACACCCAAAGGTCTGGATAGACCCGACCCCACGGTCCTCTATGCCTGCGCATTTATATTTAGCCGCTGCACGATTACTCGAGGAAGAAGGGCATGTGCCCCACGGCGCGTTTCGTCAATTTTTGAAGCATATGCGAGAAAGTTTTTTTGTCGACAATCGGGATGTTTCCAATTGTGAGATATTAAAAGAGATTGTTTCAGATTCGCCACTGCCAACCGAGCAAGTAGAAAACCTTATAACTTGTGGCAAAGCCTATGCAGCGTTGTCACACGATTTTCACATGGTAAACGAACTCAACATTAATTCCAGCCCAACGCTCATTTTTAATGAAAACCGCCAACGTTTAGCAGGGAATGTTGGCTACAAAATTATTGAAGCCAATGTGAACGAATTACTTGAGCTTCCCATTGGCGGGCAGTCTTGGTGCTGATTCAGCATACCGGTTTTTACGGCTTCGCCCTTAACAATTCTATCACTGGCGATATCTCAGGCCGTTTGCCAAACCAAAGACGAAAACTTTCTGCCGCTTGCCCTACCAACATTCCCAAGCCATCAGCAACTTCTTTAGCACCTTGGTCTTTTGCCCATTTTAAAAAAGGTGTCAGCGCTTTTCCATACACCATATCGTAGACGCAAGTCTGAGCGGTAATTAACGACGCATCTAGGGGCGGAATGTCGCCGCCTAAACTAGCAGAGGTACCATTAATAATAATATCGAAGCCGCCATTTATATTTTTTAGATCTTCGAAACGACCCGCTTGAATATTGCCATTGGCGTGAAACTGCTCTGCTAACATTTGAGCTTTTTCTAAAGTTCTATTAACCACTACCACCTGCTGGGGGCTTTCATTTAATAGTGGCAGCAAGACACCGCGTACAGCGCCACCGGCACCCACTACTAAAACCGAAGCGTTTTCTAAGCTCCAACCCAAGCGTTCTTTCATATCATTTACCAAGCCAAATCCGTCGGTATTTTCACCCAACACCTGCTTATTTTCTTGCAGCACTAAAGTGTTCACGGCGCCAGCCGCTTTTGCCCGCGCCGAAAGTACATTGGCAAAGGTATAGGCTTCTTGTTTAAAAGGCACGGTAATATTTAGACCTTTACCAGCACCAGAAAAAAAATCGCTCGTCGTTTTCGGAAAACTTCCTAGTTCGACATATTGTTTTTGATAATCGATTGTTTTACCAAATTGCTTGGCAAATTCTGCATGAATCGTTGGAGAAAGCGAATGCTCGATCGGGTTACCAAAAACTGCGTATTTGTCTGTATTATTCGACATAATTTATTGCTCTAACCAGTTGCGCCCAGTTAAATAGTATTCTGTTAGCTTAGCTTCTTTGCTGCCCTGTTCCGGTTGCCAGTTATAATCCCAGCGCACTAATGGCGGCAGAGACATAAGAATGGATTCGGTACGCCCACCGGTTTGTAAACCAAATAAGGTGCCTCGATCAAAAACCAAATTAAATTCAACATATCGACCACGCCGGTACAATTGAAATTGTTTTTCCTTGTCATCAAATGAAATATTTTTTCTGCGTTCGATAATCGGTACGTAAGCATCGCAATACGAATTACCTATCGATTGCAAAAATGCAAAGCAGGTGTCGAAGCCCCATTGATTTAGGTCATCGAAAAACAAACCGCCAACACCACGCGGCTCGTCGCGATGCTTTAAATAGAAGTAGTCGTCGCACCACTTTTTGTAATCGGTGTAGACGTTTTCACCAAAAGGGTCGCAGGCATTTTTTGCCGTCTGATGCCAGCTAATACAATCTTCATCGTTGCCATAGTAAGGCGTTAAATCATAGCCACCACCAAACCACCACACAGGGTCTTCGCCCTCTTTTTCTGCAATAAAGAATCGAACATTAGCGTGACTTGTGGGTACGTAAGGGTTATTTGGGTGAATAACCAAAGACACACCCATTGCTTCAAAACTTCTTCCCGCAAGTTCTGGTCTGTGCGCTGTTGCCGATGCTGGCATTTCTGCACCCATAACATGAGAAAAATTGACACCGCCTTTTTCTATTACAGCGCCCTCGGTAATTACACGTGATCTTCCGCCGCCACCCTCTTCTCGCCGCCATGAGTCTTCGACAAACTCGCCTTTACCATCCGCCTGAGCAAGGCGCTCACAGATTGCATCCTGTAATGCCATTAAATAATTTTTTACTGCTAATTTATCAACACTCACATTCATACCTTAGGTGTTTTATCGAATGATTTTGCCACTAAGCAAATCGATAATTTGTGACGGAACCCCATGTGCGCCGACATGACCCGGCGCAAAAGTTAAGGGCCTTTCTTGTGTATTTCGTTTAGAAAAATAACAACGTGATTTATATTGCGTTAACGCAGGCGGGAAACCTTGGGGGTTGAGCGAGGTCGAAACAATCGGCCCATTAAACGCTTTACACAAGGCGCCCACAATGGGGTGCGCACTCACACGCAGCGCAATAGTATCGTGCTCGCCGCATACCCACTGAGGAATGCGCTCTTGGTGTGGCACCAGCCAAGTTGTGTGCCCGGGCCAGCTTGCGCGCATTTTTTCACGATGTTCTTTTTCCAAATCGTGCAAAATAAATTCAAATTGCGATTCTTCGGCAGCTACCAAAATTACGCCCTTTTGCCAGGCGCGCTGTTTAAGCTCCAGAATATAAGCCACTGCTTCCGCATTGAAAGGGTCACAACCCAGGCCCCAAACGGCTTCTGTTGGGTAGGCGATGACACCACCAGAATGCAGCGCATGTACGCAGGAAGAAATTTTACTGTGGTACACCATAACCTCAAAAAATTTTAGCTCGCAAATGAAAAATTCAGAGAGGGAGAAGATACGGCATGCGTATACAGCCTGCAAGAATATGCAGGCTTAACAGAGGAAAAACAGCGTTCTAAACTACAGCGCCATCAAAGGCCCGGGTGTAATGCCCTACGTCATTTTCAATAAATCCATTGACCTCCAACGCCATTAGCGCCGACATTAGGTTGCCCACAGGAAGCTGCGTTTCAAGCACTAAAGCATCTAGTGATATAGGGTCATGGTGTATCTTCGCCAATACCTGCTGTTGATCATCACTCAAACTTACTTGGGCATTCGCTTTATCTGGAATCATTGCTGTATTGCTAACACTGCTTAGGCATCTCTGGCCAGTTTTTATCTCACCTCGGTGCAATGCGGTAGACGCTAGACCAAAGCTTTTAGAAGCTAATGCCTGAGGCGGATCTTCTAATGGTCGCGACGAAAACCCCTCTAGCTCAGCAATTATATCTTGCGCATTTTCTACTAGCGTACCTCCTTGTTTAATGAGCTGGTGGCAACCTCGGCTCAAATTACTCTGTGTGGACCCGGGCAATGCAAATACTTCGCGATTCTGCTCCAAAGCATAATCGGCGGTAATCAAAGAACCGCTTTTAAGTGCTGCTTCTACCACCAAAGTACCCACGCTTAGACCACTGATGATGCGATTACGTTGTGGGAAATTTTGCGGTGTTGCCACCGTGCCTAAGGGGAATTCACTCACAATAGCCCCCCCTTCAGCGACAATACGCTCGGCAAGGTAGCGATTACGGTAAGGGTAGGTTTGATCGATACCAGTCCCAACTACCGCGATGGTGACACCAGCCGCGGCCAGCGCCCCCAAATGAGCATGGCTATCAACGCCCAAAGCAAGGCCACTGGTAATGGCGTAACCCGCATCTGCCAGATGATGAGACACCCACTTTGCTTGCTCTAACCCTGTTTTAGTTGCGCTTCGACTACCCACCACAGCCACCTGCTTTTCAGAAAGCGCCAGCACATTACCTTTCACGAATATATAGGGTGGCGCGCGGTGAATGTGCTTAAGCAATGCCGGGTAGTCATCATCCAAATGATGCAGCAGTCGTACTTGGTTAAGTTGGCACCACTCAATACAGCGTGCGGCACTGAACCGACCGGGGTGTGCGGCTTCACATCGCAGACGCTTCACTTCTTGCAAATGGGTGCTACTGAAAAATGCGCTTAATGCCGCTTCGGGCAATTCAAAAACCGCACTCGGGCGAGAAATGGCCGCGATAAGTTGCCAATAGCGACTCACACCAAACCCTTTTATTCCCAGCAGCAGCAAAGCAGCTTCTAGTTCAGAAACAGGTAGTGAAATTGAGGGGGAGGCAGAATGTACTTCTTGCATAACACCGTCCTTGGTGGCTGTAGGCTGCAAGTCGCGCAGCCTTAAGAGATTTATGGAATTCGAATTAAGGGTTTTTCAATTTGTCGTTCACTGAAATACCGCGCTCAGCTTCCAATACTAACCCAAAACTGACTTTTTCAAAAACTCGGAATACCATTAACAGGCCCGCACGTTCATCAGGCAACGTCACAGACTGGCCACTCACGCGGTCACGAATTTTGTTACCGCGCTTATATACCGCCAATACATTACCCGCTGCCATGCCTTCACGTTGGCCGCGATTCAACACAACCACGTCGAATTTGCCCACTTGGCTTAAACCGCCTTCTACCGCAAGGATTACCCCTTCGATATTGGCGTTAGGCGGCGATGGGTAAAAGGTTGAATCTACCGTGCGCTCTTCGTGGCGCAACAAGCGGTCACCTGCGCGCATTTCTTCAGTCGTGCGTGACACGGCCATGGTAGAAATATCACCATCGATGGCAACAATCTCACCCGAGCCAATATCCAATGCTTGTACACCTAGCTTTTCTCGCGAGACAGGGTCAACAAAGATTTCGCCTTTACGGTACACGCCGTAGCCAACGTATTTTTCTTTAATATCTCCGCGAACATAGGCCTTATCGCCAGCACCCACCACCAAGTGATCATCACCACCGGCAACTACATAGGGGGCTTTATCAATCTCTTTTTCTCCAACTACACGACTGCGAGAAAGGAAGCTGTTGATTTTATCCAAAGGAATAGTATCAATCGCTTCGCCTGCACTAAGCTCTCGCACTTGTGGAGACATCTTATAAATACGACCTGAGGTGTCGAGTTCTAAGCGAGGTTTACCTTTGAAAAACACCAAGCGAATAACGTCGCCAGGGTAAATAAGATGGGGGTTTTCTATTTGGGCGTTAACATGCCAAATCTCTGGCCACATCCAGGGGTTCTTTAAAAAGCTCGCTGAAATGTCCCACAGAGTATCGCCCTTTACAACGGTGTGCGTGTCTGGAACGTCATCGCGTAAGATTGGGTCTTGCGCATGTACAAACATAGACGACACAACCGAAAGCGTCGCTGCGGCAAGAATTCCCAGGAGTGTTTTTTTCATTACTCGAGTCCTGTTGGTTCGGCGGGAGAGGCCATTAGCTTTAGTATAGAGGCCCATTAAGCACTAAATAGAGAGCCATTAGCCAATATTGGAAGCTATTGGCCATTAAATAGAGCACTATTAGCCGTTATAATAGTCTAATTAAAGCGCGAATAGGCCCAAAAAGCCAATTCATAAAGCAGTATAAACCCTTAGTTGTCATAATGTTAGCGACCTTAGTTCGCTCATTACTGGAAGTTTTACTAGATAATGGCCCTCTTACCCATATTAGAATTCCCCGACCCGCGTCTACGTACGGTCGCTAAACCGGTCGAAAAAGTAGATGATGAGATTCGCCGATTGGTAGATGATATGTTCGAAACCATGTACGACGCACCAGGGATTGGTCTTGCCGCCACTCAGGTAAATGTACATAAACGCGTGATCACCATCGACTGCAGCGAAGAACACAATGAACCGATGGTATTCATCAACCCAGACATTGAAGTACTCGATCACGACCTCTTTGACTACGAAGAAGGCTGCTTGTCTGTGCCCGGATTTTACGAAAAAGTCACGCGGCCTGAACATGTTCGCGTAACGGCTTTAGGTCGAGATGGCAACAGCTTCACCATTGAGCCCAAAGGCCTGCTCGCCGTGTGCATTCAGCACGAAGTCGATCATTTGGATGGGAAATTGTTTGTTGATTACATCAGTAACATGAAACGCCAGCGCATTCGCAAAAAGCTGGAAAAACAACACAAAATACAGGCCTAACGCTCTTTTGAAACTTATTTTTGCCGGCACACCCGACTTTGCCGCAGCGCACCTGCGCGCTCTTCTTGCGAGTGAGCACGAAATTTGTGCGGTATACACCCAACCCGATCGCCCTTCTGGCCGGGGGAAAAAACTCAGCCCCAGCCCGGTAAAAGCGCTGGCGGTAGAGCATGGCCTACCCGTACTTCAACCACAAAGCCTTAAAACCCCAGACGCTCAGGAAGCACTTGCCGCTTTCGATTGCGACCTTATGGTAGTCGTCGCCTATGGCTTGATTCTGCCTAAAGCGGTGCTCGACACACCAAAACTTGGCTGTATCAACGTACACGGCTCTATTCTGCCTCGCTGGCGTGGCGCAGCGCCGATTCAACGTGCAATTGAAGCGGGTGACGCAAGCTCTGGTGTCACCATTATGCAGATGGATGTGGGTCTAGATACTGGCGATATGCTAATTAAAAGCGAGTGCCCAATTCTAGAAAGCGACACTGCCGGTAGCTTGCACGATCGTCTCATCGACATTGGGCAACCCGCTTTGCTACAAGCCCTCGACGCAATTGCCCAAGGCAAAGCAACGGCCGAAAAACAAGATGACGCACTCAGTAACTACGCCGCCAAAATAGAAAAAGCCGAATCACAGATTGATTGGTCGGAAGACGCAGTAAGCATTCAAAGAAAGATTCGCGCCTTTAACCCCTTCCCTATGTGCTTTACCACTTTAAGAGGGCAACGCCTGCGCATTCAAAACGCCGATCTGATCGATGATGCCAGTATCGGCCAAGCCGGTGCTGTTACCATTGAAGGTGCAAAAATCATTGTGCAGTGTGGCCGCGGTAAAATTGCCGTCGAAACACTGCAACTCGCAGGCAAGAAATCCTGCGACAGCAAGGCCTTCATCAACGGTTTTGGTCAGCTTATACCCTCCGATACTGTGCTCGGCCAAGAATGAGCAAACCAAAACCCTCGCCTAAACCCCCGAATACCCGCGCCCTCGCGGCCCAGGCATTGGCGCCTGTGCTGCAGCAAAAAGCCTCTCTCGATAACAGTATCGAGCACGTCGCCCAGGCAAACCCCCTACTCACAAATCAAGATCTCGCCTTTGTAAAAGCCCAGTGTTTTGGGGTTTGCCGTCACTACTTCAGCCTAGAAGCAGCCCTTTCTGCACTGCTTAGCAAGAGCATTAAAAGTAAAGATAGCGACATTAAAGCGCTTTTGTTAGTGGGTATTTACCAACTGTGGCACATGCGCGTACCGAACCATGCCGCCATCAATGAATGTGTAAACGCCACCAAGGTATTGAAAAAACTTTGGGCCAAAAACCTCGCGAATGCGGTGTTGCGCAATTTTATACGACAACAAGACACGCTTACCGCAAGCATCGAAAAGAGTGATGCACAATTTGAACATCCTCCCTGGCTTTTAGGGAAACTTAAAAAACAGTGGCCAGACAAATTTGAAGCCATTGTGGGCGCGGCCAATACACAAGCCCCGCTAACACTGCGAGTGAACCAATTATTGCTTACGCGAGACGCTTATATCGAGGAGTTGAGCGCCCAAGACATCGAATGTGACGCCTGCGCATATTCCCCTGTCGGCATTCGTTTAAAAGAAGCGGAAGATGTAACTGCCTTACCGGGGTTTGCGGAAGGTAAATTCAGTGTGCAAGATGAAGCTGCGCAGCTCAGCGCCCCTCTTTTACAACTCGAAAAAGGCATGAACGTACTCGACGCCTGCTGCGCCCCCGGCGGAAAAACCTGTCATATTGCAGAATCGCAAAACCAACTGGCAACACTTGTCGCGCTTGACGCCGATGCGCATCGCATGCAGCGGGTCGAAGAAAATCTACAACGCTTGAACCTTTTTGCAGACATCAAAATTTCCGATGCTGGCGACACAGCAGTCTGGTGGAATGGCAAAAAGTTCGATCGCATTCTGCTAGATGCGCCCTGCTCTGCAACGGGGGTTATTCGTCACCACCCCGACATTAAACTCTTGCGTCGTCCGGAAGACATTCCTTCACTTGTTAAATTGCAGGGGCTCCTGCTGCGCAAGCTTTGGCCGACACTCCAAGAAAACGGGCAGTTCCTCTACGCAACTTGCTCAATTTTGCCGGAAGAAAATGAAAAAGTGATACAGGGCTTTGTGGAAGAGCAGGCCGACGCGATACACTTAAACCTGGATGTTTCTTGGGGAGAAGCACGCCCTTATGGTCGGCAATTGTTTCCACACATTAACGGGCACGATGGTTTCTACTATTCTCTCCTTAAGAAGGCCACAAATACGTAAGTTGCGCCTCGCGCCTTACGACACACAGACATAGCTCTATGAAAATCATTATTCTTGGTGCTGGACGCGTAGGCGGTACACTTGCCTCAAACCTTAGCAGCGAAGCCAATGACATTACCGTCGTCGACAGCAATGTCGAGTATTTGCGCGAACTACAAGATCGCCTCGATATCGGCGTGGTCGCTGGCCATGCCTCGCACCCAGAAATCCTGATTCAAGCGGGTATAGAAGATGCCGACATGTTGATTGCCGTCACCGGCATCGATGAAATCAACATGGTCGCCTGCCAGATCGCCTACAGTCTATTTCGAACACCCACCAAAATTGCCCGTATTCGCTCGCAAGAATACGCCACCCACGAAGGGCTTTTCCGTAATGAAGCGGTACCCATCGATGTAATCATTTCACCTGAACAACTGGTGTCAGATTACATTTATCGCCTGGTGGAACAACCTGGCGCATTGCAGGTACTTGATTTTGCCGATGGGCTTGCGCAACTCGTTGCGGTAAAAGCGTATTACGGCGGCCCACTGGTGGGGCAAGAACTACGCTTTCTTCGCAAACATATGCCCAATGTAGAAACGCGCGTGGCCGCTATCTATCGTCGCAATCGCGCGCTTTTTCCTACCGGCTCAACAGTGATTGAAGCTGACGACGAAGTATTTTTCATCGCCGCAAAAGAAGATATTCGCGCAGTAATGAGCGAACTGCGACGATTAGATCGCCCCTATAAACGTATCATTATTGCCGGCGGCGGTAACATCGGCTTGAGCCTGGCCACCCAATTAGAAACCATGTATTCGGTAAAAATTATTGAATTCAGCCCCGAGCGCGCTGCTTTTCTTTCCGACCACTTGAATCACACTATTGTGTTACATGGCAGTGCCTCTGACCAGGAGTTGCTAACCGAAGAAAACATAGAAGACACTGATGTCTTTCTCGCCGTTACCAATTCCGATGAAGCCAACATTATGTCGTCACTATTGGCAAAACGCATGGGCGCGCGCAAAGTATTAACGTTAATCAGCAACCCCGCGTATGTGGATTTAGTACAAGGCGGCGAAATTGATATTGCGATATCACCGCAACAAGCTACCATCGGCAGTTTGTTAACACATGTACGGCGCGGCGATATTGTAAATGTTCATTCATTACGACGCGGTGCTGCGGAAGCGATCGAAGTCATCGCCCACGGCGACGATTCCACCTCCAAGGTGGTAGGCCGCGCGATTGAAGATATTGATTTACCCGAAGGCGCCACCATTGGTGCGGTCGTGCGTGAATGTGAACCCGAAACCGAACTCGACGTAACACGCTCGCCAGAATTAGCCATGGGAATGACGCTCGCCTCGGCGTCAAAACTAAAAACACACGATGTCATAGTTGCCAGTGATGATTTAATTATCGAATCTGGCGATCATGTGATTTTGTTTTTATTAGACAAGCGATTTACGCGCGATGTTGAGCGCCTCTTCCAAGTCGGCTTCACTTTCTTCTAATGCATTACGCCATTATTTTTAAAGTGCTGGGAATTTTGCTGATGCTATTCAGTTTAACTCTCGCGCCCCCGATCGCCGTTTCTTACATTTACCAAGACGGCACAATGCCGGCTTTTTTGCTGGCTTTTTCTATTACTTTTTTTACCGGCTTAATGGCTTGGTTCCCAGTACATCAAGTAAAACAAGACCTACGGGTTAAAGACGGATTTCTTATTACCTCGCTTTTCTGGACCGTACTCGCACTCTTTGGATCACTCCCCTTTTTAATTGCAGAGGGTTTACAACTTTCTTTTGTAGATGCCGTATTTGAATCACTTTCGGGGTTAACCACCACCGGTGCCACCGTTATTACCGGTTTGGATTTTCTTCCAAAATCCATTTTGTTTTATCGCCAACAACTACAGTGGCTTGGCGGTATTGGTATTATTGTGATCGCCGTTGCCATTCTCCCCATGCTCGGCATCGGTGGTATGCAGTTATATAGGGCAGAGACACCAGGGCCGGTAAAAGATAGTAAGCTAACACCGCGTATTACGGAAACTGCAAAAGCTCTATTTTTCATTTATCTCACTTTAACTGTTGCTTGTACGCTAGCTTACTGGGCAACAGAAATGAACTTTTTTGATGCGCTTAGCCATGCCTTTTCGACAGTCGCCATCGGTGGGTTCTCTACCTACGACGCAAGTATTGGCCACTTCGAAAACCCGATCATCATGCTGATTTGCATTGTATTTATGCTGCTATCAGGAATTAATTTCGCACTGCATTTTTTCGCCTGGCGGCAAAAAGATGTCACTCATTACACCCATGACCCAGAATTTCGTTTTTATATTTCCTTGATGGCATTCGGCATAATCACCGTAACCAGCTACCTCGCATATAGTGGTGTCTACAAGGGCGGAGATTCGCTTATTATCGGCGCATTTGAATTAGTCTCTATTTTTACAACAACCGGTTTTGGCGTCGCCGACTTTTCTGTATGGCCGACCTTTTTACCCGTGCTTATTTTTCTATTTGCGTTTATCGGTGGCTGCGCGGGTTCTACCGGTGGCGGCCTAAAAGTCATTCGCGTATTACTTATCCTTAAGCAAGGCATTCGCGAACTGTATCGATTGATTCACCCCAACGCGGTGATTCATGTAAAACTCGGAACTAAAACAGTTTCTGACCGCGTGATTGAAGCGGTGTGGGGGTTTCTTGCCGTTTACATCGTATCATTCTTAGTAATGACTGTGATGTTATTAGGAACAGGCTTAGATTTTCTCACATCCTTTACCGCTGTGGGGGCCTGCTTAAATAATCTCGGCCCTGGCCTTGGCGCTGTGGCAGCACACTACGGTGATATCAGTCCAGCGGCAAAATGGATTTTATGTTTTGCCATGCTACTCGGCCGACTAGAAGTATTTACCTTGTTAGTTCTGTTTACGCCGGCATTCTGGAAGCGTTAAATACTCGCTCAACAGCGAAGTCTTAGTCTTCCCTTTTTCGAAACACGCAGCTCGAAGCATACTCACTGGCTTCATTCATGGTCCAATCCCCTTTTGGTTTTTCTTCCATATTGTTACACCACTTATCACTCCCCACTTCTGGCGCACAAGCCGTGAGTGACAATAGGCAAAGCATTAGCATCATGAATACTTTCATACATTTACTCTCGTATATTGGTTTCTAAGGTTCAAAACCTTGCAATTTTATGCGCTATATAAAGTATAGAACCCGATTATAATAAAACCTATGCCCGCACAATAGTGCAATATTTTTTCATTGATAAATCCGGAAAGGAATGTGCCCGCCAGAACCCCGACGGCAGTTGCCACTACCAACGCTGAAGCCGCAGCGAAAAACACCAAGTACTTACTTACATCTTTATCCGCTGCAAATAACATCGTTGCAAGTTGCGTTTTATCACCCAGTTCAGCAACAAATACTGATGCAAAAATAGTTAAATATAACTTCCAATCCATATTGAGCCCACCTAGAAATACGAGATGATATGTTCGCGTCTATCCTGCCCTATCTCTCATCGTCGATATTACAAACCAAAAAAGCCGGTGACGATGCACCGGCTTCAATAATGCCACGCAGCTAACAAGTTTTACAAACGCTGCTGCAAGCGTAACGAGATATTTTTTGACTAGTTACACGAATCTACCAGGCTTCAAAAACCAGGAAAATCGCTCCGTAGACTCGTTTCAACGTACGCAGAACCCAACGCTTCATTTGTACCAATACCAGAATATTGAAAACCAAATGGGTAATCACGGCCAGATAACAAGTGATTTTGGTTCGTATCGGTAAACCAAGGTGCGTCGAATTCTACCGTGAACTCGATATTTCTCGAATAGTGAAACTCACCATTTACATCTTCCGCATACACTTGAAGTACGTAATCACCCGCAGTCCAGAAGGTTGAGACATTCGTTCCACCATTCGCCCAGTCAATAATAAATCCGGGGCCAACCTCGCAGTTAGTGACATTGTTTTCCTGTATTTCCGTAACATCAATCACTTCACATGTTGGTGGCACGGCGAAACCTGCGTTCACGAAAAAAGCTGAAGCTAAGGCCAGTGACGTAATTAATGATTTTTTATAAACATGATTAAGTCCTATTTGGTCATTGATAGTATATGCTTCTATTGGAATCCAACAAAAAATCAACGCCCCGCTGCTCCTTGTTATCTAATACGGAGCAAACGAATACTAGTGAATATTTTCAGATAAATATGACTACTTGATTATGATTTTTAGAGCTTAGCTAAAAATGGAATATTCCATTTTAAAAAGGGAAGACCTATAAGACGTGCTTGAAAGATGGTTTTTACGCTAGAAAACGTTTCAATTTAAGAGAAAAGCAAACATCGATTTAATAAGTTTATATTTTTTTATCAAGTATTTCATTTTCTAACTGGTACACACCATGTACCGAACTACGACTAAATGCACTTTGTATCTGACTAATAGAAAATATAAAGCGTGACTTCTCTGTAGCAAAAACTGCTTTATTTGTTACCTGTATATTAGCACCCGCAATATCAAAACGACTGGCTTTAGCCTGTATACCGTCTTTTGCTCGTATTTCTATGTTGGTCGCGTGAACGGTAGATTTTTTTACTTTCATCGCCAAAGTACTGGAATTTATGGTTACATTTTCTAAATTAACGCGGGAGTTCTTAATCTTTATTTCCTCTGCGGTCACATTGATTAATGTAACATCGTTACACTTAGATATATCAATTCGCTTGTAACTACCACTGTATGTTTTGCCCTGCTCATTACGACACTTAAGCTCAGCAATCTGTTTAGACCAACTTGGCGTTTGGTTCGGTGTCTCAATCAATTGTTTCAGATACGCATTGAATTGCTCTGGGTGGCTTTTCATAGGAACATGCTTCGCACCTGGTATTACAACAAGCGATGCATTTTCAAGTTGCCGATCTAACACTTTACCAGTACGCAATGGCGCTACACCATCATCCTCACCCCATAATATTCCCACAGGTATTTTTACTTTATGCAGCGCGTCGCTAAAATCTTCTTTAATAAGCGCAAACGCTGCATTTATGTTTCCGCGATTACCAAACACCTTGGCCCATGCAGAATCCGTCACTAATAATCGAGTCACATCGGGAAATGTATTCACCACCTCTACAAGGTTGTGGCCAAAGTCTTTTGTATTGTTAACGATTTGATTCAGTTTACCTGGTGAGTATTCAAGTATATCTGGCAAAGATGCGTTATGTTTAATAAATGCGGTACGCTCGAGTATTCCAGCAGCATCGACTAACACGATGCTTGATACGTCGTCTGGGAAGTCGGCAGCATAGCGCAATGTCACCGCACCACCCATTGAGTGGCCGATAACGCGAATTTTTTCATGCGGCGAAATATATGTTTTTACTTCCGCTAAAACCCGCGCATAATTACTGGGGGAATATTTGCCAGCAGGCGTTGAGGAAGAAGCAAAGCCCGGTAAATCCAACATCACAACGCGGTAGTCATGCTCTAAACTTGGCACGACGTTGAGCCAATCACGCATTCCCGAAGCCCCCAAACCATGAACAAGAAGGATGATAGGTTTATTAATACTGCCCGCTTCTGCCAATAAAATTTCGCCACCGAAGACATGCTCTCTTAGCGCGCTTAGATGCCAATGAGAAGGCAGGTCATTTGGCATATTAACTTTGAATGATAGGTCTGACTTTTTGTTATTTTGCTTGTTGTCGTCTTCATCACCAGTAACACTGGTTACAAGTTTTACCGCCCGGTCGAATATCGTTTCCGCATGTGTGATTTCACCATACAGAAACAGGAAGAAAAAGCTCACTACAATTTGGTATGTTCTTTTGTTCATAAGGCTTCTATCAACGTTATTGGCATTAAAGATCTATCTTATTTTGGAATTTTTTTATCTTATTCCCTAATGCAGCTATCGATTCATTTTCGCTATCTAGCACTGCCTGAAATGCAATATTTGTGATTTGTCGGTTGAGTGTATTCCGCTTAATACCACCGCTTTCTTGCTGTTTAGAAAGCGATTTGTTTAGTCTGGTAAACAACATTCTCTCTGAATCAGATAGGTTTTCATTGTTTCTCAAGCCTCTGATAATACGCAGAGATTCTGAAAGCGTACCTTCTTTTAAACCTACCGCAATACGCGCCAAATCTGCCAACCAAGGTTTTCCTACACTTTCTCCCAAACCCTGGAAACTATTTTGCGCTAATACCGAATCACCGTTATAAATAGCTAGACCACCAAGCACCAAGTAAGCGAGCTGCTGCTCATTTTCATACGTTTCGTTAATATTACCGGCGGCCATAAGGGTTTTAGCTTCTTGACTGTAACCTTCTGCCAAGCCAGACCAACCTTTTTGATAAAATGCCATTGATTGAGTAGCCAGCGCTACATACCGCGCTTTATCAGACGCTTTTTTCCTGCGTGCTGTATTTGCATCTGCAATAGCAAAGTCTGGCTGCATGGCCATCAACCAAATAAAACTACTCATGGCAAAAACGTAAGGCTTTGTTGCTTGCTGCTTGTCTTCTTTTTCGGCGACATGATTATAAGTATCGACTATCGCACCAATCCCGGTTTTCGATAGCTTACGATAGCTGTCGTATTTCAAGCTATTTTGTAACTTTTCATACTTTTGCGCTTCGGTCAGGTTCTGATTCGCACAGGCCAATAATGCAAAACTAAGTGAGCATACTGTTAGTATTTTGTACATTTTCGTCCCTAAATTTTAGAAATTTTATCTGGTTGCGAAAGCGGTGAACTCTTTAACTGTTGGGTGTTTGTTTTGCTAACAACATACATTGCCAAGCAAACTTACCCAGTGATGTTTCGACTTTGTCGATACCGTATAGTTCGGTGTTTTATATTCTGAGCCTTCACACTAACCTTCTGCGACAACCGCGTTGTCTGGCATAACTTACGCAAGCCGGTACAGAACGTAGCACAGGCATCACAAAATTGGCGTTCATTCTATCGGCCACTGTCTACCACTTGATAGAACGCTACGTTTCACCTTTCATGGCGTCGATCATATCTGGCTCACCTTTGGTTTTTACTTTACGACAAGGGCAAGCGGAAATTTTCTCGATACCTTCGCTTTATTCGTATTCTATTCTCTGTGTTTATTTGTTTTTGATAAACAGTACTTTAAAGCAAATCATGCCAGCCAAAATAAGTATCGATGAAAGCGCAAGAAAGGGTGCAAGCGATTTGGCAGCAACAACGTTGCCATACATTAAAAATAGGGACAACAACAAAATAGGCGTACCAATTTGGTGAAGGTAAAACTGCACAGAAACTAGCTTGCCGGAGGCTTCACTTAACCAGAGTTTAAAACTCGCGCCGTAAATAAAAGATACAACAAAGCCCAGTAGCATGATATGTGCGTGTGTAGGCAACTGAGAATGATTGCGCGTGGCGGCCATATAAATGCCCAGGATCAAACCGAGAATTCCATATCCGATTGCTGTCATGACATATTTTCTATCCACTTTCTCACCCCTTAGTATCTTTAATGACTATCGTATTAAGTTAGTTGTATTGTTGTTCGTTTTATTTTTTAGCTTTGGCGAGCATCTTATCCAGCTGATCTGCAAAAGCTTTAATATCGCTTTTTGTCATTGCTTGTGGCCCCCCTGTGTGAACACCACTTGAGCGCATCGTTTCCATAAAATCACGCATATTTAGACGCGCGCCAATGTTATCTTTGGTCATTCGTTCACCACGGGGGCTTAAAACAAACGCGTTCTTTTCTAATACTTCAGACGCCAGGGGAATATCGCTTGTGATTATTAGGTCGCCAGCCTCGGTGCGTTGGACAATTTCATTGTCTGCCACGTCAAAACCCGAAGGCACCTGCAGCATCTTAATCGTGCTTGAGTTGGGGACTTTAATATATTGATTCGCGACCAATATGAGCTCAATACCTATTCGGTTTGATGCTCGAAACAGTACTTCTTTTATAGCGACAGGACAGGCGTCAGCATCGACCCATATTTTCATAGTTTAGTTAGTAAAAAACGATGTGATCATAAAAGCGAGGTCTATGTTAAACCGCACGTGGTAGAGCAACAACTAGAATTTTCTTGAGAATGCTAGCGCTCATGTACAGTTGATAATGGTGCTAACAATTATTTTGGGCACAAAAAAAGCAAGTCGCGATGACTTGCTTTTTCGTATATTTGCTTAGTTAGCAAATATTAAAGCGCAACAATGTTTTCCGCTTGTGGGCCTTTTTGGCCTTGAGTTACAGTGAACTCAACTTTTTGGCCTTCAGCAAGAGTTTTGAAGCCGGAGCTTGCGATTGCACTGAAGTGTGCAAAAACGTCTGGGCCAGACTCTTGTTCGATAAAGCCAAAACCTTTTGATTCGTTAAACCATTTTACTGTGCCAGTAGTTTTGTCAGACATATTGGATAATCCTGTAATAAAAAATTTAAAAGTGCCTTCGTGGGCGTGATTAGCGTGAAAAAAAAGTCAAAATTTTAAAACTACAGGACGAAGGACGACAAAGATACGACGTAGTGGAGCATATAAAAAATGAGGCTTACTTTCTAGCTGAGCGCAAAATACAGGCTTTTATAGAGCAAGTCAACTACTTTTTTAGTATGCACGTTCGGTCAGGATGACCCCGCCCCGGGGTGTTCCACCCAGAAAACTTCGCGCAAATCGCGGATATAATAACCCACAGTTTTATCAGTGCGAAATAGCTTTTCTATAGTAGAACCAATTTTCGGCGCCATTTTTTCTCTTCCTAGCCGAAGCACATGAACACAACAACGATAAGCCCATGTAGCCAATGGGGCTCGGCATCCAACTCAACCGAAAATTGCCCGCCGTCGTTCGGAGCTTAGGCGTTGGCCTAAAACCCCAGCAGCGATCTGGCCAATATTGGCGTATTGTACAAGTGTGCCCCGAAAGCGTTCAATTGGGTCTGCGGCGTGGCCAAACCGCTTATTTTCTCGCTTCTATCTCACTCACGCTTTTGCCCTAACTTTTTCTCAAACACCCACAAGAAATGCACCGAGCTGCGCTCTACTTATGTGGAAGGAACAGACGTCAGTTTAGCTACCGGACCGAAGCTTCTCTCTCGCCCAAGTGGCAAACACTTCTAGATTACAACTACCAGAGATACCCTTGTTTGCACCTTCAACAGTTCTATATATCACCATGTCTTTTGATGGGTCTTCATGTTTTCGTTCTTCGATCACCTGCCGAACTGACCATTCTCTTCCCGGTAGGCCATTTGTGTAAAACGCACCGAGTTCCAAATCAAAACCAGCGACTTTTTCTTGTCGCATAATTTGATCAGCAAGGTCTGCAATGTGTTTGATTTGTTCTGCAGTCGTATCAATAACGATACCTGCCTGATCGACTGCTTGCCTGATATGAGCCACTGAAATTTGTTTGGTGCCCGGACTATAAGTCACTTGCCGATAGCGCATTAAGCTTTGGGGGTATCTTCGCCAATCAAAGCGATTGTTAAATATAAATGCGACAATAAAAAGTACGCCGCAATTAACCAGCGTCGGCGTTAACACATACCAATAGCCCAAATTCTGTAGCGTGCTACCACCTACAACAAAAGCCAAAGCTGTAGCACCGCCAGGTGGATGAATACAGCGCGCGAAGTGCATTAATAATATCGATGCCCCCACGGCACATGCCGCTGCAAGGTACACGTTGGGCACCAAAATAAAAGCCGTTACACCCGCCACTGCCGATATTGTGTTCCCGGCAAACAGCGCCCAAGGGGTAGAAAGCTGACCATGAGGTACGGCAAATAGTAAAACTGTAGCAGCCCCCATGGAGGGCAATATAGCAAGCCCACCTTCAAAGCCTAAGGTATAGCTACTCGCAAAAAACGTCGCAAAGATTGCAATAAAACCGCCTAAGACTGACGCAACCCGGTCCGATATATGAACCGGGCTTTGCACACCTAAAAATCGTTTAACTGCTTTCATACTTTGCACCGACATGCTTTACCACAAAAATTTACCGAAGCACCGAAAGTATCGCAGCCCAAAAAAAATATACATATTTCAGCTTCATCATTCTCACGCACGCTATCTGTGGCCTTAGTGCATCAGAGCAAGAACCGTGACAACACTTTCTCGGCACCACTTACATTCAGATTTTGATATATGCATAACCTTGAGATTGAAGCTCGATGATTCGCGTTACTCCGCCTTTTTTCAAAAATTTCACTCCAGGAATAACCGACGCTGCATCTACTTCATTCGCAATAATTGCATTATTACATACGCCAACATCTACACCTTGTTGCATAAGTTCTGTGAATTTAGTGCTTAACTTACTCTTTACATATAACCTAAGTACAGCTGTATTATTTACGACAACCACCACCTTGGCATTAGGGTTAGAAGACACAAAATTGCCAACCGACCTCACCAAATAGCTTCCTTTCTCTTTTTGGTCGATGTGAAATACAACCTTTTTTATTTCTGCATTTGCACTATGACTGAAGGAAATCAATACAAGAATAACACTAACAATATGCTTCATTTTGCCCTTCCTTTTATTGATAGATAGCTCCTGTTCGGAAGCTACTGAGAAAAGTAAGTTAACGGTATCGTAATTTATATTGCACCGCCCAAACCGATACGGAAAGGCTTTAAAGCTCTCGCGATACTTTATTCCTTAATATTTTTCTTGACCAAATTTGTTCACAAGCTTTGTGATTCCCAATATACGTAAAAAATACCAAGATAATTTTAATATGCTTTGCATTGCTTTTGTTGGTACATATTCGTATCAGCTACAGCAAGCAATTCATCTGCTGTAGCCCCATCGTCTGGGTATACGGCTGAACCAATACTACATCGAATTTTTAATTCTCTGCCATCAACGACTGTCACCTTATTGAAGGCTTCATGCAGTAAGGCTGCAACAGTCAAAACCGCTTTTCTGTCAGTAACGCTTTCTACTAGCAGTACAAACTCATCGCCTCCAATTCTCGCGATCGTATCTGATGCTCTTACAGCAGACTTGATTCGGCTAGCAACCTCCAATAATACTTTGTCACCACATAAATGGCCGTGGGAATCATTGATGACTTTAAAACCATCTAAATCGATAAAAAATAGAGCAAACATCTGCTTGCTACGTTTTGACTGCGCAACGAGATGCTCAAAACGATCAAATAACATGTAACGGTTAGGTAAGTGGGTAAGCTGATCATAATGTGCAAGCTGCTTGAGCTTTTCAGCTTCACGTTTGCGTTCTGAAATATCTCTGTTTATACCTAATGCACCCACCATTTGGTTGTCTGAATCAAATATGGGCACGCACATTGATTCTATCCAACCAATTTCGCCACTCTGGTGCAGCATTCTTATCTCGCCGTTCCATTTTCCGCTAGACGTTACCGCCGAAATCACTTCTGCTGTTATAGACGCAGAATCATCAGGTACATGCAAAATATTGACGGGCTGGCCAAGCGCCTCTTCTTTTGTATAGCCATAAAGCGCTTCCGAGCCCTTGTTCCAATCTATGATAGTGCCTTCTAAATCAGTGACAACTACAGCATCAAATAAGTAATCAAAAGCCCTAGCTCTTTGTTTTAATGTATCTAAATCCATATCGTTTTTGTAAATCTTTTTTGTTATTTAGAGAGTAGAAGCTAAACCTCACGGCGGAGTATATTTTTGAGAATTCATATGAGCTTGAATGGGTCGTCGGCGCTAACTGCCCTTTCGAGATTGCGCAGCGTAATAGCGCGCCTTTTTTGCATGTCTCACACAATTATCAAAATTTTCTATCGTTTGCATCGACTTCGCTAGAGAGATAAGCCCCAGTGCTTTTGTATAATTTACTGAACCCGCCAGGCCCTTTGCTTTTGCAGCTTCTAGTTCATTCCACGCGGCATTCACTTCACTTCCGCAACTTTCACGATAGGCCGTTTTCGCGGCACAGCCACTAAGGCTAACGCAAAGAATCAATACAATTTTCACATAACCCATAAAATGCAGCCCCTACAATAAATTTTGGCGTGCAATGCCATAAGCTGTGGCATACGCAATAGCGTTGCATTACCCCAACCGTTTACGTTTCTAACGCTAATATTGACGGTATCCACAATGCATTTCACAATAATAGACCCATACCCCAGAATTCGATGAATACTTCTCACATATAATGTCAAAATATTAGGCAATTGAACGCTTGCGATAAATTATGCAGCGATTAAGAATCACTACCACCATGTTTGATGAAGATATCATTCGGTATTTCAGGGGATTCCAATGCAAGGGAGTCCAGCTGCTTTTTTATATCATGAAGCGCCATTTCAGCCTCCTCGCCTGGCTTATCTAATAACAGCGTAAGCTCTTCGAGAGAGCGTCGCACATCGCCATATTTCGCGCCAGCTAGTTTATGCTTTTCTGATTTTTGGCTGAATTTAAGAAAAGTTTGAAGGCCCGCCAAAATCGCAATCAATAAGCTTATTGTCCCTGATATGCTTTTAACGATATTCGGCCCTATTTTTTCTACAAGTTCTGCCGGTATTAGTACTTCAGCACTACCGATAATCGCTGACATGGAAACCACAGTGGCGCCCAAATACAAAAACATCCGTTCATAATAATTGCCCGATTCATAGTGGGCCGACTGACTCACCATCGCACGCTGCTGCCAATCGGTTTTTAGGTTAAGTAATTCTTCATTATTATTTGTCATGAGCCACCGTGCTTCTTTCTATAATTCAATTTTATTCTTATTGATACTGTGCTTGGCTTTGATTTCACATCGAAGCCCAATTCAACCGCTGCTATCAACACTTTCATAGGTTCACAAACTAAAAAGCACCTTCGTAGTTTTGGAGGCCGCTTTTTTAGCATCTATTACATATTAGTTATAATTTTATAATTGCACTCAGTTAAACCCTGTTACGAAAAAATATACTTACCCTGCATACCCATATTCGTGCTTAATTTCGACAACTTGTACTATATAGGATTCATACCACTTCGAACGCCCTAGCTCTTTCGATGCCATGTGCTCGGCATCGTTTTTCCAGGCTTTAATGGCCGTCTCACTCTCCCAGTAAGAGATAGCTATTTCTTGCTTTCCTTCTGTCACCGAAACAAACTCTTTGCACGCATATTTACTAAATGCGAGTTCCCTCATTTTTTCTACTGCACTGTAATAGTCCTTATCTTGGACACCTGATTTAGCACGAAAAATTACCGCGAACACAATCACATCCTCGTATTGTATATATTAAATTCGACTAGGAAAGAGCACGAGTTTGCACATATTTCCTTCCTAGTATCACTACAGAAATACCCCCTAGTATTAGCACTGAAGAAAACAGCAAACGTAAAGAAAGATTTTCACTCACAAACATTACCCCCCCTAACACAGCGAGAACCGGCACAAATAATTGCACGACTGCTGCTTGGGTTGTAGATAAGCCCCGCAATGCCATGTACCAAACGGTATAACCAATTCCTGAAGTTATGGCGCCAGATGCCACCGCAAGCAAGACGCCAACTGTCGTAAACTCAGAATATCTTACGGTGCCAATTAGCAATATCGCGACACAAGGTAATGTTCTTATAAAATTATAAGTCGTATCAGACAAAGGATCTTGCGACCCCTTACCCGCTAAAGAATAGGCACCCCAAGCAATGCCTGAAAACGCCATAAGAATAAACCCAAATAACGACGGCGTAGATAAACTAGGAAAGATAAGGTAAACGAAGCCAAAAAACGCGATACACAACCCCAACCATTCTATGTGGAGAAGTTTATTACCCGCATAGATGCCAGCCAACACCATTGTAATTTGCACAGCGGTAAACAGGATTAATGCACCTACGCCGGTTTCAAGGGAGATATAGGCAAGGGAAAACGACAGTGCATAAAGAAATAGCAGCAAAGACGCGCGCCAACTTCCTTTAGATTTTGAGCGAGTTTCTGCATTCGAGATACTCACTATTAGAAACAGAATTACGATACCAGAAAACAACCTGATTGAAGTAAAACTCCAAGCATCAATTTGACCATCAGCTAACGCCATACGGCATAAAATGGAGTTACCGGCAAACGCACAAAGTGCTATTGACGTATAAATAAATGTTTTCATAATAGGGGTGGGCTCCGGCCCCTTATTCCGCCTCCTTATACGCATTTCACTTATATAAGTGCGGTACCAGAATGTTAGATTCGTGTAGGCCGTGTTTTTCAATCCATATTTTCGAATAGGTTTTTTTAACACCTCAAGCGAAACCTTCACCCAAAGTATATAAATCCCGCGCTATCTTGAAATCATAAGTGCAATTACTTTCTCTGTAATTCTTCTAATAGCAATGTCTAATTTAAAAATAGAAAGAAACCATAACTGCCGCAATAACGAATGTGGCAAGCACAAAATATAAACCCAGGTTACTGTTCGCATTTAGCCTTGAGTGATAACTCTCAATAAAACGATTCAGATCATCTCCATCAGGCACATCTTTACAATGAGGGCATTCTTTATAAATTACCTTGTACCGCATTGTGCACCGATTGCATTTAATCGATCGTGTAAGTTTTACTGGTAGGTGAATAGCCATAATTATGCGTCACTACAATAGGTATAAAGCTGGCGGTGAGTAAAGTTACTCAAAAAATGGGGCTTACCCCATATATTCTTGTGGCCGGTTTTATTCTGGGTATTATGTGTTTTCTTATGGGCCTGTATCAAACATCGGAACGCCTTCTGGAAGCACTTCCCAACTCGCCTTTGAACCAACAAAGATATGTCGACCAATTTCAATTTCTGGATCTTCATTAATACAACCCAATGTTACCCCATGAATCTCATTTTGATAGGTACCGCATAAGGTAGAACCACACAGCTTACAAAACTGCAATCCAAAACCCTGTGCCCCCACATATGATGTTAAAAATTCTGCACCATGAACCCATTCGAACTCTGATGGATGCACGAGAGCATAAGCTGATGCCTGAGCGCTAAACGCTTTTCTACATCGTGAACAGTGGCAAGATCTAGCATCTCGAAGGTGACCATTAATTTCATATTTGATTTCGCCGCAAAAACACTCACCCGTTAACTTCACTTGGTTCTCCATAGCGTATACGCTTTACACGCTGTCTGGGCGATTCGCCTCATTCTTAATTTTTTTTGCATTGATTCTATCTGTTTTTTCCGTTCTCTTTTTCTTCTTGCGTTCATTTTTTTCGGTAACGATTTTGATAGCGTCATCTTTGGCTAAATTAGGATGTTTAGCCAGTAGCTCTGCAACCCTCTCATCAAACTTTGTCATTGGTACACCTCTTACTCTGAAAGTTGAATATAATATTTTTTGCGTTCTCCTGAATAGGAGAAAAACATTGATGCAATTAGTCGGTGTGATTTAATGTTTGCGGGTTATTTACGTTTTTTAATACACCTGGCAACGACACATGTAATAGCGTCACCCTACCGAAGCTATTTCGATGTACCCCACGGGGAAGGTTTTTCAAACGTTGAGACGTATAAATTCTCGACCTTATCTCTTGCCCACTGAGTCTTACGTAGAAATTTTAACGATGATTTAATTGATGGGTCGCTCTTAAAACAGTTGATGTTGATTCTATCTGCTAAACCCTCCCAACCGTAATGTGCTTCCAACTTCGTGACAACCTGTTCAAGGGTAACACCGTGCAGCGGGTTATTCGGTTGCTCATTACTCATATCTACAATCTACCACCATTACTTTTATATTGTTCGCCACATAATTCCTAGGTTCTACTGTGCCGAAGTCGGGATATTTTTACGTAAAGAGAAACACCATCTCTCTTTTACAAAACAGTGCTTTACTTGGCTTAACTAAGGAAACTTTTCGTATTTAAATTCTCTTTTTGTAATGCACGTTCTCGCCATGTTGATCTTTCCTTTTAAAGCGCTTGTATTCCCATTGGTATTGTTCCGGGCAGTAAGCAATACATTCTTCTACACCTTTGTTAAGCGCTTTTAAACTGGTGGCGAGGTCTTCAGAATAGATGTCGTTTGATGGGCTTCGAAAGTGTATTTCAAAACCTTCGTCAACACGTTTGGCAAATGCGAATACTGCACTTGCGTCAGTACGCTGTAAAAACCCGTGTACAGCCGTCATGGTGTAAGCAGGCTCACCAAAAAAGGGCGCGTATTCGCCGCTACCTTCATTGGGGATTTGGTCAGGCAAGATACCGGTAATTCCGCCTTCACGAAGTTTTTTTAACAAGCTAGCAACACCGCGGTGTGTAGTAGGTACTGTGGTGGTGCCGTGTTTTTCGCGCGCTTCTTTTATAACGCTTTCAAGGTAGGGCTGTTTAGGTGGCTGGTAAAGGATTGTGAGTTTACCGTAGGTAATCAGGACGTTACCGAGTAGCTCCCAATTGCCAAGGTGTGGCGCCAAAATAATTACACCTTTGCCGCGGTCGAGCGCTTCATCGATCACATCTTCGCCTTCTGTTCGGTAGATATGACCTTGTACCCAATCTAAGTCGCGCATGTGCACAACGCAGATTTCTGTGCCGAGCCGGCCCGTTTCAAGCATGCTTTGGTAGGCGAGTTGCTCTCGTTTAGTCTCATCCATGTCGGGGTAGGCAATGCGCAGGTTTTCACGTGTCACTTGGGCACTGCGGTCGCCGATTTTCCAAAGTATGGAAGATACTCTCGCGCCAAGCCAACGAGCCAAGCTAAGGGGCAATAATCCAAAAAGCTTGATCAGGAAAACCGCTATTTGGCCCTGGAAACCCGGGCCTTGTTCGATGCTTTCCGCAGGTGGGGATTCGTTCTTATTGTTCGTCATATTGCATACCCCTTTGCTTGTTGTTTTGCTAATACTGCTAATTTTACCTATCGGGGCTTATGAATTCACGCACTTCCGCTTTTAGCATGGTGGAAAGGGGCACGCATCGCTATAATTGCGCCCTTCATTTATATGCACTCGTGCTAAGTTCCTTCTAATTAAGAGTACAAACCGTGTCCAATTCTGAAACGGGCGGCAAACCCGATGTTTCCACTTTCCAAGGCTTGATTCTTGCCCTGCAATCTTACTGGGCAAATCAAGGTTGTGTGATTTTACAACCGCTCGATTTGGAAGTAGGTGCAGGTACCTTTCACCCAGCAACATTCTTGCGCGCGATTGGCCCAGAGACCTGGAATGCTGCCTATGTTCAGCCTTGCCGCCGCCCTACAGATGGTCGCTATGGGGAAAACCCGAACCGCTTGCAGCATTACTATCAGTTTCAAGTTGTGTTGAAGCCGTCACCGAAGAACATTCAAGAGTTGTATTTGGGTTCATTAGAGTACCTAGGTTTTGATACCCAGGTACACGATGTTCGATTTGTGGAAGATAACTGGGAATCCCCGACTTTAGGTGCCTGGGGTTTAGGCTGGGAAGTGTGGCTTAACGGTATGGAAGTGACGCAATTCACTTACTTTCAACAAGTAGGTGGTTTGGAGTGTTTTCCAGTAACCGGTGAGATCACTTACGGTTTAGAACGCTTGGCCATGTATCTGCAAAACAAGAGTTCCATTTTTGATTTGGTGTGGACAGTTGGCCCCGATGGCACGCCGGTCACTTACGGCGATGTTTTCCACCAAAACGAAGTCGAGATGTCGCACTACAACTTTAACCATGCAAACGTAGAAAAGCTGTTCGAGTATTTTGATACTTGTGAAGTAGAATCTAATACCTTGATTGAGGAAGGTTTACCTTTGCCTGCATATGAAATGGTAATGAAAGCCTCACATGCTTTTAATCTGTTAGACGCACGCAGTGCAATTTCTGTAACGGAACGCCAGCGTTTTATTTTGCGAGTACGAAACTTAGCGCGCAATGTAGCGCAAGCGTATTTTGATTCCCGTTTAAAACTCGACTTCCCGCTTGCACCCAATCGTGTAAAACAAGAAGTGTTAAATCGATTAAAAGACGCGGAGGAGAAATAAGATGTCGCATAATTTTCTCGTCGAGATCGGCACCGAAGAATTACCACCCACTTCATTAAAAGAACTTTCTAACGCGTTTAATTCACATATTCGTGACGCATTAAAAACAAAGGGCTTGGCTTTTGAAATAGCTAAGAGCTTTGCAACACCACGCAGGCTTGCTATACAAATCGAAGGCTTGGCAGAGCAAACACCTAAAGTTGAAAACCAACTTTGGGGCCCACCGGCAAAAATAGCGTTTGATGCCGAAGGAAAACCCACTAAGGCCGCTGAAGCTTTTGCCAAAAAAAATGGTATTGCGGTTGGTGAATTACAAACCGCCAATGACGGCAAGCAAGACAAGCTATTTTGTTCTGTCACCAGCGGCGGTGAACCCACCAAAGCTTTACTGGGCGATATCGTGCGCGATGCGCTATCTAAGCTGCCTATTAAAAAACGTATGCGCTGGGGTTCAAGCAGAATAGAGTTTGTGCGCCCCATACAGTGGCTTGTAATGTTGTTAGACGATCACGTGCTGGCTGAACATGTGCTTGGTATTGAAGCAAGTAATACCACTCGCGGCCATCGCTTTCACGCAAACAAAACTTTTGTGATTGACACCATAAGTAGTTATCAATCACTTATGGAAAATGAAGCGAAAGTCATTGTCGATTTTGAACAGCGTAAACGTATGATTCGATCACAAGTCGAGACACTCGCTGAAGATAAAGGCGGCGTCGCGGTTATCGGTGAAGATTTACTAAATGAAGTAACAGCACTGGTTGAATGGCCCGTTGCACTGGCAGGGAATTTTGATAAAGAATTTTTAAGTGTACCCGCGGAAGCTTTGGTCTCTTCTATGAAAGAGCATCAAAAATATTTTCATATGGTAGATACCGCTGGAAATTTATTACCTCAATTTATTACCGTTTCAAATATTCAAAGCCAAGACCCGCAACAAGTGATCGATGGCAATGAACGAGTGATTCGCCCGCGCTTAGCCGATGCCGCTTTCTTTTTCGATACCGATAAAAAGACATCTTTGTACACTCGACGAGAAAAGCTTAAAAGCGTTACCTTTCAGGCCAAGCTCGGCAGTGTTTACGATAAAACAGAGCGTATTCAACGTTTAGCCTCTTTAATTGCAGAAAAACTCGGCGCAGACAAAGCACTCGCCGAGCGCGCCGCACAGTTGTGTAAGTCTGATCTCGTTTCAGCCATGGTGTATGAATTTCCTGATATGCAGGGCATCGCCGGTTCGCACTATGCTAAAAATGATGGCGAAGACGATAACGTCGCCCTGGCGATGCTCGAACAGTACATGCCAAAATTTGCAGGTGACAATGTGCCGAGTGGCGACATTGGTGCGATCATCGCACTGGCCGATCGCATCGATACACTCACTGGTATTTTTGGTATTGGTCAAAAACCTACAGGTTCTAAAGACCCCTTTGCTTTACGACGTGCGAGTGTCGGAGTGTTAAAGATCTTGGTGGAAAAATCTTACGCCTTAGATCTACGCGAAGTCTTTGCCTTCGCTGCTGAAGGCTTTAATGATTTACCAGAAAAAGAAACGGTTGCCAGCGACGTTCTTGCTTATTGTTTAGAGCGCTTCCGTGCCTGGTACCAAGAAGAAGAAATACCAACAGAGGTATTCTTGGCTGTGCAAGCTAAGGGTTTAAGTGTGCCAATGGATATTGATGCGCGTGTAAAAGCTGTTTCTGAATTTACCCGTTTACCAGAAGCCCCCTCTTTGGCCGAAGCTAATAAGCGCGTTTCTAATATACTCGCGAAACAAGAAAAAGAAGACTTTGGCTCGGTAGATACTTCTTTGTTACGGGAATCTGCCGAATCTGAACTGGCAAAAGCATTAAGTGCTGCAATCGATACCGCTCGGCCATTACTCGACGCAAAAGATTATTCAGCGGCACTATGTTCGTTGGCCAGCTTGAAAACACCTGTCGATTCTTTTTTTGATGATGTGATGGTGATGTGTGACGACGAGGCCCTGCGCAACAATCGCTTGGCCCTATTGAATCAATTACGCAATTTGTTTTTGGAAGTCGCTGATATTTCTTATTTGGTAGTAAAAGCCTAAATGCCCTGGATCGTACTCGACCGCGATGGTGTCATCAATCAAGATTCTGATGACTACATAAAAAACGCCGAAGAGTGGCTGCCAATAGACGGAAGTATTGAAGCCATCGCTCAGCTGAGCCAAGCAAATTACCACGTTGTGATTGCAACTAACCAGAGTGGCTTGGGGCGCGGTCTGTTTTCTGTGGCCGACCTAGACGCCATGCATCAAAAGCTTTTTGACTTGGTCGAAGCTAAGGGCGGTAAAGTAGAAGGTATTTTTTATTGCCCGCATTCGCCCAATGAACAGTGCGATTGCAGAAAACCAAAAACCGCGTTACTCGATCAGATAGAAGAAGAGTTTTCTATTACGCTTAAAGGTTGCCCTTTTGTTGGAGATTCTTTAAAAGACCTTCAAGCGGGCAAACAAAAATCTTGCGTACCGATTTTAGTAAAAACGGGTAAAGGTGAAACCACGTTGGCCAAAATAGCCGACGATGCTGCGTTTTCTGATGTAGCTGTTTATCCCGATCTCGCCACTTACACACAATTCTTACTTAATCATCACTCTCCGATTGAATAGAGATATATGGCTTTTTACCTTTCGTTTATTCGCTCCTGTATTTTTTTAGCCGGTTATACCGTATTTACGCTTAGCTATGGCACCCTGTCTGTGTTTACCTGGCTCTTACCCCCATTGGTTCGGCATAAAATTATCGCATCTTGGACGACCCTAATCGTCATTTGGTTACGCGCCTGTTGCGGTGTTCGCTATGAATTGCGGGGCAAAGAACACCTAGAAAAGATTAAACAGCCTGCGGTGATACTTTCCAAACACCAAAGTACTTGGGAAACATTTTACTTACAAAGTTTGTTCTGGCCTGCATCAACGGTTCTAAAAAGAGAGCTGTTGCGCATTCCATTTTTTGGCTGGGGTCTACGGGCCATGCAGCCTATTGCTATCGATCGTTCAAACCCACGAAATGCTTTACGTCAGGTTAAAAACACGGGGATTGATCGAATTAAAGATGGTTTAAATGTAATTTTGTTTCCGGAAGGCACTCGCACACTTCCGGGCGAAAAAAGACCCTACGCTAGAAGCGGTGCCGAAATTGCACTAAACGCAGACGTAAATATTGTTCCTGTAGCACTGAACGCCACTGTTTGCTGGCCCTCAAAAAGCTTTGTTAAATACCCCGGCTTAGTAACCGTGGTAGTTGGCCCAGCCATTTCACCAAAGGGAAAAAGCTCCAAGGAAATAATGAAGGAAGTTGAAGTGTGGATCGAATCTGAAATGGAAACGCTAAACAAAACAGACTGAATGATGAAACTGCGTTTTTCACTTAACGATAACATTTCTGCGCAAGACTTTGTCGATTTATTAGAGCGCTCTGGTTTGGCACAACGGCGCCCCGTCGAAAATACGCATTGTATAGAAGGCATGTTGAAACATACCAATTTATCCGTAAGTGCTTGGCAAGCGAACAAGCTTGTGGGTATTGCTCGCTCAGTCACGGATTTTCACTACGCCTGTTATCTTTCTGATTTGGCTGTCGATAGTCAGTTCCAAGGTATGGGAATTGGCAGGGCCTTGATCGATGAATCTCAAAAAGCACTTGAAGACACCTGCAAACTCATTTTACTCGCGGCTCCAGATGCAGATTCCTATTACGAGCATCTGGGTTTCACTCGTAACCCACGCGCCTGGGTAAAAGAGTCGACATAAAAAACCCCCTAATAGTTATCATGTTAACTATTAGGGGGTTTGAGATGTTTCGATTTTGGCGGTCGAATTTAAACGTCTAGGTTAGACACCGATAGGGCATTTGTTTCGATAAAGTCTCTACGTGGTTCCACGTTGTCACCCATTAAACAAGTAAAGATTTGGTCAGCGGCAATGGCGTCTTCCACGGTCACTTTAAGCATTCTGCGGTTGTTGGCATCCATGGTTGTTTCCCACAGTTGCTCCGGGTTCATCTCACCCAAACCTTTGTATCGTTGAATGTTGTAGCCTTTTTTCGATTCGGCAATGATACGTTCGAAAGCTTCTTTAAAGTTGTTCACTTCAAATTGGCGTTCGCCCTTGGCGATGTAGGCACCCTCTTCAATCAGGCCAGTAATCTCTTTACCCAAGGTTTGCATGGTTTTGTAGTCTTCGCTTTCAAAGAGATCAGCGCGCAGTACAATTTTATTTTCTACGCCATGAGCGGTGATACTGATTTGAGGTAAAAATTGATGGCGTTCTTTATTTTCAAATAATGAAGCTGCGTATTGGTGCGTTTTGGAATTTTCATTCACGGTCTCAATCGCGCCACTCAAGTGCTCCAACCAAGCCTGCATTGCCTGCTCAGAATTCAGATCTTCGATCGAGATTCCTGGCAAGTAGATTAATGATTCCAAAATTGCTTCTGGGTATAAACGCGAAAGCTTCTCAATCGTATGCATGGTTTTACGGTAGTCGCGCACCAGCTTTTCTAACTGTTCGCCAGGTAATGCAGGCGCATCTACGCTCACATGCAAACGTGAAGACTCAATGGCGGCATTGGTAAGAAACTCATTGAGTTCATCATCATCTTTAAGGTATTGCTCTTGTTTGCCTTTGGCAATTTTATAGAGTGGCGGTTGCGCTATAAAGATATGCCCGCGTTCAACAAGTTCGCGCATTTGACGGAAGAAAAAGGTCAAAAGTAGAGTTCGGATGTGCGAACCATCCACATCCGCATCGGTCATGATAACGATGCTATGGTAACGCAATTTATCAGGATCAAATTCACTGGTCCCAATCCCACACCCCAACGCAGTAATTAGGGTTCCAACTTCTTGTGAACTTAGCATCTTGTCGAAGCGCGCTTTTTCTACATTGAGGATTTTACCCTTCAAAGGCAGAATAGCTTGTGTGCGTCGATCACGACCTTGTTTGGCTGAACCACCCGCAGAATCACCCTCCACTAGGTATATTTCAGACAGCGCTGGGTCTTTTTCTTGGCAATCGGCCAGTTTTCCTGGCAGCCCGGCAATATCCAAAGCCCCTTTTCGGCGGGTCATTTCACGTGCTTTTCTTGCCGCTTCTCTCGCTCTTGCTGCTTCAATCATTTTTGAAACAACAGATTTTGCGTCTTGAGGGTTCTCTAGTAGGAAGTCAGAAAAGGCGGTACTCATTTCTTGCTCTACTGCACTTTTCACTTCGGATGAAACGAGTTTGTCTTTTGTCTGAGATGAGAACTTTGGGTCGGGTACCTTAACCGACACAATCGCGGTTAAACCTTCACGTGCATCATCACCGGTGGTGGCGACTTTTTCTTTTTTGCCGATACCTTCTCGTTCAATATAGCTGTTCAAACCCCGCGTCAGTGCACCGCGAAAACCAGCTAAATGGGTGCCTCCGTCACGCTGAGGAATATTGTTGGTGTAACAAAAGATGTTTTCCTGGAAGCCATCGTTCCATTGCATCGCGATTTCAACGGCCACGCCATCCTCTCGCTCAGGGCAAACAAAGTGCATAACCTTGTTAATCGGGTTTTTATTTTGGTTTAAGAACCCTACAAAAGCTTCTAGTCCGCCTTCATATTGGTAGACTTCTTCTTTACCAGAGCGCTCATCTTTTAATAAGATGCGGACACCTGAGTTCAAAAAGCTTAATTCGCGTAAGCGTTTAGACAGCTGCTCAAAGTGAAACTCGATATTACTAAAGGTCTCTGGTGACGGAATGAAGTGTACGTGCGTACCTTGTTCCTCAGTTTCACCAATCACTTCAAGTGGTTTTTCGGGCACACCGTGGCGATATACTTGCTCGTAAACTTTTCCTTTCCGTCGAATCGTCAGTTTCAAAGTAGAAGAAAGTGCATTCACAACAGAAACACCTACACCGTGTAACCCACCACTCACCTTGTAGGTGTTGTCATCGAATTTACCACCGGCATGCAGTACTGTCATGATCACTTCCGCTGCAGATACACCTTCTTCGTGCATTTCTGTCGGAATTCCACGCCCATTATCACTTACTGAGACAGACTCATCTGGGTGAATCACCACATTAATTTCAGAACAATGACCAGCAAGAGCTTCATCAATCGAGTTATCAACGATCTCGAACACCATATGGTGTAGACCAGTACCATCATCTGTGTCACCAATGTACATACCAGGCCGCTTACGAACCGCATCTAAACCTTTGAGTACTTTAATACTCGACGAGTCGTAATCCTTTTTTTCTTCTTCAGACATTCGATGTTTCTCTTTTTCTTATGATCGTTCGATAATTTGGAGAGCGGTTAAGCTGGCTCTTCATCTCTGCTACTGCACTCACCATGTTTCACGTGAAACATTTTGTAGCTTTTACCCAGCTCATTGAGCTGTGATTCTACTAGAGCCCCATCTATAGCGGTGACAAAACTCTGTTTGTTGCCGCTTGAGATACTCTGAAGCAACAACCTAAGTGATTCATTATCTAGCTCAGCGGACAGATCATCCGCAACAAATACTGCAGATACAGCATTTTGGACTTCGAGTACCTTAATCATGGCAAGGTACAGCGCGGAAACTAGCTTTTTCTGCTGCCCACGGCTAAGCGCTTCAACCACCGGCTTTTTATTTATTCGTATCTTTATATCAGCTTTGTGTGGCCCAAGGGTCGAATAACCCAATGTCCGGTCACGTTCGAAGCTGTTTTTGAGATCAGCCAATATGTCGTCTGTCGTTGATATCTCTGATTTCCAACCATGATGGCATTCAACGCTTATCTTTCCGGTAAGCTCAGGGTGGAAACTAACCGCCAATTCGCTGAACACATCAGATAACGTCGTAAAGACCGAATGCCTAGATTGCACGATATGAAGCGATAATGCAGCTATCTGTTGGTCCCACGGTTCTAAATCTGAGTATTGCATTTTATCAGATCGGAGCAACGAATTACGTTGTTTATAGCACTTTAAGGTGGAAAGCCAATGTTCTTGAAAGGAATGTTTCACGTGAAACACTAACCAATCAAACAACTTCCTACGTTCTTTTGGGCTACCTTCAAAAAAATTAAAACTGTGCCCATCTAACACCAACAGTGGGAACTGCCTTGCCAACTCAGAAGCGGACGCTACCTTTTCTTTGTTCCGTTTAATCTTAAATTCGCCGCCGCGATTTCGCAGCACCGCGAGCTGAGATACGTCGAGATTATCCTGATGTAGATCACCACGAAGGAGAAGCTGGTCTTCGCCTTCAGTGATTATGTTTCTGTACTTATTCGTTCTAAAAGACCTACCAGTAGAAAGGTAGGCAATGGCTTCAAGAATACTTGTTTTACCGGCCCCATTAGAGCCGGTGAGAACATTAACACCAGGTGAAAAACTGAGGTTTACGGAGTTAAGATTCCGTAAATTTTGAATAACGAGCGTAGAAAGGTGAGGCATGTATAGGGCTAATGCGCCAGATATAGTGTTACAGACGCATCGGCATCACAACATATACCGCATCTGAACCTTCTGGTGCTTCAATTAACGCACTGCTATTTGAGTCACTCAAGGTGATTTTGAGATTATCTGTATTAATTACATTGGCAACATCTTGCAAATAGCTCACGTTAAAGCCGACTTCGAGGCTATCACCAGTGTAATCTACCGCGACCTGATCTTCAGCTTCTTCTTGTTCGGGGTTATTCGCGACCACGGTAAGCGTGCCCGTTTCCAATAAAAGTCGCACACCGCGATATTTTTCATTGGAAAGAATAGAGGTTCTTGCGAATGCGCTCTTTAGTTCAGCACGATCACCGATCACTAGTTTGTCACCGCCTTTGGGTAGCACCCGCTCGTAGTCAGGGAATTTGCCGTCAACTAACTTTGAAGTGAAAGTGAACCCTTCTGTGATTGCGCGAACGTGACTGGCGCCCATGATAATTTCAACATCATCATCGTTTTCTTCTAACAAACGGCTTAACTCAATGACACCTTTACGTGGAATAATAGACTGCCGAACCTCGGAAACCTCTGCCCCGATGTCCTTGGTACACATTGCCAAACGATGACCGTCGGTTGTAACAACACGCATTTCTTGCGGGCGGATTTCCCATAACATGCCGTTAAGGTAGTAACGCACGTCTTGCTGCGCCATAGCGAAACTAGTCTTTTCGATCAGCTCTTTAAGTGACTTTTGTGGGCAGGTAAATGAAAGGTCCTTATTACCTTCTTCTACCGCCGGAAAATCGTTAGCCGGAAGTGTTGATAAACTAAAGCGACTGCGGCCACTTTTAACCACGGCTTTCTGCTCATCTTGAGAGAACTCAACCACTGAACCCTCAGGTAGAGATTTACAGATATCTAGGAGTTTCTTTGCTGGGACGGTAATTTCGCCTTCCAAACATTCACCTTCGAGTGACAAGCGGCCGACGATTTCAACTTCCAAGTCTGTACCGGTTAAGGAAAGTTGATTGTTTTCAAGCACCAATAACACATTGGCAAGCACCGGGAGGGTTTGTCGGCGTTCGACAACGCCAGTGACTAACTGAAGGGGTTTAAGTAATGCTTCACGCGAAACGGAAAATCTCATCGACTGGTCTCTTTTGGCTCGGAAGTATGATCGTTACTGAAACTAAAGGATTGTTAGTTTTTAGAGGCTTTGTAATCGAGCCTTACAAAAAGACTCACTTCAGCGACTCACTCTAGCTTACAGTGAATGGTTATTATTTACATTTGTACCGTTCGAGCAACCTACCACCCAGATAAATAGTACTGAGCATGATTGCTTACGTAGTAAGGATGCGCAGAAGGTTTTTAATATCTTCTTTAATATCAGCATCTGACTCTAGCAGTTCTTTAATTTTTCGACAGGCATGAAGTACTGTCGTGTGGTCACGACCGCCAAACACTTCACCAATCTCAGGTAAGCTATGATGCGTTAACTCTTTCGCGAGATACATGGCGACTTGTCTTGGGCGAGCAACCGAGCGGCTGCGTCGCTTTGAGTGGAGGTCAGACACCTTTATTTTATAATATTCCGCAACGACGCGCTGTATATTATCGATACTAACAAGCCTATCTTGCAGTGCTAATAGGTCTTTTAGCGCTTCTCTTACCAACTCTACAGAAATTTCTTTACCCGTAAAATGAGCATTGGCAATTACGCGTTTCAACGCGCCTTCTAACTCACGAACATTTGAACGGATACGCTGGGCAATAAAGAAGGCCGCATCATTAGGTAATTCCATACCGACCTGATCTGCCTTTCTTTTTAAAATGGCAACTCGTGTTTCCAACTCTGGTGGTTCAATCGCTACTGTCAAACCCCAACCAAAACGGGATTTTAAGCGCTCTTCCAAACCATCAATTTCTTTCGGGTAACGGTCGCAAGTGACGATGATCTGTTGCCCGCCTTCTAACAAGGCATTAAAGGTATGAAAGAACTCTTCTTGAGAACGTTCTTTTCCGGCAAAGAATTGAATATCATCGATAAGCAAGGCGTCTACCGACCGATAAAATCGTTTGAAATCGTTAATGGCGTTTAGCTGTAAGGCTTTTACCATATCTGCTACAAAACGTTCAGAATGAAGGTACACCACTTTTGCACCGGGCTTTTTCTCACACAAAGCATTACCGACCGCATGCATTAAGTGTGTTTTACCCAGGCCAACACCACCGTATATAAAAAGAGGGTTGTAAGCACCACCGGGGTTTTCAGCGACCTGGCTAGCTGCGGCCAAACCAAGCTGGTTAGATTTACCCACAACAAAGTTTTCGAATACAAACGATTTGTTGAGATTACTCTTATGCCCTAACCCACCTTCAACATCATTTTTACTTATGCGGGTTTCAAAAGGACGATCGGGTGGCGTCTGGATAATATTTTGTTGAACCGAAGCGTGTGAACCTACAAGTGCCAGATCATTGGATACATTAGCGCTTGCCTGCTGGTTCGATTGCGGCCCATAAGAATTTTCAGCAATATGATGATCACCTACCATTGGCTGGGTCATGGTGTTCAACACATTAAAACCATTCTGTTCAACGGTGCTTGGCGCGGCATTTGTGACTTGCCCGAACCCATTCCCACCACTGTTGGTATTTTTCAACTCAGCTTCTTTATTTACTTGAGTATGATTTTGCTGATGTTTTGGCCCAGCCGCTGGAGTAGCGTCGCCAATTTGTTGGGTTTCGTTTGTATTTACAAATGATGTATTGGCCTGAAAACTTGGGGCCCGCTTTGCCACAACCAGCTCGATATCACTTTTATAGCCACTGGCATTTTCATTTAACAAATCGCAAATTCTTGCGCGATATTTGTCATTCACCCAATCAAGCACAAAACGATTGGGGGCGACCAAACGCAAACTGTTTTCACCCGAGCTTTCGGCTTTTAAAGGACGAATCCAGGTATTGAATTGCTGTGCAGGCAATTCACTTTGTAAATGCGAGACGCACTGTTCCCAAACTGAGTTCGGCAAGCCTTAAACCCCAAAACAAGAAATAGAAAGAAATAAAAACCACAAAGCGAACATTGATCAAGCTCGCACAAGGTACCGCGGTGGCATAAGCACTAAGCGCGACACGCTCAGAAACTGTATAAAAATACGCCACACCCATACTGGTCGAGAGCCCACTATACTCCTGCCCCTTTTTTTTATCCACAGGCAAATTAAAATTAATGGCGCTCTTTATCGCTAACAATAAAAAAAATACCGGTAAAACAACCACATAGTGGATAAACAAAGCCAAGTCAAACGATTTATCAACAAACAAAATACGCTACCATATTTGTGGATAACCCTGTTAACAACATATGGAAAATATGTAAGTATTAGGTGAGTTATTCAGGAATTATCTATTTTTATCAACTACATCGCCGAATACCCAAATAACAATTGATTTTGACTTCTTTGTTCTATATTATCGCGCGTCCTTCTTGAGGGTAAGTTTTCCTGTTGCTGCATTGATCTTGTCTTTATGATCAGCTTGGTCGTTAAGACTTAGAGGCGAAATACGAAGCACTTACTCTACTTGTAACACTGATCTCTGTGTCGGCTATTTAGCCTCCACTGCAACCAATTAGATGTAGGTGAATTGGAATGAAAAGAACATTTCAACCAAGTAACTTAAAGCGTAAGCGTAACCACGGTTTTCGCGCACGTATGGCAACAAAAAATGGCCGCAAAGTATTAGCACGCCGTCGCGCTAAAGGCCGTAAAGTTCTTTGCGCTTAATTGGCTAATCACGCTGGGGTGATAGCAGCTCTTGTCCGCTCTATTGGGTTTTCCCAAATCAAAGCGATTGCTTAACTCCAGCGAGTTTACGCCCGTATTCGATTCCCCCTCGTTTAAAATTCACCACCCCAATTTTCTTCTCCTTGCTAGATTTAACTCTTTAGACCATCCGCGTCTAGGTGTTGTTGTGGCCAAAAAAGTCATGCGACACGCAGTAACACGAAACCAGTGTAAACGCGCTATTCGCGAGAGTTTCCGCAACAAACAGCACCAAATCCCCACAATAGATGCTATAGTTCTCGCCCGCCGCGGGAGTGAAAAACTCAGCAAAAAAAGCTTGCGAGAAGTGCTGGACAACGTATGGCATCGAGCAGCAAAAAAAGCAGCCTCAACAGCAGCGAAAGTAACAAACTAAACGAATCGTTATCAGAGACTGAAGCTTTGGAATCAGAGATTTCAGTACTTCAAAAATGTCTCGTATTCATATGTTTACTTCCGATTCGTTTCTACCGTTACTTTATCAGCCCTATGCTAGGGCCAAAATGCAGGTTCGAACCCACCTGTTCGCACTACGCTGAGATCGCCATTAAACAACACGGCCCGTTCATTGGCATGTACTTGGCAATAAAGCGCCTGTTGAAATGCCACCCATGGCACCCCGGCGGCTATGACCCCGTACCTAATAAACAGAAACCATCACAAGAACACTAGAGTTAAGCACTTCCATGAATTTATTACGCAATGGTCTTATCGGCGCTATTTTAGTTGTCGTCTTTCTTCTATTTATTCGCTGGAATGAATTTCAGGAACGTCAGGTTGCTGAAAATACTCCCGTCGCCGTAACATCAGAACAAGTCGCTGAAACAGCAAGACCTTCCCTTTCTTTAAGCGATGACCCCGCGATTCCTTCTTCTAATGTACTAACTGAAACTGCTGAACCCGGAGATGACTTACCGACTGCTCCAGAGACGGTCGCCAATTCAGCTAAGTTACTAGAAACCTCGCGCCAAACATCAGAACCTTCTCGCCAATTTATTTCCGTAAAAACAGACACCCTAGATATTTTGATTGATCCCAAAGGTGGCGACATCACTCAGGTGGCTTTACCTCAGCATGCCTCGCGCCTAGATGATAAAAACAAGCCTTTCCTTTTATTAGGGAATTCCGGTAGCCACACCTATATCGCACAATCAGATTTGATCGGCGCTAACGGTACTCATACACGAGATACCAATAGCCGCTCTCAACGCGTCATTTTCGATTCTGCGTCACGTCATTACCAATTATCAGAAAGCGCCCAAGGGTTAAAAGTTGACCTCACTCACAAACAGGCAAATGGTACCTTCATTACCAAGCGCTTTATTTTTGAACGTGGCTCTTACCGCGTTAAAGTGAATTACCTAATCGACAATCGCAGTACCGATACCTGGAACGCTGCAATGTACGGTCGTATCAAGCGCGACGACTATAAACCTAAAGCCGGTGGTATGTTCCAACTACAGCCTTTCTTAGGTGCTGCTACAACGACAACAGAAGACACGTTCAAAAAGTACGATTTCGAAGACATTCGCGACGATTCAGTGAAATTCGATAAAGAAGGCGGCTGGGTTGCTATGGTTCAGCATTACTTTGTCAGTGCCTGGGTGCCTGACGCGAATACCGAAAACTCCTTCAAGTTATATCGTAGTAGCGACAAAGTGCATTACATGTTGCAGTTCACTACCCCACAATATTCTGTCGCGCCGGGTCAAATGGAAGTTATTCAATCTTCTTTTTACGCCGGCCCCAAAATTATTAAGAACCTTGAAACAATTGCCCCAGGCCTAGACCTCACCATCGATTTTGGTGTGTTGTGGTTTGTCGCCAAGCCGCTTTTTATCGGCTTGGATGTCATTCATGGTTTTGTCGGTAATTGGGGTTTTGCCATTATTTTGCTGACATTTTTAATCAAACTTGTCTTTTTCTACCCTTCTGCGATTTCCTATAGAAGTATGGCGAAAATGCGTAAGTTGATGCCGAAAATGCAAGATCTGAAAGAGCGTTTCGGTGACGACCGCCAGCGTATGGGGCAAGAAACTATGAAGCTCTATAAAAAAGAAGGTGTTAATCCTCTCGGTGGTTGTCTACCCATGCTGATGCAAATGCCTGTATTTATGGCCTTGTATTGGATGATTATGGAGTCCGTTGAATTACGTCATTCCCCTTTCTTATTTTGGGTACAAGACCTCAGCGTGAAAGATCCATTCTTTGTATTGCCTGTAGTGATGGGCGGCATCATGTTTGTGCAGCAAAAACTTAATCCGCCACCGCAAGACCCAATGCAGCAGAAAATTTTCCAATTTATGCCAATCGGTTTCACTTTCATTTTGGCATTCCTACCTGCGGCTCTAACCCTATACATGGCAGTCAACACCGCACTTTCTTTCTTGCAGCAATATTTGATTACCAAGCAAATCGAAAAAGCAGACTAAGCCTTTCTTTCTAACGTATATAAAAGCGAATTATGAGCGCTTACCACCCCGACACAATCTGCGCAGTAGCCACGGCGCCCGGTCGTGGTGGTGTAGGAATTGTGCGTTTATCAGGGCCGAAAAGTCATGATATTGCGGCTAAAATACTCAAAAACCCGCCTAATATACGTGAAGCGCACTTCAGTAATTTTTATCACAACAATGAAGTACTCGATCAGGGCATCTCTCTTCTTTTTAAGGCGCCAAACTCTTTTACAGGGGAAGACGTACTAGAGCTACAAGGCCATGGTGGCCCACTCATTCTAGATCGTATACTTCATTGCTGTATCGAGCACGGCGCAAGAATGGCCGAGCCGGGTGAGTTTTCCCAGCGGGCCTTTCTCAACGACAAACTCGATTTAACCCAAGCAGAAGCCATTGCTGATCTAATCGACGCCAGCACAGAGCAAGCCAGTAAACTAGCTTTAAACACGCTAAAAGGTGAGTTTTCTCAGAAGATCAATGTAATTGTCGACAAAATTACGCATCTTCGCATGTATGTAGAATCAGCCATCGACTTCCCCGAAGAAGAAATCGACTTTTTGAATGATGGCAAAATTGCCGGGCTTTTGAGTGAAGCCTTAACCCTCACAGAAACTACTATTGCTCAAGCCCACCAGGGCGCTTTAATACGTGACGGAATGAAGATTGTTATCGCGGGCCGACCGAATGCAGGAAAATCCAGCTTATTAAATCAATTAGCAGGAAAAGATTCGGCGATTGTCACTGATATTGCAGGAACTACCCGCGATGTTCTGCGAGAACACATTAATATCGACGGTCTTCCACTTCATATTGTCGATACTGCGGGTTTGCGTGATAGCCCTGATCAAGTTGAGCAAATAGGCATAGAACGCGCCTGGCAAGAAATTGATGAAGCAGACCGCATTCTATTAATGATCGATTCTACTGACCCAGAACAATTAGACGCAGAAAGTCATTGGGCCGAGTTTATTAAAAAACCACACCTAGTAAAAAAACTTACGGTAGTTTTCAATAAAATTGATGAAAGTCAGCATAAAATCGTCGAAAACCAGAAAAAATACGTTCAACTTTCTATTTCTGCATTAAATGGTGAAGGCCTTGATGAGCTTAGACAGCATCTGAAACAATCCGTCGGTTATGAAAGTAATATCGAAGGTAGCTTTAGTGCTCGCCGTCGGCATCTTACCGCCCTCAATCTAGCTCACGACATGATGTTACAGGGGCAGCATCAATTGGCACATTCCGCAGGGGAGCTACTCGCCGAAGATCTTCGCCTAGCACAAGGCTATTTGGGCGAAATTACTGGTGCGGTCAGCCCAGACGACCTACTAGGGAAAATATTTTCTTCTTTTTGTATTGGTAAGTAAAAACACATCTGTTTCTCTACCAAGCTAACGGCATACCTACCAGGTCATAACTCGTACTACCAAACCTTACTACCCAACTTTACCACCCAACCTTTTAATCCCGAGACCTCTTTCCGTAAGCTGTAATACCAACACGATAGTAATAGATTATCCAACGGTTGTTCCTAGAGTTATTAACAGCTTTGTTCACAATTCCATGTATTCAATCACTTACACAGAGCTTACAAACAGCATCCTCATGGGGTTATTTTGTGGGTTTTGCTGCTGTGCACAAACCCGGTATAAGCACTGAAAATCGCTTATAACTTGGTGTAGACAGAAAAGCGGTATTTTGACGAAAAAAAATAGCAGTGGATAAAGCCCGTTTTCTCACACAGCTTTCAAACCGTATTTTTCCCCCTTATTAGGGGGTTGATACCGATCTTATTATTAACGTATATATATGATTTATATGAATAAATTGAACTTATACATAAAAAGCACTCCCTTAATAACTACTACTAATATAAGAATATTATCTATATATACATATATTCTTTATATATATCTATTTATATAAAACCCACAAAAACCTAACGATTAAAAAATTCTTAATCAAACTTTCTACATCACGCAAACAACACGTCAGAAAAGCTAAAATCTAATTTTGAGATAAAGTTCTACTGATAAACTTAAACAAACGTATTTTTTCTAATCAACACTCACTATAATGCTCGCCCTTTCAAAGGCATACAGCCCAACACCTGAGCAATACGATCAAAATGGATTATCCAACACAATTTGATGTCATCGTTATTGGCGGCGGACATGCTGGCACTGAAGCGTGTTTGGCGGCAGCTCGTATGGGGTGTTCCACTCTGTTGCTGAGCCACAACGTAGAAACGCTGGGTCAAATGAGTTGTAACCCAGCCATTGGTGGCATTGGTAAAAGCCACCTTGTGAAAGAAATTGACGCGCTCGACGGAGCAATGGCCAAAGCCACAGACCAAGGTGGTATTCAATTTCGAGTATTGAACAGTCGCAAGGGGCCGGCTGTGCGGGCAACCCGTGCCCAAGCGGATCGCGTGCTATACAAAGCCGCTATTCGTGAAATGTTAGAGCAGCAAGACAATCTGCATATTTTTCAACAATCGGTTGATGATCTCATCGTTGAAGGTGACACCGTTCGTGGCGTTGTAACTCAAATGGGGTTGAAATTTTATGCTCCCAGCGTTGTGCTCACCGCAGGCACCTTTTTGGGTGGCAAAATTCATATCGGAATGGAAAACCACAGTGGTGGCCGTGCGGGAGATCCGCCTTCTATTGCCCTTGCCGATCGTTTACGCGAACTTGAGTTACGTGTCGATCGCTTAAAAACCGGCACTCCGCCGAGGATCGACGCACGTTCGGTTAATTTTGACGAACTTGAGCAACAATGGGGTGACAAACCGGAACCTGTCATGAGTTTCTTAGGTTCGTTAAAAGATCACCCAGAACAAACCTGTTGTTGGATTACCCACACCTCACAACAAACCCACGAGATTATTCGCAACGGTTTTGAGCGTTCACCCATGTTTACCGGCGTGATAGAAGGCATTGGCCCGCGTTATTGCCCATCGATTGAAGACAAGGTGAATCGCTTCGCCGACAAAGACAGCCACCAAATTTTTGTTGAACCGGAAGGATTGCGTACCACAGAGCTATACCCAAATGGTATTTCCACCAGTTTACCCTTTGATATTCAAATGCAGTTCGTGCGTTCTATCAAGGGTTTTGAGAATGCGCATATCGTTCGGCCCGGCTACGCCATCGAATATGATTTCTTTGATCCGCGCGACCTTAAATATTCCTTGGAAACGAAAGTGATCAATGGGTTGTTCTTTGCTGGGCAAATTAATGGCACCACAGGCTACGAGGAAGCCGGTGCGCAAGGTTTGTTGGCCGGCGCCAATGCTGGGCTTCGTGCGCTGCAAAAAGAATCATGGTGCCCCATGCGAGATCAAGCGTATATCGGCGTTTTGGTAGACGACCTTATCACTATGGGTACCAAAGAACCCTACCGTATGTTCACCAGCCGCGCGGAATACCGGCTATTGCTGCGGGAAGATAACGCAGACCTACGTCTTACCGAGCAGGGTCGTGAGATTGGTTTGGTCGGAGATGAACGCTGGCAGGCCTTTTGTGAAAAACGTGAAGCGATTGAAAAAGAGAGCCAGCGATTAAAAACGACTTGGGTTCAAGCCAATAGTGAAGAGGCGATTTTATTGCAAGATCGTGTCAAATCGCCGCTAACTCGTGAATATTCGCTAATGGATCTACTGAAAAGGCCGGAATTGAATTACTTTGATGTGGCTAATTTGAAAGGTGAAGCGGTAGAAAATCACCAAGTGGCTGAGCAGGTTGAAATCGAAGTGAAATACAGTGGTTACATCGATCGTCAGCAAGAAGACATTGATCGAATGCGCCGCAATGAGAATACCTTAATTCCGGAAGGTTTCGATTACAGCAATATCGAAGGGCTTAGCAACGAAGTGAAGCAAAAATTGAGCGATGCCAAACCAGCCAGTATCGCTAAGGCCTCGCGTATACCGGGGGTCACGCCTGCGGCGGTTTCATTGCTTTTGATCACGCTAAAAAAGCGTGGTCATTTATCTAAAGCTTCTTTAGCAAGTTAAGGTTAACTTAGCCTGCCATGCCTAAGGTGAAAGAATTTAACCGCTCGGAACTTTCAAACTTACTTCAAGAAGGTTGTGCTGAGTTAGCGCTTACTATAGAGCCAGAACAACAAATCAAACTGCTCGATTATCTACAAGCGTTTCACAAATGGAATAAAACATATAACCTCAGTGCGATTCGTGACCCGAAAGACATGCTGTTTAAGCACCTTCTAGACAGTTTGGCGATATTGCCGCATTTTCAAAACTCACCCGCACTAGAGATCGCAGACGTTGGTACGGGTGGTGGCTTACCGGGTGTTCCATTGGCGATTTGTTTACCTGCTAAAAACTTTTCTTTGATCGATTCCGCCGGCAAAAAAACCCGTTTTTTGCAGCAAACAGCGCATGAACTTCGTCTAAATAACGTGAACGTCGTAAATAAACGTGTGGAAGAGCATCGGCCAGAAAGGGCTTGTGACGTAGTGGTATCGCGTGCGTTTGCCTCAATCGAAGACATGGTGAGCGGATGTGAGCATTTACTCACGGAATCAGGAGAATTTTGGGCAATGAAAGGCCTTTTTCCCGATGAAGAGTTGTCCCATTTGCCTTCTTGCTATAAGGTCGACTCTTGCTCTGAAATCCGGGTTCCCGGTGACATTGGCGAGCGCTGCTTAGTCGTAATTAAGCCCTCGTCATCAAGCACATAAACAAGTCGAAACATTAAAGTAGAAAATACTAATTGGGTCAGCAAGATCGTGGCAAAAGTTTACGCAATCACAAATCAAAAAGGCGGTGTTGGTAAGACCACTACCAGTGTCAACTTGGCAGCATCGCTTGCGGCAACCAAACGTCGTGTACTATTGATTGACCTCGACCCCCAAGGCAATGCCACCATGGGCAGCGGTGTAGATAAGAACACTGTACCGCGCAGTATCTACGATGTATTGGTGGGTTTGAGCCCTGCTGAAAGCGTATTGCAGCAATCGGAAGAAGGTAAATACTTAGTTCTTCCAGCCAATGGCGACCTTACTGCTGCTGAAGTAGAACTGTTGGGTATGAGTGAAAAAGAAACCCGACTGCGAGAAGCTTTACGCGAAATTCGTAACCGCTTCGATTACATCCTGATAGATTGCCCACCCTCTTTGAATATGTTGACGGTTAATGCCCTCACCGCCTGTGATGGTGTAATTATTCCTATGCAGTGTGAATACTACGCACTGGAAGGCTTGTCTGCTTTAATCAACACCATTACTCAAGTACAGAGCGTACTCAATCCGGAACTCAAGATCGAAGGTATCTTGCGTACCATGTACGACCCGCGCAATAGTTTGACTGGCGATGTCAGCGCCCAATTGGCGAGTCACTTTGGTGATCGTGTTTACCGCACTTGTGTTCCTCGCAATGTACGCTTAGCTGAAGCACCAAGCTTTGGTATGCCGGTCATTTCCTATGACAGGCAATCAAAAGGTGCAATGGCATATATTGCTCTCGCTGGTGAAATCATTCGTCGTAACGACACACCTACCCCAAGCTCACTCGCGACCGCGAGTTAGACGTAATCACATAAAAATTTTCGAAGGCTGAACAATGGCAAAACGCAAAGGACTCGGCAGAGGCTTGGATTCACTGATATCTGGTGCCACAGGGGTTGCCAGCGCCGATGCAATCCGCAACGCGACTGAAGCGTTAAAAGTAGATGAAGACCCGCAAAAACTCGACGGCACGCTAAAATATATACCGGTAGAGTTCCTGCAGCGTGGTAAATACCAACCGCGTCGCGACATGTCACCGGAAGCTTTGGAAGAACTCGCTGAATCAATCAAAGCACAGGGTGTGATGCAGCCCATTGTGATTCGCCCGATTGCAGAGAAAGGCGAAAACAGATACGAAATTATTGCTGGTGAACGTCGCTGGCGCGCTACTCAGTTGGCTGGTTTAGATACAATTCCTGCCGTCATTCGTGAAGTGCCAGATGAAACCGCCATCGCCATGGCGTTGATCGAAAATATTCAGCGTGAAGATCTTAACCCGGTAGAAGAAGCGCTTGCCCTCAAACGTCTCCAAGAAGAATTTGAGTTAACCCAACAAGAAGTGGCAGAAACGGTGGGTAAATCTCGCACCGCAGTGACAAACTTGTTGCGTCTTCTTAATTTGAACCAAGAAGTGAAAACTCTGCTAGAGCATGGCGATATTGAAATGGGGCACGCGCGCTGTTTATTAACGCTTGACGAAATGGGCCAACAAGAAATTGCACGTATCATCGTGTCAAAAGGTTTAAGTGTACGGCAGGCCGAGGCGCTTGTGCGCAACAAGCAAGAAGAAGACAAATCAGGTGATCCATCAAAAGAAGATGCCAGTTCACCCGACTTAAAACACTTGGAAGAAGGCTTAGCTGAACACGTTGGTGTGCCGGTTAATCTTCAACACAGCGCCAAAGGAAAAGGCAAGCTTGTGTTTAAATACAATAATCTCGATGAGCTAGATGGCATTCTTAACCACCTTGGTTTTAAACAAGATTAAGAGTAAAGAAATTCCTTTATTGAATGATAAAAAGTTTTTCGGTTGGAGCGGTTTATCACCTTTAACAGAATTAAGTTTTAATTTAGAAACAAAAAAGCCCGGCAAATGCCGGGCTTTTTTGTGTTCCAAAAGATAAATTTATTTTTCTGTACTTACAACGTCAGGTTTTTTGAACACCAGGGTCATACGATTTGATTCACCAATTTTTTCAAACTTGGCTTTTAATTCGTCGTTATCTTTACTGGTGTAATATGTCGGAGGTAAACGCCACACAATATCTTCTTCACCGGGTTGATCTGCAGGGTTATTGTTAACATCACTTGTAGCTACCAGTTCAAGGCCGGCTTGTTCAAATAACTTTGTTACAAACTCCTGTTTTAAATAGCCGCGCGAACCATCGGCCCACTCATCGCTCATTGTATCTGGCGCTTGGTGTTGCACTACGCCAACTAGCCCACCCGGTTTTAACACACGAAGGGTTTCTGATACGGCGTTTGACATAAATTGCCCTTTGTCTTCATACCGTGCCAAATTATGTAAGGCTCTAATAAATAAAACGCGATCGACACTTTCAGTTAAAGCTTCAGAAATTGTGTCAAATGTATATGCTTCTACTTTGGCGCTGGGTGTGATGTTCCAGGTCGATGTTTCGGTTGGCCAGTCTTGCGGCCAAGAAGCACGCTTATTCAAAAAAGCTTCATCTGTAAAAGGAAAGTTTGGCCATATATCCATAGAGTAATCCACACCAATCAAACTTCCGTTCTCACCTAAAATAGGCAATAGAATTTTGGAATACCAGCCGCCACCAGGCAGAACTTCGAGCACCACCTGCCCTTTTTGAATATCGAATAACTCGAGCGTCTCTTTTGGGTGGCGCCAGCCGAAACGGGCTTTGGTTGTAACGTCTTGCTGTGTAAGTACTGTATCAATATCAAGAGCCGTTAGCGTTTTTTCGTCATTGACAGGTACCGCTTCAGACACCTCTTCCTTTATTTCAGTCAACTGTTGAGATTGTGTCACGTGAGTTTCTGGTGGTGCTTGCTTGTCGCAAGCGACAAGCAAAAAGCAGCTGCTAATCAATGTTAAAAGTAAAATTCTCATGCCGGGGCTCCGTTTTGGTATATAAAGATCAAATCTTGAGTAATCTATGCTGTTTTCGAGTTTATGCCTACTTTATGATAAAACCCTTAGTAAGCAATAGCGCATTTCCCAAAAGTACGGTTATTTATACGCCAAAATGAAGAATGTAAAAGACATCATGTCGCCCGCCCTCTGTGTGCTCTGTTCTGATGAACCCTTAATCAGAGCGGTGCAATTAATGAATGAGAAGCAACGTTCATGCTCGTTAGTTGCGAAAGAAGGCAAGCTCGCGGGGATTGTGACAGAGCGTGATATTGTTCGAGTATTAGCGCAACATCCGGAAAATATTACGCTTTCAGGGCTGTTAATAGAGGATGTGATGACGGCTGAACCGGTGTGTGTCAGTGAAAATACCAGTGTTTTAGATGCCCTACTATTGGCGCGTAGCCATAAAGTGCGCCACATTCCGGTGGTCGATTACGATGAAAAATTGGTGGGTATCGTCACACAAAGTGACAGTATTGATGCCTACCTGGAATCTATCAAAAGTAATGACCAATTAAAGAAAGAATACGACGCATTAAAACTTCTTTCTCTAGAAGATCCGCTCGTGGGCGCGGGTAATCGGCGTGCACTCGATGTAGATTTGGCCTATACCGATGCTGCCGCTAAACGATGGGGTAGGCCGTACTCTGTTGCAATGTTCGATATTGATTACTTTAAAAAATATAACGATCACTATGGTCATCAGCAAGGCGATACAACACTTAAAAAACTTGTCGATGTAATTAAAAAGAACATGCGTGATGCTGATCGTGTATTTCGATATGGCGGTGAAGAGTTTCTATTACTTATGCCGAACACGAATCTTGATCAAAGCTTTGTCGTGGCAGAACGTATTAGAACTGCTATTGCTGAAGAAAATATTCCTCACCTCGAAAGCCCTTTGCAATATGTTTCTGTAAGCGTGGGTGTGGCGCAATGCCAAATCAATAAAGAAGCGCTCATTCGAGCGGCTGATATTGCGTTATACGACGCGAAGAGCAAAGGTCGTAATAACACACAAAAAGCTAGTTAATAGGCGCCAGCTTCAGCTATTTCACGGGTACCTGAGTGCCCGAAATCTGATTCATCTCTATAGTCAGTGTGATTCGAAATATACAGGTCACAGACTGGCTGTTTGTAAGTTAAAGAGTATCTGTTCGAAATTTACAAAATGCATTAAAAAAGAATTATTTTGTGTGTTTCTGTTGGTCTAAAAGGCTTATACCGATTGATGTTAACGGTATTATGTCGCTTTCTTGCATCACAAAATTTTGAGATGATTTAGTCATTCTGTTTGCTTGCGCTGTAGCACACGTATTCTGCTACCAATGTCATGCCTATATCTAAACCTCAGCGCATTTTCTCTATAACAAAAAGTTAAATACCCGTGCGCGCCAAGCCAATCAATTTTGCTTGGTGCGTATTGGTTAAAGCGAGAAATACTATGCAATATTTTCAAAGGTTTCTTGGGGCGCCACTGAAGGTTGGCTTACTTCTCGCCTATTCTTCGCAATCTTGGGCCCAAGCGGTGGTGACCTATGACGGTACCGATGGCGTCGGCGCTAGAGTCGTAAATGATGCTGCAGATGGTTGTGTGCGTTGCCATTCGGTTGGCGGGGATCTTACTGGCGTGATCGACGTGTCTTATGCGCCGATTTCCAGTTACAACGATTTGACCACTTTTGCCTATACATCTGAACCTGTTGATAGGGTCAATGAAGCCAATGGTACAACGGCTATGCCGCCAGCGGGCTATGAAGCCAATGGTGTGACTAGCCCACTTAGTACGACGCTTCGTACCTTATTTACCGATTGGGTAAACGGCGGCGAATTGGAAAATGCTGCACCTTATATCACTCAACCTGTTATTTCGAATGTTGGAAAAACAGGTTTTACTGTTACTTCTACGGTTAATGAAAATGGCGCAAACACTAGCTTTCAGCTTCGTTATCGCGAAACAGGCGACCTAAGTTGGGTGACGGTGAATCTCACTTCGCCTGCCGGTTCTGGCGGTGGTGGGAGTGACTCGAATGACACCCTTCAAACCACGGCGATTGCGAATACTTTGGCGTGCGATACCGAATACGAAATCAGTATAAGCGGCAGCAATACTGCAGGCAGCACAGACAGCGCAAACGTAACTCAAGCAACGTTTGTGTGTAATGACGGCCCGCAAATCACCAGTAGCCCAGTGTTATCTGCTATTGAATATGCGTCGTATAGTTATCAATTGACAGCAACTGATCTAGAAGACGACGCGCTTTCATACACCTTAGAAATTGCACCGGAAGGCATGACAATAAATGAAAATGGCGCAGGTCTAATTGAATGGACACCCACCAACGATCAGGGGTTACTGGGAACAGCAGATGTACGCGTGGTAGTGACAGATGACGGCGTTATTCCCTCGGCACCGGCAGTACAGGAATTCAGTATCACTATAGAAGCGGTAAATGATCCTCCTGTGATTACTTCTTCTGCGTCCACTTCGATTCGAGAATTAAACAGTTATAGCTATCAAGTAGAGGTAAGCGACCCAGACGATCTAAATGATGGTAGCGGTGCGCTCACTTTTTCTTTATCTGGTGAGCCAACAGGAATGACTATTTCTAGCACGGGTCTTATCGAGTGGGTGCCGCCAGAAGGCACGCGCACTTCTGGGGAAGTTACCGCCACGGTTGCTGATGGTGGTGAAAACTCTGCAACTGTAAGTACAGAAGTGTTTACCATTGAGGTGATTGAATTCAACACGCCGCCAACAATTACAACGACTGCGGGAACGGTAGCCACGGAAGACGAGCTCTACCAGTACCAACTTAGCATTGACGATATCGATGACCCAAATGATGGAACTGGAGCACTAAGCTTCGAATTAGCAAACGCACCAATAGGCATGAGCATAAACAATACCGGCCTTATTAGTTGGACGCCATTAGAAGGTGTGACCACCTCTGGCGAAGTTACTATCTCGGTAACCGATGGTCAGGAAGTTTTTCTCGATGAAGAACCCGCAGCGCCGGCGATAGAAAATTTTACCGTTGCGGTTAATCGCGTAAACGATGCGCCGGTAATACTTTCTTCGCCGATTACACAAGTGGCCGAAGACACAGAATATCGCTACCAGCTCGCGGTTAGTGACCCAGACGATGACAACAACGGGACAGACTTTTCTTTTTCGTTAAGTGGCGAACCAGAAGGCATGACGATTAGTAATAGTGGTTTAGTACTTTGGCAAACAGATGAAACCAGCCCTGCTAGCTCAACCATTACCATTACCGTAGCCGACGGTTTAGAAGATGAGGTGTTAGCTGTCGAACAAGTGTTTACCCTGTTGGTTAACTTTGACATTGATAGTGATGGCATTACCAATGACTTAGATAATTGTCGTAATACTGCCAACGCAGGCCAAGAAGACAATGATTTAGATGGCGACGGCGATGTGTGCGACGACGATGATGATAATGACAGCATGAGCGATGCATTCGAAACGGAAAATGGTTTTGATCCACTAGACCCAAGTGATGCCGAACTAGATAGCGATGGTGACGGTGAGAGCAATGCAGAAGAGTTTGCTAATGGTGGTGATCCGAATACAGATGATGTTCCCCCTTCGATCACAGCCCCTCAAAATATTCTTAAACTATCTACCGGATATGAAACCTACGTAGATTTAGGAACCGCAGTGGCAACGGATGCGTTAACCGGCCCATTAACGACATCAGCCAATCGTGTATCTGGCCGCTTCCGCACTGGCCGCCACATTGTGACTTGGAATGCGACGGATGCGATTGGAAATTCGGCAAGCACTGAACAAATTGTTGATGTAATTCCGCAAATTTCTATAGAAAAACTAAAAACTTTAGAAGAAGGACAAACAAGCACCATCACAGTGGCCTTAAATGGTGAGCCAGTGCGTTACCCTGTAACTGTAGATTACACCGTAAGTGGCAACGCAACAGATTTAGAAGATGGAACGCTGGAATTAAACGAAGTAAGTGCAGAAATCGAGTTCAGTATTCCGGAGTTGGCAGGTATCGGTGACGGTGAAGAAACCACCATTACATTAAGCAACGTAAATAATGCTGTATTGTCTCAAAATGTTGTCGCTACTATTACCGCGATTGTGGAAAGCGATGTACCACACACAGTAAACCTCGAAGTATCACAGGCGGGAACGCCAGGTTTAATTGTTACTCAAAGCGATGGGCTTGTTATCGTCAGTGCATTCGTCTTAGACCCAAACGCTAGCGACACATTTAGCTACAGTTGGGCAACGAGCGACAACGCAATAGTTCCTAGCGTGGGTGTTAGCCAATCCCGTTATATATTTGACCCCAGTGGTATAGCCGCCGGTGTTTACACTTTTGAAGTAAGTGTGTCTGATGATGACGGGCTAATTGTTTCTCAAGCAATATTAGTTCGAATAAACGAAAGTCCTGTTGCGGATCTTAATGAAAATGGCATTGACGATTCTATCGATATGTCGACTGAGTCTTTTATTTTACAAACCACCACTGGCGAAAACGAAAACTTTATAGAAACAGAAAACGGTGTGCGATTGGCTATCGGTGACATTGCTCTGCGAGCGCAAAGCCCTGGCAGTGCCATTGATATTGACGAGCTTGAAACCTTCGCTAATGGCGGCCTAGGTGCCGATACAGGGACGCAATTTGATTTTAATGGCGGGCTGTTTGATTTTACCCTGTCTGGGTTATACGAGAGTGGCCAAAGTGTCACTGTTGTTATTCCACAGATTTCGGCGATACCGGCAGAAGCACGGTATCAAAAATTTATAAACGGCGCATGGCAAACATTTGTAGAAGATGGCAGCAACGCCCTATTTTCAGCTGCTTCTGATCAGGGTGTATGCCCAGCACCGGGTTCGCAAAATTACCAAAACGGGTTAATTGAAGGTGATGATTGTGTTCAACTATTGATTGAAGATGGTGGGCCTAACGACGCAGATGGCGAAGCTAACGGATCCATTAAAGACCCTGGTGGGGTTGCCTTAGTAAGGCCGTCAAGCGGCTCAAGTTCGGGTGGTGGTGGCGCGATGCAACCATGGCTTATCTTTCTCTTCTTTATTATTTTTTCGCGTAAATATGCGCAACGCAAAAATCAAATGCATAGGAAATTCGAATGCAGAACAACATAAGTAATAAGACGTTTTCCAGTTTTGTGCTCGCGGGGGCGCTGCTGATATCTGGCTGTGGTAGCCAGCAAACAAAAGAAAGTGGCGATGTAGCCAATTTAAAAGACCTACAAATTGTTGATTGCTTATTACCGGGGCAAATGCGTCGTCTCGGTGGGCAATCCTATTTAACACAAAGAAGACCCGCGCAAGTGACAGCCGCCGAGTGCCGTATTAAAGGTGGGGAATACGTGGAATATGACCGCGCAGATTATAAAACGGCTCTAAAGGTGTGGATGCCTGCGGCTGAAGCAGGCGATGCAGAGGCACAGGCGAATGTGGGGCAAATTTTTGAACGAGGTTTGGGTGGGGAGCCAAATTATGAAGCAGCCATTATTTGGTATACCAAAGCCGCAGAAAAAGGAAATTCACGAGCCCAGTTTAATTTGGGTACCTTGTATGAACAGGGTTTAGGTGTTGAAAAAAATAAACTGCTTGCACTAAATTGGTATCGAAAAGCCTGGGGTTTACCAGAAGATAGCGTAATTTACCAAAGCGCTGCCTCAAAAGAGCAAGAGGTTTTACGAGCGCAATTAAATAAAACTCTGGCAGAGAAAAACACCCAGATTCAATTGTTATCTCGCCAAATCAGTGAACTAGAAAAAACCGGAGTCTTCCAATCGTCAGAAAGCGATGCGCGCGCGCAGGAGCTAGTACAACTTAAGAAATGGGTAGAAAAGTTAGAAGGCGAAAGAAAAGTAACCGTAGCAGGTATTGATAAGCTACCGCGTTATCGTCAGCCGGAAGCGCCAGCGGTAACAAAACTAAAAACCGCCTCTCAGAAAGACGCTGTATCGTATAAAAATATTGATTTTGGTAAATATTACGCGCTTGTTATCGGCAACCAAAATTACGACACCATTGACGATTTATTTACACCGCATTCTGATTCTATACGCACCAAAGAGCTGTTAGAAAATAAATATGGCTTTGATGTTACGGTGCTATTGGATGCAGACAATGCCAACATTATGCGTGCTATCAACGATCTCAATGACAAGCTAAAAGACAACGACAACCTGCTCATCTTTTATGCTGGCCATGGTGAACGTATAAAAACAGGAGACTATGAGGCGGGTTATTGGTTACCAGTCAATGCGAGCGCGCCTCCTGATGATACCTTTTGGGTATCGAATGAATTTGTTACTCGGCATCTGGCGCGCATAAAAGCGAAACGCGTAATGGTAGTGGCCGATTCTTGTTATGCGGGTTTACTGTCTGATGCTCCGGGCTATTTATTTATGGGTGACGACGCTGACTATGGCTTGGAATACGTTAAGTACAAACTCCCCAAAAAATCGCGATTACTTATTTCTTCAGGTGGCGACGCGCCAGTATTAGATAACTTTGGCAAAGGCCACTCTGTTTTTGCCCGTGCTTTTATTGACGTACTTGAACAAAGTGAGGGTGTTATTTCTGGCCCAGAATTATTTTTAAAAGTGAGAGAAATGGTAACTAAACGAACAAAAAAATCTGGTTTAGAGCAAGTGCCAGAGCTTAAAGCCATAAAAGGCGCCGGCCATGAAGTGGGCGACTTTTTCTTTGTTAAAAAATCGTAAGTAATTAAGTGCAAATAGCTATGAACAGTTTCAAAAGAAAAATATCAGGTGGGCTGATCGCTCTATTGGCTATTTCCAGCCAAATGAGCCGGGCTGACATCGTAGAGTTTATTGATAACGGAACATTTAATGATTTGGAGGCGAGTGCTGCTATTGCGGCCAATCAAACCTACCTTAGTTTGTTTTTAGTTGGTTGTACCGATGATCAGACTGTAGGTCGGGACGGTTGCGATGGCCAAACATTTCAACTGTGGTCAAATGTGCGCGAAATCGCACATACAGCAAATGAATTGTTAAACGATGGCCCTACTCAATTTAGCTTGGGTTTAGATGAAGCGGGTTTGGGTTTCGCATTGCGTTGGACGGCAGCTGAAGAGTACGCCGCACAAGGGAATCTTTCGAGCGAATTTATTGGAGGTCAGGCCTCTAGCTTAGCTTCTCGGTTAACTGCGTTACGTGCAGGCGCCTCTGGGTTCAATGTGATAGGCATCGCTAATGCACAAAATTCTGACGAAATCGCCTACATAGGTCCGCTCGGTGGTGCCAGTGGTGATGCATCCTATGGTCGTTGGGGTGGTTTTTTAAATGTCGATTTGAGTTCTGGTGATCGTGCGCCGACAGCGCGCGAAGATGCATTTGATTTTGCCGGTTCGCAAGTGAGTTTTGGTGGGGATTATCGTTTCGATAGCAACTGGGTTGGCGGTGTCGTGATGGGTATTTCGCAACAAAACATCGATTTTGATGGGAGCCAGAGTATTGTGGAGGGCAGCATCGAAGCGGACGGCTACAGCTTAATGCCTTTTGCTATGTATCAATTGGATAACTGGTTCTATAGCGCTGCTTTGGGCTACCAAACGATGCGTTTCGATACGGTACGTGAGATTCGCTACCCTTCACTAAATCTTGATATCGACAGTGCAAATACAACAACGGTTAGCGACACAAAAGCGACGTCGGTGTCTCTCTTTTTTGAAGCTGGCTACACCTGGCAAGTTAATAAGTTTTCCATAGAACCATTTTTAAATTTCAAGCACAGCGATACGACTGTCGATGAGTTTGTCGAAGAAGATCTAAATGATTCGGCGTTTGATCTTGTTGTAGAAGAGCAGAATATCAACTCGCAAGAATTTACCTTTGGTACAAAACTTCAATACACCTATACACCCTCTTTCGGTGTCTGGATTCCATTTTTTACCTTTGAAGCAATTAAACAAAATGAAAATGCATCGCGAGATATAAAGGCTTATTACGCACAAAACAGTGTCTCTGACGGTTCGGTTTTCTCTTTACCGACAGAAGAACAAGATAGCAGTTATTTTGCTTATACCTTTGGAGTATCAGCGGTTATTCGCGGCGGTCGTCAAACAAAAGCTGGTGGATCTATCGGTGGCGATATTCAAGGTTTCCTTAACTACAAAACCATTCAAGCGCTTGAAGGCTTTAATGTCGATCTATATTCATTTGGTGTGAGATACACCTTCTGATCTGCCTGCGGAGGCAATCCAATGTTCAACCTTCATATAAAACCAATTATTCTTGCGGTTTCTAGCACTGTTCTATTTGCTTGTGGTGGTAGTGCGACCGATACGGGTAAGCAATCCGATAGCGCTCCTATCGCTAAAGCTGAGGTATTTGGCGCGAGCACTCAGACTTCTGATCTGGTACAAGTACGTTCGGGTAAAGAAGTACTTTTGTCAGGGGTAAATAGTTCCGGGGTTGATGATCCCCTGCTTTCTTATGAGTGGGTTCAAATCGACAACAGTGGTTTCAATGTTGAGTTGTATGAGCGTACACGAAACACAATTGCTTTTACCGCCCCTCAAGTTTCGCTCAGTAATGAAGAAGGAGTTGAACTTCAGTTTCAACTACAAGTAGTTGATGGCGATGGAAAAACTGCTACAGACGTAATTACAGTACAGGTCAAACCGGCTTACGATGCTGATCAGTTTCTTCTAAATCCGCGTGTCGAAGAGCAATACGTACTGATTGTTGCTGCAAATGAAGGCGAGTTGCTTCCGAGCGATCTTAGTTTCGACGTACAGTTGACAAAAACGGCGGTTTGGCAAGATCGCGCTGGGAATATTAACGCTTTAGAATTAGGGCGTGATACCTATAGTGGCATTGTGTCTGAAGGTACCGCTCCAGCGCTTATCGATCGATCAAATAAATATTTTAAGTTACCTATTCCTCTGTTAGATGCCGACGACATAAATGTAAATTACCAAGGGGAAAGTCGTAGTGGTCGTTTAGAGTTCGAGCATGTTGATACCGCAACGCTAAATCTAGATTACGAACTGATTGCGCTAGGGTCTAGCAATATCACGATGTATTTAGCCCGTGAAACGGATACGGGCTTTGAGCTTTTAGATGAAGCTGGAATTGCGCGTGATACCAATACACTTTCAATAAATGAAGAATGGCTCCGCCAGCAAGTCGGCGTTGAATCGCGACGTTCCTCTAATAATTATTATGATTGTATCGACCCGGAGGGCAATGCAGAAACGCTAGCTGACTGGATTGAATATGCAGGGTTTAATGGAGACGAAGGTATTGCATATCACACGAGTTATGTGAATAACTACGATCTTAACTTTGGCCGCGACATGTACGTGCGCCGCGATGGAAATGGCAATGTCTACACCTATGTCACAAATTACCCCTCACTAGAAAACCTTTTTACTGGTCGTAACGAATTCGCCATTGTTGTGATGGAATACAGTGCAGCCCCAACGGGCAATTGTGGTGATGGCACATTTGCAGACGATGTGATTGGTAAAAAAATCGTTAAGTTTTACTCTTACGTACCAGATGAAGTAACAGGCGAATATGTAAGAGCCGTTAGCATGAATTTTGATGGTCGCGGCGAACGTTTTGTGCCGGGTGTTTGTGTGGCTTGCCATTATGGTGATACGAACGCAGATCAATTTAATGCAGAAAACCTGAGTGATATTTCAGCGAGTGCCGCAGATTTAGATTCTAGTTTTATTCCTTGGGATCTAGACGCATTCCTATTTACTGGTGGTGACGATATCGATCTTGTAGACCCGGTGTATAACCCAGATAATCTAGCTGAATTTATCACTACAAATTATAGCCGGGAAGCACAAGAAAATTCGTTCCGAGCACAGAACCAAATCGTATTAGACACGTTTACACACGAACTAGACAATTTAAAACGCTTTGAGGTTCCGATAAAACTACTGCATGGCTGGTACGGGAATGGCGACCTTGTTGAAGCGCTGGATTTTGGTACCGAAGAAAGCCCGTTAAGTGAAGAAGACGCGATTGCGCTGAAAGCGCAGGTCCAAACCCTACCGGGTAATACGTTCGACGGTGACTACGTGCAATTGGGTTGGCGGGGCCAAGAAGCGCTGTATCACGATGTTTATTCACGTAACTGTCGCTTGTGTCATGCTCAGGTCGCGAATCAAACCATAAATTTTGATACTTACGAAGAATTCATCACCAATGAACGTGTGATTCCCTATATCTACGAACAGGGCCTAATGCCTTTATCGCGATTAACGATGGATCGGTTTTGGATTGATTTTTATGGCGAAGATTCTCCCGCAGAAATTCTACGTGATCACCTAAACTCGGATAACGATCCGAATAATGATGTTCCAATAAATCAGTTACCCGGCTTCCCTGTTGCTCAAGTAACGCCAGGCGCAAACGAATCCCTAACAGCCGACGTTAGCATAGACTTTGATGAAACAATTCTGTTTGATGCAAATGACAGTTTGTTTGCAAATGCCTACGAATGGAATATTAATGGCAGCTTTGTTGGTGACAAGGAGAAATACCTATTTCAAGCGACGACCCCTGGTGAAACCCATTCGCTAACGATGGTGGCGATAAACACAGAGGAAGCCTTAGTATCTCGTACCTTAGAACGCCGCATTGTGATCACTAATAATGCACCAAATGCGCAGGGCATCGCTTCACCGTCTGTGAATGAGGGTGAAAGTGTATCGATTAATGTGTTTGAAAGTTTGTGTCCAGGTTTGTCTCCGGATGACGCCTCTTGCCGCGCTGTATTCGGTGATATTCAGGAAACTGAAGTGCCAACGCTTAGTATTAGCGGTTCAGTAACAAATGGGAATGCAGTGGTAAGTGACGTAAGCAACGGCATTATTGAATTTACTTCAACTGTATCTTCTGCTTTTGGCGATGGTGAATTTAGTATTGTGTTAGAAGACAGTTTTGGTGAAGAATCTGAAGTCGCAAGCGTGAGTGTGACCATTAATGCCCTAGATGGCCCTGCCATTGTTGGCCCAGATATATGTAATGTGGATGCGATAAATCATACGAACGAAAGCAGCTACCCTATCGCGTTTGGATTAACGCCCTGTCTCGACCCATCGGTCAACGATACAGTGAGTGGTGGATTGAGTTTGACCGTTTCTGAAGTTGGAGTACCCACGCAAACGGATGCAGAAGTAAGTGTCGATGGCCTCGGTGTTATCAGTTACACACCACCGCGATTTTATATTGGTGGTGATAGCTTCTCTTACACAGTTCAAGATAATTCACTTTCTGCGCGAACAAATCGTGGTACGGTCGCGGTTACCATTACACCGACAATAACGTATACAGACCTATCTACCGGCTCAGGCGTGTTTGCAACTTCTGCGCCTAGCGAGGGGTGTGGTGAGTGTCACGATGGCAATACGGTTGGTGCGCCGAATTGGTTTGTATACGATAACGTGGTGCTCGCAGCGACGAACACCAATGTGATTCCGTATGGTGTTGCAGAAATAGAATTACAAGAGCCGACTAGCCGTGAAGCGATATTGTCTTCAATACTTTTTCAAAACGCATGTGATGCGATTGGTGGCCACCCCGGCGGAAATCGTCTATGCACAAGTGCAGGATCGCCAAATGACGCAGGTGATTTGAATGCGTTCGGGCAAGCTTTGTTACAGTGGATAGAGGAAGGCGCGAACAACAATTAGCTAAAAAGTAACACTATAAACAAATTAGATGAATTAAAATTCGTATTCGGAAAAAGCTGGATACTGTTTTAGTTCTTCAATTTGTTGTTGGAAAAATTTACGCTGTTCAGTAGCACTTGATTCTATGTTATCTCTAAAAATCTGCACTATGGTCTTACGTGCATTTTTTATATCGTTGTGAGAGGCATGAATTAAGTAAGCGGCATTAAATTTCACTACGGCTTCCTGTAAGTCTTGAAATTTAAGCGCGGTATTTCCTTCCTTAATTAGTTGGTGAAATTGGTTTTGTTGCACCTGATCTAATTCACCAAAAGGTACTTCGTCGTTACTGTAGTAGTTAAGTAGAAAAAAGTTTAAGAAAATAAGTAAAACGCCGACGATGCATATGCTGGCTAAACGTCGCGGTGTAGCCGCGGCACTATTAAACCGTTTTAAAAATGCATTGGCATCTTCTATTCGGGTGTCTCGTTGTAATGACAGTGACTGCGCAATTACTTTTTTGAGAAACGGGTTTTTAAGGTCGGGAAGCTTTGGGCTCAGGTGCTCTTCGATTACTTTTTTCGCATCTTTACGATCAAATGGGTGGGTATCACCCAAAAGCTCACAAGCAATAATGCCCAATGCATAAATATCATCACTAGGATGAGGCGGCTCAAAACGCAACATTTCTGGGCTGGCGTAACTCATGGTTAATGCGCCCAACTCTCCTACGTCGAAAGTGTCTTGATATAATTCTGAATTGGCAGCACGCGCGATGCCAAAATCCAAAATCTTTAACACGCCGTCATCGGTTAAAAACAAATTAGCCGGTTTCAAGTCAGAATGCACAATGCCCTTACTGTGGGCATATGCTAGGCCTCTGGCCATTTGTGAAATAATATCGAGTTTATTTTGGTAGGAAAGCGTAACGTCAGTCGTGCCCTTAATAACATCGAGTAAAGGCGCTCCAGAAAGCTTTTCCATTGTCAGATAGACTAGCCCCTCGTCTTTATCAAAGTCATACACGGTGACGATATTAGGGTGAGCAAGCTCCTGAGTTTTTTTCGCTTCGCGTTGCAGTGTAACAAAGGCGTGTGGGTGCTCTTTAAAATCACCCGCTAGCAATTTAATCGCTACATAAGGGTTGTTGTCACCGGCTTCCTCTTTGATGAGATCGACCGCACTAAATACTGCACCCATACCGCCGCGACCCAACACATGTTTTAAAACAAAGCGATGACGAATAGTACTGCCGACATCAACTTCTTGGTGTTGTTCACCATGAGCTAAACGAGGGGTGCGCTCCATGCGTTCGATTTTGGTAATCGGCGCGTCGGATAATTCAGTGGGGTCATAATGTGCGTCCGCACCTGGGTTTGCAACGGTCTCATCGTCAGCACTTTGTGTAATGTTTTGTTGCAGCCGTGTGTTCTCCACGACGAGGGTTTCTTCGTTCGCCGTAGTTTTGGTAGAGCGAGGAGCCACGACCGTCTCTTGGTCGGATGTGGGTGTATGGCGAGGTTTTATGCGAGTTTTATCGAAACGATTATTCGAGTCATCCATAAGGAGACCGCAGTAAATTGACGTATCTGTAGTCTAGCCGTTTGATGAGAGATTCGCTAGGTGGCTATCTATTCACAACGCCCTAAATCACAGGGCTCAATGAATAGATAGCCACCTAGCGAAAACTAGGAAGGCGTAAGCACTACTCTTCGATTTCGTAACGATCCATTAAATCGCGTACTAAGCCACTACGAACAATATCTTGCCGCTCAAACTCGTGTACGTGTACACCAGGTAAACCGCCCACACGCTCAATAGCATCGGCTAGGCCGTTTGGCCCATTGATGTCGCTTTGTCTGATATCGCCGTTCACCACCACCTTACAATCGTCGCCGATTCGGGTGAGAAACATTTTCATTTGCGAGGGCGAGGTATTTTGCGCTTCATCTAGAATGACAAATGTGTCTGCTTGAAACGTTTTACCACGCATATAGGCCAATGGCGCAGCAACAATGCGGCCATGACGCAAACAATAATTAACGGTACCAGCACCGAGACGTTCATTTAATATGTCGCGAAAGGCATCTATGTACGCGGCAAATTTTTCGTCCAAGTCTCCGGGCAGAAAACCGAGGTTTTCACCAGCTTCAACTGCAGGACGAGTGATAATGATACGTTCGATTTGTCCACCTTCAAGCGCATCGGCAGCTAGCGCACCGGCACAATAGCTTTTACCAGTACCGGCTGGACCAATACCAAATGTGAGCATGTTGTTTTTGATTGCGCTAATGTAACGCTTTTGGGAAGCGGTGCGAGGTTTGAGGGGGGATTTATCTTGGCGAGGAGCATAGGCCGTATCCACATGTTGGATATGGGCGTTAAGCTCTACTATTTCGGCGCTTTCCTTGTTACCTTTACCACGTTTTTTGTTTAAGTTTCGGCTGCGTCGATTTTGTTTCTCGTTATAGTCATGCGACGCATAGTTTTGTCTGGCTCTGGACTTTCGTGCCATAGTATTCTCCGCTTTATTCATTAAATCAACTACGAAGCGCGTATAGGAAATATCAAACATTTCTTACATTTGTTAAGTAGCCATGAAAAGTGGTGAGATTCTTGTTTTGCCTCCAATGAGTCTCGAAATTTTTAGTTAGGTTTAAACTTAGTGTTTTTAACTTAATGTAAACACAACATCAAAGCAAAAACGAATACCAAGAAAATCATATTCTTGATGAATTAACTATTGCAGCATAATCCGGGGTTGTAAACCGCTTTAAACAAATTATTTCTGAATCCGAATTTTTTAGGTCGTTTCATTATTTAAAGAGATTTGTTCAGATGTTGCCCTAATTTATTGAAATAATGGCATTTTTTTAGGTATTAGAAATACCGAAAAAAATACGCTATGCTTAAAGATAAGAAAGTAAGAAAAATACTTTTTATTGATAATCCCTTTTCTTTAAAACGCCAATTTTTGGCGGCAGTGCCCTTCTCTCTTCAAAAAAGCTACTCGCTTGTTTAAAAACATCAAAAATGTGCAAATATTTCATTTTGAATGTTTGACGCCTATGTTTTAGTAAGTATCAACGAGCGAAAAATTTCATATTCGAGTAGTGTAAGAGCTCCCTTCCATCTTCTTCTTTGGCATAAACGCGCTCATTAAACCCTCTACCCATTCCGCTTACGATTGCTTCGGTGTCATTAACAGGCTCCAACACTATAGTGAGGTGGTGCTTTTTATCGATTTTTCCGTAAGCCAATAGCAAACCATTTTCGAACTTCAGCCCCCCATCTGTAATACTAACTGCGCTTAATGGTTTAGCAAGGTCGTATCGGCCTGCACGATCACGCCAAGCGATTGGCACGTTATGGGGCTCTATTTGTCTAGCGATAATACGCGATTTCCCTAAAGTGCTTGTACTCACCAAATAGCTTTCGCCGCCGATGTCACGACGGCTAAAACCAAGAAGGCTGAGCTTGCCTAAATGGATTGGGAATATCCCCCACAATTTATATGAAAGATAATATAAGCCATTCTGTTCTCGTTGTTTAAGCAGAAAATTCTTGCCAAGTAGTTTTGCTTGTAATTTGCTTCCTTTTTTTTCTACCTTGAGATAACCAAATATACTGGCCCAATGCCCAGTAAGTAGTTGCGTGCTAACGAGATCCTGTTTCCTTGGTTTTGGCCAATAGGCGTGTGGCAAAGGAGGCTTCTTTTTATACTTATACTTGTATGCTTCTCGCAACGCTTCATTCGCGACTTGGTGAATAATCTTTGCACTATTAGAATCGTTTGATAAAACTACGACAGCGAGCTTCGATTTTGGTGAAAACTTTATTAGGCTGCGATGATGCAAGCTAGCACCAGAGTGGCCATACACAGGCAAGCGATGATGAAAAACATCATCAAATTTGAAAATGCCCAGCCCTACCTCCTGTTCGTGGGGGTAGCGTTTGTTAATAATGTGATTGCGATAAAGCGTATCAAAACTTTCATTATGCTTAAAGATAACCGAGCGTCTGTTATATAAAGCGATACCTAGTTTAATAAGATCATCACCGTTACTTATCAGGCCTGCGGCAGGCATATCTCGAATTTCTAACATACGGGCAAACTTTTTACTTCGATGGCCAAGAGTGATAGCGGAGTCGTTGATCGTATGTGAAAAATAGGAACTCTCCATTCCCAGTTCGTGCAATAAGCGATTCATGTAGGTGTCGTATCTTTCACCGCTTATTGAATCAATAACGGCGGCAATTAGATTGAAGGCCAAATTCGAATACAAGTAGTAGTTTTTAGGTTGTGCCGGGTAGTGTGTAGTATTTAAATAATCTTGTGTGGTATGAAAACTTTCTGCTTTAGGTTCCCACATGCCTTGAATTAAATCTGAAGGTAATCCAGCCTGGTGACTTAACAGCATTCGCAGATTTATCTGGCTTGTATCATGGTGGGGGTTTTTAAACTTAGGAAGATAGTGAGTAATAGGTGTTTCTAGGTTTAGTTTACCTGCTTCTTGTAAGCGCAATATCGCGATTGCGTTTAAAAGCTTTGCTAGCGACGCAACTCGAAATTTGTGGGAAGAGTTAAGTTTCTCCTTGTGTCTAGCGTCAGAATAACCAAAATTATTCTGATAGAGAATGTTGTCATCCATTGACAAATTAACACTCACAGCGCTGATCTTATGTTTAGATATCGCCCGTGTTACCCAACTATCTAAATAGTTCTGTAGTTGAGAAAGTTCATCGTTGTTGGCGGTGGGTGGCGTTACGGTCGGGAGTTGCGAGCAAGCACTTAGTATGCTGATTAAAAAAAGAAGTAACGTGAGGCTTGCGTAACGAAAAAAAATAAGATTTTTGTTTCGTAAGCTTCTATGCATGCCTTAAGGTTGGTGCATTGTGATGGGCGTATCTTCTTTTAAAAACTCGTTGTAACGTTTTATACGCAAGGTGCTTTGGTAAAATGAATCGTTAGAAAACGTGCGGGTTAAGTCTCTTACTAAACGGTTCATCGTGACGATAGCTGTACGATCATAGTTATTGATTGCGCTCACTGAGGTGCGAATACGTTTACTCCATAAAACTTCACCGTCGCGCGTTTCGAGATGGAGATTCAATACAATCGTGCCCCAAGTTGCAAATGGCAAGAATAGAAAATTACCAAATTCAATTTCCTTTACGTGTGCTCGCAGATAACCGGCATCTGATGAGCTATAACTTGAATCATCCGAATTGTAGCCGGCAGCTTCTAGTGCTTCACTGACACTTTTCATGATGTTGGCGCTAGTATCGCCCTCGGCTTTGATGCCCCCTACAGGTATAAACAAGACTGTTGTCATGCCGACTCGGTCAGCGGGGCTGACGCCGGTCGCTCGGCTATCTACATTGACCTTACCTTCTCGCAGCGTTTTTGGCGTGTAAGTCTTTGTGGATTTCAATTCATCAATCGTGGTGCAGCTAACGAGTGATAAGGTGAGGAGCAATGCGATTAGAGCTTTCAAGGTGTCTTCCTATAAGTTCACTGCCTTAAAAATACACCGCGATCAGGGTGACATCAAGCGTAAGACTCAGTGTTTTGTCCGATCAGTGACAGTGATGTCGATTCCGGCTCGTTTTTGTAAGCGCGAAATAAGCTTCTCGCCAAATAGTGACGCCGGAGTCCAGAAGCCGCCTGATGAGGTTTCCTTTGGGCAGTCAATGGTTAGGCAGAGCGCTGCTTGAGTGAGCATTTTTGCGGTAGAGCCATAACCTGGGTCTTTGTTGTCTTGCCACTGTATTTGTATGTGCCCTTTTGCGCTGGCCTTACCGATAAATACCAATTCGTATCGCCCTTGGTCACGCTCTTTTTGGCTGGGGCCTTCACCGGGCTTGGGCAACCACCACTGCAGTATATTTCGCAGAGGCGCAACGGACGAGGCAAATAACAGTAGTCCCGTGCCATAGGAAATACGGCTGGCTCGTTTTCGCCCTTTGCGCCCTGTTCCGGTCATTATGGCTTCATCGTAAAGAAAATTTTCGCCATACACGTGGTCGAGTAATGCGTTTGTGCGGTGTACCGTACGGGTATTAATGTTTTCCATAATAAAAGGCGCGAGCCAGCTTTGTTGGCTTTCGTCGTACTCTGCGATACGCACTTTGTGCTGTGTAAGGTGGTAAGGGTGATCACTGGGGCAGAAACAATACGGGTTGGCGAGAGCCTTTCTTAGTGCGGGTGAGACAGAAACTTCTTTAATGAGGTGCACAATGCTGGCGTAGGTGCCGCCAGAAAGTTTGCCCCGTATTTTTTTGACTCGCATCTGAACTTTTTCGCAGTGCTGGCCAAAATACTGTTGAGCTTGCTCTTGCAAATAAAATACGCCTAGATCGGAAGGGATGGAATCAAAACCGCAGCTAGGAACAATGCGTGCCCCGCTTTCCATCGCCTGAGCTTGGTACTTGCTAAGCATTTGTAAAAGCCACTGAGACTCTCCGCACAGGTCACAATAATCGGTGCCGGTGTCGACACAGGCTTGAATCAAATGCTCGCCGTAAAGCGCATAAGGGCCGACGCAAGAAATAATAAGGCGTGCTTGTCGACACATCGTATACAGGGAATCTATGTTGGAACTGTCTGCAACGATGATATCGACAGATGCCGAATCGCACAGCGAGCGCTGTAAACTCTGCAGTTTTTCTTGCGAGCGCCCAGCGATCGCCCAGGTGAAAACATCTCCTGATTTTCGCTGTTGCGAAAGTTCGTGAGCGACAAGTTTACCGACGAAGCTTGTCGCTCCAAAAATAACAATATCGATGGGTGAGTCAGGCATAATGCAGTGGCGTGAATGTAATTGCGCTGACACTAGCATCTAAAAGAGGTGCGTATCAATAAAAAATAACATCCATGTTATACATTTATTCCATTGTAATCAGAGGGCTAGAACTTAATATTGGCGCCGATCATGTATTGGTTTGTATCGAAGTCAGCACGACTAACCTCTGCAAAAATACCGAGATTATCGGTAAAGTGGTAACGCGTACCTGCGCTTAAGGTTGTTGCTTGAGTATCAAATGCTAGATGAGAAAGCTCACCATATATTTCGAGCTGATCTGTAACCATGCTGCGAATACCTGTGGTAGCGATATAACCATCTTCTGATTGCGACACCCCATCGACTTCAACTTCAATGTCTGCGTAGCTTGCTTCCATATAAAATGCATTTGATTCACCTAGAGGCAAATAAAACCCAGCGCCTAGGGAATAGCTGTTTATTTCAAATTTATCGTCAGTAAGTTCACTTTTTTCTGATTGCGTTTCGTCTGAATATGAACCCGTTACATAGAGGTTATCCATAAATTCGTATGAGCCTCGCAGCGTTAGGCCATCGTAATCAAATACATCTGATTCGCCATTTTTAGTCACACCATAGCCGACTTCAAATTTATTAAACGAAGGCGTTTCAGCGACCACGATAGCGCTGTTGAGTCCAAAAATAGCAATACCTGCAATAATAAATTGTTTCATTCTGTTTCCTTAATAGTCCGTAGATTATTTAACTAATGATCGAAGTTCATCTTTGATCAGTGCCCTCACTTTAAGCTTTCGTATATGAACCTATCCTGAACGCCTCTAGCACCAAAAAATCCGTGGTAAATTATGGCTTCGATGATGTGAAAATTATTTTTCGGTTTGCTAAATTTAAAATGATAATTAGGGTAATGTTCGTATGTTTGTAAACATTCTTTGTGCTCAAAACCGAAAGAAGTAGCAGAGGGGTAAATTTCAAGCGCGCCATATTTATTCCAACTATTTGAAATAACAACATGTAAGTCAGTCGTTGAGGTTGAGTTAGATTAGGCAAAGACGAAAGCGGGAAATAGACTAATAATCGAGCGCGCGATAAAAGATCGGAGACGGTGACAGATCATCGTATGCTCCTGCAAACAAAGGTAAACAAAGGTAAACAAAGGTAAACAAAGGTAAACAAAGGTAAACAAAGGTAAACAAAGGTGAGCGAGGTGCGCTATTGCTTCCCTGCAGCGCGAGCGTACTATAACGAGCTGAACCTTAATGAAAGCTGAACGGAAGACGATGGTTTAGAAGCTGGTATGAAATATTTAGCTAGCAGAGAACACAGACAAAAACATTTTGATGCTCAATAAAAACAGAAGAATGCCAAAGATCTTTTTAATGATACCGACGGGGAGCTTGTAGTTTAATTTGACACCTAATGGCGCAAAAAATACGCTGACTGCTGCGACACAAAAAAAAGCGGGCAAATAAATAAAGCCTACTGCGTATTGAATATCTGAGCTGTGGTTCCAGCCATTAATAATGTAACCAAGAGTACCCGATAGTGCGATGGGAAACCCGAGCGCAGAAGAAGTACCAATGGCTTTTTTGATATCCACATTGTGCCAATGTAAGTAAGGCACGCTCAATACGCCACCTCCGATCGACACCAGTGCAGAAATCCCACCAATGCCTGAACCGGCCAAAGCCAACATCGCCTTGCTTGGCAAGCCGCGGGTGGCTGGTGGTTTGGCGTCTATAAACATTTGCACCGCGGCACAAAACATAAAGAACGAAAAAAAGCCGGCGAGAAATATCGCGTTCAAGTTAGCCACCAAATATGTGGTGAGCAAGGTGCCAATGAGAATACCTGGTGTCATTGCCTTAACGACTGGCCAGTGTACGCCCCCTTTTTTGTGGTGTGCGCGTAAGCTAGAAAAAGAAGTCACCATAATAGAGGCCATGGCTGTTCCTAGCGCTAGGTGTACAACTTGGTCTACAGGCATCTCTTGCCAGAGAAAAACGCTTGTTAGCATGGGCACCATAATGCCACCACCGCCAATTCCCAGTAGGCCTGCCATTAGGCCGACAAAAGCCCCCAAGGCAAGAAGAGCAATTAGCAGTTGAGTATCAATCATCAGTAGTGTTTCCAAATAAGGCGGGTCGAAACCGAACGCAACAGAAGTACAGAGGGCGAACATTGAACCGAAGGCCATAAGCTATTGCAAGCGCTGGCCAATTCTAGTGTGGCCGCCCGCCTTGTTGGCTGGTCAAAAAATGGCCGGTTAAATAGGCTCAAGCTCTTAGCTCCCAAGGTCTATACTATACAAGCTAAAGCTGAACGAATTCTGAGTTCACCCTCCGGCTTTCTATAGCCATGAAAACTTTATATATTATGGTGACTTCAGATTGCGGCAGATAAGCCGCACACAAATGGGGACCTCGTGTAAGCCACATGTCACAAACAGATATTCCTGGATACAAAGTTGGAAAACGATTAGGCCGTGGCGGTATGGCTACGGTTTTCTTGGCGACCCAGCAGCCCATCAATCGTAAAGTGGCGCTCAAAGTCATGTCTAACCAACTTGGGGAAGACAGTGTATGGGCCAAGCGCTTTATTCAGGAAGCGCAGGTGATCGCGCAGTTGACCCACCCTAATGTGGTGCCAGTGTACGATGTGGGTACACACGAGGGTCAGTTTTACATCTCGATGGAGCTGTTAGACGGTGGTAGCCTCAAGTCGAGAATGGCGAATGGAATCCCCTTGCCTGACGTTTTGAAAATTATCGTTGGTGTTGCTGCGGGTTTAGATTACGCCGGTGAAAAGGGCTTTGTGCATCGCGATATCAAGCCTGACAACATTATGTTCCGAGAAGATGGTTCCCCCGTGATTCTCGATTTCGGCATCGTTAAACAAATGGACGATGGCGGTTCATCCGGCATGACCCAAACGGGAGTCATTGTTGGTACTACTTCATATATGAGCCCAGAACAGGCTCAAGGTCGTGAGTTAGACCAGCGCTCAGATATCTACGCCCTCGGCATCATGTTTTTTGAGTTGCTGACGGGCAGGCCTCCGTTTAAAGGCGAAACTGACATCGCTACCCTGCTCATGCACGTGAATGACCCGGTCCCCACATTGCCGGCGACGTTTAAGGTCTTTCAGCCAATCATAGAAAAAGCTCTGGCCAAAGACCCCTTTCACCGCTACACCCGTGCGCGGGAAATGATTGATCACATTCAGAAACTGGAACCGCAGATTAAACAAGCGATTGCCAAACTTAAGGTTGGTAATGCGAGTGCCCCAACTCTAGTTAAAAGTAAAAAAGATTTGATGGATGACGATGCCACCGTCGTGGTGAGTACATCGGAGTCGAACCAACATACTTGTGCTACTGCAGCGATTACCTCTGAAGAAGAGCTGACGCAAGTGCTCAGTAGTGCCAAAGCTACTATTAAAGATTTTTCGGCAGAATCTCGGGATAAACGCGCGCGCCGTACGCGAGGGCTTATAGCGACAATGTTTATCGTAGCGATAGGTGCGCTCGGTTATGTTGGGTATCAACAATTGGTTGTGGTGCCCAAAGAGCATGCCATTGCCGAAGAAAAAATTCGTGAAGCAAAACTAAAAACGCAACGAAAAATTGAATCATTATTAGCGGAAGCAAAACCAATAAAAGAAGGCTTGTTGCCAACAGAAATTGCTAAGGTCGATAATTTGATTGCGATTTATCGTCAGGTATTGAGGCTAGATTCAGATAATGAAGAAGCGCAATTCACCTTAGAGCGTTTTGGTGAGCGTTACATTTCATTGGGTACTAGCGCTGTAAAGCGTGGTGATATTGAAAAGGCTAGTACCTACCGTGATTACGCAGAACAATTGGTGCCAAGGAATACCGAGCTTCCTGTATTGCGGGAGAAAATAAAACAGTTACGAGCGACAATGCTCGACAAGGAATTTGTTAAAGAAGAAGTAGCGAATTTGATTTCGGTTGCGCGTAATGATATTGCCAATAGCGAAGGGTTTTCTGACTCCGCCTACACCAAGTTACAGCAAGTTTTGCGTTTGCAGCCAGAAAATATTGAAGTAAAAAACCTTAGAAACTCAATGTTAGAAAAGCTATTTTCTGATACAGAAAAAGATATTGCGCGTGGTCGTGTGGGAAGTGCGAGCGAAAAAGTAAAGCTCTTACAGTTGTATTACCACGACCCAGTTAAAGTGGCGACGTTGGATGCTAGCCTTAATAATAAAAGCTCGAGTTTGGCCAGAAGAAATAAACTGGCTTCGCTTAAAAAGCGTGCCAAGAGTTTAACGCGCGAAAAACGCAGCGTAACTGTGAACGACGAATTACGGGATATTTATTTATCTATATTAAAAATTGATCGTCTAGATAAGACCGCATTGGACGGGTTGACAGATACAAGTGATCACGAGGCGAAATTAGCACGCGATGCTATCCAAGAACGTAACTTTGAGCGAGCAGAACGGCAGATCTCCGTCATTGAACAATACACGCCGCGTTATAAGGTAGTAAACGAATTAAAATCTGAATTACGTCAAGCACGTTCCTCGTCTCAACAGGCGGCAGATCTATTGGTGCAGGCGAATACGAAGATGCAGTCCACTACCAGTGGTGATGAGAAACGCCTTGCCCTAGCTGATGCATACAATAAAATTGAAAGAGCACGTGATCTAGACGCTGCGCACCCGAATATGACGGAAAGTATTACAGCATTGGAAGATGCCTATATTGCCGAGATAAAATTGGCGATTGAAGCGAAAGATAAAGACTTAATAGCAGCTTACAATATCGATACAGAAACGAAAGCCTGGCCATCAGAACGTATTTTCCAGCTCAAACAATTGGCACAGAAAAAAGATAAAAAGCCTAAACGTGTGATTACAGGTGGGTTTTAAAATTATCTATTTCGGTACAGCCATAGGTGGTGGCCAGTAGAGTAACGCAGGAGCAGTTACCGAGATGCATAGCCGAAGCTTCAAAGATGAATCTATGTATTTTTTGAAGCTCCAGCTTAATGCTAAATATTCGAGGCTTTTACACTATCTGGGTTTTGAACAGCTTGAGGGCTTTCCCTCAAGCATGTAGGCGATTAATTCGTTCTTTGGGCTAGAAATAAAACTGTACACCAGCCGTTAAGCCTAACATTTCTTCGTCAGTCTCCAGTTTTACACCGCTTAAATTACCGGTTTGGTCTTTACCATCCATAGAATACGCTTGGCGGCGTAAATCGATAGTGTAAGCCGATGTTTCGCCAAGGGGCGCCGTCCAGGTTGCCGCGATACTGGTGCCGGTGGAATCTCCCTTGTAATTAAAAGCTTTAAATGAATCATCAAGCACAACGCCTCCGTCGCGAGCGTTATCTTTATACTTCCCTGTCATACTTGCATAGGCAAAACTTAAAGATAATGTACCGTAATCGTCAAAGCTAAAGCCATAACTACCACCTAAGAATAAACCGCTTTCTGTATATTCCTGCTCGTAGGTGGGCTGGTTATTAACTAAGCCTTCGTCCTCCAGAGCGTATTGAAACCCAGCACGGTTTTGTCTGTCACAGCGGCTTATTAATGATGGCGCATCTGGACTGTTGTCTAGGTCGTTTTGGTCTGAAACGCGAACGAAGTCTCCACAAAATGGATTGGGTTTTAAGGTGGTTTTACCACTTAAATAACCAATAAAAATATTGGCCGATTTCCAAACGTTGTAGCCAAAAGTAAGAGAAATATCTTCCCGCCCTACTTCCACTCTGCTATCAGGTAGGGCTATCAAATTTACTTCACCTACCGTAGAGCGATCTGTTTCCTTGGTCGAAGTCGAGGTATCGCTTAAATTACTTTCCCATTTTAGGCTGGTAAAAAACTTTTTGTACACTACTGTTGTGCCGAGGCTCAGCATGGGCATATCAACCGAGAACTCGGCCTTGTTATTGGCTGCACCAGAGTATTTCTGATCGAAGCTTAAGTTTTTGTTTTGGAATGCGGCCGAAGTAATCACAGTGACATTTTCAAATGCCTGCGCCGACATTGCGCTGGTGCTGAGTATGGCCAAAGTGAGTGCGTGTTTTTTCTTGAACATGGGTTCCCCTCAAGAGTGCTTGCCAGTGAAGAAAGGTACGGAAAATTCTTATGAACAGAGTATAGCAGCGGCATTCGCGCAAGGATGAGGATGCAGCAAACTGCGACAATAGAAGAAGGGCCGCCTTGAGCGTAGATGCAAATGCGTTCACGTGAAACGAAAGAGAAAGTGTTTGGTACCGGGAAAGTAGAAACAGAAGTGTTTGGTGAGCGGGGTTTATGAGGGTTAGGCGCTACGATGCATAACGGCAGGCGCGATTGCGCGCAGCACCCCCAATAAACCTTTTTCTTACTTACACGACGGCGATACCATCAGCTTCTACTAAAGAACCTTTAGGTAATTCGCTGATACCGATGGCGGCGCGAGCTGGGTAGGGCTCTTGGAAAAACTCTGCCATTACTTCGTTTACAGTAGCAAAATTACTGAGATCGGTGAGGTAAAGGTTGAGCTTTACAATGTTGGCCAAAGAGCCGTTCGCGGCCTCACATACCGCCTGTAAATTTCTAAACACCTGTCGCGTTTGTTCGCGAAAATCCCCTTCCACTAAGGTCATACTGCTGGGGTCTAAAGGGATTTGCCCAGAAAGATACAAAGTGTCGCCCGCTTTTACTGCCTGTGAGTATGTGCCAATGGCTTCTGGCGCTTTGTCTGTGTGAATGATCGCTTTATTGGGCATGAAAGTTTGCTCTTGATAACGTGAAAATTTACGGTGTTAGTTTTTCGCGCGCACTACGCGTTCTACCGAGCGCATGGTGCGCACTTTGCGCATAACATTAGCCAAGTGTACGCGATTGTTTACCGCGACAATGAGGTTGATCACACTGTGCTCGGCGTCGCGCTCGTCTACCTGAATACCTTCGATACTGGTGCCGGTGTCGGCAATACGTGTTGCCAATTGAGCAATAATGCCACGCTCAGTCAGCACTTCAACACGAATTTCTGATAGGTATTCACCCCCGGCTTTTGCTGACCAGTTGGTGTGAATAATATTCTCTTTTTTATTGCGTAAATCTTTTATATTTTTGCAGCTCTCTCGATGCACGACTATGCCTTTACCCGTAGAGGTATGGCCCACAATGGGGTCACCAGGTATGGGGCGACAGCATCGTGCGTAGCTGATTAAAATACTGTCAGATGTGTCGATGGTAATGGGGCTATGGCTGGTAGCGCACACCGCTTCTTCGGCATTGGGTTTCAGGGTTTGTGCTACAGACAAAGCGGGTTGTTGGCCAAGACCGATGCTTTCATATAGGTGCTCGATCGAATTGGCGTTGCCAGCCTGACAAAGTTGCTGCAGCTGCCCTTCACTTAGCTCTTCTAAATCAATATTTAACTGCATGAGGGCACGGGCCAACATGCGTTTGCCCAGCTCTACCGATTCCACATGTCGCTGGTTCTTTAAATAGTGACGAATCGCCGTGCGTGCTTTTGCTGTCACGGTAAAGTTGAGCCAGTTGGGGTTTGGTTGGGTTTTCTCAGAGGTAATAATTTTAATTTTTTGACCGCTTTCGAGTACATGCGAAAGCGCCGCTGGGCGATCATTAACGCGGCAAGCCACGGTCGTGTTGCCCACTTGGGTATGTACAGCGTAGGCAAAGTCGACCGGGGTAGAGCCTGCGGGCAATTCGACAATTTCGCCTTTGGGGGTAAAGACATACACCTCATCGCGGAACAGATCGATCTTTACATGCTCAACGAAGTCTACCGAGCTGTTGGTCAATTCTTGAATTTCTAATAGGCGCTGAGTCCAGCGGTTTGCGCGATCAAAACTTTTCTTCGCGTTTTCATCATCGACGGTTTTATAGAGCCAGTGGGCAGCGATGCCTGTTCCGGCAAGTTCGTCCATATCTTTGGTGCGAATCTGAACTTCGATAGGCACCCCTTGGGCGCCAATCACGACGGTATGCAGCGACTGATAGCCGTTCTCTTTCGGAATCGCGACATAGTCTTTAAATTCACCGGGTTTGGGCTTGTAGAGGTTATGTACCACGCCCAGCGCGCGGTAGCAGGTGTCGATATCGTCAACCACGATGCGAAAAGCATACACATCCATAATTTCTTTGAAGGATTTGTGCTTGCTGCGCATCTTGCTATAAATGCTGTACAAATGTTTTTCGCGGCCGATGACGAGGCCGTTAATATTCTCGCGCTCAAGCCGTGAATCTATACTTTCTTTGATCTTTTCGACCAAAGTTTTTCGGTTTCCGCGAACTTTTTTCAGAGATGCTTGTAAGCGTGATGCGCGTAACGGGTACATTGCGGCGAAGCAGCGATCTTCAAACTCGATTCGCCAGTCGTTGATACCTAAGCGAGAGGCTATGGGTGCATAGATTTCTAAGGTTTCTTTGGCGATACGGCGTTTTTTGTCGGGAGGCATGGCACCCAAGGTGCGCATGTTGTGGAGGCGATCACTGAGTTTAACGATAATGACGCGCAGGTCTTGAGCCATCGCCATGGCCATTTTCTGGAAGTTCTTGGCTTGTTTTTCTGCTTGGGTTTCGAATTCGATTTTGGCTAATTTAGACACTCCGTCCACAATGTCTGCGACGCTGAGCCCGAACTGTTCTTCTATCGCGCTTTTTGCAATACCGGTGTCTTCAATGACATCGTGCAGCATGGCGACCATCAAGCTTTGATGATCCATTCGGATGGAGGCAAGGATGTTGGCGACCGCTAAGGGGTGGGTAATATAGGGTTCGCCAGAACGACGGAACTGGCCGGTGTGGGCCTGCTCCGCATAATAATAGGCACGCTTAACAAGTTTGACCTGCTGAGGGTCGAGATAAGAGGAAAGCCGGTGACTTAGCGTATCAATTGTGAGCAATGGCGTCCTCTTAAAGTATTAAAGTGCGGGTGGAGGAATGTCTCCCATGGGTACCGCGGCTTCAGTAGGAAGCACTTCTTCAATCACTTCTTCCTCTTCTTGTAGAAGGATGCTGGCATCAACCAAACCTTCTTCAATTTCGCGAAGAGCGATTACAGTGGGCTTATCATTTTCGGCGGCGACCATGGGTTCTTTACCTTGAATGGCGATTTGGCGTGCGCGTTTGCTGCCCACCATGACCAATTCAAAGCGGTTATCTACGTGATCTAAACAATCTTCTACTGTAATTCTTGCCATGAGAGCTTCCAGTTATGACCTTGTATTCGTTTTTGCCCCGAGCATTCGCTCGAGAAAAAGGCCGGGCAGTGTACGTGGATTGGGCACCTACGACAATAGCTTAGCAAGTAAACTTTGGTGTTTCTCGGCTTGTTTTTCAAGCTTTAAACGTTCTGCGGTAATGATTGAGCGAAATTCGGTCAAAGCGTGATCAAAAACATCGTTAATGATGAGAAAGTCTGCTTCGCTATAGTGCGACATTTCGCTTTTTGCTTCAGCCATTCTTGCCGCAATCACACTTTCGTCGTCTTGCCCCCTGCCTGTTAGGCGTTCCTGCAAACACTCTTGTGAGGGCGGTACGATAAAAATGCTGCGTGCATCAGGCACGATCTTGCGGATTTGTTGGGCCCCCTGCCAATCGATTTCAAGAATGACATCGAGACCTTCTGCCATTTTGGCCTTGACCCAGTTTTCTGAGGTGCCGTAGTAATTGGTGAAGACTTTGGCGTGCTCCAAAAAAGCACTTTCGCTAATCATATGATCAAACGTGGCGTGATCGACGAAGTGATAATTGACACCGTCTTGCTCACCGCGGCGTTTTGTTCGCGTGGTATGAGAAACAGAGACGCACACATCGGCCGTAGTGTCGATAAGCGCCTTCACTAAGCTGGTTTTGCCGGCGCCAGAGGGCGCAGAAACTGTAAAAAGGGTGCCTTTACTACTCATGGCAGATCTCGTTACTGAGACGATATAAAAACGGTTGCGAGTTCAAATTGGCTTCTCTCGCTATGCTTTACTGCGCCTCGATTTTCCTCTATGTGTTATTCGATGTTTTGGATTTGTTCGCGCATCTGTTCGATCAGAACTTTGATGTCTACCGCAGCTTGGGTTGTGTCGCTAGCGATAGACTTCGAAGAGAGCGTGTTGGCTTCACGGTTGAGTTCCTGCATTAAAAAATCTAAGCGGCGACCGATCGGGCCAGATTGTTTCACAGTATGACGCACTTCAGCGATGTGTGCCTCTAGGCGATCGAGCTCTTCTGCTACATCGGCTTTCTGAGCGATATAAATAGCTTCTTGGCTAAAGCGCTCTTCATCGACTTCGACTTTTAAAGTATCAAGTTTAGTGCGTAACTTTTGTTGCTGCAGTTCGAGTAATTCGGGCATTTTACTGCGCACGAAAGTGACAGATTCGGCGATGCTAACCAGGCGTGTGTCTATGAGTTGAGCAAGCTCTACCCCTTCGCGCTCACGATTTTCTATCATCTGCTTGAGCGTGGCTTTAAATAAATCAATGGTTGCCTGTTTGAGTTCGTCGGGGTCGACTTCGGCGGTTTTAATCACACCCGGCCAGCGCAACACTTCAATAGCATTGACGGGTGCGGCGTCATTGAGTTTTTGCTGCACCGTCTGAGCAAGTTCGACAATCTTGTCTGCTAAGGGCTCATTCAAACCCAGTTGAGCATCTTCGCTGCTTTCTGTTTTAAGAAATAGCGATACTTCAACTTTACCCCGGCTCAGTTGTTTGCGCAAAAGCTCGCGTAGCGCGGGCTCGTTGGCGCGCAATGTTTCAGGTAGGCGAAGCGTTGGTTCGAGATAACGGTGGTTTACGCTGCGAATTTCACACGCGAGCGTTCCCCAAGGGTGTTGAAGCTCTTGACGAGAAAAGCCGGTCATACTGCGCGGCATCGGGTACTCCTGACACGGTTCAAAAAGGCAAAACTAACAAGCATAACGAAAATAAAAGCACAAAAATGCATGTTAACACACAAGACCCGCACGGGTAGCGAGGCTATAATGCCGCGCCTTTATGAATCTAAAACAGTGCTCAACAAATAGAGTATGTTTATCACGCAAGACCTTCGAGGAAGACCATGCAACGACCCAGCAAACGTGAGCTAAACCAACTGCGCGATGTTCGCATCACGCGTCAATTCACCTGCCATGCAGAAGGTTCTGTCTTGGTAGAGTTTGGTAATACCAAAGTAATCTGCACGGCTTCCGTAGACAGCGGCGTACCGCGTTTTATGAAAGGCGAAGGTCGCGGTTGGATAACCGCCGAATACGGTATGTTGCCTCGTTCCACCGGTAGTCGTATGAACCGCGAAGCAGCGAGAGGTAAGCAAGGTGGTCGTACGGTTGAAATCCAGCGTTTGATTGGGCGCTCGCTGCGTGCAGCCACTGATCTTGATGCGTTGGGTGAAAACAGCGTGACCTTGGATTGCGATGTGATTCAAGCCGATGGAGGTACGCGTACTGCAGCGATCACCGGTTGTTGCGTAGCGTTGCATGATGCGCTTACCGATATGGTAAGCAAAGGCATGATAACCAAGCACCCGCTTAACACCTTATTGGCCGCTGTATCGGTTGGTATTTATGAAGGTGAGGCGGTACTTGATTTGGATTATGCAGAGGACTCTTCCGCCCACACAGATATGAATATTGTCATGACAGAAGATGGTGGTGTGATTGAAATTCAAGGTACCGCTGAGCAAGATCCTTTTTCAGAAGGGCAGTTTGCGGACATGTTTGCACTTGCCAAAAAAGGTATTCAAGACCTGGTAAGCCTTCAGAAAGAAGCGTTAGGTATCTAAGTGCACCTTGGGCCAACGCCAAGGCGATGCCCCTATTAATTTGCCAGCTTTATTTCTGACAATGTGTGCAGTACACCGTAGTGCGTTGCCCCAGCCGTTTTTCTAAAAGGATTTTGCTGCAGGTAACGCAAGGCTCGCCACCGCGACCGTATACGTTGAGCTCTTGCGCAAAGTACCCCGGTTTGCCATCGCCACCGACAAAATCCTTTAGGGTGGTGCCACCGCGTTCTATGGCGTGGCTAAGTACGCTTTGAACCTCCTCTGCGAGAATGTCGTATTGTGAACGTGACACTTTGCCGGCTGCTTTGAGTGGGTGAATGCCGGCCCGAAAGAGGGATTCATTTGCGTAAATGTTCCCTACTCCAACAACGACTTTGCTATCCATAATCCACGTTTTGACGGCTTGTTTTATCTTGCGTGAACGTTTAAATAAATATTCTGCATTGAACTCGCAGGTTAAGGGTTCGGGGCCTAGGTGCGACAGTAAGGTGTGATCTTCCAGCGGGTCTTCGGTCCATAATACTGCCCCGAAACGGCGCGGATCATGGAACCGCAAGCAGCGATCATTATCAAAAACCAGATCTACGTGGTCGTGCGGTTTAGGTGCTGGGTTTCCTTCAACGATGCGCAAGCTGCCCGACATGCCCAAATGCCAAAGCAGTGCACCGCGATCAAATTTGAGCAACAGGTATTTACCTCTGCGGTCAATTTGGTGCAGTTGTTGTTTTGCGAGTATTTTTGCCAGGTTGGGAGTGACCGGCCAACGCAAGCGATTGTTACGAACCTCTACTTTTTTTACTTTGTGGCCGCAGATGTGGGGTGTAATGCCTTGGCGTGTGGTTTCGACTTCGGGAAGCTCTGGCATGTAGGTATATTCACTATTTAATTAATGTGGCGCCTTGGTCGTCTGGCGCGGCATGAAATGTGTGTTAGGTACACATTGTTGATGAATTATCATTAAACTTCATTTTATTGCAAAGGTCGCTGCAGTAGACTCCTGCCGTTATAGCTAACGAGACTTATGCGGGGCGCCACTTTTGCAAACAACTCACGGGAATCTTTTTTCGCCACCCATTCGCATATTATCGCCGCGCCTCGAACATTGCTTGGCTATTGCGTTGCTTGTGTTTTCTGTTTTGTTTGTACTTGCTTTTGGTGTGTTTGGGTTTTTACGCGGTGGCGAATTAGGTTTTGATTTCGTTGTCTTTCACCGAGCAGGCACAGAGTTTTTACAAGGCCTTAACCCTTGGCAGGCGGCAATTGGAAGCGGTGCGCCTTTTTCTTATCCGCCTCACATCGGCAGTTTGGTCGCTGTTTACGGGCTATTACCATACACACTCGCGCTAACAATTCACACGGCATTGAACTGTGGCAGCATATTGTTGATCACTTATTTTGCCAATCGCTGGTTTGTTGGTGTTCGCAACTGGCGTCAGATTAGCTTGGTGCAAGGTTTTTGTTTGGCGATTGTGCTGGGCAACCCCTTTAACGCGCACAGTGTTTACGAGGGGCAGTGGACCCTGATTGCAACAGCGCTAATTTTTCTAGCCTGGCATATGCTGCAAAATAACAAGCAGGTATTGGCTGGCGTATGTTTAGGTGTGGCCACAATTAAGCCGCAAGTCGCATTGTTGCTAGTGGCCTTTTTACTATGTCGCGGATATTTTCGCGTGCTGCTCATCGGTGCTGCGTTGGCGCTGCTGTTGATGGTGCCGACACTGATGAGTTTTGGTCTTACCGAAACGTTCAGTGCTTGGTTTGCGTCAATGAAAGATTATGCGCTTTGGCCCGTTAACCAGCCAGGTTCCGTTCATGTGGTGGGCATGGAAGGTGTATGTGTGAGTTTGGGTTTGATCGGCACGGGTACATTTTGGAAATGCGTGGCGTTGGTAAGCGCTGTGGTGTTAGCGTACTACCGCAACGAGATGTCGCCGATACTACAAATCAACTTTTTGTTAGCAAGCATGTTGACCTTCTTTTACGGTCATGACACCGATTTTGTAAGTATGTCATTGCTGTGGAGTTACTTTGCCTTGCTGGCTTTTCGCACCATGTCATACATAAATATGGCGGTTGCCGCGACCTTACTTTTGGTGATTGTATTTCCGCAGCGCTTCATTCGTGTATTTGAGATAGACGTGCTTTATCACACTCGAACGTTCGCCATCGCCGCATTGTGGGTTCTGGCTTACGTGTGGGAGCAAAAACTTAATCGCATCAATGGGGTTGAGCGAACCAGCGATAACGAAAGCTAAGCGTTGATGCCTTTTTCCTGCAGTACAACTGCGAGCGAGAGGCGTAAACAATCTAGCACATCAGTTTCGTTGCCAATTTTTACGAAACTTTCTTCCATAGAACTGAGTACATCTTCGGTCAGTTTAGTAAAAAACTGTTCTTGTTCTTCGGTCATTTCCAAAACATGAAAACTGGAGTTGATTGAAGAGATGACATGGTTCATGGCGCTGGTGATAAAGCCTTCATGCTCTTTCATTACGGCAGCTAATCTGGCGCTGGAGGAAGCAAGCTCGCCTGAGGTTTGTTTCAGTAAGGAAAGGCGCTGTAAATCCAGGAGTTTGGCATCTAAGCCTTCAATCACCGTGGCGAGAATATCACGCAAGCGGCCACTGCTAACGTCATCATCTACGGGCATATTTTTGATGATGAAAGAGGCGTAGGTACCGTTTACCATGATGCGACTAGAGAAGGAAATAAGTCGATCGCTCTGCGCTAACTTGTCGTAAATCTGTAATTCAATTGGGCTGCAGTCTTCAGCGACAAAATCGTATGTGACAGTGTGTGCTGCACGAAATTGAATAGAACTTTGTAAACCGAACGTTTGCATCAGCGCGAAAAAACTGTCGCGAATGGCCTCGAGTTCCACGGCTTTATACATGTCGTTAAAAAAGCGCAAGACTTCACCGTACTGGGAAGCTTCCGCCATCGCGCTCATGGCTGTTTTGGTCGCGTATTCACTCGTTTGTTTTAGCTGTTGCTGATGTGTATAAAGTTTGTGGAGTGTGTCTACTTTGGCGTGAAGCTCCTTGATATGGAAGGGCTTGGTCATGAAGTCGGCACAGCCATGATTGTACGCCTCAAGCTGCAATTCCAGCGTCGTATCGCCAGAGATCAGAAGCACCATTGGTTCGTAGTTGCCGCTGATTTCTTCACATAGTTGAAGACCATTCCCTTTAGGAAGGTTTACATCGAGAATGACAACTACCGGTTTATGGCTGTTGAGTAGTTCGAGCACATTGTCGGGTGTGTTGGTAATGCAAATATCGTAAGCATCCGCCAGGGCATCCTCTAATAACTCACACAGGTCAGGGTCATCGTCGATAATTAAAATTGGCGTGTTTGCCATAAAAAATTCCTACTTGCTCGACGGCGTTACTTTTAGGTTCTTATTGATCATTTTGACCAACTCCGCACGGGTAAATGGTTTCGCGAGTACATCGGCTTTACCCACGATCTGACCTAAGTCTAGATTATAGCCAGACATAATTATGCAGCGGATCTTACTATTGGCGTGAATGGCCGTTTTTACCAGTGTGTGGCCTTTAACGACGCCGGGCATTACCTCGTCTGTTAGCAGTAAATCGATGTTTTTATCTTCCAGAATCATGCGCTGCGCCTCGGTTGGGCTACTCGTCGTTTCGACTTTGCACCCTAGAGGGCTCAGGTATTCTTGGACTATTTCAAGAATGTCCGGTTCATCATCCACCACTAAAATAGAGTGCTGGCGTTCGATGGTTTCTTCGACAGGTTTCTTGGTTATGCTGTCTTTGGTCTTATCAAAATCTGAGCGCGGTAACCAAATACATATTTCCGTACCTACCGTATCGCCGCTATCGACCAAGATGTAGCCATTAGAGCGTTGTACAAAGCCGTACACCATACTCAAACCTAAACCGCTGCCCTGCTCTTTTGTGGTAAAGAAAGGCTCAAATACACGTGCTTGAATGTGGTCGGGAATACCAGGCCCTGTATCTTTTATGCTGAGCTTGACGTATTCACCAGCGACCACATTGACGCGATGTGCGCGATGCCATAACTCTTCACCAAGTCGCATGTTTTCGGTACTGATGGTGACCTTGCCATTCCCCTCCATTGCGTCACGGGCATTAATCACCAGGTTCAGTATGGAATCTTCTAAATCGCCACTACTGCCCCATACGGAAAACACATCTTTCTCTAGGTTGAGTTCCAGTTTGACGTTTTGGGTCAGTGACTTTGTAAGCAAGTCAGCAAGGGTACGAATCACGTTGTTGGGGTTGATCTGCTTCGATTCCGTCACCTTGAAGCGCGAAAATTGCAGCAATTTCTTGGTCAGCGCCGTCGCACGATTACACGCGTGAAAGGCCTTCTGTACGTATTTGTTTTCAGCTTGCTGCAATTTAATTTCAAGTAATTCGAGATTGCCGCGCAAGATGCCCAGAATATTATTGAAGTCGTGTGCGACCCCGCCAACGAGTTGGCCAATGGCTTCCATACGTTGTGCTTGTGCGAGATATGAGTCCGCTTTTTTGCGGTCATCAATATTCGTCGCGATACCGATGTACCCCTCCAACTGATTGTCGTGCACAATCGGCGTTGCAGTAACATTGACCCAATAGTGCTCACCATTCTTGTGGTAGTGGACCAAATCACAATTGACCGGCTCGTGGTTAAGAATACCGTTGCGTAACTGTTCTAGTGTTGTCTTGTCAGTTAAAGGGCCGTGCAAGAAGTCGGCGGTGGTTTTGCCGAGAGACTCTTCTTGCGAATAGCCGGTCATCTGCGTAAAGCCATTGTTAAGCCATTCGATGTGGCCATCTTTATCGCAAATGATCACGCCATTGTTGGTTTGGCTTGCAACCAATGAGAGGCGCTCAAGCTCTTCTTTACTTTGTAATTCTTCGGTTAAATCTTGTGCAATTCCGAAAATGGATAGCACTTGATTGTTTTCGTCGACTTCAACGCTCGAGCGTATGCGAATGAGGCGGCGACCCCCATTTTGGCGGTTGATCGCTAACGTGAATTGAAAGCTGCTCTTATTGTCGAGCGCATTGTTGAATAGGTCAGACACTTTGTCTGCATCACCCTTATCGAAAAAGGTGACCCAGGAGCCCAGTGAAGGCTCGAAGCTTTCGCTGCTAACGCCGTGCATGATGAATACTTCATCAGACCAGTAGAGCTTTTTGTTTGCGGTGTCGTAGTGCCAGAAGCCTATTTTTGCGAGTTTTTCTGCCATCGCGAGCAAGCTAATTTGGCGTTTACCCCCTGCGATAAAGTTAATGGGGAGTGACAGTGAGTCCATGTTGGGGGGGCTCAACTCACAGAGCATCAGAACTTTTTTATGTTCTATCTCTGCTAGTTGAATGACGCTGTAACGAACGGAATCAAAGCGCAGTTCGCCTAAGATTTGGCTATCTTTCTGAGCTTTAGATGTATCGATCATCTGGGGCAGTTCATTACACAGATCACCAAAGCAAGCATTTGCAGCAGCGTTTCGTTCGCTTACTTGTTGGTTGGCGTCAACCGCAATGACCGGTTGGTGATAGTGTTCGATTTCCAGCACAGTGGCTCCGTCTAGTTTTCATATCTGTAGGCGTATGCTTAAGTATAGAAAGCGCTAGCCGTTTTTGTGTAATGCTCCTGCAATATGACGTCAAAATCATTCTTTTGGGTGTGGCCAAAATTACTGAAAGGGGTTGTGTTACGGCTTTTTTATTCCGCAAGGCGTCGAAAGCCGGGCTACACTGTAATAACTTATCCTTAAATAAATCCAAGCTTAAATTTTATGAGTGCAGCCCCTGATCAAAGCTCCAGCGAAGTAGATGCGCTTCGCCAGCAAAATGAAGTTTTGAAGTTACTTTTGCAAAGCAGCCTGACTAAAAATATCCAAGATGAGAAAATTGGTCGTGTTTTTCACGATTTTAATAATATTTTGTCATCTTCAATGGGGTATTCGAATTTGGCGGTTGAGCGCGCGCGCGCCAGTGGTGATGAGAAGCTCGCTCGTTATCTCGATAATATAGAGCGCGCAGGAATTCGTGCGCGAGATTTAGTGCGCGATTCGCTTGATGCGCGTCGAGATGCGCGCAACTCCTTAAAAACTGCATTAGGAATATTATCTGATTTGATGCCAATGGATAATATTCCCGCTAGCGACCATGTGTACTTTGGTGAAAAACATCTCTACACTGCGGTTGCTTTCTTGCTCTCTCTTTATGATACCGCGGCTCTAGAGGCGACGGCTGAAGTGATTGAAGACTTTAATTGCCCGGCATGCAGTGCTGATTTTAGAGGCGTGCAGGTCAAAATTTCTTGTTCAAATCTTGTGAAGAAAGCGGACGCCAATGAGTCTAACTTCGCCCTAGCGAAACTTATGGTTAATAGCCAAGGTGGTCATCTTTGCGAATCCTTAGTGCAAGATAAGCAGTTTGATGTATATTTAAGAGCAGTGACACCAGATTAGTTGTGTCGATATAAAACCAAATAAAAGCAATGAATAATGGATAAAGACGCTAAAGACTATCTCACACCAAAAGAGACTGCCGACGTTTTGCGCGTGTCGCCAATTACGATTCGGGTTTGGGCTCAGAAAGGCCTATTAAAAGCGAGTACTACCGCAGGTGGGCATCGTCGGTTTGAACGCGATGAGGTAGAGCGTTTTGCGCGCGAAAAAGGTATTGAGATCTTACAAGATACTGAAGTGCGCGCATTGATTGTAGATGATGATATCGATCATCTGGAATTATTAACCGACGTGTTTAAAGAGCGGCTTCCTGAAATTGTGATTGATACAGCGCGCGATGGTTTTGAAGCAGGGCAAAAAGTTGCTGCCTTTAAACCGCATGTTGTGCTGCTTGACCTGTTGATGCCAGGTATGGATGGTTTTAAGGCCTGTCGGCATATCAAAGAAACTACAGATTCAAAAAATGTGCGCGTGATCGCCATGACAGGTTTTATGAGTGATGAAAATGTGCGCAAGATCAAGCATGCAGGTGCTGAGGTTTGTCTAGAAAAGCCTCTCGATATTGCCAAACTGATTTCATTACTGTCGGATGTGGATGAATAAGCAGTTTCGTTGCGCTTTAAAAGTAAACAGCAGAAAATAAAAAAGCCGGCAATTGCCGGCTTTTTTTGTATTTGTCTTTCTAAAATAGAAAGTTAAAAAGGCTTACTTAATTTTGCCTTCTTTATACATCACGTGTTTACGAACCACGGGATCATACTTTTTAATTTCCATTTTGCCTGGCATGGTGCGCTTATTTTTGTCAGTGGTGTAAAAGTGACCAGTGCCAGCAGAAGAATTCAATCGGATTTTCTCACGCATGTTATTGCTCCTATTTGGTTTCCGGTGACTTAAACTTTTTCGCCACGGGCGCGCATATCAGCCAATACAGCTTCAATACCGTTTTTATCAATGATACGCATGCCTTTTGTTGAAACGCGTAAGCGTACAAAACGCTTTTCAGATTCAACCCAAAAGCGATGCGAGTGAAGATTCGGCAAAAAACGACGCTTAGTGTGGTTTTTTGCGTGGGATACGTTATTACCGGTCATTGGGCGTTTACCAGTAACCTGACATACCTTAGCCATGTTTAGCCCCTTAGCTTAAAACGGTTAAGCCGCCTGAATGCAGCTCAAATATATAGCAATGTTTCAATCTGAAGTTCAGTAACCTTAATTAAGGTTACTGAACTTCAGATTGAAACTCGGTGTTTAAACCGCCGGAAGTGTTCCGAAGGCTCATTCGTTCAGTGTTCTCACCCAGACTGCTGCTCATGTAACAATAAAAGGAGCCGGTAGTCGGTGAGTTTTGCCTTTGGGCTGCTTCGAGATCAGTGCTTGATGCTGTTAGAAGCCCGTTTTATCAGCCTTTGGGCATAGTTTCCCATTGGTCGATGCAAAAGAGGCGCGATTTATACCAGAAAGCCTTGCCCAGATCAAACAAAAAGACGCAAATCTCTTGAATGACTTCATCAATAGTCGCTGTCGTTTTAAACCCGTTACATTTTGCCATTTTCGGCAAAGGAGTATGGCTCACCGTCGCCAATGATCACGTGGTCGAGGGTTTTGATGTCGAGCATGGCAAGGCAACGCTGTAGGGCGCGAGTTAAGGCGATATCGCACTCGCTGGGTTCTGCCACGCCTGAAGGGTGATTGTGAGCAAAGATTACCGCTGCAGCTTTGTGCTGTAGCGCTTTGACGGCTACTTCGCGTGGGTACACCGCTGCTGCATTTAAGGTGCCGTAAAACAGAGCGTCGTAGGCGATAAATCGGTTCTGGCTGTCGAGATACACGGCCGAAAAGACTTCTCTAGGCTGGTGGCGTAATTGTGCTGTGAGGTAGCGTTTGACGCTGCGACTGTGACTTAGGTCTTGGTCGCGCTTGAGGTCTTCGGCCAAATAGCGTCGCGCCATTTCCATTACTGCCTGTAGTTGGGCGTATTTTGCCTGGCCTAAACCGTGCGCTTGGCAAAAGCTCGCCTGGTCCGCGCAAACGAGTGCACGCAAACTGCCGAAGGATTGTAATAAGTCGCGAGCTAAATCGACGGCGGACTTTCCTGCGCATCCTGTGCGTAAAAAAATTGCCAGAAGTTCAGTGTCAGATAATGCAGAGGCGCCAAAGGTACAGAGTTTTTCGCGTGGGCGATCTTGTGCCGGCCAATCCGTGATTGCCATGATGAAGTTCCTTTTCTTCAAGTAAGTATTTAATTCAGTGCTTTCATTGTCTAAAGCCCTGTGTTCCCAGTGTATTCGCAAAAGCGAAGATGGTATCTTAACCGCCGAATTTAAATTGACAAGACTTTGCTATGCAGACTTTGACCAATAAGCGCGTATTGCTGGGGGTGACAGGCGGAATCGCAGCTTATAAAAGCGCCGATTTGGTAAGGCGTCTGCAAGATAGTGGCGCGGATGTTCGCGTTGTTATGACCAAGGCTTCACAGGAGTTTATTACGCCGCTGACGATGCAGGCGCTTTCTGGTAACGCCGTCCATACTGATTTGCTTAATCCACAAGCGGAAGCTGCTATGGGGCATATTGAGTTGTCCCGATGGGCCGACGTGGTATTGGTCGCCCCCGCCTCAGCTAATTTTATTTCTCGGCTGGCCGCAGGGGAAGGTTCAGACTTGCTTTCCACCTTGTGTTTGGCGACGGATGCGCCGCTTGCTTTGGCGCCTGCGATGAATCAGGGCATGTGGCACAGTGCAGCGACGCAAGAAAACATTGTTACCTTACGTGGGCGCGGTACTCACCTTTTTGGGCCAGATTCTGGCGGTCAAGCCTGTGGAGATGTTGGCCCTGGCAGAATGTTAGAGCCAATAGCGCTTGTGCAAGCCTGTGCCCAGATTTTTGATTCGGGTGCTTTGGCGGGCAAACACGTGATGATTACCGCAGGCCCCACGCGGGAAGCGATTGACCCGGTGCGCTATATTAGCAATCACAGTTCAGGCAAAATGGGTTATGCCCTAGCAAAGGCGGCTGTTGATGCGGGAGCGAAAGTAACACTAATTTCTGGCCCGGTGGCCCTGCCCTGCCCTGACCGAGTCACGCGTATAGAGGTTGAAAGTGCGCAGCAGATGCAGAGTGAAACGCTACAGCGAATACAGCGTGAAGATTGCGATATATTTATCGGGGCTGCCGCCGTGGCCGATTATCGATGTAGAGACATTGCACAAGAAAAAATGAAAAAAGATGGCAGTGATAGTATGTGTATCGAGCTGGTAAAAAACCCCGATATTATTGCTTCGGTCGCTGCTTTAGAACGCAAACCATATACGGTTGGTTTTGCGGCAGAAACGCATCAAGTTGTTGAATACGCAAAAACAAAACGCAATGCCAAAAATTTGGATTTAATTATCGCAAATGATGTGTCTGAGGCAGGCATTGGTTTTAACAGTGAAGACAACGCTGTCACCGTTATTGGCGAACGCAAGGAACAAAGTATTTCCGTACGCAGCAAAGATAAGCTCGCACGCGAATTAATAACAATCATTGCACAAGCATACTCTGCTTAATTTTGGGGAAAGGGCGTGAAAAGCAGTCTGGAACAAAATTTCGAAAAGGCTGAAAGCAAAAAGAATAAAAAGAAAAGCCAATTTAAATTCAAACTCCCCAGGGCGCCCAAGCATGTGCCGCGGGTTGCGTCAATTTTAGGTGTTGGCATAGGGCTAATTATTGCCTTGTATGCCTCTCTTTATATTCATAAAACACAAATTCAAGAAGTGCGTATTGAGAAAGTAAATCTTCTCTCTCAGCAGCGTGCAGAAATCATTGCTACAGATGTAGCAAACTGGCTAAAAGAAATGGAAAGGCAGCTCGTTTTGTTTAGCCGGCGCCCGACTTTTGCAGCCGGTATCGTGATGCAGGACCAAGAAAAAATCGACAAAACACTAAACGATTTACGTGCAAATTTTAAAGATGTTGTTGGTGTACAATTTATTCTCAAAGGCCAAGCAGCGCTCAATCAAGAAGCAGTACCGCCGATTCGCTTTTCTGAGCTCGACCTGATAAAAAAAGCGGAAGCACGTGAAAAGATGCTGCCTGAAATTAGCAAGTACGGTAGCGATTGGATTATCCGTTTTGTGCAAGTCATTCCTCCGTCAGAAAAAGAGGATGTGTTGGCAAGCATTATCCTTTCATTGAAACTTGATACTTTGGTTAGCGCCGCTCTCGAACGGCAGGTTAGCCTAGGCTCTATCGAGCTAGAACAAAAGTTCGACGGTGGGAAGGGCTTAAGTGTATATCGACAAGGGCATGGCGCGATAGGCACAGTACAAACAGCCCGTATCGCCAATTCGCACTTACAGGTCAATTTCAAACCCTCTTTTTATCTTTACGAACAAGCGAAGACAAACCCGCTGACTATTTATGGGTTAATGCTTGCTATGGTGGCGACAATTTTGGCGATATCAACCTACCTCGGCCGTGTGATCGGAGGTGAAGTTGAAAAACAAATGAAAGCAAAAGGCATCGTTGTTGAAGCCGCTGCAGAAGCAGAAAGTACAGATTCCGCGATTACCAGTCCGATGTTTCAAAAAGCAGACATTCTTGATATTAGCATTGCCGAAGAAGATGAAGACCTGCTGGGCCTTGAGGAAGTATCGACAACAGGGAGTCATAAGGCGGTTCCCGAAGAGCGACTACAGGACACGCAGGCGCTGGCAGATGACCCCACCGTGCCAGATGTGATCTTTCGTGCCTACGATATTCGTGGCATTGCCAAAGACCAAATTAGTCGCGAGCTATCATTAAAAATTGGCCAAGCACTTGGTAGTGAGGCGATTGATCATGGGCAAGAAACAATAATAGTTGCCCGAGATGCACGTTTGAGTAGCCCGACGCTTGCTGAATACCTGATACGCGGCATTCTTTCTACGGGCTGTAATGTGCTTAATATTGGTACTGTTCCAACCCCGCTCTTGTATTTCGCGACCAATACACTAAAAGAAAGCCAAAGTGGCATTATGGTGACCGCGAGCCACAACCCCAAAGAGTACAACGGCTATAAAGTTGTTATGAACGGGAAAATTCGCAGCGACGATGACATAAAAGCCATCCGCCGACGCATTCTTAGTAAGGATATTTACAGTGGTGAAGGCGAAGAGAAAAAATACGATATCGTGCCAGAATACGTTGATACGATATTCTCAGATGTCGCGTTAGCGGGCGATGTCAGTATAGTGATCGATGCCGGTCATGGTGTTACAGGCGTTGTTGCCCCCCGCTTATTCGAAGAGCTTGGGTGTAGTGTGACACCGATGTTATGCGATCTAGATGGCAATTTCCCCCAGCATAACCCCGACCCTTCCGTAGAAAAAAACCTGCAGCTTTTAATTGCAAAAGTAAAAGAAACGGGCGCAGATATTGGCGTCGCCTTTGACGGCGATGGCGATCGTCTTGTTGTCGTAACGCCAAAAGGTGAAATTATTTGGCCCGACCAGTTATTGATGATGTTTGCCAAGGATATTGTTTCGCGCAACCCCGGTGCTGATGTGGTGTTTGATGTAAAAAGTACGCGTCAGCTTGCTAGCGCAATTACCAGTTATGGCGGCCGTCCAATTATGTGGAAGACCGGTCATGCACCAATGAAAAATAAAATGCTCGAAAGCGGCGCGTTACTGGGCGGCGAATATTCGGGTCATATTTTTATTAAGGATCGTTGGTTTGGTTTTGATGATGGCATGTATGCGGCTGCGCGCTTAATCGAAATATTAAGTTTGCAAGGGCAAACGTTGGACGAAATGTTTGACGAGTTTCCCCGATCACCATCGACGCCAGAAATACGCGTTCCAGTACCAGAAGAGAAGAAATTTGAAATTGTCCAGCAGCTCGCTGATATTGGTAACTTTGGTGAAGGGCGCGTTACAAAAATTGATGGTGTGCGTGTCGATTATGCCTTTGGGTGGGGTTTGGTGCGCGCATCCAACACCTCGGCAAATTTAACTTTACGGTTTGAAGCGGATGACGACGAATCGCTGCACAAAGTAAAATCCATTATGGTTAAGGAATTAAGAGTGGTTGCGCCACATATAAAAATTGATTGGGAAACAGCTTAATGCCGTCCATTGATGATGCGATTAACGTCGCCAAAGTTCTAACAGAAGCCCTGCCCTACATTCAACGTTTTCAGGGTAAAACCTTTGTCGTGAAGTTTGGCGGAAACGCCATGACCGATGAAACCTTACAAAATCAATTTGCTCGCGATATTGTGTTGATGAAATTGGTTGGTATGAACCCTATCGTGGTGCACGGTGGTGGGCCGCAAATCGGCAGTTTACTTGAAAGGCTCAATATCGATTCGCGCTTTGTGGATGGTATGCGTGTTACCGATGGCGAAACCATGGACGTGGTTGAAATGGTGCTCGGTGCAACAGTAAACAAACAAATTGTTAGTTTGATTAATCGTAATGGTGGCCAAGCAATAGGTGTGACCGGTAAAGACGGCAACCTGATTCATGCAAAAAAATTATCGGTAACGCGCAATAGGCCTGACATGACCGCGCCGGAAATTATTGACATTGGTCACGTAGGGGAAGTGAAATCCATTAATCGTGCGGTGATTGATGTGCTCGTTGGCAGTGACTTTATTCCCGTTATAGCGCCGATAGGGGTTTCGCCCGAAGGTACTTCGTACAATATCAATGCCGACCTTGTTGCGGGTAAAGTTGCGGAAGTGTTACAGGCGGAAAAACTTATGTTGCTGACCAATGTTGCTGGTCTACAAGATAAGCAGGGTGAAGTTTTGACTGGGTTAAGCACACAGCTAGTAGATGAGCTCATTGAAGATGGCACAATATATGGTGGTATGTTGCCTAAAATACAGTGCGCTTTAGATGCAGTTAAATCTGGCGTTGCCAGCGCCCATATTATTGATGGCCGGGTGCCGCATGCCGTATTGTTAGAAATATTTACCGACGAAGGGGTTGGTACATTGATTTCTAATTTACAAAAATAGAATGCTTTACATTTTCAATTTACTGTGGTTTTTAAAGCTGGGAGTTATTCAAAACTGTAGCGATATAAAGAACTTTTAACTCCTTTCGATATAGTAAAAGAAAATAGTATTAAAAAAACCGGTCATACCATTGATGCAGACATATGATCTCGTTAGGATAGCTATCTGACCTGACTAGCAGAGCGTCGCAACGTCTATTTGCATTTTTGTCAGAAACACCTCAAAAACAAAACGCCAGCGAGCTACACATGGCTGCACAGAATAAAAAATCACGACGCCAAGAAATTCTCGAGTCTCTCGCTATCATGTTGGAGCAAAGCCCTGGTGCTCGAATTACGACTGCGGCCTTAGCCAAACAAGTCGGCGTTTCTGAAGCGGCGCTTTACCGCCACTTTCCTAGCAAATCAAAAATGTTTGAAGGCTTGATAGAGTTTATCGAAGAGTCTGTGTTTTCACGTATCACTTTGATTATGTCGGACGAGAATGACCCATTTGTGCGTTGTGAGAAAATTTTGCACCTTATTCTGGCATTTTCAGAAAAAAACCCTGGTATTACCCGTATTCTTACTGGCGACGCCTTGGCTGGTGAAACAGAGCGATTGCGTCAACGGGTTGTGCAATTTTTTGATCGTATTGAAACACAGTTGAAGCAAATCTTACGTGAAGCTGAACTGCGTGATGGTGTTCATTTTGGTTTGTCTATTGGTGCCACGGTAAACGCTTTGATGGCAATCGCCGAAGGTAAAATTGCCCAGTATGTTCGCAGTGAGTTTCGTATTTTACCAACAGAGTCTTGGCTCGACCAGTGGCCCTACTTAGTGAAAGGTTTTACGGTAGAGTTAGCTTAAGTATTTTTGCACGCGGCTTTGTTAAGCTGGCAGTGCCTTTCCGTAGCTGTTTTTTTTATCCCTTCTTTCGTGTCTTCTAGGGCTATAGTCCCTTTTTGTTTTTGCTGCCTGTTTGTAAAGCGTAATAAATTGGGTGGTGACATGGAAATAAAATGAGCACCGTGAAAAACGAAGACATTCACTAAAGTGCAGCGGCTAACAGCGCCGCAAGCTGCAGCTCACTTGTAACCGTGGCGCAGCGACTGAAGGTGAATGCAGTTGCTACAGAGAAAGGTAAATATTAGATAAGTTAATTAACTTTTTCAGTGGCGACCAGCTTACTGCCTTCGATAAAGGTTGCTAAATCTTTATCGAAGCGCTCAGCGACGGCTCGATACTCTTGCATGCGGGTATCGAGTAAGACTTCGGCAAGCTCTAGTTCGGTCCGGGTATCCTTGAGCTGGCGCAACAGATTGGCTGGTACAGACCTTCCTTCGCGCTCTGCCGCCGCCGCTTGGCTCATGAAGCCCTCGATTTGGTTGTTGAGCGTATTAATGTTGCCACGCAAAATTTCGATATTGGTATCTAAGTTTTCTAGTCGCCGTTTTTTGGCCGATTCTATGTCGTTGGGGTTGGCATAACGACGACGTAACACATCATACTTTTGGCGAAGCATACGTCGTTTTGTGGCTTCGGCGATTTGCCCGTCTGAAGGTGCGGGTTGAACATGGCGAATAAGCTGGCCGCTGGTGCTAAGAATGTCGTAACCACCTTGCACAAATTCCGCTGGAATGGTGTGGTTGATGACTTTCACGCCGTCGTGATTTTTATACCGGTATAGGTATTCATCAGCATTGGCGCACTCCATTGTGATCGCGAGTACTGCTATTGCAGCGAACGTTCGCCCTGCGAGTCGTGTGCGCGAGATTTGGTTGCGTATTATCACGTTCGTTCTATCCAAACAATTATTCCAAAGCGCCCTTTTCTAAGCGCCATACTGCTCGCGATATTCGCGAACTTTTTCGAGTGTTTGTGCATCGCCTTGTGCTTCCAAATATTGCATAACATGCGCGAGCTGCACGATGCTTACGACGGGTACCCCCGTTTCTTGTTCCAGTTCGTCAATGGCTGACGTTTCACCTTTGCCACGCTCTTGCCGGTTGAGGCCCACGACAACAGTGGCTGGTTCTGCATTATGACGTTCAATTATGGACAACACTTCCCGCACTGCGGTTCCGGCGGTGATCACATCGTCGATAATTGCTACGCGCCCTGCCAGAGGTGCACCAACCAGCGTACCGCCCTCGCCGTGGCTTTTGGCTTCTTTGCGGTTGTAGCAAAACGGTACGTCAATGCCGTGGTGCTCGGCCAGTGCCGCGACGGTAAGAGCGGCCAGCGGGATGCCTTTATACGCCGGACCAAACAGCATATCAAATTTAATCCCGGAAGCGACAAGCGCTTGCGCGTAATACTGACCTAGCTTGGCGAGTGTGGCGCCAGTTTGAAATTTTCCAGCGTTGAAGAAATAGGGGCTGATGCGGCCGGATTTCAGCTCGAATTCGCCAAAGCAGAGGGCCTCGACGTCAGTGGCGAGTTCAATGAAGGATGTTTGATAGCTTTCCATTTGGTTTTATCGTCTAGTTCGTTGCTGGGGGTTTTTGTTGTAAATCACGAAAGTGGAGTCATGGGCGCCAAAATGGCGGAAATTTCACCAGTTTGGCCGTAATAACGAGTAATAACGACTATTATAAGGCTTAGTAGCCCTTTGTGCTTACAGCGGTAATAACAACTGAGCAATAGGGGCGCTTTAATTGTGATTCCTAATAAAAATCCTCGGAAACGTGAATTTTGCTGTGGTGCGGCATAACGCAGACTGCTAATATGTCGTGATTATACAAATTCGCGGTAGACGAAAAATAAGCTGTAGAACGCGGTTAAAGGAAAAAGTATGAGAGTTGTGAGTCTCTGCGTCGATGGCATTCATCAAGCAGCGCAACGGGGGTTGTATGACTGGTTGCTTGAGCAAGACGCAGACATTATATGCTTGCAAGATTTGCGCGCCCTAGAATATGAATTAGACCACGAGGTGTTCCACCCCGAGGGCTACTACTCGTATTTCTTTGATTCGGGTGTAAAGCACTACAACGGTGTGGCGATTTACACGCGGCACCAGCCCAAGGCGCTCATCTATGGTTTGGGTTTTGCGAGCGGTGCAGATATGGAAGGCCGTTACCTTCAAATAGACTTCGATCAGTATTCTTTTGGGTCCTTGTTGGCGCCTATGGCGTTCTCCGAAAACGAATCTTTAGATGAAAAGATTAAGTTTTTCGACGATTTTCAGGCCCTATTACATAAAATTACTCGTAAACGACGATCATTTATTTTCTGTGGAAACTGGGCCATGGCGCACACCAAGCGCGATGTGGAAAATTGGCAAGAGAGTGAAAACCCGGCTTGTTTTCTAGGTCACGAACAGCAATGGATGAAGCAGCTTTTCGAACAAATTGGCTATGTGGATGCGTTTCGCTACGCAGTACCCGATGCCGGCGAATACTCGTGGTGGCCTTCTGGTGAGGTTGGTGAAGGCAATGGTGTTCGTGTGGATTATCAGATTGTGTCTGAATCTATGAAAAGACGCATCGAAAATGCCGCCATGTACAAGACCAAGATCTTTTCGAGTCACCTCCCTGTGATCGTCGATTACGACATCGAGTCGCTTTAAGTCGCTTTAATTCGCGGTAAGAGCCTCTCTTACGATTCGCGTTTGGCGAGTAAAGTCTTGGCAAATACGACGGCTTTTTGCACTTGCTCGGGTGCAGTTCCACCAATGTGATTTCGCGCTGCAACAGAGCCTTCTAATGTGAGCACGTCGAACACATCCTGTTCAATCTGATTGCTGAACTGGCGTAATTCTTCAAGTGTCATCTCTGACAAATCTTTGTTTTGCTCTACCCCATAAGCCACCGACTGCCCCACAATTTCGTGTGAGTCTCTAAAGGGAATGCCCTTTCTGACCAAATAGTCGGCTAAATCTGTTGCCGTCGAGAACCCGCGCATGGCTGCTTCTCGCATGTACTCGTCCTTCGCTTTAATAGCCGGGGCCATATCGGCAAAGGCGCGCAAAGAATCGCGCACGGTGTCTATGGTATCGAACAGCGGCTCTTTATCTTCTTGGTTGTCTTTGTTGTAGGCCAACGGCTGTGACTTCATCAGAGTCAGCAAACAAATGAGGTGGCCATTAACACGCCCCGTTTTACCGCGAACAAGTTCTGGTACGTCGGGGTTCTTCTTTTGCGGCATGATTGAAGAGCCGGTACAGAAGCGGTCGGGCAATTCAATAAAGTTGAATTGCGCTGAAGCCCACAAGACAAGCTCTTCGCTGGCGCGGGAAAGGTGGGTCATTAGCTGAGCGGCAAAAGCACAAAACTCGATGGCAAAATCACGGTCGCTCACACTATCGAGAGAGTTGCGCGTGGGTTGATCAAAACCCAAAAGTGACGCGGTAGCTTCGCGATCAATCGGGTAGGTTGTGCCCGCCAATGCAGCAGCGCCAAGAGGCGATTGGTTCAAGCGCTTACGGCAATCCATCAAACGGCCGTAGTCACGCTCTAGCATTTCAAACCAAGCCAGAATATGGTGACCGAAGGTGACCGGTTGTGCGGTTTGTAAGTGGGTAAAGCCGGGCATAATGGTATTCGAATTTGCTTCTGCAAGGCTGATCAGCCCGGCCTGCAAGCGTGTAAGCTCGGTGGCGATGCCATCGATCGCATCGCGTAAGTAAAGACGAATATCGGTGGCCACTTGGTCGTTACGTGAACGGCCAGTGTGCAGTTTTTTACCCGTAACGCCGATGCGTTTGGTTAGTTCAGCCTCGATGTTCATGTGTACATCTTCGAGGGTAACAGACCAATCAAATTTGCCTTCGGCAATATCTTTTTGAATGCCTTCAAGGCCGGTGATAATGCTTTGCTTTTCTTCCTCGCTAAGCACACCCACTTGCGCCAACATGGTGGCGTGGGCAAGCGAGCCGCGAATGTCCTGCTCGTACATGCGTTGATCAAAAGTCACAGAAGCGGTAAAACGCTCTACGAAAGCATCTGTAGGTTCGGTAAATCGGCCGCCCCAGGGTTTGGCAGCATTGTCATCGTTGCTCATGGCTTCACTTAATATTGTCTATGATGAAACAAAAGGCCGAGCATTATCCGCCAAGTACGCGACCTTCTCAATCACTCTTGAGGTCGCCTTGGTGAAATCCCCTAGCAGAAAGAGTGGAGAAACTTAATTCATGGCGAATGAGATGAGCGCCGAAAACAATAAAGAAGGCGATTTTTTACCAGACCTGTGTAGTGTGCAGGCAGTTTTTGCTCTGATTTTGGTGGGGGAATTACTGTCCCTCGCATTTGTCGTCATTGATCAAGGTTTGCTGGCGTTTGAGTGGACGCACTTCGGTGCGGTGTCATTCCTAGTGCAGTGGATCATTCTCGCCAGCGCAGCGTGCTTGTGCCCGCTTCGCCCCTGGTTTAGAAAACAAAATGGGATTATCGCCGGTACACTTAGCTATCTTTTAGTGCTTATATTAACGGTTGTATTTTCTTATATCGGTACCAGAGTAGCGGCAATACAAACGCCGTCGATCTTCGCTATGCTGGCTGAAAATGTGTTGATTTCGGCAATTTTTTCTGGGGTGGTGCTGCGCTATTTTTACCTCCAGCAACAACTCCACAACCGCGAACAAGCAGAGTTGCAATCGCGCATTCAAGCCTTGCAGTCGCGTATACGACCACACTTTCTTTTTAATAGTATGAATAGCATTGCCAGCTTGATTGATATAGACCCCAAAGCGGCAGAAAAAATGGTGGTCGATTTGTCTCAACTGTTTCGTGCAAGTTTAAGTGAGGCCACTACGGTGACCTTAAAAGAAGAAATTCATTTGTGTAAGCAGTTTGTATCTATCGAGCAAACCCGTCTTGGAAGTCGTCTACAAGTTGAGTGGAATATCGATACGCCGGAACTCTCTGTGTCGATCCCCAGTCTTTTACTACAACCGTTAATTGAAAACGCTATTTATCACGGTGTTCAGCCAATTCCCAGTGGTGGCGTAGTAAGAGTGGATGTTTCCGTGAAAAACGAAGAAGTGAAAATTGTGATTCGCAACCCTTTTGACGAAACGCTAATAAAAACTCGCCGACAGAGTAATGGAATAGCGCTGGATAACATCAGGAACCGACTAATGGCCTTTTATGGCGAGCGAGCACGCTTTACCATTGAAAAAGGTAACAATGAGTTTCAGGTGTCTATTATCTACCCCTTGGGAAACGAGTAATTCGCTATGCACATACTGGTTGTCGATGATGAGCCACTCGCACGTCAGCGCTTAATAAAAATGATCAATAGCTTAGAAGGCTATAGTGTGGTTGGTGATGCCGAAAATGGTGACCATGCCATTGAGCAAATCGTTATGCTCGATCCAGACCTGGTGCTTATGGATATTAAAATGCCGGGAAAAGACGGCCTGGATGCGGCGCGCGATATTATGAAAATGAGTGAACCGCCGGCCATTATCTTTTGTACCGCCTACGACGACTACGCCCTAGACGCATTCGACACCCAGGCGGTAGGTTATCTTCTAAAGCCGGTGCAACAAGAGCAGCTAGTAAATGCACTTGAAAAAGCACAAAAAACCAATAAAGCACAGCGAGTAAATTTACAACCGCCAGAAAATGCTGAGAAAAAAAGGCAGCATATATCTGCAAAAACGCGTAAGGGTATCGAACTCATTCCGGTTGAATCCGTTTCATGTTTACTGGCAGATCAAAAATATGTCACCGTTGTGCACGAAAATGGCGAAACCTTAATAGACGAAACGTTAAAAGAGCTGGAAGAAGAATTCGCATCAGATTTTTTACGTGTGCATCGCAACGCGTTAGTCGCGGTAAAACAAATTGAAGGTATGAAGCGCAATGAGTCAGGGCATTACGAAGTGCTATTAAAAGGCACTGATGCAAGGCCCATGGTAAGTCGACGCCACTTATCGAATGTTAAAAGCCTATTGGCTTCCCTCTAAATCTTTCTGAGCTCCTAACAGCCAAAGTGCCAGTGTTCTTTGATATCATGGGATGATATAAATCGGGGGGCACATGAGCAAAATCCGCATCGCAACACGCAAGAGCCAATTGGCGCTCTGGCAGGCAGAATTCGTAAAGGCAGGCTTAGAACAGCATCACCCCGGTATCGAGGTCGAGCTAGTACCCCTCAGCTCAAAAGGGGATAGAATCCTCGACGTCCCCTTGGCAAAAGTGGGCGGTAAAGGCTTGTTCGTCAAAGAGCTTGAACAAGCCATGCTTGCCGGCGAAGCTGATATCGCAGTGCACTCAATGAAAGACGTGCCCATGGAATTCCCCGAAGGTCTTTGTCTTACTACAATTTGCGAACGAGAAGACCCGCGTGACGCCTGGGTATCGAATCGGTTTAATGATTTAGACAGTTTACCCGGTGGTTCGATCGTGGGAACCTCCAGTCTACGCCGTCAATGTCAGCTACTGGATTTGCGGCCTGACCTCGAAATTACATTCCTACGTGGTAACGTCAATACACGCTTGGCCAAGCTCGACGCAGGTGAGTACGATGCAATCGTGCTCGCTTGTGCTGGCTTAAAGCGCCTTGAAATGCCTGAACGTATCGCCAGTTTTTTAGCGCCGGAAATGTTGCTGCCGGCTGGTGGTCAAGGCGCCGTCGGTATTGAGTGCCGTACCGAAGATACCGTAACCCGCGCATTACTCGCCCCGCTACACCATGCAAACACCGCCCAGCAGGTTTTGGCAGAGCGCGCAATGAATCGTCGATTAGAAGGCGGTTGCCAGGTGCCCATTGGCTGCTTTGCCGTGATTGAAGGTGATCAGCTTTGGCTGCGAGGTTTGGTCGGTGAGCCAGACGGCAGTCGCATCTTGCGTGAAGAAATCCGCGGTCCGATTACAGAAGGTGAAAATCTGGGCGTGAGCTTGGCAGAAACACTATTGGATGCCGGTGCTGGCGATATTCTCACACGCGTTTATGGTGAGGCGTAGCGCACGGTAGTGGAAAAGCTAACAAGGCTTGTTGTCACGCGGCCAGAAAAGCAAGCACATACACTGCTAGCAAAGGCCAAGCAGGAAGAGATTCTGGCTTTGGCATTGCCCGTACTAGAAATTAAAGCCGTCGAAGATGCTAAACAGCAAGAGGCGATCAAAACCCAAATACTTCGTTTTGACGAATACCAATATGCGTTGTTTGTGAGTCAGAATGCCGTGCAGCATGCATTTACTTGGTTGGAAGATTATTGGCCACAACTGCCCAAGGGTATAACGTATTTAGCGGTGGGCGCCAAAACAGAGCAAGCGGTAGCGGAGCAATTGGCGCGCTTTGGTGAAAATGACGCACTCGCATCTAATACAAATTCGGCAATGGACAGTGAAAGCCTTCTTCAGCATCCGGCGTTGCAAAAAGTAGATGGTACAAAAATCCTCATCTTTCGCGGTTGCGGTGGGCGGACTAAACTTTACCGAGAACTCAGTGCGCGTGGCGCATTAGTGCAACAGTGTGATTTATACCACCGCAGTCTGCCAAAAGACGCGCAACAGGCACTTGTTGCCGCAAGACTTCAGCCGGCATCTGATTTGGTCGCGCTTTTTAGTGGTGAGTCATTGGCAAATTTTTATCAGCTGCTAACACAAGCCTGTGTGCAACATTGGCAAGAAATAGACCTGCTATTGCCGGGCGAACGCGTTGTTGAGCAGGCGCGAAGTTTGGGCTTTAGTCGCTTGCACTGGGCCAAGAATGCCAGTGAAGAAAGCATGTGGAAAAGCGCACAATTATTAATGCAAAAAATAAAATAAAGCAACTTACTAAGTGGCCACTATGAGTGAAAACGACACTAAGCCAAACCAAGAAGACAATACGCCGCTTGAGCCAGAGCAAGCATCAGAATCGACGCAAGGCAATGTCGAGATGAGCGCGGGAGACGACGAGCCAGTGAGCGATAATAGTGCTGACTCTAAAACCGAATCAATACCTTCAGCCGCGCCAAAAAATAACGAACAACTAAAAGAAGAAGTGCAAGAATCCAGTGCGTCCTCCTCGCCGGTTTTGCCTGCAAAAAAATCTTTTCCTTGGTTTACGACGTTTGTATTAATTTTATTGCTGGGGTTCGCCGGGGCCACTTTGTATGTCGTGCAACAAGGCAAGCTAAAGCTGGAAGCACAAACACAGAACTTTGACAGCCTACAACAATTGCTTAGCGCCCAAGCTCAAACGTCACAACAAAACCTAGCACAACAAAAACGAGGGTTTGATCAAGACAGCGCGCGCTTAAATAAGCAGCTTAAAAAAGCGCAAACAGATATCTCTGATCTTAGTCAGCGTCTCAATGCCCAGGGTAAACGCTTGCGCGCTTTATCAGACACGTCACGAGATGACTGGCTATTAGCAGAAGCAGAATATCTGTTAAAACTTGCCAACCAAAGAGTGCGTATAGAACGCAGCCCAGAAGGTGCTGATGCTTTGTTGCAAGAAGCAGACGGTATTTTACGGGATCTGGATGACCCCAATCTTCACAGCTTGCGTCGTGCTATTGCGAAAGACTTAGCTGCATTGCGCTTATTGAAAAAAATAGACGTTGAAGGGATCTACCTCAATTTAGTTGCACTCACAGAGCAAATTGAATCGATTCCAACACGCGTAGTTTCCCAGCGGAATCATTCGCTGCCTGAAGTTGAAGGCGTTTCTGGCGAGCAAGCAAAAGGGTTTTGGGACACTGTAAAAGGAAGTTGGAAGCAATTTACGCAATCATTTAAAAATTATATCCGCGTGATCCATCACGATGAAAAACCATTGCCCCTATTGCCGGTGCAAGATCACATGTATTTGCAACAAAACCTACGCCTCATGTTAGAGCGCGCGCAGCTCGCATTGTTGCGAGAGCAGCAAGATATTTATGAGCAAAGCCTGAGGCAGGCGAACGAATGGTTAGTGACGTATTACAACGAAAGCGAAGTGCTGAACAAATTTCGCAACCAATTGGCTGTGCTGCAACAAAAACGAATTGTTCAAGAGTTGCCGGATATCAACGGCTCTTTACAGCAGATTCATGATTACATTGCAGATCTGCATAATTTAAAAGGCGTTGCCAAACCAGAGCCTAAGGCAACAGTAAAGAGCAGCAATCAAAGTAAAGCTGCGACATCTGAAAATTCGGAGAAAAATTAAATGCGCTTGTACGTATATATTTTTCTAGGTTTGTTGGGTGTATTCGCCGGTGCTTTTGTGATGTTTATTCTTGATGCCGCGCCAGGCATGGTGTTGATAAGCATCAGAGATTACACCGTTGAAATGAGTGTTTGGTATGCGGCTACGCTGATTGTACTTTTGTTTGTATCTATTATCTTAATGTGGAAAGCACTGTTCTGGACTAAAAACACACTGGCCCATAGTTTTAGCTGGATACAGGAAAGTCGAGAAAAAAGACTAGAGCGCAGAACGCAATCAGGTTTTGCTCACTTCGTTGAAGGTGATTGGTTAGCCGCAAAAAAAGAATTGCTTGGCGTTGCTAAAGACAGCCCAAAACCAGAGCTTCATTTTCTTGCCGCAGCAAAAAGTGCGATGGAGCTTGGCAACCAGGAAGAAAGCCAGTTTTTATTAGAGCAAGCAGAGAAGCATAGCGAGGCCGGCAGTGTAGGCTTAATAAAAGCAAAAGCGCGCATGCAACTAGTCAGTAATGAAGCAAGAGAAAGTTTAAAAACGCTTGATCTCCTTCCAAGTGCACAGCAAAACAACCCCGTTGTGTTAGCTATAAAACAAGAAGCGCTAAAGCGCTTGGGTGACTGGAAAGCACTGGCGAAATTGCTGCCGAAAATAAAAAGTTACTGTGGCTATGCTGCAGACGAGTTTATTCAATTAGAAGAGAACGTGTATCTATCTTTGTTAAGCAGCGAAGTAAAAAGAGAAAAAGTCAGCACAGAGTCGTTAACTCAAACATGGAGTGCTTTCCCTAAAGGCATTAAGAAAAATAGTAGTCTTGTCGGTTTATATTGCACTTTCTTGCATCAGTTAGAAGAAGATGAAGTGGCCGCCTCGTTGTTGGTAAAAGCGCTTAAAAACTCGTGGCATAAAGGCCTTGTGGAACTATTTGGAAAGCTAAACCCGAGTGACTCGCAACTACAATTGCAGCAAGCTGAGAGTTGGCTTAAGGCACATCCCAATGATCCGCACCTGTTATTTGCGCTCGGTCGATTAGCGGTAAAAAACTCGTTGTGGGGTAAGGCTAAAGATTATTTAGAACAAAGCCTCGCCTTGCTAGAGCGCCCCGAAGCCTACGCGGAATTAGGTGCTCTTATGAGGCGCTTGGGTGAAAAAGAGCGTAGTGCGATCTATTTTGAAAAAGGGTTATTGTTAAAAAATTCCGGAACGGCATAATTTGCCTTTGCTAAACTCAAAGGCTAAGGCCCGCGGCCAATAAAATTTACCGCCCTCCTTTTTTTGGTAAATTTGGAACAATCAGAAATATAAAACGCTACCAGCTCGCCAAATTTTTCTCGCTACCCTAACCTTTTCATGGGTAAGGGTCTTCAATCAAAATTTAAAGAATTTATTTGTAAGATACTTCCATTAACGCATTAATACGATCTAAGGCAGATTCTGTAAAAGGGGTTGATCGTTTAGTGTTGATATCGACTTGCACAATGGCAGATTCAGCAATGGCAGCGCATCGTCCGTTCTGGAAAAGCGCTTGCTCTACGCCCATCGAACTTTTGCCGACACGAGTAATGCGAGTGCCTATATCCACGTTGCCCGGCCAAAGTAATTCGGCTTTAAGTTGAATGTTAATAGAAGCGAGAACAAAACTAGTACCTTCGCTAAGTACGGGTGGGTCTATAGATATCAGGCTTTCGACGCGTCCGGTTTCAAAATACGTCGCAAATACCGCATTGTTTACATGCCCTTGGCGGTCAGTGTCGCCGTAACGAATTTTATCATAGGCTTGTGCCGGAAAATCCTTGAGGCTGAATGCCTTGCTCACTCGTTTCCCCTTGTGTGTTTTGTTGGTGTTCTGGTGTTCTGGTGTTCTGGTGTTTTTGTAATGTTATCTGAATATTCAATACAAGCGTTTAATATCTCTTCAGAAAACTCCTCGTTATTTACCGCGCGAGAAAGCGAAATGCCGCCGATACACATGGCAAAAAATGCAATGGCTTGCTGTCGTTCTGTTTCATCATTGTGTGGCGAATTCAAAATAGCTTGAAGTGATTTTTCGAGTTCTTGCTCAAAAGTCTCTTTAAATTCATGACTGCTTCGGGCCGCGTCGGTGATTAGAGCGCCAATCGCACAACCTTTTTCAAGTTCTTCGCGGTGGTCAATATTTAAGTAGCTTCTGGCAAAGTGTTTGAAACGTTCGTTCAGATTACTTGCATTCTTTATCTGCTTGCTCCAAAGGCGGCGGCTGTTCGTCACAGCATGCTTAAAAGCCGCATTGACGAGCGCGTTTCTATCTTCGAAATGCGAATAGAAACTACCGTGTGTGAGACCGGCCTGTTTCATAATCGGAACGATAGAAGCGCCTTCTAAGCCTTCGCTGCGGATACTATTGGCTGCAGCCTCTAGAATGCGATCACGGCTTTCTTGTTTGCGCTTTTCTCTCAGGTTGCGAGCTGCTGGCATATTCCTTCCTAATGAAAGACATTGTGTAATATCTTTCAAACAAATGCAGATGATGTGCTTAATGAAAGGCTAGGTAGTAGGGCTAGCGCTGTCAAAAGAAATTGGGGTTTGGCCTATACTGATTAAATTGAAGTATATCGATATTAGAGAAGGAAGGTTATATGCGGTTACTCGTTATGTTGGCGATGAGTCTATTTGTTTCGGCCTGTGCAACGCAGCAAAGCCAAGATTTTGCACGATCTTGTTACCATCAGAATAAAAACCTCGAACAGGGTTTAGGCCGCTGTGCGGCAGTGCGCGTGGGGAATATGCTTTATATTTCCGGGGTTTCTGGCGAGGGTGAACACGCATCGGCGATGGAGGCGGCCTATCGAGATTTGGGGCGAGTATTACAGAGCCACGGCTTGAGTTTCGATAATGTTGTGAGTGAACGTGTTTACACAACAAACGTGACAGAATTTGTAAAAAACAAAGCGATTCGTAAAGCATATTTTGGCGAGTTATTACCCGCCGCCAGCTGGTTGGAGGTCAGTCGTTTTTACCAGAAAGATCGTGTACTTGAACTTGAAGTGACGGTTGTGATTCCGTCTACATCAAAGTTCGACATCATTTCTTATGACTCTTGGTGAATCAGAGAAGGCTAATCTAGTACCTCTTCCCAATAAATAATACGGTCGTGACCACGGTAGCGGCCGAACTCAATTTCTATACTGGGCAACGCCGTATCGTTGGCGTAGTCGCCATTGTTGTCCCAATCATTGGTGAGCCAGGGGTAATTAGTGAGGTCGATATCGACGTTGAACTGCCCAGTATTTCCAACGCCAGGTGCGCTAAATTCGAGCCCTGCGTCGCCACTGCTAAACGTAAAGTCTGAGCCGAGTGTATAGTCTGCAAAAGATCCGTTGCTAGTGCCGCCGCCCACGGTGACTGTACGGTTTGCATCGCTGCTCAAGCTATTACTGTCGAACTGGATACTGCCCGCTGCAATTTGAGTGCAGCTATCGGTGGTGTTAGTGATAAATTCCGCTCCACTCCAATATTCCACAAGCAACGGTACTGAAAGCGCGGCAGATTCAGGGCCATGAGCATTGGCGCCATACATTCGTCCAAATAGCATATTCAACGGCGAGCCAATGGCGGCGGCTGTGCAATCACCGTCGGTCACGCAGTCATTGCTCTGGCTGGGTTCCATGGTGAGGTCAGCCGTTAAAAATTCGATGCTGTCGGTGCCGTCGGCTAAAAGACCAAGCTGGAGGCTCGCAAAGGGGCCATCTAGTGTTTCGTTTACACCCGAAAGTACTCGGCGGAAACCGGCGTTGTCATCGGCTAAAAAGCTGTATGTGCCGCTGCTCCATGCGCCACCGGTCAGATTGGTTCGTGTGCTTAAGTCGATTCCGTCATTGCTGTTTTCGGCATTGAGGGTAAACCCTGCTAAGGGGGTGTAGCCCGTTGTGTAGTTGCTTAGCGGCCCGTTCGCGCTGCCGCGTGCTTCAATGCTGATATTGAGATCAATTGGGTTGTGGGCGAAGGCTTGGTCTGACATATAGGTAAAACCACCGCTTTCACAGCCATTGTCTACGCTACTTCCCGCTTGTAAATCAAAGCTCGCGGGGTAAAAGCGACCTAGGTTGGCGTAGCTGTCGGAATCAATAGAGAGGCTCGTGCTCATATAAACCGCATCGCCATCGGACGTGTCTAAATCGGTCAGCATGGTAAAGGTGCCGGCTTCGTTCCATGTGCTGGCAGCACTGGTAAACACGCCGCCACTTTTAGCCAAGCTGTACGAGAGTGTTCCTGGGTTGCCGCCAGCTGGCATATCGACACTTTGAACACTTAAGCGAATGCGCTCGGGCGAGCTTTCATTACCGAAGTTTGGCGTGGTGTCACCCAAGGCGTTGAGTACCTGTACTTCGATTTCAAACGGCGTTTCACTTGTTATGAAAGCGCTACCATCAGCCGCATTTCCAGCGCTATCTTCTACGTGGCTAATAACAAAGCTATCTGGTGCTGCGGTTGTGTTATCGCTGGTACCGATCAGCGTAAAGGCCGGATCGCCGGTGGCTGGGTCTGCAGCTAACGCGAGTTGGGCGTGTAGTCGAATCTGGCCCGCATCTAGGTAGTTAAGAGTAAAAGGCGCTTCTCCATCTGCATCAAAGGTGATGTTTACTCCGTTAGTATTTCCGCTGTTGCCGAAGTCGTTTCGACCTGCAGGTGCGCCACTAATAAGCGCGTAGTCGGTGTCATTCGTGCAGCTTACTGGGTCAATACACTCGTAACCAAAGCCAACAGTTTGAAGGCCGGTTACACGTGCTTCACATGCGCCGGTCTCGTTATTGGTTTGAACGGCACGAAGAATCATCTGATTGCTGGCTGCGCCAGCGACCAACTCACTTTGAATGCCTTCAAAGCCACCCAAGCCATCAGGGTCGCGGTTACCATCGCTATCGCTGTCGTCGTAAAAGAGGAACCCCGTGTCAGTAAAGGTAAGCGACGCATCCTCGGTGACATCACCATCTATGTCTGTGAGCGAAGGGTTACCTTGATCTTCCACATCGAAATCTATCGTGGCAACTGACGTGTTACTAAAATTGAGTGTCACAGCGGCTTCTCCACTGCCAAAGGTATATTCTGCGACACCAGTGCTTGGTGCTGTAAAGCCGCCGGTACCGGAATCCAATGTCCAACCGGTGTTTGCTGCGCTCCACCCCAAAGTGGCTGATGTAGCCGTCACCTGGATTGTATTGCCTCCTGCGTCTGTTGCGACATGGCTACTATCATGCGCGATAATGCTGACATCGACGGATTCACATGTGACGCCACTTCCTGAATGGCTAATAAAGTAATGATCGACCGAAGACGTGATACACGCAGCAACGGACACATTGTCAATCTCCCAGCGTTCACCGCCTGAGTCAAAACAGCACTGCCCGCCGCTATCGGGTGAAATGGCGAAGCGAATTTGCATATTGCTGGCGGCGTAACTGGTAATGTCATATTCACGAGAGCCGCCCGAGTTATTGCTATAGCCGACAAAAGTCTCTAGCGTTGTCCAGGAGCTGCCCCCGTCATCAGAAATTTCTAGTAGGGCTGAATCGGCGGTGTCGACGCCGCCGATCATTAGGAAATCGAAGCTCAAAGTGGCGCTTGTAGCGCCGCCCGTGTTGACCTGTCGAGTAATCATGGTGTTGTTAACCGCGCTCCCATTACCGGAGAGGCGAAGCTCATCGCCGTTAATCTCCACATCACCGCTTGTTGAAGACCCATCGTCGTTTGTTTCGAACCAACTGTTGCTGCTCCAATCTAGTACGCCATCACTGTTGTTGTAATTGGTGGTCGAGAAGGTATCGGTGTAGGCGTCACATACGACTGCTACGCCAGTTTCGGTAACAATTACATCGTCGATATACCAATAATCGCCAAGATCGGCTTGAACGAAGTCGAAGCGAAGCTGCAGCCCAGCATGAAGTGCGTCTGCGGGTAGAGTAAAGGTGTCGTTAAACTCTTGGCCTGGAGCGCCGCCACCGGCGTATGTTTCTAGCGCAATCCAGCTACCGCTGTCATTGAGGTATTCTAGTACTAAGTCGTCGTTCCCTTCTGGTGCTAAGAAGGCTGCGCGCCTTACCCATACACTTAGCTCGGCACCAGATATGCCTGAGGTGTTGATGCTTGAGTTAGTCGTAAGCGTTAGTGGGCCACCACCGAGCGCGAGTGAGAAAAACGCGGAGTTGTATGAAAGTATTGAGAGAAATCCTGTACCGAAGCCGGGTGCCGAAAGTGTCCACTGTGGTGATAGGTAATAAAGGGTAAAGTCGTCTTCAAACAGAATATCGCCGGGTGCCGCATTCGCGGTTTGCGGCATTTGCACCCCCATTAAGAGCGCTAGCAACAATATTGGCAGTTTCTTAGTCACTAAGATGTTTCGTTGTTGAGGAAAGAGGTGTTCGGCTTGCTATTAAGTCTAGCTGATTCAGAGCGAGCTAATTGAGCACTTCCTGCCAATAAATCACCCTGTCGTGTCCGCGGTAGCGGCCAAAGCTCACTGCGGCAGAAGGTACTGCGCTGTCGTTGGCGCTATCGCCGTTATTGTCCCAATCACTGCGTAGCCAAGGAATTAGGCCAAGATTGACGTCGACGTTGAATTCGCCAGTATTGCCGACGCCGGGTGCTGTGAACACAAGCCCCGCATCGCCACCGATAAAGGAAAGACTGAGGCCCGGGGTGAAAGCTAGAAATGAGCCCGTACTGGTGCCGCTTCCAACCGTCGCCGTTCGGTTGGCATCTGCCGACAGTGACCCGCTATTGAAGCTAATGGCGCTGATATCGAGAATACTGCAGTTGTCTTCGGTGTTTCTCACGAAGCCTTCTGGTGGGTTCCAATATTGAATTTCAAAAGGCATCGCGAGGTCTGCGGATTCCGGGCCGTGAACACTTGCTGTGTAGATTCTACCAAAGCGTATATCCAGGTTGCCTAGAGAGATAGCCGAGCAGCTCGATGTTGCAGAGCAATCGCCTGTGGAGCCCGCATCGTAATTTAATGCCGCATCCTGGAAGTTTGCATTGTCAGGGTTACTTCCGCTGGTGCGAAGGCCAATCTGCAAAGCGTCGAAGGGGCCGTCGGGCACTTCATCGGCGCCACTTAAATCTCTCGCAAAGCCTAGATTTTCTGTGCCGCCGATCAGGTATTCGCCGTTTGCCCAGGTACCACCGGGGTTGGCAGCATTCAGCCTGCTTGCAAGGTTATTCCCGTCGTTGGCGTTTTCAGCATCTAATGCAAAGGTGGCGGTTGGGTAGTTGCCATCATAATTGTCTAGCACACTCAAACTTGCGGTCATGGCTCGAATGGTGAGATTGAGGTTGGCGGGGGTATAGCTAAAGGTTTGATCAGACATGTAAGAAAAATTTCCGGCGCAGCCGTCAGTCACTGTGCCCGAGCTCAACAACAAATGATCAGGAAAAAAGCGACCAATCGTGCCGGATTCCGTGCCTAATGTGTTAAGGCCAGTGCCCATGTAGTCGCCGTCATCTATTTCTGCACGCATTAGAATGGAGCCTGCTTCTGGCCAGCGTACTAGGGTGTTTTCGAATATCCCCAAGCTAGCGCCAGCAACAAAACTATCGGCTGCAGTTAGTGCTGGTAAATCGCCGGCGCTTGGCATGACCAAGCTCGTTGCCCGTAAGATGATCCCTTCGGGTACAGACTCCAAGCCAAAATTGGGGGTCACTGCACCTAAGGCGTTATGTGCCTGTACTTCTACGGTAAAGGCACTGTCGCTGGCAACGAAGCCGCTACCGCTGGTAGTTGTGCTGGGGTTATTGTTGCCGCTGGGGTCTTCCACGCGCGTGATTACTAAATCAGCAGGGCGAACAATGGTGTCGTCGCTGGTACCGATTAAGGTAAGCGCAGGTTCGCCACCGCTGGCAGAGAGCGCTAGTTGAGCATGTAGCCTTACCCTTCCCGCATCCAAATACTGCATGGTGAGCGGTGCTTCCCCGTCGGCGTCAAAGCTGAGGTTCAGCGCACTAAAATCGGCAACGCTGCCACTGTCGTTTTCTTCAATGGCGATTGCGTTGATGTTCATGTCTTGATTGTTCTGGCAGGTGCCGGGGTCGAGACATTCGTAAGCCATATTCACCGATAAAGTTTGACTGCCCACACGGGCTTCACAGGCACCGGTAATGGTGTTGGTTTCTATCGCTCGCAGAATAAGTTGATTATTCGTGGTACCTGAAACCTGTGGATTTTGAATGGGGTCGGTGCCATCGGCATTACCGTCGCCATTTGCGTCGTTGTAAAAACGCAGCGCTGTATCGGTGAAGCTGAGAAGGGGGTCTTCTGCAGCACCATCTTGATCACTTAAGCCTGGGTCGGTATCTACCACGTCTATATCTATATCTGCTTCAGAGGTATTGGCGAGTAGTAGCTCTACGGAAGATTCGCCCGTATCAAAGGTGTATTGTGCTACGCCAATACTAGGGGTAGAAAAACTGCCCGTACCTGTGGTGAGGGCCCAGGTGGCATCGCTTGCTAACCAGCCGGGCGTGCTCGATGTGGCAGTAATCGTGATTGTGCGACCACCGGCCTCAACGCCAAGGTCGGCGGCATCGTGTGCTCCAATAGTGACGCTTTCAGCCTCGCAGGTGATGCCGTTACCGGAGTGGAATATCGTGTAGTGGTCGATTGTGTTGAAGCTTGCTTCAAATGCTTGTGAGAAAACGAAAACACTGGCCTCTTCCGTAATATGTGAGCGCTCTGAATCGTTTGCCTGATCTTCATCGATGGTTAGCCCAATACGGGCAGATTCCAAATTACAGCGTCGCACCCATCCGCCGTTGGCCCCATCACGAGAGCTCTGGGTCGCAATCGCGTATGGCGAAGCGTAAGTGTCGCTGAAGCTGTTGTTATAGCAGCCGTTATCCCAGCCTTGAATATTGTCCGGGGTTACGAACATTTCGTAGTCGATAGTGCTGCCGTCGGTGGCATCGAGGCTGTCGTTAGCCCCATCTTGAACTGCGAAATAGGCGATCGACTCAACGAGAGAGACTGACCCGGCGATGGCTTCGGCGCGTTCTAATGCGACCGTCATCGAGCCAGACCCAAGGCTCCTAGTCGTGGTGACTAACCACGGAACGGATACACTGTTGGGGTCGAGTGCGGGTTCATTATTAATAGACTGAATCGTCAATAAAGCTGCCGCCCCGCCGCTGAAAGCCGCACTGAAGTTGATCGTTGCAGTGCCGGTTGAACCCCCTGTGCCGGCTTGGTATGCATTGGTTTGAATGGTGCCCGCTTCAAAAATATCGCCATTTGGTAACGTGTGTTCGCCGGGAATAATCGCTACATAGTCCACTTCCATTTGTGGGTGTGCGCCAGAGCCGCCAGTAGGTTGAAAGGCAGCAATATCAAAACTGGTGGTGCTGACGTTGCGAACACGCAGCGCCGCAGGTGTGGTGCCTTCATCCGTTGGTAGCGCAAAAATGAGAGGGGCTTCGCTAAAGGTTTCTGGGAAGGTTACCGTCGTCCAAGCGGTGGGTTCTGCTGTGCCGGGAATGGTGACCGAACCGGCTTCTATATCACGACCGTTGCGCGTGCCATGAAATGCCGCTTCGATCGCGAATACACCTACCTCTTCCGTGGTGTGTGCACGTTCACTGTCGTTAGCTTGGTCTTCATCAATCTGAAGACCAATACTGGAACCGCTTAAGGCGCAACGCCGTGCCCAGCCGCCGTCTCCACCGTCACGGGAATTCTGGCTCGCCACCACGAGTGGTGTGCCTGAGAAGCTGCTCGGGAAATTATTGCTGCGACAATTATTGCTCCAGCCCTGCACATTATCGGGTGTGACATAGGCCTGTACCTCGCTTCCAGAAAGGGTAAAGCTATCACCTGATTCCATAGCGATGTAGCCGATGGTTTCAGCCACCACAGTGCCTGTGCTGGTTTCCGCTAGCTCCAATGCTGCATCCATATCCACTGTGGTGACATTGCGCACCGCGACCTCCAAAAATGGAACACCGAGGTCACCCGCGGCTAAGGTTGGCTGACTATTTATGGTCTGTACTTGAGTGACCACCGCAGGTACAGCGCCAAAAGTGGTGGGAAAATTGACATCGTCCCAACCGGCACCTGACATGTTCCGCCCTTGATGGGTCGTGGTGGAATAGGAACCGACCACCATACGTATTGCACCGGGAAAGGTGTAAGTCCCTGTTTCTGCTGCAAAGTAGTCGAGTGTCATTTCCGTTGTTTGGCCATCGGAACCAGACGGCTCGACGACACCGACTTCAAAACCGGTAGTCGTAACATTGCGAATGCGGACAGTTGCGGGTTGAGGGTTGCTGTCTGTGGGGGTGACGACTACCACCGGTGTTGCCCCAAAAGCTTGCTGAAATGTCACGCTTGCCCACGTCACTGTGCCGCCGCTCGCCGGCGTATTGATCGTGACGCGGTCGACCTTCATATCGATCGCCGCGGCGAGCTGGCTAAAGCTCGCTAGCGATACGGTAATGATGATGAATCGAAGTAAGCCCAAGCAGCTAATTCCTTGATTTCGAAGTATTATGTAAGTCTAGCAGTCGCATCGACACCCCCTTTGACCCAACAAGTAGCACGCTCGTAACTATGGCATGGTTTGTTTACATGGTGAAATGCGCGGACGATAGCCTTTACACCGGCATTACCACCGACATTGAACGCCGCATTCACGATCACAATCATAATCCTCGCGGTGCCAGGTATACACGTGGTAAACGACCGGTGAGCCTGGTTTATTCGCAGACGGCGGAAGATCGTTCACAGGCGACTAAGCAAGAAATGGCGATTAAAAAATTTTCGCGGGCTGAAAAGCTTGCTCTCATTGACTCACAAGAAACAAAAGCATGACTGAACAAATTGGAGAAATATTTGAAGCGCAGGTGCGCGATCTTGCCAGCGATGGTCGCGGCATTGTGTCTCACCCTGATGGCCGCACGTACTTTGTTGCCGGTGTCTGGTTAGACGAACGCATTCAAGTGCGCATTACGGAAGTAAAAGGCAAAATTGGCATTGGTGACTGTGCAGAAATTTTATCGCCCAGTGAGCATCGCATAGAACCACCCTGCCCGCATCACGGTACAAAAGCAGGCAAGTGCGGCGGCTGCGGTTGGCAGTTTATTTCGTACACCGCGCAGTTGGTGGCAAAACAACAGCGTGTTGTGAAAGCGTTTGAACGATTAGACGCAGCAGACAAAGTACTACCTATTGTGCAGGCGCCCGATGTGCTGGGTTATCGTAATCGTGCGCAATTTAAAACCGATGGTAAACGCTTGGGTTATGTCTCGCCACAATCAAAAGTATTGGCAGAAATAAAAGATTGTATCGTCTTAACAGACAAAAATCGCAGTACCTTGCAAGCGTTAAAACAAGAACTGCCAAAACCAGAATGGAAACCCAAAAAAAAGTTTAAATGGACCACGCTAGATATTGATGAGAGTGTGAGTGCGCTCGCAGTAAGAATGAATCAACGTTTGCCTTTTCAACAAGGTAACGCCGCGCAAAACACAGCACTAAAACAATGGTTGGCAAACAAGTTAGACATTATCGAAAAAGATAAAAACGTATTAGAGTTATTCTGTGGTTCGGGTAACCTAACAGAGGTTATCGTCGAGCGAGGCTTTCAACACATTAGCGCAGTTGAAATGGTACAAGAGGCCTTAGACGACCTAGAGGCGCTAGGCTTTGAAAACGTACAGTGCATAAAAGCCGATTTGTTTGATGAAGGAGCGCTAACTGCCGTTGCACGCCGCTGCAAAGATGCACAGGTTTTAGTGTTAGACCCACCAAGAGATGGTTTAAAACTATCTCAACTTTTGATGGACGGAACACGGAAGCTTCAAGACATTCTGTATGTTTCTTGCGATTTAGCGACATTAAATCGTGATCTTCAAGCCATGTGCTCTGCTGGTTTTAATATTGCCGAAGTACAAGCGCTCGATATGTTTCCACAAACACCACACATTGAACTTATGGTGCATTTGAAAAAGAAATAGATCTAGCGATTTAATGTGATTCTGATAAACGACCAACAAGCGTATTAATTCGTGTGAGCATCGCCCTATCACTCGCATAGCTGCGCGCACGCTTGGCCATATTTAGTGCACCGCTATTGTCTTGCTGGCGTTCGTGATTGTAGGCAAGCTCTAGCCAAAGGGCTGGGTTTTTCGGTTCAATCCGCAACGCGCGTTCTATCTTAGATTGTGCTAGCGCTAGATGGCCTTGCTCAGATAATAGAAAGGCTTCATCAATTAAAGAAACAACGGCTGGGTTGTATGAAACACTACGATACTGTGTTGAAGGAACAGTGCTGCACCCGGCAATCAAACAAATCATTAGAATATAGCTAAGGTGTTTATTCATAGTTTACTAATCACCAAATAGACCTTTAATCCACGATTTTATTTTAGATTGTTTTTGTCTGCCACAGTATTGCACTTTATTATCGACGCTTCCCTTAATAAAAGGTAACGCAAGGCTAGTGTGGCAGTCTTCACTCGTGAGAAAACCTGAATCTTTATCTACGCCCAGCCATTCAATATTTTCCGAGCTTGCTTGTGCTACCGGTTCCAATGTTAGAGGTTGCATGACCGCACTCCACAGTTTGAGTGCACCAGTAGCGCCACTAAGTTTAATGCTAAGGTTGTCATCATTGCCAATCCAAGCGACCGCGACTTTGTTGCCGCTAAAACCTGCAAACCAACTATCGCGTAGCTTGTCTGTTGTACCCGTTTTACCTGCAAGTGCCAATTTATTAGGCATGTGTTGTTGCAAATACTTTGCAGTGCCGTGGCTAACTACTTTTTGTAAGCCCGCCACGACAAGAGTATTGGAATCGCGCGAAATTGCCGGTGAAACTACCACCGGGTAGCGGCGCAGTGGCTCCCCTTGTTGATTGACGACCTCGCGAATGGCCTTGAGCGGCGAATGAAAACCGTCATTCGCAATGGTGTGATACATTTGCGTTACCTCGTAAGGGCTTAAATGCACAGTGCCTAACAGGCCGGAAGCGTAATTAGGTAAAGATTTTCTAATGCCAAGTTTTTGTACCGTGCGCATAACCGAGTCAACACCAATAGTCGTGCCCAAGCGTGCTGCGCTAACGTTGTAAGAACTCGCCAAGGCTTTCCACAACGCGACATTGCCATAAAAGTCGTGCGAGTAATTTTCAGGTTGCCAATCTTCAATTCCAGGTTCTTTCCAAGTAAAGGGGCTGTCGTCTAGCGTGCTAGCCAAATGATATTGATCTGTTTTTTCTAAAGCGGTCAAATATATTGCCGGTTTAATCAAAGAGCCAATTTGCCGAGAAGCATCAAGTGCGCGGTTAAACCCTTGATAATGTGTATTGCGATCTCCAATCAGTGCCTGAATCTCGCCGTCGTGAACATTCGCGATAATGAACGCTGCCTGTAAATGGTCTTTTGCTAACGAGTAACCATGTTCTAAGCGGTTTAACTGTTGGCGAATATTGTATTCAGCTGAGGCCTGTATGCTTGGGTCTAAGCTGGTGAATATCTGTAAACCTTCAGAGCGTAAATCGCTCTCACGATAATCACGTTTTAACTGTCGTATCACCAAATCCATAAACGCGGGGTATGGCGACTGCCCTCGGTTTGGTAGCGCGCTTATATGAACCGCTTTCTGTTTTGCTTTATTAAAATCGTAATCGTTGATAAGGCCTTGCTCATGCATGGCCTCCAGTACTAAATTTCGTCGTGTTTGTGCACGTTTTGGGTGTTTGCGAGGGTTGTAATAGGCGGGGCCTTTTAGCAAACCTACTAGTAAGGCTGACTGATGGAGCTCTAAATGTTCGACACTACGTGAAAAGAAAAACTGACTCGCAAGCCCTGCACCGTGAATGGCGCGGTTACGATCTTGGCCAAAATATACTTCGTTTAAATAAGTTTCGAGAATATCGTGTTTGTCATAATGCAGTTCCAATAATACTGCCATGATCATTTCATTGATTTTACGTTGTATGCTTCGCTCAGGTGTTAAGAAAAAATTCTTAACCAATTGTTGCGTTATGGTACTTCCGCCTTGAATACGTTTTCCACTTACAATGGTTGTGAGCGCTCGCAATATGGCCTTAGGGTCAACGCCGTAGTGTTGGTAGAAACGTTTGTCTTCAATAGCAATAAGCGCGTTAACTAAATGTTCTGGTGCCTGCTTTAACCGAATTAGTGCGCGATCTTCACCATGGTTGGGGTAAATGCCACCGATTTTAACGGGGTCTAAACGGACTAGGTCAAGCGTGTCGCCAGATGCTATCTCAATTAATTTTGTAAGTGTGCCAGAAGAAAAAAACAGGCGTAAATGCAAAGCTTTTTGTTTGCCATCCCAAAACGAGAAAGGACGAACAAAAAGTTCGATGGTGTTCGCGCTTTGCTTATATTCTCCGGGGTGATGTACTTGGGTCGCATTAGCATAGTCTAGCGTTTCAAGCTCTTTAATGATGGCTTGGCGAGAAATCGCCTTGCCAGAAAAAAGTTCCAAGGGGCGAGCATAAACTGTCGCAGGAATAGAAAATCGTTTACCTTCAAATTGACCAACAACAAGCCGATCTAAATATGCCATATAGGCCGCAAGCGGAATTGCAAAACCCAAGGCGATAAAAAATAAAGCACGAACCTTACTCGATCTTTTTAACTTCGGTGATGTGTTTCGCGTTGCTTTTTTTGGCTTCGATTTTCTGGGTTTAGCCAATGTTACATTCCGGAAGTGAATTGATTGTAGTCAATTGGAATTATTTTTGTTGATTGTTGGGGCAATCGTTAAAGCGTTGTTCGCGCAAACTTGTAGCGCTATCTTGATTCAATTCCCAGCCAGAAAAATTCTGATTGATCAGTTCTGCCAGAGCGTCGATGTGCTCGTCACAAGAATTTAATGCTGGAATGTATTCAAATTTTTCGCCGCCAGCGTCTAAAAAGTAATCTCGGTTCTCCATGCCAATTTCTTCGATTGTTTCCAGGCAGTCGGCAGAAAAGCCCGGGCAAATCACTTGAACAGACTTTACTCCCTCGCTCGGTAACGCCTTTAGTGTTTCATCGGTGTATGGCTGCAACCAAGCTTCCCGCCCAAAACGAGATTGGAAAGCGGTTTGAAACTCGTCATCCTTCAATCCTAGTTTTTTTGCCAATAAACGAGACGTTGCGAGACACTGGCAATGGTAGGGGTCGCCTTTGTGTAGATAGCGCAAAGGCACACCGTGGTACGAAAAAAGTAATTTATCTGCTTTTCCGTGTTCATCCCAGTATTGCTGAACCGAGGCGGCCAAAGCGTCAATGTAGGGCCCAAAGGTATGGTAAGCATTAATGAAACGTAATTCGGGAACCCAGCGACGGGCGCTAAGATCAGACGAAAGCGCATCAAAGGTTGAAGCGGTCGTCGAACAAGAATATTGCGGATATAGAGGTAAGACGACGAGTTTGCGAGCGCCCTGATCGATCAGCTCATTAACCGCTTTCGAGATGGAAGGCTTGCCGTAGCGCATGCCCCAAGCGACAACCACCTGATCGCCCCGCTCCTCTTGTAATCGCTTACGTAATAATTCGCATTGTTTGGCTGTGTGAACAGCCAGTGGCGAGCCCTCTTCCGTCCACACCTTTTTATAAGACTTTGCCGAGCGACGGGGTCTGAAGTTTAAAATAATGCCGTTAAGAACAAGCCACCAAAGCATGCGCGGAAATTCGACCACCCTCGGGTCAGACAAAAACTCCTTCAAATAGCGCCGCAGCGCCTTGGGTGTAGGTGCGTCGGGGGTGCCCAAGTTGGTAATGAGTACGCCTATTTTGTCTGATTGGGCGTGGGTGAAGCTTAGGTTGCTACGGTATTTCAATTTGGCTCTCTTAGTTGCAGTATGTCCGCGGATATAGGTGGGTCACCTGAATAATGATGAGAGAGTATAAAGTGCAAGTCGATACCGAGAAAGGCTAACGAGCAAGGTGCGCATATCTTATGGCGAATAGCATTAAAATTATTGTTTCCATATGCATTTGGATGTTTTTAATTCATTTTGCCAACATCCTAGCGGGCTTTCAGTTGAATCAATTTGGTATTCGGCCAGGAGATACCCATTCACTACCTTTTATCTTTTCTGCTCCTTGGTTACACGGTAGTTGGGCTCATTTGCTAAATAACCTTATGGGCTTAACGGTATTTGGCTTGTTGTCACTACTCCGTGGGCCAAAATTCTTTACTTTCAGCAGCATGATTATTATTACTCTCACCGGTCTACAGGTGTGGGCATTTGGGCGCAGTGGGGCAATTCATATTGGTGCCAGTGGTTGGATATTTGGCCTTTGGAGTCTTTCGATTGCGATTGCGTGGTTTCAGAAGAGTTGGTCAAACCTGTTGATAGCGTGCTTTGTGGTGTTTTTTTACGGCGGCATGATTTGGGGGGTATTGCCCAGTGACCCCCATGTTTCATTTGAATCACATTTGTTCGGGGCGATTTCTGGCGTTATCGCGGCCTATATCATGTCGTCTAGCCGGTTAAGACAGCAGTCAAAATAGCTCAAAAGCATTTTTAGTTAGGTAAAGTAACAATTGTTAACGTATTCATTGCTTATTCCCCTTCCAGCAAAACTTTGAACATAATCTAGGCTTCAGTGTGTTTAGAAGTAAAGCCACTCTCTTATTATTCCAATAGATATCGAACTCATCGAATTTGTACTGCCCGTAGCAAAAAAAGGTACTACAACTTGATGCACGGCATACTAATTGTAAAAGAGTCTTTGTATTATTCGCCTCCCCTGTTCGGTTAAGGGCGGGTACTGCTAAACATTTTTCCAGGCTATAGGCCTAGGTTTATTGAGGATTATGATGAAGTTATTCCAGAAATTGTTTTCTGCTGAAGCGAAAGAAGTACCGCTGAGTGAAAAAATAGCGAGTGTCGAAAGTAAAACGGCAGATGAGCTTGATGCTGCAGTGCTAGGTCGAGGCCCATTTGGCGATGATCATGAGTTGCGCAGCGCATTGATTGACAGAGCTAGCAGGCAGGCGCTTTTGGTATTGATCACTGACCCTCAGCAAGGCGCTGAATTCGTTAGCCGGGCACGAAAAATCTATTCCGCTCGCCTAGATGCAGGAAAGATTACCGTAGACGAGTTCAAAGGCGATTTTGGCGAAGTAAGTCAACAGCTTGTGATCGCGTCACTTTGCAATGATGAGGCGCTTCACCTTTCTATTCTCGACTCAATACAAGATGAGAAGCTACTAGAAGATATTTGCTTAGCTTCTGGGTCTGCCAAAGTTAGGCAGCTAATCGTTGAGCGTATCACGACGTTTGATGCGTTAAAGCGTTTGGCTAAAACACTTAAAACCAAAGACAAAAACGCTTATCGTATTATAAAAACTAAGCTTGATGCGGTAAAAGAGGTACAGCAGCAGCAAGATGCGCTCGTTGCTCGTGCGAAAAAAATTATAGAGGATTTAGAATCTTTGTTTCACCGAGAGGTGGATGCTGAGTTTGTTAGTCGTTTTGAACGAGTAAATAGGCGGCTGCAAGAACTTCAAAGCGAGGAAGAAGTAAGTCTTCCGGCGGATATTGCGCAGGCATATAACCAAATAAAAGAAAAATGCGCAGCCAAAATTGATCAGTACAAAGACGTATTAGAGCAAGAAGCTCTGCGTAAGCAGGAGCAGGAAGCGGCTAAAAATCAGCTTGAAGGTGTGAATCAAAATCTTGTTCAATTGTTAGCAAAGCTGTTTGAGCTAGAGCAGTTTGATGAGCGAACACAAATTGAGTATCGCCGTCTATTGGATTCCGAGAAAGAAAGTTGGGATGCTGCTAAGGGAAGTGCAAAGCCAGAAAAAAGTACGCAGAAAGAATTTACTAAATTTTGTGAGCTCATTGAAACGATTTTTGAACACTATTGCAATAAAGGCACTTTATTGGCTTGTCGAAATCGCGTGTTTAGTCGTGAAGGTGATGACGAAAACTTTCAGTCAGACCTGAAATACTTGCGCTCCCTACTATCTCTCGTGTCTTCTGATCGGCCCCTTAAAACGTTAAACAGCATAGAGCGTGTCGCGGATGTGATATCGCGAATTGACGAAGAAAAGAAAAATGAAAAAGAAAAGCGCGAAAAAGCTGGGAAAATAGTTGGAAGCTTGATTCGAAAATCTATGATAGCGGTTGAACAGGGAAGAATTAAGCAAGCCCTGGGCATCAGGCATTCAATAGATGAAAAGATTGAAGATCTGTCTGTTGGCTCTGAAATGTTTGCCAAGCGTCTTGAAGAGTTGGATGAGGCGATTCAAAAGTTGGTTGACTGGCAGGCTTATGCGGTTGTTCCCAAAAAAGAAATGTTGATTGAAGCTATGGAAAAGCTTGTCGGTTTACAGGAAACGCCTGAAGCGCTAGCAACGAAAATTAAAAAATTGCAAGATGAGTGGAAAGGCTTAAGCCAAAGCGGTAAAGACCGTGGTGAGGCATTGTGGGAAAAGTTTAGCGCCCTGGCTGAACAAGCTTACGCGCCCTGTAAAGTATATTACGAAGATCTATCTAGTCTACGTAAACAAAATCTAGAAAAACGTCAGAAATTAGTACAACAGCTAGAAGATTTTCTGGCGCAATACGATTGGGAAAAGGCAGACTGGAAGCACGTTGAGCAGATTATTCGCGCTTCTCGTAAAGAGCTACACTCTTATTCCCCGGTTGAACGAGTCGCCAATAAGACGGTAAATCAAGACTTTGATGCGGCCTACGATAAATTACAAAAAAAATTAGATGACGAATTTGCTAAGAACAAATCGGCGAAAGAAGTATTAATTGAGCAAGCAACAAAATTGACTGAGTTGAGTGACGTTCAGCAAGCGACAGATGGAGTAAAGCGTTTGCAGGCGCAATGGAAAACCATCGGTCGTTGCCATTATCGTGACAACGATGTGCTATGGAAAAGTTTTCGCGTACATTGTGATGCAGTGTTTGAAAAGAAAAGCGAAAAAGATACCGCACGTCGCGCAGCGCAAGATGCAGTGATCGAGCAAGCTCGGACAATTCTAACCAAATTCGAGAAGCTTCTAGAGTTAGACGGCGACGAACTACTTGCAGCGCGTAATGAGCGTGATGCATTACAGCAGGCTTTTACTGAAGTAGAAGAGATGCCTGAAAAAGTTCAGCGTGCCATAGAGCGAGATTTTAATAAACTTCTAAACACTTTCGAAGACCGTGTGCAAAAAGTAAAAAATAGGGTTAATGAGCAAGCATGGGAGACATTCTTCGATCTTAATAAAAAAGTATCGGATTATCAGAAATTTACCTGGCAGCAAGACGAAAATGCAGCACCAGAAAAAGAAAAACTTGAAGCGGTAATTCAAACCGTTGAACACTGGCCGGAAGGTGGTCTGCAAATTATTAAGCAGAAACTATCACGTGTTTCGTCTAAGGCTGAGGCAGAAGAATCTAATAAATCACTGCGCCTCCTGTGTGTGAGAGCAGAAATATTGACGGATCAGGATACGCCGCAAGAAGACAAGGGCTTGCGAATGGAATACCAAGTAGAAATGTTACAAAAAGGTTTTGGAGGCGGTGCGAATGTTGCGACCGGAAGACCGGAGTTGGCCAAAGAGTGGTGCAGTGTAGGGCCAATAGAAAGTGATACTGAATACGAAACGCTTTTTAAACGTTTTTATGCTAATTGGAAGAAACTAAACTAGATTCTAGATACTACAAAAGATTGACCCAAAAATAAAAAGGCCCGTAAGGGCCTTTTTTTCTGCAACAATCAGTAAGACGGGAAGCTACGCTTCACCGCCCTCTTCTGCTGCTTCTGTGCTTTCAGCGGCTTCTTCAGCTACAGGCGCTTCTGGCTTTGGTTCTGGCGCTTTCATAAGTTCTTCTTTTTGAAGAATCGCGACTTTATCTTCACCATTGATCCAATTGCGGTTTGCGCTGCGCACTGCGTAGCGTTTGTCATTTCGCAAAAAGATGGTGTACTCGGCGGTTTGTTTAACTGTTTTCATGCCTTTCCTCTCTTTAAAATAGGTTTGGGGTTTACGCTCTTAGCGAGCGGTTGGCGATTCTAGAGTCTTTCTGGTAAAAAATCTACGGGCACAAAAAAGGCCGCTGTTGAGCGGCCTTCTAAGGTATTTTGATGCGGCTTACTTAGATTTTTCAATCAAGTAGTCAACGGATGCTTTCAGTTCATCGTCAGAACAGTCAAAACAGAGGCCTTTTGCAGGCATGCCATTGAAACCGCTGATCGCGCTGGTGTACAAGGTGTCCATGCCCTTGCCAATACGAGGGGCCCAAGCTGCAGCGTCGCCGAGCTTCGGTGCGCCGGCAGCGCCCGTAGCATGGCACGTTGCACATTTAGAGTCGTATACTTCTTGACCCGAGCGAGGGCCACTAGCGGCAGCAACTTTAGTGGCTGCTGAAGCACAAGGGTCGCCAGCCATACACAGGCTGCCAGCGGGTTTGATTCGGTCTTCAAGTGTAGATTGTTTTTCTGCGGAAACGTAAGCCGTTGCCAAAGCGACAATCGCCGCGAGTATTACAGTAGAAATTTTCATTCAACGCACCTTATGTTCGTTTGCCTTAAATTTTGTGGCGGCATTATAGCGGCATTTACATCGGCCTGACACCGCATATTGGGGCAAAACAGCGTGTTTTTTGATCGAGGCTTTGCAAAGTGGCATTTAGAAGACAGCTACAGAAGTAGTGCCTAGCGTAAAAGCCCCATGCACTTCGCTCTTTGGGCTCGCTTTGCTTGTTCAAGTCTGCTGGGTTCTGGCGTCCTGCATGGCTAACACCTACATTCATTTAGGTGCGTTTACAGATTTGTTGAACTGGGGTTCTCATTGGGCCTTCTAGATTTACCATGTAAAAAGCCCCGCTTGCATAGTAAGCGGGGCTTTTTTATATGGCGCACCCGGAGGGATTCGAACCCCCGACCAAGTGGTTCGAAGCCACCTACTCTATCCAGCTGAGCTACGGGTGCGTAACTCGACAATTGTTTTTTAACCGTCCGTGGTGGTGTATACCGGCCCGGCCTTCCATGGTCGGGCGTTTATCTCGTGTGAAGCGGTGCTTCACGACATGCACTCGCTAAACCCAGCTGAGCTACGGGTGCGTAACTCGATGATTGTTTTAACCATCTATGGTGTTGGTGTGTGCCGGTCTCGCTTTCCTGGGAGGGCCGTTCAGCTCGTGCACAGCAATATTTTGTGTGAGGCAGGCATGGTAACGCTGAACTCTTGTCTCGTCTAGTTGAGGCATAAGAGAATCAAGCTTTAGCCAAACAAATCTTTTAAGGAGGATAAGGTTTCCTCCCCCTTTTTTTCTATCGCCTCTGGTGTGGCATCGCCAAAGCCTTCTTTATCTAGATCTTCTTCTGGCAGTTCATCAATAAAGCGTGATGGTGTTGTGCCCTGTTTTTCACCAAATTGTTTTCGCGTTGCCGCCAAGGTCATCGATAAGGTTTTTTGTGCGCGTGTGATGCCCACGTAAGCGAGGCGTCTTTCTTCTTCGATGTTGTTTTCTTCAATGCTATTTCTATGCGGTAAGAGTTCTTCTTCCATACCGATCAAAAACACATGAGGAAACTCCAAGCCTTTAGATGCATGCAGGGTCATTAACTGCACCCGATCAGTGAGGTCTTCTTCTTCTTGTCGGTCGAGTAGGTCTTGTAAAACGAGTTTGGCAATGGCCTCGTTAATCAGTTCTTCGCCGTCTTTGTCTTCATCTTCGTTGTTGCGCAAGGTGGCGCTGATCGAATCAACTAGGGTCCATACGTTTTGCATTCGATTTTCTGCAACTTTCGGGGCGCTTGCGTTTTGGTGAAGCCAGCCTTCGTAGTTGATATCGGCAATCATTTCTTTAATTGCAGCAATGGGGTCATGGTTGTGGCATTGGTCGCGTACGTGTGTGATCCAAGAAGAAAATTCGCGGATGCGTTCTAAGCCTTTTTTGGGCAGTAATGCTTGTATGCCCATTTCGTCACAAGCAGACAGTAAAGATATTTCGCGTTCGGTCGAGTAGCGGCCTAATGCTTCTAATGTACCTGTTCCGATCTGTCGGCGTGGGGTATTAATAATTCGTAAAAATGCGGTGTCGTCATCGGGGTTTACGATGATGCGCAAGTAACCCATGATGTCTTTAATTTCAGCGCGAGCAAAAAAGCTTGTTCCCCCGCTGATGTTGTATGGAATTTGGTGATGTTGTAGCTTTAATTCAATTAATTTTGCTTGATGATTGCCGCGATACAAAACTGCAAAGTCGCGATATTTACACTGCCTCCGAATACGTTGAGTGAGTATTTCTGTCGCGACGCGTTCGGCTTCTGCATCTTCAGTTTTACAGTTAAGCAGTCGAATGTTTTCGCCAAGCCCAAAATCGCTCCACAAGGTTTTATCAAATTCGTGTGGGTTGTTAGCGATTAATGTGTTGGCCACTTTAAGTATGCGGGCCGTTGAGCGATAGTTTTGTTCAAGCTTAATAACGTGAAGGCTGGGGAAATCTTGTTTTAATTGAGTAAGGTTTTCTGGTCGTGCGCCGCGCCAGGCATAGATGCTTTGGTCGTCGTCGCCAACTACTGTGAGGGTGCCGCGATCGCCAATTAAATATTTCACCAGTTCATATTGGCTAGAGTTGGTATCTTGATACTCATCCACTAATAAGTAACGAATGCGTTGTTGCCAGTGGCCAAGCACTTCTTTATTGCTACCGAATAATAGCGTTGGCAAACGAATTAAATCATCAAAATCTACCGCGTTGTATGCGCGCAAGGCTTTGTCGTAGCGCTCATAAATTAACGCCCAGGTTTGTTCGCCGGAGTTTGCGGCTTGCTCTAGTGCTTGTTGAGGTTCAATTAAACCACTTTTCCAATTCGAAATTTGATTCTGAACAGAGTTCAATAAATCACTATTCAAATCACCATCTTTTAACATGATCTCTTTTAAGAGGGCGCCGGCATCTTCGGAATCGAAAATAGTAAAATTAGATTTGTAGCCCAGATGCTTGTATTCGCGTCGAATAATACCGAGGCCAAGATTGTGGAAGGTGGAAACAGTTAGGCCGTGACTAAGTTTGCCTTTTACGAGTTTTCCGACGCGTTCTTTCATTTCACGGGATGCCTTATTAGTAAAGGTTACCGCGGCGATGTGTCGTGCGCTCACATTGCACTGTTCGATCAAGTAAGCAATTTTGCGTGTAATCACGCTGGTTTTACCGCTGCCGGCACCAGCGAGAACCAAGCAGGGGCCATCGATATAGAGCATGGCTTCTTTTTGACGAGGGTTAAGGTTTGTCACAACTGCTAGTGCTGGCGTAAGTCAAAATGGGCGCCAATCTTAACAGAATTAGCCGAGTCTGCTCGGTGATTTTGCCAATAGCGGGCGGAAATTATCTTCAGCTAAGCGAGAATGTTGCGGTCGAGCATGCGGTAGCAGAGCGCTTCATTGATATGTTGTGTTTGTAGCGCTTGGCTGTTGCTCAAATCAGCAATGGTACGCGCGACACGCAGAATGCGGTCGTAGGCACGGGCTGATAGCTGAAGTTTCTCCATGGCGGCAGCGAGTACCTTTTTACTTGCTTCGTCTAGTTTGCAGAATTGTTGTAGCGCTTGGCCGTGCAAATTAGCATTAATGTTAGATTGTCGGTGTTTTTGTGTTTGTCGGGCTTGGGTAACGCGCTGAAGAATCTGGTTGCTGCTTTCACCTTTGACGGAATTTTGAATTTCTTCCACGCTTAGCGCGCCTACTTGTACGTGTAGGTCGATTCGGTCCAACAAGGGGCCGGAAATTTTATCTCGATAGCGCTTAATTTGGGTGGGCGTGCAGCTGCAGTGTGCCTTTGCATTCCCATGATGCCCACAGGGGCAGGGGTTCATCGCTGCGACCAATTGAAAGTTCGCCGGATAACGCACACTGGCGCTAGCGCGCGAAATACATATTTCACCGTTTTCCAGCGGTTCACGCAGTACTTCCAATACCTTGCGAGGGAATTCTGGCAGCTCGTCTAAAAACAAGACGCCGTGATGTGACAGAGATATTTCACCAGGGCTTGGCTGTGAGCCACCCCCTACCAAGGCTACGGCAGAGCTTGAGTGGTGTGGCGACCTAAATGGCCGCTGTAAGTTGTCTTGCTGTTTGTGGATGCTGGTTAATGAGCGAATGGCTGCGAGTTCGAGCTGTTCGTCTTGATCAAGCGGCGGAAGCACAGAGGGGAGTCTGCTGGCCAGCATGGATTTGCCGGTGCCAGGTGGCCCAAAAAATAGAATGTTGTGGCCGCCTGCTGCGGCGATCTCAAGGGCGCGGCGGGCTTGGAACTGCCCTTTCACGTCGCACATGTCTTTCTTCTCGCGGGTTACATGAGTGCGTAAGAGTGGCTCGGGTTTAGGGAGTGGGTTGCGGTTTTGCAAGTGGGCGCACACATTCAGGAGATTGTCTGCCAAACGAATATCTACGTTGTTGTAACCTGCGTGGCTGCATAAGCTGGCTTCTTCAGCGTTGCCTTTCGGAAAGACGAGAGTTTTGCCGCTGTCTCTAAGTGCCATCGCTGCAGCTACACTGCCGCGGATGGGGCGAAGCTCTCCAGAAAGGGCGAGTTCGCCTAATAATTCATGTTCTAAAAGTGCATCTTTAGGCACCTGATCTGATGCCGCCAAAATACCCAGCGCTATCGCTAAATCGTAGCGGCCGCCCTCTTTCGGTAAATCTGCTGGGGCGAGGTTAACGGTGATACGACGTTGGGGGAATTCAAAATGGCTATTGAGAATCGCGCTGCGTACGCGGTCTTTGCTTTCTTTTACGGCGGTTTCTGGCAGGCCCACGATAGTAAAAGCAGGTAACCCATTGGAAAGATGAACTTCTACTGTGACGGGTGGGGCGGCGATACCCAGCTGGGCGCGAGTGTGCACAACGGCTAATGACATGTTCTGATCCTTGAACAAAAATTCTGAGTTTTAAAAATAACGGGGTGGGATTATACGCCAAGCAACAGTGGCAACAAGTGGTTCTTTTCGTTATTGCTGGTCGTTTTGAATCTGATGCTCTAGCTTCGCAAGTGTGTCTTGTAGGGTAAGTAGCTGCGAGCGAGTACGAGCCAAAACTGCGCTTTGGGCGTCAAACTCTTCTCTGGTTACAAGGTTCATTGCGCGTAATCGCGCGCTGATTAGAGCCTTAATTTTGGAGGCCCCATCGGCTGAGGTATGTGCGTCAGAAGACGCATTGAGCTGATTTAGCTTTTGGTGGATATCACTGAAAATCTGTGAGGCAAGTTGTTCAATCATTGTGCGCGTTCTAAAAGTCTGAGTGAGCGCTTAAGTGTAAAGGAAATTGAGGGTGCTCGCGACTGGCTTGCCCGTCGCTCATTCTCAAGGTAAAGCTTGAAAGGCGCTATGCCGCGCTAGGCCTATAGAAAATGGGCATAAAGCTGGAGTCAAAGCAGCGGCTTGCATGTCATCAATGGTATTCGATTACGATAAAAAAACACGTTTGCTTAATTGTGGTGCGCAAGAGGGGATATTAGGGTGCGCGCGCACCCTAATAGTGCGTTCAAACGTTGTTGAAAGTGCCATTATCTCGGCTTAGGGTTTTAAGTCATTGAATAAAAAGAACATTTTAGAGTTGGCGTAAATGCTGCTTTTTCACCGTTGCTAAATTACTTCGAACTTAAAAAATTTGGTTTTAAACATAAAAAACAAAATATTTCTCTTGGAGGAAACACATGAACACAACTAAAAAATTACTCGCTTCTGCTGTTGCTGCATCTATCGCTGCGGCAGTTGTTCCTGCTCACGCTGATATCGAACTAGGCGAAGGTCTTACTGTAACGGGTTTCGTTGATATGTCTTTTGTTCATTCTGACGTTGATGTAGACGGTGCAGAGACATCTCAAGATTTTTCAATTGATCAAGTAGAAACTGACTTCTTGTACGCAGGTAAAGATGGTATTTCTGCTCAGGTAGATATTGAGTACAGCCTTGAAGAAGGTACTGACGAGAACGAAGAAAATACTTCAACCTTCGTAGAACAAGCATTTATCACTAAAGATTTTGGCAGCGGTTTCTCTGTTAAAGGCGGTCGCTTCCTAAGTTATAGCGGTTGGGAAACTGAAGAGCCAACTGGCTTATTCCAATACAGCGGTGCTGGCTATGGTGGCCTTTTCTACGGTGGTTATCAACAAGGTGTTTCTGCGTACTACGATACTGACGTTGTTGATGTAATGTTTTCTGTTGTTAACGATGCCTTCGATCCAAACGAAAGCGACAACGAAAACATGGGCATTGAAGCCGGTGTTGCTGTAACTCCAGTTGAAGGCCTTACTGCTAAGTTGTTCTACATCACTAACGATGACAACGATTTAATCAACGCTTGGGCGTCTTACGAAGTTTCTGGTTGGACCCTCGCAGTAGAACTTAACTCAGCTGAGTACGCTGATGAGTCTGAAGCTACTGGTTCATTGTTGATGGCGAACTACGCTTCTGGTGATTTCGGCATTACTTTACGCGTTCACGAGTGGTCAGTAGACGATGCTGCAGGCGATACAGCTGAAGAGAGCAGCGGTATCACTATTGCACCTAGCTACGTAGTAACAGACAACCTATTGGTAGTTGCTGAATACCGTATGGATACAATCGACGCTGATGGTGAAGGCGCTGGTGACGAAGTTGATGTAACTACAATCGCTTTCGAAGCACTTTTCACTTTCTAAGTAGCTCAATGCCGTCGGCCTCGCACACCTGTGGCCGTCGGCTTTTTTTATTGCATCGCCGAATACATTAGGTACCGGCGTGGTTTAACAAGAGGAGCAATCCGATGAAATTAATTACTGCTGTAATTAAGCCCTTCAAATTAGACGCCGTTCGTGAAGCACTTTCCGAAATTGGCGTGCAAGGTATTACCGTGACCGAAGTAAAAGGATTCGGTCGTCAAAAAGGACACACTGAGCTTTACCGAGGTGCGGAATACGTTGTCGACTTCCTTCCTAAAACAAAATTGGAAGTGGCCGCTGGCGATGACCAGGTAGATTCCGTAGTTGAAGCAATCAGCAAAGCTGCTCACAGTGGCAAAATTGGTGATGGCAAAATTTTTGTTTCTCCGCTTGAGCAAGTGATCCGTATTCGTACGGGCGAGTCTGGCGAAGAAGCGCTTTAAGAATTTTTAAATTAATTAGGTAAAGTAATTCGGAGAACTGCTATGCAGAACCAAATATTTGAATTGCAGTATGCGATGGACACATTTTATTTCTTGATCTGTGGCGCGCTGGTAATGTGGATGGCGGCGGGTTTCGCCATGCTAGAATCGGGATTAGTCCGTGCGAAAAACACGACTGAGATCCTTACAAAGAACGTCGCATTGTTTGCGATCGCTTGTACCATGTACTTGGTTTGCGGTTACGAATTTATGTACGGCGGTGGTATTTTCTTGTCAGGTGTTGAAACCACTGGCGGTATCGATGTAGAAGGCGCGCTTGCAGCTTCTGCTGAAAATGGTTTCGATGGCGATTCTGTTTATTCAGGCGCTTCTGACTTCTTCTTCCAAGTTGTGTTTGTTGCAACGGCGATGTCTATCGTCTCTGGTGCGGTGGCTGAGCGTATGAAGCTTTGGGCTTTCTTGGCTTTTGCGGTTGTTATGACGGGCCTTATCTACCCAATGGAAGGCGGCTGGACTTGGGGCGGCAACTCTGTATTCGGTATGTTCTCACTCGATTACAGTGATTATGCTGGTTCCGGTATTGTTCACATGGCAGGTGCCGCAGCAGCACTAGCAGGTGTTCTTGTACTTGGCCCGCGTAAAGGCAAGTACGGCCCTAACGGTGAAGTGAACGCAATTCCTGGTGCTAATCTTCCGCTTGCTACGCTAGGTACTTTCATTCTTTGGATGGGTTGGTTCGGTTTCAATGGTGGTTCTACTTTGAAATTGGGCGGTATCGCTGTATCTAACGAAGTGGCTAACGTGTTTATGAACACTAACGCAGCAGCTTCGGGTGGTTTGATCGGTGCACTTATTGTTGCGCGTATTTTGTTTGGTAAGGCTGACCTCACTATGGCATTGAACGGAGCATTAGCGGGGCTTGTTGCTATTACTGCTGACCCTGCATCGCCAAGTGCGCTAGGCGCAACAATTGTTGGTCTAATTGGTGGTGTAATTGTGGTATTTAGCATCATCGGCCTAGATAAGCTTAAGATTGATGACCCAGTCGGTGCGATCTCTGTTCACGGTGTTGTTGGTATCTTTGGTGTACTTGCCGTTGTTGTAACCGGTGGCGCAAGCATCGGCGGACAACTTGTTGGTTTGTTGACCATCTTCGTTTGGGTGTTTGTTACCAGCCTGATCGTTTGGTTCGCATTGAAAGCCATTATGGGTATTCGTGTTAGCGAAGAAGAAGAGTTCGACGGTGTCGACCTCAGCGAATGCGGAATGGAAGCTTACCCAGAGTTCACTTCAGGTGGTTCAAAGTAAGTTAGCGTTCATTTTTGAGTGCAAAAAACCGGGGCTCGCCCCGGTTTTTTTATGTTTGAAATTATTACTTATGCCTGGGGCATGGTGGAAATAGCTTGCTGAAAATCAAGCGGAGTATTTATGTGCTTTGAGTTTCCCTCATGAAGCGTGTAAATTAGACCCCGATCTGGATGGAAGTAACGTTTTTCTTTTAATCGAGATTCAAACGCCATATTTTCATCATACAAAGCCGCTTTTGGTGGCAACTATAACGATAACATGAGGCCCGGTTCCGCAAGTGATCTAGGCTACGGCACTACATAAGGTAGAACAGCATGAAATTACTCACCGCGATTGTGAAACCCTTTAAATTAGATGATGTGCGCAGTGCGCTTTCTGAAATTGGTGTGCAGGGCATGACCGTCACTGAAGTGAAAGGCTTTGGTCGTCAAAAAGGGCATACTGAGTTATATCGTGGTGCAGAGTACGTCGTAGATTTTTTACCCAAAGTAAAATTGGAATTGGTGTTGGATGACGATGTTGTCGATAACGCGGTCGAAGCCATTACAAAAGCTGCAAAAACCGGGAAAATCGGTGATGGTAAAATCTTTATCACACCTTGTGAGCAAGTAGTGCGTATTCGTACTGGGGAAACCGGCCCTGACGCTATTTAATACGATTGGGGCGCCAGAGTGACGGCCTTTGTGGCCGTTGTCGAGAGCGCCACGCCTTAGAATAGATACAGTTTCTTAATTTTTTAGAATTTTTATAGAAAAAAAATCTAAAAAAATAGCCCGTGTTATGTGACGCTGAAAAACCACTGAGCTATAACTTAAAAAATTTCATCGTTTGTGTTACGAGTTTGAGGTTTGTTATGAGTGGTGATCAAGAGCTAGAAGTTGACAGCGTCACGTATGAAATAAGTTCAGATTCGGAAGCAGATATTGAAGGTGATGGTGGTCTTTCTGCTAAAGAGGCGGAGCGATTGCGCATTCATGCAGAGGTCGAAGCCTTTTTGGCTGAGGGCGGTGAGATCACTACGGTAGATACAAACGTAATGACCGACCCACCCAAGCGACCGGAATCTAATTACGGTGGTCAGCCAATTTAATATGGCTGCACTCGCTTACAGCGTTAAAAAAGCGGGCTAGCACGCCCTCTTTTGTCCGTTTTACTTTGCGTATACGTCGTTCTTGACGCATCAAGCGTATTTTCCCTTTCAGAAATTTTACATTAACCTTTACGGAAAGATTCTACCCGCTAGTTTTGAATATAGCGCGGCAATAAACGATTTAGAATTTCCCCGATATAAGCTAAAAACAAAGTCCCCATGCTACTGTTGTAATGATTGGGGTCTTGATTGCCAATGGCTAGCACGCCAATCAAGTTACCGTGTGATAAGACTGTAAGTGCCGCAGAGCCTACGTTTGGCGCGTCGTCATCAAACAAATATTCAATCTCTTTGACATCGATGCCGCCTGCGACTGATTTAATTGCCTTTAAATGCTTTCCAATACTTTGTTTTGCATTGTTAACAGAATCTAAACGCGCCGGGCCAACTTCTACACCATTGCTACCAAACAATATGATCCGGGTATAGTGAATGCCATATTCTTTCTCAAAGCTGTAGTAGAGCGCATCCACGAAATCTGACAAGGTCCTACTTTCGAGCAGAGCGAGTATTAAGCGTTTGGTTTTATCAAAAATAACGTCATTTTCACGTGCGTTGTCTAGCAAAGAGCTGAGACGATGGCGCATATCCATGTTGCGTTCACGCAAAATAGATACTTGTTTTTCTACCAAAGAAACTGCAGAGCCGCTGTCGTGAGGCAGTTCAATTTCTGCCAGTACATCGGGGTGCTGCACGAAAAAGTCATGGTGTTCGCGTAAATACTCCGCGACTGCGCGCGCATCCACGCTGTGTTTTTCACTATTAAATTGTTCTGTCATAGTTTTATGTGACCTTGAAAAACGGTTGTTGCTGGCCCCGTCATGAATATGGGTTGCCCAAGCCCTTCCCACGAAAGGGTTAGTGTGCCTCCGGGCAAATGCATGTGAACTTCGTCATCGAATTGTTCTTGCAGTCTGCCTGCGACCATTGCGGCGCAAGCGCCAGTACCGCAAGCCAGCGTTTCACCGACACCACGTTCGTACACGCGAAGTTTTGCTTCGCTGCGTGATAGCACTTGTAAAAAGCCTGCATTCACCCGATTTGGAAATTGTTCGTGACCTTCAATTAAGGGCCCGTATTTTTCAACTTCAAAATTGAGACAATCGTCTACGAGAGTAACTGCGTGTGGGTTACCCATAGAAACGGCTGCAATTTGAAATTTTTTGCCATCCACGCTTAAAGGGTAGGTGGTGTTTTGCTTCGCGACATTAAAAGGAATATTTTCAGGCTCTAATTCCGGTACGCCCATATCAACACGTACCGAATTGTTGCCTTTAACCTCAAGAGTAAGGGGGCCGGCGGCAGTTTCGACGCGGATGATATTTTTATGTGTTAAACCCCGCTGGCGCACAAACAAAGCAAAGCAGCGCGCACCGTTGCCGCAGTTTTCGACTTCCTTACCGTCTTGGTTAAATATGCGATAACGAAAATCTGCTTCTTTTCGGCGTGGTGCTTCGACAATTAATATTTGATCGCAACCGACGCCGAAGTGACGGTCAGACAGCTTTTGCATTTTAGCTTCGGTGAGCGGAGGCAATTTTTGTGTGATGCCATCGAGCATGACAAAATCATTACCAGCGCCATGCATTTTGGTAAATCTTAAACGCATGTATTATTGCCCCTGCTGTGTGGGCAGCAGTTTTTCGCCACGAATTAAGTCTTCAAAAGTTTCGCGCTCACGAATTAAAAAGTGGTGTTCACCGTCGACCATCACTTCTGCAGCACGACCGCGAGTATTATAATTTGAGGCCATTACAAAACCGTAAGCGCCACTTGACATAAGGGCGAGCCGATCGCCTTTGCTAATCGCAAGTTCACGGTCTTTGCCGATAAAATCTCCGGTTTCACAAATGGGGCCAACCACATCCCACACTTTGTTTTCTACGTCGCTTTCTTGCAAAGGCCGAATTGCCTGCCAGGCAGAATACAAAGAGGGGCGCAAGTTGTCGTTCATAGCAGCGTCAACGATGGCAAAGTTTTTTTCTTCGCCGGGCTTTAAATAAAGAACTTCTGTTAACAAAACACCTGCGTTGGCAACAATGGATCGGCCAGGCTCAAATTGTAGTGGAAGGTCGCGACCAGCAATTTTCTCTTTTACCTTCGCGATGTATTCCCCAATATTTGGGGGTGTTTCGTCTTTATATACAACGCCGACACCACCGCCCAAATCGAGATGTTTAATGTGGATGCCCTGCTCTTTTAGCGTGTCGATTAAAAGCAATAAGCGGTCGAGCGCATCTAAAAAAGGCGAAAACTCGGTAAGCTGGGAACCGATATGGCAATCGACACCGACAATATTTATTGCTGGCAGTTGATTGGCGATTTGATAAATACGTGGCGCATCGTCGATCGCAACACCAAATTTATTTTCTTTTAAGCCAGTAGATATGTATGGGTGCGTGTTGGCATCTACGTCGGGGTTTACGCGTAGTGAAATATTCGCTGGAATATTGAGTGCATTTGCGATTTGAGATAATTCGTACAGCTCCGCTTCTGACTCTACGTTGAAACAAGCAATGCCGAGTTCAAGCGCCCGCTGCATTTCTGGTTTCGTTTTGCCCACGCCCGAAAATATAACGCGATCGGGGCGGCCACCGGCCCGTAAAACGCGCTCAAGTTCACCGATGGACACAATGTCAAAGTGAGCGCCAGCTTCTGCCAGTATTTGCAGTACCGCCAAATTTGAATTGGCTTTAACGGCATAACAAACACTGCCGGGGTGATCACCCAGGGCGCTGGTATAGTCGTTATAAGCACGTAATATTTCGGCTTTGCTATAGACGTAACAGGGGGTGCCGTAGGTATCCGCAATGTGATCGAGAGATACCTTTTCTAGCGTGGAAAATACATTGTTTGAGGGTACAGCAGACATCTTTATTCTTCTTTTGCAGAGGTTTCTTGCCTAATTGCGGGGGTGTCCCCGTCGGCTTCGGGTAGGCGCAGGTCACCGGTTTGGCCGCAGGCCGTTAGGGTGAAGCACATAGCAAAGATCACATTTAGGCGTCGTATCATTTTTCACCAGGGCGCATCGCGCGCTTGTATCGGGTGTTTTACTGGGGGTTCATTTTGGGTGCTGAGTTAGCAGCACGTGGGCTAAGCGCCCTGTCTTTGGGGCTTAGGCATCGAAATTGACGCGCCAATCCCAGTGACATCAAAGGGGCGAAAGTATAGCACTAGTCAGCGCTAGTTTAGGGGGCGAAGCGTGGCTTAAGCGTCGAGTAAAATACCAATCGTACGGTTCAGCTTGGATTCTAAGCGCTTTTTGACCCGCAGGTAGTGAGCAATTTGCAGGTTTCCAGTGGGTGATATCACGTCTGCGACCTGGCTTAAGTCGAGATCGGTGATGTAGACGGGGTAGTGTTCTTTGCCGGTGCGACGAGAAAGGATGTGCTGGCTGACGACGATATCGAGCTGGTCTTTGAAGCGCTGGCTAGAAAACTCTTGGCCATCGCAGTAATAGTTGTAGATAAGCTCACGGTTTGGCCCCAAGTGGGCGCTCGCCTTTACTTCAAACCCTGTGTGGCTGTTGGGCATGTCTGTAAGAATTTGGCGTTTGTGGGCGTTGAGGCGCCCGTGGCGATCTTTCAGTATTTCAATAAACTGAATTGGAAACACGCCAAAGTCCCCTTCTAATTCGGGGTTTTCTTGCGCGAGGCGGTTCAATACAGAGCGCAAAAATACATATAAGGGTTTTAGCGGGTTGTATTTTTTACGTCCGCGAAAAACCATATGTAAAATTGAACCACGTTCGTCTGACACATAAAGTTCAACGCCGATATCAAAGCGTTGATAAAACACATTGATCGACCCGCGGCGACACAGAGGCGCAATCACCTTAAAGGCATGAGCGCGCATGATTTGGCTGTCGAGCACTATCGCGCTGTAGTGTGATTGTTCTTGTTCTAAATGTTCAATTAACAGTGATTCGGAATCAAAGCTGCTGATTTGAGGTTTAAGGCTGCGAAATTGTAGGCAGTGAAAGGCATCTCCCATTTGAAAAAGGAAGCGTTTATATTTGGAATCTCTGCCGTTAAAGAAACATTCGCCAATCTCTGTAACCCAGGTTTCTACCCGGCTGTTAATAATGTTTGCATGAGCGTTCCCGATGCAAGAAATTTTTAACGTGGGTGGTTTTTGGTGTGTGTCGGGTAACGTAAATTGTAGGTATTCGCTAATTGCATCGAGTAGTGCGGTATCGGTTTCGAAGCGGCGAATCGTAATTTCGTTCCAGGAGTTCAGAATGACAAGATCAACTGAGGCGACAAGGTTTTCTTCTCGGCCACCATAACTTAATGCGTCGGAGCGATCGCTCAAACGTTGGAAGCCTTGTTGATTTAGTTTCGGGTCTGATGATTTTCCGGCATTAATTAAAAACAAGGCGCGTTCTGGTGTTGCAGAACGCTTAAAAGCTTTTTGCCCTGCAGGCTGTAATGGAAGGGGTAGCCATTCTCGGAAGCATGACATTAAGCCGCGTAGTTCAACGTTACTGAGTATATGTTCTTCTTCGATTTCTACACGTGTGTCTTTGACTGCTACGCCGTTAACATAACACCACAATAATAATTCAATCGGGCTATTTGCTGATTTTACAGCCGTGCCTTCTCGTAAAATTTGAGACCCTGCTTCGTGGGAAAATGCAGTCCATATGCTTTCGCTTTGGTCTTCGGGTTTAACGCGCCTAATGTGAAGAACGCTCTCACTTAAATCGTCTGAAATGCTGTTGTTCATCAGATCGATTTTGCCCGGGCGCCGTTCGAATGCGGCTTGTAATTTGCGCCCCAGCATCATTAGTTCTGCCGGAGTAATTGCACGATCATTCTTACTTGTGGAATTAGCAAACTCTAATAAAAAGCGATAACTGTGGTTAAGTTCGGCGACCAGTTGGTTTTGTTCAGTAATGACGTCGGCAGCTTTCCAGCTTGATCGACTATCTAAAAACTTGATGTAGCCATCAGACCATCCCCATTGCTGCGTGAACTGCTCCATTAATAAGCGCTGCCAGCTTTTTGCGCGCATGCCGGGTGGGCGACTGAGGGCTTTATTTACTTTGTAGTAGAAGCAGCGACGAGCAAGTTCGAGTCTCTCGTTCTGACCTTTTTCCAATAAATATTGCTCAATACGTTGGTAGATAAGAACGTAACTATCGAGCAAATTAATGTCAGTCTCGCCGGCGTAAAGTAAATACTTAAACGTAATGGCTAACGGTTCGATATTGGGAAATGTATCGACGTAGGCTTCCAGCAACAAAAGTTTAAGTACGGATTTGAAGGGTGACTCTATGCCTTTGTATAGTTGCCAAACACCGGCGCCCAAAAACTCGCCAGCTGGAATTTCGGCAATGCCGCCAAAATCTAACACGGATTCTTCGGGTAAAAATCGCTTGTACAATAAGGTGTTGGTGTATTCGCGAAATACTTGCTCCTCGGCTGAAGGGACATACCACCATATTGGTACGCGGCCAGCAACATATAGAGCGCTTCGGTAAAACTCATCGAGTAATAAAAGGTGTTGTGCACTGCCGCTGTTTTCCTTGTCGAGCGCAGAAAGTTTGTTGGATTTAAACGCTTCGTGATCCATTAAAAAGAAATGTACCTCTAGGCGCATATCCATGGCCCAGGCACTAATTTTGTCACACTTCTTTTTTAATTCGGCGGTACGAGCTTCGTTGAGCCCCGGTTTGTGGCAAACCCAAATGTCTAAATCAGAGTTTTCACTTTGGGCGATGGTGCCGACACTGCCCATGATGTAAAGCCCGTAGATCTCATCTTCTGCGCTTGGGTCATAACTGAGTGTAAAACTTTTGGCGACCATCTTGCCGACGAGCATATCGCGCTTGCTTGGTTTGTAGTGGCTGATACGAGCGGGAGTTCGGCGAGAAACAAAGCCGGGCATCATCGGGTGGTTGCTGTGAAATAACAGCGGTAACACGTCCATGAATATTTGGTGGCGGTCACTGAGTGCGCCACGCATACGTTCGACTCGGTCTTCATTTATCGCTAAAAATCGCCTTTTGAGTATTGCGATGTTTTGGCGATCGAGACCGTTATCAATCACATTGTTTTGATTCAGGGGTACATTCACGTTGTTAGCTATCGGCTTCTTTGCTGGGAATATTAGCGGTCTTTGCCTATGTCCATTTTGGTAGGCGTGTGATCCACTTCTCGCTGAATGTGTTATCTACTTCACTTAACATCATTCTAGCATTGCCAAAAGTAATATGTACGGGGTGTTTTTAGACTGTTTTCTTTGCGTATGGCGCGAGACTATGCGCTTTAGGTATGTGATTTGGAGGGACAGCCGCGTGGTTTTTTGCGACGATCTTTACTTGATCGGGCTTACGAGCGGTTTAGGGGTTCTCTGTAACGCTCCAGCCGTAGTTCACGGTAGATTCGTCTGGTACGAATACACTGATAGAAAACGTAGGTCGATCAGTATTTTCGCCATCTGTTTCGATGACAAAATTAAAATTGGGGGTGGGTTCGGTGGTGTCATTGGGTACGACCCAGTTGCTTGCCCCAATCAAATCAAGACCGTCGCTATCAAAGCTTATTGTCGTGCCCTCTGGTAGAGAGTTACCATTTTCGTCGCAAAAAGAAAGGTTGCTCACGGTGAATGGGGTAGAGAGCGTGTTGGTTAACATGATGTCAGAGTCGTCACTGCATATGGCCACCGTACTTGAAGAAAGGGAGATAGTGACGCTATCTGAAATCGTGGTTGATTGAAGCCCGTTTGGAGGGCAATCAGAGCGAATGAGTTCACTACAGGGGCCGTTATAATTACCATCGCCGACGGCATCGTAGGCTTCGTTGCGCCCACCAGTAACGGAGTCTGATGGTGCTGGGTTGTTCAAAAAGCTATCGATAAAGTCCTCGCCGCTATCAAATATCCCATTTTCATTTTGGTCGGTAAAGGCTTCGGGTAAGTCTACTAAAGACGCGGCTTCTGCGGGTATGTCGGGGTCAAATAGACCATTGGCATTGTGATCAACAAAGTTTTCCGCACCAGACATAAACCCAATCACTGTGGCCCTACCGATGCGCATATCGCCACCAGCCTCTGGTGTTATATGGTTCCGATCGCCGGAGCTAACCCACGTTACGCTACAAGTACCATTTAGAAGCTCGCATGAACCGGGAATAGTGCCGACTTCTACAGAGCGAAAACTGACGCGGGTGCCATCTGGTGGGGGGTTGCCAAATTGGTCGCTGGCGTTAACGATAATTTCAACTTCGGTGTTGTTACGATTCCAGGCGTTAGGGTTTGCGGGGTTGAGACTAAGGTCAAAGCCGCTGCTAATGGGTATTCCTGTGGAGATGGTAATGTCGTTGGATAGCCCTTGAATGCCGGTTGTATCATGAATTGCGTTTACACGAAGCGATGAGTTAACAGTGCCACTTTGTACCACGGTGGATACTTCACCTGAATTATTGGTCGTGCCCGTTTCGGAACCTTCAGCGAGTTGAGCGCCTCCGATCGTGTTACTTAATTCAAAAGAAACCGTTTCGCCAACAATCGGCGCGCCTTGTGCCCCTACGACTTTAAAGGTTACGACAGAGGTTTCTTGGCCACCAATACCGGCAATAGCGAGTACGGAGTCAGAGTTTGAAATGAAATTCACCGCAAGTACGGTATCGACAGCGATATTCAGCGTCACGCTGGCTTCTAGCGCTTGGCCATCGATTTCGGAGCGAGCGGTGATTGTATCTTCACCGCTACAGCCTTGGGCGGTATAGGTTGTTTGCGCAAGGCCGCCATTCGCGACGGTATTGGGGTCACCAAACGAGGCTAAGCCTTGTGACACACAGCCAGAGCCGAAAGAAACATCTTCTGGGAAGGTGTAGGGTTCGCCTTCGCTATTAACTACATTGGCAGAGATTATGGTTGTACCACCTGCCTGCAGGGTGGTTTGGCTGGTTGTAAGAACGCCTGCAGTGAAAGCGGTGCCGGTGCCCGAGCCCATAGTCAGTGCGTTGACGCTGGTGCCGCCACCGGCGGATTCTATTGTGCCGTCAATGTTGAGGTCTGCCGCAGCGCTTAAGCGTGTGCCCGATACCGTCAGGCTGGCAATGACAGTGTCTACACCTGTGCAGGTGCCAGAGGTATATGTGGTGCTGGCGCGCCCGGCGACAGTCGTTACTGAGGTTGCAGAAAGTGTTGCCAAGCCCGAGGTGACACAAGTGGATGCAAAGTTGACCGTGTAGCTATCGGCAACAATGAGGCCGTTGTTGTCGGCCAAGACAACACTGATTTCCCAAGCTGCTTGCTCGGTATCCACGGAGGTTAAATCTGCATTGGCTGTTCCGCCCTGAAAGCTCGAGCCTCCACCGTTACCAATTTGTAGATTTATGTCGGTTGCACCGCTACCGGAAATGACCTCATCAGAACCGTCGGTGACAGTTTCTTCACCGCTGCCTTGGCAGCCGATAAGTGTTGCCGCTATAACACAGGCGGTAAGGAGTTTTGTGAGGTGGGGCTTTCCGTGAGTCAACAGCATATGCATATAGAGAAGGCGTTATTATTAGCTTATAACGAGCATAGCCAAGAAGCCGACCTTCGGCCAATGAAAAGCGCTGAATATAGGGGCGTTGTGCTTGTTTTTATGAGACTGCGTTTGTATCTTCGGAATTGACCAAGTTCGCATAGTGCCCGCCTTTGGCGAGCAAGCTGTGGTGATTGCCTTCTTCGACGATGTGCCCTTTATCCATTACGATAATGCGGTCGGCGTTTTCGATAGTAGACAGGCGATGGGCAATGACCAATGTGGTACGCCCCCGCTTCAAGGTTTCTAGTGCATTTTGTATTTGTTTTTCGGATTCATTATCAAGTGCTGAGGTGGCCTCATCTAAAATGAGAATTTTGGCGTTTTTCAGTAAACCACGAGCAATCGCAAGGCGCTGACGTTGACCGCCAGAAAGTAAAGCGCCATCTTCCCCTACTTCAGTGTCAAAACCCTGTTCTAGGTTTTCAATAAATTCTTTTGCGTAAGCATCTTCGGCGGCTTGAAATACAGCTTGTTTATCAATTTTATTCCGCGCTATCCCGTAAGCGATATTGGCGTGCACACTGTCGTTAAACAAAATCGTTTGCTGATTCACCAGGGCAATATTTTCGCGCAGGCTTTGTAGGCGAATGTCTTCAATGTCGGTGCCGTCTATTAATATGCCGCCGCCTTGTTTGTTGTAAAAGCGCAGCAACAAATTTGCAATGGTGGTCTTTCCGCTACCGGATGAGCCGACCAGCGCAACGGTTTCGCCAGGCTCCAAGGTAAGGTTTATATTGCTTAGCGCTTGTGCATCGCCACCGTAGGAAAAGTTCACATCGCGAAATTCAATTTTGCCTTGTAAATCTTTTAATTCGGTTTTGCCTTCATCTTTTTCTGCTGCAGAGTCAATGGCATAGAAAATAGTTTCTGCTGCGGCCATGCCTTTTTGAATTACCGCATTTAAGGTCGAAAGTTGGCGAAATGGTTTGGCGATCATGCCCGCGAAGGTGACATAAATAACCGCATCGGTCATATCGCCTTGCCAAATTTTCATCACCAAATAAAAGATCAGCGCGAGTGCTATAGCAATCACAAAATGTAGCACAGGTGTTTGCAGTGATTTAACACGTTCGTACTTGGTGGAAAGCTTTAGGTTGTTGTCGGCGGCAGTTTCAAAGCGCTCTTCTTCGTAAGGCTCGCCCTTGTAGCTTTTTACGAGTTTGATGCCCTGGAATGCTTCGGTAGAAATGTGTGTAATTTTTCCAACCGCAGTTTGTATGCGGCGACTAGTTTTACGGAAATAGCGTGAGGCAAAATAAATAATGCCAGCGAGAATGGGCGCGATAATAAAAAATATCAGCGTCAGCAACCAATTGATGTACAGCATGGCGCCAAGAAAAAATAGTACAGAAAAACCATCGCGCAACAAAATCTTTATCGCGTTGGTGACAGAGCCTGTGACCTGGCTGATATTGTAAATAATCAGTGAGACAAGTTCGCCGCTGTTGCGCTGGTCATAATATTCTTGCGGTAAATATAGCATGTGAGTAAAAACTTGTTTGCGCAGCGTATTAACAACATTTAAACCGACACAACTCATAAAGAAGTTGCCTAGGTAAGAGCCTATGCCGCGTAAAAAGCTCAAAACAATGACCATGAGGGGCACAAAGTAGTATGAGCTCGTGATTTCACTAGAAAGATTAAATAAAGGGTCGGAAGGTTTTCCTTCGAGACGATCGATAAAAAATTCTATCGTGGTAACCAGTATGGCTTCCATACCAGAAAACAGCACGAAGCCAAATACGCTAAGTATCAAATACAGTTTATAGTTAAATGCGTAGCGGAGTAGGCGTCGATACAGGCCTTGTTGTTCCTTTGGGATCATTTTATGCCTGGGTGTTGGTTTATCGTTGGAATAATTTGTTGAGGTATTGGCTTGGGCGCGGTTTTCATTGTCTAAGTTAAAACATAATGCCTAGTGTTTGGGTTGCCTTCAAAAAGTGCGTGATACATCCTAGTTGGCATCGTCATTTTTTCCGGGAATAACGACGCCTGAAAGCGGATCCAAACACTAGGCTATAGAGCCAACTATTGGCCGTTGGCTACATTGCTTAGCTTTGAACTGGGCTTAACCAATCTTGGTGTTGTTCCAGTTCGCCACGTACCGCTTTAAAATAGGCGGTTTGTAATTTTTCGGTTATGGGGCCGCGTTTGCCAGAACCAATTTTGCGACCATCTAACTCACGAATGGGTAATACTTCTGCTGCGGTGCCGGTAAAAAACGCTTCGTCGGCAACGTACACTTCATCTCGTGTAATACGCTTTTCGTGAATGGTTAAATTAAAGTCGTTCGCTAATTTAAAAATTGTGCCGCGCGTAATACCGTCTAAACACGACGTAAGTTCGGGGGTATAAAGCTCGCCATTACGAATGATGAAAATATTCTCACCACTGCCTTCGGCCACATAACCTTCGTTATCTAACAGCAAGGCTTCTTCGCAGCCACAGTCTAAGGCTTCTTTTAAAGCAAGCATGGAATTAATGTAGTGACCATTGGCCTTCGCTTTACACATGGAAATGTTCACGTGATGACGCGTATAGCTAGAGGTTCGCACTTTAATGCCGATTTCTTTCGCTTCTGGTGACATGTACGAAGGCCAGTTCCAAGCGGCTACAATAACGTGCGTTTTTAAATTGTCAGCGCGCAGCCCCATACCTTCTGAGCCGTAAAAGACCATCGGGCGAAGGTAGGCTTCTTCGAGATTGTTCTCTCGTACTACGAGCTTTTGAGCTTCGTTTAATGCCGCTTTTTCCCAAGACATTTCCATATTCATGATATGGGCAGAACGGAATAAGCGATCGGTGTGTTCTTCTAAGCGAAAAATACTCGTGCCTTTGCTGACTGTATTGTATGCGCGCACACCTTCAAAGACACCCATGCCGTAGTGAAGGGTGTGGGTTAATACGTGTACCTTGGCATCTCGCCAGGGAACCAGTTCGCCATCAAACCAGATGACGCCGTCGCGCTCTGCGAAAGACATAATTCGCTCCAGTGTTTTTAATTTCGCTGTAAGGCTAAGAGCCTATTGTTTGTGTTTTATGTGTTCTTGCAGGTGCCATAGGTGCGGCCCAGTTTAAGCGTCCAAAACAAGCTTTTGCCATAGCGTTATCACATTTTCGCGCTGGGCGATCAGTTTGTCTGCGCCGATTACATTGCTTAACTGCTGCAAAGTACGGCGATGACCAACGGTACGAAAGGCTTTGTAGGCTTCGATGAGCTGGCTCACCTCTTGAGTGTCCAGCAGTTTGGATTGCTCGAGGGATTCCAAGATACGGATATTGTCCGTATAACTTAGTAACTCGGGGTGCGAGTGGGCCCATGCAAGGACCGCGTATTGAACCATAAATTCAATGTCGACGATACCGCCAGCGTCTTGCTTGAGGTGAAATTTGTTCTCGTCGTTTTTAGCCGTCCCGAGGTGATCGCGCATTTTACTGCGCATTTCGACCACTTCTGAACGCAGTTTGCTGAGGTCTCGGGATTTGGACAATACTTCGCTGCGGACTTCCGTGAAGCGCGCGCTGAGGGCGGCGTCTCCGGCAACTGTTCGTGCACGCACGAGGGCTTGATGTTCCCAAGTCCAGGCTGATTCGCGCTGATACTTTTCAAAACTGCTCATGCCAGCCACCAACATGCCGCTGGCGCCTGAAGGGCGAAGGCGCATGTCGACTTCGTAAAGGTCGCCGGAGTTCATTTTCGTGGTGATGAAATGAATGATCTTTTGGCCCAGGCGCATATAGAACGTTTGGTTGTCGATACTGTGGGAGTCACTGTTGGTGACGCCGTTTAGATTCGCGCCGTGGATAAACACCAAGTCGAGATCTGAGCCGTGACCCAGTTCAATACCACCAAGCTTGCCATAACCAATGATGATAAAGTTTGGCTGCTCCCTTTCTTCTCCGTCGGGGTAGCCGTGTTTTTCGACCATGTTATTCCACGTCAGGGTAAGTACATACTCCAAGATGGCCTCGCCGATCCAGGTTAAGTAATCGCTTACTTTCATTAGCGGTAATGCACCCGATATTTCACTCGCAGCGACTCTCAGTGCGTGAGATGAGCGAAAATAACGCAGGCTTTCCATTTGTGCTTCCAGATCTTCTGGCGCGATGCGCAAAGTTGCGCGCTGTAGCTCTGCTTGTAACTCCTCTTTTTCTGGCGGGTGGTAAAGCGACTCGGGGGTGAGCAGCTCATCTAATAACGCTGGGTGCTCGGCCATGGTCATGGCGACCCATGGGCTTGCTTCGATGAGCCGCAAGAGTTGTGTTAATGCGCCGGGGTTTTCGATTAGAAGTAAAAGGTAGGCGCTGCGTCGCGCAATCGCTTTTATGAGTTTGATCAGCCTGTCGAGTATCTCACTTGCCGCTTCGTGGGTTTCAAGGCGTTGAAGCAGTAATGGCATGAAGGTGTCTAAGCGTTCCCGCGAACTGCTGTGCATAGAAGATATCGAAGCCCAGTGTTCGAGTTCTTGTAGCAAGGCGTAAGCTTTTTCTGGGGTTTCATGGCCAAGGCTTGCTAAGAGTGCGATCGCACCGTCGTGATCCAACCGTTGGTGCCAAAGGGCCTTTATGCTCTTCTCATTTTCCTTGTGCTCTTCGTTTTCATCTTTGTCTTCTGGGGCTGCAATGACGTTGGCGAACACTTCTCGCACGACTTCGCGGTGTTGATTTAATGCTTCTAGGTAGTTGGGCCAATCTTTAAACCCCATTACCTGTGAAAGAGCGCGTTGGGCGGGTTCATCTTCCGGTAATTTTTGCGTTTGTTCGTCGCGATAACCTTGAATGGCATGTTCGCTATTGCGTAAAAAAATATAAGAGGCTTTTATCGCTTCGGCTTTTTCTTCTGGCAGGCAATTTAATTTGGCCAGCATTGGCAACACTTCTAGCAGGCGGTTTTCTTGTAGTTCTGTATCGCGCCCACCGCGAATTAATTGAAAGACTTGCGCGGTAAATTCTACTTCACGTATACCGCCCGATCCGAGTTTTACATCGTTGTGTAAACCGCGCCGCTCGACTTCTTGGGTGATCATGTGTTTGAGGCCGCGTAGTGCGTCAATGACGGAAAAGTCGATGTATTTACGATAAGTAAATGCGCGCAACATTTGGGTGAGTTGTTCGCTATAGTTTTGATCGCCGTTGTTGGCAATCACGCTGGCTTTTACCATCGCATAGCGTTCCCATTCACGCCCCTGTGTTAAATAGTATTCTTCTAGTGCACTAAAGCTGTACACCAGTGCCCCGCTTTGGCCGTATGGCCGTAAGCGCATGTCAACGCGAAATACGAAGCCGTCTGCGGTAATTGCATCCAGGCTTTTTATGATTTTTTTGCCGACCCGCGAAAAAAATTCCTGATTGCTTAGTTCGCGTTTACCATCGGTAAGCCCTGCTGAAGGAAATGCAAAGATTAAATCTATGTCTGAGCTTAAATTTAATTCCTGTGCGCCAAGCTTGCCCATTGCAAGTATCAGCATGGCTTGTTCATTGCCGTTTTCACAGCGGGGTGTGCCGTGAACTTTTGTGAGTTTTTTATAGTAAAAATTCAATGCTGCGTTGATGCAGGCCTTGGCTAGAAAAGAAAGATCGTTTGTGGTTTCGTCAAAGCTGGCGACGCGATTAAAATCACGCCAAACAATTCGCATCATCGATTGGGCGCGCAATTCGCGTAGCGCGCGATCAAATGTTGTTTCGTCTTCTATATCTGCTGCTGGGCACGCGGCTGTGTAGTCATGTTCGTGAAGTTCAGTGGCTAGCTTTGCACTTTTTAGTAATTGGCAAAACAAGTGAGGTTTGCGAGAAATCTCACTGCGAAAAAATTCACTGCATTGAAGTACATGATGGAGTTGGTTCTGTGCTTCGGGCGAAGGGCTGAAGTAATTCTCAAAAATTTGTTTTTGCTCGTCGCTTAACGCAAGCCATAGGTCAAGCATGTAAGCGGAAACGGATTCTGGGGGGCGCCATGAAAAAGTTGTCATGTGATTACAGGGCTGGGCCTTGGCAGAGTGTGAATTTGGCTGAGCGCGAGTTTGGTGTTTTCACCTAAAAGTGTAACACGCTTACGCGGTAATTTAAGTGGATTCGCTAAGGGTGTTGGTGGGTTGAAGGGTGGGCGTTTAAGCTCAAGAACGAAATAAGAGGGGCGAGGGTGTCGGTGGGAAATTTACCCTTCGCCGGTATAAATAACGGTGTTGTTGCGACCATTGTTTTTCGCTTGGTATAGCCCTTTATCGGCCGCATCGATCCAGGCAGTTTGATCGCTGATGCTGGTGTTAAGTTCACACACGCCGAGGCTGATGGTGAAGTCGATATTCATGTCTTCGTATTTGACGGTGTAATTTTGAATGTTTTCTCGAATACGTTCGGCGAGTTTGTAGGCGCCTTCTGCTTCGGTATCTATCATGATAACGGTAAACTCTTCACCACCGTAGCGGCCAGGAATGTCGATGTTGCGCAGTGATTCCTGCAAAATGCGTGAAGTTTGGCGAATGACTTCGTCGCCAGCTGGGTGGCCGTAACCATCATTGATTTTCTTGAAGTGATCAATGTCGAACATGACAAGCGAGGTCTTGTGTTGGTGGCGCGCAAAACGTTGAAATTCTTTGCAGAGCTCGCTTTCCCATGTTTTGCGGTTGAGCAAACCGGTTAAGCCGTCCGTTCTGCTTAGTAGACGAAGTTTTTCGTTGGCTTCTTGAATCTGAATACGGTTAACAGCAACTTCCGTGACGTCATAAATAATTATACAAATCTGCTCAACGTTTCCGCGTGCATCTTTTAAAGGAATGATGGTGCTGTTTTGGTACATGAATTCCGCCAGACTAGTGATGGGGCGGTAATTCTTGAATTTGAATAGATAGGGGCGCTGTTCCCAAGTGGTAAAGGCTTGGTTTTGTAGCTCGATCACCGTTTCTATTTTGCGGCGGAACCAGGCTTCGGGCAATTCTGGAAAGCTTTTAAAGATATTGTGCCCGAGTACCTCGTTGGGCTGGCGTGCACTGTGGTTCTGCATAAAAGAGTTCCACAGTTGAACATTCATTTCTTTATCAAGAATGACTAGGCCGACATCGATGTGCTGAAGCACATCCATCAACCAGTGAAAGTCTTCGATAAAGTTTTTGCCTTCGGCCATTGACTCGGTTTTCTCGGAATTAAGGTCGCTGTTAAGCGAGTAAGTAATCTAGTTTTTTACTCAGCAATTCTAACGAATCGCCAGTCATAATAATAAGTAGGTCACAATTAACATTGTAGCCTTCTAGCTCGTATGAAATTTCAGTTACCAGCGCATGTTCCCAGCGGGCCTTATCCATATTGAAAATCTCAGAGACTTTTCGGTGTTGCCCTAAGACCGTGGGAGAGCCAAAACTGAACTCCATATCGATTTGCTCTGCGATGCCTTTGAGGCAGGCGCCGAACAAAACATTAGTGGTGTCCATTAGTAGCTCGCGCTCAGCATGCTCATCGAGCTCGCCGCCGTAATTAAGCAGCTTGGCCAAATCGACAAAGCTGGTGTCGTTAAATAACAACATGGCTTCACCTGCAATACCACCACCAATAAAGCCTTGGCAAACACCGGATACGCTTTGATTCGTATCGATGGCGTGCAGCGCCATCGCTATGTCCGAAGGGCGCATCACCTCGATGTGGGGAATTGACAGTACAACAAAGGTATCGAGTATGCGTGCGAGTTTGTCACCAGCTTGGCCCATGGCCACATTGGTGATCTCTTGCAGTGCGTCGCGATGGTCTTCGCTGATTTGAATTAGAGCCATTTTTTGAAAATATTCTTTAGTGTATTAACTAGTCTAGCTAGCTAGCGCTAAAATGCTGAAAAATTTTGAAAATCGTAACCGATGAGCCTCATTTGAGTTGTTAGTGTACAAAAGTTGCTCGAAATTCCATCAAATTTGCTTGTGTAGACGAGATTTCTGGCCGCTTGTTGTCACTTCGTCATATCATTCTTGGCTAAAATTCGCTTTTCGGTAGTTATATGAATCATCTTTCAATCCCTGTCACCGCTTTTCAACAAAACTGTTCGCTTATTTGGTGTGAAAAAACCGGCGAGGCAGCCTTTGTTGACCCCGGTGGTGACATGGAGCAGCTGCTGGCGGCAGCGGACAAGCGATCTCTTAAAATTACTAAGCTGTTATTGACCCATGGTCATATGGATCATGTTGGCGCTACTGCCGCTATGGCCAAACACTACGGCGTGCCGATTATCGGCCCGCACAAAGAAGATGAGTTCTGGATACAGGGTTTGCCTGATCAGGCGCGAATGATGGGCTTTGAGCCGGTAGAGATCTTCGAGCCAGATCGCTGGCTAGAGCATGGCGACGAGGTCAGTGTTGGTGAAATATCATTGGAAGTCTTACATTGCCCTGGCCACACACCGGGCCATGTGGTTTTCTTCCATCGCGGGTCTAAACTAGCATTCGTCGGCGATGTTCTATTTAAAGGCTCTATTGGGCGAACAGATTTTCCTCGCGGTGATTATGAGACGCTAATCAATTCTATTCGCCAAAAGCTGTGGCTCTTGGGCGACGATGTAACATTTGTGCCTGGCCACGGCCCCAACTCGACATTTGGCGATGAGCGGGAAGCGAACCCCTTTGTCGGTGATGCACGGTTTTAATAAAACGCTGCCCCGAGCGGTAAGTGGCACTAAGCCAAGCTAAAAATAGAGGATGCAGCTATGAATAATTCTGAGTTAGATCGTGTGAACGAAGCGCTAGACGAAGTGTACGAAGGCTTCATTGAGAGTGCGATAGAGACCGGCTGTGTGTGGGGGCTGGAAGGTGATGACGGTTGGGCGCTATGTCCTTCAGAATCTAACAGCGACATCGACACCATGCCTTTGTGGTCAGACCCTGATAAGGCCAAGCTGCACTGTAAAGATGAGTGGTCTCACTACAAGCCAGTGCCTGTTTCTCTTGAAGAGTTGCTGGATGAATGGCTGCCAGGTATGCATGAGGATGTTCTGTTTGTCGGTATTGATTGGAATGAAGCCTTAGAAGGGGAAGAGGTCGAACCGTTGGACCTACTCGAAGATATCGATAAGGCTGTGGAGCAGCTAGAGGCTTGATGGCGCTTCATTGAGGGCCTGTTTTACCGCAGTAATGACGGCGTCTGGCGTTTCGCCGCTGCTTCGCTGATATAGAATGGTATTGTTTTGCCCCACCACAAAGACCCCTGGGGTGCCTTTAACGCCGTATTTCTTGGCGATGTTTTCTGCGTTTAGAACAATAGGCATTGAAAGCCCTGTATTTTTTGCGTACTTCCTCGGGTCGCTGTCTTCCCAAATATTCATGGCGACAAAGGTGACTTTGGCATCGGGGTTCGCGGCTTTTAGTTTCTCAAGTTTTGGTAGAAGTTCGCGGCAATGGCCGCACCAGGTCGCCCAAAATATAGCAATCACTTTATTGCCTTTGGCGAGTTCCTCTTCAAGCGAAAGTTTGCTGCCCAAGGTGGTTGCTACAATCCAGTTGGCGGCACTGCCCCATTTTTCTGTTGAATCCAAACGCGTGGTTGGGTTCTCCTTGGCGTGTTGCGCTATCGAGGCGTGAGACAACATCAGCAATACACAGGCATAACACAGCGGCGTCAAAGCCCAAGGCTTTTGGCGCAAGGTCTGTAGAATATCTGATAAGAAAGAAGTGCCTGTTTTCGCTTGTGTAACGTGCATAGTGAGCCCGAATGGCGATGAACGAATGGATGCTCTAATCACTATAGATTGGAACGCCTATTGAGGGTTCCCTAAACATGCCCCGCCGGTGAAAATGACTTTATATAGTGGCCGTGCTTGCTGCTGTAGAAGGCATCTGCTATAAAACCGCCACTCGGTCGCCGCGCAGGCGATACATTCACGACAATTATTCACACAATATTTTCGCGAAGGTCAATAAGTTAGCAATGGGCTTGTTCAGACATTGAAAGACGCGACTTCATTTTTGCCTTTGACTTGGTATGTGTCATTGGCGAACAAGGCTATTTAAAAGGTTAATCATAAAGCGACCCTATGAGCAGTATTTATTCTTCCGACGCCGACGAGCAGCTCCCACTCAAGCAGTTTACTGAAAAAGCCTACCTCGATTATTCCATGTACGTGATTTTAGATCGCGCACTGCCCAATATCGGTGATGGTTTAAAACCTGTTCAGCGGCGCATTATTTATGCGATGAGTGAGCTTGGTCTTAAGGCATCCGCTAAATACAAAAAATCCGCACGTACCGTGGGCGATGTTATTGGTAAGTTTCACCCTCATGGTGACGGCGCTGCCTACGAAGCCATGGTATTGATGGCGCAGCCTTTTTCTTATCGCTACCCACTTGTTGATGGCCAAGGTAACTGGGGTTCACAAGACGATCCAAAATCATTCGCTGCAATGCGTTATACCGAAGCGAAGCTCAGTGCTTTTACCGAAGTGCTTTTAAGCGAATTGGGCCAAGGCACCGTAGATTGGCAGCCTAATTTTGATGGCACTATCGATGAGCCGAAAATATTACCTGCACGGGTTCCCAATGTTTTGTTAAACGGAACAACCGGTATAGCCGTAGGTATGGCCACCGATATTCCGCCGCATAATTTAAAAGAAGTCGTGCAAGCGACGGTACGTCTACTTGAAAACCCGAAAGCCACCGTTGAAGATTTGTGCGAATTTATTCAAGCGCCGGATATGGCCACAGATGCAGAAATTATTACCGCCAGAGAAGACATTCTTGCGCTGTATAAAACGGGTCGCGGTAGTTTAAAAATGCGTGCTGTATGGCGTAAAGAAGAAGGCGACATCATTATTTCTGCCTTACCACATCAAGTGAGTGGCGCAAAAATTCTTGAACAAATTGCCGCCCAGTTGAACGCAAAAAAATTACCAATGGTGGCAGATTTACGCGATGAGTCTGATCATGAAAGCCCCACGCGTTTAGTGATTGTGCCGCGTTCTAATCGCGTTGATCTAGAACAGCTTATGGGTCACCTCTTTGCGACAACAGATTTAGAAAAAAATTATCGTGTTAATTTAAACATGATTGGTATTGATGGAAAGCCCAGTGTTAAAGCACTCAATACGATTTTGTCGGAGTGGTTAAGCTTTCGAATGGTGACTGTACGCCGCCGTTTACAACATCGTTTAGATTGGGTGCTTGATCGGTTGCATGTGCTCGATGGGCAAATGATTGCCTTTTTAAATTTGGATGAAGTCATTCATATCGTTCGTACGGAAGATCAGCCGAAAGAAAAATTAATGGTTCGTTTTGAATTGAGCGAACGCCAGGCGAATTTTATTCTCGATACACGCTTACGCCAGCTGGCGCGTTTAGAGGAAATGAAAATCCTCGAAGAGCAAAAAGAATTAAATAAAGAAAAAGACGAGATAGAAAAAACATTGGGTTCGGCGCGACGATTAAAAACCCTTATCAAGAATGAGTTGCAAGAAGTGGTAGACAAATTTGGCGACGATCGTCGATCACCGCTTGTCTCACGCGAAGAAGCGCAAGCTTTTAACGAGCAGGACTTAATGACAGTTGACCCGGTGACGGTTGTTTTGTCTGACAAAGGTTGGGTTCGTGCGGCAAAAGGCCACGATATCGAGCCAGAAACCCTGAATTACAAATCGGGAGATGGCTTTCGTTTTGCCGCCCGAGGCAAGAGTAACCAAAACGCGATATTGCTCGATTCCACGGGTCGCAGTTACAGTATTCCCGCGCACACATTGCCATCGGCTCGTGGTCAAGGCGAGCCTGCGACTGGGCGACTAAACCCGCCTTCTGGTGCAAGTTTCGAAGGTTTGTTGATGGGGGAAGATGACCAGCGGGTTTTACTGGCCTCAGATGCCGGTTATGGTTTTGTGACCCAATTACAAAACCTCGTTAGCAAAAATAAAGCAGGTAAAGCAGCACTTAACTTACCTAAAGGTGGGTGTGTGCTTAATCCGCTAGTGCTTGCTGAAGACCAAAGTTGGTTAGCGGCTGTTAGCAACGAAGGTCGTATGCTCGTTTTTGCTTTGAGCGAGCTACCAGAGCTTGCGCGGGGCAAGGGAAACAAAATTATTAGCATACCCACTGCGCGGGTTCAGTCGCGCGAAGAGTATGTGGTGGCAATCAATGTCTTATCCGAGACGCAGGTGCTAAAAATACATTCGGGCAAGCGCCACCTCTCGCTCAAGTTTAAAGAGCTTGAACACTATATGGGGGAGCGAGGCCGTCGTGGCAACAAATTACCCCGTGGTTTTCAAAAGGTAGACTTGGTTGAAGTGCTCGAAAAATAGATAAATGAGCTGAATTTTATACCAAGTTCACAGTTTGCTGGGGATTACGGCGAAAAAACTTGAACCGTTAGAAACGCAATGACAAAATCGTTGGCGATGACGTTGTTGCGAATAGGATGTAACTGAAAATAAGGAAGTGGCAGCGCAAACTAAAGTGTTTTTTCATTAAAACTAAAGCAAATATGCAACTACATCATACTAAGGTATGGCGTAGCTTAGAAGTGAAAAGACACAGTGTTTACCTCGCTGTTGTTTCCAGTTTTAATCAAATCGTAGTCTCGTTAGTCATTTCAAACTCTCTCATAATAAGTAGTTGAATAATAAGTGAGAATTATGACTCGTTACCGAAGACATGGCCGTACGCCGCTAGGTTGTGAAGTAAAGCTAGAGCACGATGAGCTCGGTGAAGTGCTTGCCGTCGCAAAAGATGTTTCTGAAACCGGCCTGTTTATTATGTGTAAAATGCTTGCGCAAAACCTCGTGGTGGGCGATGCGTTGGTGGCTAAAATTTTCCGTGATGACGCTTGGCACGCCCCTTCCCTGTTTCGCGTGGTTCGTCTTACCGAAGATGGTTTGGGTTTAACCTACCACTAAGTACCCTTTTGTAGTAATTCACTCACTTGTTTTAATTTTCTTATTGCGTTGATGTTCCTTTCAACGCTTGCCGATCTGGCTATTCGCTTCCATGCTATCGAGTTGATTAAATTCAATCATAGATTGGATTTCTTCCACATAGGCGTGCCCGCGAGCAGAATAGTGTAACAAGCCCTCTGCTAGTAAAACCCCGCTTGGGAACAAGCTTTCGCTTTCTGCTTGTGCACGAATGAGACGTAGCGCTTCGTAAGCGATGTGGGTGTTGATATTGTGGATATATGATTTTACCGATGCGCTTGCTGATTTAAATATACGAACTTCGTGATGCGAGTTTTGTGGACGATGCGCAGGTACGATACCGCACCCTTCTTTAAAGCACCATTGGCCAAAAAAGTTATTTCCTTCACGTGCAAAACGTGAAGTACCCCAGGCCGATTCGTTGGCCGCTTGAGCGAGTGCTAACGACACTGGCACTGCATTTACACGAAGCAGAAGCGCCTCCAGTGTTTTATTTGTGTCTCTTTTTATATTGACATCATATTTGTCTGCAAGGGCTTGAATGAATGATTCGTCTTTAGAATTTAACGTTTGATTTTTATTGAAGCGCTTTTGAGTTGCGATAAGGCGGTCGCGATTTTTTAGAATACTGTCATTCTCTTCTGACACTATTGCAGCAAAGTAATCAAAAAAAGCCTGCTTTTTTTTTGCGATATCCTGAATACTAGCGAAATCAGGGATTTCGCTGTATTCAGTTGCTTGTGGCTGCGTTTGAGTGAGGGCTGCCATATCGCCGACTTCATATTGGCTAAGACAAATTGCCATGCCCAATGTAAAAATCAGATATAGGTTGATCACAATCGCTATCGCGGTTTTCATGCTAGGTCTCCTTCGGTTTGATTTACTGCTTAAAAATCTCAGGAACCACTGATAAACGGTTTGTTTTCAGAAGTTCTATCGCTCGAGTTAAAAATCGAGTTTTTCCTTAAGTTCTTTTAAATGTGCCAGATTACTTTTCTTGTCTAGCCTGTGTTCAGTTTCCTCTGGTAGGGCTAGCTTAGCAGGTGTGTCATATTGAATGCCCTGCATAATTTGTTGGCAGATTTCTTCGTATACCTTTTTAAAAACAGGAAAGGCGATGGCTTCGTTACTATTTTGAATAAAAAACCAATCACTCTTTTTGCCTGCGTGGTATACCGCAGGGTGACTCCATTCAAATTCATTTTTAGGCGACGGTGCGTTGCAAGCTTCTATATATGCACGGTGTGCATCGGGCAAGTCGCGATTGCGTTGTTTTTCGCAGTGTTTAATCATTGCCGCTAAAGTTGGCAAAAACTCACTGGTTTCGATTAAAGATTTTGCGCCTTGCAAAATAATCGCGTCGTTGAATCGAGTGAGAGATTCCAGCCATAAGCGCTTTGCAACCGAGGCATCTTGTTCGCTAGGAAACGCCTTAAAATACTGGTTGTGATAATTGCGTCGAAAAATCGCAAACACCTGATTGATCGCGTTTGCAATTTCTTCAGTCGCGGCTGTGCTGTTGTTAGCTTGCCCAGCTGGTGTCGTTAAGTTCTTCTTCAAGGCTAATTTCTCGTGTCGAGCGTAAGTTATCTGATTGCGGGTCTGAATTAAATTGATGGCGCATGGCCCACTGGCGTTTTGCGTGTTGTAAAAATTTTGAATTCCACGCGCGGTGTAATTCGTTGCGTTCGCGCCAATATAAAATGAATTCGGCTACTAATTCGTGGGCAAAGTTAGCGTCAATATTTGCCAAGGCTAGAATGTCGAAAACATCGCTGGCGGGTTGCCAGTTGTCTGGAATAACATGGGCCTCACAATTGTGATCGCTACTGTTTATCGCGTGCTGGTAACGATGCCACTGTAAGCGCACATGTTTGATAAACATTGAATTCCAGGTGTTAGATTGTGTGCCTTTTTCTTGCCAGTAAATAATAAATTCGGCAATGGTGTCTTCAATAAAGCTCAATGGAATGCCAGATTTTACTACCATAAGTTCCATTGCATCTTCAGATGGGCGCCATTGGTTAGAAATTGGGTGCGCTTCTTTACTAACGTTGCGTTTGCTTTCCATGTCGGCCCAGCGTGATGTTACGCGCTGAATAAATTTTGCTTCCCACGCAATGTGTTGTTCGCCGGTGGCCTGCCAGTAACGAACAAACTCCATGACTTGGTCGAGCACAAACTGCTGAGGAATTTTACGTTGCACTAGGCCAGTGACGCATTCTTGTGTTGGTTGCCACGCCGCAGGAATTACGCTGGCTTTGCTGCGGCGATGTTCCTGTTCTTCAAAGCTGCGCCAGCGTGGCACCACCCATGAAATAAACTTCTGATCCCATGAGCGTTGTGGTTCATTGCGTTCGCGCCAATAAGTAATAAATTCGGGAGCCTGCTGAAGTGCAAATTCAGTATTGATGTTCAGTTGTGCGAGTTGAGCGAGTGAGGTTTCGCTCGGTTGCCAATTGGCAGGAATATAATTTTTGCCTGAGGCTGCCGGTCGATTGGGCGCGTGTGCCGGGGCTGATGTGCGTGTGGAAACGGGGTTGGCTTGGGTATGTGTGTTGCTGGCGCTTTTGGCGATGCCTTCGTTAAAAGCAAACTTAAACTGTGAATCGCTCTGAATTGGCGCCGAGGCGATAATAATGATGCCTTTCTCGCGCAAATTGGTGCTGACGCGTTGAATGTCGCGCAAATCCCAAAAAGGAAGGGCTTGCTCGATTTGCTCGCGACGTAAGCTGTACCACTGATAGCCGTTGTTACCGTCGCCTTCAATATGATGCACAAGGTCGTTGAGTGCGCTCAGCATTACAGCTTCGTCGAGGCCAACTGTCGCGGCCAACGAAGGGTAAACCAACAAAGGTTTTTCAGGAATGAGTGAGCTGGCCATATGAATATCGAGAAAAGCGTTTTAGGCGGGCACTTTAGCATAAGCCTTGATCGGGAGCGATGGCGCCTGAATGGTGAGGACGTGAAAACGACGGGCATCTGAAAACCCGTGTGAACACGGGCTAGGTAAAGCCTGCTTGAATTTCCCTAAGCGAGATCGACAAGTGCTGCGATTCCGCGTACATTTCTGAGCCAAACGAGGAGTCGAAGATGTTTGCCCCCAATTTAGATAATGAAGCGTCGTTGCGTTTTTCTCGCTTTGACGAAGCCCATTTGCTAGCGACATGTGCGCGCCCGATTCAGTTAGAGGGGCAAGAGTGGCCCAGTGCAGAGCATTACGTGCACGCTATGTTGGCTGGTAATAGTCGTTTGGCGAAAGCGACCAAAGAGGCGCCTACTGCACTAGCTGCGTATAGAATAAACAAGCCTTGGTATCGCTCAAAGAAAAAGGGTTGGAAGACGCAACGCAGGGTGTACATGACGAGGGCGGTTTATACCCTAGTACAAATGTATTCAGACATACGTGAATACTTACTCGACACAGGTGAGCAGGCGCTTTCTGAAACGTCGCTCTACGATCATTATTGGGGTGTTGGCCGCGATTGGCGTGGTGAAAATATGGTGGGCCGAGTCTGGATGGATGTCCGTAAAAAGCTTCGCGATGATGCCGAGGCTAAAGAAAATAGCGTGGCGGAGGAAGCCTAAGTGGCCAAAGCAAATTCCGCCTATGTGTGCCAAGACTGTGGTGCCGATTACAAGAAATGGCAGGGTCAGTGCAGCGCTTGCCAGGCATGGAATACCTTGCAAGAAGTTCGTTTAGGTAGCGGAAAAAGTAAAGCTGGTTTTAAGGGTTACGCTGGTGGCCAAGCCAGTAAAGTCACTGCTTTGGAGAATATTGACCTACAAGAAGTACCGCGTTTTTCTTCCGGGATGGAAGAGTTCGATCGTGTGCTTGGTGGCGGCTTTGTGCCAGGCTCGGTCGTACTGATTGGTGGCAACCCTGGTGCGGGTAAATCTACACTACTGCTTCAAACTCTCTGTCAGTTGGCGCAAGCACAGTCGGCTTTATATGTGACCGGTGAGGAATCTTTGCAGCAAGTTGCCTTGCGAGCAAAACGCTTGGAGTTGCCGGCCGACAAATTGCAAATGCTCAGTGCGACTGACGTGGAAAATGTCGTGGCAACTGCAGATTCAATAAAACCAAAATTACTGGTTGTGGATTCCATTCAAGTCATGCATCACGGCGATATTCAGTCTGCACCGGGCAGCGTGTCGCAAGTGCGAGAATCCGCAGCGTATCTCACCCGTTTTGCCAAAGAGAGCGGCACCGTTTTGATTTTGGTGGGGCATGTCACCAAAGACGGCAGCTTAGCCGGGCCCAAAGTGCTAGAGCACATGATTGACTGCTCTATCATGCTGGAGGGTTCTCACGACTCAAGGTTTCGCACGCTGCGCGGCAACAAGAATCGCTTTGGTGCGGTGAATGAGCTGGGCGTATTCGCCATGACGGAGCAAGGCCTGAAAGAAGTCAGTAACCCTTCAGCCATTTTCTTGCAGCGTGCTGACGAAGTGGCCAGCGGCTCAGTCGTGATGGTGACCTGGGAAGGTACGCGTCCGCTTTTGGTGGAAATACAGGGTTTGGTCGATGATTCCAGTGCTGGCAACCCGCGACGGGTGGCCGTTGGCCTCGAACAAAATCGACTTGCCATGCTCTTGGCTGTTTTGCATCGTCATGGTGGGTTAATGGTGGGCGACCAAGATGTTTTTGTGAATGTGGTTGGTGGTGTCAAGATCGTTGAGACGAGCGCTGACTTGGCCTTGTTGTTGGCCTTGGTGTCGAGTTTTCGTGATGCGCCTTTATCGCGCGAACTTATCGTTTTCGGTGAGGTTGGCTTGGCGGGTGAAATTCGCCCTGTGCCAAATGGCCAAGAGCGCTTGCGCGAAGCCAGTAAGCACGGGTTTAAAAAGGCCATCGTCCCGAAAGGTAACGAGCCACGAGAAGCGATTCCGGGAATGGAAATATTAGCAGTGAAAAAACTGAGTGAGGCTTTACAGTCGATCTAAAGCGGCGTGCGGTCTTAGTCAGAAAGTTTAAATACGGAAATTTCGACTCCGTTTTCGCCACAATCTAAGCCCATATAGTGATCTTTTGCGTGCGCTACACGGCCTTCTAAAATAATTTCTGGATCGCCTTCAACGTAAAGCTTGATATTGTCGTTGGGCTTGATGTTGTGCTCATCGATGATCGCAAAGCGGGCACCACCACGAGACAAATCAAGAATATATGCGTCGTGTTCTATACCGTTAATCTCAATACGAGCGTAGGCGCGAATAGGTGAGCGAATGTAGCGGCGTTTTTCTTCTTCAGATGGCATAGTTTAGGCGTGAATCAGTTCGTCGAGTACGCGATCAGACGCTTGAGGGTCTTCCATATTCAGCTCAATTAAGCGACGCAGGTGCGTCATGCTTTCCATGTCGATACTGTCGCAGTGAAACCCAAGCACTTCATCACTACTATGCGTCAGAGAGGTGTGCATGGTAATGATGATGTCGTCGCTTAGTGTCAGGTTTAGATCAACAGGCGTGTTGGCGTTGAGGGCGTAATTTTTCGGGGTCTCGATCAGCGCGCCCTTCAGTGAAATATCCACGAGATGCACATCATAGTGAGTGTCACCTTGGGTCATGGCGGCGTCAACTTCAAAATTAATACGTGTGTAACGTCGTCTATCTTGCGGGTCAGACATTGTGGTACCTGTTCAAATTGGTCTAATTTAGTTTAGTCCTTGAATCAGGTGTGCTCCACGAATTGTCGCGACAAATCAAAGTTTTATTTGAGTGTTGGGGGGTAAACTTAAAAATTCTTACCAAGTGAACGATATTTTTCCTTCAGGGCATCATCCACAATGGAGGGCACGAACTTGGAAACGTCACCGCCGAGAGAGGCAATTTCTTTCACCAGCGAAGAAGAAATATAGGAAAGGTGCTCTGCTGGCGTCAGGAATAAACTTTCCATTGATGGCGCCAAACTACGGTTCATGTTGGCGAGCTGAAACTCGTATTCAAAGTCAGATACCGCACGCAGACCGCGCACAACGCCATAGGCGCCCTTTTCTTCTACTAAATCTTTCAAAAGCACATCAAAGCCGCAGACTTCAATGTTGTCCACGTCGCCGAGAACCTGTTTGGCCAAGTCAACGCGTTCTTCTAAGGTAAACAATGGTGTTTTCTTATGGCTGGCAGCAACAGCCACGACAACTTTATCGAACAGGCGTGCGGCGCGTTGAACTAAGTCGATATGACCATTGGTGACCGGATCGAAGGTTCCGGGGTATACAACTTTTTTTTCTGGGCTCATTGTCGTGCTTTTTAGATAAATTCAGGCGCATTTTAGCCTGCTTCGCCCGGGCTTGTCTTGCATAGCAAGGCTTTTACTTGGCCAAAGATCTTTTCGCGATGCACGTTCCATTGCGGCGGTAGCAATATATTTTGTTCGCGTGGGGCTTCAATATATATCAAAGCGTCTTTCGGTAAGGGTATATGGCTTATCATGTGAGTAAGTGCTTGCTGCCACATCTCCCCTGCGAATGGTGGGTCGATAAAGATTAGATCGAAGTGGTTTGATGTGTCGGCCTTCCAAGATAAAAAATCTTGGTTGTGGACGCACGCATCGGCGCAAAGTAGCTGAATGTTGGTGCGTAAAAAATTTGCACTGTTTGAATTTTGTTCTACAAACGTAACCGAGCGGGCGCCGCGAGACAGGGCTTCAAAGCCAAGTGCACCTGTACCGGCGAAGGCGTCGAGGCAGTTTGCGCCGACAATAGTGGGCATTAACCAGTTAAAAAGTGTTTCGCGCACACGGTCACCCGTGGGGCGCAGGCCCTCTTCCTCGCCGACTTCTAGTTTCCTTCCGCGCCACTGGCCACCAATAATGCGGACCCTATTCCCCAGTGTCGCCGGTTTTTTTCTTTTTGCTGCCATTTTCCGCGCTCGTTATTTGCTAAACTAGCGAACCTCTTTATCGGCCAGACACGGCCTATTCGAACTAGAAAGTATGTTTTTTAAACGAAAAAATAAATCGCCCGACGCTTCAACCGAGCAACGCGAGAATACCTCACCGAGCAACCCAGAGACAGCCTTGCCAGCAGGTGCGTCTGAATCGGCAGAGGCGAGCACCGTCAAACCGGAAGAAAAGCTCGGGGTGTTCGCACGCATCAAGCGCGGTCTTTCGCGTACCAGTGCGCAACTGGGTAGTGGTCTTGGTAATTTGCTTCTGGGCAAAAAAGCGATAGATGACGAATTGCTCGAAGAAATTGAAACACAATTGCTTATGGCCGACGTGGGTATGGATGCAACGCAAGAAATAATCGATGTGCTCACCGATAGCGTCAAGCGCAAAGAGCTGTCCGACTCAGAGGCTTTATTTGATAAGTTAAAAGCGCAAATGCGAAGCATGTTGGCAAAAGTTGAAGCGCCACTGGTGATAGATGAAAGCAAAAAGCCTTATGTGGTGCTAGTCGTCGGTGTGAACGGTGTAGGTAAAACCACCACAATAGGTAAACTTGCAAAGCGTTTTCAAAATGAAGGCAGGTCCGTCATGCTGGCTGCAGGCGACACATTTCGCGCGGCAGCGGTAGAGCAATTGCAAGTGTGGGGCGAGCGCAACAATGTACCGGTTGTTGCGCAGCATAGTGGTGCTGATAGCGCTTCAGTTGTCTTTGACGCAATTCAGTCAGCGCAATCGCGCGGGATCGATGTCATCATTGCAGATACTGCTGGGCGATTACACAATAAAAGTGGCTTGATGGAAGAGCTGGCCAAAGTAAAGCGAGTCATGGAAAAGCTAGATCAAAGCGCACCGCACGAAGTGCTTTTGGTGCTCGATGCGGGCACGGGTCAAAATGCTGTAAATCAGGCGCAGCAATTTAGAGAATCTGCCTGTGTGAGCGGTTTAGTTTTGACCAAGCTAGATGGCACGGCAAAAGGCGGAATTATTTTTGCCTTAAGTGAAAAACTCGGTATTCCAGTGCGCTTTATTGGGGTGGGCGAAAGCGTCGATGATTTGCAGCCCTTTAATGCAAATGATTTTACCCAGGCCTTATTTAAGGTCTAAGCTGGTGTAGCCTTCAACAACTTAAAAAATAACAAGAATTCATCAACGATAAATGATTAGCTTTAGCCAAGTCAGCAAGCGCTACGAAAGTGGGCAAGAAGCACTACTCGCCGTCAATTTTGATATTGATGCCGCCGAGATGGTGTTTTTAACCGGCCACTCGGGGGCGGGCAAAAGCACTTTAATGAAGCTTATTATGTTGATGGAGCGCTCGACCACGGGGCAAGTCGTGGTGGGGGGGCGCAATCTTAACCGCATGTCACGCGGGCAAATTCCTTACCATCGCCGTCAGGTCGGTGTGGTTTTTCAGAACCACCAGCTCTTATTTGATCGCAGTGTATTTGAGAACATCGCCCTGCCCCTTCAAATTGCCGGGTTCCATTCGCGAGAAGTGGGGCGTCGTGTTCGAGCAGCGTTAGACAAAGTCGGCCTGTTGAAAAAAGAAAAACACAATCCTATTACCCTCTCTGGCGGTGAACAGCAGCGTGTAGGTATCGCGCGAGCGGTTGTGAATAAGCCGCCCGTATTATTGGCAGATGAACCTACTGGCAACCTAGACCCTGAGCTTTCCAAAGAGATCATGGATTTGTTCCTGCAATTTAATGCTGTGGGCGTGACCACCTTGATTGCGAGTCATGATCTGGCTCTACTTAAATCAATGAATCGCCGGGTGCTCAGTCTTGAGCAGGGTCAATTGGTGCACGACGGGTTCTGGGAACAATGAGCGCACGTGAAACGAACACTGCGACAAAGCCTTCAGTAAAGGGCGCATCGCAAAGTAAAACCAGTTTTGGCGATCGCATTCGCTCCTATCGTTTGCATCATCAAACGTCTTTTGTAGAAAGCTTCAGGCGCTTGGTTGGTACCCCGGTTCAAACATTAATGACGGCATTGGTGGTGGCGATTGCGCTGGCACTGCCCGTCACGCTATTGCTGGCGCTCGACAATATCAACGCCTTGGGTTCCAGTTGGGATTCCAACCCCAAGATTTCGGTTTTCCTCAATGTTCGGGTGAAGCAAGCGGCTATCGATCAGCTCCTGGAAGAACTAAACACTTACCCTGAAGTTTCTGAGGTCTCTTATTTGTCTCCTGGCGACGCACTGGATGATTTTCAGCGTTTTTCTGGGTTTGGCAAAGCGTTAGAAGCCCTTGAGCAAAACCCCTTGCCTCCGACCGTAATCATTTCACCCAATATGGGTCAACTGCAGGCTGTGGATCTTGAGCGACTCGCTGCTCGTATCGAAGAGCAAGCCGTTGTGGATGATGTGAGCTTGGATATGGATTGGGTGCGCCGACTGCAAGAAATTATGGTGTTGGGCCGCAAAGTGGTGCTGGCATTGGCGAGCTTATTAAGTGTGGGGGTGCTGTTGGCGATCGGGAATACCATTCGTCTGGCCATCGAGAACCGTCGCGATGAAATTCTGGTGGCTAAGTTAGTGGGCGGCACCGATGCCTTTGTCCGTCGACCCTTTTTATATTCCGGTGGCTGGTATGGCTTATTTGGCGGAGTGCTTGCCTGCGTGATTGTCGCAATTGGCTATGCTGTTATCGAGCCTTCGGTGGCGCGTTTGGCCTCGCTCTATCAAAGTGAATTTGACCTCAAGGGCCTGGAACTGGTTTCGGGGGCTCAGCTCATTCTCTTGAGCACCCTTTTGGGGTGGCTTGGAGCCTGGATATCTGTGGGGCGTCATATCGCTCAGATTGAGCCCAAGTAACTGCCAAGTAACTACCAAATAACTACAACCAAATAACTACAACCAAATAACTACAAGGTTAACTTCAGTCGATGGTGGCTGGCGCAACACCCTGTTTCAATCTTGCCCCAAATTCAGTTTTATACGGAACTACTTTCCTATTCTTAGGTCAAAATCCGTATAAAAAGCAAAGACTTAAACTACTTAATGGGCTATTGCTAAGGGCTTGAAAAGGCGAAAAACGCCCCCATATGCCCTAGTGAGTGCTCGGTCTGACGCCTGGCGAAGCCATAACGGTTTTGCTACACTTCAGCCCGAATAATTTGGAGGATCCCGATGGGAACTAGCTTGCAGTCTGTAGATACACTCGCCCCCGGTCAAAATCTGGGCGCTTATATTCAGACGGTCAATACATTTCCGATTCTAACTGCTGAAGAAGAGCAAAAACTCGCCGAAGATTTGTACTACAACGGCGATTTGGAATCTGCGCGCCGTATGGTTATGGCGCACCTTCGCTTCGTGGTTCACATCGCTAAGAGCTATTCCGGTTACGGTTTGGCCGAAGGCGACTTGATCCAAGAAGGCAACGTCGGTTTGATGAAAGCAGTTAAACGCTTCAATCCCGAAAAAGGCGTGCGTTTGGTATCTTTTGCTGTGCATTGGATCAAAGCTGAAATGCACGAATTTATATTACGCAACTGGCGCATTGTTAAAGTGGCGACTACCAAAGCTCAGCGCAAATTGTTCTTTAACTTGCGCGGTAAGAAAAAGCGTTTGGCCTGGTTGACCAATGTCGAAGCTGAAGCTGTTGCAAAAGATTTAAATGTCGATGTAAAACACGTTCGTCAAATGGAAGGCCGACTGTCAGCGGTTGATATGGGTTTCGATGCCGGTGCTGATGACGACGATGATTCAGCATACCTAGCGCCTGCGAATTATTTAGAAGATAAGCGCTACGACCCTTCGGTTATGCTTGAAAATGCCGACTGGACACAAAATTCTGTTAACGGCCTTGAAGCGGCAATGGCTGATCTCGATGATCGCAGCCGAGATATTTTGCAAAAGCGCTGGTTGAGCGAAGAAAAGTCTACGCTTCATGACCTGGCTGCGGTTTATGGTGTTTCTGCTGAGCGTATTCGCCAGCTCGAAAAAAACGCCATGAAAAAAGTACGTACCTGCATGGAAGCTTAAGTTATCGTAACGCTTTTATAACGATCTGATGAGAAGCCGCATTTTTGCGGCTTTTTTGTTTTTTAGGTTCGAGAAACACCTTTATGCCAAGCCCCCTCTTTTTACTTAAAGCCGCAGCGCTTAGCGGTGTGTTCGTCGTTGCGATAGGCGCTTTTGGCGCACATGCTTTAAAAGCGCACCTTGATGAAAATATGTTGCGGGTATATCAAACCGGCGTGCAATACCAAATGTTTCATACGCTTGCTTTACTGTTTTTAGGTTTGTTTTTGTATCTTTCGCCAGCATTTCAAAGCAGTACCCAGCTAAGGTGGTGCGGCATTTTTTTTGTAGTGGGCATAATCTTGTTCCCGGGCAGTCTCTATGCTCTTTCAGTCTCTGGAGTTAAGTGGCTCGGAATGATTACGCCCCTAGGGGGAGCCAGCTTTATAGCGGGCTGGGTGTGTTTATTTTTGGGTTTGAGTGAAAATCACACATGAGTGAATACGAAATAGAGTACAAGAAAAAACCGATTCGCAGTTATGTGGTTCGTGCGGGTCGTATGACCGAGGGCCAGAAAAATGCGTTTGAAAAATGGTGGCCTTTCTACGGTTTAAAGCTTGTCGATGGTGAAATTAACCCTTCAGATGTTTTTGCTCGCGAAGCACCTTTGGTGGTTGAGATTGGGTTTGGCATGGGTGATTCGCTGTTACAAATGGCCAAACAAGAGCCGGATAAAAATTTCATTGGTATCGAAGTGCACCCTCCTGGAGTTGGCCGCTTGATAAATCTTGCTGGGCAAGAAGAAGTGACCAACCTACGTGTGTATATGGCCGATGCTAAAGACGTGATGGAAGATTGTATTCCTGATGCCTCCATCGACCGCTTTCAGTTGTATTTTCCTGACCCTTGGCACAAGAAAAAGCATCACAAGCGCCGCATTGTGCAGTCTGAGTTTCTTGATTTAATCGCAGATAAGATGGCTGAGGGTGGCTTGGTGCATCTGGCCACCGACTGGGAACACTATGCTGAGCACATGATGGAGGTGATCTGTGATGCAGATCAGTGCTTTGCTAATACTGCGGAAGAGTATTGTTTTTCGCCTAAGCCAGAGTTTCGCCCAGAAACAAAGTTCGAGAAGCGTGGCGCCCGATTGGGGCATGGTGTGTGGGATATTGTGTTTCAACGCAAGGCGACCGCTTAAGTCCAGTCTTACGCCCTGCTTCGGTATTCTCGTCTGGATGCAGTTAAAAGCTGCGGTTTGTCTCATTTTTGAACAATTTGAATTGCGTACTACGTCACAGTCCGTAGACTTAACCTACCTGATATCCAATGTCAGGGCCATAAAACAATAATGTTCAGGCCGAAACCAATGGCAATGCAACACAACAGTTCTAACGTCTCCCTTAATGATTCTTTATGGGATTACGCCACGCGTATTTACTCCGTTCCCGCTTTCGAGCAACAAAGTTTGCAGCTGCAAGATGAGTATCAGGCAAATATAAATATTATTCTTTGGTGTTGTTGGTTGAGGTCTGAGAATATTGCTCTATCGGTCAATTTGCTGGACGAAGTCTTAATCACGATTGATTCTATTAGTGTGCAAACCGTGGCGAAGTTGCGAGATGTTAGGCGCTTGCTCAAAGATTCTGGGGCATTTACTCGCGTGCAAGCACAGTCAATAAAAAAGCATATTCTCAGCGCTGAACTAATGATTGAAAAAGTCTTACTGCATCGTTTGCAAGATTTGACCTGTCGCTTTATTGAATCGAAAGAATATGAAAGTTTGTCGTTGGGAGATAAGCATCTAGATTTAGCGTATTACTTTGATTTTATCCGTGTGCCAGGGGCGAAAAAGAATGCTGCACTACTGATTAATATGTGTGAGCGAGTGATGGCGAGAACAGTGTGAACGCTTAGAGTAAGATTCTAAACTTGCCTGTGTATACGCCTTCGTTGGATTGCTATCGGGTTATCAATAAATAAAAAAAGCCCCGCTATTGCAGAAAATAGCGGGGCTTTTTTGTGTTTATAAATTGATGTTACTTGTCGAATAAACTGCCGGTACTGGGCGATGAGTCATCTTTCTTATCTTCTGAAGGCGCGGTACTGGTTTTTTTCACAAGGTCGGCCATTGGTACAGCTCCTGAAGGTTTAAAGGTTTCTTCAGGCTTTGGTGCGGGCGCAGTTGCGGCTGGCGTACTAGGTACAGGAGCCGTCGTCGCTGGTACTGCAGGTGCTGGCTTGGGTGTTGGTGTCGGAGCGGGTGTGGCGACCGGAGTTGGTGTAGCCGCTTTAGGTGCTGGGCTGGGTTTCGCCGGGCTTGGAGCTACCGCTGGTTTGTTTGCGACTACTTTAGGAGCCGTGGGGGCTTTTTTAACCGCAGGCTTTTTGTTTGCCGCTGGTGTTTTCTTGGCGGCGGCCTTTTTGGTAGTTGTTTTTTTGGCAACCGCTTTTTTCTTGGTAGGTGTCTTTGTTGCAGTTTTTGTTGCAGGGGCTTTCTTAACGGCAGCTTTTTTACTGGCGGGCTTCTTGGCGGCTTTTTTTACCGGAGCCTTTTTGGCGCTGGCTTTTTTCTTGGCAGGTTTTGCTTTAGTTGTGCCGCCTGCGGCTTTGGCGGCAGCGGCTAGCGTTTTTGCTAAAGCGACATCTTCTTTGACTGCTTTAAGCGCCCCTTGGGCTAACTTGAGTGCAGCAGCTAATTCATCTGTGTTGCTTTTCGCTTTGCTTGCTCCATCGCGCGCTTTAGCGACGCGTGCTTTAGCGGCAGCTGTTTTGGATTTCGTGGCAGCGGCCGTAGCTGCTTTTACTTTGTCGCGAGCAGTAGCGAGTTGCTTTTTCGCTTTGTCGGCTTGTGTTTTTGCCTTAGCAACTTCTTTTTGGGCAGCCGAGAGCTTCTTTGCGCGTGCGGCTTCGATTTTCTTTTCGATTGTTACGATTTGTTTTTCTAGTTGTGCTACCGAGGCAGCTGTCTTCTTTTTGGCGGCCATGTCGAAACCCTTTGAGATGTTCTATCGATGCGGATAATGGAAATTAGTAAGCGAATATTCCGTATTAGAAAATGCGAGGGCTCTCCCCCAAATCCATTATAGACACATAAACTAAAGAAAAAAATATTTTGTTGAGCGTCTAGCCGGATAAAAACAAGAGGTTTTTCGCATTCTATGTTTTTATTTTACGGTGCTGTTCGCACGAGTGTCGCTTGGTTATACTGATTGGGAGTAAATACGCGGATTGAAAGGCCTTCACGATGAATAAAAACATAATAATATGCGGGTTCGCTAGCTTAGCTTTATTTGGCTGCGGAGAAGAGCAAACCGCTAGTGTGCCCAATATAGATGTTCAAGTTGTCACCTTAGAGCAAAAGGTGAGTTACATTATTGGCTACGATAATGCAGAACGTTTACAGGACGAAGGTTTTGTTCTTGACGCTGATGCTGTGTATAAGGCGGTAGTGGATGTAAATGCTGGTCGTGAGTCGGTACTTCCAAGGGAAGATATCGCAGCAGTGATGATGACCTTTCAAACCCAGTTACAAGAAAAGCATCAAAACGAGCACCAGCAAGTTGCCGGTGACAATAAACGAAAAGGTCAGCAATTTTTGCAGGCCAATGCTGAGCGTAAAGGTGTTGTCACTCGTCCGAGTGGTTTGCAGTATGAAATTCTCAAAGCGGGGGAAGGCCTTTCGCCCAACCCGACCGATAATGTAACGGTGAATTACACCGGTAAGTTTATCGATGGAGAAGTATTTGATGTTGGGCAAGAGGTTAGCTTTCAAGTCGATCAGCTAATTCCTGCTTGGGTTGAGGTTTTGCCATTAATGAAAGAAGGCGGCAAATGGGTTATTTTTGTTCCGCCAGCTTTGGCCTACGGTGAAGGAGGTACTGGCAGTATAGGTCCGAATAGCACCTTGATGTTTGAGATGGAACTGCTCTCTGTTTTTTCAGGCGAAAAATAAATAGGAAGGCGGCGCAGCCATGCGGCTAGAGTTTGTTATCTAGAAAGTTGATGTACAAACCCATTGGAGGCAATTGCATAAAATGTGTTGGTGTTTTCTGAGAAGCTGACATCAATAATTGCGGCGCTAGTAGGTTTCCATGCGTCGCGCTTCGGTGCTTTCCATACGGCAACGCGTTCAAAGGTTACCGCATCCCAGAGTTCTACTAGCTGATCGGGGCGACCGGTTAGAAGCAAGCTTCCATCTTCATTAAAACGTGCACAGGTAAATCGAGTGCCACGTTTAATATGTTGTTTTCCCAAAGGGATTTCACCAAGGCTTTCGCCGGTTTGCGTGTTCCATACAATAGCGCGATCGTATTTGCTGACAGAAAGGGCGCGCGAGCCATCGGGTGCAAGTTTTACTAACTGCACATCATCGTTGTGTTTAAAGGTAAGCAAGTTTTCACCTGAAGAAACATCCCACAATTTTGCGGTGTAATCTTCTGAGCCAGTGATGGCGAAGCGTCCGTCGCGGCTCAGGTCTACGCTGCGCACGCGGTTTTGGTGTTCGAAGGTGCGTAATATGCCGCCGCGCTTAATATTAAATATTACCGCGCTGTGGTCGCTTAAGCCCAGAATGGCCATGTTGGCACCAGGGCCAAGTTCCGCATCAAGTATTTCGCCGGGGGCCGTCCAAAAGCGTTCGCCGCGACCGGTGTTGCTGTCCCACAAAACCATATTGAAAGGGTTGGCTGTGAGCACCCAGCGTCCGTCTGAAGAGAAGTCTGCGGCAACGAGGGTGGTGAATTCGTTTTCTTTATGATTCCAATTGAATAGGCGTTCTTGGGTGTCGTGGGCCCAATAGCTGCCGCCATGATGAATCGAGCCAATAATGGAGTGTGTGCCGTCATCACTTAGCGCTGCGCCGTGAATGCCTTTTACTGCCACCTCGATGCTAAGTGCAGGTTTTTGGGCGTTGTCGCATCCGTAAAGCGTGATACATCCAAATAAAAGGGCGAGAGCATTTTTTCGCATGGTGACCCCGGGTCAGTTGGTCTGGCCATAATTGCAGGCCGCAAAATAGTAACAGGCCACAAAATAGATGCAGGCATCAAACACGCAGGCAGGTAACAAAGAGGCCGTAACTTATTATAAGCGGTATTTTTTGGGTCTTGTTATAGCAAGCTTAGCACTTTTGCAAGGCGAGGCATTTTCACGTGGCTGCCCGATGTTGGGTTGCCACGTGAAAGTCGGTGATTTTATTCTGTGACTATATCTTTGTGAGCCACATGTAAAACTTCGATCATGCTGTCTTCGGCTTCAAAGCGGCTGGCGAGAGTTTCGCCTAGGTTGGAAAGGTCGGCAAGAATGGAGTCGAGGTCGTCGGTTTCTTGGTATTTGTCGTTAAAGTCGAGAATGGTCTCTGTTGTTTTATCGACAGTTTTAAATGATTCTGACGCGGACTTAAGGCCTTCTTCGTCATTGAATTCTTGACCTTCTTTCATAAGTTGGTCGTAAACTTCAAAATGGCCGGCTGAGGTGTAGTCCACCATAATCTGACATAGCGCTTGTACTAGCGGTGCGATTGACGCATCGAGCGCTTCTTCTGCCAACTCCGATAAATTGCAGTATTGAATCAATAACTGTTTGCGCTCTTGTAGCCAGCGGTCGATGATCTCGCTTACGCCGCCCCAGCGTTCTTGCGCGGTGGTGCAATTATCTAGCATGTTTGATTGCCCTTATTTTTATAGTAACTATTTTTCGAAAACAATAATAATCGGAAATTATTAAAACTGATGGTACTGCTGTAGCAACCATGTGTCAGTGTCAAGATAAGATATCTGGCTGTGAAGGGCAAGTAAAGGCGCCAAAATGCTTCGGGATATGTAATTATTTTTTTTGCTTAAGTGTTTGAATTAGGGCGAAAAATTTGCCAAACACAAATGCAAGCAAGGCCTATAAAAGCGACTAGGGTCCACCCTGGAATGCTTAACCCAATAAAATTAAACACTTCATCGGCGCAATTGCCATCGCCGGCGAACAGGAGCGACAGGGCGTCGAACATGGGTAAGGTTTCAAACATATAGCTGAGGCCGGGGCCGCAGGTGGGTACTTGATCTTCGGGTAGGTTTTGAATCCAGACGTGACGCGCCGAGACGCCACCACCAATCATTGCGGCAACGACCCCTGCGCCGCCGTATATGCGCCGCCAAAGTGTTGGGGGGTTGTGAAAGCCCGCGATCAGGCTAATTACGCCCACGGCAATAATAAATACGCGCTGGGTAATGCACAGCGGGCAAGGTTCCATATCAAAGACATATTGCATGATGAGCCCGACACCGATCATTGCAGCGCAGGTGGCGGCAAGTAAAAAGAAGATTAATCGAGGGCTTGGGAGGACAATGTTCATGCAAACTTCCTAAATCTAAGGCTTTGGAAAGGTAGTAGAAATTATTCTGAAACTCAACTCTTGAGTCGTGCTCCAATGGTGTGTGTGCAGCATAGTCTATTCTAATGGCTAGAAGGCTCAACTCTTGCTCATGATGGCTTCTGAGGTTGCCGATAACACGGTGCTGTTAGACAGCCTAACTTGTAAAATAATTCAATGAGAGAAAGACCAAGTGAAAGATTTTAATATGCGATACAGCGATTTACGCTTTTGGTTTGTCAGTCTCGCCTTAGTCCTGTTGGTTGGAGTGGCGAATGTGGTGAACGCGGAAGACGAGGCTGCAGAAGCGGCAGCGGCTGAAGAAAGTGCTGAGGGAGAAGGCGAAGAGGGTGCGGTAGCGCGGCCTCAAGCCATTTACCTGCCATTAAAACCGCCTTTTGTGATGAACTATGGCGGTACCGGGCGTTTACGCTATTTAAAAGCGGAAGTATCGGTGCGCCTCAATACGGTCGAGGCGGCAAATGCGGTGCGGCGGCATATGCCTTGGGTGAGAAACAACTTAAACATGCTGTTCGCCTCGCAGACCAACGATACCGTTAGTTCTCAAGATGGTAGGGAAAAAATTCGTGTGGATGCGCTAGAAGAAATTCGTAACGTGGTCGAGCGAGAAGAGAGAATTCCCCGAGAGGACGTCATGGAGGTCTTTTTCAATAATTTCATTGTTCAAAAGTAGCCGATCCCAAAGTAGGCAGCGTAGAACCGAATAACCAAAACAGCCGCTGCGATTTAGCCTTGGCAGTGAGTGTACTGCTTGTAGTAGTTTTGCAAGAAGAGTTCGAAATCTTCTGTGCTGCCTGATTCAATCGACGCTTGCTGTGCAAGTGACTCTTCCGACATTTGGTTCATGCGCTGAGTAATACGATCGCTCAATTCAGGGTACTTCAGTGCTTGGTGATGCTGCTTTGAAAGTGCCAACGCGTATTGAGAAAAACTTTGATTCTTGTCGCGCAGCGTGTTCAAAATCGTTTCTGATGGCGTGAGTGAGCTATCTGCGACTTTCGCCGCTTGGTCTTCTAGTGCGCTTTGGTGCACCTCGCTGCCCTCGCCTGCATCTAATAATTCTGCAGCCGGCTGCATGTGCTTGATTAAATCTGCCGCCCAGTCACGAGCCTTAAGCTTGCCAAACTCCGCGTGTTCCAAATGAAGCTCAGGGTCGCGCCCCTTGTTCACCACTGCTTTTTGGTTGGCGAGAATCATTGTGGCTTCGTCTGGGTCGGTTGTCGGGCTGTCTTTTAGCGCGCAGTAAAGCAAGAAGGTATCGAGAAAATAGAGCTGTGCGCGAGTAAGGCCCAAGGGGGTAATTGGGTTGACGTCGAGGCAGCGTACTTCAATGTATTCCACGCCGCGATCTTGCAGTGCGGTCAGTGCGGTTTCACCGGGGTGCGCAGTGCGTTTGGGGCGAATCGCACTGTAAAACTCATTCTCGATTTGTAATACGCTCGTGTTTAGTTGATTGAACTCCCCTACGCCATTTTTTAGGCCGATTGCTTCATAAGGCCCGTAAGGTCGGGTGATGGCGCAACACAAAGACTGCATATAAGAAGTCTTCTGGTTGTAGCACACGTACAAGCGCTCTTGAGCCTTGCTTTGGTAGCCTAAATCGCCCATACGCAGTGAGGTTGCGTACGGCAAGTGAAGGGTGTGGTCGTCGTCGCCAAATTCTTGCAGCGAATGGTCTTTGCTTGCGACAAAGCTTTTACACATGGCAGGCGAGGCACCAAATAAATAGATGAGTAGCCAATAATGCCGGCGAAAATTACGTATCAAGCGAAAATAGTATTCGTCTTTGAAGGCTTGTAGGTCGTCTATGCGGTTTTGCTCGCGAAGCAGGTAGGCCCAAAACGCGTTAGGTAGCGAAAAGTTGTAATGTACACCTGCTACGGTTTGCATCGAGCGGCCATAGCGATGCCCAAGACCTACGCGGTATATGGATTTCATTAATGCGTTATTAGAGCTGCCGTACTGAGCAACGGGAATACTTGCATCGTTCCCAAGTACGCAGGGCATGCTCGTGGCCCAGAGCATTTCATCATCTAGCTGTGTGGCTGAGAATTTGTGGATGGCTTCTAAGTGTGCAAAGAGGTCGTCGACGCTGTGTGTAGGCGGGGTAATAAACTCCAATAATGCTTCACTGAAGTCAGTCGTGATTTGTGGGTGGGTCAAGGCTGAACCCAAGCCTCGAGGGTGCGCTTTCTGCGATAGAGCACCATCGTAGTTAGTGCGTAGCGCTTCGCGTTCAACGCCACGTAGTATGCCGCCGAGTAGGCGCGCATTTTTTTTATCGAACAGCGAAGAAGGGAAAGATTCTATGGCAAACATGAAAGCTCGCTTAAAGCGCCGGTGAGTGGTTAGGAGGCAGCGCTTATCTCGGGTTTAGTTTCATCGGTGGTGTCGGTATTGATGGTGTCGGCGGCATCGACTGTATCGGTTTGAAGTTCCGGCGCTTCATCGTTGGCAGACTCGCTAATATTAGGTCCGCTTTCGAAGGGGGTGTCGCTAGCAGCGGGCGCTTCGTTTGAACTTGAGGCTTCAGGGTTTGTCTCATTATGCTGAGGATGAGACTCAATGCTGAGCTGCGGAACGCCTTGCTTGTTAAGTTCTGCTTTTGCAATGTCTATGCGCATTTCCATTTGTTTAACGCTTAATTCCACCCTCTGATTGATGGCTTCATCTTTGTGAAGGCTGCGAAATAATGTTGATGCGGCCTCCCCTTCTACCCATTCGCCCGACTTATTGAGATATTGCTCGTGCTGATTTTTAAGTAGATAGACTATGCTCATAGAGATAATAAACTCCTAGTGTGCCCAAAAGGCCCATAGCATAACGAGGCATTAAGGCGCCCACAAGCAAACTTTTATCGCTTAGATTGGTGAAATAGCTATCAGTTTTTGCTAAACAAGTGAGGAGTCTTTGGTTAAAGCGTATCAATCGAGGGGTAGGCTGGTTAAACTAGCTGTCCTGCGAAAATCGCCTAGATTTATAAAGCTAAAGTTTGCGTAAACGAAAGCAGCTATGCTTAACACGCTAAAAGTATCGCAGAGTAGAATTTGTAAAATATAAAAAATAAGTAATGGAGAGTGGATTGTCTCATAGCATGACTCAAAACCCTGCCCTCGCATCTATAAATGTGCGAGTGCAGCAAAGCATCGAGTACCTTCGACGCTTGCCGCCTGAATTGTGGCGGGGGCTCGTGCTTTTTCTTGCTGTTGCATGGATGGTGAAAAGTAGCGCTACACTTTTCTGGCTGATTTTCCCTGTGCCAGAAGCGTCGCAACCGCCTAAGCCCGCGCTGCCATTGCAAACGTCAAGCGCGCCCGTGAGTGGCGGTAGTTTAAGTTTCAAAGACCTTGCGCCTTTGGGTGGCGTGTTTGGCACTTCTGCTCCTGTTGCTGTTTCGGCAACACCAGTACCGCAAGCACAGAACAAAAATATTGAATCGACCAAAAATACCAAACTGAATTTAAAATTGCATGGCCTGTTTGCCAGCAGCGACCCGAAAATAGGCAGTGCCATTATTGCCTCGGGTAAAGAGCAAAAACTATATTCTGTCGATGACGAGATTGAAGGGAATCGCGGCGTGAAGCTTGCGCGTGTTCTCGATCGGCGCGTGATTTTAGATAACCGCGGCAGTTTGGAATCGCTTTGGCTGTTTTCAGAAGATGATTTTAAAATTGCTGCGCGCCCAGCGTCGACGCCAACGCCCAAAAGTAAGAGCGACGCTCCAAAAAATATTCGTACATCTGCCCGGCCTGACCAAGTACCAAAGAATATTGGTGACGTGGTGCGCTTTAGTGTGCACCGCGAGGGTGGTCAAATGGTTGGTTACCGCATTCGGCCAGGGCGAGACCGCGAGCTTTTCTCGCAGGTTGGGCTTAAGGCAAATGATATCGTGACCTCCGTTAACGGCATCGAAGTGAATGACCCCAAACAAATTCGCAGTGTTTATAAGTCTATGAAGACTGCAACCGAGGCACAGCTCACCGTGCGTCGTGATGATCAAATACACTCAATAACAATTAGCTTGGATTCAGGTGGATAAAACGTGTTGAAGCAACTTCTCGCCGCAGTAGTGGCAGTGTCGATCTTGGCGTCGACTACAACGGCTATCGCGCAGAGCAATAAGGTGTCGAGGGAGCCGACCTACACCGTGCAATTTAATGATTCGGATATTCTCGAAGTCATTAAATTCGTGGCTGAAATTACCGGTAAAACAATGGTTATTGATCCGCGCGTTAAAGGCCGTATCAAGATTATGTCCAATGATGCGTTGACAGAAAGAGAGCTCTACGCACTATTTCGTTCCGTGCTCGAAATCAGCGACTACACCGTGGTAGAAGTGGGCGATATCGTTCGCATTGTGCCTATCAAAGATGCGCGCACCTCGCCGACTTCCGTCAACAAAAACAATGCGACGGATGATAGTGAATTTATTACCCAGGTGATTCAGCTGAAAAACATTGCGGCGGCAAAAGTGATTCCTGTTTTGCGTCCGTTGGTGCCTCAGAACTCGCACCTTGCGGCTTACGACCCCAGTAACGCAATCGTGATCACCGACACCAGCGCCAACATTGAGCGCATGAAAGAAGTGATCGACAAAATCGACAAAGCAGCGCTACCCACTACCGAAGTGGTTAAGCTGAAATATGCCGACGCAGACGCGATGGTCGCAATGCTTGAAAAAATCCAAGGGCCGGAGCAAAAACAAGGCCCGCAGTCTAATCGTATGGTGATGGTCGCCGACACGCGCAACAATGCGATATTGCTTACGGGTGAAGACGTTAAGCGCGCAAAAACTAAAAAACTTATATGGCAATTGGATCAGCCACAGCAGCAGACCGGTAATGTACGGGTGGTGTATCTAGAGTACGGTGATGCAAAAGAGGTGGCGACGGTATTGTCTAAAGTGGTCCAGAATATGTCGAAAGTGGCATCGGGCGGAAAGGCGAAAGGGGGTCCAGCCTCACAAGCGACAGTTGAGGCCGACGAAGCCACGAATGCGCTATTGATTACCGCCCCAAAAGACTTACTAGATTCGTTACTTGCCGTTGTGGCTCGTTTAGATATTCGCCGGGCTCAGGTTTTAGTTGAGGCGATTATTGCAGATATCAAAGTGGGCGATGGTGCTCAGGTTGGGGTGGAGTGGCTCTTCTCTAATCAGCAAGACGGTGTGTTTGGTGGCAGTGTTAATGATGGCCAGCGTTTGCCCTCGGCTGTTGGGTTGCTAGAAGGCGAAGATGATGGTGACGACGACACAAGCGCTCTTGCGAACTTGGCTAGCGGAATTCTTAGTTCTACCGGTCAAACGCTTGGTATTGCCAGCGATGGAAAAGAGGCGTTTACCGCAATTCTTTCAGCGTTACGTGGTAGTTCAAAGGCCAACATTCTGTCTACGCCTTCTTTGTTGACCATGGACAATCAAGAAGCAACTATCTCGGTAGGTAAAAACGTCCCTTTCCGCACGGGCTCTTATTCATCTACGGGTAATTCAAGTAACCCTTCCAACCCCTTCACCACGATTCAGCGTGAAAACGTGGGTATTACCTTAACCGTTACCCCTCAGGTGAACGAAGGTAATAAGATTTTGCTCAATATTTCGCAAGAAGTGTCGAGTTTGTCGGGCGCGGTGGATGGCTCTGCTGACTTGATTACCAATGAAAGCACCATTAGTACCCAGGTGTTGGCGAGCGATGGCGAAACCATCGTGCTGGGTGGCTTGATAAGTGAAGATGTTAGGGACAGCGAACAGCGCGTGCCAATTCTTGGTTCCATCCCTCTGCTTGGTCATTTTTTCAAGTTCCAGAAAACCGACTACAGCAAAGGCAATTTGATGGTGTTCTTGCGCGCGAAGATCATTCGTGACGACGAGACCCTCTATGGTGCCACTGCAGAGAAATACCGAATGATTCAGGAGGTTCAAAATGACTTCCGGCTTGAAGGTTTGCACCTTTTGAACGATGAATATATTCCGGAGTTAAAAGATTTCCCCGAACTTGACGCCAAGACGCTTCCTGCGAGTGCTTATGACGGCGAAAATGACGAGAAAGGTGAAGAGTAATGTCATCGGAGTTTGATGATGCGCTGAACGAGTCACTGAGCACCGGTTTTGTCGGGGCAGGTCTGAATGAGTCTGGCCTAGACGATGTGGATCTCGAAAGTGGGCTGCCAGAAGAAGCGCTAGACGGAGAGGTTGCTGCGGAAGAGGCGGCCGAGCGAATCGCTCGTTTGCCCTTTGCTTACGCCTCAGATCATGGTGTCATGATTAATAATGGCATGATCCTTCACACGGCGAGTGTCAGTGCCCAAACGCTAATCGAGTTACGTCGCTATATCGGTAAACCGCTACAGTTGGTGAAGCTCGAAGATGACGAGTTTAAATCCAAGCTCACCCAGGTTTACCAAAGTAGCGACGGCGAAGCCCAGCAAGCGGTAGAAGACATGGGTGCCGAAATGGATCTCTCGCAATTGGCGGAAGACATCGACGATGGCGAATTGCTCGCTGGCGAAGGTGATGCCCCGGTGATTCGCTTGATCAATGCGGTGATCTCGCAGGCGATCCAAGAAAAAGCCTCAGATATTCATGTTGAACCCTACGAAGACCGTGTCTCCATTCGTTTTCGTCGCGATGGGGTACTTACCGAAGTGCTCTCTCCTAAGCCTGTGCTAGCACCGGTTTTGGTGTCACGTCTTAAAGTTATGGCGCGTCTTGATATTGCTGAAAAGCGTGTGCCGCAAGATGGTCGTATCTCGGTAAAGATTGCCGGTCACGCGGTGGATATTCGTGTTTCTACACTGCCTTCGGCGCACGGCGAACGTGTGGTATTGCGTATTCTTGACCAAGCGGCGGGGCAGCTCTCACTCGGTCAGCTCAACATGCCAAACGAAGTGCAAGAGTGCTTCGAAAGTGCATTGCGCAAACCTCATGGCATTATTCTGGTTACCGGCCCTACCGGTTCTGGTAAAACCACCAGTTTGTACTCGGGTTTAAGCTTCTTAAATACCCGTGCACGCAACATTATGACGGTGGAAGACCCCATCGAATACATTTTGCCGGGCATTGGGCAAACCCAAGTGAATTCCAAAGTCGATATGACCTTCGCCGCGGGTTTGCGCGCTATTTTGCGTCAGGATCCAGACGTTGTCATGATCGGTGAAATTCGCGACCAAGAGACAGCAAGTATTGCCGTGCAGGCGTCACTTACAGGTCACTTGGTACTTTCAACTTTGCACACCAATACTGCTATTGGTGCGGTTACACGCTTGCATGATATGGGTGTTGAACCCTTTCTCTTGTCTTCGAGCCTAGAAGCTTTGATGGCGCAGCGTCTTGTTCGATTGTTGTGCCCTAGCTGTAAGCAGGCGCATCGTACTACCGCATCTGAATCCCAACGATTAGGTATTCCTGAAGGCGCTGAAGTGTTTGCGCCCGTAGGTTGCGATGAATGCAACCAAACGGGTTACCGTGGTCGAACCGGGATTTACGAACTGATACCTATCGACGATGGTCTACGACTATTGATTCACGAGGGTGCTGGCGAGCAAAAAATGCTCGCGCACGCGCGCAAAATCAGTAAATCTATCGACGGAAACGGGCGCGAAAAAGTGCTCGAGGGTGTTACCAGTGTGGAAGAAGTGCTGCGGGTTACCGCCACGACCTAAAGGGTGACACTAGGCTGCTATGGCTGCATATACATATACCGCGCTCGACGCCAAAGGTAAAAAAGTTAAGGGCGTCCTAGAAGGGGACTCTGAACGCCATATCCGCAGTCAATTGCGTGGGCGCTCGCTCAAACCTTTAGATGTTAAATCTTCGCGTAAACCTTTCAAAAATCAACCCGGTGCCAAAGGTGGTGGCAAGGCTGGGTTTAGCCTGTCTTTCAGCTCCTTGGGTGGGCCAACTATGGGGCATCGCGATGTCTCTCTGGTCACGCGTCAGCTTTCGTCCTTAGTCCAGTCTGGCTTGCCTTTAGATGAGGTACTCGCCGCAGCGGCGAAGCAAAGTCGTAAACCAAACGTGAAAACTATCGTATTGCAAATACGCTCGCGTGTACTCGAAGGTTTAAGCCTAGCTCACGCCATGGGTGAAATGCCGCGAGTGTTCGATAATTTATACCGCGCCATGATTCGCGCGGGTGAATCATCGGGCTTTCTCGGGCCAGTGCTTGATCGCTTGGCGGATTACACCGAAACCGCACAAGAAACTAAACAAAAACTAAAGTCAGCGATGATCTACCCCATCGTGATGTTGCTTGTGTGTGTGTCAGTTGTAACGGTGATGATGGTAAAAGTAGTACCCAATCTCATCTCCATGTTTGATCGCAGCGATATGGAACTGCCTGGTATTACTAAAGCTTTGATTGCTTCAAGTAATTTTTTAGTGAATTACGGGCTTTTTGTATTGATTGCTATTGCCGGCTTGGCGGTTTTATTCAAATGGCTGATTAGCCAGCCGGCGCGACGAAGGCAGTGGCATAAGTTAACACTGAAATTTCCTTTGTTTGGCAACTTGATTTTGCAAACCGAATCGGCGCGTTATGCGAGTACTCTAGGTTTGTTGGTTAATAGTGGTGTGCCTCTGCTAGAGGCCTTACGTATCGCCGCACAAGTATTGTCGAATATGGAATTACAAAAGGCTTCGGCAGACGTCGCAATGTCAGTGCAAGAGGGTAGCAGTTTTGCTAAGGCGCTCGACCAGGTGCAAGTTTTTCCTCCTTTGCTTGTGCAAATGGTGGCTTCTGGTGAAGCCAACGGCAAACTTTCTGAGCAGTTACTTCATGCGGCGCGCAATCAGGAACGCGAATTAGAATTTTCCATAAACACCATGATGGGCTTGATGGAGCCCGCAATGATTCTTTTTATGGGTGGTACGGTAACGGCTATTGTGATGGCAATTTTGCTGCCGATTTTCAATATGAACCAAATGGTTGGTTAAGGCCAGTTGGTAAAAACATAAAAATACGAATTTAATTTTACGGGAGACTCAAAATGAAAAAACAACAGGGTATGACACTTATCGAAATTATGGTGGTGGTTGTCATCATTGGTTTATTGGCTGCGGCAATTGGCCCGCAAGTCATCGGTGCGCTCGGTCAAGCGCAAGACAAAGTTGTACAAAATGATTTCAAAGCGATTGAAACCTCTTTGAAGATGTACAAGCTAGACAACTTTGTTTACCCAAGTTCTGATCAAGGCTTAGAAGCTTTAGTGTCTGCGCCAAGCTCCGATCCGGTGCCTAAAAATTGGCGTAAAGATGGCTACCTACCAGAGTTGCCCGTTGATCCATGGGGTAGCGAATACCTGTATGAAAGCCCCGGCGATGGCAAGCCCTACGTTATTTATACCTTGGGTGCCGATGGTGTGCGTGGCGGTGCCGATGAATATGCAGATATTACCAATTGGGACAAAGCAGGCGGCGAATAAATCGAAAGCAACGTAAGAAGAGGTCGCAAATAAAGGTGGCGAAGCACTCGAGCGCAGGTAAAACACAGCAGGGTTTTACCTTAATCGAAATTCTCACAGTGCTATTTGTGGTCGGTTTTATCGTTGGAGGTGTTTCAGTTTTTTTTAATCTGAAAAGCCCCGACGAAGAACTAAAAAAAACCGTTGAAAAGTTTTCGGTCATTGCGAACCATATTTCTGAATTGTCGATACTCTCAGGCGAGCCAATCGGCTTAAAGTTAGAGCCTCCAGAGTGGCGAGACGACCCGTTAGAGCAAGGCTGGCGTTACAGTTGGCAAAAGCTTACAGGTGAAGGTTTTGTTGAGTTAACGGATGTGCCTGCAGTAGAAATAGACAATGCTATCGAGTTGAATGTATTTATCGATGAGCAAGAATGGAAATATGAAGATGCGCCCGAAGTGCGAGAACCGATTTTATATTTTTATTCGACAGGCGAAGTGACACCCTTTGAAATTGAATTTGTTCACGACGAAGTGTTTGAACAAACACAAACCGTTATGGTGGATGTCTGGGGTGAAGTGGTGTGGAAAGAGCGGCAGGAGCAGCGCGAGCAAGAGGAGGCTTTTAATTGATAAAGAAAAAGCTTTCAAAGTCGCGCGGTTTTACTTTGATCGAAGTGTTAATTGCGCTTGTGATTGTGGGTATGGCCCTGCCGGCGATGTTGCTGCGTATGCAGGCGATTCTCGACGATACTGACCACATTACCAAAAAAACCTATGCTTATTGGTTGGCCGAAAATAAGCGACAAGAAATGGCAATACGACAGAAACTTGAGCGTAATGTTGTTAAAAAACGCAAACAACAAGACACAGAAGAGTTTCTAGGGCACGACTGGCATTGGAAAATTGAAATCCAAGAAACGGATGTGCCGAAAATGTACCGTATGGAAATATCGGTGGGTCTAGATGAAGACTCGCCGTTGGCTAATTTGTCGGGTTTTTTAAATGAATAAAAACCCGAGTTGTGGCAGAAATAGAAAAAACTTTGTGAGTATTAAAACAAAAAAATATTCACAAGGTTTGACATTGATAGAAGTGATGGTGGCGGTAATCATCATGGCCCTGATTGGCGTTATTTCCTATCAGGCTTTAGATACCACCGTACGGTCCAAAGATGTCGTGGAAGAGCATTTGGCTGATTTAGCCCGTGTTGACAGAGCCTGGACTTTATTAGAGGCGGATCTACGCAATATCGTGAACCAATCAATTTCGCCACCGGGTTACGGAGCAGGAAATGCTATTCCGCCATTGGTGTTAGGTAACAACGAAGGCGAATACTGGATGACAATGTTGCGAGGGGGTCATGCTAATCCGTTAAACCTGATTCGTTCAGAAATGATTCGTGTAGGTTATCGCGTAGAAGAAGAAACATTATGGCGCGATGTTTGGTACAACTTGGCTCAAACAGATCAAGAAGAGGCGCGACACCAAAAAATAGCAGATGGCGTAGAGCGTGTTGAAGTGCGCATTCTAAGTAATCAGGCGAGTTCGTATACCGCTGGGCCATGGGTAGAATCATGGCCTTCAGGTGTGAATGCAGGGGGCGCGAATAATATTTCCATGCCGCATGCCATTGAAGTGAAATTAAAGTTGCTCGACCGAGAGTACGAGATTGTGCGACTGTACTCGATACTTGAAGGCGTTTAATAAAAATGTCTTCGCAAGCACAGCTGTTATCAAGAATTGCCAAACCAAAATCGCAACAGGGTGTTGCTCTCATTTTGGCAATGATGATCGTGACCTTGATCGCTATTGTAGCAACAGAAATTAGCTGGCGATTTGAGTTGAGCACCTCGCGCAGTGGTAACCGTTGGGCCGGTATACAGGCGCGGGCATATATCGAAGGTGCAGAACAGTTGGCGATGATTGTTTTGCGTGAAGACCAAGATAACGCAGATACGCAGAAGGCAGATCACCAAGGCGAAGACTGGGCGCAGCCAACGCAATTTCCGACCGATCATGGCGCAATAGAGGGTGTAATTGAGGACGCCCAAGGTCGCTTTAATATGAACATGATGGTGCAAGCCTCGGGTGCTTGCCCAAACGATGGGGCGAGAGACAACAGTGGTAACTGCAAGCCCTCCGGCAGTGCTTGTGATGACTATACGGATGCACAGCGCGTATTTATTCGTTTGTTGCAGACTTTTAATATTGGTTTAGACGGTGAAGCGCTTTATTTGAACCAGCAACAAGCACAAGAAATTACCGAGGCGGTGATCGATTGGCTGGACGAAGATTCGAATCGGCGTGGGTTTGGTGGTGTAGAGTCAGAATACTACGATCAGCTTGAACCTCCGGTGGCGATAAAAAATGGTGAAATGGCCAGTGTTAGTGAATTGCTATTAATAAAAGGCATGTTGCCACAGCTTTATAACCAGTTGGCAGATTATGTAATTGCCCTGCCAACGGCAGAAGTAAGCAAGATTAACCTCAATAATGCCAAAGAGCCGGTTTTAAGAGCTTTAAGGGCAGAAGAGAAACAGAATGATTTAGTGAGCAATTGCGATTTAAGTCCAATTGCTATGAGTGAAAATTCTGATTCGCAAAATCAGGATGTTGAGACTGGAGTTGATGCTGAGGCTGGCGCAGGCGGTAGCGGTTTGGAAAACTTTATACGTTCAAATGAGTTTTACGACTGGCAAGATCTTGTGAGCAATCCAGATTTACCCTACGACTGGACTCAGGGCGGTCAGGGTTTTGGTTTGAATACTGAATTATTCGAAATAGCTCAAAGTAAATATTTTATTTTAGAAAGTACGGTGTTGATTGGTGAAGATTATGTGCGCAAGGGTAAAAGTCTGATTAAACGTGAAGGTGGTGACCAGCAAGGGCAGGGCCAAAACCCAGGTCAGGGTGCTGCCCAGCAAGGTGACATCGAGCTAAAAGTCATCCGCCGTACTGATGCGAATTTTTAGTGTATTTAAAGCAGTAGTTAACAAGAACTAACTAAATAAAACGAGAAAGAACGTGATAGAACGACTCTTTGTTCGACAGATAAATGAAAATCACTGGCAGTGGCGCAAGCAGTTGGCTGATGGCTCGTGGGACGATGAAATTCACGCGGGTACGTTAGAGCTGCTAGCAGAGTTGCTGCCGAGTATTTCCACGCCGGTGTGTTTGGTTGTGCCTGGTGCAAAAGTAGTTGCGCGCAATGTTTCGGTAGATGGTACCGAGAAAAAACATTTGGCAAAGCTTCTTCCTTTTGAAATGGAAGAAGAAATCATCGACCCAGTTGAAGATTTGCATTTTTGTTTTGGCCAGGTTGAAAATGACCGAGTCAATTTGTTTTATATGCACAACGATGAATTTTCTGAGTTGCTTGAAGAAATTGAACTGGTCAGCAAAGAGGTGCTTAACGTACTTCCTGAATTTGCTTTGCTCAATTTGGCAGAGGGTGCAGGGACAATTGTTCTAGACGGTGAGTTAGTGATTGCCAAGTTTGGTGAAGGCTTGGGCTTCGCTGTTGAAATTAATATTGCACCCATGATTTTGGCAAGCTTGGCAGAAGATTTAAACATTAGTGATAGTGAATTAAATTTGGTTGCAGAATCAGAAGAGGCGTTATCTATTTTGCGCAGCTGCTTGCCCGAGTCGTGGTTGCAAGATGCAACAATCAGCATAAAAGAAAGCGAAGGCTTTTATTGGGATTGTATTGACGCATCAGCGCTAACAAATTCGTTAAATCTACGCAGTGGCGGTTTTGCTCGCCAGTTGCCTTTTGCCCGTTGGTGGCGTGTATGGCAAAAATCCGCCTATGTGGCGGCGGCGGCATTTGTGTTGTCGTTAATCGTTAATTTTGCCGCTTATCTTGATGCGAAAAGCGAAGGCAAAAACATTCGTGAGCAAATTCAAACCGTATATTTACAAGCGGTACCGAATGGACGCAAAGGCGACGAAGAAAACCGTCTTGAAAATATTCTTAAAAACCAAGGTGGGGCATCACTGGGTGAGCCTAGCAACTTGGTGCCGATGCTTACCGGTTTAACTAAAGCGATGACACAACAGGAAGATATTCAAGTATCTAACTTCCGCTATAGCGGCGAGCAGCGAGAATTACAGGTAAATATTGAAGTTAAAGGTTTGAGTGAGCTTGGGCGTTTTCGTGAGTTATTGGCAGAAACAGGCTTAGAGTCCGGTTCGCCACGTACAAGTCGTCAAGGTGAAATTTACCAGGCCAATCTCAAGTTGAAGGAGAAGCAGTAATGGACCAGTTTAAAGAGTGGTGGTCGCAAGCGACCTCGCGCGATCAATTGGCATTGGTTGTTGGTGGTGGTTTTCTAGCGCTGTATATCTTATTTATGGGGGTATTAAAACCCGTATATGAAATGCGCGTAAAAGAAGAAAAGAAAAATAATTCAATGCAGAACTCGCTTGAAAACGTTCGTGGCTTAGCGGCAAAAGTCATGGGGTTAAACAGTGCTGGCAGTCAAAGTGGTGAGCGATCAAATATGGAAGGCGTGGTGCAGCGTTCGGTATCACAAAATGGATTGCAGGTTTCGTCAATGTCTGCCAGCGGAAAAGATGGCTTACGTTTGCGCTTTGATGAGGCTTCCTTCGAAAACATATTGAAGTGGCTGTACGAAATTGAAGTAAAGCATCAGTTTCGTATTAAAGATTTGTCTATTGCTGCTGGTTCAGGCTCGGGTGTAGTGAGCGTTAACTTACGGATTCATCAAGGGTAACTAGGCATGTCAGAAACAGCTCAAGCACTTCCAATGCCTGCGTTTTTGCGTTCTCGCGCAATTCGCCCGCTCTTAATCACCGTATTGGTGATCTATTTTATCTTCTCAATGATTTCCTTGGCCCCTGCAAAAATAGCGGGCTGGGCGATAAATGCCTCAATGCCCAATGTTTGGTTAACGAGTGTACGCGGTACTTTATGGAATGGCGTTGCCGGTGGTGCGCAGTTTCAAATAGGCGAGCAATCCATAGCGCTAGGCTCGGTACGTTGGACGTTAAACCCCATGACGTTGTTAACACTTCAGCCTTGTATCAGTTTTGAAGTTGATTCCGGTGGTCAGCCTATGTCCGGGCTCGTATGCCAAAGCCCCTTTGGAATTACACGGCTTAAAGATTTAAATATGGATTTGCCGTTGTCTGTGCTTGAAAGTGTTTTACCAGTACGCGCAACGGGTGACCTTTCGATACAAATTATTGAAGCATCAATCACCGGGCAGCGCGTGGATGAGTTAGATGCGCGAGTAACGTGGCAAAATGCCAGTGTTTTCAATGGGGAATCTTGGTGGAGTTTAGGCACATTTGGTGGGCAGGCGAAACATAATAACGAAGGGGGTATTGCTGTGCGTATCTTTGATGTGAGCGGGCCTGTAGGCGTCGATGTTAACGCTGCGTTTGCCCTGGGCAGTGAACTGTTTACCCTGTCAGGTAACATCACGCCACGATCTGAAGCGCCAGAACAGATGAAGCAAGGCTTACAAATGATTGGTGAGGAAGTCGAACCTGGCACCTATAAAGTCTCTTGGCCCTAGCGCGAGCCCGCGTTACACACTAAAGCATTCTGGATGTTTGGGCATCTTGTTGAGCGGTGTCTTGTGGCTCTTATTGCTGAGCGGTCATACACATGCCGAGTGGGTTAGTGAAGAACAAGCCATTATGGGCACTTCGGTGAGTGTCACCGCTTGGCATGACGATCAGAATATAGTTAAGCGTGCTGTGAGTGCAGTCATGCAAGAAATGCATCGTATCGATGCAACCTTGTCGCCATACAAAGAACATAGTGAGCTTTCAAGGGTTAATCGCGACGCCGCCAAAGTCCCGCTACAGGTTTCGCAAGAGCTGTATTTCCTTGTTGATAAATCACTGTATTTCTCGCGAGTCAGCGAAGGGGCGTTTGATATTACCTTTGCCTCGCTGGGGCGATACTACGATTATCGCAAGAAGGAAAAGCCAGACGCCAATCAGCACAAAAAACTACTGCCTGCGGTTAATTACCAGCATATCCAGCTCAACAAAGCAGAACAAAGTCTGTATTTCTCTCATCCGCATGTTTATATTGATCTCGGTGGCGTTGCTAAAGGTTACGCTGTTGATCGAGCGGCGCAAATATTGCGGCAGGCGGGTATTCGTCATGCGACGATTAGTGCCGGCGGCGATAGCCGAGTTATCGGAGATAAGCGCGGCCAGCCGTGGTTAATTGGGGTTAAAAACCCAAGGCAAAAGCCTGGCGAACCAGATGCGCTTATTCGTATGCCGCTCACAGATGTGGCGGTGTCTACATCTGGCGACTACGAACGCTTTTTTATCGACGAAGAGAACAATGAACGAGTGCATCATATTCTCAACCCTAAAACGGGAAAGTCGGCCAGCAGAGTTGTCAGTGTCACAGTTTTGGGCGCCAAAGGGGTGGATACAGACCCTCTTTCGACTACAGTATTTGTACTGGGTGTAGAAAAGGGCTTGGCTTTGGTGAATGGGTTGCCTGGTTTTGACTGCGTCATTATCGATAGTCATGGCAAAGCGCATTATAGTGATGGGCTAATAGAGCCAGAACAGATAAAATCTAAAGCACAATAGGCATAAGTTCTGCTTAGTTAATGTTTTACACGAAGAAAATAAAGAAAAATAACGACTGAAAAGATAAGGTCACGTTTTCTGGCTCTAATAATCACATAGAGGCCCCCCTCTTAACTTGATTGAAGCCCTGCATATTAGCGAAAAACGTGTCTAAATTTCAAGATTCGACGCTCAATGTTCCGAGCCGACCAAAACCAATTAAAGCGATACACAAGATCGTTAATTTTTGAGTGACGCCGAGTGCCACTATGTATCAAATTTTGACTACTGAAATGACAAACATTACTCGCTATGCAGATGTGTTTTTGTCAATAAAACGCCATTTTCCAAAACTGCTTCTGGGTTGCCTCTTTGTTACTGTTGCGCAGAGTGTATTCGCGCAAGAGGTTGAAATGCGCGCCGACGACCTTGATGAAGGCTCGGCCATGACTACAAGCGACCCGACTCAACTTGAAGAGCTTTCTGAGGAAGATGTGAGCTATCAAGAAGCCGGCAAGAATGTCGAATCAGAAATTGAATCCCAAACAGCAACTCCGCTCAGTGAGGAAGTAGAAGACCTTAAAAAGGCGGCGCTAGAGCTTAACCGTGATTTGTTGATCCTGGAAGAAGAGCTACTGTTTCCAGCGAACTCTCAGATTGTCGTGTTTCTATCTCTCGATGTGGGTAAATACTTTGCGCTTGATTCGGTAAAGTTATTAATTGACGACAAACTGATGGCTAGCCATTTGTATACGCGTAGACAAAACACTGCGCTCGCACTCGGAGGAATACAGAGGCTTTATCTGGGTAACCTGAAATCGGGCGACCATGAAGTTACGGCCTTTTTCGTCGGGGTTGGTCCAAACAACCGCGAGTACAAACGCGGTGCCACTATTGTGATTGATAAAGATGATGATCCTAAATTGTTGGAGTTAAAAGTACGTGACTCCTCCGTTAACATGCAACCGGAATTCGAATTTGAAGAATGGCTGCTATAACGCTCCGAATTTCCGCGCTCCTGTTTGCTGCTTGCCTGGTTACATCCTGCTCTTTTCTTAAATCGAACAAAAAGGCAAAGCGCGAAAAACAGCGAACGTTAGACTCTGCTGAAGAGCTGCGCTATCGCGTTGCGCTTTACCACTACTATCAAGGCGACTACGTTGCGGCATTAACAGAATTGTTAATTGCCAAAGCGCGCGGTGGTATTAAAGGGCATGGCGATAACCCAGAAATTATGGAAGGCGGTTTCTCGCTTGGTTTTGGGCTCGAGCGTCACGCCAGTGAAATTTTTGAACGCCTTCTGCAAGAGAACCGTTCCAAACGTTCGCAAGATGCGGCTTGGTTCTTTCTGTCTAAATTACGATACCTGCGCAATGATTGGGAGCAGGCTGACGTTGCTCTGTCGCGTGTACGCAATCGTCCTGCTGCTGAAATCCGCAATGAAGTCTACGTCCATCGTATCAACTTAGCGCTGCAACAAAATAAACTTGATGAGGCCGCGCAACTTCTTAAAAAGCGCACACCGGGTGTCGAGTGGCTGCCCTATGTGTATTACAACATTGGTGCCGCCTACGCGCGCGCGGGTGACTTTGACGCGGCACTTAAGTACTTTGAAAAACTTACATTCGACCAATATCCCACCGACGAATTGCGAGCGCTTTATGATAAAGCCATGACTGCGGCAGGTTATGCGTACCTCATAACAAAGCAGTACGAAAAGGCGATAGAACAGTTTTCACTTGTACGACTCACCAGTGCTCACTCGAACCGTGCCTTATTAGGCTATGGCTGGGCTGCTGCAGAATTGGGTAATTTTAAGGAAGCGCTAAAACCCTGGAGCTATTTAGCCAAAAGTTCTCTGGCAGATGAAAATAGTCAAGAAGCACTCATAGCGGTGCCATATGCCTATGAAAAACTTGGCTCAGAGAATTTAGCGTTAGAACATTTTCGCTTAGCGGAAGAAACCTTCTTGGCGGAAATGAAGCGACTTGAAGGCGTCATTGAAAGTATGCAAGGTGAGCAGTTTTTGGCAGCGCTAAAAATAAAACGCAGCAGCGGCATGGACTGGCTTAAAAATGTGCGAGAAAACCAAGTGTCCCCTCAGTTGGGTTACTTAGCTGAACTATTTTCGCAGGAAGATTTTCAGGGAGTGGTGCAAGAGCTACGAGACCTCGTAGGTATTCGAGAAGACTTTTTAGTATGGCAAGATAAATTACAATTTTATCGTGACCTCATAAGCCAACAGCAAGTAGGCCGGGCGAAAAAAGCAGAAGAGCTCGCCGCACGTGAACTGTCTGACGCAATCAAAAGTATGAAAGCGAAGCGTAGTAAGCTTGCCCAGCGCATCGAACGTATTGCCAGTAAAAGGGATTATTTTGCGCTAGCAAATGCAGAAGAAAAAGAATATATCGATCGAGTATTGCGCTCTAGACGCAACATCAAAGCACTACGAGAAACGGACCCATTTATTGATGAAAGTGAAGAAGCCGTTAGACGTTACTACGGCGTGCTTTTATGGGACGCAGCAGACAAGTATTCAGATCGTTTATGGCGCGCAGTAAAAACCTTAAACCTATTAGATAAAACGCTTGCTACTGTTACGCGCAATCATGAAAAAGTGCAATACCTAATAGATAACCCACAAGACCTAGACCCCATTCAAGTGCGTTTAGAAAATGCGCAATTGCAATTAGACTCTATGTCTGCGCGTGTCGATGACATCATTATTAAAACTCAAGATGACTTGAGAGTACGCACAACAGCAGTACTAGAAAACCAGCGTACACGTCTTAATCACTACATCGCGCAAAGCCGCTTATCGATGGCGCGGCTCTACGACAAAAGTTTACAGTCAACGTTTGATTTTCAAAAGCAAAAAGACGGTAGTGTAAGCGCGCAGTTACCAGAACTTCCGAAGTCTCAAATTAATGAGCAAGAGCAAGAGCAAGAAGGCTTAGACGCTGAGCTGGGCGCGAAGACCGAAGAAGAACCGATAGAACTCGACGAAAAAACTCAGGAAGAAACAGAAGCCTCTCTACAGGAAGATGAAGAAGAAATGGATGAAGAGGTCGAAGAGCAAACGCTAGACGGTTCAATAAATAATGAGGAGGGCAGCTAATGTATTGGCGCATACTCCTGATAATAAGCAGCGCGGTTCTGGCTAGCTGCTCGATTGTTAACTCTATTACCGAAGATGACCCCAAAGGGCCAAAATACGGAAAAACGTTAGCAGATTTAGGTGAGATTTCCGTTCCAGAAAAACTAGAGCCAGCCCCTGTTACCACAATTGATCAAATTGAAGAAACGTATCATGCGGCATTAAGTGTGGCGAAAGATGCCGACGTGCGTCACCGTATTCTTGCTCGACTAGCCGATCTAGAAATGGTGCGAGCTGAACAAAATCAATTGAATGCGACGGAACAAAAAGAATTTTTTAATACTGCTATCAATATGTTCTCGGAGCTTCTGGTGCTAAATACAGAGCGTCAGAATGAAGAGGGCACGCCGTCTAACGAGCGCTTGCTGTATCAATTATCAAAAGCATACGCGCTTGATGGGCGTATGGCCGAGTCGGACGAAATACTGACAGATTTAGTAACGACATTCCCTCAGTCGCCTTTTGCGGCCGAGGCTGATTTTAGGCGAGCAGAAAAAGCGTTTAGTGATGAAAACTACGATGTAGCAGAACAGCTTTACGCACGTGTCATGCAGGCCGGTGAGTTAACCCCATTTTATATTAACTCGGTATACATGCACGGTTGGTCTCAATTCAAACGCAACCGTTACCGTGCTTCGATTCGCTCCTTTACTGAAGTATTAGATAAAAGCTTGATCGAAGGGCGAGCCGCAAGCCAACTCACCAATACGCAGCGCAATATGTCGAAAGATACATTACGTGTATTGAGTATTGCATTTTCATACCTTGAAGGTGCAGAAAGTATTACCGATGTTTATAACACCCTCGGTGTACGCCATTACAAGCATTTGCTGTACATGGAATTGGGTGACCTCTATTTTGAAAAGCGTAGATTTCGCGACAGCGCCGATACATATCGCCATTATGTGCAGCAATTCCCTAACACAGATCAAGCCCCTGAATTTAGTACAAAAGCGATTGAAACCTACGACAAAGGTGGTTTCCCCAGCTTAATACTTCCCGCAAAAGAGGAGTATGTACGCAGCTACGGTGCTTATAGTACTTTTTGGGCTGAACGTGATGATAGTCGTAGAGAAGCGATTAAGCCGAAGCTAAGTCTCTACTTGGATGAACTAAGTAGTTATTACCATGCGCGCGCAATTGCGCTTGATAAACTCAATAGTAAGTATCAAAAGAAAGTCGCCAGAGGGAAAAAAGTTAAATCTGATGAAAAGCCTGAGCCAGCAAAACCCGAGTACCTAAAAGCTGCTGCTTTTTATGAAGAGTTTGTATTTACCTTTCCTGAAGATAAACGTAAATCTGAAATGGCTTATCTCATGGGGGAATCGTTTTACGCGGCAGGGGAGTTGGAGCGAGCGGTAACGGCCTATGAGACCGTAGCTTATAACTACTTAGACAAAAAGCGTGGTGCAGAAGCGGGTTTTTCTGCAGTGATTGCTTTACAGGAGTTGATGGATGAAAACTCAAACGATCCAGCGCTTCAGCAACAATACTTGCGCTGGCGCGATCACAAAATAGAAAGCGCGATTAGTTTTTCTGACTACTACCCGGGCGATAAACGTGCTGTTGAACTATTAACATCTGCCGCTCAAGCTATCTTCGAGAAAAATGAATTTCAGCGTGCGGCTGATGTGGCCTTACGTATTACCCAGTGGCAGCCAGTGCCAAATAAAAAATTACTTAAAAGCGGTTGGCTGATTGTGGCGCACAGTCGTTTTGATTTGCAGCAATTTGAAGCGGCAGAGGTGGGCTATCGTCGGCTGCTAGAGATGCTGGCGAAGAAAGATCTAGATCGTCCGCAAATTATCGAACGCTTAGCTGCTGCTATATACAAGCAGGCAGAAACGCAAATTGCCGCAAATGAACTTGCCCCAGCAGTTCAGCGTTTACTAAGTATTCGTGAAATTGCACCGAATAGCGATATTGCTATATCTGCGCAGTATGACGCGGCCAATCACTTGATCACATTAAAAGACTGGGCGAATGCTGAAAAAATACTACTAGATTTTAAAAAGAATTTTTCTGCGCATAAGTTAGCGGCGACCCTAGCGCCAAAATTTGCGTTTATATATCAAGAGTCTCAGCAGTGGGCTAAAGCTGCTGGGGCCTTGGCGGAAATGTCTGCCAGCGCAACAACGGAAGAAGAGCGACGCCAGGCCTTATATCTTTCTGCTGAACTTTATGAAAAAGCGGGTAAAGAAAACGATGCGCTTGAGCGATACAAGCAGTATGCCAATAAATATCCTCAGCCATTCGATATTGCTACTGAAGCCCGTTTTCATTTAGTTGAACTCTACGGAAAAACAAGACAAGAAAGCAAACGCAATTATTGGCTGAAAAAACTGATTGATGAAGATGCTAATGCGGGTGCTTCTCGCACGCAGCGCTCGAAATATCTTGCTGCTTTTGCAACGATTAAATTTGCGAATGATGAATTTTATCGTTATGAAAGAATAAAGCTCAAACTGCCCCTTAAAAAGAGTTTGAAGAAAAAGAAAGCCGCCTTAGATGTAACAATGGATGCTTTCAAAAAAGTACTAAATTACGGTATTGCTGAATTTGCCACCCAGGCCAACCACCGCATTGGTAATATCTATATGCAGTTGTCGGCTGACTTGATGGATTCACAACGTCCTAGAGGTTTAGACGACCTAGCGCTAGAGCAGTATGAAATCTTACTAGAAGAGCAAGCGCTACCTTTCGAAGAAAAAGCCATCGATATACTCGCTTCAAATGCGGAGCGTTCTTGGGTGGGCATTTACGATGATTGGGTGAAGCAAAGCTTTAAAACGCTCGCTAAAATTCTACCGGCTCGTTACGGCAAGCAGGAACACAGTTTGAAGTTTAATGATGAAATCTATTAATCAAATATTAACGTGGCATTTCCTATCGCGATTTTTGTTGCTGGCTGTATTAGGCTCGCTACTCTCGTGTGCGAGTGTTGATAAAAAGAAAGGCAAGCAGGCTAAGGGCCAAAAAGATGGAAAAGGCGAGCAAATAGAGTTAACTGCAGAAGATGCCGTTGAGCCTTTCGTCTTGATTCCTAACCCTTACACTCCCGGCTCAGTACCAGGGCCGGCAAAAGTAGAGTATGCAAAAGTCAAAGAGTTGATGAGTGCAAAAAAATGGGCGCAAGCGAAAGGTTTGTTGACCTTAATGGTAGAAACGTATCCCGCGCTGGCTGGGCCATATATAAATCTTGGTATCGCCCACCAATCTTTAGGTGAGCTGGAAGACGCTGAAAAGGCCTTCAAATTTGCTATTGAAACGAATCCACAAAACCTTAATGCGTATTCGCAGCTGGGTTACCTGTACCGTGAGCAAGGGCGATTCGACGAATCGGAGGCAATCTATCTAAAAGCCTTGGCGATCTGGCCCCACCATTTACCTTCGGTAAAAAACTTAGGTATTTTGTACGATCTATATATGGGGCGGCTGGAAGAGGCTTTACCTTATTATCGCCTTACCCAGAATTTACTGGGCGGCGAAGATCGTACTCTGCGAGGTTGGATTGCCGACCTTAAACGGAGGTTAAACACACAATGAAACCGCTTCATATGTTAATTATTGGCAGTTTGTTGTCAGTAACTGTATTTGCGCAAGACGAAACTTCGCTCGCGCCAGAGCCGAAACTTGAAAATACGCCAGAAACGCTTGCTGATGTTGTGTCGGACGAAGTAAACGAAGATCCGTTGGACGACACGGAAAATGAATTGCCACTGACTGACGATGAGCGTGCAGCGGATGAGGCAGCGCCTGCGAGCGAATCTGCGGCCACGCTTGCATCAACGCCGGTAGCCACGCCAGTGCCCACACCGGCTGTTAGGGCGCCCTCAGGTAAAACTGAAGTTGTAAATTTAAGTGCAACCATTGTCGGTAACCAAGAACAACCCACGGTTCTTTACATTGTTCCGTGGAAACAAGCCGAAGATACGACCATACTGTATTTACCATTAAGCTCAAAAGCCATGGAGCACGTCTTTGGACATGTCGAGCGTGTTGAGCATCAGCGTCAAGTGCAATATATCGATCAATTAGATAAATAATTTTTAATTCGAGATGAATAAAGTGCCATTCTGGCAAGTCCTGAATTCACGCATATACTCATTTAAGTTTCATTCAAAATTAGTCTTTATGAATGCAAAGCAATTAAGCGGAGGCATTGCTTTATGAACCAAGTAATCACGTTCTTTCAACAGGGTGGCCCTTTTATGTACCCGATCGCACTGGTCTTAGTGATCGGCTTAGCCTTGGCCATTGAGCGTTGGGTCTTTCTTACCGGTGCGAAATCGTCAAACCGGCGCTCGTTCGATCGCATGTTACCGCTGCTGCGTAAAAAAGATTATGCCGGTGTTGTCGAGTTAGCACGGCAGTCAAAGGCGCCTATCGGTCGTATCGTAGCTTCTGGTGTTGCTCGTATGCAGCAGACGCCTCGTCGTGACGAAATCGAATACGCGATGGAAGAGGGTGTGATGGAAGCGGTACCGCGTTTGGAAAAGCGTACACAATATTTGGCGACCTTGGCGAACATTTCGACCTTGTTAGGCCTACTTGGTACGATCATGGGCTTGATCGCTGCGTTTACAGCGGTAGCCAATGCAGACCCTTCAGAAAAAGCGACCTTGCTTTCAAACTCCATTTCTGTGGCCATGAACACCACGGCATTTGGTTTGATGGCGGCCATTCCGCTTCTACTGCTACACGCTACCTTGCAAAATAAAACGACAGAGATAGTCGACAGCTTAGAAATGGCTGGCGTGAAGTGTCTCAATATTATGTCTACGTCGACCACACTCAATTCACGTACGCGTCAAACAGACGCAGTGAAGTAAACGCAAGCGACAATAAAAGCCACCTATTAACGTTCGGTTTTAATTATGCGTACTAGACGTTTGAGACAACAAGAAGCTGATCTCGACATCACTTCATTCATGAATTTGATGATCATCTTGGTGCCCGTGCTTTTAATGAGCATGGTGTTCTCGCACATTACTGTGCTCGATTTGAAGTTGCCTGATCTTTCCTCTGACCCGCAGCAAGCGAAAGAAGATCTCAAAAATGAAACCCTCGAACTGATTATTTTTGAAAATGAACTCTTAGTGAATTTTCCAGCCGGCGTGCCAGTGAAGCGCCTGCCCAAAACAGAAGATGAATCCACGGGCGAATTGGTATACGACTTCAAATTGCTGTCTGACACTTTGCAAGAAGTGAAGCGCATACTGCGTGATAAAGACGTCGACAAAGACGATATTCTCATTCTTTCTCAGCCCGACACAAACTATCAAACTATCGTAAAAGCAATGGACACAGCGCGCAGCTTTAAAGCCGTGCAAATAGCTTCCGTTGTGGATGCAGAACTATTTCCCGTGATTTCGTTGGGAGACGCTCCGGCCAACAACCTAAACAACGGTGCTAAAGGCAGCTCAGGTAAAAAGGAGCAACCTTCTTCATGAAGCAGTCGGTACGAGCAAAACGAATGGAGCGGCACCACCGTCGCTCACGAAACCAGTCAAAATTGAATCTGGTTTCACTGATGGACATTTTCACCATTTTGGTGTTTTTCCTTTTGGTGAACTCTTCTGATGTTGAAGTGTTACAAAGCAATAAAGACATTAAACTCCCTGCATCTGTTGCAGACAAAAAACCAGAAGACAATCTTATTGTCATGGTGAGCAATGAAGAAATTCTCGTTGGCGGTCGAAAAATAGCTAGCGTTAAAAACGTTTTAAAGAGCGACGAGAATGAAATAAAACCACTTTCAAAAGAGCTGAAATACCTTGCGGAACGACGTAAAAAACAACTTTCTGTTGCCGCATTAGAAAAAGCGATAGAAGAAGGCTTAGAGGTCACCATTATGGGTGACCAAGAGATTCCTTATTCATTGCTGAAAAAAATCATGACGACGTGCGCCAAAGCCGAATATCGTAATATTTCGTTGGCAGTAAGTCAGGTGCCCGACGATGGCACATCTCCGCCCGCTGCACCGGCGGTAGGGGGTTAAAATGGCGAGATTGATAGCAGCGCCTAATCTTCAACTACCTTGGACGTCGACCGCAGAAGACAACAAGCGCTATAAAAATATATTTATTGCGCTACTGCTGCCATTTCTAGTGCTAAGCATCGGCATTCCGCTTATTGATGTACCAAAGCCAAAGCGTGAAGATCTGGAAAAACTGCCGCCTCAGCTTGCCAAAGTAGTGCTAGAGAAGAAAGAATTGCCTAAACCAACGCCGAAGCCCACGCCAAAACCAACACCCGAGCCGGAAAAAGAAAAAGAGAAAGAAAAGGAACCAGAGAAGAAAAAAGAAGAGCCAAAACCGACGCCAAAACCAACGCCTCCTCCTGCGAAACTGGTAGAAAAGGCGCGAGAAGAAGCACAAGTAGAAATTAATCAGTTTGCAGATCAACTTTCAGAGTTGCGCGATTCATTTGACTTGTCTGAAGTGAACGCCGAGCTTACGCAAAGTACGGGCGAAGCCGCTGAATTGAGCCGCGACGTTATTTCTAGTGGTGCTAAAAAAGGCAGTGGTGGTATTAACACCTCTAATCTAAGCCGTGATACAGGCGGCGTGGCGGTATCATCTACAAAGACAGCTGCGGCGGTAACCAGCAAGCTTAAAACCGGCGACGGGAAAGGCCCTGCTGTTGTGGCAACTGACGCCGACCGGTCTTCGCGGAGCCAAGAAGAAATTCGCAAAATTATGGACAAAAATAAAGGGGCGATTTATGCGATATACAATCGAGCCTTACGTAAAAACCCTGCTCTTGAGGGTAAAGTGGCATTTAAGATTGAAATCGATGCTTCTGGTCGAGTTGTCAATGTGAGTATTGTTTCCAGTGATCTGAATGATCCTGCGCTTGAACGTAAACTTAAAGCGCGTATTCGTTTGATTAGCTTCGGCGCTAAGAACGTGGCCAAGACAGTCGTTAATTACGATATGGATTTCTTGCCGTATTAGTCTGTGCAATTCCACCACAAATATTACAGTGTTTTATTTAAAATTCCTCAATTTTGCTGTGCCTACTTACCTTGCCTCTGATAGGTAGGCAACATACGACTGGAATCACAACCTTACGTTTTGCTTATGGTTTGATTCAATAATATTTTTTAATCCTCCCGTAGTCATGTATCAGCGTAAATAAAGGACGCTTCAAGGGTGGGTTGTGTTTGGGGCTTGAGTGTATCGTTCCCGGTTTTTTTGTCAGTCTCTGGCTGGTGCGTATAGCTAAGGTTTTTAGGCGCAAGAAATATATCGCCCCTTTTGCGAAAAAGTTATGAACCTCGTGCGGTAGCTGTGTAACAATTGGAAGAGCGTTGATGAATCCGAAAGTGGCAGTTTCGACGGGTGTGGGCAGAATTAATAAAAAAGGTTAGCGAGATGAAAAGCAAACAAATTTTCCTGGTGTTAGCTGCGTGTATTACTGCGCTACACGTAATGTCATTCGCGCATGCGGAAAGCGCTTTTAAAAAGGATGACGCTGCACATGCAAACGTTAATACAAATAAAAAAGGAATGCGTTTTGAAACAGGTTGGCTACAAATGGAAACAGGCCACGAGGGTGCAGTACTTGGCGCGAAAGTGACGTCTATATCAAATGTTAAAGACGATCAGCTTAATCGCGTGGAAGTGACATTGCCGCAGGCTCAGGGAAGGAGCATAGAAGAGGTCGTGGTAGTTGGTAAACGTGATGATGCCGATTATCGGGTCGTGTTAGAAAAACCTGTGACCATTATTCAAGACTATGAAGGCGGCCGCAGCGGAATCGTGATTCACCTCGGTGAAAAAATGCCCTTTAAATTGCTCATTAACTATATCGAATATCAAGAGCGCCCTTAGCGGGGTGATAAAATAGCTATAGTGATCACGTATGCTGCGCTAGAGTAGCGTTTGGTTTTTTCTCCGTATTCTTACGGATCATTTCAGTATGATCTTAAATAAGGGGCTTAGAGAAAAACGATAAGGTGAAGCGTGCTAGCGTGAGCACAGTGCATACGAAAAATGCCGCCCGAAGGCGGCGAAGGTGATGTAGCCCAAAGTGGTCATAAGGGAGTGCTCATCACACAGGGCTGGTGGTCGCTCAGGCCTGTATGTATATACAATAGCTGTGTTTACATACAGTTGCAAGGGCTGATTGAAACTCTTTTCGCCTTCTTTTGTTTTGCTTGCCTCGATACGCCTCTAAACGTATAGCTACTGTGTTACACCTATGATCATGTAACTAAGGCTAATCCACTATGATCAATACACCTAATACTACCAGTAACACTGTTGGATGCAGCCAAGCCGAACTTTTTGAAGTGCTATGTGAGTCTTTTAAAGATAGGCGCTTGGATCAATCAGAAAAATATACACTGCTGAATGAGTTAAAAGCTGCAAGCATGGAATCAAAAGCATTTGTGCGAAATCGCGCGTTTGACTTGGTCGAAGAGGCAGCCAAAACCGAGAACATTAAGCCCCTGTTAAAATGGCTAGAAAAAATTATCAAAGCCATTGACGCAACAGATGCAAAAGCCACAGAGGCCAATGCTTATTTTAGTCCGGGCGATGATTGTAAAGACGCGCTGCTTACTCGTATTCAGCAGGCTGAGCGAGCCATCGATATTTGTATTTTTACACTCTCTGATAATGACATTAGCGAAGTGCTAATCAAGCGGCATCAGCATGGTATAAAGATTCGTATCATTACTGACGATGATAAGGCGGGTGATCGAGGTAGTGATGTAGATTATTTGGCGTCGAAAGGGATTTTGTTAAAAAAAGATAAAACGCGTCACCATATGCATCATAAGTTTGCCTTATTCGACAACTCTATTTTGGTAACAGGGAGTTTTAATTGGACGCGAAGCGCGACCGAATACAATCACGAAAACATTTTATCAATTGATGATTCCGTTTTAGTAGAAAAGTATCAGCGATGTTTTGAAACGCTTTGGGAGGCGTTCTAGTGAAGTGTTGGATAAACGCTGAAGCAGGGTCAGAGTGTCAGCTCTGACCCTAGGTGGTTTTAAAACTGCAAGCTAAACCCAAAATGAACGCCGTCGTCGACTTCTACATCATCGTCGACGAATGCAGGTGCATCGTATTCTAGTTCGAACTGTCGAATCCCCATGTACACCGCAGCATTTTCAAATAATTGGTAAGAAACGCGTAATTCCAAATGTTTAACATTTTCCCAGTCGTCACTGACGGTGATGCTCGGTGCGTAAAATAGCTCAGCTCCAATGGTAAGGTCGGGTGCTTGTGGTACCACGACACTTACATAGCCACCGAGCGCAAACGCTTGCAGGTCGTCCCCTTGGTCCGGCGAAAGCCAGTAGGCGCGGCCACCGAAGCCTCCGCGAATATTTTGAGAGTTACCTAGTTTGCCTTGTGTTTTTGCTGTGAAATAAAGTGCTTCGCCTTTATCGTCGGTAAACATGCCGTCAAGGCTTAAACCTACTTGGGCTTTATCGCTGTTGATGTTGTAGCGCGCATGCAGTGTTTCGTTGTTCAGGTCGGCGTCAAGCGTGCCAGCTTGGGTTTGCGATGCAGCTGCTAGTATAGCGAGTGAAAGGTTGCGTAAATGTTTGGGTAAGGTCATAGCCTATCTCCTGGTCCAATCCCTAACTTCAATCCCCTACTTTGGGGGGCCATTAAAACTGGCGGCGATTCTAGCAAATATTTATGGGTTTGGGGTGTATGGGCTTCAGAGTGTGAAGCAGGTTTTGATGTGTTGCTTGGCTGACTAATACCAAATCGACAGGAAAAGACGAGATATATTTGCTGTAAAGCTGAAGGGGTCTTCTTCGCCGAATTCGACACGGTTAGGGTCGGATAATACAGATTGTCTTTTATCCAGGAAGTTGTCGTATTGATAATCTACGTAGTCAAAGTAGAAATTCAACGTCGCTCGATCAACAAAAGGCGCCCAAGTAGGAATAAACTCCCAGGTCACGCCAAAGCCAATCGCGGTATTGCTAAAGGTACTCAATTCTTTATCGCTTGCCCTAAAGTCAAATTGTTCAGCGAAGTCGAAAAATTCACGGTAAAAACTCGCCTGAGTTTGGTCGTAAAAACGATAGCGAATATCGAAAATCCAGTTTTCTTTAAAAGGGTGGGTGTATTTTATTTCGTAGTTGTTTGCTTCAATTTGCCAGCTGTCGTTAAAGGTGCGGTATTCGAGTTTAACCGCTGACCGCCAAGGTAAGTAATACATGCTTTTGACTGCATATGCTTGGCTGCTGCGGGTAGCAGGATAAATTTCAGTCTCGCGAAATTGATCATTGCCGCCTACAGCCGCATTTACAATGCGTACCGAGCGATAAGGGTTACGCAAGAAGCCTTCGTCTATAGATGCCTCGGCGTTAAAGCTAGTAATCCAATTCTTGGTAAGGATTTGTGTCCAGCCAATAGCAAAGCGTTGGTGGTGGGCGTTGCCTTGAAAGTCTCTTCCGATAATGTCGCCGGCACCGGGGCCGTTTCTGCGGTTTTGGTAAATGTCGTCTTCACCTTTGGCATAGTTCATGGTGAAGGTTGATAGGTCACCAAAAAATTCTTGGCTTAAGCCCAGCGAAAAGCTATCCGCTTCGTAATCGTTTTCACTGCTGTTGGTAAAGCTCGTGCTAAGAACAGTCTTGTTATAAAGGTAATCGGCCCCAAAGCTGGTTTCTACGCGCTGCTCTTTGTAAGGGCTGCCCTGGGTAACAACATCAATAGACGCGGCAGAGTTGAAGTCGACGTAATAATTGGCCCAAGCAGATACAGTATCTTTAAAGCCTTTGCGCACAAGAATAGAAGGGCCGTTAAAGGTGGAGTCGTCCCCCTCGTATTGATGGAATAAGATATCACTGCGGTCTTCGGGTAGCACTGCGGCATTGGCCGCAACACTTGATAGCGCAGCAATCAATATGGTCAGGAAATAAAATCGGCTAGTTACAGCCACAGCCACCGCCTCCAGATCCTTCCGCGCCAATGGCAGCTTCCCGGTTGCCAAACCCGTGGGTCATAAAACTCGCCTCTACACCGTTGCGATCAAAAGACATAATTGGGTCTGCCAAATTGTCGCGCTCATAGGGTTTTACCCAAGGTTTAGGTTCAATTTTTGCCAATACGTTATTTACGCTCGAGCAGGCGCCCATGAGTGCACACAAGCTAACAAGAAATATTGTTTTCACAAAAATAGACATGCTGTTTACGGATTACCGATTAATTGCAGGCGCGTAATAATTCTTTAACCTTCTTTTTATAGGCTTTTTCATCGCCTGGCACGTAACCGCGATGTAGGTAATTCAAGTTGCCGTCACAATCAATCAAAATGGAGCTGGGCATGACATCTACTTTGTAAAGTTCACTTACTTTACTTTTGGGGTCGTAAAGAATTTCAAAATCTACAGGAATATCTTTTAAAACGCGATCGGCCATTTTTTTGTCGGCATCCACATTTACGCCAAGCAGGCTAAAGCCAGCAGGCCCATAGCGTTGTGCGAGTTTATCGAGCAGGGGCATTTCTTGTTTACAGGGGCCGCACCAAGATGCCCAGAAGTTAAGCATGACAACGCGGCCGCGATAGTCAGATAAGCGAAGGTTTTTTCCGCTGCGCGATTTTAACGTGAAATCTTTTGCGGGACCTTTGAGTTCTTGGTGCTTAGTCGATTTGGCAACGCCAGCGGTACTCAGTGCGCAGATAAAAATGGCAAGTATTACTTTACGCATAAACAACTCCATTAGAAAAATATCGAAAGACCCATGTTGGTCTCGAGGTTTTGGATGGACTTTTCTTCACCTAGCAAGTTGTGGGTGAAAACGTGGTTGCGAAAATCGAGGCGGTAGGCCAGCCAGTCTGTGATTAACAAACGAAAGCCGCCACCAAAGTTGTAGGTGAAAAATTCGTCGCCACCAAAGCTGGTATCGCCGATACCTAAGATGATAAAAATATGGCTGTTAAAGGCGTAGTTTTTTCCGAGAAAAATTTCGCCGGGGAACAAGTTAACGCCGAGCGATACGTTGGTGTACTCAAGCACGCGGGCGTCCTCTTCAATAACACCTATGCCAAAGAGTGATTCCGCAGTAGATTCTCCGGTGACGGTTTCACCGTATGCGCCTTCTAAAAACCAGTCTTCAGAAATGTGATACGCAAGTCGATAGCCGGTTGTGTTGTTAGAGCCAAAATCTTCCACGCTCATAACCCCTGCATAGGCGCCTAGCTCAAAGTTTTCTGTGTCGATTTGATCTTCTTTAATTTTGCGGCGTTTCAGGTCGGGCTGAATGACCTCATCTAAAATCGTGGCTTCTTCCGGGTTCGCGTCTCTCTGCGCAAGCGTGTGAGGCGCATATAGAAGCACAGCCGTGGCCAGCATTAAAAAAATACGCTGAAACCGAGTTTCCATTCTTCAACCTCTTCGTTTACGTTACGACTCGTAATGAGCGTGTGATTGTTATATTCGAGGCGCCCAAGGAATCGACGCGAAAGATAGATAAAGGTTCCCCCGCCTACAGTATAGATGGGGTTGGTTCTATCCTCTGGTTGCACCAGCGAGGAGCTGGGCGATATTTCAATTTCACCAGCACCCATTGTAAAAAATGGTGATACACGCCAGCCTGGAAAGGGGCGATGTACGGCATGTAAGGCTGTGAGTTTGTTATTGGCGACAGAGCTAAAGGTCTCAGTATGCTTGGCTTCGAAAGAAATATTTTGCGTTAAGTGAAAGGCTAAATAGGTGGTCATGGATTCCGTACCACCAAAGTCACCGCCTAAAAAACCGAATTCGAGGCGTCGATCAATGTAATCTTGACGTCCAATAGCCGCGAAGCTCACCTCTTCGCCTAGCGCTCCTTGTGTTTCCGTGAGGTCGGCGCGGTGTACCCAGCCGGTTACGCCGTCGCTTGATTCTACTTTAAACCAATCGGTACGGCGCTTAAATACGCGAATTTTTTCATCTTTTTCTAGCGAGTGAAATACAGGGAACCCACGCCCCGGCCCGGCACGCATATCTACGTAGGGTACCGTCACAACCAAGTTGACGCCATCGCGTTTAAAAATATCCCAGATGCCCGCATCGGCAACTTGTGCGCAGCACAATGTGACGAAGGCTAGCAGCCAGGGGCGTATTTTCAGCATCCAAAGGTCTCGGTTGGCTCAATTGGTATCGTTATGTTTGAGCGGCGTGTGTGAATTATAGGGGTATCTATCTTTTTTGTGGCGAGATTTCGCGGTTTAGGGCGCAATCTTACGCATAAATACCTGTACTTGTTAAGTCTACCATTCGAGTCGCTTTTATTTTGTGCAGCTAGTATGTTTTGGCGTGAATGTTTCAGCATCTTTATAAATGCAATTTGCTGAACATGTGAATCAAGAGAGAAGTGCGGCCTCGTATGAGGCCGCAGTGATATAAATGCCAAATATTTAGTCAACTAGCGCTTTAAATATTTCATTTTGGTATTGGCTGCCGATATCGAGCCACTCTGAGAATAGTTTGATTTCAGCGGGCGTTAAGGAGTCTGGATGAGAGCCACCCGCACTAAAGGCATCAAAGAAGCGTTGGTTATTGCCATTGTTGGCGCCGTTAGCGTTAAGGTAGCGATCTTCTTGCGCTGGTACGAAAACGGGCTGGCGCTCAATGCAGCTGTCTTCCCGGTCATGGTTGCCATTGCCGTTAACGTCGAAGAATACTTCTTCCATGGTGACTTCGTCCGTCGTGCACACAAATCGTATGCAGGCCACCGGCAATAGGGTATCGGGGTCTACCACTGGCTCAAGTGTGTTGTCTAACACTTCTGCACCTGCTGCTGCACAAACAGTACTTGCGTCGGTAGTATCGATAAACTCAAAGGTGGTGTTGCCATCAATATCTAAAATGGCAGTTTCTTCGTAAATAATCTCGTTGGTATCGGGGTCTCTCGCTTCTACCAATAGAATTTCTAGAAGGCCTGTATCGGGGTTCAGCACAAGTACCGTATCGCCTTGAGCAAAAAACTCGTCGTAGCCGCGCAGTAATATCATGTCGTCATCGAGGGGTGAAACCACTGGGCGGAAATCGAATTGAAAGCCTTCGGGGCCTGCTGGTTCTTGTGCCATACCGTCGGGGTCGGTGGCCGAGTGGCACGCAATACAGGTAGTGTCTTCGTAGGTGGTAGGCGATCCTGTCCCATCATCGACGGTAACGGTACGGCTCACTTCGTAAATGGGCTGAATGTGGTCAGGGTAGTCAATGACTGTGCGGCAATCGAAGCTCCAGTCGCTCAAACATTTTTCTAGTCCTACTGGTGCGGCGGTGAGTAGGTTGTCTGGCCCGAGGGCGCTAGGGTCGCCAAATTCGATTGATACCTCGGTGCCTGGTGTTGCTCCACTTGCAGGGTCAGTCCACACGTCGGTGTAATTCAAGTCGAGTGATAGGGCGAGTGGGTCTTCATCTGCTTCAGCTAAGCGCTGTATCCGAACGTAGTATTCGGCCATCGTTTCCCCTACTTCGGGTGTTATGGTGTAGGCGGTTCCGTTGGAATCGAATAGTTGAGTGTTGAGAAAATTGGCGGCCGCGAGCGCACCAAGGTTGGCGCTTTCTGGTTCTGCATCTATGCGGCCGTGGGGCTCTGTGCTCGTTGAGGTATGACAGCCATTACATTCGCGAATTTCACCGGGGCGCACGTTGATCCAGTTATTGTGGCGCTGACTGTACTGCCCGGTTAGGCGTCGGCCGTTAGCATCAACGTATTCCATTGAGAACGCAGTATTAGCCGGCACTTTTGCCATTACCGAACCGTCGGGGTGTACTTCAGCGTAACCGATAATACTGCGGCCGGGGTTGTTGAAGCGGCCCTCAACGGCATCGTCTTCAATTTCGTAATCGTCTTCATGAGGCATACTTGCCTCTTCCCAAAAACGAACAAATCGTACGGGCCGGCTGTCAGGTGCTGTGGCGACTGGGTCGGCCATGGCGGCTATGCCCCCGGCTGTTGTGTCTACACCATCAAAGTCGTATACGCTGCGAATGTGAAGGATGCCAGCTTGTTCATCGACCAGCTCACTGCGAAGTTCAGCGTTGTCAGTATTATTGATGATGTCGGCAGGTGTGCGAGGCTCTATTACCACAGCATCGGTGTACATAGTGCCTACATCTGTCGCGAGTACCACGGGGGATTGCGTTTGCGCGTCTAGGTCGTAAATCCAAATGCCAAACTGTGGTTCAGCGGGTTCGATCTCTTCATTTCCGAACGTGCCCGAGGTGCAGGGCAGTGACACTAGGTCTTCGAATGGCGCTTCTACGGGGTCGCCTCCCGTGGCGATGCGATCCCCGTTTTCATCGACATAATTGCCATCAACATCAATCAGCAGGTAACGGGTGTCAACACCGATAATTTCGTCGTCTGCATTCACAATGTCGGTATCTACGCGCTCGACGTATATGTCGAGCCTGTAGCCTTGAACGAGGCAGGGCATCCAACTTACCAAAAGGCGATTGGTGCCGTCATCTAAGGCGTAGGCAGAATTGAAGTAGCCGTGGGGGGACTGGGCTTCAATGATGACCTCCCCCACAGATACTGAATCTTCAGCAGGGCCGGTACCGCCTGTATTGGCGGAGGTGGGCTGGGTGAGGTCTATATAGTTTTCACTATCGATTGCAACAATATCGCCGCCCAGAATCGAGGTTTCACGCGCACGATAATTGACTAGAATACGGTCGTCGGGGCTTGGCATTTGTCTGGGTTTGGTCAGTGCGCCCTGGTCGTTATCGCCAGAGCTGGATGGGCTATGAAAACCATAGTAGACGCTTAAATTGCTACCGTTGGGGTTCATGGTGTAAAGGCTTAGGCGGTCATCGTTGCGGTTAGAGGTGTCGTCCCAACGTAAAAACAAAATGCGGCCATCGCGAAGTAATGTTGGTTGTAGGTCATGGCCTTTACCGAAAGAAATTTGCGTGATCTCGAGGCGGTCTTCATCAATGCTGTGCAGCGTGAATGCGTACATCTCATCATCGCCTTCGGTCACATAGTTGTACTGTGGTCGGTTGAAGCTTCCCATGAGTGCACGCGATGAGGTTTGGCGTGTAGAAGAAAACACGATGCTGTCATCAGGCATATAAGTGGGGTGGCGGTCGTGACCGCGCTCGGCTTGAAGGTCAGAGTCAATGGCTCGTGTTAATTCGTCGTTTTCGACATCGTATTCCCAAATATTCCATGTAGGTTGGGCTGGGTCGTCATCGTCCATGCCTGGGTCGAGCGGGGCGCGCATAGAAAAAACGAGTTTGGTGCCGTCTTCATTGGTGCTTAAATCTCGTACGTCATAAAGCGGTTCTTCGCCGTCATCTAAAGGGAAAACACCTTCCGTGATGACCCGGCTCGCGGCTGAAACGCTGGCGCGATCTTTTAACACCAAAACGGCACCTGCACGAGATTCAGCCGGGTTTAGAACGTTGTCTGGCAGAATGTTGGCCTGCACATCATCGTCATCTATAAAGCCGATAGGCACCGGACGTTGAATGTAGGCGACGGGTTTATCAACCACAGCTGGGTCACTTTCTTGCGACCCAGTGGTGCCATCTAAATCGTTTTCGGTCACATCACGACAGCCCGTTGTAAGGATGAGTGCAGTAATGAGGCTGGTGTAGGTGAAAATCTTTTTCATATCGATGCTCGAAGTTATTTGCATAACAGCTTGGGCAAAATCCATTTTTAAGACTAACACGTTAGTTGCGAATGATTTGCAAAAACATGTGAGCGCTTCAGGTTGGATAAACGCCAACTCCCCTTAGTATTAATATCGGTTGTGCTTCGCGTATTTTGGGATTCTATAAATTCTTTTTGTTTTCTTCATCAAGACTTGTGCCGATTTTGATTCTCTAAGCCACAGAAATCGAATTTCAGATGGAAGGTCTGTTCATGAGCCTGTATGCCGGTTTAAAAACCTATACTTGAGTGCAAAACAGTGGTTTTCCTTTGAAATAAATGTGAGTGGCATTTGTATTTGGGGGCGGGTTTTTCCCCAGAGCGCGAGAATATTTTGAACTGCGTCACATTTTTGCGTGTGATTTGATCGGTTTGTGAGCAGGTTCGTGCTTTAGGTATAAATCCTGCGTTTGCATAAGTGTACACACAGTATGTGAAATTTTATAAATATCCGTTCAGACGCAGACAAACCGGGCTTTACGCGGGAATGGAAAGAAACGAGGTGACAAATATTGTCATGTTTTGAAAGTTAAAACTGACAAAAAACGTCATCCAAAAAACAAAAAGTGTCACCTTTGGGTGAAAGTTAGCGAAATTAAGTTTTGTATACAAGACGACAGTTTAAAGGCGAAGTGAGATGGCTATTCAGAGAAAACAAACAACCAGATTTAAAGCGGGTGGGCGTCTCGCTCACAAGCTTGCGCTGGGTGTCGCATGCTTGGCGATGAGTATGTCGGTTTGGGCGACGTCGACCGACCAGGCTATACGTATACACAATCGACTGACAGGGAATTTACCAAGTACAGAAGCCCTCGATGATATGCAGGCGATTCTTGATGGCGGCGGAACGACCTACGATGTAGCTCGTTTTGCGATTGATAATGACTACGATCACAGCTTCTACAATGTCACTCTGAAAAACTGGTCGGCGCCATGGACGAATCGAGATTTTGATGTGTTTGCTGACTTAAATGATTACATTGCTACCGTAGTTGGATTTGTTAGAGATAATGATGACCTGGATTTCCGCGGTGTACTGTATGAAGATATTCTTTATACAGGGCCGAGTTCTCTTACCAGTTATGCTGCTAACAATAACCTGCATTACACCGAGCTAGAGGCTGAGTTGGAACTCAATGGCGACCCAGGCTTCAGCTTAAAAGATGATTTGGAGCGCCGTGTTCAATCTGCGGTTAACCCTGATCTTGCCGGCGGCGGTGCTTCTGGCGTTGTAACTTCGCGTGCGGGTGCGCGCGCATTCTTAATTGCAGGCACTAATCGTGCTGCTTTCCGCTTCACGATGCTTAATCACCTTTGCTTGGATATGGAGCAAGTGCATGATGTGTCGCGGCCCTCTGACCGTATACGCCAAGACGTATCTCGTAGCCCGGGTGGCGATTCAGAGATCTTTTTAACGTCGTGTATTGGGTGTCATAGCGGTATGGACCCTATGACTCAGGCTTTGGCTTATCACCACTATGAGGTGCCAAACAGGGACGATGATCCAACAGGGGCTGATGGTTTCATCGTTTATACGCCAGGCACTGTTCAGTCAAAGTATTTCAACAACAATGCTACCTTTCCTGCGGGCTACATTACGCCAGATGACCGGTGGAATAACTATTGGCGCGAGGGCAAAAATACCGCGCTAGGTTGGGATGAAGCACTTCCTGGCGCTGGTCAGGGCGCAAGCGGAATGTTCCAAGAGTTGGCGCATACGCAAGCCTTTGCTCAATGTCACATTCAGCGTGTATTTAAAGCCGTGTGTTTACGTGACCCGGCAGACAGTGATGATGTTGTAGAAGTGAATGCCATGGTGGCAGAATTTACTGAACCCAGCGGTTCGCGTGAGGGTGATATGAAGCACGTATTCGCCCGTTCAGCCGACTACTGTAAAGGAGAGTAAGCGATGAATATTGAAATGACGAAAACGCTTTCTTCTTTCGCGATATACGGTGCGATTGCCATTCTTGTTGGCTGTGGAGGGGCAACCGACAGTGCACCCGAAAATGCTGAAAATGTCGCGCCGCCAGCCGAGGAGCAAGATGACACGCTCGTGTATAACGGTCCTACAGCAGAGAACGACGATGTTCTGAATTTTAAGCTCTATATCTGGGATTTGCTGGCGCAAGAAGACCGTTGTGGGGCTTGTCACTATGAAGGTGGTCCTGGTGGCGGTGAGCCCTTTGTGCGCAGGGATGATATTAATCTCGCCTATGATGCGATCCAGTCTTACGTTGATCTTGAGGCGCCTTCTAACTCGGCGATTTATCAACGCGTAGTCAATGATCACAACCCGTGGGATGGTGGTGCAGACGACACGATTTTAAATGCGATTAATCGCTGGCGTACGGCCAGTGGCGCAAGTGCTACAGAGATTGTGTTGGAGCCGCCGTCTGATCCGGAGTCGGTAGAAGAGATATTTGTATTTACAGATTCGGCCCAGAGTGTATTTGAGGCCACTATCTATCCATTAATGACGGATGCATCTTCTGCAAACTGTAATCGTTGTCACGCGGAGAATACGGTTCAAAGGCAGCAGCCTTTTCATTCCAGTATTGACCCTGAAGTCGCCTTTTCAGAGGTTCGATCATTAATCGCGTTGGATATTAACAACGTAGCAGAATCGCAGCTGGTTCAAAAAGTCTTGGGGGGGCACGAAACGTGGCCGGACCCCAATCCAGATAGTGTGTTGAGCCCTGCAGAATATAGTGCCCAAGAAATGGAGCAGGCTATTCGTGACTTTTTAAATGGCGGAGCGGTAGAGGAGAGGGAAATCCCTGAAGAATGGATTGTGAGTAGCGCGGCGCAGTTTAATCACGATAGTAGCCAAATTATCAGTGCCGGTGGGCGTGTAGAGACAAACGTCATTGCGTTATATCAATTCAAGGAGGGTGAGGGCGGTACGGCGTATGACATCAGCGGTATTGACCCAGTTTTGCACTTAGATTTTACGGGTAATGTTGAGTGGCTTGGGTCTTGGGGTATTCGATTTGAAGATAATGCTATCGCCAAAGGTAATGATATTGCGAGTCGAAAGCTTCATGAGCAAATTGGCTTAACTAGCGAATACTCAGTCGAAGCTTGGGTGATCCCCGGCAATGTGACACAAGAAGAGTCTCGTATCGTGACTTATTCCGGTAACGATACGGAGCGTAACTTTTCGTTGATGCAAAACATATACGATTATGATTTTTATACGCGTAACGAAAATTCTGACCTTAACGGCGAACCTTTCTTGAATACCCCTTCTGGTGACGAGCTACTTCAGGCGACGCTTCAGCATGTGGTGGCAACCTATGATCCGATTGACGGCAGAAAGATCTACGTTAATGGCCAGTTGGGCGTCGAAGATGACGAAGCGTATGAAGCGGGCGGTATCGCTGATTGGGACCCAACTTTTCCGTTGAGCTTAGGGAATGAGCTTGGTTCCACCGATGATTGGCAGGGCACTATTCGTTTCCTCGCCATTCATAACCGAGTGCTCGATGAAGATCAGATCCGCGCGAACTTCGATGCGGGTGTCGGTCAGAAATACTTCATGTTCTTTAGTGTGTCAGAGTACGTCCCGTACGACGAAGCCTTCGTGATCTTTACGGTAGAGTTATTCGACGACAATGCTTATCTATTCCAAGAGCCGTTTTTTATGGTGATGGATGAAGGCGCTGAAATCACTAATCCAATCGCGTTTGAAGGTATGCGCATTGGTATTAATGGTAATGAGGCCATCGCAGGTCAATCCTTTGCCAGCATCAACATTACCGTTGATAGTGGAAACTACAGTGATGAGACTGGCGCTCGCCTTTGGGGTGATACAGCGCTTCCATATGGTGGCGGTGATGAAGACGGTAATGGCATTCTTGATGGCGACGAAGTGGCCGAAAACCCAGGCCCTGCCGGTACTGTTATTGCCGTAGAAAATGGCGTTGCTGAAGATGTGTTCTTTCTGACCTTTGAGCGAATAGGTGCTGAAACTTATACGCGCCCAGTAGAAGATGACCGCCCGGTGCCCGATATTCTTGAGGCGGGTGAGCAGCCAGATATTGGTGTGCGCATGTTCGACGAAATTTTCCATAACATGTCAGCGCTCTCAACTGTTCCGGCAGCTCGCATCTATGACTTCTATTCACAAGAAATTCGTCGCTCATTGCCAGCAGCGCCAGATGCTTCTTCATTCTTGGCGTCTCAGCAATCAGCAATTACTCAGTTGTCGTTGGCTTACTGTAACGAACTTATTGGTGATGCAGCTTTGAGTTCTGCTTATTTTGGTGCGATTGGAGATTTGTCGCCGGATGAAAATGATGTCGACAATATAAGCCTTGTTAATGCGTTGATGGATAATATGTTAATTGGTTTGCCTGGCTACAGCACCGGTGCTGATGTTGCAGATGTACGAAGACGATTAAACAACGAGGGCGCAGCAGAATCTGCTGATGTTGATAGTGTTCAGGGTCTCATTCAAGCGCTTATGACAGGCGCAAATGCAGTCGATTCAGATTCTGCAGCAACTGCAGTGTGTACTTCTGTACTCGCTAGTGCAGCGATGTTGATGCAATAAGGTTGGTAAAAATTATGGCTAAGAAAAATTTATTTAAAGATTTAGATGTTCCTTTGTATCAACCAGATCACGCTAGACCTCGTTCGCGTCGAGAGTTTTTGGCGCAGGGCTTTACTACGGGAATGGGTACCCTGGTGGGCGGCTCCATGTTTGGCAGCTTGATCAGTTCAATGCCTGCTCATGGTCTCGATATATCAGAAGATCTACAGGATGTGATGAGTGCTATTTGTGAAAATACCGATGGTGGCGGCAAAATTCCTTTTATTGCTTTTGACCTGGCAGGGGGGTGTAACTCGTCAGGTTCGAATGTGCTCGTTGGCGGCCCGGGGGGGCAGTTGGATTTTTTGAGTACGGCCGGTTATGCAAGGCAAGGTTTGCCACCAGAGATGATTCCGGGCGCGCCACAAGCGGCAGATTTTCAGGGTACTGCGACCAGTGTTGACCATGTTGATGAAACACTTGGTTTGGCTTTTCACGGCGACAGCGCGTTTTTAAGAGGTATTCTTGAGAAGTTTACGGATACAACCGCCAGAGAAAACACGAATGGCTTTGTGATGGCGGCGCGTTCAGATAACGATACAGGTAACAATCCGCATAACCCAATTCCAGGCTTAAACCTTTACGGTGCCAAAGGTGATTTGGTGTATTCGGTTGCATCCAGAAGTAACGATATGGGTGGCGGCAATTCGAGAACGCCAACGCAGTTTATGGCGCCAGAGTTTGACGTCTTTAGGCCAACCAAAGTCGATAGCCGTGCTGATGCGCTCGGTTTGGTAAGCGTAGGTGACTTTGGGGCCTTGGAGTCTGAGCAGGTGGTTTCAGTGATGGAGTCAGTTGCGCGCATGAGTCGCGACAAGCTCAATGGTTACAACGGAAGCTTTGCATTTGATCAGGCGCTCAAAGAAAAATTAGAGTGTGTGTACCTGAAAAGCGCGCATGTTGCTAAAAACTACCCTGATCAAACCAACTTCGATATTTTGAGTGAAACAGATGGTATTGCTCCCGGAATTTTCACTGTTGATGAATTAAATGGCGATAGAGAGTTTCGTAAAACAGCTTCCGTTATGAAGCTGGCCATTGATGGTGCTAGCGATAGCGCTTATGCGGGGGCAGGCCTTATCTCGATGGGGGGTTACGACTATCACGGGCAAGGGCGTTCAACCGGGGAGACGCGCGATCTGCGAGCGGGCCGATGTATTGGGGCGGTCTTACAATATGCAGCGCTTAAACAAGTACCTGTGATGATAGCGGTATATAGTGACGGTTCACTATCTGCTAATGGCACGATTGATACTTCGGCTGCGGGCCGCAACAAATTTATGTGGCAGTCAGATAATTCCAACACGCGTTCGCAGTTTTGTTTGGTCTATGACCCGAGCAGTAAGCCAGTGCTTCGCGGAAATTCAGAAACCGAGCAGGCCCAGCATCAGCAAATCGGTTATATGAATCCGGACGGTAATGTAAATACGAGTTCTGGTTATGCCACTTCTAACAATGCTAAAAACACAGCTGACTGTTTAGTTTTGAATTACATGGCTTTGCACGGAGACGAAGAAAATTTCCCAACTGTCTATAGTGGCGGGAATGATCTCGGGGTGTCGGTATCCCAGAGTTTGGGTTCAACCGTTGGTGCGTTAGATAAATATATTGCCTTCGAAAAATTACCTTCGGTTGGTGAAAATGGAAGGTTAACCACAAATAGAAGTTAACCTTTCGTTTCGTATATAAAGTTTCACCACTCTTCCAAAGGAGTATAGGGCGCATACATTTGCGCCCTTTTTTTATGGAAAAATTTTGTGCGTAGTAAGGTGCCCATCTTTTGTTATATATAATCGAAAATGCGAAAACGGGTGGCCGCTAGTACCATTTTTCCCATTGCTCCAAAAAATCAGTCAAATTTTGATCTGTTGTCTATCATTAAAGTTATGCAATTCGGCAAGCTTAGGAACCTGCAATGCCTGTAGACATAGAATCCATCACCAGTCTTCTTCTCAAAGCGCGCGAGAGTGCGATTGCTAATATTAAGCCTGTTTTGAACGAGCACGAGATCACAGAGCAGCAGTGGCGTGTGGTGCGTGAGTTACATAAGCACGGTGAGATGAATGCACAGAGATTGGCTCAAGAGAGTTGCATTCTTAGCCCTAGCCTTTCCCGAATTCTCGCCCGTTTTACAGATGATGGCGTTGTGGTGCGCAAAGCAGATAAGCAAGATCAGCGTGCGCAAAATATTCGCCTCAGCGCCAAAGGAAAGCGTCTGCACGACCGTATTTACCCTCAGCTAGAAAGGCAGTACAAGGCCATGACCAAGTCGATGGGCAATGAAAAGCTCACGCGTTTGAAGGATTTGTTGCAGCATGTATCTGAAACCCTGCATTAAGCCTAATATCGCGGCTAACTTACCCAGCTTTCCTTAATATCTACCTTCGCTTTACGTGCCCATTCATGGCGTGCCATTTGTGTCATATATATTTCGTTTGAGTCGAGCGCGCTGAAAGCCTTAAAATGCTGCGCTTTCTTAGACTTAGCAGCGTTTTAGTTTTATGTGCAAGTTACTTGATCTTAACTCTCCGAACCATTTTGTGGCCGAGTTCATGGGTGCGTTTTTCCTGGTGTTAGCGGGCTGTGGCGCGATTGTGGTCAATGCTGAATTAGATGGCGTGATTGGTCACGGGGGTGTCGCCGCCGCCTTCGGTTTGGTGGTGATGATCATGATTTATGCGGTGGGGAATATTTCAGGGGCGCATTTTAACCCTGCTGTTACCATTGGTTTTTTCTTTGCGGGGCGTTTTCCAGCTAATCGAATTCTTCCATTTGTCGCTGCACAATGCTCGGGCGCGATTGTGGCTTCGTTGTTGCTGAAAGTCTGTTTCCCCATGAATGAAATGTTGGGGGCAACGATGCCTACATTCTCTGTCTTGAATGCCTTCGTTGTGGAGCTCATTTTGACCTTTGGGTTAATGTTTGTGATCTTAAATGTTTCTACAGGTCATATGGAAAAAGGCATCATGGCTGGGGTGGCTATCGGTGGAACAGTTGCGCTTGAGGCGTTGATTGCAGGGCCGATTACGGGGGCGTCTATGAACCCTGCGCGCTCTTTGGGGCCGGCGCTTGTGTCTGGGCAATTGCAGCATTTGTGGTTATATATATTGGCGCCTACGCTGGGCGCAGCGCTGGCCTTTCCGACCTGCCGTTTAGTTCAGGGCGTGAACTGCTGTGATCATGAGCCGAATGATGCATAAGCTAATTCTGAAGAAATCCTAAATTCAAACCTTTAAGTTGCGCCTTTTTGCCCAATATATCCCTCTTTCCTTTTCGCTTTTTTAGCCTGGAGTTTCAGGCTATTCATTCACCTAATTAAGAATAATTACATTTTATGCTTTCGATCGAATCACGTATTGCCGAAGAGCTTGGCGTTAAAGTACAGCAAGTAACCGCCGCCGTTAATTTACTTGATGAAGGCGCAACAGTGCCTTTTATTGCGCGTTACCGTAAAGAGGTTACTGGCACGCTAGACGATAGCCAGCTGCGTAGCTTGGATGAGCGTCTAGGGTATTTGCGTGAGTTAGAAGATCGGCGGCAAACCATTCTTAAATCGATTCAAGAGCAAGAAAAACTCACTCCTGCGTTGGAAAAACAAATTCTTTCAGCAGAAACGAAAACCCTGCTAGAAGATTTATATTTACCGTATAAGCCAAAGCGAAGAACGAAAGCACAAATAGCGCGTGAAGCGGGTTTAGAGCCGTTGGCATCAAAACTGTTTGAAGACCCCGCTCTTGACCCAGAGCAAGAGGCGCAGGCGTTTCTTAACCCCGAGCATAAAATTGAAGATGTTAAAGCCGCGCTCGACGGGGCAAAACAAATCTTAATGGAAAAGTTTAGTGAAGACGCCGTGCTTCTTGAACGGTTACGCTGGTTTTTGCGTGACGAAGCCTATTTGAAATCAGAAGTTGTCAGCGGAAAAGAAAACGAAGGCGAAAAATTTCAAGATTATTTTGAGCGCAAAGAAAATTTTTCAGGTATTCCTTCTCATCGCGCATTGGCGATGTTTCGTGGTCGTAACGAAGGGGTTTTAAATCTAGTATTTACCTTAGAAACTGATTTGGAACCGGGTCAAAAACACCCGTGCGAGACCATGTTGGCGCAACATTGGGAAATCGAAGATCAAGGCCGTGCAGCCGACGCGTGGTTGAGTGAATGTGTGCGATGGGCTTGGCGAGTAAAGCTGGCCACTCATTTAGAAACCGACTTGTTGAGCGACCTTCGTGAAAAAGCTGAGGCCGACGCAATTGAAGTATTCGCGAAAAATATAAAAGATTTATTGCTGGCAGCACCGGCGGGCCAAAAAGCCACTATCGGTCTAGACCCCGGCTTGAGAACGGGGGTAAAAGTTGCCGTGGTTGATGCTACGGGGCAAGTGTTAGATCACGGTGCAATATTTCCTACACCGCCGCAAAATAAAATACATGAAGCAGAGCTGACTCTTGTGGCAATGTGCAAAAAATATGATGTACAGCTTATTGCTATCGGTAATGGTACGGCTAGTCGCGAAACAGAAAAGTTTGTCGGTGATGTGCTTAAAGCGCACAAAGATATCAAAGCGCAAGCCGTTATGGTCAATGAGGCAGGTGCTTCGGTGTACTCTGCATCTGAATTTGCAGCGAAAGAATTTCCAGATTACGACGTTACAATAAGAGGTGCAATTTCGATTGCTCGCCGCTTGCAAGACCCGCTTGCCGAGCTGGTAAAAATCGAGCCTAAATCGATTGGTGTTGGGCAGTATCAACACGATGTATCGCAATCTCGTTTGGCAAAGTCTTTGGATGCTGTGGTAGAAGATTGTGTAAACGGTGTTGGCGTAGAGCTAAATACAGCATCAGCTCCGCTATTGGCGCGCGTGTCTGGTTTAAGCCAAAGTATCGCGAACAATATTGTTGATTTCAGAAATCAAAAAGGAAAAATCTCAAAGCGAGAGCAGTTGTTAGAAGTGCCTCGTTTAGGAGCAAAAGCGTTTGAGCAGGCGGCAGGGTTTTTACGTATTGCCAATGGAGAAAACCCACTTGACGCTTCTGCGGTTCACCCAGAATCGTATTCTGTTATTGAAAAAATTGCAGAAAAAAATAGTAAGGCGATTGGCTCAGTGATTGGGGATTCCGGATTTTTACGATCGTTGAAGGCAGAAGATTATCAGGATGAAAAATTTGGTGTCCCTACAATTAAAGATATTTTTCAAGAGTTAGAGAAGCCCGGTCGTGATCCTCGCCCTGAATTTAAAACAGCGAAATTTCAAGAAGGTGTAGAAAAGCTTTCTGATTTACACCCAGGGATGATACTTGAGGGTGCAATTACTAACGTTACAAATTTTGGCGCATTTGTGGATGTGGGCGTGCATCAAGACGGCTTAGTACACATTTCTGCTCTTGCGAACAAGTTTGTGAAAGACCCGCGCGAAGTGGTGAAAGCTGGTGATATCGTTAAAGTTAAAGTGATGGAGGTGGATGTAAAACGCAAGCGTATTGGGCTTTCTATGCGCCTGGAGGATACACCAGAAGCAAAAGCTGCCGCAGATACATCTAAAGGCGCTAGGCGTAAACCGGCTAATAATAGTCGTAGGCAGGGCCAGCAAAACGCCAAAGGCTCAGGTAATGGCACTATGGCCGCATTGTTTCAGCAGGCGCAACAAAAGCAAAATAAATCGAACTAGTTAAGTATCTAGGTGTGAGCTAATTAGGCCCCAACGGGTATTCTGCCAGCGGATGGCTAACAGAATCTTACAGTCGTCATATTAAATTAGACTGATTTCTTATCGAAAATGCCGAAATTTGGTGTTTGAGTTATAACTTGGCGCGGGTGTTTTTCGTGTTTTTGGCGCCTAAGATCATAAAATCTTATATCAAGTAGCGCCTGAAATAACCCTTTATGCAATTCCAAGTGGTTTGCACTTTTTTGGTGCGGTTATGCGCTGTTGCTTCACAGGGGCTTGGTCTTAATTCCCTAGTGTTCGCATAAAGTCAAAAAAAATTAAAAAATATACACGTTCTCTTTTTTGTTCTTTTTTATCTATATTTTCGTATACACAGCACGATTTAATTCTGAGTAGCGGTTTTATATGAAAACGTGGTTTCTTAATCTTCCTATCACAAAAAAACAAATTTTTGTACTAACGCTAGTGGGTTTGGTGCCCATGATATTGGTGACCTTTATTGCCGTACAGTTGGCCAAGGCCGCCTTGGAGGAAAAGGCGTTCGATCAGCTAGATGCGGTGCGAGATATAAAAGGTGCTGCCATTTCTCGCTATTTTGAGCGTGTTGAAAATCAAATTATGACGATGGCGAGAATGCCCTCAATCGTAGCGGCAATGGACTCCTTTTCTCGTTCATTCCCCCGAATGCTCGATTCAGAAAGGCTGCGAGAGGAAGATGTTGTGCGCATGAAAGAAGAGTTGCGCAGTTACTACGTTGATCAATACGGCAAAAAGTATCAAGAGAGTAACGAGGGAAAACAGGCGGATATTCCCTCACTTTTGGATACGCTCGATGATCAAGCCATTGTTTCCCAATATTATTACATTCAAACTAATGTGAACCCTATTGGTGAAAAACACCTGTTAGATGCTGCGAATGGAAAAAGTGTCTATCACCGTTCTCACGCGTTGTACCACCCGGGTGTGCGTAACTTTCTGGAAAAATTTGGTTACTACGATATTTTTCTAGTCGATATAGAAAGCGGTGACATCGTGTATTCCGTTTTTAAAGAATTAGATTACGGTACGTCACTTCGCGACGGACCATATGCGAATACCAATTTCGCCGAAGCATTTAAAGATGCAGCGCATTTGAATGAGGGTGAGTTCGCGCTAAAAGACTACCAGCCCTATACGCCTTCTTATGAGGCCCCGGCAAGTTTTATTGCAACGCCTGTATTTAATCAGGGTGAACGTATTGGGGTTTTAATTTTTCAGATGCCTCTTGAGCCCATTAACGATGTCATGGCCGAGCGCTCTGGTATGGGGAAAACAGGAGAAACGTACCTCGTTGGCTCCGATTTATTAATGCGTTCAGATTCCTACCTTGATCCAAAAAATCATACTGTCGATGCGTCGTTTAGGCACCCGGAGTTAGGCCGGGTTGATACAGAAGCGGCACGCAGTGCTTTGCAAGGTAAAAAAGATAACAACATTATTATCGACTACAACGGTAACCCAGTCTTATCGTCGTACGCACCTCTAAATATTGGTGATTTTAAATGGGCGATCATGGCAGAAATTGACGAGGCTGAAGCGTTCGCACCCGTTAGCCGCTTGGTCAGAAACATTTTTATAATAGGTATAGCCTTTGTGGTTGTAATCGTTCTATTTGCCATGTTTGTCTCGAAACTAATGACTGCGCCAATCATGCAGTTGCGCACATCTATAAAGCGTGTGCAACAAGGCGGTAATTTTAAGGTAAGTATCGACAATAAGTTTAGTGATGAGGTAGGTGAAACCGCGCGTGCCTTTAATGACTTAATGTCTAATCTGAATCAGGCAATCGATCGCACAAATGATGTTTTATCAGAATTAGGTCAGGGGCGGTTTGATGCGCGAGTTGATAGCCATTTTCCCGGCCAGCTAGGTGAGCTAGCCTCGGGTGTTGATACGGCTGTTGGGCAAGTGGCGGAAGCGACGGCAGAAGCACAAAAACAAAATGAAAAGGCGCGTGAGCAATCTGAAATTGCAAAAATAGCGGCTGAAGAGGCGAAGGCTCAGGCGCGTGAAACACTGGTAATTAAACAGGCGCTCGATGTCTCTGCTACATCTGTCATGATCGCTAACCCAGAGTTTAACGTGGTATATCAAAATACTGCCGCAGAAGAGTTAATGCGTGAGGTTGAAAGCGACTTGCAAAAATCTCTACCGCACTTTGAGGCGAGTAAACTCATCGGTTCGAGCATTGATGTTTTTCATAAGAACCCATCGCATCAGCGAAAACTGCTCTCGGGTTTGACAGAAACCTACAAAACAAATATCGAAGTTTCTGGGTTACATTTCCAATTGTCAGCGACGCCGATTCGAGATGAAAGCGGAGCTTATTTAGGTGCTGTGGTGGAATGGCAAAACCTCACAACGGAAATTAATATTGAGCGAGAAATCGACCGGGTTATTGATAGTGCGACGGCGGGTGATTTTAGTGTTCAGCTAGATATGGCAGGTAAGAGCGGCTTTTTCGAAGTCGTAAGTCAGGGCCTTAATCGATTATTGGGAACCACCAATACCGCTATACATGATGTTAAGCGTGTGTTCGGTGCGCTTGCCGAAGGGGATCTTTCTCAAACCATTGATCGTGAATATGAAGGGCAGCTTGGCCAGTTAAAAGAAGACGCGAATAATACGGTGCATAAGTTGAGAGAGGTGATTGGAGATATCTCTCAAGCGTCAAGCACTATTGCAGGTGGCGCGGCTGAAATTAGCCAAGGCATGCAGCACCTCGGTAAACGCACGGAGCAACAAGCCGCATCGCTTGAAGAAACGGCTGCGAGTATGGAGCAGATGACAACCGCAGTACAGCAAAGTGAAGGCAATGCGCGTGATGCAACCGCGCTGGCGAATAACTCCGTAGAAATTGCCCGTGCAGGTGATGATTCTATTGAAAAAACAGCAGCCTCAATGGAAGAAATTTCGGAATCCAGTAAGAAAATTTCTAATATTATTGGTGTCATTGACGAAATCGCTTTCCAAACTAACTTGCTCGCGCTAAATGCCGCTGTCGAGGCGGCGCGGGCGGGTGAGCAAGGGCGTGGTTTTGCGGTGGTGGCGCAAGAGGTGCGTAACTTGGCGCAGCGCTCTGCTTCTGCAGCAAAAGAAATTAAAGAGTTGATTGTCGACTCAGTAGAAAAGGTAGACGCCGGTACAAGCTTAGTGAATCAATCTGATTCAACCCTAAAGGAGATTGTGAACGAGATTGAGCAAGTCAGTAAGAAGATGGAAGATATTCTTAATGCTGCAAGTGAGCAAAGTTCCGGTATCGGTCAGGTGAATCAAGCCGTGACACATATGGATGATATGACGCAAGAAAACTCTTCGATGGTGGAAGAAGCCATGTCGGCGAGTGAAAATATGGCGAACCAAGCACACAGGCTTGACCGGCTCGTTGCATTTTTTAAGAGTTAAGCGCGTTAGATTGGTCTGAAAGGCTTTTTAAAGGTGGGGCGTATTTAATAGTTCTATAACAAAAAACAGCCTCATTTAGAGGCTGTTTTTTTATATGCTCAGGTCGTAGTGACGTGAGCGCTATTTCGTCTTAGTGCTGTATTGGAGGCGAGACGTCATGGCGGCGATCACCCTTGCGTCGGTCGACACCAACGTAGTCTTCGGGGCCAGTCTGGCGTCGGTCTGGCTTTTGACGCTCTTCCAATGCTTCTTCCAGTTGCTCTAGAACAAAAGGGCTTTTTTCGTTTTCTTTACTTGTACTCATCATTACTTCGGCATTCCTGTCTATACACCTCGACAATGTAAACGTCCGGAGGACATTTCGTATGCGCGTAGATATTTAGGTGTCGTGTTTCATTCGATATGTTTCCTCTGGTGCCGCCATGTGGAGTTCTGTGGCAATTGGCCAAGTGGGTGACACCAGAAGGTTCTTTCATTGTAGTTGACGCTTTCGAGTCTGCATGGCGGTGCAGCATAATAGGAACTTTGGTAGCTAAGTTAGCGGTATAAGTCTGCTAGTATTTTATACGATTTCGTTTGTTTTATATCGCTTTTATCGATAATTTGGTCGATTAGGTTGAATTTTCTTATAAAACCGAAGCGCCCTTAAATGAATTCATTATTAAATGAAGGCGACAATTTGTGACGTGGTTGGCAAGCGCTAAGCGCTTGCCAAAAGTTTAGCCAAGCATTTGGACAAGTTCAGGGTTTGCTTCTGGCAAGGTTTGGTGGTTTACGTAGTTAGAAAGCGTCTTGATTGCTACGGTGAGAATCAGCTCGAAGTACTGTTGCGGTGCGAAACCGGCGTCATAAAATGCTTGTAGTTTTGCTTCATCCACCCAGCCCCGGCTGTCGATAATCTCGCGCACGATGTCGACAACCGCGCGATCCCTGTCGTCGGCAATAGCCCGGTCTTCAGTGAGTGCCTCAAGCGTTTGGGGTTTTATTTTTGCCATTTGCTTGCCTATCGCATGATGCGCCACGGTGCAGAATTCACACTTGTTCTCGATACTTGCTGTCAGCATTGCTAAATGTGCTGTTGCCGGAGACAGTGAGCTCTGACCAATGAGGTCCATCATGCTCAAATACGCCTTTAATACACTTGGCGCCTCTGCCATGTAGGCAAAGAGGTTGGGCTCGAAGCCGTATTTGGCTTTCACCTGCTCTAAGATGGGTTTTACTTCAGGGCTGCTGTTTTTAAGTGTGTGAAACGTATATTTGCTCATAATCCTTGCTCTCTTATGAATGGTTGAGTTTGGTGAGTTGGCTAGGCTCAGTGCCTAGCTAGAAACAGTCTAGAATGAGAACCTTGTACGATGAATGCTGGATGGTTCGTTTAAATTGCTTTATCGTTCAGAAATGATTTCGGAAGCATTGCGTTTATTTCGTCTTAGGGCTCACGTTTACCACAACGCCAAGGTGTGTGGTGATTGGCGTATTCATGAGAGTGAAGAGGGGCAAACCTGTTTTCATATGCCGACCGAAGGGGGGTGTTATTTGCAGCTTCCTGGCGGCCCTAAAGAGGTTTTGGAAGAGGGGGAGTTGGTGTTTTTTCCTCGTGAGATTAAACACTGTATGTGTCCGCTAGAAGCATTTGAGGGTGCTCAAGCCCACCTGCCCTTTTCTGAAGCGAAAGATAAGCATGGCACTGGCATGCTGTGTGGCAAAGTTAGCTTTGATATGTCGGGTGGAAAGACCTTGGTAAACGCAATGCCTAAGATGTTGGTAATCAGGCACTCCGAATCAACACAGTGGCTTAGGGGGTTGCAAAAGCTTCTCATAGAAGAGAGTTATCGCGAGCCCAACAGCTTGGTCATTGACCGCTTGTCGGAGCTTTTGGTGATGTATTCGTTACGTCACTTTGCAGAGCATCATTGCAATCAGGGCGCGGTGTTAAGTTTATATGGCCACCCTAAAATTAGCGTTGCGTTGAACGCCTTTCATGCTGCACCAGCGCAAGTGTGGACGATTGAAGGGTTGGCCTCGTGCTGCGGAATGTCTCGTACTAGTTTCGCTGAAGCGTTTCGTCAAACAAGTGCTTGGACACCAAAACAATATATTACTTGGTGGCGAATGCAGCGCGCTTATGTTTTGATTCAGCAGGGCGAGCAGCTGGCTCAGGTGGCTGAGAGAGTCGGTTATCAATCTGAAGCGGCTTTTTCGCGTGCGTTCCAGAAAGAATTTAAGCAAACGATCACTCAGGTGAGGCGTGAAAAAGCGAGCAATAAAAAAATTAGATAGTAGAGAGCTCAATGAAAGCGAAATGTTTTTGTGGGAAGGTTCGGTACCATTTGGGAAGTGAGCCTTTGCATTTTATTAATTGTCATTGCGGTGTTTGCCGAGCGCTGAATGGTAGTGCTTTTACTTCGTGGTTATGCATATCATCAGAAGAGTTTGTGTTGGAAAAGGGTGAGGCTATGATTCGTACATTTGCTGCTTCCGACAATATCACCGTTCATTTTTGCGATGAGTGTGGTACGCGACTGCATTCCCTCGACAAAAGGCATGAGATGCTCATTGCGTTTCCAGCAGGAATAACAGACGTTTCAGATAAGCATCAGCCAAGCAAAGACTATTTTTACAGTGATAGAGCATGTTGGAGTAATGTGTTTTCTGATTTACCGAAGTTTGGTGGCAGCAGTGGAATACAAGAAATGACGACGGGCTAGACCCAGCGTTGACGAATTAAAATAGAGATAAAAAATGGAAGAAATTCTAGAGTTATTGAGAGAGCAGAGTGCGTCTGTGAGCTTGCCTTTAGATCTACCAAGCGAGGATGACTTGGTAGAAATAGAAGAGGCAATCCTCATTCATATTCCTCACGATTTGCGTACCTATTTGATGGAAGTTAGCGATGTGATTGTGGGGGCTTTGGAGCCGGTAACCGCGGCCGACCCGCGCTCACATACCTATTTGCCAGAAGTGGCGGCGCAAGCGTGGAATCAAGGAATGCCGCGTGAAAATATTCCTGTGTGCGAATACGGTGGTGGTTACGCCTGTATCGGGCAAGACGGGAAAGTATATTTTTGGAAAAATGGTGAGCAAGAAGAAGAATGGGAAGACTTTTGGTACTGGTGTCGAGATGTGTGGCTAGAGAGTTGAGATGGTTCTGGCGGGGAAACTTTTTTTACTTGATTCTAGACGACGCGCCAAGGGCAAATAGAGGGCTAGGGAAATGAGGCCGTTAAGTGGGGAGTTCCTCTTTCTGTGTGTCACGATTTTAGCCGCAGCGGGGTGGGTGTTCAGTAAGCTAGCGTTGGAAGGCTTTCCACCTTTTATATTTATGGCGATTAGGTTTTCGATTGCGGCGCTTGTGCTAATGCTGTTTTGTTTGCCTCAGTTGCACTCTCTTTCACTGCAACAGTTGTTTCGCTGTTCCGTCACGGGTGTGCTTTTTGGGCTTACTTTAATGCTGTGGGTTATGGGGTTGGCGCACACGGCGCTCGTGGGTGAAAGCGCATTTATTGTAAGTTTAAGTGTTATTCTTGTGCCGATTGTTGGCTACCTTGTTTTTTCAGAAAAGATTCCTTCCATTTTGTTTGTGTCCTTGGTTCCTGCGGTAGCGGGGCTGGCTCTTCTTTCCTTAGAGAATTCTTTTAACTTGGAAAGGGGGCAGTGGTTTTTTGTGTTGGCGACCTTTGGCTTCGCATTGCATCTTAATATGTCTAGTCACTTTGTCGCCGGCATTTCTTCTCTCGCGAATACGACAGTTCAATTGGTGATGGTAGCGATCGTTTCGACGTTGGGGGCATTGATGTTTGAAACTTTTCCTGAAGGTGTTGGGGGGGTGTCGTGGATGTGGTTGTTGCTCAGTGCGGTTGTGGCCACCAGTTTGCGTTTCGCTTTGCAAAATAAAGCTTTGCTGCTTATAGCGCCAAGTCATGCGGCGATTATATTTTTAGTTGAACCCGTGTGGACTGTCTTGGCAGGGGTGTTGATATTGGGGGAGGTGTTGCCCTTTAGTAAAGTGATGGGGTGTTGTTTTATTTTTGCGGCGCTGTTGGTTTATCGTTCGCAGGCAATTGTGAGTTATATAAAAAGTCACTTTGCTCAGAGGGGTAAGTCGAAGGTATAAAAACTGAAAGCAGCTTAGCTGTTTAAAGGCAGGGTCACAGAAAACGTTGAGTGAGTATCGTTATCGTGTCGGTAAGAGATTGTGCCTTCGTGAGCATCGATAATACTTTTTGTAATGGCCAGGCCTAAGCCGGTTTTTTTCTCGCCGCCCGTCGCTTTTGTACTTAAGACAGAGAAAGCTTGAAATAAATGCGCTTGCTCTTCGGTGGTAATGCCAGGGCCGGCGTCTTGAATAGAAAAAATTAAGGCGTCGTCTTTGCGTTCAAGCTTTATGCTAACAGTGCTGTCTGTCTCGGAATATTTAATTGCATTCGTAATTAAATTATCAAAAGCTTGTTTGATTTTAATCGGGTCTACGCATGCTTCGGCGTTACTAGCGATTTTTTGTCGAATGGTAATGCCTTTGCTGCTTGCTTCTGATTGGTATAGTTCAATGCGTTCCAATAGCGCGTCTGAAACATTGGTGTTTGCTTTGCTAAGTTTCGGCACACCGCTTTCTATTACGGAAATATCTAGTAATGTTTCCAGTAATTCCAATAGATCGATACTGCTGCTGTTGATCATGTTGAGCAATTTTTCTGTTCGCTCTGGTGATGATGTACGTTTTAATAAAAAGTCGGATGCGGTTTTGATTGAGCCGAGTGGCCCTCGAATGTCGTGAGCAGCGGTACCCAAAAATTGATTTTTGAGTTTGTTGAGCTTGTCGAGTTCGAAGTAGGCATCAATGCGATCAACAGCATTATTGACACGACATAAAAATTCTTCGGGAATTAGAGGTTTTAAAATGAAGTCGCTGGCGCCAGACTTAATAAATTCTGCGGCCATGCTGCGGCCGCCCTGTGAGCTAATACCGATGACTTCCATTTTTGCTCGCGAGTAAGTTTCACGAACACGCATGGTCAGTGCGAAACCGCTCATGCCTTCCATGTTACAGTCGATTACCGAGATCCGAATGCCGGGGTTTGCCTCTAGTACTTTGAGGGCTTCCTCGCCAGATTCTGCCATGTGTACTTTAAAGCTTTGGCGTTTGAGTAAGCGTGCAATCGATTTGCGTGCGACTGAACTATCGTCAACCACGAGCACTTCAACACTGCGGTTCAGGTAAAGACGCTTCACCATCCAGGTGACATATTCTAGGTTGTAGGTGCCGTGTTTGTTGGCGTAGTCAGCGATTCCCTTTGACCAGAGGTCCTCCTCCATGGCGCTTCCAGATTTGCCTGTGAATACCACCGTTGGTACACCGGCACTCACGCTTAAATCGATGGCTTCGCCTTCTGGCGCATCTGGTAAGTGATAGTCGACAATGGAAGCAAAGTATTCGTTAGCATTTTCTTCGAGTAGGCGCTTCGTGGCGGCGAGATCTATCGCAAGATCTACCTCGAAGCCGTGATGCTTGCCGATAAGCTCAATTAATATCGAAGCAAAAGACTTACTGTCTTCAACGAGGAGTACTTTTTCATGGGCGTTAGAGGTCATGGTTTGGGCTGATTGTGGAAGCGCGGATCGTGTATAAGAAAGAATAGGCGAGTATCGTGGGCTTTTCTTATAAAATTTAGTGATTAGCCTGCTAAGGCTCCTATATAAAAGAGGTTAATACGGCATGTTGATGAAAGATGGTTTGGGTGAGCCGGCCATTCACCGCATCGCTAAGGTGTTGGCGGTGCTGATTGATGATTTCAGTGTCAGTTGTTTTTCGCATGATGCGCTTAATGGCTTAGATGAGCTGGAGTTAAAAGAGCGTGTTCAGCATGTAATAGGGGTGTTGCATAAATTTCTGCCCGCGCGCTTTTCAGAGGCGGCGAAAATATTGGCGGGGCTCCCAGGGGTGTGGGATCGAGGTGATCCAGATGATTCTTTGAGTGGGTTTGCTGCTTGGCCAATCATTGATTACGTGGCTGTGTATGGGGTCGACGCGCCAAAAACGGCATTGCCTCTGTTGGCAGAGCTAACGCCTTTGTTCACGTCGGAGTTTGCGATTAGGGCTTTTATCGAGTCTCATCAAAAACTTACTTTCGAGTATTTGCACGAGTGGGTGACGCATAAAAATGAGCATGTTCGGCGTTTGGTGTCTGAAGGCACGCGACCGCGCCTGCCCTGGGGTGGTCAGTTAAAAGCTTTTATTGAGAGCCCCGAGCCTTGTTTGCCGCTATTGGAAAATTTGCGCAATGATGACAGTGAATATGTAAGACGTTCGGTTGCCAATCATTTAAATGACATTGGCAAAGATCATCCGGCGTTATTGGTGGAAATCTGTAAGCGATGGAAGGCGCAAGATCAAGATGATGTTGTTAATAAAAAGAAAAGTGACTGGGTTATCTCGCATGCAACACGTTCATTAGTGAAGTCTGGTTACCCAAAGGTGTTTTCGCTTTTGGGCTATTGTGAATCGCCAAAATTAACGTTGGCTAAATTTGAGCTTAATGAGCAACAAGTGAAGATAGGTAGTGCGCTAAGTTTTCTTGTTGAGTTGGTAAGCGCAAAAGAAAATCAAAAATTTGTTTTGGACTATGCTGTGCATTACCGCAAGGCAAATGGTAAGTGTTCGCCAAAGGTGTTTAAATTAAAAAATGTGACGCTAAGGGCCGGTGAAAGATTGAGTTTGGAAAAAACCATCTCTTTTAAACTAATAACGACGCGGAAGTTTTATTCTGGAATGCACTGCGTCGCGCTACATGTAAATGGTGTGGAAATAGCGCGGCGCGAATTTGAGTTGATCAGCTAAGTTTGTCGTGTGTTGAGCTCAGTGCACAGTCTCTTCTGCATTCATAATCACATAAGGCGATTGAGCTTTTTGTTGTGCGGGTTCTGGTGTGTTACCCACTTGTACAGAAGTCCCCATTGAGCGTTGCGCTATCTCGTGTGACATATTCAAAACTGAAAGTGCCGTGTTCGTTGGGGTAGCTGGTGATGTCATTTTGATGAGGGGTATCGTAAGGGTTGCCTAGAAGTTGCGGCGCTTGCTGGTTAAAATTGCCACTGTTTGATACTCAGTTTTAATATGTTGGAATTGCCGATAGTGGGAGAGTAATGAACATCAAGAAAAAGTTTTCCATTTAAATAGTCTGAGGCATTACGGTTTGTTTTTGCCTTATGATTGTAATCGTCAATACAAAGGCTGGCCTAATTTGCTATTAGGTGAGCGTTGAATACTTTTGTTAATATACCCGGTTCGTTAATGTTTACATTTGTGCAGGAGCTAATAATATGAAATTTCTTTCGGCGCTAGTATCAATGATGTTTCTTGTTCTAGCTGGTTGTGGTGGCGGCTCTTCTTCGGGGTCTACAGATGCTATCACTCCCGAGGTGGTTTCTGAAATAAATGATGCTATTGTCCGTATTAGCCAAGCCAGTACTGACAATAAGGTAGTTGTTTCTTATGGCTTAACTGACGGAAATCAGGTGTTTGAATTTAGTGATGGGTCAAGCGCATTAGTGGTTGATAATGGCTTGATATCATCGGTTTCAGAAAATACAAGTCTATGGCGGTTGGTGATTAATTTTTCCAACGCGACATCGGCCAATTTAAATCTACAGCCAAGTAGTATTGGCGTTTCAAATTCCAATATCACATTAAACCCCTCGGGATATGCTCCGTTGTCTGCCGAGGCGAGTTTTGAGGCGCCATTTCCCGGACAGATTCGAGTGGCGGTACCAGGAAAGGGCGTGGGTGGCATCCGTTTGGAGCATACATTTGTGCGAGAAGGTACTGCCTACCAAATTCCCATTCACGGGTTGTATCAAGATTATGTCAACCCCGTAGAAATTCAGTTTTTAGATGTTTCTGGAAATATTCTTTGTGTTGATGAGGTGGCGGTTGAGACTGAAGCGCTTACGGATGCGCCAATAGTAAACATTGTCTCGAATAACTTACCGGCTACAGAAGATAAGCTTTATATGGAAGTTGGCCTAAAGCATGCCTTTGATCAGGCTGGTGAATTTCGGTGGGCGTATAGTGGTGGCGACGTGTTTCAAATCTTTGAGCGTTTACCCAATGGCAATTGGTTGGTTACTGGAAATGCGGATAAGGTTTTATATCATTGGCCGTATTTTCACGAAATGGATATGTTTGGAAATCTTGTTGAAACGTACAGCGTTCCCAATCTAGGGCATCATGAAGTGGTGCGTATGGTTAATGGTAATTATTTAGTCGCCGGAAACTCAGTTGCTTTTACTCAAAGCGTTTTTCTCGACGACGAGGTGTCTCAGGAGGATACCGTGCAAGAGGTGTCAGCAGAGACCGGAGAGGTTATTGCTGAGTATGACTTTAATGAGTTGCTTGATCCGGCAAGAGAAATACTTGTCGAATTTTTGCCGGGAGATTGGTTGCATATCAATGCGGTGTATGAGGATGCGGAGGATAACTCTATAGTGGTTTCTGGTCGTCACCAAGCTGCTATTGTAAAGGTGAGTCGCTCTGATGGTGGCTTAGAATGGATTCTCTCTCCGCACGAGCAGTGGCCAGAATCATTGCAGTCTTACTTATTAACACCCGTAGACAGCGCGGGTAGCCCGCTAGATGTTAGCGATATTAATTTTTGGCCCTATGGGCAACATGCTATTTCTAAGCTCCCGAATGGAAATGTTTTACTTTATGACAACGGCAACGATCGGGGTTTGTATAAAGGCCCTGTGTTGTCTGAAAATTTGTATTCGCGAGCTGTCGAATATCAAGTAGATGCCGTAAGTATGACTGTGCAAAAGGTATGGGAGTACGACTATATGAGGTCGTTTTATAGTACAAGCATGAGTGATGTTGATTACTTGGCAGATACTGGAGGGCGTCTAATATCGTTTATGGGGTCAGATGGTGGGAGTGTTTTAGCAATGCCAAGAGTGGTTGAATTGGATGGCCAAAATAATATCGTGTTCGAATATGTGATAAACCAAGGGGAAAGTGATCTTTATAGGACAGCGAAGTTTGATCTATATGAAAATGTTCAGTAGTTTTTCTGAGGGTTAGTGAATCGCTTTCTGGTTTGTTGGCAAAGAAGTATTAAAACTAAAAAATGTTGGTTTGGGTAAATGGCTGGGAGTGCTCTTCAGAAAAGATTTTTTAAGCCAATAACAACGCGGAAGTTTTATTCTGGAATGCACTGCGTCGCGCTACATGTAAATGGTGTGGAAATAGCGCGACGCGAATTTGAATTGATCAGCTAAGTTTGTCGTGTATTGAGCTCAGTGCACAGTCTCTTCTGCATCCATAATCACATAAGGCGGTTGAGCTTTTTGTTGTGCGGGTTCTGGTGTGTTACCCACTTGTACAGAAATTCCCATTGAGCGTTGCGCACGCTGGCCGTCTTTTTCGTAGGTTGCCGTAAACATGAGGTAGTGTTTGCCTGCGGTAGAGCTCGTGATGTTGAAATGTAAAGTGGCTGTTGATTGAGATAGGTCGATACGTGTCACTTTATCAATATCTACATTTAAACCATTTTCTGCTTTTGTTTCGATGATTAGCTGGCCTTCTTTGGGTGCTTCAAATTGAACTTCAATGTTTTTTTGAGATGCTGGGTCCATGTTGATGGCGTGAGGTTCAAGCAGGCGCACTGGTGCGCCGGGTTTTAAGTAACCGCGTTCAATTTTTTTATAGTCGGGCTTGTTGCCATGATTGCCGCCGGCGTGTGAGAGCGCGCAGGTGAACATAGACAATAATATAAATTGAAGAAAAATTTTAGTGTGTAATTTCATAATAAATACTCGTGCTATTGTCTGCTAAAAACTAAGTGCCGTTTTGTGTGACGCTTACATCAAAACAAGAAATGCCGCCGTCGATGTCTTCTGATACATTATCGAAATCATAAAATTCGACCACGTAGGTGCCTGTTTGTAATTCCTGTACGCCGATTTCTATATCTATAGCGCCACTTTGAAAGGTTGCTATATTTTCGTCCATTGAGTAAAGGCGAAAATCCGGGTCTGTGTCTTTGTTGTCTGCGCTACTGGTCTTTAACGCTTCAATTGTGTAACTGTCATTTTGCGTAATATTGAGTTTGATAAAGCGTCTGACGCCGATGCCGTTGTAGCTGCCGCCGTCTTCATTGCTGCATAGATTTACCGTGTCACCAGTATCCATTTCTGTGTAGATCGGTAAAGATACATCGCTAAAGCCAATGTTGGATTCGCCTACGCCATACAGGCCGCGGCCTTCGATGTTTTCATTGCTAAGCAGTTGTTCGAAGTTTGTGGTGTCTGAGGCGTTTAAATATGTGCTCAACACTTCTGCAAACAGGTAGATGCTTACTTGTGCTTCAGAAAGTTGGAAGTCGGTATCGCTTATGGTGGCAAGAATGGGTGCAAATCCAGTGGTGATGTCGTCACCGATTTCGTTGGTGGCATCAAAGGCATCGTAAATAATTTTTCCAACAGAGTTTTCGTTAAACCAGCCGAGGACGCTAAAAGCGTTGTTCTCAAGTGAAAAGTTAGCGCCTAGTTGGGATTGCTCTGGGCCACCTGAGTCGCGATAAAATTCATTGCCAGAAAATATTCCAGAAAATGCGTTTGCCAGCCCTTCGCTGTAGGCTAGCCGCATGTCATGCCTTCCTTGAATAGAGTGGCTGCCGCCTATGGAGTCAGAGCGAGATATAGCGTCTTCTATGTAGTGGGTGAACTCATGCTGCACAACGGAGCGGTCATATTCGTCAGTATCGTTGTCTTCATGCCCTAGAATATAGATCACGCCTTCGTTAACCGCATAGCTCGAAGTGCCAATCTCACCATTTGAGCGATTGCCTGCAACTGCGCGGTTTTCGGTGCTCCAGCGCAGTTGCACTGCTGGTAGTTGTACGTCTGGGTCTGCCGAGAGAATTGCGTTGAGCGCTTGGTATGTAGAGTCGAGAATCGCAAAGGGTGCCGCTGTTCGGGTGGTGGTGTAACTGTCTTCTCCCCAGCCTGACGGGGCGTGTAGGTCTCGTACCGAATCTTCTGTTCCAGAACATATGATGCTGCCAGAAAGCACATACATCGCATTGCCTGAGGTGTTGTCTCGTACACTAATGTCGTAGCTGTCGTCATCTGCGCTACTTAGTTCAGCGAGGGCGCGAACTTGTAAATTCTGGTTTAGAGGTGCTTCTATATCGTATTGGCCATTGCTGTCGGTCTTGGTTGTTCCCAGAAGGGTGCCACTGTTGTAGCGGATTTCAACGGTTGCGCCGCGTACGGGTGCGCTCTGGATGTCGTTATAATCGAGGCCTTCGGCGGTGATGGGGATTAGGTCATAAGTGATTGCCCCGCTAATGTTGATCAGCCCTGGTGCCTCTGGGCCGCAAGTTGCGTTGGCGCCCCCGCCCCCAGAGCCGCCTCCGCAGCCAATTAGAAAGCAGCTAGTCATTGCTGCAAAAAAGCATGTCCCAAGCCTCATATATCGTTCCAAATAGGTTTCTTTTTTATCGTATCGTAGATAAAGCTTAGTGTACGCGTTCGCTCCTGATCTGGGAATTGAACATTTGTCTGAGCTTTGGCGCGTTATGTCTACGTCTGTGTGTAGTTGTGCATAAGGGGCATGTCTTCAATCAACTTAGAAAACGCCTTGTTCATTGTTTCAAGAATAAAGTACATTCAGTGGCCACATTGCCTCGGAAGTGGTTGATCCTTTTGGTCATACTCCCTATAATCCGCCTCGCTCAAATTGGCAGTGATAAATCATGTCTGTTGGGCGTAATTGTTGGGGCAAGTAATACCCCCGTTTTTATTGAGTGTGTTCTGTGTGATTTCTCCGCAGTCATAAATGATGAAAGCGGCGCGGTAACGGATCGAATAATTCTGCAGTATTTATTGGCTCGTCCGCAAAATGGTGGTCAATAATGCGTGTTGCAAACTTCCTGTGGCGCTATGGCGTTACTTGGCAGGTAGAAGAGCGCATTGAATGTGAAATCCCCGGTTTGGTATAGCCTGTTAAGTCATCTAGCGTTACTGCTTGTATTGACGGGTCTTATTTACACGATAGATAGGGTGTTTGCGTACTCTTTTTTCTATGGTGGAATCGTTTATTCGATACCGAATCTGTACTTTGTCTATTACGCCTTTCGATATTCTGGCGCCGCGTTAGCGCCTTTGATTACACAGTCCTTCAGTTGGGGCGAATCTGGGAAGATGGCTTTGTCTGCGGTAGGGTTTGCCTTAGTGTTTCGTTTTGTTGGAACGCTTAATCACCTTGCCCTGTTCGCCGGGTTTCTCACGATGATCATATTTCAGTGGTTTGTTGCTTCGCGTATTGTAAGCGTAGGTGACAGGTCAAGCTCAGGTACAGTTGATTTGGCTGAAGCAGCCAGCGACGATAAAGAGCAAAAGAATTAATGGCGAAAGCCACACACAAGTTTAAGTAATAGGTATGCATACATATGGCGAGCAGTGAAGAAGGTTTGACCTCCATTGGTTACATCCAGCACCACCTTCAAAATATGACCTATGGCAAGTTGCCAGAAGGTGCGACTGATTGTCATGGTCATGTTGTTGAAAAGGCAAAATGGACGCTAGCGCACTGTGGTGGCGAAGCTAAACAAATGGGCTTCAATGCTGTTCATGCCGATTCTATGGGCTGGGCTATTTTCTTGGGTGCCCTTTTTAGTTTTGTTTTTTGGCGAGCGTCAAAGAAGGCAACCACCGGTGTCCCCAAGGGGTTCCAAAGCTTTATTGAGCTTGTTGTTGAGTTTGTAAACAATCTTGTTAACGATATGTTTCATCATAAAAGCAGGTTTGTTGCTCCGTTGGCGATTACGATTTTCGGTTGGGTGTTCATGATGAACCTTATGGACATCGTCCCAGTTGATTGGCTGCCTCAGTTGGCTGTGCTTGTTACCGGCGATCCGCACTTTTATTTCAAGGTGGTGCCCACTACAGATCCTAACGTTACTTTGGGTATGTCATTCACGGTGTTTGGCTTGATGGTCTTTTTCAGTTGTCGTGAAAAAGGTGTTTGGGGCTTTGTAAAAGAACTAACGTGTCATCCATTCTTGGCGCCAAAAGAAAAGTGGTACTTCAATTTGGTGTTAATTCCGTTTAACACTGTAATGGAAACGGTTTCATTGCTTTCAAAACCTGTTTCACTTGGTTTGCGTTTGTTCGGTAATTTATATGCGGCTGAGGTGATATTTATTCTCATCGCTTTAATGTTTAGTGCTGGCTTGGTGTTTGGTGTGATGGGCGGTGCTTTACAGTGGATGTGGGCGGTATTCCATATTCTTGTTATCCCATTGCAGGCATTTATCTTCATGGTATTAACTATCGTGTACATGGGAATGGCGTTCGACAATCACGACGAGCAACATTAATCCCTTTGGTTTAAGTTTTTGGTTTTTAATTTTAATTAATTTTTTACATCTCAATTAGGAGTAAATATGGAACAAGCAATCGTATATGTCGCAGCAGCTCTTCTTATGGGTCTAGGCGCTCTTGGTACAGGCCTTGGTTTTGGTAATCTTGGTGGTAAGCTTCTTGAAGCATCTGCGCGTCAGCCAGAGCAAGCGCCAGCGTTACAAGGCAAAATGTTCCTAATGGCAGGTCTTTTGGATGCGGTTCCAATGATTGGTGTTGGTATTGGCATGTACTTGATCTTCGCTGTAGCGCCTGGTCTATAAACACCACTTTAAACTCATTAGAAACTAACCTTCGTGAGGTGGTGGTGTGAATCTTAATTTAACACTTATAGGTCAGTCTCTGACTTTCCTCGTGTTTGTAATCTTCTGTATGAAGTTCGTTTGGCCTGCATTACTTGGTGTAATGCAAGAACGCGAACAGCGCATTGCGCAAGGTCTTGAGAACGCTGATAAAGCTGATAAAGATCTTGAGCTAGCTAAGAAAAATGCAGTCGAGCAAATGGGTGAGGCAAAGCAGCAGGCGGCTACAATTGTAGAGCAAGCTAACAAGCGTGCAGCGCAAATTGTTGATGAAGCGAAAGAGTCAGCGGTTGCTGAAGCAGATCGCATCAAAGCGCAAGCACAAGCAGAAGTTGAGCGTCAGGTAAGTCAGGCGCGTGAAGAGCTACGAGCAAAAGTTTCTGAATTAGCCGTTACCGGTGCAGAAAAAATTCTCGGTGCTTCTGTTGACGCAAGTGCACATAACGCCATGCTAGAAAAACTAGCGGCGGAACTGTAAGCGAGGGCCTTATGGCAGAATTAACGACACTTGCTCGGCCCTATGCAAAAGCTGCGTTTGAATTTGCGCGTGAGCAAAAAGATCTTGCTGGTTGGTTGAGTCTGTTGACTCAAGCGGCGGCTGTTGCAAGTCAAGAAAAGGTCGAGGCATTATTGTCTTCCCCGGGATTGACTACAGCAGACAAAGGTAAGCATTTTTGCAGTGTGTGCGGAGACAGCCTGAACGAAAAGCAAAAGAACTTTTTGCAAACGCTCGCGCTATACAATCGTCTTTCGCTTTTGCCTCAAGTGGCAGAGCTTTTTGAGCTCTACAAGGCTAACCAAGAAAAAACCGTCGATGTAGAAATTCAAACCGCGTTTGAGATTTCTTCAGAGATGGAACAGAAGTTGGCAAGCACGCTTAAAAGCAAACTTGATCGTGACGTTGAGTTATCGACGAATGTTGATAAATCATTAATCGGTGGCGCATTGATTCGCGCTGGCGACACGGTTATTGATGGCTCGGCCCGCGGCCGTTTGGCAAAACTCTCTGAGGCTATGAACGCCTAAAACACGAACTGATTTTAGGTTTACACCTAAAAAAAGTTACAGGGCTTTATTCAGATGCGTTTGTCTGGCCCAGGCTCTCAGGTGGAGCGTTAAACTTCACCGGGAATACGCTGAGAAGAACATATAGGTGATGCTCTGGTACAGGGCACGCATTTGAACAGAACTCGAATTTAAAGTTTAAGGAATTACAGTATGCAACAGCTGAATCCTTCTGAAATTAGTGAAGTAATCAAGCAGCGAATCGACAGTTTGTCGGTTTCGACTGAAGCACAAAACGAAGGTACTGTCGTATCCGTAACGGACGGTATTATTCGTATCCATGGTCTTGCCGACGTAATGTATGGTGAGATGATTGAATTTGAAGGTGGTGTGTACGGTATTGCACTTAACCTTGAGCGTGACTCTGTTGGTGCGGTAATCCTTGGCGATTACCAAACTGTTGCAGAAGGCCAAACCTGTAAGTGTACAGGTCGTATTCTGGAAGTGCCTGTTGGTCCAGAGCTTCAAGGCCGCGTAGTTGACGCATTGGGTAACCCTATCGATGGAAAAGGCCCAGTCGAAACTAAAATGACTGACGCACTTGAAAAAATTGCCCCAGGGGTAATTGCTCGCCAATCGGTTGATCAGCCAGTTCAAATCGGTTTGAAAGCGGTTGATACTATGGTGCCAATCGGCCGAGGTCAGCGTGAGCTGATTATTGGTGACCGTCAGACGGGTAAAACCGCAGTAGCGGTTGATGCGATCATCAACCAAAAAGGTACAGGTATTAAATGTATCTATGTAGCAGTTGGCCAAAAGGCGTCTTCTGTTGCAGCGGTTGTTCGTAAGCTTGAAGAGCACGGCGCAATGGATCACACCATTGTTGTTGCAGCTACAGCTTCTGATCCAGCGTCTATGCAGTTCTTGGCTCCATTTGCGGGCTGTACAATGGGTGAATATTTCCGTGATCGCGGTGAAGACGCGCTCATCATTTATGATGATTTGACCAAGCAAGCTTGGGCCTATCGTCAAATCTCACTACTACTTCGTCGTCCTCCGGGTCGTGAAGCATACCCTGGTGATGTTTTCTACTTGCACTCACGTTTGTTGGAGCGCGCGTCACGAGTGAACGCGAGCTACGTCGAGCAGTTCACTAACGGTGAAGTTAAAGGCAAAACCGGTTCATTAACGGCTTTGCCAATTATCGAAACTCAAGCGGGTGATGTTTCTGCATTCGTACCAACCAACGTAATTTCGATTACCGATGGTCAGATCTTCCTAGAAACTGACTTGTTTAATGCGGGTATTCGGCCTGCAATGAACGCCGGTATTTCAGTATCTCGTGTAGGTGGTTCGGCGCAGACAAAAGTAATTAAGAAATTGTCTGGTGGTATTCGTACCGCTCTTGCGCAATATCGTGAATTGGCTGCGTTCTCTCAGTTCGCATCTGACCTTGATGAGGCGACGAAAGCACAGCTAGACCACGGTGTTCGCGTTACCGAATTAATGAAGCAAAAACAATATTCTCCGCAAAGTATTGCTGAGATGGCGGTTGTAGTTTTCGCTGCAGATAAAGGCTTCTTGAACGACGTTGAAGTCGCCAAGATTGGTGACTTTGAAGACGCGCTGCTTTCGTTTATGAACAGTAGTAAGGCTGATTTAATGGAAAGCATTAACAGCACTGGTAACTACAACGACGATATCGCAAGCGGTATCAAAGCTGCACTAGAAGAATTTAAATCTACGCAGACTTGGTAACCTGCATTAGGTTTCGGTGTGAATAGAAACCTAGAGCATTGTTGGAGCGCTGAAAGCTTCTAAAGCTTTCAGCATATGCCGCCTTCAGGTGGCTAACTCAAGCAGACAAGAGTTATGGCTAGCGGAAAAGAAATACGTACCAAAATTGGTAGCATTAAAAATACGCAAAAAATTACCAGCGCCATGGAAATGGTTGCTGCTAGTAAAATGCGTAAAGCCCAAGACCGCATGGAAACGGGCAAGCCTTACGCGCAGCGCATTCGTTCGGTGGTAGGGCATATCGCTGCAGGTAATCCTGAGTATAAGCACGTTTACTTGGTTGAGCGTGAAGTGAAGCGAGTCGGGTATATCATCGTTTCTACTGACCGTGGACTATGTGGCGGTTTGAATGTCAACGCATTTAAAGCTGCGATTACCCACAGTAAAGCCTGGGCTGATAAAGATGTTGAAGTTGATCTTTGCATGATCGGTGCAAAAGGCGCTTCGTTTTTCAGCAGTATGGGTGGAAATATTGTCGCAAGTGTTCGTGATATTGGTGAAGCGCCAGCGCTAACAGATCTGATCGGTAGCGTGAAGGTAATGTTGGACGGTTTTGTCAGCGGCAAAATTGATCATTTGTACCTCGTGAGTAACGAGTTCGTTAACACGATGACACAGTCTCCAACTGTTCAGCAATTATTGCCACTTGAAGCTGATACTGACGAAAAGTTGCAGAAGCATTCTTGGGATTACATTTACGAGCCAGATGCGCATTCGCTGCTCGATGGTTTGATGATGCGATATATCGAATCGCAGGTTTATCAAGCGGTTGTCGAGAATGGTGCTTGTGAGCAGGCTGCTCGAATGATCGCGATGAAGAGCGCAACAGATAACGCTGGTGATTTAATTGGCGATCTTCAGTTGGCGTATAACAAGGCGCGTCAAGCGGCCATTACGCAAGAACTGTCTGAGATCGTAAGTGGTGCTGCCGCGGTATAACCGTGTAGCAGCTGTTACATCAGCATAAAGAAAGATTTTGAATTTTAAATATTGAGATTACGAGGAAGCGAACATGAGTAGCGGACGTATCGTACAAATTATTGGTGCAGTTATCGATGTGGAATTCCCACGCGACTCAGTACCCAAGGTATACGACGCATTGAAAGTGGTTGGTAAAGAGCTGACCCTAGAAGTGCAACAACAATTAGGTGACGGTGTTGTCCGCGCGATTGCGATGGGTGGTTCTGAAGGTATCAGCCGAGGTTTGGAAGTGGAAAACACTAGCGCGCCTGTATCTGTACCTGTTGGTACTGAAACGCTTGGTCGCATTATGGACGTGTTGGGTAATCCAATCGATGAGTGTGGCCCTATTGGTGAAAAAGAGCGTGCCTCTATTCACCGTAAAGCGCCTTCTTACGACGAATTATCTGCGAGCACAGACCTTCTCGAAACCGGTATTAAAGTAATCGACTTGGTTTGCCCATTTGCTAAGGGTGGTAAAGTTGGGTTGTTTGGTGGTGCGGGTGTTGGTAAAACCGTAAACATGATGGAATTGATCAACAACATCGCAACTGCGCACAGCGGTTTGTCAGTATTTGCTGGTGTGGGTGAGCGTACTCGTGAAGGTAACGATTTCTACCATGAGATGCAGGAAGCCGGCGTTGTAAACGTTGATAAATTCGACGACTCTAAAGTGGCGATGGTTTATGGTCAGATGAACGAGCCACCCGGTAACCGTTTGCGTGTTGCTTTGACGGGTTTGACCATGGCGGAAAAATTCCGTGACGATGGTAAAGACGTTCTATTGTTCGTTGATAACATCTATCGTTACACGCTTGCAGGTACGGAAGTATCGGCACTGCTTGGTCGTATGCCTTCAGCGGTTGGTTATCAGCCTACTCTTGCTGAAGAAATGGGTGTCCTTCAGGAACGTATTACATCAACTAAGACGGGTTCTATCACCTCTATCCAAGCGGTATACGTACCTGCGGATGACTTGACCGATCCATCGCCTGCAACAACATTTGCTCACTTGGATTCTACCGTTGTACTGTCGCGAGATATCGCAGCAAAAGGTATTTATCCTGCTATTGATCCTCTTGATTCAACGTCACGTCAGCTAGACCCGCTGGTTATTGGTCAAGAGCATTACGATGTTGCGCGTGGTGTTCAGTCAGTACTTCAACGCTATAAAGAGTTGAAAGATATCATTGCAATCTTGGGTATGGATGAGCTTTCTGAAGAAGATAAGCAGACTGTAAACCGTGCACGTAAGATTGAACGTTTCTTATCTCAGCCGTTTAACGTTGCTAAAGTGTTTACTGGTCAAGACGGTAAGATTGTTCCACTTAAAGACACGATTTCAAGCTTTAAAGGTTTGTTAGAAGGCGATTATGATCACCTTCCAGAGCAAGCGTTCTACATGGTTGGCGGTATCGAAGAAGCAATCGAAAAAGCCAAGAAAATTGCTGAGAAAGCAGCTTAATCGATAGGCAAAAGCATATGGCTATGACTGTTCATTGCGATATCGTCAGTGCAGAAAACGCGATCTTTTCTGGTCTTGTCGAGTTCGTGGTTGCCAACGCAACTGAAGGTGAGGTGGGTGTTGAATATGGGCACGCACCTTTTCTTTCTGGTTTAAAACCAGGGCCAGTTCGTGTTAAAAAGCAAAATGGCGAAGAAGAAGTCTATTACGTATCCGGCGGCTATCTAGAAGTTCAACCTTACACTGTAACCGTGTTAGCTGACACAGCTCTACGTGAAGGTGAGATGGACGAGGAAGCGGCTAAAGCGGCGGTTGCACAAGCTGAAAGTGCGCTGAAAGAGAATCCAGATGGTATGGATTATTCTAGAGCCGCATCACAGCTCGCTGAAGCGACTGCTCAACTGCGTACTTTAAGAGCGATCAGAAAGAAGCTCGGAAAGTAGCATAGGTAGATCACAAGATATGTAATATCAAATGTAAGGGGTGGCCATTGGCTGCCCTTTTTTGTATCTGGGGTTTGGTTCGTAAGTTAATAATTATATTTTTGTCTCACTCCAAGATTTTCGTATAACTTCACATAAAAAGATAAAGCGCGCGTAGGTCAATGTATGAAACATATTATTCACACAGTCATTCTGGCTGCCGGTAAAGGCACGCGCATGCGTTCAGATATCCCTAAGGTTTTGCATGCGCTCGCTGGAAAATCATTTATACAACACGTAATTGATAGCGCTAGTGAACTTGGCGCAGAAAAACATTTTGTAGTTGTCGGGCATGGCGCTGACCAAGTTAAACAAAATACGGCGTCGGCTGAAGTTTGCTTCGTGGAGCAGAATGAGCAGCTAGGTACCGGTCACGCTGTACAGCAGGTCATGCCGTATTTTAGTGAAGATGCTGTGGTGCTGATCTTGTATGGCGACGTGCCACTTATCCAGTCGAAAACATTGCATACATTAACTTCTTTAGTCGATAACAGCTCGATGGCTTTGTTGACGGTTAATATGGAACAGCCCGAAGGTTACGGCCGTATCGTGCGAGATGAGCAAGATAACGTTTGCGGAATTGTTGAGCAAAAAGATGCAAGTGAAATACAAAAAACAATTACAGAAGTGAACACTGGTGTAATGGCCATTCGAGGCGCGGATTTAAAGCGTTGGCTTCCAATGCTAAAAAATGACAATGCGCAAAAAGAGTTTTATTTAACGGATATTGTTTCAATCGCCAGTAATGAAGGAAAAGAAGTTCGTACTGCGCAGCCCTCAAGCGTATATGAAACCCTTGGCGTCAATGATCGCAGGCAGCAGGCGGCGCTCGAACGGATCTACCAAAAACAGCTAGCGCACGGTCTAATGGAGCAAGGGCTCACATTGCTCGACCCGGCACGTTTTGATTGTCGCGGCGTTGTGAGGGTTGGTAAAGATTGTGTGGTCGATGTGAATTGTGTGTTTGAAGGTGAAGTGATTTTGGGGGATGGCGTTTACGTTGGCCCCAATTGCCATATTAAAGATTCAAAAATTGCTTCTGGTGTGAATATTAAATCTCACACGGTAATCGATCAAGCGACAGTAGGTGCAGGCGCAGTTGTAGGGCCTTTTGCACGACTACGCCCTGACGCCGAACTTGGAAAAAACACAAAAGTAGGTAATTTCGTTGAGATCAAAAAGGCGACGCTAGGTGAGAACTCTAAAGTTAATCATTTGAGTTACGTGGGTGATGCCAGCTTGGGGGCTGATGTGAATATTGGCGCCGGTACCATTACCTGTAATTATGATGGGAAAAACAAATTCAAAACACAAATTGGTGATGGCGTGTTTGTCGGTTCGAACACCGCTTTGGTGGCGCCGATCGCTTTGGGTGCGAATGTGACTGTGGCGGCGGGCTCTGTGATTACCACCGATGTTAAAGATGACGCCCTCGCAGTCGCTCGGTCGCGCCAGCGCAATATCGAGTCGTGGGTTAGACCGCCCAAAGCCGAACAATAAAGCGGAAAAGTTTAACTTAGTAAGAAGTCGGTTCTCATCGAGACTATACTTTACGAACCATAAACCTTTTTGTGTCGCCTGTATGTTCAAATACACTATCCGTAGTGCCATCATAGGCTTGGCGTGCGTGGCCCTCGATGCGAATTCGGAGGACCTTTGGAGTCTATCGCTTAACGAGCTCCTACAGATACGTGTAGTTACCGCATCAAAATTCTCCCAAACGATCGAGCAAGCGCCAGCCGTAATGAGTGTCGTCTCAGCTGAAGAGATTGCGACATTCGGCGCGAATAACCTTCATGACATACTGAGAAGGGTCGCAGGAATTAACCCTGTGAATGGTGCGGTTTTACGTGACAACCTTGTATCCATTCGCGGACAGCATTCAGGTACCATCGATAGGCGTGTTCTTTTGTTGATTGATGGGCGCCCTTATCGCGATGGTCATGCTGGCGGTGTTAATGAAAACTTTTATCGCACATTTCCCATATCAGCAATTGAAAAAATTGAAATTATTCGTGGCCCGGGTTCGGTTCTATATGGCAGTAGTGCGACATCTGGTGTCATAAATATTGTTACGCGCAAAGACGCGCATACAGAAGTGAGTGTCTTTGGTGGAAGCTTTGAAACTGCTGCGTCTGAGTTTAGCGGCGCCGGCAGAAAAGGCGAGCTTACTTGGCAGGCGAATGGAAAATATCTCTATAGCTCGGGTTGGCCTTATGCCAGTGTAGATTTGGCCGATAGTCGACAAACAGAGAAACTTTCGCTGCAAGATAAGAGCGTTCAGTTTGGTGTTGGTTTTTACGGTTTTAGTGCGAGTTTATTTAGCAGTAAAATTGACGAAGAAGTTTTTGATTCAAGTTTACAATTTTTTTGGCCTTCCGATCGTTACGTAAAAAGACAGGATGTATATAACCTTGGTTACAAGACCGAGTGGCGTGATAATTGGAGCGTCGATATAAATATTACCCATAATGCTCACGACCGACGCACTGATGATGGTGCAACGGACATTGAAGCCGAAACTACTTTACTAGAAGCCACTTTTGATGGCGAGCTTCATAAGCACCTATTTTTGGTCAGTGGTTTAAGCTATCAAACCTTAGGCGGAAATGATTTCTCTAACCCCACTTCCAAGGCGTCTTGGGACCAAACGTGGCGCTCTGCATATTATCAATTTCGCTACGAGCCCTTAAATAAGCTTGATGTTACTTTTGGTCAACACTATACCGATATAAAAAATACCACCTCATTAGGTGGCGATAAAAACGCTAACGATACTTCCTCACGGATCGCAGTCGGGTGGACGTTTATCGATGCATGGAAACTAAAATTACTCTGGTCTGAAGCGTATCGCTCTCCATTTGGAGGTGAACTTAGTTTTCAATCCTTTTTATTGGGTAACCCCGATCTTGAGCCAGAACAAGTTGACACCAAAGAAATGCAATTTCTATACGCCCAAAGGCGTTGGTCTGCTAGTGCAAATGTGTTTCGGAGTGTTTACCAAGATGAAATCGTTATCGTGCCTCGTGGCAATGAGCCGGGTTTAACGTATCGAAATCAAGGGGAGCTTAAGATAAAAGGTGGTGAGCTAGAGTTTGCGTACGACCCGACGAACAAGATTCGAATTACGGGCTCGTACAGTGTTCACAAGAATCTTACTGATGGTAATTCCCGAGACAGCGTTCGAATCTCTGAAGAAATGTACAAGCTCGGCCTCGCGTACAAAGCGCATGAGGGGATAAAGCTTGGGCTGTTCAATACATTCTTTTCTGAGTCACCGGTTGCATCGGAAAATAGTGGTTCAGTGATGAACCCTGAGGCAGAGGGTTACCACCATATGAGCGTTAATTTAATGGTTGAGCCAGCCAAGTGGAAGGGCTGGCAGTTGTTCAAGACGCTGAAAATATCGCTTTATGGCGATAACCTATTGGAAGAAGAAGCGCCCTATCAGCCCGATTTAACTGCCACAGCAATCAACACATTTCCTGCGCGCGCCGGTCGTGCCTGGTACCTCAAGCTTTATTACGGTTTCTAGTGTAGGCCGAGGTGCATCTTAGCTAAATTCACCTAAAAGCACTATTTCGAACTTCTTTCGAATGGGGTAATATATCTTTCGATTCGAAAGATGTGAGCCTCGCTTAATCATGCCTAAACGCTTTACCCAGCGCCGAAGAGGCGAGATTGTAGCTATATTAGCCGATAGGGGGGAGGTCACGGTTGACTATCTCGCCCAGTATTTTTCTACCTCAGAAGTTACGATTCGTAAGGACCTCGCTGAACTAGAAGCCAATGGGCTCCTGCTTCGACGGCATGGGGGCGCAGTACCTCTACCCGTGGAGCTTGTATCTAACACTAAAGTTACGGCAAATAGTGGTGTAAAAAATACCATTGCTCAGTCGGCATTTTCACTTATTCGCGACCATAACCGCATCATTATCGATAGCGGAAGTACGACCTCAGCCTTGATTCCGCTTTTGCCGCAGCGCGCTGGCTTAGTGGTAATGACTAACGCCCTCGATGTCGCCAACCAGTTACGTGATCTGGAAAATGAACCCACGCTCTTAATGACTGGCGGCACATGGGATGCGCGTTCTGAAAGTTTTCAGGGCCAGCTCGCCGAGCAAATGTTGAAACAATATGATTTCGATCAGCTATTTATTGGTGCTGATGGAATCGACGTTGAGCGAGGTACCACCACGTTTAATGAGTTGTATCAACTCAGTCGTGTTATGGCGGAAGTGGCACGTGAAGTCGTGGTGATGGCAGAGTCGAATAAAGTTTCTAGGAAAATTCACAATCAAGAGTTGCCCTGGTCACAGGTCAATGTGTTTGTGACCGATCGTGATCTAGATAAAAATCTAAAAAAGACGATAGAAGCGCAAGATGTAAAAGTTATTTGCGCGTAAAAAGTAAAAATAAATTATTAAATAATAAGGTTTCAAAATGTGTGGAATAGTAGCGGGTGCTAGTCAGCGCAACGTAGTAAAAATTCTTTTAGATGGTTTAAAGCGTTTGGAATATCGCGGATACGATTCAGCGGGAATTGCAGTCATTGACCAAAACCGTAATACAATGGTTACCAAAGCCGTTGGTAAGGTAAAAGCGTTAGAGTCGGCAATTGAGAAGTCGGCAATGCCAGGCAACGTTGGTATTGCGCATACGCGATGGGCAACTCATGGCGAGCCTAACCAAAAAAATGCTCACCCGCATGTGAGTCGTTCGATTTCTGTTGTTCACAATGGAATTATCGAAAACTACAAAGCACTGAGACAAGAGTTACAGAGCGCCGATTATAGTTTTAGTTCGGATACAGATAGTGAGGTTATCGCACATTTACTCGATCATTTCTGTAAGCAGGGAAATTCAATGATTGACGCGCTCAAGCTAACTATTCCAAAGTTGCAGGGCGCCTACGGTTTATGTGTGATCTCAAGTGATGAGCCTGGCCAGGTGCTGGGCGCACGCAGCGGTAGCCCACTTGTGATCGGCTTAGGGATAGAAGAAAATTTTTTAGCATCGGACACCCTAGCACTTAGAAAAGTGACAGACAGCTTTATTTATCTTGAAGAAGGTGATATTGCAAAAATCACTGAACAAAGCGTAGAAATATTTGATCAATCGTTCGAGACGATTGAACGAAAAAGGGTGACGATAAGCGATACAATAGACCCAAGTGATAAGGGGCAGTATCGTCACTACATGCAAAAAGAAATTCACGAGCAGCCACGTGCAATTGCAAATACCTTAGAAGGCCGTTTTCGTGAGCAGGGCGTTATCTCGGAAATATTCGGGAATGATGCCGAGTCGAGCTTAAAAGATATTGAAGCGGTTCAAATAGTTGCTTGCGGTACCTCATATCACGCGGGGTTAATTGCGAAGCAATATATAGAGTGCTGGTCTGACGTGCCATGCTTGGTCGATATTGCTTCTGAATATCGTTACCGAAAAGTCATTACGCCTGTGAACGCATTGTTTGTTTCAATTAGCCAGTCAGGTGAAACTGCAGACACGCTGGCGGCACTCCGTAAGGCGAAAGAACTGGGTTACAGAACTACATTAACAATATGTAATGTGCCGAATAGCTCACTGGTGCGTGAGTCAGAATTTTCGTTGATGACTAAGGCAGGCACTGAAATTGGTGTTGCTTCTACAAAAGCGTTTACAACCCAAATAGTTGCACTACAAATGTTAGCGATGATGCTTGGGCGGGTAAATAGCCTATCTAACGAAGCTGAAAGCGCTTTGGTTAAAGATTTAAAGTCATTGCCAGACTTCTGTAAAGAAGTGTTAGATCTTGATGAAGCAATCGAAAAAATCAGCGAAGAGTTTGTTGAGAAACATCACGCCCTGTTTTTAGGTCGTGGTGTGCAATATCCGGTAGCATTGGAAGGCGCTCTTAAACTAAAAGAGATTTCTTATATTCATGCAGAAGCCTACCCTGCAGGTGAGTTAAAGCATGGTCCGCTTGCATTGGTTGATAGCGATATGCCCGTTATCACCTTAGCGCCAAATAATGAATTGTTAGAGAAATTAAAATCTAATCTAGAAGAAGTGCAGGCGCGGGGTGGGAAGCTCTATGTCTTTGCCGATAAAAAATCAGGCTTTCAAAATGATGAAAATACCGTTGTGTTTAATATGCCGCATGTGCCAGAAAGTTTAGAAGCCATCATTTATACTTTGCCCTTACAAATGCTGAGTTACCACGTTGCCGTGATGCGCGGTACCGATGTCGACCAGCCACGAAATTTGGCAAAGTCAGTCACCGTAGAGTAAGGACGACGATTGATCTGTGGCTCGTTTTCTATGAACCGCCTGATGTCAGTCTGCACATTAGGCGGTTATTGGGTTAGTCTGAAAGATGTGGATATTATCCGTAGGTAGCGCCGCAATGCTTTTTCATCGCAGGGTAGCGTTCACTACGGCGTCGTGTGAGTTCAAAGAAAAAAGTCTATTTTTGATATGCCAGAGTATAAGTAGGTGGTTACAGGAATATACAAAGCGAGGGTAAAGACTTGGATTTTTCGTTTGTTTAGATGTAAAAACAGCATCAGTAGGGCGATGGTATCCATATAGTAGCGCTGTTCAATAAGTGCGTGGGGTAACACCGAAATTAGCATTACAGGGTAAAGGAAATAAAAGTGCTTTTTCCTCATTGGTGTAACCGCCAAGCCGAGGAAGGCAAGCGCCATAGGGATTGCAATAAGAACTTTATTTAGGTCGCTGGCCCGAAGCCAAAGCACAAATTTGTTGCGAATAAAAAAATCGATGGTGTTGTAGTGGTGATCGGCCCAAAAGGTCAGAAAATATAAAGCAAAAGCGGCTGAAATCAGTAGAAGCCATTCTGGCGACTGTTTTATTAAGCGATAGACTCTAGGGAGATAGGCTAAGTGCAAGGGCAGCAATACTAGGCTTACCACAAATAGCCATAAAAATGCCTGGGTAAAATACACCTTGCCGAGTTTGTGAGAACCAGCATCTCCTATCGCGACGCCACCATTCAAATAGACGAAAGCAAGAAACGCGACGATACCAAGAGGGAAAAAGATCGTGCGTAGCGCGAGATGAAGTAATTTTTTTCGAGTCTCACGATCAAAATCTTTTAGGGCTATACTTATATGGTCAAATTCTTGAAAGAATATCATCGCCCAGCAAAACCCTAACCAAACGACATTAGTCTGGCGAATCAGAATTGACAGTACGAGAATGACCCCTGCCGCGTGGTAACGTTTACTAAATGTAAAATATAACCCGGCCAGAACAAATGCCAGTGATGTCATATCGGTATACATCACAAAGAAAAACGGGAAAAATATCGGGCAGAAGAAAAATATCGCGGTACTTATAAGGGGGGAGTCATGCCCCAGTTGTCTCGCAATTAAATAAAAGAATAAAAGTGAAAGTGCCGCGAGTATGCAGCTAAATATTCTGTAGGCATAAATATTTTCACTGGCAAATACTTTTGATAGTCCATAGACAAGCGCGTGGTAACCAGGAATTACCGTGATGTATTTGTCAATGTAAGTAAAATTGCCTTCGGCGTAGGCGTTAATTTGAGTTACGTGGTAGCTTTCGTCGTGAAAGGTTTGTTGTTTAGGCATCATATTGATGCCAACAATAAAGGCCACCGCCATTGCGAGGCAGATAAGCAGCTTAAAGTGATCGAGTTGTTTAAAAGAAACCGATCCCAAACTTAGTCCTTTAATAGCTTGCATATACATCTTTTCTTGCGCTCCATTTCCATCTTTATACTTTCGAACCTGCCGTTAAGTGGCTAATGGTCTGTTCTTGTTTTTCGTTGGCCTATACATGCATAGGCTCGCTAACGAATATCTTACTTCAGAACAGACGGATGGCGGCCTCAGTAGGGAATATGGATTGTAAAAGATTGTATGAGTGTGACGCGGTAGTCATATTTTGTGGAGGCTTCATTCGGTGCAGCCAAATGCGTTGTCGCCTAAAACCTGCATAGGGCATAAATGGCGCCATGCTAAGAACAAATTGGTCGTTGCCTGGCGCGCTCCTGCTGACGTTCACTATACTCTGCTTACCCCGATAACAATCAGCCTACATTAAGGGCGGTAAATGACCGAATCCATCTTGCTTGCCAGCCAAGGTATCTATAATTGCGACAAAGAGCTTTTTGGTACCGAGTTGCTGTTCCGTAACGAAAACGGAAATACGGCGATGGAGATAGGCGAAGATCTGGCGACCAGCGCGGTGCTGGTGAATCTTTGTAGCAGTATTACCCACGAAGTGGAGCATTTGCAGCGCCCAGCGTTTGTAAATGTTAATACCGATTTTCTCTTGTCTGAGGCTTTTCTTCCCGTTGAGCCAGCATCGGTATTCATTGAATTGGTTGAGCGTGCAGAGATTAACGATCGATTTATCGACTCTGTTAAGGCATGGAAAAACAAGGGGTTTCGTTTCGCGCTCGATGATTTCGAGTTTACAGAAGAGTGGGGCCCGTTATTGGAGCTTGCCGATGTTGTAAAAGTCGATGTTCTTGGGGTAGATCCGAGAGTCATCGAGGCCCGTATTAATTCGCTGAAAAACTTTCCATGTAAATGCCTGGCAGAGCGCGTTGAAACAGAAGACGAATTCAATCTGTTTAAATCTTTTGGTTTTGATTATTTTCAAGGGTATTTTTTAGCAAGGCCGAAAATAATAAAAGGGAAAAATATTCGCCCAGAGCATGCGTCAGCAATCGAAATTATGCGTGTCACTGCGTCCCAAGATGCAAGCTTTGATGAAGTCGCCTCAACGGTTGCGAATGATCCTCGCCTATCGATTCAAATTTTAAAAATGGTGAATAGCCCGTTGTACAATCTTGAGCGGCCTATTTCTACTATTCGAGAAGCCATAGTATTTCTAGGAATCGGTCAATTGCGAAAGTGGGCCGTGATGTTGACTCTGCTCTCTGCTAGCGACAATAGCCGTGAAGCACACCGAATAGTATTGAATCGTGCTAAGTTTTGTGAAATGTACGCGTCTCAAATTGGCGGTGTTGACCCCGATAACGCGTTTTTAACGGGTATAATTTCTGGTATCGACATACTTTTGGGTGTAGAGGTCGATTATTTTGCTAAAAGCGTCAACCTTTCCCAAGAAGTGATAGATGCCGTTGTTGATTACCAGGGGCGTTTAGGGAAAATATTGAAGCTTGCCAAAAACCTGGAGCGGGTACTTAGCTCACAGCCAGATCGTTTGGCGAACAATAAACAATCTGTGTTAGATGTTTTCCATAACTCTTTTCATTGGACGGAAGAAATTGTCAAAGGCTTTGACGATAGATAGAATGTAAGCTTCAATCATTTCTCCTCGGGTATTGTTTTTCCACGTGAAAAACTCCATCGATTTCGATCACTCTCTACTTGTTAAGCTGATCGCGCTGAAAGCGGTAACTTGGCTGTCGTCGAGTGTTGTTTTATGGGCGATTCATCATTATTTTGATCTGCAGCTACCGTTTGGCTCGCTGGTTTGGAGCTTAGCCCTTTCGGCGATTCTTATTGTTATATGGTTGGTACGCCTAAGATGGGCGTTGCCGGTTACCGAGTGGGAGGTGTTCCTGCTGCTGTTGAGCGACCTACTGCTACTTTCAGCTTTGATAGAATTAAGCGGCGGTAGTGCAAACCCATTTACGTCTTCGATGCTGGTGCCGCTTGCCTTATCTGCAGCGCTTCTTAAAAAAATATATAGCTTGCCAATGATGCTTGTCGCCATCGCAGTGTATGCACGTTGGACTTTTGTCGGGGATGCGCATCATGTCGATCATGCGAATTTTTCTTTGCATTTATATGGGATGTGGATCAACTTCGTCATCAGTGCCATCATTCTTTTCGTGTTTATTACTTACGCTACAGATTCGGTAAGAAATAGAGAGTTGCAGTTGCAGAAAGCACGAGAAAAAATATTGCGCGATGAGCAATTGGTCGCTGTAGCGACTCATACGGCAACAACCGCACACGCATTAGGGTCGCCGCTGTCGAGCATGGCTATTCTGCTGGAAGAGTGGGAAAGAGATGGGAAGGTAAATGAAGATATAGATTTGTTTAAACAGGAGCTTAAGCGCTGTCGAAATTATTTAGCCGAAATAGGTGCAGCGACTAAAAAGCAAAGCCTCAACCAACAAAAGGTGTTGCCTGTTGAAAATGTGTATCAAAACCTGCAAGCCCATTATCAACTTTTACGGCCAGAAGCGGTTATCGAGTTTTCTTTTGATGCGGCACTCAGTTCACGAACAATCCAGCAAAGCGGTTCTTTGTTACTGGCTTTAGTAAACCTTATTGATAACGCTATTCAGGCAGAAAGTGGAAAAATCGCGATCCAATTTCTACAGAAGAACAATCGGCTTAATATATCAATTTCCGACAATGGCAAAGGCCTTAGTGAAGAATTAAGAAGCAAACTAGGTAAAAGTTTTATTGATTCGAGTAAAGGTGGGTGGGGTATGGGTGTTTATTTATCTCACTCGACCATTGAGCAGTTTGGTGGCACTATCTCGATCGTAGACGCAGAGCAAGGCGGTACGATCACTCAGGTGGTATTGCCATTTTCTCAAAGTTAGAACATTAATTTTTTAATGATACTTATCTTGTTTAAAGAGAGGAAAAGTTGAACGTTGCTAACACTGAAGATGTGTTGTCATTGTTGTTATTAGAAGATGATATAACGCTGGCAAAGGTTACAAAAAAGGCCTTAGAAAAACGAGGTTTTGTTGTGACGCACGTAGCGAACTTGGCCGATGCAAGGGCGGTGCTGGAAACGACGCACTTCGATAATGCAGTCTTGGATTTAAAGCTGGAAAGTGAAACCTCGTTGTCTCTGATCCCACTTTTGCGCGAGAAAAATTCGGAAATGCGTGTTCTAGTACTTACCGCATACGCCAGTATCGCGACTGCTGTCGAGGCGGTAAAGCTTGGTGCGAATAATTACTTGCCAAAGCCTGCAAATGTTTCAGAAATTATTCAAGCGTTAGAGTCGCAAACTGAGAATGAAGAACAAAGCGAAACTGTTGAAGAAGACTCAATGCCAATGTCCCCAAAACGCTTAGAGTGGGAACACATTCAGCGCGTTCTGTTAAAAAATGATGGGAATGTTTCTGCAACTGCTCGAGAACTTAATATGCATCGCAGAACTTTGCAGCGAAAGCTGCAAAAAAAACCCGTCAAAGATTAATGAGGGTATAACCGTGAGGGTTGTTAGTTGTTGGTTAAAAGTGGGTTGGCGGCGTATACAACGGAGGTCGATGTAGAAGTGTTGTCGCTCGTGAAGTCTTAGTTTGAAGTAGGGTTGAAGAGTTTGGCGAAGGGGGTAAAAAATCGCTTTTTATTTATTGAGGTGAAAAAGGGCTATCGCTGCTGCGATGTATGGAAGGTTCAACGTAACCAATTATTGGCCTAGCATGATCGCTGGCGGTGACGGCAATCATGAGTTTTTTATCCATGTGACGAAACCTAGTGTTGGGTTGTCAGCGTAAAATCTCTAGAATTTCATTGTTAGATCAAGCCCGATACTTGGTGCTGTGTTACGGTAATCGCCGTAACCTCCAATAAAATTCACTTTGTTTAGGTCTTCATTGAACAGTCCGAGTAGATGATAACCATTTAGGTTGACCGTATATCGCTCACCGCGCTTGTATTCTAAACCCAAGTTGAGAAAGACACTTTCTTTGGCGAAATCATCGTAGCCTGGATCGCTGAATCGAGCGTCTTCATCTCGAGTAGAATTACGAAATTCTAAATAGTCTTTAGTGCCTTGAAACCCCCATAAATATTGAAGATTTCCATGCACCTTTACCGAAGGGTTCAATTGGTAATAAGCATCAACCTTGGAAATATGATTGCTCCAATTATCTAAGTCGTTTCCAAAACCATTATCTGCCGATGAAATAAACGAGGAAGAGTTTTCGTCAGAGAGCTTAAAATTAATGAGCTTTGTATACTGGTGCGAGAAACTAATTCGAGTCGCATCAGAAAAATAACTTAATTCAAACTCTGTGCCCCATTGCTCTTGCTCGCCCACAGGAATAGTTTGATTCTGTCTTGAGGAGTGCCCTATAGCATCTAGCACTTGGTAGTAAGATGAAATCGCGCCAGACCATCCTTTCATATTCATGTGTTCGTAACGAAGTTCAACGTTATCTAACTTTTCTGGATCGCTCTCTTCAACACCATTTTCTTCATATGCGTCTCGAAGTTCTTGCGCATTGTTGATACGGTTGGAACGCGTAAGCATCATCTTGAAAGCATCTTGATCGTTTACTGCATAAGCCCAAGTAAAACGAGGAGAAAATAAATAGTCAGTGTAAGTATTTTTATCTACTCTCCAGCCAACGAAGCTTGTCCATTTGTTACTGATTTTCCATTGAGTCTCAAACAACCAAGATAAGGTCAAGGTTTCCCATTGCGGCATACTTCCGGGAATGCGGTAAACTGTCGAGCTCGCGCTATGATCGGGATATCCGCGGGTTTCAAGACCAAATTCTTCATGAGAAATTTCAAAGCCGGTCGAAAGCCCAAATGTTTTACTTGGCGTCCAATGGGAAAGAGCACGAGTAAAATACTCATCTTCACGATGCGCCTCAGACCTGCTGTTTTCGTTGGGGCGTGTCCATTGGTACCGTTTAAAATCCATCGTATCGAAGCTAAGCGAGTACTCGTTACGCCACTGCTCCGAAATAACATCTTCATAATCAAGATTTAGCGTAAATTGCTGGTAGCCCGTTTCAGAAATTCCGACTTCGAATACTGCTCCGTTTCCAATCGGACTTTGCGCCACATGACGTGCCCGCGACGCATATTGTTCCCCGCCGCGTGTATATCGCATCCACGCACCAAAGCCTTCCCACTCGAATTCAGCATGAAGTTTAATGGGGGCTAAATCACGATACACCGCACCTTCACGGTTGTATTTTGTTTCTGCAGGCTCCCCTGCTTCCACGTCAACACCATCAACTGAGGTAAAAGTACGAGGGAAAATAAATGGCGCTTCGTCTTTGCTCGCACCGCGGACGTAGCTGATACCACCATATAAATATAATGACGCACTATCTTGATCACCAAATTTCATTCCATGTTTTAATTCGAGGCTGTATCGATCTTGCCCTTCATGCATTCGAATACGCGCTTCTTCTCCTTGAAAGCTTTCACCATTCTGAGTGACGATATTAATCACCATCGAGACAGCACCCAAGCCTTGAACTGCCGAGCCAGGCCCTCGAATGACTTCCACTTCATGAATATCGGACAAGAGCATCAGGTCTCGCTCGCTCACTACCCCGGCCTGAGTTCGTTGATTCATAACACGGCCATTGACCGTCAAAATATACTTAAGGTCTTTATCACCCATGATCCCACGTTGACCTAAATGGGATTGAACAAAGCTATGTTTAATTAGTTGCAGCCCCGGTACATAGATCTGGAGCAATTCGTTTAAAGTCCGAGCCCCAGAAAGTCGAATGTCTGATTGGTTGATTTGCGTGACAGCTGCCGGTGTTAAGCGTTTATCGGTACGAGTAAGGGATGCTGATTTCACTTCAAGTCGAGCCAGCTCTTCGATGCTCATTTCAAATAGGCTATCTAATACCCAATCGTCTGGCGTGGGCTCCGCGTGCGACAGGGGGGCGCCAGACATGCTTATCGCCGTTGCAAACAACACGAGGGTAAGCAATGGGAAAGGTGGGTTTAGGCGTTGTTTGTCCTTTAGAGGGGCACGTTTTGGAGCCATGGGAGTTACCGAGGCGAGTGAATAGGCATATGTAAGCAAAAGTGATTAATATCATAATTAAAAATAGGGCATATCTTCAAAAAAACAAAAAGTGACTCTGGAGCTAACCGTTTGAAAACACATGGTTTAGGCTAATCAGGAACCCGCTTTGTTAAGACCTACACGAGGTATATGGAGCAAGCAGAAATAGATATCGCTTTATTTAGATTGTTTTATCCACTTTTTTGCGGACTCCCCCACTGGCGTATAAGGTTAATTCACTGACTCATGAATTCACGCGAATTTACGCGTTCACCTGGCGGAACCAGTGAAGCAAGCTTTATATATTTTATTGTTTATTAGTTTAATCGTTATAAGCGCTTGTGGAGGCGGTGGCGGAGGGGGCAGCTCCAGTGGTTCTGGTGCAGGTTCAACCTCTACGCCGACACCAACAAGTGCGCCTGGCCCGCTACAAACGGCAACACCTAGTCCTACAATAAGCCCGACTCCTAGCCCGACTTTAAGCCCGACTTTAAGCCCGTCGGCAACGCCTACACCTGTATCTACTGCGACACCTAGCCCGAGTGTGACACCTACGCCTGAACCTACAGAAACGCCCTTGCCGTCCACTTCGCCTGCTGTCTCTATTTCTGGTGTAGTGACCTTTGATCGCGTGGGGCATTCAGCAAACGGCGGGCTCAATTATAGTGACATCTCTGCCGACCCCTTGCGTGGTGCTACAGTGCAGGCGCTCGATGCCAGTGACAATGTGCTCGATGCTAGTAGTACGGATGCCTCAGGAGCTTATAGGCTCAATGTTGAGCCCAATGCCCAGGTGCGCATTCGTGTGTTGGCCGAAATGGTCAAAACCGGCACTCCTTCGTGGGACATAGCCGTAACGGATAATACCAATGGTAACGCCCTCTATGTCATGCAGGGCGATCTTGCAAACGTTGGCGAAAGTGATTCAGAGCGCGACCTTCATGCCGCATCGGGCTGGACGGGTTTCAGTTACAGTGAGGCGCGTACCGCTGCGCCGTTTGCTATTCTCGATGCCGTGTACGAGGCCATGCAGCATGTTATTAACGCAGACCCTGATGTTGCTTTGTCACCTTCCGAGTTGCGTTGGAGTGTGAATAATCGCGCCGTATCGGGCAGTTTGACTGCGGGTAATATCGGAACCTCCTTTTACAGCCCTTCTTCAGACATCATGTACATTCTTGGTGATGTGAATAACGACACTGATGAATACGACAAAAGTGTCATTCAGCACGAGTGGGCGCACTACTTAGAAGATACCCTATCGCGTTCTGACAGTATTGGCGGCGCCCACAGTCTTGGCGGTGCATACGATATGCGCTTAGCGCTGGGCGAGGGCTTTGCCAACGCTTTTTCGGGCATTGCCAGTGGTCAGCCTAACTACAGTGATTCGGCCGGTTTGGGCCAGGCCTGGGGCTTTACTTTCTCTATGGAAGAAAACGGCATCGCTAACCCCGGCTGGTTTAATGAGAATTCCGTTGGCAAAATTGTTTACGACATTGCAGACGCGCAAGACGATGGTGCAGATACCCTTTCTCTGGGCTTCTCGCCTATTTACCAAGTGATGACCTCAGACAGTTACCGAGAATCTACGGCGCTTACCTCGATATATTTACTCGCTCAGGGTATAAAAGACATTAGTGACAGCGCCACGGCCTCGGCTTTAGATGCCATGCTGCAAGCAGAAGAAATTTACGGCACGGGTATTTATGGTGAAGGTGAGACCAACGCCAGCAGTCAAAATGCCTCCTTCTTGATCCCTGTATACAACTCGCTCGGCGTAGGTGACACCGTAAATGTCTGTGGCAATAACCGTGAAGGTTTGCGCGAGTGGAATGGCGTTGATGCGCGGCGTTTTGTTCGGATTAACATTGCCTCGCAGGGCTCTTACCTCATCGAGGCTAGTAAAACACTTGGCACTGGCAGTAAAGACCCCGACATAGACGTATTGTCGCAAGGTACCAGAATCGCAGTGCTCGATTCTGGTAACCCTAACGAAGAGTCCGGTAGCGTCAATTTAAGTACTGGTGAATACATACTCGAGGTCTACGATTACTTGAACGTCGATGGTCAGCTCGGTGGCGGCTCTTCTTGTTTTGATGTGAGTATTTCAGCGCTGTAGGTAGCGTTTGAGTTTGGCCTTTTGCACGGTCCTTTCTAAGAGAATTTTTTGTAACCTGAAATGCCAAATTTGTTGGTATTTCACTGTGATTTTATCCAGCATGGTCTGCTACAATGCTGCCCATGTCAGTAGCCGAATTACTCAACGACCTTAACGACGCTCAGCGTACCGCTGTAAGTGCTCCCCCCGCCAATCAACTTGTGCTCGCCGGTGCCGGCAGCGGCAAAACCCGCGTGCTCGTACAGAGAATCGCCTGGCTGGTAAAAGTGGAAGGGGTATCCCCACACGAAATTATGGCGGTGACCTTCACCAACAAAGCTGCGCGCGAAATGCGTGAACGGCTAGGTCACGTCTTGGGTGATAACCCATACGTTTCCGGCCACCGCGGGCTTTGGGTTGGTACCTTTCACGGTATTGCGCATCGCTTATTAAAGTCGCATTGGAAACAGGCGGGCTTGTCAGAAAATTTTCAAATACTTGATAGTGACGATCAGCTGCGCCTCGTCAAGCGTGTATACCAAGCCCTAAATTTGGATGATTCGCGCTGGCCGCCCAAGCAAGCGCAATGGTTTATTAATGGGCAGAAAGACGAAGGTATTCGCCCCGACTACATTCAAGAGGGCCGCGACCCATTCATTAACACCATGCGAATGGTGTATAGCGCTTACGAAGAGGCCTGCGCCCGCGGTGGCATGATCGACTTTGCTGAATTGCTCCTGCGCTCGCATGAATTGTGGTTAAAAGATAAGGCTCTGCTCGCCCACTACCAAAGCCGTTTCCGTTTTCTTTTAGTCGACGAATTTCAAGACACAAATGCGATTCAGTACGCCTGGTTACAAGTCTTGGCCGGTAAAAATATGCGCGTGACCGCCGTCGGCGACGACGATCAAAGCATCTACGGTTGGCGCGGTGCGCGTATCGAAAATATCCAACAATTCGAGCAAGATTTCGCCCCAGTGCGCGTGTGCCGGTTAGAGCAAAATTACCGCTCTACAGCCACAATTCTTCAGGCTGCTAATGCAGTGATCGCCAATAACTTTGGTCGTTTAGGTAAGCAACTGTGGACGAGCGGGGAAGATGGCGAGCCCATCGATTTGTACGCCGCCTTTAACGAGCAAGATGAGGCGCGCTATATCGTGCAGCGTATCAGCCAATGGCAAAGTGGTGGCCGAAGCTTAAATGACATTGCCATTCTGTATCGCTCGAATGCCCAATCACGTGTACTGGAAGAAGAATTATTACGAGAAAATATCGCCTATCGTATTTATGGCGGTGTGCGATTCTATGAACGGCTTGAAATTAAAAATGCCCTCGCCTATCTACGTCTGGTGCTTAATCGCCAAGATGATGCCGCGTTTGAGCGCGTAGTTAATACACCTACGCGAGGCATCGGTTCAAAAACGGTTGATACCATTCGCCTATTTGCGCGAGAGCAAGGTTGTTCACTCTTCGAGGCGGCCCAAGGTGCAATTAACAATAAGGTGTTTGCTGCGCGTGCGAGCAACGCGATAAAAGGTTTTTTTGAGTTGCTCGACACCCTTCAGGCGGGCATAGAAAACCAAGCGCTGGCCGACCAAGTGGAGTATGTAATTCACGAAAGTGGTTTGCTTTCATTCCACAAAATGGAAAAAGGTGAAAAAGGCCAAGCGCGTGTAGAAAACCTTGAAGAATTAGTGAATGCTTGCCGAGCGTTTGAGCATGAAGAGGAAGACGAAAGCATCAGCGACCTGCAGGTATTTCTCGACACCGCGGCCCTTGATGCCGGTGAAGGGCAAGCAGATGAGTTTGAAGATGCCGTGCAAATGATGACCTTGCACAGTGCCAAGGGGTTAGAGTTTCCACTTGTATTTTTGGCTGGCGTGGAAGAAAACCTCTTTCCCCACAAGATGTCGAGTGACGATCCCGATCGATTAGAGGAAGAGAGACGTCTGTGTTACGTCGGTATTACACGGGCAAAAGAAAAACTCGTGATCACACATGCTGAAAGTCGCAGGCTTCACGGCGAAGAAAAGTTCAATGCGCTGTCACGCTTTGTGCGTGAAATACCTCAAGAGCTTCTTCAAGAGGTTCGTATAAAATCTACCGTCAGACGCCCCGTTAGTCATGGTGGCGGCTATGCCGCACGCACTAGTCGCAGCCTACAAACGGGCGACCCTATCCCCGACTTTCCCGGCATCGGGCTTGGTCGTAGAGTGCAGCACAAAAAATATGGTGAAGGCGTTATTGTGCAGATTATTGGCAGTGGCCCCAAAGCCGAGGTGCACGTTAATTTCGATGAGCATGGATATAAGCGGCTAATCCTCGGTTTTGCTAAGCTAGAAGTTCTATAATGTAATGATATGACGAGAAGGCATCGCTATTGCGGTTAATTCTTGGAAAAGGCTAATTTAACTTTTGATACGTCACATGCACAAGCACATGGAGCCCGCGCTGGTTTAGTTATCAGCCCTCATTATTTATGCAAGCCCGCTACTCCCCTTGGTGGATGCCCACCGCAATCATCGCCTTGTTGGCCCTTAGTGCTGTATTGAGTGCGTTGTTGGTCATTGATGTGGCCAAAAACGGTGGTGGCAATTTCGAAAGCCTCGACAATAGCGAGCAACAAGTGTTTCGCTGGAAGATGGTGACCACCTGGCCCAAACGCTTTCCTGGTTTGGGTTTGGCACCAGAAAATTTTGTCGAATTGGTGCGTGAAATGAGCGGTGGGCGCTTAATCATAGAAGTCTATGGCGCCAATGAAATTGTACCGGCTTTGGGCGTCTTTGGTGCCGTTTCTTCCGGTAGTGTTGAAATGGGTCATAGTGCTGCGTACTACTGGAAAGGCAAAATTCTCGCTGCGCCATTTTTTACCTCTGTTCCATTTGGTATGAATGTGCAAGAAGTGAATGGTTGGCTGAACTATGGCGGTGGCATGGAGTTGTGGCGAGAAATATATGAACCCTACAATCTTATTCCCTTCCCTGGTGGTAACACCGGTGTACAGATGGGCGGTTGGTTTAACACAGAAATTAATTCCATTGACGATCTGCACGGTTTAAAAATGCGTTTGCCTGGTTTGGGTGGCGAGGTTATTACCAAAGCTGGCGGTATTGCAGTGAATATTCCAGGTGGCGAGCTGTATACCTCTCTGCAGTCGGGAGTCATCGATGCCACCGAGTGGGTAGGCCCCTACAACGATCTCGCTTTTGGTTTTCAGGAAATTGCCAAATACTATTATTACCCCGGCTGGCATGAACCCGGCCCAGTACTTGAATTTATCGTGAATAAAGATGTTTACAATAAATTACCAAAAGACCTCCAATCAATTATTGAGGTGGCTACACGGGCGATTAACCAAGACATGCTCGATGAATATACTGCGCGCAACAATAGTGCTTTGATGGAGTTAGCAAACAAACACAAAGTGGATGTGCGCCGCTTTCCTGATGATGTCTTACAGCGTTTAGAAGAAGAAACTTGGTTGCTATATGATGAATTGGCAGAAAAAGATAAGCAATTTGCCAAGGTGTTTGAATCGTATCGCAACTTTATGAAAAATGTGTCGGTGTATCACACGTACAGCGAAGAAGCCTATTATCAGCAGCGTGGTAAATCACCGTATTCGCCAGCACACACAAATAATGCGTCTGCGAAATAATTATTTTCAAAAATAGCAGCACGGTCGGGCGCGGTGTGTTGTTTTTCTTTTTTCCCTTTCTTTAAATTAAAACGTGATTGGTTTTGAAGGCCCTGGCGGTAATGTTTACTTGCCTGCCGAGAGTGGGCGGGTACGGCCTGTTCCGTCAATCGCAACATAAACAAAATCACCGTCAGTCACTTTTTGTAACGTGTCTCGGGTGAATTGTTTTACCCAAACCTCAACCCCAATTTTGATAGACGAGCGGCCCACTTCCAGCACTTCGCAAAAGCAACTTACCGTACTGCCTACAGGCACAGGGCACAAAAATACCATGTTCCCCACGGCTACAGTAGTAACGCGTCCACGAGCAATTTCGCGAGCAGCAATAGCACCTGCAAGATCCATTTGTGACAAAAGCCAGCCCCCAAAGATGTCGCCGTTTGAGTTGGTGTCTTTCGGCATGGCAATGGTTTGCAATGCTAAATCGCCATTTGGGGTGGGGTCTTCATCGATATGCGACATGGGAAGCCTCTAAGTATTGTGGTGTCTTTTTGTTCTAGTTAACGAGTAAATTAAAATTGGCTTGGTAACCATGTTACCAGCCCGGGCCATTTTGCAAGAGCTGCAAGCAAGAACAATTGAATGATAATAAACGGAATGACGCCGCGGTAAATTGCAATCGTGGAAACAGTCTTGGGTGCGACGCCACGCAAATAAAATAATGCGAAACCGAATGGCGGTGTTAAAAATGATGTTTGCAGGTTTACTGCGATCATTATGCCCAGCCAAACGGGGTCTACTCCCATTTTTAACAATACCGGTGCCACCAGCGGCACGATCACAAAAGTAATTTCAAAAAAGTCCAAAATAAACCCGAGGAAAAAGATCACAATCATAACGACCGTAATCGCCATGAAGGTGCCGCCGGGCAGGTAGTCAAAAAAGCGTTCTATCTGGTGGTCGCCACCGAGTCCGTTAAAGACAAGAGAAAATAACGAAGCTCCAAGTAAAATGGAAAACACCATGGTCGTAACCTGGGTCGTGTTTTCCATAATGTTTTGAAGCTTTTTTAATGTCATTTGACGTTTTAATAAAGCCAGAACAAACGCCGTAATGGCGCCAACGCCAGAAGCTTCTGTTGGTGTTGCTTTGCCAGAAATAATGGAGCCAAGCACCAAAACAATAAGCAGGATGGGTGGTCCAATACTTTTAACCAAATCGAGAGCGTTGGCATGCTCATCAATTTTTGCACGTGGCACCGCCTGTGGGTTGGTATAGCTGACAAAAATAAGGTAAGCGATATAGGCCATAACCAATATCAGCCCCGGGACAATCGCACCGACAAATAAATCGCCCACCGTGACGGGGGGAGCATTAAAAATATTGAGTTCTAATTTGGCTTCTTGATAGGCGGTAGAAATAATGTCGCCAAGTAAAACCAGTGCAATAGACGGCGGAATAATTTGCCCCAGTGTCCCTGTCGCACAAATAGTGCCGCAAGATACGGATTCTGAGTAGCCTTGCTTAAGCATGGTTGGTAAAGACATCAAGCCCATCGTAACTACGGTGGCGCCCACAATGCCGGTGCTTGCGGCCAGCATAGCCCCAACGATAATCACAGAAATACCCAGGCCTGCAGGCAGATGACCGCAGAGCTTGCTCATGTTTTCGAGCAGTTCTTCAGCTATTTTTGAACGCTCTAAGATCACGCCCATTAGAACAAATAATGGTACGGCAATGAGCGTCGTATTGGTCATCGTGCCAAATACTCGCTCAGGGTAATTTAGTAAAAATTCAGCCTGAAAGCTGCCGGCTAAAATGCCGATGCCTGCGAATAATAACCCGACACCAGCCAGTGAAAAGGCAACGGGGTAGCCTGCCATTAGTACCAGGCATACGGCAAAGAACATAAGAAGAGGAAGAAAGTCGGTCACTGGTTTTTCTTTTTTATTTTGTGGGTGTTTTCTTGGTTTTAGGTTTTAGGTTTTAGGTTTTAGGTTTTAGGCGCCGAGCCTGGGTCATTTTGTTCGAGCGTCTCGTGCTCTTGTATAAAGCTTATTTGATACAACTGTCTAAGCACTTCAGAAACAGCGCGAATGCCCATTAATATCCCGGCCACCGGAATTAGGGTTTTTAATAAAAATACCAGCGGTAGCCCGCCAGGGTTAGATGAGCCTTCCATCATTCCCCAAGAGTCGGTAACAAAACGCCAAGAGGTAAGCGTAATAAATATCGCGAAGGGCAAAAGTAGCAAGACTGCACCACATGCATTCACCCAAGCTTTGGCGTTGGGCGACATGTCGCGATAAAGAACATCGACCCGTACATGACCATCTTTTTGAGCGGTGTACGCGATACAGAGTAAAAACAATGCGGCGTGCAAATATGTTACAACTTCCTGCACCGCGATAGAGCCGACATTAAAAAGCCCGCGAGTTACGACGATACCAAAAGTGATAACGGCCATGAATGCGACAAACCAACAAATAATGCGGCCTAAGAATTCATTGAAATGCTCAATCGCTGTGTTGAGGTGCCCAAAATATATCAACATATAGAAATAAATCTGCCCGCTAAGGTGAGATGCCCCGTCTAGTTTGGCTGTTCAAAGTAATGCGGTCTATGGTTCGCGTTGCATAGATCATGCCCCAAAACGTCGCTGTGTGGCGATGCTAAGTATTGGCTCGAGAACGAAGTTCAGATTAAAGACTTGTTCTGCACAAGGCAAACACGATGTTCTTGTTATACGGCCCTTTTTAAAATGCTCTTGAGGCGCTTTAAGTTTAGCAACTTAGCGTGGTATACAGACGAATATCTCGAAAAAGAATTTTTGCGAGTGTTTGGCATGGTATGTACTGGTCTGGTGGTACCGTCGCAGGCTCACAGCTTTCCCAGATCTATCTAGCGGTATGCTAGCTTAATTTTTGTACGGGTAGTGTAATAGAGTCATTTGGCCAAGCTGTAGATCGCATTTTTCGCAAGTTCAAAAAGGGTTGTTGGGGGTTTGTGATAACAAGTTTTTTGCCTTGCGCTCATTTCTTCATATACTTTACTAAATAGAATGATTTGTTAGGTTTACATAAAAAGACACCTTGGACCCCGCTATGACTACCCTTGTTACTAAATTCGCCCTGTTTGCCACCGTATTGCTGTTAATTTCTGCTTGTGATGGTGGAATGAAAGGCATGAGCAATCAGGAGCTAGCGGGCAAGCGTGATGCGTGCTTACAGAACAATCCTACTTCTCCAGGTAGAGTGACCGCTTGCGAAAATATTCGAAAAGAGTGCGAGCGACGCCGTAAAGAGGGCAACTTTGCTTGCTAGTAGGGTTTGCTAGCAGCGCTGTAAGCGTGCTTGGGTTCCCATTTTTCTAATTACGCATGTGGGCGCTGGCAGGTCTATGCCGGGGGCCTTAACTCCTGGCGTAAACTTTCCGTTTACTGCACGTTGGCTGGCGCGGGCCGCAGCTGATTGACGCGTTGTTGGGCTTTTTCGCCCAGCTCGCCACCTTGTTGTGCAGCACTATCAAAATAGGCCAATGCTTGTTTTCGATTGCCTTCGGCCAGTTCAATTTCACCCAGGTAGTACGCGGCAGTTTGAGTTTCTAAAAATTTCTGGCTGCGCAGCAGGTTTTGCTTTGCTGACGCGCGACGGTTCTGGTTGTATTCCACTACCCCTAACCCTAAGTGACCCATAAAATATTCTGGGTTGAGTTTTTTTGCTTCGCTAAAGGCTGCGGCTGCACGTGAATCCAAATTTTTGTTTAAAAGAATTTGCCCTTTAGTGACGTGAAATAAAGCTTCTTGGTTTTGCTTGGCAATGGCCTGGTCAAGTAGGCCAAGGGCTGTTGTTTCATCTTTTTCACGAATGGCTGCCATGGCTTTGTCATGTAAGTCGTAGGCGGCTTTGTCGCGCTTGAGCTGAGCAATAGCTCGTTGAAACCCGTCTCGGTTACGATTGCCTCTCAGACCTATCGATTGGGCTGTTGTTCGATTTTTGTCGACGCGCGTTTGTGATGGTGGGTGGCTAGCAAATAAACCTTCTAGCCAGTTACTTTTTCTACCTTTCGATAAGCGTAAAAAGGTCTCTTGTAATTCGATTGCTGCGTAGGGGTCATAACCCGCTTTGACCATGTAGGCTATGCCAACCTCGTCAGACTGTAATTCTTGATCTTGGCCATACTTCGCTTGCCACACCGCTGCGCCACCTGCGGCCAGAAGCGCCGCACTGCTACCGTATTGGCTATCTTTTGCGGCCACTGCCGTGGCTAGTACCAATACGCCTGCTAATTGTGCTTGTTGCATTTGGTTAACGCTGTGTTTGGCTGCCACGTGAACAATCTCGTGACCGATCACCGCGGCAAGTTGGGCTTCATCTTGCAGTTCCAGCAGAAGGCCACGGTTGAGTGCTATTTTACCGCCGGGCAGCGCCCAGGCGTTGGGTACGCTGTTATTTAACACGACAAACTCGTAGGGCAGGCCGGGCCTATCGCTGACGCTTGCGAGCTTCTTGCCCAGTGCATTGACATACAGGCCAAGGTCCGGGTCTACAATGTAGCGGCCGCCTTGCTGTTGTTGATAGGGAAGGTAATTTTTTGTCCCCATCGCCACTTCTTGTGATGGAGAAATCAAGGACAGCTCTTTTTTGCCAGTAACAGGGTTCACTGCGCACGCACAAACGTTCAAAATGGCGCTAATAATCATGACGTGTTTGAATAGTGGCATTGAGATTCCTTTAATATGTGAAGTTGCTAAATTTGCGGCCGCGACATAGTAATAGATGATCGCCGACTTCGAAAGTTTCTCGCGACACAATTCAAGTCGCAAATAATAGCCTGAGTGAAAGACAGATAAGAGTTAGAGAACGAATGAGTGAATTGAGTATTGTAGAGTTATATGCCGGAGAACGCCCCGACGGAAGCCCTGTGGCGGAACGATTGCAAGTGATTGATGCAGAAGATGACGGCGTTGTGTTGTTACGCTCTCCGGCTTTTATCAAGGGGCTTGCCAAAGGCGATTTGATAAAATTAAACCCAGATGACCAAGCTTTTGAGTTGGTCAAACGTGCGGGCAACCTATGTATACGTGTTTTCGCGCGTGAAGACCTTGAGCAAATTGCAGAAGATATGACACCGTTGATAGAAAAGCTCGGCGGTGAATTGGATATGGAAAACGAACGTTTGCTGGTGTACAGCATTCACGTGAGCTGTGGCTTTGAGACTATCGAAAAGATACTAAACGACCACGTAGGGGAAGAAACAGAAAGCGCCTGGTTCTATGGCAATGTCTACGACCCTGCAGATGGTGTCACGCCACTCAACTGGTGGAAGGATATTTTGAAGCCACAATAATTCCCTGAGCTATACTTCGTGAAGTTGTTTTCGGAGGTGCTAGACGTAGTGGCGCCTCAAAGTTCGTAGCGTGTTTGCCGTCTGTGCAAAGTTTCGCATACGACAATCAGCCAAGTGGGATTTCTTTTGCGACAAACTACAAACAACGCTCTAACACTGTGTCGTCTTGTAACGTACTTATTCCTCACCGCAGCTTTTGCCGGCTGTGGTGGTAGTAGCGATGGCTTACTGTCTGACCCGGCCAATATTGTCGAAGACGAAGAATTCATACTGACTTGGCAAGAAGATGTGTTTTTCGACAAAGTCTTTTATCAGGATCTCTGTGAAAACCCGCGCGAGGGCGATGACCCCTTTAATGGCAATCGCCCCTACTCTGATCAGCAGGGTTCTACCGAATATGAGAATTTCTACCTTCGCTCCTGGACCAACGAAACTTACCTCTGGTACGACGAAGTGGAAGATCAAGACCCTGGCCTGTTTTCTACCGCAGATTATTTCGCTCAACTAAAAACCTTCGAGCGTACGCCCTCGAATAACTTCAAAGACAATTTTCACTTCACGCAAGACACTGAAGATTACCTCACCACCACTGTATCGGGTGAAACGTTTGGTTATGGAATGAACTTGGTGTACCGGGCTACAGTTCCGCCACGAGACGTGATCGTGCGCGATGTTGTGCCTGGCTCGCCCGCTGACTTGGCGGGAGTTGAGCGAGGTATGAGCATTCTTGAGGTGGACGGCGTCGACATGATCAATGGCAATGATGTCGATACCTTAAATGGTGGTCTTGGGCCAGATGTTATTGGTGAAAGCCATGACTTTGTTTTTGACCCTGTGGATGGGTTAGCGAATTTAGAAGTGACGATGGCCTCAGCGCGCATCTCTATTGCGCCTGTGACCGAAGCTCAAGTCATAGATACGGCAACAGGCGGCGTTGGCTATCTGCATTTTAGTACTCATATAGAAAATGCCACGGCAGGCTTGATCGATGCCTTTGAGCTGATGGTAGCCGAAGGCGCTAGTGATTTGGTATTAGACATGCGCTACAACGGCGGTGGTCTGCTCGATATCGCAGGTCAAGTAGGCTATATGGTGGCGGGTGCTGCGCAGAGTTCTGGCCGTGTTTTTTACCGGCTCGACTTCAATAATAAAATTGGTAGCGGTACCACCATTGGTTTTAATTCCTCGTCACTTAATTTTGGCGATCTTACGGGCAACGAACCATTGCCGAGCTTGAACCTAAATCGAGTGTTCATTTTGGCCAGTGCCAACACATGTTCTGCCAGCGAGGCCATTATCAACGGGCTGCGCGGTATCGATGTGGAAGTGGTGCTAATCGGCTCCGGTACATGTGGCAAACCCTATGGTTTCATCCCCGAGGGCAATTGCGGCACCACGTATTTCACCGTGCAGTTTGCTGGTGTGAATGACGATGGTTTTGGTGAATACCCTGACGGCTTTGCGCCGGCCAATGACCCAAATCTAGAAGGTGTTTCAGTGCCTGGCTGCTATGTAGAAGACGACTATACCCGCGGCCTGGGCGACCCCACTGAGGCCATGCTTGCCGCAGCGTTACAGTACCGTGTCGACGAAACTTGCCCTGGTGTTGCAATCCCAAAACCAGCGCCAGCATTTGAAAAGATTACTCAAGACGCTGGGGCGATTTCGAAGCCTGTATCTCCAGCGCAGCAAAACGCAATACTTCGGCCCTGACTCGACATTGCGCAATTAAAATAAAAAATTTTCTTTATTCACCAAGGAAATTACCTTTTCTTACGTCTTATCCCTAATTCTACTTTCTGCGCTCACACTTGATGTACCACTATGGATCCAATCACGCTCATCAAAGCTGCACAACAGGGAGACGCCCTAGTTTTCGAGCAGTTGGTGGAAATGTATTACGACGATATCTATCGAATCGCCTACAGCTGGTGTGGGCAAAAAAGTGATGCGGAAGATATTGCGCAGAACGCCTGTATAAAGTTAGGCCAGGGTATTCGGCAATATCAATTTAACTCGAAGTTTTCCACTTGGCTGTACCGGCTAGTAATCAATTGCGCAAAAGATTGGCAGCGACAAAACAAACATAATAACGAAGAAATAGAAGAAAATAATTTTATCGACAATTCCGTTGCAGAAATGGCGATCTATTTACGCCAGATTTTGGCGTGTGTTGAAATGCTGGGCGCAGAATTTAAAGAAACGGTGGTGCTAGTATTGGGTGAAGGTTTGTCGCACAAAGAGGCTGCCGAGATATTGGATGTGAAAGAAAGCACCATTTCTTGGCGAATACATAAAGTACGTAATAAGTTACATGAATTTAATCCCGATGCGGGGGGTCAAACATGAAAGAGCGCGACCTCAATGAAGTATTTCAACACGCACGTCAACAGGCGCCAAACCCTGGGTCTCGCCAGCGCGCTATTACTTTAGCCAAGCAAGCCTTTGCTGAAGCGCAAAGTGAGATTGAAAATAAGGAAGTGAAAAAAAATACCTCGCAGCGCCAAGGATTTTTCTCCTGGTTGCGTCTTATCGCCAATAGTAACTCTGGAGATAAGGAAACAACCATGAATACAGCAAACCCTGAAACATCCACTACCCCAGCAAAACAAACGCCGGGCTGGCTTATGCCCTCACTGGGGGGGGTAAGTTTGGCAATACTTGCAGGCGTAATTGCCTTGCGTGTGCCCAATACCTTTAACACTGGTGAAGAGCTGCCACATCCAGAAACGGCAATTGAATATCGCGTAGGTAAACAGAGTAAAGAGCAAGCTGCTGTAGGAAATAGTGCGACTGACGCTGAACAAGAAGCCATTGTTGTAATCGCAAGGCGCACAGAAGAATCACTGGAAGAGTCTGCCACAGCATTACATGACAGCATCGCCGCCACGCAACTGGCCCCGGCAAAAAGTAAGGCAGAAAAGAAAATGATGGCGGCGCCGATGCCAATGACTGCAGGCCCTGCAGTATCATATGTTGCTCGCCCGCCTCAGGTTCTGCCGCGAGATCGAGATGCAATCAATTTTCCTGTGCAGAAAGAAAATCGTGAGCGTTTTACTGAGTCAGAAACCAACCCGGTTAAACTGGTAAGTGAAGAGCCTGTTTCAACTTTTTCAGTCGATGTCGATACGGCCTCCTACAGTTTTGTGCGCAGTAAATTAAATCAAGGCTATTTACCTGACCCTAATGCTGTACGCATTGAAGAGTTTGTGAATTATTTTGATTACAAATACCCCTTACCAAAAAATAAAATCGAGCCCTTTGCCACTCATGTGATGGTTGGAGATTCGCCATGGAAAGCGGGTAATAAGTTGATTCATGTTGGCATTCAAGGCTACAACATCGACGAACAACCAAAATCTAACTTGGTGTTTTTGTTGGATGTGTCTGGTTCGATGTCTTCAGAAAATAAATTGCCATTGGTAAAACAATCCATTGCGCTATTGCTTGACCAACTGCGACCCGACGACAATATCTCATTGGTCGTTTATGCCGGGGCTGCAGGTACCGTGTTGGAGCCAACACAGGTGAAAGAAAAACAAAAAATTCTCGACGCGCTTAATCGCTTACAAGCGGGGGGCTCTACTGCTGGTGCAGCGGGAATTAATCTTGCCTATCAATTGGCGGAACAAAATTTCGATAAAGAAGCCGTTAATCGTATTGTGCTAGCCACTGATGGTGATTTTAATGTGGGAATTTCAGACCCAGAAAAACTAAAAACCTTTGTGGAAGAAAAGCGAAAAAGCGGCGTGTTTCTATCGGTGCTGGGTTTTGGGCATGAGAATTATCATGATGCGATGATGCAAGAACTTGCACAAAACGGAAATGGCGTTGCGGCCTATATCGATACGCTAGGCGAGGCGCAAAAACTGCTGGTAAATGAAGCGAGTTCGGCCCTCTTTACTATTGCAAAAGACGTTAAGATTCAAATGGAGTTTAACCCGGCCACAGTCGCAGAGTATCGCTTGATTGGCTACGAAACGCGTGCGCTAAAGCGTGAAGATTTTAATAATGATAAAGTTGATGCGGGTGATATTGGTGCCGGTCACAGTGTAACGGCGATATATGAAGTGACCCCTGTGGGTTCTAGTAATCGCTTAATCGACGAAACGCGTTATCAAAAGCTTAATGCAGGCGCTAAAGAAGGCGCATCTGCGAATGAATACGCTTTGTTGAAGTTGCGCTATAAACTACCAAAGGAAACTAAGTCAAAGTTGATTACTAAAGTCGTTAGTGCCGACACTACCGATATGAATGCATGGCAACAGGAGAGTTTTCAATTTTCCAGTGCTGTGGCAGGTTTTTCTCAGCTATTAAAAGACGATAAATATATAGGCGAATGGAATTACGATGAAGTGATAAAGCAGGCACTTCAGTCACGTGGCGATGATGTGTTTGGTTATCGTAACGAGTTTGTGCAGTTAGTTCGAAAAGCAAAAATAGCCAAACGGATGTAGCTGCTGTATCTATGACATGGAGATAGTATAAGGCGCCATTCTTGGCGCCTTATTTTTTTACGACGATTTTTAATTTGGCCTATAGAGTGTCGCGGTATTTAGGGGCTATGTGTTTAGATCGCATTATCGTAGTGCCAGACAAAAAGATTAAAAGGCAAGACCGTTTATAGACAAAGTTAGACTAAAGATACGTTTTCACTGGCACCTTAACTAAAGCAGCGCATAATTACTTAACGCAGGAGGGTAAGCGCAAAGCTAGGGCTGTATGCCAATCTAAGCAGGCTGAGTTCTGGGTTTTGTTGTGTGGTTAAAACCGGTGAAGATAGAAGGTAGTCTTATGAAACGGCATTATTATGTTGGTGATGATTTACAAGACCTTAAAAAACTCGAAAGCGAACTTGAATCAGCAGGTCTTGATTGCGAGCAAATTCATGTGCTCAGTAACGACGACGCAGATGTGGAAGCCCTTGGTCTACCAGCGGTAGATTCATTCTCAAAGAAAGATGTTCTCAAGTCTGGGTTTATGGGCTTTGGTTTGGGAATTATTGGTGCGGGCGCTATCATGTTTTTCTTTATGCAGTCAGGCCTAAGTGAAGATTTTACCATGGCGCCGGCTTTGTTTTTAGCGCTTGGCACCTTAGGTTTTTTTACTTGGGAGGGTGGTTTATGGGGCATACAGAAAGGGAATAGTGAGTTCGAACGTTTTGAAGATGATTTAGCCCACCACAAACACGTATTTTTTGTCGATGTTAAGCCCTCACAAGAGAAGCTACTTGACCACGTGCTAACTTTTCACCCTCAAGTAAGCAGTGCAGGTGAAGGTTCAGGTGCTTCTGCTTGGTCTGTGGGGGCACATAAAAGCTGGCATAAATTTGTGCGCTGGGCGCCTTAGCGTCATATTTAAAAACCTTAAAAAATACGGCGCCAATTGGCGCCGTATTTTCTTCTTAGGGGTTAGTAATGCTTAGCTAATTAAGCTGCGCAACATCCATGCAGTTTTTTCGTGAATACGTAAGCGGTCTGATAATAAAGCTGCACTGGATTCATCGTCTGCCTCTTGAGCAACACCCAGCGCGTTTCTTAATGTGCGCACAACGCTTTCGTTACTTTTCAGCAATATGCTTGTCATTTCTCGTGCTTCGGGCACGCCAGAAATTTCTTCGATGCTCGATAATTCTGCAAATGCGGTGTAAGTGCCAGGGGCAGGAATACCCAGGGTGCGAATGCGTTCCGCAACTTCATCAACAGCCAGAGCGAGTTCAGTATATTGCTCTTCAAACATCAAATGTAGTTCGCGAAACTGCGGCCCTGTTACGTTCCAATGAAAGTTATGGGTTTGCAAATATAGCGTATAAGAATCGGCTAATACTTTGCTTAGCTCGTTACCGACGTGTATTCGTTGGGTTTCGTGAATGCCAATATTAATTTCAGTGCTCATACTGCCCTCCTAGTTAAGAATGGTTTAATAGTACGCGCGTATGCGAATAGGCGAAAGTTTAAAAACTTGATCGTTAACTTCGATAAAATTGAAAGACGAAATGAAGGAATGTGGCGAGAGCCACACTAAACTTGTGGCCTCTGGTATTAGGCTTGGCTGCTGGCAATAATGTTGGGGTCTTGCTTTTGCCGACGCTTACCCAGGTTATTAAGCCCCTTTACGACAAAAAACATACTGAAGGCTGCGCCAAGTAGCCAGCAAGAAGAAAATATTGGCTGTGTGGTAAAGCTGCCTATTTGGTAGAGCGAGCTTGCCGTCCAGTATGCTAAAAAGCTTGACCAGCCAATCACCAGGCTTGCCCACATTGGGCCAGATTCGCGATTCATAGCTCCCATTACCGCAACGCATGGGGTGTATAGAAGTATAAATACTAAATAACAAAATGCCGCAAACGCGCTGCCAAATAAATTTTTCATTGCGCCAAGGCCGGTATTGGAAACACCCTGATTTTCGGAAGATTCTCCAATGGCGCCCAAGCCCAATGGGTCGCCCAAGGCCTCGGTTAAGCCAAGTGCGTTTTCGCCAATAGATTTAAAGGCGGCACTCGCCTCATCAAATATATTAAATGCCTTGTCTTCGCCGCCAGCTTCGCCGGCAACATCTTGATAAAGCGCATCGAGCGTACCAACAACGGCCTCTTTGGCGAAAACGCCGGTAAATACCCCGACAGTTGCAGGCCAGTTGTCTTCTTGCACCCCGATAGGAGAAAGTGCTGGTGTTAAGGTTTTACCAATTTTACTCAGCAATGAATCTTGACTGTCTTGATTGCCAAAGCTGCCGTCAAGACCGATAGAGTTAATGATCGTAAGTGCGCAAACAACTTTTACAATAGTGGCGCCAGCGCGACGAATAAACCCGTGTAAGCGGTGCCACGTGGTTAAAATAATGTTGCGCGCTACCGGGGCGTGGTATGCAGGCATTTCCTGAAACGACGGCGACGTCTGACCAGAAAAAAGTGTTTTTCTAAATAACCATCCGGTAAATACCGCCATGACGATACCGAATAAATACAAAGCAAATACAATGAACGAACCGTTATGCGGAAAAAACGCAGCGGCGAAAAGTGCGTACACGGTTAAGCGAGCACCACATGACATAAACGGAGCCATCGCAATCGTGAGCAGACGATCCTGCTCGCGTGTTAATGAACGCGAAGCCATCACAGATGGAACATTGCAGCCAAAACCAACAATTAAAGGCACAAAGGCATTGCCTGGTAAGCCAATGCGCGCCATCAAGCGGTCTACAACAAAACCGGCACGGGCCATGTAGCCAGAATCTTCCAAAATACTCAGGCATAAATATAAAAAGCCAATCACCGGAATAAAAGTGCCGACTAATTGAATGCCGCCGCCAATGCCGTCGGCGATAATGGTGCGTAACCAATCTGGCGAGCCTAAACTCGTCATGACATTACCTAGCCCGTCAACTAAAAGCGCGCCGAGCAGTATGTCGAAAAAGTCGATAAATACGGCCCCCATGTTGATGGCAAACAAAAACATGAGATACATCATCAACAAGAAGATAGGAATGCCAAGCCAGCGATGCAAAACGATGGCATCTATCTTGTCACTGATGCGCGACTTGCCCGGTTGCATCACCATCACATCGCGCGTTTGCTCTCGCACCCACTGATAGCGGTGAGCCAGAGCTTCTTCCGCACACAATAAATCTTCTTTAATTTTGGGTGCAGAATTAGGTTCTTCTGCAATGGCAAAAATTTTATTTCGAATGTCGTCGATGCCGGTGCCTCGGCTGGCAACCACAGGTACAACGGGAATGCCGAGGCGCCTTTCTAGGGCGTCTACATCGATATGAAGGCCGTCTTGTTCAGCCACATCAATCATGTTGAGTGCCACAATCATCGGCTGCTTCATATCAAGCAGAGAATGTGTCAGTAACAGGTTTCGATTGAGGTTCGAGGCGTCGACCACGTTGATGATCAGATCGGGCTTTTCTTCGGTGATAAAGCGGCGGGCGATTTTTTCGTCGAGCCCTTGATCTCCGCCATCTAGGCTGTAGACACCGGGCAGGTCGACCAAATGAATGTTGTGTTGCTGGTGTTTGAGGGTGCCGGATTTTTTCTCGACCGTGACGCCAGCCCAGTTGCCCACCTTCTGGCGAGAACCGGTCAAACTATTGAAAAGTGTTGTTTTACCGCAGTTAGGGTTGCCCGCGAGGGCGATATTCAATTCGCTCACATGCTCTCTACTTGGATTTGCACTGCATCGCGCTTGCGGATGCTCAGTAAAGTTCCTTCGATACGGACTTGCATGGGGTCGCCGAGGGGGGCTGTACGTAGCACGATCGCTTCTGCGCCAGGTATAACGCCCATTTGATGCAGGCGCGTAAGGCTCTCACCTTCAGGCGTGAAACCTTTGATTCGGGTGAGAATGTTCTTTTGCTGATCGGCTAGGGTCATAAGTCATTCCGGCTCTTTGCTGTTCAAACACGGCACTTTGCACTGAGTTTGGCGGCTAAAACGCTTTAATAGCAACATAAATAATAATAATTATCGTTTAGTTTACCGCTATGGTCGGCATTTCGCCAGTCGCGCTTGGCAAAATTTGAAACAATCCTGCAATAAACCATTCTAGCCGCCTTGTTGCAGGCACGTTTGTTCCAGCGCAAATTTGGGCTTATGTGCTCAAACGATGGTGAGGAGCAGAGGTTTGAAGGTGGTGTGAGCTTAGTTTTCCTGTTCTTCTTTGGGGGGCAATGTAGGTAATAGCCCCCCTAACGTGCTAGTAGGGGGGATATTACTTTTCAGCAAAATCAGTAGGCGCAGGAAAGTCGAGCGTATCAATTCTCCAATAAGTATTGTTTGTGAATTTTAGGGCCGAACAGTGGCAAGATGATGTTCGCCTGATTCTCACGCAGCACGGAATCTGTTGAGCGGTTTATCCACGTTTGTTCAACAACAGTTTGAATTGGGTTTCCATTTTTATATTCAACTAAAAAACTTTCTTCAATGGGGTGGGTGACCTGATAAGCGAAATCCAAAAAGTGTCGTGGAGCGACTCCACTATTGGGGCTGTAGGTGAACGATACTTCAAGAAAAGTGCTGTTATTTATAGGAAGAACATTGTTCACAATAAGCTGTGAATGAGGTCCGGCAATACTATAGCTTGTCCATTTTTGTTTGCCGTAAACTCGGTCGCGGTATTCGGTTTCCAATTTAGAGCCTGCAAGAGCGGCAATGCTCGGAAGGCTGTAGCTGAATTCCGCGTCTCTATTTTTGTCATCAGCATATCGTGCATGAATACTTTCATCGATCAGTAGAATTAAATCGAGTCGATTTTCGATGTTATATGGAGTGGCATGCACACGCTTGCGTGTATTTTGGGGGACTTGATGAGCATTGATGCTCATCATGATTGTGCCTAAACCTTTGCCAAAAAAACCCGGCTCTTTTATATCCCACCAGCGTTGAATCAGTAATCCATTAGAGGATTCTGGGTATTGATCGATATTAAAGTGCTCGATCAACGGTTCCGCAGGCATGTCGGGGCTAAAATTTTCTGGCATCGAGAATGAAAAAGTATTACCTGATAAATTAACGTGGCGTTCAGCGCCCAAGGGAACTTGGGTTGGCTTACTCATGCCGATGGCCTTTAGTAAAGGTGAGAACATAATCAATACCGTTAGGATGTATGTTGTTTTTGAACGCAATGTCATGGAAGGTAATTCTTAATGGTTTCTGCCACTTTATTTATTGCATTGCCAGAGCTGTTGAAGACTTTCTGAAATGAGCCTCGCCCTTTTCCCGGCCCGCTTTGCATATTTTTTTCCCAGGATTCGTGACTTTGTATTGTTGTGTGTGGGCTTTGTGCGATGGAACCACCGAATACGTGGTTTGCATACACGGCAGAGCCGAGAAGTTTGCGGGGGTTTACCGTATTCAGGCCAACCATATTCGTGACAAAATCATAGTCGTGTGCTCGTATTGCGACAACGTCGATACCCGCTCTTTCGAATAGTGATTTTGAGCGAAAATTATTATTGGCGTTCCCATGAAACGCCACTTTTTGTTTATCCAGTAGCTTATCTTTTTGAGGGCTATTTATCCCGTTAAGCCTGAGCTTATTGAGCGCCCAACTGCTATGGCCATTTAATAGATAGCGAACCCCTTCGGAAAAGATAAGCCCGCCTTGACTGTGTACGACCCACGATGTATCGGTATCTCGGTTTTGGGTTTTTTCTAATAACGATGCGAACTTTTTGGTTACATCTGTCGTAAAACCCATTTTATCTTGAACAGACTCCCATGTATCTCCAAGTCCGCCAACGCTGGGGTTGTGGAATAATGTGTATTCAGTGAGCTGCTTGCCATATTCATATTCAAGGTGACTTCCCATTAGCCAAGTCGCTTTTGCTAAATTGTTGGATTGACCATTTACCGCGGCATGGGCGGTGGTGACGTCTTCAACCTTTTGACCGACTTCCCAATTACCCGATGCATTTTTCTTCACTTTATAAACGGCTGCTTTCTCCAGGCGATCTCTCACTTTTTGTAAACGATCAACGGCTTCAATATTGAAGACGACTACTTGGCCGCTGTTAATTCGGTAATCAATACGATAGTAGTCGTCACTTACGTTGAAGGTGCTCACACTATTTTTCAGTTTGTAACCGTCGCTGGGCCTGGGCAGGGCGCGTAACTTTTTTAAGCTGTTCAGTAGGTGTCGGTATTCGTTAGTTTTCCGTTCTTTCTCGCGGATATGTTCACTATAGCCTGTCAGTATAATTTTATAACCGGCGTTGCTGGGGGCAGCTTCAGAGCTCTCGTCAACAAAAGCAATATTGGGGCTGTTATTGAGTTGAACGACCTTTTGAGGAGAGACCTGGATATTGCCATGGGTTAAGAGAAGGCGGTTATGGTCTGGATTCATCGAGTTGTCCCTAACGTGTAAATAGATGCGAGCCCTGATTAAAAATCGAGCGACGGCGGCTGTATGTCATTGTGACGAAGATACTTTTTAAATGATAGTGTCGAACTGTGATACGGGCCTCGTTTCTGGAGAGGTAAAATCACAATTGAGCTATGGGCAGTAGGCCTTGGGTCGGAGGAATCCTAGTTGTTGGATCGGATGCTTATAACAGGAGGAAGGCGCTGTTAATGTACTTACTCTGTTTGATTGAGTTGTTCTGCTTGTTGGATTTTCCATAGGTTCGCGTATTTGCCACGTTGTCCTAACAGGCTTTGATGGTTGCCTTGCTCAAGTATTTCACCTTGATCGAGCACAAGTATGATGTCTGCATCGACGATGGTAGATAATCGATGCGCAATCACTAAAGTGGTTTGTTCGCGGCTAATCTCTTTTATTGCTTCGAGAATACTTTTTTCAGATTTGCTGTCGAGCGACGAGGTTGCTTCGTCGAAGATCATAATTTTGGGGCGCTTTAATATCGCGCGAGCAATAGAGACACGTTGTTTTTCCCCGCCAGAAAGTTTTAGCCCGCGTTCGCCCACAACTGTGGCACTGCCTTCAGGCAATTGCTGAATAAACTCGTCTAAGTGTGCAAGACGAATTGCGTTTTGCACGTCTTCGTCGCTGGCATCAACGCGGCCGTAACGAATATTTTCGTATATCGACATGTTAAATAACACGGTGTCTTGCGGGACTACGCCAATGGTTTTGCGCAGTGACTGCTGTGTGCAATGGGCGATGTTTTGTTGGTCGATGAATACATCGCCTTGATCGCTGTCGTAAAAGCGAAACAGGAGTTTAAATAATGTCGATTTTCCGGAGCCGCTACTGCCAACGATAGCCACTTTTTGTTTGCTTGCGATTGTGAAGTTGATATTTTTTATGATGGGGCGCTGTTCGTCGTAGGCGAAGCTTACGTTGCGGAATTCAATTTCCCCTGTGTTAACCTGCAATTCTTTTGCGTTGTCATCGTCTCCAATTTTTGCTTTCGTATCAAGCAGGGTAAACATCTGCTCGATGTTCGCCATAGAGCCTTTCATTTCGCGATAGACAAACCCAAGAAAGTTAAGCGGCATAAAAATTTGCATCATGAAGGCATTGATGAGAACAAAGTCGCCGAGGGTCATGTCTCCACTAGAAACACTGTAACCCGCGAGAATCATCGCGCTGCTCATGGCGCTAGCAATAATAAATGCCTGCCCTCCATTTAAGAAAAATAAAGACAGACGATTTTTTTGACGCGCGTTCTCCCACGATTCGAGTTCTTGGTCGTAGTGTTTCGCCTCGTAATCCTCGTTGGTAAAGTATTTTACCGTTTCGTAATTTAGTAAGCTGTCAACCGCGCGGGTACTGGTTTGTGATTCGGCCTGGTTTACCTTGCGAACAAATTTGGTACGAATTTCAGTTGCGAAAACCGAGAAGGCGATATATGAAATTACAGCCACTAACACGATAAGTGCAAACCAAGGGCTGTAGCGAATCATCAAGATAACCGCGATTAGTGAGATTTCTAGTAGCGTAGGAATAATGTTGAAAACCATAAAGCGCAGCAGAAAGCTAATGCCGTTTGTGCCGCGTTCTATGTCGCGAGATAAACCACCAGTACGGCGATTCAAATGGAAATCGAGATCTAAGGCGTGTAAATGGCGAAAAACTTTTAAGCCAATGCGTCTCATGGCGCGCTCAGTGACGCGGCCAAAAATGGTATCGCGCAGCTCTCCAAATAATACACTGGCAAAACGCACGGCGCCGTATGCGACAAGCAGGGCAAGTGGTACGGCAACGGCTACATTGCCATCGTTGATGAGTTCTAAGTCATCAACAATGTATTTGAGAATAAAGGGAAGGCCAACGCTGGCGATTTTGGCAGCCACTAAGCACAGCACGGCTAAAAAAATACGAGATTTGTATTCGAGTAAATAAGGAATGAGCGAATACAGAGTTCGCCAGTTCACTTCGTTTATACTGACGTCTGTTCTTTGTCCGCGCATGTGTTAAAACCAGTGGCTGAGAAGACTGCTTAGAGAGAGTGAGAAAAAGTGTTTATTTGATAAGATCGCTCGCAACGCTGCGTACTGTTTGCCCGTTTTGGCGGGCATTTATTTTTTCGAGCCAGGTGTGGATTTGTTTGTCGATGCCTTCAGCGTCAAGCTCAGCATCGTTGAGTAACTGTTGACGCGTACCGTGTTGTGAATAACGATCAGGTAAGCCGAGGGCCAAGGTTGGAACAACAAGCCCTTGGCTACTTAAAAGCTCGAGAACGCCGGCACCGGCGCCACCAGCAACAGCATTTTCTTCAAGGGTTACGATGCAATCATATTTTTCTACTTGTTCTAAAATGAGGGCTTCGTCTAAGGGTTTTGCCCAGCGCATATCGCAAACGCTGTAGTTGTGTTTTTCTGCCACTTTTAATGCGTTTGGCAGTAATACACCAAAGTTCAAAATGCACAGCTTGCGGCCTTCTCTTATGTGAATGCCTTTGCCAACGGGAAATTGTAAATCCTCTTCCGCGATGGGGGTGCCTGGCCCTGTGCCGCGAGGGTAACGCACCGCTGAGGGGCCGGTATGATGATAGGCGCTGAATAACAGTTGCCGGCATTCATTTTCATCGCTAGGGGCTGCAATAATCATTTGCGGAATGGTGCGCATGTAAGAAATATCGTAGCTGCCTGCGTGGGTGGCACCGTCTTCACCGACAAGGCCCGCTCTATCAATTGCGAAGGTAACATCGAGATTTTGAAGCGCAACGTCGTGAATTAATTGATCGTATGCGCGTTGCAAAAACGTTGAGTAAATGGCGACGACGGGTTTTACGTTTTCACACGCGAGGCCTGCGGCGAAAGTCACAGCGTGTTGTTCTGCAATCGCAACATCGTGGAAGCGCTCTGGGAAACGCTCAGCAAAATCTACCATGCCCGAACCTTCGCACATGGCGGGTGTAACGCTGACTAATTTGGGGTCTTGCTCTGCCATGTCGCAGAGCCAATCGCCAAATATAGTTTGGTATTTTTTCTTTTTTGGTTTTGCGGCATCAGATTCTAGGTTAGCGCTTTGAACTTTTGGTTTGGGCTCAATTTTATTTAGCGCGTGATAGCCCACGGGGTCATTTTCTGCGGGCGAAAAGCCGCGGCCTTTGGTGGTAATAATATGCAGTAGTTTGGGCCCTTTTATGTCCAGCATTTTACGAATGTACTGAACTAAGTGGCCGATGTCGTGACCGTCGATTGGGCCGACATAATAAAAGCCCAACTCTTCAAACAACGTGCCTGGCGCAACCATGCCTTTTAGATGTTCTTCTGTGCGGCGTGCTAGCTCCCATGCTTTCGGAATTTTCGCCAATACTCGCTTACTGCCTTCACGTAAAGATTGGTAGGTATGGCTGGCCCAAACGCGAGAAAAGTAAGTGGCTAAGCCGCCAACGTTTTTCGATATCGACATGTTGTTATCGTTGAGGATAACGAGCATGTCTGTGTCTGTATGCGCGGCATGATTGAGTGCTTCGAATGCCATGCCTGCAGTCATGGCGCCATCGCCGATAACGGCGACGGAGTTTCTCTTAATGCCTTCGATGTTCGACGCTTCAAGCATGCCTAATGCCGCAGAAATAGAGGTGCTTGAATGACCAACACCAAAGGTATCGAACTCGCTTTCGCTGCGTTTAGGGAAGCCTGAGAGGCCTTGCCATTGGCGAATGCTGTTCATGGCTTCGCGGCGGCCAGTAAGAATCTTGTGCGGATAGGTTTGGTGGCCCACGTCCCAGACTATGCGATCGTCAGGCGTGTTGAGCACATAGTGCAGTGCTACAGTAAGCTCTACAACGCCTAAGCCCGCGCCAAAGTGCCCGCCAGTCTGCCCTACTGTGTATAGTAAGTACTCACGTAGCTCGGTGGTAAGTTGCGCGAGCTGCGCCTCTTCTAGCAGGCGTAAGTCTGCCGGCACGTCAATGCTATCGAGCAATGGCGTAGATGGGCGAGCGAGTGGGATGGAATCAAACATTCAATACTAGCTAGGCTATTGGTTGGCGAAACCCGGCATTGTATTGCCAAGAGCCGCCTATGGAAAGGGAGAGGGCCTCGCTTTGTTGGATTCATTCAACTCCTTGCGTCTAAAGGCATTCTAATCGCGCTAGATATTGGAGGGTATTATGAGGTCAGAGAGGGCGTTGTTAACGCTGTATTTGGTGCCGCGATTACTTTTCCTTTCGTTAGCCTGTGTTTCTCATGCCTGCAGAGATGCCTGCCATGGTGACCTTTAGCGCTCGCTCTAAGGCCGGGCTTATATTTTCTGAGTTGCGATCGCGTTTGAGTAGCTCAGCTTGTAGATAGTTGAGCGGATCAATGTAAGGTTTGCGAACATCGAGTGACATCTGTAGCAGTGGTTCTTGGTTAAGTAAGGCATCTTCTTTCTTTAGTTTGAGCACAATGTCTTCGAGTGCTTTTAGTTCTGTACGAAGATTCTCGCCGAATGGGAAGAGGCTTGGCTCAACCAACAAATTTTCATAGTACTGGCAAATATCGCCATCGGCTTTTCCAAGTACCATTTCAATCAGGTCAATGAAGCAAGAAAAGAAAGGCCATTGCTCGATCATTTGTTCGAGTTTTTGGGGGTCTTTTTCAAGTCCGTATTTTAAGGCGTGGCCTACGCCTAGCCAGCTCGGCAAGTTTAATCGTACTTGGGTCCAGGCAAATACCCAGGGAATCGCACGCAAGCTTTCAACGCCGCCGCTGGCCTTGCGTTTTGCCGGCCTTGACCCTAGTGCGAGCTTTCCAAGTTCTTGCTCGGGGGTGAGCGAGCGGAAATAAGGAACGAAGTTTTCATCTTCGCGTACAACCTTGCGGTAGGCGTTTAAGCTCGCTTGCGACATATCCTCAATGAGATCACGCCACTCAGCTTTGGGGGCGGGGTTTGGGGTAAGTGTTGCGTTGATAATCGCTTCCATGTAGTTGCGCATGCTTTTGAACGCGACCCGGGGCAAGCCAAATTTATAGCGAATCATTTCCCCTTGCTCGGTCACACGAATATGGCCTTTCACCGAGCCGGGTGGTTGTGAGGCCATGGCTTTTTCGACTGGGCCGCCCCCCCGGCCGACGGTACCGCCGCGACCGTGAAATAACGACAAATGAATTTCGTGCTGCTCTGAAAGGCCGACTAATTGTTCCTGAGCTTTGTATTGGGCCCAAGTGGCGGTAAATTTACCGGCATCTTTGGCGGAATCCGAATAGCCAATCATCACCGTTTGTGCGCCTTGGCAGTAATGTTGATACCAATGTTGTTTCCACAAAGCGTGCATGACGCCAGGGGCGCGATCGAGGTCGTCTAAAGTTTCAAAAAGTGGTGCAATGGGCATCGCCCACTTCACGCCACACTCTTTTAAAAGTAATGCAACGGCAAGCACATCGGAAGGCTGTTTCGCCATTGAAATAACATAGTGAGATAAACACTCTCGAGGTTGTTTGGCGATCACGTTGCATGTTTTGATTACTTCGGAAGAAGCTTCAGATACAGGCCATTCTTTTGGAAGTAAGGGGCGTTTACTTTCAAGTTGTTCAATTAAAAATTTTTGCTTTTTTTCTTCATCCCAATCACGGTAGTGACCAAGGTCGAGATATTCAGTCAGTTCATCCAAAAGTTCAACGTGGCGGTCACCGTCTTGGCGAATATCCAATGGTTGTAAATTTATTCCAAACGCGCATAGGCGTCTAATTGTGTCTGTCAGTGGGCCGTTGGCAATGTAGGTGTAGCCGCAGGCGATGAGTGAACGATGACATAGTAAAAGCGGTTCAAGAATGTCGTTTTTCTTTTCGACAATCGGAGAGCTTAATGTGAATGGTCTTTTTTGAAGGCATGCTTCAGTCCAGGCAATCGTGTTGCTTAGTTTGGTCTTTAGTTGTTGTAATACATCTCGATAGGGTGTTGAGCTATCGCTGCCCAAATAGCGGGTTAGTTCTTCGCTTGCTTCATGCATGCTAAGGTCGCTGGCCAATGCGTTGCAATCTTTCAAATATAATTCTGCAGCTTTCCACCGCCCTAATAATAAAACTTCTTGAGTGGTGTCGTGCGTAACATTGGGGTTTCCGTCGCGATCGCCGCCCATCCAGGAATAAAATTGAAATGGTTGAACGACTATAGGTAATGCGTGACCGAGTTGCGAGCGGCATGTGCGATCGAAGTGTCGAACAAAATCAGGTACGGCTCGCCACAACGAATTTTCAACTACTGCGAAGCCCCATTTAGCCTCGTCTACTGCTGACGGTCGTGTTTCTCGAATTTCGTCGGTGCTCCAAACTTCTTCCACCATGCGATGTAGTCGGCCAAATATTTTATCTTTTTCAAAGCCTAATAAATCTTGACGTTTTTTGTCGATAAGGGTGTTGTTAATTGTTTCGTATTTTTGAATTAGTGTGCGTCGTGTTACTTCGGTTGGGTGTGCGGTTAAGACCAAGGAAATCTTAATGTTTTTTATGATGTCAAACAGTTGGTCTTTGTTGTGTGTTTTTGATAGTGATGCGATCTGCTTATCTAAACTGTCAGGCTCTTGTTCGTGTGCGCTTGAAAAATATTCTTGATCGGCAATGTTGGCGAGATTTAGGAATTGGTTAAATGCGCGAGCAATAGGGGGAATGTCTTCGTCTTCAAGCTGACCTAGGTATTCAATAAGCTCTGAAGCATCGCCGCTCTCTGAGTTATTTAATGCTTTGGCGAGCAGTCGGATCTTTTCGACTTTTTTGAACAGGTTCGGGCCTTCGTGTTCTAACAGCGTGTCACCGAGTATATCGCCAAGTAGGCGTACATTTTCGCGTAAGGTTTCGGGGAGCTGTTGCATGCTGGCATTCCTCATTTGAATATGAACCTTTAAACATACTGGGGCTTTAGTGTTTACGCTTGTCTTTTCGCGTCTAACAAAGAGAGACAAAAAGCTGCACAATAGTGCAATGTTAAATAAGATTGGCTCAAAATTGAGCGTGGGACAAATTTAATGTTTGAAATGTCGTTCATTTTGACACGTTTGGTGCCTCGTATTGCACTAATAACTCTTTGTATGTGTTTGACCGCATGTTTTGTGCCAGATTCTGTCAAGCAGGCACAGTCTATCGCCGATGCGCTGATACAAGATAGCACGCTAGCGTCAAAAACTATTCAGATGGATCACGTGCGATTCCATTATGTGACGCGCGGCAGTGGTAATACGCTTATTGTGTTTGTACATGGTACGCCGGGTAACTGGGGTATATTTGGGCCTCAGTTGCAAAGTGGTCGCTTGGCAAAACATGCACGGCTGGTTGGGCTTGATCGCCCAGGTTGGGGAGAATCTGTGGTGCTAAATGGTTCGGTGCCTATAGGTCTAGAAGATCAATCTAAACTGATTGGGCCGTTGTTGAAGGCCTTGATTGAAGAATACGCAGCAGAGAAAATAATTTTGGTAGGGCATTCTTTGGGGGCATCTCTTGCGCTGCGAATAGCGATGGATTTCTCTGAATACATTGACGGCATCGTTGCGCTTTCTGGCGATTTAAGCCCGGAGTATCCCGCAGCCCGTTGGTACAATAAAGTGGCTGACCTTGCGCCGGTTAGTTGGTTTGTTTCTGGTGGAATAGAAAATTCCAATAGAGAAGTCTTGGCCATTAGCGAAGGCCTGAGGCTTATGAAACACAAGTGGAAAAATTTAGAAGAGCCGTTGTTGGTGGTGCAGGGAAGCAAAGATATTTTGGTAGACCCTCAGCACGCTGATTTCGCCGAAAATATCACGACAAAAAATCAAGTGAAAGTAGTGCGATTTTCAGAAGGAGGCCACCTTCTGCATGTTAGTCATGCGAAGGTGGTAAACGAGTTAATCTTCAAAATGTTATCGGTGAAAGAAAATAGTTTTTTTGACGTTAAGAGCGAGGTTTATTAGGTGAAAACTCGCTAATGAAATATATTTTCCTCCGATGGAAAGGCGCCTGCTTTTACGTCCGCCACGTACTTTTGCAGCGCACTTGGAATATCTTTAGTTTCTAATAAAAAGTTTTTAGAAAACTTGGGCGGTTGCGGTGTTAAGCCAAGAATGTCGTTGATTACTAATACTTGTGCATCGGTATGTATACCTGCACCGATGCCAACAGTAGGGATTGACAGTTTTTTCGTAATCTCTTGAGCAAGGGTTTCAGGTACACATTCCAGTACCAGTAAGTCAGCGCCAGCGGCCTCTAAAGCGAGAGCATCATTCACTAGAGTTTTGGCGGTTTCTTCATCGCGGCCTTGAACTCGAAAGCCGCCGAGCTTATTGACCGATTGTGGCGTTAATCCGATGTGCGCGCACACAGGAATACCTCGATCACTTAAAAGTTTTACTGTAGGAGCCAACCACTCTCCGCCCTCTATTTTGACCGCGTGAGCGCCTGCGCGCATGACGCGAGCAGAATTTTCCAGGGCTTGCTCTGGGTTGGCATAAGTCATAAAGGGCAAGTCGCCCAAAATCAAAGATTTTTTATTGCCGCGAGCGACGGCTTCAATATGATAAATCATTTGCTCCATCGTGACGGGTATCGTGCTGTCGTAACCAAGCACTGTCATTCCCAAACTATCGCCAACCAGAACGACTTCAACCCCGCTTTTTTCTGCCATGGCAGCCATAGGGGCATCGTACAGTGCCACGGTGACAAATTTTTCCCCTTCACGTTTCATTTTTTTTAGGGTTAAGATACTAACGGGTTTTTTTAACTCCGCCTTTTCACTGCCGGCATATACCATGACACTTCCTTACAGAATGGTCGGTTTAGGGTTGTAGTAGTTTCTACCGCGTTTGGTTTCAAGAATGTAGTCGACAAGTTTGGCATAGTCTTGAGGGTTGTTTACCCAGTCGATTTCAGCGGCATTGACGATCAATAAAGGCGATTTTTCGTAAAAATGAAAAAAGCGCGCATAAGCTTCATTTAGTGCGTGTAAATATTCTGGCGTAATGCTTCTTTCTGCATCGATGCCGCGATTGTCGATGCGCTCAAGTAAAACATCGATCGGTGCTTGTAAATAAATGACCAAATCTGGTTTTGGTGCGTCGATGGTGACGTGCTCGTACACTTGCTGGTAAAGCTTAAATTCTTCTTCACCTAGTGTGATCTCGGCAAAGAGTTGATCTTTGTCGATAAGAAAGTCTGCCACGCGTACAGGCTGAAATAAATCGCCTTGGTGTAATTCATTTAACTGGCGGGCGCGTTGAAATAAAAAGAATAATTGTGTGGGTAGTGCTGAGTTGCGCTCATCGGCATAAAAACGTTCAAGAAAGGGGTTTTCTTCCGCATTTTCGAGCAGTGTTTCGTAGTTAAAGGTTTCTGCAAGATATTTTGTCAGCGTGGTTTTTCCAACCCCGATGGGGCCTTCCACCGCAATGAATTGAGGGATTTCTTTATCGGCGATGTCGATGTTCCACGGTTGTGAGTCGGTCAATGCTAGCGCCCTCTTGGTTCTGAGTGTTCAAGCGTTTGTAAGTCTTGAGTGCCGATTATATGCAAAATATCACTTAGCTGGCGACCATCGGGTAATTGCAGATCTGGTGCGAGGTCGAGTAAGGGTTGTACGACAAAATTACGCTCACCGATTCGCGGGTGCGGTACTTGAAGGCGAGGCTCATCTATTCGTAGTTGGTCGTACAGCAGTAAATCGAGGTCTAAGGTGCGTGCTCCCCAGCGTACAGTGCGTTTTCTGCCGTGTTTGTTTTCAATGTCTTGCAATACGTTTAGTAAGTCGAGGGGCGCTAAGCTGGTGGTAATAAAAATGGCCGCGTTGATGTAATCGGGCTGCTCGCCAGGGCCAACAGCTTTGCTTGCGTAGAGTTGGGAGCGCGACTGTAAATCTATTGCGCTGTGTTGCGACAGCATTCGTATGGCTGAGCTCACTTGTTTTAGTGGCTCGTTAATATTGCTGCCTAGGCCTATATAGGCGCGGTGTTGAAGTGTCATTGCGCGTATGGGCTTGTTTAATCGTTTGGTTGATTCGAACCGTTGTTGTTTTGGCCATTGGTGTTTTGGCCGTTGCCGCCAGCCGAGTTAGCTGCCGAGCCACGTGGTTTACGTTTACGGCGTCGGTTCTTACTTTGTTGCGTCTTCGGAAGGTCGTTGACCAGAGATTGCTTTCCTTCTTCATCTGCGTCTTGGAAGCGCGTCCACCAGAGGCCGAGCCCATCCAGCTTTTCGCCGGAGTCTTCGCGCAGCAATAAAAAATCATAGGCCGCTCTAAAACGAGGGTGCTCCATGGTAAGAAAGGCACGACGACCATCTCTTCGCCCCAGGCGCTGTTGCAGGCTCCATATTTCCCGCATAGGGATGAGGAAACGTTTTGGAATGGAGGTATAGGCCAGTTGTTGGTTGATGACCTCTGTAGCCGCTTGCTGCATGGCTTCGTGAGGGTTCAATTTTCGTTTGCGAATCAGCTGTTCCATGCCCGTGGTTAGCGAAGGCCATAGCATTGCCGCATATATGAACGCTGGAGTAACACGTTTGTTGCTGCGCAAGCGTTTATCTGTGTTGGCCGCCATGGCGAAGACGAGTCGTTCGGCGTAGGGGGTGTCAGCTTCGAGCGCTTCATCGGTCGACGGGAAAAGATACTTTAATAAGCCGTATTCGCGTAATTTTGTTAATACGGCTGTGGCATAGCCAGAAAGAAATAGCTTGAGTACTTCTTCAAAGCGACGTGCGGCAGGGACTTCATCCAAGTAATCCGCGTGTTCGAATATAGGGGCTTCGGTTTCGGGTGTGAGGGTAAAGCCGAGCTTTGCGCCAAAACGTACGGCACGCAACATACGTACGGGGTCTTCTTTGTAGCGCGCGTCTGGGTCACCGATAAGGCGAAGTTTTCGCGCGTCGATATCTGCTAGGCCGTTGGTGTAATCAAGAATCGCGCCGTCGCCAGGGGCGTAGTAAAGCGCATTTACGGTAAAGTCGCGGCGTAGCGCATCTGAGCGAATATCGCCATAGACGTTGTCGCGCAGAAGTATGCCCTTATCGGTCTGGTTGTGATCTTTTTTGTTGTGGTTTTTCTTAGAGCTTTCGTTGGGGCTGCCGCGAAAGGTGGTGACTTCAATGATTTCGCGCCCAAACCGTACATGCACTATGCGAAACCGGCGGCCAATAATACGCGCGTTACGAAACGTCTTTTGGACTTGCTCTGGTGTCGCATCTGTAGCGACATCGAAGTCTTTGGGGTCACCATCGAGCAATGCATCGCGGACGCAACCGCCTACCAAGTACGCGGCGTGGCCAGCCAAATTTAATTGCTCGACCACACGTACGGCATTTTTGCTGATGTCAGCTTCAGAGATCTGGTGGTCGCTGTCGTGTACTACCGTTGGTGCCTGCGAATCCTCTGGCTTGAACAGTTGATATAGCTTTTTCAGCATACTGTGGAAGTGCCTATCGCGGAAAAGTTGCGAAGTGTAACAGAATCTAATGCAGAGGTTAGATGCTTCTGTTTGGGATTGTGAGGTACTTGCGTAAACCTGTTGTATTGGGGCGTGCGGCGGGCAGTGATTAAGAGCAGGAAGGTGGAATTGTCGGAGAGTGATGGGGCTTTACAAAAACTTTTCAGACCCCAAAAACTAAGGCGGGAAAGCTTGTGGCTTTCCCGCAGAATTTTTTTAGTCGTTCTCTTATTATCAACCTGGGCACTTCCGTGTCCATCGACGTATATAGCCCTCTCCAAAGGTACGCAAGTCAGTTTCTTATCTTTTCTTATTATTTGTTGTTTTTATTATCGTTGTTTTGCTTCGTTATTATTATTTATTGTTGTTATTCGTTTGGTTTGTCGTTTTTATTATTCTTTATTGTTTTTATTATGTTCTTAACAATGCAGTGGGTGTGCCAGTTTGTGAAAACCCAATAAAATCAATATGTTATCGGTTTAATCGTTTGTTTTAATGCGCTTTGGTTATCAATCCTCGTTACCATATGTGCCGATGCTTGTTACCTTTCTGATACACAGGTAACACCAAAACACCCCTAAAATGGGTGTTTTTGGCATGTTTCGAGTCTAAAGGTGGGGGGATTAAGAACCAAAAAGTGTGAATTGGCGCACATTTTTGATTTGATCGGTTTTAGCGATTTCGAAAAGTAACGTTTGTGCTACTTTGATACAGCTGAGTGTGCGGGCTTTTTGCGAGGAATACCTAAACGCTGGCGCCGCTCCCACAAACATTTTCGGCTAACACCGAGTTTGCGGGCGAGTTCTGTCTCGCTCATGCTGTCTTGATGTTCTAGAACAAAGCGTTGGAAATAGTCTTCAAGCGAGAGGTCTTCGGCTGACTCTTGTGAGTCGTTTAGAGGGGCAAGGAGGCTTTCGTGGCTATCTTCAGTGTAAATTACGTCGCGATTACCGTTGTCGACGCGCACAAGATCTAAATCGATGGCGAGCTGAGTGTGGTCGATTTGTTTGTCGTCGTCACACAAGATAACAGAGCGCTGCATGGCATTTTCTAGCTCGCGGATGTTACCTGGCCAAGTGTATGTAGTGATGGCCTGAATCGCTTCTGGTGTAAGTGAGAGGGGTGGTTTGCGTAGTTCCATGCAGTAGCGTTTAACGAACGCTTCAGCCAAGGTAAGAATGTCTTTGCCCCGCTCGCGCAGAGGCGGAAGCTTTAGCTGCACGACGTTGATTCGGTAATAGAGATCTTCACGGAAGTTGTGCTCGCGCACGAGGCGTCTCAGGTCGCGGTGTGTTGCCGCCACGAGGCGCACATCTACTTTTTTGGATTCGATCGCGCCGATGGGGCGCACTTCCCCTTCTTGTAGTACACGTAAAAGCCGCGCTTGAGCTTCCAGTGGTAGCTCACCAATTTCATCTAGAAACAGCGTGCCTCCATCGGCCGCAGAAACCAGCCCTTCACGCATGCTTTGCGCACCTGTAAAAGCGCCCTTTTCGTGGCCAAATAATTCGGCTTCAATGAGTGTTTCTGGAATTGCAGCGCAGTTAACCGAAATAAGGGGTTTTTCTTTGCGCGGACTTTCTTGGTGAATGGCTCTGGCAACCAGCTCTTTACCGGTGCCGGTTTCACCGTTAACTAATACGGTAGCGGTTGTAGGGGAAACTTTATGAATTTTCGCATACAAAGCTTTCATAACGCCGCTGGAGCCAATCATGCCTTCGATGGCTGATTCGTTCTCTTTAGGGTTGGCCGCGGCTTGTTGTTTTTGTAGCGCGTTGGATTTACCTATGACACGTTTGACTGCGGCAAGCATTTCGTCGTGATCAAAGGGTTTGGCGATATAGTCGACCGCGCCCATGCGCATAGAATCGACGGCTGAGCGCAGGCTGGCGTAGCTGGTCATGATTAAGACTGGAACGTCTTCGGCAATTTTTATTAGGTCGGTGCCGGGGGTTCCGGGTAGGCGCAAATCAGAAATAATGAGGTCGAAATTGTCGAGTTTGTATTTTCCAACGGCTTCATTGACTGAGCCTGCTTCTTTAACGTCGTATTTATTTCGAGTTAATAATTTCCGCAGTGCAGTACGAATGATAACTTCATCTTCTACAATCAGTATTTTACTCATAAGCGATTGACTAGATCTGATTCAGTGACTTTTAGCCAGATTGGCTCAAATAACGTTAGGTTGTTTAATTTGCGCTAACTTTCAATTTGTTTTTGCAGGTTAGGTCTGCGTACAAGGCTCAAATTCACTTTTTAAATTTTGTGGCAATAGTGAGATGCGCGTTGGGTATGCGACAGCTTTTTTGCGGCTTTAAGATAAGTGACGTTAGCGATGCAAAACGGACGCTAAGTGTTACGTTATCACGCGTTACTTGCAAGTGTTTTGGGGATTTTTAACACAAATTCGGTACCTTTTTGTAACTCAGTGTCGACCGGGCTGATAATTTCGATGTGGCCCTTGTGCGCTTCGATAATGCTGTAAACCATGGCAAGGCCTAGACCGGTGCCTTCTCCGGGTTCTTTGGTGGTGAAAAACGGTTCGAGAATACGATCTTTAATTTCGTTAGGTATACCTGAGCCCTGATCGGTAATGCGGATAGTAATACTGTTCGCGCTTTCATCCGCAGCCAGTGTAATGTTTGAACCGCTAGTGCTGGCGTCGCGAGCATTTGAAATTAAATTAACGAACACTTGGATCATGCGCTGACTATCGCCAATGATTGTAAGTGTCGGTGAAATGTTATTTTGGTAGTGCATGTCGCCTTTTTCTTTTTGCAGCGCAACAAGATTGATGGCTTCTTCAGCGCATTGATACACGGTTACCGTTTCTTCCACGTGATCGTGTTCGTGTTTGCCGCTGTGAGAAAAGCTGACAAGTGAATGTACGATGCGGCTGACACGATCTGTTTGAGAAAGAATTTGTTCAACGGATTCTAATAACTCGTCGTCTTTCGTTTCGTATTTCATATTCTGCGCGAGGCAAGCGATACCGGTAACTGGGTTGCCGATTTCGTGGGCAACGCCTGCCGCTAATCGCCCCACCGACGCCAGCCGTTCACTGTGAATTAATTCGTTTTCTAATGTTTGAATTTCGGTCACGTCTTCTAGCAGAATCACTTGGCTTTCTACTGCTTGAGCAATAGAAAAAGGGATGACCGCTTTGTGCAACGAAATCCAATGTTTTTTGCCTGCTAAATCAATGGCTTGTTTATAGTGGTGAGCGTTGTCGGAGGTAAGGAATTGCGTTAGTAGCTCACCCCATGGGTCGAGTGTTTCTGGCAGGCGATATCCAGTCACGCTTGCACTTGCGATACCGGTAAGACTTTCCATCGCGCTATTCCACAACATAATTTCCATATCGGCACCGATAGAGCAGGCGGCCAAAGGAAGTTCTTCAAACGTTTGTCGGTGATATAAGCGCAGTTGATTTAATTCACCTGCAACGCCTGTTAATTCTTCGCGCATATTCGTTAAACGATTTTCCATTAAAGTAATGTCATTAACACTTTCGTTTTCGGGGATGATGTACGGAAGTTGCTCATCAATAATTTCATTGGCCAATGCGATACCGATAAGGCCGCTTAAGTTTGCCTCCACTTCTTCGCGTAATCGACGTAAGGCGTAAGGCCTACTTTCATTTGGGTTTAAACCTAGTACTGCGAGCGCTTTTTCTACTTCAATGCGTGCGGTTAATTCCCCAATGCGACTGCCCAAGCGGGTTACCATTTCTTCGGCCGAGCGACAATCTAAGGTTTGGTGAATGGGGTGGCTAATTTCTTCTTCTGAGCACAGCTCTGCACTATACCTTTCAGCAGCGGATTGTTTGGTGAAGTAAGACACCAAAATATAGGCGCTGGTGTTTAATGCGAGAGACCAAAGCGTGATTTCAGTCCATAGGTCAATGCCGAGTGAAAAGTTTTGATCGAATACGTCGATAAGGTATTCATGATTACCCTCCAGCATGGGCACGAATATACCCCAAAACCAAACGGTCATGCCTACAAACAACCCTGCGGCGAAACCACTGACATTGCCGCGAGTCCAAAAAATTACGCCAATAACACCAGGTAAAAATTGGAGTGTGGCGATAAAGGCGCTTATCGCTAAGTCTGTTAATCTGAATTTGTTATTCAACACCAAATAAAATCCGTAACCGGTGGCAAGTACAACACCAATAATGATTTTTCGAATGCGAATGAGCTGTCCGTAAATTTCTTTTTTTGTACGCAATGGCGTTGCGGGCAAAATCCAATGATTCATGATCATGGTCGACATAGATAATGCAATGGCGATCATAGCGCCTGTGGCGGCCGATAATCCTGCAACAAACGATACGATGGTTAATGTCGCGTTATTTGAGGCGATTGGAATCGCAAGAGGAAAGTATTCAGCAGGAAATTGTGTGTCAAGTTTTATGCCTGCCCATAATATTGGGAAGACGGGCAGCGCCATAAAAAATAAAAATAGCGGAAAGGCCCAGCTTACGACCCGAGACGCGTCGTCAATTTTATTTTCTACAACGGCCATATGAAAAATATGCGGCATCGATATAGCGGTGGATATAAACACCAAAAGCATCGTATGGAAAGAATTTAAGCTGGTTGAGGAGCTGAGGGCCTCAGAAAATTTTGGGTTATCTGTTAACCATTGATCAATGCCTGGCAAGCCATCAAAAATATAATAAGCTGAAAAAATTCCGACCGCGATGATGCCAAATAGTTTGACGAGCGATTCAAAAGCCATGGCGGTGATCAGCCCTTTGTGCTGCTCTCTGTCGGCACCATAAAGCATGGCAAAAAAAGCGATGACCAAACAGTAAAGTAGGGCTGCAGCTTCACGCGAGCCAAAGCCGTGGCCGTAGTTGTAGGGTGTTGGGTTGTTTGCCAGCGTTAAAATGTAAAACGTTTCGCCTACCGCTTGAATTTGAAGCGCTAGCAGCGGGGTCATCGCGAAGAGCATACACAAAGTAACAAAGCCGCCAACACTATGGCTGTGATAGCGAAATGTCAGCAAGTCGGCCATTGACGTGATTTGATAGCGCCGTGCTAGCTTCATTAATGGCTTTAAGGTGATAGGGGCGGTTAGAAATAATAAGGCGGTGCCCAAATAATATGCGAGTGCGCCGTATCCATATCGTTGCGCTAAGTCAATCACGCCGTAGTAAGACCAGGCGCTGGCAAAAATCCCCAAAGAAAACACATACACTACAGGGTGGGTGACGAGTTTATTTGGTAGCCAACCTTGTTCGGTAGCGTAGGCGATACCAAATAAAAGTGCGACGTAAACAAAACCGATAAGGCCAAGCTGAAGAAAACTAAATGTCATGTTTCTCTCGCTTTATTTGTAATAAAAATACAATAGCTATAACCGCTAGCCAAACAATAAATGGGCGGTACCAGCTGCCTTCACTGTCAACGATCCAGCGGAAACTGCTAGGCAAAAATATGTAAAGCAGCAGAAGGATGATAAATATGGGGCGCTTTTTATTCATCGGTTATGTCATGTAAGGGGTGTTTTGTTCGCTGGGTTAACTAAATAATAATGTTTGGTTTTTCATTTAATTGTTGCGTCTGCCAGTGTTCGATGCCCCAGCTCAAAATTGTTTCGATTGAAGCGCTGCCTAACTCTGTTGGCGGGGCTAATTGTAAAAGCCTTAGGGCCTCATATAAATTTTCTGCAGCATTTTCTGGTTCGATAGCAGGTGCATGATGTTGCTTACTAAGTTTTTTTCCGTCGTTAAAACAGATAACTGGAATGTGCGCATATCGTACGGCGCTTTCTCCGAGTGTTTGGGTTAGAAATATTTGGTGGGGGGTGCAATCGTGTAAGTCATTGCCTCGAACAACATCAGTAATGCATTGATCTATGTCGTCGACTACCACGGCGAGATGATAGGAATATAGTCCATCTTTACGGCGAATCATAAAGTCGCCGCGTTCGCTTAAGTTTTCGTTCAGAGGGGCTTGAATGCGATCAATGACGTTTATCGTTTCGCAAATTTCTAGGCGTTTGCTTGCTGTGTGTAGGTCGAGTCGCAAGGCGTGAGGTGTTTCTTCTGAAATATTGCGATTTTTGCAGTAGCCGTCGTAACCTGGGTTAAATTTTGTCAGGCGTTTACGGGTACAGCTACAGCGATAACTCATCTGCATGTCTTGTAAAAATGTTAAAACTTTGTCGTAGCGCTGTGAGTTGTGGCTTTGGTATGTGAGGGAGTCGTCCCAATGTAAGCCATGAGTCAGCAGTGCGTGAATAATTGCTTCGCTCGCGCCCGCTTGCTCGCGGGGTTTGTCGATATCTTCAATGCGAAGTAACCATTTCCCGTGGTGTGCTTTGGCGTCGAGGTAGCTAGCGAGGGCGCACACCAAGGAGCCCATGTGGAGTGGTCCAGTGGGGCTTGGGGCAAAACGGCCAACATAAGGTTTGGCTTCGTGTGGCTTGGGTGTTGAAAGAATCGGTTTTGAAGGCATGGTCACTCAGCTCATTAAGTGTCTGAGTGTAACGAATAACAAGAAGGCGGGCGAGAAACAAAAAAGGCGCTGATGGAATCGCGCCTTTCACTCTTGAGGTTTGCTTAACCGAGTGTTTGTTTTTCTTTGATTTCGTCGAGGGTTTTACAGTCGACGCACAAAGTGGCCGTTGGGCGAGCTTCGAGGCGTTTTACCCCGATTTCTACACCGCAGGCGTCGCAGTAGCCGTAATCATCGGTCTCTAGCAGTTCGATCGTGCTATCGATTTTCTTGATGAGCTTGCGTTCCCGGTCGCGAGTGCGAAGTTCGAGGCTAAATTCTTCTTCTTGGCTGGCGCGGTCCGCAGGGTCTGGAAAATTGGCAGCCTCATCTTTCATGTGGCTAACCGTGCGGTCAACTTCTTCCATTAGTTCTCTTTTCCATGCTTGTAGCAGGGAGCGGAAGTGTTCTTTTTGCGCGTCATTCATATACTCCTCGCCGCTTTTCACTTCATAAGGAGTGAAATCGCTGAGGGCAAATCCTGATTTGGCTTGTGATTCTGGCATCTTGTTACGGCCTTCTGATAGATTCCGACACAATCTTGGGGCCAGAGGCTTAATTTCAAGCTCTTATTTAAGCTTTCTAGTGACCTCTTTGGGGGCCTTTCAGATTAGGGCGTGAACGCTACCAGATCTGAAAAGATCGTGCTAGTGATTTTTTATATTAGACAGCACTGTCAAAAATGCCAGTTTAGTTCGTGTTTTGATTGTTGTTCGAACAATTTGAAGGGTAAAGACCTATGAAGTATTCGCCGCCTTTAAAGCAAGCCGTGCTCTTGCGTCGCTATAAGCGTTTTTTGGCAGATGTGATTTTGGATGGCCAGGAACTCACCGTGCATTGTGCCAACACTGGCAGTATGACGCATTGCGTGGTGGAGGGTTCACCTTGCTGGTTGTGGGACTCGCAAAATGATAAGCGCAAATATCGCTATACCTGGGAATTGGCGACAACAACGAGTGGGGCCATTGCGGGCATTAATACAGGCCGTGCGAATACCCTAGTGGAAGAGGCTATAAGTGCAGGGAGAATCGCGCCTTTAGCGCACTATCAAAACCACAAGCGTGAAGTAAAGGTCGGTAGTAGTCGTATTGATTTTGTTTTGAGTGGTGGGGGTCCGGAGTGCTACTTAGAAGTGAAATCGGTCACTTTGGGGGTTGGGGGTGGCTTGGGGCTTTTCCCGGATACAAAAAGTGAGCGTGCTACTAAGCACTTGAAGGAGCTTGTGCAGCTAAAACAAGAAGGAAAGCGTGCAGTGTTGTTGTTTTGTGTTCAGCACACCGCTATTGACCGTGTGGAGGCGGCGAAGGATATTGACCCGGTATATGCCTCTACACTCGCACAAGCGCGTTTAAACGGAGTTGAGGTCTTAGCGTATCGCTGTGATATCTCTAGCGAAGAGAATAGGCTGATGAGAGCGATAGAGGTGCTGTAGCGAGCCCTTATTCTTTATTCAGGGGATTCATATAAATGTATTTCTCCGTTGCGTTCCTCCACTGAAAGCTGCGTTAACGATTGGCCTCTGCATGGGCCAGAGACGCACGCACCTGTTTCCGGAATAAATAAGGCGCCGTGTGTTGAGCATTGAAGTAATTCGCCGTCGCTGCTAAAAAATTGATTAGGCGCCCAGTCGAGCGTTACGCCTATATGTGGGCAAGCGTTTCTGTAGGCGTAAACTTTATTGTTGCGACGCAAAATAAAAAATTGAAAACTGCTCTGATCAAAGCGCATGCTTTGATTGTTATCAAGTTCGCTACTGCGGCATAAAAACACTAGGGCGGGGCTGCGTGGGTTAAATTTTTTGAAATGGAAAGCTTAAGCTGTTTGACTAAACTGCTCTGCTTCAGCTACGAGTTGCGCTTTTAATTCTGGGGTGAGGTCATTCCAGTGCACATCCATAAGGGCGCCCTGAAGTGCGTACAGCATGACTTTAGAAACATGAATGCCACGGGCTTTAATGCGACAAAAAGCTTCCACCGCGCCAACCTCTGAGAGATCTTCATACGAATTAACGCCGACGGCGTTAAGTATGTTAACTGAGGCCATCCCCAGATTTTTGAGGCCGAGTAAATCCTCTGAGCGCGAGGTCATGTATTTAAAGCTCCTAAAGTCTTATTATTAGATGAAGTGCAATCATCGCGAAATAATAGCGAATGTTTGCTTGAGCGAACGCCAGACTGGTAGAACAATAGATCCAATTGGGTTAGCGTTGAAAATCCGTGTAGTGAGTGAATCATACATAACTATTGTGACGGCGCAATCTGTTTTTCGGACGAGAGTGCATATTTGTGGACGAACTTAGAAAAAACATTAATAAATATTCTGAACTATTAAAGCAGGTTAACGTATTTATCGAATTTAACGCTTTTGATAAGCCTATTCACAAAAACATATGCAAAGATTTTGCTGCAATGAAGCAAAGTGCAGCAGAAGAGGGTTTTGATTTAAAAATTGCTAGCGGCTATCGCAGTGTTGCGCATCAAATTGTTATTTGGAACGAAAAGTCTCAAGGAGTTAGACCTGTGTTGGATGGCGAAGAAAATCCCGTCGACATAAAAAAAATAAAAACAAAGGATTTGGTTTTTGCGATTTTGCGTTGGTCGGCCTTGCCGGGGGCTTCTCGTCATCATTGGGGCAGTGATTTTGATGTTTATGATGCAAGTGCGATCGGTGATGATTATCGATTACAGCTAAACGTTCGAGAAACGGAAAAAGACGGCCCTTTTTACCCGTTTTATCTCTGGCTAAACGATTATTTACAGCAAAAAAGCTGCGCTTTTTACCGCCCATATAATATCGATTGTGGTGGTGTCGCTCGAGAACCTTGGCATTTAAGCCATAAGGCAACGGCTGGCCCATTTGAAGCGCTCCTTAATTTCGAGGCCTTTAGGTCTTGTGTCGAAAGTTTGGATATTGCCTTGAAAAAAGAAGTCCTTGAAAATCTAGATGAAATTTTTACACGTTTTGTGTCGATTCATTAGTTAGTATGTTAATTATATTTGATTGTGATGGTGTGTTGGTCGATAGCGAGGTGCTGTCTGCCAGAATCTTATCTCAGTGCCTTGCTGTTTACGATATTAATATGGATGAAGGCGAGTGTGTGCAGGCTTTTCAAGGCCTAACCCTAAAGTCGTGTTATGAAAAAATAGAAAAGCTATTTTCGTTGCAGTTGCCTGCAGGGTTTGATGAGGAGGTTGTGCTTGCCACACAGAGAGGGTTTGATGAAGGCCTTGACTCGGTTGTAGGCGTTGAAGAGCTTATTAAAGAATTGCAATCGCGGGGCGTACCTATTTGTGTTGCTTCAAATGGGAGTCGAAAAAAAATCAAACATTCGCTTTCGTTAGTGGGGCTAGAACAATATTTTTCTCACTGTTTTAGTGTTGACGATGTGAAAGTGGGTAAACCTGACCCCGCCATGTTTTTACATGCGGCTAAAGCAATGAAACAATCGCCGAAAGATGTGTTAGTTATTGAAGATTCGTTCGCGGGTTATCAAGCTGCTAAGTCGGCAGGTATGCGGTGTTTGGTGTATGCGCCTTCAGGGAAGGTTGGTTTTGAGTGTGAGGAATATTTTTCTGACATGAAAGATGTTTTGCCGTTATTGGGAAAATAACGGCAAGATTTAAAGTGTTTAATAGCCTGTGTTTTTTGGTGAAAACTAAACTAGTTGTAGCGAATATTGGCCATTGGGTTTAAATCGGCTTCTTGTTCTTCTTGTAGCCACTGCAAAACCGACTCGCGGGAACGCAGCATGCTTTCATAGGTTGCAAGAATGCTTGGGTTGCGCGAGGCGAGTTTGGTGCGTTTGACGTGACCAATGCGATCACGTAAAAAGTTTATGTCTTCTATGACTTTAGCGAGCACGTCTTCTGTAATTGCCGGTACTAATTCATCGTACGTACGTTTGTGTGTTCTCAATCGCACAAGCTCTTCGAATGAACATTCGTTAATCTTGTTTAGCATAGAGGCTCCTACCGACTTCTTATCTGCGGTTTTTCTCTTGTTTTTACCAGTACGGCCTTAGTCGTATTGCCTTTTATTGGCCTAAATTCAATTGCGCTTCGCTAGCCTAGAGCAAGCGAAAGGGTTAGATGTGAGCCGTTAGAAAAGGGTCTGACAATTATGGATAACAAAAAGCCGATCATCTATAGTGAAAACCAAAATATTCTAAGCTGCACCTGTTTTTAAAACTTAGAAATATTATTTTAAGCCCATGATTTTATTTGGTTTTTTGTTCTGTCTTATAACTCGTTCACTGGCTAGAACAAAATAAACTTAAAGGGGCTTTTTGGATTTTGTTTTTTGGCGTTAAATATCATTTTGCACTGCAAAAACTAAAAGGTCTTGCTTGAGCCTATTCTATATGCCAAATGGCCGTGTTTGGCATACACTTATATAAAAATGAAATTGAGGCATTTATGTCAGAAGAACTCTACGACGTTGTGTTTGGCGGTGAGCTTGTTCGCAGGTTTGAGCTGGACGTAGTTAAGAAAAACTTGGGTCAATTGTTCAAGATGGATGCGGCCAAGGTTGAAGCGTTGTTCAGCGGCAAAAAAATAGTGCTTAAGCGTAAGTTAAATTTCGATACTGCAACCAAGTATCGCGTGGCCATTAAAAAAGCCGGTGCGCTTGTTGATTTGGTTGAGGTCAGCGCCGAAGAGGCAAACGCAGCGCCAACAGCCAAGCCACAGGGTAAAGCCGTTTTTGGTGAGCGAGCACCAGGGCAGGCAGCGCCCGCTCAAGGGGTGTCGCGAAAACAAGCACCGTCAGATCGGCCCCCTTTACCTACGGTGGAGGAGCATGTATCTGACGATACAGTCGCAGATGGCCCATTTAGTTTGGCGCCTGTTGGTACAGAGGTGTTGAAACCGAATGAACGTAAAGAAGACGTTGAGGTAAGTGTCGATGTGAGTGCGCTTTCGATAAAAGAAGCCAGCGGTGATTTACTTGATGCTAGCGAAAAGCATGAGTTTGTAGCCTTAGACATTGATTTGAGTGCGTTTGATGTGGCCGAGGTCGGTGCGGATGTTTTAAAAGAAAATGAAAGAAAAAAAGTCGCGCCAATGGAAGTCGATACGAGTGCAATGTCAGTGGCCGAGCCGGGGGCTACTTTGGGTTCGCCAAAGCCCGCGCCACCACCTGCTCCCGATGTTAGTAAGATTCATCTTGCGGGTGAGTAGATTAACAAAGAAAAAGCCGGCGATTGCCGGCTTTTTTTTAACTGTGGTTTTACGAAACGCTTCGCCGGAATATTTAAAAGTGCGGTGTTTCTGGTGCCTTTTGAAAGTTTTCAATTGAGTCGAGAATTTCCGCTTTGGCGGCTTCTTGGCCTTCCCAGCCGTCAATTTTTACCCATTTGCCTTCTTCAAGATCTTTATAGTGCTCAAAAAAGTGGGCGATTTGCTTAAGTTTTATTTGTGGCAGGTCGTCAATGGTGTCGACGTTATCGTAATACTTAGATATTTTACTTACCGGTACCGCGAGAACTTTGGCGTCTTCGCCGCTCTCATCGGTCATCTTTAAAACGCCAATAGGGCGGCACTTAACTACGCTGCCAGGCAATAGCGCGCGATTCATAAATACTAATACGTCGACAGGGTCGCCGTCGCCGCAGAGCGTGTGTGGAACGTAGCCATAGTTACATGGGTAGCGCATAGAAGTGCCGAGTATACGATCGACGAACAGGGCGCCAGAATCTTTATCCACTTCATATTTAATGGGTTCGCCGCCCATAGGTATTTCGATAATTACATTCACTTCGTCTGGCACTTTGTTGCCAGTGGGAACGAGATGCAGGCTCATATGTCGGTTTTCCTAATTCGTTACAGACAGATAGATAGGGTCTTAAATTTGTCGCGTGATTGTAGCACACTGATTTTCATCCACCATTAGCCGATCGTCCAAGATTGTTATCGGTCTCACCGTATCGAGGGTATAAAGGTTTACGCCCCGTCAGCAGTCACCTAGAATCAAAGTTACGGCCCAGCTGTATCGACGTGGCTCAAAGAGTTTGCTGTTAGCAGTAGCATTCTGAAGTAACGCGAGGATATTCAGGTCGTCGTCCGCCTAAATATCTCACACAATAATTAAAAACAATCGTTGGGGAATCATATGGACACGCTCATGTTGCCACCCATTCTGGGGGCGCTCGGCCTTGCTGCCGCCTTTATTCTTTATCTTGTTGTTAAAAAATATCCTGCCGGAGAAGGCATAGTTGCCGAAATCGCAGACGAAATTCATCGTGGTGCAATGGTCTTTATGCGGCGAGAATATTCCATTTTGGCGATTTTTGTTGTGATCGTAACGGTGTGCTTGTTCATCGGTTTTCAGTCGTGGCATACGCCCTTTGCATTTGTCATTGGTGCCTTGTGCTCGTCAGTCGCGGGCTATATTGGCATGTATTCAGCAACCCAGGCTAATGTGCGAACGACAGTTGCAGCCAATACTGTGGGTGCTTCTGCGGCCTTGAGTGTCGCATTTTATGGCGGCTCAATTATGGGGTTAACCGTTGCCTCAATGGGTTTGTTGGGCTTGGGTGGTTTGTATTTGCTGTTTGGTTCTGACCCTACTCACGCCGAAGCGATTCATGGTTTTGGTATGGGGGCTTCTTCTGTAGCCTTGTTCTCGCGTGTAGGTGGCGGCATTTTTACTAAAAGTGCAGATGTGGGGGCTGACCTTGTGGGTAAAGTCGAGGCAGGTATTCCAGAAGATGACCCAAGAAATCCGGGTGTTATTGCAGATAACGTTGGTGACAATGTCGGTGATGTTGCCGGTATGGGTTCAGATATTTTCGAATCTTACTGCGGCTCGATGATTGCGACGATCGCGATTGCTTCCACAATGGCGCTCACTACCGTGTCGCAAATAGCCTCAGATAAAGCAGATTTAATGTTTGTGCCTTTGGCGTTGGCATCGGTAGGGTTGCTTTGCTCCATTGCGGGTATTTTGATTGTGAAGTTTATGTCGGCTAAATCGCCTGAGGTGGCTTTGCGACTTGGCACGATTGGGGCAACCGTTATTTTTATGATTGCTTCCTACATTTTGATTGCGCAAATGAACCTGAGTGTAAGTGTTTGGCTGTGTGTTGTTGCTGGTGCGGTTGGCGGTATTTTAATTGGGTTGGTAACCGAATATTACACCGGCGGTAAACCAGTACAGAAAATTGCTAAAGATGGCGAAACGGGCCCGGCCACGGTGATGATCTCGGGTTTGGCCACAGGCATGGAGTCGGTGGTTGTGCCAGTGATTTCTATCGCGGCAATTATCTTTATTTCTAGTGTGTTATTGCCAGAAGGTGCAGGGGTTTACGGAGTAGGTATTGGCGCTGTTGGCATGTTGGCGACGGTGGGTATCACCATGGCAATTGATGCTTATGGCCCTGTGGCAGATAACGCGGGCGGTATTGCAGAAATGAGTGGTTTGGGTGAAGAGACTCGAGCGATTACCGATGGTCTTGATGAGGTGGGTAATACCACTGCCGCGATTGGAAAGGGGTTTGCTATTGGTGCTGCGGGGCTTGCGGCACTTGCGATTATTGCGGCGTTTATTGAAACTGTAAGTGCCAATAACCCAGACTTTTCACTCGAAATCAATAAGCCTTTGGTGTTATCGGGTATGTTTTTGGGCGCGATTTTTCCATTTTTTGTTTCTGCTCTCACGATGCGCGCAGTGGGTGATGCGGCTTTCGATATGATTAAGGAAATCCGTCGTCAGTTTAAAGAAATCGACGGCTTACTTGAAGGCAAGGCAAAGCCAGATACCGATCGTTGTATTGATATTGCAACTAAGGCTGCGCTGCGGCGAATGATCGCGCCCGGCGTGTTGGCGGTTGCTGCACCGGTTGTGGTCGGGTTTGTCTTGGGGGCGGAAGCGCTTGGTGGCATGTTAGGCGGAGCGCTTATATGTTGTGTGTTGCTGGCTTTGACTATGGCGAATGCCGGCGGCGCTTGGGACAATGCCAAAAAGTATGTTGAAAAAGGTAACTTCGGTGGCAAGGGTTCTGATGTGCATGCCGCTGCAGTTGTCGGTGACACGGTGGGCGACCCCTTTAAAGATACGTCCGGTCCGTCAATGAATATTTTAATTAATGTAATGGCGATTGTAAGTTTGGTGATAGCGCCCTTGCTTTAATACTATATTTAGAAGTAAAAAAATCCCGCTAGTTAGCGGGATTTTTTTTGCCCATTATTTTTTGTTTTGCCAGCTAGAAGGCTTCTTCAATACGATTGCGCCCACCGTTTTTCGCACGGTAAAGCGCTTGGTCGACACGTTCAAATAATTTTTCGCGCGCCTCGCCTTCGCGGAAACAGCCGTAGCCCACGCTTACGGTTACACCTAGTTCACCGTCTTCTGTGTTGTAACGACTGCTTTCAATGGCTGATCGTGCGCGTTCAGAAAATTGTTCGGCACCTTCAAACCCGCACTGAGGTAAAATCACGACGAATTCTTCACCCCCATAACGGCAGGCAATATCTTTTTGTCTTGTGAGGCCGTTAATCGTTTGGGCAACGCCTGTTAATATTTCATTGCCTGCATTGTGCCCATGTGTATCGTTAAACACCTTAAAGTGGTCAATATCGATAACAATCAAGGCTAGATTAATACCTTCATTGGGCGCGGCGTTTTTGATTTTTCTATCTATCTCCATTTCAAAAGCGCGAAAATTGTAGAGCCCTGTTAGTTTGTCGTGTGTTGCGATACTGGCGAGTTTTTCAACTTTTCCTTGTAGGTTGGAATTTAGCTGTTCGATTTCACGTTTTTGTTTGTCAACAGTCTCGTAGTTTTCCGCATTGCGAATAGCTGTGCCGATAAAGCGGCAAAGAAGCTCCACGAATTTTAATTCGTTTTCGCTAACGTCAACGGTTTTAGTGAAAGAAATAAGTCGAACCAGCCCAATGGGGCGATTGTTGTGGCGAATAGGCATCATAAAAAATGTGCGCGGCGTAGCGATTTTTGAAATGCCTTTGCTGTCTTTTTCTGACATTGGAAGATGTCGTATTTTCATTACATCTGGAATCAGAAGATGAATATTATTTGAGAAAGAAATGGCCGTGGCGCCTTCTTTTTCATCGATATTGTAAGGCGTGTTCATTAGGAACTCATCCCAATCTGTGCAGAACTCGCGTAATGTTTCATCTTTGATGGTGTTGCGTTTGCACATGATTTTGTCGCCCACGCGCATATGAATCGATATGTGCTCAAAGGGGAGTTGACGCAAAAATTCATGCGAGATGATATCGTAGATCTCTTCTGTTTTTGTCAGAGAATTTACAACAGTGACAAATTGCATAAAGCGCGTTTGCTCTGATGCGACTTGATCAATTTGTGTTTCGCGAGATTTTAGCTCGTTGTATTCGCGGGCGTGGGAAAGTTGAAAACGAAATGGGTGTATGATTTTTTGGAGACGTTCAGCACAGCCCTTTTCGAGTGGCGAGCTGGTTCGGTATGCCAGTATGCTGCCAATGGGGCGACCTTCTTCTGGGCCTGGAATAGGAATCGCTACTAGCTCCTGAATTTCCCAGCGGTAAAATCGGTTTTGAGTGGCTTCGTCATATTCTTGAATTTTATTTGCATCTAAAAACAATACGTCATTTTTAAGGAAGCTATTAATGTTGACGAAGTCACCTTCAATCGAGAAATGATATTTCTGATAGGTTTTCTCCATTACGCGATGATTTTCGGGTAGATGAATTTTTTCGCAAACGAGGTTTTCACGATTTTTATCTGCGATATTTATCAAGTAGGCATCAAAAAGCCCTAGATCTTCAATTTCTTGAGCGAGCAGTGTGAGCAGGTGGTCGAGGTCTATGGTCTGGTTAATCTTTTGAAGTAGGCCAAATTCCTGCCCGATGTCTTCCGCAACGACAAGGTTGTTACGAATGGCTTCTGGAAGCTTATATGTGTTTTCCATGGCAGACTCGGCGTATATGCTTTGCAGGAATAAAAAATGTATTAGTAAATTGTCATTTAAGTATAAGTAGAGATTTGCATGTTTGTCGTCGAATATTATGTTCTGATGAAGTGTGATACGTGTCACTTTTGTGATAAAAAATTGCATTTAAATCGTTAAAGTGAATTAAAGCGATTAATGCGATAGAGGCTTTAACCGCCAAGTTGATTTTTGATATGCCCTTTTAAGGGGTGAGTGTTTTGGGAGTGTTTCTATGCGTGTTTTATTGATTCTTTTTTTGTGCCTGTTTTCACAGCTGTCGTTAGCTGCAAGCGCCGTGTTTGCGGGTGGGTGTTTTTGGTGTATGGAGCCGCCTTTTGACAAGCTAGAGGGCGTAACGGCTACCATTTCAGGCTACAGCGGTGGTAATGAAAGCGATGCGGATTACAAAAGCGTGAGCGCTGGAAAAACAGCCCACGTGGAAGTGATCAAAGTGGAATACGACCCAGAAAAAATTAATTACGAAACCCTGCTAGAGGTGTTTTGGCGAAATGTTGACCCTTTTGATGGTCAGGGTCAGTTTTGTGACAAAGGGGCTCAGTACAAGAGTTATGTCTATTTCGCCAATGAAAAAGAGCGCTTGGCGGCTTTGGCGTCTTTAGACGAAGTGAAGAAGCAATTGCAGGCTTCCGGTAAAGTGATCGCGACTGAGCTGCGTGAACGAACCCCATTCTACTCTGCCGAAGCCTATCATCAGGATTATTATCAGAAGAACCCCATTCGCTATAAGTTTTACCGAACGAGATGCGGGCGAGACGCCCGCCTGAAAGCTGTGTGGGGGAAATAAGCTCGCCGCTTCAACGGTTTGGCTTTGCAAGACCTTAATACTTGGTTAGGCTTAAGTGTAATTCGCATAAATCTAATCCATACCTACAATAATTACCGGACCGTACATGCACATCCATATTTTGGGCATTTGTGGCACCTTTATGGGGTCGTTAGCTCAACTCGCGAAAGAACTCGGCTATCGTGTCAGTGGTTCTGATCAAAATGTTTACCCCCCCATGAGTACTCAGCTAGAAAGTGCAGGCATTGAAATTATGCAGGGCTTTGAGCCTGGGCATCTCGATGCCAAACCTGATTTGATCGTTGTGGGTAATGTCGTGAGTCGCGGCAATCCTATAATGGAAGCCGTGCTCAATCGCGGTTTGCCTTATGTTTCTGGGCCGCAATGGCTGGCTGAGCATGTATTGCAGGGGCGTTGGGTGTTGGCGGTGTCAGGCACCCACGGCAAGACAACCACTTCATCAATGCTGGCCTGGATTCTGGAATCTGCCAACATGCAGCCCGGCTTTTTGATCGGCGGTGTGCCGCAAAACTTTTCTGTTTCGGCGCGCTTGGGCGGCAGCGATTTCTTTGTTGTGGAGGCAGACGAGTACGACACGGCATTTTTCGATAAGCGATCCAAGTTTGTTCACTATCGCCCGCGCACATTAGTGATTAATAATTTGGAATTTGACCATGCAGACATTTTCCCGGATTTAGCTGCGATTCAACGCCAGTTTCACCACCTTATTCGCACAGTGCCACAAGAGGGTTTGATTGTGCATGACGATACCGCCGTGATTCAGGAAGTGCTGAACATGGGGTTGTGGAGTGATGATCAATGCCTGCCTGTAGACTTTCCTTCTGAGTGCGGTGATTGGTCTTTCGCCCTGCATGAAGCGAGTGGGCAGCACTTTGATGTGCTATTTCAGTCACAACTTGTTGGCAGTGTGCAGTGGCCTTTAACCGGCTTGCACAATGTGCGTAATGCCATCGCAGCAATTGCCGCAGCACGACATGTTGGGGTGGTGCCAGAGCTGGCTTGCGAAGCTCTGACGGAGTTTAAGAATGTAAAACGCCGTATGGAATTGATTGGTGAGGTGGCGGGTTGGCGTATCTATGACGACTTTGCCCATCATCCCACGGCAATTGCGACTACCCTGGAAGGCTTGCGTAATAGCGTGGGCGACGACAAGATTATTGCGGTGATAGAGCCGCGTTCAAATACTATGAAGCAGGGCTGCCACAAAGAAGAGCTGGCTAAGAGCATTGACGTTGCCGACGCGGTCATGTGGTTTGAAGATAAAAGTTTACCGTGGTCATTGGATGACTATGTGGCTTCACCAGCATCACGCGTTTTTGCTTCGGTCGATGATATTATTCAAGCGGTGTTGGCTATATTCGCCGAGCAGAGCGCTGCTGCTCAGCCTTGTCATTTAGTGATAATGAGTAATGGCGGGTTTCAAAATATTCATCAGCGTCTAGTGGCGGCAATGCACGAATCTGTTCAGTGAAGAGTGAATGTATGAGTGGTAACGAAGCGCAAGCTAACAAAGTTCGAAAAGTGAGTGTCGCCATTACCGGGGCTTCTGGTGCGCAGTATGGGTTGCGCTTGTTAGAGATCCTCTTGGCGAAACAATGCCGTGTGTATTTGATGCTTTCATCGGCGGGCCGCATTGTTATAAATACGGAAACAGCGCTCGATGTGCCGGAAAATTTTGATGCGCAGTGGCAGTTTTTTTGTCAGCACTTTCAGTGTGATAAAGCACAGTTGATCTTGTTGTCGAAAGAAGATTGGTTTGCTCCGGTCGCTTCTGGTTCCAGCGCACCTGCGAGTTTAGTCATATGTCCTGCAAGCGGTGGTACGCTGTCTGCCATTGCTCACGGTGCTAGTAACAACTTGATCGAGCGAGCGGCAGATGTTGCTTTAAAAGAGCGCCGTCAGTTAATACTGGTTCCGCGCGAAACGCCCTTGTCGTCCATCCACTTAGAAAACATGTTGAAGCTCAGCCAGATGGGCGCTGTGATACTTCCTGCCAGCCCCGGTTTTTACCAGCAACCGCAGACGATAGAAGATCTTATTGATTTTGTTGTCGCTCGGGTGCTTGACCAGTTGCAAATTGAGCAAGATATTCTGCCTCGTTGGGGGCAAAGCTAAGTCGGAAAGGTGTAGCGGGGTAAAATTAAAGGCCTGGAAATAAATCGATGAGGTGCGAGCGGTAGAGGGAAAGCCGGTTAAGACGTGCCTATTACTGCGGTTACGACATAGGCTGCGAGTGCAAGAACACCCACAATCACCGCGCCCACAAAAATCGCCTGCTTGTAATGTTTTTGGTACAGGTTGATTTGTTCGCGATTGCCTGGCGAAGTCGGTTTAGATTTCCATTGTTTTGCCTCGGCTGGCACTGGGTTTGCCTCACTCACAGGAATCGCATGCATGGATGTGGTGGCTGACTTCGGTAGCTCAATACCGGGGCCAAAAACACGAAAGCTATACACGTCTAATCGAACGCGATCACCAGCGTAAATTTGAGTGCTGTCAGCTTTCTCATCATTAACAAAGGTGCCGTTGGCCGACCCCATATCTTTAATCGTAAGTGACGAGTAGTTGATGGTAACTTCCGCGTGAAGACGAGATAAGTGTGTTCCGGCGAACACGATATCGCACTGCGGGCTGCGACCGATGGTCACGACGTCATCAGGCTTCCCTATAATTGGGAATTCTTGACCTGTAAGCCAGCTAGAATCAGCGATAAGTGACCATTCATGGCCGTTGCTCTGTTCTTTAAATGGGTCCACGACCTCTAGCAGAACATTACCGACTTTAATCTCGTCGCCGCAAACAATGTTTTTTTGGGTGATGCGTTGCCCATTCACAAAAGTACCCGTTTCGCTGCCTAGATCTTTCAGTAAAAAACTATCGTCTTGTCGGCTGATGCGGGCATGCTGCTCTGAAACAGAGTGATCGTCGATGCAAAGGTGGTTTTTGTTTGCGCGGCCGATAGAGAAGGCCTTTTCCATTACCCAGAACGGCTCACGTGATTTGTCCTTGAACTGTATCTTAAGCATAGGGTCGAAAAGGGCGATGGTTGAGTTGGGCTTTTGGTTAACTTTCGGCAGAGTTAATGCGCTTACTTGCTAGCTTACTAAAGGCTTCAAGCATTTGGTGACGGCTTTCTGATTAAGGTGAAAGCTTCAGGCCAGATACCGCAGCTCAAGTTATATATAGGCAGTATAAACAAGGGCCGGAAAAACCGTAAGAGTGATTGTAGCCCATTGTTTGCCTGTCGACGATGGGCTGTGTGTCTATTTGTGGTGTTCTGTCTCGTTTTCTCGGCTGAAAACCCAATTCTTTTGGGGGTATGCATAAAACATTGGCTTTTCTTTTCTGCTAGATTCGCTAGTCTGTCGCCTGCTTTCTGGAAAGACAGTCATAAGTAACAATGGAACCTTCAATGAGTATGTTTTTTAATCGCTATATTGCGCTAGTCACCCAATACCCCAAGTCGATATTGTTTTTTATTGCCTTACTGACGCTTGCCCTAGCGGCGGGTTTACCGCGCTTTAAACTCGATGCATCATCAGACTCACTGACTCTAGAGCACGACGAAGATCTTAAATACTTCCGTGAAGTCTCTCAATCATACAAAAGCGGCGATTTTTTAGTTGTCACCTTTCGGCCTGAAGTAGACCTATTTTCTGATGACGCTCTCGCGATTTTGGGGGATCTAAAAGCTGATCTGGCTCAAATTGACGGCGTAGTCAGTATTAACAGTATTCTAGATGTGCCCCTGCTATACAGCCCGAAGCAAAGCATTCGCGAAATTGTTAAAGAGCCGCGAACCCTCTTGCTCCCTGGTGTTGATCGGCTGGCTGCGAAACAAGAATTTTTAACCAGCCCCATATACCGCGATTTGATTTTAGGCCCCGACGGGCAAACCACGGCCCTGCAGCTCAATCTAGCGGTAGATGAAACCTTTATCGACATGGTGCAAGAGCGCGATGCGTTGAGACTAAAGCGCGATACAGAGGGTTTAAGTAAACAAGAGTCGCAGCAGCTTACCATCGTAAGCAAAGCCTTTCTTGAATACAGAACAGCGGCAGAGGCTCGTGGGCATCTGCGCGTGGAAGAGGTACGTGCAGTTGTAGCCAAATACAAAAATCAGGCAGAAATTTTTGTTGGTGGCATCACTATGATTACCGCCGATATGATTACATTTATTCAAAATGATTTAGTGGTGTTTGGTACTGCCGTGCTAATTTTCATGGTCGCCATATTGGCAATTATTTTTCGAAATTTGCGATTTGTTGTTATCCCCATGCTCAGTTGTATGGCTGCGGTCATTATGATGTTGGGTTATGTCAGTTGGTTAGATTGGCGATTAACGGTGATATCTTCCAACTTTGTTGCACTTCTGCTCATTATTTCGCTCGCCATCATCATTCACTTGGTGGTGCGTTATCGAGAATATTGTGCGGAGCATCCCGCTTGGTCACAGCAGCAATTGGTTGCCGCAACAGTCACTTTTATGGCACGGCCGTGTTTATATACCGCACTAACAACAATTGTTGCCTTTGCATCGCTTGTGGTGAGTGATATTGGCCCGGTGATTGATTTTGGTTGGATGATGACAATCGGTTTAGTTGTGGCGTTAGTGCTGGCGTTTTTGCTAATGCCAGCATGCTTGATGCTAATTAAACGTGAAGATAAACGCGCACATGAAGAAGAAATAAGAAGTGAGCATGAGGCCTTTACTTTACGTTTTAGCAGGGTGGTAGAAAATCATGGTGTTGCGGTTTTTGTTGGGGCTGGTGTTGTCGCTATTTTAAGTGTGATTGGTATTTCGCGCTTGCAAGTAGAAAACCGTTTTATTGATTACTTTCATAGTTCCACTGAAATTTATCAGGGTTTGTCGGTCATTGATAATAATCTTGGTGGTACTACATCGCTCGATATTATCGTAACAAAGCAGGAATACGGTGATGTGGAAGTGGCGTTGGATGGTGAAAGCGAGGTTCAGCGTGGTTCTGAAAGCGAAGAGGCGTTTGTCGATGAGTATGCAGATGAATCATTTGAAGATGATGCTTATGGAGATGACCCGTTCTCAGAAGCGGAAAATGAAGAAGAATACGGTGGTGCCGCCTTTGATGAGGCGGAGAGCGAAAACGAAAGTGCAGAGCAAACAGCCAATAATTATTGGTTGACTGTTTCAGGTTTAAAGCGCATTGAAGAAGTGCATGATTATTTGGAGTCATTACCGCAAGTCGGCAAAGTGCAGTCTCTAGGGATTCTATATAAAGTTGGTAAAGACATTAACGGCGGTCTGAATGACTTCGAATTAGCTTTGCTGACAAAAAAATTATCGTCAGAAGTAAAAGATATTTTGATTTCCCCTTTCGTGCCAGAAAATAGTGATAGCACAAGAATCACCCTACGTATTCATGACACCTACCCCAACCTGAAGCGTAAGGCCTTAGTTGATGAAATCGAATCGCATATCATTCGTCAGCTGAATTATGAGCCAGAGCAAATAAAAACAACGGGTTTGTTGGTGCTCTATAACAATATGTTGCAGAGTCTGTTTAGTTCGCAAATCGTGACTTTGGGGGCTGTTTTTTTTGGTATCACGCTAATGTTTTTTGTATTGTTTCGTTCTTTTGTGCTGGCGATCGTGGCAATAGTGCCGAACGTTCTAGCCGCACTAGCGATTTTAGGGACGATGGGTTTGATTGGATTGCCGCTAGATATGATGACGATTACAGTGGCCGCGATTACAGTGGGTATCGGTGTAGACGATACCATTCACTATATTCACCGATTTAAAGAGGAGGTGAAGATCGATGGTGATTACCTTGCCGCGATGCATCGTGCCCATGGATCGATCGGGCGTGCGATGTATTACACCTCAGTTATTATCGTTTTCGGTTTTGGGATTATGGTCTTGTCCGAATTTATTCCAACGATTTATTTCGGCTTGCTAACGGGCTTGGCAATGTTTTATGCCTTGATGGGTGCACTGCTTTTGTTGCCGAAATTAATATTGCTGACTAAGCCCTTTCCTGTTCGCTAAACTTGGCAAGCGGGTTTAGTCGGTGCTTTCGTTTAGGGGGCGATCGGCAATATGCGAGAAAGAAAAAGGCATAAGGTTAAACCAGCCCCCAGTCCAACAATGTTGGTTGCTACGTCAAATAGATTGCTATAGCGATGACTGGTAAAGCTTTGTCCGCCTTCTGCCAATATGGATAACGTGAGACAAAGCAAGAATATCGTACGCAACGAAAGTTTGTAGAGAAGCGCTGTATATGCCGAGCACATCAAAAGAGCGTTGCCCACTAAATGCAAAGCCCAGGCCGGCATTGTGCCTGGTTGCCCGCTTGTTGGCATAAGCGCAGCATAATAAAAAATACACAAGGCTAGCGGAAACTGTAGTAAACACACGGTGCGTGTGGCGGGGTGTGTTATGACACGATGTAATTTCAGCATAGTAATAAATTGATACGGGTTTCTAGCATTTGCTTTAACATTGGGCTTGTTCTTCCATCCAATAAATAATGTTACCACTTATAACAATGGTGCCAGATACCACGGCGGTGACGGCGCTGGCAAAACCTAAAATTACTAAATCATCAATGCACTCATCTCCGGTGCAGTTCGATAAATAGAGCATGTCTTTCGCTTCTAACTCCATTTTTTTGACAATTTCGTCACATTTTTCATTGTAAGTGGTGTAGGTGCGAGGATAAAAAACACAGGCGTTAAGGTTCAATATACATGCACAAGCTAAAAGAGTTTTCCAGTGGCGTGTAAGCTTCATTTTCATGGTCTTCCGTGTAAATCGTTTGATGATCTAAGTGTTGTTCGTTTGCTTGTGTGGTAGAAAAACCGTAAATCTTGCTCCACCAAAATCAGAGGTCTCAACCTCAAGTGCGCCGTCGTAAGTGCTGATAATTTCAGTGGTAACGGCCAAGCCAATACCTTGGCCGGGGGTGCTGGTATCGGCGCGGGCGCCTCGCTCCAGTATGTTTTGGCGCATACTTTCCGCCACGCCTGGTCCGTCATCCGAAACAGATACGGTAAGTTGTTTGCTAGTTTGTTCTGCGTTTACATAGACTTTTTTGTTGCCGTACTTAAATGCGTTTTCCAATAGGTTGCCCAGCAGCTCCATAAGGTCATCTTCGCTGGCTGCGTAGCTAAGGGCAGGGGCAATATCCTGAGTAAAGGTAATGCCCTTGTCTTGATAAACTTTTGCGAGTGCTTTGTGAATGCGTGTTATTAAGGGAAAAATTTTGGTCTGGTGCCTGAAGGTGGCTTTGCTGGCGCCACTGCTGGCGCGGTTGAGTTGGTGGGTAATGATGTTGTTCATGCGCTCCACTTGCTCATCGATGTGACGTTCGTATTCACCCGTACTTTTTTGAATTGAACTTCGTATTACGGTGAGCGGCGTTTTTAAACTATGGGCTAAATCACTTAAGGTGTTTTTGTAGCGTTTGCGCTGTGTACTTTCGCTGTCGATTAAGTGATTGATGTTTTTTGTAACAGGTAAAATTTCAGTGGGGTAATCACTGTCTAATTTTTCGATTCGGCCAGATTCTAGTTGTTTGATGTCGCCGGCTAGTTTACGCAATGGAAACAACCCCCATCGAATAGTGACGGTTTGAATAAAGATCAAAATGATGGCAAGGCCAATCAGCCAGCTAACAAGAGTTGTGCGGTAGTCTAATACTTCTTTCTTAAAGTTTTTTTGTGAGTGAACGACAGAAAATTGGTATTCGCGATCTTGTTCTTCGATTTCCCACACGGTGTTAAAGCGCGAGATAAAATAATCCTGACTGCCAATCTTGATGATTTGAAAGTCTAAGTCGCCCATGGGGACTTTTTCTACGGGTATTTTTGTATTAAGAGCCGAGATGTCGAGGGAAATAGATTGCCAGATGGGGCCAAACTCTTCGTCGATAACTTGTGCGTACAGCCCAGATTCTGGGTCGTTAAAGCGTGAGTCGGTGAGCCTTTCGGGTAGCAGTAAAAAACCTTCGTCGGGTTCTGCCAGGGCCATCATTGAATATGTGTGAGTTAAAAGTGCGTTGTGTTCGGCGGTTATTAGGCTTTCTTTGAGTGCGCGCTCAAGCATGTAGGCGCTGAAGCCGAGTACAACAGGCATCAGCAAAATTGAGGCGATAAATATTCGCCAAGAGAGTGATGTTGCGCGAACCATAACTGCTTAGCCGTCTACTTGAAAACGATAGCCCTGGCCGCGCACCGTTTTAATGGGTTTGAGCTGGTTGTCGGGGTCGAGTTTTTTACGCAGGCGCCCAACAAAAACTTCAATCACATTGCTGTCGCGCTCAAAGTCTTGGTGGTAAAGGTGCTCGGTTAATACGGTTTTAGAAATGGCTTCGCCTGCGTGCATGGCGAGATATTCCAGTGTGTTGTACTCAAAGCTAGTAAGTTCAATGGAGGTGTTATTTACCTTCACTGTTTTTGCGCTGGAGTCAATTTCTATGGGGCCGAATTGTAGTACTGGTGAGGCGTTACCTGTGGAGCGTCGAATCAATGCATTTGCTCGAGCGCGTAATTCTTCAGTGTGGAAAGGTTTTACCAGGTAGTCGTCGGCACCGGCTTCTAATCCGTTCACTTTGTCTTGCCAGTTACCGCGTGCCGTTAGTACTAAAACCGGATAAGTCTTCCCTGCTTCTCGTAGTTCCTTAATAATACTTATGCCGTCTTTGTGGGGCAGGCCGATATCGATAATCGCGAGGTCGTAATCGAACTCCATCGCGTAGTAGCTGCCTTCTTTGCCGTCGGCGGCGCTATCGATAACAAACTTCAGCTTGGCAAAATAGTCGCTTAATTGTTCGCGAACGGCACTTTCATCTTCAATGATTAGTAGACGCATAACTTTTACTCATGTGAGATCTTAACGATTTTGATCCGCCCAGAATCGAGTAGAAGTTTTACTTTGTAATAGCTTTTACCGTCACGTGTTCTCTCGCTCACACTCAATACCTTGCCGCCGTATTGCGTTTTGGCTTTTTGCGCTGCAAGGGCCTTGCCGCTGGACTTTTTTTCATCAATCTGAATGAATAGGTCGGCAAAATTATTGCTGAAAGCAAAGCTGCTGGTTGGCGAGGCTGCGGCCAACGCGAGCATTATTGAGCAAAGTAGATTTTTCATATGAGCGCTTACAAGTGCAAAGTATCTGTGTCTTACGTGATGGTTTCTATTCTACGCGATATTTACGGGCTTGGGACATTGTGAGTTTACTTCGTTCAATACCCTAGAATTCGATCACCGGACTTAGGCTGATTTTCACTTTCATGCGTTTGCCTGGGTCTTCCTCGGTGCGGGTTTGATAAAACTCACCACGATATTGGTAAGTAACGTCGTAGCCGACGAGCTGTTCTTCTCTTACGGCTCGGTAATGAGTTTCGCAGCGTTCCACGTTTTGGTATTCGGGGTGGCGTCTTTGATTGCGGCTATTGTGGCCTACGTCTTTACCGATGGATGCGCCCAGTAGCGTGCCTACTGCGGCACCAATTTTCTTGTTGTCTCCTCCGCGCCCAACAGAGTGGCCTATCGCGCCACCAATAATACCGCCCATAATGGTGCTGGTGGCAGAGTTGTGTTGGCGCGATTCTCTTCGTGAGCGCTCTGTCCAGCAGCTTTTTTGAGGGATCTGGCGTTCTATCGTGGCGTACACTGGGTTTACCTCTTTCACTTTAGCGTAATCAATAAAGTGGTGAATTTCCGCTTGTGCGGTGTGGGTAAGGGCTAGGCTAAGGCAAAGCGCTATGCTTATACGTGTTTTCATGGTCGTGCTCCTCTGAAGTTGTATTCAGAATACGATGGGCTATCTGAACATAGCCTGAACTAGTCTTTGAATTAAGCTCTGAACTTTGTGGTGAGTTTGTGGCCCAAGCAGCGCCCTTGCGCAGCCAGGTCTTGGGGCAGGGCATAGGTGGGAAAGGTTGGGGGTGCTATGCTGAACGGTGGAATATACTGAGTGTTGGCATTGGTGCTGTGTATGTCGGTTGACCCTTGGCCGGTATTTCCGTTAACTTGGATCTGTTGGTGTGCTGAATCGGTGTCTATATATAAAAAAGCATCGTCTTTATCGAATATCCTCCTAATTTAGAAGACTTTAAACCCCATGCACGACGCTTTAAACAATACTCGCTCACATTATTTTGCTTTCCCCTCTAAGAAAGTTTGCTTGGTATTGGCTTTGGTGGCAGTTGTGGGGGGGTGTAGTTTTTCTCAAACACGAGACAAACTGTACAGTGAGCAGAATTTTGAACTGCTCCAAAAGCAAACCACGCAAATAGAAAAGCAAGAACAAAAGTTAGAGTCTTTAACGCAAGAGCAAAATGCTGTCTTGCTGGCGTTGCAGGGTCTAGGCGAGCGAGTAGATGGCTTGGACAACAAAATGTCGCAAAGTTTGCGCGCACAAGCGCAAGCTAAAAAAACTGCGGCTTTAGCGCCGACAATTAAAACAAGTAGTGTAAAAAAGGCTAGCCCAGAAAAAAGCTTTCAAGGCAAAGCTATTCTTGGGCGAGTGGAATATATCTGGGTAGATTCGCTCAACCACTATCTGAAGGCGCGTGTCGATACAGGCGCAAAATCTTCGTCGCTTAACGCTAGTAATATTCAACGTTTTGAGCGCGATGGCGAGCGCTGGGTTAAGTTTGACGTGTACATTGATGACGATGTTGTGCAATCTCTAGAGGCGCCTTTGCATCGCCATGTTCGTATTCGTCAGGCTTCCATGAGTGATTTGGAGCGTCGCCCAGTCGTCAAGCTGGCAGTGCAGTTAGGGGAAATCACAGAAACCACAGAATTCACCTTGAGTGATCGCAATAACATGTTGTATCCCATATTGTTGGGTAGAAGTTTTTTACGCGACATTGTCGTGGTTGATGTTGCAAAGAAGTTCACACGCAAGCGCGACGGTGAAAAAATTGCAGAATCCAAACCAACAAAAAGCGCCTCTCAATAACCGTTCTTGGTTATGATTAAGCGCCATTAATTGAACCCTTGGTAAAGCTTGCTTGTGAAATCTGCCCGAATACCTTTTTATTTTGTTGTGCTTCTCCTCTTTATTGTCGGGATTTCGCTTAGCTATTACCGTCATGTCAAATTTGATGTGCCTTTTACGCCGGGTGAAATTCAGCGCCTTTGGTCTATCGAAGCTAAAGTCGCGTTTGACGCGCGTGGCGAGTCGGTCAAGGTGTCTCTCGCTATTCCCGACTATCAACAACCCGGCTTTAAGCGTTTAAACGAGCACACTGCGAGTGCAGGGTATGGCCTAAGTTATTTGGAGTCGGAGCAAGGCCGCCGAGCAGAATGGACGATTCGTCAAGCGTCGGGCGCTCAAGTGTTGTATTACCGTTTGGATGTGCTTGTCGATAAAGATGCAAACGAAAATGTGCTGTCTATTCCCGATGTTAAAAAACATGGCCTCGGTAGCGGGCCTTATGATACTTCTGCCGCAGACTTGCTAGAGCAGGCGATTAAGCGTTCTGCGGATGCGTTCAGTCTCACCCGAGAGTTAATTAACGAATTTGAAGCGCAGCGCGAAAGTGCAGAATTCTTACAGCAAAAAAAATCGCGTATTGATTGGATGGTTTTACTGCTTCATGAGGCCAATGTGCCAGCGCGCCAGGTTTTGGGTTTGGTGCTAGAGGATGGGCGGCGCCGACAGAAGCTCTTGCCTTTGCTGCAGGTCTTTGATGGCGAAAATTATTTAATCTTTGACCTTCAAACAGGCAATCAAAAAGCGGTCGGTACTTTTTTATTGTGGGAAAGCTATTCTCAATCACTTATTGATGTCATCGGTGGTTACAACGCCGAAGTCAATTTTTCGATGATTGAACAAGAGCTGCCTGTGGCCAAGCGGCTAAATGAAGGTGCGGTGAGTGATCAATCAATCTTTGATTTTTCTATTCATACTTTACCTCTCGAAGAGCAGGCCTTGTTTAAAGGTATCTTGTTGATTCCGGTGGGTGTTTTGGTAGTGGTCTTTTTGCGGGTTTTGGTTGGCTTGCGCACCTCTGGCACCTTCATGCCAGTGCTTATTGCATTGTCGTTTATTCAAACCAGTCTTATTACCGGTATCGTCGGATTTATTTTAATTGTTGGAACGGGTTTGATTGTGCGTAGCTATTTGTCGCACTTGAATTTATTGTTGGTGGCACGGATCTCTGCGGTGATTATTTTTGTCATTATTTTGATTGCAGGGTTCTCGGTAATTGCATATCAAATGGGTTTGAGTGAAGGCCTAAAGATTACGTTCTTTCCGATGGTGATATTAAGCTGGACGATTGAACGCATGTCTATCTTATGGGAAGAAGAAGGGCCGCAAGAAGTCTTGGTGCAGGGCGGTGGCTCGCTTATCGTTGCCCTAATCACTTATATGATGTTAACCAACGATTTGTTACGACACCTCACGTTTAACTTTTTGGGCTTGCAGTTGGTGTTTATGGCGCTAGTGTTAATGCTCGGTAATTACACGGGCTATCGCTTGTTAGAGTTTCGTCGTTTTCGGCCGTTAAGCGGCAAAGCCTCTGCGGATTAATTGATGAATCCGTTTGCGTCCTTTTTAAATTCTTATCGCGCACTCAACGCAAAAGGCGTGATGGGAATGAATCGACGCAATATTGACTACATTGGCCGCTATAATTCGCGCTCTTTGTTTCCGTTGGTTGACGATAAATTAAAAACCAAGCGTCTGGCGCTAGAGCATGAAGTTGTAGTGCCGTCGCTTATTGGTGTTGTCGATAGTCAGCATGCGGTGAAATCAGTTCAATCATTGGTAGAGGCTGAAAAAGCGTTTTGCATCAAACCGGCAAAAGGTTCGGGCGGTAAAGGCATTCTCGTGATTAGCAAGGTAGAGGGTGGCGTTTTTTACCGGACCAATGGCCAGGCGCTTCACAAAGGCGAATTACAGCGGCATGTTTCCAATATTCTCGCTGGTTTATTTTCGTTAGGCGGTGCAGCAGATGTAGCGATGATTGAAGCCTGCATTCAACAAGACGAGCATCTAGCGACATATTCATACGAAGGTGTGCCCGACATACGAGTGATTGTATTTCGCGGTGTGCCGATTATGGCGATGATGCGTCTTTCTTGCTCGGAATCTCACGGTAAGGCCAACCTTCATCAAGGGGCTATCGGCGTCGGGTTGTGTTTGAAAACGGGCCGTGCTGTTAACGCGGTTTGTCACGATGATGTGATAGAAAAGCACCCCGATACCGGGCAGGCGCTTTCCGAGCTAGCGTTGCCTCGTTGGAATGAATTGCTCCACTTGGCTTGTGCTTGCGCTGACATGACCGGGTTGGGTTACCTCGGTGTCGACCTGGTCATCGATAAAAACCTCGGCCCGATGTTGCTCGAGCTGAATGCTCGCCCTGGGCTTTCCATTCAAATTGCCAATGGTGCAGGTTTGCTGCCTCGGTTACGAGAGGTCGAGCGTATTCACCACCCCCTGCGCATGAGCATTGAAGAGCGTATCGCATATGCGCAAGAACGATTGGAAATACCTAACTAAACCGCTCTGGACTCGCAGTATTTGGGTAGCGCTTGTATTTGGGTAGAACAATGTATAATGCTGGCATTCGCATGGATCATAGAATCTAAGCCATCAATGTGCCTCGTTTCAAAACATTGATGGCTCCATGATGCACGCGTTAAAGACTCTCGAATATAAGCGTTGAAGACCCCTAACATGAACGTTAAAGAATATATGAATGATCTCGGGCAAAAGGCCCGAGCCGCCTCGCGCAAACTTATCGCTGCAGACACCGGTGAAAAGAATAAAGCCCTATTTGCTATAGCCGATGCGATTGCAGCGTCGCGTGCGGCAATTACCGCAGCGAATGATATCGACTTAGCCAAAGGCAAAGAAAATGGCCTCGACGCTGCGTTACTTGATCGTTTAGCGCTTACTCCAGAGCGAATCGATGGCATGATTGAAGGTCTCAAGCAGGTGGCGGCATTGCCTGACCCCTGTGGCGAAATCAGCGACCTTAACTATCGGCCCTCAGGTATTCAGGTGGGTAAAATGCGTACGCCTCTCGGCGTCATCGGCATTATTTACGAGTCTCGCCCTAACGTTACTATTGATGCTGCCAGTCTCTGTTTGAAATCTGGCAACGCCAGTATCTTGCGTGGTGGTAGTGAAGCTATTGAGTCAAACCAAGCGATCGCCGCATGTATCAAAGAAGGCTTGAGCAAGACCTCCTTGCCACAAGAAACAGTACAGGTTGTTGAAACCACTGACCGAGAAGCGGTTGGGGAATTGATCACTATGCCTGAATATGTAGATGTGGTGGTGCCTCGCGGGGGCAAAAGCTTGATAGAGCGGATCAGCAATAATGCGACCGTGAGTGTCATCAAGCATCTAGATGGCATTTGCCATGTCTACATTGATGCTGAAGCAGATTTAGAAAAAGCCTTTAACATTGCGCTCAATAGTAAAACGCATCGCTACGGTGTGTGTAACGCCTTAGAAACTTTGCTTGTGCATGCGTCAGTCGCAGAAAATGTATTGCCACGCCTTGCAAAAGCCTATACGGAGCATGGAGTAGAGTTACGTGCATGTGAGCGTGCGCGCGCTTATATTGAAGCAAATGCTGCAACAGATGAAGATTGGGCAACAGAGCATCTTGCTCCGATTCTTTCAATACGTGTGGTTGATAGTATCGACCACGCGATTGAGCACATTGCCGATTACAGTTCGCATCACACTGAGTCTATCGTGACAGAAAATTACACGTTGGCTCGCCGCTTCTTAACCGAAGTCGATTCCAGTTCAGTCATGGTGAATTCATCGACGCGCTTTGCCGATGGTTTCCAGTATGGTTTGGGTGCCGAGATTGGCATTTCTACTGATAAAATTCATGCGCGGGGGCCTGTGGGGCTTGAAGGGTTAACCTCGCAAAAATGGATAGTGCTGGGCGATGGGCAGGTGATGGCTTGATAGCCACGCCTGATGCTCTAACGGCACTTCCCGTTGAAATCTTATTTGGTGGCAGTTTTGACCCAGTACATATAGGTCATCAAGCGGTGGTGCAGGCAGCTATGAATGCTTTTGAATCCGCACATTGCCGCATACTGCCTTGTAAAATTCCACCGCATAAACAGCAGTTACAGGCAAAAGAAAATCACCGGCTAGCGATGCTGCGTTTAGCCTTTGAGGGCTATGAAGGCGTAACGATCGACCCTCTTGAGTTAGAAAGTAGCGAGACGTCTTACACGCTTAACACGGTTAAGCGTCTGCGCGAGCAACAAGGCGAAAGCCTTAGTATGTGTTTTGTGTTGGGTGAAGATTCTTGGCTGCAATTTACTAGCTGGTATCAGTGGCAAGAGATACTGAAGTATGTAAATTTATTGGTGGTTTCCAGACCCCCGGTGAATGAGGCTGAAAACCCTTCTGTTTTGCCGGAAGCTCAAGAAGCGTATCGCGCTGACAACCAAATCGAACTGGCGCAGATCAAATTTCACAAATGCGGTAAAATTGCCCAATTGCCCATGCACGCTGTTGATGCTGCATCCACAAATATTCGCCGCAGCTTATCAGAAGCTAAACACTCACAAACCGAAATAAGCGCGTGGGTGCCAGCGAAAGTAGCACACTATATTTCAGAATTTAAACTTTATCATTGAAACAATACCCGAGAGACGAATGCCAGCCAATATTAATAATCAGGTTCAAGACGCGCTAGACGATTTAAAAGGTCAAGATATAAAGGTGCTAGACGTAACAGGTTTAAGTGACGTAATGGACACCTTAATCATTGCTACAGGTACATCTAATCGCCATGTAAAATCCCTTGCTGAAAACGTGATTGGCGATTTAAAAGAAACAGGTCTGCGCCCGATTGGGGTCGAGGGGCTGGACTCTGGCGAATGGGTCTTGGTCGACTACGGTGATACTGTTTTGCATGTTATGTTGAAGGCTACACGTGATTTTTACGAATTAGAAAAATTATGGTCGATTGAACCGTCAGGTCGAAAAAATAATCCAGAGTAAAAAGAGTGTGATGACAATATGAAAGTGAGCCTGATCAGTGTCGGTGGCAAAATGCCGCGCTGGGTCGACGAAGCTTACGGCGAGTACGCAAAACGATTACCGAAAGAGTTGCGGCCGCAGCTGATCGATTTACCTCTTGCGAATCGCAATAAAAATAGCAACACCGAGAAGCTCAAGCAAGATGAAGGTAAACAAATACTTGCCGCCGTACCGAAAGGCGCTCGGCTAATCGTGCTGGATGTACTCGGGCGATCGCATTCCACGCATGACTTAAAAGATAAGGTCGAAAAGTGGCAGATGGAAGGTGATCATGTGAGTATTGTGATTGGTGGCCCCGATGGGCTATCGCAAGAATGCTTATCTGCCGCGCATGAAAAGTGGTCGCTGTCTGCGATGACAATGCCTCACCCCTTGGTGCGTGTGTTTTTGGTTGAACAGTTGTATCGCGCGTGGAGTATTACGCAAAATCATCCGTACCATAAATAAATTTTTCTCAACTTTCTGGCTCGAATAAAACAATAATGAATTGGGCGAATACAGAACACCACCGGTTTAAAGATCACCTCAATGAGGCGATGGTGTTCTCTCGTCGAATTATTGTGGCGTTTTTGTTGGTTGTGTTTTTCTTTTCTATTCTTATTTACCGCTTTTATAGCTTGCAGGTTGAGCACTACCAAAATTACGCGACTTTGTCAGATCGAAATCGTATTCAGGTGCGCCCCATCGCACCGAATAGAGGCTTGATATATGATCGACATGGCGATCTGCTTGCTGAAAACCGCCCTAGTTTTACCCTCTCTCTAGTGCCAGAACGTATTCAAAATCTCGACGCGACGATTAAGGCTCTCTCTGAAATTATTCCTATAGATGATGGCGATGTGGCCGACTTTAAACAATCGCGCAAGCAGCGCCGTCGCCCCTACGAACCTGTGCCCCTACGTTTTCGCCTAACCGATGAAGAAATTGCTTTGTTGGCAGTCAATAAGTTTGCATTTCAAGGAATGAAAATTGAAGCGCAGTTGGTGCGTCATTACCCTTATGCAGAACTTTTTGCACACTCAATTGGTTACGTGGGGCGCATTAATGAAAAAGAGCTGAGTGGCTTTTCTGAAGAAGAATATAAGCGTTATTCTGGTACGCGTAGTATCGGAAAAATTGGCATTGAAAAATATTATGAAAGCACGCTTCTGGGTGAGGTAGGGCACGAATATATTGAAACCAATGCGCATGGTAGAAGGCTTCGCTTAATTGAAGAGTCGCAATCGACCGCAGGGCAAAATTTACATTTATTTCTTGATGCGAAGATTCAGAAAGCGGCAGCCGAAGCTTTACGGGGGCGCCGCGGTGCCTTGGTTGCCATTGATGTGGCAAGCGGTGGTGTGCTTGCTATGGCGAGCACGCCAAGCTTTGACCCCAACTTATTTGTCACGGGCATTAGCTTTAAAGATTATCGCGCGTTAAATGAAAGTACAGATCTCCCCTTATTTAATCGCACGATTCAAGGGCAGTACCCGCCGGGCTCTACGCTTAAACCGATGTTGGGTTTAGGTGGTTTAGAAGATCAAATTGTTACCCAAGAAACAGTGATCGAAGATCCGGGTTTTTATCAGTTAGAAAACGATGAACGTTTTTATCGCGAATGGAAGCAAGGTGGTCACGGGGAAGGGGTCGATCTAGAAGAGGCGATCGTTGAATCTTGTGATATTTATTTCTACGACTTGGCTTTTCGTATGGGGGTGGATCGAATGCATGCCTTCGGATTGAACTTTGGTTTGGGGGAGTCGACCAATCTAGATATTCCTAGTGAGCGCGATGGCTTATGGCCATCGCGCGAGTGGAAAAAAAGAACTCGTGGGCTCGATTGGTATCCCGGAAATAGTTTAAATATGAGTATCGGTCAGGGTGATGTTTTGGCAACCCCCTTACAGTTAGCTGTCATGACCGCAACGCTCGCGAACAAAGGGCTGCAATTGCGGCCACGGCTGGTGGAAAAAATTAATGGCATAGAAACCCCTTTACTCGAAGAGGGGCGCTACCAGGGCTATGATGAAAACTGGCAGTTTATCCACGATTCTATGCGCAATGTCGTGCACAGTCTTCATGGAACAGCGGCGAGCCTTGGTCGAAAACTTAAATATAAAATTGCCGGAAAAACAGGTACCGCGCAGGTAGTTGGTATTGCGCAAGGAGAAAAATACGACAGTGAGAGCCTCATAGAAGCGCAGCGCGACCATACTTTGTTCGTTGGGTTTGCCCCTGTAGAAAAGCCAGAACTTGCGCTTGCTGTTATTGTCGAAAATGGAGAAAAGCATGGTAAGACCACTTTTCCAGTCGTGAAAGCGGTGTTCGATACGTATTTTCAAAGCCAAAAAACCAAGCAGATAAAACAGGCGAAGTAGATCGTGAGTCTCTCTAATCAAGATTTTTTACGTCGCCTTCCGGATTCCAAGTTTCACCTCGGGCGCAGTGACGGGATTTTACAGCGCTTGCACATTGACCCAATTCTTCTTCTTTTGCTTCTTACAATAACCGCCTACGGGATTCTGGTTCTTTACAGCGCGAGTGGCGAAAGTCATCGCCTTGTTACTCGGCAGTTGGTTTTTATCTGCATCGCGTATATGGGGATGTTTACTGTTGCTCAAGTCGATATGCGTGTTTTGCGCCGTTGGGCACCATGGTTTTACGGTTTAGGGATTGTCTTGCTGGCTTTGGTGTATGTAATTGGTGTTGGTGCAAAAGGTGCACAGCGATGGATAAGTTTGGGTTTTTTTCGGTTTCAGCCCTCAGAAATATTAAAAATTGCTGTGCCGATTATGGTTGCAGCCTATTTAAGTAACCGCGTATTACCTCCGAGTTTAAAACACTCCTTCTGGAGTTTAGTGATCATCGCGCTTCCTACAGTGATGATTTTAAAACAGCCTGATTTGGGTACGTCGCTTTTAATCATGGCTTCTGGCCTGATTGCATTGTTTTTGTCGGGTTTGCGTTGGCGTTACATTATTGGCAGCATCGCTACGGCTGCTGCTGGCATATGGCCGATGTGGCTATTTGTCTTGAAAGATTATCAAAAGCAGCGCGTACTTACACTGCTAGACCCTGAAGCAGATCGTTTAGGGGCTGGGTGGAATATTATTCAGTCAAAAACGGCGATTGGTTCTGGAGGCGTAGACGGTAAGGGTTGGCTTAAGGGGACGCAATCACAGTTAGATTTTCTTCCGGAAAGCCATACCGACTTTATTATCGCCGTCTTGGGGGAAGAATTTGGTTTGCTCGGTGTTATCGCTCTAATTTTTCTATACTTGCTTATTATTTCACGTGGTTTGTTTATAGCCTGGGCGGCACAACATACATTTAATCGTTTGCTGGCGGGGAGTATTACTCTCACATTCTTTGTCTATGTTTTTGTTAATGTCGGCATGGTGTCGGGGTTGCTGCCTGTGGTTGGTGTACCGCTACCACTGGTAAGCCTTGGTGGTACGTCGATCGTTACCTTGATGACGGGGTTTGGTATTCTGATGGCGATTGCAACAGAAAAGAAAAAAGTCACCTTGTAGTGAAGGAACCTATAGCTTCGAAATCTATAGTTACGAAACCTATGGTTAAAAAACCATAGGTGCAGAACCTAATTAGTGACTGATGGCGTCTGAGGCTTGGTAGTTGAATTTAATATTTAAATTGCTGTAATGATAAAAAGAGGAATATTTTGAAAATATTAATAGCTTTTGGTTTTTTTGCATTTTTATCTCAATCTGTTTGGGCGGACTATTCTAAACATGCGGGAGCGCAGGCTTTTGTTGATAAAATGGTCAATGAGCATAAGTTTGATGCGAAAGCAGTAAACGCCTTGCTTGCTCAGGCTGAACGTAAGGAATCGATCCTAGAAGCAATATCGCGCCCCGCTGAAAAAACCAAAGAGTGGTTTGAGTATCGCGATATATTTGTTCAAGAATCGCGTATTAAGCAGGGTGTAGAATTTTGGAATCAACACAAAGCTATTATCGAGGCCGCGTCAGAGAAGTTTGCCGTTGCCCCTGAAATTATTGTCGCGATCATAGGTGTTGAAACACGCTACGGCCGCCACGCCGGTAAATATCGTGTTCTTGATGCTCTGGCTACTTTAGGGTTTGATTATCCAAAACGAGGCAAGTTTTTTCTCGGTCAGCTCGAAGCGTTCATGTTGATGGTGCGCGAACAAGAACAAGACCCGGTGAGTCTTTATGGGTCTTATGCTGGGGCTATGGGGTATGGTCAGTTTATTCCAAGCAGTTATCGCGCCTACGCGGTAGATTTTGATGGCGATGATAAAGTCGATATCTGGAAGAACCCGGCGGATGCTATTGGCAGTGTGGCAAATTATTTTAAAGCGCACAAATGGAAGGAGGGGCAGCCTGTCTTTACAAAAGCAAAGGTCTTGGGTGAATTCGATGAGGCGATTCTAAATTCTAAAAAACGACCTGCGCTTACTCTGGAAGAGATAAAAGCGTCAGGGTTTGCACCTATGGGCGATTTTCCTCAGGATCTGAAAGCGGTCCCGCTTTCGTTTGTCGGTGATAATGGCAAAGAGTTTTGGATAGGCTTCGATAATTTTTACGTTATTACCCGATACAACCGTAGCCACTTATATGCCATGGCTGTATGGCATTTAAGTCAAGAAATTAAGCAGCGCGTTAGCGCCTCGGCCGGTGCGCAATAAAAGTTAAATATATATGAAGTGTGTTCGCTTACTGATTTTAGTCAGCAGTATTGCTTTTTCTGCGTGTAGTACGATGTATGTTGCAGAAGAGAAAGATTCCGGGCCCGCGCGCCCGCTTGATGTGTCTCATATTCAAGAGCCAGTTCCGCGTCATGAAATTCGCACCAAAGCGGGTAATTCCAGCCCGTATAAAGTTTTGGGCAAAACTTATCGCGTTATGCAAGACCCGCGCGGCTATAAAGCGCGTGGGGTAGCATCTTGGTACGGCAAAAAGTTTCATGGTCGACGCACTGCCAATGGCGAACTTTACGATATGTATGGCATGACCGCGGCGCACAAAACTTTGCCGATTCCGAGTTATGTGCGTGTAACAAATTTGAATAACTATCGCAGTGTGATCGTTCGGGTAAATGATCGTGGCCCTTTCCATGGTGATCGAGTTATTGACCTTACCTACACCGCAGCGAAAAAGCTTGGCTTCGAGAACTCCGGCACAGCCAAAGTAAGCTTGGAATATCTGGACCCGGATAAATTTCAGGCGAAAAGTACCTATCCTGCAGAACAAAAGCGGGCTGGCAATGAGCCGGCCGCACCAAGCCCGAAAAACTCTGCTGGCTATGCGCTGCCAGAAAACACATATTTACAGGTGGGGGCATTTGGCCGGCAAGATTCCGCACAGGCGTTCAAGCAAAAGCTAGCCGGGTTAACGTCGCTCGGTATTAGTATTGTGCCGTCTAAAAAGCGACCAGAGATATATAAGGTACAGGTTGGCCCTTTTAAGGATAATTTACAGGTCTTACAGTTGCGCCAACGCTTGCAGGAAGCGAACTATCCCGACCCTCACGTTGTCTACCGTTAGGCGTCCATGGCTGGGTGCGTGGCGTTCAATCTGCTACACTGCCCAGCGCTTGAAAACCCTCTTTACGGCACAACTTTAAGCCGTTTGTATATTGGTCGTAGCCATTCTCTGCTGGCCTGGGCTAAGTAAAGCCAACATGTGTCGATTGTTCTAGAAAGGTTTACTTAGACGATCGCTGTAAAAACTATATCTGTGAAAAAATCGAAAAGGTCCCGCTTTATGCCGATTGCCCTGATGCGCCCCTTATTGTCGTGTGTATTCCTGCTTGCCAGTTTTACTGCTAGTGCTAATCAGGTAATTATACCGTCACCGCCGCAACTTGGAGCGAAAGCCTACTTGTTGATAGACGCCGACACTGACAAGGTGTTAGTTGAGCACAATGCCAAGATGCTTTTGCCTCCGGCTAGTCTCACGAAGATGATGACCAGCTATATCGTGTCAGAAGAAATTCACGCGGGGCGTTTAAAAGAAACCGACCTTGTTCTGATTTCTGATGATGCATGGCGACGCGGTGGTACGCGCAGCGGAAGTTCCACAATGTTTTTGAATCCGCGCAGTGAAGTACCTGTTATAGATCTATTACGCGGTGTCATTATTCAATCGGGTAATGATGCCTCTATTTCCCTTGCGCAGCATATTGCTGGTAGCGAAGACGCCTTTGCCGATGTGATGAATCAGCAGGCAAAGCTACTGGGCATGAATGACAGTAGCTTTCGCAACGCTACGGGGTGGCCGGCGGAAGGGCATGTAACAACCGCACAAGATTTGGCGATTCTTGCCAAGGCGCTCGTTAAAGATCACCCTGAGCACTACCAAATTTATTCTGAAAAATATTTTAAATATAACGGTATTAACCAGCCCAATCGCAACAAATTATTGTTTTTACCTAACTCCTACGTTGACGGTATAAAAACCGGCCACACGAAAGAGGCTGGTTATGGTTTGGTGTCTTCTGCTGAGCGTGACGGTATGCGTTTAATCGCTGTGGTTATGGGTACGAATTCGGAAAAACAACGTGCGAACGATTCAAATAAATTAATATCTTTTGGTTTTCGCTACTACAAAACACTTTCTTTGTATAAACCTTCGGACGTCATTGCTTCTAACCGAGTATGGAAGGGCGTGAAAGAAGAGCTAAATCTAGGGGTGCAGCAAGAAGTTGTGGCAACTATTCCGCGAGGCGGTCAAAAGTCATTGAAGGCTGAAACAGAAATAGATAGTGTCATTGAGGCTCCGGTTAAAAAGGGTCAGGTGTTAGGGAAGATACGTTTGACTCTAAATGAAGAGCTGGTTGTTGAGCGTGACCTTGTTGCCTTGGAAGCGATTGAAGGGGCCGGTTTTTTCTCGCGAGTGTTTGATAGTGTTGTGCTTATGTTGGGTGGTGCCGAATAATGTCGAAGCAGGGGCAAGAGCCGCCTAAGATTGAGTTTCCTTGCCCCAATTACCCTATTAAAGTAATGGGCAAGGCGAGTGAAGAATATCGCGAGGCGGTGTTAGAAATTATTGAAGTGCATGCGGCGGGCTTTGATCGCACAAGAGTGCGAATACAAGACAGCAGCAAAGGTACGTTTCATTCGCTAACGGTGTATATTGAAGCGACTGGTGTTGACCAGTTGAAAAATATTTTTGAAGACCTAAAAAAACACCCTTCTACGAAAATGGTGCTCTAGTTACACCGTGCAAGAATCAGAAAGTTTTATCGTAAAAGATTTGGGGCTTAGCAAGTACCAAGATGTTTGGCAGGCGATGCGCGAATTTACCAATGCGCGCGACGCCCAAACCGGCGATGAAATTTGGTTTACGCAACATTATCCAGTATTTACGCAAGGGCAAGCTGGTAAGCCAGAGCATGTTCTTGCTCAGTCAGATATTCCTCTAGTACAAACTGATCGTGGTGGTCAGGTTACCTATCATGCTCCGGGGCAGTTGATCACATACTTTCTATTAGATTTAAAACGACGAAAAATGGGCGTACGTGAATTGGTCACGCTTATTGAAAATTCTGTCGTAAGTTTATTGCGCGAATTTAAATTGGCGGCTAGTGCGAAGCCTGATGCGCCGGGGGTGTATGTGAATGATTCTAAAATTGCATCCCTTGGGTTGCGGGTTAGAAAAGGTTGTAGCTACCACGGCCTTGCGATTAACGTGAATATGAATTTAGAGCCATTTTCTTTGATAAATCCATGCGGGTACCCCGGCCTTGAAATTGTTGATGTTAACTCCCTTGTGAACGAAGAGCTCGGGGCGGGGCCAACGACCGTAGAGCATGTGCAAGCTCTGTATCTTAAGGTGTTAAAGGGTGTGCTAGCGCGACAGCGATAGCTCGCCGTTGTTAATTGTTGCACGCATTACGGTTTGTGTTTCTAGCTTTCGTGCGCTTTCCAAGTACTCATCCATTCACATAAAACGTATTTTCGCATTGGTTTAGCCGCATGAGCTGTGCCTGTTCAAGATCTGCGAATTGTGAGGGTTTTGTCCTAAGGAGGCTTTTTCCGGTAAACTAGCGCTTTAGTGAAGGCCTTTTTATGAGTGAATTTGAACCCATCAAGCGTACCCGTCGCATTGCTGAAGGCGAGAAGCTGCGCGATGCCGATAAGGTAGAGCGAATCCCTGTTAAGGTGATTGCAAGTGACCAATTGTTACGCAAGCCGGACTGGATTCGAGTGCGTATACCCAGCTCGCCCAAGGTCGATCGGGTTAAAAAGCTGTTGCGCAAAAATTCATTAGCGACGGTATGCGAAGAGGCGAACTGCCCGAACTTGGGGGAGTGTTTCAGTGGTGGTACTGCGACATTCATGATTATGGGCGAAATCTGTACCCGCCGCTGCCCGTTTTGCGATGTAGGCCACGGCAAGCCCCTCCCTTTGGATACGGACGAACCGCTCAACCTTGGCCGTGCTATCGCAGAGTTGGGCTTAAAGTATGTCGTCATCACCTCGGTCGATCGTGATGATTTACGCGATGGCGGCGCCCAGCATTTTGCCGACTGTATTCGTGAAGCTAAGGCCCATAGTCCGCAACTTCAGGTCGAGATCTTAACGCCAGATTTTCGCGGTCGTATGGAGGTGGCTTTAGATATTCTTGTAGAAACGCCGCCGGATGTTTTCAATCACAACTTGGAAACGGTGCCTCGTTTGTATCGGCAGGCGCGCCCAGGTGCCAACTATCAGTGGTCACTCGAATTACTCAAACGCTATAAAGCTCAAAAGCCGGAAGTGTTGACCAAATCGGGTTTGATGGTGGGGCTAGGTGAAAACAAAGAAGAAATATTTGAAGTGATGCGCGATATGCGTGCTCACAATATTGATATGCTAACGATTGGCCAATATTTGCAGCCATCGCGAGATCATCTCCCTGTTGCACGTTATGTGGAACCTGCAGAATTTGATGAATACAAAGCTTATGCGGATGAGCTAGGCTTTGAGCAAGCTGCCTGTGGGCCATTAGTGCGTTCGTCTTACCATGCAGACAAACAGGCTCACGGCGAATTGGTAAAGTAGTAACGGTGCTACATTCGCGCGCTGTATTCTGAATGTCATTCGGGGAAGGGGCGCATTATGCCGCATAACCAAGAGCCAAACTCTCAACCGCATCTGTCAGTGACGGATATTGATACCCCGCACACCTCGAAAGGCACTGTCGATAATTTTAGTATCTCTGAACTCAAAGAGAACTCGGAATGGATCGAGTTGATTGCAACGTGGCATCACCGTGAGTGGATGAGTCATCAGCGGAACAATACCCCAGAAACACTCCAGACCAAGCTTCAAGATCGAATTCGATTACTGCAAAGACACTTAAATTCAGAACATTTACCCAATACTTTTGTTGGTCACATAGAAGGTGATGCTATTGCGACGGTAAGCTTGGTGTACTACCAGTTTAACGATAGTGCTCAGCCTTCCGAGTGGTTGACCAATATGTATGTCGAGCCAGAGTATCGAAATCAGGGTTTGGCGACACGTTTATTGGATCACGCAATTCAGTATGCACAATCTATTCGTTTGCCCCGTTTACTTTTATACACTAGCGATTGCGGGCCATTTTATATACGCCGTCAGTGGCGGCGTGTGAACTCCGGCTTAGTGCAAGGGCAGCAAGTCGAAATTATGGAATACAAACTTCAATGACAAGTTTAAATGCTTGGGCAGCTCTATTGCAGGAGCAACTATCACGTTTGCCTTCCGAGAGTTTTTTATTGTCGCCTTTGTTGCGACACCTTCCATTTATTATTTTTGTATCTGATGAACACGGGAATGTCGTTCTTAGTAGTGCATATAGTGAGAAGTTGTTGGGGGCGTTAGAAGGGGCCGATCGCAGTGGTAAAGATACCCCTGTAGGACGCGGCCTGCTGAGCGAAAAAGCCTGTCAGCGAATTGCATTGTTGAATGTGCAAGATGTAGGGAAAGATACTGACGAGCAACTGACGTGGGAAGAGCTTGATTTATCTTTTAACGATGGCTCAAAGCGGAATTTTTTGGCTGCTCGCTTTGCAATACCAAGTGATGAAAATACGTTTTATATGACTCTGGCGCATGAAGCCTTTGACGGTTACCACGTGAATAGCCATTTGCGAGATTACAAAATACAGAGCCAGCATTTAGCATTTAATGATGGTGTTACAGGTTTGGCAAACCGAACGTTATTTTTTGATCGCCTCGATCAGGCTTTTTATTCATCACGGCGTAACAACAATCATTTTGCGCTAATGTTGATTGATTTGGATCAGTTCAATCTCTTTGTTCAAAACTATGGTAGTTATAACGGAGATCGTTATTTAAAAAACCTTGCGTCGCGCATGTTGGAAGTGGTGCGTGAGGTTGATACTGTGGCGCGTATTGGTGGCGACAAGTTTGTCGTTATTCTGGATAATATCAATGATCCAGAGCAAATACAGAGCGTTGCACGAAAACTGCTTGAGGCATCTTCGTCGAAAATTACTGCAGAAATAGATGGTCAAGAGACACTGCTGGAATGTGCCGTGAGTATTGGTATTAGTCTGTACCCTAAAGATGGCGATTCGCCTGATCAATTGCTACGCCAAGCCGATACAGCAATGAGCAGAGCTAAAGCCGCAGGAAAAAACCAACATCAATTTTATATAAAAACTATGACAGAGTCGGCCGTTAATTACCTGCTTCTCGAAAACGAACTCAAAAAAGCAATTGAGGGTGACGAGTTACAACTCTATTTTCAGCCGCAAGTCGACATCCGTAATGGCGAGGTGTGTGGGCTTGAAGTTTTGTGTCGTTGGCAGCACCCAAAACGTGGTTTGTTGCAGCCGGGTTATTTTATTCCTCTTGCGGAAGAAACGGGTTTGATTGAACCTTTAGGTGAGTGGGTTCTAAAAAAGTCAGTGGCACTTTTTAATAGGTGGATGGCCTTGGGTTATGATTTTGGCCGCATATCGGTTAATGTTTCTGCCAAGCAGTTTAGAAATCCAGACTTCGTAAAGCTAATTCGTGAAGTTTTAGATGAAAGTGACTTACCTGAGTTTCGTTTAGAGCTTGAGTTGACAGAAAGTGCCACAATGGAAAATGCTTCTCAGGCGGTAGAAAACCTGAAGCAGTTAAAACAGGCGGGTGTGGCTATTGCGTTGGACGATTTTGGTACGGGTTACTCTTCCTTGTCTTACTTGCAGCGTTTTCCGATTCAGAGATTAAAAATAGATAAATCATTTGTTGATGAGGTCGACAAAAACGAATCGTCAGCGGCTACAGCAAAGTCTATTATTGATCTGGCTAATAATATGTCGTTAGAGATTGTGGCCGAAGGCGTCGAACGTGAGGGGCAAGCGAATTGGTTGTTAGCGCGAGGCTGCTACGTCATTCAAGGGGCTCTTTTTTCCGAACCTTTAAGTGAAACAGAGTTGACTGCCTTGGCGCATGATGAAAAGCGCACAAAATTTGAGAAAGGCATGGTTAGTTTTCTGCTTTAGCTCTGGTTTTAGCTCTGGGGCCAGCGATACTGAAATGGTTTAGCGAGCGCTTTGTAATAGCATTTTTTGCGTGCGAGGGTGCAGAGCTTCGGTCCCTGACATCGAAAGAACGATATCAATGAGTTGATTCCACACGTCTCCGCGTACAAGCCCTTTAATCATTTTATCTGCGTGGCTCGATTTTCTTACTAGGTTATGCAGTTGTTTCAAATGCAAACGGTAAATGGCATGTTTCACCGTACCTTTTCTTTTATCCCATACGCCATTTTGCTTTGCGCATAAGTCGAAACTTTTTCCGTTTTCAACGCCTTCTTTGATCGAGGTTAGTGTGCGAATCTCGCGCGATAATGCCCACAATACAAGGGTGGTTTCGGTGCCTTCGGCTCGTAAGCCTTGCAAGCAGGTGATGGCGGCTCTGCTGTCGCCCATTAGCGTTTTGTCGACAAGGGAAAACACATCGTAGCGTGCCGAATTGCTAACCGCGTCAGCCATGGTTTGTGCGTCGATGTGTTTGTTCTCGGCAAGCAGTTTTAATTTTTCTATTTCTTGCACAGCGGCCAGAAGGTTGCCTTCCACTTTTGCTGATAATATTTCGATAGCTTCACGATCTGCCGTTAAACCTTGGCTGCTCATGCGTTGCTCAATCCAATGAGGCAGCTGCTGTGTACTAACAGGCCAAACGGTAACAATTTCACCATGTTGACTGATCGCCTTGTACCATTTGCTAGACTGAGAACGTTTGTCTATTTTCGGGAGAATTAGCAGTAAAAGCGTGTTTTCGTCAGCGTGAGCGCAATATTCTGTGATGGCTTTACTGCCGGCATCGCCGGGTTTGCCGTTGTGAACGCGCACTTCAATAATTTTTTTGTCTGAAAAAAGAGAAAGTGCACTGGCGCTGTTGGTTAAGGTTTCCCATTTAAACCCAGCATCTGTGTGATGCAACTCGCGCTCAATAAAACCCTGTTTGTGTGCGCGTGAGCGAATAGTGTCGCAAACTTCCTGTACCAGTAAGGTCTCGTCCCCGCTTACTAAATATATCGGGGCAATGTCTTTGTTTAATGCACTGTTTAGTTGGTCTAGGCGTAAACTTCCCATGCGGATTAATCCTGCAAGGCCGTGATGATACGCGCGGCGAGTTCTTCGCGCATTTCTTGTAGCAAAGTTTCTTCTTCTTCGTTTTTTGCGACAACTTCCGAGGTGTCGAAATCGTACTGTCTGCGCGCGATAAAACGTTTCGGAAGTGGCGCTTCGTTATTTTTTGCGTAAGCAAAATCGACGCTCATGATTAACTGATATTGCACCGGAATACCGGTGCTACTGTAAGACAGTGGTCGACGCTCGGTGCTTTCTTGTTTGATAACCAAGTGTAAGTCGGCACTCGGATCGATGCTAATGGAAAGGTCGCGTAAAAGTCTTTTTAAACTGCTTTCGAACAAGCGGTTGTCAATCGAAGATTGCAGTTGCAAACGTTCAATCGTATTTAATTTTCCGCTTTTGTATTGTTCGTAGCCTCGCAACTGCCAGCCGCACGCTTGTAGCATGGTGAGGCTGGCTATTGCGAGTATAAAAACAAAGCGCTTTTTATGGATGTTAATTGGCAACGATATTCACCAACTTGCCTGGTACTACAATGACTTTTCGAATTTGTTTGCCTTCAAAAAACTTTTGCGCGCTAGTGCTGGCGAGCGCAGATTTTTCGAGGGTATCTTTGTCAGCGTCAGCTGCAACCTCGAGTTTGTCGCGCACTTTACCGTTTACTTGAATTACGACGGTAATGCTTGAGCGTTCTAGCGCAGCTTCGTCTACCTCGGGCCAAGGGTGGTGCAAAATATCTTTTTCGCCGTCACTCATCTCTTGCCACAGTTCGTGGCAAATGTGTGGTGTGATGGGCGCAAGTAATAAAATGGCAGAGCGTAAGGCTTCGTGTTCCACTGTTCGGCCAATGGTTGTACCGCGGTCGGCATGACGGGTGACTTCGTTAAGCAATTCCATTACTGCGGCAATTGCGGTATTAAATGTTTGACGGCGTGCATAATCGTCACTGACTTTTTTAATTGTCTCGTGAGTTTTACGGCGGAGGTCTTTGTGTTTGTCGGTGAGTTGATTAGTATCTAATGCACCAACTTCCCCTGCTTCTAGATGACCGTGCACGGTTTTCCAAAGTTTTTTCAGAAAGCGGTAGGCGCCTTCTACACCACTGTCTACCCACTCCAATGTTTGATCGGGTGGAGCTGCGAACATAGTAAATAAACGCACTGTGTCAGCACCATAGGTAGCGATAGTGGTTTCTGGGTCTATGCCGTTATTTTTTGACTTGGACATTTTCGTTACGCCAGCGAACTCAAGTGCTTCACCCGTTTCGGCATGACGTGCTTTAACAAACTTGCCTTTTTCGTCGCGCTCCACTTCCACGTCTTGTGGCGCAACCCAATTTTTTTGGCCGTCTTTCATGTGGAAATAAGATTCTGCTAACACCATGCCTTGGCAAAGCAAGCGCTCGAAAGGTTCGTCGCATTTAACCAAGCCTTCATCACGCATTAATTTGTGATAAAAGCGCGAGTAAAGAAGGTGAAGAATCGCGTGTTCTATACCGCCAACGTATTGGTCTACGGGCAGCCAGTAATTAGCCGCATCGCTATCGACCATCGCATCTGTATTGGCTGATGTATAACGCGCGTAATACCAAGAAGACTCCATGAAGGTATCAAATGTGTCAGTCTCATGTTCTACCGCTTGGCCATTGAGTTCGGCTTTTTTCCATTCTTGGTCTTGCTTGATGGGTGAATGAATACCGTCCATTGTGACGTCTTCAGGAAGAAGTACAGGCAGTCGATCGGCTGGAACAGGAATTTCGCCGCCGTCGGGCAAATTAAAAATGGGAATAGGTGTTCCCCAATAGCGTTGACGACTTACGCCCCAATCGCGTAGGCGATATTGGGTTTTCACACTGCCTTTTTCTGCTGCAGTGAGTACTTTTGAAATAGCTTCGAAAGCGCCGTCGAAATTTATTTCGTCAAACTCGCCGGAATTAATAAGCACACCTTTTTCGACAAAGGCCTCTTTTTCTAAATCAACGCTTACGCTTTCATCTTCCGGCGCGATCACCTGCACAATGGGTAAATCATATTTCTGCGCAAATTCCCAATCGCGTTGGTCGTGTGCAGGTACGGCCATTACGGCGCCTGAGCCGTAATCCATTAATACGTAGTTACCCACCCAGATAGGGACTTCTTCGCCAGAAATTGGATGTAGAGCGGTAAAGTTGGTGGCCATGCCGCGTTTTTCCATGCTGGCCATGTCTGCTTCAGCAACGCTTTGCGCTTTGCAAGATTCAATAAATGCTAGCAGGTCGGGGTTATTTTTTGCCGCCTCTAGTGCGATAGGGTGTTCTGCGGCCACGCTCACGTAAGTGACCCCCATGAGAGTGTCGGGGCGGGTGGTGTACACATCGAGTGTATTTAAACCGGCAATGTTTTCAGGCAAACCAAAACTTAATTCAACGCCTCGGCTCTTGCCGATCCAGTTGCGTTGCATCGTAAGCACTTGTTCGGGCCAGTGAGGTAGCTTGTCGAGGTCGCTGAGAAGTTCTTCAGCGTAATCCGTAATTTTAATGAACCACTGGGGTATTTCTTTGCGCTCTACTTTGCTATCGCAGCGCCAGCAGCAGCCGTCTATTACCTGCTCGTTGGCGAGCACGGTCATATCGTTGGGGCACCAATTTACCGCAGATACTTTTTTGTATGCCAAACCCTTTTCGTAAAGGCGGGTAAAAAACCATTGTTCCCATTTGTAATAGTCGGGTTTACAGGTGGTTACTTCGCGATCCCAGGCAAAACCAAAGCCCAAGGCTTTGAGTTGGTTACGCATGTAATCGGTATTGGAGTAGGTCCATTTGGCTGGTGCGGTATTGTGCTTGATGGCAGCGTTTTCTGCTGGCAAACCGAAAGCATCCCAGCCCATGGGGTGCAGCACATTCTTGCCCTGCATCTTTTGGAAGCGTGCGATCACATCCGTAATGGTGTAATTGCGCACATGGCCCATGTGTAGGCGACCGCTTGGGTAGGGAAACATGGCCAGACAATAGAATTTTTCTTTGTCGGGGTCTTCGCTAACTTCGAAGCTTTTTTGTTTTTCCCAGTGGTTTTGTATGGCGAGCTCTATCGCTGCCGGATGATAGCTTTCTTTCATTATTCGCTTGCGTTTGCAGTGGTGGTTTTTGTGGTCGCGGATTCGCTGTAGAGCGTCGCTGGGCAGCTTCGGAACAATGCTTTTGACTAAGGTCGCTTAGCGGTATCTTTGAGCAAAGCAGTGACGCCCAGGCATTATAGGGGCTGGCAAGCGGAAACTAAATCAATTTGAAGGGCTTTTCGCGTTAGGGAGCCGTTTAGTTTTGCTTGGTGGAGGCGAAGTACGAGGAAGTGGCTGAAGTATGGGCGCTACCACTGTCACGGTGATCTTCTCGCTGCTGACCACAGGTTGGTGAGCGCGATGTAAAGAATCTACAAAAAGGGCTTGAATGGTGTGTTGGCCAGGAGGAAGGGTTAGCTCTGTGCTTTTTTGGCCTTTCTCCAGTTTTATTTGGGTCTTAGCCTCAGGGGGCTGGCCTGGCGCGGGTAATTTTGATGCGTTGATAAGGATGTGGAAATGGCCTGATTCTGGGTGGGTAATTCGAGCGGGCATCAAGGTTGTATTTTGGGCTTCTAGGGTGATTTCGCTTGTGCCTGCGATGATGGCCCCAGCTTTAGGTGTGAGTATTTTAACCTGTGCGAACTTCCCCGCGCTCTCAGCGCTTTGCGCCCAAAAATAAGGCGAGTAAAGCACCAAAACAATGCACAGCGTGCGTGTAAAGAAGGGGCTGCGTTGCCGTAACAGAAGTGACATGGCTTTCATTCGTTGGTTTCCCGGCTTGCGGTGGTGTTCTAGCAGGTATGGTGTGTTATTTGCTGTTCGTCTGCTGTTTCGACCTAGTGCTTTCGCTTGGCGTGGTTTTATAGGCTTTTGTTTGACCTGTCACGGCAGTAATACGCTGTGACAGGGCCGCATATCGCGGGACGTATCTCTATAGACATTGTTAGCGAAATTTAGCACGCAAGGCGATAGCTATGCATAAGCGCTAATACAACTGGCTTATGGTAAATAAAGATAGTCTATGCGAAGAATAGAGTAAGCCTAATATGAATCAAGTTATGAAATTTGCGATACGTGAGCAGGTGAGCGATGAGCTAGACAACCTCAATACCCCTTGCGGCCAACAGGCGTTATTTTGTCGACTTTATCGCGAACGCGACCTCAGCATAAACCTTGTTCATCAAATTAATCATTTGGTTAAAGATGTACAGCGTCATCGAGGGGTTAGCATGGGGTTGCTGGCGGGTAACAAAGCCTTTGAGAATGACTTCTACGTAATGCAAAATCAAATCAGTCGCCGCTTATCTACTTTATCTGCCTTTGCTGTGTCGGAGGGCGATGTTTTTGGTGAGCGTGAGCGTCAGAATGTTCAAATTGCTTGGGATAGTATTCGTCATAATTGGCAGGGCGACAAGCTGAGTGACAACTTTGAGCTTCATTCTCATTTTATCGAACAGCTGTTTCAAATTGTGAATTTAATTCGTCGCCAGTTGGAACCACCCTTATTAGCAAACTTTGCTGAGGAGGTGAGCATTCATGCAAGTTTCGATGAGGCGAATAAGGCATCTGCGACGGAGTATTCGCAGCAAACTAAACAAATAGAGCTGTTGCAGTTCACTTGTTTGCTCTTACCTACGATTGTGGAAACCTTGGCCAAGATACGCGGTTTAGCGAGTTTCTCTGCTGCAGTTGGTAGTGCCCAATACGATCACGACCGAAAGTTACGGTTTTTGGTGCAGACTGCAAAAGAACAAAATGAGCGTTTACGTCAGCGAGCACAGCGGCTTCACGCTGTAATTGGCAGCGAGTTCAATGCAAAATATATTGTGGGTGAACTAGAAACGAAGTTTGTTCATTTGATAGAGCTAGTAATTCATGACGTTCTTTCGGGAAAAACCATTCACGCCTCTTCATCTCAATTGTTTAACCTGGCTACAAACCTTATCGACAAATATTGGAGTATTGTTGATGATGGGCTCGACTTAGTTCGCCATTGGCATCGTGAAGAGCTCGAACGTTGGATCACTATGAAATAGTGCACATAGAGCCTTGAGTGCAGTTTGTGATAGCGTTAGTGTGGTTGTGAAAAGGAATCAACATGGAGCTAATCGAATCTGACATTCAGTGTCCATACTGCGGTGAATCGGTTTCAATACTTGTTGAGCCAATTGAAGACGAGCAGCAATATGTCGAAGACTGTCACGTATGCTGCGCGCCTATTCTCATTCGCACTCATGATCAAGCGGGTAGCTTGCTGTACCTTTATGCAGAAAAAGAAAATGCTTGAAGGTTTCTTAGCCCTCTGTTGAGAGGCCCATACCTCCACGTTTCATATCTTAATGCTGCGAAAGCCCTCTCTAGAGGGTGAACAATTTAGACGTCACCTGTAAAATGGCATTTGTATACACAGTTCGTTGAGGCTTTTACCTTGCGGACAAAAATAATCATATTTATTTTCCCAGATCGATGTTCGGCGGCGCTAGCTGCCTAGCTCTATACTTATCGGCTGCTAAACTCTATAGGTGCAGTTGCGTTTACACAAAGCGGCGCCCGTTTTCCCAGAGTCTTAGATGATCGAAGAATTGACCCACAACAGCCCTGAACAGCAAGATATCGTGCAAGAAAGCGCGCCCAACAAGCCTGGCATTCGTCGTGTGAAAGCACACCGCAGTCTGCAGCAGGTGCTTTTGGTGGTGGTACTCTTTTCTATTGCCTTTCCAGCACTGATAAGTGGCGGAATATTGATCAGCGAGAACTTCAAGCGAACCATCACCTACGATAGCCAGGTAAAAGCCGGCAGCTACGTCGACTTACTACAAGCGGGTATGCGTCTGCCGTTATGGAATATTTCGCCGAGTTTAGGGAAGCCCCTAATGGATGCGATCTCCGTTGACCATTCGGTGATCTCTATTGTTGTTACCACGGGCGAGAGTGCTTTTCTTCAGTACAGCAACATCAAAGCGGCCAACGATGAAGACTCGATCACTATGACCAGAGAAATCACTTATGAGGGTGATCTGCTTGGTGAAGTGACACTGATATACAGTTTGAAAGATGCGATGAAACGCGCGCAGGATGCTTCGCGCCTCCTGCTCACAATTCTCACCGTACAACTGGTCTTTTCTGTTGCCTTGATGGGGTATTTTTTACGTAAGCGTGTGACATGGCCGCTTTTACAGTTGGAGCGATCTGCCGCGGGGATTGCCGAAGGTGACCTGGAAACACAAATTCCCAAACTCGGCACCGATGAATTCGGTGTGCTCAGTAACCAGTTAGAGCGAATGCGTGGAGCGCTTAGTCGTTCTATTCATGAACTGGAAGAGCGTGTGCGAGAGCGCACGGCAGAATTGCTCGATGTTAACCAAGAGTTAAAAGGCACCCTGGATAAGTTGCGTCATGCGAAAGATGAATTGGTACAGCAAGAAAAGCTTGCTGCATTGGGTTCATTGGTGGCCGGGATCGCGCATGAATTGAATACGCCGATTGGGAACGGATTAACGGTCGCCACGTCGATGTCAGAAAGCACCGAAAACATGAAGGAAACGCTATCTTCTGGAATGACGCGTGCCAACCTTGAGCGTTATTTGGCGGACATGGATGAGGGTATGCATTTAGTGTGTTTAAGCTTAGAAAAAGCCTCAGAGCTTGTTTCTAGCTTCAAACAGGTGGCAGTAGATCGAACCAGTGCGCAGCGACGATCGTTTGACTTGTCCAGCTTGTTAAACGAAACACGTGTGACCATGGCAACTTTGATGAAACACATGCCCTATAAGCTGGAGATCTCGCAAGCGGAGGATGTAACTATTGACGGTTACCCAGGGCCGCTGGGGCAGGTTATTACTAACTTGTTAAACAATGCCTTACTGCATGGGTTTGACGATCTCGACCACGGAACGGTTAAAATTATCACCCACCCCATTGCCGAGGGCGTGCAGATTATTGTTGAAGATAATGGTCGCGGTATCGAAGGGAGTAACCTTTCACATATTTTTGACCCCTTCTTCACAACTAAATTGGGTGAAGGTGGGAATGGATTAGGCTTGCACATCGTTCACAATATTGTAACGGCTGTATTGGGTGGCGCAATTGAGGTCACATCTCTTGTCGGTATGGGAACGCGCTTTATTATCAAAATTCCTTTGGTAGCCCCAAAGGAAGGCAGTGATGCACTAGAAGAAATTGAACAAGAAAGGCTTCGTACCGGTGGTGCCGGGCCAAATACTAATGACGTGGACAGTGATGCCACGAATAATAACGATACGGACAGTAACGAGAAGTAACTATGAGTAAAGACTCCGACGATGACGGGTTGATGGAATTTCTTGATGAGGATCAAGAGGGCGCGGATGGTTCCGAGCTGACCTGGCGTGTCTTGATTATCGATGACGAAAAAGACGTGCACTCCGCCACAACGTTTGCTTTACGTAATACCGAAGTGGTTGGGCGTTCGCTCGAATTTTTACATGCAACCAGTGCCCGCGAAGCAAAAACCATGTTGATGGTGCATAAAGATATCGCGGTTATCTTGCTTGACGTTGTTATGGAAACACCCAATGCGGGTTTGGATTTAGTGCCCACCATTCGAGATGACTTAGACATAAAAGATACACGCATTATTTTGCGTACTGGTCAACCGAACCAAGCGCCTGAAATAGAAGTTATTCGTGATTACGATATTAATGACTACAAATTAAAATCAGAATTAACACAGGCACGTTTATTTGCCTCCTTGACTACAGCTATTCGCTCATACAAACAAATTAAGACGATTGAGGCCGGTAAAAAGAGCTTGGCAATGATCGTTGAGTCGAGTGCAAAGTTACTTACTGAAAAAGGTTTGCAAGAGTTTGCTCAGGGCGTTATTACGCATTTGTCTGGTTTGCTGAGTATTGCGCCAGAGGGCTTGATTTGCGCGCGGAGAAAAGAGGGTTCCGACTCAGGTACAAAAATTATTGCAGCTGCTGGCCATTTCCAGCCATTAATGAACCGATCTATTGATGAGCTTGACGAAGAAGATATTCAAAACTGCTTAATTGAGTGCCTTGATAGTAAGCGTAATATCTACAATAAGAACGGTATCGCATTATACCTAGGCAGTGAAGAGCGTGGCGATATGGCGTGTTTCGTATGCAGCTCGGCTGAAATCGAAGAGGTTGATGAAAGTCTTTTAGAGTTGTTCTGTAGCAATATCACTATTTGCGCAGATAATTTAGGCATGGTGACCCAGCTTAATGATTATGCTTACTCAGATGAGTTAACTGCGCTGCCGAACAGAAACGCTTTAGTTGACCATGTGTCGGTATGTATTGAGCGCGGAGAAAAACGCGATCATTTGTTGTGCATGATTGATATAGATAATTTCGCAGAGTTAAACGCTTCGCTTGGGCAGGCTTATGGCGATAGCTTATTGCAGGCAGTGGCGGCGCGATTAAAAGAAAAATTTCCTGCGCCTAACTTGGTTGCCCGAGTTTTCGGTGATTCATTTGCGATTTTTGGGCCGCCAGACTCCATTGATCAAGATGGTTTAGTCGAATTTTTTAATGAGCCATTTACGATAGAAGGTGATATACAAAGTATTTCGGTTACCGCAGGTGTGGTGCCAATTTCTGAAGTGGACGGCGATGGAGAAGAAGCCGTAAAAGATGCCACCATCGTTTTAAAAACCGCCAAAAAAGTAAAAAGCGGTCAGGTTTTGTTTTTTAGACACAACATGGTACAAGAAGCGCAGCAGCGATTAAGTATGTTACGCCATCTGCGTCAGGCATTTAATTCCAATGAGTTGTATATGGTGTATCAGCCCAAACTGCGTTTGGGTGACTTGGCGGTAACGGGTTTTGAATCTCTAATTCGCTGGAAAGATAAGCTGGGGAATATGGTGTCGCCAGAAGTGTTCATTCCTTTGGCTGAACGCTCTGGTCTTATAGTGCCGCTGGGTGCATGGATTTTAAATGAGTCACTTTTAAGTTTGAAAGAGTTGCACAAGCGAGGTTATACCGACCGACATATTTCAGTAAACCTTTCTGTTGCACAACTACAACACCCCCAAGTTTTGAACTTGTTAAGTTCAAGTATTTCTTCGACGGGTGTCGATCCTAAATATGTGAATTTGGAAATTACAGAATCGTTAGCAATTTCTGATTTAGAAGCGACCGTTAAGCTACTCAATGACATTAAAAAAATGGGCTTTACGCTGTCTCTAGATGATTTTGGTACAGGGTATTCTTCACTTAATCATTTGCATAAGTTGCCAATAGACTATTTAAAATTGGATCGAAGTTTGATCGAAGCTTCAGATAGCCCAACGGGGCGAGAGATTATGGAAATGATCGTGACGCTGGCAGGGAAAATTGGGCTAGAAGTGGTTGCTGAAGGGGTTGAAACCCGAAAACAAATAGAGTTTCTACAGTCTTTAAATTGCGATCACGCTCAAGGGTTTTACTATGCTAAGCCTATGGCACAGGCTGAGTTGCTTACCTGGTTAGAGACCAAGGCAAATAAAGACTTGTAAACGTTCTGTTAGGTTCTAAAAAAACGATAAAAGCTCAAGAGTTTTTCTTGGGCTTTTTTTACGTCTGTTGGAAAGAGTTTTATTGTGTCGCCTGCACGTCGTTGGCTGAGAGAGAAAAGGTCCAGGTGTCTGACGCAGCCGAGAGTTGTATAACCGCCAATGGTTTGCCTGTCTTTCATTAATACCAAAACGTCACCATTGGGGGTTAGTTGGATTGTGCCATAAGGCGTGCCGCTAGAGCGTTGTGAAGTTTGTGGAAAGGTTACATCTGAGCCGAAACTTAAGCGATAGGCCATTCGGTTTGAGTTGGGGTGTACTTTAAATTCCTGCTGGCATATTTGCGTTAATTCAGAATAGGGGATGGAAGGGTTAGGAACAAAGTTCAGATTTAGCTTCTGGCGGTAGTCAGCCACAAAGCGAGCAGGGGCAAAAAAGGTTTTACGTGACGGTGATTCAAGAATTGGGTAAAAAATGCTGTCGCCACTTTTAAATGGTTTTCCATTATTGGGGCCGCTGTGTTCTCTCGGTGACATGGCGTTGCTTTTGAATGGCGGTGTCTCACGCTCGGTAGGCGAAAAGCGAAAGCCATTTTGAATAGCGAGATACGTCAATACGCCGTTAGAAAAATTCTCGATACGTAAGCGGTCGCCGGGCTCAACTGGCAAAGAGACCCATGCGGAAATTTGTTTGTCGTTGATGTAAGCACTTTTTGCTGCGCCACAAATAGCGATGCGGGTATTGATATTAAATTCAGCTTCGAATGGCCCAAAAGTGATTTCTAGGGCGGCACAGTTAGCGTTATTGTCGAGTAATTTATTGGCCCACAAAAAAGCGTGTTCATCGGCAGCGCCCGATTGGCAGAAGCCGATATCCTGAACATGTGTTCTGCCTAAGTCTTGCAGTAAACATTGTGGCCCTGCGCGCAGAATTTTTAACTCACCTAAAACATTCAAGGCACAAACGCCTTGTCTAAACTTCCGCCTAAAGCAACAAATTCACTTTCATCAATAGATCTAAATTTTACGCGGTCGGCGATATTCAGTGTTGGTTGGGGTGTTTGTTGGTCTGGCAAAATATGTAAGAGAGGGGTGGGGCTTCGGCCAATAATATTCCAGCCGCCAGGGGAGGCTGAAGGGTAAACCCCTGTTTGTGTGTCTGCTATACCGACGGAACCTTTGGGTACCGACGTTCTTGGTGTACTTAGGCGTGGCGTTGCTAGGGATTTATCGACAAAGCCTAAATAAGCGAAACCGGGAATAAAGCCTAAGGCATACACCCAATAGATGTGTGAGCAGTGCTGTTCAATAACGTCTTGAATACTAAGTTTGTTTTGTTCGCTCACGCGTTTTAAATCTGGGCCACATGCTTCATTGTAAAGTACGGGGATCTCAATGGTTTTTGATAGTGTTGTATCTTGTGGGTTTTCATTTAGTGCGTTTGTGCACGCTGCAGAAAGCCTTTGAATAAAGTGCTCGGTACCGACAGTGAGCAAATCAAAATAAATCAGTAAGCTCTGGTAAGCGCTGACAATGTCATTAATTTGTGGGGCAAATAATTCGAGAATACGTTGCTTGCAGTGATTGATTGCTAGGCAAAGGTGTGGGCTGATGGGGGTTTTATTTAGAGCTTTGTAATCAATGGATTGTAGTTTTGAATCTACCGTCGCAAATTCAATTAGCAGGCACACTTCGTTGACCTGCGTAATTCTAAATTGAATATTAGTTCGTGGGCTTGTCATCAAGCGCGGCCTTTAATGCTTCGATCGCCGATACAGCATTGGGGCTGTCACTGTGTACGCAGAGGGTTTGTGCGTCAATGTGTAGCCATACCCCATTTTCAGAATATAAACCTTTCTTAAATTTAAGGTTACGCCCTTGCGCTATTACAGAATCTAATTCCGCGTGTGTCGCGTGAGGTTTGTCGCGTGAAACAAGTGTTCCCAAGTCGGTATAGGCGCGATCGGCAAAGGCTTCCAGCATTATTTCATGACGGCATTCATTTTGGTTCTGGGGTCTAGCTTGTAGCACGAGCTTCAGATTGAACTGTTCTGCGACAGAAGTCAGTGTGTTTTGAATGGCGTCATGATGCCAAGCATCATTGTACAGTGCGCCGTGGGGCTTAATGTAATCGACGTGGGCTTGGCTTTGTTGAGCGATGTCGATTAAATTTTGAATTTGCTCACAGAGTGATTCATGTAGAACCGATGGGCTAATTTGAATCGAGCGGCGACCGAAATTTTCTCGATCAGGGTAGCTGGGGTGGGCGCCAATACTGACGGAGTGTTGCTGCGCTAGGTCGATGGCGCGGCGCATGGAGTTTGCATCGCCCGTGTGGCCACCGCAAGCAATGCTGGCCATATCAATATGCGGCATGAGTGCGGCATCGACTTCGTCTAAGCCCTCACCCAAGTCGCAATTGAGTTTCATGATATCGGGGTGTTTTCGGGGCGGGGTGGCCCTAATTCCTAGTTACAGGAGGCCGAAAACAACCAAGCCCCAGCCGATGATCGTCATCATCATCGCGCCTTTGGCTTTGTCCCAGGCGAAAAAGCTGTAGAGGTATGACAGCGGGGGAAGGAACATGGTCGCAAGGCCCCAGGTGAAATCGTCGTCAAATGACGTGAACATAAGTTGTACCCAACCGGCAATGATAAGAATCACGCCGAAGGTAATGAAAACTGCAGTGATAGGATCCATAGCTCATCCTCGTACTAAACTGATTTGCCCAAATTGGTCGGTGTTGACTAATGTTTGAGCGCCGAATTTTAATAGGCGCGTAGTCTAGCAGAAGGTAAAGTGCTTTTACATCTCTAGCAGAAAGGTCACCGGTCCATCGTTGAGCAGGGAGACTTTCATGTCTGCACCAAAGCGTCCGGTTGCTACAGGATTGTGTTTGTCGCGTAGTTTTTGCACTAGCGCTTCGAACAGTGTTTCTGCATCGGTTGGTGGCGCGGCGCTGGAGAAGCTGGGCCTGAGGCCCTTTTTGGTATCAGCGGCTAGGGTAAACTGTGATACCGCCAACACGCCGCCGTTGATATCCGCTGTGCTTAAATTCATTTTCCCCTCATTATCGGGAAAAATCCGGTAGGCGAGTAATTTGTTCGCCATTTTTTCGAGGGTTTCGTGTGTGTCGTGTTTTTCGATACCGATTAAGGCCAAGATACCGCGTTCAATTTCGCCGGTAGTTTCCCCGTCTACGACCACTGATGCATGAGAAACACGCTGAATTAGGGCTTTCATAAAAAATAAATATGGCGAATGATTAGATAAATTCCGAATCGAGTGATAGATTTAAAGTGTCCACTCACTCTCTTTCTGAGCAAGTATGCCACGCATTCAAGCCGAAGCCCTAATTGCTGTCAATCGCGATACAGCCTACCACCTTGCGCAAGATTATACGCGCCGATTGGAATGGGACCGTTTTGCCGAACGTGTGCGCTATGATCATGGGCGTGTCACGTCGGAGGTGGGGTTTGCAGGTGCCGCACATGTACTTAACCCTTTTCGCATGATGGTGGAGCACGTGAGTCTTGCCGTGCCCTCTTTGATTGCGGTCAATATGCTGGAAGGGCCAAAGTTTATCGGCAAAGTAAAAACCAGCTGGCGTTTTGAATCGTTAGATGAATGCAACACCAAGGTTCAGCTAGAGTGTGATTTTAAAAGCCGGTGGCCCATCGTGCGCAAGCTTATTGACCCTCTACTAGAAAGTGTATTTAAGCGCGATGCGCGCAATGCGCTGAATGATTTGAAGCGGGCTTTGGAAGGGGCGCAAACAGCTTAAACGTCCCTTTTTTGCTGTTAACGGTTGTGCGCTTTTAAAGCTGCTTGAGTAAATCCATTTCGACATCCATGTCGCCTATCTCCTGTGCCATCCTTGCTACATTTAGTGAGGCCCGTTTGCGATCTCGGGATTAGACCAAAATGCTGACCACACCCAATTGCCATGTGCGTAGTAAACGGCGTCTCCATCAAGCACACTGCGGTCTACACCGGAATACCAGGGCCAGCTTCTTTCAGTTGAATTTTCTTCTGCTACCATTTTTCCTATGGTGCTCAGACTTGCTTCACCTGTCTCGAGGCCGTTAATTTCAAAAAGGTGAAGCGCATCGTCTTGCCATTGATAGGTGGAGCCTTCTTCATACAAACTAATTGGAAATGAAAATCGCAATTGATCTTGCGATGTACGCAAAAAGCTAATTGCCCGTAAATCATTTAGTGCGGGTGACCAAGTGCCACGCCCACCAAATGTTTCATTGCTGATAAGTGCCGGGTTGTTGATATCGCCAATGTCAAAAAGGTTTACCTGAACACCATTTACGCGTCCATCGCCATCGGCGTCTTGCCCAATGCCAAGTAAATAATTGTCATCAACTGGGTGTAAGTATGTAGAAAAACCGGGCAGTTCTAATTCTCCTTCAATGGAAGGCTCTGCCGGGTTAGATAAATCTAGAACGTAGAGTGGATCAATACGCTGAAAGGTAACGATGTAGGCGCGTTCTTGGACAAAGCGTACGGCATAGATATCTTCACCTGGTTTGCCGATGGCTGTTGGAGCGCTTTCATTAGGTAATTGCGCAACGATTTCCATTTGGTCAGTCGTGGGGTTGTCTTGAAAAATGCTCAAGCGGTGGACCCAATCACGGGAAAGGTTGTCGCGTTCACTGGTGACAACACGGAAGCTGCCATCAAACTCACTCATCCGAAAAGCGGCATCTCGCCAGCCTAAAGTGCCAGGCGCAATACCTGTTGAGCGATAAGTGAGTTGATCGGCTAATTCAAATTTATGAAACACGGTAAAACTATTAAATGAAGACCAATTTGAATAAGACGAGCCACCAACATAGAGTGAGGATGCATTGGCGTAAATGCCCTGTACTTTTGAATTTAAACAGTTTGCAGAGTTTAAACTCATGCTCTCTAAATCAATCGAGACAATTGTCGTGAGGCTAGGGTAGCCTCTGGTGGCATCTGCAGTTAGAGGGATGAGACAGTCGTTAGCGTTAACTAAGTTTTCTTCTGTATCGTTAATGCGTATTTTTGGAAGCAGGTCGTCAAGTGTTAGTGCGGCAATATGTGATTCATTTTCTTTCGCTTCCTCTTCGGATACATAAAAACGAACGTGAGGAATGTCGGGTGAAAAACGTGACACAAGGAAAAGCGTATTTCCAATTTTACGGCTATCCACTAAATATCCATCGATCTCGATGGTGCTGTAAAGTTCGGGCGCTTTAGGGTTGCTTAGATCGTAGTTATTAAGCTTTATACTTTCTTCGGTAGTAGTAATGTAGTCAGCGACGAGGGTGGTAAGGGGGCCGCCGACCGAGTAGGTATTCCAAGCACTTTGTAATGAAACCAGTGCCGAAGTTGCACTTTCTCCTTCGACCAAATACAACTCGTCGACAGGGTTCCAATAGGAATCTTCTTCGACTCTGATACTCGTAATTTCTTCAATGCTTGCACTGTCTGGTGTGCTTTCCAAAATACGAATCCGTGCGGGATAAATGACATCGTCAATTTGTTCACGGTTGGTAGATTGATACAGATATTGACCGTCGTATTTAATGTAATCGGCTTCGTCTACACCGGCGACATGGGTATTGGTTTCAGAAAAATTGCCACTGGAATCACTTTCGGCACTTAAGTTAATGGAATCGCTTAGCTCAGATACTGTTCTTAGCTCCACTACTGTTCCTGGGGCTACGGTGGCCATCGGTTCAGGAACAGGGGTAGGGATGTCTAAGTCGCGGTCGTCATGGTCGTGAATGTAAACACTTAAACGAATACCATTTTTAAGGTGCGTCAACAGCTCATCGCCTGTAGCGTATTTGAGTTCTGTTGCTTCGACGTCAGATTTTTGAAGGTTGGCGTAGTCGGAGATTGCAATTTCACCTGTCTCTTCAGAGGATGAATTATTGTGACTTCCACCACAGGCGGTGACGAGTGCGATACTAGCCGTGGTTAGGCCAAGTTTGCATATGCTTTTTATGTTTGTGATGACCATGTTAGTTTCTTCCCTCCCGATTGATATGGCTGCATCATATAAGCCCGCTCGGAGTATGTCTGTTATACAAATGCGTAATTATGTAACGAATTGTAAAAAATACAGGGTCTGCACTTTGCCGTAGAGTTCGGCAGAATTACAATTCTTTACAAATTATTGCGAATTACGCATAGATAGGGCGTGTTGTATCTGCTGAGATAACACAAGGCTATGCACCTTAGCCTCTAAAACCACCAAATTTAGGAGTATTTCTTGTTGGCAACGCTCTATAAGCATCCCGCACATTCTTTTTTTGCAAGATTTTGTAGGCTTCTGTATGCATGTTGCTATTTCATGGTATTTGGTTGTGCGACGGCGATAGCCTCAGAATCGTCAGTAAAGCCATGCCAGCCAGATCGCGAAGAATGTGTCACTGTGGGAAGTTGGGAGTTTTCGCTAGCGGTAGGGTTGGGGGGGCGCACCAATCCAATTGTTGAGCAGGATGATCAGCCTATTATTTTACTGCCATCCGTGAATTATTACGGCAAGCGTTTTTTTTTGCAGACGGATACGTTGGGTGTAACACTGCTGGATGCGTCGCGGCATCAGTTGAATCTCATACTAACGCCAAGCTATGAGCAAGTTTATTTTAAAGATATAAGCATCGGTAACTTTTCGTTAGGGGGTAACGAGTTCTCAGGTTCAAGCGGCAGCTCAGGTAGTGGCTCAGGTAGCGGCTCTGTTGTTGGTATTAATGATGGATTGCCAGATGATTTAGATTTATCTTGGGTTTCCCCCTCCCCGACGCCTAGCCCGGAGGTGTCACCTACGCCAGTACCTTCTTCTACTCCTGTACCCTCCCCAACGCCAGCCCCCTCGCCTACACCAGAACCCACGCCCGTTGTAGGCGTTTCATTCGATAGTGGTCTTGATGTGTTGGCGGAAGAGGATATTCGCGAAATCGACAATAGAGATACGGCCGCATTGTTCGGTTTCGAGTATCTCGCATTTTTTGACCCTTTTAGTTTTGGCTTGCAGGTGTTGGGCGATATCAGCTCGGTACACGAAGGAATGCAGGTACGCACATTCGCCTCACTTCACACTAAGTTGAGTGAGCGCCAAGGTATCGAGTGGTTGATTGGCGGTGAGTGGCGCGACCAAAAAATTCACGATTATTACTTTGGTGTGCAAGCGCATGAAGTGAACGATACCGCCTTTGTGTATGAGGCTGATTCGGGCTTTTCACCCTACGCAAAAATACATTGGTATTACGATATTTCTGAGCAATGGCAGCTCACGTTTGTGCTTGATCATCGTAAATTCAGTGAAGAAATATCCAATAGCCCGCTAGTAAAAGATGATAGCAGCAGCACGGTATTCCTGGGGGGAATCTATCATTTCTGATTGCCTGGTTAAGTGGCTGGCTGTGCAATTATTCGCTGCTTTTTTATTGCAGGCGGTGCATGTATATGCAGATGAAATGCTTCCCTTGATTCAATTTTCAATTAAGCCAAGTATCTGCGTTCTGTCGGGGGGCGAAAAAGTATGTGAAGATGACTTGGCGCTTAAGTGGGAATCTTCAGGACCGCGCAGCTTATGTTTGTTTCGACACGATACAACAATTCCTTTGCGTTGCTGGGAAGAAGAAAATCAAGGCGAGCATCTTCTCTCGATTTCTGCCTCAAGAAATGTTGATTTCCAGTTGCGTGAAACAAAAGATAAGAAAGTTCTGGTGACAGAGGCCTTTGAAGTTGTAAAAGATAATACCCAATTCCGCAGGCGTCGCCGCAACGCGTGGAGTTTTTTCTAATGGCTATTAAACAACAAATAATAGTAAAAATATGAGTAGAGTATTATTGGCGGAAGATGATGAGCGTCTTGCCGCATTAGTGAAAGATTATCTAGAAACAAATGGTTTTCAGGTGACGACCGAGGGTGCTGGGCACAATGTTCCGCGCTACGTAAAAGAACTGCAGCCCGACATTGTTATTTTGGATATCATGTTGCCAGGAAAAGATGGCTTAAGTATTTGCAAAGAAATTCGCCCAATCTTCAAAGGCCCGATTCTTATGCTGACTGCTCGGGATTCCAATATGGATCAGGTGCTTGGGTTTGAGTTTGGTGCAGACGATTATGTGATAAAACCGGCAGAACCACGTGTATTGTTAGCTAGAATTCGTGCTTTATTGCGGCGCTACGATCACAAAGAAGTGCCTGAAGTGTTAGAGCTGGCGTTTGGATGTTTAGAGATTAATGTTGCTTCGCGCTCAGCCAAAATGGCAGGTGTTGAGTTGAGCCTCTCCAGTCATGAATTTGATTTGCTTGTTGAGCTAGCGAAGAACGCTGGCAAAGTCCTCTCGCGAGAGTACCTATATAATACGATTTACCATCGCTCATACGATGGAATGGATCGCTCTATTGATGTGCGGGTTTCCCAACTTAGAAAGAAAATTGATGATCTTCAAGATGCGCCAGAGAAAATCAAAACGGTCTGGGGTAAGGGTTATATCTTTGTTTCTGATGCGTGGTAAATAAGATTAAATGAATCGTGTATTTGTCACGCTCTATTTGGTGATCGTTTGCTCGCTAATATTTCTTGGCTGGGGGGCCGACAGGCTGTGGCAGATCTTTGGCGGTGATTCAGACCTGGAAATTTCTGAACACTCCGTTTTTAGATTGATTGAAACAGACGCAATCTGGGAAACCGAAAAGTCTCTTCCCCAAATCGAGGCGAGTTTTAGCGAGCGCCTCTCTCGCCCGGTCAAAATACTTGCTCTGTCAGATTTTGCCCGTTCAAATTTTTTAACGCAGCTGGAGGCTGGGAAGCCCGTTCTAGTGCATAACGATGAAGGGGTGTCGTCGGTATATAAACGAATGATGGGCGGCCAGGTTGTGATGCGTCTTTCTCAGTCAGAGGGTCAGAAAAAGCAGGTTAAAAACCAGAAATTTTATATCTTTTTTTTGGTGGGGTTTTATATTGCTGTGGCCGTCGTCATATATTTTTGGGTCTGGCCCTTATCTCGCGACTTAAAAATATTACAGGCTTACACCAAAAAAGTGGGTGATGATAAGTTAGAGAAAATTGAACTTGGGTCGCGCTCGGCGGTACTCGAGTTGGCTGAAGCATTTAATATTATGGCTGAGCGAATCAATGATTTATTGGCCTCTCATAAAGAGATGACCTATGCCGTGTCGCACGAATTGAGAACGCCGCTGGCTAGAATGAAATTTGCCATTGAAATGGCCGCAGACACGAAAAACACTGATGCAGACGCGGGGCATTTAAGTGGCTTAAAGAAAGACGTGGCAGAGATGGATCAGCTGATTAATGAGCTGCTAACGTATGCTGGGTTCGAGCAAAAAAATCAAAAGCTGGAGTTCGAGGGTGGCGATCTTGCTGCTTTGATAAAAAACCTAGTCGACCTAAATCGTAACTCCGATGTTGGTAAGTCTCTCGATATTGAGATTATAGATGAGCTAGAGAATCAAAAGGTATGGTGTGAGTGGTACTTGATGGAGCGCTGTTTTCACAATCTAATTCAGAATGCTTTTAAGTATGCTGAATCTTTGATGCGTGTTCGGCTGTGGCGTGATGAAGTTCATTACTATATCGCCATTGAAGACGATGGCCCAGGCATCGATGATGACCAGAGACAAAAGATCTTTCAGGCTTTTGTACGTTTACGTAACGCTCAAGAAAATAAAAGCGGCTTTGGCCTAGGGCTTGCCATCGTACATAGAATCGTGAAGTGGCACTCTGGCCGGGTGCATGTAGAAGCCTCTACGTTTGGTGGGGCAAAATTTGTTGTGCGCTGGCCCGTTCGACGCAATGTTTAGGGCCAGGCTGAGCGAATAAACTGAGCGGGGCGAAAGTGTTTGGGCTAGCTAAGATGATCCCCGTCACTGCCAAGTCTTCGTGCCATTTCATCGGTCGCTCGTACTAGCGCATCAATAATACTTGGCTCGTGAGAAGAATGGCCTGCATCGCGAATAATTTGTAGTTCAGAATCTTGCCATGCGTTGTAAAGCCTAAAGGCATTTTCCAGTGGGCAGACCACATCGTAACGCCCGTGAATAATAATGCCTGGTATACCTTCCAGTTTTTCTGCATTTTTAATAATTTGGTCCTGCTCGATAAAGGCATTGTTCATAAAGTAATGCGCTTCAGTGCGAGCTAAGGAAACAGCTAGGTGGGGCTCAGAAAATGCATTCACTACTTCTGTGCTGGGGCGCAAGGTAGCGCATTGCCCTTCCCACATAGACCATGCTTTCGCTGCGGCCATTTTTGCCAGTTCGTTTTCGCCTGTAAGCCGTTTGTAATAAGCGGCAATAATATTGTCTCGCTCATTTTCTGGAATAGGCTTAATAAAGTCTTGCCAATAATCCGGAAAAATAAGATCGGCTCCGCTTTGATAAAACCAATTTAATTCGCGTTCGCGACACAAGAAAATGCCACGCAAAATGAGCGAGGTGACTTTTTCTGGGTGGGTTTGCGTGTAGAGTAAGCTCAGGGTTGAGCCCCAAGATCCGCCAAATAATACCCATTTTTCAACGCCTAATAATTCACGAATTTTTTCCATGTCTTCAATCAGGTCTTGTGTGGTGTTGTTGCGTAATTCAGCGTGGGGTTTTGAGCGTCCGCTACCACGCTGATCGAATAAAATGATGCGATATTTTTCTGGATCGAAAAAGCGTCGATCGTGTTTGGATGCGCCACCGCCAGGTCCGCCATGAACAAAAAGGACGGGAATACCATCTGGCTCACCACACTCTTCAATGTACAGTGTGTGAATGTCATCGACTTGTAGTTCGTGACGGGCGTAGGGCTTAATTTCTGGAAACAATATCTGCATGTTTTACTCGCGCAGTTGAATACGGATGTGTTTGATACGTGCTTTCAAAGTAGTTGCTAACAGGCATAGTTGAACGTTCAATAGTGCCACGCTTTTTCACTTTGGTCACAGGCCTTTATCTTAGTATTCTAGGTGCAAATACTGGTAATTGCGCGAAGAGAGGGTTATTGATGAGTTGGGAGGCTTTCGTGTTGTTTTTGGCGACAGTTAGCGGTTTGTGGTGCGGGTGTAGCTGGGTCAATGGCGCCTCGGTTTTATGCGCCGTTCAACCCTGTATTTAAAGTGCGATGTTGTCGTTTTGGTGTTATTCGACCGAAACGGGAAGCGCTTGATATTCACAATAAAATAACGTGCTGTCACAAACCTGAAGAATAAAATAGCCGTCTTCTGGAATTGTTGCCAAGCGATCACCAATATAGACCGATTGGTAATCACCGTAAGGTGTTTCACAGCTCAAGTATAAATTGGGTGTGTACTCGCAAAATTGGTATTGGTGGTTATTGCAGTATTCGTATGGCCCGCACCATTCGCTCGTTACTACTTCGGCACCGATGGGTGAGGGGCGCGTATTAAACATAAACTCGACAAAGTAATCATCGTAGCTGTGGGTCTCCCAATACAGTTCAAATTCACCGTGATTGACGTAGGGTGAAATCGCCAAATCTGTTTCCGTGTCAAATTCGCTACTCGTTTCGTAAGTATCAATCGCGTGGAATTGGTACAAAGCCGGAGGATCTAGATGATGAACCTCTTCGTGCTCATGAGCGTAATCGTCTTCGTAGTAAACGATTTCTTCTTCATAGTAATAGCCGGCTTCGCCACAGGCCGCCAATACCGTGCCGGTTAGCAGTAGTAGGCTAAAGCGAAAAATAGATGATTTCATAAACGTACCCTCGATCAGTATGGGTACAGTTTATGGTGGTGAAGCTTAACTAAAGCTGAATGGCCGTGGTAGCGGGCTATTCTGGCTCAGTGGTGGAAGGGCGGCGCTGTTTAACCATTCGGCCAAAAAACAAGCCGAACTCAAACAGTAACCACATAGGTAGTGCAAGCATGACTTGAGAAATGACATCGGGTGGGGTCAATAACATACCTAGTACAAAGCAGCCGATTATCACGTAGGGGCGTTTGTTGGATAAACCTTCTGGTGACACGATACCGGCTGCGATGAGCATGATAGTGATGACAGGGATTTCGAATGCGAAACCAAAAGCAAAAATGATTTTTAAAACAAAGCTTAAATAGCTGGCAATGTCAGGCATGGCAGAAATACTTTCTGGTGCGACACTGATAAAAAATTTAAATACCAGTGGAAACACAACGTAGTAGGCGAATGCTATACCGGCATAAAACAATATGATGCTACTAGCGAACAAGGGTAGCGCCAGGCGCTTTTCGTGTTGATATAGCGCTGGCGCGATATAGGCCCATACCTGATACAAAATAAAAGGCATGGCAGTAAATAAAGAAACTAACAGCGTTAATTTAAATGGGGTTAAAAAAGGAGAGGCCACATCGGTGGCGATCATGGTGCTGCCTTCAGGTAAAAATTGTTGTAACGGCAGGGCAACAAATTCGTAAATGTCGTTTGCGAATGCAAACAGAGCGACAAAAATAACAAGCACTGATAATAGGCTGCGCAATAAGCGTGTTCGCAGTTCGAGTAAGTGCTGAATGATGGGTTGTTCGTTTTCGCTTGCGCTCATGGCTTTATTTTTCTGTGCCTTAGGTGTCTGATGCGCGTTTTGATTCAGGTTCGTCGTCTATTCGAGATTCGTCTTCTGATTCGGGGGGCGGATGGTTACCGTGTTGTTCGCCGTACAGGCCTTCGTCTTCGGGCTCAATGTCATCACGTATACTTTGAGCAATTTTTGTCACGTCATCGATTTGTTGGCTGGCTGCGTTGGCACCCGCTTGGCCTTCTATTTTTAGCGCGTCTAACGAAGCCATGACCTCTTCATTGTGAATTTCTCGTCGAATGTCATCAACGCCAAGTTGATGTTCAAATTCACTGCGCGTGTCGTTTAGTACGCGTTTGATACGGCCAAACCACACCATTCCCGTTTTAATTGTTTCGGGAAGCTTTTCTGGGCCAATCACGAGTAGCCCAACAATGGCGATAACAAAGAGTTCTGCGAAGCCCATAAGAGTATTAAAGATAAAAGCGGCTAAAGGTTAGGCGTCGCTTTTGTCTTTATCCGCTTCTTTTTTAGTGTTTTCATTATCTGTTTCTTCGCTCTGTTCTTCGAGCTTGTTATCGCCTGTGTTTTCTTCCTCGTTCATGGCTTTTTTAAAGCCTTTAAGTGCACCGCCCAGATCGCCGCCTAAGTTGCGGAGCTTTTTGGTGCCGAAAAGTAAAAGTACGATGACCAATATTAATAAGAGTGACCAAGGGCTAATTCCGCCGAGTCCCATAATGCTCTCCTAGGTGTGTAGTCTCAATTTAGAGTTCAAGTTATTTTTTGCGGCTGGCTTTTTCTTCCAGCCCTGAAATATCAAAGCGACGCGCGAGTTCATTAAGAACGTCGTTACTGCTGGCTCCCAAGTGCGAGAGCATAATCATTGAATGAAACCAAAGGTCGGCGGTTTCTGCCACCAGCAAACTTGTTTCGCCAGATTGTGCTGCATCTTTCGCTGCAATTATGGCTTCAGTGCTTTCTTCGCCGACTTTTTCTAGTATTTTATTCAGCCCCTTTGCATGTAGCTGAGCCACATAAGACTTTTCGGTGTTAGCGGCATTTTTTCTTTCTTCGAGTACTTGTTCTAACGTTTCGAGTACATGGCTCATGAATACATATCCTTCGGGTCTTTTAGTACCGCGTCGGTGGTTTGCCATTGTTCATCTTTCAGCAAACGATAAAAACACGATTCGCGCCCAGTATGGCAGGCTATGCCGCCAAGCTGCTCTACCTTCAATAGTATCGCATCACCGTCGCAATCGAGACGAATTTCGCTAATTTTTTGTGTGTTACCTGAGCTTTCACCTTTGCGCCATATCGCTTGGCGTGAACGGGACCAATATACAGCAATGCCTTCTTCTAGCGTGAGCTTGAGGCTGTCTTCGTTCATCCAGGCCATCATCAAGATTTTGCCAGAGTTCGCATCTTGTGCGATTGCGGCCACGAGGCCGTCAGCGTTCCATTTAATTTGCTCAAGAAAATTAGCTGTCATGGCAATTCATTTGTATTCGTTGATAGAAGGGAGAAGTGTGTAGTAATGGTAGGGCATTCTACCGGAATTAGTGGGGGCGCGTTAATGCGGGTGCATGCTCTGGCTAATATTTGCGTTCGATGACAAAGTCTGCCAGCGCCGAAAGGGTTGTCGTGCCTCCGCCGAGGTGTTCACACGCAGCTTTTGCTTCATCACGCAGTTGTGCGGCTTTTATTTTTGCTTGTTCAAGGCCGAGCAGCGAGACGTATGTGGGTTTGTTGTTGTCTTGGTCTGCGCCCTGGGTTTTTCCCAATGTTTCGGTGCTTGAAACGACGTCGAGAATGTCGTCTTGTACTTGAAATGCAAGGCCAAGCGCGCGTGCGTAGTCGCCGAGTTTTTGCTGTTCTTGATGAGACGCTTTTGCCGCGATTGCGCCGAGATTGACCGCAGCTTCAATTAAGGTCCCTGTTTTGTGGCGGTGCATGTTTTCAAGTTGTTCGAGCGTGAGTGATTGATCGACTGCTGCAAGGTCAATGGCTTGGCCAAGTACCATACCTCTGGCGCCAGAGGCTTTGCCGAGCACTTGTATGGCGGCGAGTTTCTGTTCTGCATCAGCATGTTTAGAGTTGGCGATAATTTCAAATGCTAGGCATTGCAGCGCGTCGCCAGCCAGAATTGCTGTGGCCTCGTTAAACGCTATGTGATTTGTGGGGCGCCCACGTCGCAGTGCGTCGTCGTCCATTGCTGGCAGGTCATCGTGAATCAGGCTATACACGTGCACGCATTCGAGTGCGCTGGCAAAGTCATCGGCACAGCTAGGGTTATTCGTGCTGCTTGGGTTTGTGCTTAGGCTTTGTGCTGCTGCGTAACACAGTAGGGGGCGAAAACGTTTACCGCCATCGAGCAGGCTGTATCTCATAGCCTCAATTAATGGCGTGTCGTGCGCTAGTAGCGTGTCGAGTAGCCTAGATAGGTGCGTTTCGATGCGCGATTGATGGTGAGAAATAAATTCGCTAAGTGAGAGACTCATTAAAGTGGGCGTGTTTTTATATTCAGGAGGGTGCAATGGTGAAGCTATTCTGCCGATTCGTCAAAATCTTCTTCGACAATCTGGCCGTCTTTTTCGAGCAAAATAGAGACGCGCTGCTCAGCGTCTTGCAAAGCCGTTTGGCATTGTCGGGTCAGTTTGATACCGCGTTCGAAGCTGCCTAGGGAATCTTCCAGGCTTAATTCACCTGACTCTAACGATTGCACGATGGACTCTAGCTCTTGTAAGGCTTTTTCAAATTGAGGGGGGGTAGTTTTGCTCAAGGGGGCTTCTCCAGAATTTTGCTCACAGTACCGAAGCTCATGTTAGGGGTCAAGATTTGGGAGCTTAGGTCGAGACACTTAAGGAAAATTCGATTGTCGCCGATAAATTAACATGTGAGTGAAGATTTTCATGTGTGTTTGGCTGTTTTTTCGTCACAGAAACTTACATATCACATGCTTGTCCTGTGAGATACAGGCTAGACTTGTTGGAAGAGTTAAAAGAATAATTTGATTTAGAGGAGTACTTGGTGGATCTCGCAACCCTGGTAGGCTTATTGGGCGCGATGGCGCTCATCGTCATTTCCATGTTGATGAGTGGCGAACTAGGCATGTTCGTCAATGCGCCTTCTTTGGTTATCGTGGTTGGCGGAACCATGTTCGCGTGTATGGCGAAATATGGTCTCGGCCAATTTCTAGGCGCCATGAAAATCGCAGGTAAGAGCTTTAAGTCGAGCATGCCTGACCCCGGGGAGCTCATCGAAGAGGTTGTTGCCCTCGCAGATGAGGCGCGCAAAGGCGGTTTGCTTTCTTTAGAGGGTAAAGAGGTCAGTAGCGACTTCCTGCAGCGTGGTATTCAACTGCTGGTTGATGGTCACGATCCAGATGTTGTTAAAACACTGCTTTCCAAAGACAAGACTCAGGCTGTCGAGCGGCACACAACGGGTTCGAGTATATTTTCAGCTATGTCTGACATGGCGCCAGCGATGGGGATGATCGGTACCCTGATTGGTCTGGTGGCGATGCTTGCCAATATGGATGACCCCAAAGCGATTGGCCCTGCGATGGCGGTTGCTCTTTTAACGACCCTATACGGCGCGGTGATTGCTAACGCAATTACCGGCCCAATTTCTGACAAGCTCAAACTGCGGGCAGCCGAAGAAGCCATGATCAAAAGCCTGGTTATTGACGCGTTGTTAGCCATTCAAGGCGGTCAAAACCCTCGGGTCATCGATTCCATGCTGCGTGCTTACCTGCCAGAAGGTAAACGCGACGTGGAAGCAGACTAATCGATCTCTGTACTAGGTAGGTTTCGTGAGCGACGAAGAAGAACAAGGCTGCGATTGCGAACCCGGGTTACCCCCCTGGATGGGCACCTTTGCGGATTTAATGTCGCTACTGATGTGCTTTTTCGTACTGTTGCTGTCATTTTCTGAAATGGATGCCATGAAGTTCAAGCGCTTGGCCGGTTCTATGGCCCAAGCTTTTGGTGTGCAGAACACCTTTAACGTCACTGATATTCCTAAGGGTACAAGCATTATTGCTCAGGAGTTCAGTCCTGGCCGCCCCGACCCCACGCCGATTAATGAAATTTGGCAGAAGACGCAAAACGTGACGGAGCTGTCGCTGGATGTTGATTGTGCCCAGGAATATACCATTGAGCAGGGTGCTGAAGGTTACGATGCTGGAGTTAAAGTTGAAGTGATGCGCAAGCTACAAAAATTGCTGAGCGACACCGAACAAGACGCCTTTGAGCTGGCTGGAGCCTTGAGTGAACAAATTATGGAAGGGCAGGTAGAGGTGGAAACTCGCGGTCGCCTCATCATCATTCGCATTCGTGAAAAAGGCTCTTTTATTTCTGGTTCGGCAGAAATGTCGCCGTCATACAAAGATGTGATGCGTGAGGTAAAAGCGGTGTTGATGCAGAAAACGGGCAAAATTGAAGTGCAAGGTCACACCGATGACATTCCCATTCGCAGCTCGCGCTTTCGCTCGAACTGGGAATTATCTTCTTCGCGCGCTGTATCTGTTGCAATGGAGTTGATGAAAGGTGGCGATCTAAATTCACAGCGGTTTGAAGTGTCGGGTTTCTCCGATACTGTACCTCTAGCCCCTAATGATTCGGCAGAAAATCGAGCGCGTAACCGACGTGTCGAAATTCTGGTAAAGCAGGGTTTAGAAGACGAACTTGAGCAAGAAGATTTGAAGTTGCTGAAGCAAAATGAAGAAGGTGAAGACATTCTTCGAGAATTGGATCTTGAGCCGGAATACTTATTTGACCTAGAGCCAGAAGAAATTTTCTAACGAGATTTAGCGGGCACCTATGAGTGCCACAACACTGGAAAGCACTATGAACGACGAGCGCAGACGATATTTTCGCATCTCAGACACGGTAGGTATTTCTTACCATGTTATCGAAGGTGTAGATGAAGGCTCACCTAACAAAACGAAGGAAGTGGCGACGGATGTACTTGATCTGGTGTCGCGCCAAGATCAGCAAATCGAAAAGTTGTTGATCGAGGTGGGTGAATCCCACCCAAAAGTCGCCGAGCTTGTCACGGTCTTTAATCAAAAGTTAGAGCGCATTGTCAGCCAGTTGGTGATTGAAAGCCGCCTCGTTGGGCGGTTGGCGCACCGAGTAAAAGAAGCCAATTTAAGTGCTTGTGGCTTGGCCTTTCACAACGATGAAAAGTTATCTGAAGGTACACGCTTAAAAATGGAGCTCATGCTCTATCCAGAAGAGAAAAGCATTACGGTCAACGGAATCGTTGTCGGTTGTGATGCCGAAGGGCCTGAGTGGTATTTGCGGGTCGATTTTTATGGCTTGAGCGAGAACATGCAGGAATTAATGATTCAGCATGTTGTGAAGTCACAAAGCCAACAGCTCAAAAAAACACGCGGTAACTAGCCAGCGCGATCGATATGATCGAATAATTTGGCGTGACTGGCCTCTTTTGTAGGATATATCCTACAAAGATCATGGAGAATTACCACTATTCCCAAAAGTTGAGCCGCGTAAAATAGACATTGTTACGGAAGCAAGCAGATGGATCTGCGGCAAGGAGTACGGATAGCAGCCAAGAATTTACCCTGGATATGGGTATCCTGTGAGTGCGCCACGACCTCCTCCTGGGTCGTGGCGATTTAATTCCCGTTTTTCCCTGCCTTGACTAGGCGCCGATATGGCGTACTATTTAGTCATAGACCACTTAAATCGAGGATCGATGCCTTCAAGATCCAGGCCCTAATTCATACAGGGTGCAAGGCCATTGGTTGTAGCCCGCCCTTCCTCTACCAATCCTCCATAGCGATTGGCCGGCACATTCGCCTTAGTCATTGGCAATTTAGTCTTCGAAATCTCAGTATTTGCCACCCTCATTCGTGGCGATCGCCCTATCTACAAAATATTTTTCATGGCTGCTGGCATTGCATACATTTTCATCATCGCCATAGCCATGTAAGTAGCTACAATTTAAGAATTTTAAAACCCCGTTCGGTGTGCACCCAGCGGGGTTTTTCGTTTCTGAATCTTAATGTTTTTTTTCCAATTCGGGTCAAGCGGTCAACATCTCAAACGTTTTGTAATCGCGCAGACCAATGTGAACTTCTTAACAAAAAAGACCGAAGGTGAACACGTGGAAGCGAGAATATTGCGATTGAATTTGGCGGGCCAACCCATTGAGTGGCTGCACTGGCAAGAATGCGTTACTTTATATGCGCGTGGCATTGTCATTTGGTCGTTGGGGGGTATCGTTAAAAAAGTATGTGGTGGTAAATCTCGCTGTACGGGTTTGCGCACAACAATGGACTTACCAGCCATTGTTGCTTGCGATGGAGAACGTATGACCCACATGCGAATAGACCCACCATTAACGAACTCTGCATTGTTTTATCGCGATAATTGTCAATGTTTGTATTGTGGTCACTACTTCACTTTTTCGGAGTTGTCACGCGATCATGTGCACCCTAGTAGTCGCGGCGGAAAAGACAAGTGGGAAAATGTAGTAGCGTCGTGTAAGCGTTGTAATCAATTCAAAGGTGATCGTTTGTTGAGTGAAACTGGCATGCAGCTATTGGCTTTGCCTTACCGTCCAAACCCTTATGAATATATGGCGCTGATTAATAGTCGAAGAATTCGCGGTGATCAATATGAATATTTGCGCCCGCAGTTTTCCCACTACAAAGGGGCAAGTGGCCGAGAACGCGTCTTAATTGTGTAAGCCAGTAGAACAAAAATATAAATTAAATACTTCCCGGTTTGCCATTCGATTTGTTAGTGTTGCTTCCCATATTCAAATAATACTTATACAGGAGGTGTGGCGTGCTTAAAGGCGAAAAAATCTTTCTTCGTAATATCCAATCCAAAGATCTTGATGCCTTGGTTGAGCTGTGGGGCAATCTTAGTTCTCGTGGCGAGTATTTTCCGCTTACCATATTTAACGAAACCACCTTAAAGCAACGTTTTTCCGAAAATGGTTTTTGGGGGGAGGCGGGAGGCCATATGTTGATCGTCGACTCCAGAGATGAAATTCAAGGAGCGATTTTCTATTTTCAGCCCAATCCATTTCTCGCTTATGTTGAGGTAGGCTACATCTTGTTTCACCCCGATTCACGAGGGAAGGGGTATACCTCTGAGGCCTTGGCGCTTTTTAGTAAGTTTTTGTTTGAGGTAAAACAGATTTCAAAAATCTTACTAAATATAGACCCGGCTAACGCTGGGTCAAAGAAGGTAGCTGAAAAAAATGGCTTTGTTTTAGAGGGGGTAGACCGAAAGGCGATGTACCGTAATGGCCAGTATCTGGATGTCGAGCGCTACGTATTACTGCGCAATTAAATTACCTGGATGCCACGTTAAATATTTCGTAACACTGTTAGTGGTGGCGTGCTCACCACTTTTCTAGCTGAAATCCACCCAACTAGCCCGATAATTACAGTACATAACAATGGCCCCAATAGCAGTAATCCGTACTGCATTTGGTAATCTAAACGGAACACCTTCGTTTGCAAAAAATACTGACAAAGCTCTGTTCCTAGAACGGCTAGTAAGCCTGAAATAAAACCGAGCGTGCAGAATTCCACAAGCAAGTTTTTTCTCACTAGTATCTTACTGGCGCCGAGTGTGCGATATATCGCGCCTTCTTGCATGCGTAGATCTAATGTTGCCTGAATGCTTGTTATCAATACGAGAATGCCAGCAATCAAAACCAGAAGAAGAATAAACTCAACGGCGAGGGAAACTTTTCCTACGATGTTTTGAACTTGCATGATGGTTTGATCAATTTCAATTAGGGAAAGAGTGGGCAGTTGCCGCGTAAGTCCATTTAATATCGGTTTTTGATCTTCCGTTAGAAAGAAGCTTGTAATCCAATTCGCACTGCTGCCATCGAGTAGCGGTTTGTCAAACACCATATAGAAGTTAGGGTTCATAGAATCCCACTGTACGGAGCGAATGCTAGCAACTTCTGCCGCAATGTTTTGCCCAGCCACACTAAATTCAATTTTGTCGCCGATGTTAATGTCTAAGCCTTCAGCGTAATTTTTCTCTGCAGAGACCTGTAAGCCAGCGTTTTTGTCTGTTTCGTTCCACCATTTTCCGGCAACGATTTTGTTATCTTCGTTCAGCGTATTCGACCAAGTAAGGTTTAATTCGCGCTCGTAGTTGGTTCGGCCTTTGTATTCTTTTGTAATTAATTCTCGAGTAACCCCATTAACTTTGGTAACTCTTCCTCGTGTCATCGGGTAAAAGGGGCGTAGGTCAATATCTTTCTGAGTAAAAAACGTTTTGACGGTAGGAATGTCGTCAGGAAAAATATTAAAAATAAAATGGTTGGGGGTGCCTTCTGGTAGCTGTTCTTGCCATTGTGAAAGCAAGTTGGTGCGTACCGATACTAAAATAAACAAAAGCATGAATAAAAGTGAAAAAATGACAATCTGTAAGGTGTTAAATTGGCGGTGTCGCTTAAGGCTGGCTAGCCCCATGCGCCACGAATAACTGACGCAACGGTTTAGGGGCTTTAGTGCATGGATTAATACGTACGAGAAAACCCCAACACCGAAAACACAGAGTAAACTAGCAGCGGCAACAATAAAGGTGATTTTAATATCGCGGCTGTAGAAATACATTAAACCGAATGCAGCCAGGCCCGCTATAACATTGGCGGGGCTGTATAGGCTGGATTTTATGTCGGCTTCTCGAAGTACTTGCGCCGGCGCAACCCAGCGCAGTGAAAATATGGGGGGGGCGGCAAAAGCCCACAGTGCAATAAAACCGGTAACTGCACCAGTGCTATAAGCGAGAATAGAGGGGGCTTCTAAGTTGTCGGGTATTAAATTGCCCAGCACGTGAAGAATTACCCAATGTAGAAGCCAGCCGAGTATCGAGCCGACAATGACGCTTGCAATACCGAGTAAAAGTAAATTTTGAAAATAGAGTTTACTTATATCGTTGGGGGTGCAGCCTAATGTTTTAAGTAGCGCAACCTGAGGCTTGCGACGTTGTGCGTAACGCCTTGCAGCTAGAGCCACTGCAACACCGCTCAATATTACGCTCAAGCATCCTGTAAGTAATAGAAAGCGCTCTGCGCGAGTAAGCGCATTGTCGAGGCTGATGTTACTTCCCTTTACTCCAATCCAGCGAAAGTGGTTGCCGAGTTTGGGTTCTATCCAGTTTTTAAATTCGTTTATTTTTTGCGTGTTCCCTATCAGTAGCCACTCATAATTTATTCGGCTGCCAATTTGTACTGCTTGAGTCGCGGAAATATCATCAATATGCATCATGATTCGAGGCGCTACCCCAAAAATACTTTGGCCACTGTCCGGTTCTTTTAAAATTGCCGCGGCTGCAATAAAACTTGCTTCGCCAATGTCGACTTTGTCGCCAACCGAAATGTCTAATACGCTAAATAGTCGTGCGGCTAACCATAACTCACCTGGCTTGGGGCCTTGAGTGACCGTTTTTGTTTCAGTAAAAGGGTAGTTGGCAATGGTGAGGCTGCCTTTTAAGGGGTATTTTTCTGCTACGGCTTTTACTTGTGTTAGCACCATGTTTTCAGCAGAAAAAGCCATTGCTCTAAAGTAGGTAATATCTGTACTTTCTAGCCCGAGTGTTTGGGCTTTCTCTCGCCAGTTTTGTTTGACTTTGAGGCTGCCTTTTATTTTTGCATCTGCCGCTAAAAATGTACTGGCTTCTTGGTAGATGGAGCTATGGATGCGGCTGGTAAATAGGCTAATACAAGTAACGGTAGCAATTGCTAACAGTAAAGAGCAAAGCAGAATATTTAACTCACCACTTTTCCAGTCGCGCCATAGTAAGCGGTGGCTGGTAGCGGAATAGATCGAAAGCCTGCTCATGAAGGGCTTTGTTCCACTAGTTGGCCTGCATCCATGACAAAACGGCGCTGGCATTGTCTCGCCAATCGTGTCGAGTGGGTGACCAGAACCAGAGTGGTACCGTTTTCACGGTTTAACTCGAATAAAAGTGAGGAAATTTTTTCACCGGTTTGCGCATCTAAATTTCCTGTGGGTTCGTCGGCAAAAATAATGGGGGCGCGGCAGGCAAAAGCTCTGGCAAGAGCGACACGCTGTTGCTCTCCACCGGAAAGTTGTTGGGGGTAGTGCTGTAGTCGTTCACTGAGCCCTACACGTTGTAAAAATTCTTGAGCGTGCTCTTTGGGTTTGCTCTCCCCCTTGAGTTCTAAAGGCAGCATGACATTTTCTAATGCGGTTAAACTTGGCAACAACTGAAAGTTTTGAAACACAAAACCGACAGATTGGCTGCGCACTTCGGCGCGAGCTTCTTCATCTAGTGCTGTTATTTCTGTATTGTTTAAATAAACTAAACCACTGGAGGGAATGTCTAAACCTGCGAGCATGCCGAGCAAGGTCGATTTACCCGAGCCGGAAGCACCAACGATTGCGACGCTCTCTCCCGAACGAATATTGAGGTTAATATCCTTAAGAATGTGTAACTCGCCATCATGAATAGGAATACGTTGGTTGAGCTGTTCACTTTTGATCATTTTAATTGGACTTGAATGAATGAAATGGCTGTGTAATTACATCTTACTAGGCTTCTCAGGGCTACGCCTAGTAATGGCGCTGGGTGTTTTGCTTTTGTTGCCGACTGACTCGTATTCACTCGATGTAAGTCGTTTGGAGGCGCCCGCAGAGAAAAAGATCCTGGTTCTGGGGGACAGTCTGAGTGCTGCCTATAAATTAGCCTCTGAGGAAGGCTGGGTGCACTTGATGCAGCAGCGACTTAATACAGAAAACATAGCCGCAAAGGTGGTGAATGCCTCCGTCAGTGGTGCCACCACAGCGGCAGGCTTACAGCTTTTGCCTGCAGCGCTTGAAGAGCATCAGCCTGACTACGTAATTCTTGAGTTGGGTGCCAATGACGGCTTGCAAGGCAAGCCTGTGCCCTATATTCGTAAAAACTTAGAGCGCCTTATTCTGCAAAGCCAGCGGGCAAATGCTCAGGTCATTTTAGTTGGGATTCAGCTACCTCCCAATTTCGGTCAACGTTATACCGTACCCTTCTTTGCAATTTACGCTGAGCTAGCCAAGGCCCACGACCTAGCGCTTGTGCACTTTCTGCTAGACGGCGTTGCCGGTAAACCTGAGTTGATGATGTCTGATGGGTTACACCCTAATGCGCTTGCCCAGCCTAAGGTGTTAGAAAATGTGTGGGGGGCAGTGATTAAGCTCCTGAGTGAGACCTCTAGGGGCGACACCTAACGCGCTTTCTCATATGCGATTTACCATTTTGGCACCCAATACAACTGAATACCGATCAGATCGATGTGAGTGCTCACTGTCGCTGTGACCCAGTTAACAGGATGAGGAATTTGACCTCCGGACAGTTATTGATCAGCTAGGCTAAAGGTATGTGTGTATTGGCCACGATCAAATAGGTGTCGGCGACTGTGTGAATGTGAGGGTTGGAAAGTGTTAAATAGCTTTCCGCTTATGCATAACACACACAAAGTGGCCATCAGAGGTATTGTATGAAAACAGATGTATTGACGCTTGCGGCAGTAGTTTTTGCTGGCGGGCTGCTCCTGAGTTCTATTAGCTTTTCTGACATTTTCCAGGCAGAAGATATAAACACCGCCCATTATCAATATCAGGATCAGGCCTCACGCTAGCTACCCAGGAGGGTAATACCCCTCCGTTTATTTTGCTTCTGGCCTTTCTTTTACTTCCCTCCCCTTCGCTATCATTTACCCAGCTCGTATTCTAGCTATGTATTCTTTAGCATTTGATCAATACTTGATCTGTCAGGATAAAGTCCAGAGGTACGTCCCACGCATCTGACGGAATCTCACTTACCTGTTGGCAGTGATGAGCAATACCAACCAGCGTGGGTGGGCTGTGAGGCGTGTTTCGTTTGAAATCAAAGGCGCGATCATAGTAGCCGCCTCCCATTCCCAGTCGGTGCCCTTGGTGGTCAAAAGCAACCAAGGGTAGCAGCACAAGATCCAGATTTTGTGCGTTGATTGTGGGGCAGCGTGGCAGCGGTTCGGGAATACGATAGAGGTTTCTTCGCAAGCCTTGTGGTCCGCTATAGCGGCCAAAGCGCATGTGCTTGCCCGCAGTAATGCGGGGAAGGTAGTAGTGTTTATTGGCGTTGGGGGTATTGCGCTTCAAGAGGGCGCTTAGGTTGAGTTCGCCGTCGTTGGGTAGATATAGAGCAATGTTTCGGGCTTGCCGATAAATCGCCAGGCGATTGAGCTTGCGCAATAGGTTGGTACTTGCGCAGCGCTGCTCAGTCGCGTTCAGATTACGCCTCAAGGCACGGTAGTGCTGGCGCAATTTTTGTTTGTCTAAAGTGCTCGAACCCATGCTCAAAATCAGGATGCCAAGGTGATTGCAAAGCGAAGAACTATAGCCCAGTGCTAGCAGGGTATCAAAAGTGTAATAAATAAGGGAACGTAAAAAGACAGGAAGAAATTAATGCCCAAGGCGTCGCTGTTGACCTAACCTTGAACCGAGACGTTCAAGGGGGAGGGGACTGTTACGTATTAGGCTTTCCGTCGCGCGGACATGCACACAACATAACGTAATCGCCTCCTGATATGGGGTTATCGGCTCTGGGTTTAGCCAACTGGCGAACACCTTAGGGTTGAAATGAGTATAGCAAAGTAAAAATGCTCGTACAGTCTTGACAATGCGAAATACTAATATTGGTTTATTCTTTTTTTTAATAGAAATAAAAAAAACCAAAGAAAAAAATCTTGGTAAAACTCGCGACAATGGCTATGTAAATCTAAATACCCTTTATGTGCGCTGCAAAATTGTATAAGAAATCTCCAGGTAGCCTTATAAACAACTAAAGTCAAATACACATAAACCACGTTAATTAGAGTTAAGTCGAAGCTAAATAAATGTAATGACGCTGGCATGAGCGTTGTTCAACAAAAGAGAGTAAAGGCTTATGTTGTACCCTGTGGATAATCAGTTTCGCCAAAAGAAGTGTTTATCTGGTCTGTGGGATTTTAAGATCGACAAAGATAAATGTGGAGAAAATGAGGCATGGTATCGCCAGCTTCAGCAGCCAGAAAAAATCGCTGTGCCTTCTAGTTGGAACGAGCTTTATCCACAGCTAAAAGATTATCTTGGCTGTGCGTGGTACCAAAAACATTTTTATGCGCAGAAATGTAGCAGCGCCAAGAAATATATTATACGTTTCGATTCGGTCAATTATTTCGCCAAAGTGTGGCTCAATGGAACGTGCCTAGGCGAACACGAAGGCGGTCATCTGCCTTTTGAGTTTGATGTGAGTAATGCAATTGTTGACGGTGCAAACCACTTAGTCGTTCTGGTTGAGAACGAGCTTAAACCTCAGCGCGTACCGCCAGGTAATTGCGGAGGTTGGCAAGCTGGCGCGTCGACAACCTATCCCGATGCGAACTTCGATTTTTTTCCTTATGCCGGTATTCAAAGAGATGTTTATTTATTAACAATTCCCGAAAGAGAAATTGCAGATGTAACAGTTGTAACGGCAATAGAGAATAAAAATGGTCTAGTCGATATTACTGTCTATTGTCCAAATCGTCGCGACAAGGCCTGCAAGGTGCTGTGCGAAATAGCGGGGTATGTTGAAGAGGCTGATATCGTTGGGGAGAAAGCACAGATTCACGTGCACATTCCGCGTGCAAAGTTTTGGTCTTGTGAGCAGCCCCATTTATATACGCTAAATGCCTATCTGATCGAGAATGAAAAAACCATTGATCACTACAGTTTAAACATCGGCATAAGAACCGTTGAGATAAAAGAAGATCAACTGTTACTAAATGGAGAAAAAATATTTCTCAAGGGTTTTGGCAGGCATGAAGACTTTTATGTGTCGGGGCGAGGCGCAAACCTACCGCTACTTATAAAAGACCATGCGTTGTTGAAGTGGGTTGGTGCAAATTCCTACCGTACATCTCACTACCCTTACTGTGAAGAAGCCCTGCAGCTGGCTGATGAACAAGGCATTCTAATCATTAGCGAAACACCGGCTGTGGGCTTGCGCTTCGATGATGGCAAGGAATATATAGAGGCTCGCCAAGCACAGGTCTTAGAGCAAATTAGCACGCTTGTTAAGCGGGATAAAAACCACCCTAGCGTCATCATGTGGTGTGTTGCCAATGAACCTTGCCCGTCACAGCACCCCGATAGTTTTTCGCAGTTAGAGGCGCAGTTGTCAAAACAAGTAGAAGACAATAAAGAAAACGATGCGGCTTATACTTACGTTAAACAAATGCTCGATCAGGCGCGCCGGTTTGATAGTAGCCGTCCGATTGCGTTTGTAGCCCTTCTTGGCAGCCCCAATGCTTGGTTCGAATTAAGTGATGTGCTCATGATCAACCGCTATTGGGGGTGGTACGTTAAACCGGCCGACTTGAGCGAAGCAGAAGCTTGTTTAGCAGAAGAGTTAGACGCTCTGCATGCGCAATTCAACAAGCCTGTTATGTTGGCTGAGTTCGGTGCAGATACTGTAGCCGGGCAGCATAGTATAAGCAGTGAAATGTTCAGTGAAGAATTTCAGCGAGATTTTATTGAGTGTTACCTCAATGTAGTGAAGGCGCGTGATTATGTGGTTGGCGCGCATGTTTGGAACTTTGCTGATTTCAAAACAGGGCAAGGTGTCATGCGTGTAGGCGCTATGAATCTCAAAGGTGTTTTTACTCGGGCGCGCGCACCAAAACTGGCAGCGCATTATTTGAAATCTATATGGGGTGAAGAATAGGCCGCTTTCGCTCAAAGGCGTGATCAGCAGGCGGCCTCATGAGGCACAGCGCTTATTTTGACCGAGTTTACTTTAGGTCCTAAGCTTGTTGGTGCCTAGTATCGATAGTTCTCAGCTTTGTTTGTGTAATTTGATTATGGTTTCTAATGACAGAGTAAAGAATTCCGACGAAACCCCAATTTTGCTGGGGCTTGTGCTCTAATTATCTTGGCAGCTAAAAAGCTAGACGAATTTGATTGTTTTTTGGTCAGCCCGACTTTATGTTCCCCTTTAATTGCTTACGGGCTTTTTGAGTATGTTGCTGTGTGCCCTGGGGTGCATGGGGCGGATTTTACAGGCTTGAGATATTGGGGTTTTTTAAGTGGCACTCAAGAGCCAGTATATATATTAATGACGCGCCTTAGATAACTGATGGATGAATCATTGAAAATCGACGAGCCGGCTGCGCAGGCTGCTTCCCAGGAGGTAAGATCTTTAACGCCTCGACAATTGTTGATGTGGACAAGGGAGCAATTTGCCTCCTCAATTCCAACAGCCAATATCGGTATGCGCTTTGAATTGCGCGGTCACATTGATGTTGCGAAATTTACCCGCGCATTTGCACTCATGTTGGCTGCTACGTCTACCATGCGTACACGTTTTGGCGTTGATGATAGTGGTGAGCCTTATCAATACTTTGTTGAAGGTTTTGAATACGATTTCAAATTCCATGATGTATCCGTTCATAAAAACCCGGAAGGTGAACTAAAGCGCTGGATCGAACAAGATTGCGCAACGCCCCTTGATTTAACATCGCGTTGTTTTAGTAGTGCGCTGCTTAAGTGTGGCGAAGATCATTACATATGGTATATCTGTCAGCACCATATTATTGCGGATGGCTGGGGGGGGAAGGTTATATATGAGCGTGTAAGAGAAGCCTACCAAAACGCTTGTATTGAAGAAAATGCCGAGAAATATACCTACCTCGATTACCTCGATGTAATGCAGGCGTACCCAGAGACTAAAGCTTACGCTCGTGCAGAGCGCTACTGGGAAGAAAAATTAAGTACGCCAATAGAGCCACTAAAATTTTATTCTTTACCCAAAAACTACTCATCTAAAGTAAACCGCATTACGCTAAATCTTGGAGCGGAGCGTTCTGGCGCCTTGATAGATCTAGCGAAAGAATCTGCGAAGCTAAGTACGGATATGAGCATATTCGTCATGTTCTCCACCCTGATTTTCTCCTTGGCCCATCTGGTGTCGGGCAACAAGCGCATTGGCTTGGGTGCTCCTATGCATAATCGATCGTCTAAGTTTAGAGGCGTCGCCGGGTTAATGATGGAGGTGTGCCCACTTGTTACCGAGTTCGAAGAGCAAGAAACATTTCGCTCTTTGATGGAGAAGGTGCAACAAGATACTTTTAAGACGATGCGGCATGCGCAATATACCACCCAAAATTCGGCGCAAGCGCGAGTCTATGATATAGCGCTTAACTTCTTTAACCCAGCGTTTAGAGATTTTGACGATGCGAAAACTATTTCCGAGCAAATACACGGTAATCAAGGTGTCTCTGACGGAAAAATAACGAAAGAAAGCCAGTGGGCCTCAGGGGAAGCGCTTACTGTTGTTTTGAAAGATTTTTCTGAGGAGAAAAACTATCACGTTGATTTTGACTTCAATGCCGGTGTTTTTTCTCGTGAAGCCCAAGAAAAATTGGTGGGGCATTTTGAAAAAATATTACAAGCTTTTCTCGATGATCGTGATCGTACCTTAACGTCGATTAACGTGTTGTCTGAATGTGAGCAGTCTTATCTGTTGCATAAAATAAATGCGACTGAAAACAAAGAAACGCCGTTGAGTGTTGTTTCTGCACTTGAGCGCTACGCAAAATTTTCACCTTCTTCTCCTGCGGTAATTTATAAAAACTCTCAGCTAAATTATGCTGATCTTAATGATCGTGTAAATGCACTTGCAAATCACCTTGTATCTCTTAACGTAGGCCCAGAGGTATTGGTTGGCATTTATATGGAGCGTTCGCAAGAGCTTTTAATCGCACTTTTGGCCGTCATGAAAAGCGGTGGGGCGTATGTACCATTCGACCCTCACCACCCTGCTGATCGCATTGAAATGATTCTGGAAGATGCTCAGCCTAAAGTGTTAATTTCTGATAGTGAGATCGAGCACTCTCTCAAAGTTTCGCCGAATACGATTGTTGTTGCTCTGGACGAAATCTGGGAACAAGAAGCGTCAGAAGAAAACCTTAACCTTGAATTAGATGAGCGCAGGCTCGCGTATACAATTTTCACTTCTGGTTCTACCGGGCGGCCTAAGGGTGTTGAAGTGTCTCATGCCGCCCTCAACAATTTTTTGCATTCCATGGCCCGAGAACCGGGGCTAAGTGCGCAAGACCGTTTGTTTTCGGTGACCACCATTTCATTCGATATTGCGGCACTGGAATTGTATTTGCCGCTTGTTGTTGGTGGGAGTGTGGATCTTGCTGACCAAGACGCAACGGTAGATCCAAAACTGTTGGAGCAACACCTATCGCACGCAACTGCAGTACAGGCGACGCCTGCAACGTTTCGTATTCTGCTAGAGGGCGGCTGGAAAGGAAATAAGAAGTTAAAAGTATTATGTGGGGGTGAAGCCTTCCCAAGAGATTTAGCTGACCAGTTAAGGCCACGAGTTGACAGTGTGTGGAATATGTATGGCCCTACCGAAACTACGATTTGGTCTGCGCTTGATCGTGTTAGCAACGACAGCGCTGTGCCCATTGGTAGGCCAATCGATAACACTCAAGTGTATATTTTAAATTCGGAACATATACCAGTTCCGCAAGGTTGTGTTGGGGAGTTGTATATTGCTGGGGAGGGTTTGGCTCGTGGCTATAAAGATCGCGCTGAACTTACTCAGCAGGTGTTCGTTGATAACCCGTTTTCAGAAAATAAAAAAATGTATCGTACGGGTGATCTCGCCAGATATTTACCCGATGGCCGTTTAGAGTGTTTGGGGCGAGTCGATTTTCAAGTAAAACTTCGCGGGTTTAGAATTGAGTTAGGCGAAATTGAAACCCTGCTTGGACAGCAAGAAGAAGTAAATCAAAGCGTTGTGGCTATTAAGGGTGAGGGCGCGAATAAAAGACTCGTCGCATATGTATCTTTGTTAAATGAAGTCGATGGCGCGGAGTTGCGCGAACGCCTTGGTGAAAAGCTGCCCTCTTATATGGTGCCCTCAGTTGTTGTGGTAATGAATAAATTACCGCTCACTCCGAATGGAAAAATTGATCGTAAGTGTTTGCCAGAGCCAGATGAAGAAGATGTGAATACATCTTCTCATTTTATTGCGCCGGAAACTGAGATAGAGAAAAAAATAGCGCATGTCTGGAGTGACGCTCTCGGTGTCGAAAATGTCAGTGTCGAAGATAATTTTTTCGATGTTGGAGGCAACTCACTTTTGGCAGTAAAGGTTGTGCTCGGTATAAATCAGGTTTGCCAGAGTGACTTGAGCATGAGCGTAATTTTTGAAACGCCAACGGTAAAAAAATTGGCGAAGCGTATCGAAGAGAATAGTGATGGTGCGAGCGATGCGTCTATTATTCAGTTAAAACAAGGTCTTGGGGCGCCGCTGTATTGTATTTGTGGTATACACATGTACCAAGCGTTGGCCGACGCTTTAGATGCGCCTAACCCAGTGTATGGTGTGTTTTTAAAACAAGAAACGGAAATGTGGCAAAACACAGATGAAACGCAGCGCTTGCCAACAGTACAGGCGTTGGCGAGTGATTATGTGGATGCGATTGTCGGTCACTATTCAGAAGGGCCTTATCAGCTCGCGGGTATTTCTTTTGGTGGTGTACTTGCGTACGAAATGGCGCAGCAGCTGCGTGCAAAAGGTAAAGTGGTTTCCTTGCTTTCGCTATTTGATTCCGTATTGCCTAGCGCAATTACTCGCAAGTTATCGTTACTTATTGCACATCATATGAGAGAGCTTCGGGTGCAGGGGTGTCGATATATTTTTAAAGCGGGCTTGCGGCTGTTGGCCCACTTACCTTTTATGAGCGGTGCCCAAAAACGCAAGCTGAAATCTGCGGGTGGCCGTGAAGGCTTGCCTCAAGATGATGCCATTGCGTTTCGACGTAAAATGTATACAAATGCAATGTCGCTCTATGATCACGTGATAAAGCCCTACCCAGACCGTGTTGTATTTTTCCGTGCAGATGATCGAACAAAAGAACTAGCCGGTTGTGAGCTTATGAGCTGTTGTGGCTGGAGTCGTGTGATCAGTGATATAGAGTTACATGATATTCGCGGTGATCATATTGGAATTCTTCAGCAGCCGAATGTGGAAATGCTAGCAAGGGTTCTTTCTGAAAAACTAAAAGAAAATCAACCTTAGCGGTCAAAGCTTTGTGCAAGGAAGAGCGGCTAAAAAGTATCGGGTTAATGAGTGTCAAGATACTTTTTAGCTTGCTAAAAGTAGAATGGATCAGGTTTTCGTTACGTGTATTTAAGCCTCAAATAAGTTTTTCTACCTCGTTCGATCATGAAGGTCGAGTGTCTAATTACAATCACTAAGCCCGTTGATCCAGCTTCTAACTAGTGCGGTCGCCACGGTGTCTTCTGCTAGCGAGGCAAGTGGTGGCATTCTGTTTCCGTCTAGTGCTTCCATTCGCAGTATTAAAACAGAATTGTCAGCATTGCCTGGATCGATGCGTTTGGGGTCTAAAAGCCCTAAATCTTCGCGTGGGTTAACATCGCACGCATTGGTGTTGATTAATGCAGTGCCGAAACGTAAATCCATTATGGCTCCAGAGCCGCCGGGGCGATGGCAGCCAGAACAATTACTATGTAAGTAACTCCGCACACGTTCGTCTAAGCTGGCTGAAGAATCAAGCGCAAACAGCTGTTGTTCCTGCGAAGCACTAACGTTGTCAGTAAAATATCCGGCTGCATTTAAATAATCCAACTGGTTGCTGCCGAGCTCTGAATGAGTCAAATTAAATTGCATGGTTTCGGGGCCAAGGCTAGTGTTGGCCGCATCAAGGTGGCAAGTAAAACAATCGCTCGCGCTTGGGTAAGTGTGAATAAAATCGCCGACGTCTTTTGTTTTTCCTTCGTTTAACAAAACGGCGTCGGTTTGCGCGTCATTCCATTCGTAGCTATAGCCGCGCCAACCAATGTCGTGCTTGACAAGCAGGCGTGTCTCTAAAAGTGTCGTGCCATTTAAAAAGTTTTTAATTAAAATGCTATCCTCTGGGAAAATAAAATCTCCGTCGCCATCAACGCTAATTGTTTCTCCATCAGGTAAAGCGAAAAAACGCGTCTTTTCTGCGCCGTCTGACCATAATGCACTATTAATTTCGTAATCAAATACGCCTTGGGCTGGTGTTTTGGTGTTTGTGTTAAAGCAGCCGGTTTCGCTAAGATTGTTGGGCATGGTAACGCTGCGGGTGCCGCCTTCGTATTTATATATAGCGCCACCGGTGGCATTGCTTCCTGATACCATCGAGTAGAATTCACCGTCGATCGAAAGTGCATGAGCAAAAACACCATTTAATGCATCGTCTAAAATGATTTCTGGCGCAGTGCCAATATCCGCGTCGGCATTTACCGCGAACACTTCGTTTGTAGCACCGTCGGAAAAAATAAATTTTCCGTATAGTTCGGGGTTTTCAGTTCCGCGATACACGTGCCCACCAATAATATACGCACGACCACTGTTGTGACCGTATTCTGTGATGGGGAAGCTTAACCCATCTGTAGCGCAACCCGGGTTGCCAAAATTAAAACAGCTAGTGCCTTCGTAAGTTGGCCAGCCGTAATTGGCTCCGGCCTCTATTCGGTTAACTTCTTCAAAAGTTGCAGCGCCAACATCGGCCACCCAAATATCGCCTGTTGTTCTATCTACACTAAATCGCCAAGGGTTACGAAAACCATAGGCGTAAATTTCTGGGCAATTTCCCCCTGCGCTTACACCGGTATTGCATTGCGCTTGCCCTGTATTAAATGGGTTGTCTGTAGGAATGGTGTAATCGTCACCGCCTACGTCAATTCGAATAATACTGCCGTATAAATTTTCTAAATTAAGTGCATTGCGAGGGTCTTGCCCTTGGCCTCCATCACCAAAACTTACGTAAAGCATGCCATCGTTACCAAAGTGCATATCGCCGCCATTGTGATTAAAGGCCGGTTGCGCAAGTGTTAATAAAATACGTTCGTTACTTGCAGTGCGTGTCTCAATGTCAATTTCAAATGAAGAAACATTGCTTTGGTTTGAATTGGATGAATCGTTGTAAACAACGAAAATCCTATTGTCGGTTGGGTAGTCAGGGTGGATCGCCAAACCAGAAAGACCGTACTCGCCCGAAGAAATCACCTTGCCTGAAATATCGATGGTTTCGTTCAAGCTCGTTGCGCTTTCATCATCTTCAAACCAAACAATGGTGCCACTACGTTGCACCGCAAACCAAAAACTATCGTCGTTGCGAGGTTGCTTCATCGACATTAAACCCGGTGCCGGTGCCAAACTTGGAAACGCTTGAGCTCGGGTAAGGTCGGCGTCTGGGTCTTCTAAGCTAATGGGAGCAATACAGGACACGTTTAAAGGCCGTTCTGGGTTTGGTGTCACTGTTGGCGTTGGCGTTGGCGTTGGCGTTGGCGTTGGCGTTGGCGTTGGCGTTGGCGTTGGCGTTGGCGTTGGCGTTGGCGTTGGCGTTGGCGTTGGCGTTGGCGTTGAAGTTGGCGTTGAAGTTGGCGTTGAAGTTGGCGTTGAAGTTGGCGTTGAAGTTGGTGTTGAAGTTGGTGTGACGCTAGGGCTTGGCGTTTGATCGTTGGGCTTATTGCTGCCGCCGCCGGAGCCACCCCCACAAGCGGAGAGCGTGAACATTATGGCCAATGTCGCTAAGCGAAATATGCCTGAATGGGACTGGATTGTGGGGGTCATCCCTTTTTTCCTTAAGTGCGTGAGTTTAGATCTTCTTATGACCGCAATCATACGGGGAATACGGCAATGAGATGCTCTACTTGGTGACAAAATTATCAGACGCCATCTACAACGTTTTGTCGTGAAAACTTGAGGCTTGACGCGGAAATGATCGATTTGTGATCAAAGTCTCGCCAGCTCGTCGGGCCTTTTTACACGTAACGCTTTTTGATGGCGCTGGTGAAAAATTAATCGCCCCTATCGCTGGGCATTAGGCAATATTAATAGGTTGGTATCATTTTTGCCTAAAGCATGGTGTTTTTATGAAGTTCAACTATAACTCAAACCTCGGTGATATTTAGAAATGGATTCTTGGTGTAAAGCGAAGACAGTCAGCCTGACCTATAAAGCACTCGTAAGTATTTTGGTCTGTGCAATCCCACTCGTTGCGAATGGAGCCCCTACGGATGGGCTTATCCACTGGAGTGCGACTGATAAGCACTCTAACATTCAAATATCACCCGATGGCCTCAGTGTTACTTCTGTAGGCAGTGGCCGTGCTGGCGTGCGCAGCAATCGCCCTGTGTACCCTGGTGAAGGTTTTTACTATTTCGAAATCGACAGTACCAGCGTTAGCATCGCCTACGATATTGGTGTTGCCACAGCCGCCGAAGTTCTGGATACCTCTCCCATTTCGTCAGGCCAATCTGCCATTCTGCTTTCTAACGGTCAGATCAGTCATGGCACCGGCTGGCATGGCTCTGCAGGCGGAAACCCCGATGTCACGGGCGTTGCGCTTGATTATCGAGGCGACTACCCCGTCGTACATTTCTTAGCTCGCCTTGAAGGGGGTTCAGAAATTGGTGTGAGTTCGATCGTGATGGACAGCGTTATTAACGAACCTGTTTACATGTTTTTAAACACTTCACCTACGAATGTGGGCGGTGCTCACGTCTTGAACATGGATCGCAACACCTTTGCGCTTGATTATGAAACGCTTATTCAGGAAGCCGCTTATCAAGGCCATCAAGGCTTGTTACCAGGTTGGCCGATTGACAACGACGAACCTCAGGCGCAAATCTTAGAAGGTGATGTGGTTGCACTCAGTGGCGAAACCATCGATCTGACTGTTTTAGGTACAGATACAGAAAGTGGTGATGTGAGCGCATCTGCACAGTGGGTTTTGGATGGCGTATCGGTTGGATCGGGTTCATCGCTTCAAATTACCCCTGCAGTGGGTGAGCATCGTATTGCGGTGCAGGTAGAAGATGCAATTGGTCAGCTTTCTTTACAGGTGAACGCTCGAATTACTGTGATTGCAGACGGAAATATCGACAGCGATTGGGACACACTTTCCTACAATGACGAACTGGTTTTGGGTACAAACCCAGCGCGTTACGATACTGACCAAGATGGTATTGCTGATCACGAAGAAAGCGTCCATGGCACATCTGCTGTACTCGCTGATACCGATGCTGATGGCATGGACGATGGCTATGAAGTTGACAACACGCTAAATCCACTCCTTGACGACGCCGCAGGCGACCTCGATGCAGACACTCATACGAACCTGGGTGAGTACCTTGCAAACAAAAGCGCTAACAACGCGAATGACTTTCCCGGTGCGGGCCATGTTGAGCTTAACGCTGCTGACGCGACAGTAAACGCGACTATCTCGGCGGATGCTTTAGGGCTAGATGTTACACCGGCTACGGGTGTTGCTGCAGCGCGAAGCGATGTTGCTATTCAGCCAGAGTCAGGTTGGCATTATTTTGAAGGCACACGATTGGCTGCGCCGGGTAACTTTGGTTTCGGTGTTGCTACAGCAACAGCTGATCTAAACGCTGTGCTTGGTGGTGACAGCAATAGTTTGGTGATGGATACAAACGGTGATGTTACATACGAAGGTGTTGTTGTTGCCTCCATGACGTCAAATCCAGAGCATATTGAAACGTACGGTTTTGCTGTGGATTATTCGGGCACGACTGCAGTTGTACATATTTTCTTTCAAGAAACGCATCAAGAATATGAGTTTCTAGCACCGGTTACACTTACAAATACTTCGGGAGCCCTTCACATTGTTGCATATGGTGAATCGCAAATCGTCGGTGAGCAACAACGTATAAATGCGGGCGAAGATAAGGTAAATACGCCCTTCCGTTATTCCGCCCGCTATTTATTAAATTACGGGGGTTTTACTTCTGCAAGAACAATGCGTAATGGTTGGGGCGACGAATACTTCTATCAGCCGTTAACTAAAATGCCGCTTGAAGAACGCGTTGTATTCACAAAAGGAAAAGGTAACAGCCAAGGTATTAATTTGGCGGAAGATGAACTTGGCGTAAGTTATTTAAAAGAACAAAAATCTGCAATCCTTGCCAACCAGGGCATGATCGGTGAATTTTGGTATTGGGAAGCGCACAGAAACCTAGAGCCTGGCAACTATGGCTTTGGTTTAAACAACCCCTACACATTTTTAGACTCATATTGTTGTATTCATACATCTTTGGAAGAAGTGGGTCCTTCCATGTCAGTAAATTCTTTGGGTGGCATTTGGCGCAATCTTCAGTTTCAAGGGAATTACCCTCGTGATACAGAAGCCTCTTACTACGGTTACGCCGTAGATTACCGAGGCGATTATCCGGTTGTTTACGTTATTTCGCTTGAAGGCGTTGTGTATGAAATGCATATGGATGATTTTATTACTGAAATTTATCCAATGATTTACGGTAATCCGCAAGGCCCTGTGGAAGTAAACAGCGGTAATTTCGGTGTAGAGCCTTTTCATTACAACGCTCGTCAGGCGTTAAAAGATTTTGGTGTTGATGTAAATGAGTTTCGCCCAGGTTGGGGTATTCACGCTCAAGACCAACATCTTGGTTTTGGTGCGGATGAAGAAGCACAGTTAGTTGTAAATAATGCTGCGCAAACAACCGTCGCGTTAAATGATGGCTTTACGCTTTCCGCATCTGCAAGCGACTACGAAGATGGTGACCTAACCGCTAGCGTCACTTGGACAAAATTAGAAGATGGCACGGTTTACGCTGCTCCAGAACAATTTGTAAATCTTCCTGTAGGTTCGCACACTTTCACAGCCAGTGTGACAGACAGCGCCGGTCGAACAGTTACAAGTGACCCGATTGAACTAATTATTGAAGAGCCTGTTGCGCCAGACACGGACGGCGATGGCTTGAATGATATTGTTGAAAGCTTTTTTGGTACAAATCCAAACCTTGCAGATACAGATGCAGATGGTCTTGATGATGCGCAAGAACTTAACGAGTTAAATACTGATCCTCTTTTGGCGGATACTGATGCTGACGGCATGGGTGACGCGTATGAAGTGGCTTATGGTCACGACCCATTAGTGGATGACGCTAGCAGCGACATCGATGGCGATACGTATACAAACCTCGATGAAATGATTGGCGGTACAGACCCATACGCGATTCTGAATTATCCCGGCGCGCCAGCAGCACAATTTGATCGTCTTGTTGCGATCAATGATCTTGGTGATTTCTCTGCGTTAAGCTTCAATGGTACAAACTATACGGTTCTTTCTAGTGGTGGTGATACGGGCGGTGATGAAGGCTATCAATTCGCGTACACCACCTTAACAGGCAACGGTGAAATCGTTGCCATGTTAACCGACATTCCTGGTACTTACCTAGGTAAAGGCGGCTTGATGATTCGTAACACCTTGGAAGTGAATTCAGTAAGTGCGCTAGCAGGTTTTGGTGGTGCAGGAAATACCATGTACTCGCGCACAACAGAAGGCAGCGAGACGCGTGATGAATTTTTTGGTAACAACGGCTGGCAAATTGGCATGCCGCATTGGATGCGCTTGGTTCGCTTGGGTGATCAAGTAACCGCATACCGCAGTACAGACGGTGCATCATGGGTTGAGTTTAATAGTGTTTCCATACCTCTTAATGAAACGGTCTACATCGGCTTGTTTGCTGTAGCGAATAATGGTGGTGCTGTTGAAAGTATCGTAATGGAAAATGCTTTGCTTACAGCAATTGATTCTTCGCCTGCGCTGGACATCAGTGGTGCAGCCAGCAACATGGCAATGGGTGAAACATTGAATTTAAGTGCGGTTGCTACTGACCCTGAAGACGGAGATATCAGTGCCGACGTATCTTGGTCGATCGGGCTAGTAACCTCCACTGGAAGCACTTTTGATTTTACGCCTAGTGAATCAGGCGATGTTGAAATTAATGTAAGTATTGAAGACAGTTTCGGAAATATCACACTTGATGTAATCAATGTAAGCGTTGCTCCAGATTATGATGGCCTCGACGATGATTTCGATGGCTTAACTAACGGTGAGGAGACATTGCTTGGTACTGACCTCGCGAACGCAGATACCGATGGCGATTCCTTAAGTGATGGTGATGAAGTGCTCCTTCACGGTACAGACCCCCTTAGTGCCGATACAGACGGCGATTTAATGTCAGATGATTACGAAGTTGCATTAGGCTTTGATCCTTTATTGGATGACGGTTCAGATGATGCCGACGGTGATGGTGTGAGCAATGTTCAGGAGTCTATTGACGGAACTGATCCACTAAATGCAAGTGATTATGTAGGGGCTCCTCTACCTGCGAACGTGTTAAGCAATAACGTTGTTATTGGTGCTGGTTCTGCAACAAGTTACGACGTACTGAGTGATAACAGTTATCGCCTCAATGCTGCAAACCAAGTCGCTGCTGGTGAAAATAATGCTTATTTTGTTTATGCAGAAGTAAGTGGTGATTTTGAATCGACGGCGCAAGTAACTCATGAAGTTGGTGAGCGTTGGGCGGCAGGCGGCATTATGATTCGCAACAACCTCACGATTGATTCTGCATATAGCTCCGCACTAAATACTGAAGATTTGGGTCCAGCTTCATACTATGCCTTAAATAATGGCGACGCGCGTTCGGCAACAAATTTATGGGGCCAGGCTTCAGGCTGGGTTCGACTCGTACGTGAAGGAAATGTTGTTACTGCCTATCACAGTACTGACGGCAGCGGTTGGAACCAGATCGACCAGCAAACGATAGAGCTAAATGAACTTGCCTATGTGGGCTTGTATTTTAATTCTGGTAACGCATCGTTGGAAGGCAGTGTTCGTTTTGATAGCTTTGAGCTGGCTGAGTCAAATGCAATGCCAGAAGTTGTAATCAGTAGTGCATCACAAACAGTTCTTCTTGGCGAAACACTTAATCTAACTGTTGCTGCAACAGATCTAGAAGACGGTGACCTTAGTGCTTCTGTTGAGTGGGATGATGGTGGCGTTATTGCAGTTGGTGCGAGCTATGATTTTGTTGCCAGTGTAGTAGGTGATTACGATGTTGTTGCGAGCGTGACAGACAGTTTTGGTCAGACAGTTACAGACACGATTTCTATTAGCGTTCAACCCGATTACGACAGCCTTGATGACGATAGCGACGGCTTAACAAATGGCGAAGAGACTTTACTTGGAACTGATCTCGCGAATGCAGATACTGATGGTGATTCTTTAAGTGATGGTGATGAAGTAAATATTCACGGCACTGACCCACTCAATACAGATTCTGATGGCGACTTAATGTCGGATGATTATGAAGTTGTGCAAGGGTTTGATCCGCTGCTTGATGATGGTTCAGACGATGCCGACGGCGATGGTTTTACAAATGCACAAGAAGCGGCAGATGGTACCGACCCATTTAACTCTGCGGATTACTTTGGCGCACCACCTCCAGCGAATGTGCTTGCTGATGAAGTTATTATTGGAACTGCAGATCACGGGTATCACTCAGTTATTGATGATGACAGTTACGAATTAAATGCATCAAATCAAACGGCTGCGGGCGAGAAAAATACATTTTTTGTATACACGCAAGTAAGCGGTGATCTTGAAGCGATTGTTCAGGTGACGCATAACGCTGGTCAAGATTGGGCGTATGGTGGGTTAATGATTCGCAACAACCTAACCTTGGATTCAGCATATAGCTCGGCACTGACAACAATGGCGCTAGGCCCTGCCGCTTTCTACGCAATCAACGATGGTGATGCACGCGAAGCGGTTAACTTATGGAATCAGCCAACGGGCTGGGTACGTATGGTGCGTGAAGGAAATGTAATTAGTAATTACCACAGTGCCGATGGTGCTAGCTGGGTGCTGATCGATCAGCAAACGATAGCGCTTAACCAAAATGTTTATATCGGTTTAAGTTACGTGTCTGGTCGACTTGGCGTTGATGGCAGTGCAGTCTTTGATAACTTCCAAATTATCGAAAGTAACGCGACACCAGAAGTTGTAATCAGTAGTGCTACGCAAACTGTTCTATTGGGTGAAACCCTGAATTTGAGTGCGACTGCGACAGATATTGAAGATGGTGACCTTGCTTCATCGATTGAGTGGGACGATGACGGCTTAACAAGTTTTGGTGCAACTTACGATTTTGTTGCGACCGAGGTGGGTGAGTTTGTGGTTACTGCAAGTGCAAGTGATACAGCGGCCAACACTGGTAGTGATAGCATAACGATTACTGTACAGCCAGATTACGAGAGTCTTGATGACGATAGCGACGGCCTGACTAACGGTGAAGAAATTATTTTAGGTACTGACCTTGCGAACCCCGACAGTGACGGAGATACATTAACCGATGGTGACGAGGTTAATCTTCATGGCACGGATCCATTAAATTCAGATACCGATGGCGACTTAATGCCAGACGATTATGAAATAGCACAAGGCTTTAATGCTTTGTTAGATGATGGCGCAGATGCTGATGGCGATGGGTTTAGCGATGCACAGGAATACCAAGACGGCACCGATCCATTTGATGCGTCTGACTATTTCGGCGCGCCACCGCCAGCGAATCTATTAACGCTAGATGCGATGATTGGTGATGGCACCGGTTCATTCTCTACGCAAAGTGACGTGGCATATACTTTAGAGTCTGATGCCATTGCTGCTGCCGGCGAAAACGATTCATATTTTGTTTACGCTCCTGTTTCAGGCGACTTTGATGCAGTGGTTCAAGTGACTGATATTGTGGGCCCTAGCCACTCGCATGGTGGTTTGATGGTGAGAAATGATTTAAGTCTTACTTCAGCGTACGCATCCTCAATAATATTGAATGAGTTGGGTACAGGTGCCTACTATGCGGCAAACGAAGGTGACTCACGTGTGCAGTACAATGGCTGGAACCAATGGCGAGTTTCTACACCTCATTGGTTGCGAATGGTGCGTATAGGGTCGACGGTTACGACATACGAAAGTGACGACGGCGTTACTTGGACAGAAATGAATGAAGAGACGATCGACCTAAATACTGATGTTCTATTCGGTCTAAGCATGGTTGCGAGTAATGGTGTAGATGGTGCCACTGCTATTTTCGATAACTTGTCGTTGACTAACCTATAACGTATTTCTTTTAGAGTGTCTTATTTTCTAGGCTTTGTGTAAGACACTTTTCTTTTCTAGCCGTGTGCGATTAGCGCGCGGTTAGGCTTCCTGCCCCCATCTTAAATACGATTTAATTCGGCTACACTCTCATCTACCATACTGGCATAATTGCAGCGAATTTACTTTCCATCTATTTATCTAATACAAAGGGGCTGTTTATGCCTAATTTTTTTAGCGACAACAAGGATTTGATGTTTCATTTCGAGCAGCTCGATTTGGAAAAAGCAGTGTCTCTACTTGAGCATAACTTTGAACCTGATGAAAAAGATCCGTTGCGCCCAGAAAGCTTCGAAGAGGCGATGGAAATCTATCGGTCTTCACTCGAGTTGTGTGGCGATATTTCAGGCAACTTTATCGCGCCAAGATCTGAAGCGATTGATATGGAAGGTGCTCGTCTAGAAAATGGCAAAGTGATCTACGCAGAAGCAACCAAAGAAGCGCAAAAATGCTTGTCGGAAGCTGGGTTTATGGGAGTCATAATTCCTCGAAAGTTTGGTGGGTTAAATTTTCCAGCCACCATTTACGTCATGATGATTGAAATGGTGTCGCAGGCAGATGCTTCGATGATGACGATGTTTGGTTATCAAGACGTAGGAGAGGCAATTGCGCATTTAGCCCCTGAAGATGTAGCGATGAAGTTTTTACCTGAATATTGCGAAGGCAAAAAAGTCGGTGCGATGGTACTCACCGAGCCTGGTGGTGGTTCAGATTTACAAGCTGTGCGAGTAAAGGCGCATCAAGATGAAAGCGGAATGTGGAGATTGAATGGCGTGAAGCAATTTATCTCTCACGGCAATGGTGAAGTGCTATTGGTGCTTGCTCGATCAGAAGCCGACACGCCGGGAATGTTCGGGCTCTCGCTTTTTGCTGTACACGGCCATACCGAAAATAATGTCAATGTTGCGCGAATCGAAGAAAAAATGGGTTTACATGGTTCACCTACGTGCGAGCTTCATTTTGAAGATGCCGAAGCTCATTTGGTGGGTGATCAAAAGTTTGGTTTGTTTCATGTTGTTGATGTTCTAAATCATGCGCGTTTTAGTGTTGCAGCCCAAGGTATTGGCATTGCGGAAGCTGCATATTTGGCTGCGCTCAACCACGCGAAAGAGAGAAAAGCGTTTGGCAAGTTGATCTATGACATGCCGGCGGTGGCTGACATGTTGATGGATATGCGTGTGATGATCGATAGCGGTCGTGCCATGGTTTATGCGGGTTCACAATGGTTAGACATTCGTAATCGTTTACACGAAAAAATAGCACATGAAAAAGCGCATGATATAAAACCTTCTAAAGAAGATCGCGTAGCACTAAAAGAAGCGCAAAAAATGTTGGATGTATTATCGCCTTTGGTGAAATATGTCGCGACAGAATCTGCAAACCGTGTGTGTTATATGGCACAACAGCTTCACGGTGGCAGTGGTTTTATTCGAGAGTATCAAGTAGAGCGGTGTGCGCGAGATGTGCGAATCACGACGATTTACGAAGGTACAACGCAAGTGCTTGCAGGTATGGCGGTCAAGCATGTTTCTGTAGATGCACTGTCTAAGTACTTTGACAAAATGGCTGAAATGCATGTGGGTGATACCATCGTACCGATCATGCAAAAGCTAAAAGTTTTGCGTGAGGTCTTCTTTGAAGCAAAAGCATCGCTAAAAGAAAAGGGTGATGATTTTTTTAAAGGGGCAGCAGCACAAACACTTACAGATATGTATGCTGATCTATACGCAGGGTATTTACTCGTTGAAGGGGCAGTTAAAGATGAAGCTCGTATTCCTGTGTTGAAACGATTCGTAGTGAAGTCGCTTTCTAATGCGCGCGCAGGCCTTTCCAAAATTCAGGAAGATATGTTTGATGATGGTGAGCAGAGAGATGCGATTTGTCGTTAAGTATTAATAAGTGTTGAAACAAAAAAGCCACTCATTGAGTGGCTTTTTTTTACTTGTAGAAAATAATGCTTACCAGTAAGTCTTTCCGGGCTTGGTCAGATCTGCACCGAAAGCCATTTTTCCTAGGTAAGATAAACATGCGTCACTGGTTGCTGGCATTAAACCGCCACAGCGTGAGTCGCGGTACCAGCGCTCAAGAGGTAACTTCTTAGTTAATGAACTTGCGCCCAGCATACGAATAGCGCGAGCTGTGATCCAAGGGCCGAGCTCACTACAAATGTATTTTGAGTTATGGATTGCAGTGTTTGCTTCAACAGACCCTGGTTTGTCATCAACCAATTTTGCTGCTAAGTGAGTCGCGTTACGCGCACTCAAGAGCTTAGAGTAGATTTCGCCAATTTGATGTTGAATAACGGGGTCGTCTGCACGAGACATGTCTGTGCCGGGAATTTTTCGTTTCTTAAGTTGGTCTACTAAGAATTCAAATGAGGCCTGGCAAATGCCAAGATATACACCAATGTAACCGCCAATCAGCCAATGTGGCTCGCGCACAATTTTCATTAATGCGTAACCTTCGCTGCCCAAGAACAAACGATCAGTGGGTACAAAGCAATCTTTCATGTGCATTGGGTTGGTCGATGTGCCGCGCATGCCCAATACATCCCAGGTATTTTCCCAGGTTACATTCGGGTTGCCATGCTCAACAATTAGGAAGGAAAGCGGTGTGTTTTCACTTTCAATTTCTTCAGAGCGCGCTACCACAACGTAATAGTCAGCGTTTTCTGCCATCGAGACCCACGATTTTGAGCCGTTAAGAACAAAACCGCCGTCTACAGTTTTGTAAGAGGTTTTAAATTCAGAAAATTTTGCGCCGACGCCCGCTTCAGAAGCAGCAGAAGCAAAAAGTTTTTTATTAACCGCAGCTTCGGTGAACATCCAGTCACGGAATTTCACCATGGTTGCACCTTGGTCTGTGCCTTCGAGTGAAGAAATGTCCAGCTCGGCCAAGCTGCCAATCGCGATGTTGTGCATGTTAAACGTCAATGCAGTTGATGTGTCGCCAATCGCCAGTTGTTCGATCGCTTTGGTGTACGTGAGGAAGTCAGCACCCAAGCCGCCAAATTCTTTTGGGACCAGAATACCGAGTAAGCCAGCCTCTTTGAGGTCGTCAAAGTTTTCTTTTGGGAAGCGGCCGTCGCGATCATATTGTTCGGCGCGCGGTTTAAATTTTTGCGCAACTTCGTAACACAGTTGAACGATTTCGTTGTCGTCAATAATGCCTTCTTTTTGTTGCTTAAGCGCTTTTAGCTTGGACATCATGCTTCCTCATGAACTTTTTTTAGTGTTTGATAATCAGTTTTGTCGGTCGATGTTTTAGGCATGGCTTCGTGCAGTGTGAAACTGTCAGGTACCATATAAACAGGGAGATGCTCAGAACAAAACTTTTTAAGTTTAATTACGGAGATTTTTTTGCTGTCTTTGGTGACGTAGTGTGCATGTACTTGCACGCCCTCGTCATTAGATACAGCCACAACTGCCGCTTCCAGTATGTTTTCGTGTAGGTGAAGCTTCGCTTCTATTTCGCCCAGTTCTACTCTGAAGCCACGTTTCTTGATCATGCGATCGCGACGACCCACGTAAGTGAAGCGGGCTTGTTCGTCTTCGGTAACTAGGTCGCCTGTGCGGTAGTATTGGCCATCTGTTTTTTGGAAAAACGCCTTTGCCGTTTGCTCCGGCAAATTCCAGTAGCCCGCCATGACATTACCGCCAGAAATAATCAACTCGCCAATTTCACCACGCGCCACTTCATTGCCATCGGTATCAACAACCAATGCGTTTAGGTGCTCGCAAACAGGGCCGATGGGTAAATTTGAATCTTCAGACGTCGTAAAGTCTTCCGGTACCGGGCAGTAAGTGCAGACGTTAGTTTCTGTCGGGCCGTAAAGGTTGTAATATTTCGGGTGAGGAATGGCTTTCATCAAGTTACGCAAGTGGCCAACAGGAAAGACTTCGCCCGCAAATAAAATTGCGCGAGTATGGGAAAGATCTTTTGTGGCGATTTCGCCAAATTGCAGCAACATAGTCAATATAGATGGGGCGCAGTACCACACCGAAATTTTTTCATCTTCAAAAACTTGCGCTAAGCGCGCCGGTTCTTTACCTAATTCTTCCCCGAGTAAGACGATAGCCGCACCGTGTTTAATTGGGGTGTATAAATCGAGAATGCTCAGATCGAAATGAAAGGGCGCATGTGCAGAAAAGCGATCTTCTTCCGTTGGCGTGAACACAGCTGAACACCATTCAACAAAGGCTGTGCCGTTGTTGTGGGTAAGGGGTACACCTTTGGGTAAGCCCGTAGAACCCGATGTATAAAGAATATAAGCCAGATCAGAATCTTCGCTTTGATATGTATCAACAGGGCTTGCGGCCTGCTTTTGATCTTCTGCGTCTAATGCTGCAGATAAGGCTTCGCCCATGCCGGGTTCGTCAAGTTCGATAAGTGTGGTGTTACCTTCCAGCTTTTCAATTTCGGCAGCAAGACTTTCTATTAAGCCTTTTTCTACGAAAACCACATCAACTTCGCAGTTAGAAAGAATGTAAGCCGCTCTGGGAACAGGGCCGGTGACATCCACAGGAACGTATGCGGCCCCTGTTTTTAATATTCCATATATGCATGCTACAGAATCGATGGATTTATGTAGCATGATGCCAACTCTGTCGCCCGGCGTTACGCCAAGCTGCACGAGTCGGTCGCGCACACGGTCAGTCAGATTTGAAAAGTCAGCGTAAGAAATAGATCCTTTTCCGGGTTCTACTACCGCAGGACGATCAGGAAATTTCGCTGCAGAATCGACTAAATAATGGTGTAGCCCCATATCCGTGTGCCTCTTTAACGTTGATTAAGCCAGTTTTTTACTAACGAGCGCCGCCATTGATTCGATAGTGTTCATGTTATCAACGCTGGCTTCATGTGCTTCTATCTTGATGCTGTAAAAGCTTTCGATGTGAGCAACAACTTTAATTACTGATACAGAATCGAGAATGCCGGTGCTTACAAGTTCGATGTCGCTAGTCAGATCTTCTTCATCTTCATCTGGCAAGAATTCTTCAAGAATGTAAGTTTTAAGTGCCTTTTCAATATCATCTGTAGTTGGCATAACAGCTCCCGTAGTCAAATTATGTGGTTAATTAGTGTAGAGGTTAATTTTGCGTTTTTGTTTTAATAGCTTCAAGGATTTCATCGTGAAACTCTTCGTAAAACCGGCCAGCCATTAGTTCGTGACCTTCTTTGGATGGGTGTCGATCCCAAGGAGCAACCCAAAGGTCAGAGTGCGTAACGTTGTCGTAAGCGTCACGAATATCTACTAGCTTAATACCAAGCTCTTTAGCGATCGCTATTTGATTTTCAATATTTTTCTTCGCGCGCGATTGGTCTTCCGGGATCGGGATGACTGCAATCCAAAGGTCAACGCCCTTCGATGCTGCAAGATCGCGCAAGTAAGTGTAATAGCTGCGAATGATTTCAGGCAGATGTTTTTTGATACGTATTTCGATTTCTGTGCGTTTCATGCCCTCTTTAACGCCAGCCTTTTCAGCAATTTTGCGAATGCCTTCGAAATAGAAAGCCGCATTTTTGTCGTGGTAAGCAATAGAGATTTCAATGGGCGCCCAATAAAAATCATCAATGGCAACGTAGACTAGGCCGTCGACATCGAGTGTTAAGCCTTTATTTTCGAGCGTGGCAATTTTACATGCTGGGCCAAAGCCGCCAAGTGACAAGTTGAGAGACTCGTACTGGCCTAAGCCGTTATCACTGAGTTCTTTATTGAGTCGTGTTTCGAATATCGCTTCATAGGCTTCGTTGTTTTCTACGCCTGAACCGAAAGAATGCGAGGCGCCTGAGAGTGCCACGCGGTACGTGTTTTCAGGTGCGGTTTCGCTATATTCCTGATCGCGGAAAGCCAATTGGTTCGTTGTAAGTGTTTTACTCATAAACTCGTCAGTCATCGACGGCAGCATTTTGTATGGCGGGAACTCATTCGGCGCTTCTACGATAACGTCGTTCGTGGTCCAGTCTGCGGGTTTAATATTGTAAAGCGCTTGTAGTTCGGGGTTAAAACGAGTGACATCCGTTAAATCTTCATAGTATCCGCGTTGAAGTAACTTTCGATCGCGTTCGTTAAGTTGATTTGTTACGAGGCGAGCCACAACGGCTTGAAAGGCTGGGGTGCCTGGTACTGATGTTGGGAAGTGGGAAACCACCAACAAAAGTAAACATACGGCACCTGTTTTTAGCGCTGTTTGCCAGAAGAAAGAGTTTTTATCGACAACTTTTTTCTTCTTACCGAAAGAAAATAAGCCAGAATCTCCACGAGTTTTATGCCCGTATAGAACCGCGAAACCGCCAAGAAACACGCAGAAGCCAAAGATGATAAAGAAGTCTTTTACACCGAAATTAGCAAAATTCACTAAAATTAAACTTAATTCAGCAAAGTCTGGTGTAGACCATACATTCCATATGAAAACGATTGATAAAAACGTAGCGACGGTTTTTAACGCAAGGCTTAGTTCGCTTTTTAGGGTTCGTTTCGGAGCTTTTAGCGAGCGCTTTTTGGGGTGAGTCATTTCCCACAATAAATTAATCAGTACCGCAACACCCAGTGTTCCCCAGAACAGGGCATCTTGAGCTGAGATTTTAAAATCGCCACGAATCCAAAACCATTGGTAAGCGTGTAAAAACCAAGTGAGGAAAAAGGCGTAAACCGTCGCAATGGTCATCGCAGTGAGAGGGCCCATGTGCTTCGTTAGCCAAAAGTGCACGGGATAGAAAAATATTTTCTGCATGAAATCTTTCCAGAAAATATTAATGCGGCGCCAAAAATCAGTGAAGCTTGAGGCCAAAAAGTAAAGGTGATGTGTTTCTGGCAAGTTAAATCCGTACATATGCAGAATGCCGGAAATCATGTGGAAATAACCAGAAATACGTAAGTAAAGTAGAAAGGTGCCTACTAAGTATTGGAAGGCGCCACTGGCATCCGTAATGGTGGCGGGGTCGACCAATACGTTTTGGTATACCAAACGATAGAGAAGCAAGTGAATACAGCCGCGTAGCAGTAGCACGACACCTTTTTGGTAAATTTCTATACTCTGAACTTTTGGCGGGTAGTAAACCGAGAAGAGGTTTTTATAATCGATCACAGGCAACAGCGTAAAGTTGACATTGGGCACCATGAAAAAGTACGCCAGAGCGCGCCAAGGGCCAAACTCTGCAGTTTTTTCCTTGAGATCGTACATATAGATCATAAGGCGGAAAATAAACATTGAGCCCAAAATGGGCCAAATTGCAGAAGGTACTAAAGAGGGGAAAAGGTCAGCGCGAAATACAATTAACACGGCGCCTAATACTATTTGGGCCGCAACCCTGGCCATAAAAGGAATGGGTAAATGGGCCAGCACAATAAAGAACGAGCCTAAGCCAATAAGCCAAGCAGCATTTACAAAGCCTAATGCTAGTACTATTGCTGCGAAGGAGATCAGTACAAAAAAGGGCAGCTTTAGAGACTTGGGTAGTACATGGTGAATTGGGAAACCAATACAGGCGAGTATGAGCGAGTATAAAAAAGTGCGATTCTCCAGCCCGAATTGTTTTGCTATCAATACGACAAAGCCGAAAATGAGCGTTGTGGCTGCAACACGTAGAAGGTCATGTCGTTCGATCAATCCAGTAATGGCTGCCGGCAGTGGCAAGCTTATTGTTTGAGCACTTGGTTTGTTCATAGCGTCCTAAGTTTCCCTAAGTAAAATCTCGATGTTAATTTATGCGGCGTTCTCACGAGTGAACGTAAGGCGCCTATATTCTGTATCAGTAAAGCATTGATTTTTTCTGTGGTGACGATTCGAAGGCGGCGCGTCGCCAGGTCGATAAGAAGCCACTTCTAACCTCAATGATTCGGTTAGCGGCTCGTATGATGCCCCCGTCCCCCAAAAAACTATATGTCTAAGTCGCAGGGAGCCTTTTCGCGACTGCCCCGATTTCCGACCGCATCTGTAGCAATTATCATGCCTTCCAAGCCTTTTGAGACCTGGGTCACGCTTGCCGCCCAAAGTTGGAATCATTTTATACTGTGGCTAGAGTGTTAGCGCAGACTAAAAACAACGCTGTAAAAAAAGCCGACGTAAAGACCGAGTGGAACCTAAGTGCGCGCGCAGTGCCGGTCTTTATGAGTATACTTTTGTACCGTTAAAGTAATATAACGTAAAAACCCGTTAGTGGAGGTGCTGCATATTTAATCTGGGGTAAATCCTACCGATTAATTGCAGAATGTGGCACCTAAAGTGATTATTTCTGTCTGAGACTGTACATATTTAAAGCAGGTGCATTGTGGTTACTCGAATACCTTTAAAAACGCTCAATATTCTTATCAGTCTTTGGCTATCGCTTTTTTTAGCGTCTCACTCTAGTGCGGAATCTCCAGCTCCAAATCAGGCGGGTATTCTACCTGAGGTTTCCTCTCTTGAGGGGGTTCAGATATCTTCTAGGAGTAATAAAGGGTCGACCGGAATGGGGCTCGCAGGGATCGCCGACTGGTCGACGCAGTTTCCATTCATCGATTTGATGAAGCAGGCGCGGCCTTGGCAAGACTGGTTTAACAAGGTTAAAGGTTTTGACACTGATGAGAACGACTGGCTTCGCTCGCTCAAACCAGGCCAAACAGCAGGCACCGTTTTTTTAGCAGTAGATGACGCCAGTGTTTTGCCGTTTAGTCGCGTACACGTGTACTACGAAGGTGAGGGGCGTATCAAATATACCTGGTCTGCCAGGAAAGACTCTCGCGCGTCTAATGTCGAGCGAGATGTCGTGCATGTTGGGCGCGGTGCGCACTTGCTCGTCATTGAAGAAACCAATCCGGCAAACCCTATTCGGAATATTCGTATCATTCCAGAAAAATACGTTGCCGATTATAAAGCAGGAAGAATCTTTAACCCTCAGTGGCTACCCTATGTCAGCAACTTTCAAGCCTTCCGCTTTATGGACTGGATGGATACCAATGCCTCAGAGCAAGCCTTATGGGCTGATAGGCCTAGGCAAAGCCACCGAACTTGGCGTAGTCATGGTGGCGTTCCGTTAGAGGTAATGCTTCAGTTGGTTAACACGTTAAAGGTGGATGCATGGTTCAACATACCTCATTTGGCGGATATCGATTACATGCGCAGCTTTGCTAAAGTCGTGAAAGAAAAGCTTCACCCAACACTTCGCGTATATATAGAACACAGCAATGAAATGTGGAATTGGGGCTTTAAACAAGCGCAATATGGAAATCAGGCGGCTCGCAAACGCTGGGGTGATATAGGGAATGCATTTATGCAGTGGCACGGCATGCGAACAGCACAAATGTGTGAGGTTTTTAAGGAAGAGGTTTTTTCTGATAGAAAGCAGCGCGTGAAGTGTGTGTTGGGTGTACATACTGGGTGGCGAAACTTGCAAAAGGCAGCCATGGAGTGCCCGCTATGGGTAAAAGAAGGGAACAAACCTTGTCATCAATACGGGATAGATTATCTAGCCATTACAACATACTTTAATGGCGGCCTAATTGGGCCACCGCGGCATAAAAAAAATATTCAACATGAGGCGATTCTAAGGGAGTGGATGAAAGAAAAAGATGGTGGTTTAAGGTTGGCCTTTGAACAGCTAGAAACGGGTGCCCATTTAAAGTCATTGCCTAAATTTAAAGAATATAAAGGCGTATATCACGAAACGCTAGATAAAATGCAGTACTGGGTCAGCTATGCGAAAAAATTTAATATGGGCGTTGTTGCCTATGAAGGGGGGCAGCATATTTCATCCAACGGCTTAAGCATGTTCGGAGACAAAGATATTGTCGACTTTCATATTGCCATTAACCGCGACCCAAGAATGGAAAATGTATACCGGGATTTTTTGCGAGCATGGAAAGAAGGCGGTGGAGAATTGCACGTCCATTTTGTAGATGTTGCCGTACCTAGTAAACACGGCAGTTGGGGGTCGTTGGAACATCTAAATCAAGGTACGTCACCGCAATGGCGGGCCATTAGCGATTTTAATGACAACCAATCTTGTTGGTGGAAAGGTTGTAAAGGTATAAGCCAGAAAAGCTCGAATCAAAAAAGTTCGACGCCATCATCATTTAAATGATCTTTCTTATCGAAAAGTAAATCACCCTCGCAAATTCCATCAACAGCATTAAGAAGGGTATCGCCTAGTGTGTTGTTGCTGCGAATTTGCTGTTCAATCATTGAAACGTGCCCACTGCAAGATGAGTTAATAATATCGAGAATCATATCTTCTTGATCTTCTTCGAGGCCAAGCGCAGGAAATTTCGAAGAAATATTGGCGATAAGCTCATCAGAGATAGTGATGTGTTGGTCCATTAATTCTGAGCTGGCTTGAATTGTGTCGACCAAGGAATTACGCAAATTTTCTGCGATCACCTGACGCTTCATATAATTTTCTAGCCACGCGTGTAACGTATCTAGAAGCAAGCATACGATGTCGCGAATCCAAGCAATTTGTGTTTCTGGGATATGTTGTTTGGCAAGAAAAATCGTTATAAGCGGAGATTTAAAAACAATAAACCCATTTGTTTCACTAATTTTTTCTGAGCGTTGAGCGCAGGCTTGGTTAATGGCTTGTTTGTCCAGAAATTTTCGATCGATGGAGGCACCAAATTTAGTAGTGCTATTGCCATCCGACAGAATAAAACGGAAAAAGCCGGCAAGTTTTGCAGTTTCGAAAAATCGCTTTACGATATGAGTGCAATCCTCTAATGCAAAAGTGTGCAAAAGCTCACCGGATGCGCGAGAATTTAACCCGTAAAGATGCAGCGCGGCGATATAGTCAGCTTCTACGAGTTTTTGTCTTAAATCGTTTTGCATCGGTTCTGGGGTACATTTGAGAAATTACTAAGGTTGATTAAGGCGCCATTTTATTGTTGCGTTCTTTCGTGGTCAATAAAAACTTGACGTGCGTCACACTTTTCTTTCTCTTTAGGTGGTGATAACGCTGTAAACGATATTGTGATATTTTATCCCATTATAAAATCTTTGAGAGTGTATCTTGCTTAGTTATATGAGGGCGTTTCGCTTGGCGCATTTATCATTGTCGTCACTGTGCTAATATCTTTCTCTAATACCCCCTCAACCAACAGGCGTTTAGCGCCCAACTGAGCCGTATCTATTTATGACTGAACGTGATGTAACACGCGTACAAGAAGCGCTACCTTACGGGTTTGAAGACACGTCATTTCAAGCGGTTGGTGGCATCAAAGGGATAAAGCGTTTGGTAGCGACATTCTATCAGTTGCTCGATACGACGCCCGAGGCGAAAGATGTGCGAGCTTTGTACCCGGAAGATTTAAGTGGTTCGAAAGAAAAGCTGGGTCGTTACTTGTGCGACTGGCTGGGAGGCCCCAGTTTATATCGCGACAAATTCGGTAAAATAAAAATTGCAAAAGCCCATGCACGCTTTGATATTTCTCCCTCGCTTTCCGACGCTTGGATACGCTGCATGCATCTCGCGATCGATAAACAAGCTTATTCAGAAAAATTCAGTACCTACTTCAAAGAACAAATCCGCAATACGGCAAAACGTATTGAGCGAGAACACGCAGAATATAAATAACCTTACGGAACCCGGTTTTTTATTCCTTCATACTGAAATAATTATATTGGGCCGTGTGGGTTGCCCGTTTTTGCGTCGTACTCTTCCTTAGTAAATATTCGTCACAAGGGAATGGTGGCGTCTATTTTTTTGTCGCATTGCTATGACGTGTTCGCGCCTGCCAGCCTGATTATGGAAGACCTATAAAGAGAAAAATTATGAAAATAGCACAATCGATACTGGAAACCATTGGCAATACCCCCGTGGTTAAAATAAATAACCTTGGCCCCAAGCGGGTTAATTTATATGTGAAAGTTGAGTCGTTTAACCCAATGGGCTCAGTAAAAGATCGTTTGGCTATTGGTGTGATAGAGGATGCGGAAAAGCGTGGTGAGCTAAAGCCGGGGCAAACAGTGGTTGAGGCGACCAGTGGCAACACAGGTTTAGGCTTGGCGATGGTGTGTGCGCAAAAAGGCTACCCGCTTGTTATTACAATGGCTGAGAACTTCAGTATAGAACGACGAAAAATGTTGCGTTTTTTAGGTGCGAAAGTGGTGCTAACTCCGGCCTCCGAAAAAGGCACAGGCATGGTTAATAAAGCAAAAGAGCTGGCGGATAAGCACGGCTGGTGGCTAGCGCGACAATTTGAGAATCCGGCCAATGCAGCAATACACGAGCGTACGACCGCGATTGAAATTCTTGAAAGTTTTAGCGAAATTAATTTGGATTGTTGGGTCAGTGGTTTTGGAACTGGTGGAACGTTTAACGGTGTTTCTCGTGTGCTAAAAGATAAAAGTCCCAATACCAAAATTGTTATTTGCGAGCCAGACAACTCAGCAATATTGGCCAGTGGTATCAAACAGCAACGCGCAGAAGATGGTAGTGCATCTGTTAGCCACCCAAAGTTTAGGCCGCACTTAATGCAGGGGTGGTCGCCAGATTTTATTTCGAAGCTTGCAGAGGAAGCGCTAGAAGATGGGCGAATCGACGATTATGTCGGGATTGATGGCAATGACGCCCTTCAGTGCAGTAAAGACTTGGCGCAGAAAGAAGGTATCTTTGTGGGGGTTTCTGCAGGTGCAACTTTTGCGGGTGCGTTGAAGCTGGCTGAGGCTGCGCCCGAAGGAAGTAATATTTTATGTATGTTGCCTGATACTGGTGAGCGCTATTTATCGACGCCACTTTTTGAAAGTATCAGTGAAGATATGACAGCAGACGAAATTGATATTTCCATGTCCACAGAAAAGTATCGTTTTGATACAAGCTCAGCGGCACTGCCGAGTGATGATGAGCCAGTGTTAGATGATGAAGCGAAAAATATGGTAGCTGAAGAAGTCCAGCAAGATTCTGATGTGGTTATGTTTGCCTTGGAGTGGTGTGAATTTTGTTGGTCAGTACGCAAAGTATTAAAATTATACGGTATTCAATACGAAAGTGCAGATTTGGATGCAGTTGCTTATCAAGACGCAAATCGAGGAGCACGTATGCGTGTGGCACTTCGAGATAAAACAGGTTGGAATACCTTTCCCCAGCTATTTGTAAAAGGGGAGTTTTTAGGCGGCTGTACAGATTTGTTTGACGGCTTAAAAGACGGAAGTTTACAAAAGCGATTTGATAAGCTTGGCATTAGCTACGAGAAAAGCATCGAAACTGATCCATATTCATTACTACCCGGTTGGTTGCACCCGCGCTAATGAGAGCGGCTTATTTGGCTGTCATAAATTATTTGGCCCCGAAGGTGGGCTGGTTCTATCGTCCAATAAATAGCGTCCTTACATGTGCAGGAAACCGTATTAAGGTTCTGTGAAGTATGATTGGTCCCAATACACCCGCTGTAAAACCAATAATGATCAGGGTGGTAAGGCTTTCAACGTGTAGCTGTTGAAGGGCAAAGCGAATCACTCCATTGGCGAAGGGATGCCATAGATAAATGGAATATGTGAAGATGCTCAATACTTCCAGTGAGGGCATTCTAGGGAATAAATAAATCATCAGCATTAAACATGCGCTGCCACCGACGTGCCACCAGTACGGCCACTGAACAATAGGGTTGTCAAAGCCGAAAAAACTAAGCTGTTGTGCACCGATAGCAGCTGCAGCTAGCACTGAGGAAATCGCGAATAAAGCCCGGATTTTCAATATGCCCGCGTTTCGGTTGATCAAAACACCGATAGAAAAAAAACAAAAATATTCTATCGCTTGGCTAATGCTGAAGAGTGGCATATGAGGCACATGGTGTGCTGCGATCGGAGTCAGAATGATAAGTATCACCCATAACCAGGTATTGCTTTTCAAAAACACATCAATAAGCGCTGCTACCGTCAGGGTGACCATCAGCGCATAAATAAACCAAAGATGTAGGTACCCCGAAAAAAGATAGGGTAAGAGGGGTTCATCTAACCCGTAGCCGATGCGGCGTACTGCCCAATAAACTAAGGTGATGAAAATTGCCGGAATCATCAACATTTTTAAATGCTTTTTAAAAAATGCTGAGGCGTTGCCCTTGTTAATCGTTAGTGTTGCATAAAAAAAACCCGCCATTGCCATGAAAATGGGCATGCGAAAATAGTCTAGGCTATCGGCAAGCCAGCGTAGTGGGCCATCATCGATCTTTAATCCAGTGTGGGGTTGGCCAATTACGTGACAGAATACGACGAGCAGGCAGGCCAATGAGCGTAATGTGTCAAAGTTGGAATGGAGGCCAGTGTTTGAGCAGCTCTTGCTACTGGGGTGTGACTTTTCTAGTTTTGTGAGCTCGACAAGCGTTAACGTATCCCAGTTTTTTGGGGGCTGTTCGATTCTTGCCTCCAATATGCTAGCAACCCTGACGTAGGTTAAAGAGTCGCCGCCAAGGGTGCGAAAAGTATTTTTTTTATCTAAAGCAGATTCTCCAAACGTTTCTAAATAAACATCGGCGATACTTTGGTCGCTTTTTCTTTTATGGCCAAACTCAAATAACGAGCGGATTGAGAAAGAAGCTTTGGTTTTTTTGTTTGTCTCGGTTATAAAACTTTTTAGTTTTGGGTAGTCAACTTTGCCTGCGGGGGTGTAAGGGAATTCGTCTACTGTCAATACAGAAAAATATCCGCGCGGGATTTTGATTTCTTCCTGAATAAGCGTTTCAATGTTTTCAGTTTTATCTTCTTCGGTGGTAGCAATTAATAGGTGGTCGTCAACCCCGGTTGCCACTGTGTCTATATTGTTGTTGGAGCATAATTGCTCTACATCATCTAGCCCTATGCGGTTGCCAAATACTTTTATGAATCGGCTGCGCCGCCCGGTGATATAGTAAAACCCATTTTTATCTACGTGACCAATATCTCCGGTTGTCAGGCTTTGAGATATCGGTGCATCATTTAAATCTGTAAAGCTCGTGGAGTAGCCCATCATGACGTTGGGGCCTTGGTATACGAGCTCGCCAGTTTCTCCTGTGTCGCAGGTGCGGCCATTATCGCCAATAACGGTAAGCGTTCCATTTGGAATCGCTAAGCCAATACTAGAAATATTATTTTCTAGTTGGCCGGGGGGCATATAAGCCATTCGAGCGGTCGCTTCCGTTTGGCCGTACATAACAAAAAAATCCCAGTCGTTTCGCTTGGCAATATCAAGGAAATGCTGAACCTTTTTTGGTTCAAGCCGGCCGCCTGCTTGAGTAACGTAACGTAAGCTTTGAGGGGGTTTTTTTTCAAAGTCCGTTCGAGTTAATAAGTCGAAAACATGAGGGACACCGGCAAAGCTGGTGGCTTTGTTTGTGTTTAAAAACTCCCAAAATTCATCCTCTATTACGGATAAGCTTGTGAGTAGTATCGTAGCCCCGGAGTATAAATGACTATTTATAATCGATAAGCCATAGGAATAATGTGTTGGTAAATTTGCAACGCCTTTTTCGTTTGCATCGATGCGTAAATATTCGCTAATCGATTTAGAGTTTTCTGCCAGGTTTGAGTGCGATAGCTTTACACACTTCGAGCTTCCCGTAGAGCCAGATGTTGAAAGCAAAACGGCAAGTTCGGGGTGAAAATTTTTCTTTGGGGCGTCGGGATAAAATTCTGGTTCAAAATTATTGTTTGGGCGCAACGCCACGTCAACTTGATAGTCGGTACATAGTTTTTTAAACGTTGATTCGTCTTTTGCGGGGGTGAAAACTATTGGGTGTCCGCCACTCAGGCATGCTACATAGGCCACTAACCAATTAACCGAATTTTCAGCTTCTAATAATACTAGCCGTGGATTAGGCCCGAGCTTTTCCGCCAGTTGTGCGCTCGTTTCTCGCAGCATTCCATAAGTAATGGAATTTCCCAAGCTATCAATAGCTGCAATGGTACTGCCATTCGCTTTTTCAATTTGTTGGGTTAGAAATAATGTATCTGGCGTTAAAACCATAGCGTATTGCGGTTTGATAATGGGAAGGGTTGGCTTTCTTTCATCTTGAATTTGACGTTCGGCGTCCTGTTAGGGGCATTCAGTTGCCGCAAGCCCTAGAAGATCTGGCGAGTGTATAAGAAATGTTCATCTAATTCAAAATACATTTCTTTAAGTGTGTGTTGCTCTCACAGGTGAGGGTTGAGGGCAGTGCAAAAACCGATAAAAACGAGATGAAAATTTTTTCATCGTTCGATATCCAAGAGTAAATGATGAAAAATAAAAACTAGCGCGCTTGATGCCTGCCTGTTTTATGGTCTTATTTTTGTGGGTGATGGTTATTCGTTTTGTGAAACGGCAGGTCAATGTACTCAAAGTTAGGGGGGTGTGACTTGAGTGTAAACGTCAGTCGAACATGGGGTTTTAGGTTTTTTATATAGCGGTTAGATTTTGTTGGGGAGGGTGCATGAACCCATGTACTTGGCTTTTGGTTTGTCTGGCGGTAACCAAAAGATAAAACGGGGCTTAAAAAATAAAAAAGGCCCGGCATAAATGCCGAGCCTTCAAAATGTATGGTGCCCAGAGGCGGAATCGAACCACCGACACGGGGATTTTCAATCCCCTGCTCTACCGACTGAGCTATCTGGGCATGGTCGATAGGGGTGATTTAGGTAACCCTTATCGAGCGAGGCGCGTATTAAACCCGGTCAGGGTGGAGTAGTCAAGCCGGTTTTGCGCACTTGTATAAGGTCTATTCCCCTTTGTTTTCAGGGACGTAGCCCTCGGCTTGATCGTAGTCTTGTCCAGAGAGGAAGAGATTCATTTGCTCACCTAGGTATTTTCGGGCTTGCAGATCCATCATGTTGAGGTGTTTTTCATTAATGAGTCGTGTTTGGTGTTGTAGCCACGTTTGCCAGGCTTGCTGTGAAACGTTTTCATATATGTCTAGGCCCTTAGGTCCCGGTAGCGGTGGGGCGGTGAGCCCAGGCAGTTCTTTGCCCAGCTTTCGACAGTTGACGGTTCGGCTCATGGTGTTTGCTCTAGGGTGCGTTAAGTAAAGGGGTTAAATTAGTTGTTCTTCGATGGCGGCCAGTTTTTCGATCAGGCTTTTAACTGGGGCGGGCAGCCCTAGTTTTAGTGCTTGCTCCAGTGTAACCCAGCGTTTGTTGTTCTGCTTGCTCGCTTGTGTGTAGTTATCTAGCTCTACAATGCAGGGCTGAATGTCGAGTTTGTAGTGGCTGAAAACGTGTCTGAACTGTGACCACACTTCATGCGACTGTATTGCGCCTGTTTGTTGGGCTGTTGCGAGTGCAGTCTCGCAGTTGTCGAATTCTGGAAAGCTCCATAAGCCACCCCAAATGCCGCTTTGAGGCCGCTGCTCTAGTTGGATGCGTTGTTGCGAGTCTTTGAGTATTAACAAAGTGGCAGCCTTTATTGGACTAACCTTGCTCGGTTTTTTTGTGGGCAGTTCTGCCGTTTTGTTAAGTGCGTGGGCTTGACAGTGGTCGCGCATGGGGCATTCATTACAGCGGGGTTTGCTGCGCGTACACAGGGTCGCGCCCAAATCCATGATGGCTTGGGTGTAGTCGCCGCAGCGAGTGTCGGGCATGTGTGATTCGGCGTGTTGCCAGAGTATTTTTTCTATCGCGGGTTTGCCTGGCCAGCCCTCTACCGCGTGGAAGCGTGCGAGCACACGTTTGACGTTGCCATCAAGTATGGCTTCAGCGTGGCCGAATGCGATGCTGCAGATGGCGCGGGCGGTTGATTTGCCTATGCCCGGCAGGGTTGTGAGTTGTTCGGCGTCTTGTGGAAAGTCGCCGTCATGTAGCTCAACAATTTGTTGCGCGCATTTGTGTAGATTGCGGGCGCGAGCGTAATAGCCGAGCCCCGTCCAAAGGTGCAGTACGTCTTCTTGTGGGGTCTTTGCAAGTGCTTCCACAGTTTCAAAGCGTTCAAGAAAGCGAGTGAAATAGGGGATAACTGTGTCGACCTGGGTTTGTTGCAGCATAATTTCTGATAGCCACACCCGGTAGGGGGTAATCGGGTCTTGCCAGGGCAAGTGTTTGCGCCCATGTTGGTCGAACCAGTTAAGCAGTGCGTTAGCGAAAAGAAAATTGTTGTCGTATTTCATAGCGCGCAACTGTATAGCACTTGTTTACGTGAGGTCTAGGTGGGTGGTAAACAAGAATTGAGCGCTTTAAGGCAAATGGAAATGTGAAGCTTAGCTAAAGTCTCGGTTTTGTGAGTGCAAGCGAGTTGGGAAATACTCTAGAATGCGCCTCGACGTTCACGCACGAGGTTGGCATGCTGCAAGAAACAGCTTTGAAAAAAACTCATATTGAACTTGGTGGAAAACTAGTCGATTTTGGCGGCTGGTTGATGCCCATACATTATGGTTCACAAGTAGAAGAGCATCACGCGGTGCGCAATAACGCGGGTATGTTTGATGTGTCTCACATGACAGTGGTAGATATATCGGGTGAAGAGGCCACGGCGTTTTTACAACGTTTACTTGCCAACGATGTGGAAAAACTAAAGATTATTGGCAAGGCGCTTTATACAGGTATGCTCAATAACGCTGGTGGTGTGATTGATGACCTTATTGTTTACCTGATGGATGACGGTTATCGCATGGTGGTTAATTGTGCGACTCGCGACAAAGACTTGGCCTGGATCGAACAGCAGGCCCAGGCCTTTAATGTTGAGATTCAAGAGCGAGCAGACTTTGCCATGATTGCTGTGCAAGGCCCTAATGCACGCGCGTTGACGAATGAGCTTCTCGGTATTCAAGAGCTTGAAACCCTAAAAGTGTTTCAGGGTTTAGATACAGCGCCCCTGGGCAAGGAAGGCTGGTTCGTTGCTCGCACTGGTTATACCGGGGAAGATGGTTACGAAATTATGCTGCCAGAACAGGAGGCGGAATCGTTTTGGCTAGCCCTTAAAGACAAAGGGGTTGCGCCCTGTGGTTTGGGTGCCCGCGACACCTTGCGTCTTGAGGCGGGTATGAACCTTTATGGCCACGAAATGGATGATGAAATTTCGCCATTGGTAGCAAACATGGGGTGGACAATTGCCTGGGAACCACAGACACGTGATTTTATTGGTCGTGCGGCCATAGAAATGCAAAAAGACCAGCTTGGAGAAAAGCTCGTCGGCCTCGTTTTGCAAGGCAAGGGCGTGTTGCGCGAAGGGTACGAGGTGATTATTGATGGTGAAGCCAAAGGCATTGTTACCAGTGGCAGTTTCTCGCCCACGCTGGGTCACAGTATTGCTTTGGCTCGTGTGCCGGAGTCAATTGGTAGTGAGTGTGAAGTGCAGGTGCGCAGTAAGCGTTTGCCTGTGCAGGTGGTTGCGCCAAATTTTGTGCGCCACGGTAAAAAAGTGTTTTAATTTGTTTCTAAGTCTTTTTGCTGTTTGGTTTTACTGGAAAAAAATAAGAAGTGAAGCCGAATAATAATTTTTTTGTAATCTACAACTTATATCGAAGTGCCACGCGCTGGGGAATTGTTAAATGAGTGAGTTAAGACCAGAATTAAAATATTTAGCTAGCCACGAGTGGGCGCGTTTAGATGACGATGGCAGTGTTACGGTGGGAATTACCGATCATGCTCAAGCAGCACTGGGTGATGTCGTTTATGTAGAAACGCCGGAAGTGGGAGCGACGGTTACATGTGGCGAAGAAGCTGGCGTGGTTGAATCTGTAAAAGCTGCGTCCGACATTTTCTCCCCAATTTCAGGTGAAGTAATCGCGGTGAATGAGGCTTTAGAAGATGCACCTGAAACTGTAAATGGCTCGCCCTACGATGATGGATGGTTTTATAAGGTGAAGCCAAGCTCGGTTGACGAGCTTGACGAGGCTATGGATCTAGAAGCCTATAAAAACACTTTGGAAGAAGACGAATAACATTCGTCTTCAGTTAAAGGCGAAGCGTATTTAAGACCGGTTCGCCAAAGCATCACTGGTGCCCTTGACTGCGCTGAACATCTCGCGCCAGTGATCTTTCTCTTCTGTACCCTCTCCTAAAGATTCAACACCGCAGAGCTCAAGCGCTCTTGTGTAATGCGTACGTGCGGCAGTATCGACTTGCTCTTCCTGAATTTCTATCGCCTTTGCGGCAGAGTGTATTGCTCGGCAAACGTAGACTTGCTTAACTGCGAACGAGCTGGCGAATACCTGCGGTGATACGTGCATAAATCGCGGTTCATCTTGGTTAAGCTCGCCAATTTCGGTGAGAATTTGAACTAAAGTACTTTCTGTTGTGCGGGCTAGCGTACGGAAAGCGGCTTCAGGGTCAAGGCTCTGCCACTGTGCATAAATATCACTCTCTGTTTCATTGAGCCATTTCGCTTGTAAGGCTTCGAAATCTTTTACCAAAAGCTCTGCTTGTAGTTTCAGTAGTTTGCGGCGGCGGTTTTTGGGGATTTCTGCAATGCTTTGATAGCCTTTTTCTTTGTGTTCAGCATTGAGTGTTGCAACGGGTAAAAAGTCTCGTGGGTCGCGCTTTACTTCTACGTTAAATAGCAAAAACTCGATCGCGTATAGCCCTAATACCACTTCGCTGACATCGGTGAGGCCGTGTTGGTTTTCTAAGCTATTTTGGTTGAATGGAAAGCCCACATCGTAGACTAGGCCTGAAAATTTATAGGGGCCGTAAGCGTCTAGGAAGCCGGGGCGAATCGGGTAAGCTGCTATTTGGTAGTCGGCACGGTTCAAGGTTGGGAAGCGCTGGGGGTCTACCAAGGCGATATGGCGAAAATAGTCGAAATGGCGATAGGCCAAGGCTGCTTGGAACCATGTCTCTTGAGCCTGTTTGAGTGTTACGTTGGATGGCTTATCGAGAAAAGCTTTTACCTTGAGTTCCAGTATACGAAGGTCTTCGCCGCCCTTTTGTAGCGCTTGCTGGCCAGCTTCGAATAGCTCTTGTGATTGAGGGAGCCGAAGTCGTTTAGCCTCCTCCACTGTTGCCAGGGTTGGGTTGCTCGCGCCTGCGGCGTCTGCCGAGGGTGCAACTGCGGTTTTTGAGTCGCAGGAGGTGAGGCCGGCAATCACTAGGGTTAAAAGGGGTGTCGCCAAGTATCGGCTAAGGAACATGGGGTTAACCTTGTTGGTTGATAAGTGAGTAGTTGTTATGTATTTGTTGGCTCAGACACGCATTATCGCAAACTAATGATGGTCCAATCTCGTTCTTTAGCGAGAGATTCTAATTTTTTATCGGGATCGACTGCAACGGGGTGATCCACAGTTTCTAAAAGTGGGAGATCATTTATGGAGTCGCTATAAAAATAACTCCCTTCTAATCTCTGCTGGTTTTCCGTTAGCCAAGCCTGAAGCCGTGTCACTTTTCCGCCTTGAAAGCAGGGTGCGCCTATGATGCGGCCACTAAAGCGTCCATTAACGAGCTCGGGGGTTGTGGCGAGCAGGTGTTCAATGCCCAGCTCGACGGCGATGGGGCCGGTAATAAATTCGTTGGTTGCGGTAATAATGAGCAGTGTATCACCTTGGTTACGGTGCTTCTCTACCAAAGCATCTGCCTTGGGTAGGCGCATTGGCGCTATCTTTTCCTGCATAAACTCTTGGTGAAGTGACGAGCGTTGGTCTTGGCTCATGTGTTTGAGCGGATCTAGGGCAAACGCTACGTAAGCAGTCATATCGAGGCTGCCGGTTAGGTAGTCTTGGTAGAACTGGTCATTTTGTTGACGATAAGAATCTACCTCAACTAAATCGCGCTCACACATGAACTCGCCCCAGCTATGGTCGCTGTCGCCGTTCAGCAAGGTATTGTCGAGATCGAAAATCGCTAGGCTCAAGAGGGTTCCTGCTGTTTTTGGGTGTTGGTTGTGGTTAATGTTTGGGCTTGGCGCCTGTAGGTTATAAAATGCTGCATGTCAGCATAAAAAGTAGGGCTAAGCCTTTGATTCAGCTTGGAATATTCTTGATCAGCTAGGGTAAATGCCGCATTGCTGGTTATGACCAAGTTGTGAAACAATAGGGTTCTCATTATAACAAACTCGTAGAAGGTGTTTCCTTGATCGATCAAGACGGCTTTCGTCCAAATGTTGGCATCATCTTGATCAATGATCAGGGTCAGTTGCTTTGGGCGCGTCGTGTGGGTGGTGGTGACGCTTGGCAATTCCCGCAGGGGGGGATCAAAAAGAATGAAGATCCCGAGCAGGCGTGCTTTCGCGAGTTGAAAGAAGAAATAGGCCTTTCGCCAGAGCATGTTGATATTCTTGCTGTGACTGATGGTTGGCTGCGTTATCGCTTGCCGAAAAAGTTGGTACGATCGAATAAATCTCCGGTCTGTATTGGTCAAAAGCAAAAGTGGTTTTTACTACATTTGCGTGCCGACGAGTCCAATATCGACATCGATACCATCGACAAGCCAGAATTCGACCGCTGGGAATGGGTGAGCTACTGGTACCCCTTAAGCGCTGTAGTCTCTTTCAAGCGCGAAGTGTATCGCAAAGCCCTCAAAGAGCTCATTTCGATTTACAACGATAAATTTACTGAAGATGTGTGTTCCGAAGGTGAGCAGGCATGCTGAATTCGCTTCGTCAAATTGTTCAAGAGGTTATCGCTGCTTCTGAACTCGACGAAGTGCTCGATATTATCGTCAAGCGCGTAAAGTCTGCCATGGCGGCAGATGTTTGCTCCGTTTACCTGCGCAACCCCGATGGCGATTATCTCCTTATGGCAACGGAAGGGCTTGACCCAGACTCCGTTGGTAAAGTTGTTCTCCCTAAAAAGCGCGGCTTGGTTGGGCATGTGGTCGCTCGTGAAGAGCCTATCAATGTTCACAATGCCGAGCTTCACCCTAAATATGAATATTTTCCGGAAACTGGGGAAGAGAAATTCAGTACTTTTTTGGGCGCCCCCATTATTCATCACCGCCAAGTTTTGGGTGTTTTGGTGGTGCAGCAAGCTGAAAATCGTAAATTTGATGAAGGTGATGAAGCCTTCCTAGTTACCATGTCTGCGCAGTTGGCGAGCGTCATTGCGCATGCGGAAGCGACGGGCGCTCTGCGTTCTATTGGTGGCCCCAAACGAGAAACGCGCTTTTCTGGTATTCCCGGTGCAACCGGTATTGCCATTGGTCAGTGTGTGGTGTCGTCACCGCTCTCTGATTTGAAGTCGGTTCCCTATCATAAGTGTGACGATGTTGATGCAGAGATAGTGTTTTTTCAGCGTTGTTTGGGGGCTGTTCGCAACGATGTTAAGAATTTAGGTTTAGAGTTAGAAGATCGTCTCAACAAAGAAGAGCGCATTCTCTTTGATGCTTACTTGGCGATGTTGGATGACGAGTCGCTTGGCGGTGAAGTAACCGAGCGAATCAAGGAGGGTTGCTCTGCTCAATATGCCTGGAGTCAGGTGATTCTTGAGCATGTTTCCACCTTCAACAGTATGAGCGACCCTTATCTTCGAGAGCGTGCTTCTGACGTACGTGATCTGGGGAGTCGTGTGTTGGCTTATTTGCAAAAGCTTTCCACGCATCGTAATACCTATCCAGAAAAAACCATTTTAGTGGGGGAAGATCTCACTGCGTCTGTGTTGGCGGAAGTGCCAAAGGGCCAGTTGGTGGGCATGATTTCACTACGAGGCTCGATCAACTCGCACATCGCCATTCTTGCTCGCTCTATGGGTATTCCCACGATTATGGGTGCGGTAGATATTCCCTTTACGCAATTAGAAGGGCATGAGCTAATTCTTGATGGGTATCGCGGCACTATTATTGTCGACCCCAGTGACGCCTTGCGTGAGCAATACCAGGCGATTATTGAGGAAGATAAAGAGCTAGTCGCGGGCCTTGAAACACTCAAAGATCTGCCGTGTGAAACCACGGATAAGCATCGCGTCGCCTTGTGGGTAAACACGGGTTTGAAGGCCGATGCTATGCGCTCGCTTGAGCGTGGCGCAGAGGGTGTCGGTCTGTATCGTACCGAAGTACCGTTTATGCTTCGCGACCGTTTCCCGAGTGAGGAAGAGCAGCGGGTCGCGTATCGTGATCAGCTAGAAACCTTTGCTCCGCACACCGTCACTATGCGAACGTTAGATATTGGCGGAGATAAATCCCTACCTTACTTCCCGATTTCTGAAGATAATCCGTTTTTGGGTTGGCGCGGCATTCGAGTGACGTTGGATCACCCGGAAATCTTTCTTACTCAAGTGCGGGCGATGTTAAAAGCTAGTGAGGGCTTGGGTAATCTTCGTATCATGCTGCCCATGATTTCCAATGTCGCTGAATTGGAAATTGCACAAATGCTCATATATCGCGCATATGATGAGTTGCTGGAGGAGGGGTATCATGTGGAATTACCACCTATAGGCGTCATGGTCGAAGTGCCGGCGGCGGTGTACCAAGCGCGTGAATTTGCTGCGCGTGTCGACTTTATGTCGGTGGGGTCGAATGATTTAACCCAGTACTTGCTGGCGGTTGATCGCAACAATGCGCGTGTGGCAGATCTCTACCACTCATTGCATCCAGCGGTTTTAAGGGCGCTTAAGCAAGTCGTTGATGATGCTCATGCAGAAGACGTTACAGTGAGTATTTGTGGTGAACTGGCCGGTGATCCAGCAGCTGCGCCTATCTTAGTCGCTATGGGTTTCGACGTGCTTTCGATGAGTGCCTCCAACTTGATGAAAGTAAAATCGGTGATCCGTGCGATCAGTTTGGAGCAATCCAAAAAGCTGTTGGACGAACTCATGGCGCTGCCTGACGCTGACTCCATCAACCGCTGTTTAGAAGCGGCCTTTAAACAATACGGTCTCACTCGCATACTTCGCCCTGAATCGGCGGAAGATGAATAGAGATCCAGGCAAACGCTTAAGATAGAAATATCCTCCACTCTCTTTGTGTGTCAACACGATCTGTTACTATGCGCAGCTGCTTGCTGGCAGCCACAAAACGCGAATAAGCGTGCGGCGCTAAAGAATTGGGCTCTAACTGGGGAAGGTCATGCTCACATATCCACATATTGACCCTGTTGCTATCGGCTTGGGTACGATCGAGTTGTTTGGTGTAACGCTCGGCCCGATCAATGTGCATTGGTACGGTTTGATGTACTTGTTCGGGTTTGTAGGTACATGGCTTTTAGGGTCATATCGCGCAAAGCAGCTTTATGCTCCGGTTTCCCGAGCGCAAATGGAAGATTTAGTTTTTTTTGGTGCAATGGGAGTGGTGCTAGGCGGTCGCTTTGGTTATGTCTTCTTTTACAACTTCGAACAGCTTCTCGGTGACCCTGCAATGTTGTTTCGCGTGTGGGAAGGTGGAATGTCATTTCACGGCGGTATGTTGGGGGTGATTGTTGCTATGGCGATGTTTGCCAAAAAAATCGATCAGCATTTTGTGGATGTGATGGATTTTTTGGCACCGCTAGTACCGCTGGGTTTGGGCCTTGGTCGTATCGGTAATTTTATTGGTGGAGAGCTCTGGGGGCGTGCAACCGATGTGTCTTGGGCAATGGTTTTCCCCAAGGACCTCGAGCAACTGGCGCGTCATCCAAGTCAGTTGTACCAAGCCTTTTTTGAGGGTTTGGTGTTGTTCTTGGTGTTGTTTTTCTTTTCACAGAAGCAGCGTCCGCGCTATGCGGTAAGTGCGCTTTTTCTGATGTGTTATGGCGTGTTCCGTTTTGGCATTGAGTTTGTACGCGAACCTGATGCTCACATAGGTTATATGTTCGGCTGGGTGACGCGCGGCCAGATGCTAAGTATTCCAATGATTGTACTTGGCGCTGCATTTTTCTATTATGCCTACCGCGCGCAAAAATTTTCCCCTGCTCGCAGCGCGACAGATTCATCTAGCAGCGCTGCATAAGGGTTCGTCGAATACGACATGATAAAGTCCTTCCATAAAGCGGTTATTGAGTGAAAGAATATCTCGATTTGATGCGTCACATACGTGACACTGGTGTAAAAAAAGAAGATCGTACTGGCACGGGCACTATTAGCGTGTTTGGCTACCAAATGCGTTTTGATCTTGCCAATGGCTTCCCTCTTGTTACAACGAAAAAGTGCCATCTAAAATCCATTATTCATGAACTTTTGTGGTTTATAAATGGTGATACCAACACCAAATACCTCACAGACAACGGGGTGCGAATTTGGAACGAGTGGGCCACAGAGGGTGGAGACTTGGGGCCGGTGTACGGTGCGCAGTGGCGCTCGTGGCCAGGGCCAAATGGTGAGACGATTGACCAGCTGAGCCAGCTTATTGAGCAAATCAAAAACAAGCCGGACTCTCGCCGCCTGATTATTTCCGCTTGGAACCCAGCCCTGTTGCCTGACGAGGGTATCTCCCCGCAAGACAATGTCGAGCAAGGCAAAATGGCTCTACCACCTTGTCACACCTTGTTTCAGTTTTATGTGTGCGAGGGTAAGTTAAGTTGCCAGTTATACCAGCGTAGCGCAGATGTATTTTTGGGGGTGCCTTTTAATATCGCCTCATACGCCCTCTTCTCCATGATGGTCGCTCAGGTGTGTGACTTGGCGTTGGGCGATTTTGTTCACACCTTTGGTGATGCGCATTTATACCTCAATCATCTCGACCAAGTCGAAACACAGTTGGCGCGCGAACCCTTGCCCTTGCCTACAATGAGGATAAATCCAGAAGTGGCGAGTATCTTTGACTTCAAGTTTGAAGATTTCAGCCTGGAAAACTACGAGGCGCACCCGCATATATCTGCGCCCATATCTGTTTAGAGATGTAAGCGTTTTGGATCAAGTAAAACTCGCCATTATTGTTGCCAAATCTGAAAATAGTGTAATTGGTAAAGACAATGCACTGCCTTGGCACCTGCCAGAAGACCTCAAGTTTTTTAAGCGCGTGACCATGGGGCATCCAATAATTATGGGGCGCTTAACCTATGAATCTATTGGTCGACCATTACCCGGCCGAGCCAATATTGTGGTGACGCGCCACCTCGATTGGCAGGCGGAAGGCGTGCAAATTGCGCACAGCTTAGAAGAGGCTGTCATGCTCGCTGAAAATTCCGAGCGGCCCGACGAGTGGGTTATGGTGATCGGTGGTGCAAATCTCTACGCTCAGGCGTTGCCGAAGTGTCAGCGTTTGTATTTGACTCAGGTACACGCGAAGATCGATGGAGATGCGTATTTTCCAGAAGTCGACGATCATGCTTGGCTGGAGTCGGCGCGAGAAAGCCACGAAAAGGACAGTAAAAATCCTTATGACTATTCTTTTTTAACTTGGGATAGGAAGTAAGCGCTTAATCAGCCAGTGGCTCAGAAATATTTTGATGGTGGATTGATAGAGGGTTCGTCGTCATTAATTCCTTCTAATTAAAAAACGCCTTAATCACTTACTGCCTTAGTGGTTGCCAAGCGGGGTATTTGGGTAACAGGGCTTGCTGGAGGGAGAGCGAAATATGTGTAGGTTTGTGTTGAAATTGATACAACATGGTGCAAGAAAAAACATTTGACTGGCGCTTGCGTAGAAATATGGCGTACAAGTTAAGAATAATAGTAGCTTTCATCGATTAGTTAACATGATGAGTAAGTTTGGTGGTTGAACTGTTACTTCTGTGTTACCCCTGATTAAATGCTAAGTATTTGGTGTTACTTATCGTTATAATTGTTGCTAAGAGAGCGAAGCTGATCTATAAGTATTTGAATGTTAACTGGCGGTCTTATTACAATGGCCGTCCTTAAAAAGCACCTTTAATAAAGTTTTAATGAAGTTAGGCAATCATCCGGAAAATCTTTCGATTTTTACGGCCGCAAAATTTCCAATGTCAGCACCCGAGTTTGGGGGAATTATGAAGAAGCAGCGTGTGACGGCTGTGGTACTATCCACAGCAATTTCTGCAGGGGCACTTTTTGCTAGTGCAGCCCAGGCAGATCAAAAAATTGATGCAGTCCTGAAAGTGAGTCAGCAGAAAACATCTGCAGCTCAAACATCACAAAGAAGAATTAATAAACTTCAAGAAGAAACAGCAAGTCTTCTCCAGAAATTCAAAAAGACCAACAAAGAGATCCAAGGTCTTCGCGTTTACAATGCTCGCTTGGAAAAGCAGCTTGAAAGCCAATTGAAGCTGATCGCTGATCTTGACCAATCCATCGCCAACGTAACCGTAATTGAGCGTCAAATTCAGCCGCTTATTATGCGTATGCTTGAAGGCTTGCGTCAGTTCGTTGCGCTAGACGTACCGCTTTACCCTAACGAGCGTGAAGAACGCATGGAAATGCTGCAAGACGGTCAAGACCGTGCAGATATTTCTGTTGCTGAGAAATTCCGCCAAGTACTTGAAGCCTACAATATTGAAGCAGAATATGGTCGCTCTATTCACAACTACACCGACACATTAGAAGTCGGCGGTGTTGATCGTGAGGTTGATATCTTTGCTATCGGTCGTGTTTCGGTCATGTACATGACTAAAGACGGTAAGTTTGCCGGTACATGGGATCCGGGTCAGGGGGCATGGGTTGCTCTAGATGCTGGTAAATATCGCTCGTCGATTGCTAAGGGTATCAAGATTGCTAAGAAACAAGCTTCTTACGATGTCATGTCTCTCCCAGTACTAGCACCGGAGGCACAATAATGAGAACGACAATGAAAAATAAATTTTTGGCTTTCGCGGCCGCTGGTGCACTTGCATTCTCTGGTTCTGTATTTGCTCAAGGTGAAAAGGCGACAAGCCTTAATCAGCTATTGCAAATGATGAAAGACAGCAAAATTGCTGAAAGCCAAGAGCATAAAAAACGTGAATCAGAATTCCGTCGTAATAAAACTCAACAGCACAACCTCTTAAAGAAAGCTGAAGCTACTAAAGTTGGCGAAGAGCGTCGCTCTGAGCGTTTGGAAGCGAAGTTTAAAGAGCAAGATTTGTTGGTTCAGCAAAAACGCAAGCAATATGAAGAGCGCCTTGGTTCTTTGAAAGAGCTATTTGGCCACTTAACTTCTACTGCGGGTGATTTGCGTGCGAACCTGGACACTTCCATTGTAAGTTCACAATACCCTGGTCGTGGTGACTTCCTTGAAGGTTTGATCGAAAAAATGAACAGTGAGACTAGGCTTCCATCGATCGAAGAGATTGAGAAGCTTTGGTATGAACTACAACGTGAAACTGTTGAAAGTGGTCGTGTTGTTAAGTTCACCGCTGAAGTATCTGACCCTGCCGGTAACACCTCACAACAAGAAGTTGTGCGAATCGGTAATTACAACTTAGTATCGAACGGAAAATACCTTTCATTTGAAAAAGGCCGCATTAGTGAATTGGCTCGCCAGCCGTCTTCTCACTTAGGTGGTGCCAAATCTTTACAAGGCGCATCTTCTGGCTTTGTTAAAGTTGGTGTAGACCCTACCGGCCCTCAAGGTGGTAACTTATTAAAAGCTTTGATTGCTGCTCCAGATTTGGCCGAGCGCTGGCATCAAGGTCGTGAAGTGGGTTACGTTATCACGGCTGTTTTTGCTGTAGCGGTACTCATCTCGATTTGGCGTTTCTTTGTCTTGATGGGTGTTGGCGGCAAAGTGAAGTCGCAGCTTAAGTCTCGCTCAGCGAATACCAACAACCCACTGGGTCGCGTATTGAAAGTGGCTGAAGACAACCCTGGTGCTGATGTTGAGTCGCTTGAGTTGAAACTCGAAGAAGCAGTACTTAAAGAGCGTCCTCCAATTGAATCGTACCTGGGTATGATCAAGATCATCTCTATGGTCGCACCGCTTCTTGGTCTGCTTGGTACCGTAACGGGTATGATCCAAACCTTCCAGGCGATTACAGTCTTTGGTGCGGGTGATCCAACTGCGATGGCTGGCGGTATCTCTGGCGCCTTGGTAACAACGGTTCTAGGTTTGATCGTAGCGATTCCAACAGTGTTAATCCACACGCTTCTCAACAGCAAAGCGCGAGGAATTATTCACATTCTTGAAGAGCAAAGTGCTGGCATTCTCGCTGAAAAAGTAGAAGCCAAGTAGGAGAAGCGCCGTGAGTTTGAATGATCAACTCGAAGCGATACGCTCTTTCATCGACTCTGGCGGTCCGATTTTGGTCGTGATCGCTGGTCTCACGTTTTTGATGTGGACGTTAATGCTCGAGCGTTTCTTTTATTACAAAGGTGCGCTTGGCAAAATAACAGACGGTACAGTAGGCCGTTGGGAAGCGCGTCCTGAACGCAACTCCTGGAATGCCCATCAAATTCGTACTGCGATGATTTCGCGCGTTAGCGAAAAAATTAATGCCAACCTGGATTTGCTCGGTACGCTTGTTGCCCTGTGCCCATTAATGGGTCTACTCGGTACCGTGACTGGCATGATCCAAGTCTTCGACGTTTTGGCAATTACTGGCGGGGGCGATGCAAAGTCCATGGCCGCAGGTGTTTCACGCGCAACAATCCCAACAATGGCCGGCATGGTGGCAGCGCTTTCAGGCGTGTTTGGCACTAGCTACATTAACAAGATTGCTAAACGTGAAAACCAATTACTCGAAGACCATTTAACAATGGATCACTAACATTAGTGATCCATTTCAAAATTTTTAGAGAGACCTCATGAGTAAACGAGCAGAAGCAGATGAAGAAGTTGGGGCGATTGACTTAACCCCTATGCTTGACGTGGTGTTCATCATGTTGATCTTCTTTATCGTAACCGCCTCCTTCATTAAAGAGCCCGGTGTCGATATCAATCGTCCTGATGCAACCACAGCGCTAGCGGTTAAAACGCCTATTCTTGTGGCTGTAACAGACGATAACAAAGTATGGATCAACAAGAGTCAGTACGATATTCGCCAGGTTAAACCTCAGTTGCAAATTCTTTTGGCGGAAACGCCCAAGGGTAAGCTGGTTATACAGGCAGACCGTGACTCTAACATCAAGACCATGACTGAAGTAGCTCAAGCCGCGCGTGAACTTGGCATTGGCGAAGTTACTGTGTCGGCGGCGAACTAAAAAAGGCGCATATGAACGTATCACGAATTTTTACCGCCGTAGTTCCGGCAGCGATCATCACAGCCTTGCTTGTTCTGGCTATGCAATTGTTGATTTCTCAGCAGCTAGAAGAACAAAAGGGTGGCAATGAATACAAGATTCCTGATATCAGTATGCCTGATCAGGAAATTTCGACCGAGTATGATACTCGCAAACCAGATAAACCAGACGAGCCCGAAGAGCCACCACCCGAGCTACCAGAGCCTGAGTTTGAAAACATTGAAGCTGATACTTCGATTTCGGTAGCTCCTAATGTGAGTAAAAAAATCAATATTGGGGGTATCGGTGGCTTTACTTCAGACGGCGATTATCTACCTATCGTGAAAACGCAAGCGAAGTATCCCAACCGAGCTTTATCGCGAGGTCTTGAAGGTTATTGTACGGTTGAATATACCGTGACGAAAACCGGTGAGACTCGTGATGTTAAAGTGGCGGATTGCCCCAAAACGATTTTCGCTAAATCATCTATTAAAGCTGCCGCGAAATTTAAATATAAGCCGAAGGTTATTGATGGTGAAGCCATTGAAGTGCCAGGCGTTCGCAACCGTTTTATATTTAAGATCGGTGAGGAGTAATTTCACGTGATAAATAAAATTGCTCAAATGGCAAAACCCCTTATTGTTGGAACGGGGCTTTTTATAGGTGCCAGTGTTATCTCTGTTGCAACTGATCGTGTTGCAAGTGGCATCAGTGTAAGTTTTGTGTCTACTGCTGAGGCTCAAAAGAAAAAAATTAAGACTCGTCGTTTGCCCGGTATTAAAGAAGCGACGATGAAGCGTTTGGCTAAAATTACAGAGCTTACAAATCCGGATACGGAAAAGAACCCCAACGCAAAGCCCAACTTTAATGAAGCGCTCAAAGAGCTTAAAAGCATGGAGCGTTGGTGTAATAAGTCGTGTAATGACTATGAAAAGGCTCAGGTTTTTCGTTTTTATGCATTTTCTTATTATTCGTTAGAAGATTATCCGAAGGCGATTGGTGCTTATAAGCAAGTAGTCTCCAAATCTCCTAATATCCCGATTGCTGTGGAGTTGGATTCCTTAAGTGCTCTTTCGCAATTGCACTACGCGCAAGAAGATTACCGTGGTGCATTAAAGTATCTCAATGATTGGATGGCACTTAACACGAGTAAGGTGCCTGCAGACAAGATTTTTCTTCGCTGTACGATTCACTACGCGAACAATGACAAAACCTCTGCTTTGAAGGACTGTAACAAGGCGATTGCCGATGTTGAATCTAGAGGTAAAGTAGCGAAGGAATCTTGGTATAACTTGCAAGTAGCGCTAAATCTTGAAAAAGAACGTTACAAAGAAAGTAAGCCAATCTTAGAAAAATTAATTGTTAATTATCCTAAGGCCAAGTGGTGGACTCGTTACGCAAATGTCAGTGGTTTGTTAGGTAGTGAAAAAACACAGCTTGCTGCGCTTGATGCTACGAATGTAATGGGTGGCTTGCAGAAGCGTCAAGATATTGTAAATACTGCGTACCTCTATATGGGTGCGGATGCTCCCTATAAAGGCGCTCAAGTGTTAAAGAGCGGTATGGATAGCGGTAAAGTTGAGCGCAATGTTAAGTATTTGAAAATTCTTGCAAACGCATATCGTGCATCTAAAGAGCCTAAAAAAGCAATTAAGGTCTTAAACGAAGCCGCTAAGAAAGCTAAAAAAGAAGACGCTGCAAATAAAGGTAAAAAGAAATATCGCCCAGTAGAGGGTAACGTTTATGCTGAGCTTGTTTCGCTTTACGGCATAGATGAGCAAAATAAAGAAGCGATCAGCGCTGGTAAAAAAGCTTTGGCCGCAGGTCAGTTAAAACGTGCTTGTGAAGTTCATACAAACATGGGTATTTCATATGTTGAGCTAGGCCAATTTAAATCTGCGATTAGCTCCTTCCAGCAGGCACGTAAAGAAAAAGCGTGTCGCGCATACGTTTCTAGCTGGATTAAGTATGCTCAAAATGAGCAAAAGTCGAAGGAAGCTTTAGCGCGATAATACTTTTTCCGATCTATTAAAAAAGGGGCCTTATGGCCCCTTTTTCTTTTCCACTAATAATCTACCTAGTCGTTACCTTCTAGCATTGATAAGTCTCGAACAGCCCCTTTATCTGCGCTTGTTGCGAGCATGGCGTAAGCCTTTAATGCTGCGGAAACAGAGCGTGGGCGCTGTTGTTCGGGTTTCCAGCCTTTTTTGTCTTGCTCGAGTTTTCTTTTAGATATCTCTTCGTCACTGATCAGTACGTTAATAGTCCGATTAGGTATGTCTATTTTTATAGGGTCACCATTCTGCACGATACCAATTTCACCCCCGGCTGCAGCTTCTGGGGATACGTGGCCGATTGATAAGCCTGATGTACCGCCGGAAAAACGACCGTCAGTTAAAAGAGCGCAGGCTTTGCCTAGGCCTTTCGATTTTAGGTAAGACGTTGGGTAAAGCATTTCTTGCATACCTGGGCCGCCTTTTGGCCCTTCGTAGCGAATAACAACTACGCAGCCTGGCTTTACTCGATCGTTGAGAATATCTTCTACCGCTTTGTCTTGTGATTCAGCAATATGTGCAGGCCCTTCAAAAATGAGATTGTCTTCATCGACCCCTGCGGTTTTCACCACGCATCCGTCACGAGCGATATTCCCGCTCAGCACAGCGAGGCCGCCTTCTTGGCTGTACGCGTGTTCGGCAGAACGAATACAGCCTTCTGCACGATCGCCATCCAAGCTTGACCAACGTGTATCTTGGCTAAAAGCGGTTTGTGTAGGAATGCCCGCTGGGCCCGCCCTGAAAAATTGAGCGACACTAGGTGAGTCTGTCTGCACAATATCCCATTGTTTTAGTGCTTCTGATAAATCCTTTGAGTGAATGGTGTGGCAGGAGGTGTCGAGCAAACCTGCACGATCAAGTTCGCCTAGAATTCCATAAACTCCGCCAGCACGGTGAACATCTTCGATGTGATACTTTTGAGTGTTAGGTGCAACTTTACAAAGCTGTGGTACATTCAAACTTAGCTTGTCGATGTCTTCCATTGAAAAATCTACATTCGCTTCTTGCGCTGCGGCAAGCAGGTGCAAGATGGTATTGGTCGACCCGCCCATTGCTATATCGAGCGTCATTGCATTGTTGAACGCTGATTTTGTTGCGACATTTCGTGGTAATACTGAATCCTCGCCCTGCTCATAATAACGTTTGGAAATTTCTACAATCAGCTCACCTGCACGTTCGAATAATTCGCGACGATCAGCATGGGTGGCGAGTGTTGTGCCGTTTCCGGGTAAGCTGAGACCAAGAGCTTCGGTTAGGCAGTTCATAGAGTTAGCCGTGAACATTCCTGAGCAGGAGCCGCAGGTGGGGCAGGCGCTACGTTCATATTCGGCGACGGTTTCGTCTGATACGGATGTGTCGGCGGCGATCACCATCGCATCGACCAAATCTAAGCCGTGGTCAGCTAGTTTTGTTTTGCCTGCTTCCATTGGGCCGCCAGAAACGAAAACGGCAGGAATGTTTAAGCGCATAGCGGCCATCAACATTCCGGGGGTTATCTTGTCGCAGTTTGAAATGCACACCATGGCATCAGCGCAGTGTGCGTTGACCATGTACTCAACCGAGTCGGCAATAAGGTCACGTGAAGGCAGGCTGTAGAGCATGCCATCGTGCCCCATGGCAATGCCATCATCGACGGCGATCGTATTAAATTCTTTTGCTACCCCGCCAGCTTTCTCAATTTCGCGTGCAACCAACTGCCCCATATCTTTAAGGTGTACGTGCCCGGGTACGAATTGAGTAAAAGAGTTAACGACAGCGATAATGGGCTTTTGGAAATCATCATCTTTCATTCCAGTTGCGCGCCATAAGGCGCGTGCACCAGCCATATTGCGGCCAGCAGTCGTCGTTCTAGAACGGTATTGCGGCATTGTCGACTCCGAGTAGCGTGTAAAAGGTTGGCAAGAATACCAGATTTTGGCGCTTTGTTGACAGGGGCGATATCCGCCGTGTTGAGAGTGGGGGCGGGAGCAGCGGTCAGGCTGAAATGAGCTTAAAAGTAAGCGTTAATGTAGCTTTTTAGTCGAAAATAAGCGCGTCGGGATAGTGTTTTTCGATCTGCTTTAATAGGAATGTGTAACGCTTGTGTTGCTTGTTATCTTCGGTAATCTTCCCAACCGCACGCAGTGAACGCTTCACCATTGCTTCGTGTTTGGATTCAAAACCGGATGCCTCTGAAGCAGAAGTAATTGCTTGGATAAGGTTGAGGTTAAGACCGACGTGCTTCGGATAGGTAAACAAAGCCTCGTTGAATACATTGATCGCAGCATCGAAGTCTTTGCCTTCGTATGACCCAATACCTTTCTTGGTGAGCCCAGCAGCAACCTTTTTACCGGCGTCGGTGATTGGCTCACCAGTAATGCCATCGATTATGCGCATAATATCTGTGTTGCCTTCATGGCGAGCGGCAAGTTTAGTGAGGAGTTCTCTCGCTTCTTGCTCTTCATCTAGCGCATAAAGTGAACGAGCAAACTCGAGGCTTGTTTCTACGGGGGGCGCGGCGAGCTCGTTATACAAGGTCTTAGCTTTTTCATGAGATTTTTGGGCAAGCGCTTCATTGCCCTGGGCTTGATGAATCTGGGTTTCTACCATTTGGGCCTGGACTGCGACGTCAGGGCGATCGGTATAACGCTTGCGGGCACGATCGAGGAAGCTGTTGGCGTTTTTCACCAGGAGTTTTGAATCGCTGGAGTCATCGCCTTTTACAACATCTGAGACTTTTCTCGCGTAATTAAAATAATCCTGCTCGGATTCGTGGCAACTATTTAAGCCCCACTTAATCGATTGTTGGTGTGATTTGAGTGCCGTTTCATCGTCGTGATTTTGCTCGGATAACTCGGCTAATTTACGGTGGCGTAGCACTGATTTTGGCGAAATTCGCGACGCGTGTTCTGTGGATTCTTGGGCCGCCACTGTATCAGCGCGTTTAAGATGTACATCGGCCATCATGTCGTGAGCTTCGACGTAGCGTTCATCTTCGTCGATAACTTCATTTAAAATTTGTTCCGCGGCGTCAAGGTTTTCCAGTTCTAATTGGGTTTTCGCCATGCCCAGCTTTGCCCATACAACCGGTTTTTTACCTAGAACGCTTTCATAAACTTCATTCGCCTCTTTTAACTGCTTAAGCAGAAAATGCAGCTGGCCTTTCATTTTTAGACAGTCAGCAGAATAACGATGCCCTTCGGCGATCATCTCATTGCAATACTCTAGGGCTTGTTTGTAGTTACCCTTAGACACTGAGCGCTTGATATGAAGGAGTGCTTCGTGACGAACGATGGCTTTATTTAAGCGAACTTTTAAGCTTTGCTGTGTGTAAGGCTTGGTGATGTAGTCATCGGGCTGACACTCAAGTGCGCCGAGCACCATATGGCGAGAGGACTCACCGGTAATCATAACGAACAGGCTGGTCATCAAAAGCACGCGTAAAAAACGGACTTCTTCGAGTACTTGTTGGCCGTCTTTTCCAGCCCCCAAATTGTAATCACAAAGTACGATGTCATAGCTTTTGTTTTGGCATAGCTTAATCGCATCCTGTCCATCGGCTGCGGTATCAACCGAGGCCACACCGAAAGTCTTCAGTGTTCGGCTTAACGAGCCTCGGATCTCGGGAAAATCATCAATGATCAAGCAGCGTTTATTCGCATAGATTTTAACTATGTCAATTTGGCGCATGTCATTTGGATTTTTGTTGAGAAGCGGGTTAACCATAGTTCGATCTTATTGATACTGGATAAGACAAGTTTAGGCAATAAATCGACAACCTGCTGGAAAGTACCGGGAAATCGGGGTTTAGACAAAGTAGTGGGTGCAATAATAGATAGGCGCGAGCTTAGACAAAAGCGCATGAAGCGCTTTTAGTGACTCTTAACAGCCTTAACGAATACCTTGGATTTTCGTTGAAAGTTATATAGCAGGCGCCTTTCTACAGGCAACATATCGACGTGAGTCTCGGTAAATCCCTGCTCGATGAACCAGTGCGCAGTTTGCGTGGTGAGTGCGTAAATTTGCTTGAGGCCGATTTTGCTCGCCTGCCGCTCGATATGTGTTAGCAGCTTCGCGGCACGCCCGCTTTTTTGGTAGCCGGGGTGAATGGCAACACATGCTAGCTCGCCCGAGGTTTCGTTATCCATCGGGTACAGGCCGGCACAACCTACTAGCAGGTTGTCTTTTTCCATTACCGTAAAATAGCTGACCTCGCGTTCAAGCCGTTCGCGTGAGCGTTTTACTAGCGCGCCCGCTTGCTCTAGGGGTGAAATCAAATTAAGAATGCCCCCTACGTCATCTGGGCGTGCACGACGAATCGTTTCGTAGTGATCGCGATAAACCATCGTGCCAGAGCCATCTCGCGTGTATAGCTCTTTAAGTAGTGAGCCATCTTCGTTGGCAGAAATTACGTGTGCTCTTGGTACGCCGCCGTCACAGGCTTTATGGCAGGCGCGTAAGGCGAAAAAAGTATTACTTTGCTGGTTTTGTTGGTTGTCGACCAGAAACTTCTCGCATTTGAGCAACGTCATTTCGCGATAATCCTGACCTTCTTGATCACAGATTTTACCGTCATCGTTGTAGGCGATAAGTTTATCGGCTTCCATTTCCAGTGATATTTGCACGGCAATTTCGGCGAAGGATAAATTAAATACTTCACCTGTTAGGGAGTAGCCCAGTGGCGACACCAAAACAATTTCATTGCAAGCCAGAGCCTTGCTCATGGCCCTAGTGTCAATACTGCGTACCTTACCCGTATTTTGGTGGTCGACCCCATCGATAATGCCGATTGGCATTGCAGTAACGAAGTTTCCGCTGCGTACAACCGCCTTTGCGCCGTGCATTGGTGAGTTTGGCATGCCGGAAGAAAATAAGGCTTCAAGGTGGATGCGTGTGGCGCCGACGGCTTGGGTGATTGCGAGCATGTGCTCTTTATGAGAGATCCGAAAACCCTTGTGGAATTCTGACTCGAAATTGCTCAGTGCCAGCTGAGCGTTAATTTGCTTGCGCGCGCCGTGTACAACAATGAGCTTCATACCCAAGCTATGCAACATCACCAAGTCGCTGACGATATTGACGCTGTTGTTCTCATCCAGGCAATCGCCAGGCAGCATTACCACTAAGGTTTTACCGCGGTGCGCGTGTATGTAAGGCGAAGACTGTCTGAACCAGTCAACAAAGTCTTGTGAGTTTTTCATCTGTATGTTGTTGCTATTGCGATTTCTTTACAGTGTAGGCGCTTTAGCCCGAACAATTCTAGTGATCTAACAACATGTTGCCGATCATGAAGGTCTTTGCCGTGCCGGCAATGTGAACGCGACTTCCCGCAAGCGTCACATTTACCTCGCCACCCCTTTTAGAAAGTTGTTTAGCAAAAAATTGAGTTTTGTCCAAACGCTCGGCGTAATAGGGGGCTAACTGGGTAAAAGAAGAGCCTGTCACGGGATCTTCGGGAATGCCGTACGCGGGCGCGAAAAAGCGCGAGACAAAATCATAGTGGTAGCCGTTACCTGGTGCAGTGACACATATTCCACGGTAGGGCAGTTTTTCTAACATACTCATATTTGGGGTTAGAATTTCGATTTCCGTAGCGTCGTTGTATGTCACAATAAGATCTTCCCCGGCCAGAGCAGATTCCGGCGAGCCTCCAAGTGCCAGGTGAATTTCTGAGGTTAATGCCGTGTGTTTCACCGGGTTTGATGGAAAGTCTAACGAGATCAAGCCCTCTGGCGTCATGTGAGCGACTAGTGTTCCGCTTAATGAACTAAAGCGTATAACTTGAGATGCGATTTGTTCATGGCGAAAAAGCACATGAGCGGCTGCCAAAGTTGCATGGCCACATAGCTTTACCTCTCTGTTGGGGGTAAACCAACGAATCCGATAACCATCATCTTTCTTGACCAGAAAGGCGGTTTCCGAAAGATTCATTTCCATTGCGATTGCTTGCATGAGCATCTCTGGCAGCCATTCTTCTAGAATACACACCGCAGCAGGGTTGCCCTGAAACAGCGCGCTGGCAAAGGCGTCGATTTGGTAAATTTTCAATTCCATGGTAAATCACTTTTTAGTGCTCTCAATAGCGGCGTATTTTGCAACAAATTTGGCGTTTTTGCTAAGTAAGACGCAAGCAACGGGGTTAAGCTGAAGGCAACTCTGCGTGTGCCAAGCGCGATACCAAGAATGTGTTAAAGTTGTCAATGAAACAGAAAATAGCCATAAGGCTTTTCTAGCGACTAGTTTCTAGGTCTAAAGCCTGGTTCTAAAAAGCCTAAGCTCAAGAAAGAAATAAGAAAGATACAAGGTAGATTAATCGGTGACAGATACCTCAGGCGACACTGCCTTTACCCCCGAAAGTGCAGTCGATTTGCGCAAAGCCCTCACTCAGCTTGCTGACGAAGACTTTATTGATCGGCGTGAAGCCAACTTTTTGATGGGCGAGCCTCGCTCACGAGAAGATGCTGCAAAACATGTAATGACCTATATTGCCGACAAAAACCTCGACAATAAGAAGGCGCCGGGGAAGCACATCGACGAAATGTTTCTGACAAATTGGATGTCAGAAAAGTGCGGCTTACCGATTTATCATATTGATCCGATGAAAGTGCCGGTGGCAAAAGCGTGCGGTATCATGTCGTATCAATTTGCCAAGCGCCACGGTGTTTTATGTGTTGACTGGAATAGAGATGAAGTCACCATTGCAGTGACCGAACCGTTCTTGACGCATTGGCAAGAGCAAATATCTCAAACGACGCAGCAAAGCATTCGGCGGGTTATCGCCACCCCTTCGGATATTGACCGTTACCGGGTTGAGTTTTATTCGCTTTCGACGTCAGTGTCGGGGGCAGAAGATAGCGACACCAATAAAAAAACGGGCGTTACCAATTTCGAGCAACTGATACAGCTTGGTTCTTTAAAAGACCCTGAAGCCAATGATCAGCATATTGTTAATATTGTGGACTGGCTGCTTAATTATGCGTTCGATCAGCGTGCGAGTGACATACATATAGAACCACGTCGAGAAAAGTCGCGTTTGCGTTTTCGCATTGACGGCGTGCTTCACGATATTTACGAATTCCCTGCCAGTGTTGCAACAGCGATTACCAGCCGAATAAAAATATTAGGCCGCATGAATGTGGCAGAAAAACGCAAACCGCAAGATGGCCGTATTAAAACTGTGCGCCCCAATGGTGATGAAGCAGAATTACGGTTGTCTACTCTGCCAACGGCTTTTGGCGAAAAAATGGTAATGCGTATTTTCGACCCAGACGTTTTATTGCGCTCATTCGAAGAATTAGGTTTGGTCGGAGACGACTTAAAACGCTGGAATGGCATGTCGCAGCGGCCCAACGGTATTTTGCTTGTCACCGGCCCGACGGGCTCTGGTAAAACGACCACGCTTTATTCGACTTTGCGTGGCTTGGCAACTTCTGAAGTGAATGTTTCTACCATTGAAGATCCGATTGAAATGGTAGAAGAAAGTTTTAACCAAACCCAAGTACAGCCGAATATTGACTTAGATTTTGCCGCGGGTGTACGCACACTGTTACGACAAGACCCCGATATTATTATGGTGGGTGAGATTCGTGATTCTGAAACCGGTCGTATGGCTGTACAAGCGGCGCTTACTGGTCACTTGGTGATTTCTACTTTACATACGAACGATGCACCTACGGCAATTTCTCGTATTTTGGATTTGGGTGTGCCGAGTTATTTAATTCGATCTACCTTACTTGGTGTTATGGCGCAGCGATTGGTGCGAACGTTTTGCCCAAGCTGTAAAAAAGAATCGACGATAAGTGATGAAGACTGGGATGCTTTGGTGCGCCCTTGGAAAGTCGCCAAGCCGAAAAAAGTGTACGAGCCGGGTGGGTGTTTAGATTGTAGAAATACTGGCTATTTAGGTCGCCAAGGTATTTATGAAATTCTTATGTTGAGTGATAACGTCAAAGAACTTATTACGGACAAGTGCGATCTAATCAAGTTGCGGCAGTTCGCGATGCGAGAAGGGATGCGAACCTTGCGGCTTTCTGGGGCGCAGAAAATAGCTGCTGGTCAAACGAGCTTAGAAGAAGTGTTGCGAGTGGCACCGCCGCCAGACAGTGCCAACAATTAGTGTAGTAGTTCAGGCTGAGTATTTTTTTCATGTTTTTAAACCGGCTCCGCGATCGCCACAAGCCGCAAGGGGCCGCCAGGAATGTTCGAATCAAAAGGGAAGCAGGTGATGAAATGGATTGCATCTACGTTGCTGTCAAATTGCCAGGGGCCATCATTAATATTTACCACCAAACTTTTTCGAAAGGCATAAGTTTTCCAATGGCCTTGTCGATTTTGAATGCTGACGCGTTCGCCTGCTTTAACATTTTCTAAAAATGAAAAATGCGTATCGCGATGGCCTGCGATAAGTTTTGTGCCCGCTGTTTCAAAGTTTGCGCCGTCTTGCATTAAACCTGGCCCAAAGGCGAGGCTCTCGCCGTGGGCGCCGGCCAGTATATATAGCGTTAACTCGCTTTTTGGTAATCGCATTTTCGCCGCTGGCCATGTGTCTGCCCAAGGCCAGGGTTTGGCTGTGTTGTTGTTGGCTAATTGGTTTTTCCATGTGTTAGCAATCAGTATTTGCGCTAACTTGGCTTTTGCATAAACAAAAAGGCTATTCCCAAAACAAATCATGGCAGCACAAAAACAAAAACCGTATAAATACTTTGATTTCATAAGCATTTAAGCCCACCTCTTAGTCTTCTCGCATTCGATAAAAAACTAACCCGCTGCAAGATAGAAGAAGGCCAAGCCACCACGTTAGTGCTGCGGAGCTTGCCGTGCTTGGGTAAGGTGTGCTCTTTTTGGTGTTTGTATGTCCAGCAGGCGTGGCGTTGAGTATGGGGGATGTTTTAAGAGCGTTTTGTTCTGGTCGTGCTATTTTCTTCTCAATTGCAACGAAGCTGGTGTAGGGGGATAGCAATTTGTGGCGTAACGCGATATCGGTGATTTCCTGTTTAATTACGTCAGGGTTGCCGCCCGAAACTTTTAGGTCTTGTAAGTTTTCTATTTTACTTCGTGCCCAAATGCTTGAAACACCTGAGTTAGGTTTGTGCTTGTCTAGGTTTAAATATTGGCGCCAAGGCATTGATGCCGTAATTCCGCTGACTTCTATGTCGCCTTTGAGGTCTTCAGATTTTGCCGATACTACGATCGCTTCATTTAGATACAAGTCTGAAATTCGTTCAGGGTATATTTCGGCGTTGCCTGGCCAGGTAAGTTGGATGTTGGTCGCTACTGCTGAACCCAACTTGTCAAAAAGCTGATTCATTTTACTTTCAACGTGATTTAGCTGGCTTATAAACGTGAATGTGCCTCGTCCAAATTCGGCTGCTTTTCGCATAAAAAAGCTATTGGGTGCTGAGCCGATGCCGACGGTGAACAGCCGACTATCGCCAATTTGGTTGCGAATAGTCTTAAAAAGTTGCACTTCGTTTGATACTGCGCCATCAGTAATAAAAATGGTTTGTTGTAGGTTGTGGCTATCGCGTGATGATTCGTGAAGCTGGAGAAGCGCTGCGTTAAAAGCCGGTAACATTTCTGTGCCGCCATCGGCGTGGAGCTTTTTCGCCCAGCGTTTGGCGTCGTTTATGTTGTGATTTGTTGCTGACTTTAATTCTGGAAACAGCGCTGTGAAATTAGAGTCAAATTCAATGATATTAAAGCGATCACGTTCGTGTAAGCGAGTCAGTGCTTTTATTAAACTACTTTTGGCTTGTTTTATTGACGCACCAGCCATAGAGCCAGATGTATCGATAATAAACATGACATCGCGAGGCAATAGGTAATCGTTCGCGTGTTCTTCTGTTTTAGGGGGGAGCACCATCACGGTGGAGTAGAAGTCTCCATTAATTTCTTCGCTGAATATAGCCGCTTGGGGCATGTCGCTCGCTAGGGGTTGCCAGCGTAAAATAAAGTCGCGATCCATATTCGCAATGCCCTGAGTTAGTTCAATTTTGTGAACGTCGTCATTCTTATTGATGTGTACTTGGTGATGCAGGGAATCCAATTCAGCAAGCGGAAGACCGCTATCGAGTTCTATGTCTATGCGGATGGGGTTTTTGATGTCGAGGTCGTGAAAGCTGTGAATCGTGGATGGTAGTGGCCAAGCGTCCATGCTTGCCGTTCCTGTGGCCCAGCCTTTGTCTTGTGAAACCTGAATGCTTTGGCTACTGTCAAAATCGGAATTTTTTTTTACTTCATTTTTAGTATTAGTGTGAGGGAAATAACGCGGTGTAATTGTCATGGGTAGCTTCCAGCTAAATTCGTTATCGCGATACTCTATCGTCTGTACATAAGTGATGCTCACTTTTATATCTTCGTGTGGTGGGATATTGGCAACTCGCTGGGTAAAAATATTTGGTCGGTTTTGCTCCGTAAGAGCCGCACGTTTTCCTTCTGACTTCGCCTTTTGATACATTTTCTTTGCCTGTTGTTTTTCCTTAATTTCACCAACGATTATGCGTTCGCCTATTTGCAGTTCCATATGATTAACCGCAGAATTTTCGGGTAAAGGAAAAACATAAACACCTTCTTGCCATTCGTTTGTGATATTACTGAAGCTTTGGCTCAGCGTGATGTGGGCGGTCATGCCGCTAATTTTTACTTTTGCCTGGCTTTCTAAATGCAAGGCTGCTTCATAAAGCCCGTACTTATTCTGAAAAAGCAACTGCCCGGCCTTGGACTCGTCAATTTCTTCAGTGGCTTGTGCTGAGATAGAAATAGCCATGCTGCCAATAAGCATAAGCAGCGCACAGCCTATCCAAATCAATCCTCGCGTTTGGCGTTTGCGAAAGTTGAAGTCTTCAATGATTAAATGTTTGGGAGTTTTACGCTTGCCAAAGCACATGGGTGTTTCCTTTATCCGATTGTCGATAAAGCTATTACACCAAGAACTTTGGGCGGTAGAGGGGTTTAAATCGGGCGCATAAAAGGGGAATTATGATCAATTGTGGCTATGAAGTTTATTGAGCGGGTGCTACGAAACAAACGTTATAGGGCGAATGTGGCTGCTTGTACGTGCCTAGGGGTGCATTTCCTGGGAGTGGTCTGATTCGCCTTGCTGCAAAAAGCTCACCACTAATGCCCAACTGGAAGTTAGTACGGCCAAAAAGCATAGGCCAAACAGCACCCAAAGCATTACCGCAAAACTGTCGAAGGAAAACTTGAAAGTGCCATCGAGCATGAGTGCTTTAGTTTGATTGGCGGCGATACTGCCAAAAAAACCAGCAGATATGCCGCTGACTACAATGGAAAGAAGAAGTAGAAATCTATTGTTGAAGCTAAGTGTGCGCGAAGTTGCCATGGGATTGGCTGTCTCAGATACGTTTCGGTTGGCATTATTATGAGCGTCGTTAGTTTTCCCTGTGTTGTGTAACAACCAAAGCGTGCAGCGTTTTTGGGCTGAGTTCGAAAGCTGTTGGGGGTAGTACACACTTGCCGCGAGTTGCGGATACTTGATAGCTGGTATCGTCATCACATCATCGTGTGGACTTTTTAGGGGGAGTTCTATTGCTGTGCTCACCATATGAACCTCGATCAATCTAGTACCGGTTTCAGTTGGTTGTCGGTCGCCCTGGTAAATCTGCGTGTCAAATTCAGGGTTACGTTGTGGGTGGCCTTATCTCTTCAGACGTATAGATGGATAAAAAGGGGAATCAAAGAGGCAAATTAATTGTTAAAAACCGATTTAAACGGTAAAGGCAAGTGAATCGATAGTGTGGTGTAGGAATATAAAGCGTGAACGATAGGGGTGAACGAAGTTGTAGACAGAAGGTTCAGTGGCCAATTTGAGGTATTACGCAGTGCCACAGGGCGGGGCCTAGACTGGAATAGAAAGTGAGTGAGATTAGACGAAAGCCCAATTACTTGTAGACGTACACTAGGCGGTTGGCGACGTTGATCGTTTCGAGGTTCTGAGTTTCAGCAATATCGCCCAAGATGCGTGCGGGTTCTATCTTATTGAATACACCCGAAATGGGTAAGTTTTCCAGGTCTTTACTCAAAATAATCTTGCCTTGGTGGTGTGCCTGTAGAATATCGACCACTTCTTTCAAAGGGGTTTCTTTTAAGATTAGCTTGCCCTCGCGCCAGGCGGCACCGTCTGTGATATCAAAGGTTTCCAGCCCAGCGTAATTGCTATTAGCACCGAAGAGGATGCTTTCACCGGCAGCAACGACAATTGGGTAATCAAGAAAGTCGGGGTGGGTCACTTCGACACTGCTTTCGAATACAGATACTTCAATCACGCCCTTGCCGCGATTGTGAACTAAAAACTCTGTGCCTAAAGCTTTTACTTGTGCGCCAAGGGTGCGCACGATAAAGGGGCGCTGTGGATCTTTTGCCACGGTAAAGTAGGCTTCGCCGCCAAGTAAATCTAGGGCGCGTTCATTCTCGCTATAAGCAAGATTGATTTGTGTATCACTGTTGAGGTGGGCGCTGGAGGCGTCTGGCAGTTCATGAAGGGCTATTTCACCGGTTGCCGTTGTCAGGTCGGCATTACTGAGCAATATGCTTTGGCTAAGTACGAATAGTGCGGCGACGCTGGCAGCCGCTGCGAGAGATTTGAAAAATCTGGGGCTGCGAAACCCCCTCTTTTTATTCGCCTTGGCTTTGCTGTTTATAGAGATTACATCGGCAGTTGAGCAGTCAATATGCTCCTTAGCTGTGTTTTCCATTTGCGCGTCGGTGTTTGCGTCTTCGTTAAAAATAAGAGGCGCTACGGCATCCATCGCGTAGAAGGTTTCGCTGAGTTCAAAATATACCTCAGCGTGAACGGGTGACTCGTTCATCCAGGCGTCGAAAGCCGCTACCGTGTCTTCATTCGGTAGACCATCGTGTAGTTCAGTCAGCCAGGCTGCTGCTTGTTCACGAATTAACGCGTTGTCGCTTGGCGAGTTCATCATTACTTCCGGGGCTCTACTACTTAGTTCCTATACATTGCAAGACGTTTCAAAACTTAAAAAGTTACCTTTGTGTGTGCGTTTTATTCGTTTTCACGGCGCTCTAGTTCATTTTGAATCGATAAAATCGCTTTTTGAACGTATTTTTTGACCATACTTGACGATAATTCGAGCTCTTGTGCTATTTCATCAACATGTCGAAACTTGAATCGGTTCTCGACAAAACAGTGACGGCATTTTTCAGGTAAGCCGTTTATAACTTCCTGAGCAATCTGCAGCTTTTCTTGCGCAATGGCTTGCCGCTCTGGGCTTTGTACTTCGCTTACATCGGTTTCGACATCGTGGTCTTGCACCCAGAATTGTGATCGAAAACCGTGTTGACGATAGTGGTCGGTAATAAGGTTTTGTGCGATGACAAATAGCATGGCGCGTACAGAGTTGACCGACTTGACACGCAGGCTCTGAGTTGCTTTTTCAAAGGTGGTTTGCAGAATCACCTCGGCTTGATCACGATCGTTTATACGACGCGCAATGAAAGAACCAAGCGTTTTGCGCTCATTTTCAAATGCGTGTGCTATATCGTGTTCAGAGAGAGCCATCTTTTTTAGCTGGGTATGGTGCTTGGTTTTATTATTATTTGGTGACTGCTTTTAGATGTTGGTCATTGTAATACAAGCAAAGATTAAATTAACCTAATAAATTATCTGAAAATAGGCGCAAATAGGTGAAGCTTCGTATCAAGCATTACATTGCTCAACCGCTGATTGTGGCTGTTTTGATAAGCTTTTGCGCTCACATGTTTACCTTGAGTGTCTTACAGAAATGGTTGTTTGGTGACGAAGGTAAAAGCACATCTGGCCTCGCAGAAGAAATTTTACACATTGAAATGAAGGCGCCCGAGCTCTCGAAGCAGCAGGAGGCACCGGAACGCCAGGAGATTCAAAAGCCCGAAGAGAAAGAGTTTGATCGCCCCGTAGGGGATGTTGCCAAGAAAATACAGGCAGTAAAAGAAGAGCCCAATATGGAAATGCTAAGTCCGCCGGTGCTGCAAAGTGCAAATGAGGTGAGCCAATCTGAAAGCGGCGAAACACATGCCGAGCAAGTTCAAAAACACACCAATGAAATGTCTTCTCGTGATCACATGGCGCCAGATGAGGAGAAAAAACCCGAGCCTGCAACATCAGACGCTCTAGCAGGGAAAAAGGAAAGTCAGGAGCTTTCAGATGAGCCAGTATTCGCACAAAATATCGATTACTTATACACGCCCGTGCCAGAATACCCTGCCATTGCGAAACGCTTGCGTCAGGAGGGGACTGTTATTTTAAAAGTGCGGGTTAATATTTTGGGTGAGCCGATAAAGTTAATGCTGCATGAGTCCAGTAATTATAAAAGTCTTGATAAAGCCGCTTTAAAGGGCGTGGCGGAATGGCAGTTTAGCCCTCACTTGGTGGGCAACCAGCCCGTTGAGGCTTGGGCGTTAATTCCTATTGAGTTTAAATTGCAGCGTTAGGTAACAGAATTTCCCTTTTCATTCGCCACCTTTTGGCCCCCAAAATATGGCCCACATTTTTGTGCCGTGAGAAAATTCAATAAAACGATGTGCTTCTCCGGCTGCGACAAAAAGCGCGTCGCCAGGTTTAAAAGGGAAGGGTTTGCCTTTCACGTCTAAAATACCTTCACCTTCTAGAATAATATACAGTTCATCTTGTTCGTGCGGGGTTTGGTAATCGTTCCCTCTGGGGGCGAACAATATAAGTGACATACTGCCATGTTGCATGGCTTCAATGTCAAATACACCTTCAGGCCATTTTTCAGTGGCAGGCAGCGGGAGTTTCGCGAGATACTTTTCTGGTGATATTTTCATGGGCTGTATCTAATACGTAGAGCGAACGACCGTACGTGAAGTGTCTAACCACTTATCTAATTCGAGAACGTCTTTTTCGCTTAATAAGCCGGCGACTTCTTTTAGTTTTAGTGTATTTAATACGTAAGTGTACAAAGCATCAGAATAATTACTTTGTGCCGAAAACAAACCACGTTGAGCTATAAGTACATCCACTAAATCGCGTGTACCAACTTCATAGCCTGCTTGCGTAGCATCTAAGGCGCTTTGGCTAGAAATAGTCGCCTGTTTACGTGCTTTTACTGTTGCAACATCGGTTAGAACGGTTAAGTGTAAAGAGCGGGCTTGTTGAATAGTATCGCGTTGCGCTTGAAAATAATTTTCGCGGGCTTCGATAAACTGACTCGCTGCTTGTTTTCGACGCGCTGAAATTTCGCCGCCTAAAAATAGTGGAACTTTTAGTGTGAGCGCTACGGCTTGATCTGTCGTGTCTGTTTCGGCGGTAGTTCCGCTTAGTAAGGTCTCTGTATTTGTTTCGCCGTATGTTGCAGAGGCGGTTAAGGTCGGAAAATGCCCCGCCTTTGACTGGTTGGCAAGTTGTCGGGCAGTTTCTGCGTTAAGTGATGCCGCGGCCAAATTAAAATTATTTTTAGTGGCAAATTCGACCCAGGCTTCGCGCTTTTCTGGAGAGGGCGAAACGATTGGGAAATCTTTTTTCAAGGGTAATAATGCTTGATACGATTGGCCGGTAATAACTTCTAGCGCTTCATAAGCAATACCTACATTGCCTTCGGCAAGTAATCTTCGGGCTAGAGAATTATCGTAAGCAGCTTGAGCTTCATGCACTTCGGTGATGGCAGTTAAGCCAACCTCAAAACGTTTTTGTGTTTGTTCTAGCTGGCTCCGGTTGGCATTTTCTTCTGCTTTGGCTGTTTCAAAAATATCTACCGCGCGCAATGCGTCAAAATAGGCGGTTGCGGTACGAACGATGAGAGCTTGCTGCTTGGCCTTAAACTGTGCTTCGGCTGCTTTGCTGGCAACTTTTCCGCGCTTATAAGAATGCCATGCAGAAAAATCGATGATGGGTTGTGTAAGCGATAAGCCATAGCCGCTTGAGGTGCTTTCTTCTGGGCGAATATTTGAAGAAGGGTCTGATTCATTTTCGCTGTCCGTCCACGAAGCTTCGCCGCTGATTTTAGGCAGCAAGTTTGAACGACCAATGTTTTTTTCTTGCAGGCCAGCGTCGTAAGCCGCTTGGGCGGCTTTAAAGTTGTGGTCATTTTGCAATGCATGTTGATACATTTCATTGAGCGATTCGCTCCTGCTTGGTACTGATGCAAGGGTCAACAGTGCCAGCGCACCAATGATATAGGTTCGCATATCCATTCCTAATGATGTAACTAATGTGATTTTTAAGCGGTGTGCTTTTTATAGGTGTGAATTGTAACGAATACTGTTCGGTTCGGGTAACGAATTCATGCTAAACAAAGGTATCGATAATAGAACCGCGAGAATCGTTGGCATTCAGGGTGAAAAAAGCTTGGGTGGTAGCGCCTTGTTGTTGGTCAACCACTAGCGGGCGAAGTTCGATGGCTTCATCTTCTGCTTCGAATGCTTCTGGCGCGTTTCTTTGTGTTGCTTCTATTTGGCTTGGGGGGATTGGCGCTTCGTCGCCGCTAGCTTCGGCTGGTTGTGCTTCGGCTAGTTGTGGTTCCGTGGTTTGGGGCGCAGCCCTTTGTTGTGTGTTCTGTTGAACAGAGGTTTCGCTGTTTTCCTGCCGTGAACGGTCAAGGGCGCTACGCTCGCTGCGGTTAGTGTCGTCGACCTGGCGAAGGTTGTTCTCTTGCCGAGCAACATCGTTTTGGTTGGCGGGTTGAACGGGTGGCGTTGTTGTCGGGTTTGCACGTTCTTGCCCAGCTCTTATGGGCGTACTTGCTCTTGCATCACCATTCAGCGTATTGCTGTTGTGTGTGCTATTCGAAAAAGCAAACGAGGTGGATGGAGGTATGATCATAGTTGTTTTTACTCAGCTATCTACCGAAGTTTAGCGTACTTAGTGCATGCGTATTATCATGGTTTTTTCTTAACGAAAGGCGGCTAATAACTTATGCCGCTGGTACGGAGTTTTCTCTCAAGTCGACTGTTGTTGAGCGTCAATCATTCGATTGTTAAAACCACCGAGCCGCTGCGACCGTTTTCCACAGTGGCGTGAGCCTTGGCGCACTCTTCCAAAGGGAAGCTTGAATGAATGGGTACGTCAATTTTGCCTTCAATCAGTGCTTTGTTCACTCGCGCTACTGCCGCTTGTCTTTCTTTTTTACTAAGTAAATAAACCAGCACAAGCTGAATGTTCACGCCTTTAAACATGAGAGAGTAAAACGGAAGTTCGGGCTTCATTACTATCGTAGACCCGTAGCTGACGATCGTACCGCGTGGTGCAATGATCTTTGCGTCGATTTCGATATTTGCGCCGAACTCCACCTCGATGATGCGATCTACAGGTTGGTCTTGGTTGGCAGCAAGAATCTTCTTGGCTAGCGTTTCGTCTCGATAGTCAAATACGTGGTGCGCGCCAGCTATTTTTGCGCTTTCTATGCCTGCGTCATCACCAGCGGTGGCGATCACAGTGGCGCCTGCCTGGCGGGCAAACTGTACGGCCAAATTGCCGACAGTGCCGGCACCTCCGCTCACCAAGACGGTAAGCCCTTTTATGTCACCATCGCTAAACAAACAATGGTTGGCAGTGAGCGCAGGAATGCCCAGAGATGCGCCAATCTCAAAAGGTACTTGATCTGGCAGGGGGGCTGCCAAGTGCTGATCAATTGCAATGTATTGCGCAGCTGTGCCGAACGCACGCTGCCATTGGCCGTTGCTAATCCATACGCGTTCGCCAATGCGTTTTGAGTCTACACCCTTCCCTGCGGCTTCAATCACGCCGGCGCCATCACTGTGAGGAATGATACGCGGGAAGGCCATATCGGTGCCGCCGCCGCGAGTGCCGGCACGCATCTTGACATCTGAAGGGTTCACGCTAGAAGCATGTAGTCTTACCAGTACTTCACCTTCTTGTGGTTGTGGCCGATCTATATCGCCGTAGCGGAGTACTTCTGGTGCTGTACCGAGTTGTTCATACCATATTGCTTTCATGATTCGATGTTCCTCGCATTAATGGCATGTGATGGAGTAGATAACGGAAGTGATTTTCCATTGTCCATCTATGTGAATGAGCTGCCAGGCTTCTTCGCCCCAGTTTTGTTTGTGGCCATTTATATGGAAGCTGTACTGGAAGTGTACACTGGCAATCTCGCCGTTCATGTGAATCTGTAAATCCCAGTAACGTTCGTCTATTTTGTGCGCGGTAGATACGATTTTGTCAATAAAGCCCTCTGGGCTGTCGCGCCAGACTTTACTGTGATCGGGTAACAGGGTGGCGCCGCGGGCCAAAGTATCGTCGTCGTATATGCCTATCCAGGGCACTTCGCCTTCACTGATTAACGAAAAGAAGCTTTCTTTGTTCTTCGTTTTTATGGCGCTGCGAAATGTTTCAACCACGTCATAAATCTCTGCCGTGTTTTTGGGGGTCGTTGTTCTGGTGTCTGTCGATGTTCTAGATGCCGTCGCGTGTTCCATTTCGAGATTCCTAAGTTTGTATCGGTTGTTTAAGAGGCCTCCATACTAGCGACACAGTATTGATTTGATAAATGAATTGTTTTGATGTTATCTATTATGTTATTAAATAGATATGCGATATGAAGATTTCAATCTCGAATTGATCCGCTGTTTTATCACCGTGGCGGAACTACAAAGTTTTACCGAGGCGGGCGAGCGTCTGCATAAGAGCCAGTCTGCAATAAGTGTCAGAATTAAAAAGCTCGAAGATCTGCTCGGCCATGTATTGTTCGATCGCACCAGCCGTAAGGTGGAATTAAGTGAGCAGGGTCAGCGGTTCCTTCCCTATGCCTTAAAACTACTGCATTTAAACGAGGCTGCCATTGGTGCCTTGCAAGCTTCTGATTTGCGCGGCGTATTGCGAATTGGGGTGGTGGAATACTTTGCCGCTCATCGTTTACCCGGGCTAGTGGCTGAAATCGCGCGCTTGTACCCTTCGGTGGATTTACGTGTGCGTTTGGCGCTAAGTTCGGAGTTGTTTACTGCGCTTGATGCGAACGAGGTAGATGTCATTATTGCCAAGCATGATGATATGCGGCCGGGTGGTACACCTGTGTTGTCTGAGTCTTTGCACTGGGTACATTGCATGGATGATGGTGATATAGAGGCTCAGGAAATTCTGCCACTTTGCGTTTTACCCAAGCCATGTATCTATCGCGCCCATGCGTTAGACGCGCTAAAGGGCCGCCCTTGGCGAGAGTCAGTGATTTCGGGCAGTGTTTTGGGGGTGCAATCGGCCGTGATGGCGGGCCTGGGCGTAGGCGTTCTGGGGGAAAGTTGTGTGCTGCCTGAAATGCGTCGCTTGAGCGAGAAAGACGGTTTTCCTAAATTGCCCAAAGTTATCCTCAAGCTTTACGGCCCAGAGCGCGAAACATCCAAACTGGTCAAACCCGTGGTGCGGCACCTTTGCCAACAACTATCAGATTGAAGGTTTTAGCTAGCTTAAGGCCTTATGTTTACAGTGTTCTTCTTTATTTTACACTTTGTTATCTCTAACGTGGCGCTATGGCACGTTTCTTGTTCTCTTCCCTAGTAACTTGAGAAAAACAAGCCAAATCACCCATTTGTGATTGCTTGTGGTGCAAAAACCAACGAATGCGCACCTTTTTGGCAATGTAAGGAATTAAAAGATCGAGTTCCGGCCAAAAACCTTCTCTCTAAATGAGTTTTTTGCACAAATTTGGTGCTTAATAAGGGTAAAGTCCAATGCTATTTGGTCGCGCAAATCGCAAACCTATTAAAATTGTTGATAAGCAAGTGCAAGAGTGGAAATCCGCCGTCTGCGGATATTGTTCTACTGGCTGTACGATAGAAGTTGGCTTAAATGCAGAAGGGAGGCCTGTCACCAGTCGTGGTAAAGGCAGTTCCGCAGTTAACCGAGGCAAGCTCTGTATTAAGGGGCTATTTGAGCATGAGCTGAGTGAGTCTGCTGGGCGTGGCACGGTTCCGCTTATGCGGGACAAAGTTTACGATGAATATAAAGAGGCGACCTGGGATCAAGCCCTTGATCGCACCGCTGAAGAATTTAAGCGTATTGCTGACAAATATGGTCGCGACAGCATCGCAGTGGTTTCTACCGGCCAATTACTTACCGAAGAATTCTATACGTTGGGTAAGCTCGTTCGTGGCGTAATCGGTACCAACAACTACGATGGCAACACAACCTTGTGTATGGCGTCTGCGGTTTCGGGGTACAAGCGCTCGTTCGGTGCCGATGGCCCGCCTGGTTGCTACGATGATTTTGAACAAACCCATTGTTTGATGGCGTTTGGTTCTAACCTGCCTGAGCAGCACCCGATTATTTATTGGCGATTAAAAGAAGCCTTAGAAAAAAGAAAATTCCCGCTTATTGTTGTAGACCCACGTGTAACGATGCTTGCGCAGTTTGCCGATATTCATTTGCCCATCACGCCGGGCACTGATCTCGTACTTTTAAACTCACTTGCGCATGTGATCTTAAAAGAAGGTTTACAAGACGAGGAATACATTAAAGCGCACTGTAATAATTACGAAGAGTTGCAAGCGCTGGTCGAAAAATACGACCCTGTTACTGCGCAAAAAATTTGTGGCATTGATGAAGATATGATTCGACACGTAGCGCGAATCTATGCAAAAGCACCATCGGCGATGTCGATTTGGACGATGGGTATTAATCAAAGTACACATGGCAGTGACGGTGTTTGTGGTATTAATAATTTAAATTTAATTACCGGCAACATCGGTATTCCGGGTGGTACCAGTTTATCGATCACTGGTCAGTGTAATGCAATGGGTACGCGTGAGTGGTCATCGTGTTCCGGCTTGCCGGGGTATCGTGCACTGGAAAAAGACGAGCATCGCGATGAAATTGGAAAGTTTTGGGGGGTGGATCCTGAGTTCTTTCCGAAAAAGCGCGGTTTGCAACAAACCGATATTTTTCCAGCCATTGAATCAGGTCAAATTAAAGCACTATGGATTGTTGCCACCAACCCGCTAACCTCTATGCCGAACCAGCCGCGCATTCGCAAGACGATGGAGAAGCTGGAATTTATGGTGGTGCAAGACGGCTACGCAGATTGTGAAACCGCAAAATATGCCAATATCTTTTTACCTGCCGCAGTATGGGGTGAAAAAGAAGGTGTGCAAACGAATACCGAGCGTCGCGTTAACTTGGTGAGAAAATTTGTAGAGCCACCCGGCCAGTCAAAACCCGATCACTGGATTTTTTCAGAGCTTGCTAAAAGGTATGAGCAAGGTAAAAAAATTAAATTTCCAGAAACTACCTCAGAAATATTTGACGAGATGAAAGCGCTTTCAAAAGGCCAGGGCCGTAATCTTGATATTTCTGGTATGAGCCATGACCTTATTGAAAAGCAAACAGGCATTCAGTGGCCTATGCGTGAAGGTGATGAAACAGGAAGCCCACGTTTATATTCAGATGGTATATATCCAACACCTAGTGGCAAAGCTAATTTAATGGCGATTGATTACATCGAAAACAATGAAGTGCCCGATGATGGTTTCCCCTTTTGGCTAAACTCGGGCCGTGTGGTCGAGCATTTTCATACGCGAACAAAAACAGGAAAGTTGGGTAACCTAAATAAATTTAGTCCAACACCCTATATGGAAATCAACCCTGATGCAGCACAAGCTATGGGTATTCAAAGTATGCAGTATGTGCGCTTGGTGAGTCGTCGTGGTGATGCGGTTGTTATGGCGCAATTAACGCAGAGAGTGCCGCGTAATATGGTGTTTATTCCTATGCATTATCACGACTGTGTGAATCGATTGTCTTTGGGCTTGCTTGACCCTTACTCACGCCAGCCAGCATTTAAACAATGCGCAGTGCGTATTGAGCATGTAGACCAAGACGAAGCTGCAAAATTAAACGTCGAAAGACGCGCATTTTAATCGGAGTGTAAATAATTATGTGGAAAGTACGCGACGATGAACCGGGTTACGCATTCTTAAAAGACCCTGAAGTTAAAGATGTGAATTATTACGAGGCGCCGATCGACTTGATTGCGCGCTCTGAAGGTGTTGCGACCGAAGGTCGTGAAATGCGTATTAATGAAGAGCCCGGTGTTGGCAGTAACCCTAATCGTAATAAGCAGCACGCATTCCATTTTACTGCCGATAATTGTATTGGTTGTCACGCTTGTGAAGCGGCATGTAGTGAAAAAAATGATAACCCTGCGCACATCAGTTTTCGCTCGGTCGGCTATGTAGAGGGTGGTACCTACCCAGACTTTACGCGCATGAATATTTCCATGGCGTGTAACCACTGCGATGACCCAGTGTGTTTGAAAGGCTGCCCCACGCGAGCGTATACAAAACACGCTGAATACGGTGCGGTGTTGCAAGACCCAGATACTTGTTTTGGTTGTGGTTACTGTACTTGGGTATGCCCATACAATGCACCGCAACTTGATCCGATTAAAGGTCAGGTATCAAAATGTAATATGTGTGTCGATCGTTTGGAAGTTGGGTTAAAGCCTTCCTGTGTTTCGGCTTGTTTGGGGAATGCGCTTAATTTTGGTGTGGTAGAAAATACCCCTGAAAATCGTGAGCAAGCCAAATTGCAAATACCTGGTTTTCCAGACCCTAGCATTACTAACCCCAATATTCGTTTTCAACAGAAAAAAGAATTACCAGATACCGTAACGCGTACCGACGGTATGCCGATTAAATACCACAAGCAAGACGATGGCTCATACCGCCCTGTGGTAGATCAGAAAAAAGGTAAAGAAAAATTCTGGAATGTTGCGAAACTTAGCTCTCGCGAAAACCCTCTTGTGTTGTTTACATTGTTTGCGCAGGCTTCATTGGGTGCCTTTTTTGCCGCGTTTATTGGTGCTCAAGTCGGTCATCCAGGTTTAAGTGCCTTCTATAATTCTGTTATGTATTTGCCAATGGTCTTGGCGTGTTGCGGTTTGTGTGCATTGGCATTGCTAATGTCTACCGTTCACCTGGGCAAACCTTTCCGTGCGTATCGCGGCTTTAATAACTTACGCCACTCGCCAGTATCGCGTGAAGGTCTAGGTATATTTTTGTACCTGGTTTTTGCCGGGTTACACATGCTGAGTGTGACCCCCGACAACACTTTGGTGCAAGATCTAACGGGCCTTGAAATAAGTTTTGGTGTTCTGCCAAAAATCTTAGCTGGGTTAGCGATAGTGGCTGGTGCTGTTGGTTTGTATTATATGTACCGTTGCTACCGCATTCCGGCGCGACCATTTTGGAACCACTGGCAAACGGGCACGCACTTTGTTGGCAATGCGTTAATTTTTGGTGCTTTGCTTATCCTGATCGCTGCAACGGTGGCTAACTTTATTGAAGACATTCCACTTAAATCTATTGCGCTTTCGGTAGCGGTGTTAATCGCTGTAGGTTCTGCTCTTGAAGGTTTTGGTTTGTGGTTTCATGCGAGAGATATGAATGTAGCTCCAAATGAAGGCGCTGCTTCGCATTACATTCAGTGCACAACCTTTGGTAAGAGCTATTTATTAAGAAATGCGCTTATCGTGTTGAATGTGTTCATCGCTTCAGCCCTTTTTATTCTTCCGCAATTAAATGTGATGCCAGATTGGGTTATCGTTGGTTTATGGTTGGCTTTGGCGGGTAACCTATTTGTGGTTGCGCTAATTGGCCGCGCTCTGTTTTATGTTTTGGTGGTGCCAACAACTATGCCTGGTGCCTTCTTCTGGAAAAACAAAGACTTTGAACAGCACGCTCGCGATATTGGTTTAGCTAATATGCCACAAGTGGGTGTTGTGCCGGACTTGCATTAATTTACCTTGGGTGCCGCCGTACGCGGCACCCACTCCCACCATTCGTGGTCGCCTTTCTTTTCATCTTGAGTTTTGTGAATGTCCCAAGTTACAAAATAATTTGGATTTTCAATTAATAAATTCCCGTCTTGATCACGATACTTACCTTCCGGTGCTTTAAACCAGCAAGCGAGGTGCGGTGGTATTACGAATATTTTCGTGTCTGAGTCAGTCGCAATATGTTCGCTCGGTTTACCTTTGGCAAGTTTGATCGAGATGCCGTTCTCTTCATGGATGCTTACTACTTCTCCCGCCATTTGTTCTTGCTTCATTAGCGCATTATCTGTATCGAAATAGCTGAGCCCTAGTAGGCAGGTTTTATTCAGTAGGTCGTTGAGTGTCATCTGTTTATATCGCGCGCTTGAGGGAAATTAAAATTCCTCGTATTGTCTCTTATTCAATTCCTTTATGCGAGCGGGCCTTACTTTGAAAATTCCGTCTTCAAAATTTTCTAAAACAGATGTTGTTGTCGAAGAGCAGCGTTTAGCCTTCGATGGTTTCTTTAAAATGAAGGTTTTAACACTCAAGCACCGGCTGTTTGGTGGAGGTTGGAGCGAGTCTTTGAGTCGCGAAGTGTTTCATCGCGGAGAAGCGGTAGCGGCAGTATTGTATGACCCTGTGAACGATGTGATTGGTTTGGTTGAGCAGTTTCGTTCTGGCGCTATCGAGTCGGATTACTCTCCATGGTGTTTAGAAGTGGTCGCGGGAATGATTGAGGAAGGTGAGACCGCCGAAGAAGTGATGCATCGTGAGTTGGGGGAAGAGGCCGGCATTCAAAGCGCCAAGCTCATTCCTATCACTAAATATTACTCAACACCGGGTGGTTGCAGCGAACAGATTCATCTTTTTTGCGCGCTTTGCGACCTTAGTGGCGCCGGGGGTTTGCATGGCTTAGATGTTGAGCATGAAGACATCTATCTGCATGTTTTTTCAGCGCATGAGGTATTTGCTGTTATGCTTGATAGTAGGATGAATAATGCAGCGACCTTGATTGGTTTGCAGTGGCTTCAGCTCAACCGGCAGTGCTTGATGCGCGAAGCTAAGACCTAATTGACCCTGAATGTGTAAGGCGAATGCAGTGACGAGTTCCACCAAGTCCAAAGCCGCCAAGCGCGATGCTCTAGCGCAAATGGAGCGACGCGCCATGGCGGAGCGAAAGTCCTCTGTAGATCTCAGTGGGCACCACGCTTTGTGTGAAATGAACTTTCACAGTTTTGTTCGTATGCTGCCTGGAATAAGAAAAGATCGAGAGAATTGGGCCTTTCACGCAGGCGATTGGGGCTCTGAGTTCCATGTGCAAGTGCATGTGCTGGAGTCGGCGCCGTACACCACCACGTTAGTCATTCAGCAAGACCACGATCACCTAGATTCCGCGCGTTTTGTCGTACGCTTGTACCACGATGTTGAAATGGCCGAAATAGTCGCCTGGGACCAGCATCGACATTGGCTGCCGGAGTACGCTTACCCGAATCAAAAGATGTATCACCGTGACGAAAAGCTTTCCCTCAACCAATTTCTGCATGATTGGCTAAACTTCTATAAAGAAAACGGGCGAAAAGAGCTAAAAAGTGTGATCCGGTTCACATAAAAAGCGAAATTTCGAACTCCTTAGGCGATTTTTAAGGCCAAACTATAAGAATGCCACACGTTATATATACAAAATTGAAGTAGGGAAGCATGCAGCCCTTCCATTTATTACAAATTACAGACTGCCACTTAGGCAGTCAGCCCAACGAGGAGCTCTTAGGTCTCAATACTGATGAGAGCCTTCGCGACGTCCTTGCAGCGCTTAAGGCGAATGAAGCGCCCGACTTGATCGTTTGTTCCGGTGATATCTCGAATGACGGCGGTGTGGCGTCTTATGACCGTTTTGTGGGTTATGTACGCGAGTACTTCCCGAATACGCCGCTTGCGTGGTTGCCCGGTAATCACGATGATCCAGAAAATATGGACCAAACGAAAGACCTGCCTATAGAGGCGCATCATGTTGCCGGTGGTTGGAACCTCATATTCCTAGATTCTAAGATACCTATGGAAGAAGGTGGTGAGCTTGGGGCGGCTGAGCTTAAGCGGCTAGAGGCTGAATTACAGCGCCATGACAATATGCCAACCATGGTGTTCTTGCATCATCAAGTGGTTGAGGTCGGCAGTGCCTGGGTTGATCAGTATGTTGTGAAGAGCAATCAAGAATTTTTCGAAATTATCGATCGCTACGATAATGTAAAGGTTGTGTCGTGGGGGCATGTGCACCAAGATTTTACCAGTCAGCGCGAAGGCGTCGCTTTATTTGCAACTCCTTCTACCTGTGTTCAATTTGTTCCCAACCTTGATGAGTTTCAAGTAGATAGTGCAATGCCTGGGTATCGCCATTTTGCCTTGTACCCCGATGGTAAATTTACTACTACTGTTCATCGGGTACTCGATAAGCAGTACGGTATCAATTTCGCAGCTACGGGCTACTAAAAGCCTAATTTACTTAGCTTTCGCTCTAGCGGCGTTTAGGCTGTATTCAAAGTTGTCACTTACTGGCGGTAAGCTCCGCTATATCATTCAATAATGTCTGCCTATCACTTATTTGCTGCGCTTTTAAGCAGACTGAGCCTGTGTTTTTCATTTAAAATAATTTCATGGCTACAGTAATATACATCCACGGGTTTTTAAGCTCCCCCCTTTCAAAAAAAGCACAAGTTACAAAGGCTTGGCTTGCGGAAAACTATTCGAAGGTTCGCTATCTCTGTCCACAATTATCTTCTTACCCATCCGAAGCTAAAGCGCAGCTAGAGAGCACAATTAAAGGTTGCGAAGGCGAAAAGGTGTTTGCAATTGGGAGTTCTCTGGGGGGGTATTGGGCCACGCATTTCGTGGAAGCTGGTCTGATAGAAAAAGCAGTATTGGTAAACCCTGCCGTGTCACCGGCGTCGCGTTTTCCAGAATTTATCGATGTGGATTTAAAAAGCTATTACAGCGATACGGTGTATCGCCTTAGTCAAAGTGATGTAGAAAATTTTAAAGAGTTCGATTGCGAAAAATTACAGGCCCCAGAAAAATATTGGCTGCTGGTGCAAACGGAAGATGAAACCCTTGACTATCGTCTGGCGGTCGAAAAGTATAAGGCATGCGAACAAACTGTAGAAGATGGTGGAAATCACAGCTTTGAAGGTTACGATCGATTTTTACAAGGCATTGCTGAGTTTTTCGAGCTAAAACCCTAATCTAGGAAAAAATCGTTTTTTCCCGTTTTAACAATTGAATCCCTAGGTATAAACAGCCCGCCGCGCAAGTGAGTGAAACTGCGCCTGCAGTTAGAGTGTGCAACAGCTTAACGCCGTCGCCTGCAATAACATCCACTATTAACGCTGTTGGCCCTAGCAAGGGTACGAACATCTGCCAAAGCTCAGCATTACCTGAGTTAAATGTTAGATAAAGCCCAGGAATCATCGGCAGCATAATGATGATGCTATTGTATGTTTGCGCATCTTTAAAGGAGCGTGCAAGCAAAGAAATAAAGAGTTGTAGCGCAGTGGCAAATACAATAACAGGCATAAGAAGAAATACAATCGTCAGGTATTTCCCTATGCCCATGTCGAGCCGCAAACCTAGCTGTGCCAGAGGTGACGCATTAATGCTGGCAAATTGTAGAGCGACACCAATGGCGCTAACAAAGGTAGTCATTGCAATAGCCGCCGCCCATTTCCCCATAAAAATTTGGTTGTGAGAAATAGGGTTGATTAACAGCGGTTCTAGTGATTTTCGTTCGCGCTCACCACTTGCCATGTCAGCAATAATGCCAATGCCTGAAGCGAAGGCGATCATCAAAATGATCATGGGTAAACCAGCAATAATTTTTGAAGCAACACGTTGCTCGCTGCTGACATTAATGTCATTTATTTGTATTGGTGTGGCTATGCTCGGGCTAATATTACGTGTTAGCAAACGTAATGCGCCGGTGCTGGTCGACCAATGCTGAATAAGGGCTTTAACTCGTTGAACTTTTACGTTTGAGTTTGTGCGCGATTGGTCTGAAAGTAAATTAAGCGTGGCGACTTGTTGTGCACGAAATAATGCATTGAAGTTTTCTGGCACCACTAGAATAAGGTCTTGCTCTTGTGCTCGTATTGCCGCTTCAGGGTTGTTCGGGGCGTCTACCGCTTGAACGCCATGCTCCAGTAAAAAGTCGACGAGTGGTGCAATGTTTTCTTTTCCGTCAATCGGTAGCAAAATGGATTGCGATCCTTTTTGTACTGACACCATGAATTGCGTCATACCAAAAGAAACCGCTGCGAAAATGACGGGAATAAAAAAAGCCGTTGCTACCGACTTTCCGTCGCGCAAGGCATCGAGCAGCTCTTTTTTTAGGATGGCTTTTATCATGTGGTGGGGTGTTCTGTTTGGTTGTGTAATTCTGGGTAGGCAAAATGTACAAAGGCATCTTCCAGAGATTGGGTGTTGGAGGCTTCAATCACAGAAGGGATGCTGCCTTGTGCAGCGATCTTGCCTTCGTTGACAATGCCGACGCGATCGCACAAATTATTAACCTCATGCATGAGGTGGCTAGAAAAAATAACGCACTTTCCTTCAGCTTTGAGTTCAAGCAACATCTTTCTCACTGCTTTGGTGGTGAGCACATCTAATCCATTCGTTGGCTCGTCCAGTAGTACGTAATCAGGGTTGTGTACGATCGCGCGAGCCAAATTAACTTTCATGCGTTCACCTTGTGAAAACCCCATGGTGCGGCGGTCCAGAATATTTTCCATGCCCAGAATACTCGAAAGTTTTTCGGTTGAGTTTTCAATGTCAGATTTTTTCATCTTGTGTAATTCGCCAAAGTAGCGAATGTTTTCACGTGCGGTGAGGCGTTTATATAAGCTGCCGCCATCCGGAAGAACACCGAGGCGGGCCTGCGCTTGAAGCGTGTTTTTCAAAACGGAAATATCATCAATATGCACGTCACCAGAATCAGGTGTAAATACACCATACATACACCGTAGCGTTGTTGTTTTGCCTGCACCGTTGGGGCCTAAAAGACCGTATATTTCGCCGCGATGCGCGTGAAAACTTATGTCGTCGACTGCAACAACCTTGCCGAAGGTTTTATGGAGTTGGTGCACTTTAATCATGGTTTCACGCCTGTGTTTTCTATTGCTGCTTTCATATCTGGGCCAGATGCGTCAATAAAATAGGCTGTAGGTTTTATGTGTGAAACACATGTGTCATTGAGTGCTTGAATATCTTCTGGTTTGGAAAAAAACTCGCTAATAATATTTGCGATGCAGCTATTCTGAGAAACAATGTGATGTCCGCCGGGTACGACAATATGTTTTGCTTGGTTAAAGCCCGGCAATAATGACTCTGCCCAGCGTGGTGGAGTAGCCGGATCAAATTGGCCAGAAAGAAAAAGTGACGGAATGTTTGATTCAACAGAAGAAAAATATGTTTTGTCTAGTACGCTTTTTGGAAGCAATTTGCAGATGTTGTCAAAGCCTGTGCGGGGCGGTAGGTTAAGTAAATCGCTGTCTTCAAGTGTGTTGTTTTGTGTGTGTTTATCGTGATTTTCTTTGTGAAAAACGTAGTCTTCTGCACATAAAACGGTGGCCTGCATGCCTTCACTAATCATTGTTGGCATGTCTTCTCGGCCCAGTGCAAAAATACTAAACAGTTGTGAGTAGTTTTCTTTCGTGGCGAGATCAATCGCAAGCGGCAAAATGGGTGAAAGTTCCCGGCTGTAAAGTATAAGGTGAATCCAGCTAGATAATACTTGATCGTCGATATATACGTTCACGGGTTTTTGTGTTCGGGGGTGCTGTAATTGTTGTGTGACAGGGGATTTTTTTCGCAGTTGTAAGTGAGTCTTCCAGCGTTGGGTCAGTTGTGGAAAGGCAGATTGACATGCTTTTTGTGTTTCACAGTTTTGCAAAAGTGAATTCAGTGATTGGGTCGCATCACGCTCGGCATAAGTGGGTAGTTGAATTTGAATCGGTGCGAGGCCATCCATCACTGAGGCCGCGATTGAGTTAGGAAAGCGGCGCAAATATTCAAGTACAACGCGTGTTCCGTAAGAGCCGCCCCAAAGATTTACCTTGTCGTAGCCAAAGTGTTTACGTACTTGTTCTAAATCTTTTACGGCAAAGGGGGTGGCGTAATAGCGTAAATCTGCGGTGTACTCATTAAGGCAGGCTTTAGACGCCTCAATATTAAGTTGTTCTAGCGCAGCTGCGTCTTTATCTAGATGAGGCATTAAGTCGATGTCGCATTCGAGCGCTTCTGACTTTCCTGTACCTCGCTGATCAACAAAAATAAAATCGTGGTGAATGCGTAATTGGGGAAATTGGTGGCGAAACCTTTCAAGTAAGTCACCCGATGCCTGCCCGGGGCCGCCTGCGATAAAGAATATCGGGGCTTTCTGGCTTTCTTGAATTGAGGGAAGGCGTAAAATGCGTAGTGTTAAATCACGAGAATTAGAATCGTCGTGGTTTTCTTTTACTACAAGAGTGTGGCACTGTGCCGCGAGTGTTGCGCCGGGGTCGCTTTGCGCGCATACGTCTTCTTTTTGCATGGAGGCCATCTCTGGCGCGGGGGTAACCTCTGAATTTTCAGAGTATGTATCGCTCGCTAGAAAAAGGAAGGGCAAACAGCAAAGCAGAATGTGTGGCTGGCTGCCGTATTTTGCCCCGCCTACACGGCAAAAAATGGAACTTGCGATTTGAGAGTTTGTCCTGCGCATGGTCTATAAACTTATTATTCTGCACGTGAAGATGTACTTTAATTTAACTGGCCCCATACCGCCAGTACGATCGAAAATGTGCTGCTGTGAACGGTCGCGCATTGAAACAGAGCTGTGTATAGTTCACCTTCATTGGCATTGAGTTACTTAAGAGCAACACGAGCATTATATGAGCAATTATAGCGCCGAAGATATTGAAGTTTTAACCGGCCTCGACCCCGTCAAAAAACGCCCTGGTATGTATACCGAAACAGCGCGCCCCAATCACCTGGCACAAGAGGTGATCGACAACAGTGTGGATGAGGCCTTGGCCGGCCACGCTAAAAAAATAGAAGTCAGGCTACACAAAGATCAGAGTGTCACGGTATCAGATGATGGTCGTGGTATGCCGGTCGATATTCACCCTGAGCAGGGCAAGCCTGGTGTAGAAGTAATTCTGTCGACCCTTCATGCCGGGGGTAAATTTTCCAATAAGAACTATCAGTTTTCTGGTGGTCTGCACGGTGTGGGCGTTTCCGTTGTTAATGCGCTTTCGCAATTGCTGGAAGTGACGATCAAGCGTGATGGCAACGTGCATCGCATTGGCTTTCAAAATGGCGATAAGGCCAGTGACTTAGAGGTTGTTGATACCTGTGGCAAACGTAATACCGGGACTTCTGTAAGATTTTTACCAAACCCCAAATATTTTGACTCGAATAAGTTTTCAGTGCCGCGTATGCGCCACGTATTGCGAGCGAAAGCAGTGCTATGCCCTGGTTTAGAGGTTGTGTTTTACGACGAGCAATCGGGTGAAACAGACACTTGGTACTACGAAGATGGCCTAAAAGATTACTTAACTCAAGCCACGCAAGGCTGGGAAACGCTGCCAGAGCAGCCTTTTATTGGTACGTTTAGTAGTAGTTCAGAGGCGGCAGATTGGGCCATACAATGGTTGCCCGAGGGCGGTGAGGTTACTCAAGAAAGTTATGTGAACCTTATTCCCACCGCTCAGGGGGGGACACACGTTAATGGACTGCGCACCGGCTTATTGGATGCTATTCGCGAGTATTGTGAAATTCGAAACCTGGTGCCGCGTGGTGTAAAGCTAGCGCCCGACGATATTTGGACGAACTGCTGTTTTGTACTTTCGTCAAAGTTGGAAGACCCTCAATTTTCGGGTCAAACTAAAGAAAGGCTTTCGTCCCGCGAAGCGGCCGCCTTTGTTTCTGGTGTGGCCAAAGATGCATTTAGCCTATGGTTAAATCAGCACACGGAAGAAGGTGACAAACTCGCAGATTTTTGTATTAGCAACGCCCAAAAACGTGTTCGCTCTTCGAAAAAAATTGCGCGTAAAAAAATTACTCAAGGCCCAGCCTTGCCCGGCAAACTCGCAGATTGTTCTTCAGATGATCCAGCAATGGGCGAACTGTTTTTGGTGGAAGGGGATTCGGCAGGAGGTTCTGCCAAACAAGCTCGCGATCGTGTCTTCCAGGCGATCATGCCCTTGCGCGGTAAAATTTTAAATACTTGGGAAGTCGATAGCGCAGAGGTTCTTGCATCGCAAGAAGTGCACGATATCTCTATAGCGCTTGGCGTAGATCCGGGCTCCGAGGATTTAGAAAAATTGCGCTACCACAAAGTGTGCATCTTGGCCGATGCAGACTCCGACGGCGCTCACATCGCCACGCTTTTGTGTGCTTTGTTTGTTCGACATTTTCCTGCTTTGGTTAAAGCGGGGCATATTTATGTCGCTATGCCGCCATTGTTTCGCATCGATGTTGGGCAAGATGTTTACTACGCCCTAGATGAAAGTGAAAAGCAGGGTGTGCTTCATCGCATCGAAGCTGAAAAGAAAAAAGGTAAACCCAACGTACAGCGCTTTAAGGGTTTGGGTGAAATGAACCCCATGCAGTTGCGTGAAACCACTATGGCGACCGATACACGTCGGCTAGTGCAGCTTACGGTTGAGCCGGGAGACGACACAAATCAAATTATGGATATGTTACTTGCTAAAAAACGTGCGAGTGATCGTAAATCCTGGTTGCAAGATAAGGGTAACCTTGCAGAAGTGGGCTAGAAACTAATAAAAAGGGAGTTTCATCATGTTAACGATAATGGTCCACGCCAAAGTTAAGCAAGAAAAGCTTGAGGAATTTCTTGAGCTCGCAGTGCGTTTAACGAACGAGACCCGAGGTAAGCATCAGGGCTGTATTTCCTACTCCTTTAACCAAAACTTAGAGTCCCCGACGGAATTTGTTCTTTATGAGCAATGGGAAACTCAAGAAGATTTGGAGGAGCATATTCGAGAGCTAGTTTTGTTGCTAGGTGACCCAGCTCCTGGGTTCGCCTTGCCAAAAAAATTGTTGGATATGTATGAATCCGCAAGGCCCGTGTGTTACAGCGAAATAGGGTAGAACGCTGTTTTTTTAACTATTCTAATATTACTCGGTAAGTTATGAAGTCTTGGATCGTAATTCTCTTAAGTGTTTTCCTTTCTAGTCATGTTTTTGCCCACGGTATGTCTGAGGCCGACAAGGCCAAAGCGATAGAAGCAAGCTATTTCGATTTTGTCGAACTGGGTGCTGGGCATATGCTCACCGGTTACGATCATCTCTTATTTTTATTTGCTGTTCTGTTTTTTCTAAGCCGGTTTGTCGACGTCATTAAATTTGTCACGGCATTCACGATTGGCCATTCTATTACTCTGGTTTTTGCAACGCTTTATCATATACAGGCGAGTTACTTTCTTGTGGATGCGGTTATTGCATTAACTGTTGTTTATAAAGGCTTTGACAATTTGGATGGCTTTAAGAAATGTCTAGACGTAAAGGCACCAAATTTACTATGGATGGTATTTGCTTTTGGTTTGATTCACGGTTTCGGGCTTTCTACGCGTCTACAAATGTTGCCTTTGGCGGAAGAAGGTTTGGTGCTTCGAATACTCGCGTTTAATGTTGGGGTAGAGTTGGGGCAAATTCTTGCATTGACAGTGATGCTTGTTGTGCTGGCCAGCTGGCGAAAAACAGTTTCATTTAAAAAGTTTAGTAACGCTGCGAATAGTGGATTGATGTTGATTGGATTTCTACTGTTTTTAATGCAGATGCATGGCTATCAGCATTCTACTTCTTCTGAAGCGTTTCCTTTAAATCGTGATGACCATGCGCATATTCATGAGGACTGGAATGCAGCCGAGCCGATGATTTTTCAAGCGCCGCTTGATGATAGCCCGAGCGCTTCATTTGGTGCGCTCGCCCCTTTAAGTGATCAACCAGAAACACATTCCCATGGTGATGGTGAACCGCATCATCATTAAATTGTTTTGACTCAGCCTAGAGTGTCGAAAAGGAAGTGTCGTGTATATACCCAAGCCATTCGAAGTTACTAGCAAAAATGAAATTTGTGCTTTTATTGAGGCGAATGCTTTTGGTCAGCTAATTTCAACAGTAAGCGGCCGCTTATTTTCTACGCATATTCCTTTTCTTCTATCGGAAGATAAAACTAGGCTTATTGCTCATCTTGCAAAGCCAAACCCGCAGCATAACGAGCTGGAGGGGCAGGAGGTCTTGGTCACTCTAGAAGGCCCTCATGACTATATTTCCCCTTCGTGGTATGAGGGGGCTGGTGTGCCCACCTGGAATTACCAGGCTGTGCATATTTACGGAGTGGTGAATGTATTTACTGACGTTGATCGCCTGAAGGGGGTGGTTGATGAGCTAACTAAAAAATATGAATCAGATTTTGAGAGGCCGTGGCAGGCTGAATATAACGCTGCAATGCTCAATGTCATTGTTGGTGTTGAAATAGAAATTAGTGATATTCAGTGTAAATACAAGCTCAGTCAGAATAGATCGGGTCAAGACCGTTTACAGGTTGTTGAGCAGTTGGAACTACAAGGGGCCGTTGCATTAGCGAATGCTATGAAAAGTAGCTTGTTGTGTTAATAAAATATTTTAGTCGTATCTGACAGTGATAGCTTGTGGCGCGTAGGTGCTGGTTGAGACAGTTATAGCATGTGAAGGTTTACGATAGAATATTGCGACGACAAGAATGCTATACTCGCGCGTAAAATATGAGGGCTAACATGTGAATATACTCATCGTCGATGATCACCAGCTTGTTTCAGAGGGCTTAGCCAGTTTGATGAAGTCATTGGATGAAAATGCCAATGTTAAGTGTATTCAAAGCGCTAAGAATATTGTTTCCGATGTCGATGCATTCCAGCCAGACTTGATCTTGTTAGATCTACATATGCCCGATACATGCGGTTTCGATATTCTTGCTGAGCTTTCTGAAAAGTTTAGCGCTACACCGGTTGTTATTGTGTCTGGCTCGCAAGATGCACAAGACATGCAGCGCGCGATTTCTTCTGGGGCGATGGGCTTTATTCCCAAAACTGCGAGCCATGAAATAACGCATCACGCATTAAGTATCGTTATGTCGGGTGGTGTGTATGTGCCGCCTGAAATGCTTACACTTGGTAATAATACACAAGCGAATAAAGAGAAATCTGCTACGGTCTCTTTGGGTGAGAACTTAACGCCAAGGCAAATTGAAGTGCTTCGTTTACTAACGGAAGGTAAAGTAAATAAAGAAATTGCCCGAGAACTAGATTGTGCAGAAACAACAGTGAAAGCGCATATCACCGCCATCTTTAGGGAGTTGAAAGCGCGAAATCGTACCGAAGCGGTTATGAATGCGCAGCGAGCTGGTTTAATTTAATTTCTTTGCACTTCTACGATATTCGTTTCAGCTTTACCTTTTCTATTTTTAACCCGCGTAAGAAAACTGCGCAACTGCATGGCTTTTACGGGTTTGTGTAAGAGAGTATAGCCACTTGCATCGGCCTCTTGTAGGCGGTCTGCCGCAGTGTCACCGGTGATAATTGCCGCAGGAATGTCGTTATCTAAAAGGCTTGATATGGATTTTGCCGCCTCAATTCCCGTTTTGTTATCTTGTAGTCGGTAGTCAACCAGAAGCACCTCAGGTGAAAAACTTTCAGACTTAATAAAGGCTTCCGCGGCGCTTGACGACTCAAAGCCATAGGCTTGGCATTCCCAGCTAGATAGCAAACCGACGGTTCCTTCTCGAATGTCCGATTCATCATCAATGACAAATACACGTAAACCCTGCAGGCTTAAGCTGGCGAGAATATCTTGATTTTTAGGCGCTTCCTTTTGCGGTGCTTGGTTTTTGGCCAGTGGAATTTCAAGAATAAACGAAGTGCCTGACTCTGCTGTCGACTGTAGTTGTAATTGGTAATCTAATAATTTAGTTAAACGGTTAACAATGGCCAGACCTAAGCCCAAGCCCTTATTGCGATCGCGTTCAGGGTTGTTGAGTTGTACAAACTCGTCAAAAACTTCTTGATGTTTGTTCAGTGGAATTCCAATTCCAGTATCACGCACTTCAATAGCGACGAAATCGCCTTGTTTTTTGCATAAAACTAACACGGATCCGTGTTCGGTATAGCGCACAGCATTAGATACTAGGTTTCGAATAATACGACTTAATAAATTGAAATCGCTATGCACCCGCTCTATACGGGGTTCGATAAAAAGTTCGATATCTTTTTCTTTCGCTTCTACTTTAAATTCATTTTCTATAGGCAGTAGAACATCATTTAATGAGAAGTCGTTTAGCTCAACTTCAATAGTGCCAGCGTCGAGTTTAGAAATATCGAGTAGAGAATTAAACAGGCTTTGCAAAGCATCGACCGAGTTATCGATATTGTCGACGATTTTAAGTACGTCTGGGTAGGTGATTTTTTCTTTGAGCAGACCGGTAAATAACGTTAAGGCGTGGAGCGGTTGGCGTAAGTCGTGGCTCGCGGCGGCTAAGAATCGAGATTTTGCCACGTTGGCATTTTCAGCATCTTCTTTTTGCTTAGATAATTCAAAGCGCAACTCTTGCACCTCTTTAAATCGACGATCGCTATCTCGCCCTACAACAATCATCATAACCGCGAACATTAAGCCCAATAAGGCCATAATGTAAAAACCGATACCACCTGTCATCACGCAGGTGATAATCATGGCGGTCATTGCGGGCAGGTTGTAAACCTGCCCAACCAAAGGGTAGGTGGTACTGGAGTGCGAAGCGCCAATACATAGTGCGATTAGCACCATCATCATAAATAATTGATATTCGGTATTTACAGGCGAGGTGAGTATAAATAAACCCGCTGACCATGCGAGTGCGGTGCTGCCCACCACGGCGGCATAAATTAAGCCCCAGCGAGGGTATTCATGTAAGGCTAATGTTTGCATTGAGAAGTATTTTGCAACAAAAAGTCGTGCCAAGCAGGTGACTGTCACGGCAGCAAACCACGCCAAGAGAGTTGTTTTGGATACGGTATCGTTGGGAATAAAAATGAAGAGCAGCGCAGTGGCCCAGCTATTAATTCCCGTCATGTAGGCTTGTTTGTATATCGCTTTTACGCGTTCAGCATTGATCCAGGCGTTTAGTTCGGGTTTGCTGCTGTGAGCCTCTATGCTTGAGTTGCTCATTTTTCTCTCCTGCTCTCTTTTAGCGAGAATCCTGTACACGACATACTACGGTGATTGCCGAACGATAGCATATTCTCCAAAAGTCGTACGACCTCTGTGCCCTTGCAGTTGTATCGGCGAAGCGTATTATCCTGTACCTCTATTTGCTTGGCATTAGGAGCCATCCATGAAAGCGCCAATATTCGCGTGTTTGTTTTTTATTTTTACGTTAAATGCATGTGACCACAAATCTAAAGCGAATCCTGTATTTGGAACAGTAGTGGAAGTGCCTACTGAGGGTACCGTACCTAAGCGTGAATTACTCACGCAAAACTGGGATATACCTACCCGTGAAAAGTTTTGGTATACCAGCCAAGGCTCACGCTTTTTTCCATACGTGTGGTTCACTTGGCTTGAGCAGGCAGATAGTGAAACATTGTTTCGCGACAGTGCGAATATGGCGAGTTTCGGTTACTTGCCTGAAAAAAGTTCGGCGCTTAACCCTGCCGGATTACCCATTGGCTTTGCGCTCGATCTTGACAAGCACAATGGTAATGCTTGGTTAGGCTTTACGTGTGCGGCCTGCCACACAGGGCAAGTCAGTATTTCTGGTACACCCATAATTATTGAGGGTGGCGGCACTCACGGTGATTTTACTGGGTTTTTCGATGCCTTACGCGCCGCACTCAAAGCGACAAAAAAAGACACTGAAAAATTTGATCGATTTGCGAAACGTGTTCTTGCTGAAGCCTATTCGCCAGCGCTTGCAAATAAACTCGCGGCTTCTATAGCGGATACAAATATTTTTTTAGATACCCACGACCAACTGAATAAAGCGATAGATAGCCACAACAATAATCTTGCGGGTCACGGCCGTATTGATGCATTTGGTATTATACAAAACGCGGCGTCTGCGCTTTCCATGGGTGATTTTAGTAATCACAATGCATCTGATGCACCGGTGTCTTATCCTTTTCTATGGGGAACAAATCAATCCGATGTTGTGCAATGGAATGGTCTGTTGCCGAACACTTCTCTCGTTGGGCCGTTAGCAAGAAATGCCGGCGAAGTAGTGGGTAGTTTTGGTGGTTTAAGTATTACGCCGGCACCTTGGTGGAAGCGTTGGTTTCTACGGCAAAAAAATAGCTACACCGGCACTGTAAAATTTAGCAACCTTGCGGAGCTTGAAACTTGGGCGCGAGACTTACGATCACCCCAGTGGCAAGAAAGCCCGCTCCTGCCACCGATTGATACAGCGCTAGCGGCCGCTGGCAAACCCCTATACGAAGACAATTGCAGACACTGCCATGAACTCTTAACGCGTGAAGAACAGCATCTTCCCTACGACGCCGTTATGGTGCGTACCAGCGTTGTCGGTACTGACCCAGTAATGGCGCACAACGCGATCGACCATATGGCCCGCACGCTGCGTTTAGAAGGCACTAAAAAAGGGATTTATTTGGGTGAGCGGTTTGGAAGTTCAGCGCCTGCGATTGAATTCGCCATTAATGGAACCTTTGGCTTGATGTTGGCCGAACCGATCACTGCATACAAAGCGGCAAAAAAATCACATCGTGCAGAAGGTGAAGATGCTTCACTTCTAAATACAGAAGGCCGTGTGAATGACGACCCAGAAGAGGCGATGGAGCAAGCCATTAAAAATTATTGGCAAGAGGTGGCTGATACTAGCTGTGATACACCTAACAGCCAACGAGCGTTAACAGTTGCCAATTTAAAAGACGACAACGATAGTCGCTACTGCTACAAAGCGCGCCCATTAACCGGAATATGGGCAACGGCGCCCTATCTTCACAACGGGTCAGTTCCGTCGCTTTGGGATCTATTGCAAGCACCGAAGCATCGGCCCGCAAGTTTTTGGGTAGGTAGTTATGAATTAGATGCTAAAAAAGTTGGAATCAATACCAATAAAGGCGAATCTCTTTTTCAAGTCTTTCAACCCGATGGTGTGAGCTTTCAGCCCGGAAACGCCAATAGCGGCCATACCTTTGGCACACATTTAAGTGACGAAGAGAAATGGCGGTTGATTGAATTCTTAAAGTCTCTTTAAATATTTTCTGTATCTTCCTTTTTGTTTAACACGTTTAACCTTCTAGATAGGTTGTATCACTCGGTTCAGGGACGAGCCGGGTAAACCAGTAAAAGTAGGTAAAGCGCCCAGCCGTTTTTTTATAGGCATTTCTCATTGTTATTGGGCAGGATCGAAAGAGCCTTGTCATTCATTTTGTTTTTTCTATCTCTCAACTAATTCTCTGCATTGTCGAAAAACAGGTTGTATGATTCCGCTGGCTAAGGCTTACGACTATTGGATCAATGGTCTACGACCAATGCCGCGTCCGTCAGTACTTCCGCAGGATACAATCTACGACCCCCTCAGACGTAAAGTGACCGTATCAACTGATTACGGATATCACATGGAGATACGTTATGAAAAGTCACAGTAAGTTTCTTTCAGGTTTATTTATTTCATTTAGTTTGACTCTTACCGCCTGCGGAGGTGGCGGAGGCGGTGGCAGTGAAGGCGGCGGAAGCACCGGAGGTGGTAACACTGGCGGGGGCAATACTGGTGGAGGTAACAACAACGATTCCGTGACCATTTCAGGCGTTGTCGAAGGTATTGATTCTGGCCAAGTAGGCATCTCAAATAGCGGTAGTGACAAAACCACGGCGAATCCAGACCAGCGCTTTAACTTTTCTATCGATGAAGGTGATAGCTACAACATCGTCGTTGAAGAAAATCCTATCGAACAGCTTTGCCAAGTCGAAAATGGTAGTGGCAACAACATCGATAACAATGTCGAAAATGTAGTGGTGCGATGTACACCGGTGGCCTTGGCGTCGAGTTGCAGTGGCAATACCGACAGTGACGAAGACGGTTTATCAGATTGCGATGAATTGGAACTTCATTATACAAACCCTTGGTTAGCCGATACCGATGGCGATAGCTATGAAGACGGGCGCGAAGTGGCTGACTACGACTCTAGCAATAATCGATTCATTTTTAATCCTCGCGTTGCCGACATGGCAAACATCGCGGTAGACCTTACTTCGGTTCCAGAAGTGGATTTAGACTTCACAGAAAGTACAGGCAGCTCGCGCAGTGTGAGTACAACATACGAAGAATCTGAATCTGACAATATCACGAGAAACTGGGGCGGCGAGTCGAGCCGACAAATTGAAGTTGGGCATACGCTTAGCGTTTCCAACACGCAAACGGTCGGTGCTGAAGTGCACGCGAGTCTTACCGATATTGGTGGTTCAGTAAGTTATGAAAATAGTTTAACGGTAGGATTTGAAAGTTCGTTTAGTCAAACGCGAGGTTCCTCTGTTAACTGGAGTAACGCAGCCTCGGAAGAGAATTCACAAACTTACGCGGAGACCGTTGATTTAACGGAAGAGCAAGGCAGTACCTACAACGGCGGGTTTTTACGCGTGACTGCTCGCATTCGTAATGACGGGCATATTCCTTACGATCTGGAAAACCTCACGCTCAGTGCAGTACTGTTTGATCCAAAGCGTCCATTCGATATTGAATCCATCGGTACGATGGAGTTTTCTGATGGCGGTTTTCCTCTCACGAGTATTCTAAGTGGTGAAAGCGCGCCGCTTAACTTCTCAACGGAATTAACGCTCGGCAAAGCACAAAAACTACTTCGCGATTCAGAAAACATCGTCATTATGCCGGGCACCTATCGTCTGCTGGATATTGATGATCAATCTTTATTGTTAGTAGATCGCGATGTGTCTGCGCGCACGGCGACGATTTCGATAGATTATGGCATTGATGCGGCACGTGAAGATAAGTTTCGTGTGTCAGTGAACCGTGGTGATGGGCAACGGAGTATTTCACTCGCGGATGCCTTGGAAAATGTGCTCGGTTTAAATGTGATGGAAGGTGCAGGCACTTGGACATACGGAGACGATGATTCAGCGAGCACAACAGCACCCGGTTTGTTGCAAATTGGCAGCTACACCATGAGCAATACCACCAACCGCTATTGGCTTGTAGCGCACAATCATAACGACAACGAAAATTCCGGTCAGCGTGTGACAGATTTCTATAATATTTTATTGGACGGTTATGATCTCTCCAATATTAGTCTGCGCGCCGACGACAAAATCAGCTTGGTGTATGTGGGTGATAATGATCGCGACAGCATCAGTGATCGACTTGAGCGCGAGCTGGGTACCGATCGAGCACGGTTCGACACCGATGAAGATGAATTGGGCGATGGGTTAGAGGTGTATGGTTGGTTAAGTAATTTAGATGCTCAACCCTGCGACGAAGGCGATACGCTTACGCGTGTTTTTTCAAATCCATTGGTGGCTGATTCTGATGAAGATGGTGTTGATGATTTGGAGGAGAAAGATAATTGCCAAAACCCAAGCTTTAACTTTGATGTTGATGCTGGTGATGACCAGTTTGTGAATAAAGGTGATGCAGTTACATTGTCATCACAACTCATTCAGTCGAGTAACGGTGAAACGGCTGTTTACACTTGGAATTTGACGTCTGGCCCTGACGTATTTGATGACGAAGGTAACCCTACAAGAGCGTTGAGCGGTAGACGCCCAAGTTTTACGGCACCCGATGAGGTTAGCACTCTGGTGTGGGAAGTTTCCGCAACCTTAAGCGGTGAAACGCTAACAGACGAAACACTCGTGCAAGTACAAGAGGATGTGACGGAAGCCGTATATGTTGGCACTGCAGTGGACGGTCGTACTGAAGATGGCAGTTTCAGCGCGCCGTTTAGTAGTTTAAGTGCCGCAATTCAATCATTAAGTGCAGGGCAAGATGTGTATTTGATGAGCCAGGCAGAACCCTACCAATTGGTTAATACGTTAACTATTCCCGATGGCACCAGTATCTATGGTGGTTATGATGACGATTGGGTACGAAATGTTGAAACACAACGCACGATGATTCAACGCGATACGGATTTAGATGTTGCCGTGTTACGAGTCGATAGCGTTACGCAAGCAATGTGGCTCTCAGGGTTAAATGTATTTGCCAATGGCGATAACGATGGTGCCTTAGCGACACCGCAGAACGATGTAGTTGCGCTAGAGGTGATCGGCAGCGCTAGCACCAATACCGGCACACTCAACCTTAGGGATAATTTACTTCAATCCTCCAACGTGAAAGCGGGGCGAGCAGACAACCCAGGTAGCAGTTATGCCTTACGAGTCAACGGTTTAGCCTCGTTACGCTTAATCGACAACACATTAATGGCTGGCAATGGAGGCCTAGGTAGCCATGGTACGGCGGGTAGTGACGGTGACGATGGCGGTGACGCTTCTGGGCGCACACGTGGCAGCGGTGGATCTGGCGCAAACGGTGGCACTGGCGGTGAAGGCGGCGGCGGCCCTTTAGGCGGCGGTGACGATGGCGGCAATGGCGGCTCTGTTGGTTCGGCGAGTGGTGGCGCCGGTGGTGATGGGCCCGGAGGCTGTAAAAACGCGACCGACAGTGGTAACAGAGGCGGCGATGGTGATGATGGCAATGACGGGTCTGGCGCGCTTCAAGTACTGTATGAAGACTTGGTATCTCGTTACACAGTGTCTTCTGGTAACAATGGCACAAGCGGTGCTCATGCCGCTGGTGGTGGCGGCGGCGCAGGTGGCGGTGGCTGTGGCACTGCACGCGGCGGCAACGGCGGCGGCGGTGGTGAAGGCGGCGAAGCTGGAACCCGTGGTTTTGGTGGTGATGGTGGTGGCGCTTCTGTCGCGCTATGGTTAGCCGATGTGTCTTCGGCTGAATTACGCGGTAATACGATTACCTCAGCGGTCGGTGGCACGGCTGGCGCTGGTGGACGAGGCGGGGCAGGCGGCGACGGTGGATCCTACGCTTCTGGTTCTGCTGGTAGTGAAAACTGCGTGTTAGGATTGTGTGATCGTGGTGGTTCTGGCTCACGTGGTGGCAACGGTGGTAATGGCGGCGACGGCGGACACGGCGGCGGCGGCGCAGGTGGGCCATCTTTCGGTATTTTCGTTGGCGCAAACATCGCACCACTCTTGTTCGACAATACCATTACATCAGGCAGTGGCGGCTCAGGTGGTTTCAGTTACGGTAACGCTGGGGCTGGTGGTGATAGCTTTGCCATCTTTGATGCCGACCTTGCCGACGGTGCAACACCTGAAGTTAATGCAGATAATACGCTTGCCGCAGGTAGTGCTGGCAATGGTGGAAGCACAAGTGGTGGTACGGCGGGCATTTCCGGCTGGTCAGATAGCACTAATTTTTAAACGTTTCCCACTTTTAATACGCAAAGTAAAACCCCGCTTTTATACAGCGGGGTTTTTTTGTGTTTGTGTATCGATGATAAACATTAGAAGACGAGCTGTTGAATGGTTTCTTCAATAACTGTCGTGATGTTTGCGCATGTTTTTATATCTAGAGCATCGGTATGTGGGTCTGCAAATTGCCCCATATCATTATCAAAATACTTGCCGTTCGCGTGTTCGAAATCTTCTGAGAGCGCCGCTCGTACAAGAATATCTCGTCCGATATTTATATCGTTCCCAGGCATTCCAAAACCTTCTTGTACCATCTTGGTTGCTAATAAAGACCCTGGGTTAACCGAGACGAAAATAGGCCCGGTTTGTTTATGTTTTTCCGCAAGGGTGTTTGTCCACATGGTAATTGCGAGTTTGCTTTGAGCGTAGGCTTCTACGTCATCTGGAAGTTGTATATCGCCTTTTAGTGCACTTAATTCCACGCTTCTTTGAGCGGCAGAAGACAAATTAACAACGCGTGAGCGTGGCTTCATCAACGGCAGTAAGGCTTGCGTTAAATAGAAAGGTGCGAGAGTGTTGACTGCGAAGCGTATATCTAAGCCGTTTTTGGTGATGGTGGTAGGTGTTTTAAAGACGCCGGCGTTGTTGATGAGTACATCTAGACTGCTGTGTTTATTTGCAATGGCTTGAGCCATCTTTTTTACATCGTTTAGATCAGAAAGGTCTGCGAGGTAAGTCTCTATTTTGGAGGCGTCGCCATTCTCGGCGACTAATTTCTCGCTTAATTTAAGTTTGTTCTCATCGCGTCCGTGTAAGAGGATATGGTGACCTTTTTCTGCAAATGTTTTAGCCGCTTCTAGGCCTATGCCGTCGGTCGAGCCGGTAATAAGAATGGTTTTTTGCATTATGTACATCTCGGTTTGTTGTTCTGATTACCGGCTTTTATCGTTGTTTTTATGGCGATGGATTATTTTGAAACTTCAGCTAGCCATTCGTCATCAGAGCCTTCGTTCACGTCTTCAAACAAATAACTAGAAAGATAGCGCTCTCCTGTATCGGGTAGCATGACTAAAGTGCTGGAGCCAGCCTCGGCTTTCTCGGCAACTCTTAACCCCGCTGCCAAGGTTGCGCCTGCAGAAAGACCAACGAAAATACCCTCTTCGCATGCGAGTTTACGAGCGTAGTCGCGCGCGTCTTCATCGCTCACTTGTAATATTTCATCGACAATGGTTTTGTCGAGTACTTTAGGTACGAAGTTGGGTGTCCAGCCTTGAATTTTGTGTGGGCTCCAATCGTTGCCGCTGAGCATCGCCGCTTTTTCTGGTTCGCAGGCAATCACTTTTACATCGGGGCGTGCCAGCTTAATTACTTGCGCTGCACCGGTCATGGTGCCGCCGGTACCCCAGCCGGTTACCCAGTGATCCAATCGTTTGCCAACGAAGTCTTGCAAAATTTCTGGGCCGGTGGTGTTGCGGTGGTATTCTGGGTTGGCTGGGTTTTCAAATTGCCTTGCCAAAAACCAACCATTTTTTTCTGCTAGCTCTTCGGCAAGCTTGACCATGCCGGTGGCTTTTTCTGCAGCGGGTGTAAGTATTACTTTTGCGCCTAAGCCGCGCATAATTTTTCTTCGTTCAATGGAAAAGGTTTCGACCATGGTGGCTACAAAAGGGTAGCCTTTGGCGGCACAGACCATAGCTAGAGAGATGCCCGTGTTGCCTGACGTAGCCTCGATCACGGTTTGCCCTGGTTTTAGTAAACCCTTTCGTTCTGCATCTTCAATCACTGCAATAGCGAGCCGATCTTTTACTGAACCCATAGGGTTGAAGCTTTCAACTTTTACGTAAACCTCTTTGCCCGCGGGTGCGATGTTGTTAAGGCGAACGATCGGGGTTTTGCCTATGGTGTCGAGAATTGAGTTGTAGATCATGTCGGTTTCCTTGGCGCTAATCGGTATGTGTGTTGTGTGAATTATAAAGACAGAAGTGAGTAAGCTATAGTGTGAAAAGCGTAGTGTCGACAGTTGAATTAGATGCTGTAAAGATAAACACGCGATTCTCGCTGATTTTTGTCGGGGCGGTTAAAATATGATCAGTCTGGAGCGCCGTTTACGGGGGTAAAAGAAGTGTTTTTAGCGTATATCTGCCTCATATAAAAAATATGCACTCTTGCGAAACCCTTTGCCGATACGGGTGTCATGATAGTGGCGAGAGGTTACAATGGCGCTGGCAAATAGTGCTTCTCATGACATAATGGTCGACTAAGCGTAGATCTCAGGGCCGTTTAGTGCCGGATTAGTAAATTACTTACAAAAACAATAGGAATATCTTGTGAAACAACTAACACTCAATATCATCGCAATATCGAGCTTGGCGATTACTTTAACCGCCTGTAATGAGCAAGCTAAAGAAGCTGCACCGGTGAAAGTAGATTTGACCGATGAGCAAAGTAAAGTGGCTTACGCTATTGGTGCTTCTGCGGGTGCTGCCATGGCGAGAAACTTAGAAACATTAGAGGGCACTGAGATCAGTGTTGATACTGCAGTTTTGGCGCAGGGCTTTGAAGATGGCGTAAACAGCGCAAGCCAATTGGAAGATGCAGATTTACAAAAGGTCATGAATGACTTTCGCACAAACGTAAATAATGCGATGCAAGAAAAGCGTAAACAAGAACAAGAAGAGCAAGCCAAAGTCGCCGAAGAAAACAAAACTAAGGGCGCTACATTCTTAGAAGAAAGCAAAGCGAAAGAAGGTGTCGTAACACTTCCTTCTGGCTTGCAATACAAAATACTCACCGAAGGTACTGGAGCAAAGCCAGCTAAGACTGACCGAGTGAAGGTTCACTATAAAGGCACGCTTATTGATGGCACGCAGTTTGACTCTTCTTATGATCGCGGCCAGCCTGCACAATTTGGTGTCACTCAAGTCATTAAAGGCTGGACTGAAGCGCTTCAGTTAATGAAAGAAGGCGCAAAGTGGCAGCTTATTATTCCAGCGGATTTGGCTTACGGTGAAGCTTCTCGTCCTAAAATCCCTGGTAACTCGGTATTGTTGTTCGATGTAGAGTTGTTGGAAATTGTGAAGAAAGAAGAAAAACCTCATAGCCACGAAGGCGAAGAGGGGCATGAAGGTCATAGCCATTAAGTCTAGTTACTTTTCCTGATTAAATGCCGAGTGTAAATCACTCGGCATTTTTGTTTTTGGAGAGCCGTTTTGGAGTTTATTTTTCTCGGTACCTCTTCGGGTATACCGACTAACACACGGAATGTGAGTGGCCTTGTAATAAAGCGCCGCAATTCTAAAAACTGGTGCTTAGTCGATTGTGGTGAAGGCACCCAGCATCAGTTGCTTAGGCTTCCGTATTCTTTGCCTAAACTCGATACCATTTTTATTACCCATGTACATGGCGACCACTGTTACGGTTTGCCAGGCTTGTTGGCGAGTGCGGCTATGGCGGGTCGGAAAGCCCCGGTTACTCTTATTGGGCCACAAGGCGTTTGGGATTTTGTTTCTGCTGCTATGTCTGCCACTGACATGCATATGTCTTACGACATTAATTTTATTGATGTCGATAACATCGACTCTTTCCGTGCAGAAAACAGTTTTAACGTATCGGTGTGTGCGTTATCGCATCGCGTTCCTAGTTATGCCTATGTGTTTGACGAAGTCGTCAATGACGCTCCATTGAATACAGAAAAATTAGAGCAAGAAAGTATTCCCAAAGGGCCGCTATGGGGTCGCCTTGCGAAGGGGGAAGCCATTACATTGGGCGATGGCCGTATTGTTCGTGGGGAAGATTACAAATTAACGCCTAATAAATCGCGGCGTATTATTGTGGGGGGCGATAACGATACGCCCGCTTTACTTCATGAGCATGCGCAACAATGTGACGTACTAATTCATGAGTCTACTTACACGCAAGCGATAAGCGAAAAAGTTGGCCCCGCGCCACAACATAGCAGTGCGCGTGATGTGGGTGTGGCCGCTCAAAAGGCTGGCGTAAAAAACTTGGTACTTACTCACTTTAGTGCGCGTTATCACTTGCCGCTTCCTTTAGAAAAAGATCGACAAGTTGCAGAAAAAGGCCAGCAAGAAAAAAGTGAAAACGCAATCCAGTCAGTTTTTGATGAAGCGAAAGCACATTATTCCGGCGAGCTTTTTTTGGCGAACGATTTCGATCAATTCGTTTTAAGCGCTGAAGGCGATATTGATCGGGTATCGCTTTTGTCGAATCAGAAAAAATTACAGTAAAAACAAAAAAAACCGTTAATTCGATCTGAATTGCAACTCTTCCTCACTGTGCATGTGAATATTTCACAGTGATTGTTCCTCTGAACTTATAAAGTAAAAAACAAGGAATGCGCTTTTGTGATCTGGCGCGTATTTCTTTTGTGGGCCTGTCCGCATTTTGAACAGAGTGTTAAATAAACACCTTTTTAAAAGTGACGTTTTGGCCCACACTTGATTTCAAGTTGTTGAGTTGTAACGAGCGAGGAAAATTTGATGGGTTGGTCATTAGCTGAGGAACGTAAGTTACGTCATTCCAATGGGGCTCATATTACCCTGTTGAGTGGAACGTGGCAGATACCTGGCGAAATTAACCCTCAGCTTCCCGAAAGTATCAGTGCTGTTGAGCAGGCACAATTGATACAGCAGGGAATCTATTTTGCCCGCGAGGTACAGCAAAGCCATTCTCCAAGACGATAGTCTGTTTAGTTACTTCGCTAAAAGGATTTAGCATTTGTTTTTTCTTGTTCACCTTCCTAGTTTTTTCTAGCGCTTGCATCGTTGTTTAGCTGCGACAATTTGTCACATCTTCAGTTTTCTTCTTAGCTGCTAGAATCGCGCCCAAATTTTGGGGGCTTTATGCAGTTTATATCTACACGTTTTATCTTCATTTGTTTGTTCAGTTCATTTTCTACCTTGGTTTTTTCGCAACACCAGGGCCACCATCAGCACCATGATCAGAAAGTTGAAGAGGTGTTTGTTGACGGTCAGAAAATTTCCCCCTATGCCACACAGCTCGATATCAGTGAGCAGAACCAGGTAGATGCTGCCCAGGCCTTGAAGTTGATGCCTGGTGCAAATGTGAATTCTAATGGGGCTATAACGGGAATTGCACAGTACCGTGGGATGTATGGTGATCGCGTGGCTGTGAGCATTGACGGCAATGAGGTTCTTAGTGGCGGCCCCAATGCGATGGACGCGCCGCTGTCTTATGTCTCATCTCTCACAGCTTCTAGCTTGGTGCTAGATCGCGGTATCACCAGCATTAGCAAAACGCCAGAAAGTATTGGTGGACACATCGCGGCGCACCTAGATCGCGGGCAATTCGCGAAATCAGAACGTTTTGAATTCGATGGGTTTCTAGCTGATCGTTATCGTAGTAATGGCTCACAGAACAGTATCGCTTCACGACTAAATCTCGCGTCAAAAGCGCATAAATTTTCATTGCTTGGTGAGCGAGATGAGGGCGACAACATTGAAACCCCAGAAGGAGAATTGTTTCCATCAGAAATGCAGCGCCAGCGCTGGGATGCAAGTTACGCGTTACAAACCAAATCGCACACTGCGCTCGTGTATGTGGGTAAGCTTGATACACAAGATGCAGGTACACCCGCGTTAGCAATGGATGTTCGTAGCATCGAAACAGATTTGGCCGGGGCGCAATATAAAACAAACCTTCGAAGCAGTATTCAGCTAGGCGGAAAAATAAACTTCAGTGATGTAGAGCATTGGATGGATAATTTTCAAATGCGTAATGCGCCTACAGACCCCATGCGATACCGACAAAACTTCGCTACTGGTGAAGGTTTGTTATTCGACGTATTTGCTGGGTTCGAGTTTTCTGGTACTCAGCTTAAACTTGGCTTGAACAGCAAGCGCGCCGAACACAACTCCACAATTACAAACCCTAACGCGGCTGCATTTGAAGTGATTAATTTTAATGCCGTTGAGCGTAACCTAGATAGTGTGTATGCCGAGATAACGGGTGGCCAGACACATACGTGGGAGCTAGGTGTTCGTCAAAACCAAGTTTCTACAACTGCTGGCGAAGTCAATGCGGCGGGCATGATGGGTATGATGGCAACCAACTCTGGCCTTCTTGCAGATAGCTTTAACGCCGCTGATCGTGATCTGGATTTTAATAACACAGATATCGTGGCGAAATATCGCTTGCCTACATCCGGTGTGAGTAAAATAATTTTTGAAGTGGGCTCAAAAAGTCGCGCGCCGTCCTATCAAGAGCTTTACCTGTGGCTACCTCTTCAGGCGACTGGCGGGCTTGCAGATGGGCGATCTTACATCGGTAACATGGCGTTAGATTCTGAGCGTGCAAACGAAATAAATGTGGGATTTGACTACACTGGCAAAAAAATGCGTTTTGCCCCACAAATGTTCTATCGCGAAGTGAAAGATTATATTCAAGGTACGCCATCTTCGAATATGACGGCGAATGGCTTGGCAAATATGATGATGACCGGTGACATGATGGTAGGCCCGGGGGCATTACAATTTAATAATGTTGATGCAAAGTTTGTCGGTATCGACATGGCATGGAGCTACATCGTTTCAGAGGCCTTTTTGTTTGAAGGCGTGATTAGTGTGCTTGATTCAGAGCGAACAGACGAAGACGATAATCTGTATCGTCAATCGCCAAACAATGCGCGGTTAGCGATTCACTACGCCGCAGGCGATTGGCACTTTACTGTGGAAAATCAGCTTTACGATGGTATGAGCGACGTATCTGAATATAACGGCGAATTGGAATCGGCTGGCTATGGTTTATTAAACCTACGTGTAGAGTGCGACCCAGTTGAGCAGCTAAATCTTGAACTTCGTATTGATAATGCGTTGGACAAAACCTACCAAGATCACTTGGCCGGTGTAAATCGTGTGGCCGGTTCAGATATTCCACAAGGTGAGCGTATTTATGGGGCTGAACGCTCTGTGTCGGCAGGAATTAAATATCGATTTTAGCGCTTCGCTTTAACGTTTCTCCTAAATAAAAAGCACTTATCTGCGACGGTAAGTGCTTTTTTTATGTGCGCAAAAAATATGGTGACTTTTTTGTACCTTGAACGTCTCTTCAGGTAATATTCCCAGTCTTCAAGGCTAGGCATGCTGACAATTCTGTAATGCTTGGTTTGTTTTGTAGGAATATATTTTTTTAATAAGGAGACTTTATGAAATATTCCAGGCTTTTACTTTCTTCCGCTTTTCTTGCTTCTTCGCTTTCTTATGCTGATTATCAATTTGAGGTTGATGCAGCTCTCTCTTTCGGTGGCGGTACTATTGATTCTGGTGGGTTTGAGACAGACTACGATGTTTCCGGAGCCAATTTAGGGGCGACAGTCTATATTGGCTCTGTAAGTACCGGCGGTGTACCGCTTCAGGAAGCAGGTTTTTTATCTAAGTTGTCGTACGGATCGTTGTCTATGCAAAATGAAGACTTTGATATTGATGATAGCGGTGATATATCTGATGAGTTTCGAACGCTTGCTGGGCGGGCAGTTATTGCAGACAAGGTCATTCTTGGTGCTGAATATATAAAGAATGAACGACAAAATACCTTTTTCGACCGAGAAAGTACTGTGTTGGGTTTTGAGGCAGGTGCATACCTTTCAGATATTAATACTTTAGTTGTTAGTTATTCGCAAGAAGACATTGAGTGGAATGATGGTGATGAGGCAGATGTGACATCTTTTGGTGTTTCATTTGAGCAGGTTAACAGAGCTGGTGGTTCTCAGTACATTGCCTGGAATGCGACGCTTGAAAAAATAACTTATGCCTACCCCGATAATTTTGATCAAGATGATTTGTCAATTGGCGGAGGGCTGACCTTTTACTTTAATAACAGTTTTGGGGTTGGTGCTGATTTAAATACAATATTGATAGATAGTGGCGAGTATGATGGTGCTCAATCTACATTTTCACCTCATGTAACTTATGAGTTTAATGAAAATGTTGGTGTTTATCTGGTTACAGACTCCCAAGCAGTATTCGTTGAGTACGATGATGGCGAAGAATATGAAGAGTCCAGCGTCGTTTACACCTTTGGTGTAAGCGCACGTTTTTGATCTTTTCTATGCTGGCTGGAAATGGAAAAAATTTTCTATTTCCAGCTGCTCTATTTTCAAACTTTCTCGATCTGCGGTTAGCTTAATCTTTCAGTTCACAAGCTGGATTTTCTTCTACATTAGCCGCACCAATTGCCCCGGTGATATGGCCGGGTATTGCTCCGATCAATACGCCGCCGGTAACGGTGTGAGCCAGTCCTCCAATATAGGTGCCGTAAGCGGGGTGCAAGGTTTTATACGCGTCTTTTTCTTCATTATATCGGCATTCCCACTGCAAATAGCTCAGAGCATCGCTGGTGGCAACCGCTTCGTAATAAAGGGCTGCGCCGGGTAGCATATAAAGTGCGGCATTTAAGCCTTTCCAGCGCCGACTGTTAAAGTCTTTTGCATGGCCACCTTCATGTATGGCAATTGCTGGGTCATCGGAATAAATACTGATGGTGTTGGTATAAGGGTTGTAGTGGTCACCACCAAAAAAACGGCCGGGTAGAACGGCATAAAGTGAGGTGCTTAAAAGACCTAGTGTGTAACGCCAGCCTGCGCCAACCTCACGATTTTTAAAAAGGCGAGAAAATTGTAAGCCTGGCTTGTAGGTGTTTACTAGCACTTGAACATCGTCCAAATCATTCTTGTCTAGATATAGTAAAAGTTCATCGATGGTTTCTTGTGATACTTCATGGCTATCAATATTTTTATTCCATAAAAATAATTTAGCGATAAGGCTGGGCGGCCAATACCAATCAGATGCATCCAGAATTGGGCTTGGAGCACCTTGATAAACTTGCTGGTGAATGACGGGAGCCTTATTGGTGCTCCCGTGTTTGCCCGTACCGTATTGGTAAGTATTTGATGCGCAGCCAGAAAATAAAGCAATGGTTGCGCAGGCAAATAAAAGTTTTAACATGCTAAGAATTCCTTTCTGTCTCCCTCAATGCTCAAGTGTGTCTTGTTAGCTTTTTAATGCTTTATATTTCATACGCTGGGGCTGTGCGTTATCGCCTTTGCGCGCGATGAAGTCTTCATGGTATTCGGCGTAATTGCCTTCAAAGAATACCACTTCGCTGTCACCCTCATAAGCGAGAATGTGTGTAGCTACACGATCGAGGAACCAACGGTCATGCGAAATAATTAAGGCACAGCCAGGGAAAGCTAAAATGGCTTCCTCAAGTGCGCGCAAGGTTTCAATATCAAGGTCGTTAGACGGTTCATCGAGCAGTAATACGTTAGCCCCTTGCTTTAAGGTGTTAGCTAAATGAAGTCGGCCGCGTTCACCACCCGAAAGGTCGCCGACACGTTTTTGCTGGTCGGTGCCTTTAAAGTTAAAGCGACCGACGTAGGCGCGAGAGCTAACTTCGTAGTTGCCAATTTTTATAATGTCATGGCCGCCCGATATTGCTTGCCATACAGAGTCGTCATCTTTTAAGTTTTCACGGCTTTGCTCTACAAAAGCGAGCTTAACTGTATCGCCAATAACAACTTCACCGCTATCGGGTTTTTCTTCCCCGGCAATCATTCTGAAAAGTGTCGATTTACCTGCACCGTTCCCGCCAACGATTCCGACGATGGCGCCCTTAGGAATTGTAAAGTCCAAGTTGTCTAGTAATAACTTGTCACCAAAGCTTTTTTTAACGTTGTGAAACTCAATAACTTTGTCACCTAGGCGTTCGCCGGGTGGAATATAAATTTCATTCGTTTCATTTCGAGTTTGAAATTCTTGAGACTGCATTTCTTCAAAGCGCGCAACACGCGCTTTGTTTTTAGATTGGCGGCCCTTAGGGTTTTGGCGTACCCACTCGAGTTCCGATTTCATTGCTTTTTGGCGGGCAACTTCTGTGCGTTCTTCTTGCTCTAGGCGAGCTTCTTTTTGTTCAAGCCAGTTGGAGTAATTGCCTTCGTATGGAATGCCGTGGCCACGGTCTAATTCCAAAATCCAGCCAGCGGCGTTATCAAGGAAATAGCGATCATGCGTAATCGCTACCACGGTGCCAGTAAATTTTTGTAAAAATTGCTCAAGCCAAAATACTGATTCAGCATCTAAGTGGTTGGTGGGTTCGTCGAGCAATAACATGTCGGGGCGAGACAAAAGTAGGCGACACAACGCCACGCGGCGGCGTTCACCACCGGAAAGTTTTGTCACGTCTGCATCCCAAGCAGGAAGTCTTAGGGCGTCAGCGGCAACTTCTAAGGTGTGATCTAAGTTGTGTGCGTCCCATGACTGAATCACGTCCTCAAACTTCGCCTGTTTTTTTGCCAGTGCATCAAAATCTGCATCGGGCTCCGCGTATGCGGCATAAACACCTTCCAAGCCTTTTAAGGCGTCAACCGCTTCTTGCACGCCTTCTTCAACATTGCCGCGTACATCTTTTTCTGGGTTTAGCTGAGGTTCCTGCGGAAGGTAGCCGACTTTGATGTCCGGCATTGGGCGGGCTTCACCGTTATAGTCTTTGTCGATGCCGGCCATGATACGAAGCAGGGTGGATTTACCTGCACCGTTTAAACCGAGTACGCCAATTTTTGCGCCGGGGAAAAATGAAAGAGAAATATCTTTAAGAATTTCACGCTTGGGTGGGACTACTTTTCCCACTCGGTTCATGGTGTAAACGTATTGCGCCATATTGTTTTAAAACTCTTATTTAATAAAATGTGATTGCAGTAGAGAGCAATTGCTAGCCCAAACGTGGATATTTTTAGAGCGTGGTCAAAATCGTGGGTTTGGAATCTGCCGGAGTCACTCGGGGGTTGGGTAGCGCTTTCAAATGCCGTCGATTCATGAATGAGTCGATGACGCTATAGGGAAGTATTTATGCGATTTTTGAAAGTGTTATCCAGTCTCTGGAGTGTCAGGGCCAAAGAAAGGCCTTGGCCTCTCTGAGCAGCCGAGACATTACCCCACTCCTTTAGCTATTTCAAACCGCAAATGGCCTGAATTCAACAATGTTCAGAATCTATTCGAGGGCGCCCAAAAGCCCTGCCCGAATTCCAGCACTTTAGTGTACAATGCGCCTCTTTTTTCTCGGCGCCGTCAGCCCTCAGGGCTCTAAAGCAGCGCGTAAAACCGTTAAATTGAGGAAGCCCATGTTCGACAAATCCCTAACTATTGCTGACTACGATCCAGACATCTGGAAAGCCATCCAAAACGAAGGCCAACGCCAAGAAGAACATATCGAGCTGATTGCCTCAGAAAACTACACCAGCCCACTTGTCATGCAGGCACAGGGCACCAAGTTGACCAATAAATACGCGGAAGGCTACCCCAATAAGCGTTACTACGGCGGCTGTGAATATGTTGACCAAGCCGAAGCATTAGCCATTGATCGAGTGAAAGAACTATTCGGTGCTGACTACGCGAATGTGCAGCCACATTCTGGCTCGCAAGCGAATACGGCAGTGTACGCGGCGCTCTGTAAGCCCGGCGATACGGTGCTCGGCATGAGTCTTGATCACGGTGGCCACCTAACACACGGTGCCAAAGTGAACTTCTCGGGCAAGATTTATAACGCTGTTCAATACGGTATCAACCCTGACACTGGCGTGATCGACTTCGAAGAAGTGGCCGCACTTGCTCGTGAGCATAAACCTAAAATGATCGTGGCCGGTTTCTCTGCCTACAGCCAAGTGATCGACTGGCAAAAATTCCGTGATATCGCCGATGAAGTGGGCGCTTACTTGCTTGTTGATATGGCGCACGTCGCGGGTTTGGTCGCGGCTGGTGTATATCCTTCGCCCGTACAAATAGCCGACGTCACGACCTCTACCACCCACAAAACCCTTCGCGGCCCACGCGGTGGTGTGATCCTCGCTAAAGCCAATGAAGAGATCGAGAAAAAGCTTAATTCAGCCGTATTCCCTGGTGGTCAAGGCGGCCCGTTGATGCATGTGATCGCAGCAAAAGCCATCAGCTTCAAAGAAGCGCTTACGCCAGAGTTCACGGAATACCAAAAACAAGTGGTGGCCAATGCGAAAGCCATGGCGGCAACTTTCATCGAGCGCGGTATCAAAATCGTGTCTGGTGGTACCGAAAACCACCTCATGTTGGTCGACCTGATCGGCAAAGAGTACACCGGTAAAGACGCCGACGCAGCCCTTGGTCGCGCCTACATCACGGTCAACAAAAACGCCGTACCCAATGATCCTCGTTCACCTTTTGTGACCAGTGGTTTACGTGTGGGTACGCCAGCGATTACGACGCGTGGCTTCAAAGAAGAAGAATGCATCGCGCTAACGAACTGGATGTGTGATGTGCTTGAGTCTCTGGAAAACGGTAATTCTGATACTGTCATCGAAGAGGTGAAGGCCAAGGTTTTGGAGGTTTGTGGGAAGTTTCCTGTATACGGCTAGCCCCTAAATACCTTCTCGAAATGGCCATGGGCGCAATGCCCGTGGTCTTACCACAATATATGGTAAACTTTCAGCATTACCATAACTAAACTCCCGCTATGCACTGCCCATTCTGCTCACAAACAGACACCAAGGTGATCGACTCACGACTTGTCGCCAATGGTGCACAAGTACGCCGCCGCCGCGAATGCCTAAGTTGTCACGAACGGTTTACCACCTTCGAGGGGGCTGAGTTGTTGATGCCGCGTATCATCAAACAAGATGGTACACGCGAACCCTTCGATGAAGAAAAGCTTCGCAGCGGTTTTACCCGTGCGCTAGAAAAACGCCCCGTAAGCGTGGAATCCATCGAAACTGCGATCAATAGCGTCAAGCATCACCTACAAGCAATGGGTGAGCGCGAAGTGAAATCGTTGGTGATTGGTGAGGCGGTGATGGATGAGCTGCGCAACCTTGACCAAGTGGCCTACGTGCGATTTGCGTCCGTATACAGAAGCTTCCAAGATATCAGCGAATTCCAGCAGGAAATCGATCGCTTACAGCAAACTGAATGATTTCAACCCTCGACCGCGACATGATGGCCCGTGCACTGCGTTTGGCTGAACGCGGCATCAATACTGCTACGCCCAATCCGCGTGTGGGCTGCGTTATTACCAACGCCCAAGGTGATGTTCTTGGTGAAGGCTTTCATTGCAAAGCAGGTGAGGCCCATGCCGAAATTAATGCCCTCAATGATGTCATTGCGCGCAAAGCATCAGCAGAAGGCGCAACAGTCTATGTCACTTTAGAGCCGTGTTCGCATACGGGGAAAACTGGCCCCTGCGCCGATGCATTAATACAAGCCAACGTTGGCCGAGTCGTTTACGGCATGGAAGACCCCAACCCGGAAGTGGCGGGTAATGGTTTAGAAAAACTGAAGGCTGCTGGCATCGAGATCGACGGCCCCCTTATGGAAGATCAAGCGCGTGAACTAAATCGTGGCTTTATCAAGCGTATGCAATATGGCCTTCCTTTCGTGCGCTTAAAAATGGCCATGAGCATGGATGGTCGCACAGCGATGGCCAGCGGTGAAAGTAAATGGATCACGGGTCCCAATGCTAGGCAAGATGTACAAACACTACGAGCCAGTGCTTGCGCGATTATTACCGGTGTGGAATCTGTCATTAACGACAACCCGGCACTTACTGTTCGTTTGGGTGAAAATGATCGTCAGCCGCTTCGCATTATTGTCGACACGCGGGGTCGTTGCCCACAAAAGGCGGACATTCTCAATCAATCAGGCTCTACGATCCTTGCGGTTGGAGAAAGCACTGAGATAGAAGATGGGCGCAGACATTGGAAGCTTCCATTGTCTGGTGAGCATGTTAATTTACGAGCGTTGCTACAAAAGCTAGCGCAAGAAGGCTGCAACGAAGTCATCGTTGAAACCGGCGCTACCTTAGCGGGCGCTTTTGTGGCCAATGGCTTGGTTGATGAGTTTATTATTTATTGCGCGCCGATTTTGTTAGGGAGCGACGCTAGACCGCTGTTCAAGCTTCCCATCGGTAAAATGAGCAGTCAGTTGCCCTTGATCGTGCAAGATATTCGCGCAATAGGGGGCGATTGGCGTATTATCGCGACCCCTGACCCAGTGGGCTAGATTTAGGTTTAAGCAACAGTTTATGTTTACCGGCATCATTCAAGCGATTGGCACTATTGTTAAGGCAGAAAAACGCCAAGGCGACGTGCGCCTGCAGGTGCAGTCGGAATTGTTGGACTGGGCTGACGTTGAGTTAGGTGATTCAATCGCCACCAATGGCGTGTGTCTTACAGCGGTGGCGCTGCCCGGTCAGGCCTTCGTGGCCGATGTGTCTGTGGAAACGCTCGACCTAACCACCGTTGGTACGTGGAAGGTCGGTGAACGTGTGAATTTAGAAAAAGCGCTCACGCCACAATCGCGCCTCGGCGGTCATATTGTAAGTGGCCATGTAGATGGTATTGGTGAAGTGCTTGGGCGCCACCCAGATGCGCGCTCAGAACGCTTTCAAATTCGCGCACCGAAAGATCTCGCAAAGTACATCGCACACAAGGGGTCGATCACGGTGGATGGCACCAGTTTGACTGTGAACCAGGTACATGGCGATGTGTTCGACTTAAATATTGTGCCGCACACACTTGCCCATACTGTTATGGGAAGTTACCAGTCCGGGGCTAAAGTGAATTTAGAAGTGGATGTCATTGCGCGATATTTGGAGCGTTTATTAATGGGCGAAAAAGCCGCTGACCCACAATCCAATATCACCGAATCCTTTTTGGCCGAAAATGGCTATTTGAAAAACTAATTGAGGTAAGCATTCCAAATGGAGCTTAACACCGTCGAAGAAATAATCGATGACATCCGTCAAGGTCGTATGGTGATTTTGATGGACGATGAAGATCGCGAAAATGAAGGTGATCTAGTCATAGCAGCGCAACAAGTGCGCGCCGAAGATATTAATTTTATGGCGACGCACGCACGCGGTTTGATTTGTTTAACGCTCTCTGGTGAGCGCTGTCGCCAACTCGATTTGCCGCTCATGGTGCAAGACAATCGTGCACAGCATTCCACGGCATTTACCGTGTCAATTGAAGCGGCGGAAGGGGTGACAACAGGTATCTCTGCGGCAGATCGCGCACGCACCGTTCGTGCGGCAGTTGAACCCAATGCAAAACCGCAAGATCTTGTGCAGCCTGGTCATATTTTTCCATTAATGGCTGAGCAAGGTGGCGTATTGATTCGTGCAGGCCATACCGAAGCAGGCTGTGACCTTGCGCGCTTAGCAGGCTACGACCCCTCTGCGGTCATTGTCGAAATTATGAATGAAGACGGCACTATGGCGCGTCGTCCTGAGCTCGAAGTCTTTGCGAAAAAGCACGATATTAAAATTGGTACCATTGCCGACCTTATTCACTACCGCATGATGAATGAAAAAACTGTCGTGTGTATTAATGAAAGAAAAATAAATACCCAGTTTGGTGAATTTACGTTGCGCACTTATGAAAATTCAGCGCATCAAGAATTACATTTTGCGCTGGTGAAAGGCGATGTTGACCCAGAAGACCCTGTACTAGTGCGAGTGCATGTCGCAAGCACTGCTCGTGACGTATTAGCTATTCAGCGCTCAGGCGAAAATGCGCCTCCTTCGTGGAATTTTCAAACCGCGATGAAAATGGTTGCAGATGAAGGCAGTGGTGTTTTGGTACTAATTTGCCACAACGAAACTACGCAAGAAATAGAAGAAAGCATTGATTGGCTGCTATCAGGCAAACAAGCGCGTCCACGCCAAGATATTTCCTATAAGCAAATTGGTGCTGGCGCTCAAATCTTAAAAGACCTCGGTGTGCAAAAGATGCGTTTAATGAGCGCACCTTTCAGGTTTAGTGGTATTTCCGGTTTTGATTTGGAAGTTACCGAGTATATAAAACTTAGCGAAAACGCATAGGAGTTAACATGACAATAAAAGTGATTGAAGGCGATTTTTCACAGGTTAGTGGTAAATATGCTTTGTTAGTGAGCCGCTGGAATAGCTTTGTTGTCGAGCACCTAAAAGAAGGCGCAGTAGATACTTTGCGTCGCCAAGGTGTAAAAGACGAAGATATTGAAATTGTGTATGCGCCAGGCGCGTTTGAATTTCCGCTCGCGGCACAAAAACTTGCCGAAGCCAAAAAATACGATGCGATAATCGCGTTGGGTGCGGTCATTCGTGGTGGTACGCCGCATTTTGATTACGTGGCTGGTGAATGTACCAAAGGTTTGGCGCAAGTGAGTTTAAATGCGGGTATTCCAATTACATTCGGTGTGCTTACAGTGGACACCATTGAACAGGCGATCGAGCGTTCTGGCACTAAGGCGGGCAATAAAGGTGCCGAAGCTGCGCACACTGCTTTAGAAATGGTTTCTTTAATTAATAATATATAAGTTATATCGATAATGAAAATTAATGCCGCTGCGCGCAGTCGCGCTCGTCACTATGCAATGCAAGCATTGTATCAGTGGGAAATGACTGGAAATAACCTAGACAGTATTGAGTCGGAATATCATGCTGACAATGACATGTCTAAAGTGGATGTCGAATATTTTCATATGCTTGTCAGTGGTGCAGCAAAAGTGAAATCAGAGTTAGATCAGGGGTATTTACCTTACCTTAAAAATATGGGTTTGGACGAGCTGGACCCAGTTACAAAAGCGATCTTACGTATGTCGAGTTTCGAATTTAAAGATCGCATTGATGTGCCTTACCGAGTAGTAATTAACGAAGCGGTAAATTTAGCAAAAAAATTCGGTGCTGCCGATAGTCACAAATTTGTTAATGGCGTACTCGATAAGCTAGCGAGTGACTACCGTAAAACTGAAATCAACCAACCAAGCCCCGCGAAATAACTGCGGATCAAAAAAGCGCATGCGCAATGGACGAGTTTGAATTAATTTCTCAATATTTTGATCGTCCAGCAGAGGATTCTCGCATAGTGTTGGCCGGTGGTGATGATTGCGCGCTAGTAAATGTGCCGCAGGGGAAAGAACTCGCATTTTCGATCGATACGTGCATTCCAGGCCGTCATTTTTTTCCTGAAGATCAGCCAGAAAATATTGCCTCACGAGCGTTTCGCACGGCGTTAAGCGACCTTGCCGCCATGGGGGCTTCCCCCTTATGTTTTACTTTGTCTCTCTCGATCCCCGAATGTGATAGTGCTTGGTTGGGCGCCTTTAGTGCGCGCCTGCATGAAGAGGCGGAAATGTTTTCCTGCCCGCTAGTCGGCGGAGATACCGTACGTGGCCCGCTATGCATTACCTTGCAGGTGCAAGGCCTAGTGCCAAAAGGAAAAGCCATTACGCGAGCGGGTGCAAAGCCCGGAGACATTGTTTATGTGTCTGGTCGCCTGGGTGATGCGGCACTGGCTTTAAGGTGTTTGCAAGGCGAGGTTTCGTTTAGCACGCAAAAAGAACAAGACGAAATTAGCCGTGCTTACTATACACCGCAGCCTCACATTGCCTTGGGTGAACGGTTGTCTGGTGTCGCAAGTGCGGCGATTGATGTTTCTGATGGTTTTATTGCAGATTTGGGGCACATTTGTCGCTTGAGTAAGGTAGGGGCAGAACTAGATGTGAGTGCGTTGCCTATATCCGCTATATTCAGTGACTACGTTTCAGAAAAAGAATCATTACAAATGGCTTTGTATGGGGGTGATGATTACCAGTTATGTTTTACTGCCCCCGAGTCGCAATCGTTGGCGATTGCGCAGATGAGTGACGCGCTCAATATACCCTTAACTCCTGTAGGGCATTTAAGTGAAAATGAGGGTATTCGAGCGCAAAGCATGAATAAATCTGTCGCACCTTTTATTGATGCGGTTTCTCAGGAATTTCGTCGCGATGGCTATAAGCATTTTGACTAGCAAGAAATCGTCACCACCGGTAGACGCGAAATTGGTGTTTCGTTCCCCCCAGATGTTTCTAGCTTTTGGTTTGGGCTCTGGGTTGTCGCCTGTGATTCCAGGCACAATGGGAACGCTGGCAGCAGTGCCGTTTTACATTGTAATGGCCCAGTTGCCTATCTATGCCTATGCAGTAATTTTGTTGTTGGCGTATTTCCTGGGGAATTATTTGTGTGATTTTGCTTCCAAGAAGCTTGGGGTGCACGATCATGGCGGCATAGTCTGGGATGAATTTGTTGGTTTTTGGCTGACCATGTTTTTAGTCCCATTTCAGTGGCAGTACCTCGTTGTAGGCTTTGTGCTTTTCCGCTTTTTTGACATGTTAAAACCCTGGCCAATTTCATGGGTAGATAAACATGCACAGGGCGGGTTTGGGATAATGATCGATGACGTATTAGCTGGCGTTGCTGCTTGGCTATGCTTACAGCTATGGATAGCTCTAGTTTGACTTGGCTAATGAGGTGAGTGAAATGTTGCAAAGAATGGTTCCGGCTGGTTTGCTAAATGTTATTGGGTCTTTGGTATTGCTCGGTGTTGTATTACTACCGCTTCATAGTCACGCGGCAGAAAGCGTTATTGCTGTTGGTCTGTTAAAAAATATGGCAGTGCTGGAAATTGATGGTAAGCAGCGCACACTCAAAGCAGGAAAAACCTCGCCAGAAGGTGTTACGCTTGTTAGTTCAACGACTAAACAAGCCGTGATAGAGATTGATGGTAAGCGACAAACCTTGACTCTCTCGCGTCGCGTTGGTGGTGTCAAATATCAAGAGCCAGGCAAGCAGGAAGTGCGTGTTGCTAGTGGCGTTGGCGGCCATTACTTTACGCCGGGGCGTATCAATAATAAGCCAGTCAATTTTCTGGTAGACACCGGGGCCACCTCCGTTGTGTTAAATTCGCTGATGGCAGAAAGTCTGCGCATCAATTATAAAGCGGGTAGGCCAATTCAAGTGAATACTGCTAATGGTGTTACGACTGGCTTCTTGGTCATGTTAAATAATGTTTCCGTTGGTACGGTTAAAGTAAATAATGTAGAAGCAGTTATAAATCAAGGTGCATTCCCGACAGAAATATTATTGGGTAATTCTTTTCTGTCGCGTGTTGAAATGAATATAGAGCGTGGTGTTTTAGTCTTGCAATCTAAAATCTAGTATTGCTTACTGCTGAGAGCGGTCTAAGTCTTATTTGAGGAAATTAAGTGGCGGTTAAATACGTCGAAAAATCCAAACTTCCTACGCCAATGGGCATGTTTGAAATTCGTGGCTTTATCGATGACGAAAACGATAAAGAGCATATTGTATTGTCTATGGGGAATCTTGCCAGTGACGAGCCTTGCTTGGTAAGAATACATTCCGAGTGCTTAACCGGCGATGCCTTGTTTAGTATACGCTGCGATTGTGGGGCACAGCTTCAGGCGGCCATGCATAAAATAGCCGTAGAAGGGCGCGGGGCGATATTTTACCTGCGACAAGAAGGACGCGGCATCGGTTTAATTAACAAAATTCGCGCCTACCACTTGCAAGATTGTGGGGCCGACACCGTTGAGGCTAACGAGCAGTTAGGGTTTGGTGCCGATATGCGCGACTATTCGATGCTGCGGCCTATGTTTGAGAGTGTGGGCATTAAAAGCGCAAAACTTATGACGAATAACCCTCGTAAAATTAAGGCGCTTAAAGATGCCGGAATCGACATCGTCGAGCGCTTGCCGCATGAGACCGGGCGCAACCCCCACAATGCCGATTACCTTGAAACTAAAAAAGGAAAATTGGGTCATTTAATAGATGGCGGTGATTGAACTCGCGTTTAAGATCTGTGTTTTGAATTCTCTCATCGAGTGAGCATAACAATGAAGTCTGTATCGCTCGTTTCTGTTCTTCTTTTAGGTTTTCTTCTTGGGTGGTGGGGGCGTGATTTTTATGCCTCTAAAGAACCTTCCTACCCTCCTTCCTATTCTCCTTCCGGCTCTGAGCGGGTCACTTTATCTGAAGATGATCGAGTGGTCTTTAAGCCCCGGGATGATGTAGAAGGTCTTCAGGCTGCCCCCCATGTATCGTTAAATACATCGTCTCGAATTGAAGTGGGTGTGCAGAAAGATGCCCTCGTGGCCTTTCAAAGTTTGTTAGAGAAAATTAGGTTTGATGAGGCGATAGACCTCTATCAAACAGTGGCAGAGCACGATGCATTGCTAGGCAGCAAGCTAAAAAGTGCGCTCATGCGTAGTTTGAAATCTTATTTGACACTCGCCGATACACAATTATTTAACGAATTAATTCAAGCCTACCTAAACAGTTTTTATGATGATATTGATGTGCTGCTTTTGCTAGCAGAGTATCACACCAATGCCGAATACTATTTTGAAGCCCTGGATGTGTATCAGCTTTCACAAGAGTATTCTTATAAGGCAGAAGATACAGAAAAAGTACGTAATGCATTTAATGATTTTTTGGCCAAAATGGATGCCCACTTAAGCGAAAATAAGCTGGTTTATTTGTTGGCGCAGATTTATCAGCACGCTGATGGTATTTCACTGCTTACATCGCATCAACGTTTGCGTTTGGCGAAAATCTATGTAGAGAATCAAGAAGATTATTATGCTCTTCAGCTTTTACATGAATTGGCGAAAGTGGAGTCAGTTAAATCTGAAGCTAAGCGACAGCTCGCACTTTTGAAAAGTGGTGAGGGCGACTCAAATATAGATTCACCGTCGGGGGTGGTCGATAGTTTTGATGCTTCGGTAAAGCTATTGCGACGAGGCAATCATCACTACGTGGTGGAATTGCAATTAGGCGGTGGTGAAACCGTAAAGTTGATGATTGATACGGGCGCTAGTATGACGACGATTTCACGTGAGGTATACGACAGGATTGCCTACGATGTGCCTAATGTTCATGTAGGCTCGCGAATGTTTCGAACGGCTAATGGTATAGCCAGTGCACAGGTTAAGCGCGTCGAATTTTTGAGTCTAGGCCCCTATTCTATCGAGAAAAAAAATATTGCGGTCATGGATTTTTCTATGGCGGATGGTGTTGATGGGTTGTTGGGAATGAATATTCTTAACGATTTTATTTTTCAGATAGAACCCAACGCTCCAGTCTTGCTTTTGAGCCCCAGATAGCACAAAAGAAGAAAATAATTGAGTAGATTAAAGAAATGGAAAAATTTGTGATAAAGGTATGTAGAACTTAAAGATTGATCATTTGTTTAATGGGAATGATTATAAAAAGGCTGAAGTTATACTTTTTTCGCCTAGGTCATTCCGAAGCGTTCTGATCTTGTAAACGTTCACATTAAAAGGTCATAACCTAGCTTTGGTGCTTATAGCAAAACAATTGTCTGGCGGTTAAATTTCCTTTGTGTCGAAATATAAAACCATTTTCTACATTACTCGGTCATGTCGTTACGACGGGCGGTCTTGCTTTTTATTCGGTAGTTCGTCATCATCTTTGAGGTAATGGTTTTAGAATCAAGTAGATATGGAGCGAAAATGCCTGAGCCGAGTTTTTTTACATTTACAGCCACGGGTGCCGAAAAACCAAAAGAGATGGAAGGCGTTGAGCCGAGGACTCTTAGTCACGCAGAATACAAAGCCTCACTAAATGAGCATTTACTGCGTTCCGAATTGCCTGATTTGTATGGTGTCGCTAGGCGTGTGATAGACGCGCTAGAGCAGCGAGTGGGCCACAGCTCTCTCGATATTCAGAATATTGCAGATGACCTGCACTTTTCCAAAAGAACCTTGCAGCGCCGGCTGCGAGAGCAAGGCTACTGCTTTAGCGATTTAAGAGATCTGGTTCGCAGGCATCATGGCATTCGTATTGTGTTAGAAGGTCGTCAGCGTGTAGATGATATTTGTATCACGCTTGATTTTGCTGATCGATCTAGTTTAACCCTGGCGTTTAAGCGTTGGACTGGGTTTTCTCCGCGCGCATTTGGCCGCTTGTATCGCGATTATTTAGCGTGATCATAGTAAGCCACCAAAAGTAGGCCCATCTTATTTGGCTGGCGTTAATGCTAAGCCGATTCCCTTGTTTTTTGTGTGAGTTCCAAATTTTTCTCTTTTTGGATGCTCTTGCATTCCTCTAAAGCTCTTTTTTACTATTATTCATGGTAAAAATTACGCTCACCGTTTTTATTGGGTTGTTCATATGAAGAGTTTAATGCGAAATTTTTGTAGTGCTTCACTATTGATGCTTTCCTTTTTGGGGGCGTCGTCAAAAAGTTATGCGCTGGTCGTGCTGCAATATCATCATGTTTCGGATAAAACTCCGCGTAGTACATCAATATCGCCTGAACTGTTTAAAGCGCATATGGCGTATATAGAGAAGCGACAGTTTCGCGTGCTCGATATATTAACGTTAAAGCGTATATTGCAAAAAGGAGAGGCTCTGCCCGACGCGAGCGTAGTGATCACCTTTGATGATGGGTATAAATCCGTTTATAAGCATGCGTTTCTTGAATTAAAAAAACGTGCTTGGCCTTTTGCTGTATTTATCAATACCAAGTCGCATGATGAAAAAAATCCGCATTTTATGTCTTGGGAAGAGCTAAAAGAATTGCAAGACGCGGGTGCGGTTATTGGCAACCATACGGATAGTCATCCATATTTGATTAGGCGGCGCTCGGGGGAGGCGTTCAAGCAGTGGCAAAAACGTCGCGCCTTAGAAATAGAGTTTGCCGAGCAGCGCATCAAAAAAAAGTTGGGTAAGAGTCACAAGCTCTTTGCTTATCCGTTTGGTGAATTTGATCAGTCATTAAAAAGCTATTTAAAAGAAAATGCCTATTTGGCTTTCGGTCAGCAGTCAGGCCCGATCGCGTCAAACAGCGATTTACAAAATATACCGCGTTTTCCATTTGGCGGTGCTTATGGTCAGCTAGATGATTTTTCGACAAAATTACTGAGCTTGCCTTTTCCTCAGGCGCGGGTAAAAGTGACCACAGAAAACGGAAAGGTACTGTCTGACCCTGAGTTACCTGCCGGTATCGGTCGCCCAGTTTTACGTATAGCATCGCCCTTGATGAATTACATTGGTGAAACGGCTTGTTACGCCTCTGGGCAAGGGAAAATAAATACCGATGTGAAAGGTGGTGTCTTGGTCGCGCAAGCAAAAACAGACTTGCCTTCAGGGCGCAGCCGTTACAATTGCACCGCAAGGGCTGGTGGCGAGCGTTACTATTGGTATTCGCAATTATTTATTCGTCGCAAAGCCAATGGTCGATGGTATAGCGAGTAATGGAAGCGCTCATGCGTATCTCTGCTCTGCAGGTTGCGCGTAGATACATGTTTTAGTGCTTTTGGTGTGTCACTTCCATGTGGTGCTAGGTTTCGTGATGTTAGGTGTGTTCTCTAATTGCTCGCAATGGGTATGGCAAAAAAGAAGCGCTGCTAACGAAGTTTTTCCGCCGCGTCTTTAGCGAAGTAAGTCAAAATCCCATCGGCACCCGCACGCTTAATACATATGAGTGATTCCATGATGACGTTATCGCTAAGCGCGCCAGCATCAATGGCTGCTTTATGCATGGCATACTCGCCGCTCACCTGATACACAAATGTGGGTACTCCAAATTCCTTTTTTGTGCGAGCCACGATATCTAAATATGGCATGCCCGGTTTTACCATCACCATGTCGGCGCCTTCTTGTAAATCTAGCGCGATTTCCTGCATGGCTTCATCGCTATTTGAAGGGTCCATTTGGTAGGTGGCCTTATTGCTTTTGCCTAAATTTCCAGCGGAGCCTACAGCATCTCGAAATGGGCCGTAGTAAGCCGAGGCGTATTTTGCGGAATAGGCCATAATTTGTGTATTGATGAAACCGGCATCGTCGAGTTCTTCTCGAATCGCACCGACCCGGCCATCCATCATGTCTGAGGGCGCAATGACATCGGCTCCAGCAGCTGCACAAACACGGGCTTGGAGTCGTAGCATGTCGATCGTTTCATCATTCAATACATAGCCGTCATCATCGATGATGCCGTCTTGGCCGTGTGTGGTATATGGGTCTAATGCGCCGTCGCAGATAACACCAAGCTTTGGGAATTGCGCTTTAATAGCCTTTACGGCCGTGGGTACCAATCCATCTTCGTTGCAGGCTTCTTCGCCTTTCAGGCTTTTTCGGGCTTCTTGGATGTTGGGGAACAGGGCAATCGCGGGAATATCTAACGCGACTACGTCTTCCAGCTCTTGCAGCAAAGTGTCTAGGCTGAAACGGAATTGCCCTGGCATTGTGCCGATCGCTTGTTTTTGCCCTTCGCCTTCCACTAAAAACATGGGGTAGATTAGATCATCCACGCTTAGGCGCGTTTCACGCACTAGGCGTCGCGTAAATTCAGAATAGCGATTGCGGCGCATGCGCGTGGCTGGGAACATTCGAGACATTCAGATACCTGCTTGATGTTTTTGGGAATTTGTCACTTCAAGGTCTGTCAAAGACGCAATTGTAGCCTTTTGTGAATTGGATGTGTCAAAGTGTGCAGAAACTAAAGCCATGTAATAACCAGAGCTATGTAGTAGGTAAAGTTGTGCGGTAACTAAAGCTGTGCGGTAAATACAACCATATAGTTTAGGTGGCCTCGGCAGAAATTTGGTAAGCACTATCGTTAAAAAATATAAGGCAGGGGTATGGAAGCAATACAGGGTCGGGTAGAGGGTAAGGTTCAAGGGGTGGGTTTTCGCTGCTTTACTCAAGAGTGTGCTCGCGAGCTTGGGCTTAGTGGCTATGTGCAAAATCTGCCAGATGGCGCTGTGGCTTTTTTTATTCAGGGGGCCGAGAGTAACCTTCAATCGATGTTAAAAATGATCGAAAGCGGGCCTGACTATGCCAAGGTGAGTCAGGTGACATATGAGCGCGTGGCGGCAACGTTTTCATTTCCTGATTTTGATATTCGCTAGTTGGCGATTGTGAAGCTAAACCGCGATATGTGAGCCTAACCAATGAAGTTGAATTACGAATATCGAAATAGGCGTTTTTCGGGGCATTCCGTCTATTTTCCTGCTAATCTATACGTGTGAAATTGCGACTATGTCTTGGTGTTTGGCAGTGTTGCTAGACAGGCCGCGAGAACAAAATTTATATCGGAACAGGTGGCAAGCACAGGTTTTTTCTCCTTCCAGCGCGCTGCGTTTTTAGATAATACAAATAAAACAACAGAAAGACTTGGTAGCAAGGGTGAAACGAATTTCTAAAGCGCTATTGATAGGGTTGAGCCTGTTAGTGTCGGTATGCACTAGCGGTGGCTCCTATGCCGATAGTGCAGCTGCGGCGCCATCGTTTCAAAAGACTGCCGTGTCCACGGTGCAATCACGAGGTCCGTCAGTTAATAGTCGCCCTAAAGAGGCGAATGAAGACCAGCTGCGCGCTGCAATGGTGATTGGTGTCGTGCGTTACACTAGCTGGGAAAAGGATTTTGGCGACACGCTGAATATTTGTTTGGTGGGCGAAAGCAAAAGTTTTCAGTATATTTCTGTGCTCGAGAACAGCACTAATGTTGTTAAGAAAAAGACTGTGCGTGTTTCTCGTATCAAATCTCCCACCAGAACGAACGTGGACGCTTGCCAGGTGTTGGTTGCTGGCGCGAATGTATCTTCGGTGCTAAAGCGTATTCAGGGTGATACCCCCCAATTTCTCATTTGTGATCAATGTAATGGCCTAAGTAAAAAAGCTTCGGTGATTTTGCATAAAGTGGATGACCGCATTCGCTTTGACGTGCATTTAAATAACGCCAAAGATAGTGGCGTTCATTTCCGTTCTTCCATGCTCGATATTGCACATCGCGTGGAGGGCCTAGATGGATAAAGTCTCCACCCGTTGGCATTCATTGCATTCGAAATTACTGCGCACAATTCTATTAGCGTTTGTGGCGGGTATAGCAATAGCGGGTGTGATTTTGGTTGTTTTGATCAACAACATCACCCGCACTAACATGATCGACGGGCTTAATGTTACTGGTAAAATTATCGCCGATCGTTCAGCTGCTTCGATGGTGTTCTTTGATCAAGAATCTGCTGCAGACAATTTACAAACCGCTGCTAATCGTCAGAACATTGATTTTCTTTGTTTGTATGACGCTGAAGGCGAGATCTTTTCGAACTATTCCGTTAAATCCGGCGAACTCCCCTGTCGATCTACTGTTGAGCCTGTTTCAAGTAATCAAATTCTAGAGCTCAGTGGTAGCATTGCCGTTTACATGCCGGTGATTGATCAGTCGGATTTAATCGGCCACTTGTATATTCAGGCTAATACCAAGGCTTTGGTACGTAACCAGTGGATCCTGTCTTCCATTTTATTGCTGTCTTTGGCGGCCTCACTTTTGGTTGCTTATGTTTTTGGTAGCCGTTTGGTGAAGCGTTCTTTGGTGCCTCTGAATGCTTTGACCAAAACCTCCGCCATTATCGCTGACAATCCGCTTTCTGAAGAGCGAGCAGAAAAGAAAAGTGATGATGAAGTGGGGCGCTTAGTTGATGTCTTTAACGATATGCTCGACAACCTTGCGAGCGAAAATCGCGCCTTATTATTTTCAGAAAACCGATTTCGCAGCTTGTCACAGAATGCACCTATAGGGGTGTTTCTGAAGAGCGAATTTGGTGAATATGAATATACCAATTCTCGCTGGGAAGAAATTACTGGGCTCGATAGTGATTCACGACGTTCATACACTTCGTTTATCGATAGGGATGACCGGAAAGAGTATAAAGAGAAAGTTGAGCAAGCCACTTATAAGGGTGTTCCAGCAACTATGGAATACCGCTTTCAAAACCCTTCTTGTGGCAACCGTGTGTTAATGGAATATATTTCGCCAGTATCAGACGAAGAAAATAAAAAATATTTTATTGGTTCGCTGCTGGATGTGACCGAGCTAAAAGTCGCACAGTTCGAATTAGAAAAGCTCGCGTTTTATGATCCGTTAACACAGTTACCGAATCGACGTTTCTTTCGTGATCATCTTGATCTGGCTATGGTGCGCGCGCAGAAAGAAAACAAAAAAATTGCGATGTATATGACCGACCTTGACGAATTCAAGAAGGTCAACGATTCGCTCGGTCATGATATAGGTGATGACCTCTTAATTGATATTGCTAATCGATTAAGCTCTGCCCTGCACGAAGGTGATGTAGTGTCGCGCATGGGCGGCGATGAATTTATGATTTTGCTCGACAATGTTGAAGACCCAACACGATTAGATCACGCGTCGCACCGTATACTCGAGGCGCTACAAACCACAGCGAATTTGGGCTCGCAGCAGGTGCAGGTGACGGGTTCTATAGGTATAGCTATTTATCCAACCGATGCCACTACACCTGAAGCATTAATGCGATATGCCGACATGGCTTTATACAATGCTAAAGGCTCTGGTGGAAATCGAGTGTCGTATTATTCAGGCGAGCTAGACCGCCAAATTAAAGAAAAGGTTCACCTTGAGCAGAAGCTGCGTAGGGCGATCGAAGAGAAAAAGCTCGATGTGTATATTCAGCCGCAATATACATCAGCAGATCGGTCAATGTGCTGGGGTGAGGCCTTGGTGCGTTGGATTGATGAGGATGATGGTTTTATCCCGCCCGATGTATTTATTCCGCTAGCAGAGGAAACGGGTTTAATATATCAAGTGGGTGACTTCGTGACGGATCGCGTGCTGCAAGTGCTGGCTGAAAATGGCACTGCTCTAGCGGCGCTTGGAATGGATGGTGTCTCCATTAATTTGTCAGCTAAACAGTTTTTCGACCCGAATTTTGTTGCTGATATAGAGCAAAAAATAAAGGCCTCTGGTGTGCCTCCTTCATGTGTAGAGTTTGAGCTGACAGAGACGACGGTGATGGATGATGTTGATCTGGCGGTGAAAGTTATGGAAGGCTTGCGCGGTCTTGGGTGTAAATTATCAATTGATGATTTTGGTACGGGTTATTCGTCGTTGGCATATTTAAAACGTTTTCCTATTACTAGCCTTAAAATCGATAAATCTTTTATTCGTGATATTCCTGATGATCAAAACGACGTTGAAATTTCATGTGCGGTGATAGCCTTGGCGCATACTATGGGGTTGTCTGTTGTGGCTGAAGGTGTAGAAACCGAAATTCAAGCAAAGCTTTTAGCTGAGCGAGACTGTGAATATTTGCAGGGCTACTTTTTTGATCGGCCGGTTCCAATTTCTGAGTTGTTGACGCGTACGCCGGTTGTTAAAGAGATAAAAAGTGGTTAAGCGCTCTCTTTTTCTTGATCTTATTTGCTCATCTTCAAGTGCGGCGCTCTAATTTTTAATTCCGCAAAGTTCCATCCAGTTCTCGACTCCTGTACTGATATATTTGTTTTTGTGAATCACAAAATAAAACGCGCGTGAAAAATCGCGAGATGGAATACTTAGAGGAACTAAGTCGCCGCGTTTAAATGCTTGCTCTAATGCAATTTCTGAAAGACATGCAATTCCTAAATTACTTTCCACCGCTCTTTTGATGGCTTCCGTATGTTGTAGCTCTAGCTTAACAGTCAGTTTGTGAGCGATGCCGCGCATGGCGCGATCAAATGTTTGGCGAGTGCCAGAGCCGGGTTCGCGCAAAATCCATGGTGCCGCCACCAAGTCGTCTTCGCTAATATACTTCTTTTTTGCGAGGGGGTGATTTGGATGGCAAAAGCATTGCAGGCGGTCATCTCGCCAATGATAAATTTTTAAGTCGCGGTGTTGGATTTCACCTTCTACTAAACCTAAATCGATGTCGTAGTTAAGAATTTCTTCTGCTATGTGTTCTGTGTTGGCGACTTCGAGTTGCACGTCAGCCCCGGGTGATTGAGTTAAATATTTATTAATTAAATCGACGCATAAATAATTGCCAATGGTGAGTGTCGCACCGATTCTAAGCTGGCCAGCTTTGTTGTGTTGGGCGAGCTCATCCTGCAAATTGTTGGCCTGCTCCATCAAAGCTTCTGCTGTCGCTCGTATGCGCTTGCCTAACTCGTTGGTTTGTAAGCGTTTGCTCACCCGATCAAAAAGCTGAATATCGAACTGATCTTCTAAATCTTTCAATGCACCACTTGCCGCAGATTGTGACATCGACAGCGACTCCGCTGCTTTCGTAATGTTTTTGTGGTGGGCGGTTGCTAGAAATACTTCTAATTGGCGAAGGGTAAAGCGCATGTTTATATCCGGTGTCGGGCTATGCATCGGTAATTCCGATCAAGTATATAATAAATACCTGTTTTACCGCTATCCGCCTGATCGATAAAATGAGTCTCACAATATTTGATGAGTGATTGTCGTAACAGAATCACAACACCGGAGAGAAAAGCGTGAGCAACTTACTCAAAGAACGTGTGCTAGATGTACATCATTGGAATGACACCCTGTTTAGTTTTAAAACGACTCGTAGCCCAGGGTTTCGTTTCCGCAACGGCCATTTCACCATGATGGGATTGGAGCAGGAGGGGCGCCCGCTATTGCGCGCTTACAGTATTACGAGTGCGAACTATGAAGATGAGCTTGAGTTTTTCAGTATTAAGGTGCCCGATGGGCCTTTGACCTCGCGATTGCAGCACCTAAAGCCAGGTGACGAGATATTGGTGAATAGTAAATCCACAGGCACACTGATTACAGACAACCTGCTACCTGGCCGCCACCTTTATCTGATTAGTACCGGCACGGGGCTCGCGCCTTTTATGAGTATTATTAAAGATCCAGAAATCTACGAGCTGTACGATAAGGTTATTCTGACTCATGGCGTGCGATTGACTTCGGAGTTGGCTTATCAGGATGTCATCACGCAGCAGTTGCCGAATAATGAGTATTTTGGCGGCGTCGTGAAGGAAAAGTTACTCTACTACCCTACGGTGACGCGAGAACACTATAGAAACAACGGGCGTCTCACGGATTTGCTTGTGAGTGGTCGCCTCACGCGTGACCTTGGTTTGCCCGAGATTTCCCCCGAGCGCGACCGCTTTATGATCTGTGGCAGCCCCAGCATGCTTAAAGACACGTGTTCCATCCTAGATGAGCGAGGTTTCAAAGAGTCGCGTCATGGCCAGCAGGCGCATTACGTGATCGAGCGGGCCTTTGTTGAGTCGTAAGGTTGCAAATATACTGAGGGGCTGAGCTTCGAGCCTGCTATTTGTCTCCTCTATTACTCTGCGGCGGCCCTAGAAAATCCCCTTGATTCCCTTCGCCGATTTCTATAGAATCCGCGCTCCTTTGGAACCGGGTGGTTCCCACATTTTTCAAATTTTTAACCCGTACCCTCGTTTACAGGCAGATACAACATGAAGACTATTAGTGCCAAACCTGAAACAGTAAAACGTGATTGGTACATTATCGATGCTGAAGGCAAGACGCTAGGCCGCATGGCGGCTGAGATCGCGCACCGTTTGCGCGGCAAGCACAAGCCTGAGTACACGCCCCACGTTGACACTGGCGACTATATTGTCGTGGTCAACGCGGAAAAAGTGCGCGTAACAGGCAATAAAGCATCGAATAAGATGTACCACCGTCATACTGGCTACCCTGGTGGCTTAAAATCCATGACTTTCGAAAAATTGATTGATCGCGCGCCCGAGCGTGTGATCCAAAGCGCAGTAAAGGGCATGTTGCCCAAAGGCCCACTGGGTCGCGCAATGTTCAAGAAAATGAAAGTCTACGCTGGCGAAGCGCATCCACATAGTGCGCAACAGCCTCAAGAATTAAGTCTATAAGGGGGCCTCATGGCTGCAGAACAATTCTACGGTACGGGTCGTCGTAAAACCTCTACGGCACGCGTTTTTATCAAAAAAGGCACCGGTGCAATCACCGTTAATGGCCGCACGCTAGACGAATATTTTGGTCGTCAAGTGGCTCGAATGATCGTGCGTCAACCGCTAGAGACTACTGAAAATGTCGAAGCTTTCGATGTGAACGCTACGGTAAAAGGTGGTGGTAGCTTCGGTCAGGCCGGTGCTATTCGTCACGGTCTTACTCGCGCACTTATTGCGTATGATGAAGCGAATCGCCCAGCCTTGCGTCAAGCAGGTTACGTGACTCGCGATGCGCGTGAAGTTGAGCGTAAGAAAGTGGGCTTGCGTAAAGCGCGTAAGAAACCACAATTCTCAAAACGATAATCGGAACACTAGCGAAATTATTGCAGAGCCCAGATCTCACGATTTGGGCTTTTTAGTGTTCGTAAATAAGTCGTTGAATTGCCAGCGTTTACCCCTAATCACCTTGTGAGTTTTAGGGAATTTCTTTACCATGTGCGAAATTTTTTTCCGGCCACAAATTGCATCGTGCTTTGCCGAAATTATGTGCAGTATTGGCAAGTGGTAAAGCAAGGCGCCGGCCACAACAACAATATTCGGGCGGATCGTAAGATTGAATCTTCTTAACTGCACGGTTTCACCTGCTATAGAGTGGAACCGCCAGGCCTCACGCTCGAACATTTCCAGATTTCTATTTAAATCCGATAGGGGAGAGTTACGTCATGAGTAATGACGGAGTAAACGAAGGGCGTCGTCGCGTTCTCGCATCGTTGACGACTGCCGTCGGTGCTGCCGGTGTTGTCGGCGCAGCCGTTCCATTTGTGGGTTCTTGGAACCCCAGTGCAAAAGCGAAAGCGGCAGGTGCACCTGTTTCGATTAATATCAGTAAGCTAGAGCCAGGTCAGATGGTGACGGTAGAGTGGCGCGGTAAGCCAGTATATGTCTTCCGCCGCACCGAACAAACGGTGTCTGATCTTGAGAAGATTGAGTCAGACTTGCGTGACCCGGAGTCTGAAAAGTCGGTTCAGCCTGCATACGTCGATAGTAAAAACCGCGCGATTAAGTCGGAGTTCATGGTCTTACTTGGCCTTTGTACTCACCTCGGTTGTGCTCCCTCGTATCGCCCAGAAGTGGGTGCGAAAGACTTGGGTGGCGAATCTTGGCTTGGTGGCTTTTTCTGCGCATGTCACGGTTCTAAGTTTGACTTGGCGGGCCGTGTCATGGCCGGTGTTCCAGCACCGATTAACTTGGAAGTTCCCCCCCATAAATACGTGAGTGATGATGTCATCCTCATCGGCGAAGATCAGGAGGCGTAATCATGCAAAATTGGCTTACTAGTTTCGGCGATTGGATGGATGCGCGCCTTTCTTGGAAAGGGCAGTGGGAATACCACATGTCCAAATACTACGCACCTAAGAACTTTAACTTCTGGTATTTCTTTGGTGTTCTTTCTCTTTTAGTGCTTGTTAACCAATTGCTTACCGGTATTTGGTTGACGATGAGCTATGTGCCTTCTGCAGAAGAGGCTTTTGCTTCTGTGGAATACATCATGCGTGATGTGCCTTTTGGTTGGTTGATTCGCTATTTGCATTCGACCGGCGCTTCGGCCTTCTTCGTGGTGGTCTATTTGCATATGTTCCGTGGTTTGATGTACGGCTCATACAAGAACCCGCGCGAGCTGGTGTGGATCTTCGGTATGATCATCTACGTTGCACTTATGGCTGAAGCTTTCTTGGGTTACGTTCTCCCTTGGGGTCAAATGTCTTACTGGGGTGCGCAGGTAATTGTTAACCTTTTCGGTGCGATTCCTTATGTTGGTGAAGATCTTGTTCAATGGATTCGCGGCGACTACCTGATCTCAGGCGCTACGCTAAACCGTTTCTTTGCATTGCATGTTGTTGCGCTACCGATCGTGCTTCTCGCACTTGTTGTGCTTCACGTTCTTGCGCTTCACGAAGTGGGCTCTAACAATCCAGACGGCGTAGAGATCAAGAAACACAAAGACGAAAATGGTGTTCCTTTAGACGGTGTCCCTTTTCACCCTTACTACACCGTGCATGACCTTGTTGGTATCTCAGTGTTCTTGTTCGTGTTCTTGGGTATTGTTTTCTTTGCTCCAGAACTTAACGGTTACTTCCTTGAGTTTGCTAACTTCGAAGAGGCGAATAATTTGAAGACCCCTGAGCATATCGCTCCAGTGTGGTACTTCACTCCGTTTTACGCGATCTTGCGTGCGGTGACCTTCGATCTTGGCGGTGTATTTACATCTAAGCTCCTTGGCTTCATCGCTATGGCTGCTGCGATTGTGATTCTCTTCTTCTTGCCTTGGTTGGATAAGAGCCCTGCTAAATCAATGCGCTATAAAGGCACTTTCAGTCGCGTTGCGTTGATTGTGTTTGCAGCTGCTTTCGTGATTTTGGGTTACTTGGGGGTTAAGTCTCCTACACCAGGTCGTACAGCGCTTTCACAAATCTGTACCGTGATCTACTTCGCTTACTTTATTGGTATGCCTTTCTGGACTTCACGTGAGAAAACACTTCCAGTGCCAGAGCGTGTACAAGCGAAAGGGCTTTCGAAGTCGCTTGTTTGGGGCGGAGTACTATTGTTTGCGTTGTTAGTAATTGTGCCTATCAAGGCCGTTGCAGCAGGTGGTGGTGCGTGTGGGTCGGTTCCTTGTCAGCATGCTGATATCGATATGAAAGACAAGGCATCGCTACAGCGTGGTGCGCAGACGTTCATTAACTATTGTATGGGCTGTCATTCCGCGAACTTTTCTCGTTACGAGCGTGTAGCCGATGACTTGGAAATTCCTCACGATGCGATGTTGGAAAACCTAGTGTTTTCCAATCAAAAAGTCGGCGACTTGATGAAGATCTCTATGCAGCCGGAAGACTCCAAGAAGTGGTTTGGCGCTACACCTCCTGACCTTACCTTGGTGACGCGTGCTCGTGGGAACGATTGGGTTTTCACGTTTTTGAAAAGCTTTTATAAAGATGACAGTCGTCCAAAGGGCGTTAACAATAAGGTGTTTGCCAACGTTGGTATGCCTCATGTGCTGTTAGAGCTTCAAGGTTTGCCAGAGTGTGCGCCTGGGCCAAAGCTAGATTCTCATGGCCAAGCTGAGCGAAATGAGTTGGGCGAAGAAAAGTCTACTGCTTGTGGCAGCATAGAGGTTGGTGGCGTAAAAGGTAGCCTTTCTGCTGAAGAGTACGACGATCTTATGCATGACCTCGTAAACTTCATGGCTTATATGGCTGAGCCTGTGGCCGACAAGCGTAAGCGCATCGGCCTGTTTGTGTTTTTGTTTCTTGGTGTATTGTTGATCTTCACTTGGTTGCTTAACCGCGAATACTGGAAAGATATTCACTAGACATTGTTCAATTTAACTTTGTCATCATCCGCGCCGCTGTGGGTTTAGGCTCGACAGCGGCAATTTTGTAATTACGAATTAGAAATAGAGCTGGGGTAAAGTTCAATGGGAGTAGTAGCAAAACGCTCGTCCATGACTTATTTTTCCGACGATCGCGACCACTATAGTCATCGCGTACGTATTGTGTTGGCGGAAAAAGGCGTGACAGTAGACTTAGTCGAAGTCAATCCAAATGAAGTGCCTGACGAGCTGCGAGAAATAAATCCCTACGCTTCTCTTCCGACCTTGCTAGATCGTGATCTCTCGCTTTATCACAGTCAGGCAATGATGGAATATCTAGACGAGCGCTTTCCTCATCCACCATTGTTGCCGGTTTACCCGGTTGCGCGTGCAGAAAGTCGTCAGTTTATATACCGTATCGAGCGTGATTGGTGCCCTTTGGTAAAAATGATTACCGAGGGTAAAAACAAAGATAACGTCGCTAAAGCGCGCCAAGAACTACAAGATAGTTTGGTATCTATTGCGCCGATCTTTGCTGAAAAGCCGTTCTTTATGAGCGATGAGTTCACTTTGGTTGATTGCTGCTTGTCTCCTATTTTGTGGCGCTTGCAAGCAATGGGTATCGAGCTTCCGCGTACGCGTCAGACCATGCCTTTAGTAGAATATATGGATCGCATGTTTGAGCGCCCGGCATTTCAAGAGAGCTTGTCTGAAGCCGAACGCGAGATGCGTCTCTAATCTTCTTATGCCGTTTACGCTCGATCCTTACACTCTTAGTGTCGGGCCTGAGTGTACTCGAGTGAGACTATGACGATGAATTCCAGTCGCCCCTATATTATTCGCGCTCTTTATGAGTGGATCGTCGACAATCAATGCACGCCGGTTGTTGTTGTTAACGCGCGCGCTGAAGGTGCAGAAGTGCCGCAGCAGTATGTGAATAGTGATGGACAAATTATTCTCAACATCGCGCCAGGGGCGGTTATCAATTTAGAGCTTGGCAATAAAGCTATTGTTTTCAATGCGCGCTTTGGCGGAATACCTAACGATATATATGTGCCTTGTTATGCCGTTGTAGGTATCTATGCGCGTGAGAATGGCCAAGGTATGAACTTCGACTATGAGCCACCAGACGAGCCGGAGCCAGACCCCACGGGCAGTGATCCAGAGAGTGACAGCGGCGATGGCGAAAAACGCCCACCATTAAGGGTCGTCAAATAAGGCCTGTATAGGGCTTCTCTGCAAATGGTTGCTCGCAGCTGCGGATTCATGCCTGTATTGGCGTCTTCCCCCTCCAATTTCCTTATCTTTAATTTACATCAAAGCAACATGCCTTATATTCCATTAGGGTGATGTGGTAAATTCTTGCGGGCAGGTTCTATAATGAATCACTGCGCGAACACACTGCAACAGCACAACAATAACAAGACCAGCACCGACCCGGAGGTAGTTATGGCGTTTCTTGATCATACGATTGGTATATTGATCAACCCTGACAATGAGTGGAAACTTATTCGCGACCAGAAAGAGTCTTTTCGTGGCGTATTCATTTCTCATGTGCCATTTTTGGCGCTGATCCCAGTGCTCTCTGCTTTTTATGGCGTAACCCAAGTGGGTTGGGCTGTCGGTGGAGGTGACCCAGTCAAGCTTACGACAGAAAGTGCGCTGTCGCTGTGTGCACTGACCTATGTAGCTTTGCTTGCGGGAATATTTATATTTGGAGAGTTTATCAATTGGATGTCGCGCACTTATGGTGTGCAGGGTGATGAAGATCGAATTCACTACGACGGTACAGCTTTGGCAGTGTACGTCACGATTCCTTTGTTGCTGGTCGGTATTTTTATGGTTTACCCGGTGCTATGGCTAAATGCCATTGTTACAACTATCGCGGGTGCATACTCCATTTACCTGATTTATGAAGGCATTCCAATTTTAATGAATTTAGATAAAGATCGTTCCTTTATGTATGCCAGTTCAGTTGTAACAGTTGGTTTGGTGTTAATGGTGACCGCGATGATTACAACAGTCATTATTTGGGGGATGGGCGTTTCGCCTGAGTTTATCGACTAGCGCGATTGGTCAGCTTTTTGGCTGCTTAAGAGGCGGTGCTTTCTTTGTTTTTTCTAATAAAGAGAGGCACCGCCTTTTTTATTGGTGTCTTTATAAGGGCGGAAACGGGCAGTTTAGCGTATCGGCCACAGCCCTAAACAGTTCCTTTTCTTCGTTAATTGCTTTCTCATCTGCATTGATTATTTCGATCAGGGCCTTGAGTAGTCGTGGTTTTTCTAGAGGTTTCAATCTTTCTAAGCGGTCTAGCGCTTGATCGAGTGTTGGGAGTGAGTGCGCGACGATTGGTATTTTTGTGTAGAGCGGGTGATTAATGGCGGCCATGCCTTTATTAAAAGCTGTGAGCGCGTCGTCATTTTTGCCGGCCTGAGCAACAAAATAAAAAAGTGTTTCCAGCTCTGCTCTGCAGGCTTCGAGATTAAAATGCCCTTCCTTTTCATCGCTTTCATAATTTTTGGTGGTGATGCGATACAGACACCATTCAAATAGCGAGACTTTCCTGTCAGCTTTAATGAGTATCGCGAGATTCTTTTTAAAAATTTTATATTGCGGTTCCGACAGTTGCTTTAATGCGGGTGTACACAGCATTAGAAGGGGTAAGCGTTGGAAGCTTTTGATTGATAATACTTCATCGAGCAATGACACCAATTCACGATAAGTGGCGGGGTGGGCTGAGTGTTGTAGGGATTCCAATTGTTGGTCGCGAATGACGGAGTTTTTATCTAGAAGTAAGCCATACACAACGGCGCGCGCACTAAAAGCTTGATGTGCTGCGTTGTAAATATTTTTAGGGAAGCCTGAGATAAGTTCATGCGCTTTGGTTAGGCTGTCAGCGCTGGCTTCGCCTGCATGTTCAATAATCGAGTCATTTAGTGGTGTCTGGTTTTCTACGAACTCGCCGCCATTTGAAAAGTGAGAAACGCTTGAGTCGGATTCAGACGAGGTGGCATCTTGAATCGGTGCTTCATTTACTACGGAAAATGCGCCCTGCCAGCGGGGCTCTATTCGCTTGATACGTTCTGCAAGCGGGGGGTGTGTCGCCATAAAGGTAGAAAAGCTTGTACGAATACCTTGCCCAAAAAAGAAGTGGCTAAATTCGGCAGCGTGGCCATCTTGTATCATGGAGCCTTTACGGTAGCCGCCTATTTTTTTTAGTGCGCCAGAAATGCCTGCTGGGTTACGGGTGAATTGAACGGCGGAAGCGTCGGCTAAAAATTCGCGTTGTCGACTCACTGCGGCTTTAATCATATTGCCGAAAAATGTACCACCATAACCGATGGCCATTAGCGCGAGCCCTAAGCTCACTTGTTTACCATCTCTTCGGCTTCTGTATCGGTAGCTACTGCCGGAGCCATGTGCGATGTAGTAACCAATTAGGCCGATCATTAATATGCCGTGTAATATGGCAATTAAACGCATATTTAAACGCATATCGCCGTTGTGAATATGGCTAAACTCGTGTGCCATCACTCCTTGTAGTTCATCGCGAGAAAGAATTGCAATGCAGCCCCGTGTTACGCCAATAACGGCGTTTCGCCGATTCATGCCTGCGGCAAATGCATTGATACTTTCATCTTCCATGAGATAAACAGGAGGAACAGGGTTGCCCGAGGCAATCGCCATTTCTTCCACCACGTTTAATACCTTGCGTTCTTGCGGGTCGCGGCTGGAAGGGTCGATGAATTTGCCGCCTAATGATTCTGCAACTACGCGGCCGCCCGAGCCAAGCTGTACGAGTTTAAAAAGCCCGCCAAATCCAACTACGGTAGCAACAGCCATTGCTACGTAGAGTCCTATTTTAGAATTTATTAAACGCCAGAAGTGTTCGGGTAAAGATACGCCCTGATTGGCGTAAACGTTCATTGATGTCGAATTGCTTTCGAGGAAATAAAGAAAGCCGCCGACGACAATGATGGTGGCCAAGATAAGTGCGAGTATCGCAGCGCATAGAAGTAAAACAAGAAGCGAGGTGTTTTTCCTCGCTTTGTCTTGATGTTGAAAGAAATTCATTTTACGTTAGATGCAAGGCTAGAACGAAACCTTGGGGGCCTCTTGAATTGCTTCGCTATCAGCAAATTCCAACAGCTCAGCATCTGTAGAGTGGCCAAATAGGTTAGCGAAAAATATCGGCGGGAAGCTTTGGCGGTAGCTGTTGTATTCGGTTACCGCATCGTTAAAACCTTGGCGAGCAAAAGAAACTTTGTTTTCTGTGCTGGTGAGTTCTTCTGTAAGTTGCATCATATTTTCGTTGGCTTTTAAATCTGGGTAAGCCTCAACTACAACATTCAGTTTGCCTAGGGCGCCTGCGAGCATACCTTCTGCTCCAGCAAGCTCTTGGATGGCTGCAGCGCTATCTGGGTGTTCAGAAGCTGCTTTCAAACCGGCCATTGCCGCGTTACGCGCCGAAATGACCGCTTCTAAGGTTTCGCGTTCGTGCTCCAAATAGCCTTTGGCAGTTTCAACCAAATTCGGAATCAAGTCGTAACGGCGTTTTAGTTGAACTTCTATCTGGGCAAAAGCATTTTGAAAGCGGTTTTTTAGTGCCACCAGCTTGTTGTAAATACTGATGATGTAGAAAGCCAAAACAACGAGAACGATTAAAGTAATTAAGCCGCTGGACATCGATAAACTCCATATTTTTAGCGTGAAGAGCCGGGTGAGGTATTAGTATGGCACTAAAATTTAAATCCTACGAATTCGCGTTTTTTAGTGCAGTATCCGTTCTAATGCGAATAAGTACGGGATAAATAAAGCGGGTGGCAATGCGTGCCACCACAAAGAATAATAAACAGAATCGTTTCTGTACATAACAACCAAGGCAATGCAGACCGATATGCTAATCAACGGAAAAACAAATCCACTCGCTTCTACTAAAAAAGAGGTAAGTTTGGATAGCTCTTTGTTGCTACCTCCCCCCATCATGGCAGCTCCAACGAGTTGCATAACCGCGAATCCGATTTGCATCATTATTCCAAAAATTAGTGCTGCTAGAGCCATGATTTAAATCCAGTTTCAAATATAAAACTATTCTACGAGCGCTAGACTAACGGTTCTACGAATAGAGCTCATTAATAGCTGGAAAACCCAACGAATAAAGTTTGCGGTTAGGTCGCCAATCTTGGCGATGCCTGCACCGGTAATCGAAATGATTTTTTCGATCAGTAACTTTACCCACCCCGCGATTTCTGCGCTTACTTTTGCGGCTTTCTCTAATGCCATAGATAGCATATCTAAGACAGAAATACCTACGATAAGTCCGCCTTGCACACCGACGCCAGCAGCTTTAAGAATATAGCCAATGGCTTTGCCAAGAAGGCCCAGAGCATAAGTCCCAATGCTTTTTATTCCTTGCAAGCTTGTAATATCAAATTTTCCTGGCGAGCTTTGGATTTCTTCAGGAGTGACCAATGAGCTCCATTCATATTTTCTTACTGAGTTCAAATAATTATCCATGCTGTGCGCCGCTAGGGGGCTGTAAAACCCTTCTGATGCCAGTTTGCATGTCTTACCTGGTTGTGGAACATGGACAAATGGCCATATTGGAATCATTGGGACTGCGTCTGTGCTTCTGTGTACGCGGTAAATATCGCCGGAACCTAGTTTCGTGGTAACGCTGTCAGCAAAAGATTTAAAGCCGACTCTTGGTGATCCGAAAGTGTAAAGGTTTACCGACCCACCATTTTTTTGAGAGGCCCAGTCCGAACCTAAGGTGGCGAGGGCGCCTCCTAAACTATGGCCGCAAAAGTGAATGTTTTTTCCAGAGGGAACAATAGGAGCTATCTGTTGTTCAATTTCTCTAAATGCACGATTAAAACCCGCATGCACCATCTTTCCAGTGCTACTGACTTGTAGCCCAATATTTCCGTCTGTCAGCCAGTCTGCTTTGGTCACTGTTCCGCGTATAGCAATCAGTACGTCATCTTTATTATTCCCTTTTCCATTTACAACATAGCCGAAGCCACTCGTAACTTTAAAAAATGCGCCCGATTTACTTTTAAATTTTGCTAAGTTTTCAAAGTCAAATTTATCTGTAAGGCTTTTGTGGTTCGCTGCTGCGCGATAAACATTTTGACCATCTGTTCTTGTTTCGTAAGCAACAGAGGCTGCAGCTGCTGCATCACGTGGAGATAATGTTGTCATAATGTTCCCTCAAATTTATTGTTTTTCAAATGCTACGTTTTCGATTGAGCATCGGCCGTAAAAGCCTTGTGAGTTACTGTCTATTAGATTTCCTTTCTCGGGGTGGCTTAGGTCGCAAGCAACCTTAAAAGGTTTTGTGTTTCCATTTTTTATATCTTGGTGGTTATTCACCTCGCGATCTAGCTCCCAATTCATTTTAGTAAGGCTCCAGGCCAGATACTCTTGTCCGTTGTGTTTAACCGTAACCTCCTGCTGGGTCACAGGCTGAATCATCATGAGCAAAGGTAGTAAGCTTCGCATGTAAACACTAGGAAAAGAAAAGCGTCCGTCTTTATCGGTTGTTGTCTCGTGAGTGAACTCTTTGCCGTTGTTATCGCTTTTTACATAACGTTTTACAGTGGCCCCTTCGACCGGCGCACCAGCTAAGGTAACAACCCCTGAAGATTCACTTGCCAAGCATATTTTAAATCCAATCATAGACATTGCGGCTACCTGGTTTGAACTAAATAAAATTGAGATAAAAATGAAAACCGCAAAGCGTTTAGCTCTGCCGACTGAAAATTTTTTTAAGAAGAATCGTGGTGGCGCCATTTTTCCCTTCGTTGTCAGTTTTTATTGGTAAGCGACTATGCCATTGGTAATGTACTTCTACGAGCCGGCCTGCACTTTACCCATTTATTGTGTCACAGCGGGGGTATGCATCGCTATTACAATGAATTACTGAACGGCTGTTTTTGTGAGCAGCTTCAAAGGTTTGTTTTTTGCAGGCAAAAAAATGGCGCCATATAGGCGCCATTCATTTCTAAACGTTTAAAAGGTCTTGTTTATACGCGCTCTACCGCAAGCGCAACGCCCATACCGCCACCAATACAAAGTGTAGCAAGGCCTTTATTTGATTCGCGCTTAAGCATTTCGTGAATCAAGGTGACGAGTACACGACAACCAGAAGCGCCAATGGGGTGGCCAAGTGCGATAGCGCCGCCATTAACGTTTACTTTAGCGGTGTCCCACTCAAGGCCTTTGTTTACAGAAATGGCTTGAGCAGCAAAAGCTTCGTTGGCTTCTATTAAGTCGAGGTCGTCAACCGTCCAGCCCGCTTTGGATAAACAGCGTTGTGTGGCAGTGATTGGACCGGTACCCATAATCGCTGGATCGACACCTGAGCTTGCATAGGCCGCAATGCGAACAAGCGGCTTAAGGCCGAGTTCTTTCGCTTTGTCTGCGCTCATCATGATGACTGCGGCTGCACCGTCGTTGATGCCAGATGCGTTACCCGCTGTCACAGTGCCTTCTTTATCAAACGCCGCACGAAGCTTGCCGAGTGACTCTGCTGTTGTGCCATGGCGAGGGAATTCATCACTAGAGAAGATAATAGGGTCTTTCTTGCGTTGTGGAACGCTTACAGGAATGATTTCATCATCGAAACGATTCGCTTTTTGTGCTGCTTCAGCTTTTTGTTGGGACGCTGCTGCAAATTCGTCTTGCTCTTCACGCGTGATGCCGAATTTTTTCGCGATGTTTTCCGCAGTGACACCCATATGGTAGCCGGCGAAAGCATCGGTTAAGCCATCTTGAATCATAGTGTCGGTGAGCTTCCAGTCACCCATCTTGGCGCCGTTACGGCTGTTTGGAAGCACGTGAGCAGATTGGCTCATGCTTTCTTGCCCGCCGGCGATTACAACGTCAGCGTCACCTAGCATGATCGATTGTGCCGCAAGGTGAGTCGCTTTTAGGCCCGAACCACATACTTTGCTTACGCCCATTGCTGGAGATGTGTGGGGTATACCGGCGTTAACAGCCGCTTGGCGAGCGGGGTTTTGGCCCATGCCGGCGCTAAGTACCTGACCGAGAATCACTTCATCGACGGCATCTGGAGCCAAGCCTGTTTTTTCCAGCAAACCTTTAATTACTGTGGTGCCCAATACGTCTGCGCGAAGGCCTGCGATGGAGCCGCTAAAGTTGCCGATGGGTGTGCGCCCTGCGGCGACGATCACTACTTCTTTTGTCATGGTGTCTCCGGTCTATAAATCAAAAATATTTAAATAAATCAAACAGTTAGCCCCGGCACGTGTGCGTTGGCCAAGAAAAGCGGCGGCATCGGTATGTGGGGGCTCAGGAGTTTTGCACTACTTGGGTGCAAAGTTATGCTAGTTCTGCTGTGGGGCGGAAGTATACCGCAAAGCAGCGAAGCCGCCCATGCTGGACGGCGCCGCTAGCGGCAAGATTTGATGTGGATCTAGTCGAGGTATTCGACGGCGCGAATGACTTTCTTTACGCCTTTGGTAGTGCGTACAACGTCGGTGATTCTGTCAAGCTGAGCGCGGGTTAGCTTACCCATAAGGTAGACCACGTTGTCTTCCACGATGACGTCTACACGGCGAGACTCAATGTCGGTGTGAAAGAGCAGTTTGCTGTTAATACGAGTTTCAATCCATGAGTCATTTGCGCGCGACAAAAACCCTGTTTTGGGGCCAACCGTGAGTTCGTTGTTTACTTGCCGTACTTTGTTTACTTGGCGTGCGGTGTCTCCGGCGAGCGTTCTAAGGTCGTGGGTAAATACTTCGCCAGTTAAAAGGATAACACCGTTGTAGGAGTGTACGTTTACATGCGCTTTTTTGAGTTTTGGCGAGGCTTTTTTGATATTTACTTTAATAATTGTTTCAAGTCGATTGTCGTCAATGTATTCACCAAAACTGCGTTTGCCCGGGTCAACTTGTATGGGTTCGTCAGTAGTGGCTTCGACCACGGTGGAGCAGCCGCTGACCCAATTCACGATAAGCAGAATTAATGTTACTTGAAATATACGCGTCATCATTATTCAATCCCGAATAGTTGTTGATCAATTAAATCGCAAAGACAAAATACAGTTAGCAGGTGAATTTCATGGATTCGCCCGCGCGAATTTACTGAGGCACAAATTTCTATATCGTTACTGTCAAGCATAGTGGAAACGTCGCCGCCGTCTCGCCCTGTAATAGCGATTACTGAAATATTGCGATCGTGTGCGGCTGTAGCAGCTTGAATTAAATTGTTGGCGTTGCCGCTGGAGCTGATTAATACAAGCACATCCCCTTCTTGGCCCAGTGCACGAATGGGTTTGGCAAACACATCGCCGTAGGCAGAATCTGCTGCGATGGCGGTATAAGTTGCAATGTTGCTGCCGAGCCAGAGGGCGGGCAGGCCTGGCCGCTCTTTTTCATAGCGGTCGAGCAAGCAGGAAGAAAACACTTGTGCGATGGCTGCAGATGCACCGTTGCCACACATCAAAATTTTTCTTTCGTTTAGCAGGCATTCCACCAGCTTTTGGCTTGCGGAAACAATAGGTTGGGCCAGCTCTTCGCCGACGGCCATTTTGGCTTCAACGCTTTGTTGGAATAGCTTATAAACTCTCTGCATCATAATAACGAACTAGAACGCGTTTTTTATCCATTGGGTTTCGGAGCCGGTGATCCCGATCACATCGAAACGTATCGCTTGCTCAGGTGATGTCTTGTTTTCAGACATATAGCACTGAGCGGCTTTTAAAACCTTGTTTTGTTTTCTATTGTCAACCGAATCTAGTGCGGAGCCAAAATGATCGTTTTTGCGATAGCGTACTTCAACGAACACTAAGGTCTCGGCATCTTTCATGATGAGGTCGATTTCGCCAAGCTTACACCGATAATTTCTAGTAAGCGTGCGAAGTTTGTTTTGCTCTAAGTATTCCAGCGCTAGGTCTTCGGCCTGTTCGCCGCTGGATTTTATTTTGTTTTTATTTGTTCTGAAGATCATCTTCGTTGGTGAATGTTGTCATGGGCAACGCTCGACCATTTTTAAATTTTGCCCACACTTGTTCGCGACGAATGCGTTGTTTGTCGTCGAGTTGCAATGTGCCCGTCGTGCCATAGTATTTTGCTTGTTTTACCTCAAGCAGTTGGCGCAAGCGTGGGTGAATATGAAAAGCATCGACACCCAAGGCGTATAGAAATTGGTAGTTGCTGCTGGGTATGTTGTTCAATATTGCACGCTTTTCTGGCGTGGTGTTGTCGAAAAACCAAGGCAGTGTTGTAAAGCGAATATCGTTCAGGTCGCGGTCGCGTTTTGTGTTGACGCTGCCGTTATACACATTGCGCGCAGCGTAGACGGGAATGTCGCCAGCATAATGAAACGCTAAAATGGGTTTTAATTGTCGGGCGACGTTGCCATGGCCGTAAAAGAAAATGACGTCGATATCTTTTCGTCGGCGCGGTTCAAACTCAATGTTGCTGCCGATTAAATAACGTAAGTCGCGACGGCGTTTTTCGCTTTCTTGAATTTTTAAAGCATTTTTGATGAGGTTCGAATATGCGGCTTGATCTTTGTAGCGGTAGTCGTCAGTAATTTCGCCGCCGAGGTTTAGCCAGCTTTCATAAAATGTGTTGACTGCGCGATCGCCATTGTTTGTGGCGGGGGCAAGAATCATTGCGCGACGTTTGCCGTCGTTCCACGCGCGTTCGGCAATTTGTTGCACTTCGTCTTCCAGCGATAAGCCAAATTGAAACAACCCAAAGGGTGTTTCATGTTCAGTTTCAATACGGTTCAGTGCAAGCACCGGAACGGGTAATTCGGGACGCTTCGACAGTTCGATGATTTTATTTTGTTCCAGAGGGCCGATAATCAATTGCGCACCGTTTAATACGGCGTTGTCGAATACTTCGTGAATGTTTTTTTCTGAAGTGTCATAAATACGTAGGTCGGGTAATGAGTCTTCATGAAGAGAGGCTTCATAATATGCGGCCATTATGCCGTCGCGTATGGCGTTGGCTGCAGCGGAAAAACGCCCACTAAAAGGCAGCATAATGGCGATGTTATGTGGGCGGTCTTGATGTAATTGTTTTAACAGTTGTAGGTCAGCGGGCAACTGCATGCTTGCCGGGTGTTCTGGCCAGCGAAACATCCAGTTTTCTACTTCGGCGATTTGTTGTTTCAAATTGGTTTGGTTGTTTTTGCTTAGTGTGGCCAGCGTATACCAGCCGCGTGCTAGCATGGAGCTTTGCAGTTGGCTTTCGAGTTTGAGGTCGTCTAGTGGCAATTCCATTAAGGTTAGCCACAACGCATTTTGATTTTCTTCGCTCGCTTCAATATTTTGATTGAGCAAATCGTGCATGGCGAGTCGCACTTCGATGCTGGCTCTAAACTCCGCAAGCGCGAAAAGCAAGCGCGCGCGCATTTCATAAAGTTTTATTACGTCTTCTTGTGCAGACGTGTCAAATACGCTTTCGAGTCTTTCGTCCCACAAAAAAGCTTTTGCTCTGAAGGGTCGCCCTTGGGCGTGGGCCAGCGCAGCAGAAACAACGGCGAAGCGAATAAAGTGTGTGTCTGGCACATTCAGAGGTGAGAGTTGTTCAAGCGTGTTGCGTGCCCAATCAATTTCATCGGCATTGAGTAGGGCTTGGGTAATATCCAGGTAAATACGTGAGCGTATTGCGAGATCTTGTTGGTCGGCATAATCGAGGCGCTCAGTGATTTCTTCCAGCGAAATAGTAATCTCGCTTTCTGTGTCGTAGGCCTTATCTGATTTAACGGCAGTGCTGCCGCAGCCCTGTAGAATAGTAAGGCTGAGGGTCAGTAAATAGGTCGCAATTAGGTAGCGCTTCGCTTTCATCCAGCTGGTCATGTGCTTATGCGTTAGAATGGTGGTGCTTACAAATATTCTTTATAGTTTTATACGTTTAAGTGACGCTTACAGGTACTCACGCTATTTTCGTGTGGTTTGTATTGCTGGCGGTCTCGCAAGTATAAATCTGCTCTTAAAAATCAGTTCGGCAATATACCAAATGACAAGCCAATCCGCCCTATATATCGTCCCGACGCCGTTGGGTAATCTTGCCGATATGAGTATTCGTGCAATCGATACGCTCAAGCAGGTGCAGCATATTGCTGCCGAAGACACGCGCCACAGCGGCAAGCTACTTTCCCATCACGGCATAAACACCCCCTTAATCTCGTACCATGATCATGGCGGCGACGCACAACTGAATCGTATTCTCGGGCTTTTAAAAGGTGGTGACAGTGTGGCCCTGATTTCTGATGCCGGAACGCCACTTATTTCTGACCCCGGCTATCGCTTGGTATCAGAAGTGCGTCGCGAGGGCTTTAGCGTTGTACCCATTCCGGGTGCGTGTGCGCTTGTGGCTGCATTATGTGCTTCTGGCTTACCTTCTGATCGTTTTAGTTTTGAAGGGTTCCCTCCCGCTAAATCTCAGGCGCGCTTACGCGTTTATGAATCTTTGGCGGCAGATGAGCGCACCTTAATTTTTTATGAGTCTACGCATCGCATTGAAGATTCTTTGGTAGACATGGTGAAAGCCTTTGGTGCCGATCGCATGGCGGTCATTGCGCGGGAATTAACAAAAACCTTCGAGACCTTTTTACATGCTCCGCTAGAGGATCTGCTAAAGCAACTGCAAGAGGATGCCAATCAGAAGAAAGGCGAGTTTGTGGTATTGGTGCACGGCGCCGTACTGGAAAAATCTGAAGGTTTGGATGCTGAGTCTGAGCGGGTGTTGAGTTTGCTTTTAGGCGAGCTTCCCTTAAAGCAGGCTTCGGCTTTGGCAGCAAAAATTACAGGTGAAAAGAAAAACAAACTTTACCAGTGGGCATTGGATCAAAAGGGCTAGGGGGCAAAGCTGGTTGGGCAGGCTGCCCTAAGGTAAATAAACAGCCCCGAGTGTGGTGGCTTCACTAGCGCCGGTCACTTTGGCAATTTGAACGGGTACATTATTTAGGCGTTGCTTGGCCAGCCAAGCGCATAGGCCGGCCTCTACCCAATCGGGGTGAATGCCTAGTTGTTCGGTGGTGCCAAGGGTTTTATTTGAAAGCTTCTCTTTCAGTGCGGTCATTAGTGTGCGGTTGCGTACGCCGCCGCCCGATAAATAGACTTCGTCGCAGTGGTGCTGCTCAACGGCATCGGCAATGGTACAGGCGGTAAATTCACAGAGTGTCGCTTGTACGTCGTCCGGGTGCATGGCTCTTCCAGCTAGCGCTTTCATGAGCCAAAACCGATTGAATTCTTCTCGCCCAGTGGATTTAGGGAAGGGCAGTGTGAGGTATGGATGTTCGAGAAAGATCTTAAGCAGGCTTTCGTTGCTGTTGCCGGAAGCGGCCCAGTCACCGTTGGCATCGTAAGGTTCGTTCAGTAGTGCCTGCGCCCAGGAATCCATGAGCACATTGCCCGGGCCAGTATCGTAACCAATCACATTGTCGGGGTTTTCTGCCAGAACAGAAATGTTCGTCATGCCGCCAATATTAATGACGCAGCGCTTTTTGTTTTTTTCGCCAAAGACGGCTTGATGAAATGCCGGGGCGAGCGGCGCGCCTTGCCCTCCGGCGGCCATGTCTTTTCGCCTCAGATCAGCAACGGTGGTAATGCCTGTTTTATGGGCGATGCGGTTAGCATCGCCAATTTGCAGAGTAAAAGGCGCATCTATATTCGCGCGGTGGCGAATGGTTTGGCCGTGGCTGCCGATGGCCGTTATGTTTGAAATAGAAAGCTTTGCTTTTTTTATAAGTGCTAGAGCCGCATCGGCAAAAAGTTGACCGAGTTGATGGTCGGCGATGCCTAAGCGCTCAATCTCATTCTCGCCTGGTTGGCTAAGTGCAAGAATTTCTTTGCGCACTTTTTCGGGGTAATCAAACTGTAATGTTTCGATTTGTCGGCAGGCTGTTTGGCCTTTTTGGGGCGAAAACTCAAAAAGGCCTGCGTCTATGCCGTCCACGCTCGTTCCTGAAATCAGTCCGATGTAGAGTTCGCCCGCGGCCTTTGTGTTCACGGTTAGAGGTTTTTGGTGTTGCTGCTTTCTTCTGCTGTCGCGAATCGCGTCGAGCTGGGAAAGCCAGGTTCATTTAAGAGGGCGACTTGCGTACGGGTTTTCTTAATAAAGCGTGCAAGTTCGTTTGCTGCGATCGATTTTGCCTTGGGAAGTTTGTTAATAATTGTGCGGGGGTTTCGGTGCACGCCGTTGATAAGAAATTCGTAATGTAGGTGGGGGCCTGTCGCTAAACCGGTTGAGCCAACAGTACCAATTTTTTGTTTTTGTTTTACTTTTTGGCCTTTTTTCACGTAACGCTTATGAAGGTGAAGGTACTTGGTTTGAACGCTGTTGCCATGCTGAATGACAACGTAATTTCCGTTCGCCTTGCTGTAACCTGCTTTGACTACACGACCGTTGCCCGATGACCAAACAGGTGTGCCGCGAGCTGCTGCGTAGTCGATACCGCGATGCGGTCGTGTGGTTTTAAGTACGGGGTGCAGCCGGCGAGGGTTGAAGTTTGAGCTGATGCGACGAAAATCCACTGGGGCGCGTAAAAAATCTTTGCGCATGCTGTGGCCTTCTGGGCTGTAGTAGCTCACATTGCCGCGCGCGTTTTCATAGCGTACCGCCTGAAATGTTTCACCTTGGTTGGTGAACTCAGCCGCAACAATGGCGCCGTTGCCAATTTTTTCACCTTCGAGGAATTTTTCTTCGTATACCACTTTAAAGTGATCGCCTTTGCGAATGTCGAGTGCGAAGTCGACGTCCCATCCAAAAACATCCGCTAATTCCATAATCAGTTTGTCATCTAGTTGGGCGTCGATTCCCGCTGTGTAGAGTGACTGCGTGATAAAGGCTGAAACCTGGGCAATTTGCACATCGGGTTCGCGCTTGTGTTCTTGGTAGTCGTAAGTGTCGCCGCTTTTGGTGAATTCGAAGCTATTTAGACGATCAATAATGTAGTTCAGGCTGTGTAGTTTGCCGTCACGAGTCAAGTAGAACTCAAGGGTGTGGCCTGGGTAAAGCGAGGCCAAGCGTTTAGATTCTTTGTTCGCTTTGAGTAGTCTCATCATGTGCGAATCATTAAGGCCTGCACGCTTAAAAAGCACAGAAAGGTTATCGCCTGATTTTACTTTTACCGTGTGTTTGCTGAGTGTCAGCTCTGGTGCGCGTTCCTCATGAAGCTCGACAGCCTCTGTAGGTTCTTGAGCGATCGGCAGTTCAAGTGTTTGCGTGTGTCGCTTGGCTACCGCTTTGCCGCTCGGCAATGCGGTAAAGCCAGCCAGTAATACACTAAGCCCAGCCACAAGCATGATATGCCCGTTTGGGAAGTGGCTAAGCGGGCCTTTTGAGAAAGCGGCGCCTAGTGTTTTTTTAATAGATTCAATTGCTTGCAAGGGTATGCTCAAGATTGCCTGAAGTTTTACACGTAACTCTGAAGTTTATAACAGATAATTGGCGAGATTTCACGTTTCTAGCAAGACTTATTTTATTGGACTTTGTTCTTTTATATAAACTCTTGTTTTTATGAAGCATTGCGGTATCGTGCCGGTTCATTTTTTAAGTGCTAAAAACCAAGGGTGAATATACGATGAGTGCAGTGGATACGGGCCTGTTAGCCGATTTGCAAGCGCGAGGGTTGGTCGCTCAAATGACCGGTGATGACGCATTAAAAGGCTATCTCTCCGAGGGTTCGCGCACCTTGTATTGTGGGTTTGATCCGACTGCCGATAGCCTCCATATTGGCAGTTTGGTGCCGCTTCTTACTCTCAAACGTTTTCAGCAGGCGGGCCATAAACCCTTGGCGCTGGTCGGGGGGGCTACGGGTTTGATTGGCGATCCAAGTGGTAAATCTGAAGAGCGCAATCTAAACACGCCAGATATCGTTGCTGGTTGGGCTGACAAGCTTAGAGCTCAGGTCTCGTGTTTCATCGATTTTGAAGCCGGTGACAACGCCGCTGAAGTGGTAAACAATCTGGACTGGACCAAAGATTTCAGCATGCTCGATTTTTTACGAGATGTCGGCAAGCACTTCGCTGTGAATCAAATGATTCATAAAGAGTCGGTTAAGCAGCGCATCGACCGAGAAGGTGCGGGTATTTCCTATACCGAATTCACTTATATGATTCTGCAGTCGCTCGATTTTGCCGAGCTTTATAAAAGCCACAAGTGCACGCTACAAATTGGTGGTTCTGATCAATGGGGCAATATCACCGGTGGTGTAGAGCTTGCACGTCGCATGCACGGCGGCCATGTATTCGGTATGACGCTTCCATTGGTAACTAAGTCAGATGGCACCAAGTTTGGTAAAACGGAAGACGGCACTATCTGGCTAGACCCAGGCAAGACCTCGCCATACGCCTTCTACCAATTCTGGTTGAATACAGCTGACGCAGATGTCTACAAATTCCTCCGCTATTTCACCTTCCTTTCCGTTGAGAAGATTCAGCAAGTGGAAGACGAAGACAAGGCGGGCGGCGGTCGTCCGCAAGCGCAAGGAGTTCTGGCGGAAGAGGTCACACGTCTGGTTCATGGTGAAGATGGTTTAGAGGCGGCCAAACGAATCACCACGGCATTGTTTAGTGGTGAGCTCGATGAGCTCAGCGAAAACGACTTCCAGCAGTTGGCGCTCGACGGTTTGCCTTCAAGCGAGCTTAAGTCTGCCGATCTCGAGTTGCCGCTAACGAGCCTTTTGACCGAATGTGGCATGGTTAAAGCGGGCCGAGAAGTGAAAGATGCTCTAAGTCGTAACGCTGTGCTCATTAATGGCGAGGCCAAAGGCGCAGAAGATAATATGAAAGCGGCGGAGTGTTTTGCTGTCGAGCGCGCTCGCAACAATCGCTTCTTTCTGATAAAGCTGGGAAAAAAGAAGCATCATTTGCTGATGCTAGAAAGCCGGTAAACCCCTGCGCTGCCTCCTTTTCAGGGAAGCAGCAGAAAAATAAACGTTTTTTTTGGGAATGGCGGTTGCCAAGTAAGTGTAGATGCGTATAATGCGCCTCCTCGATCAGGGCAAGCCTCTGGTTAAGATCTTTAACAAGTTGATCAAGCAATGCGTGTGGGCGCTTGTGGGTTGGTAGAGTGACCAGTTCCCTGGTTTAGTTTTTCTTCCGTTAAAAGAAGATGGCTATGTTTTACAGGGGGCAAAAACTTTATCGGCAAACAAGTGACCTAACAATTCATTACGTTTATGTAATTTTTTAAGTAAGTGACTGTTTAGTCGAGCATAAAATTAGGATTTGCTTATCATTTAGCAAGTCCGGACTCTTTTAAACTGAAGAGTTTGATCATGGCTCAGATTGAACGCTGGCGGCAGG
>JAILXW010000002.1:0-962107 GCA_045430305.1 Agarilytica sp. | reverse complement strand
CCTGCCGCCAGCGTTCAATCTGAGCCATGATCAAACTCTTCAGTTTAAAAGAGTCCGGACTTGCTAAATGATAAGCAAATCCTAATTTTATGCTCGACTAAACAGTCACTTACTTAAAAAATTACATAAACGTAATGAATTGTTAGGTCACTTGTTTGCCGATAAAGTTTTTGCCCCCTGTAAAACATAGCCATCTTCTTTTAACGGAAGAAAAACTAAACCAGGGAACTGGTCACTCTACCAACTCACAAGCGCCCACACGCATTGCTTGATCAACTTGTTAAAGATCTTAACCAGAGGCTTGCCCTGATCGAGGAGGCGCATTATACGCATCTCCGCTGACTTGGCAACACATAATTCTGTGTTTTTCCTACCTTTATTTCGATGAAGACTGGCACTCATTTCAGCCATGCTCCACCGTCACTTTTAAGCTCTAAATTCAGACCTTAAAATCCACCAGCGTAACCTTTATGAAGTCACAAACCAGTGCGTTAAAGGAGGTTTTCAAGTCGCTCCCAATGTAAGCTGTCGCTCATTTGGGAGGCGCGCATTATGCCCACGGGGGCATAGGCGGTCAACCGATTTTTTGAATAAAATTCAAAAACTTGCAGACCTGTTACAGCCTGATCATATTGGCCATTTTTTTAGCGGCGCAAGGACAAGAATAGACTGCAATTTTCTATGCGCAAGACTTAAGAACAAACTACTCGTCACGCTTGTGAGCCTTGCCTTAAGGTTGCCCAGTGTCGCTCCCACTGCTCGCTTTTAGACTAGCGCCGCGGAACAGGTGCCAGACCCAACCCGCAGGGCCAGAAACAGCATAGGTAAAGGCCAACGCAAACAAGACCACAGGAGGGTTCATCATTACCGCTATAAACACCAACATCGTGATAAACATGGCCACAAAGGGCACACGGTGATTTTTATCTAGCCCCTTGAAGCTTTGGTATCTCAGATTTGAGACCATCATCAGCCCCACAAACGTTATCACCAAGGCAGCCAGCACTGAAACCTCGTTAGTTAACGCCCATTCGCTGCCAAGCCAGACCCCCGACGCCACAAGCGTCGCCGCTGGCGGGCTAGCTAGACCAATAAAGTACCGATTATCGGTTTCCCCAACCTGGGTATTAAATCGCGCGAGACGCACAGCAGCACAGGCGGCAAAGATGAAGGCGGCGCCCATGCCGTACTTACCCAGCGGCTGAAGCGCCCATGTGTAGGTAACAATGGCTGGCGCGAGACCGAAGGACACCATATCGGAAAGGCTGTCGTACTCGGTACCAAATGCGCTCTGGGTATTGGTCATTCGAGCAACGCGACCATCGAAGCCATCGAGGATTTGAGCGGCAAATATTGCCAGAGCTGCATGGTCGAACTTTCCATTCATCGCAGCGATAATCGCGAAAAAACCACCAAACAACGCAGCCGTTGTGAACAGGTTCGGCAAAAGGTACACCCCTTTACGAGTCACTTTTTTGCCGTTTTCGGAAACCTCTTCAACATGCTCGTCAATTGGAAGCCCCTCAGGGACTTCGATCGCAAGCTTTTCGTTTTCTTTATCTGTCATTGGTATTTAACACCCCTCAAAGCCGTGTATACATGCGAACCATGAGCAGTCTTTGGGGAGCTTTTTGAAAACCGTCTATTTATGGGCAAATAGACGAAGCAATAGGAACGTATATTTGCGATTTTCAAAAAGCTCCCCAAAGACTGATCTGCAAGAAATTCTACAACCAGAACCAAAAAACGCGGCCGAAGCCGCGATTTCTCAACTATTAACCAGAATTTAATCTTAGTTTTTAGTTTTATCAATAATTTTATTCGATTCAATCCAAGGCATCATGCCACGTAACTTCTCACCCACTTGCTCAATCGGGTGTGCAGCATTGTTTCGACGCCATGCAGTCATCTCTGGGTAGTTCGCCTGCCCTTCTAAGATAAATTTCTTAGCGTAAACACCGTCTTGAATGTTTTTCAATGCTTCGCGCATTGCGTAACGAGACTCTTCGTTGATCACTTGCGGGCCAGTTACATACTCACCGTATTCCGCATTGTTAGAAATCGAGTAGTTCATGTTAGCAATACCGCCTTCGTACATAAGATCTACAATCAACTTCAATTCGTGCAAACACTCAAAGTAAGCCATTTCTGGCGCGTAACCCGCTTCAGTAAGGGTCTCAAAGCCCATTTTCACAAGCTCAACTGCACCACCACAAAGCACCGCTTGCTCACCAAACAGATCGGTTTCAGTCTCATCTTTGAAAGTTGTTTCAATGATGCCTGTACGACCACCACCAATGGCAGAAGCGTATGAAAGCGCCACGTCTTTCGCTTTACCTGAAGCGTCTTGATGAATTGCAATAAGGTCGGGGATACCGCCGCCCTTTGTAAACTCGTTGCGAACCGTGTGACCTGGTGCTTTTGGCGCAACCATGATCACGTCTAAATCAGCGCGCGGCACTACTTGGTTATAGTGAATCGCAAAACCGTGAGCGAAAGCTAATGTTGCACCTTGCTTGGCATTTGGCTCAATCTCATTTTTGTAAAGCTGAGATTGGAACTCGTCTGGAGTCAAGATCATGATCACATCGGCATCTGCACAAGCTTCAGGCACTGATTTAACAGCCAAGCCAGAGGCTTCTGCTTTCTGAGCCGAAGAAGAACCTGGGCGCAATGCAACCGTTACATCAATGCCAGAATCTTTGAGGTTATTTGCGTGTGCGTGACCTTGTGAACCGTAGCCAACTACCGTTACTTTGAGGCCTTGAATAATTGAAATATCACAATCTTTATCGTAATAAACTTGCATGTTTCTTTCCTGTAAATATTAAATTTGATGTGTAGAGAAGGTCACGAGGCCGCGATTATAGGCTCAGAACCTTCTCACCTCTACTAATTCCGGAAACACCAGAGCGCGCGACTTCGATAATGGCGGACTCACCCACTGTTTCGAAGAACGCGTCGATCTTATCGCTGGCGCCGGTGATCATCACGGTATAAACGCTAGGCGTTACATCAACGATCTGACCGCGAAAAATATCCACACAGCGTTTAATTTCTGCGCGCTGCGCGCCTGTGGCTTTCACTTTGATGAGCATAAGCTCACGCTCAATGTGTGCACCTTCTGTAAGGTCCACCAACTTCACAACATCTACCAAACGGTTTAAGTGTTTGGTAATTTGCTCGATTTTGTGATCGTCGCCGATGGTTGTGAGCGTTAACCGCGACAAAGAAGAGTCTTCTGTTGGCGCCACGTTAAGCGATTCAATGTTGTAACCGCGTTGCGAGAACAAACCGACTACACGTGAAAGTGCGCCGGGTTCGTTTTCCATCAATAAAGAAATAATTCGTCTTCTCATCTTAGGTGCGCTCCGTTTTACTTAACCACATATCGCGCATAGACCCATTGGGTGGCGGTATTTGCATGGGGTAAACGTGCTCAGATGGATCGACATAAATGTCCATAAAGACGCATTTGTCTTTCATTGCGAAGCATTCTTCCAGTTTTGGCACCAGCTCTTCGCGTTTGGTCACGCGCATACCGACGTGGCCATAAGACTCCATTAATTTAACGAAGTCTGGAAGCGACTCTTCGTACAAGCTTTCTGAGTGACGACCACTGTATTGCATATCTTGCCACTGCTTCACCATACCCAAGGCTTGGTTGTTGATGCAGATAATTTTTACTGGCAGGTGATACTGTGTACAGGTGCTAAGCTCCTGAATACACATTTGGATAGAACCTTCGCCAGTAACACACACAACCGTTGCGTCGCGATCAGCAAACTGCGCACCCATCGCCGCAGGCAAGCCAAAACCCATAGTGCCTAGGCCGCCAGAATTAATCCAACGACGCGGCTTATCAAATTGGTAGTACTGCGCGGCAAACATTTGGTGCTGACCAACATCTGAACACACGTAGGCATCGCCTTTGGTCACTTCGAATACAGCCTTCACAATTTCTTGTGGCTTTAATGCACCCTCAGCACTGTGATTCGGCTTACGCAAAATGCTGTAGCGTTCACGCCACTCTTCTATTTGCTTCCACCACTCACCTATAGCGCTAGCGTCAGGGCGTTGATCACCAGACTTAATGATCTCTAACATTTCGTCCAAAACACTTTCTACAGAACCTACAATCGGGACGTCGGCAGCGATTGTTTTTGAAATCGACGCAGGATCAATATCAATATGAATAACCTTGGCTGAGGGGCAGAACTTGCTAACCGTATTTGTTACACGGTCATCAAAACGTGCACCCACGGCAAAAATCACATCGGCATGATGCATTGCCGTATTCGCTTCCACGAAACCGTGCATACCTAACATACCAACGAACTGCTTATCGGTGCCTGGATATGCACCAAGCCCCATAAGCGTGTTAGTAACGGGAAAATTCAAAATTTTCGCCAACTCAGTTAACTGAGGGGAAGCATTACCTTGAACAACCCCACCACCGGCATAAATTATTGGCCGATGCGCATTCATTAGCATCTGTACGGCTTTTTTGATCTGCCCTGTGTGACCTTTTCCAGCTGGAGAATAGGAACGAATTTTTACTTTATCTGGATATTCGTAATCGTACTTGTCAGTCGGGTTGGTCATATCCTTGGGGATATCCACAACCACCGGGCCAGGCCGACCGGTAGAAGCAATATAGTAAGCCTTCTTAATCGTTTCAGGAATCTCAGCCGCGTCTTGCACCAGGAAGCTGTGTTTAACGATCGGCCGAGAAATGCCCACCATGTCAGTTTCCTGGAAGGCGTCTTCACCAATCTTCTCGGAGACTACCTGGCCAGAAATGACCACCATGGGAATGGAATCCATATAAGCGGTGGCAATACCCGTTATAGCATTGGTAGCACCAGGACCCGAGGTCACGAGCACTGTTCCGGTTTTACCTGTTGCGCGGGCGTAACCATCAGCCGCGTGCGTCGCTGCCTGTTCGTGACGAACAAGAATGTGTTTTACTCTGTCTTGCCGAAAAATAGCGTCGTAGATGTGAAGTGCTGCACCACCTGGGTAGCCATAAATGATGTCAACACCTTCATCTGCAAGCGATCTAATCAGCATGTCTCCGCCGGAAAGCTTTTCCACGTCGTCGATCCTCTTTTGCTGAAATAAAATTAATACAGTAGAAACTAAATTTTCAAAAATTAGAGATAAGAGTCTTTGGGTAGGCTAGGCGCTTCGAAAAAACACTATTTACACGTAGTAATTGAGCATTATTAAGAAGGGCGATAACGCCGCCAAAAGACCCTAAATCAATTTTGAAATAGGTTCTAAGCTTGAGATGCCCCGGATTGAGCTGAAGATTAGGGGGTTTTTCAGCCACCGGTAGAGCGTGTAGGTTTGACACTCTAGCGAAGTTGGGAAGTCAGGGAGCGATCTTTTATGCCCTGAAAGCGGTTTTGCCAAGGTTTGTTGGCTGCGCTCTCCCAATATCACGAACCGTGCATTCTCGCCAAATTGCCAGTAAAGTCAAGCCCAAGTGCAATTTTCGCCCAGATTTGCGGTCAGATGATTCAACCTAGCCAAATTCCCAGTACTTTCAGGAATTTGTAATATACTTTTGAGTAATAAAACAAAGTTTGCCCTACCGAGGTAAAAAATGAAGCGGACATTTCTAATCGCGCTGCCAATCGCAGCGTTACTCGCCAGCCTGAGCAGCATCGCGCTAGCCAAAGGCGAATACTATCGCTGGACTAGCGACGACGGCGTAGTGCACTACGGCGCTCGCCCACCAGAAGGCGTGAATGCTGAGTTGATTTCGACTTGGGGCAAATCGGCTGGTGAAAACAAAGCACCGGCACCGGGTCAAAACAAAGAAAAAGCAGAGGCGGCGCCAGAGGAAAAGAAAAAACAACTCGCGGCAGCTCGTAAACAGCAGTGTGAGGACGAGCGCCAGCGCTTGAAGGCTCTACAAACACCCGGTCGACGCATCCGTATGGAACAACCTGATGGTTCAGTTAGGTATCTATCAAGTGATGAGCTGGCCGCAGAAACGGCTAGGTCTAAAGATTTTGTGAACCAAGCGTGTAATTAAACGATCACATCTGTAATAAACAAAAAGGAGCCACTGCTTTCGTACTGGCTCCTTTTTTTGTGTCGACTAAATAATTATTTTGAGAATATGATCTGTTCGCCTTCCATCTCGGCCTTAATCGTATCGCCGGGTAAAAACTTTCCGGCTAAAACATCTTGTGCCAGTGGGTTTTCAACACTATGTTGTATTTCACGCTTGAGCGGACGCGCCCCATAAACAGGGTCGAACCCCGCTTTTGCGAGCTTGTCCATCACCGCATCACTTAATTCAATTTGCAAATCTCGTTCAGCTAAACGTTTGCGCAATATACCCAATTGAATGGTTGCGATACCGCGAATTTGATTTTGACCAAGCGGGTGAAAGACCACAACCTCATCGATGCGATTAATAAACTCTGGTCGAAAATGGCCGCCGACCACTTCCATCACCGCATCTTTCATTGCGCCATATTTATTTTCATTTTGTTCCTCATCTGACAACTCACCATCAAAACTAATACTGTCGAATGATTTGTTTTGGGCAATATCTTGAATGGCCCCCGAGCCTAAGTTCGACGTCATTACAACCACGGTATTTCTAAAGTCTACGGTTCGACCTTGGCCATCGGTTAAACGACCGTCTTCCAATACCTGCAATAAAATATTGAATACGTCAGGGTGTGCTTTTTCGACTTCATCGAGCAATAAAAGGGAATATGGCTTACGACGCACGGCTTCGGTTAAGTATCCGCCCTCTTCGTAGCCCACGTAACCAGGAGGCGCGCCAATTAATCGAGCTACAGAATGTTTTTCCATAAACTCTGACATATCGATACGCACCATCGCTTCTTGGCTATCGAACAGGAATTCCGCTAGCGCTTTACACAATTCCGTTTTACCTACGCCCGTTGGCCCTAAAAATAAAAACGAACCGTTGGGTCTGTTTGGGTCAGCTAAGCCTGCTCGTGAGCGACGCACAGCATTTGAAACAGCAACAACAGCTTCAGCCTGCCCTATTACGCGTTTATGTAAAGCATCTTCCATGCGTAATAATTTATCACGTTCGCCTTCAAGCATTTTTGTAACCGGGATTCCTGTCCACTTGGAAACCACTTCTGCAATTTCTTCGTCTGTTACTTTATTGCGCAGCAGTTTCATTTCATGCATTTCTGCCTGCCCCGCCAAGTCGAGTTGCTTTTCTAACTCGGGAATCACGCCGTATTGCAATTCTGACATTCGCGCTAAATCGCCCGCTCGACGCGCAGCTTCCAGATCTAAACGCACTTGCTCCAGGTTTGTTTTAATTTCTTGCGAACCTTGCAGGGCAATTTTTTCCGCTCGCCAAATTTCATCAAGATCAGAATACTCCCTTTCGATTTCATGAATATGCTGATTCATTTTTTCCAAGCGCTCACGCGATGCTTCGTCTTTATCTTTTTTCATCGCCTCGCGTTCGATTTTTAATTGAATCAAACGGCGCTCTAAGCGGTCTAAGGCTTCGGGTTTGGAATCAATTTCCATACGAATGCGACTGGCTGCTTCATCTACTAGGTCGATGGCTTTATCTGGTAATTGACGATCAGTGATATAACGCTGCGAAAGTTTTGCTGCGGCAATTATTGCCGAGTCACTAATATCCACTCCGTGGTGTACTTCATAACGTTCCTTTAAGCCGCGAAGAATCGCAATGGTGTCTTCTTCGTTAGGTTCATCCACCAATACTTTTTGAAAACGACGCTCTAGGGCGGCATCTTTTTCTATAAATTGTCGATATTCATCGAGTGTGGTTGCACCTACACAATGCAATTCACCGCGGGCTAACGCGGGTTTTAGCATATTGCCTGCATCCATCGCGCCTTCTGCCTTACCAGCACCAACCATTGTGTGCAGCTCATCAACGAATAAAATAATTCTGCCTTCTTGTTTACCTAGCTCTTTTAGCACCGTTTTTAGTCGTTCTTCAAATTCACCGCGAAATTTTGCACCGGCAAGCAGTGAGCCCAAATCTAAAGAAAGTAGCCGTTTACGCTTTAAGCCTTCTGGCACCTCACCGTTCACTATACGCTGTGCCAAACCTTCGACGATTGCTGTTTTACCTACGCCAGGTTCACCAATAAGAACAGGGTTGTTTTTCGTTCTGCGCTGTAATACTTGGATAGTGCGACGAATTTCGTCATCTCGACCAATGACAGGGTCTAGCTTGCCCGCTTCCGCTCGCGCAGTGAGATCAATGGTGTATTTTTCTAATGCTTGGCGATTACCTTCGGCTTCTGGGTCATCGACAGTTTCACCACCGCGCACTTGATCTACGGCAGACTTTAATTGCTCGAATGAACCAAACTGAGCGAGCAGCTTACCAATGGCAGTTTTTTTGTCTTTTAATGCCGCCAGCAAAAGAGACTCACTGGAAATGAAGGCATCTCCAGCTTCTTGCGCATGCTTATCTGCAAGGTTTAACAAGCGGCCCATATCGGCAGACATATGCACGTCACCGGTTGGGTTTTGAATTTTGGGAAGTGTCTCTAGGGCTTTTTTGAGTGCATTGCGTAAGCCCGGCACATCAAAGCCCGCATTAGCTAATAGGGGCCGTACGGAACCACCCTGCTGATCAAGCATCGCTTGCAACACATGGGGTGATTCAAGGTTGGGGTTGTCTTGCCCGACAGCGATGGATTGTGCGTCAGACAGAGCAATTTGCAGCTGATTGGTAAAACGATCTATTCTCATGCCTCATAATCCACAAACAATTAAGTACACTCACAGAGATTGGGGTTGAATACGAGATTGCAAGCGCAGAGAAACAGCCTGAAAAGGCCTATTCTTACGACAAAATACGCTATTAAAGTAATCGAATTTTCTCCCGATTTGGTACTCTATAGAATAGAAGATTTTCGTTTAAAGCAATGTAAACCATGGAGCCAATGATGCAGCGCAAAACCTTATCGTCATTACGCAAGCTACTGCCGCTATTTGTAGTGGTAACCTTTACTTTTGGTGCCACCCTCCCCCTTGGTGCTCACGCCGAAATAGGGGAACCTTCGGTGACGCCAGCATTAAATGAAAAAAAGAGTAAGGTTTTTGATACTTTTTACATTGCGAACAACGTGTCACTCTCTAAGTTCAAGAAAATTCACATAGAAGAAATCAGCGCTGAGTTTGATAAAGACTGGTTGCGCGACAACCGAATGGAAGCGTCTAAACGTTATCGCGAAAAAATTCTGAAGCGCTACCCCAGTCTGTTTGCAGAGGCTCTCAAAAAAGCGACCGAGAAAAACACGGCCTTTAATTTGACGGATGAATCTGGCCCCGATGCGCTCTCGCTTTCAATCAAAATGGATGAGTTGAAAATTTACGCCCCAGACGGAAGAAACCCAAGCACCAAAAAACTGGTTAAAAATGCTGGCAAAGCAACACTCATCGTTGAAATGAAAAACGCTTCAGGAGAGGTTGTTGGAAAGGTGGTAGACACTCGAGAAACGCGCGACCGCAGCCCAAATGAATACGAAATGACAAACTCGCTACTAAACGAACGTGATTTTAAGTGGTTAATGAAAATTTGGGCGCGCTACGTATTGGAGCATGTGGAAAACAATTAAACCATTGGGCAAGTTAAGCGTTTAACCAAATAAGACTTGCCATACGGCCTGTGACACCATCTCGTCGATAAGAGTAGAACCGCTCTTTTTCTGTATAAGTACAGCAGGCTCCACCGAAAACCTGCGATACTCCAGCAGCTTCTAATTCGGCTTTCGCTAGCGCATACAGGTCTGCAAAATATTTATTATGCGCACTGGAGTTCACCTTAAAAGCGCGTTGCACGCAGCCTTGCGCGCCCCCTCCAAAGCGCCCTCCGCGCTGGGCACGCATGAAAGATTCCCTTACTTCTTCACCCACTTCAAAGTGGGCTTGGGAAATTGCTGGCCCTAAATAGGCGAGTAGCTCTGCCGACTCCGCATTGAATTTTTCTAGCGTTTTTAAAAGAACCCCGCCCAAGAGGCTGCGCCAACCACAGTGTACTGCCGCGACTTCTGTCCCTTTTTTATCACACAGTAGTACGGGTAAACAATCTGCCGTAAGTACGGCACACACGTGATTACTTTCGTTGCTGTACACCGCGTCGGCTTCTTTTTCGCTTAAACTATTTTTTGAAAGCTGTGCGACCATGGTGCCGTGCACTTGCTGCAACCACTGAATGTTTTGACCTTGCTGCGATAAACCGAGACGCTCATACAGCTGTTGGCGATTGTGTTGCACCGCTTTTACTTCATCTTCCACATGATCGCCCAAGTTAAAGCTTTGATATTCTCCAGAACTAACACCACCGACACGAGTGGTTATAATGGCTGATACATTGTTTGGCGTGGGCCATTCAGGGGTGATAAATGTCTCTTGTGAATCATTAGAAAGCATGACGCAACAATTCCAACAACGACTGAAAGTCTTCTGGTAATTCACTTTGCCATTCACAATACTCACCCGACTGTGGATGAATAAAACCCAAGCGCCTAGCATGCAGTGCTTGCCTTTGAAAATCAGAAATGCTTTTTAACTCTGGCGTTTTCTTAATTTCTTGTTCGTTAATGCGCTTACCATAGGCCGGGTCGCCAACAAGAGGGTGACCGATATGGGCCATGTGCACCCGTATTTGATGGGTTCGGCCAGTATCCAACTTCAATTCAACATAGGTAAAACCTTCAAACTGCTCAAGATTTTGATAGTGGGTGCGGGCCTCTTTTGCGCCGGCAGAACCTTCCTTCAACACCGCCATTTTGGTGCGCTGCGTGGGGTGCCTGCCAATCGCGTCTTCCACACTTCCCAGGCCACATTCACCGCGCACAATGGCTTGATAAAAGCGCTTTACCGAGCGTGCTTGTAGTTGTTGAACGAGTGAATTTTGCGCTTCTATCGTGCGAGCTACCACCATCAGACCTGAGGTATCTTTATCTAGCCGGTGCACAATGCCAGCACGGGGCACTTGCCGTAGTTCGGGAAAGAGGAACAGCAAAGCGTTGAGCAAAGTGCCATTCCAGTTCCCTGCGCCAGGGTGTACTACTAGCCCCGCTGATTTATTAATCACGATAACGGCCGCATCTTCGTAGACAATGTCGAGAGGAATATTCTCGGCTTCCCATTCGCCTTCTGCTTGCAGCACGGTCGCAAGCGTTAGCGTTTCCCCACCACTTAGTTTGACATTGGGTTTAACGGTTTTGCCGCTGAGCTGCAATTCCCCTTTTTTAATCCAAGATTGCAGCATTGAACGCGAATATTGGGGGAACAAAAGCGCCGCCACCTGATCAAAACGCTGCCCGATGTGTTGAACGCCTGATGTAGCGCTTAATTTAAGTTCAGTATTGGCCAGTTCTGCGTTCGCCGCAGGTGCTAGTGCGTCCCCAGAATCAATCTGGCCGCCTTCGCCGCTTTCGTTGTTAGGTGAGTTTGTCATTTGTATTTGTGAATAAGCCTAATTACACTGTCGCGCTTTTATTGCTTTGGCTTTATCTGTAAACGCTCGCACGTTGATGAATGGGCGCCAAGCTAACACAGGCGCAAGTTTAGGCCAAATAACATCATTCTTTCTGCTCGATTTTTTAGGTGAAACCCAAATGCTGAAACGTAAGCCCTTATTTTTACTCACAATATTGTGTGCAACACTCCTTAGTGCGTGCAGCAGTAAAAAGGATGGCGAAACAGTAGATACGGAACAAGCGCTCTACGAAGTGGCCCAAGACCAGCTAGAAAAGCGTAATTGGGATACTGCCACAGAAGCTCTTCATCTGCTGGAAGAAAACTTTCCATTTGGGGTGTATGCCGAGCAAGCTCAATTAGAATTGATTTTCGCTTACTACCGAACGTATGACTATGAGTTGGCGATTGCGGCTGCTGACCGCTTTATCCGCTTACACCCTCAGCACCGCAACGTAGACTACGCATACTATATGCGCGGTGTCGCAAGCTTCTATAGTGAAACAGCGATTACGACGGCACTCATTTCCGATGTGGCAACTCGCGATTCTGGCTCAGCCAAAGATTCCTTCAATTATTTTTCTCAGCTACTTAACCGCTACCCCGAGAGTATTTATGCCCTAGATGCGCGCCAACGCATGATTTATTTACGTAACATTCTGGCACGGCAAGAAATTCACGTAGCCAATTATTATTTCCGCCGAGGCGCCTTTGTGGCAGCGGCGAGCCGCGGCAAGTATGTGGTGGAAAATATGCAGGGCACGCCAGCGGTACCCGATGGTATTGCGGTTATGGCTCAGGCGTATCATCTACTCGATATGCAAGATTTGGCCGACAATGCTGTACGTGTTTTGAAATTGAATTACCCCGAGCACCCCTCTTTAGATGAGCAAGGGAATTTTCAATATAGCTATAAGCTTAAACCCAAACGCAATTGGCTCAGTTATTTAACATTGGGCGTGCTAGATAAAAGCCAGTTCGTAAAGTTTGATTCGCGGGATGTATATAACCCGCAGTATCGCGATGCGTTAAAGCGCAAAGACAATGACGACGACGACGCTAAAGCGCCGCCGAAGGAATAGAAAAAACAGGAACACCCCCGTCTTTTTAGCTCTTAGAATAGTAAAGGGGCCAGAGCATTTACTCTGGCCCCTTTTTTATTTTTATTATTTATTCCCCTATATGCCAACCGTTGGTTACGGGGTAGCGCCTATCGCGGCCAAAGGCTTTTTCGCTAATGCGAATACCAATCGGCGCTTGACGACGTTTGTACTCGTTTAAGTCTACCAACCGAATCACTTTTCTCACCTCTTCCGCATCAAAACCTCGGTCGACAATGGCTTGATGGCTGCAATCTTTTTCAATGTAAAGCTCGAGGATTTGATCCAGTACTTCATAGGGTGGCAGTGAGTCTTCGTCTTTCTGGTCTGGCGCCAGCTCTGCTGATGGCGGCCGAGTAATCACGCTTTCGGGAATCACTGGGCTAATGGTATTTCGATAACGCGCTAAATCAAAGACCATCGTTTTGGGCACATCTTTTAGCACGTCTAAACCGCCAGCCATATCACCATATAGGGTAGCGTAACCAACCGCCATTTCACTTTTGTTACCTGTCGTTAACACTAAATAACCGAGCTTGTTCGACAGCGCCATCAATAAAACACCGCGGCTACGCGCTTGAATATTTTCTTCTGTGGTATCGCGCTGCGTATGCTCAAAAGCATCTTCTAAGCCCGAAACAAACGCTTCGTACATGGGTTCTATGCTGATGGAGCGATAAGTAACACCGAGCGCCTCCGCTTCCGCTTGGGCATCATTTTTACTCATATCTGAGGTGTAGCGAAAAGGCATCATCACGGCTTGCACTCGATCAGGGCCAAGAGCATCGCTCGCAACCGCAAGCGTAAGCGCAGAATCAATGCCACCAGAAAGCCCTAGCACCACACCTTTAAAACGGTTTTTATTCACATAATCACGCACCCCTACGACCAAGGCGTCATACACAACCTTCAGATCTTCACCGATTTCAGCAATGGGCTTCTCTTGCACGGGTGACAGTAATTTCGTCGCGGTATCGAAAGAGACGCTGCAAAGCTCCTCTTTATACAGCGGGCTGCGCGTTACCAAACTGCCGTCGGGATTAACAGAAATCGAGCCACCGTCAAACACCAGTTCATCTTGGCCACCCACCCAATTCACAAACACAATGGGGGCACCTAATGACTTGGCCCGGCTTTCTACCAAAGCCTCGCGAGAATGCTGCTTATTTAAGTGAAAAGGTGATGCATTTAGGTTGAGTAAAAGCTCAACACCGGCGTGTTTTGCTTGCTCTACCGGTGCGCCATCCCATAGGTCTTCACAAATGCTAATGCCGATTTTTGTACCGGATATTTCAAACACTCCTACTTTTTCACCAGCCGAAAAATAGCGCAGTTCATCAAAGACCTGGTAATTCGGCAAACATTGCTTGGCGTATTCACAAATCACACGGCCCTTATGAACAACCCCGGCCATGTTGTAGAGCTTGCCATCAATTCTGCGCGGGTAACCCAAAACAAGGTAACAAGGCAAATTCGCATCACAAATACGCTGCAATGCGGACTCAATACGCGCATCCAGACTTGGGCGAAGAAGCAAGTCTTCCGGCGGGTAGCCTGTGAGGCTCAACTCAGGAAATACAACAATATCGGCTTTTTGAGCAAGCGCACGTTGAGTGGTTTCCAGGATATGGTCGCAATTACCGACAATATCACCTACCTGAAAATTAATTTGCGCAAGCACGATATTCATGTTGGCCATATTTTTCTTATACTCTCTATATAAACTGAACAAAAACTCAAGGACGTGTATTTTCTTGCATCGCCAAGCAAAGCGCAAAATGTAATTTCATTTTTGAGCAAATGAGCCACGCTGTAGTGACATCAATAACAATATGAACTTGAGGTAGCCCTCACTTTGAATACCAATCAAGACCTGTACAATTTCACCACCTTGCGGGTATATCTTTACTATCGACTGATAGTAGCGATGCTGCTCTACTTCATGTTCGAAATCGGTGTGACCTCAAACACCTTTGGTCACTACAACCCCTCGCTATTTCGTATTTCAAGCCTGAGTTACGTCGTCCTTACGGTGGTATCTCTAGTTCTTTTGTTTGACAAAGAATCCTATCGCTCCCCGCTGAAGGTATTACTTTTATTAGCTATCGATCTCATCGCACTGCTGACACTTGTCCACGCCAGTGGCGGTCTCGGGGGCGGCCTAGGTTACTTACTTGTGATCACCGCTGCGATTTCGAGCATGTTCCTACCGGGGCAACTGGCGCTAGCTTACGCTGCAGCGGTTTCAATTCTCTTATTACTACAAACGGTTTTTACTCCGGTAGGAAAAGACCTAACTAAAGAACTGTTTAGCGCTGGAACACTGGGCTTTCTTGTATTCATCACCACCATCTCGTTTTATTACCTCACCACTCGCATTCAAAGCACAGCGAAAGAAGCCGCCGAAAAAAGCGCCTACGCCAAGCAGGTCGTACAACTGGCGCAGCTTATTGTGACTCGAATGCAAACCGGCATCGCTGTAGTCAATGAATTTGATCAGATCGAGCTTATCAACGATTCAGCGAAGCTGCACTTGGACCTAGATATCAACAAACTTTATTTAGGCACCGAAGCAACAGAAATCGCCGACCTCGCGGAAATTCTCGAAGTGTGGCGTAACAACCCAGTTACAGGCATGGCTCACGTTCATAAAATCAGGGGGCGAAAAGATGTGCGCATCAATTTCGCCAGCGTTGAAACAGAAAGCCGCCCTATTTTAATTCTTTATATCGAAGACTACCGCACGCTTATTCAACAGGCCCAGCAACTTAAACTTGCGTCGCTAGGCCGCCTAACCGCCAGCATCGCTCATGAGGTTCGCAACCCCTTAGGGGCCATATCCCATGCTTCACAACTGCTCTCGGAATCTGAACATATTGATCCCGCAGACAAGCGCTTTACAGAAATCATTTTACAGCATTCTAATCGAGTGAATGAAATCATTGAAAATGTGATGACGATTTCTAAACGCCAAGAACCAAAAGCAGAACAAATTAAACTGGTTACGTGGATACCCCAATTTATCGAAGAGTATTCCACTGCGAAGGAGTGCACCATTGTATTTCAACATGAAGAAGCGCAACCTGATGTGAAGATGGACCCAACACATTTACGCCAAATTCTTACTAACTTGTTCGACAATGGCTTGCGTTATAGTATGGAAGCTACGGGACGTACAGAAATTCTTGTCAAATCAGGTTCTAGCAAAAGTGACGACATTAGCTTTATCGACGTTATTGACCATGGCCCCGGTGTATCGCCCGACAATATTACGGAAATTTTTGAGCCCTTTTTTACCACGGGTCAACAAGGTACCGGCTTGGGTTTATATATTTCACGTGAGCTTTGCGAAATCAACCAGGCTCACTTGATTTACAGTAGAACAAAAGACAATAAAAGCCGATTTAAAATCGAATTTTCACACCACCAGCGCATGATCTAACCTATGACAACTTTAGCTCTCATCATCGACGACGAACCCGATATTCGCGAACTTTTGTCAATCACATTAAATCGCATGGATATTAAAACCGAGGTTGCTGCCGATGTTGCCGGAGCAAAAACCTGGCTAGAAAAAACCAAATTTAATCTATGCCTCACAGACATGCGCCTGCCAGACGGAAATGGCCTCGACATTGTCGACTATGTACAAAAGAAGTGCCCCGAACTACCCATCGCGGTGATCACCGCACACGGCAATATGGATACAGCAGTACAGGCCATGAAAGCCGGCGCTTTCGATTTTGTTAACAAACCCATCGATGTAAATGCGCTACGCCGGCTGGTGAACACCGCAATCACCTCTAGTCAGTTAGATGAGAACATAAAAGACGCAGCGCAAGACATTATTGGCGATTCAGATTCCATCCACAAACTGAAAACATCTATAAATAAACTCGCACGCTCGCAAGCGCCCGTTTATATCAGCGGTGAATCAGGTAGCGGAAAAGAATTAGTTGCGCGCTCGATTCACAAACAAGGCCCGCGCGTTGAAAAACCATTTGTTCCCGTTAACTGCGGTGCAATTCCTAAAGAGTTAATGGAGAGTGAATTCTTCGGCCATAAAAAAGGCGCTTTTACTGGGGCAACGCAAGATAAAATTGGTTTGTTTCAAGCAGCTGAAGGGGGCACGCTTTTTTTAGATGAAGTAGCCGACCTCCCCTTAGACATGCAAGTAAAATTACTGCGTGCGATTCAAGAAAAAGCTATTCGCCCGGTTGGTGCACACAGTGAAATCACCACCGACGTCAGAGTGCTTTCCGCCACTCATAAAGACTTACAACAGCTCGTTGAACAAGACGAATTCCGTCAAGATTTGTTCTACCGCCTTAACGTAATCCAACTTTGTGTGCCCAGCTTACGAGATCGCACGGCAGACATTCCCGCCTTAACCCAATTCTTTTTGAACAAAATAGATACAACAAATAGTACAAAAACTCGCCTCTCCAAAGGCGCCCTAGAAGAGCTTATGCGCTACTCCTTCCCTGGCAACATTCGCGAATTGGAAAACATTTTAGAAAGGGCCTACACCCTTTGCGATGATTCCACCATCGAAGTTGGCGATTTATTGTTATCCGCCGCACAAAAAATCAATCAAAAAGAAAAACAACCTGCCAATTACTACAACAACTGTTTAAAGTACCCCTCCATTGACGACTACTTGGCTGAGATCGAAAAGGAAATCCTTTCTGATGCCCTTGAGCATGTGCGCTGGAACAAAACACTAGCTGCAAAAAAGCTTGGGATCAGTTTTCGATCATTTAGGTACCGCTTGTCGAAGTTAGGGCTCTCCGATGAAAGCGACGAAGACTAAATTCTATATTCTCTCTGCCAATATACGGGGCTAACCTCCCGCTACGTCTTTGCATATACCATTTAACTCATATCACCAGGATGAGCCTTGAGGGCTCGTGGTTGAAGGAAGACGTTACCGCGATGAAAAAATACCAATCCAATGGGCTAACGCTTATTGAGCTGTTAATCGCTATGTCTGTATTGGCGATTTTACTAGGCGTTGCAATCCCATCTTTTATGAGCGTCATACGCGCCAATGCTTTAACAAGTAGTAGTAATGAATTTGTAGCCGCAATTGCATTAACACGCGGTGAAGCAATCAAGCGTGGTGCCACGACGCGACTCTGCATCATAGATAGTAATAATAGCTGCAGCTCTGGCGACGGAACGAATTGGGCTGATGGCTGGGTTCTTTATGCAGATCTAAACAATAACGAAGAGCTTGACACTGGCGAAGCCGTCCGTTTCTTTGAGGGTATTCGCAGTAACTACACACTGATAGCCAGCGATACCGATATAAATTCCATTGGTTATGACAGGCAAGGCCGCTTACTCACTCAAACTGCATTTGAAATGTCTCTATGCGCCGCTAATGCTCCATCCAGTGGGGATGCCACTCATTCTCGCACACTGTCATTTAATTCGATCGGTCGTGTTAAACCTTCTGCGGGGGCATCGTCATGCCCTTAGGCCACTCTAGTTTTTCCAATAGCAAACAAACAGGCGCTTCCCTGATTGAAATATTGGTCGCATTATTTGTGCTCGCCATCGGTTTACTTGGGTTAGCCGCCATGCAATCTAAGTCTTTGCAATTTAATCACAGTGCACAAATGCGAACGCAGGCAACAATACTCGCTTACGACATTATCGATCGTATGCGGGCCAACACCGCAGCTTTAACCACTTACACAGCGACTGGCGCAGCGAACGCGTCCCACAACTGTGAAGGTAATGTCGCGCCATGCGGCGCTGTGGGCATGGCCACTGCCGATCGAGACCAGTGGCTTTTTCAAATATCGGAACGTCTCCCTGGTGGGGACGGTACTATTGTATCCAACGGAACCAGTATGATTTATACAGTGACCGTTAGCTGGACAGACAGAGACAATAACCCCAGAGATTTTGCTCTACAGGCCGCGCTATGAGTCATATGAAAAAACAAAGTGGCTTCACTCTGACTGAGCTCATTATCGCAACCGCGCTTGGTATCACTCTAAGCGCCGGCGTTATCGAGATTTATAGCAGTTCAAAACAAACCTACCGCAGCCAAGAAGCGCTTTCGCGGCTGCAAGAAAATGCGCGCTTTGCCATTGATATTATCTCTCGAGATATTCGTAACTCTGGCTTTATTGGCTGCTCACGAATTTCCGAAACAGCCATCCAGGGGCAAGCCACCACCGGTTTGAATTACGACGAAGAAATGGCCATCTGGGGAAAACAAAGTACCGGGGACAACGACCCTGGAGACATAGAAGGTGGTTACAATATACCTTCAATCACTAATATTATTGAAAACAGCCGCTACGGCGATACTGACGTGCTTGTAGTTCAGGGCACTAGCGGCTGCAGCGTAAAACTTGCATCTGACATGAGCGATGCAACAGGCAGCGTTAACATCGCCTCCAATGCTTGTGGCTTCCAACAAAACGACCATGTGCTCGTTTCCAACTGCGGCACAGCAGATGTGTTTCAAATTACGTCTGACCCATCTTCTAACAATTCACTTACTCACACCGATTCCCCAACACTGAGCACTGCCTATCTCAGCGATGGTTTCACAGAAGTATTTCCCTTTTATTCAAATACTTATTTTATTGGTTCAGAAGTGCAACCAGACGGTAGCGAAATGCCCTCGCTAGTTGTTGTAGATAATACTGAACCGGACCCAACTACCGTGGCCTTAGTCGAAGGGGTAGAAAGTATGCAACTGCAATATGGTATCGATACTAATAACGACGGGTTCGCCAACATTTATTTAAATGCTGAAGAAGTCGGCACCTACAACATCAGTAATTTTGACCCCAGTGCCGAAGCTATTGACTGGTCAAAGGTAAGCGCAGTGCGTGTCACCCTGCTCCTTCGCACAATTGAAAACGTTGGTTCTGGGGCAGAAGTTAATTTTACGCTTGGCGGCGACGAAGAAAGAACCTTTAACGAAGGCCGCCCCATTCGTCAGCAATTCGTCAGCACTATTCAACTGAGAAACCGGGGTTAATTGCCATGAACACAATATCATCCCCCCCTAACCACCAATCAGGTGCAGCGCTAGTGATCAGTTTAATCATACTGCTAGTGCTAAGCATCATTGGTATCCAGGGGCTACAAAGCACCACCCTCGAAGAAAAAATGGCGGGTAGTTTTAGAGATCGAGCAATCGCGCTAGAAGCAGCAGAAGCGGGGTTGGCCGCAGCTGAAAGCTACTTAAACAGGTATGAAATGGTGCGGCCTACGCCTGCCGACACCGACTACATATGGGAATACGGAAGCTCACAAGCAAACACTGACTTTGCAAACCTCGGTAGCTGGGCCGACGCCGAAAACAACAGCACAAATGTGTTTACTTCTAGCGACCACTTATGGAACGCAGCCCCAAAATTTTTTATTGAAGAACGCGGGTTGATCACTGAAGAAGAAAGCGCCGGCAAAAATGCAGGTGTCGGCAGTCGTGAAGATACCCCTAATAACACAGTTGAAGTATGGGGCTACCGCATCACCGCCATTGGCTATGGCAGCTCGCCAAATTCACAAGTTGTACTTCAAGCCAATTACGAAAAAACGTATTAACCCCCCCCCTCAAAAGTATAAAACGAACCCTATTATGAAAAATAAAAGAGCTTGCCAACGTCTTCGAAATTACAGCCTTTTAGTTGGCGCCTCGCTCTGCTTTCTCAACGCTTTTGCTGACCCCATCGACTTAGCGACGGAGCCTCTATTTCTACAAGACAGTGTTCAGCCAAATATTCTTATTGTGGCGGATGATTCCCTTAGTATGAGCTGGGAAGCGCTAATGAACACAGGGGATACTGGTGGAAATACCAGCGGCCTGTATGTAGGAACTCATGGCAGTAGTTATACTGCTCTAGTACCCAATCCTAACAACGACCTAGAAGCCAGACATTTATGCCACGGCTTTAACACAATGGCGTATAACCCAAACCGCACCTATAGCCCTTGGAAAGGCTATGACCAGCTAACCAATGAGTACTCGGATATAAATGAACTAGACCAAGCAATGAACGACCCCTATGAAGGGGCCGCCACATCTAACTTGCGAGACTTAACACACCACTTTTATTTTTTGTGGGCTGACAACGGGAATGGTGAATACAATACAAACGAATGCTCAGGCATACCCTGGCTAGCGTCAGAAATACTAATTAGTCAACGCATCTCAAGGTGCAGAGCCGTGCCCTCCCAATGTGTTTATGTCGGAGATCTCAGTCATGGGGTTGAACATGGCGCACCAGGAGAAGAGCAGTCTTCGATCACCAACTATGCTAACTGGTATACCTATTACCGAAAACGCGCTTACGTTGCGCAACGAGCGTTATCTGAACTGGTCGCTGAGTCGGACGCAAGAATGGGGCTTGGAACGCTAAACGATGTGAACAACGTCGGTAGAGCCATTACAGACATGCGAATCAATAGTAATAAAAACGCACTTCTGCACGCGGTTGGCGATATTGGCACTAACTACCTAACCCCCCTTACACCACTAAGGCAAGCGCTATATGACGCTGGAAATTATTACCAAAGCGGAGATAACGACCTTTTTGATGGGCGAATCTCAGTTAGCAGCCCCATTGCAACAGCTACAGGCGGAGCCTGCCAACAAAACTACACCATTCTTATGTCGGATGGTTTTTGGAATAGTAGCGGCCCAAACATAGGTAATGTTGACGGAGACGACTCTTCGACCTTTGACGGACCATCACATGGCAATATATATGGAGATGCAGCCGAGAACACCTTGGCCGACGTGGCAATGTATTTCTTTGAAAATGATCTAAGTACCTTGGCAGACCAAGTTCCGGAAAGCAGTTCAATTAATAATGGTGAACTAAATAGCGATATGCACCAACATATGGTGACTTACACTGTTGCATTTGGCTTAAATGGTGATATTACCTGCGACCCGCTAGAACCCTCCTGCATGAACTCGCTACCATGCAACTTACTCGAGACGCCACCCCCTAACTGCAGTATTTGGCCAGATACAATCACCCAAAATACTTCTAGCACAGTAGATGATATGAGACATGCCGCCATTAATGGCCGAGGTGAGTTCTTAAGCGCAAACAACCCTGACACTCTAATCGCCAGCCTAGAATCCGCTATTAGCGATATTGAAGCACGGAACAGCTCATCGGCCGCGGTGGCTGCAAACTCTACATCACTGAATGCAGGGACGGTCATTTATCAAGCAAAATTTAATACTGGCGACTGGAGTGGTGATTTGATATCCGTTCCAATTTCTATCGGCTCTAGCGATACCCGCCCATCGTGTTCTAGTGTCGACATTGGGCAACCCTGCCCGACAGCAAACTGGAACGCCGGTACAGACTCAAACGGTATAAACAGCCAAAACTTCGACACCGGGCGCGTTGTCGTCACTTATAGCACCACCTCTACCGGTGAGGATACTGCTGTCGCTTTTCGCTGGCCCGCAAACTCATCATCACCAACAGCAATAGAATTAAGCGCTGATCAAGTTTCTGCCCTAGGAGCCAATCCGTCTACAGGAACCCTGAACGAGGAGTACGGCGAAAACCTCGTTAACTATATTCGCGGCGACCGAAGTAATGAAATAGCGACAAGTACTTCGCCATCATCTGCTAGCGCGATCTTCCGCCAGCGAGACACGAGTGTTCTTGGCGATATTATTACTTCGGCTCCACGTTTTGTTGGCCCACCAAACTCAAGTTATACCGAAAATGATTATGCTACTTTTGCCGAAACTCATGAATCTCGGCAGCCTATCGTATATGTGGGGGCAAATGATGGAATGCTGCACGCATTCAATGCAAATGCAGACTCCAACACCGGCGGCGGCGATGTTGTTTTTTCCTACATTCCAGGGGCTTCATACCCCCATATTCGTGATCTTGCAGACCCAGATTATCAGCACCGCTATTATGTAGATGGCTCGCCGACATCAGCAGACGTATATTACGGAGGCAGCTGGCACACAGTTCTGACTTCTGGGCTAAAAGCCGGGGGCCAAAAAATATTTGCGCTCGATATTACCGACCCCAACAAGTTCACTGAAAACCAATCAGACATTAATGATGTGTTTTTATGGGAATTTGAACACCCCGAACTCGGTTACACTTTTTCAGAACCTGACATCATTAAATTAAATGACGATACATGGGCCGCGATATTTGGCAATGGCTATAACAATACTGAAGCCGACGGCAGCCCTAGCGCTAGCGGTCACGCTTCGTTATTTATCGTCGATATTGAAACAGGCTCGCTGATTGAGAATATTTCTACCGGTGCTGGCTCAATCGACACGCCAAACGGGCTCGCCACCGTCACCCCAGTTGATGAAGACCGTAACGGTACGACCGATTACATATACGCAGGCGACCTAGAAGGCAACTTGTGGCGTTTTGATTTGAGCAATAATATTTCTAGTGCTTGGAATGCAACTCAGGTTTTTACTGCCGTATCTCGGGAAGGCAACCCTCAACCTATCACCTCTCGACCAAGCGTTAGCTTCCACCCTGAAAATGGCCGAGACGGCTTTCTTATTTACTTTGGAACCGGGCGGTACATTGACGCTTCTGACAACAACACATCAGGAGTCGATACGCAAAGCTTCTACGCCGTATGGGATGACTTAACAAGCGGAACGTTACCTGCCCTCAATAGAGGCGGAGATGATTATTTGCAGCAAGAGATTGTCTCACAAGGCCCTGTCACTTTCGATAATGGCACAACCGACCCAGGCGATGATGTTACTGTTTCTGTGCGCTTTACCAGCACACAAGATACAGATGAGTTAATCGACTGGAGCACGCAAAAAGGCTGGTTTATAGATTTCATTTTTGGCGGCAACAACAATGGTGAACGACAAGTTTCAAGATCCATACTCCGTGGAGACCGTATTGTATTTGTCACTATCTCCCCTGATGACATTCCCTGTAATTACGGCGGCACTAGTACCTTAATGGAGCTATCGATAATGGATGGGCAACCGGCATCGTCTCCACCTCTGGATATCAATGGAGATGGAGTGATTAATAGCTCGGATATTGACCCTGCTCTCGGTATACCGAGCGGGATTTCACTCGATGGGCTAACCCCTCCACCAGAAGTGGTCAAACCTGATGGTGACGGCAATGAATTCAAGCTCACGAACAGCTCATCTGGCGCCACAATCTCGATCATGGAACGGGCACCAAATGGCGCAGACCAAACAGAGGCTCAACGTACATCTTGGACTGAACTAGTGAATTTTTAGAAGGGTTACATTGAAAGAAATAACTTCGTAATCGCGTGATCAAGAGCAAAGGATTGCTCTTGCAGCACTGATAAAAGAAAGAAAAGCATTTTTTGAAGCCAGAAAGCAAGCCGCCACATTCGAAATTATTCACTTGTTATCTATCCAGAAATATATCACCACAGACATATTTCTTCCGGCAAAAACACTGACAACAAACCAGCCTATCCCGTTTGCATACCTAGTAAAAAATGAAGGTGGAAACAGCTCTCGCCCAGACCGCCGAATGGCGACAAAAACCGCACTTTACTTTATACAAACTAGCGCTCCAATATGAAAAGCGCGCCACAGAAACAAACACCCCAAACCTCAAAAAACAAAACACACATTAAGCGGCAATATTAAAAGTCAGATGAAATAGCTACCGACCTATCCATTTCGACCATTTCTATATATCCACAGACATATGTGGCTTAGGGGTTAGTACGATCAAGCCAGATCCCCCCCTACCGACCAGCGGTTATATATACCGTTTATCATAACAATTACCACTTATCGCCTCTAAAATGCATGCTGTCATAAGGCATATTGAACCCCAACACCATAGGGACGACACTATTCGTTATGAAAATAAACACATCAAATGGATTCACTCTTCTTGAGTTGCTAACCGCTATGGTGGTCGTTGCGATTATCACAGGCTTGGCCGTGCCTTCTTTTAACTCCTTTATCCAGAACAACAGATTGACGGCAAGCACCAATAATTTTGTTAGCGCTATTTCCGTTGCTCGCAGTGAAGCCATATCACGTAATTCCGTTGTGCTCCTATGCATAGTAGATACGACCGACGGCACAAATTGCGACTGGGTTAGCGAAGATTGGTCGCTTGGCTGGGTAGTCTTCGAAGACTCAGATGGAGATGGTGACGTCGATGACGGAGAAGCCATCCGTTACTTTTCCGCGCTAGCCTCCAACCAAACCTTTACACGCACAAATGATAACGGCCCTCTCTGGTTCCTTCCCAACGGTCAAATACGTTTTAGTGACTTTGAAATGACGCTTTGCACAACAAATGCTAGTGAATCACGTGTATTGGAAGTCAATTCGTTGGGTCGAGTAACTCCGAGGGTAGATCCGCCATGCTAAATACTATGAGAAGACACTCCCCTAACCATCAATCAGGCGTTTCGTTAATTGAAATTCTGGTGGCCCTTTTTACATTATCCATTGGCCTATTGGGTCTTGCCACCATGCAAGCTAAAACACTTCAACTGAACCAAAGCGCCTATCAACGTACTCAAGCAACCATGCTAGCAAAGGATGTGATAGATCGAATTCGTGCAAATGGTTCCAACGTTGGGGACTACGTAACGGATTATTCTTATTCTGGAAGCGCTATAGATTGCTCATCTAGCTCTTGCAATAGTAACCAAATGGCCCTCTCAGATATCGACGCGTGGCAAAATCTTGTCGATCAAAATATTAATGGGGCCGGTAGCATTCAGCTGTACGGTACTGCAGATGGTGTTGCAATATATGATATTTCCATTCAGTGGGAAGACCGAGATGGAAATACACGGACATTTTTAACAAGGGCGACTTTTTAGTTATGAAGCAGCTTCCTAAAGGATTCACTCTCACCGAACTCATGGTATCTGTAGCTCTTGGAATCATCTTGGTTGCTGGGGTCATCGAAGTCTACAGCGGTTCCAGGCAGACTTATCGCACCCAAGAAGCCTTAGCTCGCCTTCAGGAAAATGCTCGTTTGGCCATTGAAATATTATCGCGAGACCTTCGTATGTCGGGTAATGTTGGCTGCGAAAACATAACAAATGTAGCCCCAGCACAGACCGTTGGTTTAACAGGTATGCCGTACGACAATAGCTTTGCAACTTGGGGGGGGCAACGTGTAGGTAACTTAAATACCGGCGCTTTGTCGAATGATGCCATTCGAACGGCTATCGATGCCGATAATATCGCTGAAGATTCCGACATTCTCATCGTTCAAAGTGCTGGCAGGTGCTCCATGCCGCTTTCTGCAGATATGTTGGCAGCTGATGGCGTTATTACAACAGCTGCGAATACCTGCAGTTTCTCTGATGGCGACTATGCCCTAGTTTCAAATTGCAGCAGTGCCGGTCTATTTCGAATTAATACAGTTGCCGGTGGCGTGATTACTCCAAGTGCTAGCGTGGGCGACTTATATGGCACTAGCGACGGTGCCGAAGTCCTAAGTTTTTCTTCAAACACCTATTTTGTTGACGATGACAACGGTATTCCCTCTTTATTTGTACTTGATAACACCCAGGCTGGTGCAGCTTTCGCCCTAATTGAGGGGGTTGAAAGTATACAGGTGGAATACGGTCGAGATGATGATGATGATGACATACCCAATCGTTATGTGGATGCCGATCAGGCCGGCGATTTCACCGCAGTTACTTCAGTGCGAATCACTCTACTAATGCGAACAAGAGAAGAAAATATAGGGTCGCAGGCAACTACCTTTGCAGTTGGAGGTACAAATCGTACGTACCCTGCTGGCCCCCTTCGTCAACAATTTGTAACAACCATTGGTTTACGAAATATTTAGCGGTAAAAAAATGAATCTGAATACGTCACCTATTAGTAAAAAGCAACGTGGTTCGGCGCTCGTTATTAGCTTGATTATATTGCTTGTTATGTCGATATTGGGAATTCAAGGTATGCAAGGTACTGCACTTGAAGAAAGAATGTCGGGTAACTTTAGAGATCGTACACTCGCATTTGAAGCAGCAGAAGCCGCGCTACTTGCAGGAGAGGCGTGGCTTAATCAACAAACGGAAGTACCGGTTGCGAATGACACAGGATCTAATGTGGTGTGGAACTTTGGCGTGCCTAACATCACCGGTGACGATTTCTGGAGCAATGTTACCGTCCCTATAGACGTCGACTTGAACGACGACGACTTTGATCTTTCACAAAACCCCCAGTATGTCATCGAAGAGCGTGCAGTAGTTGAAGGTTCCGGCGGTGGAACAAATTCAAAGCTTAATATTTCTCAACACGTAGTACCGTCGAGTAGCGGCGTGACGTACAGCTACCGTATTACAGCAAGAGGGTATGGAAGTTCGCCCAACTCTGTTGTCATATTACAAGCAAACTACAACAAAGTTTTTTAATCGCCCACTCTTAGTGAGCAAGTAGAGTTAGTTATGAAAATACTTCCCAAAGTAAAATATTCGTTACAGTGCCTTGGCTTTATTTCTGGAGCGCTAGTCACGTCACATACATCCGCACAACTGTTGGATCTTGCGGATGAACCATTGTTTATTCAATCTTCCGTGCAACCAAATATTTTATTTATTATTGATGACTCAGGGAGTATGGATTGGGAAAGCACGGTAAACAATCACAACATATCAGGCCTTCCAGACCCGGGCGACGTGACACAACGATCTATTTCTATGCCGCCAACGCGAGACGATCACGCCCTAGATCTCTGCCCCGGCTTTAACACCATGGCCTATAACCCAGAACGCTTATACACACCATGGCGGGGCGTAGACGAGGAAGGTGATGCATTTGACGATATCACCAACTTGAGATACGCGCGGTCTAACCCATACGATGACGATGATACTGACGATATTCGAGACCACGTCTACTTTCTTTGGAATGACGCTGACAACGACGGCGCATACGACGACGGAGAATGCCCAGATGTTCTTCCAGACGGCTCTGTAGAAATCACCCAAACGTGTCGAGAAAGATGTGAAAGTATATATACGTGGACTGGCTCAATAAATTGGTGCATTAACAATCGGTTTAGTTGTGGTGGCGATTCAGATAAGTTAACAACGTACACAACGGGCGGAGGCTCCTTCGATGAAGATACCTGCCGAGACGATGCTCAATGTATTGTTGTTCAAGACCTTATCGATGCGCCTTCAACAGAACACGGCACAGCTTCGGAAACTCAGGCTGCCTATATTAATTACGCTAACTGGTACACCTATTACAGAAAACGCACCTATGTCGCACAACGAACACTCACGGAACTTGTTTACCAATCTGATGCACGCGTTGGCTTAGGTACATTGCATGACCACGATAACGTGGGTACGGAAATTGAGGACATGAGGAATGATACCTCTAAATCAGCGTTACTGCGTCAAGCGGCTAGAATAGACCCGAGTAGTGGCACCCCCTTGCGTGTCGCTTTAAACAACGCAGGAAGATACTTTGAAAGTTCTTATGGTGGCCTTTTTGGGAATCACAGTGCAGACGACCCAATTTTGGATGCAAATGAAGGTGGCACTTGCCAACAAAACTTTACCATTCTGATGTCCGATGGTTTCGCTAATGGAGGTAACCCTCCGGGCATCGGCGATACAGACAGTACTAGCGATACAGTCTTTGATGGTGGCTTATATGCCGATGGCTCTAGTGCTTTATCAGGTAATTTCTCGAGCGGCAGAACGACCGGTTTTTTAGCCGATGTTGCGATGCATTATTTCGAACGAGATTTAAGACCAAGCCTAACCAACCTAGTACCTGAAAATGCAAGCCGACGCATTGATAACCTGGATTCTGTGGAAGACAATATGCACCAGCATATGGTGACCTATACCATAGCTTATGGTATTAACGGCACTTTAGATTGCACTCCTCTAGTTGACGATGACTGCTTAGACACTTGGACAGGATGGGACCAAGCAACAGAAACAGGAACAACTATGTGGCCTGGCGAAATTAGTTATTGGTACAACGATGAGGATCCACGAACAGCTGACGATATGCGTCATGCAGCCTTTAACGGACGGGGACGCTTCCTCAGTGCCAATAACCCAGATACATTGATCGCGAGCCTAGAAGGAGCAATTTCAGATATTGAGGCAGTCAATAGTTCTTCTGCGGCCGTAGCGGCAAACTCTACAACACTTAATACTGAAACAGTGGTCTATCAAGCGCGCTTCAATACGGGCGATTGGCACGGGGACTTAATAGCGACACCTATTTCTTCAGGTACTGGCGACAACCGAGCTGCGTGCGCTGGTGTAGCGCTGGGTGGTATTTGTAATTCTAATTTATGGAATGCAGGAACAGATGCAATTACAAATGGCATAAATGAAACAAACTCAGATAGCCGAGTAGTTTTTACCTACAGCGCATTTGGTGGAATTGGACGCGGTGTTAACTTTGCCTGGCCATCTGGCTACCCTGGTGTAGCCCTTGCGGCAGGCACGATCGACGAAGATTTTGCCAACGCCCTTATTGCAGATGCGGACACTGGGGACGAAGATAACTATGGCGAGGCCATCGTTGATTACCTAAGAGGCGATCAAACGAACGAGGTGGAAGACGATGGTAGTTATTCCTCAGATTATGGCTTTCGCCAAAGAGAAAACAGTATTCTAGGCGACATTATTAACTCTGAACCACGATATGTCGCTGGCCCAAGTGCTGGATTCCCTGATGACCTGGAAGCAAGTGCCCCCTACTCTGATTTCGAAACTGCTTATGAAAACCGGCAGGCGATCGTATACGTTGGGGCCAACGACGGCATGTTACATGCGTTTGATGCCGCTACAGGTGCTATCGAACTTTCCTATATACCTCTTCAAAGCCACAGCAATATCGCCAACCTTGCCGATACTGACTACCAGCACAAATTTTTTGTAGACAATGCTCCAACGGTGGGTGACGCATACTTCGACGGCGCCTGGCACACTTTACTTTTAGGCAGTCACAGAGCTGGTGGTCGTGGAATATTTGCTCTAGATGTTACCAACCCGGCCATATTTGAGAATGACGCTACCGGCGCCAATGCTGAGAATGTTGTGAAGTGGGAGTTTGCGAGCGCTGAGTTAGGCTACACATTTGCTCAACCTGACTTAGTCAAATTAAACACAGCATCTGGTGAGTGGGCAGCAATTTTTGGCAATGGTTACAACTCGGATGGCACAGGCGAAGCCTCCCTATTTGTTATTGACGCAGAAACGGGCGGTACTAACCGAAATGTTCGCATATCGACCGGTGAAGGCACTCCAGGTACCCCCAATGGTCTGTCAACAACCGTGCCTATTGACATAGACGGCGACTATCGCGTGGACTATGTCTACGCAGGAGACCTCTACGGAAACCTATGGCGCTTCGATTTAAGAGCCGCGACCCCAGGTTCATGGGGGGCAGTCAAGGTTTTTGAAACCGCAACAGGCCAACCCATCACAACCCGCCCGAGTGTTACCTACCACCCCGACCCTTCAAAAACGGGGATCATGGTATATTTTGGTACTGGCAGATATATAGATGATTCTGACAACGACCTAACAAGTACAGACACACAATCTTTCTACGGCATTTGGGATGACTTTACCACGCCAAATTTAGCCCATTACACGCGCTCAAACCTTCTTGCTAGATCAGTTACAAGTGAAATTTGGGTTGACAGCGATAGCGACGGTGTTGGCCCTGATGACGCGGATGGCGACACCGACGATGTCGAACTTCGTTTTACTAGTGACACCGGCGACATCGACTGGGATACAGACAAAGGCTGGTATCTTGATTTGACCTCACCAGGCAGCACATCGAACCGGGGGGAAAGACAAATCACTAACTCTGTGATCCGCGGCGGTAGAATCGTATTTACCACCACCATACCAAACGACGCAGCCTGTGATTTTGGTGGTACCGGCTTCATTATGGAATTAGACGCTGAAGATGGTAGCCCCCTAGACCAAGCCCCCCTGGATTTTAATAGTGATGGGGTGATCGATGCGAATGATTTGACCTTTGACGGCACGACCTATACCGTTCCTAGCGGGCAGGGTATGAAAGGGCTACCTACGTCACCAACGGTAATTGGTACAACCACCTCTGGTATCGAAGTAAAGGCTGTAGCAAACTCTCGGTCAAACCTTGAAACATTTATTGAAAGCACGGACCCAGATCAAGAAACAACACGTACTTCCTGGTCTGAATTTTCTCTGTATTAATATTTGCAAAGGTATTCCCAACTAACAATTTATGAGAACACATTGATGCACAGAAAGCTCAACAAAAACCAAAAAGGCTTTAATCTTACGGAGCTACTTATTGTAGTAGCTATCGTCGCCATCATCGCGGCCGTAGCATTACCTTCGTACAATGATAGCGTTAGAAAAACTAAACGCTCAGAAGGTAAGTCTTTTTTATTGGAAGTGGCACAGTTGCAGGAACGCCACTACACGGAATTCGGTCGATACGCCACTGAGGGCACAGATGAAGCTGCTGATATAGACAGAGCAACAATGTTGATCACGCTAGACGCTAATAGCCTTTTTTCTAGCGAAAGCGGTCATTACACCATACCGTCGAATGCATTAGGCGCGGCTGACGGCACAAGCTTTAACTTAACTGCAACAGCAAGCTTTACTGACACTGATTGCCCAACATTATCGCTTAGTAATCTCGGCGTAAGAACCCCCACTACCAACGGCTGTTGGTAATCCTCTGTAATTTGACAGTAACGTCTTTTTTGCTATTATGCGCCAACCAATCAGGATGGATTGGCGCTGAGACTTCTTTTCAGCTCACTTAAACTTATCGCACTTCTCGCTAGAACTAGAGTGCGTAGCGACTCAAGGACTGAGCTAATGGCCTACAAAACCTGCAAGGGTATCACCCTTTTCGACCTACTTATTTCCATCGCGGTAGTTTCCATCATCATTACCCAAGCTATCCCCTCTTTTGTTGGTTTGGTTGCAAAGTCACAACTCATTACTCAGCGCGATGCATTTTTAAGCACACTTCAGTTCGCTCGAAGTGAAGCCATAACACGCAATCAAGATGTTTATATGTGCGCAAGACATGAAGATGAACTGACATGTAGCGAAGAGAATAAATGGCAAGCCGGCTGGATTGTATATGTCGACGAAAACAAAAATCGCGAGTTAGATGAAGAGGAAGTAATCCGCCTTATGGAAGGAGTGCAGGAAGAATACTCACTTGCCTCAAACGCAAACATCTACGATTTTCAATTTCGAAGTAATGGCAGCCTCAGACGTGGTAACGGTGCTTTACCGATGATGACCTTTAACTTATGTGCGCCCAACGCTGAAGAGAACATAGAAAGCCGCGCTTACGAAATCGTAATTAATCGCGGTGGTCGGGCTAGAACACATCAAGGTATTGAAGATGAAACGGACTGCTCTACGATATAACGCCCCAAAATAAAATAGAAATAAAACAATTAAGCGCGCAGTTCTTTCGGAAGGGAAAAGCTAATATTTTCTTCTCGGCCGTCAAGCTCAATAGGCAAGTTGGCACCAAGGGACTGCAGACCTTTAATAACATCGGCCACCAACACTTCAGGTGCCGAAGCCCCCGCAGTAATTCCTATTGCGTTAGCATCTTTAAACCACGTTTGCTCTATATCTTCTGGCCCATCGACCAAATAAGCGCTGGCACCACATCGTTCTGCCAACTCACGTAAACGATTTGAATTAGAACTATTGGGAGAGCCGACAACCAATACTAAGTCACACTCCAACGCGAGCTGTTTAACCGCATCTTGACGGTTTTGTGTGGCATAACAAATATCGTCTTTTTTCGGCCCTTCAATATTGGGAAAACGTTCGCGTAACGTATCGATAACTTTAGCTGTATCGTCCATTGATAACGTAGTTTGAGTAACAAAGGCTAAGTTTTCAGGGTCTTCTACCTGAAGTTTTAAAACATCTTTTTCATTTTCCACTAAATAGATAGCACCGCCATTACTTGTATCGTATTGACCCATGGTACCTTCCACTTCTGGGTGGCCTTCATGGCCAATCAAAATACACTCTTTACCATCGTTGCTAAATTTAGCGACTTCGATGTGCACTTTGGTCACTAGCGGACAGGTCGCATCAAATACTTTTAAGCCTCGACGATCAGCTTCATTTCTCACAGCTTGAGAAACACCATGCGCACTAAAAATCACAATCACATCATCTGGCACAACATCAAGTTCATCAACAAATACTGCACCGCGCTTTTTTAAACTTTCGACCACGAATTTATTATGCACCACTTCATGGCGCACATAAATCGGCGCACCAAACACATCGAGCGCACGATTTACAATATCAATAGCACGATCAACACCGGCACAAAAGCCACGAGGATTGGCCAACTTAATTTCCATCAGTGGGTCACCGCAGGTTTAACGTCAATAATTTCGACCTTGAATAGGATGTCACGCCCAGAAAGCGGGTGATTAAAGTCCACTTCCACCTTTTCTTCATCAAAGGATCTTACTACGCCAGGCATTTCACCTCCGGCGGGGTCTGCAAATGAAACAACAAGCCCTTCTGCAAGCTCAAGATCAGCACCAAAAGACTCGCGACGAACCTCTTGCACATTACTTTGATTCGGTTGACCAAAACCTTTTTCTGGTGGTATCACGAACTCTTGCTTATCACCGCTTTTTAAGCCCACAAGCACTTCTTCAAACCCTGGCATTAAACTGCCATCACCAAAAGAAAAAGAAGGCGCGTTCGCACCAAAGTTTGAATCGATTTCTTCACCAGACTCCAAAGCCAGCGAAAAATGTAGAGTAACAACCGTACCCTCGCCTACTGCTAAATTCTCTGTCATTTAAAATTTAATCTCTATCTAAAACCAAAACATTGCTTCTAGTGCGGCAATGAATCAGTGCTTTTTGAACTGGGTTGGTTTTTCTGACGGTGCTCATGAATAGATTTCTTGATCGCATCTAAAATCAATATGCCGGCACCGGCCGTAATAGCAGAATCGGCAACATTAAAAGCAGGAAATTGATACGCATCGTTGTAGTAGACCAGAATAAAATCGACCACATAACCTAGAGTGACGCGGTCATATAAATTCCCAACAGCCCCACCTAGAATCAAAGCCAGGCCGAGGACTTCTAGTGACTTTCGAGTGCCGATTTTCGCGATCCACACAATTAAAACCAAACTCACAGCGCCCGCCAAAAGGCCAAAAAACCACACCTGCCAACCACCGGCACCGGCTAAAAAACTAAATGCCGCACCGTAGTTGTGGCGCAATGTGATGTCGAACATAGCCATTACATTTATACGCTCATACAAGGCTAAACTATTACTCGCGAGCATTTTCGTGAACAAATCTAGCGCCACGACAATCGCGGCAATGGCATACCACAAAATTAAAAGCTTGGAATTTTCTTGCTCTTCGCTAGCAGAATTCACGCGGCTCTCCTTCGCCATCAATATTGGTGACACAGCGCTGGCAAAGTTCGGGATGCGTCTCTACAGCGCCAACATCTTCACGATAATGCCAACAACGAGCACACTTATCGTGTTCAGATTTTCTTACTAATATTTTTAAACCCTCAACTTCGGTTTCGTTTGCATTACCACCGTCAGCTAAAGGAAACAACTCAACCTTCGAGCAAATTAGAGCGAACCGAAGTTCATCACCAATTTTAAGCAAAACATCTCTAAGTTCGTCTGAGCAGAACAATTTCACTTCTGCCGCTAAAGACCCACCCAAACCATCTTTGCGTTTCTCTTCAATCGCTTTGTTTACCGCAGTTTTTACTGAAGCCACCGATTTCCAGTATTCACGCCCTAGTTCATTACTGCCCTTTAATGTACTTAAGGCGTACCAGTGCGATGCAAACACACTCCCGTCTCTGTCGCCAGGCAAGGCCTTCCACACTTCATCTGCTGTAAATGACAAAATCGGCGCAATCCAGCGAACTATGGCATTCGCTACATGGTATAAGGCAGTTTGTGCAGAACGTCGCGCAAGACTATTTTCTTGTGTGGTGTACTGCCGATCTTTAATAATATCGAGATAAAAACCACCCATATCAACAATACAAAAATTGTGAAGTTTTTGATAAATCAAATGGAATTGATAGGTGTTGTAGTGCTCAATGATTTCTTCTTGCAATTGCGCTGTACGGTCAATCGCCCATTGATCTATTGCGATGAGCTGATCAAATTCAAGTAGATCCGTTTGAGGGTTGAAGCCACTTAAGTTTGAAAGTAAGAAACGTACGGTATTTCGAATTCTCCGATAAGAATCGGCCGTGCGCTTTAATACTTCATCGTACACACTCATATCAGCACTAAAATCTGTCGCTGCCACCCACAAACGTAATACATCAGCGCCTAGATCATTGGTAACTTTTTGTGGCGATACGGTATTACCCAAAGATTTGGATTGTTTGCGACCTTCTTTGTCGACCGTAAAACCATGAGTTAGCACTTGTTTATAGGGTGCAGAATTATTAATCGCCATCGCCGTTTTTAAAGACGATTGAAACCATCCACGATGTTGATCTGACCCTTCGAGATATAGATCTGCAGGGTAAGCTAAATTGTCGCGCTGTTTTAAAACAGAATAGTGAGTCACACCAGAATCAAACCAAACATCTAGCGTATCTGTGACTTTATTGTAAACTTCAGCTTCATCACCCAAGACATCTTTAGCCTCAAGCTCAAACCAAGCGTCCATCCCCTCTTTTTCAATAAGCGCTGCTACTTCTTCGATTAGGCGTGGTGTTTCCGGGTGCAATTCTTCCGTTTCTTTATGCACAAACAAAGTAATAGGAACACCCCACGTGCGTTGACGTGATACACACCAGTCGGGGCTAGCATCTAACATGGAACGAATACGCGCTTCACCCCAATCGGGAAGCCACTCGATGTTATCCACCGAATCTTTTACCGAATCTAGCAAGCCTTTTTTATTCATGCTGATGAACCACTGCGGCGTCGCGCGATAAATAAGTGGTGTTTTGGTTCGCCAGCAATGAGGATAACTATGATCAAATTTTTCTTGATGTAAGAGCACGCCGTTTTCTTCCAATAAGGCAACGACTTTCTCATCAACTTTATATACGTGTTCACCGGCAAAAATGGGAACATCTTCGCGATACAGGCCGCTAGCATTCACGTAATTGATCGTACCAATACCGTACTTTTTACCCACGTTAAAGTCATCAACACCGTGGTCGGGTGCAGTGTGCACGCAACCCGTACCGGCATCAGTGGTAACGTGATCACCAAGAAGTACAGGTACTTGTTTGTCGTAAAATGGGTGTTGCAGCGATAATTTTTCTAGCGCTTGGCCTTTAAAGCGACCAACCACTTCAAGCTCGTCTAAGTTCGAGCGTTTCTCGACTTGTTCTTTTAGAGCTTCGGCAACCACTAATCGCTCATCGCCACTCTGTAGAACGACGTAATCTAATTCAGGGTGCAAGCTTACCGCTTGGTTCACTGGCAGCGTCCAGGGGGTTGTTGTCCAGATAACGACAGATATTTTTCCGGAACCTGCGACTTCGCCCACACGTGAAGAAAAATCCGCATCATCAACAACAGGGAAGCGAACATCGATGGAATATGATGTTTTGTCTTGGTATTCCACTTCGGCTTCGGCTAATGCAGAGCCTCCGACCACACTCCAATACACAGGCTTATAGCCTTTAACCAAATGACCATTTTGTGCAATCAAACCTAATGCACGAACGATATCGGCTTCTGTTTTAAAGTCCATGGTGAGGTATGGGTTGTCCCACTCACCTAAAATACCTAGGCGAACAAAATCTTTTTTCTGACCGTCGACTTGCTTAGCGGCATATTTGCGACATTCTTGGCGAAATTCTTTGTAACCAATTTTTGCGCCGGCTTTGCCTTTTTTCTTTTCAACTTGGTTTTCAATAGGTAAACCGTGACAGTCCCAACCGGGAACATATGGCGCGTCGAAGCCACTCAATGTCTTTGATTTTACAATAATGTCTTTAAGGACTTTATTGAGCGCATGACCAATATGAATATCACCATTGGCGTAAGGGGGGCCATCGTGAAGAATAAATTTTTCCGCCCCGGCACGCGCTTTACGAATTTGGCCGTAAAGATCTTGCTCTTGCCACTGTTTAAGCATTTGCGGTTCGCGCTGAGCCAAATTCGCTTTCATTGCAAAGTTTGTCTCGGGAAGATTCAAAGTCGATTTGTAATCGGTCATTGTTGTTGTACTTTATCCTAATAAAAAATGGTTGTTATGTTTTATTTAAAAAACTGTTTCGCGCTTTCACTATCTAACTGAATTTGTTGTTTCAGTGCATCTATGCTTTCAAATCGACATTCCGGCCGAATAAACTGTTTAAACCTCACAGTTAAAAACTTGCTGTAGAGATCAACATCTGTATCGAATAAATGCACTTCTAACAGCGGCTTTAACTTTGCCCCTTGCGAAGCACTTTCTACCGTGGGGCGCATACCAACATTGGCAACCCCCTGCCAAATACCTTCGGCACCTTGCGGCTTCGTGAGTCCCACCTCGACAGCGTAAACACCTTGCAGTGCGGTTCGCATTCGGCCCATGGCAATATTCACTGTAGGGAAGCCGATCGAACGACCCAGCTGCTTACCATAAATAACACGCCCGCTAATGCTATAGTCGCGCCCTAATAAATGGGCCGCATCAGCCAAACTATTTTGCCCGAGCAGTTTACGAATTCGCGAACTGCTTATTCGCTCTTGATCATCTTTTAACGTGGCCGTATCGCAAACACTAAAGCCCTGCTCTTTTCCCACTCGTTGCAACATTCCAAAGTCGCCAGAGCGATCCGCGCCGAATCGAAAATCATCGCCAATCACCAAATGCTTGACTGCAAGCCCTTTGATTAAAACGTCTTCAATGTAAGACTTCGCAGAAAGTGATCGTAGCGCTTCGTCAAACTTCAAGCACAACACACGATCAACCCCTTCAGCAAATAGGGCACACACCTTTTCGCGTAATCGCATTAGCCTTGGGGGCGCTTTGTGCCTATCAAAGTATTCAAACGGCTGCGGCTCAAACACCATGACCAACGAGGGCAGGTTCAAAGCTTCTGCTTTGGCTTTGAGCGCCTCAAGCACCGCCTGATGACCACGATGAACACCATCGAACGAACCAATGGTTGCTACGCATCCACGGTGCCTCGTTTGAAGGTATTTTAAACTGTGAAGAAACTCAGCTTGACCCATGATTCCGACTGTCTAAAAGAGGGCTGGAGTATACCTTAGCCGGGCAAGGGGTTCATCCAGCTCGCGTGGGTTTTCGGCCTATTCGACGTGCAGTTTCAAATGATGAGGCCGTAAACCAGCAATCCATAGGGTAGCCAAGTAGGCGATAAGACCAGAACACACGAAAATTGCCAAATACATACTACGTTGCCACCAAGCGAGCACCTCAAAACCTGGCAAAGTAATAGACAGAAGTAGCAAGACACTGACCAAAGCAGCATTGGCCAAGATAGCGCGCATCCAGAAATCTTTCCATGCCTTAGAGGGCGTATAAACCCGTTCATGACGCAGGCTGCGATACAACAGGGCTGCATTTACAAAAGCGGAAGCAGCAGTTGCGAGCGCTAAACCCACATGCCCCACCTGCCAATAGAAATGCAGCGGCACAACAAACAGAAAATTCAAACCCATATTAGAGATCATGGCAATGATGCCTATACGCACAGGGGTTTTCATGTCTTTGCGCGAGAAAAACCCACTTACCAGTACCTTAATCAACATGAATGCACATAAACCAAGGGCGTAAGCACAGAGGCTATAGCTCGCCATTACAACGTCTTCTGGTCGATACTTGCCGTACTGAAACAGGGTGAAAATGAGTGGTTTCGCCAAGATAATCAACGAGAATGCCGCCGGCAACGCGATTAACAAAACCATCCGAAACGCCCAATCGAGCGTTTCACTGAACTGCTCAGTGCCCTTTGCATGCAAGCGAGAAAGGTTCGGTAGAATCACCGTCGCAATGCCCACCCCAAAAACGCCTAAAGGTAATTCCATTAAACGGTCAGAAAAATATAACCAAGAAATCGAACCGCTCGGTAAAAAAGTGGCTAACACGGTATCGAGCAGCAAGTTGATTTGACTGACGGAAACACCAAACATTGCCGGTGCCATTAGTCGCAACACCTTCCTTACAGATTCATCCTTCCAATCCACAATGGGGCGCGGCAGTAAATTCAATCGCGCTAAAAAAGGCAACTGAAACACCAACTGTACGCACCCCGCGACCAACACCCCCCAAGCAAGTGCAAATACCGGTTCTTGAAACATGGGAGCAACCACTACCGCAGCAATAATCAACACAATGTTCAGCAAAGCCGGGGTAATTGCAGGCACTGCAAATCGGTCGTAGCTATTTAAAATTGCACCCGCAAAACCGGTAAGTGACACCAATAATAAATAAGGAAAGGTCAATCGAAGTAGCTGGGAGGTTAAATCAAACTGCTCTGGGTGTTTGAGTAAGAAACCAGCACCAAAAATTGTTGTGACCACAGGTGATGCCAAAACGACAAAGGCCGTTAACACAACCAGGCTCATACCTAAGCATCCAGCTACGCGATCGATAAAATGACGTACCGCTGCGACGCTTCCGTTTGCACGATATTCAGACAAAACGGGAACAAAAGACTGAGCGAATGCCCCTTCCGCAAATAAGCGCCTAAAAAAATTGGGGATTTTAAACGCGACAAAAAAAGCATCTGCACTGCCGCCAGCACCCAACAAAGGCGCAAACACCATATCGCGAACAAGACCAAGTACGCGCGATATCATCGTCATGCTCGAAACGATCGCGCTCGACTTCAGCAAGCTGACCTTTTTCTTGCTTTCGCCCTCGCCTGCCCGCAATTTTTCGCTGTTCTCGTGTTCTTCTGGCAAGAATATTTTCCAATGCGTTTTTATGGCTGAACATTGAGCCACGGAAGGCTGTAATAAACAAGAGCTACAAGAAAGCCCCCTGGCAAAAGCCTAGCAAATCCGCACCTAAATTTGAGGCATGAAAAACACAAACCATAATTCGCCATTTTTTATCAGTGTTAACGCTAAGTTTCACCTCAAGAGCGCCAATGTTCAGCGTTTTAATCATTCATGTAAGCAAACACATTCTCACATTTTGGAGTTTAACAATGAAAAAGACACTACTCGCTAGCACTGTTGCTATTTCCACCCTTTCTTCTATCGCAAGCTTTGCCGATGGCCCATCAAAAAAAGACAAGGTCGCCAATGACCTAAGCCATCTTTCAACCTTCGCGGCCTCAGCCACTGCGGGTGCGCTTATTGGCGGGCCGCTAGGAATGTTTATCGGCGCTATAGGAAGCGCCTTTATCATCGAAAAGAATCAAGAGAACTTTGATGAGTCAGCGCGCTTATCTCAAGAGGTACACGATATGGAACATCAATTGATTTCACAGGAAATCGCTATGCAAAACATGCAGGAAAGCATGGCGAAAAAGCTGGAGTTTCTTGTGATGTTCGCCACCGGAGACGACGGCTTAAGCTTTGAAGATGAGCAGCGCATTGCTTCTCTGGCGAAATTCCTCAACAAAAACGCCAAACTTCGTATTCGCTTAGATGGTTATGCCGACCCCCGCGGCACCGACGAATACAACAACGTGCTTTCTAGCGAACGCGCTCGAACCGTGGCTGACTTATTACAAGACTATGGCGTAGCCCCAGATCGCATCGACCTAAATGCACACGGTGCAAACTTTGCCACCGCGCCCAGTAAACATGGCTTACATACCCTGGAAGATCAGTACGCCTTTAAACGCCGCGTGAATATCGAGGTATATGATGAGCAAGAAGCTATGGCAAGCAATCCGTAAAGCACACGTTTCAACTCACCCTGAGGCCTTGCCCAGCTTCGGCTGGGCTTTTTTTACTGTTTAATTACATCGCGAGGAGGCACAAAAAAAGGCGACCTTCTGGTCGCCTTTTTAACTAAGTCACCCTGTGAGTGGGATTAAGTCAGGCGTGCGCCTTGCGACGGAAGTATCCAAGCGCGCCCATGCCGGTCAAGAAAAACCAAAAGGCAGCGGGTAGCGGTACCGCATTTACATCGACAGAAATCTGATCAATTCGGAAAGAGTCCCAAGCAAAGTCTTGGGCAAAGCCGAATGCTGGGTGAAACGCACCTATGACCCACGTCGCAGAACTGGCAGAAAGGCTTACTTGGTTAGCGCCTCGTTCCGCATCGTAAATATTATCGACGGACCAGACGTCCATTTCGTTGATCGCGGCAAGAGATACATCCGTATCTGAGTAGTGGGGCGCGAAGCCCAGACCAACACTCGTCAAGCTCACTTCTCGGTCGAATTCGAACATCAAGAAATCAAAATCAAGACCGCGATTATCGATCGCAGCAGCCTTACCACCACGTCTTTCAACGCCTAGGCCATTCTTTCTAGCACCAATCTTGGTGCGAGTAATGTCCGCCAGCGGATTGTAGCTACTACCACCAGAAGACCAGCCAGTGACGCGCAAGCCGAGGCCTTGCTCTTCGTAGTCCAATGCTTCAGCAAAAGATCCACGTCGCCCTTCGATGGATACAGGATCCAAAAGGTCGAACTCTACTGACATCGCAGCGACATTGCCGGCTGAAGCCAAGAGTAAAGTACCTATCCATGTTGTTAATTTCATTGATTGCCCCATGAGGTCCAAATATAGAATTCATTTGTTTACTGGACTCAGGAAGAGCACAGATCAGGCCAATAATTTTTTTTGTATATAAATCAACCCCTTGCCACCACTTTTAACGTCATTAAGGTGCATACGCCGCCTTTTTGTATAAATCTCCGACACTTAGGCTTTTGAACAACCAAAACGGCAATAAATACTCTTGAAATTGAAACAAAAAACGCGGCCGTAGCCGCGTTTTAGTCAATGAAAGCCTTAGCTTGCGTTATTCTCGATTCCTTATTTGCAGCGTGCCACTTCATAAGTCGTCAACGAAGAAACACCTTAAGTTGAACCTTCAAGGCGCTCGCCACTGCCCAAACGTGTTCATTTGGTGTGACCGCGGTGAGACCGACTTCCTATAAATTACCCGAGAGTTTAGGAAAATCGCCAATATGTATAGAAAATCGTCTTATAGAGACAATCGTCTTACATCTGCCAACAATGTAGTCAAATAGGTGAAGAAGCGCCCTGCGTCAGCGCCGTTAATTGCACGATGGTCGTAGGAAAGACTTAGCGGCAACATTTTCCTAGGAATAAAAGCGGCACCATCCCAAACGGGTTGAGTCGACGCTTTAGAAACCCCAAGAATTGCAACTTCGGGGCTATTGATGATCGGAGTAAAGCCAGTTCCGCCTACAGCCCCTAAGCTTGAAATGGTAAAACAGCCACCTTGCATATCTTTCGGGAGTAATTTTCCATCGCGAGCTTTTTGCGCAAACTCGTTTGATTCCTGTGCGAGCTGCAATAAGCCTTTTTTATCGACATCACGAATAACCGGAACAACCAACCCAACAGAGGTCGCTACCGCCACACCAATATGCACGTACTTTTTACGCACAATGTGTTCGCCGTCTGCGTGCAACGACACATTAAAACCGGGCTCGTGATTGAGCGCCATGGCACAGGCTTTTAATAAAAACGGTAACGGGGTGAGCTTGAAGCCTTTCTTTTCAGCCTCTGCTTTCATCGATGCGCGAAAATCTTCCAGATCGGTAATATCTGCATCATCGAACTGGGTCACATGAGGCACGTTAAGCCAGTTACGTATCATGTTTGCAGAGGTAAGTTTTTGAATTTTTGACAGCTTGGCAATTTCGACATCGCCAAACCTTGCAAAATCCACTTCAGGAATTTGTGGAATACCTACACCCTGAGATAAAACCCCTGCAGAATTATCAGGCCTTGCTTGCAACTGAGTTTTTACATAGGCTTTTATATCGTCCTTGGAAATTCTACCTCGCGGCCCCGCCGCTTTAACCTCACCCAAATTAACCCCGAGTTGGCGAGCCAATTTGCGTACTGCCGGCCCTGCGTAAACATTAGAGCCCGCACTCATAATCTCTTTTGGTAAACGCTCATGTGTTGCCTGGGGCGATTCGCTTTCAGAGCCAACAAATTGAGCAATACTGGGCGCCGTAGTTGTTTCTGTTTTAGTTGTAGTTATTTCTGTTGTAGCTATTTCTGTTGAAGCATCAACTGGCACTTCTGAGCTCAGATTTGAGCTTTCTTCTGAACCGCCACCTAAACTTGCTCCTGAATTTACATCAGCACTTGTCGACAGATGTAATACCAAATCCCCCTCTGAAACTTTTTCGCCTTCTTTTACGTCGATCTTTGAAATTTTTCCTGACGCAGGCGAAGGCACCTCCATTGACGCTTTATCGCTTTCCAAAACAAGAATGGAATCGCCTTCTTCTACCTCATCACCCTCGTTCACACATACTTCAATTACGTCTACGCCTTCGGCACCGCCAATATCTGGAATACGCACTTCCATACTGCTCGTCGCACCTGCGGCGGGTGGCTCTGCTTTTTCGGGGTTTAATTCTGCAGCTTTTTCTTCCATTTTCTCGGAAGCCTGCGCCGCACTTGTTTCTTTAGTTTCGCTGGAGCTTTCGCGTACCGCGCTCGATGCATTTTCTTCCAGTTCAATAATCGCTGAACCTTCAGAAACGTTATCGCCGACCTTTACCAAGATACTGGCAATGGTTCCCGCTGAGGGGCTGGGCACATCCATGGAAGCCTTATCAGACTCCAAGGTCAAAATTGAATCATCAACTTCTACGCTATCGCCGACCGAAACAGCGATCTCAATAACCTCTACATCTTCTGCGCCGCCGATGTCTGGAACGGTAATGGTTTGTTTCGCCATAACTTAATTCTCCAATCGCTTAGCAGAGTGCCGGGTCGACTTTTTCTGAGTCGATGCCGTATTTTTTTATTGCGTCGCTTACTACGGAAGCCTCAATGCCCCCGTCATCGGCAAGTGCTTTAAGCGCTGCAAGTGCGACAAAATAACGATCCACTTCAAAAAACTCACGCAGCTTGCCGCGTGTGTCACTGCGGCCAAAGCCATCGGTACCCAAAACAGAAAAACGATTTGGAATATAGGCACGCAATTGCTCGGCATAACTTTTCATGTAGTCAGTGGCAATTATCGCAGGGCCTTTTTTACCACTTAGCTGCTGTGTTAAATATGCCACTTTCGATTTTTTTTCTGGGTGAAGCATGTTCCAACGATCACAGGCCTGACCTTCACGCGCGAGTTCATTCACGCTGGTCACACTCCAGATGTCAGATTCTACTTTCCAATCACTTCGCAACAACTCTGCCGCAGCTTCAACTTCACGAAGAATTGTGCCTGCACCCATCAATTGCACTCTATGCTTGCCTTTACCGCCCTCTTTTAACTGGTAAACACCTTTAATAATGCCGTCTTCTACCCCTTCTGGCATTTCGGGGTGAACATAGTTTTCATTCATAGTGGTTATGTAATAAAAACAATTTTCTTTGTCGCCATACATGCGCTGCAAACCATTTTGCAAAATTACCGCAAGTTCATAACTGTATGTTGGGTCGTAAGAATGACAGTTAGGAATGGTATTGGCCATTAAATGGCTATGCCCATCTTGGTGCTGCAAACCTTCCCCGTTTAATGTGGTTCGGCCTGCCGTCGCGCCAATTAAAAACCCTCTTGCTTGAATGTCTCCGGCCAACCAAGCTAAGTCGCCAATACGCTGAAAACCAAACATTGAGTAATACACGTAAAATGGCACCAATGCCGTTTTGTACGTACTGTAGGCCGTTGCACACGCAACCCATGCCGACATTGCACCAGCTTCGTTAATGCCCTCTTCTAGAATTTGGCCCTTTTTATCCTCTTTGTAATACATCACCTGATCACGATCATGCGGTGTATATTGTTGACCTTGCGAAGAGTAAATACCAAGTTGCCGGAACATACCTTCCATACCAAATGTGCGCGCTTCATCAGGCACAATTGGAACAACACGTTTCCCGATATTTTTGTCTTTCACCAAGGTAGAGAGAAAACGAACAAAAGCCATCGTGGTAGAAATCTCTCGCTCACCAGTGTCTTTTAATAACGCCGAGAATTTATCCATACCCGGAATTGCGAGGGGTTCAAAATCATTAACCCGTTCAGGTAAATAGCCGCCCAATCCTTTTCGACGTTCATGCATATATTCCATTTCTGGCGAGTTTGGCGAAGGCCGATAATACGGTACTTGGGGCAGTGCTTCGTCGTCGATAGGGATATTAAATCGATCACGGAATTTTTTCAGGCTTTCAATATCGAGCTTTTTAATCGAGTGCGCGACATTGGCCGACTCGCCCGAAGCCCCCATGCCATAGCCTTTCACTGTGCCAGCTAATATCACCGTTGGCTGGCCTTTGTGATTGGCGGCCTCATGATAGGCGGCATACACTTTTTTCACATCGTGACCACCACGATTTAACATCATAATTTGATCGTCGGTGTAATCTTTTACTAGCTCTAATAAATCTGGATACTTGCCGAAAAAATGTTCACGGGTGTAAGCGCCACCATTGGCCTTGTAATTTTGTAATTCACCGTCGAGAACTTCATCCATACGCTGCTGCAACAAGCCGGTTTTATCTTTTTCGAGCAGCTCGTCCCAGCCACCACCCCACAGCACTTTAATCACATTCCAGCCAGAGCCACGGAAGTTGCCTTCAAGTTCTTGAACAATTTTTCCATTGCCACGCACGGGGCCGTCAAGGCGCTGAAGGTTACAGTTGATGACGAAAATTAAGTTTTCTAATTGTTCTCGGCCAGCGAGAGAAATCGCACCAAGGGTTTCGGGTTCATCACATTCACCGTCGCCCAAAAATGCCCAGACTTTACGATCACCGCGAGACACCAATTCGCGCGCGGATAAATAGCGCATGATGTTGGCTTGGTATATTGCCTGAATGGGGCCAAGCCCCATAGAAACTGTAGGGAATTGCCAATAGTCAGGCATTAACCACGGATGCGGATAAGAAGACAGCCCGACACCATCGACTTCGCGTCGAAAATTGTCGAGTTGCGATTCATTCAAGCGCCCTTCCAAAAATGAACGCGCATAAATGCCGGGCGAGATATGCCCTTGAAAATAAATAAGGTCGCCTAGGTGCGCATCACTGTTAGCACGAAAGAAATGATTAAAGCCGACCTCGTAAAGCGTTGCCGCGGACGAGAAGGAAGAGATGTGGCCACCAAGCGCATCATTGTTATCATTTGCACGCATGACCATGGCCATTGCATTCCAACGCACAAGTGAACGAATTTTTCTTTCCAGGTGTTCATCGCCAGGGTGGCGTTTTTCATCTTTAGCGGGGATCGTATTGCAATATGGGGTGGTTATGGCCGAAGGCAGAGGCACCCCTGCCTTGGTGGCAGCATGGGCTAATTTGGAAAGCAGATAAGAAGCCCGATCTTTACCATTATGACGAATGACAGATTCTAAGGCTTCAATCCACTCTTGGGTTTCCAGAGCATCACTTTCCTCAAGCATGTATATGCCTCCTCAATTTCACGCAACACAATTGCTTATCATGTGTATTAGTGTAGCTGGTGCTCAGTCACAATCTGTCTTAGCTAGCGCAAAAGGCACAAATTGGCGCCTAACTATGGGAAGCGGTAGCTGGGCAAACCGGCTTTAAAGACCTCTACATTCTCGATAGAACGCAGCGGCGCACCTTCCTGCTTGGCAAGATCTTCGTGCACCTTAAGGTTTTCTGAGGCAATAAAGGTCAAGTTTGGCTCATGGGTAATGAAGATCTCACGATAAGCCTGTTCAAGGGCTTCTCGTTCTAACTTTTCGACATTGTTCAACATTTGTTGAACCTCTTCAAATGTTTTGTCATCTTCGATAATGCTACGCCAGTAATGGTCTGCCCAATCCATCTGGTTTTTGGGCTTCTCAGAGAGTTCATTGATCAGCGCCAGCTTGTGCTTATCGAAATCTACAAACACGTTTTCTTGGTGATCTGAAAAGTATGATCGCATGCGTTGATGAACATCTTCAGCGGAATACGTTGGTGACTGCACTACCGCCAACACCCCCGGAACCCTACGCACCGGATAATGTGCAGTGAACACGATATAACCCAACTGCTGTTCGGTGCGCAACACGTTGTAAAAAGGGGTTGAAATTAGCCGTTCCAACAACCGAAGCTTGGCCCGTTCTTGAACAGAATCAGAATCACCCTGAAAATAATGAACAACTGCAGTGTCTTGCGAATCCACTGGTAAGGACTGCAGAAATGCGTTTGAACGTTCTAGCTTTACAACTTTTCCGTCTGGCACAGTGTACTTCGATCTATTTTTTAGTAGAGAAGCAACACGTTTTATTTCCCGTTTTGCCTGCGATTTTTTTACATTCCCAAAGACAAATACCTGGGCACGACCCGAATGAAACAAGCTTTCAATTATTTCACCAAAACCGTCTTCATTTAACGCTTTGAATGCAGCTGATACCTGCGCATGCGTCCAAAAAGGCGAATACAATTGCGCAGGTACCTCAGACATAATCTGCGAATACACTTTGTTATGCTTCCGGTTGTTATGCATGCGCTGCAATTCACTGCGCACTTCTTCAAAATGGTGCTCTATGGCTAACTTGCGTAGCTTTTCAGATCGATTAAACTTGTGTAACTGCTTAATCACTCGCTTACTTAAATCATCGACCGCGTCACTGTAGCCATAAAAATCGAGATCAATACCGCGGGCTGTTGCACGAAGCGAATAAGAAAGGCCCGCTAAAGATGCGTTGTAACTCATATTATTGAGAGCATCTTTCATTAAACGCACGTAAATTTTTGTTGCAACGAAGTGTTCTGGCGATTGCCCAACCAAAGGCAGTTTCAAGCGCGCATTTATAAAGGTTTTAGGCAGGTCGTACAGGTTATCATTAAGATACCAGCCCTCGAGATAAGGTTTGTCAACAATAAGTTCAGGTACTTCATTTTCTGATGACTCTTTTTTATTCTCGATAATATCGAACTTTTTAGCTATGAATGGATTTTTCTCCGGCAGAGTTATTTGTGCCTGCAGCAACTCCAACACCTTTGCCTCAGGTAGTTTTTGTACGAGCGAATTTTCGTCATTCGCAACACGATACGGGACTTTATAGATGTCACTTATTCTCACCGAGTCAGAGTTGCTGGCAAGGTCGGTAAGCTCTTTAGTGACTGTAGCGCTAGCGGCTGTAGCGCCTCCGTCTACGACGTTAGGAGCCACTGCTACATTAGGAGCCACTACAGTACTCAATACATTGTCTTCTCGCAGATAGCTTAGAAAGTGGCGTAGCGTTTCTGGCTTATAGTCATCAAACTTAAACGATTGCCAAATAATTTTTTTAGGCGCCGTCCGATGTAGCAAGTTCGCCATCCCAGACACTTCATTGATGGGTTTGCTGCGCTCATAAAATTTAAACGCCGTACTGCCTAGCGCTCTCAACTCTTCATGACGCCACTGATCAAGCCCCTCACTTTTTAATTGGTCAATGGTGAAAAACACTAGCTTGTTAATTAGCGCTATATTTTCTAGGCCTTTTTGAGTGAGGTATACCGAAACCGAAAACATATCGCCATCTCGCGACCGGAATTGCGTGCCTGCACTCAAAGCCGTTGCCCACCCCACCTCTTTTAAGGCGGAAAACAGCGAGCCTTTGCCTTCATGCCCCAGCACGTTGCCAATGTAATGCATCGGCTTGTGATCTTCGTATCCAAAAGTGCTTGGTATTGGAAAGCTAAGCGTGAGCTTACGGCTCAATTTCTTCGGTTCTATATGAACTTCGGCGGGCAAGAATGCTTGTGGGAATATTGCTTGGGTCGTATTTTCCAGTTCAAGGTTTTTATTCGGGATATGATTAAATCGATCAACCACTAAAGCCTTCATTGTTGCAAGTGATTCGGGGCTAGAAATCACTAGGGTCATTATGTTTGCGCTGTAATTCTTTTTATAAAACGCAATAAGCTCTTGGCGTAGCTTTGATGCCGACACTTGCGACAGTGTATCCATATTGCCGGTGGAAAACTTCGAGATAGGATGCCCAGGAATTGCCAGCTCTCTGATCACGTCACGTTCGCGTCGTGAAGCCTGAAAGTATTTTGACGTAAATTCTGAGTGTACAGCCTGGCGTTCGCGCTCAACATAGTCGCGTAAAAATAAGGGGGCAATAAAGAACTGTGCGAAACGGTCAAGCGCCCCTTCAAAAAAGGAAGCTTCGACATCAAAAAAATAATTGGTATGCATCAAGCTGGTATAGGCATTGTGATTGCCACCATGGGCATCGACAAACGATTGAAACTCACCCGGTTCGGGGTATTTTTCAGTCCCTAAAAACAGCATGTGCTCAAGAAAGTGCGCCAAACCGAAATATTCCATCGGGTCTTCGCCAGACCCTACGTGCACATCTAAGGCTGCTGCCGCTTTTTCTGCACCCGGATCTGAAACCAGCAACACTTTAAGTTTGTTATTGAGAACGAGGTATTCAAACTTTCGTTCGTCATTATCGTTTGTCAAAACCTCTGTCGCTGCATTTGCAATAAGAGGAAACAACAAGAGCACTAGCACGCGTAGAAAGGCAGAGTATCGAAATAATGTGCGGTTCAAGAATCTATCCTTTTTATCATTATGTATATTCTTATTAGGGGCGCAGTCAAGCTTCAACTCACACACTATGATAGGCGATTACTCCGCTGCAAGATCTGCATCACTATTTGTATCGTCTATCTTCTCGGTGTCGTTGTGTGCCGTTGGCCAGGCTGACATAGTCGCCTTACACAAGGTCGCCAGAGGAATTGCAAAAAACACGCCCCAGAACCCCCAAAGGCCACCAAATACGAGTACGGCTAACACAATGACCACGGCGTGCATTTTTACGGCTTCAGAAAACAAGAGCGGTACCAGTACATTGCCGTCCAGCGCCTGAATCACGATATAGGCGAGTAATAGATACATAAAATCGTAGCTAATGCCCCACTGGAAAAACCCAATTAAGGCCACCGGCAACGTCGCAACTGCTGCACCGATATAAGGAATAAGTACAGAAAAGCCAACCGCAATACCAAGCAAAAGTGCGTAGTTCAAACCAAGAAGCCCAAATACTGTCGCAGACACGCTGCCGACAATCACAATTTCAATCACTTTACCGCGAACATAATTGGCAATTTGCTGGTTCATTTCACGCCATATTTGCTGCATGACTGGGCGCTCGCGCGGCAACAAATTAGACAGCCAATCCACCATTTTCTGGCCATCTTTCAAAAAGAAAAACACCAAAATCGGTACCAAGACCACGTAAATGATTACACCCACAAGAATAGGCAGCTGCGCGACAGAAAACGACAATACTTTTTGCCCAAAGCTACGCAATTCATTGTGCAAACCGGTAATAAGTTCATTAACCTGCGCTTCGCTAAACAAGGTTGGGTATTTTTGTGGTAAGAGCAGTAATAGATCTTGCCCCTGTTTGAGCATGCGCGGCGCTTCAGAAAGTAAATTAGAAATTTGATTCCAAGTGGCTGGTAATATATACACCAGCGCAACCACCATTGAACCGGCGAGCAACAAAAATGAGGCGCTTACGGCCCATATGTGCCCTAAGCCCCAGGTCTTTAATCGCAACACCACGCCTTGCATCAAAAACGCAATAATCACTGCAGCGATCATTGGCGCAAGCACAACCCCCATGTACAGCACAGCAGCCAAACTTGCCAAGATTAAGACCGCGACTAAAACAGCTTCTTCGTCGGCAAAATAGCGTTCGATCCAGCGATTAAAGATTCTTATCATGGGTTAATACCTTTGCGAATATAGTAAGTATAGATCTGCTGCTCTTGCTGGAAATCGACTAGCTCATGCGCCGTGAGTTCCACAAAACTGCGCACGTCGCGCTCAGATGCAGGGTCTGTGGCAATCAGTTGGACAATGTCCCCTTTGGCTACCCTCGCCAAGCCCTGTTTAGCTTTGAGCAGAGGCATAGGGCAACGCAGATCTTGAGCATCGATGACCAACTGGGGGGCTGTTAAATGGTTTGAAGAACTCAATGATGGCCTTTTGAATAGTGTTTGCCTAAATGCGCTTTCGGAACCAAGACAACGATCAGAGATCTAATATCCGAGCAGCACCAATGACCCAATACTTATACACTACATAGTAGAGTTATATGAGCGAGAGTATAAGCTATTCCGCTATAATCCTAAGCACATATAATTCTTAATTCAATCAGACACTTAAAAGTAAATTAGACAATGTGGCAAATGCCTGACTCTCATCATCTATTTACATGCGCAACGGCCTCGTTATGTGGCGAACGTAATGGAGCTCAACTTTGATAAAGCTGAGACTTCACTTTCATATAGCCATTATGCTTTTGACTCTTGCCAGCAGCGAATTTGGCCATGCCGCTGATATTTTGCTGCCCGACCTAGGGGATGCCAGTACCGGCCTGATTACACCGCGCCAAGAGTACGAACTGGGGCAAAAGTGGCTGCGCTTGTATCGCGCAAAAGTACCCACCTCTTCCGACCCATTTTTACAAAGCTATACGGAAGACATGATTCGGGGGCTCAGCTATTACAGTGATCTAGATGACAAGCGCTTAAGTGTATTAGTAATAGCAAACCAGGCGCTCAATGCCTTTGCTGTGCCCGGAGGCGTCATAGGCGTACATACTGGTCTATTTGAATACGCGGATACTGAAGATCAGTTTGCTTCTGTTCTCGCTCACGAGTTGGCTCACCTAAGCCAGCGTCACTATGCTCGCCGTGTTGCAGATCAAAAAGAAAAAGCCTTATCTACCATGGCAGGGCTACTTGCTAGCATTTTACTCGCTGCAACCGCAGGTGGCGATGTCGGCATTGCTGCAATTTCTGCCGCTCAAGCGGTAGCGATAGAATCTCAATTGCGATTTAGCCGCCAGATGGAACAAGAAGCCGATCGCATCGGTATGGAAACAATGGTGCGTTCAGGTAAAAACCCTGAAGCGATGGGCGATATGTTTGAAAACATGCTGAAATCTCAACGCTATTCTCAACGCCCACCTGAGTTTTTGTTAACGCACCCGCTAACCGAATCACGCGTATCAGACGCAAAAGTTCGCGCTCTTAAATACGATCAAAAATTTCACCCACAAAGTCTCGAATATCAGTTTGCACGTATTCACGCAGTGCTCGCTAACGAAAATAATACGCAGCTTGCCATTAGGCGTTTAGAAAACGAATTAGAAGGCAATAAATACCCACAAGACGTGGCGACCTATGGCTTAGTGGTTGCGCTTACCCGTGCGAATAAAAGTGAAGCGGCCAAAAAATTGCTTACACCTTTGCTAGCGACGGCCCCCGAAAATCTATATTACTTAATTGCCATGGCTGAAATCGAAGCCGAAGAGAAAAACTTTGACGCCGCGCTTAAACGCTTGCGTGAACAGATTAAACGCTTTCCTAAACATCATGCACTTAACATTCGCTTTGCTGAAATCCTTATGAAAGCAAGTAAGTACGAAGAGTGTGAAAACCTCTTGCTCGCGCACAGCCAACGCCGCCCCAAAGATGACTACGTGTGGTATTTATTAGCTGAGGTGCACGGCCTAGTCGGAAACATCTTCGCTGTTCATACCGCTCGTGCAGAATATTTTTTATTGAATGGCTTATACGACAAAGCCATCATTCAATTGGAAAATGCTCAAAAGATTGTTAAAAAAGATAAATACTTACTTGCCCGTGTAGAGCAGCGCCTAAAATACGCAATGAAACTGAAGGTAGAAGACCGACTTTAAGCCAAGCAACGCTGAACGTTACGCTGACTTTATATTTTAAAGAAGGGGCATTACACGTTTGATTCAGGCCTCTAGCGCTATACATGTGTTTGCCATGTGTCTTTTAACTGGCAATCATCTACGTTACAAACCCTTAATTGGTTCCATCCAACCACCCTCTTTAAACCAGTTTTCAGCTTTGTCTTTATCCATGGGTCGAGCAAACAAGTAACCCTGTACTGCATCACATTGCAGCTCTCGCAACCTTTCATAGGTTGCAACATTTTCTACGCCCTCAGCCACCACGCTTAAACCAAGGTTGTGCGCAAGCTGAATGGTAGAATGCACAATTATTTCATCATGCTCATCGTCCAACATTCCATCTACAAAAGTGCGATCTACTTTTAGGGTTTGCACGGGTAAACGCTTTAAATATGCTAAAGAAGAATACCCGGTGCCAAAATCATCAATAGAAAGTTTCACACCCAAAGTATTAATTTTTTCTAATGCAATTTGAGCACGCTTCGGGTCAGACATAATCATGCTTTCTGTAATTTCCATTTCCAAGTACTGACCTTCCAATTGGTATTCATTTAATAAGCGTTTTAAATCATCGACAACCCGTTCATCCATTAAGTTACGTGCCGATAAATTCATTGCCACGGTAACACTCAACCCTTGCTCTCGCCACTGGGCACACTGCTTAATTGTTTCTTCCATTACCCATACTGAAAGCGGATAAATGACATTCGACATTTCCGCAATAGGAATAAAATCACTCGGAGGAACAGAACCAAGCTGCGGGTGTTCCCAGCGCAGCAAGGCTTCAAACCCGTAAACACAATCTTCACTGATCTGTATTTTTGGCTGATAGTGTAAATGCAGTTCATTCTCGCGAATAGCTCGCCCTAAAGCCCCCATTAACTCCAAGCGAAATGGCGAATGAGAGTCATAATTGGGGTCATAAAGCGACACGCCTTTTAACCTACGCTTCGCGTGATACATGGCGACATCTGCGTAACGCATCATCGTAGTAACATCTTGCGCCTGATCGGGCGAGATCGACACACCTATACTCGCTGAAATTTCAGTATGAATACCATCGAGTTCAAACATTTGGCATATAGCATCTAAAAACCGATGCGCCATAACCACGGCTTGCTGAGGGTTGCGAATATTTGATAAAAATATCGCAAATTCATCCCCACCTAAACGTGCAACAACACCCGGCAACTCACCCAACTCTGATTCTAGCCGTGGGCCAATTTCTTTTAGTACTTTATCGCCAGTCAAATGACCAAGGGTATCGTTAATTTCTTTAAAACGATCTAAATCCATTAAAAGTAACGCGCACTTCTGATCACCTTTACGTGAACTCAGGGTCTCTTCTATACGACGATACAAATATATTCGATTAGGCAAGCTGGTCAGGCTATCATGATTGGCTAAATACTCCATACGATCGAGATATTGCTTATGCTCGGTAATATCGCGGCTACTGCCCCAAAATCGCAAAAGCATGCCATTATCCACTTCGCCAATCGCTGATGTCTCTAATAGCAAATGCTCGCCTTTACTATTAAGGGCACTAAGTTCGGCCCCCTCTAGGCGATAATGATTTTTAACAAAAGACTCAACTTCCTCTTTTGACACCATAGATCGTTTCACATAAAGCGGAAGACCTATAAGTTCTTTTGTAGATTCAAACCCAAATAAATCGGCGAGCTTCTTATTACACTCAGCCAAGTGCGCACGGCGATATATAAGTCGTGCTTGTTCGGCATAGGGTAAAGTGGTGTTAACAGGTGGGCGAATCTCATAATGCCATAACGCGTCGGCACTATTTTTCACTAAAGCACGGTAGCGTGTTTCGCTTTCTCGCAGAGCCTTATTTTGTATAACATGTTCACTGGTGTCTTGTAGAATTAAAAGTACACCATCAACATCACCGCTGTTATCGCGCGTCGGGATTTTATCAACTTGATACCAAAATTCTTGCCCGTCTGAAAAACAACACTCTTCTGACTTCCAGCACGCCTCCCCACTGCGTATCACTTGCATTAGTTCACGATGACGTTCGTAGGGGTTGTCCCAGCCTTTGGCTAGGTCAATAAAGCTCTTACCAAGTAATGAAGGGGTCTTTTGCCACTGGCATGCTTGCATATTGGCATAACGCACCACACACCAGCGATCAAAATAAATCACGCTCGAACGCAGAGAATTAAGCAAAAGCCGAAGCTCAGAATTGCCGCCGAGGTTATCGGCATCAAGATACGTTTCTTGTTTTAAGGATGGTTCAGTCAATCAAATCTCCTGGCACCTTGCCCCACCTGTTGACGCTTTATTTTCCCGCACATATCGAATATTTCGTTTTAAAAACAGGAAAGTAGCTTCGTCAGTATAGACCAGGCTTCACTGTTAACTGTCTATAAACCGGCCAATTGTTATGATTTCGCGACATTTTCTGGCGTCACGCACCCTTAACAAAATCGTCACCGCATTGTCATATTAACTACGGAAAATACAGGCATGCCACATCCACCAGATATTTCCGAACCGCATAGACAAGTAAAAGCCCCCTCTTTCGGTGCGGGCTTTCGTTACCCCGGGGAGACACACAACACCTACCGAAGTATTTTTATTTCGGACGTGCACTTAGGCACCAAAGATTGTAAGGCTCATCACCTTTCTGAATTTCTAAAATTTAATGCATGTGAACAGCTTTATTTGGTCGGAGATATTTTTGATGGCTGGAGGATGAAGTCTGGCGTTTACTGGCATAAGAGTTTTAACCGCGTTATTCGCCACCTACTTAAGCTATCTAAAACCGGCACCCCCGTTTACTACGTAACAGGCAATCATGATGAATTCTTGCGGAAATATGCCAATAACGCATTTGATAACATTCATATTGTAAATCGCATTACCCATACCTGTGCTAAAAACAAGCGCTACTTGGTGATTCACGGAGATCAGTTTGAAGGGGTTACACGCTGTTCAATCGTATTGAAATACATCGGCGACGTCGGCTATGAATTTCTGATGCTGCTTAACCGCGCTTTTAATATATTGCGAGCACGCTGGGGGTATGGTTACTGGTCATTCGCAGCTTTTTTAAAAACGCACATTAAACGGGCAAAAGAATATATTCATGACTATGAAGCAGCTGTTTCGTTGGGAGCTAAAAAACAAGGGTTCGATGGTGTAATTTGCGGTCACATCCACCAAGCGGCGCAAAAAGATATCAATGGCATAGCGTATCTAAATACGGGAGATTGGGTCGAATCCTGTACCGCGGTTGTAGAGGACTTTGAGGGAAATTTCAAGCTCGTTTACTGGTTGAAATCGTCTACGCATATTCAGAGAAGCAAACGCAAACAATTCAAAAACAACCCGCACACGTGCGATGAGGGTACGATTCACACAGGCATCAAAAGGAAAACGGAAAAAATGTAGAAAAAACAGAATACGTTTTTCTTGGCAAACTTAAGGGCTCAACTTACCCCCACAAGTTCGACAGAAGTGCGCATCATGATCATGACCGGCCGTCGCACAGTTTGGGCAAAGTACGCTTTTTCTTTCGCGCTGAATTTCTTGCGCAAGCTCAGCAGTAAAAATCCCCGTTGGCACTGCGATAATAGAGTAGCCCATTAACATCGCTAGGGCAGCAATAAACTGACCCAGTGGTGTTTGCGGAGTGATATCGCCATAACCGACTGTAGTGATGGTGACGATGGTCCAATATATACTTTTAGGGATACTGCTAAAACCATTGCCGGGGCCTTCCACCACATACATTAGAGAACCGAAAATAGTTGCTAAGACCAAGACAGACAAGAAAAAAACCGCCACTTTTCGCCGAGTGTGGTACATCGAACGTACCAAGGTATTCGCTTCTGTCAAATAACGCACAAGCTTCAAAACACGGAAAATACGCAAGAAACGCATGATACGTATCACCAAGAGCACATTGGTTCCCGGAATCAACAAGCTCAAATAGGTGGGGACTATGGACACCAAATCTATCAAGCCGTAAAAGCTAAATACATACTGGCGTGGGTTGGGCGAACAATAGATTCGAGTGCAGTATTCAATGGTAAACAGAACGGTAAACACCCATTCGCCGATACGAATAGCGCTATGGTAAGGCTCTTCCCCACCAACGATAGACTCCAGCATCAATGCGAGCACACTCAGTAGAATCACTGCAATCAGAAAAATGTCGAAACCTTTTCCTGCAGGTGTATCTGTGCCAAAAATGACGCGATAAAGAAATTCTTTTAAGCTTTCGTTCTTATTCATACAATACAATGCTAGTACGTCACCGACCTATGTTAAAGGTTAATCTGCCCGTATACCAAATTTTAAGTAAGATGAACGAGACCGAGCCATGAGTAAAGATAGTAGACTTGTATATTCAACGGAAAGTGGGCGAGTCAAAGAAGAGAAGCATAATGACGCAGTGAAGGCCAGTAATGACGGTTTTGTGCGTGTAAGCCGCGAGACTAAGGGCCGAAAAGGTCAAGGTGTCAGTATTGCTGAAGGCTTCGATATGGATATTGCTCAACTCAAGAAATTCGCCAAGAAACTCAAGCAACATTGTGGCACTGGGGGTACGGTGAAAGATGGCCGTATAGAAATTCAGGGCGACCAACGCGGCAAGATCATGGAGTTTTTGGAAAAAGAAGGGCTTAAAGCAAAGCGATCAGGAGGCTAAGGGCGGCCTCAGGCCAACACTCGGACTTCAAATGGCGTTCATACTCATATCTACTTCTATCGCTGAATATAGGGCTGAAATATAGGCGCGAAAAAAAAGAGGGGCGCTGCCCTCTTCAATCCACATCAACATCAACATCTTGTGAATTAGAACTTGAGTTCTATACCTACGCCAAGATAGTCATTATCGACACCATCAACAGAGTCTGATTCACTTTGCGTATAGTAGGCAAATGTCTTTAAGTTTTTCGCAAGTGTGTAGTCTGCACCAATACTTAATGTTTCACCGTCTTCTACGACAACGTCAGAGCTACCCAATTGAGCCTTAAGCGCTAGATCACCCATTTTGTATTTCACAGAGACAAAGATTGCATCGACGTCTTCTTCCGCCGCTTCATCATCCATCGATTCATACAACGCGCCAATCTGGAAATCACCAATGTTGTACTGAGCAACCAAACGAAGTGTGTCAATATCCTCTGACTCTACATTTTGATCAAGTGCAGCAGCAACGTACAAGGCATCAACAGCGTAAGTCACCGATGCGGAAATACCATCGCTAACACCGTCTTCTTCACTCGCCACAAAAGCCACATTCCCTTTAAAGTTTGAAAACTCGGGTGTTTCATAACCGACAATATTGTCAGCACGATTATCGTTTACTGTGATCACGTTCTTGATATCACCTTCAAGATCGTTAAATAAATCTACTTTCTTTTGAGCTGTTTTTAACGGCGTATCAAATTTACCTGCTTTGACAGTACCAAAGTCGCCTTTCAAACCCAGGTAAATATTGCGCTGAGAAAAGGTTTCGCCTTCTTTATCGCCATCATCAAACTGAACTTCAAACTCCGCTTTATAAATGGCTGTGATTTTATCATCTACTTTATAATCGCCTTTTACCCCAATACGCGAAGCGTTGCTTTTAAGCTCCGTCATTGACTCGTCGCCTTCGTCTGCTGTTTGAAACGAAAGATTAGCTTTACCGTAAAGCGTTGGCTCGGCAAGTGCCGGAGTCGCAGCAAAAGCCAATATAAATACACCCCAAGTTAGATTTTTCATACCTTGCTCCAATGATTTCACAAACTAGTACTAGTTATAACGTTGATTAATACGATCGCGGCCAAATTTCGACCAACAGTTAAAAACTAAATATAAATGACACATTTATGTAATTTTGATGACATCTATATTTCACTTATGAGTCAATCATATTTCCGTAGTGTGACACTTATATTACAGCGCTTTGTTACGGTGTGATTTTTATTCTTTGAGAGGGCAGAAATTAGAAAGCCTAGCCCTGCGCGCTGAAACACAGAGGCTAAGAGGGAGAGAAAAAAGAAGGGAAAGACTCAGCTTAAGACCGAATTTAAGATTTAGTCTCAAGCTGTTTTTCAATGTCACCGATGGAGGTGTGACGAATATCCATGCCGTGCACTAAATATATTACTTGCTCAGCAATATTTCTTGCGTGATCACCAATACGTTCGAGGGCACGCAAGGTCCAAAGTATGTTCATCACTCGGGTAATTTGACGCGGATCTTCCATCATATAAGTGATCATTTCACGTACGGCAGATTTGTACTCGGTATCAATGTCTCTGTCGTAACGCACGACTTTAACCGCGGCGTTAACGTCATAACGCGCAAACGAGTCTAGAGAAATTCGCACAATCTTTTTAACTTCGCTCGCCAAGTGACGTAACTCTACGAAGCCACGCGGCGTGGTACCACCTTCGACATTTAATGCAATGGCCATTTTGGCAATTTTATGAGCTTCGTCACCCATACGTTCCAAATCTCGAATACCCTTGCTGGCCATCATAACCAACCGTAGGTCTGAAGCCGTAGGTTGACGCCGCGCCAGAATCGTCATGCATTCGCTATCTATCGCCATTTCACGCGAGTCAACTTCATCTTCAACACTCAAAACGCGCTCAGCCAACTCGCTGTTGGCGGTTTCAATAGCTTCAATGGCATTTGCCAACTGCTCTTCTACCAAGCCACCCATTTCAAGTAAGGCGGTGCGCAGTTGCTCTAAATCTGCGTTGTATTGTTGAGATATATGTTGATCCAGATTCATAGAATCCATGTTGGTCTCCTAAACCTTATCCAAAACGACCGGTAATGTAGGACTCTGTCAGTTCATGATCAGGGTTGGTAAATACTTTATCGGTATCGTTCACTTCAATTAACTCACCCAAGTGGAAATACGCTGTTCTGTCTGATACACGCGCAGCTTGCTGCATGGAATGGGTCACAATTGCGATCGTAAAATTTTCGCTTAATTCGGCGATTAACCCTTCTATTTTAGCAGTTGCAATAGGATCTAGCGCAGAACACGGCTCATCCATCAATATAACCTCCGGGCTTACCGCTATCGTACGCGCTATACATAGGCGCTGTTGCTGCCCCCCCGAAAGCCCAGTGCCAGGTTGATGAAGCCGGTCTTTCACCTCATTCCACAAACCCGCTTTTCGCAAGCTCGTCTCAACCACTTCGTCCATCTCTGAACGACGAGACACTAAGCCATGTATCTTTGGCCCATAAATCACGTTTTCATAAATCGTTTTAGGAAATGGGTTGGGCTTCTGGAAAACCATACCGACACGAGCACGCAATGGAACAACGTCTATTTTGGGATCACAGATATTCTTATCGTCCATCGTGATACTGCCTGTGACACGACACGACTCGATGGTGTCATTCATACGATTAATACAGCGTAAAAACGTCGATTTACCACAGCCCGATGGGCCAATCATGGCAATCACTTCATTTTTTGCAATATCGAGGTTTACGCCAAATACCGCCTGTTTATCACCGTAAAAAACATCCACATCTCGCACGGCGATTTTGGGATCGTCACACAGCGGCTCACCAAGAGTCTTACTTTTTTCTGCCCGCGCTTTCGCATCAACGAGCGCATTGGTTACATCATCAGAACTCTTATCATTCACGACAGACTCACTCGGTACAGATAATTGAATTTCAGTCATTCTACACTCTTCATTCTTCAAGCTACCGCTATTTACCAACGATGCTCTAATTTTTTACGTAACCATATGGCCAATGTGTTCATCACCAGCAAAAATGCCAACAACACCATAATGGCCGCAGAAGTTTTCTCGACAAACGCCCGCTCTGGGCTATCTGCCCATAAGAAAATCTGTACAGGTAACACTGTGGCGGGGTCTGTAATACCGGCTGGAACATCCACAATAAAGGCCACCATGCCGATCATCAATAAAGGTGCCGTCTCACCCAACGCTTGAGCCATTCCAATGATTGCGCCAGTTAACATACCGGGCAGCGCGAGCGGCAATACGTGATGCAAAATCATTTGCATTTTAGACGCCCCCATACCCAAAGCCGCTTGTCGAATTGAAGGGGGCACCGATTTAATCGCGGCACGACTTGAAATAATAATGGTGGGTAAGGTCATTAGCGTAAGCACCAAACCACCGACCAACGGAATAGATCGAGGCATTTCAAAGAAATTTAAGAAAATAGCCAAGCCTAATAGACCAAAAATTACCGAAGGTACTGCGGCCAAGTTATTAATATTGACCTCGATAAAATCCGTAAAACGATTTGTTGACGCATATTCTTCCAAATAAACTGCCGCGGCCACACCCACAGGAAAAGAGATAACCAACGTCACTAAGAGCGTTAATAAACTCCCTAAGATTGCACCTAATATACCCGCCTGCTCGGGCTCAGCGGAATCACCCGAGGTAAAAAATGCAGTGTTGAACTTGGTTGTAAGCATTTCTTTTTCAATGAGCTGCTCGACCCAAACCAGCTTCTTCTCACTTAAGCGCCCAACAAAACGATCATTCGCTTTTACACTTTTATAATAGGTATCTACGTCATCATCAGCAAGCAGCCAAAGCGTTGACGTCTTGTTTAATAAAGTAGGATCTTCAGATAAGATTTTGTGTAAAGCATAGCCGGCGCCGATACTGGCAAAACTATACAAATCACGTTTTTCGCGACGTTTACGTACCGACGGAAATTCTTTTTTCAGAGCATTACGAACAAGCCCCTGATAGTTCGCGATGCGTAACTGATCTTCATTCGTCACATCAGAAATGCCCAAAACATCGGCATCGAATGTGATATCCAATTTTATATAGGTTTGCTGAAACGCCCCAATTCCATTGCCTATCACTTCATAGAACAACCCTGCCAAAGCAAGCAAGCCTATCGCAATGGAAACAATGCCATAGGCGCGAAATCGTCTTTCAGCACGATAACGCTTCTTAAGGCTCTTTTCGACAAGTTCGGAAGTACTTGGCTTTTTAGTCGCGGGGGTTGCGGTACTGGGCTGATTGGAATTAGTCATACTGCTCACGATATTTTTTCACCACGTGTAACGAGATGTAATTCAAGGCTAGCGTTACAACAAACAACATTAAGCCGAGAGCGAAAGCCGATAATGTTTTAGGGCTGTCAAATTCTTGATCGCCCACCAAAAGCGTGACGATTTGCACGGTAACGGTAGTTACTGAATCCAGAGGGTTGGCGGTCAGTTTTGCCGCTAAACCGGCAGCCATTACCACTATCATGGTTTCCCCAATGGCGCGAGATACTGCCAGTAAGATACTGCCGACAATGCCCGGCAATGCTGCTGGAATAACAACTTTTTTCACGACTTCAGATGGTGTTGACCCCAAACCCAAAGCGCCATCGCGCAGAGATTGAGGCACCGCATTTATGACATCATCAGACAATGAGGATACAAAAGGAATGATCATCACCCCCATTACCAAACCAGCCGCCAAGGCGCTTTCGGAAGTAACACGCACCACCTCATCTAAGCCGACCATTACAGCAACGTCTCGAATGAAAGGGGCGACAGTCAAAGCGGCAAGGAAGCCATATACCACGGTGGGAATGCCAGCCAAAATTTCTAGCAAAGGTTTAATCACCGAGCGGGCTTTTCTAGGGGCATATTCGGATAGATAAATTGCTGACATTAGCCCTGTAGGAACGGCAACAATCATCGCGATAGATGCGATCAGCAGAGTACCAGCAAACAGTGGTACTGCACCGAAACTGCTTTCACCAGTGACCTGATCTTTACGAAGGGCCGATTGCGGGCTCCACTCTAGCCCAAACAGAAATTCGGTAATGGGTACCGATTGGAAAAACCGCAGAGACTCAGCCAATACCGAGAACACAATGCCTACCGTAGTGAGAATTGCGATACATGCGCATACCAACAAGGCATTCTCGAACGCCCTTTCAACGCTTAAACGCGCTTTCATATCGGGAGTTATTTTCAACCAAATCACTGCGGCGAAGATAACGATGGAAAGCAAAACCAAAGCACTCATTAACCAGCTGCTGTTTCGCTCAAGCTCAACAACACCTTGAGCAGCTTGCATTACAAATGCGGGCGCTTCACCAATGTGATGCCCATAGGCAACGTTATAAACTTTATTGAGAACCAGGCTGAGTTCATTTCCCTCTAGCGCACGCACCTCGGCTGGCAGCTGCTGAATGACCGCAAATTCTATGATATCGGCTTGAAAAATTGACCAAAAACCAAATAGAGCTATGGCTGGAAGGCCCGCCCACAACATGGCAAGCATGCCATAGTAAAAAGGAAGAGAATTGAGTTGCGACCGTCCGCCAGCCTGATTGGCCAAGGTTAAAGCTCGCCCACGACCCAGAACGTAGACCGCAGCCAATATCGCAGCAATAAAAACAACTAGTATCGATGTATCCATAAAAACCTAAGGCGTTCTCGCTCACGATTGGCAAATATCTACTACAAACAAAGCCCGGCTATAAAACCGGGCTTTTTGTACAATAAACGGGCTGCTTTAGCCTCTTGGAAGCTACTAGCTAAAAGCCCGCGTAGTTTAATCGACAAAGCGCCATTCTGCTATTCAGAAATGGCGCTTTTAGACTTACTTTACAGCTGACGTATTACAGACTTTTTAAAGCCTCTGCATTCGCAACTTGGCTTCCAATTGCTTTACGTTTTTCGATACCTAAAGGAATCATGCCTTTGTCCGTTAAGTAGCCTTCATCGCCCCACGCTTTTTCGCTGGTGAATTCTGCAAGGTACTCTGCAATACCCGGAATTACGCCCATGTGAGCCTTTTTCACGTAGAAGTATAAGGGGCGAGATACCGGGTAACTGCCGTCGGCAATCGTTTCAAACTCAGGCTCTGTAGCATCAATCAAAGAAGCCTGAACCTTGTCTGAGTTTTGATCAAGGAAGCTAAAGCCAAAGATACCGAGTGCCGCAGGGTTTGTGTTGAGTTTTTGAACAATTAGGTTATCGTTTTCACCCGCTTCTATAAAAGCACCATCTTCGCGCAAGATGTGGCAAATTTCTTTGTAACGCTGCTTGTCTGACTTTTTAAGCGCTTTGATCCAAGCGAAAGACTTACAACCACCTTCCATCGCCAGCTCAACAAATGCATCACGAGTACCAGAAGTTGAAGGAGGACCGAGCACTTCGATGTCAGCATCCGGCAGACTCTTGTTAATGTCTGACCACTTTTTGTAGGGGTTATCGACTAAAGATGCAGAGCCGTCAGGGTTAGGTACTTTCTTGGCTAACGCTAAGAAGATGTCTTTACGGGTCAACGATACCTGCTTGGACTTAACAGAGTTCGCCAACACGATACCGTCATAGCCAATCAATACTTCAATTATGTCTTTGACACCATTCGCCTGACACATATCGAACTCCGACTGCTTGATGCGGCGTGAAGCATTTGAAATATCGGGGAACTGAACACCAACCCCTTTACAGAACTCTTTAAAACCGCCGCCGGTTCCAGTCGATTCAACAGTTGGCGATTTAAATTTCGTAGTTTTCCCAAAACGCTCAGCAACGACCTTTGAGAAAGGAAATACAGTAGACGAGCCTAAAACACTGATTGAATCACGACCAGCAGCATTTGCCCCGTTCGCAGTAAGAACAACCAACGCCAAAATAGTCGATATAAGTTTATTTTTCACAATGTAACTCCGGGTTTTGAGGTAATGAGCGCATCTTAGGGGACAAATATGACACTTTTGTTAAATTCAGAGCGGAATATGAAAGATTTAAGACAAATGTGTGACACGATGCGTTCAGGTAATGAACAATCAGACCTAAGCTATTGTTTTAAGGCGTACAGGCAGGAAGTAACGACTAAAAAGAATACAGCTACTTTTTGGACTTTTTACTATGCTGAACCAAGCGTTTCTTCTTACTAATTTGGCGCTCGGTTAGTTTGTTTTTTCTGCCTTCAAAGGGGTTGTCACCCGACTTATATTCGATGCGAATCGGTGTACCGTGAAGCTTTAACGCTCGACGAAAGGTTTTTTCCAAGAATTTAGTGTAGTGCTGCGGCACATCTTTGGTTTGATTCCCGTGAATCACAATAATCGGCGGGTTATGACCTCCCGCGTGAGCGTAACGCAACTTGATTCGACGACCACGCACCAAAGGTGGTTGATGCGTCGATACTGCATCCTCCAAAATCTTTGTTAAATGGCTTGGAGAAAAACGCTCAGTCGCACTGTGATACGCTTTTTCAACCGACTTGTATAAGTGCCCTACGCCGGTACCGTGTTTGGCAGAAATAAAATGTAAATCTGCGAAGTCGACAAACCTCAGGCGACGTTGCAATTCATTTTTTACGAAAGATTTATGCTCTTCCTCTAAGCCATCCCACTTGTTAATGGCAATCACAAGGGCGCGGCCTGCGTTGATAGCATGGCCCATGATATGCAAATCTTGATCAACAACACCTTCTGTAGCGTCGACCATTAAAATCACAACATTCGCATCTTCAACCGCTTGTAACGTTTTAACAATGGAGAATTTTTCCACCGTCAACTTGACGTTTTTTCTTCGCCGAACACCGGCCGTATCAATAATGGTGTATGGCGTGCCATTGCGTTCGTAATTGATATATATGCTATCGCGGGTGGTGCCCGGTTGGTCAAATACGACAACGCGATCTTCCCCTAGCATACGATTCACCAACGTCGATTTACCCACGTTGGGTCGACCAATAATGGCCATCTTTAAACCTTTTACGTGCTCTTCTTCTACAACTTCTTGTTGAGGAATTTCTTCTAGCACGTGCTCCATCAAACTTTTAATACCACGACCATGTGCGGCAGCAATGGAATATACGTCGCCTAAACCAAGCTCAAAAAAGGGCGCGACGCTTACTTCGTGATCGAGGCCATCAATTTTGTTTGCGACTACGTAGACTTTTTTGTGCTGTACACGTAAGAATTCAGCCACTTCTCGATCGGCCAACATCAGGCCATCACGGCAATCGACCAAAAATAAAATAATGTCGCTTTCTTCAATCGCAAGCCGCGATTGATCTGCCATGGCAGTATCAATCCCCTCTTCTTCCCCGCTGATACCACCAGTATCAATAAGAATACACTTTTTATCTGCGATTTCAGCTTCGCCGTATTTGCGATCGCGTGTTAGGCCGGCATAGTCTGCCACCAAAGCCTCACGCGTGCGTGTAAGACGATTAAAAAGTGTCGATTTACCGACGTTCGGCCGCCCAACAAGGGCAATGGTAGGGATCATAGGAATGTTTGCTTTAAGTATCTATCGCGAGGATAAGCTATAGACGCTTAAGGTGCCATCATTTGATAAGAAATAGAGTTTGCCAAGGTAGGCGATGGGCGCCGCGTTAAAACCACTACCGGGTGGAGAAAAGCGGTACAAATACTCGCCCGATGACTGCGCGTAAACATGTGCTTTTTCATCGTCATCCACTACTACAACATAGCGGCCTATGGCTGCTGGGCCACCTGCACCACGGTTACGTAATGTCTCGTGCTCCCATTCCAGGCTACCATTTTGGGCATTTAAGGCTGTTAGTTTGGAGCGTTCGCCGGAAACGAATACAAGACCATTACCAACGGCCACCGGGTGGTGAGTCGACACCTCTTTACCCCAAATGGGTTTTCCTGCCGCCTGTGTAAGCGCAAGAATATTGCCCTGAAAACTAGCAGAATAAATTAAACCGTTACTAATGACTGGGTTACCGTCAATATCAACGATGCGCTCAAGATCAGTTTTTCCTTTGGGCTGGCTTACGCGTTGCTCCCAGGTTCGTGACCCATCAATGGCCGAGAAGGCAACGATCTGACCGTTATCGAATGCACAAAGTACCTGTGTGCCGTCAATCACCGGGCCTGAGGTGCCACGCAAACTCAAGATCGGCGTTTTATGGTCGTAAGACCAGTTTAATTTGCCACTATCTGCGTTGAATGCAAACACTCGCGCGTCAACGGTTTGTACAACCACGAGCGAGCCGCTTACCGCAGGCGGTGCGAGAATTTCACTACTGGTTTGCGCTCGCCAAAGTTCTTCGCCGGTTTCACTGTTTAAAGTAATGACTTGGCCATCCATCGTGCCAACAGCAAGTTTGCCAAAGTAGGCCCCAACGCCACCGGAAATGTCGGCCTTGGTTTTTGTTTTCCATTTGGTTTTGCCTTTATCAAGGCTCAGCGCTCTGATATCGCCTTTAGCGTTAGCGACATACACTGTGTCAGCTACGATGGCAGGCTGAAGGTATAAATATTTTCTACCTTTGCCGCCACCAGTGCTTTTGCTCCACAGGCGTTTCGCTTTTAAAGCGCGCGCGTGCTTAACTAAATCGGCTTTTTTATTAAGCTCTTTTTTTTGCTCTTTACGACTCAACTCTTCAGGCTGATCATCTTTACCGTCGTTAGATGCACAAGAAGCCAAGAACGCGGCCGCCATAAGCAGCGCCAATAATTTCTGCATTAAGAGTTCTCCGCAGAAGCCTCAGCAGTATTTTCTTCCGCTGATTCTTCTACTTCTTTCGCTTCGCTTTCGTCGCCGGTGTTTTCGGCAGCTTCAACGTTTTTTTCGGCCTCAGTTGATACAGGCTCAACACTTGAAGTTGATGCCAATAGTTCAACGCCGTCAAATTTCATTTGCAGCAAGCTGCTACGTTGATAATCTTGAGGGCTCAATCCTTTCAAGGCTTCTTCATACGCAGTACGTGCAGCGTCGATTTTGCCCTGCGCTGTTAAAATATCACCACGTACCTCGGCCATTTGCGACGCATATTTAGAATCACCAGCTGCGGCAACCAAGAGCATAGCCGCATCGTATTCTTTGTTCGTTAATTTCAATCTAGCCAAACGTGTTTTAGCAAGATCTTGAATCGCACGGTTCGCGCCTGAATCAACAACACGCTGTAAATAGGCTTGAGCACTATCTAATTTGCCAGCATCTACATCAAGACGTGCTAGAACCAAGTTCGCATTGTCGCCATATAAAGAACCTTCAAACTCGTTAGCAAGTTTGGTAGCAATGACACCAGCTTCGCTTACCTGGTCTGCCGTTAACTCTACTCCGGGGGCCGTATTGACCGCTTCCATCAAAAGGCTAAATTGTTCTGCACCAGCGGCGGCTTTTGCTGCCGTTTGATCTTTCCAGAAGTTCCAACCCAGGTACCCGGCACCAACGATCACAATAGGAAAGACAACAGATTGCCAATTGTGCTTCCACCAATCTTTTAATGCTTGAATTTGTTCTTCTTCAGTTAAATGATCCGCCACGTGATTCCCCTAATTTTTACTTATACTTATTTGTAAATTAATTATTAAATTCGTTTTAAAGTTAATTCTAGCTAATAACGTTACACACTTCATCGAAGCTAACGCTATGTTGTTCTTTGTTTTCGCGTAAATATTTCACCGCAACCACACCTGAATTTACTTCATTTTCACCCAGTATTAGAGCGATGTCTGCCCCGCTCTTGTCAGCTTTTTTCATTTGGCTTTTAAAGCTGCCACCACCGCTGTGCATTTGTAGGCGCAAATACGGCAAGGTCGAACGAATATGTTCGGCCAATTTATAGGCTGGCGCTAGCGTATCGCCCGACACCAACAGATAGACGTCAGCAACACGATTTATATCCTCGGGCACCAAATTCTTTTCTTCCAGCATCAAGGCTAATCGCTCTAAGCCCATAGCAAAGCCCACCGCTGGCGTGGGTTTGCCACCGAGTTCTTCTACTAGACCGTCGTAACGACCACCGGCACACACTGTACCTTGCGCGCCCAATGTATTTGTTACCCATTCAAATACGGTACGGCCGTAATAATCTAAACCACGCACTAAGCGTGGGTTGATGGCATAGGCTATTCCTAAACTATCGAGTAACGAGGTTATTTGTGCAAAATGCTCGCGCGATTCGTCGTCAAGGTAATCCATCAGAGTGGGCGCATCATTCAGCACCGCTTGTGTATCTGGGCTTTTACTATCAAGTACACGCAGCGGATTACGATCGATGCGTTTAACACTGTCTTCATCTAGCTGATCTTTATGGGCGGTTAAAAACTCCACTAATGCAGCACGATAATTTGCTCGGGCTTCATTTGTACCCAACGTATTTATTTGCAGCTCTACGTACTCGTCTATACCCAACTCTTGCCACAGACGGTGCGTCATCGCCAAGAGTTCTACATCGATATCTGGCCCAGCTAAACCAAAAGTTTCTACACCAACCTGATGAAATTGACGTAAACGGCCTTTTTGTGGGCGCTCATGACGAAACATTGGCCCCATGTACCAAAGTTTTTGAACAAGATTACCACGGTCGAACAATAATTTGTTTTGTTCACACGCGCGTACACAGCTCGCGGTGCCTTCTGGCCTCAAGGTCAGGCTGTCGCCGCCCTTAGCAGTAAACGTGTACATTTCTTTTTCGACGATGTCGGTAACTTCGCCAATACCACGTTGAAATAATTCAGTTTTTTCCATGATCGGAAAGCGAATTTCTTGGTAGGCATAGGCCTGTAAGACATCCGTGATTTTGGCTTCCAAGTATTGCCAGGTGGGCGACTCAGAAGGCAATAAATCGTTCATGCCTTTAACTGCTTGTATTTTCTTTTCACTCATGAATTATTTTGACTTTATTTAGCTCGATATTAAGCCCGGTTTTAGGCCCAGTTTTAGGCCTTAGCAATGAGGTTTTCTTCAGCCGCTGCATTTGCCTCGGCTTTCGCTTTTGCTTTGTTTCTGATTAAAGCTTCAAGCTCATCGACGAGATTTTCTTGTTCTAATTTTTGACTTGGCTCACCGTCGATATACACGAGGTTTTTTGGTGTTCCACCGGTTAACCCAAGATCAACTTCTTTCGCTTCACCAGGGCCATTTACTACACAGCCAATTACCGCAACATCCATCGGGGTTTTAATATCGTCTAAACGATTTTCGAGTTCGTTCATGGTTTTAACAACATCAAAGTTCTGCCGAGAACAACTGGGGCAGGCAATAAAATTTATGCCTTTACTGCGCAGTTTTAAACTTTTAAGAATGTCCCAACCAACTTTGACCTCTTCTACGGGGTCTGCGGCTAAACTGATGCGAATGGTATCGCCGATGCCATCCATCAGTAACATGCCTAGGCCGACAGAAGACTTCACCGTACCGGAACGTAAGCCGCCCGCTTCGGTAATACCTAAATGCAGCGGTTGTTCGATTTGCTTGGCGAGTTGACGATACGCTTCCACCGCCATAAATACTCCGCTGGCTTTTACGCTGACTTTAAAATCTTGAAAGTCGAGCTTGTCTAATATGTCGATGTGACGCATGGCAGACTCGACCAGAGCCTCTGGCGTTGGCTCGCCATACTTTTTCTGTAAATCTTTTTCTAAAGAACCCGCATTAACACCAATGCGAATGGGAATGTTGTTGTCGCGTGCTTTTTCGACCACTGCCAATATACGTTTTTCACGACCGATGTTGCCCGGATTGATGCGCAAGCAATCAACACCGAGATCCGCCACTCGAAGGGCTATACGGTAATCAAAGTGGATATCGGCAACTAGGGGAATTGTGACCTGCTTGCGAATTGCGCCAAAGGCCTCAGCCGCATCCATCGACGGTACGGAAACTCGAACAATGTCTGCCCCCGCTTCTTGAATACGCTGAATCTGGCCAACAGTCGCTTCAACATCCGTCGTTTCGGTGTTGGTCATACTTTGCACAGATATTGGTGCGTCGCCCCCAACGGGAACATCGCCCACCATAATTTGGCGAGAGTGTCGGCGTTTTATCGGAGATTCAAACTGCATGGTTACCTTTAACTCTGTTTACAGGCTTTGACGGCGCCGTGTGGGCCTATCGCGGTATCGTAAAACGAAGTGTTTTGCGCCCGGCGGGAGGTGTTGTGGAAACGACTTCACCATTTAAGGTGAGCGTTGTTACCCGTGCGTTGCCGAGCATAACTTCAAAGGGTGCTTGGCCAAAAACGCGCTGATTATCCCCTTTCCGTTGTAGTTCTGCAATCAGGACCTGGCCAGTCGCGTCTTTCACCTCTAACCAACATTCACCCGTGAAAGTCAGTACGATTAGGTCATCACCCGAACCTATCTCGGGGTTCGGCTCAGCCGCTCGATCGAGCGCCTCACTGGGCGTGTCTTCTGGTAAAATTTCTGAGGTTTCTGGCTCGTTAACCGGGGTAGAATCCGAAACATCCTCTTGAGCAGAAGAATCACGGTAAGACTCGCTAGAGGCCACCTCATTATCAACAGCGACATTGGCCACCAAGCCACTAACGTCACTTGTAGTTTGCGCTTGAAAAGCGGAACTGTCGATAGGCGCTGACTCATCAGACTGTATAGCTGTGGTTTCAGGCTGATCTAAACCTGTATTTTCAGCGTCTAGCTCCGGTATGACGTTAGCGTCTTCTTGCGGCGCATACGAGTCACTTTCCTCTCCGCCACTAAATAGCAACATCACCACGATCCACAGCACGATGACACCAATTGAAAGCTGCAACGCGTTCACTTTTTGCAGAATCTGTTTTATGGGGTTAATCGACTTCAAACCTTGGGTTTGTGCGAGTAATGCTTCTTGCGGGTGTACAGCATCACGATACACTTGAATAAGAACATCTGCGTTGGCTTCTAGGTATTTTGCATAAGTACGCAAATACCCAAGAACAAAGGTTTCATTCCCCAAGTTGTCAAACTCATGATTTTCAATTGCAGCGAGCTTTTTAACGGGGATGTTAGTTTGAGCGGCAATCTCTTCGAGACTCAAACCTTTCGCCTCACGCAACTGAGACCAACTTTCCATCATCGCAATGTCGTGATCACTGTATTCGGTCATGATTTATTTCCCTGACGCCGCAGCTTCAGAAGCAATCAATTGTTTGTATTGAAGGTATTCACGTGAGTAAGGGTGCAAGTTCTTAAGCGCCAAAACGTAACTGGCTTCTTTGTCTTTGTTTTCGAATATGCGCTCAATACGTATACCTAACCACAAACTACGCGCTGACTGGCGAGCATTTTTCGCAAAAGAATCTAAATAGCGTTTTGCCAAAGGAAATTCTTCGGCGGCAAATTTTTTATGGGCCAACTCCAACGCGGCTGGCGCAAAATTAGGATTGATATTCAAGGCGTGCTCGTAAGAGCGAATGGCCCGCAACTCATCGTCTAGCTTCTCAGCACAAAGCCCCAAATTATAGATAGCTTTTACTCGACTTCGATAAGTAAGGTCTTTTGACGCAGACTCAAAATACGCGATCGCTTCCTCGTATTTTTTTTGATCCATCAAAAAACGCCCGTAAGAAAATTCGATGTTCGCCCTAGAGAAATCAGAGCGGACTTTCAAAGCCTTTTGAAAACGTTTTTCTGCCATTTCCATTTCACCATTCACCTGGTGAATAAGAGCCATACCCATCTGCGCCTCAGCAGAGTTTTTGTCAGCCTCTAATGCGCGCGAAAATGCTCTTAGCGCACTATCTCGCTGACCTTGATTTAGATACGCCATGCCCAACTTAATGTTCGATTCGAGCATTTTCTTTTTATCAACTTTACCACCACCACCTTCTTCAACTGTCACACAGGCACTTAACACAGCGATGACGATCAACAAAAAACATTTACTCATTCTCGACATGGTATGAACTCTATTGTTATTAGTATTTTATTGCTATTGGTATGGTCTTAAATATAAGCACGAACGCTGCTATTAACCTTGGCGTTACGGAATCATTTTTACTGGAATAGTAGCACTATCTGATTTCTCAAAGGCTGCCATATCTATTTTGTAGCGCTCACTGCGGCGCGTGCGGTCGTTTACTTGACCGGCTAACTGCCCACACGCGGCGTCAATATCATCCCCTCGTGTGGTGCGAATGGTAGCCGTGTGGCCAGCATCCATAAGAATTTTTTGAAAGCGATGTAAAGCATTATTGCTCACACGCTTGTAGTTAGATAAATTGAAAGGGTTGAAGGGAATCAAATTAATTTTGACGGGAACACCTTTCAAAACTTCGACTAACTCATGCGCATGCTCTGGGCGGTCGTTCACATGATCGATAAGCGTATATTCAATGGTGATTTTACGACGGCGATCAGGCAACCCTTCGATGTATCGCGTAGCAGAAGCAAGCAGCTCTTTAATTGGGTACTTTTTGTTGATCGGAACCAGCTCATTTCGTAAAGCATCATTTGGTGCATGTAGCGAAATGGCTAAGCAGGCATCTGTGTATTCACCCAGGCGGTCTAGCTGAGGTACGACACCAGAAGTACTCAACGTAACGCGGCGTTTTGATAGCCCGTAACAATTGTCGTTCATCATAAGGTTCATGGAGTCGACCACATTGTCAAAGTTCAACAAGGGTTCGCCCATACCCATCATCACGACGTTGGTAATTTTTTGCGGTGCATTTTCTTTCAACTGACCAAAAGATTTGGCGGCCTGCCAAACTTGGCCGATGATTTCTGCCGCAGTTAAATCGCGATTAAAGCCCTGTTTGCCCGTCGCGCAGAAACTGCAATCTAGGGAACAACCCACCTGTGAAGATACACACAAGGTACCGCGGTCATTTTCGGGAATAAATACAGTCTCGATGGCATTACCACCACCAACACGAATTAATAATTTGCGAGTACCGTCTTTCGAATCCAATTGCTGAATCACTTCAGGCGCTTCGATAACGGCAATTTCTTTGAGTTTTTGACGCAACACTTTGGAAACGTTGGTCATTTCATCAAAGTCGGATACACCATATTGGTGTATCCACTTGAGTATTTGTACCGCTCGGAAGGGTTTTTCCCCAAAAGAAACGAAAAAAGCCTGTAGCTTTTCTTGGCTCATGCCGAGAAGGTTCACCTTGTCTTGAGACAAGCCTTCTGGCTTAGCGCTTTTAACTTCAGGCTTTATTTCCGAGCTCACATTAACTCCAGGTAACAATTAACAACAATCGTGTTTAGCGTGCGCAGACTTCGCCAGGCTCAAAAAAGTAGGCTATTTCGCGTTCAGCAGAAGCTACTGAGTCAGACCCGTGAACAGCGTTCTCGCCAACACTATCCGCAAAATCTTTACGAATTGTGCCTTCATCTGCTTCTGCTGGGTTAGTTGCACCCATCAATTCACGATTAAGTGCTACAGCATTTTCACCTTCAAGTACTTGCACTACAACTGGACCAGAAGTCATGAACTCAACCAACTCGCCAAAGAATGGACGCTCTTTATGCTCAGCGTAAAAACCACCGGCTTTTGTTTCGTCTAGGCGCATCATTCTAGCTGCAACAATTTGTAAACCTGCTTTTTCAAAACGGCTGTAGATCTTGCCGATTACGTTTTTAGATACTGCGTCTGGTTTAACGATTGATAAGGTACGTTCAACGGCCATGCTTGTTTCTCCTAGTGCGTTGGATAATAGTTAGAAAGTGGGCGTCTAAATTTTGCTCTGTAACACCGATCGAATTCGGGCTGAAGCAATTTTAGCTATGAATAAAACCGCGCAATTATACGGACTTAGGGCCTAGAATAGTACCTACTCTTTAGTACATTCGTCTCAGCTGCACTCAATCAGACGAAAAAATGAAAAAGCACATATGAATCAGTTACTTATCGTATCTCACCAACCGTCGGAAAACACCAGACTACTCACGCAAGCGCTGGTGGAGGGGGCCCACAACGCACAAGAAGAGCAAACCCAGCTTGAGGTTCGCGTGCTCACCCCCTTAAACACCAAAGCAGACGATTTGCGGCACGCAGATGCCTTAATCTTGCTCACCACAGAGAATTTTGGCTATATGAGTGGCGCCATGAAGGATATGTTCGATCGCTGCTACTACGACATTATCGACGACAGCCGCGGCAAACCTTACTGTCTGATTGTGCGCGCAGGAAAAGACGGCACCGGCACCATTCGCGCCTGCGAAAGTATAATCGGGGGACTAGGTTGGAAAAAGGCTCAGGACGTGACCTTGTTTCGAGGGGCTTTTCAGGAGGCCTTTATAAATGAGAGCAGGACCCTCGCAGAAGGCTTTGCCACCGGTTTAGTTACTGGCATTTTTTAGACAATGCTCTTGAGCGGCACCGGTAACTCAACATTCAGCAACGACTTTATGACGCCGCAATTTGTTGGATTTTACTCACCATCGCCTTTAGACCATTGCCGCGCGTGGGGCTGAGGTGCTTTAAAAGACCCAAGGTTTCAAAGTATTCATCCACATCGAATGCTATGATGTCTGCAGCGTTTTTCCCGTTATAAGCAGCCAATACAACCCCGAGTAGACCCTTCACAATAAACGCATCACTATCGACACTAAACCAAAAAATTTCACCGTCTTTTTCGTAATCGATCCACACCTGGCTTTGGCAACCGCGCACCAAATGCCCTTCATTTTTAAGCGCCTCGTCCATGGTGGGCAATTCCTTACCCAGATCAATAATATATTTGTAGCGTTCTTCCCAAGAATCAAAAAAACTCAAACTGTCGACAATATCTTCTACGGTAATTGAACGTCCAAATGGGGTATTTTTAAAGGTCATAGTATTGTTATCTGTGTGTATCTATTCGAGTCGTTACAACGTCTAGTTAAAAGAACATGCCTGTTTCTAGCTGAGCCTCTTCCGACATCATATCGCGACTCCAGGGCGGATCAAAAACCAGTTCGACTTCCACGGATGCAACATTTGGCACTAACTTTACACGATGCTTAACGTCACCCACTAACACCGGCCCCATGCCACAACCAGGTGCGGTCAATGTCATATCAATACGAATAGCGTGGCTTGCCTGATCAATGTTGACAGAATAAATGAGGCCCAAGCTTCTTAAATTAACCGGAATCTCTGGGTCATAAATGGTTTCAAGAGCTTCCCACACTTGCTCTTCATGAATTTTGTTATCGTCATGATCTTGAAAGGTAAGCTCGTATTTTTCTAAGCCTAACGCGTCTGCATCAGTGCCATCCACTCGCAGCATATTCCCCTGATACACCACGGTGTAATTGCCACCAAGTGACTGAGTAATTGTCACAAATGAATGCGCGGGAATTGTGATGGGATCTCCGACAGGCACCAAGCGCGCAGGGCATTCTCGCAAGGTGGCAACCATTCGTTGTTCGGACATAGGGAAAAAGCTCGTTGAATATATTTAGAATCAAAAAAGTAGGGTTAGACCTGCTCAATGCTATACGGAAAAGGACTCTCCACAGCCGCATATATCTTTCACATTGGGGTTGTTCAGCACAAGGTTTTTATTCAACCCTTCGGTCACGTAGTCGATCACCATACCGCTCAAGGCTGGTAAATGTTGCGGGTCGAGATAAATCTGAATACCATTTTCCAAAGCGATTTCTATATCGCCCTCTTCCGCAGCTTCAACTTCGTCAATCACGTATTTAAAGCCTGTACAGCCGCTTTTCTTTAAGCTAATACGCAAAGCTTTAGCAGAGCTATTATGCAATGTTTTGGCGAAGTGTTCGGCCGCCGCAGGCGTCACCGAAACCGCTTGTTCAGCACTAAAGCTTTCTACAGACATCGCTACCACCTCTTAAACTAATGCTTACTAAGTAAATAAATTAAACCAAAAACTGCATGACTTTTTCGAGCGCAGAGAAAAGCCGATCGATATCTTGCTTGCTGGTATAAACCGAAAACGACGCCCGTACCGTACCCGGCAAACCCAAACTTTCCATCAAGGGCTGTGCACAATGATGGCCAGTTCGCACGGCGACACCTTGCTGATCAAGCAACATACCTACGTCCGAAGGGTGAGTACCGTCAATCACAAAACTCAAAACCCCGGTAGACTGAGGTGATTGGCCAATGCACTTTAACCCTGGAAATGCCGAAGCCTTTTCAATCGCGTATTGCAGAATTTCTGCCTCGTGTTTTGCGAGCGCCTCGCGGTCAAAACTTTGTAAGTACTCTATAGCTGCCGCAAAACCAATTGCGCCGCTAATATCTGGCGTTCCCGCTTCAAATTTATAAGGCAAGACATTGAAGGTGGTACCAGAAAAACTCACATGCTCAATCATCTCACCACCATAATGGTATGGCGGCATATCATTGAGCAGTGCTTCTTTACCCCAAAGTACACCAATGCCTGTTGGGCCAAAAATTTTGTGCGCAGAAAAAACGAAAAAGTCACAATCGAGCTTTTGCACATCAACCGGGAAGTGCGCCACAGCCTGCGCACCATCAATTAAAACCTTTGCCCCAACTTTACGAGCAAGCTCAATCATTTCTTTAATAGGGTTAATCGTGCCCAGGGCATTACTAACCCAATTGACTGACACCAGCTTAACGCTTTCATCTAGCACGCTTTTATACTGATCGATATCGATTTCGCCCAACTCATTAATGGGCAAGGGCACTAATTCTGCGCCTTTCTCTTTTGCCAACATTTGCCAGGGCACAATATTAGAGTGGTGCTCTAACACAGGCACAATGATTTTATCGCCCGATGTAATATTTTGCCGACCCCAGGTCGCGGCAACCAAGTTGATACTTTCGGTGGTGCCACGAGTCCAAATAACTTGAGCACTACTTGGGCTATTAACAAAACTCGCTATGGTCGAGCGCGCTTCTTCAAATTTTTGCGTGGCCTTATCACTAAGATAGTGGGCACCACGATGTACGTTCGAATTGTAGTTGCGGTAATAATCGCTTATCGCATCAATCACGACATTGGGCTTTTGCGTGGTAGCCGCATTATCGAGATACACCAAGGGCTGCCCATTCACTTCTTGATGAAGAATGGGAAAGTCCTTTCGAATATCTTCAACATCGAAAGCGCGCTGCTGATCAATCGCTTCCATGACAGACACTACGCCTCCAGCCCTTCATTTAATGGTTCAATAGAAAACAAAGCGGATATTTTGGGTCGTAAAAACTCAGCAATGGCTTCGTGGTGAATTTGATTCACTAATTCATTGATAAAGCCAAAGCTCAACATCATACGAGCATCTGTTCTCGAAAGGCCACGCGTCATCAAATAGTGCATCGACTTTTCTTCCAACTGTGCCACTGTAGCACCGTGGGCACACTGCACATCATCCGCATATATTTCGAGTTCGGGCTTGGTGTCGATCTCTGCTTTGTTACTAGTAAGCAGGTTTTTATTGCTCAGTTGCGCCAGTGTTTTTTGAGCGTCTTTATGAATATGAATACGCCCATTAAAGACTGCTTTTGCTTCATCACTAATAATGCCGCGAAACACTTCATTTGTGGTGCAATGCGGCACCGCATGCTCAATCGTTGTATGGTAATCCACGTGCTGTTTATGACGCGGCAAATAGATACCATTTAATTCGCAATGTGCGCCCTGCCCTTTATGATGCACAACGCAATCGATGCGCTTCAATACGCCGCCATAGGCGAGATGAAAACTATTTAAGTTAGAATGCGCACCCAAAGCGGCATGTACACCACCAATGTGTAGCGCCGTTTCTTCTTCAAGATGCAAGCGGTAATGTTTGATCTGTGCATTTTCTGCCAGGTCAATTTCGGTTAAGGCGTTAGCGAATACCCTAGGCTCACCGACCTCACTCGCAAATTGCTCAACCACACTCGCTTCAGCGCCGACACCTACTTGCACAAACAATCTGGGGGCAATACTTACGCCCTGCTCATGCGCGGTCATATAGTGAAAGACTCGAATGACTTTTTCGACTTTGGCATTTTTATTTACACGCAAATACACACCATCTTGCATTTGTGCCAAATTAAGCTGTGAAAACAGATGGTCACCCGCTTGCACTACAGAGTCGAGAGCACTAGCAATTTCTGACTTTAGTTCTTCTGGCGCACTCTGAAAATTACAAAGCTGTATATCTTCTGGTAGCTCTGTGCGCGGTGAAGAATACTCCTCCGAAAAATAGCCATTTACAAATACAAGATCAAAAGTATCAAGCCCAGCAATTGCGTGCTGCGCAATGAATTCGGCATCCAGCGATACTTTCAAGGGGTTAGCGTCGGTAAAGTTTTGTTTTTCCAATACTCGAAGACTGGTGTATTTCCAATCTTCGGTTTTTCGATTGGGAAATGTCACCTTCGACCAAGCTTCCCGACTGTTTGCCTGCTGTGATTCAAGCCAATCGAGTTCGGTACTTGTATTTGCGCTTAGCGCTTGCTGAACAAAATCAGACATTAAGCGACCTCTTGCTCTATCCAGCCGTAACCCTTTTCTTCTAGCTCTAAAGCCAAGCTTTTATCGCCGGACTTAACGATTTTGCCACCGGCAAGCACGTGCACATAATCGGGTTCTATATAATTTAATAAGCGTTGATAGTGGGTTACCACGATAAAAGAACGATCTTCTGCGCGCAGCGAATTCACGCCATCGGCAACTACTTGTAAGGCATCGATATCGAGGCCAGAATCTGTTTCATCAAGTATGGCGAGTTTGGGCTCTAGCAGCATCATTTGCATAATTTCGTTGCGTTTTTTCTCGCCGCCAGAAAAGCCTTCGTTCACACCACGCTTTAGAAAGTTTTGATCTAGGTTTACCGCCTTACAAAACTCGCGTGCTTTTTTCATAAAACTCACGGAATCGAGCGCTTCTAGCCCACGATGCTCACGCACTGCATCCACTGAGGCCTTTAGAAATTCCATATTGCTAACGCCAGGAATTTCTACTGGGTATTGAAAGGCGAGAAACAGACCTTCGCGTGCACGCTCTTCGGTTTCTAGATCAAGTAAGTCTTTGCCGAGAAACTCTACACCGCCGCCTGTCACTTCGTAACCTTCTCGACCACTAAGCACGTGACCCAGGGTACTTTTACCGGAACCGTTAGGCCCCATAATAGCGTGCACTTCTCCTGGCTTAATGTCTAAGCTTAAGCCTTTGAGAATATCTTTATCTTCTACTTTTGCCTGTAAATTTTTGATTGATAGCATTTAGCTTTTTTCTCCAAACAATCTCACGCATCACCTTACTAACATATTCCGCGTCGAAAACACTTAGCCGAGAACATTCCACTTAGCGTCTGAGCATTGGGAGTGTTTTATTTTTCCGTCTGCCGCAGGACGCGGCAGCCGAGCCCCCAGGGAAGGGTTTACGGCGTGAAAAATAAAATGCTCCCAATGATTGGGCGCGCCTATAACAGGGCCAACTTTACCGACCAAATTAAGCGTTCGGTCGCGGCCCCTTAACCATGTATTGCCAAGCAAGGGCGGGTAAACTTTTTTCGACACGCCGTAGATACATCCATGTAGGCTCGACTGCCGCGTCCTGCGGCAGACGGTCTCAAAAAGCCTCACCCGCCCTTACTTCTAATCGACCGAGTTAAACTGCCGACTTAATCATTCTTTCAATGAGGAATAACCTACCCCACACTACCCTCAAGACTCACCTCTAACAGCTTGCCAGCTTCAACGGCAAACTCCATGGGTAACTCTTTGAATACCTCTTTACAAAAACCATTCACAATCATCGATACCGCTTTTTCAGTATCAATACCGCGCTGCAAACATAAATACAATTGGTCATCACTCACCTTCGACGTCGTCGCTTCATGCTCGATTACCGCCGAAGGGTTTTTACTTTCGATATAGGGGAAAGTATGCGCCGCACATTTATCACCAATTAGCAGCGAATCACACTGCGTATAATTACGAGCACCTTCGGCGCCGGGGTTCATTCGCACAAGCCCGCGGTAGGCATTCGAGCTTTTACCAGCAGAAATACCCTTAGAAATAATTGTCGACCGCGTATTTTTGCCCAGGTGAATCATTTTGGTACCGGTATCGGCTTGCTGATAATTGTTAGTTAGAGCTACCGAATAAAACTCGCCAACCGAGTTATCACCCTTCAAGATACAACTCGGGTACTTCCAAGTTATCGCAGAGCCTGTTTCTACTTGCGTCCAAGAGATGTGAGCATTAGTGTGGCAAACACCACGCTTAGTCACAAAGTTGTATATGCCACCTTTGCCTTGCGCATCACCCGGGTACCAGTTTTGAACCGTTGAGTATTTGATTTTGGCGTTATCTAAGGCGACCAACTCAACCACTGCGGCGTGAAGCTGGTTTTCGTCCCGCATTGGTGCCGTGCAACCTTCAAGGTAACTTACATGCGAACCTTCTTCGGCAATAATCAGCGTTCGCTCAAACTGGCCGGTATTCGATTCATTAATACGGAAATAGGTGGATAGCTCCATCGGGCAACGTACGCCTTTTGGAATATACACAAAGGAACCATCACTAAAGACGGCACAATTAAGCGCCGCATAGTAATTGTCTTTTTGTGGAACAACCGACCCTAAATATTTTTGCACTAACTCGGGATATTCATGCACAGCTTCCGAGATAGGGCAAAAAATAACACCAGCCTCTTTCAATTTTTTACGAAAGGTTGTCGCCACAGAAACCGAGTCAAATACTGCATCTACCGCAACACCGGCCAACATTTCTTGTTCGTGAAGCGGAATCCCTAACTTGTTGTAGGTTTCAATTAATTCAGGGTCGACTTCATCCAAACTTTTTGGCTTATCAGCCATACTTTTAGGGGCGGAATAATAAGAAATCTGATCGAACTCTATCTTTGGGTAATCGACATGCGCCCATTCTGGCTCGACCATTTCTTTCCAAGCACGATAGGCCTTAAGGCGCCATTCGAGCATCCACTCTGGCTCACCTTTTTTCGATGAAATAAAGCGTACGACATCCTCATTTAAACCAGGAGGGAGTGTGTCTGACTCAATATCAGAAACAAAGCCCGCTGCGTATTCTTTTTCAATAAGTTGATCGATATGTTCTTGTGTCATAATTTATCTTTAAAACTAACCTGCCTGCCGTGCTTTCCACGCGGGCGATTGCAAGCGGAGTTTCTCTACCGCCTCTTTAATTTTCTCTGCAGCAAACGTGACCTCTTTTTCGGTAGTAAAACGACCGAAGCTGATACGCAAAGCGCTTTCTGCCAATGCTTTACTTACACCAATTTCCGTTAACACATAGGACGGGTCCACGGAAACAGAAGTACATGCAGAGCCCGTCGACAAAGCCAAATCGCGAAGCGACATTAAAAGTGATTCGCCATTAACATAGGCAAAACTCATATTAATATTGCCCGCTACACGATGTTCGAGATCACCATTTACTTGCGTTTCTGGAAGCTCTTGTATCTCAGCTAAAAAGATTTCTCGCAGAGCTAAAAGCCGTTTAGATTCTGCATCTAATTCTTGCTGCGCAATGTTTGCCGCTTCACCCATACCCACGATTTGGTGAGTTGCAAGCGTACCAGACCGCATACCGCGCTCGTGCCCACCACCATGAATCTGCGCAGTAATTTTCACATCTGGGCTGCGACGCACATACAAGGCACCCATACCTTTAGGGCCATACATTTTATGAGCAGAAAAGGACATTAAATCAACATTTAACACTGCTACATTTACGGGAGTTTTCCCGAGACTTTGCGCTGCATCACTATGGAAAAGAATGCCCTTACTACGGCACAGTTTCCCAATCGCTTCAATATCGTGAATCACGCCAATTTCATTATTCACATGCATCAATGACACTAATATTGTGTCATCTTTCAGCGCAGCCTCGACCTGTGCTATTTCAATACGACCACTAGCTGCAGGTTTCAAATACGTTATAGAAAACCCTTTAGTTTCTAGATACGCACAAGTATCTAATACTGCTTTATGTTCTGTACTGGCAGTAACAATATGCCGGCCTGTTTCAGAGTACGCTTCCGCAACGCCTTTAATTGCAAGATTGTTGGATTCTGTGGCACCACTGGTCCATACAATTTCGCGCGGATCTGCATGAATGAGCTCTGCAACTGCGGCCCTAGCATGTTCAACTGCTTCTTCTGCTTTCCACCCGTAAACATGTGAACGTGACGCGGGGTTAGCGAAATTGCCGTCGAGGGTTAAGCAGGCCGACATGGCTTCTGCCACCCGTGGGTCTACCGGCGTAGTTGCTGCGTAATCCAAATAAACGGGCGTTTTCATAAAATGGACGTTATTTAGGCCTAACTAGTTACACGAGATTACTGGAGGTAATCACGTTGTCACTATGAACGCTACCACCAAGAGGGGATGTTGCACCATCTTGGTCTTTACAATCTTGACGTCTCGCAACATTAATCACATCTTTTCGGTCAACTAAGCTGCGTAAACTAATACCACTCAAAAATTTATGAATCTGTTCACTGAGATCGGTCCATAAATGATGTGTCAGACACACTTCGCCTTGCTGACAATCGCCTTGACCACCGCAACTCGTGGCATCAATAGACTCATTCACAGCATCGATAATCTCTGCGACATATACGTCATTCGCGTCGCGGTTGAGTCGGTAACCACCGCCTGGGCCACGTACACTTTTAACCAAAGCATTTTGGCGCAGCTTGGCAAAAAGCTGTTCTAAGTAAGACAGAGATATCTCTTGGCGCTTACTAATATCAGCCAAACTGACTGGGCCGTCGGTAGCATGCAGGGCTAAATCGAGCATGGCTGTGACGGCATAGCGACCCTTGGTGGTTAAACGCATGGTATGCCTCGCACTTGATCTTAAAATAAAGGGACTAAAAATAAGACGTCAAAAACGACAATTAACGGTACTAATAGTACGGAATTATGATAAAACCCAGCATCTAAGTCAAGTATTAAACCTAGCGTAACACTCGGGATTAAAAAGGGCCCACAGGTCGCTTAATGCCTGCCCTATTCGCCCTGAGCGTTTTCGCCTTGCCCACTTGAGTCCTTTAGGGACTCAATTTGCTTTTCTGAGTGATACACGTGGTTTTGAATCGAGGTCAACATGCCTCGCATGATGCTCAACTCCATTTCGTCCATACGAATGCGGTTGAATAGGCGTCGTAAGCGCGTAATGGTCTGGCGAGGGTTTTGGGGGTCAAGAAAGCCTATTTTCTCTAGCGTTTCCTCTAGGTGCTCGAAAAAACGATCTACATTTTGAGTCTTTGCGGGCGGTACATCCCAGTCTTCGTAGTGCGGGGCCTTGCCTTCGATTTCTGCTAAGTGAGACATGCGAATCTCGTAGCTAATCACCTGCATCGCGGCGGCAATATTGAGAGACGAGTATTCTGCATTGGCAGGAATATGTACGTGATAGTGACATTTCTGCAGCTCTTCATTGGTTAACCCGCGATCTTCACGGCCAAACAGAATGGCCACATTGTGGGTATCGGCTTCAGAAATCACTCGATCGCCACATTCTCGGGGCGTCAGCAAAGGCCAGGGAATACGCCGCTCACGGGCACTGGTACCTATCACCAAACCACAATCTTCAATAGCCTCGTCTAACGTGGCAACAACACGGATCTTATCCAGCACATCTGTAGCGCCAGCTGCCCGCCATACTGCCTTAGGCGAAGGGAATTCTTTAGGGTCCACCACCACTAGCGATGAAAGCCCCATGTTTTTGATCGCACGCGCGGCCGCTCCGATGTTCCCGGGGTGGGTAGTATTGACCATCACCATGCGGATGTTTGCTAGACGTTTTTGCATGAATTTCGAGCTCTAATTTGACCGGACGCGGACTATACATGATGAGGAGCGCGAGCGCACTTGCCTCTGCTATAATCGCCGCCCCTTCAACATCAATCGAGAAAACACCATGGAACCCATGCTCACCATCGCCCTAAAAGCCGCACGCAGTGCCGGTGAAATTATTGAACAAGCTTTCGAGCGATTGGACCGGGTAAAAGTTGAAGAAAAAGGCCGCAACGATTACGTCAGTGATATCGACCACAAGGCCGAGGCTGAAATTCTTTACCACCTGAAAAAAGCTTACCCCGACCACAAATTCCGTGGCGAGGAAAGCGGCGTTTCTGGCAACCCAGACAGTGACTACGAGTGGATTATTGACCCGCTCGACGGCACTACAAACTTCCTCCACGGCATACCCCACTTCGCCGTGTCTATCGCGTGCACTTATAAAGGCACACTCGAACATGGCGTCGTTCTGGACCCAATCAAGCGCGAAGAGTTTTGTGCATCGCGCGGGAAAGGTGCCATGCGAAATGAACGACGTATTCGCGTTAGCCCAATGAAGGGCTTAGAAGGCGCGCTCATTGGCACTGGCATTCCGTTTAATGGCTTTGCTTTAGAACATATGGATCCTTACGCTGAATGCCTAAAAGAAGTAGCTAGTTTAACTGCAGGGGTACGACGCCCCGGTTCTGCCGCTTTAGATCTAGCCTATGTAGCCGCTGGCCGCTTTGAAGGTTTTTGGGAAATGAATTTAAAGCCTTGGGATATTGCCGCGGGAGTATTGCTATTAAAAGAAGCCGGTGCCCTGGTTTCCGACTTCAAAGGCGGAACCGACTTTATGAACTGTGGCCACATTGTGGGCGCAACGCCAAAAGTATTTAAACCTCTTTTACAGATAGTACAAAAACATTTAGGTGATGTGCCTTCTGCGGGTTAAGCCAGCTGACAATTAAATGCTTTACATAACATTAAGGAAACACTAATGGCTGAGAATACCTTTCCAATAAAAGGCGCGTGTCAGTGTGGCAACGTCACATATGAATTACACGAAGCCCCACAACAAGTGTTTGCTTGCCACTGCAAAGAATGCCAAAAGCTGTCTACATCGCCATTCAGTGTAACGGCCATGGTGCCGCACGGCGCCATCACCTTTAACGGTGAAATGAAAGACTGGAGTAGAGTTGCAGAAAGCGGCAATCGAAACTTTGCTAAGTTTTGTGCCTGCTGCGGCAACCGTGTGTATCACTACAACCCGGATGCACCTGACATTCTAAAACTCAAATTAAAACCTGTAGATGTAGAAGACGATTCTATTTTCGCACCCAGCGTACATATTTGGATATGCGAAAAACAAGATTGGTATGAGATACCAGAAGGAATGGAAACAAGAGACAAGCAATAACTAAATCTTTTTTGCTTAAAATTTTTCTTAGAAGAACACGCCGGCTATTCATTTAGCCGGCGTTTTTTATGAGTTTAATTAAGGTTGAAAATCTTGAACAAAAGCGTCCGTCCAATCAACCCCATTTGGGAATACCGAATCAAGATAAGTAGCTGACTGTAAGGAAAGCGAACGCCAATCGTTTGGGTCTTCGCCTTGATTTGGCTCTTGCTCAGCAAAACCATCGTCGAAAATCGCATTAATAAGCGCTAGGCAATCGTCTCCGACTTCTACACAGTTTGCATCAAAATAGTCACTATCAAGCTCCAACGCCTCGGCGATCATGTCTAACGATGGGTCAAAAGGAACCCAAGTGCCGCCTGAGGCTGACGCCGTACGATCACCGCGATATTCCGCCGTCGTAAATGTTTTCTCAATCCAATCCCAAGGCTCCGCCGCTTCTTGATCATCATCAAAGAAATAGATATCTTCTTTGGTGGTGAGGTAAGACCCAAAATGCGTATTGGCAAAGGGCAAGGAAATCGCAAGGTCAGAAACCTCTGAAATTGAGGCCCCATCGCCCATACGATTGGCAACAGAATAAAAAGAAATTTCGGGCACTTCGCTAATACTTTCCGCAGGGAGAAACTGAGCGGTCATAGCCATCAGGCCCTGGGCAACGAACACTTCTTCCAACGGGTTTGCGTCAAGGTTTTTATTCACACGAATTCGGAAACCTTGCGCCCAAGCATTTTCATCACCGAAGCGTAAAAATAGATCGTGCGTTTTATTTTCATCGTCGTGTACAAAGTCCATACGCATCGCCACGGGGTCATCTTCATCTGTCTCTTCATCTAACGCTAACGTATCAATAATGACTCGGCCACGTTCCGTGCCGCCTTCATCTTGTGTCCAAGAAAGGTAAAAGCCTGCCTCGTCTTCTATCGTCGGTGGCGTTTCGCGATCAAAGCCATAGTACAAGCGCACAGAGGTTTGCACTTCACTGTCATCGACAACAGAATAATGCGTTGGCTCATCGTCCTCGTAATTTTCTGCATTGAGATCATTATCGGTTTCAATGATGGTACCGTCGCCGGGTGCAAATTCCGAAACCTCCATCAACAGTTCTGCGACGCAACTCCAGGCCGCAACTGCAGACACCATGAACTTCGTCGTTTCATAGCCATTCACAAATGGGTCGTCATCGTCATTCCCAATGTAGGAACAGGGTTCGTCACCCGCTTTTTGTGACGCAAACTGATTGCTGGTTTTACTAGCCAAGACGTTGAGCGAGGTTTTTTCATTGCTGTCTGTGGCAAGCCCCCCCGTCACACTGCTAGGCAGCTCAAGATCCAGCTCAACGCTGGCCAAATCATTGCCCCCCGCATCATCATCTGTTGCGCTGCCGCCACAAGCGGTCAGCAGCACACCCGTCATGGCAACTACCAACAGGCCCTTATCGATCGATTCTAGGCGGTCATGTATTCCATTCATAAACTTAATATTGCGCATTTTCATGTCAGTACCATACTCTCTGTAGTTGTGATTGTTGAGTTGTGACTCGTAAGTTATGTGAGTTTCATTTGTCGTTGTGGTAAATCTTGCGAACACTCATGAATAGACCCCCCTAGCCGAGATATTTGAAAATGATTTCCAATAAAAAAATTTTCAAATATGGCAAAGTTTGGTGTCTGTATAAGTTAATGACTCAACTCATCATGATAAATAAAGGAATGAAGGCTGAAATATGACGTGTTTAAGCACTAAACTCGCTAAGCGCTGCCGCTTCGCGGGCCACCTAGGCCTGCTTCTTGCCTGCTTGCTTAACGCTAGCCTAGCCTTTGCGGTCAACGTACCTGACGACCCCAGCCAGTCCATTCGCTACTGGAAGCCTCAAGTCATACAGCCACAGAAAGACCCCAACGTCGCTTTGGCGCACGAGCTCTTCGGTCAGCTACTGGGCGCGTGGGACATCAGCCGAGTCGAACCTACTTTAAACGTGGTAGGCGATAGTGATGGACCTTGGGCCGCCTCACTCGCTGATGGCAACATACTCCTAAGCCGATCTGCCATTAACAACTGTTTGAGCTTTGGGAAACAGCGTGGTCAGCACTTATTAGCCTTTATCCTCGCTCACGAGCTGGCCCACCAGAAAGGCAATGATTTGTGGCATCAACAATTCTTTCGCTTAATTGGCAATCAGGCTCCGGAAGTCGCAGCAGAAATTAAACGCGACCTAGCCATAAATGCAGATCAAGTTGCACAAATGGAAAGCGTTGAAGCACAAGCAGACCTCGACGCAGTCGTGATGATGGCAAGCGTCGGTTATGACCCCTACCAAATAATCAAAGACAACGATTTTTATACCGCCTGGATTGAAAACATTTGGAACACGCCCTGCACAAATGAAATGCCCGCTTGCGCCAAAGCAAAAGAACGCGCGCTACGCACCCAGGCACAGTTAAGCTCTATTAGTGAACAATCTATTTTCTACGAGCTAGGCTTACAAGCCTTAGTTGCCAAACGCTACCCTCAAGCCCGAGAGTATCTCACCGCCTACGCGCGTAACTTCCCTGGGCGTGCGGTACACAATAGCATCGGCGTGAGCTATTTAGCCGAAGCTATCTCGCTATGGCCGGAGTATGCGTCAAAAACTCAGAAACCAAATGTGTACTTTCCCATTTTTGTAGAAGCAACACCTTCTTGGCGTAATATCGATAACACCCAAAAACGCGGTTCTGTCGCTCAGCTGAAATCAAATATCAAATACCTCTCAGAGCAAGCACTGAACTATTTTGAAAAAGCTCAACGTTTAAGCCCCGAACACCGAGAAACACACTACCTTCGCGCGTTGAGTTATGTACTTATGGAAAACGGCCCCATGGCCCGAGGTATTATAGAGGGGCAATACATTCCCATCTTTGGCCACGACATCCAATCAGACTTATTACAAGCGCTTGCTTTTGCTAGCAACAAGCAAATAGCTAAAAGTGAAAAACAATTAGTAAAAAGCTTAAAAAAATATACCGCTCTTTCAAACAACCAAAACCCGGCTTTACTTTTCGCCTTAATCCAAAACCAAACCGCTTTAGCCGAATTCAATGATGACGCGACGAGAGCCAAAAAGCTTTGGAAAAATTTCGCCCAAACCATGGGGCGACAAGGTGAAGGCTATTTACTGCAATTATCTCTAAACAAACTAAGAGAGGCGTCAAACACACCGCCGATGAGAAAGCATGTGAACACACAGCTTAGTTATAAGAATATTCAACTCGATAGCACGCTTAAAAACAGTAACAATGCGTCAACAAAAATCTGGTTCGACGGAGAACCTATTCATATCCGTCGAGATCAAAACGGCGTGTGGCTCAGCAACAAACAAAACAAAGTCATTGCGTTATGGCTAAACAGCGGAAATTTTGAAGGCATTGACCGGTTACACATGGGAGACCACGCCGAGCGAGTTATTCGCGTTATCGGCCCTGCCGACCGTCAAATCACACTTAGCTCTGGCGAATTTCTTGCGTACGATCAACTCGGTCTAGCGATACGGGTCAGTCAAAATAAAATTGCATCTTGGTTTTTATACGAGGCTGAATAGTTACGAATATTATGGAATCTATCGCGGCCAAAAAAACCACATCAGACACAGCAGATATTCAACAGCACCTGCTAGATGCCCAAGCAGGTGAGCCTCATGCAAGGCAATATATTAATGCCGTGGCGGCGCCTTATATTAACTACCAAAACGATAGGTTCTGCCGACGCTTTTGCCAAGGTTCTTATCGCAATGTTCGCTGCACCTTATCGCCACCACAAGGGGCCAGCCCTGCAAACAGCGCCTTATGCGATAAAGCCAATGCGGGCTACGGGTGGATGCTCGAAGAACTAACCAACGAAAAGCGTTTAAAAAAAATCGAAGCTAAATCTGAAGCTCAGCTCGCTGCATACTTTAAAACACTAGCCAACTCGCTACCGTTTTACGAACGCTGGAAAAACTGGCGATTCGATAGGCGTGTACATGTACCACAATATATATGTGACATTGACCCATATGCTAAGACCATTTTTTTGAGTTTACGAAGCGAAAATAATTTTAGAATGATCGCGCAACAACACGGCATGAGCGAGAACCGCGTACGTGAAGTAGCAGATCAAATCATAATAGAGTTAAGTGAGAGAAAACGGCTTTACCTATTAAATCCGCCCAAAATACAAAGCTTGAATTCTGACGACAACAGCGACGACCCAGAATCTAACGGCCCCGAAAGAGATATAGCTGACAAACAATACTCTCCTGAATCTCTTCTTCAGTCGGAGGAGCTGCGGCAGGCATGGTCACAAATGAGTGATCTGGAGCAATTTGTCATAGAGGCCTTGGTGATCGAACAGCAAGACGCGAATATCGTTCTCCAGACACTCAAAGCACACAGCATACCTCTAGGAAAAAACAAACAAGCAGAAAAAAATGATCGACAACAGCTTTACTATTTCAAACGGAAGGCCTTGGATAAACTGCACAATCATTTAACCAATAAAAAATAGTTTTCAAATACTGCAACACTTGGCGTCTTATATCATTCAAGAGACATCAACAATGCAAAACAACTTACAGTTAGAGCCAAACTTATGATTGCCAGCTTAGATGCCAGAACTGACGTGAGCGAACACATGAGCGAAGAATCGATGCATGAATTTGCGAAAGAGCCGAGCCATCGAGATTTTCATCACCAACGCTTGCATTTAGCGAGCTGCCCAAAATGCCGTAGCGAGTTAAGCGCCCTGCAACATATGCAAACGCTAATTCAAGGCCAAGTCGAAACCATCGTTACCGCAGGAAAGCCAAGTGCACTCTCTGCAAAGCTCCACGCTAGTTGTCATCAACTCGCAATGGAATCAGCCCTCGGAGCCGCTCGTACAGATGCAGGTCAACGCGACTCCGCCCCCGCCTCCAAGGCCTGGTACACATCACTGTTCAAGATAAAAATACCCGCTTTGGCCGCCCCAGCCATTGCTATGGCTGGCTTTATGTTCGCCTTTGTTTTTATCAGCTCTTCTTCGCCGAGTAGTACTGACGTAATGAGCTTTCAAGACTCAAACATTCTTGCACTGCAAAAACCCAGCGCTAAGCCGGGCCTTGGTTTTTTCCACCAAGATGGATTAAACGAAAAACTCGTCGAGAATTACAGTGGCTTTCAGGTACGCTCAGAAGGTAAATTTATCAGCATCCAATGGCAGGCCATCGCACAGGTATCACAATACCAAGTAGAATTGATTGAAATCTCTGATGGAGTCAGCCAAAGTATTGAAAAGGCCAAAACCGAAAACACCCAATGGAGATTAGAACGCGATCGACTTCTTCCTGGGCAACTGTATCGCTTAACCCTTACGGGTAAGACATCAAAAAACCTCCGGTTTAGACATACCGGTGGTTTTATATTGAGATAAGTAACGTATGAAACTATTAATGAACACTCGTCTTCTTGCAATTTTTCTGAGCGTAAGCTTTTTAACCATAACGAGTAATAGTATTGCGGGCCTCAAAATAGTCGGCGGCATCAACAATGGTAAAAGCATTAAACTAAGCTCGCAAGAGCCTACCTACCGGGCGCTCATCATTGGCAATGATGCGTATCAAGATCCAAACAAATTATGGAAGCCTCTTAAACGCGCTGTTTCTGACTCAAAGTCTGTTGAGAAACTACTAAAGGAAAATTATGGGTTTAGCGACGTACAACGCTTAGAAGATGTAACTCGACGAGAGCTACTTCACGGTCTAAGAGATTTTTCCAAACGCGTTATGTCACAAGACAATGTACTTGTGTACTACGCCGGCCATGGTTTTTTAGATCAATACAATAACAAAGGCTATTGGGTACCCATAGATGCCGAAGGCACCGATCATACAACCTTCGTTCGCAACTCAACCATTCGCGACGAATTGAGTGACATCAGTTCTCGCGCAAAACATACACTTCTCATTTCAGATTCTTGCTTTAGCGGTACGCTCCTTAAAACTGCTAGCCGGGGGGCACACAGCAATACCCAATCAAAAGATTATTTAAACGCGGTTAACAGTAAAAAAAGCGTTCAAATTCTTACAGCCGGGGGCGTCGAATACGTTGACGATGATTTTCGTGCTTCGGGCCATTCCCCTTTCACGTATTTTCTCCGCAGCGAATTAGAAAACAACCCCTACCCCGTGATTACGGCCAGCGATCTTTCTCAGCGAGTAAAGTTAGCCGTGAGCAATAATGTTGATCAAAAACCTCAGATGGGCGTACTGCAAGGTGCAGGAGATGAACTCGGCGAATTTCTATTTATAAAAGTAAATTTAGAAGTGTCGGGTGTACCTGCTGATCGAGTGAAAGTCGATGTGAATGTCGTTTCTGACGTTGACTCTAGTATCACACAAAAAAATAAAAACGATAAAACGCCTTCTGCCACACCAAACGATACACCTGAAACACCCGCGAAGAATAAAACCAAGCAAGAAAATAAAAACGGTGTTGTTCTTCCTGTACAATCTTTTTAGTGTTGCAAAACAAATTTAGGGTCATTAATAATGAAATATATTTTTCTAGCCTGCCTACTCGCGGTTGCTCAAATCGGCAACACACAAACAGCTACTGAAACCTCTGGAGAAACGCCATCAAAGGCCCCATCCACCTCACCACTTACCTTAACACTGGGTGGAAAGTTGTTTAGCGGCGGCTGGACGGGTGAAAACACTGGTGCCATTGAAGGCGATATCGAGTCGACCACCGGGGGCGGAATAGGTGTTTCTGTTGGCTTACGAAAAGGCAAGTGGTTTGGCGTGTTCAATGTACAAAGTGGTGGCTACGAATTTGACGGCGACCAACCCGCTTACGACCCCGACCCAATTGCAGAAGACGAACTCACCATTAATTCAAGTTTTGTTTCGCTTGGTGCGGGCTATCAAATTAATCGCTACGTTGCTGTACAAGGTGGTTTCAAAACGCACACCCAAAATTGGGACGACCACAATCGCGAGCTTGTCTACTCGGGCCTAGGTGTTGGCGTAACCGGTTTTATTCCCTTAAACCAAAGCTGGACGCTATACGGAACACTTGGTTTAAACGGCCATACGATTAAAGATAAAGATGGTGAAAATGTGGGTGACGGCTCGACCTCATCACTTGAACTTGGCGCAGCATTTCGTATCACTTCTGTATCATCTATCAGCTTTGGGTTTAAAAACGAATCTGTCGCTGCAGAATTTGATAGCGGCAACGAGCAAGAACATAACTTCGGAAGCTTGTACTTCGGTTACAACCACGGCTTCCGTTTTTAACTTCTAGAATAGAATTTTTGAAATGCCAACATTTTGCTGTGTATCTTTTACTCTTTTACTGACGTGTTTCATTAGCGCCTGTATATTCACAGAGAACAAACCGAGCATAAACGTCGACATCACAAGCTTTTTAGGCGATGAACAAGCCTTTCAAGAACATGACAATTTAAGATTTCTTATGAGCCTTAGCGAAGACGCTTGGCTCTACCTCTACTACGAAAATGCTGACGGCAAAGTTTATCAATTAATTCCCAGTATTTTATACAAGAACAACCATGTAAAGGAGGGAGACTTCATTGAATTCCCTGCTTCTAACGCACCGTTTGAAATTAAGATTAGCCAGCCCTTTGGAAAAGAGCATGTTTGGCTGCTTGCCAGTAACAAGGCATTGGATGCACCGCCCAACTTCAATATAAACCTGGACGAATTACCTTTCCCCCTGAAAGAGGTAAAGAGACGCTTAAAGCTTTCTATTCACAAAAAGAAGGCATATTTCGCTGAGGACGAAATGGATTTTACCAGCGTTCAAGCAGCGCGCGTGTTTGGTATTTAGCAACAGAAGCTACCCCGCCCCCATCAACTCATTAAACACATTAATCAATTGTGCTAAGTCGAGGGGTTTTGTTAAATAGCGATCAAAACCTGAATCTTTTCCCTTCTCAATATCGTAGGCAAGCACGTTGGCCGACAGTGCAATAATCGGTATATCTTTCGTATTGGTATCTTGCTTGAGAATCTGTAGCAGTTCAAAGCCGTTGATACCCGGTAAGTTCACATCAAGAATAATCAAATCGGGCCGCAAAGACCGAGCAAGGTAAAGCCCCTGCACCCCCAACCCCACCATATGTAAATCAATTTCGGGGTAACGCCCCATAAGGCGATCCATTAGTTTTTGATTGGAAACATTGTCTTCTACATAGAGTATTTTTTTACGACCCTGCAAGGCCAACTCAGGAATCTCTTCTGTCGCCGCTATTTTTTCGCTATACGAGATTTCTTCTTCATTTTTTTCTGCTTTACTCACAGAAGCAAATTCGACCCAAAACTCACTACCTTCACCCAACTCACTGCTAAAACCTATACGCCCGCCCATTTGCTCAACTAACTGCTTAGTAATCACCAAGCCAACGCCAGTACCCTCAACGCCGCTACGTTCAGCCCCTAGCCGATTAAAAGGTTGAAACAATTGGTTTTGCAGCTCGGGGGCAATCCCTAGGCCAGTATCTTTTACAGAGATACGGATACAATCATTTTCGACACGCTTGCACTCGATATACACTTGGCCAGCAGACTTATTGTATTTGCCTGCATTCGCCATTAAATTCAGTATGACTTGCTTTAAGCGTACAGGGTCAGCCAGTACGGAATGGGTTTCTAAACCATTAAATTCGACTGCGAGTAATAAATCACGAGTTTCATATTGTGGTTTTAGTAAAACAGCACATTCTGTAATAACCCGCGCACAGATCACACGCTCCAAATTTAGCTGTAAGTGCCCTGATTCGATTTTCGCCAGGTTGAGTACGTCCCCCACTAATTCAAGCAAGTGGTTACCGGCAGATTTTATTTCTTGGATGTTGTCGCGTTGCTCTAAAGAAAGGTTTTTGTCCAATTCAAACAGCTGGGCAAAGCCTAAAATAGCATTCAAGGGCGTACGCAGTTCGTGGCTCATACTAGACAGGAATTCTGATTTGGCCTGACTGGCTTTTTCGGCCTCTTCCTTGGCTCGCAACACACGCTCTTCTGCATGCTTTAACTCGGTAATATCCATATTCGTCCCAGAAAGTATATTCGGCCGCCCCTCTGCGTCATAGCTCATTTGACCACGGCCGCGAAGCCATCGCCATTCACCACTTTTTGCTTTAATGCGATATTCCACATCAAGTGGTTTTTGTTTAAAGACATGGGCAAGAATCGTTTTATCAAATCGCTCGCCATCGTCTGGGTGCATCAGTCGGCGCCATGTGCGTAAGCCGGCTTTGGCTTCGGCCGAATGTTCTGAATAACCAATCATCTCCCAGCAGCGCGCACCAAATGTAAAGCTGTCTTCTTGGTTCGACCAATCCAACTGGCCATCATCGGTCAGTTTCATGCGCTTGCCGCCAAGCTCTGCAGACCACTCCCATATGCCATCGTTAGCCGCAGCAATAATACGCTTAAGCCTGGCCTCACTGATCAACAGGGCTGCTTCGGTATCTTTGAGGGCGGAAACATCAAACACCAAACCAGATAAGTGGTTAACCCAGCCATCTTCTCGGCGATCGGCTTCCAAGCGCATTTCTACATCTACGCTACCACCGTCTCGTTTGAGGGCGCGGGTATTGATAACGCCAGGGTGATCAGGGTCTTTAAGAAGTGCTATCTGCTGTTCACGCAGTGATGCGACATCATCCGGGTGAACAAATTTGTTGAAGCGCTCAACATTATCGACCGAGAGAGCTTCTTCCTCGTCGTACCCCAGATATGCAAGAAAGCCACCGTGCCAATGCAGCCGGCCCGTTTCTATATCCCAATCCATGAAGCCATATCCGCGGCTACCGCGAAAAATACGGTCGTAGCGATTAAGAGCAGAGAGAAGTTCTTTACGGCCTTCAAACTCTTTTGGTTTTGAGGCGACGGGTGATGGGCTTTTGTTTCCGAACAACTTATCCAGCATGGCGAGCTTTTCCGAAGCAATAAGACTAAAAAGGATCTTATTATATTTGTTAGCAATATACCTGCAGAAAATGAGGGAAAATCGATCAGGTCGATCCCTAGTGACTATACTGAGTATACGAAACCGCTACAAACAAGGGCCAGTTTTGTATGAACGCAAGGCATCAAGACACGCATACCACGGCTGCTGCTCGCTTAGAAATAGGCCGTATGCTGTCGCTATTTTCCTTGCTTGGAGATCACTCCTTGCCTGAACGCAGCCACTTGAACGAGCACCCAAACGAAAACAGTCCGCCCTCCGTAGCATCCGTAACTAAACCTGACGCTCCATCTCGGGCATAGTGTAGCGACATCGCATGTCGTTGATGTAGACTGAACCGATCTAGATTTCAATCTCTTCGTGATCTTCGCCTTCTTTTTCCACTTCCATCAAATCTTCGCTACTTAACTTCAATGCCAGCAAAATATTCGCCGCCACATAGATGGAAGAATAAGTACCCACAACGACGCCAATAATGAGAGCAACGGCAAAATTGTGAATAATCTCTCCGCCCACAAAAAACAGGGCCAGCAATACTAACAAGGTCGTTAACGATGTAATTAAGGTGCGACCCAAAGTTTCTGTCAGTGAAATATTAATAATTTCAAGCGGGTGACTATTTCTCACTTTGCGAAAGTTTTCGCGGATGCGATCTGACACTACGATAGTGTCGTTAAGCGAATAACCAATGACGGCTAGTATTGCCGCCAATACAGTCAAATCAAAATCGAACTGCATCAACGAAAATATGCCCAATACAATGATGACATCGTGAGCTAACGCAGCCACGGCGCCCAAAGAAAACTTGAACTGGAAGCGTACCGCAACGTAGATCATGACCACTGCTAACGCGAATAACATGCCCAAACCACCGTCGTCACGCAGTTCAGAGCCCACTTGCGAGCCAACAAAAGATACACGCTTTAATTCCACTTCGGTTGCCGATGCGTCACGCAACAATTTCACTAAGGCGTCACCAAGTTTTGGATCATTCGCTTGAATACGAATCGCTACATCGCGGTCTGTACCAAAGTTTGCCACCACTGCAGAAGGGTAGCCCCCCTCTTTAATAACACTTCGAATCTGTTCAAGGTCGGCTGTCTCTTTATAACGTAACTCCACCGAGGTTCCGCCAGTAAAATCCAGCCCAAAGTTTAATTTATTGACGGCCAACGAGGCGATCGAGATAACGATCAGCAGTGCCGAAATGGCCGCAGCAATTTTACGCTGCCCCATAAAATTAATGATTTTTTGCTCGCTCATAACATTCTCTTTTCTTTTAAAGCCTCTGTGTTTGCAGGCTCTCTGTTAATTCGTTGTTGTTCGAAGGCTCTATATTCAAAAGCTAATCGTTTCGAGCAACTAAATTAATAACTTCTTAACTTGGCGATTGCCATAAATCAAATTTACAATCGCACGTGTTCCCAATATGGCTGTAAACATAGACGTTACAATACCGATTGCTAACGTCACGGCAAAACCTTTTATCGGGCCAGAACCAATGGCATATAAAATAATTGCAACAATAAAGGTGGTGATATTCGCATCTAGAATCGTCGTAAAGGCACGATCAAAACCCGATTTAATCGCTGTTTGTGGTGGCATACCGGCTTTTAATTCTTCTCGAACGCGCGAGAAGATCAGCACATTGGCATCTACCGCCATACCAACCGTTAGTACGATACCGGCGATACCCGGCAAGGTTAGCGTTGCACCAAAAATCGACATCACTGCAATCAACAATATGAGATTTACTGCCAAAGCGATGTCGGCAGCAATACCGAATACACGGTAGTAGACCACCATAAAAATTAGCACTAGCGCTAAACCAATTTGTACAGATTTAACGCCCGTCTCGACGTTTTGTTTACCCAAAGATGGGCCAATAGTGCGCTCTTCGATAAAACCCATTGGGGCAGCTAAAGCACCCGCCTTTAGCAGTAACGCAAGCTCAGATGCTTCTGCAGGGTTGTCTAGCCCGGTAATACGAAACTGCATGTTGAGCGCCGATTGAATCGTTGCCAAACTGATGATTTTTTTGTCGGCAACAAATTCCGTTTTAATCACTTCGTTGCCGTCTTCATCAAGCACAGTGCGATTGACTGGGCTGTACTCAATAAACAACACGCCCAGAGCACGGCCAACATTCTTACGCGAAACACGGTTTATCAAGGTACCGCCATCGCTATTGAGTGTGATATTTACCTGCGGGCCATTGGTTTCTGGGTCAATACTAGAATTCGCATTACTAACATGATCGCCACGAATCACAATTTTCTTTTCTAAATATGCGCCGCCAGTGCCACGCTGTCTGTTTTCTTCTTTGAATGGGAATAATTCTTTTTTGGTGCTTAAGGCATTTGGCTCCGCCTCTAAACGGAATTCCAAACTGGCCGTTTTACCAATAATCTTTTTCGCTTCTGCTGTGTCTTGTAAACCCGGCAGTTGAACCACAATGCGATTGCGGCCTTGTCGCTGAACTAATGGCTCTGACACACCCAATAAATTCACACGTTTACGCAAAGCACTGAGATTTTGCTCTACAGCCATACTTTCTTTTTCACGAATGTACAATTCGTTGAATACCGCTTCTACGGTGTACTTGCCTGTGACAGAGTCTTTTGCTCGCGTGTAGTCGAGGCTACGAATATCGCTACGTATAAAAGACGAAAATGCATCTCGCATTTCTTCGCTATCGGCTTGCACGACCACTTTAGTTTTAGTCGCCTTGATCGTTGCGCCACGTAAGCTTTCTTTGCGCTGAAACTTTTTCAACTGGTTTTCGATGCTTTCCATTTCTTTTGCTAAGACCTGGGGAGTATCGACCTCCAACAAAAAGTGCACACCACCTGCCAGATCTAGGCCGTATTTCATTGGCCCAGCGCCCATTCCCACCAACCATTCAGGGGTCGTCGGTGCCAAATTAACAGCAACCACCCACTTGTTGCTTGCAGCACGCGCTAGCGCTTTATCTAAAAGCGATTGCGCTTTTAGTTGGTCGTCCAAACTGTAAAAACGAACGAGTCCATTTTTATCGCCTAGCTCAACGCCAAAATAATCTATCTCAGCTTTATCTAAGGCTTTAGTTGCCAAGTCGATCGCGCGCTGCTCAACGCTTTCACCAGGCGTACGACTGGAGATCTGTATGGCAGGGTCAGGCGGGTAGATATTCGGCAATGCGTAGATAAAGCCGATGACAACGGCGCAAAGTATTAATAGGTATTTCCACAAGGGGTAACGATTCATGACTGGTCCAAAGTAAGGCTGGCGACGACCTTTAGCCTATCTTGCTATTTTTATAAAAATTTAAGGGTAATTCCCTAAAAGGCGGGTGAAAAACGTTTGGGTAACGTCAAATTGGTTTTTCAGCAGCCACTGAAGGCGAGCGATTATACCCGCATTAGACTCAATTTGGGTGACGAAGGTGAGATTCAAGTGTGCAGCACAAGGGAATTGCCCTACTGAGAGCAAAAACGTCGAAATTTAGCCCGCAGCCAATGCCTTTACGGCCCGGTTTTCTCTCGAGTAAGCCCTTGTTTTTCGTAGAACGCCCCAACGAACTCTTCCAGTTTTTCCTGCTCAATCGCCGATCGTAGATCAGACATCAGGCGCTGATAAAAGCGCAAATTGTGTAGTGTGTTCAGTTGCGCCCCTAAAATTTCACCACATTTATCGAGGTGATGAAGGTAAGCACGGCTGAAGTTTTTGCAGGTATAACAATCACATTCACTATCGAGCGGCGAAGTATCATGACGGTGTTTCGCGTTACGAATTTTTATCACCCCAGAGGAGGTAAACAAGTGACCGTTACGGCCATTTCGTGTGGGCATAACGCAATCAAACATATCTACTCCACGACATACGGCTTCCACGATGTCTTGAGGTTTGCCTACCCCCATCAAGTAGCGCGGTTTTTCTTGAGGCATCACGGGGCCGAGGTGGTCGAGCACACGAATCATATCTTCTTTCGGTTCACCTACAGATAAACCGCCAATGGCGTAACCATCGAAACCGATATCGGTAAGCCCCTGTAACGATTCACTGCGCAACTGCTCGTACATACCTCCCTGAACAATGCCAAAAAGCGCATTTGGATTACCCTGATGGGCATCTTTAGAACGCTTCGCCCAACGAAGGCTCAGCTCCATAGACTCTCGCGCTTCCGTTTCTGTTGCCGGATATGGGGTACATTCATCAAAGATCATGACAATATCGGAGCCAAGATCCCGCTGAACGTCCATCGCTCGCTCAGGGGTCAGAAAAATCTCGTCGCCGTCGATAGGGGAACGAAATTTCACCCCTTCTTCACTAATTTTTCGAAGATCACCCAAGCTAAAAACTTGAAAACCTCCGGAATCGGTCAAAATCGGTTTCGACCATTGAGCGAAGTCGTGCAAGGTGCCGTGCTCTTTAATCACCTGAGTGCCGGGCCGTAACATCAAGTGAAAGGTATTACCTAGAATAATTTCCGCCCCAATGGCTTCAATATCACGCGGCAACATCCCTTTCACGGTGCCATAGGTACCAACAGGCATGAATGCAGGCGTTTGGATGGTGCCTCGCTCAAAACTAAGTTGGCCCCGGCGCGCTTGGCCTTGTGTATTAAATAGTTCGAATTTCATAATAATTTTATGTGATGTAAAAAAGGTGGAATCAGTCGCCCCAGGTCGAGCAACAAGTGTCAGCCGCCTTTATTTGGAATCTCCAAATGCGCTTGTAGATTGCGCGTAAGGAACATGGCATCACCGTAGCTAAAGAAGCGGTAACGCTTTTCAATAGCGTCACGGTAAGCCTTCATAATATGTTGATAGCCCGAAAAAGCACTCACCAACATCAATAAGGTACTTTCTGACAGATGGAAGTTTGTGACCAAAGCATCTACCACCTTAAATTCATAACTTGGATAAATAAATATATTGGTATCGCCCTGGTAGGTTTGAATCTCACCACTTTGGGACGCCGTTTCTAAACAGCGCACACTGGTTGTACCCACTGCTATCACACGCTTACCGGCTGCTTTGGTTGCGCGCACAAGCTCACACACCTCGGCCGTCACTTCCATGACTTCACTATGCATACTGTGGTCGGTGATTTCATCCGCTCTTACCGGCTGAAAAGTACCCGCCCCCACATGCAGAGTCACAAATGCTTGCTGTACACCTTTTGCCTTTAGCTTTTTTAGTAGAACTTCATCAAAGTGTAAGCCCGCCGTGGGCGCAGCCACAGCCCCTGCACGCTCGGCGTATACCGTTTGGTAACGTTCGCGATCAAAGTCGTCATCTTCACGGCTAATATATGGCGGCAACGGCATATGGCCAATCGCTTCCAACACGGCCAAAGCCGACGTTTCGCCCAAAAACCGCAGATGGAACAATGCGCCGTCGCGCCCTTCTACAATAACCTTTGCTCCGTCTTCCAATATCAGCGTAGAGCCAGCCTTTGGTGACTTACTCGCACGTACATGCGCCATCACTTGGTAGCTATCAAGAACTCGCTCAACCAAGACCTCGACTTTGCCGCCACTTTCCTTTTGGCCAAATACACGAGCAGGAATCACCTTAGTGTTGTTGAACACCATCAAATCACCCGGCTCAATATGCTCTAAGATGTCTGAAAACTGGCAATGTTCAATAGCGCCAGACGGCCCATCCAAACGTAACAAGCGGCTACCGGAGCGTTCTTGAGTCGGTTTAAGGGCAATCAACTCTTCGGGAAGTTCGTAATGAAAATCGTCTCTACGCATCGTGCAAATAAATACAGCCAAAAATTTCGACGCAAGAGTAATGGAAAAGAACAAAATTTACCACGGCTCGGCGGTTGACCGCCGCCAAACCGCTGATATAATTGCCGCCCTTCGATTGCGCCTCTCTCTTGGTTGGTGTGTTGTTGTGTAAAGCGCGATCGGAATTTTTTGCAAGGTTTTGGGGCTTTATGAGCTCTTCGTTATTGCCAGAGTGGTGAAATTGGTAGACACAGGGGATTCAAAATCCCCCGCTAGTGATAGTGTGCCGGTTCGAGTCCGGCCTCTGGTACCAAACAAAAAAGCCCCGCCTCGTATGAGGTGGGGCTTTTTTGTTTGGTAAAAACTTAAGTAAGAACCCGCATACGGCTCGCCCGCCACCCGGCCTCGGGCCTTCTTGTAATAGATCTTCTATGCCCTAGGTCTATGATGTAGCGTTTAACGCCTCTGTAACATCCTTATAGCGCATGGTCTCTGCCATTCCAAACCCAGCAACACTTTTTTTCGCTTGAGTCGTAGTAAATATAGGCACATTGATACCCACTAAATAACGGGCAATCAAATCACTAGAGCAATGAGTTTGGTTGAATGTAAACAAATGCGCCTTCAATTGTTTGGCCACCGAGTGAAGGTCTTCACTGGGAATAGGCGCGTTATTTTGCTCGCCAGATAACACAGCCGGGCTTCCTTGACATACCGTGCAGTGGCCACATTTTTCGGGGGCCTTCAAATCATCAAAATATTTTGCCAAACCATAGCTCAAACAACTTTTGCTTTGTAAGAATTGCAGCAACAGAGCAATACGTTTTATCTCGCTCGCTTCGTGCTCGTTAAACTGTTGATGTAAACCTTGTACAAGACTGTCTTGATGAAGCAAAGCATCGTTGGCCGAGTAGACTTCCGTATTACCCGAAGGCTTTAACTCCAACCACTGCTTGTCTCGCATATACTCTAGCGCAGTAATAGCGCGCTTTCGCTCACCGCCATATGTGTTGTATAGCGCATCAAAATCAACTGAGCCCCAAATCTTTTTAAAGGTAATGGCATCAAATAGGGCGCTAACAAAAGTCTTACGCTCACCATCAAAGTGGTCGACAATAAAAGCCTGATCAACCAACAGTTTGATATTGTATTCAGAAAAATAACTGTACTTGGGCGCAATAACACCGGCCATTTCCAATTTTACAAGCAGTGTTTTCAATGTAAGTTGACGAATATTACTCTGGTTAGAAAGCGAATATATCTGGGTTTCCCACTCGTCTTTTGGCCGCTCTTTAATAGCGTTAACGACCGACGCTATGCCCCATTGCTCTGGCGTATCGCCATAAACAAAATTCTCGAGAGTATTCAGCGTTGCAAGGTTACCGAGCACATAACAATTTGAAAGCTGCCCATCTCGGCCAGCACGACCAATTTCTTGACTGTAGTTCTCAATAGATTTTGGCAAATCATAATGAATAACAAAACGAATATCTGATTTGTCGACCCCCATACCAAATGCAATCGTCGCGACAACAATTGGGGTATCACCATTCATAAACTCATCTTGAACCTGTTTACGAACATCATTATTAATACCGGCGTGATACGCCTTTGCATTCACACCTGCGCGCCTCAAATACTCAGCAATGCGCTCGGCTGTATTTTGCAAAGTGACATAGACAATTCCACTCGTGTCGCCCTGCCCCTGAATCAGCTTGGTCAAATATTGAGGCTTATCGTTTTCTGCTACAGACAACACATGCAGGTGTAAATTATTTCTATAAAACCCTGTTTGAACCACCGCATTTTCAGCAATAGAAAATTTAGCAGCCATATCATGCTTTACTTTCCGGGTTGCTGTAGCGGTTAGCAATAGCACTTGAGGAATATTTAAATCATTTTGGTATCTTGGCAACTTCAAATAATCTGGTCGAAAATTATGCCCCCATTCAGAAATACAGTGCGCCTCATCAACAACAAGCAATGAGATTGGTGTTTTTTCAATAAGAAGGCGAAAACGCTCATTTTTAAAACGCTCAACCGAAACCATTAAAACTTTGAGTGTGTTATCGCGAATATCTCTTACGACGCGATTATATTCATCATAGTTTAAACTTGAGTCTAGGCTGGCAGACGGAATTCCGTGCCGATGCAAAAACTCTAATTGATCTTTCATCAAGGCCAGAAGTGGCGACACCACCAATGTTAAATTGGGAAGCTGTGTGGCTGTAAACTGATAGCATAGCGACTTTCCTGAACCTGTTGGAAATATAGCAAGCGAAGATTGGCCAGAAAGTAATGTTTCAACAACCGGTTTCTGGCCCTCACGAAAACCATCGAAACCAAAATTTTCTTTCAGTATGTTGTCCAAATTATTTCCGCTCACCATCAACCCCGCTAATTCTCACCATAAACTCGGCCAAGAGTGGGCATCAATTCAAGAAGAAATAGAAAATAAGCCCACCAAAAAACCGCTTTAATTGCGCTACGCCTGCCCAGTGTCGCACGCACGCGCTTCGATTACGCCACCGCGTCGTTTAGCATTACCCTTCGCTTCCACAAAAAATACGTCGCCGGCAATATTAACAGGGTTAACACCAAAGCACTCACCATTCCACCCACCATCGGCGCAGCTAATCGCTGCATCACTTCTGAGCCGGTGCCACTACCGTACATAATTGGCAACAAGCCTGCGATGGTGGCACCTGTTGTCATGAGCACAGGGCGCACACGAAGCGTTGCCCCTTCGAGTACGGCATTTTTAATATCATTTTCAGTCGTCTGCATTTTATTATCTAACCGATGCATCGATTGGTTTAGATACACCAACATGATCACGCCAATTTCTACCGCCACACCCGCTAAGGCAATAAAACCAACACCAACCGCAATTGAAAAATTAAAATCCAGCCAGTACATTAACCAGATGCTCCCAACCAACGCCAAGGGTAACGTTCCCATGATGAGAGCTACTTCTGAGAAGTTTCTAAAGCTCATGTAAAGAAGTAACATGATGATCATGAGGGTTAAAGGAACAACATAACGAAGCTTTTCTTTTGCACGCTCCATATATTCATATTGACCCGCCCAACTAATGGAATAACCCGTAGGAAGCTTTAGCTCGCGGTCAATGACTTGTTTTGCATTTTCCACGTAGCGCCCTACATCGATATTTTTTAAATCAATAAAAGTCCACCCGTTAATGCGAGCATTTTCACTTTTGATGCCCTGAGGACCATTTTGAATAGCGATGTTAGCCACGTCACTTAGTGCAATGCGTTCGCCTTGGGGGGTAACAATAGGCAGCAATGCTAATTGTTCTGGCGAATCGCGATACGATTGAGGGTAGCGAATATTTACGGAATAACGCTCTAACCCTTCAACGGTTTGGGTAACATTTACACCGCCAATCGCTGTAGCGATCACTTGTTGAACATCACTAATATTGAGGCCAAAACGTGCCGCCTTGGCGCGATCGATGTCGATATTTAAATAGCGCCCGCCCGCGACACGTTCGGAATACACGGAAGCAGTGCCTTCCACCTTTGGCAATATCTGCTCTAAGGTTTGACCAATAGATTGAATAACAGGTAACTCGGGGCCTGCGACTTTAATACCCAAGGGTGTCTTTATTCCTGTAGCCAACATATCAATGCGAGTTTTGATAGGCATAACCCAAGCGTTAGTAACGCCAGGCAATGTTACGAGTGAGTCAAATTCCTTTTTTAACGATTCTGTAGTAACACCTTTTCGCCATTCATCACGCGGCTTTAATTGAATAAAGGTTTCGATCATAGTGAGTGGCGCAGGGTCGGTGGCTGTTTCTGCCCGCCCTATTTTCCCAAATACATTTTCAACTTCGGGTACTTGGCGAATAAGCTTGTCTGTTTGTTGTAGCAATGCTCGCGCCTTACCTATTGATATACTTGGGTAAGTCGTGGGCATATACATTAAATCCCCCTCGTCGAGAGATGGCATAAATTCACTGCCAATCTTTTGCAATGGCCAAAAGGTACTAAGAAAAACTAAACATGCAATGCCGATACTTATTTTTGGGAACGAAAGCACACGCTTAAGTACCGGGGTGTATATTGCAATTAAACTGCGATTAACGGGGTTGTTTTTTTCGGGCAACACTTTGCCGCGAATAAAGTAACCCATTAACACAGGCACCAGGGTAATCGCTAACACTGCTGAAGCGGCCATAGCATAAGTTTTTGTAAACGCTAAAGGGCTAAACATACGCCCCTCTTGTGCTTCTAGGGTAAATATAGGAATAAAGCTGACGGTAATAATGAGTAAGCTAAAAAATAATGCTGGCCCGACTTCGCTTGCCGCTTTACCGACAATCAGCCACCTATTTTTTTTTGACAATGGTGTCTTTTCCATATGCTTGTGCATATTTTCGATCATTACGATTGCGCCATCTATCATGGTGCCAACGGCAATCGCAATACCGCCCAATGACATAATATTGGCGTTGATACCTTGAAAGTACATCACAACAAAAGCCGCCACAACACCCACAGGCAAGCTAACAATTGCAACCAGAGCCGACCGAACGTGAAACAAAAACAATATGCAAATAAGAGCTACAATGGCAAACTCTTCTAGCAGTTTTTTCCAAAGGTTGTTTATCGCGTTATGAATAAGTTTTGAGCGGTCGTATACCGTAACAATTTCTACGCCTTCCGGAAGCCCTTTTTTGAGTTGTTCTAATTTTTCTTTAACAGCCCCAATAGTTTTTTGCGCATTTTCACCAGAACGCATAACAACAATACCGCCAACGGTTTCACCTTCGCCGTTTAATTCTGCGATACCTCGGCGCATTTTTGACCCTAATTGAATGTCTGCGATGTCACGTAAAAGTAAGGAAGTACCATTTTTATTCACCCCTAACGGTATACTGGCAATATCTTCAACATTTTTTAAATAACCAGACGCACGAACCATGTATTCGGCCTCGGCCATTTCGATTACCGAAGCCCCTACCTCTTGATTCGCTCGGCTGATTGCCATTTGAATATGCGACAGAGGAATATCAAATGCGCGTAGTTTTTCAGGGTTTACCGTAACCTGATATTGCTTAACCATACCTCCGACCGCAGCCACTTCAGAAACACTGGGCACCGCTTGCAATTCATATTTTAAAAACCAATCTTGCAGACTCCTGAGCTGACTAATGTCGTGTTTCCCTGTTTTATCGATTAATGCATAGATATAGACCCACCCCACACCGGTGGCATCTGGCCCTAGCTGTGGTTTTGCCGCTGCCGGTAAATTGGGCGCTACCTGACTTAAGTATTCTAAAACTCGGCTTCTCGCCCAATATAAATCTCTTTTCTCATCAAAAATGACATACACATAGGAATCACCAAAAAAAGAAAACCCTCGCACAGTTACTGCACCCGGTACAGAGAGCATGGCAGTGGACAATGGGTAGGTAACCTGGTCTTCCACGACTTGTGGCGCCTGCCCAGGGTAAGAGGTTTTTATAATTACTTGAACGTCAGACAAGTCAGGAATTGCATCGACCGGTGTTCTTTGCAACGAGAACACACCAACGCCCAACAGTAGCAGCGTCGCCAATAACACAAAGATTCGATTTTCGATCGACCAGCGAATAACAGAAGTAATCATCATTACCCTCCGCTATTTTGGTGGTGCGTGTGTTCAACATTTGGCACCACATCATCATGATCTATGCGCTTAAAATCAGAGTCTTTGCTTGATTCAGAATCCAATAAAAATTGGGCCGAAGTGACAATACGATCCCCTTCTTTTAAACCTTCGAGAATTTCAATAAAACGACCATCAGAACGGCCTGATGTCACCGCAATGGATTTAAATCGCCCTTCCCCGAGACTCAGTACGACACGATTTTGATCGCCGGTACGAATCAGTGCTTCGTGAGGTACTACAACAACTGACGCATCGCTTTTAGAATGAATCGTTACCTGAGCGAACATATTAGGTTTTAGTGCGCCGTCTGAGTTTTCAATACGAATACGAGCACGTGCAGTGCGTGTTTCATCATCGATGGTTGGGTAGATGTAATCTACTTTTCCTTTCCATGTGCGCCCAGGCAGGTAATCTAATACCATTGTGATGGCATCGTTAAGCTTTACCAACGGCGCTTGTCTTTCAAAAATTTCGGCTTCAACCCATACGTTATCTAAAGCACCAATACTCAACATTGTTGTGCCAGGCTCAACAAAAAAACCTTCTCGAATATTGAGGTTATCGACAACACCTGACTGCGGCGAATAAAAGGTTACCCGCTGCTTTACACGCTTCGTGCGCTTTAATTCATTTATGAATTGCTGTGAAATTTGTAACGCTAGCAAGCGATCCATCGCACCTTTCACCAAACGATTATTGGTGCCGTTTAACGCAAGTACGAATTCTTCTTGCGCGCTGACTAATTCTGGCGAATACAAGGCGTAAAGTGCTTCGCCTTTTTTAACCGGGTCACCGGCAGCTTTGATATTAAGCTCTTCAACCCAACCAGAGACACGCGGGTGAATGTGAATTAAATTATCTTCATCGTATTTAACATACGCCACTGTAACGATTTTATTTTGCAAAGGTCGTTTTTCGACATTCGCACTTCGCACACCCAAGTTATTCACGATATGGGGCGATATACTTACGGTACCAGCCCCCATACCTGTATCTGTATGCCCATCACCACCCTTATATACCGGAACTAGGTCCATTCCCATGGGTGAAAGCCCCGGCTCAGCACGACGATAATTTGGGTCCATAGGTGCAACCCAATACAGCGGTTTGTCTTTGGCTCCAAGACTAGCTTTTTCTGACGGAGCACTAAACAGCGCCACGGCACCCGCCCCCATCAACACACCAACCACTATGCCCCCCAATAGAGAGGTCACTGACACATTACTTGTATTCATCGATAAACCTTGGGAAGCACCGCTTCGCCACTGAGATAAAAGGAATAAAAAGATTAAATGAGACAACAGAGCATCCACACTGGACGCACTTGCCCTGTGTTACGCAATAATGGGAGGACGAAATAAATTAGGGGGCGGAGCAATACTCGCAAGAGAGGGAATAAGCGCATTCAAGGTGTGAGGCGTTGCGCCTTGCCACACCGTCGAATACTGCAAGGGCGCGCTGGTGGCATGACAAAAAGACATAGAGCAGTCTTTATCATCGCAACAATCGTTACTAACGCTATTTAAGGAAACAGAAGACGTATCAAGCGGCATTTCCGACGACATTTGATAATGCCCGCCATTGTGACCACTACCGACTATGGTTTTGTCTTGGGCTTGAGCTTTGCCTTGGTCACTTCCGCTTACCTGATTTTCATTACCGTGGCATGACGCTTGCGCTACTTCCGGCGCACTATAAGGCACCATCATCTGCGCCGCGTGGGCACTAGCGCCCAACAACTGCCCCGCATAAGCCAAAAGCATACACAACCACCACAAGCGCAATGTGGCGCTTTTGCCGGCGAGTGACCGCTTGTTTGCTCGGGTTCGGAACATATCAGTACCAAAAAACACAGATATTCTTCAGATAATAATAGGACAAATCAGTTCAATACGAAATAGCCCACCATACACTCACCCAAGTGCTGCGCCACCCACCTTGCCATTTAGCACCTATGTTATTCAGCGAAGGTTAATCTGCACCAGGGCAAACTAGCCCCAGAATTCGATACAACCACTGAACCCATAGGGAGAATGTCTCATGAATGTTGTGCCAATGAAGAAAGTACCAACAAAACCTCTGCCACTTCCTGTAGTACGTGAACTCAGTTACTACGAGCTATTTGTGTATTTAGTAATGAACGAGCCAGCTAAACTTTCTCGATTGCTCAATACCTAAAACCAATGCCTAAAAGCAATACCTGCGTATGAAAAGTGCTAGCACTTAATCTCAAGTGTCTAACTAGTACCTCACGCGGTGTATTCGGCGCCTACCCCCATTACTTTACTTTGCGTACACCTGCAAACTTGCGGTAGCCAACACGATGGCGCCGCCGGCGATCATGGGGGCAGATAGTGACTCCCCTAGTGTTAAGTATGCACACAATGCGGCAACCAGCACTTCAACCCCTAACAAGGCTGCAACCACATGGCCGGGAATGTAAGCGATAGAGCGCCCCCACAGTAGCCAAGGCACGGCTGAGAGCACACAAAATAAAAGAAGATAAATACCATTTCCGCTGCCTAAAGACGTACCAAAAAACAGCGAGGGTAACAAAACGACGCTCGTTAACACCCAAGCAAAAAGCATCGCCGTTAATACTTCATGGTTACTGCCATGTTTTACTTGAAGTTTTTGGCTGAAAAAAATATGAAACGCAATACAAGCCCCAGCGAGAAGCGCAAAAACATTGCCTAACTTACCGCCCTCAGAAAAATCACCAAACAAGATCAAAACAATACCGCACAAACCAAAGCACAAACGTACTAACTCGGGTTTTGTCGGCGCGCGGCTATTGAAAACATAATCCAGAGCAATCGTAATCCACGGAAACACAAACATTAACACGACCGCATTAGCGGCCTGCGTATATTGGCTGGCGGCAACAAAGAGCAAACTGTTTAATGCGAGAAAAAAACCACAGAAAAATTGGAGCTTTAAAGAACGCAGCGAAAAAAGCCGATAATATACGAGATACACCAACAGCAGCCCCGCACAGCTTAAACCCCTCGCCCACGCCGTACCCAAAGTGCTCCAATCTGCCAGTTTGATAAGCGTAGGGTGTGTACCCCAGAGCGCCGCAGCGATAATCATATACAATGAAGCTTGCCGAGCATTCATACATCACGTTCCACGAACATTAAGCTAAAATTAATTTTGCGTATCATATCAACTCAGGAAGCCATGTGTCGCCAAATTCTTCTTCAAAGACATGCCCCTACTGCAAGGCAGAACCACTAGACCACGCGAACACCTACCATTGCGGGAGTATAACGTGCCGCATGACGTGGCAAAGAGAACAACAAGCGCAAGCGTCTGAATGCTGGAAAAAGAAAGAAAAACAACACAAGCAAGACATTGAAAAACTGTATAAGGACTGGCAAAAAGAAAACGGGTTTAACGAAGAACAATCGAGTGTCGTTAGCGTGCCTTACAATCACCAAGAAAGCGAAACAGTTCCGCAAGAGCGCATCGATTTTTTTATCGAACATTTACGCACCCTTACCAACTCATTAGAGCAGGTTGAACAAGAAACAAAATTTGTTTCACCATTCGATACGCACCCACATCAGAATGTCGCGCAATTTTTACCGCACTTATGCGGCACCTGTAGAGGCCGCTGCTGTAATAAAGGGAAAATTAATCACGCATTTATTCAGCGATCAACCATTCTAAGCATCTTAGATTCAACCCCGAGCCTTGATGCAGAAACACTTATTGACGAATACCATAAACATATCCCTGAAAAATCTGTAACAAACAGCTGCATTTATCACACCGACTCTGGCTGCAACTTAGACAGTTCACTTCGCGCCAATATTTGCGATGATTTTTATTGCCTAGACCTAAATAATTTCATTGATACGCACCAAAACGTGAAGGGGCCACATCAGGTACTCGCAGTAGCGAAAGATCAATGTGAAGTCATTACCTGGAAAACGATCCCAGGCCGCCCCTCGAAAGCGACATAAGCCTCCGCAAGCATGTAAATTATCAAGCTAACCCACTGACGCGTTCGACCTTGATCAAGATCATCTCGCACAGCCCCACCACCGGTATGCTAACCTTAAATGAGGCACGACTCGAACATCTGTTAGACAGGCGTGAACATGGGAATCGATGTTGAAAAAGAAGACTTTAGCAGTGAAGAATACGAAGCGTATTCGCAACGCCTATATGAATGTTTGCAAGCCCTAAAAACACTTCTGGCTAGCCCCAGTTTTGGCGATATGCCCTTGCAAATTGGCGGCGAACTCGAAAACTACATCGTCGATGATCAAGGCATTGTTCGCGCACTTAACACTGAGCTAATCGAAAAATCTGGCGATTCCAAATACACCACCGAACTCAATCGTTTTAACTTAGAAATCAATTACCAGCCGAACATGCTAAACGCACATGCATTTTCACGGCTTCATCAAGAAATGCTCACCTCACACCAAAAATTGCAAGGCTTGGCAGACAATTACAACGCACACATTATTCCCACCGGCATATTACCCACACTAAGGCGACAACATTTAACCCCAAAATACATGACGAATTCAGTTCGTTATCGCGCACTTTCAAAACACCTTCTAAAAATGCGCGGTGAAAAATTCGTGGTCGACATAGCAGGGGAAGACAATATCTCACTCACGAGTGAGAACGTCGCACTTGAAGGCGCGAACACCTCGTTTCAATATCACCTAATGGTAAAACCCGATGAGTTTTCCCAAGTGTTTAATGCCACGCAACTCGCGACAAGTTTACTCGTAGCCATTTCCGCAAACTCCCCTATGTTGCTGGGTAAAATATTATGGGATGAAACCCGTATTGCCTTATTTAAACAATCTATAGATTCGCGCGCACGCAACAATTTAGACTGGAAACAGCCCGCCCGCGTGGCGTTTGGCCAAGGCTGGAACCGTAAAGGCCCATGGGAAATTTTCGCCTCTAGTGTATCGCTTTACCCGCCTATATTCGCAGTCAATACAGACGAAGACCCGATAGCAAGCGTGACAAACAAAACCGTTCCAAAGCTACACGAACTGGCACTGCACATGGGCACAACCTGGCCCTGGAACCGCCCCGTATACTGCCCCCAAGGCAACGGTCATATTCGTATAGAAATGCGCGCGCTTCCCGCAGGGCCAAGCTTTATCGACATGATCGCAAATGCAGCCTTCGCCACCGGTATTGTTATGGGCTTACGTGACAGCATCGACGACATCGTTGCAATGATGCCTTTTCGGTTCGCAGATTTTAATTTTTATCGTGCGGCACAACACGGCCTCGACGCTTCAATCATTTGGCCTCACGCAAAAAAACATCAACTGATCGAAATGCCCATTACAGAAGTCATAAGCGCAATGATTCCGATTGCTGAAAAAGGCTTAACACGCTTGGGAATCGACCAAAAAGAAATTGAACAAAACCTAAACATCATAGAACAACGACTCATTCATAAAGTGACCGGCGCACGCTGGCAGAAACAATACATTCACAATATAGAAGCGCACTCAAACCGAGACCAAGCCTGCCATGAAATGTTTCAACGCTACGTTGAAAACTTTCACAGCGGCGCGCCCGTTCACGAGTGGGGCCAATAACATTAAAATTTTATCGCTAACGACATGTTAAAAACTATTCGACTTTCAGAACTAACGCTACCAGAAACGCCTGAAGCTTGGCTGCAAACTTTATCTTCTGCCTGCGTTATAGAAATACCCGGGCGTGACGGCACTAGCTGGCGAGTGGCAAGCGTACTTGTGCATGGCAATGAACCATCTGGGTTTATTGCTGCGCATCAGTTTCTAAAACGCAACATCGTACCCAAAACAAACCTGGCGCTAGTGATTGGCTCAGTTCGGGCCGCGAAACACAAACCTGTTTTTACGCACCGACAAATACCCGGAGAATTCGATTTAAACCGACGCTTCGGGCACGAAAAAGATTGTCACGACCGCGTTACCGAAACCGCGCGCGATATTAGCCACTATATAACATCGCTCTCGCCCCAATATGTCATCGACCTACACAACACCTCTGGCTCCGGCCCTGCATTTGCCGTATCTATATCAGATACATCACAAGTAAAAAAACTGGCAAGTTTGTTTACACCAAAAATGGTCATCACACATTTGGTAGTAGGCTCACTCATGGAAGAAGACTTTGCCTGCCCCACCGTCACCATCGAATGTGGCGGCGCAGGCCAGCAAGACTCACACAACCTTGCGTTTGAAGGGTTATGCCGTTTTGCACAGTTTGACTCGCTAGATGCACTAGATCAAAACCGCATTCAATGCTTCTACCACCCAACGCGTGTAGAAATACATCAAGGTATTTCTCTTGACTATGGCACCGAAGCCGCACACGAAGTAGACATAACATTGATCGACAATATAGAAGCACTAAACCAGCACACGGTAAAAGCAGGCACCTTAATAGGCTGGCTAGAACGGGAATTAGAAGACTGCCTACTCGTTCGTAACGAGCAAGGCGAAGACAAAGTAAATGACTTTTTTACAAGCGATAATGGAAAGCTACTCGCCAAACAAGACCTACAAATTTTTATGGCCACCCATCGCGCAGATATCGCGATGAGTGACTGCTTGTTTTATGCGGTAGAGGCTGGGTGAGCCGAAATGAAACTTCTACTTCACACGGCAGCCCCAAGAAATACCGCCTGTTGCTCCGCCTCTTTAAGGTGCGACATTAGAGCTAGAAATAACGACGCAATCCGATATTTTAAAGAGGCGAAGCCGGTGTGAACTTAGAATATGTACCCAACTGAAAGCGCTAGGTTTTTGACCTCATGATCAATCGACACACCTTCAATTTTAACACCCATCTCCGTAATGTCGTATTCAGCAGCCAAAGTAAATTTTTCATTTAAATTAAACTGAATTCCCATTCCGTAATATAAATCGACGCCATTGTCGTCAGCTTTAAAGACCAGACCATCGAAGAAAGAATCCCGGTATTCATACTCGTAATCCCACATCGACAAACCAGCACGACCATTCAACGACACGACATCGCCCAGAGGAATACTCCCTTTTACGCCTAAGCGTAAAGCCATAGTCTCAACAGATTCGTCAATATCATCACCAAACGAGTCGACATAAGACTCTGTCGCCTCACCGTAAATAAAATGCGAAGCTTCAAGTGCAAAATTTTCATTCACGTTAAAAGCGCCGCGAACACCGATAGAAAGATCGCTTCCAGAAATTTCACGGCCCCCGTCAATATTACTTTTTTGATTTGCTGACCCCAACAAAGCATCAACTGAAAAATAGCTGTCAGATAACGCTGGCATTGCTGTAGCGGCAATAAACACTCCTAATACTATATTCTTCATACATTCTCCTTTTTTCGCCCTTCAAAATTAGAAGCCTTCATACCAGAGCGCGCGTACGAAAACCAAGTAGAAACTACTAAATGGGGTACCAAATGAGACTGAGGGGTATGATCAAAACCTTGGTCGCCCCCGGTTCATCTGCCCAAGACTCACACCAGACCGTGAGGCAATTTTTTCACAAAACCGACTATCTCCAAGCGGCTGACAATAATGCGCCGCCTTACGAATCGAGTCTAAATCTTCACCAGACAAACTAGCGCGAAATAAACCCCGGTAGTTCGCCAACCGCTCTTTTTTACTTCGCCCCAATCGCAGGTACTCATCATGGAACACAACAACCTTTGAATCATCGCCCCAAGCATTAACCCCATAACTTGACCAGCGATATTCCTCAGGGCGCTCAATCATATTTGCAGCAACAGGGTTCAGCTCAATATAGCGGTAACATTTCAGAAGGTGGTTTTCCGTATCCACCGCACTTGATTTATGACGCCCTTCCCAAAGCGTGCCTGTGCGTTTGTAGGTTTTGTTGATGTAAAAAGCATACCGACTACCTAACACACGGGTGAGCCGAGAAATACTTTCAGAATCATTGGGGGTCATCAACAAATGAACATGGTTGGTCATAAGCACATAGGCGTGCAACGCAACCCCGTACTTCGGCAGAAGCTCAGTTAATAGCTCGAGATAAAACTGATAATCCTCGACCGCAAAAAAACACGGCTCCCTATTATTCCCACGCTGGACGATATGGTAAGGCACCCCCGCCAAATACATCCTTGCCCGTCTTGGCACAACTCTCTCCTTGAGGTTTTATCATTCACTTCAGAACGGATTGATTAAAATTAAATCCCTCCGTCACCTTTAGCTAAAAAATTCGGACCTAACCCGAATAATATATTTCAGGACGGATTGGTTAAAATTAAATCCCTCCGTCCCCTTTAGTTTTCTTGGCACAACTCTCTCCTTGAGACTTTCTCATTCACTTCAGAACGAATTGAATAACATTACTATTTGATTTTCACTCGCTCCAAAACATTAAAATGTTCACATGAGCTTGAAGAAAGTAAATCCACCTTTGCACTAGACATTTTCGCCGAAAGTAACGCTGTATAAGAAGCATTGCTAAGCGCAGAATTATCCATATTCAACTTTACATGATTACCTTCAGCGCAAGTCGAAAATGACTGATCTAATCTTGCGATAACATACCCACCCGAGGCGTTTCTTACCTCAAGATCCAGTATCTTCACATCGTAAAGCACGCCACCATATGCAGAGCATGTAAACAATAAGGCTCCCGCTAAAAATAGATTTGAAAACAACTTTTTCATTTAATTCCCCTTAAAAAATTCGGACCTAACCCGAACAATATATTTCAGGACGGATTGGTTAAAATTAAATCCCTCTGACGTTCCCCTTTAACTCTTCCTTTCCAAATTATCCCAGATAGACTCTATACCATACCCCTTCATTACAGTTGAAAAATCTTCAAAGGGGCCCGTCGTAATATTATCCTTAGAAAACCAAGTCGCATCACATTCGTCACACAACCAAAGAGAAACTTTATTTTGTTTTACAATAAAGTTTAATACCTCTCCCTGCCCACATCTAGGGCAGATTATTGCACATTCACACATAACAACACTCCTGAATACTACAGCGGCAAAGGATAGGCTGTGATAACCTCAGATGAATTCTTATTCACAATGATTTTTATACTTGTTTCTCCATTAGAGCCAATTACTCGCCCCATCGGAACAACAAAGGCTCCAGGGTCGCCCGGGACTGACGCCCCCTTTTTAAGCCACGCTTCATCTATTAACGAAAGTACGTTTTTCCTTTCGACATTAAATACCGTATGCACCTTTTTCTTAGAGTTTGGACTGGCATGAGCAAGCACATGCTTGATTCTATTCCCGTGCTTTGATCCAACACCATAAATCAAGCCAGCGGATGAGACCCAGATTTTTTTGCTTGGATCAAAGACCAACCTAAACGACTTGCTGGAAGAAAGCCAAACGAGCTTACCTCCCGCTCGCACAATCACTCCTCCAACAAGGCCCGCGCCACCAAAACTTAAAGCATTAATTGCTAATTCCTTTGCAGCCGCCTCGCCAACATCTTCTATAAACTCTTCACTTGTTTTACCACCCTGACCCGCATCAATAAATGCCTGCCTGAACATTCCACAAATACTATTGCCGCAGCGCGTACTCCCAATCGTACCATTTGAAGCAAACTGCACCGAACTAGCAAAGTTTGCAAAGCTCTGGTGCACACCCATATCTGCTATTTGGCTAGTATTAAAATTAAAATCATTAATCGTTGGTACAGGTGGCGGTGTACCGATAACAATCTGAACTTCAAGGTTCTCAGCGTTATACCCACTCGGATCCACAAAGCTCAACGGATTATTAAACACATAGGTATAACGGTTATAACTTTGTGTATTGTTTGGCGCTTGAACAAAGGGGTCTGGCGTTAAGAATCGACCTAACTCAGGATCGTAGACACGGCCATTCATATGAATTAAGCCAACACCATCCAAATGTTCATGATCGGTAAACCCACGGCTATGAATCATGGGAACAAAAGATTCGCCTAGCTCGTTTCCATTCCAGGTCTGTGAAAGCCTTTCACCCCAAGCAGAGAACCCCTGCCATTCTGATGAGAACTGTACTTGAGATGAATACTCACCCGATTCCGCTACGATGGAACCGATGTGGTCACGATGCATATACACTAAGAAATCATCATTAATCGACCCTGTTTCAATCACGTATTTCGCGAAATCACCAATGTAGTGAACTAACTGGGTACCGGCACTATCACGGTTAATTTCATAGCCGCCTAAACCAATGTAGGTTGTATTTCTACCTGAAGAGTCACTGCGATTAATCCGGTTTTTATTTGCGTCATATGTAACAGCTGTCCAATTGTTCCCTTTAGACATGTAAGAAGGTTTACCAAATGTCGTATACGATATTGTTTTGCCTCCGCCTGAAATCATTTGACCAGAGCTGTCATATTCATACTGGGAGCCACCAAACTGCGAAACCGCGTGAGGCCTTCCTGAGCCGTAAGCGTAATCTGAAATGCCATCCTTTTCTGTTATGTTCCCTAAATCATCGTAAGCAAAATCAGAATCGACATTTGAACAACCATTAAATCTCGCTGCGGTTAAGCGGTTCATATTGTCGTAACAGAATGATTCTGTAATTCCAAACCGGTGATCGGTACGAAATTCGAGATTTCCTAAAGGCGAGAAACCATACTGGTGATTCATTACGGTAAACCCATTACCACTCGCTGTGATGGTTTCCACAAACCCACTTTCTGGCACAAAGCTTTGATTTGTAGTAACACCATTCCCATAAGAATATTGGGTATGGTTTCCTAATGCATCCAAAGCGCTTAGCTGCCACAACATAGAACCATCAAGCTTTTCAACACGATCCAGGTAACCGTAACTGTTATATTCGTTTTGGTAAGTAAAACCTGAAGGGTATGTAATTCCCTTAACCCGGTTTAAATCGTCGTAGTGGGTTGCGGTTGTATAAGATACTCCTGCAATTTCGACAGAGTATTCATCCTGATAGCCATCACTGTTGTATTGATACTCTTCCTTGTAGGTATTACCTTCAGAATCATAGCCAACTACCGACCCAAGACTACCTGTGCCATTGGGTTTGTTATCGTAGACCCAAGAATGAGAAAGCTCCGTCGCACCACCAAAATCATCCGTTCTTGTGATTACTCGATCAAGCTCGTCGTACTCATAGTAAGTCGTGATTTGGTTTGCGTCTGTTTCGCTAACCAATAGACCTAGCGGATTAATGTCGTATTCGATGTATCCAGCATTAGGGTCATCTAGGCTTGTTCGGCGGCCCAGTAAATCGTACCCAATGGTAACGAGAGTAGCGGCATCTTCATTTACTCGTGTCGTTTCTAAATTACCGAATGCATCATAAGTAAAATCAATTTTTGTGCCAGCATTATCTTCAACTTGAACATCCCAACCTGCAATATTTTTTGAAACCTTCTGGGCCTGCCCTTCTCTGTTAACGATCGTTGTTTGAAGACCGCTGTAACTAATCGAACTCTCTGTAGTATCTGGATAAACCGTTAGTTCGGGGCGCCCCAACAAATCAAAATAAAACTCGGTAACTATTGGGCTTGATGATGCATAGAAGGGCTGAGATGAGACAACGACTTTCCCTCTGAAGTCATAAGATTTGTAGGTATATATAAAATCGCCATTTAATGAGCGAGTACGTGTACCGACTTCACGATCTTGAGCATCATAGTAAGTACGAATAGCACTCTGGCCAGTGGTTTTACTCGAAACATAGTACACAGCCGAACTGTTATATGAGAAACACTGGTTACAAGACTTGTACTGATAGTTTGTAGAGATACCTGTTGAGTTCGATTCATTTTCGACACGGCCGTAATCATCATAGGCAAAGCTCGTCGTTATATTATTGATATCCGTGGACTGAAGGGTGTTCCCAAACTTCGGTTCTACACTCGCAGACGAGGATTGCCTCAACATATTTTCAAAAGTTTGTGTTAATACGCCACTTGCATCATAAACTTCGTTCACCTCGCTATAACGTGAGTTACCGTAGGGTAAACCATCTAGGTTCTGAGACACCCATGATTGAGTCGTACGGTCTTTTGTACCGAAAGCATTGTATGCATAGGAAGTCGCCAACCTAAGCGCGTTACTATCCGGCTCAACGGTTTCGCTTACAGGAATGCCATTGTCGTAGCCATAAGAAATCGTACGGGTTAATGCGGAAGTTTCAAAATTAGCACTTTCACTAGCTACACCGACGTAACTACTGCTTTCCACCCTCTCAACTAATGCCGGGTACCAACTCGAGTCACTGATCATCTCCTGATAGTTAGCAACTTTCTTGGATTCAAAAACCGCTGAAGCACTCGAGCCTGATTCATCACATGCAACGCTATATGTATGAAGATTTATTCCAAAAGCAGAAAAATCGACATCATTTGTCGCACCAGCAATAATTTTTTCGGGTCTGAAATTAATTGGTTTTGAACAATTGGCACTAACAACCGAGGCTACACCATTTTTCGACATACCAAGACTAGCGCCAGAAAGGTCCCAACGCTCGGTCAAAGATTCCGCCAGATAGGGTAGGAAATGGGGGCTGCTTATCGTTTCAAATTGCGCGGCGTCGATATCATCATTGTACGTTCGAACTCGCCAATAATTTTTAGTTTGCGATATTAGCTGTTCTGTAGCGGAATCACCTTGATATGCGTAGACTCGCGCTTCATCAACCAGACCAGCAAGTCGCGCATCATTTGAAATATCTTGTAGGTACTTGGTCTCCGACTTTATGTAGTCAGCGGTAATAGGTAAACTTTCACCATCTGCCAATGACTCAATTTCTGGATAGGTAAATTGAGTTACCGTTTCGAAGCCCAGAGAACCCCAGCCAGAAGCATCGTACAAACTGTTTTTGTACTGATAACGTTTTAAAGGTTTTCCAAACTCCTCCATTTCATATGCAATAATATTTACGGAGGTTTTTTTATAAGCTCCTGTGAAAGCACCACCCTCTCGGTTTTTAATATTAGCGTTATCTATTTCAGTACTTCCAGAATAATAATCAGAATTGGCAAGAACATCATATTTTACTGCCTTTTCGTTAACCGAAACGCTAGTACCTGAAGAAGAAACTATGTCACTTTCGTTAATAATTACGCGGGGCTTAATATTTGTTGGGAACACGTGATCCCGATCAGCTAATTCAAGAATTCCTTCTTTATTAACATCTTCGAGAAAAGCTCCGGAGGTCCAAGGTTTTGTTAGATGGTCTGTAGAACCTGTTAGGTTGTCGTCCCCGCTCTTCCACATGTTTCCACGAAATTCAATACCATCTGCAAAGTTATTCAGTTGAGTTATTCCAGATAGCGAAGAACAAGTCGAAAACCCAACATAGACAGGAGCATCCCATTTGTCGTGGTTCTCTGTACGAAATCGCCTCTTTCGCGCCACCAAATCAGCACAACCATCCATATTTAAATCGGCGAACACTAAGTTATTGATATGAAACTCGAAAAGACTTCCACTGCCTCCACTACCAGAATAAACTGTAATTTTTGCACCGTAGTCATAGTGGCTAATTGGCATCCAGCTTGCGGGTGCTTCGAACCCTTGTCCGTTATTTAACTGTACATTCATGTCTGGACTGTCGAAAAAAATCCAATCAACAAGCCCATCGCCATTCATATCCGCAACTTTCACATGTCTTGAGCGCGAATATTCAGTTTTCCACTTCTCGGTTTCTAACCTAAAACTAGAACCTGTATTCTCAAAGACATAAGTAGAATTTACACCACTCCCAGAAACACCACAGCGACCAGCACCATCCCATTTCGCACAAAATATATAATCTACCAGTCCGTCTCCGTTTAGATCATAAAACCCACCCTCTTGAACATCACTATTGTATATGGACAATCTGTCCCAATCACGGTCATAAGGCGGGAACCACTCTTCCCACTCCCCAAATAGGTTTGTATCTGTAGAACCTCCCGTATTTAACCTAACTTGAACACCCAATGAATAATGCTTCACAACAAAATCAAGAAAGCCATCCCCATTTACATCCAGAAGCTGCTTGGTTAATGAAACAGTTGTATCGAAATCACTTGATGGATTACCAAAATCCCAATAGGAGAAGGAACTTCCGTTGGAGATTAGAGCTCGAAAAGAATACCGATGCCCATACTCCCTTTCTTGGTCTAGAAAAGCTACATCATCGAGACCATCACCATTTATGTCTACGATTGTTGGTCGTACAGATAGCTCGATATCGCCAGCGTCTTCCCTGAGCCAAGTCTCTGTCGACCCATCTAACGTTGAAACAATTTCAACAATTTCATCACCGCTAGCTCTAGAAACTTTAAGCGTTTCTAGTTTGCCATCTCCATTGAAGTCTCCGACTCCATAGTACGGGCGATCATCTCTGGAAGTATGAAGTAATTCTTCTGGGTCAGAATCTTGTTGCCAAGTCAGACGTTTTTCAGCTGAGCAATTATCAATAGTTTGAGATTCTATTGAACACTTTCGAATTGAGTTTAACTTGCTAACGGAAGGAACATTTCCTGATGCTGGAGCATCATAGTCAAATAGATACGCTAGATAGGATTGCTCGTCTTTTTGAATATAAATTGATTCCAACCGTTCATGTTCAATAATATGCTCACCAGCTACATAGTATTCACGAACATCGTGTCTTAGTTCGTAATCGAATCTAATGGAAAGTCCCAGGTCGACGCTCCCATTAAAGCCATAGGTAATTTTGTCTAGCCTATGGAGTCTTCCTCCTCCGGAGTTGTAATTTTCGGCACCCACCTCTTCCATCTCCCTTACATCGTATTGATAGCGAATTTCATTCCCAAAGCTATTCTCCATCAAATTTAGATGCCACTTATGATTTGACTGATAATAAAATCGAAACCCTCTTTCTACATATTGGACTGAATCTTGTGTATTCCCATAAGTAGAAGTTGCTCCGTTGGGAAATTCTACAGTCCAGTAGTCCGGGTTGGACGGCTCACCGCCAACACTCTTAATTCGGGAAAAGTTATCACGCTCCAGCCGATATTCCCTTTCTGCAACCTCTACCAGCCTTTGCCCATCCAAACAAAATTTGTAAGCTTGGCCATTTAGAACCCCACTTCGTTTTCCGTCTCGAGCAAAATCAGCATTACACCTCTGAATAGAGGAAACACCGCCTAACCTCCAACCCCACCCAAGCACACCATTTTGTGCACGACTGTTGTAATTCAAAGAAAGTTTTGGGCTAAACCCGTTAATTCCAGGCGGTAGCTCTAAAGGAACGGAAATATTAAATGCACCATTCCTATCGACAAATGAATTTGAAGGGATGATTCCGTAATAGTCTGGATCGGAAGTTGTATCATCCGCGGGATCAATAGCTGCTGTAGAAAGCGAAGGAACTTGTATTGCCACACTTACAATCTTCGGTTGAGAATTTTCGTCCCCGTCAATGGAAATGTCATAAAGTAAATCTGCCGATGCAAACACTAAATCCTCTATTTGGTCACCGTTTACATCAGCCAAGGTCGCCACGTCTTCACTTTTGACAAGACTTGAGATATCTATGGTTTCATCAACGACAGGATCTAAATATAAATTGGTCTCGCCAGAATAGGACTCAACCAAATAACTTGGAATTTCAGAATCAACAAATAAGGGAACGGATATATCCCCATGCAGAAGCACAAAGGTGTCTGGCACTTTTAAATAAATATCATCTATACCATCGCCATTTACGTCGCCCAGATATACGTCGTACTCAGCACCACGGAATTCAATAGCGTTCACATATGTAGAACATACGAATAATAGAAGACACGCGCCGGTTAGGCGCAACAGATATCCAGACATAACTCCCCCAGAAGGATTGAAATTCGATAAATTAGATATGTTGTGTTGTTGTTTTATAAAAAAACAGAAGTACTGCATGATGGGATAAGGCCTTCCTTGCTTTGTAGGTTGCGTGAATTACGCGGGCACATCCCTTTTTTCTTACTTATCAGCTAAATATTACGCTGTAAGCAGAGGCTTCACTTTTTGGTTTACATTGTTTAGTACGGTGTGGTGTTGCGCTGTCTTCCATGATGTCACCTCTTCCAATCGTGTTGGCCGTTTTATTGCGGGCAATCATACCCCGCTAGGTATGATTGAACAAGTTGTTAGCGCTTGGTATTCGTCACCCGTCTCATTGTTGCGCAATGACTTGAATGGCATTTTCGAAAGCCTTTATTGCTGTTGCGCCCTGTGCTTTTAGTTGTTCTAGCGGGTGCGTGGTTATTTTTGCATCGTCAAATGCTTCTGGGTATTTTATTTCTTTTACCCCGTTCGCAGTTTGAATTTCGAGATGCAGTTGTGGTGCTACGGGGTCGTTTTCACCCCGGCGTGTCACAAAGCCGTAGCGCTTTACATGAATCGATTCGATTTGCTGTGCGGCACCGGCTAAGCCCGCCACTAACAAAGAGGCAAGGTCAAAATCAGCCTTATTGGCCGCTTCACCTATTTCTTTACCAATACCTTCATCAATTGCAACACCAATGGCGATGCCCATTGGCCCCATGGAAGACATCATCATCATGCCCGCCCCCGCGCCTTTGCCATGAAAGCGCATGCGGTTAGGCTCTTCAAACGTAATATCGGTACGTGAAATTTTTACCTTTGGCGTGTGCGCGCAAGCAATCATCACGCAAGAGAGGGTCGCTAAAAACGAAATAGTAATGAGCTGTTTCAGAAAGTTTCCGTTTTGTTGCTTAGGCATATTTTATTCCTTTGTGCTCGGTATGGCGTTCGGGCGAATTCTAACGCTTTTTTAGCCCTGGTGAATGGTTTTACCTATAATGCCCTCTCTTTTATTTATATCTTTGAGCGAATAACCATTATGAAGCGCTTTCTTTCTTTGTCTTGCATCATCTCTTTCATATTTCTTGCTGGCTGCGGCGGCAACGATAACAACAGCCGCGCTACCCCATCGGTTGCTAGTGAGCACGATCTGGATATTCGTGAGACCGAACCAGAAGATGGCATGATCCGTTTATACGGCCACACGGGGCGTGGTGATAAAGGTGTGCCTGTTGCTGGTGGCTCCGATATGAATGGCGATGGTTTTGTGGATTTTGCCATGGCCTCGATGCTGGCTTCGCCTGAAGGTCGCTCGGGTGCTGGCGAGGTGTATTTAGCGCTCGGCAACGGGGAAATTAACTACACCCTAGACAGCGGGTTAGACAACACGAACCTATTGACGATTATCGGTGATGGCGCGCTGGAAATGACCGGCTCTGAAATCTGGATGGATGATGTCACCGGCGATGGTGTGGCAGAACTTCTTATCGCGAGGCAAAACTTCAACACAGATACAGAAGTGGGTGTAGGCGCGCTTTCCATTATTATTGGCTCTTCTGCCCTTACAACCCTTGCAGCCAACAATGAGGTGGTTGATCTGCGTGACCCGCCTGCATCAATCAATGTACTGACAATCACCGGGGAAAACGAGCTCGACCGTTTAGGTATTTGGATGCGTACCGGCGATATTACAGGCGATGGCATTCTCGATATTGCCGTAGGTGCCGACCAACACGACGCGCAAGGCTCGAACAGCGGTGTAGTTTATGTAGTTCGCGGTGGCGCATATTTAGAAACCTCAAACACGATTGCGCTAGATGAGATCGCAGGCTCAATGCTTGATGGCCAAACCGCAAAGTTGCTTCCACCGAACAACAGTACCAACTTTCACCTTGGGGCAACAGTCAATATTGCTGACCTTGATGGCAATGGCAGCGCGGAGCTGCTTGCGGCCGCCACAATAAATCGCGCAGGCGCCGGGGAAGATGCGTTTGGGGCAGCACCTGGCTCTGCAATCGCAAACTCTGGCAGCCCACTCGGGCGTGCTTACATTGTATGGGACGATAACTTTCCGGATATCTGGCCCACTAACTTCAGTATTACTATAGAAGGAGGCAATATCGGCGCGATTACCGATATTCAAGGCGCAAATACCGCAGCGTTTAATAGCGACAAGCTCGGCGAAGAGCTTTTGGGCGGGCTAGATTATGACGGCGACGGCTCAGCAGATATATTTATTGGCGACATCACCGGCAGCCCCAGCGGCAGAAGCCGTGCAGGCTTAGGTTACATTTTTTTCAACGCAGCGCAGCTAAAGGGCCTCGATTTTAATGTGGGTGAAATTCCCGCTGGCATTACATTCACCGTACTTTACGGCACCATGAGCGGCGCCATTAGTAGTGATACCGCGCTTCACGGAGATTTCGATAACGATGGAATTGATGACCTCGCGGTTTCTTCCCCACACGATTCAGCACTAGGTAGGCCAGACGCAGGCACCCTACATGTGCTTTGGGGGCAAAGTGCGTGGCCTTCTGAAATTGACCTAGCGTCAAGTCAACAACCCGCCTACGAAGACTTCGCAATCACCAATATTTTTGGTGCCAATGGTACCGTTGAAGACGACTTGGGAGACATTCTTGCCTACAGCGCAGCCGCAGGAGATATCGATAATGACGGTTTTACCGACTTGATCGTTAATGAGATGGTGGGAAATGGCTCACAGCCAAACAGTGAAGACGTTGGCAATTTAATTGCCATAAGTGGTGCTTTATTACACTTTTTGAAATAAAAACCCCAACCCATAGCAAAATGTGAACAGAGTCCGCGACGCTTTTCCGTTACCTCCGTACCATTCATTCCGAACCGTACGTTTTAACGTCAAAAATTTAACGCAGTCTTTTGGGTTTCGGGAGAAAGGAAGTGAAGAAGAATATACTAATAACAGCAATGCTCAGCACTGTACTCACAGCTTGTGGAGGCGGCGGCGGTGGCGGCGGCTATAGCGGTGGCGGAAATACATCTTCACCTACGCCTTCAGTAGAGCCAACCGTTGCGCCTACAGTGGCGCCAAGCCCAACAGTTGAGCCAACCGTTGCTCCTACAGTAGCGCCAAGCCCTACAGTCGCTCCAACAATTGCTCCTACAGTAGCGCCAAGCCCTACAGTCGTCCCAACAATTGCTCCAACAGTAGCACCTAGCCCAACGGTTGTTCCAACCGTAGCTCCGACGCCTACAGTTATTCCAACAATAGCGCCAAGCCCAACAGTTGTTCCAACAGTAGCACCAAGCCCAACACCTACTGTTGCACCTTCACCAACCCCTACTGCACCTCCGGTAAGTGTTGAAATCACTAAAGATAACGCGGTGCAGTTAGTAGCTTCTGTGTCTACAGTGGCTCTTAAAAGCGATGTACCTCTTTCTACTGAGATTGCCAACCTATTAACCACTATGGCACCTGCAGAAACAGATGGTATTGACCATTCTTCACTGCTTAAGACCGTAGGCGGTACCGAGAACCAAAATGGTAACGGCGAATTCCAGAAGTCTACATTCCCTGTAAATGATATTTCTTGCAACACTGGTAGCGTTAGCTACAAAGGCGACTTAAACGACTCTTCTACTTTTTCTGTTAGTGACACTGTTACATTAGATTTTAATGAGTGTGGAAGTGCCGACTCTAGTAAGACAAATGGCGGAATCGATTACGAAATTCGCAGCTTCACACCCAGCACAGAAGGCGGCCTTCTAGGCGAAGGTTCAACCATTGCATTTACTATGGATTTCGACAATTTCGAATACAGCGATGACGACTCGTCAATCATTCTCGACGGTGTTGCCGACGTGATCATCACGCAAAATGCAGCCTCACACTCAACGACTCTTTCTGCTGAGTCCTTAACCATCGTGGTAGACGGCATTGAAAGCGTATTGTCTGATTACAACTTGGTTCAGGTAATGGACTTCGCCAGCAATACACTTAGCATTTCTGCCTCTGGCTCGTTATACAGCGACGAAATTGGCGGTTCACTTAATTTCGAAACGCGCAACCCATTGGTATTTGAGCCTTCTGAGAATGGCGGCACACCGCAACCTCTTGAGCTAGAAATCACTAACGAAAATGGCGATTTCATTGAGACTCGTGGAAGCGTTATAAACGCAGGCCAGGTAGCCATCTATGTCAACGGTACTGGCTTCGGTGACTGGGTTGGCGAGAACTACACCTGGGAAGAGTTAAGCAACTACTACGAATAAAAAAGACCACTAGCGAGTGAACGAAAAACGGAGCGTTAAGCTCCGTTTTTTTTGCCCGTCATATATGGCCATTCAATGTCAGCGCACGCAGTAACTGGGTCTTTTAGTTGCTTTTTCGCCGATGATTAAGGATAATCCGCGCTCGAAAAATCACGTCAACCTCCATATTTACTACTCAGGAATATGCCATGCCACGTATTGCAATTAACGGTTTTGGCCGCATCGGCCGCAACGTCCTTCGCGCCATTTACGAACGTAACCTTCAAGACGAATTTCAAGTTGTTGCGATTAACGACTTGGGCTCACCTTCTATTAATGGGCACCTTCTCAAGTACGATACTGTGCACGGCACATTCGGTTTCGACGTAGAATCTAGCGACGAAGCGATTACTGTTGCGGGCAATGAAATCAAAATCATCGCTGAGCGCAACCCTGCCGCACTTCCTTGGGGCGACTTAAACATAGATGTAGTATTCGAATGTACTGGTCTTTTTGTTGCTCGCGATAAAGCCGGTATGCACTTAGAAGCAGGCGCTAAAAACGTATTGATTTCTGCTCCTGGTAAAGAAGTAGATTTGACTGTTGTATACGGTGTTAACCACGAAGACATCACATCAGAGCACAAAGTACTTTCTAACGCTTCTTGTACTACTAACTGCTTGGCACCAATGACTTACGCAATTCACAACGCGATTGGCATTGAAGGCGGTTTGATGAACACGATTCACTCGTTCACAAACGACCAGAACGTAACAGACGCCTACCACTCTGACGAACTTCGCGCTCGTGCAGCTGGCCAGAACATGATCCCGACCAAAACAGGTGCAGCGGCAGCAATCGGCCTTGTGATCCCTGAGCTTGCAGGCAAGCTAGACGGCCTAGCCGTTCGCGTTCCGACCATTAACGTTAGCTGCTTAGACTTTACTTTCACGCCTAAGCGCGCAACCACGAAAGAAGAAGTGAACCAAGCGATTGCAGATGCAATCGAGAGCCGTTTTAAAGGCGTTATGGAAATCAATGAGATACCTCTTGTATCTAGCGACTTCAACCATAACTCAGCCTCTTGTATTTTCGATGCAACCCAAACTCGCGTTATGGGCAACCAAGTAAAAGTTTTGGCTTGGTACGACAACGAGTGGGGCTTTTCAAATCGTATGCTCGACACTACTCGTGCAATCATGGCGGCTAACGCGTAACTCTGCGTTTAACCTCTATCTAAAAGGGAGCTTCGGCTCCCTTTTTTTATCCCTTTCTGCTCTATTCTCCAGTTTGACCCTCCGCCTCGGCCACCCATTCTCGCTTTCACAAAAACGCGTATGCGAACACCTCAACGGCGCAAAAGGCGCAATCTTCATTCCAGTGATACACTTAAGCTAACAACGAATTAACGCCCCCTCTATAACCTATGCCGCAAGCTGAGCAAAAATTAGATTTAGCCATTGTGTTCTCCGATATCGTCGGTAGCTCTCGCTTGTACGCCTCTCTGGGCAACGCGCGAGCGAAGCAAAAAATAGATCAAGCTATAGGCATCATGCGCGATATCGTGGTGCAACACCAAGGCACCGTTATTAAAACGATTGGCGATGAAATTATGTGTTCGTTTAGCGAGCCTGAGATCGCCTGTGCCGCGGCAACAAATATGAACCAAACGCTAAACGCCATGCATTTTTACCTTCGCACAGGCGTAAGTTTTGGCCCCGTGATTCATGATCAAAATGACCTATATGGCGATACGGTTAACAACGCCGCTTTTCTAGCCCGTACGGCACAAGCCAGCCAAATATTGTTAGATGGCAATACCTATTCAAATTTAGATTTACGTCGTGAGCAGTGTGAGTTTTTTGATCGTATAAAATTAAAAGGGGAAAATGAGGCCTCATTAATATACCGCTTGAACTGGGAAAAAAATGACAACACAGCGCTTGATGCAACGGTTGTTTCAAGCAAGATAGTTGCAGCCGCTCGCCAACTTGATTCAAAGCTTATTATTAAACTTGAAGATCAAACATTTGTTGTAAATGAAAATACTGAAGTGATTGTTGGTCGAGACCAAGGTTCCGTACAAATTTGTGTTGCACATAAAAACGCGTCTCGAAAACATTGCTCTTTTTGTTTTAATCGTGGAAAATTTATTTTGCGTGACCACAGTACGAATGGAACATACCTCTTACAAAGCGGATATAAAGAAGTATTTCTACGAAGAGAATCTACACCTTTATTAAGCGACGGCGTCGTTAGTATCGGCCAGTCCAACAAGGGCAGTGATTTAAAGCTAGAATATTTTTTAGAGTAAAAACATAAAAATGTTTTTTATTTAAAAACAACATAAAACCTTTAATACTTTTCTTAAATAAAAGGGGGTTTTTCATATAAACTTTAAATTCGATTAAATCTATACACCCTTTAACCATCTTCATATTAGTTTCGTTAAAAACCACAAATCAAATAATTTTAACGCCCCAAAGCCCCGCTATATACTTTCAAGTTATTTCATTAACAATTGATTCTTTTGTTTTTTTTATAAAAAATTAGACCGTATCGATATATAGAAAATTTAAGTTAGACTTTTTTTATCATTCAGCAACACGTTCAATACTTTCTTTAAATATAAAAGCGATATAGTTCTTTTTCTTCTAACGCTTTTGTAAGTGTCTCCTTACCTAGAAAATCATACCCTGAATAGGCGTATCGATTTAATGCAATTTTAAGCGACACTTTTGAACGTGTTTCACGCTGCCCCCATACCAAAATGATCTATTAAGGCAACACCAGTTCACAGTATCTTTTTCGGCCATTACGCCATAATGTGTATATGGAAAGAGGTAATTCATGATGTTTGTTGCACTGCGAAATAAGACGCGCATAAAGCGCCGAGGCGAAAGCCTTAGTAAGCACCTGCTCTTAGGCGCTCTACTAAGTGTTTGTTCGCAGTTCGCTTTGGCAGACAATGCGTTTTTTCTCGAAGGCTATGAAGAGTATGGAATTGAATCTAACGACTTCAAAAAAATGCGTATTTTACCAACGCGCTTAATGGACAACGAAACACTTTTCTTGGCTGCTGCTGCCGAGCGCGATTCTTCCATGGGCATGAGCCAACGCCTTCTAAATAACCGCTGGCTATTAGACGAAAAAACACATTCCTACTCGGGTGCTGCAGCAATACGTCGCTATCTGCGTAAGTCTATTATGACGACCTATAAAGCCTCACGCAGTAAGGGTATAAAAAGCCTAAGAGATAATTTACTTCCACAAAAACATGAGCTCGGATATTCTCAATTCGCGGATCTATCTAACTACCACTTCAAACTATCGGATGACAACTTCCGCGTTCAATTCCGCTACCGCTTTAACTAGTCTCACGCAGTCACACAAGCCCATACAGCCTCAATAATTTCATCAGGCTTTTGCCGCACGCTACTTTGATTTAGAATGCCGCCAGTTTCATTCAGCGAGTATTTCTCTTGAGCAGCAACGATCCTTCCGCCCCGCCCACCGCGACACTCCTTAAACGACTTTTTTCTTTGGTATACGATTTGTTTATTTTGCTCGCATTGAGCATGGGTTACGCTGCCACTGCAACTATTGTTATGGTGAATATTTTTGGCGTGGAAGATAGCGGCGACTATGCGCCCATGCAAAATGGCCCCTGGTTTGGCATTGGCTGGCTCGCCTGTATCGCTCTTTTTTACTGGTTTTTCTGGTACCGCGCAGGGCAAACCGTCGGCATGCGTGCTTGGCGATTAAAGCTCGTCACAACTGACGCAACACCGCTCGGTAGCAAACACATTATGCTGCGTATATTAAGCGCCCCTGTTTCTGTGGCCGCGTGTGGCCTTGGCTATTTATGGTGCTTATTTCACCCAAACAAAATGGCCTGGCATGATCTAGCCAGCGCAACCAAAGTTGTTCAGCTACCAAAAACAGAAAAAGAGTCAAAGAAAAAAAAGGGAAAGAGTTAACTCAAACTACACTAGCGTGCACGGCGCACCAAAACAAAGCCGATTAAAAAGCAGATAATGATGGGTATTAGCACCGCCAGGGCAGGCGAGAAACCCCAAATAATACTGGAAGGCCCGAGTAAACGCTGGCTCATTTGAAAGACCAAACCAACGATCACCCCCACAAACACTCTAAAGCCCATCGTCACCTGCCTTAGAGGGCCGAGAATAAAAGAGATGGCAATCATCACCAGACTCAACGTGGCTAAGGGCTGTAAGGCTTTACGCCAGAACGCTAGACGGTATTCACTAGATTCTAGATTCTGCTTATCGAGATAGTTTGAATAGTCATATAAGCGCGACATGGGTAAGTCATCGGCTTTTAATACCAACACATTAAGTAGCGAAGGTGACACTTCAGATTCCCAACGGCCATTTGGCTGCGTGCTTTTTTCTATTCGGTCTTGAGCGAATTTAGACACTGCAACATTCTGTTCAAACCAGTGGTCGCCCTGATAAATGGCCGACTCCACAAAGCGCGCCTCACTTAAGTTACCGGCATCATCAAAACGAAAACGGGTTACACCGTAGAGTTTGCCGTTGGGTAGCACAGCGTTAAAGTGCATGAACTCGTTACCCTCTCGATTCCAGACCCCCTGCTCGCTTTGTAACGCGCGCTTATGCCCTTGCGCTAGCGCTCGGCGAGAGTCTGCATATTGATCGCTGTATGGCGCTATATACTCACCGATGAAAGCGCCAAACAAAATGAAGGCAAAGACAGGCCGAAAGATAGACCAGATAATTTGATTAATGGAAACCCCCGCCGCGCGCATAACCACTAACTCACTAGAACTGGCGAGCACGCCCAGCCCAATCAAGCAACCTACCAAGGAAGACAAGGGAAGATACCGATAAATACTAGAAGGAAGCCCCAATAAGACGTACGTCATTGCCTCTGAAAAGCCATACCCCTGTTTAAGGTTACCGAGCTCATCGACTAACGCAGAGATCATATCTAGGCACACAATCACCAGAAGTACGCCAACGATGGCACTCCAAACAGATTTAGCAATGTACTTGTTAAGCTGCCTCACCGTGTTGCACCCACTCTAGCTTTCAAGATGCGTCTCCTGAGCCTGTCGTATTTTTGTAGTTTGACGACGAAGAGATATTCCAGGGGCAGCATACAAAAACATCGCGAGTATAAAAAACACTGCGTGTACCCACCATATAAGACCATCAATCGGTGCATTCCCTTTATCCATCGCCCCACGCGCTGCATTAAGACAAACAAGATAAAGCATGTAAATGAGAATGGCTGGAAATAGCTTGTTATAGCGCCCCTGCCGGGCCTTAGTGCGGCTTAGCGGAAACGCCAACATACCCACGACCAACACCAATATCGGCAGAGACAAACGCCACTGCAACGTCGCTTTCGCTAAAGGAGAACCATCTTGATAAAGCGCCATGGTAGACATTCCATCTGTCGCTTTACGCTTAGCAATATCGTAATCGGGCTCAGGCAGAAATTGATAAAACTCTTCAAACTCCACCACTTCATAATCCGCATCGCCTGGGCGGCCCTTGTAACGACGACCATTTTTAAGCAGCAGAAACTTTTGTCCGAATTCGGTATCAATTACGGTTTCACCCGACTGGGCCACTAAAATACTCGGCGCTTCATCTTCGAGGTCTTCTGGCAGCTCGGCAATGAACACCTTATTCAGACGCTGCTTATCTTTACTAACCGATTCGGCATAGCTAATACCTCGGCCACTATCGAGTTCATTAAACCGAGCGGGTTTAAGCGTTTCAAAATCAGTGCGGTTGCGCTGTTCCGCGAGTAGCTGTTCGGAAGCCTGAATCCCCCTTGGGGCCAGGTATAAGCTCAGCAGTGCCACAATCAGTGCGACAAAACAGGTAGTAATCATTGTGTAGCTTAAGAGTTTACGATCACTCACCCCACAGGCTGTGAGCACCGTCATTTCACTGTCGAGGTAGAGACGACCGTAGGAAAGAAGAATACCGATGAACAGGCTCAAAGGCAGAATTAGTTCAAGAAAGCCCAACGACTTGTAGGCCATGAGAATCAGTAGTACACCCGCGTCTAGTTTGCCCGTAGCCGCTTCGGCCAGGTAAGTAACAAAACGCGCGCTGAAAATAATCATCAAAAGCACGACGCTTACTGCCAACATCGACGTCAGCGTTTCACGCGCGAGATAACGAAAAACGATCATTGTATCGGCCTCACATTCTGCCTCTATTCGCTCTTTTAGCCTTTTTCACAATCAGCCCTGCACAAGAGTAAATGTGGAATCGAAGCAAAGTAAAAACGGAAGCCATAAAACCCATACAGATAAACGTTAAAAACCTTTGATGAAACTAGAAGAAATAGACACGGAATTTAATAAAGTTGTCATGATAGCGTACACTTGTCTTAGTGTCTCTTTCACTGAATTAGTTTATTAGAGGCAAGCGAATATTTTTGCTTTCATAGATAAAATGCAGGCAAAGAATACATAATCGAATAACGAAAGAATATGGTGCAATCTATGGATTTTGTGGTGAAAAAGTGCGAGATCAGTAAACATAAAACACAATGCGCAGTGGTCTTCGCCCTGCACAACACACTTCTCGCTTCAGCAGACACTGCAGATAAAGCACTCAACGGCGAACTTACCGCAGCGATCAAAAACAAAGACCTCGACAGCAATGCCGGAAGCACCCTCATATTTAATAGCGCCAAAGCAGACGCTAGCTTTGAGCGCGTCCTTCTTGTTCAGCTTGGCAAACCAAGTAAATCACGCTCAACCCAAATTTTAACTAAGACATGGCGCAGTGCTTGTAACGCCATATTTGTGGCCGCCAAAAGCCGCCCAATCAAAGACCTGTGCGTATATACCGACGATATTTCTTTGGATGCTGAACCGAATAGCAATGCTCTTTTAAGCACCACCCTCAGCAAAGCGGGCGAATACGCCACCTATGCCTACGACACAACGAAGAGCAGCACCAAAAACGATGTAAAAAGAGCGTCCCTCAAGAAAACCACCATTGTCACACCGACCTCTGCCAGCAACAAACACGCGGTGACACAAGGCAAGGCTATTGCTAGTGGCATCAACACCGCACGCGAACTGGGGAATTTACCCGGCAATATTTGCACCCCTAAATACCTCGCCAACTTCGCCAAAACTTTGGCAACAAAACACCAAAAATTAAGCGTGAAAGCGCTTGGCGAAAAGCAGATGGAAAAACTCGGCATGGGTGCCTTTCTCTCGGTTTCCAAAGGCAGTGACGAAGAAGGCAAGCTGATCATCATGGAATATCGTAACGGCCCGGCAAAGGCCAAACCACACGTGCTAGTTGGCAAGGGCATCACTTTCGATACAGGCGGTATAAGCCTTAAGCCCGGCCCAACAATGGATGAAATGAAATTTGATATGTGCGGCGCAGCGAGTGTTTTCGGTGCAATGACAGCACTACTTGAAATGAAAGCACCTGTGAACGTTGTGGCCATAATTGCCGCAGCAGAAAACATGCCCTCTGGCGGCGCAAGCAAACCTGGCGATGTGGTTACTACCATGTCGGGCATGACCATTGAGATTCTTAATACAGACGCAGAAGGTCGCCTTGTTTTATGTGATGCGCTCAGTTACGCCGAACGCTTTAAGCCTAAATCAGTCGTCGATGTAGCTACGCTGACCGGCGCCTGTGTGATCGCGCTCGGTAGCCACGCAACCGGTCTGTACAGCAACAATGAAAAACTCGCGCAGTCATTACTCGACGCGGGTGAACGCACAGGCGACCGCGCCTGGCAAATGCCCTTATGGGACGAATACAAGAAACAGCTCGACAGCAATTTTGCCGATATGGCGAATATTGGTGGGCGCGAAGCAGGCAGTGTTACAGCAGCGTGTTTTCTTTCCCGCTTTACCGAACAATACCCCTGGGCACATCTCGACATTGCCGGAACTGCATGGCACAGTGGCGCAAGAAAAGGCGCTACGGGTAGACCGGTTAGCCTACTTGTAGATTACCTGCTCAACAACTGAACCTCTGACTCTTACTGACCATGACACTGATCGATTTTTACGTTTTAAAACAAGATCAATTGGATGCCCAGCACCACTTTGCCTGCCGGTTAATTGAAAAGGCCGTTCGCCAAGGCAACCGCGTTATGGTAGCGACTAAGAACGAGGAAGAAAGCCGAAAGTTAGATGAAAGCCTCTGGTCTTTTAGACCAGATTCTTTTGTGCCTCACGCCATGCTGGGCGATGAACATGTGGAGCAGGCGCCTGTTCTGATCAGTCACGGAGAAGACGACGATTCGCATCACGATGTTCTGGTAAACCTACGCTTAGAAGTACCGCCACAGTTCAGCCGCTTTAAGCGCTTAAGCGAAGTGGTAATTCAAGCCAACGAAGTGTTAGAAAACTCGCGTGTGAGCTATGCTTTCTATAAAAAGCGTGGCTACCCAATTAACACGCACAAGCTCTGAGCAACGATTTAACAAACAACAAGGCACATATTCCGGACCGACTGTGACTAGCGAACCTATCAACCCATCGCGGGAAGAACTTCTCAAAGAGCTGGAATCAATCCACGATTCTCTGGCGTCGGAAGGTCTAAAATCTGACCCGCTAGATACCGAATCGGCAGCATCTTCACCAAGCTCACCTGCCTCGCATAACACCGTGCTCAACTCAACGCCTGATACAGCAACTAGCGCTACCTCAACGTCCGCTACCGATGCTGAACCGGCCACCCCCCCACGGGAAACCTCAGAAGTAGACACACAGCTGCCTGACGTCGCAGCGGAAAGCACCCCAGAAAACACCAATAAAGATCACCCTATGCATGTACTACCCGGTCAACAATCGCTGTTTGAAGAAGGTAAATCTAACGATTCATCTGATGATCAACCCCCCCATAATGCCAGCGCCATCGAACCAACCGTAATACCACCCCAGGCCAGCCCTGAGGTCAAAGAAAACCCCTTCTTACCGCGTCATATCAAACAGAAACTGGAAAAAGAAAAATCACTCTACCAGCAGCAGGTAGATGAGAGCATACAGGCCAGCGCTGCGTCGAAGCCTCGCACGCCATATACAAGCAAAGAGGCGCCGCAAGAAAACGAAACGCTTATCGATGAGCTCGTTGCAGAATATTTACCCAAAATCGAAAAAACCCTTAGACAGCGACTCCGTCAAAAGCTCGAACAGGCCGGTTAGGCAAAAGCTAGACGCAAAACATTGAGTCAGTTCCACTACTGTATCCCGGCTTTTGTTTGAACGCTTGAAACGAGCATTTCAGCACCACCACTCGTGCGCTGCCTCTGTTATAATCCCGCTTCTTTTTCGCTATAAAAACTTAACTCAGCATCCAACTCTCGCAGACTTCAATGGAAAAAACTTACCAACCCTCCGACATCGAAACCAAGTGGTACCAGAATTGGGAAAGTAAGGGCTACTTCGCACCTAGCGGCGAAGGTGAACCTTACTGCATCATGATTCCGCCACCCAATGTTACTGGCAGCCTACACATGGGCCACGGCTTTCAAGAAAGCATCATGGATGCCCTTGTTCGCTATCACCGAATGAAAGGCCACAACACCCTATGGCAAGTGGGCACCGACCACGCCGGTATCGCCACACAAATGGTGGTAGAGCGCTTGCTCGATTCCGAAGGCAAAACGCGCCATGACCTAGGGCGCGATAAATTTATTGAGCGTGTTTGGGATTGGAAAGAAGAGTCTGGCGGCAACATCACTCGCCAATTGCGCCGCTTGGGCGCCTCACCAGACTGGAGCGGCGAACGCTTTACGATGGACGAAGGTTTCTACCAGGCCGTACAAGAAGTGTTTATTCGCCTATATGAAGACGACCTAATCTACCGTGGCAAACGCTTGGTGAATTGGGACCCCAAACTGCACACCGCAATTTCTGACCTTGAAGTAAACAGCGAAGAAGAAAAGGGTTTCCTCTGGCATTTTAAGTACCCGCTGGCCGATGGTTCGGGGCATTTAGTGGTTGCCACAACTCGACCAGAAACCATGCTCGGTGATACCGCAGTTGCCGTTCACCCAGAAGACGAACGCTACAAAGATTTGATCGGTAAAAACATTGCGCTGCCTTTGTGTGATCGTGAAATTCCGATTATTGCTGACGAATACGTCGATCGCGAATTTGGTACCGGCTGCGTAAAAATCACCCCCGCGCACGACTTTAACGATTATGAAATGGGCCAACGTCACGCGCTGCCCATGATCAACATCTTCAATGACGACGCCAAAATCAATCAGGCCGCCCCAGAAAAATATCAAGGTATGGATCGCTTTGATGCGCGCAAACAAATCGTCGCAGATTTTGAAGCCGCAGGCCTATTAGAAAAGATCGTCGATCACACATTAAAAGTACCCCGCGGCGAACGCAGTGGCGTTGTGATTGAACCCTACCTCACCAACCAATGGTATGTAAAAACGCAACCACTGGCCGAAGAAGCCATTCGCGCAGTGGAAGACGATGAAATTCAGTTCGTGCCCAAGCAATACGAAAACATGTATTTCTCTTGGATGCGCGACATTCAAGACTGGTGTATCTCGCGGCAATTATGGTGGGGCCACCGTATTCCAGCCTGGTACGATGCCGAAGGCAATGTGTACGTGGGTCGCAGCGAAGAAGACGTACGCGAAAAAAACAATATCGCTGAGAATGTTGAATTAAACCAAGACAACGACGTACTCGACACCTGGTTTTCTTCAGGCCTTTGGACTTTTGGCACGTTAGGTTGGCCAGAAGACACCGACATGCTCAAAGCCTTTCACCCCTCTTCTGTCTTGGTAACGGGCTTCGATATTATTTTCTTCTGGGTGGCACGCATGATAATGCTAACCCTTTACTTCAAAAAAGAAGTGCCCTTTCACACCGTGTATGTACACGGCTTGGTGCGCGATAGCCACGGGCAAAAAATGTCGAAATCAAAGGGCAACGTGCTCGACCCCATCGACTTGATTGACGGCATCGACCTTGAAACCCTGGTACAAAAACGCACCTACGGGATGATGCAGCCTAAGCTAAAAGCCAAGGTAGAAAAGTTAACCCGTAAAGAATTCCCCGACGGCATTGCCTCATACGGCACCGACGCCCTGCGTTACACCTATTATTCTTTAGCATCGACTGGCCGCGATATTAATTTTGATGTTGGCCGCATCGAAGGCTTCCGTAATTTCTGTAACAAATTATGGAATGCAACTAACTACGTATTGATGAATACCGAAGAGCACGACACCGGCGCCGATGGTACAGAAAATTACGAGCTATCGCCTGCTGATCGCTGGATCTGGGCACGCCTACAATTGGCAGAAAAAGCCGTGGAAGAAGGTTTCGCGACCTATCGTTTAGATTTGGCCAGCCAAGCACTCTACGATTTTATTTGGAAAGATTATTGCGATTGGTATTTAGAGTTAACCAAACCCGTTCTTTGGGACGAAAGCGCTTCTGCTGAAATTAAACTCGGTACGCGCCGCACATTAATTCGCGTACTCGAAGAAACGTTACGCTTAGCGCACCCTCTCATGCCGTTTATCACGGAAGAGATATGGCAACGCCTGAAAGGGTTTGCCGGTGCAGAAGGCGACACCATTATGATAGCCGCTTACCCGAAAGCGGATGATGCCCTCATAGACCAAGGCGCCATCGACGATATCGAATGGGTAAAAGGTGTAGTAGAAGGTATTCGTACCGTTCGTGGTGAAATGAGTATTGCCCCCTCAAAACAAATTCCATTGTATTTCAAAAATGGTAACGACAACGACCAACGTTGTTTAAAAGAAAACGAACAATTTTTACGTAAGCTCGCTTCTCTAGAAAGTATTACTTGGCTAAATGCCGATGAAGAGGCCCCTCTCGCTTCAACCACCTTGGTGAGTAACCTAGAAATTCTAGTGCCGCTGGCAGGGCTGATCGATCAAGATGCAGAGCTAGCACGCATTCAAAAAGAAATTGATAAGCAGCAAACAGATATTCAGCGCTTAGAAGGCAAACTAAATAACCCTAAGTTTGTTGATAAAGCCCCGACGGAGGTTGTTCAAAAAGAACGAGACCGATTAAATGACGCGCTTGCTGCAATATCTAAATTAAACGAACAACATAAAAAAATAGCAGAGCTTTAAATATGGAACGACGCATATCCATTAGCGCATTAATTCTTCTTAGCGCACTCAGCGCTTGCGGAAAAAAAGATAAAAACGAAATGCTAGAAGTGGCCGACCCAGTCGGCCCAATGTCGGAACCCATTGCAGAAACACCGGTTCCGGTCATTAAAGTGCCCGAGCGAATCGCGACCCAAGATAAAATCTACAGCCCTTCTACACAAGGGCAGCAACATGCAGCAGGTAAAGTGGTCATTGGCATAGCGGTTTGCGACGACTTTCTTAATCGCTACCGCGCGTGTTATGCAGATATGCCGACCAACCTGCAGTACAGCATGAAATCGGGCCTAGATAATACAGAAAAAGCACTACAAAAACTTGCAGATGAAGGTGATACAAAAAAACTAGAATCGGCTTGCATACAATTAGAAAAAGGCATCTCACAAGCCATGATGGCCCAGGGTTGCCCCTGGAATTAATACCTTTCTAATCATTAAATACAACTCATTATTCGCGATGCGAGTAATGAGTTAATCCACAATATAAACCGCACCAGCATCCGCACCAGCATTATTATCTACAGGTTCAATACCTTCGCCATCACCATCTTCATTGGGGGCGGCAACAATTAAATTACTGCCAGAAAAAGCGAGCTGTTGACCAAACTGATCAAAGCCGCCGGTATTGGAAGATTTCACATAAATTTGTGACTGCCAATCGTCGCCCACTTTTTCAAAAACATACACCGCCCCGGAATCGCTGGAGGAAGTGTCATTATCATCACCATCAACGTCCGTTGCATCACTGTCTTCAAACGGTGCGCCTACCGCAATCATATTCGCTGACATAGCAACACTCGAACCAAACTGCATGTCACTGTCGCGACTCGCTTTAAAATAAAATTCTTGCCCCCAATTTGAACCCTGACTGCTTCGTTCAAACACGTAAGCCGCCCCTGAATTTGACAGGAGATCGTTGGTTTCATCGCCATCTACATCATTTGCGTTACTCGCTTCGCCTGAGGCACCTACGACGAGTAGATTATCTTTTATCGCGACAGACGTACCGAATAAATCGTTAGTATCAGGGTTCTCAGCTTGCAATCGATCACTGCCATTTGTTGTCCATTCGCTACCATTCAACTCGTAAATATATACGGCTCCTGTAGAGGTATTTTCTCCCGGTGCACCGATAATAAGTTCGGGGTTTTCACTTTCGCGGTTAAAGGCAAGCGCCTCACCAAAGCGCCCACTGGTGACGGTGGTGCTAATCACTTGCATTTGCTCCCATGAAGAACCATCGCGCTCAAAAATATATACTGCACCACCATTCGTCGACTTTGCTGGAGCACCTACGGCAATGTAATCGCCATACACATCGACCACACTGCCAAATAAGTCTCCCGTCACTCTATCGCTGGCTTGAACGATTTCTTCGTGAGCCCACTCATCGACCCCGTCAAACTCTAAAATGTATACGCTGCCCGTACCCGAATTCGTACCGGTTGCGCCGACCACTAGCGTTTCACCATCAAGAGCGAGGCTTGCACCAAATTTCTCGTCTTCTACAACTGAAGGGCTGGCTTTAATGTATTGTGTTTGACTCCATACCCCACCACTGTTTTCAAAAACATACACGGCACCTGAACCTGTTGCCGAATCACTGCCCTCTGAACTTGCTGAGTGGCTATCTTCTTCTGGCGCACCAACAACCAAGGTATCACGTTCAAAAGCGATAGCACTGCCAAAAAGATCTGCCACGTCTGGGTTAGACGCTTTTATGTAAACACTGGTCGCCAATTCATCTTGAGGCGCACGAGTGAAGGTGAGCGAATAATCTTCCGTAGTGCCGTCACCGGCTTCGACGTTCAGCGTGATGTTAGTATCGCCAACGGCCAGCGCAACTGCGTCGCTCGCTTCATTATCTGCCAATGTTTCATTCGCGAACTCAGCTGAAGTGACACGAGCCTGGCCATTGCTTCTTACGGTGGTGATACGTGTTGCATTGACTAAGTAACTCACGGCCACGCTGTATGAGGTGGTAGCACTATCAAATGCAGGGTCCAGCTCGCCACCGCCAACCGTGAGCGCAGATAAACTCGCATCACTGCTTGGCGGTTCTCGCGTTACAACAATACTGTAATTTTTTGTGTTTTCGTTTTCGGCGGTCACTCGAATGGTAAATGTGTTTTCACCCAGCACGAGTGCTTGCTCGACACTATCAACATTACTTTCTAGGCCACTGTCATTTAAGCGCATACTGGCGTCTGTGCTAGCAGTGCTGGCGTTAAAGCTAATAGTCTCTACCCCAACGGTGACGGTATACGACGTCTCATCTGCATCGAAGTTCGGGGAAAGAGTGCCTGCCGACACGGTCAAACTTGCCAAACGAGCATTGCTCGAACGGCCATAGCCAGTATTACAGGCTGCAAGAACCAAGGAAGTTACACTGAGAATGAGTAGTGTTCGAGCCCAGAGAGGTAAGGTCATAAAAATTCCGCTTTTTGTATGGTCTGCAATCTTATTTATCATTATTACTAGGCAGTAAGCATACCCGATATGCCGCTGAACATTGAAGCGTAAACAAATATTTGTTGGCGCTTCAAATGATTTAGTCCTCACCCTGTTCAACAGCGAAACCACAGACGCTCGATAAAGTGTTAGAAGTCAAAAGAATAGCGCGCTATGATTAAGTTATAAGCCCTTTTGACGCACTTAGCCCCATGAGCGACGCCGACTTACCCGCCATACATACGAATAGCAATGCAGACCTACTACACTACGATGTGGTGGTAATTGGTGCGGGTATTCACGGCGCCAGTATGGCCAGCGAAGCTGCGAGCAGAGGCTTAGAAACCCTCGTCGTGCAGGGTGGGTACTTGGGCGGCGCATCGTCTTGTGTACCGTCAGACATCGTCGGTATCGGCCTAAATGAATTAGAAAATTTACAGCTGGCCGAGGTCTTCAGCAACCGCACTGAACTGCAGCTCATGCACAAAAAGGCGCCGCATCTGGTACGGCCCAAGCTCGCGCGTATGCTTAAAAACTCTGAGGTTCGCTCATCTCGCCGAATCAATTTTGGCTCCAGTATTTATAATGCCTTGCAACCTTCGAAGGCAAATACAAAGCAAGACAATGCGCTTCAAGGCAGCTTTAACGCGGATGCATTCGAGGGGCCTGCAATACAAGAATACTCGATTAACTACACGCGTATTGTTATTGCCCTGTTACAACAACTCGAAAACCAAAACGGAAAAATTCTTGCGAGGCACCGCTTAAAACAAGCACAACGCCAAGACAAACGTTGGCTTTTAACACTTCAAGATGCTGATACTAACGAAAACCGCCACTGTACGTGTAATGTGTTAATCAATTGCACAGGGTCTCTGGCCAACAATGTTTTAAAAGACGTACTGGGTTTGCACAGCCGAACGGCTGCACAGTCGCTCTATTCCGCCCAGCTGTATGTAAAACTGCCGCAACATTGGCAACATGTCGCGGTATTACAGCGCCCCAACCGTTCGCTTGTTTACGCCCAAAACTTTGATCATCAACATTTATGTTTAGGGCCGATATTAGCCGACAACGGCGATGAAGATTCAAAACAAGCGGCAATTGAAGAAGTGCTTTCGATCTGGAATCAACAATCAACAACGACGTTAAGCAATGATGATATCGTCTTTTGTTGTTGGTCTACCCACCCATTGGTGGAAGACCCAAGCACGGAGAAGCTGGATGCAACAAACACGTCGTTATTGGATTTAAACAACCCCGGCAATGCCGCTCCGCTTTTAAGTCTGTTCGGCAATAGTCTCGTGCGCTATCACAAACTTGCTGAGCAAGGCCTCGATATTTTACAACCCTTTACTCGCACACCAAGAAACAAAGCTTTTCGTAATCGCCCCTTACCTGGTGGTGAATTTGGTGACCAAGGTACGCTCCATACGTTGAAACAATTAGAAGAGCGCTACGACTTTTTACACAAAGAAGTTGTTGAAAGACTGTTTTACACCTATGGCGTCAATGCACTCGAGATTCTAAAAAATGCGCACGACAAAAGTGCCATGGGAACTGATTTCGGCCACGGTTTATATCAGTGTGAAGTCGATTATTTAATTGAGAATGAATGGGTGCAAAACGCCGATGATATTTTGTGGCGCCGCACTTATTTAGGCTTGGGGTTCTCAACGAAAAGCCGCAAAGATTTGGAACTATATATAGAAAAACAATTAGCCAGCTAGACTCAAGCACTGCTTCTTTTAGGCCCACCAATTATGGGCGCTAGCTCTTAACTATTTGTCGTCATCCATATCTTCATCGTTTTCTAGCTCGTCAATCAACGAAGATATTGCATCATCTAGCTCATCTTCTGCCAGGTCTAGCCCCTGGGCTTTTAACATCGCTGTCACCATGTCTTCTTCCTCTTCTTCCTCGAGCATTTGTTCAACGGCGTCTGGCGAACCCTCAGAACTTTCATCCTCCGCATCTACAGCCATTTGATCAAGGTCGTCCAGCGCGTCCATGGGTTCATCGCCAGTAACATCATCTTCCACAGGTTCTGCCGGCGGCTCTTCTTCAATGAGGTCGTCTTCCATTCCTGAAAGTAATCCATCGTCCATGCCCATCATAGGCTCCGGATCTAGATCTTCGTCGTCTATGTCAGGCTCTGGCTCTGGAGTAGGTTCGGGGTCAGGCTCGGGTTCCGGCTCAGGAGCTGGTTCGGGCTCTTCATCCACTGGGTCGATATCTTCCATGGGAGGCTCTTCTTCTTCAAAATCATCCTCCGCCTCTTCTTCAACCGCTTCTGCTACAGGCTCTTCTTGTTGCGCTTCTTCAATCTGCTCTTCTACCTTTTCTTCCGAGAACTGCTCAAGCACATTGTCACTGCTACCGAATAGTTTTTTAAATAAGAAAAAGCCTAAACCGAAAAGCAAAATATTGCCGAGGCCTAGCACAGCATAAAGTAGCCAGGGTGGTATGCCGCTTTTTTCTACTGGCTCCACTTTCGGTTCCGGCTTAGCTTCTGGCGTCGCTTCCGGTGTTGGTTCTGGTGCTGGCTCGGGTTCTGGCGTGGGCTCAGGTGTTGGTTCAAAGAACGGTTCTTCTGCCTCAACAAAACCACCATCGAGCGAAAAGCTAAAATTGATTGCCGGAATTTCTTGCTCGAACGGCTCTCCGCCTTCCATTAAGCCTCGCACTTTGATGACGGCCATATACTCGCCAGACTGCTGTGGTTTCACTGTCGTTTGCCAGGTATCAAGCGCTGAGGTAGTTAGCGGGTAAAGTTTTTTTCTACCATCGGGAGAATATATAGTAGCGACAATCTTGGTGTTACTAACCTCAACATCGGTGTTATACGCGCGTGCAGTCAATACATACGCAACTTTTCCATCTTCAAACTTTTCACTGATGGTCGCACCAAAAGGTTTGCGGGTTGTAAACTGGTGTGAAAATTCACGCTCGAAGCTTTTGCCATCCATCACGATGGTAAGTTCGTATATACCTTGTTTTTCAAACTCGGGGAGCTGTACTTTAAATTTTCCATTTGATGGCGGCATTTTGGTGTCAAACTCATGACTCCAAATTTCTCGCAGATCAAACTCGTCTTTGCCCCCCACGAGGGTGGCGGTTATATCCATTAATGAAAGAAAATCCGCACTGGTCACGGTTTTTCCATCTTCTTGCAGTAAAAAGGTTAAATTTTCTTGCTGACCTTTCAGTATGTTGTTCGGCAACGGCGCAACACGTAAATTTAAATTACTGACCACGGTGACACGGCTTTTAGGTGCCATATCTGCCAGTACCTGCCACTGCCCTTCTAGGGGCTGCTTTACTGTGATCAGGTCGTATTTATCTGCTCGATACCAATTAACGTATTTTGACTTAGCGGAAGCACTTAACACTTCTTGGTCTGGGCCAATGATCTGGGTATTGGCAGATGGATCTTTTCGAAAAATAAGCGCTGTAAATTCTTCTACGCTGGAATCGATTGCAAAACCTTCATCCGTAAGCGGCACTTGTTCCATTGGCGCTGCAGCGTCGAATGTTTTGAGGAATATATCCATCAACTCATCAGCGGTTTTGGCCACTGCTGCCACGCCATCGGTATTCAAGGATAACTTGTTAAGTAAGTCTCTATCTGCGTTATCTGATAATGCAATGGTATGAACTTTTACCCCAGCCTCTTCGAGCCGCGGCAATACTTCGTCGACAATGCGTCGCCACTCTTTTTTGTTCAGCTCTGGATCTTTATCGATGTCGACCATGCCATCGGTCAGCAGAATGATACTGCTGCGATGCGTTTTCTCTTTACCTGGGCGAAGGTCATAGGCTGCTTTTTCAAGCGCTTCACCAATGTTCGTATACAAGCCCACTGAGTTGATTTGTGAAGATTTCTGCTGTGCGTCTAATCGCCATACTTGGTCCACGTCTTTGTGTTTGACCAACATGTTGATCCAACGGCCAAACGTCCAAACACCGGCCTTGCTGTCTTTTGGAAGAAGCTGAACAAGTAAATCGACTGCGGGTTGGCGCAGGTTCTCGGGGTCGTTTTGCTTCATGCTGCCAGAGACATCAATGACCAAACGCACGTCAGGAGGCAAAGCGTCGCTGTCGACCTGCGCGTGAAGCGGAAGACTTATAAGTAGCGCAACAATAAGTGAATAGAACCGACGTGACAGCAACATGCAGGTAATCGCTTAATCCCCAGAGAGAAATATGTAAGAAGCATGCAGTGTGGTCTTGGGCTTAAGATCCACACCACTAATTATTAAATAGTTAGGCCCATATAGTTTATAGCAGCTGAACGGCTTTTTTGCTGGGGTATTTGGGCGCGCGCTTCAACAATTATGCCTTTGCTCGGCGCATATCAGCATATGCAAGTACAGCATAAACAAGGAGTGAGAGTATGACCGCACAAATCGCAGAAACAAGCAGAGGTGTACCGGCTCGCCAAAAGGCGCCAGGGCCTTCAAACGCCCCTTCTAGCGCGCTGGCAATCCAGGCTGGCGCAAGAAACCCTTGGTTCTCGTCTACATACCACGGCATTAAGAAAATTGAAGCGACAAAAACCCGCAGAGGCTGGCGAACACTTCGCCACGGGATCTTTCTGGTCATGGCCCAAAATACGGTCATACACAGCGCGACGCCCACGATGTACCAAAGCCAACCCCAAAGATATTCCGAGTGTGTAAACATATAAAAATCAAACTCTTTCTACGAAAAATGTAAAAGTAAGTACAGTGATTCTAGCGGCCAGTAATTTTAGCAAGAAGCAGCCACCGGAACCTTCTGAGCTAGTAATGCGGCGGCGGCACGTTTTCGTCATCGGCTTCACCTACCGCATTTTCTAGCGATTTTATCTTGCTATTCAAATGCTGCAACTGCCTATGCAGAACGATGATTTCATTTTCTTGCGAAGCAATGTGCTTATTCAAGCCTTCCAGCATGTCTTCTTGGAAGGCCAAACGCGACTCGAGTTCAATGACTTTTTCTTCATTCATGACAAATATCTTTGGCTCAGCCTTAAGATTGTGTTTCAGTTTAGTTTTTTTGAAATTCAGCTTGCACGTCTAATTGAACCTCATCACCTACCGCAGGTACATGACGGTCTAGCCCAAAATCAGAACGAAGAAAGCGCCCTTCTGCAGAAAAGCCTAACGTGTATTTACCACTGATTAGGTTGTTAGCCGCACCATTGATACGCACATTCAAATCAATGGATTTGGTGATACCGAGAAAACTTAGGTTTCCAGTAAAGAGTAATTCTCTATCGGAAATTTTTTTCGCCGACACGGTCTCAAACACTGCTTGCGGAAAAGCCTCGGCATTAAACCAAAACTTGCCTTTTAGTGCGCGAGCAAACTTTTCATTGTTGACGTCGACACTATCCATTGCGATAACGGCCATTAGGCTCGATGCTTCTACATCTTTTGGATTCCAACTTAACTGCGCATCAAAACGGTTAAAGCGGCCAACAAAACGCGAAAAACCCATGTGATCAATATTAAAATGCAGGCTCGAATGCTTTGGGTCCAGTTGATATTCACCTGGTCTTATATCGACTAAGTCTTGTTTTAACTTTGGTTTAATCACACTGGAACACGCACTTGTTAGTGCAACCAGCGACAACAAAAACAAACCCCGCGATATGGCAAGATAGCGCAATCGAGACAGGGTTCTATTATTTGGGAAGAACATGGTATTAAACCACCCAATGAATGATGCGCTCTTCCCATTCATCGGGGTGCACATTGTCTTCACTAATCGCACGATAACGCACTGACATATGCGCTTCGTGTACTGAATTTGGATTTCCACTTACAAGCGGATGCCAGTCATAGAGCGGTCTGCCTTCTCGAATCAAACGGTAAGCACAGGTTTGCGGCAACCAATCATGGTCGTTGACGTTGTCCTTACTTAAGGTTAAGCACTCTGGCACTAAGGTGCTCCTGTTTGCGTAATCGCCACAACGACAATGCTCTTGATCTAGGTGCCGACACACAATATCGGTGTAATAGATGTCACCCGTATCTTCGTCTTCCAACTTTTGCAAACAGCATTTCGCGCAACCGTCGCAGAGAGATTCCCATTGCTCGCGCGTCATCTCGTCTAATGAAAGACGTTCCCAAAACGGCGTGTCTGTTTGCGAAGTTAGCGTCATTTTAAATGGGCTTTTGGGGCAGCTTATCGTTGGGTATTTGTTGCATGTAGTCTTCTGATATCGGAGGCATCTGCAAATAAAAGTTCTGTTCTTCTAGGGCGGCTAGCACTTTTTTCGCAGTGGTTTGCGCGAGCTTTTTATCTGGCGTCATCACCAAAGTCATTGAAAACTCCAACTTCCCGGCCTGTTCACATAAGGCTGCAGGCAACTCTTTGAGATCAAAGCCTTTTTCTACGTAAATATAGGCACCCTCTTTATTCATACAACGATATATATCGACTAATTTTTTCATTTTATTTTTACATCTCAATTCATTTCATTTTCAAACTGTTGTGAAAGCACATAGGTACAAATGGCTGCCGCGTTGGCCACATTCATGGAGGCGTTTTCCCCCAGCATGGGAATGTGCACAATCGCATCACTATTCAACAGCACACTTTCATCGACACCTTGCGTTTCAGAACCCAGCACCAAACAGATTGGCGCGCCCCCGTCTAGGCTTACGTCATTTAAGGCGACGCTATTGGTGCAATGTTCGATGCTTATAATTTTCCAGCCTTCCCCTTTTAAACGTTCAACACACGCGTCGGCATCAAGTTCTTTGCTAAAAGACACATACTGATCGCAAGAGCGCGCTACTTTTTTCACTTTTTTATTCGGTGGCGCTAAGGTTTCCCCAGCGAGATATAAGTGTTCTACCCCGAGTGCATCAGCAATACGAAACATGCTGCCGACATTTTCTGGCAATTTGATATCGAGCAAAAGCATTCGTAGCGGATATGTGCGCTTATTATTTTCCGCTCTATGCTGCTCGTGACTAACCTGCATCACTACCAGATTCGCCCTCTGACGCCCCGCCCTGTTCAGCGTTAGCCGCTTCAGCGAGATGCGCCTTGAGAAAATCAGTTAAAGGTTCGCCGACTATTTTGTTGCGCCAGCCCTCAAGACTTTTAGGCAGTATAATCTCGCCACTTCTTAAGCTAATCACAATCGCTTCGTAATCTTTTTTCCGCATTAATACTTCTTGAGGCACAGAAAGGCCTTCTGCTATTTTTATCACCATCTCACGCAGTGATTCCATGAGGTCCCGCTCATCGCCACGAGGCGGTTTAGATTGCAGCGGTGGCAAGTCTTCTGGTGCAGTTTCCTGTGCGTCGTTCACTACACTTAGAAATTTGTCGCCATAATTTCGAATCATGCGTTCGGTCAAACCTTCAAACTTCCTTAACTGATGAAAACCTGTTGGAAACTTTTGAGCAACACCAAACAAAGCGGCATCTTTGATAATTCGATTGCGCGGCACATCATTGTGCTGAGCCTCATCTTCCCGCCAACGGCTCAAGTGCTTTAACACATAGAGTTGTTCTTGTGACAGTTTCCAGGCCGATTTAAACCGTAGATAGGAACGATCAGGGTTTTGATTTACAAAGAAGTTATTGACCAAGGCCGCGCTGTCTTCCATCGCCCAGTCTAATCGCCCTTGTTGTTTTAACTGTTCTATTAGCTTGGTCGCAAGTGTAAACAAGTATTCGACATCAAGCGCGGCATAGGTGATTTGCGATTGACTTAAGGGCCGCTGTAACCAATCGGATCGGGTTTCCCCTTTGGGCAGTTCTACCCCCAGCACCGTGTTCACCAAGTTTCCAAAGCCAACCGAAAAACCGTGACCCGCTATGGCGCCAGCGACTTGTGTATCGAACAAGCCTTTTGGCATACATGAAAGAGCATGCTGAAACACTTCCAAATCTTCTGAGCATGAATGAAGAATTTTGAGAATATTAGCGTTATCTAACACTTCGGCAAGTGGATAAAAATCGGTGATCGCGACCGGATCAATTAAATAGTTTTTTTCGCCATCATTGATTTGAATCAGCCCTGCGATGGGGTAGTAAGTACGCGAACGCATAAACTCAGTATCAACAGCCAACAAACTTTTGTTTTGCCACTGCTCTGCTGCTTGCTCGAGGGCTTCGTCCTGATCGATCCAGACAATTTCTTGCTTTAGGAGTGATTCTGTCATACTAAATCTCGCGCCGACTTTTTAGCGCATGGGCGAGCGTGCCGCCATCAATGTATTCTAATTCCCCACCAATGGGAACGCCGTGGGCTATACGCGAAACTTTGACCGAATGTTTTTTCGCTCGCTCGCTAATGTAATGCGATGTTGCTTCGCCTTCCATAGTTGGGTTAGTGGCAACAATTAATTCTTTCACGTCGCCTTTTGCCAGGCGAGCTTCGAGCACATCGACACCGATTTCTTTTGGCCCGATGCCATCGATCGGGGAAAGCTTGCCATGAAGTACAAAATAAACGCCAGAAAATGTACTCGACTGCTCTAAGGCAATAACATCTGCGGGCGATTCGACCACGCACAAAGTCGTTTGATCTCGTTTTGCGTTTGCACAGATTGCGCAGACTTTCTCTTCGGTCAGCGTTCGGCACGACTCACACTGCTGAACGGCTTTTACGGCTTCTAACAGTGCATGCGCGAGTTTTGCCGCAGCGGGCCGATCGTGCTCAAGCAAATAGAAAGCCATACGTTGTGCCGACTTTGGGCCTACGCCTGGCAATTTTCGCAAACCGGAAATTAATTGATCAATCAGAGGTGAAAACAAATACTTGCTCGCTTATGTAGATAGCTGAATAAACTAGAACGGCATTTTGAAACCAGGGGGCATTGGAATACCGCCCGTCATTTGCGACATCATTTCTTTATTCGCTTCTTCCACCCGGCGCACCGCATCGTTTACTGCGGCAGCCAATAAGTCTTCTAACATTTCTTTGTCTTCAGACATTAGGCTTTGATCGATGTTGACTGACTTTACATCGTGTCGGCCTGTCATAGTGACTTTAACTAGACCGGCGCCCGCCTCGCCGGCCACTTCTTTATTTGCAATTTCTTCTTGCATGCCCTGCATTTTTTCTTGCATTTCCTGCGCTTGCTTCATGATGTCGCCGATGTTGTTAAACATGGTGCGCTCCTGCCAATTCGGTTGGCCTTAATTAGTTTGATCTTGATTGTATTTCACCGAGTCTTCTTGCAGCACAGCTGAAAACTCGCGTTCCAAAGTTTGTACGACTGGGTCTTGCTTTAACTTTTGCAAAGCCTCTTGGTGTGCCTCATACCGCTTACGCGCTTCAAACTGCGCCGGCGTTTCTAGCTCGCTTGGCAACACCGCCAATTGAATATCGACTTTTACCGGATGCTGAAAATAATCACTTAGTAAATCGGCCAGGCGCTGGTTATGCGACGGGTCAAACAAACTGGTTTTATCTTGATCCAATATAAACTGAAGGTGATTTTCTTCGCGGCCAACCAGCACGGTATTTGCCGCGGTACTTTGCACGATTCCACGCACGTTCATTTGCTTGTATAGCGATATCCAATCTTTTGGCTCAAATGAGTCGAGTGCAATTTTTTGGGCGCTTAAAGGTGCTTCTTTTTTTAGGTTTTCTGGATCGCTATCTTCGGTGGAAATCTTATTTTCGGAGTTTTTAACATCTACCGGGGCGTTTTCACCAACTGTATTCAAAGCCGGTTTTACTGCCCTGATATTATTCTCAACTGTTTCAACGGGTACTCTGTGCTGTTCAGTATGTCGCGGCTCACCAACCGGTATCTCATTGGTATTCACCTGTGCAGGTGGAATCTTTTGCGATTCAACCAAAGGGGCTTCTTGAGGGGGGCGCCCCTCAGCTAATGGCTTTTTTTCGGTTTCTATCACCTCTGTGAGCGATTCTGATGTTTCTTGTACTGACGGTGCTTCCGAAGCGGTAGTTTGCTGGTTCGACAATGTTTGTTTGGGCACATCTACTAAACCTTGCGGTTTAAAAGCCAGCATACGCAACAACGTCATTTCCAAGCCACTACGCATATCAGAAGCCAGAGGTAGGTCGCGCCGCCCAACCAATGCTGTTTGATAAAACAGTTGCGTGTTTTCTGGTGTTAAGGCGTGAGCAAATTTTAGAATTTGTTCGCGGTCGCCATAGCTGTTATCGAGCGCCTCGGGCAATGCTTGTGCGATTGCTATGCGGTGCAATAGCGTGAGTAAGTCTGCGAGCGCTGCGTCGTAGTCTGGCGCATGTTCAGAAAATTTCGCGATTGCGGCTAATATTCCGGGGCCGTCACCAACAACTAAGGCAGACATGATTTCTTCGATTAGCACATGGTCGATAGTGCCAAGCATGGAAGCCGTTTCTTCTTCTAAAACTTTTCCACTACCGAAAGCAATCGCCTGATCTGTAAGACTTAAAGCATCGCGCATACTACCGTCAGCAGAACGAGCCAACAGCCATAATGCTTGCTGCTCAAAGGGAATGACTTCTGCGCAAAGCACGTGATCAAGATGCGATACGATGCGTTCAGGGCTTAGATTCTTTAAATTAAATTGCAAACAGCGCGACAGAATTGTTACTGGCAATTTTTGTGGGTCGGTCGTCGCGAGCAAAAACTTTACGTGTTCGGGCGGCTCTTCCAAGGTCTTCAATAACGCATTGAAGCTGTGGTTAGAGAGCATGTGTACTTCATCGATCAGGTAGATCTTATAGCGACCACGAGTAGGTGCGTATTGAACGTTATCAAGCAGCTCTCGCGTGTCTTCTACTTTTGTGCGTGACGCAGCATCTACTTCGATTAAATCAACGAAGCGACCTTCAGCAATTTCGACACAGGATGAACATTCACCACAGGGTTCTGAACTAACACCGGTTTCGCAGTTGAGGCATTTGGCGAGAATACGGGCGATGGTGGTTTTACCGACGCCTCGGGTACCCGTAAAAAGGTAGGCATGGTGTAGACGGTCATGATCCAATGCGTTGATGAGCGCTTTGAGCACGTGCTCTTGCCCCACCATCTCGCGGAATATTCGTGGGCGCCATTTACGCGCCAAGACCTGGTAGCTCATGTCGTTTTAAACTCTATGAATAAGCGGCGAATGATACCGTATGTGAGGGCGTAGGATAAGGAGGATTTCTATAATGGAGATGACCCAACTAGCCACACCTCGGCACCCAATTATACTGCTACCGTTGCTTCCTTCCGGACCTGGCGGAGTTCACAGCGAATTGTCGCGAGGGGACCAATTGGGCCACCATAGAGCTGAAGCGCTAAGCTTCAGAGGCTGCGCATTATCGCAACTTTTATTTTGTTTTCAAGGACTTATTTATATTCGGGCGTTTTACACTCGCTTATGCCTTGCCAAGCGGGCAGCGTATTTGCGGATACGCGTGAATACCTCTCTGTAGCTCTACTGTCGCATCCTTACGACAGAAGGTCCGAAATTACGCTACCCACACTTCAATTCAAGCGCTCGGAGGCGCCGTCACTCAATCTACAGAAGTATCTACCGACACAAAGCCCTTAGAGAAATCACATGCTCAACATTGCGAATCGCCTGAATCACATCGTCACTCGGCTTCTCCATCAAGTCGAGAATATTGTAGGCCACATTATTACGGCTCTTATTTACCATATCGACGACATTCACATCATTTTCAGCGAAAATCGATAGTACATGCCCCAGTACGCCAGACACGTTCTCATTGGTAAATGTTATGCGGCAATGGTTTTCACCACGTGGCATTGAAGTGGCAGGAAAGTTTACCGAATTCAAAATGTTGCCATTTTCCAAATAATCACGCAGTTGATTCACGGCCATGATCGCGCAGTTTTCTTCTGCCTCTGCGGTGCTCGCACCAATATGTGGAAGCGCGATCACTTTTTCGTGAGCTATTAAGCAAGGCTCAGGAAAGTCGCACACATACTGGCGCAGCTTACCCGCATCGAGCGCTTGCACAACCGCTTGCTGATCAATCACGGCATCACGGGCAAAATTCATAATCGCCGCATCGGGCCGCATTACAGCAAGGCGCTCTGCATTGATCATATGTTTTGTTGCCGGAATTGCTGGAACATGCAGACTTAGATAATCCACTTCGCTTAGCAACGCTTCAACGCTTTCTTTGCGCTCCACCTGGCTTGAAAGTCTCCACGCGGCTTCTACAGACAGCGCGGGGTCGTGGCCAAGCACTTTCATGCCTAAGGCTAAGGCGGCGTCGGCCACCATAGAACCAATCGCGCCCAAACCGATAACGCCTAAGGTTTTACCCATTAGCTCAGAACCCGCGTAGTTCTTTTTCTCTTTTTCCAAGAGCTTTGACATTTCGCCTGAGTCGGTCATTTCACCCAAACCATCAACAAAGGCTTTACCCGGCATAATGCCGCGCGAGCTTAGCAACATGCCCGCAAGCACCAACTCTTTAACCGCATTTGCATTGGCTCCCGGCGTATTAAAAACAACGATGCCTTTCTTACTGTACTCGTCAACCGGAATATTATTGGTACCCGCTCCTGCGCGCGCTACTGCCATTACAGACTCAGGCAGTTGCTCGTCGTGGAGTTTTTGGCTGCGAAGCAATATACCTTCGGGAGCACCTACATCTTCGCCCACTTGGTAATTGTCGTTAAAACGGCTAAGGCCCTTATTAGAAATTTTGTTGTAGGTTCGAACTTGAAACATGTGTCCCCCAATTATTTGGTGTATGCCCAATGGCGATTTTTATTTTTTATGAATTTACAACTTGGTCATATGCCCAAGCCATCCAAGGCATTAATTTTTCTAGGTCTGCGGTCTCTACTGTCGCGCCACCCCAAATACGAATGCCCGCAGGCGCATCACGGTAAGCACCAATGTCGTATGCCACACCTTCTTTATCAAGTAACTTCACCATTGCTTTCACCTGATCTGCCTCTGCATTCAAAGTAAGGCAAATACTGGTATTGGAAATAGTCGCCTCTTCTTTGGGAAGAAAGTCGATCCAATCATTGGCGCTAACAAAATTCTTAACAACGTCAAGGTTGGCTTGTGAACGCTCGATCGCACCTTTAACGCCACCAATAGATTTGACCCAATCAAGCGCATCTAAGTAGTCAGAAACACAAAGCATGGAAGGCGTATTGATGGTGGCACCTTTAAATATTCCGTCGATCAACTTGCCGCCTTTAGTAAGACGGAAAATTTTCGGCATTGGCCAAGGTGGCGTGTAAGATTCTAAACGGGCTATCGCGCGAGGGCTCAAAATCAGCACGCCGTGCGCACCTTCGCCACCCAACACTTTCTGCCAGCTAAACGTTGCTACGTCGATTTTTTCCCAGGGAATGTCCATTGCGAAAACAGCAGACGTTGCATCACAAATCGTGAGGCCTTCACGGTCATCTGCAATCCAATCGCCATCGGCTAATTTCACGCCGGAAGTGGTACCGTTCCAAGTGAAAACCACATCGCGGGAAAAATCTACCGCGTTCAAATCTGGTAGCTCGCCATAATCGGCAACCATGGCGCGCACGTCTTCGAGTTTTAATTGTTTTTGAATATCACTCACCCAGCCACTGCCGAATGATTCCCAGGCTAATACATCTACACCGCGCTCACCAAGAAGCGACCACATGGCCATTTCCATAGCGCCAGTGTCAGAGGCAGGCACAACCCCTACTTTGTAGCCTTCAGGCAAGCCAAGTAATTCTGCGGTGTCATCACATGCTCGCTGTAATGCGGCTTTACCCAGAGAGGAACGGTGAGAACGCCCGAGTACATCTAGCTGCAAGTTTTCGACACTGTACCCAGGGCGTTTACTACACGGGCCAGAAGAAAAATTTGGATTGTTGGGTTTCTCTAAGCTAGTCATAGGTGTCCTCAATTTGTATCACGGGCCAAGCGGCCCATTTATAACTGGTAATTAATAGTTGGCGTTTGAAAATTGAAATCTGGTCGTCAGAATGAACTGAGCTGTTAATAGAGCAAGGTGTATAGCTTACGCTGATACTTTGCGGCCACCGGGTCGCCTTTTCCAAGCACAGCGAGAATATCGAGGTAGACCTTTTTTGCCTCACCGTCTTTAACATTCAAGTCTTTGGATATCAGCCCAAAGAGTATTTCCAACGACTCTTGGTGATAATCATTTTGGCTATATTGCACAGCAAGCTGGAAAGCGATGTCGCTATCTTCTGGCTGCGCTTTTAGTTGCGCCTCAAGCGCCTGCAATTCTGGTGTTTTTTGTGCTTCTTGGGCAAGTTCCAGCTCGGCTTTTACTTGTTCAAAGATCTCATCTTGGTCTGCGAGCTTCACCTCGGCGAGTAAAGCCTCTGCTTCCGAGAAACGGCGCATTTTTGTCTGTATTCGAGCGTACAAGACTGCCGCTGATGCCTGCTTTTCAGAAAGCTCGTAGGCCTCTTTTGCCACAGGCATTGCGGTCTCGAACTGCTCTTTTGACACAAGTTCTTGCGCCTGCTTAAGCTTCAATTCGTAGGGCTTCGGGAGGTACTTATCAAGAATTTCTCGAATCTGCGGCTCTGGCTGAACACCGGTAAAGCCATCTACAGGCTGACCATCTTTCATCACCATGACGGTAGGCAAGCTGCGTACGCCAAACTGAGATGCAACCATTTGCAACTCATCGGAATCCACTTTAGCCAGCAAAAATTGGCCATCGTACTCGTCTGCCAGCTTTTCCAGTACGGGCATCAACTGTTTACAGGGCTCGCACCAACTTGCCCAAAAGTCGATCACCACTGGACGCTGAAAGGACTCTTCAATTAGCTGGCTTTGGGCATTTTCGAGAGTAACATCAACAATGTGAGACATGGCAAGACCGAGTATAAAAATTCAGTTTCAGAAAGCCATCATTATTGGGGCAGAGTTGAAAAAAGCAATTCAAAGCGAACCGAATGCTAAAAAATATGGAGTTCTTATGGAGCTAGTGCCGTCTTGCAGAGCATTCTTTGATTTAGGCGTCATTATTTTCTACAAATTGTTCAAAAAACGACACATTGCTGTAATATAAGCGCGTCTGGAAACAGGCTTTACGACATTATTATTGCAACATTGTTCTTAATCACCCCGGATACCGCAGATTTGGTTTAGGTTTAGCCTGACCAGTCTGGCAATATCAGTCAAACCATCACGACATAAGATGGAACGGCTGCCTTTCATACAAGAGCGTCACCTGGTTTCTTTTGAAGCCTGAGTAAACGCCTCAAATACCAAGCTTCTCGCTTTTTGGTGAACACCATTGGCAAAGCTTAGGTATGAATGACTTTCTTGCTCGTAAAGTGATGCCCAGGCATTACACACACTTGACCAAACTCATTCTAAAGAATGTTAGGAGACCCTCATGAGCAAAGTTGCTCTTGTTACAGGTGGCACACGTGGTATCGGTGAAGCCATCGCTGTTCGTTTAAAGAATGCTGGATTCAGTGTTGCGGCAAGTTATGCAGGCAATGACGAAGCGGCGCAAAAATTCACGGAAAAACACGGTATTAACGCCTATAAATTTGACGTTGCTGACTTTGATGACTGCGCAACAGCGGTTTCCGTTATCACCAAAGAATTAGGCCCAATCGATGTTTTAGTGAATAACGCGGGTATTACTCGCGATGGCACCATTCACAAAATGACACCAGAACATTGGCAGCAAGTACTCGATACGAATCTTGGCTCTTGCTTTAACATGTGCCGCAATGTGATCGAAGGTATGCGTGAACGAGGATACGGCCGAATCGTCAATATCGGTTCCGTGAATGGGCAGGCAGGCCAATACGGCCAAGTGAACTATGCCGCAGCGAAGTCTGGCATTCACGGGTTCACCAAGGCTTTAGCGCAAGAAGGCGCGGGTAAAGGTATAACGGTAAACGCGATTGCGCCAGGTTACATCGCGACAGACATGGTTCGCGCTGTACCCGAAAAAGTTCTGGAGAAAATTGTTGCCAGGATCCCTGTTGGTCGCCTAGGTGACGCCGACGAGATTGCGCGAGGGGTAGAGTTTTTGGTTGCTGAAGATGCGGGCTTTATTACCGGCTCTACTCTTTCCATTAACGGCGGCCAGCATATGTATTAAGCACATATAGAGTATTGAAACACCGCTCTCAAGACACAAAAAAGCCCGCATAAGCGGGCTTTTTTGTGTCTTGCCTTAAACGTTAACACCTATTAAGCAGGAGTACCCGCCTTTTTAGGTGACGCTTTTTTAGCCGCTGGCTTTTTCTTTACTGGTGCCTTTGGTGCTTCTACAGCGCCGTCAAATGCTCCGGTAATCAAATCACCAACTTTACCTTGAGTCTCACTAATCACTTCGTAGCTATCTTGCGCGCTGGTCGTCAACTTTTCGCGAATGCCTTCCCAGTAGATTTGCTGGGTCTCGATGAGTGTGTCTACATCCATATTTGGCTTGCTGAAACCTTTAGCGTATTCAATGCTGTCGGAAACAACTTCGTTTAGCAAATCAGTTTGCTTGGTGCGCAAAGTATCAAATGCCTCTGCATTTAATTCCATGATGGCTGTCATTGGCTTAAAAAATGAGCCCGCTTGTTCAAATACTTTATCGTACATGTTATCCGCTCCTCTTACCGCTCATTGCAGTGTGTGCTTTAAAAAGTTCGCCCCGGTACCCCAGAACTGTTTGTTTCATTTAACTTGTTTGACTCTGTTCTTTTACATTTAAAAATTCAAAAGAATGTAAGTTAAACAAGAATATATCGATGCAATATTTGGGGGGCCGCCAGGACCTACGCCTCTACTTCAATTTGCTTCGTTGTTTTTATTCGCCCGTACACCTCTGTGCACTTAACGATTAACATTGCGACTACCCATCAAAAAACGTATTGCACGTTTGCGGTAAAGAGGCCGGATTCTTCACCTGTAATATTCGAGCGCTATTTGCCCTTCGTTCACTTTAAGGCGCTTGGCGCCAGAAGCCTTGGCCCTAGCTGTTATCGCCTTTAAAACAACCAAAAGTTCAATATCTCGACACGCTGCTGCACCGCAATATTTATCTGGCAGTGTAAATTACTATATCAGGGAGGTCAATGGTGCGCACTGCGTCGCAACATGCAGTGATCCACCATTTTGAGTATGTGCATACGCAATATCAACCCAAAAAAAAGCCCCGCTTTTGCGGGGCTTTTTTATAATCATTCGATTCAGAACCGAATTAAACAGCTGTAGCAGTCTTGAAAAGCTCGCCAGCTTTTTCTTGGTTAGCACTGAAAAGCTCGTAAGCTTCAGTAGATGCCGCTACCATTTTGTCTTGAACGCTTTGAAGGTAAGTTTTTTGCGTTTGGTATACACCAGAAAAGTCTTTCTGTGAACCCAACTCTTTAACGAAAGCCATGTTGTCGTTGGCTAGGTCGCTCAAGAAAGTTTTTTGCTTCTCAGCTACTTCTTCAAATGCTTTAGTAGTAAGAGTCATCAATTCGTTAGTTGGTTTGAAAGCGTTTTGAGATTGCTCAATGATTTTATCAAACATGTTAGTGTCCTCAGGGGTTGTGTGTGTGTTGCTGCATTGCAATATTCAAGCGTAGTTTACGAATCAACCACCCACCCGTCAAGCCTTTTTGCTGCATTGCACAAACCCGAACCTATACTGTTTCGCTATAAAAAGAGCTCCTTTTTATTCCTCTTCTTTTGGCGGCTCCTGATCAGCAGCCGGCTCTTCTTTCTTTGGCGTTAATGCCCCCCACACTGACATGTTCTGCTCCATCATTTGATTTAAGGCATTGAGCGGAGATGCATCCATCATATCTTTCATAACGCCCTGCATGGCTTCTTGTCTATCAAGAAATGTAGACAAGCTTTGCTCTATATACTGGCGCAGAAAAACCTGCATGTCGCTGCCATAGAAGCGGATCAGTTGTTTGAGTACCGATTGTGTAAGTAAAGATTGAGAGTCGTTGTTTTCCTGCTCACTAATAATTTGAAGCAGGATGCTCTTGGTAAGATCGTCTTCTGATTTGGAGTCAATCACGGCAAATTCACTGTGCTCCATCACCAGGTCACGAATGCTCTCGAGATTGATGTACTGGCTTTTGGATGTGTCGTAAAGTCGTCGATTAGGATACTTTTTAATCGTTATCACGTGATTTTCTCATCTTATGTTGGCGTGGCTTTCTCTACCTCTTGCCTAACCCTATGTATGCAACCCCCAAGCTAGCAGGGCCACGTCTTTAAAAAGGTCAGAAATAAGAAATAGGAAGAGTTTTCATCTCGTGGAGTATAACCACTTACACGAGAATTGAAAAAATTATGCGCAAGATATAGGGGGTTTTGTAGAAAATAGCATGATATTTTCTACACAAAAACAAAACTGTTTAAATATCATCCAGGCGGCGCAGTACATATTCGCCAGGAGCATCGCCTAGTGCAGGGTATTTTTTAAGCTTGCCGACTTTTCTCGCTTTTACTTGCGAGCCGGAACGCTCCGATAACCACTCATGCCAATCAAGCCACCAAGACCCACCCTTTTGAGCCGCGCCGGCAAACCAGTCATTGGCATCTGTGGAGGCATTGTCATTTACCCAGTGTGAATATTTGGTTTTATCTGCTGGGTTAATAACGCCAGCAACATGTCCCGATTCTGTTAAAACGAAACGTACGTCATCGCCGAGATACTTGGCGCTTTTATGTGCTGCACCCCATATTACAATATGGTCTGCCTGTGCGGCCAAACAATAGGTCGGCAGCTGTATTGCCTGCACATCGATGGGAGTACCATTCACTTCAATCTTACCTGGCTGCACCAAATTGTTCTCAAGGTACATATTCTTTAGGTAATAGAGATAAGCATCGGCTGGAAGATTGGTTGAGTCACTATTCCAATACAAAATATCGAAAGGCATAGGGTCTTTACCTTTCAAATAATTTTCAATGAAGAAGGACCAGAACAAATTGTTTTCTCGCAACAAGCTAAAACCCATAGCGAGAATACGGCCATCCAAATACCCTTTGCTGATGACCGACTGCTCTAACATTGGCACCATGTAATTCGTCAAATATGTGCCCACTTCCCCGGGCTCAGAAAAGTCTAACAAGGTAGTTAAGAGTGTAAGGGAATTAACGCGCTCGTCACCCACTTGCTTCATGTAGGCAGCCGCCATTGCTAGCACTGTACCACCGACACAATAACCGACTGCATTTACATTTTTACTGCTGCTAATTTCACTCGCAGCTTCTATTGCCGCAATTACACCTTTATTGATGTAATCATCAAAAGGAATGTGGCGATAGGACTCATCAGGGTTGACCCAAGACACCATGAACACGGTATAACCTTGAGACACCAACCAACGCACCATTGATTTTTTTTCATCAAGATCCAAAATGTAAAATTTATTTATGAAAGGCGGCACGATTAGTAGCGGTATTTTGCGTACTTGCTCTGTCTCCGCTTTGTACTGAATCAGCTCAATTAATTCATTTTTAAAGACTACCTCACCCGGCGTCTTAGCTAATTCTTTGCCCAAGGCGAATGCATCGCTGGCGACCTGTGTGACTTTAAAAGCTTCTTGGGGGCTGCGCTCTAGGTCGCGCCTAAAATTGTCGATTCCCTTGGCAAGGTTTTGCCCTTTAGTTTCTAGAATTTCACGACACACTTCTGGATTGGTCAATAAATAATTGGTGGGAGCTACAGAATTGATAAATTGACGAGTGTAAAAATGTACTTGGTTTTCGATTTGCTTGTTCTCAAACTCCATCGACTCAACCATCTGATTGAGATACTCCGCATTCAGTAGGTAAGCCTGCTTAATATATTTGAATGCAGGGTTATCTTCCCAGTCTTCATCTTTAAATCGTTTGTCACCCGGTTCAGCGGCAATCACAGGCGCAAAGTCTGCCCCCATAAAAACCTGAGATGCGTTTTCCCACAGTTGTTTTTGCTTCTGTAAAAATTCGTATTGTTGTTGAATAAATTTTTTCGGATCAATTTTGATGTATTGACCAAAATCTTGTTCATCGATACCTTTTTGCAACATTGAGGCAAGATCGGGCACAGCATCATGCTTAATCATGCGCTTTGTTACTTCGCCCATCATGTCATTAAAGACGTCAGTGTATTTGTTAACGTAATCTAAAATTTGGTGTTTTTCTTTTGCATTCATCGGCGCTCACACTGAACAGAAGCTGGGTAGGTTACTGGGGGTGGTAAAGTAGAGTACCTCACCTTAATGCTTTAAAAAGTACGGAACAATGAGATAGTGATAGTATTTTCGCATAGCGGAGATTTTTCCTTATATCTCGCAAGCGGCGCGTGACAGCTCAACATATTCATGCTGAAAACTGACACGCTGGGCGTAACTCATTTATCTTTCGGTGCTACACCGCCAGTCATGGTGTTTTGATACTGCTCGAACATTGAGGTACTTTGCTCTGCAATATTCTGCCAAAACTTCATCATGTCACCACTAGGAGAGCTAGTGTTCGTCATGTGGCTCATGAAAAACTCTACTAGCGAGCGCTGCAATACGTCCATGTTGCCTTCAAAAAGCTCTTTAACTTCTTCTGGCGAAATGTCCACTTCAAAATTGAGTTTCATATATGTTCCAATAGACGATTAAAAATTCGGCTACCAGTTTAACGTGCAGTCCAACCGCCATCCAGCACAATCGCTTGCGCCGTGATATTACGCGCCGAGGTAGACATTAAGAACAACGTGGTCTCGGCTAGCTCCTCTAAAGAAATGAAGTTTTTCTTGGGCATTGGCTCTAGCATAATGTTGTTCACAACATCTTCTTCTGAAATGCCGTGCTCAGCAGCAGTTGAAGCGATTTGCTTTTCTACGAGCGGCGTTTTTACGTACGAAGGACATACCGTATTGATGGTGATATCGAATTCACCCGTCTCCAGCGCAATAACCTTAGAAAAACCAATAAGGCCATGTTTTGCAGCCACGTAAGCGCTCTTAAATGGCGAAGCTACCAAACCGTGAATAGATCCAATATTCACGATACGACCCCAATTACGCTCTTTCATACCGGGCAGTACTGCACGCGTTAACATCGCCGGGCCGACCAATAGAATGTTGTTCAATAGCGCCCATTTTTCTGGTGGAAACTCTTCTAATTTAGCAACGTGCTGGATGCCAGCATTATTCACAAGCACGTCGATATCAGGGTAATCTTTACCAACCTGGTCGATGGCTTCCTGACTGCTAACATCAAGTTTATAAGCTTCGGCTTTGTGGCCTTCACTTTTTAGCTTTTCAACAACAAGCTCAGCGCCTTCGAGGTTTAGATCACTGACAATAACGCGGTGCCCTTGGCGAGCCACGTTTTCTGCGATTGATTGACCAATACCGCTAGCCGCGCCGGTAACAAATACTGTTCTGCTCATATTTAGCCTCTTTTTTAAACAATGTAATGCTGGTTTTAACTACCACAGGGAAGGTTGGGAATTTGAACTTTGCTTAGCTTAGCCGAATTCCCGGCACTTAGGCCCGCTAGGGGAAATCTTGCGCCAAATTCATCTGTTGCTGAAGAGACGCATTTTACACGCATGCCTGTACTTGGGTATAAAAAAAGGAAGCTACGATAGCTTCCTTTTCAAAAAGGTACTTTGATGCTGATCAGGTTTAGAATTCCATCTCTGGAACGACTTCTGGAACAACAATTTCGCCGGCGGTTTTTTCAACGATTTCATCAACGCTCACACCAGGCGCACGTTCTTTCAACCAGAATTTGCCTTCAGCAATTTCGACATAAGCAAGATCTGTTACAACCTTTTTGATACAACCGGCGCCAGTTAATGGCAAAGAACAGTTCGCTAGAAGCTTTGAATTACCGCGCTTGTCTGCGTGAGTCATGGTAACAACAATGTTGTCTGCGCCAGCAACTAAGTCCATCGCGCCACCCATACCTTTAATGAGCTTGCCTGGAATCATCCAAGACGCGATGTTTCCATTCGTATCCACTTCGAATGCGCCAAGTACCGTTAGATCAACATGACCACCACGGATCATGGCAAATGATTCAGCAGAAGAGAAAATAGAAGCACCAGTGATGGTGGTAACCGTTTGTTTACCAGCGTTGATCATGTCGGCATCGACTTGATCTTCAGTTGGGAAAGGCCCCATTCCAAGTAAACCATTTTCAGATTGAAGCATCACGTTCATGCCTTCTGGCACGTAGTTAGCAACAAGCGTTGGAATACCAATACCCAAGTTTACGTAATAGCCGTCTTGCAACTCGCGGGCTACGCGTTGGGCCAATTGTTCGCGGGATAATGACATTGTAAGTTCCTCCCCTTAGGCTTCACGCACAGTGCGTTGTTCAATACGTTTTTCGAAATCGCCTTTGATCAAACGATCAACGTAGATGCCTGGCGTGTGAATTTGAGTCGGATCTAACTCACCCGGCTCAACAATTTCTTCTACTTCAACTACAGTGATTTTGCCTGCAGTGGCGGCCATTGGGTTGAAGTTTTGCGCAGTGTGACGGTACACAACGTTACCATAGCGGTCAGCTTTCCAGCCTTTCACTATCGCGAAATCGCCTTGAATTGATTCTTCAAGAATGTATTTGCGGCCGTTGTATTCGCGGACTTCTTTGCCTTCGCCAATTGGCGTACCGTATCCAGTTGCGGTATAAAAAGCAGGAATACCAGCGCCAGCAGCACGCATTTTCTCAGCGAGGGTACCTTGTGGCGTAAGTTCAACTTCTAACTTGCCAGATAGCAATTGCTCTTCGAACAATTTGTTTTCACCCACGTAAGAAGAAACCATTTTTTTGATTTGGCGATCTTCGAGCAAAATACCAAGACCAAAACCATCGACACCGGCGTTGTTTGATACAACGGTAAGACCTGTGGTGCCCATTTTTTTGATTTGTGCGATTAGGTTTTCTGGAATACCACAAAGACCGAAGCCGCCAGCGATGATAGTCATATCATCTGTGAGGCCCGCCATTGCTTCTTCATAGCTATCCACGACTTTGTCGAAACCCGACATAGGCCGCTCCTCCTATATAAGTGAAAATTGACGTAATTATTTGAATTCTGGCCACATTTTCAGGCAATTTGCCTTATCAAATGGCGAACTTTTTCAGGGTTGCGAAGAATGCCTCAAACACTTATATTTATCAAATTAATTTAATCTAATAACTGATTTAAAATATTTATAAATAGTTTGTGGGTAATTAGCCTTCAATGAGCACCGTTAAACAGCTTAGAGCCTTCGTAGCCGTCGCCCGCACTCAGAGTTTTGCCGAAGCTTGCGGCCTGGTAAGCCTGTCGCAGCCAGCCCTGAGCATTACGATCAAAAACCTAGAAACAGATTTGGGGGGGTCGCTGCTCAACCGTACCACTCGAACCCTGTCTCTCACCCCAGAAGGCGAGGAGTTTCTCGCTGTAGCAGAACGCCTACTACAAGATTGGGACGCGGCCATTGGCGATGTACACAACCTTTTTTCTTTAAGGCGCGGTAAGATTTCCATCGCCGCAATGCCATCATTTGCCTGCAACCATCTACCACAAGCTATCTCAGAGTTTCGCAAAAATCACCCCGGTGTGAATATTAGCGTGCAAGATGTTGTGGCCGAGCAGGTTGTGGAACTGGTGCGTAAAGGCCGCGTTGAACTGGGCATTTCGTTTGACCCAGGTGAAAGTGAAGATTTGTGTTTTACGCCATTATTCCAAGATCAATTTATTGCATTGCTACCCGCCACCTTCGCAAACGCGCTACCTGATGACTCCCCTATTTCTTGGACACAACTATTGGCACACGACTTTATCGCTCTACAAAAACCCGCCAACGTCCGAGTGCTACTGGAAACGACCCTCGCGAAACACAATTTAAATTTGAACGTGGTATACGAAACCCACCAACTGGCCACCACAGGCAAAATGGTGGCCAATGGTTTGGGAGTGAGTGCAGTGCCCTCATTAAGCCGTGAACAAATGCAAGAGATGGGCGCCATCTGCAGAGAAATCGGGGCTCCCAAAATTGTTCGCCAAGTGGGTTTAGTCACACGCCGCCGTTATCCGCTGTCTGTTGCAGCACTTGCGCTGGAAAAGACTATTCTAAATATGTGGCTACCGAATGATTAGCGCCACCGTCTTTGTCGCTTCGTGCTGACTGGCTATTTGTCATGCAATTTAATGTCATGTACTCTACGCGCAGCTCAGCACTGGCAAGCCTCGAAACCAGCAACAATAAACACTAAAACGTTGAGCAAAACACTAAGACTGATTTATGACTCTACATATTATTATCGCTGACGATCACCCTCTGTTTCGAACCGCCCTAATTCAAACAATTGAGAATTTTTCTAACCTGCCTGACAATATTCAATGTATTTCTTGCAACACTATTGAAGAAGTACATAAATATTTAGAGTCAGACGTAGACCCCGACTTGGTGCTGCTCGATCTTCATATGCCAGGAACAACCGGCTTTGCTGGCCTGGTGAATCTACGCGGCTGCTTTCCTGAAGTACCAGTCGCTATGATTTCTGGTGATGATAGCCCCAAAGCCATTAGCCACGCAGAGCAACTTGGCGCCATTGGGTATGTATCTAAGTCACTGGACGCCGACGAACTAGAAAAAGTAATCGGTGATTTATTAGAGGGCGTGCCCCGCTTCGACAAAACCATCGATGAAGAAGACGAAGAACTGCAAGAAATTGCAAAACGTGTGGCCTCATTAACACCTCACCAATTTCGCGTATTCAGCATGTTGAGCCAAGGCATGCTTAACAAGCAGATCGCCTTTGAGTTAGATATCACGGAAACAACAGTCAAGTCTCACGTTACCGCTATTCTGCGAAAACTTGGCCTGCGCAAGCGTACCGAAGTAATCTTGATGTCGCAGAAGTTTGAGTCGCCAGCAACAGACGAATAGTCAGCAAAAACAAAACGCTTATTTCACACTTACTTTCTTGGCGGCTTCCCAACCTGGGTGCTTTCTAAGCCTTTCATATCTTTAATACGAGCCAACACTGACCATAAAGCAGCCGTTTTGAGAGGCTTACGTAAAAAGAAATAAGCGCGCGATTTCGCCTGAGCTCGCACATTGTTATCTTGGTCCGCAGAAATCACCACTACTTGCGCATCTTCGCCATAGGCACCTTGGAATTTTTCCGCAACTTCAATACCAGTGACACCGTCATTTAAGTGGTAATCTACCAACAAAACATCTGGTTCCCAGGGCAATATCTCTGGCCATTCCGTATAACCTTCAAAAGTACAGCCCCAGTTTTCCAGTACGGCTTTCATGCCTTCCAATATAGAAGGCTCATTATCGATACTTAGAACACGCATCCCCGAAAGCACTGACTGTCGCGATACCGCCGGCTCATCTTCTTCCACAGCTGAAGCGTGGCGTTTTTCTGCTTTAGGAATCGTTACCTTGAATATACTGCCTTGGCCTTCTTCCGAGCTCACACTAATTTTGATCTTTAAAAGTTCACACAAACGCCTAACCGTTGCCAGCCCCAACCCCAGCCCGCCATCGTGTACATTTTTATCAATGCGATGAAACTCTTTAAAGATTTCATCTATTTCTGATTCGGGAATACCTTTTCCTTGATCGAGCACTTCGACTTCAATATTGGACTTAACACGTCGACAGCCAATCAATACTGTCCCGCTATCGGTATAGCGAATCGCATTCGAAATAAGGTTTTGCAACACCCGCTTTAATAACTTTTCATCTGTATTTACCGCGAGCGAGCAATACACTGTGTGCAGTTCTAGCTCCTTTTTATTCGCGATAATAGTAAATTCTTTTTTGAGTGAATTTATTAAATCGCCAATACAAAAGGTATTCGGGTTCACTCGCATTTCGCCAGAATCTAGCTTCGCAATGGCTAACAACTCACTGATAATTGCATCCGCAGAATGCAGCGAAAGATCCAAGTTATCGATCAGTTGTTTTATTTCTGGATCATTCACTTTCTGCGTTAACGCCGTAGCAAAAAGTTTAGCCGCATTGAGCGGTTGAATTAAATCATGCCCTGCCGCCGCAAGAAAATGCGTTTTGTTTTTGTTGGCTTCACGAAGCTGTACATTCGCCGACTGCAATTGCTCTGTGCGTTCTTTTACGCGCGTTTCCAAGGTAGAGCGAGCGACTTCCAGTGCGGTTACCGTAGCTTGATAGTTCGTAATATCCGTATATGTTGTTACATAACCACCCTCGCCCATGGGGGCACCTTGAATCTCTAACACTTTCCCGTTGTGATGTATGTATGTACTGACGTAGGAGCTACCAGAAGTCATTAGTTTTAATCGCTTCGTAACATACTCTTCAATTTCGTGAGGCTCTAAACCATTTTTTTCCGCGTTGTAGCGAATTAAGTCGGCCACGCCACGGCCCACGTGCAGCATGCCATTAGGGTATTCAAATATTTGGAAATAGGTTCTGTTCCATGCCACCAACTTCATTTGCGAATCGACAACACTAATACCCTGACTAATATTATCGATACTTTCTTGCAAAAGTTCTCGACCAAACTGGAAAATCTGTGACGTTTTATCGAGTAGGGTTTCACTCTCTTTTTCACCAGTAAAACTATGCTCAATTACGTGAAAAGCAGATTCAGAGCCAATAACACCGGCGAGTATGTTTTCTACAACTTGAATATCATCTTTGTCAGCAAAACCACGCGCCTCACGCAATTCTGGGTACTGATTTAATGCTAACTCCGTTTGATCTGCACCCAAAAACCTACTTAAAAGGATGCGCAACTCTAATAACGTAACAACATGCTCGTCACCAGATAAAGTTTCGCGAATAATTTCTGAAGGCTTTTTCGTAAGAAGCAAAAAAGTAAAAATATTTAAGCCCGTACTCCACAGTACACCATGGGTTAGAACAGACATGCCATCGAAGCCAAAGAGTGCAGTTGGGCACAACCAAGAAACACCCATCGGCCCACTCTGTAGCCAAAGAGCTGGCTCAGCGGCACTCAGAGACAAGGTCGGAAGCAAAATCGTATAGGCCCAAACACAGCTGCCCGCTAATACACTGTAAAACGCAGCATCACCCAAATGCGCTCGTTTATCTGGCCGCAGCAACACACTAAACACCATCGCCGGTGCGAACTGAACAATCAGAGAAAACGATAACCCCCCGATCGCCCCCAACGTTGTCTTTTGGGTAAATAAAACGTAATAGGCGTATGCGAGCAGCATTAATAAAACAATAACAATGCGACGAATATTTTGTACGATACCGCCCAGCTTACCTCGATCACCCAAATTCATGTAGCCACGGCGCACAAGCAGCGGAACGACTAGCTCGTTACTTACCATCGTCGCCAATGCAACACAGCCCAGTATCACCATGCTGCTGCCTGCTGATAAGCCGCCTAGGTATGCCAACAGCGCAAGGTCGACTTTTTCACTGAGCATTGGCAAAGCCAAAACCAAATATTCTGACAGCACGCCCATTTCGTTCAGCTTTAAAAATCCAGCAAACGCTACAGGCAACATGCACACACCCAAAATTAACAAATAGCTCGGAAAGATCCAACGAACCGCGCCGAGATCGCGCGATCCTTCACTTTCCACCACCAACACATGAAACATTCTAGGCAAACACACCACCGCAAACATCCCTACAATTATTGCTGCGATATACCCACCACCACTTTGCACTGATTGCAGATGCGCATAGGCATATGGGTTTCGTCCTAGATTGAAAAAGATTTCTTCAACACCATCAAAAAGATGGGTGATGACAAAATACGTGACAGCTACAAAAGCAATTAATTTAACAATCGATTCGAAGGCGATCACCATCAACAAACCATTGTGATGTTCACGATCATCTAAATGGCGAGTGCCAAAAGCTATCGCGAACACGGAAAGCACAACAGTAGCTACCAAGGCGGCATCAAATGGACCTGTATTTCTCAACTGGACACTTGTATACGCGCCCTGACTGAGCAGCGAAAAGCTTTCTCCAATGGCCTTTAGCTGTAATGCTATATAAGGCACTAACACAACGATAGAAATTGATGTAACAAGAATCGCGAGAGGCCGTGAACGGCCAAAAGACAGTGACAAAAAATCAGCTATTGATGTTGTTTTCCCTCGTTTACTCTCATCCAATAACTTCCTAATAAACGGCGAGACAAAAACCAATAATACGATCGCACCAATATAAGTAGGAGGAAAATACCAGCCCTTCTCTATCACTTGAGTCAAGGCGCCGTAAAAACTCCATGCACTGCAATAAATACACGCAGCAAAGCCAATGAAAAACGGCTTATAACGACGAACCACCCGCTCAGATAAACGATCGCCCCACGTTGCAATCAAAAACAACAGAAGAAAATATCCGAGCGACCAAAGAGCGAGGGAAATGGGGCTTAACATATTACGATTTACTTTCTAGGGTGACAGAGCCATTGCTGAGGGAAAACACTCTCCGCTCAACAACGGCACACAAGATGACAAGGCCATGAAGCCTTCGAATATCTACCCCGTAACAATAAATAGCACGAGGGCAAGAATAGTACCGAGTATCGGAACGACCACCGTCAACGCCCCCATCGGCCCATAGGCTGCCTGATGCGTTTCCTGACAAATCGCACGAATGGTAGTTACGACATAGCCGTTGTGAGGAAGCGAATCCAAAGCACCGGAAGAAATGGCAACAACACGGTGAAGCGCCTCCGGATCAACACCCGCATCTATATAATGAGGGCCAAGTACCGGAAGTGCGATACTTTGACCACCAGATGCCGAACCAGTCATAGCCGCAATTACTGTCACAGCAATCGCTGCACCAATAAGCTCATTGCCTGGGATCGACGTGATAGATTCGACCGCAATTCCAAATGCTGGTGAAGCCTTGGCTACGGCACCAAACCCCACCACAGCAGAAGTATTCGCAATTGCAATGACCGCACCAGTGGTTCCGTGTGCGACCACCTTATCCAGCCCTTCCATACTGCGGTGAGTAACAAACCAGGCAGCTAAACACCCAGATGCCAATGACATCACCAAAGAATACTGGCCATACTCCTCATGAAACGCAAAAGTGATCACCAATACACATGCAATAGGTACGAGCGAAGCCCAAAAAGTAGGTAAGTTATCTAACTGCTTCGGCTCGGGATCATTTTTTCGCCCTACAAAGGTTTCGCCTTTGGCAACGGCTTTCTTAACCATCACATTTAGCCACCAAAAACCAAGTGTGAACATAAAAATTGCAACAACAATACTCACTTCCCATGCAGCGTAAGGCGTCGTGCCCAGAAACTTTACTGGAATCCAATTTTGAATCTCAGGCGAACCTGCTGATGTCATTGTAAATGTCACTGAGCCGAACCCCATCGCAGCCGGAATAAACCGACGCGGCAAATTTGCTTGCTTAAATAAGCTTAAAGCCATGGGGTAAACAGAAAACGCAACAACAAACAGGCTAACACCGCCGTAAGTCATAATTGCACAGGCAATAATGATTGCGGCGACAGCATTTCTCATCCCCATCTGACCAACAATGGTCAATGCGATTTTGTCTGCGGCGCCCGACTCTTCCATAAATTTACCGAACAAAGACCCCAGTAAAAACATGAAGAACCATGATTCAAGGAACCCTGCAAAACCTTCCATGTAACTCGTGATAAGACTAATTTTGTCTGACACTTCGGGAACGAGTGGAATTTCCCCGGTGAGAGCCACGATAATTGCGCAAAATGGCGCAGCAATCATCAGATTCATCCCTCGAATGGTCAAAATCACCAGCAACACGAGTGCCGCTACAAGACCCAACATACTAATCATAGAAAGCCTTTTACATTTTTTAAGAACAATACTGTTTGTTTTGACGAATCGCGAAGTGTAGTTCCGCCAGCAGCAGGAGTGAAGAGAAATACTAAAATAAAGACCAAAAACAAAGGGCCTGGTCAATAAATGAGCGCGCATTTAACCATAAATTTAGGCGCTACGCAGCCAGTTCAATTATTTGTTTCTACAATAAGGAAGAAGAAGGAATATTAGGGTTGCTGGAACAAGTAAAATAGCATTAGAATGCTGCGGATAAACACAACATCAACAAAAATAAATATACATCAACGAGGATAACCACACAGGTGTGCATCATGAAAAAAACTAAACTCCATCTAAATCCCCTCGCTGCTGCGATCGCTCTTATGAGCGGTACAATCGCGCTTCCTCAAATCGCTGTTGCCCAAGAAGGCGCTCGCGAAGAAGAAGAAGTGCTTGTTGTATCTGCTCGTCGCCGTGACGAATCATTGCAAGAAGTACCTATCTCTCTATCATCATTTACTGGTGACGCATTAGAGAAGCAAGGTATTCAAGACATTACTCAAATTGGTAACTCTTCTCCAAACACCACTTTGAAAGCGTCTCGCGGTTCTAACACAACCCTTACTGCGTTTATTCGTGGTGTTGGCCAACAAGATCCAGTTGCCGGCTTTGAAGCGGGTGTTGGTATCTACATTGACGACATTTACTTGAATCGCCCACAAGGCGCTGTCGTTGACGTGTACGACGTAGAGCGTGTGGAAATCCTTCGTGGGCCACAAGGTACGCTATACGGCCGTAATACAATTGGTGGTGCTATCAAGTACGTAACCAAACGTCTTTCTGACGAGCCAGAATTAAGTGTTAAAGGTACTCTTGGCGAATACAACCAAACTGATTTACTTGTTACTGGTAGCGCACCTATCGGCGATGTCGTTAAAGTCGGCGGTAGCCTGGCTGTATTTAAACGTGATGGCTTTGGTGAAACTGATATATACGAAGCTGATGCTACCGTAGCAACAGATTCTCCAAACCAAGTTGGCGTTAGCAAAACTGGCACCGAAGAGAACTATGATAAAGATATCTTTGCTGGTCGTGTAAGCTTAGAGATTACGCCAAGCGATTCACTATACATTCGTTTCGCTGCTGACCACACTGTTGACAATTCAAGCACTCGTGTAGGTCGCTTATTGACTGACGATCCAACGGTTACTCTAATCGATGGAAATGGCGATGCTGTGGATACTAACGGCAATGTTTTACCTCTTGACGGCGATGGCAACCCGATTGGCGCAGTGACTCTTCCACGTTATGTCGGCATGCCAGATGGCGGCGACCTCGATACTTTCGACTCTCGTGGCAGCATCACAGCGATGGACCACCCCATCAATGAAAACAAAGTAACTGCTACGGGTGCGTCAGCCTTTGTTGAATTCCAAATTAATGATGCATTGACCTTCAAATCGACTACTGCTATGCGCGAAGATGAAACAGAGTCTCCGATTGACTTTGACTCATTGCCAGGCTTCGCATTTGACGTTCCTGTAATCTATGAAAATGAGCAGCTCAGCCAGGAATTCCAACTAGGCTTTGACTTCGATCGCGTTGCTGGTGTTGTAGGCTTATATTACTTGGATGCAAATGCATTTAATGCGTTTGATGTTGTATTGGCTGATGCTGGAGTTACTTCATTTTCGATTGGCGATGTTGACACATCTACTTGGGCACTATTTGGTGAAGCAAGTATCGATTTGACTGACACAGTTGAATTAACCGTTGGTGGCCGCTTCACTGAAGACGAGCGCACCGCGACAGTTCAGCGTGAGCTGTTCTTGTTATCTACACCGCAACTTGACGCTAACGGTGACCCAGTTCTTGATGGCAACGGCGACCCTGTCCTAAGATCTTCCACCCCTCTCGCAGCCCCTTACTTTGGCGGCGAAGGCGCCAGCCTAACAGGTGTTGTAACTGACGACGACAACAATGAAGTTGTTCCAACCTTCAGCGGTAGTAAAACTGACTCTGCGTTTACTCCAAAAATCAGTATTGCTTGGAAACCATCTGACGATGCAAACCTTTACGCTTCATACTCTCAAGGGTTTAAGGGCGGCGGTTTTGACCCACGTGGTAACTACAGTGAAGAAGTAGTTCGTGATGGCTTTGACCCAGAGTTCGTAGATGCATACGAAGTCGGCTTCAAGTCTAACGCGTATGACGGCCAAATTTTGTCTAACCTGGCATTCTTCTACAGCGATTACACTGATGTTCAGATCCCTGGATCTATCGGTGTTGACCGTGACGATGATGGCGAAATTGACGACTTTGTTGGTGTAACCACCAACGCAGGTAAAGCTTCAATCGTCGGTGTAGAGTGGGATGTAACTATCAACTTTACAGATAACCTTTCAGCAATCGCAACAGCTGGTCTAATTGATGCTGAATTCAGCGAATATATTGACTCTTCTGGTGAAGACGTATCTGACGAGCGCGTATTTCAAAATACTCCAGCGCAAACAGGTTCTTTGACTCTTAACTACGGTGTTCCTGTAGGTCCAGGTGAATTAACTATCACAGGTAATGCAAACTATCGTAGTAAGACTTATCAAGACGATCAAGCGTTTGACACTCTTACCCAATCAGGCTTCACTCTTTACAACTTAAGTGCTGTATGGAACTCTGATAATGATCATTGGCAAGGTGGCTTACACATTCAAAACCTTACTGATGAAGAGTACATCGTAGCTGGTTACAACTTCGGTTTCGTAACTGCATTCTACGGTAGCCCACGTCAGATCTTCGGTACTGTTAAGTACAACTTCTTCTAAATCGAATTAGTTAACTTAAAACACCTAAAGGGCGCCAATAGGCGCCCTTTTTTTATCTCTATATTTTGCTGCCTAGGCCTTTCCACCACTGGTAACCTTTACTGCGTCTCGTAACTAAAGCTGCTGACTCAACTTCACGTAGTGAATACCCTCTTCTGATACGGCCTTCCCGGATTGCACACCTCGCACTTACACACCTCGATTGACTCTTTTCACCCCATAACCCCACCTCAACAACAATCTCGCGCCAGATGAAATCAACACTTTAGATCGGTAAGGCGCTATTTTTCACATAAAGACAGCTAATTCCGTTTCCAAAAGCCGAAAATAGCTAAAAAAAAGGGGAAAAATGACGAAAACCTTAGTAGGTCGGTCTAAGGCCGTTATCAAAAAGCCATTTTTTATGTGGAAAATGACCAAAATTGCAAATTGTGCCTATACTGAAACTAAGGTAAATAAGAAGCTAAAGTTCTGTAAAAAAGACTACAAAATCAGGCAGTTGTATAATCCGCATGAACATTAAGAATAAGATCACTATCATCACCTTGGTCCCCATCATTTTGTTGGCCGCCTTTTTGATGACCACCTTTTGGATGTTGCTAAAAGCCAATTTTCAGGATCAGCTCCAATCTGCGGAAGAACACCTGATTAGCCTCAAAAAGTCTGAACTTAAAAACTACCTCGAACTTTCCATGAGCAGTGTGCAAGACACCATTGATGATCCTTCACTCTCAGCCGACGAAGCTCAAGCCCTGATTCAAACCCATTTACAATCGCTAAAATACGATAGCACCAACTATTTGTTTGCCTACACAGCAACTGGCGACCGCATTGCGTTAGGAAGTAACCAGAAAGGTATCGGTGACAATTTTATTCACGTAAAAGACCCGAAAGGCAACCTAGTCGTACAAGACCTCATTGAAGCTGCCCGCAGTGGAAAAGGCTATTACACGTATTATTGGCCTCGACTGAAAGGTGGTGATGCACTGCCAAAGCTTAGCTACACAATTTGGCTCAAAGACTGGGAATGGATGATCGGCACGGGTTTTTATATTGATGATATCGATGCACAAATTGCGAAAATGCGTGAAGCAAATGATGCGAAACTCAAGCAAATCATCAGTATCGGGACTGCGGTCTCCATTATATTCCCTCTGATTCTCGCCGTACTAATCCGGATTTCAGCTAACCAGACGATGAAACCGCTGGATAATGTAACCAGAAAACTGATCGAAATGGCTTCAGGCCAAGGCGACTTAACCGTCCGCTTAGATGCACAAAGTAATGACGAGGTGGGTCAGCTTTCCAGTAGTTTTAATCTGTTTGTAGAAAAGATTCACGACATTGTGAGGAATGTTTTACTGGTATCAGAGGTAGTCACTCAATCTGCGCAATCGATAGACCAAAGTGCTGTAGAAATTAACCAACAACTAGGTGACCAATCATCAGAAACTGAAATGGTTGCGTCGTCTATGAACGAGATGGTCGCCTCAGCCGTTGAAGTTGCCAAAAATGCCGAAATGGTTTCTGAGTCGTCAATGGAAGCAGCAAGTCGCAGCCAATCCGCTAAGGATGAATTAGACAATTCTATTTCTCACGTGAAGAAGCTCGCTTCTGAAGTCGCAGAAAGCACCAAGTCTATTGATGAGCTAGAAAGCTCTGTAAATGACATTGTGGCGATTCTAGATGTTATTAGAAGTATTGCAGAACAGACTAACCTGCTTGCGCTTAACGCGGCGATTGAAGCCGCTCGAGCTGGCGAGCAAGGGCGTGGCTTTGCGGTGGTTGCTGACGAGGTTCGTACTTTAGCGAGCCGTACACAAGACAGTACAGAAGAGATTCAGTCCACTATTGGCCGCCTACAAGAGTCGACGCATCAGGCAATTTCTCGCATGAACAACGCTCATGACAACTCAGAAGATACCGTTACGAAAGCCGAGCAGACGGGCCAAGCTATCGCCGATATTATTGCGTCTATGGGCAATATTAGTAACAGTATTTCACAAATCGCCGTGGCTTCAGAAGAACAAACACATGTAGGTGAAGATATTAACCAACGCATCGTGCGTATCGCAGAGTCCACATCGAATACGGAATCTCTCTCTGCACAGAGTGCTGACTCAAGTCATAAGTTGGTAAGCCTGGCCGAAGAACTTCGCTCTGAAGTGGCTCAGTTTACGGTTAACGAGCTTTAACCAATCGGACTACCGTCACCTCTATGTTATTCTGAATTGGGGCGACAACTTAAAAGTATCGCCTTAGCTCCAACTGCAAATAATCATCTTGGCGAAAATCGAACTCGGGGCTCTCTTCATTGATATTTGAGAACAGACGGGTTTCAGCCTCTATTTTCCACTTATCATTTAACCTCCGACTCAATTCCAAAGAAAAAAACCGGTTTCCATATTCTAAATCTTGGCTTATTAAGGCCAGCATTTCCGAACCATCTAAATCATTGAATGCCCACCGAGCACCGAATACTAGGTCGTTTTGACTCGTTCGCTCACGAACCTCGACACGGTCGTCAAACTGGTACTCAACAACAATTCCCAAATCAGCGCTAGTACCACCTACAGCAAAAAAACTATACTCGACGCCCCCTGCAGCGGCACTGCGTCTTCCATATGACTTTTCGTAAATTGAGACACCTTCAAATTTAATTAACCACGTATCGATAGTAGCTTGAAGGTCTAAACCAGTTTGTTCAATTTGTTGGTAGTTAGCCAGCAACTCAACTTCCGCTCCGGGCAAAATATTTGCACTAAAAACTGGATCACGAGAAGTTCCCACAAAATGAGAAAGGCCGATATCCCAAATATCGATATAGTGAGACCAGCGAAATGCATAATCGACGTGTTGCTGTTCGTCCGAATCTTGGTATTGCGCAGTATTTGCGACTGGAAAACCGGCCCTTAAACGCGATTGTTCACCAACGAATTGACGCTCACGGAAATATGGCATGATGAACGCGGACAAGGTGCCCCAATCTCTTGCCGATACCAGCTGAATCATTGACTGACCGAGCTTGTCTTCGCCATCTATATTTTCTAAATTATCCGTTTGATTGATAATATCGACGAGATGTACAGATTCCGTCACACCCCAAAATATTTTTCTTAAGCCTGCATACACTTCGCACTCGCCAAAACATCCATCAAACACACCCCACCAATAGAGTTCATTAAAATCAAAGTGCGATCGGTCACTATCTTCGCTATCTATACGAGCTTTCGCAGTTAAAACAAAACGTTGATCGCCCTCTTTTAAGTCTCGATAATATTCAAACTCCGACGCTAGTGAAGCGTTATGTTCGCTTTGCCCAGAAAACAGAGGTTCATCAAAAAAATAACGCCCCTCTATACCAATATATCCAGACAAATCATTTGCATTCACAGCCCCCCCCAGAATAAGTACTAGGTAAAAAAAAGCCGGAGTAATCCGGCATAAACGGCACATAAATTGTTTAACAACACTCATACACTTATTTTACTCGTGAGAGACTATTCTTATTGAAATCTTTTTCGTTGAACCCATTTCCAAACTTCCAGTTCAACTGTTCTAGGACTGTTGATTTTCCTGTTTGATGATTTTGCATCGACCAAGTTTTGGCACGCCAAAATTTATCTAGATACTGCTTATAACCTGTCATCGTCAGTGTTTTCTTGGCTCGACCACCACGGTCATAAAAATCGATTTTTAAAGGAATATACCGCTCTGCATCGATATAGACCTCTAGCTTAGAATACCCTGATTTTGGATCCACAGGGTCTGCCTCATTCACAAATACGTTCGTTCCATTCAAACTGTCTTCTTTCAAAAACTTGTAGGTATACTTTTCTACTTCTTGTGAACTTATATCTTCATAAGCGAATTCACTATTCATGAAAGCGCCAGCCTTGTTACTCGAAGAGATTCGTTTTACTTTTTTAAGTGCGGGCAAATATAGCCATTGGTCATCCGACCCTATTTTATGCGTGTGCGACAAGAAAGCGGTGCCTTTTACATCGCCGGGATTATCGAAAATCACGATAGACTTGTCACCATCGTCTTGAGTTTCCAAGCTACGAATACGCATATTACGTGGGCGTTCGTTGCCATATTTATCTTTCAAGGTCATAGTGGTGTCGTTTACAGAATCGCCAAACCCGCGATCATTCTGATCCACCTTTTGGGCGATTTCTAAGCCGCGCTCTTCTGGCGTTAGCTCTGCTAAGGCCGGAACTGAAAGGGCCAACACACTCATTATCGCTAGATTTAACTTACGCATAGCTTTTATCTCCTTCTTTTGAATTCTCGGTAACTTCGTCGCTCTCCGGCGCGGCTTGCGCGGTAGAAACGTTAACCTTTTGTTTTTTATCTAGCTTCATTAAAACAACGGGAAGAAGTAAAAAATCCGCTAACAAAGCCATAGCAATAGCGATTGCCGTGAGAAAGGCCATACTTGAGTTCATTCCAAAACTCGATTGTGCGAGCACCGCAAACCCAGCCACTAAAACAATCGATGTAACAACTATCGCCACGCCAACAGTCGAGAAGGCATAGCGAACTGCGTCTTCACGACTCATATGTTCTTCTCGTCTCGCGCGAAGGTATTTACTTAAGAAATGCACCGAATCATCTACGACAATCCCCAGCGCCATTCCCGTCACCATAGACACCGCGACGTTAACCTCACCAACAAGCATGCCCCACAAACCAAATGATGCAGCTATTGGAAGCAAATTAGGCAACAAGCTAATCGCACCGACTCGAATATCTCGTAACGCTATCGTTATTAGAATCGAGATCAACACGATGGCAATCGCAGTACCCATCAACATGCTTTTCATGTTCGTCTCAGAAATGTAAGCGAACATTACAGCCGGACCCACGCCGTAAGACGTTAAGCCGTGATTTTCTTGCAGCCAAGCAGTGCCTCTTTCAGAGAGCGCTGCAATTTTGCTAGAGGGCATATCTTTTAATGTAACGATCACTTGCGTTGCGCTTTTACCGATATCCATTTGGTTATTCAGATCAAGCCCTTCGGGCAAACTTAGCTCATAGAGAAGCATGTACTGCGCACTCAAATCTTTTTGTTCCGGTAACTTGTAATAGGCCTCATCATCCGCATGCATGTTTTTATTGATACGTTTAAAGTTATCGGTAAAGGTATTTACATGCGTCACTTCGGGTTGCGATCTCGCCCACTCAACGAAGCTTTCTACCTTAGTCAAAAAAGCAGGGTCACTCACACCATAATCTTCACCAGCATCGAGCGAGTATTGAATTTGATAGATACCCGTTAGGCTGTCATTTATGTAATCCGTATCAACCCGAAACTGCACACTCCGATCAAAGTACGCAACAAAGTTATCATCAAATACATTTTTGGGGATAGCAGATACAAAAATTACAGAAAGCACAGCAGAGAACACAAATACAGCTTTTCGACGTTTCACAACAAAGTCACCAACTGCTTCCATCCAATTTCCATAGCGGCTATCCGTTGCATGCGCTTTCATCGGCAACACTGAAATCAATGCAGGCAATAAAGTCATTGAAAGTAAAAATGCCCACATCACACCAATTGCAGTGATATTACCAAGATCGTGAAAAGGTGGTGCGTCGCTCGTATTCATCGACAAGAAACCAATTGCCGTGGTTACAGATGTTAGAAATACAGGGCCAACATTAAGTCGCATACTGTAGCGTAACGCATCGAGACGATTCATACCTTTACGCATACCTGCAAATAATGTCGTCAATATATGTATAGAATCAGCAACTGCGAGCGTGGTAATTATCGTTGTTGCCGCAGTGGAAGGTGGTGTGAGTTTTATCCCCAACCAACCAGCGCCACCCATTGCAGCAAGCATCGAAAAGATTATGACGAGAAGCGTTGCGAATGTGGCCGTGACAGATCGTAAAAGCACCCCGATCACGATGATCACCACAAGATACATGCCTGGGATTAATGTCGAAAAATCTTGCATTGATGCTTCGAAAAATGCATTAGACAGCATCACAATACCAGACAGATGCACATCAACAGGAAATTTTTCTTCTATACGTTGTTTTATTTCGCGAGCTGCAGCCACAGCTCGAGGAGCTTCATCCATTTCGACCTGAGGCATTTGAAAAGTAATGTTTACTGCGGTAACGCTCGCCTCATCATTGAGCAACTGCCCTCTAACAAACGGTTCGTTTAGAGCAATCGCTTTGGTTTCGAGTAGCTGATCGGGTGTAAACGACATCGCGTCTTCCACCAACGGGGCTACGACCAAATCATCCTCAAAAGCACGGGTAAATTGAAAGTTAGTGACCGAATCTACACGTAAAGCGAAAGGCATACTCCACGCTTGAGCTGTCACTTCTTCTACAGCAGCCAATGTTTCATTGCTAAACACATCTCCATTTTTGGGTGAAATAGCAAAAAGTATGTTGTCGTTTTTGGTGTAGGTCTTTTGTTGCTGATCGAAGGCATTTAAGTGGGGATTGTCTTCCGAAAAGAAAACACGATAGTCGTTATCAAAACCTAAATACTGCGCACCAGAAATTACGCCAAATGATGCAATTAAAGAAAAGAAAATAACTAAAAATGGATGCCTAATCAAAAAGTCAGTGTAGGACAATATTCGCGCGTCCATTTTATTTCCCTGCAAACTGCTATTGATGCTACTGCCGTCAGCCATGACCTACCCTCCTCGGGTTTAGGTAATTGAAGTGAAAAGTCTTATTTTTTTAAACTACTTAAATATTCCACAAGGCAACACACGCAAGCCTTGAAAGTCGGTAAATCTCGCCCGTATTTCCCCTGCATCATCGAACCCTGTATTGCCGCAACGACAAAAGGGGCAACAACTTCAGGCTCCACTTCTGTACGTACTTGCTGTTTTTTCTTTGCCGTTTCGATTGCATTCGCGAGCCGATGTTGTAGCGTTTCAAACATTGAAATGGTTTTTTCCCGAAAACCCTCATCGCTTGCAGCCATTTCTGTCGCGATGTTATAGATCGGGCACCCTTGCTCTAACTCTTCTTTGGTGACTTCACTCGCAAAACAATTCATCCACTCACAGAGCGCATCAATTGGGCTTTCTGCAGACATGGGAAGATCCCAATCATTTAAAAACTCTTGAACAAAGATTTCGTCAAAAACCGCGTACCCTAATTCCTGCTTATTTGCAAAATGGTGGTACAAAGCGCCTTTTGAAACACCGGCTTTAGTAAGAATGTCAGCTAGGCTTGCGGCCTTAAAACCGTTTTGGCGCATTTCTTCTGCAGTCACTTGCAGAATATGGCGGCGCGTACTCTCGGGGTCTCTCACTGGTGACATTTACAGCCTTTACTTATGTGTTTCAGGAATACTAGGCAGATACCCACTCTCGAAAAGTGGACCTACTCAAACGTGTTGAATTTCGGGCAAGATATCAGACCAACCGGTCTGTTTGCAATAAAGTTGAGCGCCACGAGTGTTCGATATACGCAACAGGTTGTTGCGCGATAGGATAATTAGAACTTAGGAAGGCAAAAAACTGGACACCAAAGACTTACTTTTTGCCTTGTTTGAGCTGACGTTCTGGCGGAGGCGCGCCAATATGTGGCTCATTACGCGCATTAGAAAGGCGGATTTGTTTTTGCCGCTCTAAAAATCGTTGTTTCTGCTCGGGTGTTTGCTTGTCATAACAGCGAGGGCAAGAAACCCCTTCAACATAATGTTCAGATTGTTTATCTTCTGCTGTAATAGGGTAACGACAGGCATGGCATTGGTCGTATCGGCCTTTCTCCAGTGCGTGATTCACCGCCACGCGATTGTCAAAGACAAAGCATTCCCCTTTCCATAGGCTGTCTTCCTCTGGAACATCTTCTAAATACTTTAGAATACCGCCCTTTAAGTGGTAGACCTCATCAAAGCCTTGCTCTTTAAGGTAAGCCGTCGATTTTTCACAACGAATACCACCGGTACAAAACATTGCAACTTTCTTGTTCTGGCGCGGGTCTAGCTTGTCTTTGACGTAGCCAGGAAACTCACGAAATGTTTCCGTTTCTGGGTTAACAGCTCGTTCAAAACTACCGATTTCAAACTCGTAGTCGTTACGGGTATCGATCACTGTCACTTCAGAGTCTGAAATCAAGGCATTCCAATCCTTTGGCTCAACATACGTACCTACCACACGGCGTGGGTCTATCCCTTCAACCCCCATGGTGACGATCTCTTTCTTGAGCTTCACTTTCATGCGGTAGAACGGCTGCTCCTGATGGAAAGATTCTTTATAGTCCAACTCGTTTAATCGTTCATCATTGCGTAGATACCCCAAAAGCGCGTCAATACCTTCACGCGTGGACGATACCGTACCGTTGATACCCTCTTTCGCTAACAGAAGCGTGCCTTTCACATCATTATCAATACAAAAGTCTAGAAGAGGCGTGCGCAACTCCTTGTAGTTGTCGAGTTCAACAAACTTATATAACGCACAGACGACAATATTGCTGATCATAATTCACACAAACCTTGTTTAGCGAGGCCGCGATTGTAATGGATGTACCAAGTCAGGCCAAGCTTGCCGCGCTTGTCTTGGGCCGCCCCACATAGCTCAACCGGCTTTGCTACCACCTAGGCACGGCGGCGATTCTGGCGCCCGACCCTGCCGAGCTTGCCATTCTTCAGGCGTGTACAGGTGCAGCGCCAGCGCGTGCACACTCCCAGCAAGCTCTGCACTTAATATTTGGTAGGCCTTCTGATGCCGTTTTACCGCCATTAATCCAGTAAACGCATCGCTCACCAGCGTCACTTTAAAGTGAGATTCTGCGCCTTCAGCGACATTGTGCCCGTGACTTTCGTCCAGTACTTCCATGTAAGTCGGCGCTAAACTCGTTTTCAGCTTTTTTGTGATCGTTTCCCGCATTGTCATGATAATTACTCCACAAAAAATAGGTAAAATGCCCGCGAACAAGCAAGAGTGAGACAAGTGACAGTGCATATTTTGAACAGCACTGTTAGTATTTCTTTCAGATTATAACGAAATAAAGAGAGCTTCCTGCATGAACAAATTTGTTTTTGTAAATCGTCGCCGTGGTTCCGACCGTAAATTCGAAAGTGTCGTTGCAAACGATAGCCCCATCACATTAGAAGCGGTGCCCCAAAAGAACGAGCTTGAAGAGCGTCGTGATTTGTCGCGTAATTTAGTTGATGACTATTACGCCTACATGCAAAAGACCGCAGAGTGGATGCAATCTCGTCTACAATCAAAAGAAGCCAAGGCAAAATAACGTGTTTACACTACTCTTATGCTTCAACCTGAAGAGCTCAAAATTGTGCTTACGACGCTATCGAAGCGTCGCGCATGGATTAAGAAAACCCTAGAAGATGCGACGCTAGAAGAAAGCGCACGCAAAGACCATAGCGCGTCTTTAAAACTCCTCGAAAGCGCGATCCGAAAAATTCAAAAAATCAGCCCAAGCAAACCCAAAGCCTCTCAAACCGAACCCAAACAAGAACTCAAAAAACCCAAAACGATACAAGAAACGCGAGTACTCATCGCTGAAGACACAGACGATACTTCAGAGTTGCTATTGGATTTTTTATCTGACCTTGGCATAAAACAAGTGGACCACGCTAAAGACGGCATGGAAGCTTTTGACTGTATTAAACGTGCCAAAGAGCCCTACCATATTATTTTATGCGATTGGAACATGCCTGAACTTTCTGGTATTGAAGTACACAATAAAGCCGTGGCTTCGAAAACGTTACGTGGCTCACATTTCATTATGGTTACTGGCGTTACTGATGCACCACGGATTAAACAAGCGGTGCAGCAAGGTATTAGCGACTACGTTGTTAAACCAATTGATATGGATATTCTGGAAGAAAAAATAAAACAAGCGTTAGGCCTCGTCGAATAATTGTCTCCGCAAAGCCTTTCCTCTGGCTTCACGGCAGATCTTAAAACAATTTATTCAACCCCACGTCAATTCAAAATCCGAATCACAATAGAATTTATCTATCTCGATAGGAATGCTAAGGAATGTACTGCCCCACTTGTAGTACTTTCATAGTGTTAGTACCACCGAGTTGCGCCGCGTCGCCTTTCGAAAGAATAACTAGGTCACCGTCATCCACAATTTGTTGTTCTCTCAAGACTTCAATCGCTCGACGATTAACTTCTGCATAAGGAAAAGCGCGATTATCAAAATATACGGTTTGCACACCACGGAATAGCGCGGCTCTGCGCAACGCTCTTTCATCGTGAGAAAAGGCAAATATTGGCAAACGTGTCGCAACTCGAGACATTAATAGCGGCGTCGAACCCGATTCGGTTAATGCAGCGATACCGCTCACCCCTTGCAACAAATTCGCCGTGTACATCGTCGCTCGCGCAATGGATTCATCTATCGCTTGCACACCATGCGCACGTTTGGCCATTTCCATTTGGGGCTGTTTTTCTGCGCCAATAATGACTCGCACCATAGCTTCAACGGTTTCAATCGGATATTTGCCAACTGCCGTTTCAGCGGAGAGCATTACCGCATCAGTACCGTCGAGTACTGCATTTGCCACATCGAACACCTCTGCTCGCGTAGGCAGAGGGCTTTCGATCATGGAATCCATCATTTGCGTCGCGGTAATCACACAACGATTTAAATCGCGCGCGCGCGAGATAATATGTTTTTGTACCCCGATTAATTCAGCATCACCAATTTCAACACCAAGATCACCACGTGCAACCATTACAGCATCAGAAGCGGTAATAATATCGTCTAGATTTTGATGGTCACTCACCGCTTCCGCCCGTTCAATTTTGGCAACGAGATAACATTTACCACCAGCCTCGCGCACTAAATAGCGTGCAAGTTTCATGTCGTCGGCATTTCGAGGAAAGGATACAGCCAAATAGTCAACGTCAATATCAACCGCTGTTTTGATATCTTCTTTATCTTTTTCCGTTAACGCAGGCGCTGTAAGCCCGCCACCTTGGCGATTAATTCCTTTATTGTTAGAAAGTTTGCCTCCGACTTTTACCGTTGTATTAATTCGGCTACCTTCTACCGAATCGACGGTTAAAATTACACGACCATCATCGAGCAATAAATTATCACCGGGCTCTACATCGTTAGGCAGTTCTTTATAGTCAATGCCTACTTCTTGCTGATTACCTGCTTCCGTGTCTAGGCCAGCATCAAGCGAAAATTTATCGCCTATTACCAGCTCGATTGGGCCGCCAGAAAATCGTGAAATACGGATTTTAGGCCCTTGTAAATCGCCTAGAATCGCCACAACCTTGCCATGTTTTTTCGACAATTCGCGCACTTGTTCAGCGCGCTTTTGATGATCTTCTGGAGTGCCATGAGAAAAGTTCAGACGCACAACGTTCACACCAGCAAGAATGAGCTTTTCCAAAACTTCAGGTTTATCGGATGCTGGCCCAAGGGTGCTAACTATTTTGGTACGTCGAAACATGCGGTACTCCATTCGGTGGGTATAAATCAGGTGGTTTTCACTATGGCGCATTTTACACGCGAGGGCATCATAATGCGATGTGCATGTCGGGAAGGTATTGCATGAGCGAACCACCTAGTTAGCGGCATGACGCTTTTTATAGGTGGCCCTTTATCTACGTGCTACGAACAAATAGACCTTCGCAAACTCATTGCAACACAAAAGCAAATATTCCGCGTCATAAGACTGGTCTTACGGCACTCCACGATCAAGCGCTACAAGAGCGTAGACTCTTAGGCGAACATCGTGATGTTTTGTGGAAGCCAACGCCAGATAAGCTCTGTTAAACTCACAGAATGCGAATTTTTCTTGCCCCGATGGAAGGGGTTGTCGACCATCACCTACGCCATATCCTAACCAAGATAGGTGGGCTTGACCTATGCGTGACTGAATTCGTGCGTGTATGCGACACCCGCCTGCCTGAAAAGGTCTTCAAGCGTTACAGCCCTGAGCTTTTAGTAAACAACCCAGAGTACGCAGCTAATAAGCCAGAGCTCTTAGCCGCGCTCTGCCCAACGCGCGTACAATTACTGGGCAGCAACGCAGAAATGCTGGCTTACAACGCGGCAAAAGCTGCGCGACTTGGCGCCCCAGGTATCGATTTAAACTTCGGCTGCCCGGCTAAAACCGTCAACAAGCACCGCGGCGGAGCCTGTTTGTTACAAGAGCCTGAAACCCTGTACGCAATAGTCCACGCTGTAAGATCAGCGGTACCCAAACACATACCGGTCACGGCTAAAATTAGACTGGGCTATGAAGATCGCAGCGGCTATGTAGAAAATGCCCAAGCGATAGAGGCCGCTGGCGCTAACGAACTCATCGTACATGCACGCTCAAAGACAGATGGCTACAAGCCACCCGCATACTGGGAACTCATCGGCCAAATTCGGCTTGCAACCACCATAACCGTTGTCGCCAATGGCGAGATATGGTCTGTAGACGATTACCAACGTTGCCGCGAACTTTCTGGCTGCGAAGATTTTATGCTTGGTCGGGGCTTACTGGCACGACCCGACCTTGCTTGCGCCATTAGGGCCAAACACCATGGTTCAGAGCACAGAGAGATGCCGTGGCCTGAAGTTGCACAGGCGCTGTTAGACTTTTTCTTGTTAACGAGCAGCGCCTACCCAGCTAAATATATGGGGAACCGTGCCAAACAATGGCTCTTCTACCTGCAGAAACACTACCCAGAAGCCAGCCAACTATTTCAAAAAATTAAAAAGTCTCGCGACTTCGCCACAATCGAACAAGCAATTTCGGAACACATTTCTGGTCCTCCCACCGCTGATTCTTGCGCCACCAATCAACACAATATTTGTGCGACTTTTCCATAGAAACGACTAAACTTGATAGATGGATGCGTGGCTATTTGCCCCCTTACACTGCAACAGCGACATTAGCGATTTATGGCCGAAAACAACCACGAACTATTTGCTCAAATAGGGGCTCTTCAAGATCAACTAGACAAAACCCAAGAATACTTGAGGGCTGAACGAGAAGCGCGTGCCCTGAGCGAAAGTAAAGGTGACACCATTGATCTTGATGCGCTTCTCAAACTGTTGGGAAACAAAATTCAAGAACTGGAATATTTTGATGGCTACATGATCAACCTATTCTCTCGCCGCGGGTTCGAAAGTGGGGAAGAATCGAAAGAACAGCTTATCTGCGAAAAAATACTGCTTCCTGCTGGTTATGAAGCCATTGAAAAAACATACCACAAGTATCGCTTTCCAATACTCGAGAACGATGCCAACACATTGGCACTTAAACGCAACCAACCTGTTTACATCAGCAAAGAGAATTGCGACGAGTTTTCTGAAAACACTCAGACGCGCTTTAAACGTTGGGAAATGCAATCTATGGTATGCATTCCCATTATTTCGTATTCAGAAGATACATTATCGGAAGAAAGGTTAGGCACCATCATTGCGTTCATCCAAGATGGCGACATCCAAACATCTCCGGTACAGCAAGTTCAGCATCTCACCGCATTTTTTTACAAACAAATAAACCACGCCCTGCATTATTCAAACTTAAAAGAACGCGAAAAAGAAATTCGCAATGCTCAGAAAGAACACAACCGATTTTTAAAATTTATCAGCACCGTAAACAACCTCACCAATACAGAGCAGATTTACGAGCAAATTACTGATGAGTTTCTGCGCCGCTTCCCCTTTGAACTTATTGGCGTGTTTCTAAAAGAAGGCGAATATTTAAATGCTAAAAAATTTGCCGTCTCTGACGCAAATTATCAAGTAAATGCTGCTGCACTTACAGAACGGTTTTCTAAGCGCGGCTACGAAATTCATATGGCAGATGGCGCAACCCCAACCGCCTTGATGCAAAATTCACATCTGATGTTCCCCGATGTGCAAACCATTATGCACTTACCCATGTCAGAGAAGGACCGTATGGGTCTAAGCATAATGGGAACACCACGTACTTTCCTCATTATGCCAATTCGAAGGCAAGATGAAGTGATTGGCATTCTCTGGTTAATCAGCATGGAAAGCCCCATTAGCCTGCCCGAATCCAGCATTAAACTTATTGAGTTGCTTTGTACCTTTATCGGTAGCGCAATATCGAATGCACAACTGTATTCACTGGTTGAAGAACAGAACCAAGAAATTGAGGTACTCAATGCAAATCTTCAACAGAAGGTTGAAGAGCTCCACGAGATCGCATCAAAAGACCGCCTCACCGGCTTATACAATTTTGGTTCTTTCGAGCAAGAATTAAAACGTAGAATTAATGAATACAGCCGCGACCCGTCTTTAAAGTTTTGTATCGTGTTATTCGATGTCGATCACTTTAAAAAATTTAATGATACATACGGGCACCTAGCCGGAAACGATGTTCTTCAAGAGCTTGCAAGCCGAATTCGAAAACAAGTACGAGAAATGGATATTCCCTGTCGCTATGGTGGCGAAGAATTTTGCGTCATACTGCCGAAATGTCGATTAGAGGGGGCAAAGACCTTTGCCGAGCGATTACGAGCATCAATTGCCGACGAGTTTTTTATCGCGGACGGCTCCAGTGTTCAAGTAACTGTAAGCTTGGGCTGTGCTGAATTTGACACAAACGAACCCGCATCGCGCTTCATAGAACGCACAGATAAAGCCCTATACCTAGCCAAAGAAGACGGCAGAAATTGCGTACGCGTTTCTGAAGCAGAAACGACAGGCAGCACTCAACAAAGTAAACTGTGAATCAATGCACAGGAAGAAAGAAAAACTAAGTGAAAGCATCACACAGTTCTGGTTATAAACAAACTTTACTTGCCGCAATAACGCGGTAAATAGTACAAATGGCAATAGGCTCCAACCACCACCAAAAATTAAAACGGTTGTTTACAAACGCCCGCGAAAACTAACAACACAGACTCGAGCGTAAAAAAACGATCAATTCAATCCCAAACTTACACAAAAATTATGCCGCCACATCATGACTGAAGCTAGCAAAGACGTATTCAATGAAAATCAAGCTCTGCAAGCCAAACTGCTGGAATACGAACAACGTCTGCAAGAGGAGTCCCAAAAGCGCGACCTGATCCAAAGCATAGGAGAAACGATCGATCTAGACAGGGTATTAGATCTTGTTGCTGAGCAGCTAAAAACACTCAATTTATTCGATGGCTTTTTAATTAACTTGTTCGATGATACCTACGTTGACCCAAGCGGAAAATATAAGGGCCGACTCGTATGCGAACTTGTTTCGCTTCCTGATGGCTATGAAGGAATCGAAAATACATACCTAAAATATCACTTCCCCAACCATACAAAAGACGCAAACATCGAAGCCTTTCGCCAGCGATCTATTGTATATGTGGATCATAAAAACGTATCAAACTTCCCTAAATCAACACAGACCCGGTTTGAACGTTGGCAAATCCATCATCAGGCCAGCATTCCCATTATTGTCGACAAAGGCTTAGCTAGCGAAAACCCCGTTGGCACTCTCATGGCCTTTAAGCAGCACGAGAACATCAACCAAGAAACTATAGATAAAGTTGAAGAGCTTTTTACACTTTTTTCTCGACCGCTAGATAACGCCATTGGGCATGCGCGCTTAAAACAGCGTGAGAAAGAAATCGAAACTGCGCACAGCGAACATCAACGTTTTTTGAATTTTATTTCCACTGTCAACAACCTCACCCAAGAAGATCATATTTACGAACAAATTTCACGCGAATTTTTGCGGCGCTTCCCCTTCGACATGGTCGGAGTTGTGATGTGTGAGGATGACAAATTGGCACTAAAGAAGTTGTCGATTAGCGATGAAAAATTTCGTCAAAAGCATATTGCATGGAAAGAGTATTATTCTGAAACAACGTATGATCTTGACCTGGCCGACGGCGCCACGCCTACAGTTTTTTTACAAAACTCGCACTTTATGGTGCCAGATGTGCTTAACATCATGCATCTACCGATGTCTGACAAAGACAGCAAAGCACTAAAACTAATGGAAACCCCACGCACGTTCTTTTTCATGCCTATTCGTAAACAAGACAAAGCCATAGGTGTACTGTGGCTTATAAGCATGGAAAACCCCGTACTGTTACCACCATCTAATATACAACTCGTAGAATTACTATGCTCTTTTATTGGTACAGCTATTAGCAACGCTCAGAACTATTCGCTTGTTGATCACCAAAACAAAGAAATCGAAGTACTAAATGCAGACTTGCAAGCACGGGTAGAGCAATTAAAAGAGCTGGCATCGAAAGATCGACTAACGGGCTTGTTTAATTATGGTGCATTTGAACAAGAACTCGAACGACGTGTTTGCGAATATAATCGCGCACCCACATTAAAGCTTAGCCTGATTTTATTTGATGTAGACCACTTCAAGCGTCTAAATGATAGCTACGGCCATGTCGCTGGCAACGATGTTTTACAAGAGATCGCTCGCCGCGTAAAGATTATTACTCGGCGTATGGATATCGCTTTTCGCTACGGAGGGGAAGAGTTTTGCATAATTCTTCCAAAATGTGATCTGGAAGGCTCAATCATTTTCGCAGAACGCCTTCGTAAAGTCTTTTCCGACGAAGAATTTAATGCTGACGGACATTTGGTCAGTGTAACGACAAGCGTTGGCTGCGCACAGTTTCTTGCAAATGAAGACCCCGACTCATTTGTCGAACGCGCAGATAAAGCCCTATACGAAGCAAAGAAAAATGGGCGGAACAAGGTCTTCCCACAGCCTCAAGCTAACAACGAGCAATAATTGAGCGTGATCTTTCAGCGGTAAGAACGTTCAATCCTTGCGCAAAACATCCCTGCACGCTCACTTTTCATACGATGTTTACTTTTCCGCACTTTCATACACAAAACACCGGGTTTAAGACTAAACTTTCATTTAGAATTCCGGCTTTAGGCGCTTTGCATATCCTCTATTTCAGCTGAAAATAAGCCCCACTACCGACCACAATTGATTGTGATGAACGCCATTGACGAATTAAATAAGCAAAACACTGAGCTGCACGACCAAGTTGCAGCATCACAGGTGCGCTTAGAAAAAGCGATGGCAAGAAAGGCGCTTTTTCACAAGATCAGTAAAAACCTTAGCTTAGCGCCCTTACTCGAACTCCTTGCAGAAGAAATTGAAAAACTTCGCGTCTTCGACGGATTCTTAGTGAATTTGGTCGACCGCTCAGAAATTGATAAAAACACACCACCTGAAGATACTTTACGACTTATTTGTGAATACGTGCGACTGCCCAACGGTTACGAGGGCGTCGAAAATACCTATCGAAAATACCGCTTTACGCAAAACTTGAATGATATCAACATTCAAGTGTTCAACCACGGTCGCAGTGTCATTGTAAAGTCTGATCAAATAGACACACTAGCCACCGCCACAAGAACTCACTTTGAGCGCTGGCATATCAAACAAATGGTCTGCGTCCCCCTAAAAAGGGATGAGGGCTTACTTGAGCTTTCGCCCATAGGCACCATCGCCGCCTATGTTCAAAACGGTACGATCGAAGAAGATACACAACAACAGCTTCACTCTCTTGCGCTGATATTTTACAAATCCATCTACAATGCGATGGAGCACGAGCAGTTACTTCAGCGAGAAAAAGAAGTGGAAATTGCTCAGCAAGAACATACCCGCTTTCTAAATTTTGTTACCTCCATCAACAACCTCACTGATGAATCTCATATATATCAACACATTGCGAATGAGCTTTTACAGCGTTTCCCTTTTGACTTGGTGGGGATCCTTTTAGAGGAAGATCAAAAGCTCGTTGTTAAAGACCTCTCCATACGAGATCTAAAGTTCAATAGACAACATCAAGCATGGCTAGATTACTACTCTAAGACGCACTATGACATCGATGTAGCAGACGGGGCTTCTCCAGCAGTATTTCTACAAAACGCATATATCACCGTACCCGACGTGGAAGTGATCCGACACTTGCCCATGTCAGAAAAAGATAGAAAAGCGCTCGAATTACTTGAGACACCACACACCTTTTTATTTGTGCCTATTCGCCACAAACACAAACCCATTGGCGTGCTTTGGATGCTGAGCCTTGAGAAAAAGGTAGATATCGGTAACAACGATATCCAATTGATAGAGCTGCTTGGTTCATTTATTGGCAATGCAATTGTAAATTCACGGGTATTTACAATTGCAGAAAACCAAAACAAAAAAATCGAGTCGCTCAATACTGAGCTACTCGATAAAATAACAGAGTTACATGACCAGGCATCTAAAGATCGTCTAACAGGCCTATTTAACTACGGAACATTTATACAAGAAATCGACAGGCGCGTGCACGAATTTAAACGCATTCACGATCAAAACTTATGTATCGTATTTTTTGACGTAGATCGTTTCAAAAAGATCAATGATAAGTACGGCCATCTGGCTGGAAATCAAATCTTACAAGAACTCGCCAATCGAGTGAAAAAAATCCTCCGAAAGATGGATATTGCGTGCCGCTACGGTGGAGAAGAGTTTGCCGTTATTCTTCCTCATTGCAACCTAGATGGCGCCCAAGCATTTTCTGAGCGTATTCGAAAGCTGATCGCAGAAGAAAAGTTTAACGCAGAAGACGTATACATTAGCGTAACAATCAGCCTTGGCTTCGCCAAACTAAGGCAAAGCGATACGTGCGATACTTTCATAGAGCGGGCCGACAAAGCCCTATACAAAGCGAAAAAAAGTGGTCGAAATCGCGCCGTTCACGAAAAAAAGTAGAACAACCCCGATTTAACTACCCAGCCCCCACATATTTTCCCCGTTTCCTGACTACCCTTACTAACATCTATTAGCGCCTGCCTTGCACTAATCTAGGCTCTGTAACCGCAACAAACTTACCTTTTTCTAAAGCTATTGCCTGGGTGGCACCAAACGGCGGCCATACACGCATTGAATGACCGAAAGCCTCTAAACCTTCAACAAGTACACTCGGTGCGAACGCGTCGTAATACACAGTATTAGGACGCCACTGGTGATGTACTCGCGCGGCAGCCAATGATTCCTCAAGCGTTTTTCCGAGCCCAATTTTGTTAACGATCACCTGTAACACTTGAGAAATAATCGTAGGGCCACCTGCTGCACCAACAGAAAACACCGGTTCGCCATCTTTAAGCACAATCGTTGGAGACATGCTTGATAAAGGCCGCTTACCGCTATCGACCGCATTCGCTTCTGCACCGATCAAACCAAAAGCATTCGGCACACCGGGCTGGGCTGAAAAATCATCCATCTGATTATTCATTAACACACCTGTGCCAGGTATTACGACTTTACTTCCAAAACTTGTATTTAGGGTGGTCGTAATAGCAACCCAGTTCCCGTCTTTATCGGCACTTGCAATATGCGTGGTATGTTTGGTAAATAAGTCATCATCCATGTTGGGCGGTGTACTATGTGACAAAACATTCGCAGCAGCATCCAAACTAATTTTTTCCGCTAATTGTTTTGCGTACACCGGAGAAATAATACCTTTAGGCACATTGACAAAATCGGCATCACCCATCCAATATGCCCTATCAGCAAATGCCAACTTCATCGCCTCTATAATAAGATGATAACGCTCTAATTCGGTCAATTTTTTAAGGTCAAAATTCTCGAGAATATTCAGAATTTGTGCAACGTGCGCCCCGCCAGAACTCGGAGGGGGAAAGCCAACAACCGTATAAGATTGAAACTGGCTTTGAATTGGTTGCCGCAACTTAATCTGGTAGTTCTGAAAATCCTTCAGCGTAACCACGCCGCTATTGCCACTCATCCATTTGTCGAGACGCTTTGCAAACTCACCACGATAAAAATAATCTGGCCCATGCTTAGCAAGCAAGCGGTATGTTTTTGCGAGATCTTTTTGTATCAAAAGATCTCCCTCTTTTTTAGCATTGCCTTTCACATCCAAAAATATGCCTGCCGTGGCAGGGTACTTTCTAATACTTTTCTCAGTTCTCTGAAGACGCTTTGCCATTACGGGGTCGATCTCAAAACCACTACCAGCAATTTTCGCCGCCGGCAATATAAGCTCTTCGAACTTCAACTTGCCCGCGTTTTTTTGTAAGTGATGTAAAGCCGCTACAGAACCAGGAACACCAATGGCCAGCGCACCACTTTTACTGAGTTCTTTTACCGCCTTGCCGTCGCGAATAAACATATCGCGATGCGCTTTTGCTGGGGCCATCTCTCGACCATCGATGGCAATAAGTTCACCATCGGCTTTGCGTACCAAAATAAAACAACCGCCACCTATACCCGAGTTATGACTGTCGACCACCCCCAAAGTGAACGCCATTGCTACAGCCGCATCGATCGCATTACCACCGTTGGCTAGCGCATCTAAACCCGCTTGCGTTGCAATAGGGTTAACGCTAGCAACCGCGGCCTCGCCGTTTTTTGTATTTCGCGCATAGTCCTGCGCAGAAAGCGCGAACACCTGCGTCGAAGAGAGGGTTCCAAGCCAAAGCCAAAGCCAAAGGGTTTTACTTCTCATATAGATCTCTTTTTAGTTTGAACGTAATATTGTATTAGGAACTACACGACAGCATGGAACAACCCGCTTTGTTCAATGCCCATTTCGGCCGCATTGTATCAAATGCAGTGTGACTTTCATGCGGTTCGTAAGGGTGCACAATGGCTAACTGAAGCGTTTTTATAAGCTCATCATTACCTTCGTAAGCCGCATCAATGGCCTGTTGCACGACAAAATTTCGCAATATAAAACATGGATTGACTCGACACATCGCTTTTTGACGGTCTGTAGGGTTTTGCTTAGACATACCCACCAAGCCCTGAAGCTCTGTAAAAAACACCTTCCACTCTGATACCAATGAGGGAGGGATGTTATCTAAATAACTATTCCCCAACACGATTACATCAAACGCTTTTTCATTGACGTAGGAACCAACAAAAATACTAAGCGCACGATAAAAGTTCGTCATATCAATCTGACTACGCCCCATTAAAGATTCCAAGCGCGTGTAGAAGCCTTCTGGCACCACACCCGAGGGCGCTAACCCCAGCTTACCCGCCATCATCAAATGCCAAGCACTTTCGTATTGAGGTTTGAAATTTTTAACGATCGATTCAAGGCCTTCGGCATCTTGAATTAAGGGGTAAAGGGCATTGGCGAGCTGTAGCAAATTCCACTGCGCAACTGCGGGTTGGTTCTCGTAACGATAGCGCCGGTTTTGTGCGTCGGTTGTATTGGGTGTCCAGCTCGGGTCAAAGTTATCAAGCCAACCATACGGGCCATAATCTATGGTTAGGCCAGTAATAGACATGTTATCTGTATTTAGTACCCCGTGTACGAAGCCGAGCCGCATCCAATGCACAACCGCAGTAACAGTTCGCTCACACACGATAGAAAACATCTTGAGCAGCGCTTCGCGTTTGTCGTTTTGATATAAAGGCCACAGCTCAGGAAAGTCAAACTGAACACAATAAGCCGCTAACTGTTCTAAGGTTTGAATATCGCCACGGGCAGCAAAAATTTCAAAATTTCCAAAACGTAAAAAGCTTGGTGCAACACGAGCGACGATCGCGCCCGGCTCTGGTATTTGATTGCCGGAATAAAACATATCGCGTTCAACGTCGTTGCCAGAAGTTATTAAGCTCAAGGCTCGTGTAGTAGGCACCCCTAGATGATGCATGGCCTCGCTACACAGGAATTCGCGAATGGAGGAACGTAATACCGCAAAACCGTCAGCGAATCTCGAATACGGGGTTGGCCCAGCCCCTTTTAGCTGGATGGTTTGATACTGGCCGTGAAGATCAATGACCTCACCAAGATTGATGGCACGCCCATCGCCCAGCTGCCCGGCCCAATTGCCAAATTGATGACCGCCGTAGCACATGGCATATGAAGCAATCTTAGAATTTGCTAACTCGCCTTTAGGTTGCCCCAGCGAGTATCGACCCGCAGACACCACGTTCAAAAACTCTTCAGACCGACAATAGCGATCATCGAGGCCTAAGCTTTCTGCCAAATCACTGGTATACGCGCGGAGTTTTGGTGTTGATGGAATTTGAGGCGAGACCAGAGAGTAGCCCGCATGTTCAACCTGACGACACGTATTGTGCAGATCACGGTCTGCCGGAAGATGATCTTGCAAGCGCGAATGAAAAACTAGCTTACTGATGAGGGGCTCCTCCCAAAAAAAACTTCAAACATTGGAAAGCCCTTTTTTTTGTGTCGTTATTGGGCTAAACACGTCGCTCATATATTACGTTTATTTTTTAGGCTAAGCCAATTTGGCACATTAGTCTCCGAACAAAGGGCCATTATCCAGTAACTTAAGAATTCCTTTTGCTTGGGTAATTTGATAGCGTAGCGACATTATCGTTCGTCTATTCATATCACTTGCACACCATAAAACCAAGTGCAACACAACCGACAAAGTTTGACCTTATTATGTTAATACTGAAACATCTCCATATGACCTTGGCGCTTCTCTCACTTATCGGGTTTATTCTTAGAGGCGTGTGGATGCTGATTGACTCTCAACTTCTGAACAAGAAAATCACAAAAATATTACCGCATGTCATTGATAGTATGCTGCTGGTGAGTGCCATTTCTCTGGCTGCCGTACTAAAGTATAATCCGGCTGAGCACAATTGGTTGCTCGCTAAAATCGTCGCGCTTTTAATTTATATTGGTCTCGGTGTTTTTGCATTAAAACCCATATTAACGAAAAAATATCGTACCTATTGCTGGCTTGCCGCCATATTGTGTTATGGCTACATTGTTAGCACTGCAATTACGAAATCGCCCGCCGGCTATTTCGCTTTTTAAAACCATAAACTTAAACGGGTAACAGGATGTTTAAACTCATAACGCTTAATTTCAACTACCTCAATCACAATCTCGTGTGGCGCCTCTCTTTGCTCTTGCTCACGCTCGCTTTTTCGGTAAATTCCAACGCAGGAAAACCAAAACATCAATCACCGATGGACAATCACAAACTAGCAGAAATAATTTCTCAAGTTGATAATAAATACAGTGGTGAAATGGGCCACTGGCTGCTCACTGTAGACGACGTTCCTTTACGAGTTGTCACAGATGAACATGCAGACAGGATGCGCATTATGGCTCCGATTGTTAAAACAGAAAGCCTGAATAAAGATGAGCTTTATCGCTTGCTACAAGCCAACTTTGATAGCGCCCTTGACTCGCGCTACTCCATTGCTCAAGGTGTTGTTTGGGCAACTTTCTTACACCCTCTCTCGACTTTGGATCGTAAAGACTTTGTTACAGGCCTCGCACAGACCGTCAATATTGTCGTGTCTTATGGCACAACCTATTCTTCTGGTATGTTTATTTTCCAAGGCGGCGACAGTTCAGACCTACAAAAGGAAATGTATGAGCGCATTGAGAGAATGACCAATGCAATATAAAAAAATCGAGGCCTTAAAATGGTCACACAATCGAAACAATCTGGAATACTAACAAGCCAAGGCAAAGTAAGGCACCGAGCTTAGGCCAGGAAGGTAACTGTGTACTGCTATCCCAACCTTTTGAACGCTGTAAACGCCAAAGGGCAATATTGACTAAAGTAAAAATCGCCAAAATAATAAAGCTGGTCGTTTTCGCCAACACGACTAAGGGAAGCGCCAAAGCGAATATTAAAATAAGAAGAACGACAAGCGCGGTCGCAAACCATGGAGTGGAAAACCTTATCGAAACGAGACTTAATATTTGCGGCGCTCGCCCTTGATCAGCCATACCATACAACACACGCGAAGCCATAATAATTTGTGTTAATACACCATTGATAATGGCAAATAAACTAATCACCGCGACGCCTTTCGCAGCGAAAGCATTTCGTGATTCCAACAGGGCTTTTAAAGGCGCTTTTGATGCGCTCAACTCATCTAGAGGCATGCCCAAAACTGCGACCATAGCCACTAAAAAATACAACGCAGTGGAAACCACTAGGGTAACGATAATGGCTTTTGGCATCACCGTAGCTGGCCGTTTCACCTCTTCAGCAACATTAACCATATCTTCAAAGCCAACAAACGCATAGAAGGCGAGAAATGCACCACTTAGGATTAAAGCTATGTCTGAAATCCGCTCCGGAATAAATATCTGAGAGGCCTTTTCTGGCAACGAACTAAATGTGTCACCGGCTAAAAAAATCACAATAAGCAGCCCGGCTATCTCGATCAAAGTTACCAATGCCGCCATCCATAACGATTCAGCTATTCCCCAAAGTGCAAGCGCCCCCATCACCAACACAACCAGTGCCACCGCAAGAACATGATGTATGGAAATAAACTCCGTCAAATAGCCAACAAAACCGTTCGCCAGAGTTGCCGCAGACACGATACCGGTGAACACAACAAGGTAACCTGCAATGGCCGTCAGCCAAGGTAAATGAAAACTTTTCTCGAGATAGTAGGCCTCACCTGCGCTTTTGGGGTAGAGCGCAACTAACTGGCTGTAACTAAACGCCGTCACGCCAGCAACGACCGCAGCCACAGCAAATGCGAGCGGTGCGAACATGCCCGCGCTTGCTGCAACTTTACCCACTAAAACATAAATGCCGGCACCTAGAATCGTGCCTAATCCGTAGAAAGTAAGTAAACCAAAACCAATCTTTCGCGCCAGCTTGCGTTCAGCCAAAAGTGAATCCTCCTGCTACTATTTAGAGATATAAGGCATACCAAAACCCCAGAGGGCGAGGAGTATGCCCAACTCCATTGATACGCTCATCATAACGCCATTCAAATACCCGGCCTTGTCTTTGCTCAAAGGTATATGCGACCAAAGGCTAGTTGACATATGAACCGATTGTCATACACTGTATAAGTACAAACATTAACCAGTTGTCTCCTATGATCAAAAACAAATACTACGTCGAAACACTCGCCTTTCTCAGCTACGTGCTATTTGCCATGGCTTGGGTCGGCGGCACGGCAAGTATGAACCACATCATGGAAACCATGGATGTAAAGGGTCTGGCTTCGGCGAGCTTTATAAGTGGCGCAGTCACTATGGCGAAGATTCTCGGTACATTTATCGCAGCTTGGATCGCCGGTAAGCTAGGCGTTAAACTTGCGTTCCTCGTAGCTAGCGCCATGATTGCGCTCGGTTTTTTTACCCCGCGAGCCCCAACGTATGACCTTTTATTAGTGAGCCGCTTTGTAATGGGGCTTGGTGGCGCACTGATGGTAGTCTACTTCAACCCTATTGTTATCAAGTGGTTTAGCCCCAAAGAACGTCCCATCGTCAATGGTTTGAACTCCGTAGCGTTTAACATCGGCGTTTGCGTCGTGCTGTTTTGGTTCTCTGATCTAAGCTCGGCCCTTGGTGGCTGGAAGAATGTACTCACAGTGTTTTCAATCATCAGCGTGGGTTTAGCAATGCTATTTTTACTGGTGGACTTTTCTGGCAGCGACAATCAGCAGTCGAGCAGTACAAGCGCTAATCAAGACACCTATACCTATAGCGAAGGGCTAAAATCCAAATTCAATTGGATATACGCCCTAAGCTTCACAGGAATTTTATCGCTCTTTATTTGTGTTTTTACCTTCTACCCTCAAGCCGGTATTAGCCAAACCAAATACATTGTTGGCTTCGGAATACTTGGCACACTCATCGGCATACTAATCGGGCGGTACTACCCATTGCGTATTCCACCTTTACGTTGGTCGGGGTTGTTGTTGGTAATATCGTCTTTTCTTTTATGCTTCAGCCCTAACGAAACGCTACAAACCTTTAGCGCAGTTCTTTTAGGAATAAGTATTTTCGTTCCCTACGCAGTGTTGATGACCCTACCTCAAGAACTTCCCAATATGAGCGGGAAGCGTATCACGGTCATTTTCAGCATTTTCTATTCCGTTAGTTATTTGCTTTCCACCGCTGTATTATGGCTGTTTGGTTGGCTGGTCGACCTTAACAACGGCGATTTTACCAGCTCGTTTTTGCTAATTTCCATTGTAAGTGCAAGCTTATTTGCTTGTAGTTTTTTCTTACCGGAAACTGGCAAAAAACCTGAAACTGTAGAATCATACCCCCCTTACAAGCTCGAATAATCGTAGTGGCAATGACGATGGAAAATAAACTTTTAGGCAACAATGTTGATTACGGCACTAAGCCGAAAACCAAACGAGGCGAAGCGACTCGCAAAAAAATATTGCAGGCAGCAGCAGACGAGATCGGCGGCAAAGGTTTCTCCGAAGCCTCCATCAGCAGTATTACTACTGCTGCCGGGGTTGGCCAAGGTACCTTCTATATCTACTTTAAATCAAAAGAAGAAGTGCTCCGTGCACTCGTTCAAGAATACAGCACCTCCATCCGCCATCATCTTAGCGAGGCCTCCAAAGGTGCGAGTTCGCGCTTAGAACGTGAGCGCTTGGGTCTAAAAGCATTTATCGATTACGTACGTGAAAACCGAAGTTTTTATTTAATTATTCACGAAACGATGTTTATCGACCCTGAGCTTTACCAAGAGTATTACCAGCAATTCGCGAACTCTTACGAACGACGTTTAGATGATGCCCAGAAAAACAACGAAATTGAGCCACTTAACACAGAAGTTTGCGCCTGGTCGTTGATGGGCATCGGTGAGTTTCTAGGGTATCGCTACGGCATATTAGACACAAAAACCCCAAGCGAAAAAGTCGTGGAAGATGTATTTACATTTATTGAAAACGGTATGCGAAAAAAATGACTGCGGTAGAGCAACTGGTAGGCCTCACGTTTGATAGCGGTGTGGCATACATTCGCTTACAAACCCCCAAGCGGCATAACACATTAACCTTGCCCTTGCTGGAGCAGTTACTCGAATGCTTTCAAATTGTCGCCAAAGAAAAACACTTAACGTGCATTGTATTACACGCTCAGGGAAAAAGTTTTTCAACTGGCGGCGATATCACGGCATTTATAGCGAATGAAGACAACCTAGAAAACTACTCGCATTCATTGGTAGGCTTGTTGAACCAGACCATACTGGCCATGTTAAAAATTTCTTCACCAATCGTAACTCGGGTACAAGGCCCCGTAACCGGAGGCTCTATTGGTTTAGTGCTTGCGAGTGACCTGGTCGTAATGGCCAAATCAGCGTTTATTGCGCCCTACTATGTCGATGTCGGGTTCGCCCCTGACGGTGGCTGGACCGCCCTACTGCCCAATATCATTTCTCGCCGAAAAGCACTTGAAATTCAATTACTCAACAAACATATTACGGCTCAAGAAGCACAAGAATTACAAATCGTACATGCCGTATGTGCAGAACAAGATTTAGACACTCAAATCAATACTTGGGTAGACACACTAAAAACGAAAGTGCCACAAAGCCTAACCATCACAAAAACCTTAATACAAGACGCCTCTTACATTAAAACGATTGAAGACGCGTTAGAACAAGAGCGGCAAGCATTCATTCACTGCATCTCACAGCCAGAGGCGCTTGCAGGTATGAAACAGTTCACCTCTAAGCTTAAAACCAAGATAAGCGCTTAGATGTAAGCGCTCAGCCACACTTGGCGTTGAATAAAACAAACAATTGCGAGCACACATTATGAGCATGTCGACGTTCCCGGTTTACGATTTAATTGCGCAACGCGCCACGATGGCACCCGACGCTATCGCGCTGGAAGATTTTAGTTCGAACAAACAAATCAGTTATCGTCAACTAAATGAAAACGCCTGCCAAGCAGCTCACGTGCTCCAAAAGCTCGACATTACGGGTGGCAAACCCGTATCAATACTAAGCCTCAATTGCATTGAGTTTTTTGAGCTGATGTTTGCTTGTGCAAAAAACGGGAGCATTTTTATTCCGCTAAATTGGCGTCAGACGGCTACAGAAACTCAGCCCGTTATTGAAGATAGCGGTCTTGATACAATTTTTTACGACGCCGCCAACCAAACTCTCGCTCAAGAAATAAAAAGCCTTTGCCCGCACATTAGCATTATTCCACTAGCTGATGGCATAGATGCGTCTTCTGACAGCTATCAAAAGCGTCGCAACGCCAGCCCCACTAGTTTCGACGCTCTCACACGAGAACTGGAAGATATTTGGTACCTTTTATATACCTCTGGCACGACAGGAAAGCCCAAAGCCGTCATTCAAAATTTTGCCATGACAATGGCCAACTACATCAACACCCAAGTGGCTATCGATCTTGCGTCCAGTGATACAACGATCAACTTCTTGCCTCTGTTTCATACCGGCGGTATCAATTTATATACACTGCCCACGTTACTCGCCGGTGGTAAAGTCATTGTATTACCAAAATTTGAACCCGACGCGGTGGTCGATTTAATCGATCAAGGAAAGGTTTCAATATTTTTTGGTGTTCCCGCAATCTATCGCGCCATTCATGAGCACCCTAAATTTTCTACGATGAACTTTTCTTCTGTGCGTTCACTAGGCTGTGGTGGCGCACCAATTCAAGAATATGTATTGCACGATTTCGCAGAGCGCGGGGTAATAATCTGTAACGGGTTTGGCATGACGGAAACCGGCCCGATGGTCTGCCTGATGGATGAAGACAGTGCGAGCAAAAAAATTGGCTCCATAGGCCGCCCCAAGCTCTTGCTCAAAGTGCGCATTGTGGATGAACAGGGCAACGATCAACCCGCAGGCTCCGCTGGAGAACTACTTTTGGCTGGGGCAAACATCACACCTGGTTATTGGCGTAATAAAGAAGCGACAGATAAGGCCTTCGAAAATGGATGGCTACGCACCGGCGATGTGGCAAAAATGGATGAAGATGGATATTTGTATATCGTCGACCGCATAAAAGATATGTATATCTCTGGTGGTGAAAACGTCTACCCAGCGGAAGTCGAAGCGGCCATTGATGAACACGAACAAATTCTGGAGTCTGTCGTTGTCGGCCTTCCAGACCCTAAGTGGGGTGAAATTGGCTGCGCCTTTATTCGCGCAACAGAAGGATTCAAGCTTGATCAAGACGAAATGAAAGCTTTCGCTCGCGCTCGATTAGCGGGATACAAAACGCCGCAACACTTTGCTTTGGTAGAAGACTATCCTCGAACAGCCGCAGGAAAAGTAAAAAAACACGAGCTGCGTAAATATGCAGCAGAAACACTAACAAGTAAGTAAAGCTACAAATACGGGTAACATGAAATGCAAACAAACAATGCTCCAGCGTTAAAAGAGCACCAAATTTACGCAGAAAAAGTATTCTCGCAAGGCGAGTTTGACGTGTTTGCAAAAGTCAGTGGTGATAATAACCCCATTCATGTTGACCCAGAATTTTCTGCCGGCACGCGTTTTGGCCGCACAGTTTCTCACGGCATGCTTTTATATACGGTTATGTGGGGGCAAATTCAAAAACACTTCCCTGATTCCGTACAAAAAAAACAAAAACTAAAATTTCCCTCGCCCACATATGCTGATGATGTCATGGAAATTGATCTTAACGTACGGCCATCAAATACGACAAATATATACTCCGTCGAAGGGGTGATGCGACGTAAAAAGGATGGTGAAACAACCTGTGAGTTTCAGGCGGAATTTGAGTACCTAGGAGGCTTGCCATGCTAAAAATTGGAGATAGTGTCAGCATTGAACGAGGTTATTCCGAGCAGGATATTAGTGCTTTTTGCACACTCGCAAATATCGAGAGAAACACACTGCAATACCTACCAGCACCACTTATTAACTCTTTGTTTACTGACATGCTTGGCACTAAGTTACCCGGCCCTGGCACTATGTATATGAAGCAAGAATCCGAGTACTTAGACCAAGTACCGCTGGATACAAAATTAACAGCGAAAGTAGAAGTTATCCGTATACGGCCGGAAAACGGGCTCGTCAATCTGCGCACCTCCTGCCTAGACGAAACGGGCAAACTATACAGTGATGGCGAAGCGCTCGTGCTTTTCCCGCCCTGCAAAACCGAAAGTTAATAATTTAGCCTAGCGTTATTACTCAATAGAGCGACTAAACGCCAGGGTAGAAACACTGGTGAATCGCCTCTGCCACGCGCTCCGGCTCTTCAATATGAGGGGCATGCCCTGACTGTTCACAAACAAGCAATTGCGCGTTTGGAATATGCTCAACAAGGTACTCTGCAGCTTCCAAACAATAGAGTTGGCTCTTTCCGCCCGCCACAATAAGTACGGGTACGTTGATATTGGGCAGTACAGGGCGAAAATCCTGTTCAGAGATAGACTGCCAAATGGCCGCCATTGTCACCCCTTGGTTCTTTAACACTTCGTTGTGCATCCAGGCATCATATTCCGTCGGTTCCCGCCCCTCGGCAAAAAAGACTTTGGCAATGCTCTCACTGTACTTCGGCCAGTTATCACGCATAAACGGCATTGCGCTTTCGTTCTTTCTCGCATCAAATGTGCGGTACAGACCGAGATCCCACTCATCATCGTTAAGCATTTTGACCGTCATATCGAGGCTTACAAAGCCTTTTAAGCGAGCATCCGCATAACGATCGATATAGTCATATGCCACCAAAGCGGCCATCGACCAGCCTACTATGATGAATGAGTCCACACTATTCTCTTCTAGGTAGTGCTTCAACCAATCAGCCATATCCTGAATCGTCGGCACAGGTTCCCAATCGGCCTGAACACCATGCCCGGGTAAATCAGGTACCAACACAGGAATTTCACTATTCAGCACAGCCTGTAACGGCCGATAAAACTCACTATGAGCAGCCCAGCCGTGCAGCAGGACCAATGTTGGCATTGTGGCAATAGATTGACTCATCTTGTTCTTTTTTAAGGCTTTTATGGCATTTTTCTGAGTAAACAGAGGAAGAATCCACTATAACATGAATACTTTGCACCACATTTAACACTTTACTTGAAGCTTAAAGCCTAAATGTCTGTAAAAAAGGCATAACCGGCATTTTTGAACTAATATTTTGTACTGTAAGAAGAATTTTAAACATGCCGGCTCAAAAGGCGATAAGCCCTGCCGGCAGGTGGAAATACAATAAAGGCATTTACCATGTTGCGGTCCCTTAAATTCCAAATATACGCAATTGCATTCGTTCCGTTTTTTATCATCGCGGCGAGCGGAAGTTTCATCCAAACTTTCGCACTGAATAACCTTGGCCAGGCGATGTCAGTAGTAGCGGAAGAGTCCATTGTTGAAATTGAAAAGAAGCGCTTGGTTTCTATCATTGATACTGCAATCAGTATTATTCAGCCCTATATCGACATGCCCGGCACCAGCGGCCGCGAAGAAGGCTACAAGATTTTATCTCGGTTAGTATTTGACGGAGGCGACGGCTACATTTTTGCTAGCACGTCCGATGGTACCCGCCGAGTGTTTGGCCCGAGCGGCAGCGGAATAGGCAACAACTACATCGATTTACAGGATAAAAAAGGCAACTATCTCATTCGAGATATAATTAACAACACCATCGCGGGCGACCGATTTTACACCTACTGGTTTCCTCGCCCCGGCGGCACAGAAGCAGAACCCAAGTATGCCTACAACGTGTATGTCGAAAAGTGGGATCTATTAGTAGGCACCGCCTTCTATATCGATAGTTTAGACCCTGTTCTAAACGCTCTGGAAACAAGCGTCGCAGAAAACAAAGCATCGAATACGCTAAAAGGGTTGGCGATTATTACAATTGTGGCCATCTTGGTCGGCATTATTGTCACCATTGCTACCAAGCTGATTTATAGCAGTTTGGAAAATCTTTCTGAGTCTTTCCACGCTCTAGCGAAAGGCCAAGGCGACCTTACTAAGTTTATCGACCGCAGCCCTATCGATGTACTGGATAACATAGCCGTCGACTTCAACACCTTCCTAAGGTCTATGGCTGAAGATGTGCGTGCACTCAAAAATACGAGCCAAACCCTAAATGACATGGCCAGACACGCAACCGGCCGCCAAACGGCATTGGCAGAGTCTTCTGACAAACAAAAACAAGAAACGTTACAAATCGCAGCAGCGATTGACGAGATGTCTTCTACCTCAGATGAAATGGCAAAGAATGCCGAAGAAACCAAAGCTGGCGCTTCGCAAACTACATCCGAGATTCAAGATGTACTCAGCCACGTAGAAGTATCGAACCGACATATGAGTGAGCTAGACAATCTGCTCGGCGGCGTCGAGAACTCATTCTTGGAGCTGGGTGAAAACGTTGATTCTATTGGCTCGGTACTTGAGGTTATTCAAGGCATTTCAGAACAAACCAATTTGCTTGCCCTTAACGCTGCAATTGAAGCCGCTCGTGCCGGCGAACAAGGCCGAGGATTCTCGGTAGTAGCTGACGAAGTGAGAAACCTCGCAAGACGCTCGCAAGACTCGACCGTCGAGATTAATACGATTCTCGACAAGCTACGCAGCAGTACAGAAAAAACTAAGACCGATATCAATTTATCTACCGACAAGCGTTCTTCTGTAGTGGAAGCCATGCAACAAATTCGCACCCTGATCGATTCTAGCTCGCAGTCGATACAAACACTTGCAGACATGAACATTCATGTTGCGACTGCAGCGAGCGAGCAATCTTACGTAGTACATGATATATCTGAAACGATCAATCGAATTTCTAGCCTGGCAGAACACGTCGGTGCGGGTTCGATCGAAGCCAAAGCTCAGTTTGAAAAACTAGAACATTTAGCCATGGACCTAAGCGCAGTTTCCGGTAAGTTCGTAGTTTAAAACGCTATGCACGCGCCATCGACACGTCGAGGAGTAAATCAATACCGCTTTGGAAGGACTTTGCCGCCTTTCAAAGCGCGATCAAAGATTCATACAAAAACCTAACCACACCAAAATATTAAATTTCAGGAATTACAAACTCTTTAGCCGGTACAATCGCACCTTGGTGGCCAATCACCTGTGCCGCCACGCTTGATCCATAACGACAGGCCTCAGCCACGTTTTGGTTGGCAAAGTACTTAGCAAGAAAGCCGGCGTTAAAACTATCTCCCGCTGCGGTAGTGTCAACTACCCTGTCGACTGTCGGCGCTTCAATCAAATCCATTTCGTTGTTACCCTCACCGGAGTAAACACCGTGCTGGCCGCTTTTAATCACTACAGTGCGAACACCCAGCGAGCGTATCCGTTGGTTACACTCTTCTACACTGCGGTCACCCCATAGTTGCACTTCATCTTGGAAGGTTACTAATGCAACTTCAGCCAAGGCGAGTAAAGGTTTCATACAGTGCCTGGCAGTTTCTACATTTTCCCACAGCGCTGGACGATAATTGGAGTCGACGATAAGCCGCACACCTTGATCATGCAGCAGTGATAATATTTCCAACAACCGTTGCCGATCTGCATTGGACAAAATAGCAAGACTGATACCACTGACGTAAACCACGTCCATGGTGTTTAAGGCCTTACAAACTTCGCTAAAACCAGGATGCTTTAATAAATTGGTTGCAGCGGACTCTTTGCGCCAATAATGGAAGTTACGCTCGCCAGATGTATCTACCGAAACAGAATAAATACCACTATGTCGCAGCTCATCCACCAGCACGCAACTGCAATTTAGGTTTTCGGCCTGCCATTGCGAAAGCATGATCTTGCTAAGGGGGTCACGCCCAATGGCTGTAACAAAATAGCAGTTGCAGCCACCGGTTAAGCGATTAAAGTACAAAGCCGTATTTAAACAATCACCCCCATATGCGCAGGTCATGTCTTTGAGCGAAGCCCCGCTCAACTCGAACATGCATTCACCGATAAATGCTATTTTTGATATATTCATTGCGCCCAACGATTATTCCGCGAAAAATGCTTTTGCATTGTCAAAACACACATTTTTAATCAACGCATTTAACAAGTGCTCATCGTTTGGCACTTCACCTTCAGATACCCAACGCCCGACCTTGTCACAAAGAATTCTACGGAAATACTCATGGCGAACGTAAGACAGAATACTTCGTGAATCCGTTAACATGCCAACAAAAACGCTGAGCAGACCGAGCTGAGCGACTTGTTCTAACTGCCGCTGCATTCCGTCTTTTTGATCATTGAACCACCAGGCCGATCCGAATTGCGTTTTTCCTCGTACGCCTACTTGCTGGAAATTACCCGCCATGGTTGCAAGCATTTCATTCGCCGCAGGGTTGAGTGTGTAGAGAATGGTTTTGGGGAGGTTTTGGTTTGCATCCATCGTATCTAACAATTGTGCTAAAGGGCGAGCAAACACACCATCTGAAATAGAATCAAACCCAGCATCCCTACCCAGCGTAGCAAAATGACAAGAACTGTTATTACGCTGCGCGCCAATATGCAGTTGCATTACCCATTTATTTTCACAATAACGCTCTGCCAACCATACGTATAGGGCCGTACTGTACTTTGCAATTTCATTCTCACTTAACGATTGAAACTGCAAAGCTTTTTGAAATATTATTTCTATCTCTTTTTCGCTAGCGCTTTCAAAACGTACCCGTTCTAAACTGTGATCTGAACCGCGACAACCTAACGCCACAAAGTGCTGCATACGCCTTTCAAGCGCGCTGAGTAAATCCGAATAACAACTAATGTCTATATTTGCGCTATCAGAAAGTTGCGAAATATATTCACAAAAACCGTGCTCTTCAATTTTAAGGGCTCGATCAGGCCGCCAAGTTGGCCGAACCTCTATATTAAAATTTTCGTCTTGATCAATATTTTTATGGTGGCCTAACGAATCGACCGGGTCATCCGTAGTACCAATAAATTGCACATTCATCTGCTGCAAGATCCCTCGCGCACTAAATTCAGGGCGCTTTAAACTTTCTTGCGTGCTTTGCCATACCTGCTCCGCCGTTTTTGAGTCAAAAACCAAGCCAGTGAAACCAAAGGGGCGCTTTAACTCCATGTGCGTCCAGTGATATAGGGGGCTGCCAACACATTGGGGCATGAGCTTCGCCCACAAATCAAATTTTTCACGATCGCTGGCGTCACCACTAATATAGCGTTCCGCAACGCCTAGGGTGCGCATAGCCCGCCATTTATAATGGTCAGATTCAAACCAAAGTTGCGCGACATTATCGAACCGTCGATCTTTTGCAATATCTTTCGGGTCTAAGTGACAATGATAATCAAAAATCGGCAGGTTTTTTGCCACTTCGTGATACAAGCGGCAAGAAATATCATTTGACAGTAAAAAATCGTCGTTGAGAAAGGGTTTCATATGCATTCTAATAGGCATTAACTAGCGCTGTATCTTTTAGCAAATGTACTCTTTTATTCAGCACCTCATTGACACCACATATCTTCAATTCTACTAGCGCTTTTAATATGTCAGGTATCAATATTTTATTTTCAATAAACGTTACAGGAAAAATACTTTTATTTTCTAAAATAGATTTTCCAGAGGCACTGCAATCCGCACTGGCTTCAAAGCAGCTAAGCAACTCTTTAGATTGAGGATCTTGCAAACCCTCACTGTTGCCTTGTATATCACCTTGCGAACAAAGGCGAATATAATTAAGCCAGATTGCAATAGCGAGCACACCAAGCTCACAATGATTTTTCTTTGACGTATTGATAAGAAGCGCGGGTACTATTCGCTGTGGAATTTTTTGGCTTCCATCCATCGCTATTTGCAAAAGTTTGTGCGCTAAATTCGGGTTCTTGAATCTTTCAATGAGAGCATCCGCATATTGTTCATATCGAGAGGCTTGATCTACATCGTGATGCGATATACTCGCCGCCTGCTCTTGCAACATAAAATGTCGCACCAAAGCACTATTGCGCTCATTTTGCATAAACTCGCTCACACTTGTGCAACCAATACTTGCACCCGCATAAGCAATAAAACTATGAGCACCATTTAACATGCGCAGTTTCATTTCTTCGTACGGCGTAACATCGCTTACCATTTCAACGCCTACGCTTTCCCAATCTGGGCGCCCATGGGGAAACCGATCTTCTATCACCCATTGAGAAAACCCCTCACAAACGACGCCAACGGCGTCTTTTCTACCGCAGGTTTTCTCTAACAAATCGCGCGCCTCGGCATTCATTTTGGGAACGATTCTATCGACCATCGTACACGGGAAGGTGATTTCTTTTTTTATCCACTCAGCTAAATCTTTATTCGCTTTCTCACAGAATTGAATAAGCGCTGAAGCCAGCACTTTTCCATTACTACGCACGTTATCGCAAGAAAGTAGTGCAAGCCCTTCACCATGACCTTCACGCCTCTTCTGTAAGCCCGCAGCCAATAAACCAAAAATCGTTTGTGACCTTGCTGGTTCAGAAAAAGCATGGTCAAGGTCGTATAGTATTTGGGCATTGTTACAATCTAGCCGCATACTCCCAGGCTGTATGTAATACGCTTTTTCTGTAACTGTAAACGAAATGATCTTTGTATTAAGGTCGGCAATTTTTTCAACTATCGCCTCGAAGCCGTCGAGCTTTGGGTGCAAGGCTTCGCTCACAACATTCACTTCGTGCAGCTCTGCCCGCTCACAGTCTTGCGCCCATACGTGAAAGATATAATCTTGTTGGCGCAGCGCCTCGATATCTGCAGTGCGATTCAAACTCACCGCGCAATACGACCAAGGAAACGCGCCGATATTTTTTAGCGATTGGGCATAGACCAGCTGATGAGCGCGATGAAAAGCACCGAAGCCGATGTGGACAATACTGGCAGACACGAATGGCGCTCCAGACAGAGAAGGCGTGCACTAAGTATAGCCGCTTTATTCATGTCTTCTGTAGGCTATATTTGTCTTTGTAGAGCATCGTCTTATACTCAGCCCAACTTTTATTCAGCCCTTTTTTTGCGTAGGCGAGAGACATTTATGGAACAAACGTGGCGTTGGTACGGGCCAGATGACCCTGTTAGTTTGAATGATATTCGTCAGGCTGGTGCAACAGGTATTGTCACTGCGCTCCACCATATCCCGAACGGGGAAATCTGGACAAAAGAAGAGATCCAAAAGCGGAAAGCCTTGATTGAAGAAAAATCTCTCACGTGGTCTGTGGTAGAAAGTGTGCCCTTGCACGAAGATATTAAACGCCACAGTGGCAACTTCAATGCGTATATCGACAACTACAAGCAAAGCATTCTAAATCTCGCTCAGTGCGATATACAAACGCTGTGCTACAACTTTATGCCCGTACTTGACTGGACGCGCACCGACCTCGCCTACCCTCTGCCAGACGGGTCCAGAGCCTTACGCTTTGACCATATTGCTTTCGCTGCCTTTGATATACACATTCTGCAACGACCCGGCGCCGAAGATGATTATAGCGATAAAGACAAACTCGCCGCCCTTCAGTATTTTGAAGGCAGCACTAAGCACGCGCGTCAAACACTTACGAAGAATATCATCGCCGGTTTACCCGGTGCAGAAGAAGGTTATACGCTAGATGCATTTCGTACCCACCTCGCCAGCTATGACGGCATCGACAAAACCAAGTTACGCGAACACCTTGCCTATTTTTTAGCGCAAATCATTCCTGTGTGTGAAGAAACCGGTATGCGCTTGGCTATTCACCCCGACGACCCACCCCGCCCACTACTTGGGTTGCCTCGCATTATATCGACTAAGGAAGATATCGCGTGGTTGATGTCGGTGTCTGACAGCATCAGCAATGGCATCACCATGTGTACGGGCAGTTATGGGGTACACAGCGACAATGATCTGATCAATATGATCCAGCATTTCGGCAACCGTATTTATTTCGCCCACCTGCGCGCGACACAACGGGAAGAGAACCCTTTAAGCTTTTATGAAGCTTCGCATCTAGTCGGCGATGTCGACATGTACGGTGTGATTTTAGAAATATTAAAAGAAGAAAACCGCCGCCGCGAAAGTGGCGAAGAACAACTTATTCCTATTCGCCCTGATCACGGCCATCAAATTTTAGATGACTTAAATAAAACCACCAACCCCGGGTATTCGGCTATTGGGCGCCTGAAGGGCCTAGCTGAAATTCGCGGAATGGAAATGGCGATTAAAAGGGCTATTTTTGATTAGCAAATAGGTTTTAATTTTTCGGGCATACGAACAGGCTAGTTTTCAACAAACTCAAAACGCTCTACTTTAACCCCATCTACCGTCATAAAATTAAACTTATTTGGTGCATAACTTTTAAATCGTTTTGAACGACGATGAGCGCCACCAATGTCCTTCACCACTCCATTATCCAGGTGCGCAATCACCTGCCATTTAAACGGGATATTGTCGTGCACTTCCTGCATTTCTTCTTTGCGCACTTTCTTCTTCGCTCCAAATGCGGCTTCAAACTGACGAAAGGATTTATCGTGCTGGTGACGTAAACCTACGGCCAAGTGAGCTAACTCGTGACGAATAGTTGCGCGCAGTTTGTTAATGGCGTTCGTGCCGATAAATGCATGGCTAACGTATATATCGCCGCTAAGCATGGCCATACCGTATTTAGTTTTATGGCGTGTGAGTTTTACTTGTTGGGGGGCGTGTGACCACCGCTTAATAGGAAAAACACGATCACAATCTTCTAGCGCTTGCTGATACTCGCGCTGGATGCAATCAAAATCAATTTTCATAACAATACATAGGAAGGCTTTTTATTCATCTCGACTGGTCTCATATCAAAAATGACGCTAGCGTAGTTCTGATTTACGCTTTCCACAACGCTCACATTCTGACACCGTGACGAGCTTTCCCTGTTTTACATCAAACTGATTTTCTGTGACCACCTTCCACTTGTGATAGCCGTGACGACAGAGTGTTTTACCCTTATGTTTCTCTTTGGGGCTTTTTTTCTTAGGCGCTTTGAAAGGAACAACATTATCCATAAGTACAATCGCGCTAAGCGGAAAATATTTGATCAGTTTTAGCAGACATAATCACATCATTTTTATGCAAACCGTCAATTTTATGAGTCCACCACATCACTTTCACACGGCCCCACTCAATCAAAAGTGCGGGGTGATGCCCTTGCGCTTCCGCAAGGTCACCCACTTTATTAGCGAAAGTAATAGCGCTTACAAAATTCTCGAATGAAAACTGCCGATGAAGTTGCTTCACCCCTCCCACCTCGACAACACGCCACTCAGGGATTTGAGAAGACAGATTGACGAGCTCTTCATCACTCAAGCGCGGCGCACCAACACGGCAAGGCTCACACACTCCGGAAGATAGTTCAGTCATACCTTTTCTCCTCTAGACCTAATTGGGTTGACGCTATTTAACCTCTATAGCGTGCTCTTCAATCTTCGCCTGCCATATTTGAGGCCCAGTTTGATGCACCGATTCACCGTTGGAATCAACCGCCACTGTAACCGGCATATCTTCTACTTCGAACTCGTAAATCGCTTCCATACCCAGATCAGCAAAGCCCACAACTTTAGATGCCTTAATCGCTTTAGAAACGAGATAAGCAGAGCCACCTACGGCCATCAAATACACGGCTTTGTTATCTTTAATCGCTTCAATGGCGATTGCACCGCGCTCGGCTTTACCTACCATACCAATAAGGCCTGTTTCTTCCAGCATCGTGCGTGTGAATTTATCCATACGCGTTGCTGTTGTTGGGCCTGCCGGGCCAACCACTTCATCACCCACTGGATCAACCGGACCCACGTAGTAAATCATGCGGTTTTTAAAATCGACTGGAAGTGTTTCGCCGTTGGCGATCATATCTACCATTCGTTTGTGAGCAGCATCTCGACCTGTTAGTAATTTTCCTGACAATAAAACGGTTTCGCCGGTTTTCCATTCGGCAACATCTTCTTTTGTAATCTCATCAAGGTTTACCCGACGTGCATTACCCACTTCCCAAGTAATTTCTGGCCAGTCATCCACATTCGGAGGTGTTTGCAAAGAGGGGCCAGAACCATCCAAGGTAAATTTACACAAACGCGTTGCGGCACAGTTTGGCAAAATTGCGACAGGTTTATTCGCGGCGTGCGTTGGGCCGTCTTTTACTTTTACATCTAACACGGTAGTTAAGCCACCCAAGCCTTGAGCACCAATACCAAGCTTGTTCACCTTATCGAACAATTCCAAACGCAACTCTTCCGCTCGGTTATCTGCACCGCGGTCTTTCAGGTCGTGAATATCGATCGGGTCTAATAAGGCTTCTTTTGCCATAGCGAGGGCTTTATCGGCAGTACCACCAATACCAATGCCGAGAATTCCTGGTGGACACCAACCAGCGCCCATTGTTGGAACCATTTTTAACACCCAATCCACAACAGAGTCCGATGGGTTGAGCATGGCGAATTTGGTTTTCGCTTCACTACCACCGCCTTTCGCCATTACATGGCAAGTGACTGTGTTACCCGGAACCATTTTATAAGTGATCATTGCTGGCGTGTTGTCGCCAGTGTTTTTACGCGCGCCATCAGGGTCAGCCAAAACAGAGGCGCGTAGTTTATTGTCTGGGTGGTTGTATGCACGGCGAACCCCTTCGTTCACCATGTCGTCGATGCTCATGTCGGCATCCCACTGGACGTTCATACCAATTTTCATAATCACGCTGACAATACCGGTGTCTTGACAAATGGGCCGGTGGCCTTCGGCACACATACGAGAATTAATCAGAATTTGCGCCATCGCATCTTTCGCCGCTTGGCTTTCTTCCCGCTTATAGGCTTCGTGTACCCCATCAATAAAATCTTTTGGGTGATAGTAAGAAATAAACTGAAGTGCGTCTGCAACGCTTTCGATAAGGTCGTCTTGACGAATAGTGGTTGTCATGAATATTTACCGCTAATTTTGTTGAGATGAATTTGCACACCACCACTCGGAATGATGCGCAAAGCTTTGAATGTGATATTGAGTATTTAGCCGCCGCGTATTTGCAGCAATTGCTGGTTTACGTTGCGTCGGAAAGCATCGATTGCTTCAATGGCTTGTTCATTGGTTTGAATACGACGCTCTAGCTCTTTACGATTAGAATCAAGAATATTGAGCTTATCGACAAGCGCTTGGTAGTCGCGCGTAATCTCCGCATTTTGAGCCTCAATAGACTCCATTGAAGACTGCTGGGCATCCACCAATTCACTGGCCACCCTCAAATCACCAGCAAGGGTTTGCGTCGCAGCTTTAATTTTACGATCAATACCAGATGTGGCTTTCGAGGCTTTAGCAATGGCCGCCTTATTGGTCTCGATTGCTTTGCGGTTGGTATCATAAGAAACCCCCCACAGCTTGCGAATTTCCGAATCTGCCCATTTGAGCTTTGCCTGCATCGTGGCCGAGCTGGCATTGGCCTCATCACCAGACATTTCAAATTTGCCCTCTAAATCGGCAATTCTAAGGTCTGCTTCACCTAACATTTTTTCCGCTTCCAGCATTCGCCATGTGGAATAACCGGCGGCCCCGCCGGCGAGTAAAGCAATCAATAATGCGAAAACCCCAACCGGCGACGATTTTTGCTGAACAATCGGCCTGGCCGCAGGTGACCTAGCCGCAGATTTAGGTGCTGATTTAGGCGCGGCTTGACGTGGTCTAGCCGATGGTTGACCTTTTTGTTGCCCTTTTGAAGCCGCTGCCTCTTCTTTCGATATGGCATATGTAGATATGGTTGGTTCTTTTCTATCGCCCATGCGCTCGCGTCACTATCTTTTTGATACTCGATTATTTGAGGTACTCGGTATTTCAGGTGGGCCCGGTATTCAGAAATCTTTATTTGGGCCACCAACCTTCTGACGCTCAGCTAACAGAGCTAACTGTGACTGAGCGTGGAGCGTAGTGTAACAAAAAACAGCCCATATGGATGGCTAGGATTTAGGCAGAAAGCCCAGGCCGTGGTCTTCGCAATCGCTAATCCACTTCTCGATAACAAGAACATCATCTGGGCGACATATATGATAACCCTGGGCCGCATCACAATAGTGCTCTTGGAGTATCTTGAGGGTCTGATGGTTTTCTACCCCTTCCGCGACAACCGTGATGTTCAGAGAGTGCGCAAGCTTAATCGAGGCGTTAACGATATCCAGGTTTTGCTGCATGTTGTCGGTAATAAAGGAGCGGTCGATTTTAATTTCTTGAACGGGCAAACGGGTCAGCAATGCTATGGATGTTTGACCTAAGCCGAAATCATCAATTGAGAGCAAAAAGCCCTTTTGGCGAAGATTTTTCAACATCAAAATTGCATTATCTGGGTGCGCAGACAGCGCTGATTCGGGGATCTCTAATTTAATGGTATCCATCTGAACATCGAATTGATTAAAAATATCCGCCAAACGTTCGGGCAAATCGGGCAGTGTAAACACGCGACTCGAAATATTGAGAGAGATCACCTCATGGATACCGTCGTTCTGCCATTGAGATGCGAGCTTTGCCACTTCCGTAGCCACCCAAAATGTGATGTCACTAATAAAGCCCGTGCGATCGGCATGAGGAATAAATAGACCAGGCGGAACTAAACCCCGCGCAGGGTGCTCCCACCGCAAAAGCGCCTCATAGTACAAAGGTCTTTTCGTTTTAAAGTCAACAACTGGCTGAAAGTGCAAACGTAACTGGCTTCGCTCAATAGCATTCTCTAGCTCAAACACAAAATGCAGGAACTCATCATCTTCAGTATTTGCATGCGTTTCATACATAAAATAATCTTTGCCGCTGCGTTTTGCTTGCTGTAATGCGATATTGGATTTACGTAAAAGTTTTTCTGCCTCGACCCCTTGGTCAGGAAAAAAGGACACGCCTATTTTAGCCGTTGGTAAAAAACTGTGACCATCAGACGTTACGATAGTGTCGTGTAATGTGGATTGCATACGAGCCAAGACATATTCAATCGACGATTCGATATTATTACCGATCAGTATTGCACCCAGCTCTTGCTTACTTATACGCGCTAGAGTATCGCTCTTTCTTAAGGCGCTCGAAAATCTTCGGCCAATCTCTTCGAGCACATTATCGACAGTTTCAGTATCGAAGGCGCTATTCCAATCATCAAGCTGTGAAAACTCTATACTCAAAACCGCAAATCGCCGATTTTCACGCACTGCAAATTCGATCATATGATGTAAACGATCGATATACAAAGTACGGTTGGGCAATCGAGTCACAGGGTCTCGCACCGTCATCTGGCGTAATTCTTTATTCTCTTCCGTGAGCGCTTGCGTGCGCTCAAGTACGCGAGCTTCTAAATATCGGTTCTGGTTTTCGATGACTTCTTTCTGCTCAAGATTTATCAAGGTTGCACTCACAAGATTACTAAGCACCTGTAAAAAACTAAGACTTTCTTCATTTAGTTTTCCATCGTGACTACGGCGAGCCTTAATTATTGTACCTAGCACCCAAATTTCTTTGTGATTTTGAGCATTCAAAGAGATCGGTATGTAGAGTAAAGGCATAGAAATCGCGGAAACCTTGCCATCGGCGCTAGAGCCCTTTCCATGCAGAGAAACTTCGTTGTATACGATATCCCTATTGCCACGTATGACGTCAAGACGAAAATCGTTTTCTTCTGACTGCAAAGTGTTTTTTAATGCCCGCTCGGCGCCCTCCTCTTCTGAGGCCCACACTATTTTGTTTTTATTATCAATCACCACGGCACCTTCCGCCCCGAAGGTTTTGACTAACTGATGAAACAATCTTTCGTAGATGGCGTTATGCGTTTTAGTTTGAGTTAAAGCAACAGCAAAATGATTAAGCGCATCAAGATTTTCTATTTTATCAAGCACATTGTTGCGCATATTTAAAAAGCTGCGCGCAAGATGTTGTAGTTCATTACGACTACTGGAATTCGCTTTCTCTTCTAGGCGACGTGACACTTCTTCACTATGCGCGACATCTCCTGCGAGAGAGCTTGATGCTTTCGTTAAGTCTAATAAAGGTCGGGACAATAGCCTGCGAGAAAAATATAAAAATATCACCCACAGTGCCGTCGTTTTTACCACAGCGCTGATTAATATTAATATTAAGCTGTCTTTAAAACGCTGAACAACTGTAGTACGCGAGGCATAAATATCTGCACTACCAATAAGCTGTTGCGGCTGCCCCAGTAATTTATCGTAATAAATATTCAATTTATATTGATAAACAACATGCTCTTCCCCATTAATCATTAAAGCAATTTCGGAGGCATGAATACCATTTGATACAATTGACGTAAGCGGGCGCGAGCCTGAGATGCTCTCCGTAAAAAAGCCAGAATTTGCTTCGGTTTTTCCCTCGCTGCTTTTGACTTCAACACCCGCGATGGCTTCCACTTTTGCCATGCCTGATAAAATTGAATTAATGGCGCCTGGATCATAGGCCCATAAAGCGGAGGCCAACGCTTCCTCAAACGATCGCCCTACGTTAGCAAGCTCTGTTATAACCTCGTCTTCTACGTAGGTATACTCCGTATATAGCTGTACAACGGTTGAGACAAACGTCACCAGTAAATAACAGCCAAAAACGATGCGAAGCAACATCACACCGATGGAGTTTTTAAACGCGAATTTCATATTCCCTCTTACGCTAAACAGAGCTAAGACCGGGTATCTTGAAGGGGTATTACTTAGTATAGAAGGGAGAGCTTAGGCGCGACAGGAATGACGCGTTTTATAACAAAAAAGGGAAGAAGGAAGAGCCTGGGTGGACAAACAGTTTAAAAAAACAAATAGAAAGAACAAAAAGGCATGAAAATAGCGGCTGACGCTTTCGCGCCAGCCGACAATCATTAACCAAGGTTTGTGTTAACAAAATCCCAGTTTACCAAATTCCAAAAGGCACCCATGTAAGCTGGGCGCACGTTGCGGTAGTCGATGTAGTAAGCGTGCTCCCACAAGTCTACTGTCAATATTGGCGTTACACCTTCATCAGTAAGTGGTGTAGCTGCGTTAGATGTATTCACGATAGCAACTGAACCGTCTGCTTTTTTCACCAACCAAGTCCAAGATGAACCAAAGTTATTAATTGCAGAGTTAGTGAATTCTTCTTTGAATTTTTCAAAAGAACCAAACGCGGCATTGATGGCATCTGCAGCAGCACCTGTTGGCTCACCGCCACCATTTGGGCTTAGGCAGTTCCAGTAGAACGTGTGGTTCCAAATTTGCGCTGCGTTGTTAAACACACCGCCAGAAGAAGTTTTAACGATTTCTTCTAGGTTTTTGCCTTCAAACTCAGAGCCGGGCAGTAGACCGTTCAATTTAGTCACATACGTTTGGTGATGCTTGCCGTAGTGAAAATCCAATGTTTCTTCAGAGATGTGTGGCGCCAATGCGTCTTTTGCGTAAGGTAGGGCTGGAAGTTCGATAGCCATAATGCTGATTCCTCAGGTTAGTTTGATACTCAATAGTAATATTTCGACATGACCCGGCTCGCTCAAAGCGCCTCGCGATAGCCAAACCCGCGATTAAACTGAATCATGTTAAACGATAATTTTTTGTAATTTAGTGCTCGCTCGAAGAGGTAAGCAGACTAGCGAAACTTCGTGCTTAGTGCAAAGCCATTTCGTTAATCACCAGCGCTTTGTTTTTTACTCGTAAAAAAAAACCCCTGAAAAACAGGGGTTTCTTGATAGCTTTTGGTGCATAAGCTAGGACACAATTTACATCATGCCGCCCATTCCACCCATGCCGCCCATATCAGGCATAGCTGGTGCTGCACCTTTCTCTTCTGGCGCATCGGCAACCATGGCTTCTGTAGTAATCATCAAACCTGCGATTGAACCAGCAGCTTGAAGCGCAGTACGAGTTACTTTGGCCGGATCAAGAATACCCATCTCGATCATGTCACCGTACTCACCAGTACCCGCGTTGTAACCGAAGTTAGCTGCATCAGAAGCTTGGATTTTATCCAAAACAACTGGTGCTTCATCACCGGCATTCGCCACGATTTGACGTAAAGGAGATTGTAGAGCACGAACTGCAGCGGCAATGCCGTGGTCTTGATCTTCGTTGTCACCTTTAAGGCCAGCTACAGCCTTTGCAGCACGAACAAGTGCAACACCGCCACCAGGCACTACGCCTTCTTCAACAGCAGCGCGAGTTGCGTGTAACGCATCTTCAACACGAGCTTTCTTCTCTTTCATTTCAACTTCAGTCGCTGCGCCCACTTTAATAACAGCAACACCGCCAGCAAGTTTAGCAACACGCTCTTGTAGCTTTTCACGGTCGTAATCAGAAGACGTTTCTTCAATTTGTGCACGCACTTGGTTAACGCGCGCTTCAATATCAGGAGCTTCACCAGCACCATCAACGATCACACTGTTCTCTTTAGACATAGTTACACGTTTGGCTGAACCAAGGTGCTCAAGCGTCGTGCTCTCTAAATCCAAACCAACTTCTTCAGAAATCACTGTACCGCCAGTGAGAATCGCGATGTCTTGCAACATTGCTTTACGACGATCACCGAAACCAGGTGCTTTACAGCCAGCCACTTTAACAATGCCGCGCATGTTGTTTACAACCAACGTCGCCAGAGCTTCACCTTCAATATCTTCAGCGATGATAACGAGTGGCTTACCTGATTTAGCAACGGCTTCCAATGTTGGAAGTAATTCGCGAATGTTGGAGATTTTTTTATCAACCAAAAGGATGTATGGGCTTTCTAGCTCAACAGCCATGTTATCTTGGTTTGTGATGAAGTAAGGAGATAAGTAGCCACGATCGAACTGCATACCTTCAACAACGTCTAGCTCGTTTTCCAAGCTGTTACCTTCTTCAACCGTGATAACACCTTCTTTACCAACTTTTTCCATCGCAGACGCAATGATTTCACCAATGTGAGTGTCTGAGTTAGCAGAGATTGTGCCTACCTGCGCGATAGATTTGCCATCAGCACATGGTTGAGCGATAGACTGAACGTGCTCAACAGCTGCAACAACAGCTTTGTCTATACCACGCTTAAGGTCCATTGGGTTCATGCCTGCAGCCACTGATTTCAAGCCTTCGTTAACGATTGCTTGAGCAAGAACGGTTGCAGTAGTGGTGCCGTCACCAGCGTCGTCAGAAGCTTTCGAAGCCACTTCCTTCACCATTTGTGCGCCCATGTTCTCGTACTTGTCTTCAAGCTCAATTTCTTTCGCAACAGAGACACCATCTTTAGTGACAGTTGGTGCGCCGAAAGACTTATCTAGAACAACGTTACGACCTTTTGGCCCCAAAGTAGTTTTTACTGCATCAGCAAGGACATTTACCCCTGCTAACATTTTTTGACGCGCTTCGTCGCCGAATTTTACGATCTTTGCCATGGTATTAATTCCTACCTATTTGTTCTGATGTCTGGCCGATGCCACACATATGAATTCACGGATTTTGATTTACTCAACAATCGCTTTGATGTCGCTTTCAGACAAGATAACAAGCTCTTCGCCATCAATTTCTATAGTGTCACTACCTGCATACTTACCGAATACAACGATGTCACCTTCTTTTACGTCGACTGGGCGAGTGTCGCCATTGTCTAGCACGCGACCATTACCAACTGCGACTACAACACCTTGGTTTGGTTTTTCTTTAGCAGAACCAGGCAATACGATACCGCCAGCAGAAGTTGCTTCTTCTTCCTTGCGGCGTACCACAACACGATCGTGTAAAGGACGAATTTTCATCTAAGTTTCTCCAATTAGCTTATTTTCAACTCAGAGGTTCGTAATTCGAACCCTGTGGAATTCTAGGAGCAGCTTGAGCCAATCGACTTAAGCGTGATACCTCCTGTGCGAGGTCAAGATGGGTATCGTTTTAGGAAATTCAACACCCAGGATGACAATTTTTTGTAAAATTAGTCCGTTGGCACGGTTAAAGGTCTGAGTTTTTACCGTCTTCGACTTGTTTATGCTCGTGTTTGCCTTCTCGCGTGTATTCGGCATCAAACACTCTCCCACCACTAGGGCCTTGCTGAGACTGATAGTGACCGGAATACATGACATGGGGCTTCATCAAAACGATGAGCTTACCGAGAATCAAGTGTCGAATACCGGGAATCAAGCAGCAGAAACCAATAACGTCAGTCACAAACCCCGGCGTCAATAACAACGCACCACCAACGGCAAGAAAGATACCCCCAATCAACTCGGTTATAGGGAGCTGACCCTCATCAAGTTTTTGCTGGGCACGGAGTAAGGTACTCAAACCTTGCCGTTTAAGTAGAGCAAGACCAAGCATTGCCGTGACTAAAACCAAAGCAATCGTCGGGAACACGCCAATCAGGCCGCCCACTTTGATAAGTATGACCATTTCAAGAATGGGCATAGCGATGAATAATATGAAAAGTACCGGCACGACTTCCTATAAACTCCTTTGGCTTAAATAGCTGAGTGAAAGAGCGTTTGCGCTTCAAGGCGCTGGGCTTATGTTCAAGATATAAAGAAATTGGGGCTTGTAGCCCAATAACAAGCGATTATGGCCGACGATGACCAAAATAGACGAAAGACCCCGCGCTGAACGAATCTACGCCTGCTTGGCGCAAGTGCCGGCGGGTAAAGTAGTAACTTATGGTCAGCTCGCAAAATTGGCCGGGCTAGGCAGCGCTGCTCGCTTTGTTGGCACAACGTTAGGGAAAATGCCCTCAGACACCACCTTGCCGTGGTGGCGAGTCATCAATGCCCACGGGAGAATCTCGTTCCCCCCTGAAAGCGAAAAATACGCTTCTCAGAGACAGCGCCTTGCTAGAGAGGATGTCTTTATTGGCAAAAATCATAAAATTAACTTGAATGATTACTTGTGGAAGCCGGATCAAAAAAACTGAAACAATTAACACCTTAAGCAATTCTGCTCAGGCTCTACCGAGTACAGACAACGATGATCGTTTTTCACACAGGTGAAATAGCGCTTTTATCGTGTTGATTAGTGTGCCAAATCACAATTTTTCTCGCCAACATGAACTATCTCACATATTACCTGTACGTATAAAAAAATTATTTAATAATTAAACGATCTAGCTAAAATATGACCAACAAGTAACTTATCGAGGCCTTATTACTATGATTCCGATGGCAGCTGTAGAAAACCATCGCACACACAACTTTTCCAGATTTTACAACAACAAACAAAAGACCTTTCGAGTCTTCCCTGGAAACAACAAAAACGCTTCGTGGATTGTTTTTCACAACGGCCGATACATGGCTCATCAGATGTGGGAAACATTTGCGCTACAATTCAACCGCTTGGGGCTAAACGTTTTAACCTATGATTTTATTAATCAGGGAAATCATCGAACAGACCCAACACAAAATACGATAAATCAGTATGCCCAATACTCGCTCGATTTATTAAATTATTTAGAAATACCTACAGATAAATCTATTCATATCGGTTTGTCCTTTGGTGCTCAGATTCTTAGAGAGCTTGTAACCCATATGGAAATGCGCTTTCAGTATATGTACTGTCTGGGCCTACATCCGAGAACATACGACCACGCCCAAATGGTGAATCATGAGCTTTGGTTGCAAGCTTTTGAGTACGGAGGCGTTAAAGCGGCTGGGAATCTTATTTCTCAGTCGATTCATTCAGCGAGTCAAAAAAATCGAAATGCCAGTGCGCTATCAAGCAGCGTTTCAAGATTGGAAGATCGATATAGTTACCGACCTGAAGCGTTTAAAGCGATTACAGAAGTGACCTACCTGGATGTTAAACACAACCTCTTGGTTCCAGTCGATCAGGAACGCTATTACACAAATGGTGTTTTTATCGTTGGTGAAGAAGATGTTGTTTCCCCAAGAGAAACAATGAAGTACGCCCAATCAAAGTCGATACCCGTACATGTTATGGAAAATGTTGGGCATATGCCCATAATCGATGCTCCACAAGAAACCTTAGGCTTTATTATCAATAACCTTTTTTCACAAGGTTTAATCGTGGATTCGCGCCAAGGAGTTCGCGAGCTGAAAATGTAAGACTACAAACACTCACAAGGAAACTATCTAATAGGCCTTCGACAGAAGGCCTCCACTTCAATGTAACGCGATCTCAAACGGACAAACACTACCGCGTTCCTTTGACACTTCTGAACGAGGCATAGGCATAGATAAACCCAACATTAGCCACCAATACTCAGCTGTTTAACGTGGCAACATTGAACAATAGAATAGGTAATACAAAAACGCTTACCATTTTTAATAAATAAAAACCTTAGAAAATTCTCTCAAGGTCAAAACCCATCGGCAACATTCTATTCAATTTTTTCGCCCGACTCCGCCACTCGGCTATCTCTTCCCCATGGCGCTATTTTTAATAAAATTAGCATTCCAGGAATCGCACAAACAAAACATATCAAAAAGAAATTGGTATAGCCCATTGATTCAACAATGAAACCTGTGCTCGCGCTCACGGCAGTTCGCGGCAAGGCCGCCAAGCTCGAAAACAAGGCGAACTGCGTTGCTGAAAAATGCGTATTGGTTTCACGAGACATAAATGCAAGCAATGCTACAGTTCCCAAGCCCACACCAAAATATTCAAAACCAGAAGCAACCGCTAACATCAAATAATTGTGCCCTACAACAGAAAGGGCAGCGTACCCCAAGATAGAACCGATCTGGAAGACACCGAAAATCCATAAACTTCGATTTATACCGAGTTTTATCATAACAACGCCACCAACAATGGTACCCACTGCAGCGCCAATCGTTTTAGATACTTTCGCTATGGAGCCAATTTCAACCGTTGAAAACCCCATATCTATAAAAAATGGAGTTTCCAAAGCGGTGGCCATATTGTCGCCAAGTTTATAGAGCAAAATAAAACACAGTACCAGCAAAGCCGAAGATACCGATTTACGGGTAAAAAACTCATGAAAGGGCTCAACAACCGCATCACGAAAAGTTTTTGGTTCATCACCTAATTTAGATGTTTCATCAATCCACAAAGTAACGACAATGCATACCGCCATAAATGCAGCAATCGAAAGATGCGCAACACTCCAAGGGTAAAAACCCGATAAAATTAATGCTAAAGAGCCCGGCACAAAGGAAGCCAATCGATACGCCTGAGTAAAAAAGGCATTACCCGCACCAAGCTCGTCTTCTGGTAGTAATTCTCTTCGGTAAGCGTCGATGACTATATCTTGCGAGGCACTAAAAAACGCGATGCACGCAACAATTATGACGATCGTAGATAAATCTTTCGTTGGATTTTGAGTGGAAAGCAGCACCATAAATATGACTAACGCCACTTGTGAAATCAACATCCAACCTCGCCGCCTGCCCAGGAAAGGGGGAACGTATTTATCCATAATCGGCGCCCACAAAAACTTCCAGGTGTAGGGGAAGGTCATCAGGCTAAACAGGCCTATCGTTGAAAGGTCAATCTCGTGAGTACGCAACCACGCCGGCACAAATTGAATTAACAGGTAAAGCGGCAGGCCAGAAGCAAAGCCTGTAAGCAAGCACACAAGCATGCGCTTATTCATTAGGGTCTGAAGAATGGTTTTATTATTTTTATTGGGGCTGGGGGTCATTTAGTTTTGCGTTGCGCCTTAATTGTTCGCGCAATTTCATTCCACAATAGTCGGTAAGCCCTTGCCGCCCGCCCATTTTGAGCATAACTGGCTAAAGGCGCGCGCCTTTCAGCCATGCTTTCTGCTGCGGCATCCATGGGAACAAACGTTTTTAAAATATCTATCGACAGATCTTTAGACCCTATTATCGTTTCTTTATGCAGGTTTCTACGAGCGTCGACCATATTGAAAAAACCGACGATGTTATCTGGAGCATGTTTTTTTCCTTCGAAAAACTCAACCACTTGCTCTGCCGCTCGTACCGATAACGGGCTAGGAATAATGGGAACCAACACCAAGTCGACGCCACCCAACAAATATTCCACGCTAGGTGACAAAGATGGAGGGCAATCGAAAACGACAATAGAGGTTTGTTCACTTAGCGGTTCCACTAATTTTGTAATGGCTTTTCGCGCTTGACTCTTTTTGGGAATGTCAGCAACTTCGGCATCGAGATGGCGCAAGCTTAAGTCTGCGGGAATACAGGTTAGTCGGGGGTAAGCAGAGTTGGCTTCAAAATCACCAATAGGCAACCCCTTGTTGACCAGCTTAATGGATTTAGTTTCAGGTTTATCTGCACCTAAGTACCAAGAGGCCGCACCTTGAGGGTCCCAATCCCACAAGACGGTATTTTTTTTCCCTTCTGCGGCGAGGTAAGCCATATTTACAGCAGTCGTTGTCTTACCAACCCCACCTTTTAAATTATAAAGCGCTATCGTTATCATTTTTAGTTAAACAATATGTAAATCGCAGTAGCGGCCAACCAGAACCACAGCGTGCGTAAATATAGTTGATTCATTAACGAGAGTTCTTTGCGGGTAACATCGCAAGTCTGGTTAATGCCCTCTTCTACCGACAAAGCGCCCAGCACAGATTGACCAATGGTCATTTTAGTGGGGCGTACCACACACAATAAACTTTCGCGCCATTTTCGAATGCACCCCATAAAATTCCCGGTTAGGGCAAAACTCAGGCCGAGCACACGTACAGCGGGCCATTCCGATAACCATAAAAATTTCTTTGCCGGAGCATTATCTTGATATTTTTCACAGAACAAAAATGTAAGCCTATACGCAAGTGCGCCAAGAGGCCCGAATATAAAAAACCAGAACAGTACGGCGAACATACGCTCAAACCCTCGATATGCGGCTTCTTCTAGTACATGGCGATGGAGGGAATCCCAGTCATTCTCTCGAATGCCTTCCACATCCACACGCAGGCTTTGAGCGCGTTCGATGCCTGATTTCCAGTCTTCTTGATAGCATGCTTTTGTATACGCTTGAACAAGCTCGCCAAACTCACCACGCCCGAAACTGTATAGCAAAACAATAACCCCTAGTGGCACTAGGGGCCAAAGCATTTTCTGCCCAATCAACCAAAAAGCAACTGCCAGTACCAATACCGGAACAGCAACTGTAAAGGCAAAATGCTTTTCGGCAGAAGCTGAAAACTGCTTTTTTGTAAAACTTAACCAGTCGTCAAACCACTGGTCTTTGTGAAGCGGATTATCAGCCCCCCAAACCTGTAAAAATAATATTGCTATAACGACAATAAAGAGTTCCACTTTAATTATCCTCTGCTAGCGACGCCACCAGTGCCTTTTTATATCGTGACCATTCAAATGCCGGCCCCGGATCTGTTTTCCGCTCTGGAGCAATATGGCTATGCCCCACTATTCTATCAAGCGTAAGCCCTGGATAAGTATTAATAATTCCTCTACTGAGTTCAATCAAGGCTAAATACTGGGCTTCACTATATGGAATATCGTCGGTGCCTTCCAACTCGATGCCAATAGCAAAATCATTACACTCTGGACGGCCGCGAAACCGCGAACGCCCGGCATGCCAAGCGCGATCTTCAAAACTAACAAATTGTGTAACTTTACCATCGCGCTCTATAAGCACATGTGAAGAGACTTGCATATCGCTAATTTCGCGAAAGTAAGGGTCTTGATCTATTTTAAGTTCGTTGAGGAAAAACTCTTGTACGCAGCCTGTACCAAACTGCCCCGGAGGCAGACTGATATTATGGATTACGATCATATCCACTGGTGTGTCGGGTCTTTGATTAAAGTTGGGGGAAGGAAGCTTGATGGCCTTAGACCACCATCCGTCTGTAATCACGCGCATTTCTCTTTTTTGACGGATGATACTACGGGCCTTGTTGGATAGATAGCGAGGAGGATATCGAGCAACGCTCTTACGTTGCTCGCGTACATTTAACGAGAAAGAGTATTTAATTCTTGCGAAGGCCAGTGACCACAGTCTCAAGAGCGCGATCAAACAGCATCGTGTCATCGAGGGTTCGAATAGCGTTATTCTTCAACATATTGGCAAGCTCTACCTGAGAGTGCTCAGCCACTTTCATACCATTGCGATTCACGAAAATGTATTTTCCTACTGGCCGAATCACGGCGGCTAATCGAACACGATTTGCATCACCTTTGTCATTTTTCATTTCAAACCAAACCCCTTGCGAGAACCCTGCGACTTGCTTCATATAAGGGTCATCTGGAGGTAAGTGTACGAAAGCATCTGCATTCGAATCATTGATTTCGTCAATCTCTACAGCGTTAGCAAGGTCACGTAGGCTCGGTTCCGGCAACGAAATGTTTGAGTCACCCTCGGTAACCTTTCTTGGTACCGGCCGCTTAGGAGGGCTTTGCGCAAGGCCTGAGCCGGATTCTGTAGATTCAGAGTCAACCTGTGCAGGTGCTTGCGATGCAGGCAAATCATCTGTTGCTTGCTGACTTGTCGCTTGAGGGTTTACCGGCGAACTTGTGGATTCTGTGACGGGAGGCGCCACCGGTTTTACTGGCGCACGCCCACGAATACATGAGATATGTACCTTTTCTAAGGACTTGAACATATCTGACATTTCGAAGGGGTTGAACGAAATGATATCTAAACCACGCCGTAAACGCTTCAACAAGCCAGGGACAAGCTTGATAAGCTTTTGACGCTGCTCGATGGCGCGAGGCACCTGTGCGCTCCACACCAAATCTTCTAGTACCACCAGTTGTGATTGCCACTCTTCCGATTCATACCCGTATTTCAAAGCAGTCACGAACAGCACATTATTCCAGGCATTTTTGATGAGATCATTCACCACTGAGGGCAACGCAAGGCCAACGGTACGAATTTCAATTTCAAGCTCTACAGTGGTTCTTGCGAGTTCCGCTTTAGCTTTACCATCTTCTGCGTCGATAGTGCGGCGTTCTAGCACCGCTGCGCGTTTTTTCTCTTTTTCAGTAAACGCGGTGAAATCTGTGAGCAACTCTGAAAAAATTCGTAAATCATTGTCGAAATCTTCCATTAAGCGGCGGACAATGGATTCTATCTTGCGATATAGGGGGTCGCTTGTAGCACTGACTTCATCGCCCGCCCAACCCATTGCTGCTGAGGCCATATCGTTCAGAAGACGGCGCGCTACATGGTTGCCTTTGGTGAAAAAAGCCTTATCTGCAACGGCTACTTTAATGATGGGAATCTGCATCCTACTAAGCAAAGCTTTCATTGGTGCTGCCAAGCTTCGATCATCAAGAATAAATTCAAACAACATATTCACCAAATTAATGACCTGGTCATCCACTTGGCCAATTTGAGCATCAACGCCTTTTTGTTGCTGTAACTGTTCTAGCAATGAACGCACATTCAGAGCAATGCGGTTGTCCATCACATTAGGCATATGCTGAATATGAGAGAGCAAACTCATTAGCTGACTAGCCGCATCTAATGATTGAGTGCTTGCCGCAGGGTTCGCGATAACTTTTTCACCCAGTATATTTTTGAGCTTCGATAACACCTCTGGGCTCATGCTTGCGTCTGCGCTAACGCCTGCACCTATATTACCCAAGCTACCGGCAGTAGCGCTTAGCGCATCATCTAATGACGCACTAGATACCTTAGCACCGGCGGTCAACGTTGATTGTGCGCTCCTACTTGAAAGCGAAGGCAATATATTATGCTCTAACAGAACACCATTAGCGGTATCGAAAAGCTCTTTTAACTTGCTGATAACGGCTCGATCAAAAAGCTTAAACAAAACTAGCTTAGAGCGAATACCAACATCTAATTTTTTGACCTCATCCATGAATGTAGAACAAATCATGTCGGGGCCGAAAGGATTGTTCTTTTGGTAGACCTTAACGGGTAATAGACTATCTAAACGAAGCGATATTAGCTGAATAGATTCACCGTGGAGTTTATGGGCACGCGCGATAGATGTATCAACGGCCAGCATTTCATCCAGCTCTTCATGCTCCACAAGAGAAAGGGAGTCTGGTGAAAACTTGTGGGCAGAATCCCCAAGGCCGCTTTCAGACATAAGCTCCGCAAAAGCCAAATCTATGGCATCGGCAAAACGCTTCTCAATGCCCCGCCGCTGTACACGCACTTCGCGCATGGCGTCGAAATAGAGGTTTTGCTCGTCATTAGAGTTGGCTTTATCGGCCAGCTCAAAGAGGGAGTCGTCTGCCCGGTCAAAAAAAGCTTTTATCAGGCCCATTAGAACGTGGCCACCCTTCTCATGCACGGAGTGCACGGCAGCGGGCAAACTGGCGAGTTTGGCACGCACGATTCTTTGGCTTTCTGGTTCCAAATGCACTACCTTCGCATCAGCATTATGTTTCGCGTGTTCAGGCACTTACCACACCTCCTAAACTTAGAGTGCACATCGAGACCGCCTTTTTCGGGTGATTTCTTAAAGTATAATGAAAGGCCGGCGATGAGCATGGTGTGCGAGTGAGATACGAGAACCGCATCACAGACATCCAACAGATTTACGTATAATCCATCTAAACGCACAAATTGGCACGCAGCTCAGAAATAATACTCTCACAATCAATAAATTCAAAGCATAACTAAGATCAGTAAATTCGATATGGAACACTCATCAGAGAAAAAAATCGGCAAAGGCATGCTGTATGTCGCGTGGTTCATTGTACTCATTGGTTTAACCGCTATTTTTGGGAAGTGGGAAGACTCGCAATTCAACCCCAACCAGAACCTCAACAGCAGTACACCTGGCGAAATCATTCTCCAGCAAAACCGCAAAAATCACTATGTAGCCAGCGGCAAAATCAACGGCAAACGCGTTGTCTTTCTTGTAGATACTGGCGCCACCGACGTATCTGTTCCCGCAGGGCTTGCGAAGAAGCTTGGCCTTGCTCCGGGCCAGCGCGGCAAAGCCATCACGGCCAACGGCATCGTAGAAATTCGTGCAACACGCATTGATAAACTAGAACTCGGATCGATTACACTTTACGATGTGCGCGCATCCATAAACCCCGGGATGACGGGCGAAGAAATTCTACTCGGCATGAGCGCCCTAAAAGACCTTGAACTGACCCAGCGCGACGCCACACTAACGATAAAACAGATTTAATTGATGAATATCCAACTTAGCAACATTCGCGACGACATTACTCTCGCAGTAAAAACCGCCCTTCAAGAAGACATCGGTAGCGGCGACATAACCGCTGAACTTATCCCCGTAGATAAATCAGATAAAGCCACCGTGATCACCCGCGAAGATTGCATAGTGTGTGGAACAGCCTGGGTCGACGAAACCTTTCACCAAATAGACCCAGCAGTACAGCTGCACTGGAAAGTGAAAGATGGTGATAAAGCAAAAGCCAATAGCACACTGGTAGAACTGAACGGCAACACACGATCGCTGTTAACCGGAGAGCGTACCGCTCTTAATTTCCTTCAACTTCTGAGCGGTACCGCCACTAAAGCCCACGAATTCAAAGAAACACTTGGCAATTCCCACATTCAACTATTAGACACCCGTAAGACCATACCCGGGCTTCGCACAGCACAAAAATATGCGGTGAACACCGGAGGGTGCCACAACCACCGCATTGGCTTATTCGACGCATTCTTGATTAAAGAAAATCATATCGCTGGTTGCGGCGGCATCACCCAAGCAGTCGACAAAGCCAAAGAGCTCTACCCAGGCAAACTCGTTGAAGTAGAAGTGGAGACCATTGAAGAATTAAAAGAAGCCCTGAATGCAAAAGTTGATATTGTGATGCTAGATAATTTTTCAGAAGAAAACCTAGAAGCTGCAGGCAAGTTAAAAACTGCAGGGGTTAAATATGAGGTTTCTGGAAATATTCAGCGAGATGGTCTAAAAGAATATAAAAGCCACTCTATCGACTTCATATCTCTTGGCACCTTAACAAAGCATGTTAAGGCAGTTGATTTATCATTGCGAATTCAATAAATGTTTTTATCAAAACCTACAAATAGATACCAAGCTTTCACCATTCACTTAGCGATAAGTTTGGTCATATTTTTAATTTTACTTGGGCTTATTGTATTTTCTTGGTACCCGGGTGTATTTATAAATATGGGAGGGGTCCATGGAATCAAGATCGTAGCCGGAGTCGACTTGGTGCTAGGTCCGCTCTTGACATTGATCGTATTTGATCAGAAAAAAAAGTCTCTAGTATTCGATCTGGCAGTCATTGCTCTCATTCAAGTTTCCGCCCTGGCAGCTGGCACCTATTTTGTTCATCAAGAACGTCCGGTCGTTCAGATTGTCGCGGATGACGGATTGCATATTTTAACGATCTCTGATTTCAAGCTTTTTGATAAACCCCTCAAACCACTCGGAGATATTGACGACTCACTCCCTGCCAAAATCTATTTAAATCAGCCAAAAACCGATGCCGAAATTGCCCTCACAAAATCCATTGCCGGATTCTTTGGAGAACCGATTGTCTATAGTCAAAACCTTTATATTCCACTTGATAAAGCCCACCAAGACGGATTAAACGAGAGATTGGAACGCTTTACGTTTGACGAAACACTCAATTGTTATTGGATGCCGACCATTTCGGCGCACTATCACGGAGACAGCTGCGTCAGCATAAAACATGGCGCCATTAAACTAAAAAACAATTCTTCAGTTTAGTTCACCTATTCCTATATCTCATTTTTAGCTCAGCGGCTTCACTACCGCTCGATTCAAAAACTATCGACCGCCATATTCACCCCAAGCCATATATCAAGGGTTTCAAACTAATCACTCAATAGCCATCTCTACATTTGATCAGAGCCTCAGCCTAGATCATTTCAGAAAGTGGCTTTTCTAGAGCTTTAGGACCCAATTCGACCCCCTGCAGGCGGTTATATATTTAACAAACCCGCTACCACAGTATTACTTGTTGCCCTTCTCTCATGTTAACTGACATCAACATTAACAATTAACGCCCCGCATAAAGGTAGCTCTCTGACAAACCGTTCTGAAAGATAGCGCCCTAAGTGAAGACTGTATAGTGGAACGTGAGGCACAAAAAAGCCCCAACATTCCTGTTGAGGCTTTTTATTTCTAACCTGACCTGCGCTATACCGCGCTGGCCAAATTCATCATTACTGCTGACAAGAACCTGGCAGATATTTACGAGGCATTGGATCCCCTCCTGGGCCACATTGCCATTCATCAATCATCGCACCACCATCAGTAGTACCAACTAATGCCGTACCAGCAACAAAAGGCACCAACTGAATTTGGTTTGCGGTAGCGGTGATGTCAGTTCCGGTAAACTCAGTTTCTTCCGCTTCGATTGTAATGACTCCGTTCGCGCTAGCGCCACTGGCCGCACCATCAACATATTTAGTATCTTGCACTTCACAAATGTCAGGTAATATTGCAGACACGTCAACACCAGATGCATTCTGTACCGCATCCGTAATAGACGTACGACATGACGAAGCCGCCAAAATAACTTCAGACACTTTAGCTCGTACGGTGTAATCTTGATAAGCAGGTAGCGCAACTGCCGCCAAAATACCGATAATCGCAACAACGATCATCAATTCAATTAATGTAAAACCTTTTTGAATAGTTTTCATGCTTATATCCTCCAAAGGATGTTTTAAAATCTTTTTTAGTCAAACCGCAATCTAGGGTTACATAACTGGTTAAGCGATGATCATGCCAAGTTTACTTGCCTACTCTCAACACACCAATACTCGGCAGAAAATACACTTGGTAATGAACTTAGACTAGAATTCAATGCCTTGCACACTGACAATATTTGTCAGTGTCGAATCATAAGTTGCAAATATTGTCACTTTTCTGAATTGGACATTACTCACCTCATATATTGTGTAATATTTCATACACTTACTGCCTTCTTTTACTGGAGATGCTAAAGTTAAAGTGGGTTGCAACAATCTTTATTTTTATAGCAGGTCATGGCAATGATAGTCAGCGGTTTAGCAAGAAGACTGGTAAGAGACAACATCCTCACAGAAGAGGAGGCTTCTGATGCCGTAGATTCCTGTAAAAAGGATAATACCCCTCTTCCTTTTTACCTAGTAAACAACAAAGATATTTCGCCTGCAGTGATTGCCAACGCGGCTTCAGATGAGTTTGGCACCCCACTTGTTGACCTTGGCGCCATAAACGCTGAATCGATCCCAAAGAACTTAGTTGATAATAAGCTGATCCAAAAACACAACGTGCTACCAATATTTAAGCGTGGTACCCGCTTATACGTTGCTGTATCCGATCCAACTAACCTCCACGCCCTCGACGAAATCAAATTTAATACAGGCCTTACGACCGAGGCCTTACTTAGCTTTGCAGATAAGTTAAAGGGAGCCGTAGAAGCATATTTAAATTCCGAAGAAGAGAGTATCGGGGATGCCCTTGGCGGCTTAGACGAAGACGATCTCGATGACTTAGATGTAGAAGCTGTCGGCGACTCCCCCACGGAACACGATGATGCCGAGGTCGATGAAGCTCCGATCGTACGCTTCGTAAACAAAGTATTACTAGACGCTATAAAATCAGGCGCATCGGATATTCATTTTGAGCCATACGAGAAAGCTTATCGTGTGCGTTTTCGCACAGATGGCATATTAAAAGAAGTGGCTCGACCACCAACGAATCTCGCAGGAAAAATGGCTGCTCGCCTGAAAGTGATGTCACAAATGGATATCTCAGAGCGCCGCATCCCTCAAGATGGCCGAATCAAGATGAAAATATCTAAAACTCGCGCCATCGATTTTCGTGTAAATACCTTGCCAACATTATTTGGCGAAAAGATCGTACTGCGTATTCTTGACCCTTCCAGTGCCAAACTCGGTATCGATGCTTTAGGCTACGAAGACGAACAGAAGAAAATGTTCATGGATGCCCTTGAACAACCACAGGGTATGATTCTAGTGACCGGCCCCACAGGCTCAGGTAAAACTGTTTCTTTATATACTGGACTCAATATTTTGAATACGGTGGAACGCAATATTTCCACCGCGGAAGACCCAGTTGAAATCAACTTAGAAGGTATTAACCAGGTTAATGTTAACAACAAGGTGGGGCTTACCTTCCCCACAGCGCTCCGCTCATTTCTTCGCCAAGACCCTGATATTGTCATGGTGGGGGAGATTCGCGACTTAGAAACGGCAGAAATCGCGATCAAAGCGGCACAAACAGGCCATATGGTGATGTCTACTTTACACACCAATAGCGCCCCAGAAACATTGACTCGCCTCCTAAATATGGGCGTTCCCACTTTTAACGTGGCAACCACTGTCAGCCTCATTATTGCTCAACGCCTAGCACGCCGTTTATGCAGTAATTGTAAAGTACCTGCCGAAGACATACCCGATGAAGTACTGACAGAAGAAGGTTTTGATGAGATAAAAATGCCACGTGAAGAATTTACCCTATTCCACCCCAAAGGCTGCGATAAGTGCGCCAACGGCTACAAAGGCCGTGTAGGGGTGTATGAAGTCGTGCGAATTACCTCTGAGATTTCACGCATCATTATGAATGGTGGCAATGCTATTCAAATCGCTGACGCAGCGAAAGAAGCCGGATTTAACAATTTGAGAATTTCTGCATTGCGCAAAGCCGCGATGGGATTAACCAGCTTAGAAGAAGCTAACCGCGTAACGAAGGATTAGTAGCTTATGGCCTCAACCTCTGAAGTCTTTGTTTACAAAGGCGTTGATAAAAAAGGTAATAAAGTTGAAGGAGAAATCTCCAGCAGCAGTTCTGCGCTTGCAAAAGCTCAACTTATCAAACAAGGTGTACGCGCGACAGGCGTAAAGAAGAAAGCTAAGCCTCTATTCGGCGGTGGCGGTGGCAAAAAAATCACGCCTATGGATATCGCCGTATTTACTCGCCAGATGGCCACCATGATGAAAGCGGGTGTACCGCTAGTGCAAAGCTTCGACATTGTTGCTGACGGCTCAGAAAATGCAAATTTACAGAAACTTGTTCGCTCAATAAAGGAAGACGTTGCCGCTGGCGGAGGGTTTTCTAACGCCTTACTCAAGCACCCCAAATACTTTGATGAACTATTTTGTAATTTAGTTGATTCAGGGGAACAATCCGGTGCACTGGAAACCATGCTTGATCGCATTGCCATCTACAAAGAAAAAACAGAGCAGCTAAAAGCTAAAATTAAAAAAGCTATGACATACCCTATTGCAGTTGTAGTCGTTGCGATTGTCGTGACAGGTATTTTATTGGTTAAAGTCGTGCCTCAGTTTGCCGAAACATTTAGTTCATTTGGGGCAGACCTTCCCGCATTCACTCTGTTTGTTTTAGGGCTATCCGATTTGGCCCAAGAATACTGGTGGATCATTCTGGGAGGACTCGTTGGTTTTTTTATTGCTTTTGGAAAAATCAAAGAAAAAAGTTTTGCAGTGAGAAGTATTGTTGACAAAGTAATTTTGAAGATTCCAGTTGTAGGCGACATTATTTATCAATCGATCTGTGCTCGCTTCGCACGCACCTTGTCTACCACATTTGCCGCAGGTGTCCCTCTCATTGATGCTTTAGAATCAGTAGCTGGCGCTACAGGGAATATTCACTTTGAAGCGGCCACCCTAAAAATTCGTGATGAAGTATCTTCTGGTACCCAGTTAAACGTTGCTATTGATCGAACGAGAATATTTCCTCCACTACTGGTTCAGATGACCGCTATTGGCGAGGAATCTGGTGCGCTTGATGAAATGCTTGACAAAGCAGCCAATTATTACGAAGAAGCCGTGGATAATTTGGTCGACAGCCTGACTTCACTGCTAGAACCCATGATTATGTCCGTACTTGGTATTCTTGTTGGCGGCCTTATGATCGCGATGTATTTACCAATATTCAAAATTGGCCAAGCAGTATAGGCCTATCGCATTGGACTCACTGGAACTCTTTTCGATTACGTTTACACTTGCTGTCGGCTTAATGGTCGGCAGCTTTTTAAATGTGGTCATTTATCGCCTTCCTGTCCATATGATTGCCGAATGGCTGGAGATGGCCAGGGATGTGATGCTGGAATACGCCAAGGTTGATGAAAAACACCTACCTCTGCCTTCAACAGAAAAATTCAATATCGCTTTCCCTGCGTCGCACTGCCCAAAATGCAAAGCACCGATCAAACCCTGGCACAACATACCTGTTATCAGCTATCTGTTTTTATTGAAAGGCAAATGCCACGCCTGCAAAGACAAGATCAGCCCTCGCTACCCGATCATTGAAGCCGTTACTGGGTTGTTATCTGTCTTTGTCGTATACAAATTTGGCCTCACTTGGGAGTCTGCACTTGTACTCCTATTTACTTGGAGCCTCATCGTTTTGACGATGATTGATATCGACAAGCAGTTGCTCCCCGACGATATTACTCTGCCGCTGATGTGGATAGGCTTACTAGCCAACATAAGCGGTTTATTTACAGACGTGTCTAGCGCAGTGATAGGAGCCGTTGCCGGCTACATGACACTCTGGTGTGTGTACTGGCTGTTTAAGATCCTTACCAAGAAAGAAGGTATGGGTTACGGCGATTTCAAGTTACTCGCAGCTCTTGGCGCCTGGATGGGTTGGCAGGCTTTGCCTCTTATTATTATTCTCTCATCAATGGTAGGCGCCGTTATCGGCATTGCCGGTATCATTATTATGGGCAAAGACAAAAGTAAACCTATGCCCTTTGGGCCTTATCTAGCGATCGCAGGCTGGATTGCTTTTTTCTGGGGCGATGTAATTAGCGCCGCTTACCTAGACACGCTAAAATAAGCCCCCCCTTCTCACAGAATTAACTCTTATCTATGTTTTGTGTCGGACTCACCGGTGGCATCGGCTCCGGTAAAACCACTGTTACAGACCTATTCCATGATCATGGTATTACAATCGTGGATACCGATGTCATTGCGCGCGAAATTGTGGAGCCAGGCAGTGAAAGCTTAATAAAAATAGCCACACATTTCGGCCCAAATATTCTCACGAAAGATGGAAGTCTAAATCGCAAAGCCCTGCGTGACATTATTTTTAGCTCGCCAGAAGAAAAACTATGGCTCGAATCGCTGATGCACCCCATCATTCGCGAAAAGGCTCGCTCAGACCTTAAGAAGGCGACATCGCCTTATGTCATACTTTCAAGCCCACTGCTGCTGGAATCCCCCGACAGAGATTTGGCCAACCTAAAGTGTATTATCGACGTAACACAAGAACAACAAATAGAAAGAACGGCACAACGCGACGGCGTTAATGAAGCACAAATTAGAAAGACTATTGCCACTCAAATACCCAGAGGCGAACGTTTAAAAGCCGCAGACGATATTATTGACAACAGTGGTTCAGTAGAAGAAACTCAAAAACAAGTTAACCAATTACACCAAAAATACTTACAACTTTCTGAGAGTTATGACCATTAAAACCTTATCTGTTGCCTGCCCAACCTGTAAAAAAGAAGTCTTAATGACCGAAGAATCTAAATTCCGCCCGTTTTGCGGAAAGCGCTGCCGTGATATAGATTTTGGCGAATGGGCAAATGAAAGCTATAAGGTCGAAAGTAAGGATTCAGAATCGTGGAGCGAAGACCAGAATAATTTGAAAGACGATTATTGAGACAATAGTTCAGGCGTTGTTAAGCCGTTCCGCCACTCAGCAAGAGCTTTTAGTATTGTCAGGTTGGCTTCAGGGAATTGATATTCCGCCAGTTGAGATATCTCGACCCATCTCACTTCCTGAAACTCTTGCCCCTTTGCTTCCCCGCCAAACTCCCGAACAAGGTGAACATGTAAACACACTTTTTTTTCGGGGTATTCAAAGTGAATATCTGTAAATGGCTCTGAAGACTTAACGTCGATGGCGAGCTCTTCAAACAATTCTCGCTTAAGAGCATCACCTACACTTTCTTCCTGTTCGATTTTTCCACCAGGAAACTCCCAATAACCCGCAAGATGTTTACCTTTAGGGCGCAGTGCGATACAAACTTGATACTGCGGATTTATAATCACACCGACGGCAACTCGCACTATATCCATATACTTAAGTCGCTTAACTTCGATATTCGGCGTTGATACGAATATATTCGTGACTCAAGTCTGTCGTCCAGAGTGATTGCGACTCAACACCTCGCCCCAAATCAATTTTGATCGTGAAGTGGCTTTTATCAAAGACGGCTTGCCCGGCATCTTCTGTGTAACTCGCAGCTCTTCCACCATTTTCAACAATCAGCACATCATCTAGCCACACTCTAATTTTTTCTGCTTCTAGCTCACTTACATCGGCATAACCAACCGCAGCAACAATACGCCCCCAGTTTGGATCTGATGCGAACAACGCAGTTTTTACCAAGGGTGAATGTGCAACCGCGTAAGCCACTTTTAAGCTTTCATTCGCAGTCTGACCACCATGAACTTCGACAGTGACAAACTTCGTTGCGCCTTCACCATCTTCAACAATCTGTTTCGCTAGTGACTGATACACGTCGATAACCGCTGCCTCGAGTATTTTATAGCGTTCATCGTTTAAGGAAGTAATTTCACTCGAACCACATTTCCCGGTCGCTATTAAAATAGCGGAATCGTTGGTAGAGGTATCGCCGTCAATGGTAATACGATTGAAAGAAAGGTTGGCAGCCTTACGAGATAACTCATCTAGCAATGATTGAGATACACGTGCATCCGTCGCGACATAGGCCAACATGGTTGCCATGTTGGGGTTGATCATGCCCGCGCCTTTAGATACACCACTGACCGATATGCTGCCTTCTTCGACCTTATACGTTTTACTCGCAACTTTTGGGCGAGTATCTGTGGTCATAATGGCTTCAGCAAAACCCTTCCAGTTATTTTCATGCGCCGCAGCGCACGCCGTAGGAATAGCAGACGAGATTTTTTCTGCGGGTAAAACCTCACCGATAACACCTGTTGAAAAAGGTAACACCGCATTTGAAGAGACAGAAAGTTCTTGCCCCAACACCTCGCAAGTATCAAGTGCTGCTTGCATGCCTGCCTCACCAGTACAGGCATTCGCATTACCAGAATTAATGAGTAACGCACGTATAGAACCACTTTTTAAGTGATCTTTACAGATTTGAACCGGCGCCGCCGAAAAGGCATTTTGCGTAAACACGCCAGATACACGCGTACCTTCATCAAGAAGCAACACCGCAAGATCATTGCGGTTTTCATATTTTACGCCTGCCGCTGCGACACCGATCTTTAAACCCAATATCTGTGCCGGGTCTTGCCAAACTGATTCACCAATAGCCACTAGTTACTCTCTTATCTTTAGGCTAACTTACCATGACACGCTTTGAACTTTTTCCCTGACCCACACGGGCAAGGATCATTTCGTCCGACTTTTGCACCCGAGCGTACATAAGGCTTTTCTGCTCTTACGTCTGACTCAGAATTTTCACGCTGCTCTTCTAGCTGTGAAACACTTTCGTGTTGCAGTTTTTGCTTTTGTGCCATGCGTTCTGCTTCTTCACGTCGACGCTGTTCCAATGCGGCCATTTCTTCTTCCGTCATCGGCTCAACTCTAAATAGCATTTTGGTAACTTCGTGCTTTAAGTTTTCAAGCAGCTCTTGGAATAGTTCGAAAGATTCTTTTTTGTATTCCTGTTTTGGATTGCGCTGAGCATAAGCGCGCAGGCCGATACCCTGACGTAAATAATCCATATTCTGCAAATGCTCTTTCCAGAGTTGATCAAGTACTTGAAGCATGACTTGCTTTTCTACAGTACGCATCACCGTACCAATACGTCCACTCTTGGCCTGATAATGCTCATCGAACACCGATACTATTTTTTCACGCAATGGCTCTTCATATAACTTGTCATCATCGTCTAGCCATTTCTTAATCGGAACGCTTACACCATATTCCGTTGCAAGAAGTTTTTCTAAGCCAGGAACGTCCCATTGCTCAGCAATACTTTGTGGCGGAATATACGAATCAATTACTGTGTTAACCACCTCATCACGGATACCTGAAATAGCGTCTTCAATATCGTCTAACTCTAACAACTCTCTTCGCTGAGAATAAATAACCGTACGCTGATTGTTTGCCACGTCATCATATTCTAGAACCTGCTTACGATAATCAAAGTTGCGTGCTTCTACTTTACGCTGAGCTTTTTCAATCGCGTTGGTGACCATGCGGTGCTCAATTGCTTCGCCTTTTTCCATGCCTAGTGCTTGCATAAAGTTACGAACGCGATCAGAGGCAAAAATACGCATTAAGTTATCTTCTAGCGATAAATAAAAGCGAGAAAGGCCAGGGTCACCCTGCCGCCCTGCACGGCCACGCAGTTGATTGTCGATACGGCGTGACTCGTGACGCTCTGTACCAATAATATGCAAGCCCCCAGCTTCGAGCACTGCTTGATTGCGTTTTTTCCATTCCGTTTTTATCGCTTCAATCTTTGATTCGCTTGGGTCAGTTAGCGCTGACACTTCCGCTTCCCAACTACCACCCAAAACGATATCGGTACCACGACCTGCCATATTGGTCGCAATAGTGACAGCGCCAGGGCGCCCTGCTTGCGCGATAATATCGGCTTCACGTTCGTGTTGTTTCGCGTTTAAAACTTCATGCGTAATACCCGCTTTTTTCAAGCGTTGCGACATTGCCTCAGAGGTTTCTACCGACGCGGTGCCCACCAATACAGGAGCATTTTGTTCACGATATTTATTAATGTCTTCTACAATCGCGTCGTATTTTTCTTCAATACTGAGGTAAACCAAGTCATTTAAGTCTTTGCGCGCGATATCTTTATTGGGCGGAATCACCACCACATCAAGATCGTATATTTGCTTAAACTCGAATGCTTCGGTATCCGCAGTACCTGTCATACCCGCAAGTTTGTCGTACATACGGAAAAAGTTTTGGAAGGTAGTAGAAGCTAATGTCTGGCTTTCTGCTTGAATCACCACATTTTCTTTTGCTTCTAAGGCTTGATGTAAACCTTCTGATAAGCGGCGCCCAGACATGGTTCGACCGGTATGCTCATCAATGAGTACAACTTGGTTATCTTGTACAATATATTCCACATCTTTATTGAATAGCTTGTGAGCTTTAAGCGCCGAAAGCACGTGATGTAGCAGACTCAAGTTTCCCGCAGAATACAGACTGTCGTGTTCCTGCAGCATGCCATTTTTTGTTAGCCAGTCTTCAACTTTTTGGTGGCCAAGCTCAGTCAGCTCAGCTGAACGAACTTTCTCGTCCAATATAAAATCACCGGTGGTTTCTTGCTCGCTAGGGTCCATGCCTTCCGGTAACGACGGCTGCTCTGTTAACGAGGGAATGAGCTTGTTCATAGTGCGGTAAAGTTCGGAGCTGTCTTCTGCAGCACCGGAAATAATTAATGGTGTTCTCGCTTCATCGATCAAAATCGAGTCCACTTCATCCACAACTGCAAATGCTAAGTGTCGCTGTGCACGATCTTCTTTACGCAGGGCCATATTGTCGCGCAGAAAATCAAAGCCGTATTCGTTATTAGTGCCGTAGGTAATGTCGGCGCGATAGGCTTCACGCTTTTCCGTGGGGTCTTGCATGGAAACGATCACGCCCACTGTAAGGCCCAAAGTTTCGTATACCGGGCGCATCCAGTCAGCATCACGACGCGCAAGATAATCGTTCACAGTAACAATGTGCACGCCCTTCGCTGGCAGAGCATTAAGGTAAGCGGCCAACGTCGACATCAAGGTTTTGCCTTCCCCGGTACGCATCTCTGAGATTCGCCCTTCGTGCAAGGTCATACCACCTATGAGTTGCACATCGTAATGGCGCAGACCAAGGGCTCGTTTACTGGCTTCTCGTACGGCAGCAAAAGCGTCAGGAAGGATTTGGTCGAGCGTTTCGCCGTTTTCCAATCGCTTACGGAACTCTTGTGTTTTTTCTTTTAGAGTCGTTTCGTCGAGCGCTTCATAAGTACTTTCTAATTCGTTAATTTTTTTGACGATCTTACTCATTCTTTTGAGTTCACGATCGTTTTTCGAGCCGACGATAGCTTTGAAGATTTTGGCAAACATGAGAAGGTCCAAATCGGCTTACATCAGCCGGTAATTAGATTTATTTTAAGTATTTGAAGCGTTAACTATTGGAGCGGTGCTTAAGGATTTAAGCGGGGAGCGATTATATAGGAGGATTCACCGACTTGCGCGATGAATGTAGCTCGCAGGGTCGACTGGTCGACCGTGTTTGAATACTTCGAAATGAACATGCGGGCCAGTAGAGCGGCCACTGGACCCCATAAGAGCAACGACCTGGCCTTTTTTGACCACGTCACCCACTTTTACAAGGTTCTCTTTACAATGCGCGTAGCGCGTGCTGAAACCATTGCCATGGTTTACCTCAACCAGTAAACCATAGCCATAACGGTCACCAGACCAAGTGACAACCCCGGAAGCAACGGAAACAATATCTGAGCCTTCTTTACCGGCAAAATCCACACCTTGATGCCAAGCAATACGCCCACTAAAGGGATCTGTACGACGACCGAACTTAGAAGACATCCAACCCCATTTAACAGGGCGGCCAGCGATAAAAATATCGCTCTGAATTTTTCGTTTCGCCATAAGCGCTTCGAGGGTATCGAGCTGTTGTTGGCGGTCTTCAATTTTTGCCCCGAGGTCTTCGAGTAAGCTAATAAGCTCTTTTTCGCCTGCAGGCTCTTCATCAAGACTAAGTTCTGGGCCGCCAAGCGCGGGAGCCCGGCTGAAATCGAACTCGCCATTATCTAACTTTGCAATGGTTGTTAGACGCTCACCTAAGGCATCTAAACGCACCAGTCGAGCCTGTAATTCTGCCACGCGCAAAGTCAGTGCCGAAAGTGAACGTTCGGCCCCTTGTTTTACGATCTCAACTTCTTCACGCTGCTGCTCAAGCTTGCTTTTCCATGCCTGAGTGATTTTTGTATTGATATGATCGCCATTAGCATAGTAGTGATAGGCGAAGTAAGTACTAACCGGCACGCCAAGTATACAGACCGAAAGCAAAGCGCGAGAGAGCCCACCCAGCGTAAAACTGCGAGTGTTGCCATGACGTTTGCTTATAACTATGACTTTCATTGAGTGATAACTGCTTCTTTAATAACTTAAGCGTCAATTCTAATTATAGTAATCTACCGGAACTTGCACCAAAATTATGGTTTTCGCGCCAAACACAGCGCTTCTTAACGTATGCATCGCCTTGCATACCGATGCACCTATCGTCTGTAGGGGAGCCGTGGCGATAAGCCACATCGCTGATTAACTGAGGTTTTTGCTAAGTTCTGAGGCAAATCATGGCACAGATGCCGTTTTTTGCCAAGAAAAGCCCTGAATTACAAGGCTTTTGGCGAATATATGAACCAGTTTCAAATCAACCAGATCAATATTTATACCGCTGCGGCTAGCGCCTGAATATAGGAGATGGGAGCACTGTCCTCATTGAAGGTGGCAAATTCCCATGCGTCTGTATTCTGAATCAAGGCACGAAGGGCCTTGTTATTGAGACCGTGCCCGGATTTATAGGCTCGGTATTCGCCAATTAAGCTATTTCCGAGCAGGTATAAGTCACCGATAGCATCCAAAATCTTGTGTTTTACGAACTCATCTTCGTAGCGAAGGCCGTCTTCATTCAATATGCGGTATTTATCCACCACAATTGCGTTATCGACACTGCCACCTTTTGCTAAACCCTTGGAGCGAAGATACTCAATTTCATGCATAAAGCCGAAAGTTCGCGCACGAGATACTTCTTTCACGAAAGAAGTACTGGAAAAATCCACATTCGCATCGAGCTTCCGATCCTTGAATACGGGGTGATCAAAATCGATGCTAAAGCTGACTTTGAAACCATTAAAAGGAAGGAATGTGGCTTCTTTGTCGCCGTCTTTGATGGTGAATTTCTTCTTTATTCTAATGAAGGTCTTGGCGGCATCTTGCTCCTGGATCCCAGCGGACTGAATCAGGAACACAAATGGGCCAGCACTGCCGTCCATGATCGGCACTTCGTCGGCACTCAGGTCGATAATGGCATTATCGATTCCCATACCAGCCATCGCAGAAAGCAGATGCTCAACAGTAGAAACACGTACATCACCATTTACTAGGGTGGTGGAAAGCGTCGTGTCACCTACATTCTCTGCCTTAGCGTAGATTTCTACCACAGGGCTAAGGTCAACACGGCGAAAAACGATGCCGTGATCGATTGGCGCGGGTCTAAGCGTAAGGTAAATTTTCTGGCCAGTATGAAGCCCTACCCCGGTCGCTCTAATCTCATTTTTGAGTGTGCGCTGTTTGATCATGTTGTTTTCTCGATGATTCCCATATGACTTTCATGGATGAAGGTCGCGGGTGTTTTGTACAACTGTAGCTAAGCTATTTTTGCCTGCTGACGCCATATGATTAGCGACATACTCATGTTGCTGAGCAGCAAAACAGCGCATCTTACCAAAAGTTTTCAATAGATCAAATATTGATCGAAATTTAAACGGAAAGATTTTTGCTATTTCATCTATCAATCCGCACAGACATTCGACCTAAAACCCTACTGCCCGAGCTCTAGTACCCGACCAAGCTCAGATTTCTTGCTTCTATATATATGAGCAATTCACGCAAGCGTGAGATTATGACCGATGACACGCGTCAAAGTTCGCAAGGCCACGGAGCAGAGCGGGGAGCTCCTAGCGAAGACTCAGGCTTCGCCCGCTGCATTCCATCGTTTGCGACACCGCGCCTAGGGGACATCAACGGTGCGCATCGGTACATAAAACGCAAATCAGCACTCGCGTTTAAGCGCGTAGTGCCATTTGTTAAGCTGCTGAACTAGTCCGCTTGTTTGCGTAAAAATGCTGGAATATCGAGATACTCCATATCTCTATCAACCGCTTCAGCTGCATTACCCTGTGCTGCGACCACTTTCTTATTTCTCAAAGCAGGAGGACGATCCAAAGCCGTATAGTCAGGCTTGCCATCTTTACCACGCGTATTGTCTACAACCACTTTTGTTTCTTTTGGTTGTTGTAACGCGCCAGTACCACCTAAGCCGGTTGCTACAACAGTTACGCGAATTTCATCTGCCATTTCTGGTTCAATAACAGTGCCCACAACAACTGTCGCATCACCAGAAGCAAATTCCTCAATGGTGTCACCCACCTCTGAGAATTCACCGAGAGATAAATCCATGCCTGCTGTTATGTTAACGAGAATGCCACGCGCACCCTGTAAATTAATATCTTCTAGTAATGGGCTACGAATTGCTGCTTCTGCTGCTTCACGAGCGCGATTTTCACCAGTGCCAGATCCACTGCCCATCATTGCCATTCCCATTTCTGACATAACAGTGCGAACATCGGCAAAATCGACATTAATCATACCTGGGCGAATAATTAAATCTGCAATACCTTGCACAGCACCTAACAACACATCGTTGGCAGATTTAAATGCATCTAACAAGCTCGTTGTTTTGCCAAGTACAGCCAATAATTTTTCGTTTGGAATGGTAATTAATGAATCAACACGATCTTGCAATTGCTTAATACCTTCTTCAGCCAAAGCCATGCGCTTACGACCTTCAAAAGGAAACGGTTTTGTCACAACGGCAACCGTTAGAATACCGAGTTCACGAGCGACCTCAGCAACAACAGGTGCTCCGCCTGTTCCCGTACCGCCACCCATACCCGCGGTGATAAACACCATGTCAGAACCAGAAAGAATTTCGGCAATTCTTTCTTTATCTTCCATTGCGGCCTGACGACCAATTTCTGGATTTGCACCAGCACCCAAGCCTTTGGTAATGCCGCAACCAAGCTGAATTACTGCTTGCGCGTCAATATCTTTTAATGCCTGAGCGTCAGTATTAGCGCAAATAAAATCTACACCTTCTACTTGATTAGATATCATGTGTTTAACAGCGTTACCGCCACCACCACCGATACCAACAACCTTAATTACTGCGTTTTGTGGAATATTATCAATTAGTTCAAACATTTTACTTTCCTCTTTGTCCCCGAAATACTATTTAGTGCAATTACTGCTTGTTGTTATTGTTAAAAAATTACTACGTAATTAAAAATTTCTTCTAAACCATGATTTAAATCGCTCTACTGCGCTTTCTTGCTGCTCGCCCGAGTAGCTTCTAGTGTTGTCGTTGTCTTTGCCATACAACAACAAGCCAACGCCAGTCGAGTAAATTGGGTTATTCACGATATCTTTTAAACCTTGAATGTCTTGCGGTGCACCCAAACGTACTGGCATATGGAATATTTCTTCTGCTAGCTCGACAACACCTTCCATCTTGGATGTGCCACCGGTTAACACGATGCCCGCAGCGACCAAATCTTCAAAACCACTTCGGCGTAATTCTGCTTGTACCAAGGTAAATAGTTCGTCGTATCGAGGCTCAACCACTTCAGCGAGCGCCTGACGAGATAGGTCTCGTGAAGGTCTATCCCCTACACTCGGCACTTTGATTGTTTCTTCTGCGCCAGTTAGTTTCGCTAAAGCACACGCATACCGAATTTTTATTTCTTCCGCGTATTGCGTTGGTGTTCGCAAGGCCATAGCGATATCGTTCGTCACTTGGTCACCTGCGATCGGAATCACGCCAGTATGGCGTATCGCGCCCTCAGTGAAGATGGCAATATCGGTTGTACCGCCACCAATATCCACCAAACATACACCCAATTCTTTTTCGTCATCGGTTAATACAGAATAACCTGAAGCCAGTTGCTCCAAAATAATGTCTTCTACTTCTAATCCACAGCGACGAATACATTTTTCTATGTTTTGAGCAGCATTTACGGCACAAGTCACCAAATGTACCTTTGCCTCTAAACGCACACCCGACATACCCAGCGGTTCTTTTACCCCTTCTTGCTCATCGATCAAATATTCTTGCGGTAAAATATGCAAAATTCTTTGATCAGCAGGAATAGCGACGGCTTGAGCGGCATCTATCACTCGGTCTAAATCTTGCGCATACACTTCACGGTCTTTAATTGCAACAATACCGTGCGAATTTAAGCTACGAATGTGACTACCTGCGATACCAACGTACACAGAGTGGATTTGGCAACCCGCCATTAGCTCAGCTTCTTCAATGGCGCGCTGAATACTTTGTACCGTTGACTCAATATTGACGACCACGCCTTTCTTCAGGCCAACCGATTTGTGCGAACCGATACCGACAATAGATAAGTCGCCTTCTAGCGAGATTTCCCCGACGATCGCAACGACCTTGGACGTTCCTATGTCCAACCCTACGATCATTCTACTTCCAGTCGAATTTGCCATTCTTCACCCCAATAAATATATTTAGCGACCTAGACCGAAGGCTAAAGCCTCTGACGTTTCTCGCCACTGTACCGCTAGACCGTTTTCATAGCGCATATCAATTGCAGCTATGTCATTTTTGTTTTTTTGTAAGTATTTTGTGTATATCAAGCTGAAATTTTCTAGCTTGGCCTGTATGTTTTCTCGACCTAGGTGTAAATCAAAGTTATCTTTAAGGCGAATCGACCAGGACATGGTTTTATCCAAGGCCAATTCATTTATCTTTAGGTCCGTTTCACCCAAAAACTGAGTAAATGAAACATAATTCTTTACTAGCTCACTGCTATTTGCTTCCTCCCCAGAAAGCAAAGGCAACCCGGCCAAATTAGAATTATTTTTAACCGTAATTAACTGCCCTTCTCGATTAATAAAACCGTTGTCATTCCAACGTGCAATTGGCATTTGCTCGTTAACGTTAAGTTTAAGACTATCTGGCCAAATCCGCTCTATTTTTACACTTTTTACCCAAGGATTTTTTTCTAACGCGATCTTAATTTGTCGCAAATCGATATCGACAAAATTCCCGTCGAGCTGCGATGAAATTTCACTCTGTAATTTCAGCCTAGAAACAAAATTAAATTCACCTTCGATTTTAATATTTGCCAAAGGTCGGTTAGTTGCGTGCATGGTTTTATTGTAGATTTGTTGCCACGGCAATTGACTAACACCACCTACGCACGTTGCTAGAAATACGAAGACTAAAGTGTAACGCCCCCACTTAAACGAAGATTCATCCTGCGGACCACTGTTCGTGGCTCCACGTGTACTATTTTTACGCACTTTTGCCGATTTTTGATGTTGTTTGCCACGTACTCGCAAGCGATTGTTCTCTTCTTTTCGAATTAACATGTACCCACCTCTAACGTTGACCATAAAATCTCTAGCAACAGCTCATTAAAACTAAGACCTGCAGCTTTTGCTGCCATCGGCACCAAACTGTGACTTGTCATCCCGGGGACGGTGTTTGCCTCGAGCAAATAAAACCTTCCTGCTTGGTCCTGCATAAAATCAATACGACCCCAGCCACTACAGCCGAGAGCATCAAAAGCGCTCAAGGCAATACTCGCCAGCAAACCTTCCTCTGAATCACTGATCTTACACGGACAGAAATACTCGGTATCATTCGACAGATACTTTGCGTCGTAATCGTAAAATGCATTGTTTGTTTTCAATTCAATCGCAGGAAGCGCATATCCGTTCAGAATCGAAACAGTAAATTCGCGACCAGAAATACTACGCTCTGCAAAAACTTCGCTGTCATATTGCGCGGCAAACGCAAAGGCTTCTTGTAACTGGCCAGCACTGTCAACACAGCGCATTCCAATACTAGAACCTTCGTGTGCCGGTTTTACAAAGCAACTTCCCGTTAGCTTTTCGATAATCGCGCCAAAATCACTTTTCTCAGTTAATAACTCAAATTCCGGGCTAGGCAATTCACTACCAGCCCAAAGACGCTTCGTTTTCACTTTATGCATCGCGATGGAAGATGAAGCGAAATCGCTCCCAGTAAACGGAAGCCCCATCATGGTCAATAGCGCTTGTACTTTGCCATCTTCACCACCCGGGCCGTGCAACGCGATAAATACACGATCACACTCAAGATTCTGGAGTTGGCTAACGGCGCCTTCGCCCAGATCTACGCCAAAAGCATTTACACCAGATTCAAGCAACCCTTCTAAAACAGCCTTACCACTTTGCAAAGAAATTTCACGCTCGGCAGAAGTGCCGCCAAAAAGCACAGCTACGCGGCCTAGCGCTTCTGGGCCTTGGTTAAATTTCTTTTGGTAGGTATTTGCTTTCATTACTAATTTACTAGTTTTCTGTTCGCTAAATCTTGGGCTAATGCACCGACATTACCCGCACCCTGAGTTATCACAATATCGCCAGGCTGAATCATATTTTTAATGACTTCTGGTACACCCTCGATCGTTTCCACATAGATGGGGTCAATGAGGCCACGTGTTCTAATTGTTCTACTCAAGTGGCGACTGTCAGCCCCTTGAATTAGGGTTTCGCCAGCGGCGTAAACCTCGAGCAACACCAGCTGATCAACTGTCGATAGTACTTCAACGAAATCTTCGTAAAGGTCGCGGGTTCTCGAATAACGATGAGGCTGATAGACCATCACTAATCTCCGCTCTGGCCAACCATCGCGAATAGCATTTATTGTCGCTTGCACTTCCGTAGGGTGATGACCGTAATCGTCCACCAGCATTACTGGCTCTTTATTTTCTTCGACTATATATTCACCGAAGATCTGGAAACGACGACCGACACCATTAAATTCTTGCAAACCTTTTAAAATGGCTTCGTCTGAAACGCCTTCATCCATCGCTACGGCAATGCTAGCCATCGCATTAAGTACATTATGCTTTCCGGGAATGTTTAATTTGACGGCTAGCACGCCACGGTCATTTGGACATTTGACCTTGAATTGCAAATGCATTCCTTTCTGCTCAACATCAAACGCATGAAAATCATTGTTGTCGTCAAAGCCGTACGTGATGATTGAGCGTGACAGCTGAGGGATCAATTCCCGAACCACCGGATCGTCACCGCACACAACCGCAATGCCATAAAATGGTAGATTGTGAACAAATTCGATGAACGTTTTCTTTAACTTTTCGAAGTCGCCGTCATAGGTGTCCATATGATCGGCTTCGATATTGGTCACAACACTCACCATGGGCTGCAAGTGTAAAAATGACGCATCACTTTCATCGGCTTCGGCAACGAGATAACGACTTTCGCCCAAGCGTGCATTTGTGCCAGCGCTGTTTAACAGGCCACCAATTACAAAAGTCGGGTCTTTTTCACCGGCAGCCAGAACTGAGGCAATAAGGCTTGTTGTGGTTGTCTTTCCATGTGTACCCGCAACCGCTATACCATGGCGATAACGCATTAACTCAGCAAGCATTTCAGCTCGGCGTACGACAGGAATTCTTTTTTCTTTTGCCGCGCTTATCTCAGGATTTTCTGTATCTACTGCGCTAGAACTGACAATTACGTCGGCTTTTTCTACATTTTTCTCTGAGTGCCCAATAAACACCTGCGCCCCCATGCCGCTAAGTCTTCGCGTGACCACAGATTCTTTAATGTCAGACCCGCTAATCGAATAACCTTGATTCAACAATACTTCTGCAATGCCGCACATACCTGCACCGCCAATACCAACAAAGTGAATTGTTTTAATGCGGCGCATTTCAGGGACTTGATAAACAGAGGGGTTAGGCATTGGCCACCTCCTCACAATAATCTGCAAATATACGTGCAGCTTCCGGCTTTGCTAATACGCGTGCTTTGTTTGCCATTTCAATCAACACGTCTCGATCGAAAATAAAGTCTTCGAGAATCTCGGCCAAAATATCTGGCGTCAAATCTTTTTGCTGTTTCAAAATCGCTGCACCGAGAGAAGAGAGATATAAAGCGTTATGCGTTTGATGATCGTCAATTGCAAACGGAAACGGCACCAGTACCGAACCCAAACCCGCCGCCGCTAACTCAGAAACAGTTAAAGCACCAGCGCGACAAATCACAATATCAGCCCAAGCAAGCGCTTCGGCCATATCGTCAATAAATGGTTCAACACGCGCACTTACCGAACATGCTTCGTACTGTTCAATCACTGCGCTATCTTTGCCGGCACCAGTTTGATGCCAAATATTTAACTCGCCGGCATTTACAATCTTCTTGATCGCTGGTGGTAATAGTTCATTTACTGCAAGAGCACCGCGACTGCCACCTACAACCAACACGTTTGTCGCCCCAGTTCTTTGACTCAAACGAACTTCAGGAGCGCTAATCGATTCTATTTCTTTTCTCACAGGGTTCCCAATGCATAAACTATTAGGCAAATTGCATGGAAAAGCAGTCAGTACACGAGTTGCTATTTTTGACAGTAATTTATTCGTTGTTCCAGGAATTGCATTCTGCTCGTGAATAACAAGAGGAATATTTTTTAATTTCGCTGCAAAACCACCAGGGCCTGCAACGAAGCCCCCCAAGCCAACCACAACTTGAGGGTCGATAATACGAATTTCGCGCGCAGCCGTAATAACAGATGCAATAATATTCCAAGGCGCTTTAAGTAACCCTTTTACGCCTTTTCCTCGAACACCTCTTACAGGTATAAAGTGAATATCAATATCGTGCTTAGGCACAAGATCAGACTCCATCCCTGCTTTTGTGCCCAGCCATTTCACATTATGGCCTCGCCCGATAAGCTCTTTTGCCAAAGCTAAACCAGGGAATATATGGCCACCTGTTCCGCCAGCCATAATAAGAATTCGTTTTTTATTTTTATCTTGGGAGCTATTTGTCATTTTTCATCTCCCAATTTACTCGTACAACCAAGGCAACCAGCGCAAGGGTTACGAGCAAACTACTGCCGCCATAACTAATCAAAGGCAAGGTCAAACCTTTTGTGGGTAGCAGACCAGAAGCAACGCCCATATTAATAAATGCCTGCATGGTTAGCATAACGGCGATACCAAAGGTCAAATATGCAGAAAAAAGTTTTCCTTCTGCATTCGCTTCTCGTGCCAGGCAAAACATTTTGCTGAAAAAGAAAACAAACAAGGCAATTAGCAAAAGCGCACCCACAAGGCCAAACTCTTCAGAATAAATCGCGAAAATAAAATCGGTATGTGCTTCAGGCAAAAAGAAGAGTTTCTGAAGACTATTCCCTAAGCCCAAACCAAACCATTCCCCTCTGCCGAATGCGATAAGCGACTGAACTAACTGATACCCACTATCGAATTGGCGTGACCACGGGTCCATAAAAGCAACAAGGCGCTCCCAACGATATGGAGACAACACTGCTATCATTGCAAAACCGCTGACCCCAGCCGTTGCCAAAAGTAAAAACCGTATAATAGGCACACCCGCAACGAACATCATGCTACCTAGTGTTGCGGTAATAACTACCGAGCTGCCAAAATCAGGCTCTAATAACAATAAAACAACCACAGTACCGATGACTGAGATCATCACAAAAAAGGCCGTCCAACTTGTTTTCACTTCATGGTTTCGTCTGGCCAAGTAGCTCGCAAAGAACAGCACTAAACAAATTTTTGCAAGCTCACTCGCCTGCATTGAAAAAACACCCATCGGCAACCAACGTCGGCTACCATTCACGACCTTACCCAACCCAGGAATAAGTACCGCAACCAAAAACACAAGCGCCAAGACCAAGAACACACTCGAATAGCGCTGCCAGATATTCATGGGAATAAACAGCATGATACTTGCCGCTGAAACCCCCATTAACAAAAATATGCATTGCTTCTTAACTAATGCCCAAGGGTCACCATAGCGCTCAGCGGCAAAATCCACCGAGCTTGAGGCAACCATGACCAAACCGACACTTATCAACGCGCATAACGCGAAGATAAATGCACGATCGATTCGCTCATGCGGCATTTGCATTAGCAAAGGTTTCAAGCAGCGACACTCCCCTTTACACACTCGTTAAATATTTGCCCGCGGTGCTCAAAATTTTCAAACATATCGAAGCTGGCACATGCTGGTGACAACAAGACCAACTCTCCATCTTGCGCGATCTGTTTAGATGTCGAAACCGCTTGGTCCATTGAGGTCACATAATGAACGCTGACATGTGGCGCCACAAATTTGGCAATCAACTCACGATCTTTTCCAAACAAAATCAATACACGTACGTTTTCGTTAATACATCGACCCAACGCTTCAAAGTCAGCATCTTTACCTTCTCCTCCCGCGATAAGCACCAAACCATCGTACTCTGGCGCCAAACCGGAAATTGCAGCTCGTGTTGCCCCGACATTTGTCGCCTTGGAATCATTGATAAAACTCACACCTTGCCACTCATCCACATATTCACAACGATGTGGCAAACCTTCAAACTCGACCAAAACTTCACGACAAGCGTCCTGACTAATCGCTGCCGCATCCGCAATTGCATAAAGCGCTAGAGCATTTCTCACGTTGTGTACCCCTTTTATTTTTATATCTTTTTTGTGAAGTAAGGCTTGCCCTTCTTTCTCTAACCAACCGGTTTGTGGAGAGAAGGTAAATTGGCTTTCGTTTTTTTCTATATCTTTATTTAAACCAAACCCTAGTCGCTGCGCATGAAGACTACTCGGTGCGACCGTTGCTGCATCATCAAGGGAGTACACAACTTTTTCTGCGCCCTGATAAATTCGTTGTTTGGCCATCACGTAGTGACTCATACTTTCGTAACGGTCCATATGGTCGGCCGAAATATTCAAACAACATGCAACGTTTAGATGTGGTGAATTAGTGCTTTCTAACTGAAAACTGGATAACTCAAGAACATAGAGGTCTGACTGTTCATTGAGCAGCTCCAATGCCGGAATTCCGATATTTCCACCGACACCTACTTTTAATCCACTCTTCTCTGCCGCCAAGCCAACCAAGGTTGTCACCGTAGACTTACCATTTGAGCCGGTAATACCAATAACGGGCTTAGTCGTTTCACGCAAAAATAATTCAATATCGCCAACTACAAGCGTACCTGCATCAATCGCACGTTTAACAACACCTTCATCACGCGGCACACCTGGGCTAAGGTAAATTTCGTTTGCACCTAGCAGAATTTCGTCATCAATTGTTTCAAAAAACTGTTTTGCAGTGGGAAACAGCTTAGAAAACTGTTCGCTACTCATTGACGAAGAGCGAGTATCAAAAAGATGAAACGCTCGACCTTTCTCAGATAAAAATTTCGCAATAGACATGCCCGTTGCCCCCATACCGACAACCAGCGAATATTCATTGTGAATTTCTGTTTGTAACATCAATCTAATGCTCTGCGTCTATCTTAGTTTCAATGTTGCTAGGCCAAACAAAACCAGCATTACGGTAATAATCCAAAACCGAACAATTACCCGAGGCTCTGGCCAGCCCTTCAATTCAAAATGGTGGTGCAATGGTGCCATTCTAAAAATTCTTCGTCCGGTCAGCTTAAATGAAGCCACTTGCAAAATAACGGATACTGTTTCCATAACAAAAATACCGGACATAATAATGAAAACGATTTCGTGCCGAACAATGACCGCGATTACACCAAGAGCAGCACCCAACGAAAGTGCGCCGACATCACCCATAAATACCTGGGCGGGATAGGTGTTGAACCACAAAAACCCCAGGCCGGCACCGGCTAACGCCCCACAAAACACAACCAATTCACCTGCCCCCGGAATAAAAGGAATATGCAAATAGTTAGCAAAATTAAAGTTACCAACCAAGTAAGCAATAATACCCAGCGCTGAACCAACCATAACCGTTGGCATAATGGCTAAGCCATCTAGCCCGTCGGTTAGATTTACCGCATTACTAAACCCTGTGATCATAAAATATGTCAGCAGGACATAGGCAATACCAAGATCGAGAGCGATATCTTTAAAAAATGGAATGACGAGCTGAGTCTCTTCAGGTAACGAAGCCGTTTTAAAAAGTACGACTGCCACACCCATACTAAATACAGACTGCCAAAAATACTTCCATTTTGCCGGCAGACCTTTAGAGTTCTTTTCAACGACTTTTCTATAGTCATCAACCCAACCAATCCAGCCAAAGGCGAAAGTAACGAACATCACAATCAAGACATAACGATTGCTTAGGTCTGACCACAACAATGTGGAAAGCAAAATCGCAAACAAGATGAGTGTTCCACCCATTGTTGGCGTACCAGATTTACTAAGGTGACTTTCTGGGCCGTCAGAACGTACCGCCTGCCCAATTTGCAAATGGTTTAACTTTTTAATAAACCACGGCCCCATCAATAGAGAAATAGCAAGCGCAGTCAAAACACCCAGTATTCCTCTAAAGGTCAAATATTTAAATACGCCAAAGGCACCAAAAAACTGTTGTAAATAGTCCGCAAACCAAAGCAACATTAGCCATTCCCCTCTTGCGTAAGCGCTTCAACGACAGACTCCATGGCCGCGCTACGCGACCCTTTCACCAAGACAACACTTTGTTCACCTAAGTTTTTTGTAACTTCGTCTACAAGCGCATCTTTTGTTTCATAATGCTGACCTACCTTTGCGGCGTCACTCATGGCTTTTGAACATTTTCCAACGGTGAGCACACGACCTATATTTTTTTCTTTCGCATATGTACCAATGTCGTGGTGAAGTTTTTGAGATTGCTCCCCAAGCTCGGCCATATCTCCACACACAAGTGTGGAACCTTCAAAATGAGACAAATAATCAATCGCCGCTTTTAGCGAGCCAGGGTTGGCATTGTAAGTATCATTCACAACGGTTGAATTATTAAGCCCCGAAAGTATTTGCATACGGCCAGATACACCACTAAACGCCTCTAGACCAAACTTCACTTTCTCTAAGGGAACATCCAGCGCGACAGAAACCGCGGCAACAGCCAAAGCATTATCAACATTGTGTTCACCCGGAACGTTAAGATGTACGCCCACTCCTGTAGACCCAGACTGCATAATGAAGCTTGCACACCCTAGACGATCGATCGAGATATTTTTGGCCCAAACATAACCGCTTAATGAAATTGCCGCGGGCTTTTCTTTTTTAGAAAAACCAACAATGGTATTACTGGAAAATTCTGGCAGTCGTTTTACAACTTCAGCATCATCAAGGTTTACTACCGCAATAGGAACATTGGCCGACCGATACAATTGCGTTTTTTCTAAGGCCACATCCGCCAAGCTTTCGAATTGACCGATGTGTGCTTCTTGCACATTGGTCACCACGGCAACATCTGGCAATATCAAACTAACGAGGTAGTTTATTTCACCAGGGTTACTCATTCCCGCCTCTACCACGGCATAGTCGTAATCGTCGTTAAGCCGGCCCAAAGTTAACGGCACCCCAATATGATTGTTGTAGTTGCCTTGTGTCGCCATACAGCGACCCACCTTGCTTAACACTGCATGCAACATGCCTTTCACTGTTGTTTTGCCACTACTACCTGTTACCGCGACGATACGGCCAGAAAAACCTTTTCGAAACTGGGCGGCAATCTCGCCCAATGCAAGTGTCGTATCGTTTACGATTAACTGCGGCAAGTTGATATCACATTTTTGTTCAACCACTAGCGCACATGCTTGTTTTTCATGGGCCTCATCTAACAGGCTATGAGCATCAAAGCTATCGCCACGCAGAGCGACGAACAACTGACCGGGCTTAATCGTACGAGTATCTGTGCTTAGAGATTCGAAATGGACATCATCGCCGTGCAAACGACCAATATTATTTTGCTCTAGTTGAGTCAACATCATGCTTGCACCTGCTCTGCACCGCGGCGGTTTTCAAGCATGTTTTTTGCCACCATATAGTCACTAAAATAAATCTTTTTATCGCCAACAATTTGGTAATCTTCATGACCTTTACCGGCAATCAAAACAACATCACTTGACGATGCTCCGTTAACCGCCATTGCAATCGCTTCAGCACGGTCAGAAATTTTGTGGCATTTGGTGTTTTCGATTAGCCCTTTTTCGATATCTGCAATAATCTTATTTGGATCTTCACTACGAGGGTTATCTGAAGTGACGATGACTTCATCCGCGTATTTTTCCGCAATACGCCCCATCTCTTCACGCTTACCGGTATCTCGATCGCCACCACAACCAAACACAAGCAACAGATTGCCATCGGTATGTTCTTTTAACGCGCACAACGCATTTTCAAGCGCATCAGGAGTGTGCGCGTAATCAACAAAAACGGAAGGCGATGAAGAGCCATTTTGGATACGAACTTTTTCCATTCGCCCTTCAAGCGCTCTTAGGTTTTCTACATTACCGATAACGCTATCAAAATCATTACCCTGCAAACATGACGCTGAAATCGCTGCAAGAAGATTATCAAGATTAAACGCGCCGACCAGCGGAACATAAACATGCGCTTTCCCCCAAGGGGATTCGATTGTCGCGTTCATTCCCGAATCGGAAAACTTGTTTACTACGCCTCTCACATCCGCTTTAACTTGCGCACTTCCATTTTTGACAGCGTAGCTCACACACTCTTTGGCTTTTTTTATACCCGCAATTGCTTTTGCACAATGCTCATCGTTGGCATTGATAACCGCCGTTTTACAGGCTGTAGATTCAAGAAAAGAAAGTTTTGTCGCAGCGTAGTCATCAAAGCTTGCGTGATAATCCATATGATCACGGGTAATATTTGATATAACAGCCACATCGAAGAGAATTTCATCCACTCGGTTTTGGTCGATACCGTGCGATGAAACCTCCATCGCAACGTTTTTCGCGCCTGCACTTTTAAGCTCAGCTAAAATACGCTGACAACTCACGACATCGGGCGTTGTCATTCCGGTAGATTCGTAACGACTATTTACAAGCCCATAACCGAGCGTACCGACGATGCCAGATGTTTGGCCTAGCTGCTGAGTAAGCTGGGCACAATACGAAGCGATACTGCTTTTACCATTCGTACCCGTAATACCGACCAACGACAGACTCGAAGAAGGCCGATCAAAAAAATCTGCCGCAACTTTTCCGAGTCGATGCTTAAGGTCGTTAATACCAACAATTGGAATCTCCAAATTAAATACCGAAGACAGCAAGGCATCTTCAACCAAAACCGCCACAGCACCATTTTCTACCGCACTAGAGATATAACGCTCACCGTTATCTCTTTGCCCTTTAAGAGCAACAAAAAGTGACCCTGGTGTTACATTTCGGCTGTCTATTTGAATATCATTGATTAACAACTGCTCTGAAAAATCGCCTTGCACAGCAGCAGGCAACAAACTCTTCAACAATTTTGGAGCGGGGTTAAATTCTTGCACCTTAAATCCCCCCTCTTTCGGCTAAAACACCTGCATTTCGTGAAGCCAGGCTTTCTGCAAGGATTTTTTTGGCTGACTTGTTTTGTTTTGGCGCAACATTCAATACACGTAATGCCTTTTCCACCACAGAAGAAAATAACGGTGCCGCAACTTTACCGCCCGAATACGCCCCCTCAGAAGGTGGTTCGTTCACAATAACGACCGCAACCACTTCGGGGTTGTCTGCGGGAGCAAAGCCGGCAAATAATGCGATATAACGATCATCTGCATAACCTTGCGCTCGAACCTTATGCGCCGTTCCGGTTTTTCCAGCAACGGGGTAAGCATCTATTTGAGAAGACGCTGCCGTACCGCCCGACTCAAGAACACCTTTAAGCATTTTGGTCACTTGCTTGGCTATTTTTTTATCTATTACTTGAGTCGATAAATTTTCGGCATCTTGCTTTATCAGTGATGCTGGCAGAAGCTTTCCACCCGAGGCGATAACGGTATATGCCTGCGCAAGCTGAACCGCATTCACACTTAAACCATAACCGTAAGCGAAAGTCGCCTGCTCTACCGGGTGCCACTTTGCACGGCTTGGCAATTCACCAACACTTTCACCAGGAAACCCTGCGCCACTGCTTTGACCAATACCCGCACGAAAATAAACATCGCGAATATCGTTCGGATCCATATCGAGCGCAATTTTACTAATACCAACCTGACTCGACTTAGAGATGATTTTTCCTAAATCTAATACACCATAATTGACGGGATCAGGAATCATTTTCCCGCCAACAAACATGTGCCCCGGCGATGTATCTATTTTTGAGTGGGGAGAATAACGACCCGACTCAAGCGCGGCCATCATCGCAAATGGTTTCATCGTTGAACCCGGCTCAAACACATCGGTAAATGCGCGATTGCGAAGCTGATCTGCTTTTACTGTATTTCGATTATTCGGGTTATAAGATGGCTGGTTCACCATCGCCAAAATTTCACCGGAGTTCGCATCCATCATCACCAGCGAACCAGATTTTGCATTTTGATTGGCGATTGCATGTTTCAATTCTTTATATGCGAGGTACTGCAATCGAAGATCAATCGTTAATTGCAAATCACTACCTGATTTTGGCGACTTCACCAAACCTAGATCTTTTACAACATTCCCTTTTAAATCTTTGATGACACGCTTTGAACCTGCCTCGCCAGCAAGGTATTGATTGAAGCCCAGCTCGACGCCTTCGCGACCACGGTCATCGGTATCGGTAAACCCAACCACATGCGCCGCGACCTCTCCTGCGGGGTAGTAGCGCCGAAACTCTTCTTGCGCATAAACACCTTGAAATTTCTTCGCAAGAATTTTATTCGCTTCTTGAGGTGGCAAGTGGCGTACAAGGTACATAAACTGTTTGTTTTCGTAACGCTCTAGCTTTGAAGATAAGCGCTTAGCTTTCATTCCCACCGCATTCGCGATTGCCGGCACCTGATCTTGGCGAACTTTTTGGGGGTTAATAAAAACAGATTTAACAGGCGTCGACACAGCCAGAAGCTCGCCGTTACGATCGGTAATGACACCACGGTAAGCACTTAACTTTTCATTCCTTAAGGTCCGCGCTTCCCCCGCGTTTTGCAAGAAACGAAAATCTTTATCTTCACGCGGTATAACTTGAAGGTTTGCCAAATGCCAAGCGAGCGCTAACGGTAGCACTGACAAGAACGTCAGAACCAAATAAAACCGCCACTTAGACATTTGCAATGCAAATTTCATTATTTAAATATCAGTACCGTATTGTCGATTTCAGGAATTACCATTTCCAGCTCACCCATCGCTACTTTTTCTATGCGCGAATAAGCAGAAAACGAGCTTCTTTCTAATAAGTACTGCCCCGAAACCACCTTTAAGCCACTAGCTTCACGGCGTAACTCTTCTAGCTCTTGCGTCGCTTTACGCGATTCGTAAGTGGAATACACCACACCCATCGCCGAACCCACACCTGTTAGCCAAAGGGTCACCATCAAAAATGGCACTACCGTTCGCCCTGAACACGCTTTTCTATTTTTAATTACCATTAATCGCCAACCTTATTCTGCAACTTGTTATCTTTACCCCAGCCGTTCTGCCACCCGCATTACAGCACTCCTTGATCGTATGTTTTCTCCTAGCTCTGTATCACTCGCTTTTAATGGTTTCCCTATTGTTTTTAATTTTTTATCCAGCATGCCTTCCTGCACCGGTATATCTTTTGGTATTTCTTTACCTCGCGACTGCTCGCGAAAAAACCGTTTCACAATTCGATCTTCTAGAGAGTGGAAGCTGATAACGACCATCCGGCCCCCGGCCATTACCAGCTCCAACAAGTCACCTAACACCTCATCTAAATCGAGCAATTCCCTATTGATAAAAATTCGTATCCCTTGAAATGCTCGCGTGGCTGGGTGCTTGCTTTTCTCCCACCTTGGGTTTGCGGCGCTTACAATTTCTGCCAACTGTAAAGTACGCGTTATTTCTTTTTCTTCTCGCGCTTCTACAATGGCGTTTGCAATTCGCTTAGCAAACCGTTCCTCTCCAAACTCTTTTAATGCTTGTGAAATTTCTTTCGCTTCAGCGCGCGCCAACCATTGCGCCGCTGTTTCCCCTTTACTGTTATCCATACGCATATCTAAGGGGCCATCTTTTTGGAAGCTAAATCCGCGTTCTGCGTCATCTAGCTGAGGTGACGACACCCCCAAATCCAAAAGCACGCCATCTACCTGCTCAACCGAAAGCGCTTCCAATTCTTTTTCCATATCAACAAACGAAGCATGCACAATCGAAAAACGTGAGTCTTGCGCTTCTAATTCCTTACCAATAGCGACAGCTTCAGGGTCTTTATCAAACGCAATCAATCGCCCTTGATCACCTAGCACAGCCAAAATAGCCTTGCTATGACCACCACGGCCAAAGGTTCCATCGACATAAACGCCGTTTTTATTTTGTAATAACGCGTCTACCGATTCTTCGAGAAGAACCGAGTAATGCAATTGTTCGGACATTACGACCTTCTACAGTGAGAGGGACAACATTTCGTCTGGCATCTCTCCGTCGTCCATTTCGGCAACGGTAGAAAGCCAAGAATCTTCACTCCAAAGCTCAAACTTTTTGCCTTGACCGACAAGCATGAGCTTCTTCTCTAGATTGGCGTAATCGCGAAGGGTGGGCGGAACCAAGACTCGACCATTGGCGTCGAGTTCCAGAGCAGTTGCATAACCTATGAGGAGACGCTGCGCTCTGCGTGCCGCTTTGTTGAAGGTAGGAAGGGCCTCGATTTTTGGCAGTATGTTCTGCCACTCGGTTTCTGGGTAGATCAATACACAACGATCTTGTGTATCGGCTGTCATCACTATGCGACCGCTGCAGGTAGACGCTAGCAATTCCCGGTACTTTGCCGGTACTGCCAGACGCCCTTTTGCGTCCATATTGATTGAATGACTGCCTTGAAACACCAGATTTAACCACTTTTATTCTCGAGGTCTCTTATTTATACCACTTCTAACCACTAATCACCACTTTACACCACTATTGCACACTATATTTCACCCCCATCTAAAGTCAAGGATTTTGCACCGCAAAACGGGCGTAAGCCTTTGAATTTCTTGCATTTTTATGATGAATTATGGAAAATTATGGCAGATTACAAAAAAGAAATAACCTTTTAAAACAACAGGTTACAAACAGCACTTAGAAAGCACTTTAAAGGGTAGATTTTTTTGGTTTAGAAAGTGTTCTTGGTAGTGTTTCTGGGTATATAGAAGACCAGAAGGATGAACAGGTACGACACCAATCCATCAAGATAAACGGGGCTTTGAAGAGTATTGAGAAGAGCATTTTCTGAAACCGTCTGCGCAGCACCGCCACGAATGACTATGGCTAGAACAACCTAGCGCGTGCGAAGAGCTTAGGCTCATTACCAAGGTGAAGGGACGAAACTACTAGACCAAACGACTAAGAGTGTATTGATATATTTTCTAAATAGCGCTCTTAATACACGTCTCAACGGAATCAAAATACCCAGCGAACGTTTAGAGGCTTGATCGGGGATAACCTAGAAGAGAAAGAAAAAGGAGTTGGCCGTAAGCCGGGTTCTGTCGTGGGCAATCATTCATCTAGCGCCAGCGTCACCACTGGCGTCAAGCGACCTACCCGAATCCAGCGCGGGCCACGCCTTTGGATTCCTATTTGGTCTTGCTCCGAACGGGGTTTACCATCGCCACAGGCTGTTGCCAGCTGCGCGGTGCGCTCTTACCGCACCTTTTCACCCTTACCGGTTACTCTTACGAATAACTTAGGCGGTTCACTTTCTGCTGCACTTTCCGTAGGTTCGCACCCCCCAGGCGTTACCTGGCGTTCTGCCCTATGGAGCCCGGACTTTCCTCGAGAGCTGCATTTAAAAACACAACTCGCGCGATTGCCTGGCCAACTCCGCCGCGCACCTTACGCAAAGTTGGCCTGTTAAACAAGCGCCTAAATTAAATATTCAACTCAATCGACAACGGTGATCACTGCGTTGCTGCCACGGTATTTATAACGAATCTTGCCGCCTTCGGAAGTACCTTGAGCAACATTTCTCTCGTTCCATCGATCCATGTAGACCACTGCGGTGCCCAATGGCAGGTTGGATAACTGATTAACCCCCATCACCACACTGGCTGCACCATCACCATCTTCCCAAAACAAGGCGTCATCACCCCAGACCCAAGAACCCACAAAGACCCCCACTTGATCGTTTGGCGCTAGCGGTGTTCCCTCCCATATCAACTCAAACGCCGCACTACGGCTCAACTCTGCAAACGCATCAGGGAAACCAATGCTACTACCAGAGGGCACAAGATTCGTGAAAACATCTCCGTCGGTGTTGGTATAGATGAATGTACCACCCGTGATATCGCCAACATACTCCCTATGGTGAGCGCCCCATAAATCACTGTACGGCAATGTATCGCCATCGTAACTCACGCTCGCGCCGGACTCGGTGCCGAGGCGCAGCAGCGTTCCCAAAGGGCCACCAAAACGGAAGCGCGCGATCACATGGGTAACATCATCATTTTGGTTGTAAAACACTTCGTATACCGTGTGAATACGGTCTTGATTCACGTCGGCGGAATCTTCACTGCCGCAGGCAGCAAGTAACGCAGCCAAGCTAAAGACATAAAATAATTTTTGTATATTTGAAAACATGGTCGTATTCCTAAAGGCAAAGGTATCTTGATTGCCAAGTAAGAAGACGCCAAAAAAAAGGATATTTGAAAAGCTGGGTAGGTTTTTTACTTACTAGAAATACAGATACTGCTCTTCTTCTAAAAGTCGAGTAACTTCGGCTGGGCCAAAAGGCACAGTATCGACAAAAGCAGGAAGGGAGTCTTTGCTCGCGCCAAGCACGCCCATACGGGTTTCGCAAACCTGTACGTTAAGCACATCAAACGCAGAGAGCTTGGCCGCCAAATCAACAATGTGTTTATGTTCGAGATAGTTTTCCTTAAGGAAAATCGCTACTTCTGGCCCATGCAACACAAAAGCGAGGGCCTCATCATCGGGGCTCACTCGGCCAGCCTCATATAAAGCTTCAGCCCGAAGCAACGCGGCTTCGAGAGATTCTGGCGAGTTCATATCAACCCTTGCCAAATAGCCGTTAGCGGGAGCTAAATCGATTTGAGCGTAAGATGCTTGAATTGCGGGGGCTGAATCTTGTAGAGCCAGCTTATTACCGAGACTTACTTGGACGGGAGCCGTTACAGGGTCTTCGCTGGGGTCTTCTTGCTTCGCAGGGCTTTCTTCGGTTTGCGGAAGCGGCTGCCCCCCTTTGCCCATCTCGTAGCCAAGGAACACAGCAACAGGTATCAACAAGTAGAAGATAGCCTTAATAAATCTGTTCATTAAGGCTATATCGAGAAGGAAGAACCACAGCCACAGGTGGAGCTTGCGTTGGGGTTTTCAATTTTAAATTTAGAGCCTTGCAAACCCTCTTCGTAATCTAATTGTGCACCCATAAGGTAAGGGTAACTCATGGCATCCACAATCACGGTAATACCCTCTTTCTCTATTTGCGCATCATCTTCCGCGAAGGCTTCGTCAAAGGCAAAGCCGTATTGAAAGCCAGAACAGCCACCACCAGTCACATAGACACGAAATTTAAGATCTTCGTTACCCTCTTCTTCGATGAGCGATTTCACCTTTAAGAGCGCACTTGAGGTAATGCTAATAGGTTCTGGCGTGAAACTTTGGGGTTCAGACATACAACGTACTACCGGTAAGCTTACAAAGCTGCATTATCTTATTAACCAAGCAAAACAGTCAACTATTGTGTTTTTTCTACTTGATGCGTCTCAGATTGACTTTGTGCTTGAGGCTGCGGAGCACTGGCTGTCACCGATACTTCAGCAGTCTGCGCAGATTTTTTCTTGGGTGTATCTTCCATGTGAATCAAATTGCCATTCACTTCAGCCCCTTTGACCATTTCGATCACGCTGTAGTGCACATTGCCATTTACCACTGCGTTCGCGGCCAATTCGAGATGCTTGGAAGAATAGATATCGCCAATGATGGTGCCATTCACTATCACTTTGGGCGCCTGAATCTGCCCCTCAACTTTGCCTTTTTCACGCACTCGCACTAAAGCGTCGGCGCCATCAGCTGCAATAATGTCGCCGATAACACTTCCTTCCACATCTAGAGTTCCACCAAAGGTTACGGTGCCTTCGATCTGCAAGGCCAAGTCAAACAACGTGTGGCCACCATGAGCAAATTGGTCATTCTTTTTATTACCGAACATTTAGAGCACCTCCTCCACTAACCAGCCGAAACGTTTTTCTACCGTTACAGCATTTTTACCTGTCGAATTAGCGACGAGTTCTATTGCGAGCGGCTCAAAGCCCGCTGGCAACGTCAACTCACCTTCGATGGTTTGAAAATATTTAAAACGCAAAGTGACTTTATCTTTGCTGATCTGTTTAGACAGCTGCCTTAGAGTGTAGCTGGTATCTACGCCATCTTGCCGGCCAACAATAGTAAATTGAAGCGCACCTTTAAGCAGGTTGTGGTTGACCGCAAGCTGCTGCATAACCACTCGAAAATTAATCACGCGCGGCTTATCTGTTTGGCTCAACTCTACAGTACCGAAAGTCAGGCCTTGCTTGTTTTTGGTGGGGGCCATTAATCCACGATAGAAGGTGTTGTCTTCTTCTAATTTGGCGATCTCTTCTTTGAGCGCAATTACTTCCTGGCGAATTTCTTCATTGGCTTTGCGATCTACCTCCGCGCCAAGGTCAAAGTTTGCAACCTTTTGCTCTAACTCTGTAACACGAGATAGCGAAGCGCCTAATTGAGAATTTAGGTCTGCAATTTCCTTTTCTGCCCGCACTTGCTCTTTAATACCAAGTGAATGACCTCGGTGAAAACTGAGATAAACCGCCAAGGCAGCCAAGCCTACACAAGCGAAAATAATCAGCCAACGGAGAAATGGACGGTCTTCAATGACGCGCACACGATGCTGCTTGGTGCCTTTGACAATCGCCATGTTAAATAAACCCTTATATTATTTTTGTTTTTAGCTGTTGTTCTTTTGCAATAAGAAACGGAAGCTAAGGAAGCGCCGCGGGGCTACTAAGCCCCAAATCTTCTTCTAAGCCAAACATAATGTTCATGTTTTGCACACCTTGACCGGACGCGCCTTTGGTAAGGTTATCGATAGCCGACATGATCACTAGAGTATCGCGATCTTGCGGTACTGCCACGGAAATACGGCACAGATTTGTCGTCTTAACCGTCCTCGTTTGCGGATAAACACCCTGCGGTAGAATATCGACGAATTTTTCTTTAGCAAATCGCGCTTCGTAAATAGCTTGAAGCTCAGACACATCGCCTTTTATTTTTGCGTAAATCGTTGAGTGTATGCCTCTAACCGTTGGCAGAAGATGCGGTACAAACGTTACTTTCGCTTCTGGCTCACCTTGCGATTGCATGGCGCGTAAGCCCTGCTCTATTTCCGGTAGGTGACGATGACCATGCGTCCCATAGGCTTGAAAAGACTCTGCCGTTTCTGCCAACAAGAAAGCGGTCTTTGCCGCTTTACCCGCGCCACTCGCACCTGAGGCCGAATTCGCAATAATCGAGCTTGGGTCTATCAGGCCCTTTTCGAGCACTGGCAATAAGCCCAACTGAATCGAAGTGGGGTAACAACCCGGGCACGCAATCAATTGAGCGTCTTTGATCTGTTCTCGGTTCACTTCTGGCAAGCCATAAACGGCCTGTGCCGCCAACTCTGGGCACTTGTGCTCTTGACCGTACCAACGCTCCCAAGTTTCGATATTTTTTAATCGAAAGTCGGCACTCAGATCGATTACACGCGCACCCTTGGCGATTAAAGCAGGCATCATATCTTGCGCAACACCATGTGGTGTCGCAAAGAACACCACATCACAAGCGCTCAGCGCATCAACATCGGGCTCAGAAAAAGTAAGTGTATAGTGGCCGCGCAGATTGGGGAATAAGTCAGCAACGGGCTTACCCGCCTCAGCGCGCGAGGTTATTACCTCCACCTGAGCCTGAGGGTGAATCGCGAGTAAACGCAATAGCTCGACACCGGTGTAACCGGTGCCGCCGACAATACCAACTTTGATCACTTCATACACTCCAATACCAGAATACGTGGGTGTGCGTATAATAAGGGTGTTTGTCACAAAAAAATACCGGCTTCATATGGCAGCGCCATCTTCCCCTAATCGCATGTCTAAGCGCTTCGCAGAATTTCGCCACTCGCTTTCTTACATCGACGCACTACCACAACTGACATTACTCGGGTTTTTTGTTGGTATTCTCACAGGTTTCATCATTGTCGGCTTTCGCTGGCTGATCGATTTACCTCTGCTGACACTTCTACCCAATCAAAGCGAAAACTTTGAAGCCTTGAGTTTACAGTCGCGCCTTCTTTTGATTGGCTCGGGTATCGGCCTACTTATGATTCTATTTTCTTTCTTGAAGCCAAAAGAAAGAGAGATGAGCGTAAGTCATGTGCTCGATCGTATGCACAACCACCAGGCTAAGCTGCCTTTTAAAAATTGGCTAGGCCAGTTTGCAGGCGCAATTGTCTGCCTAGCAACAGGTCAAAGCGTCGGACGAGAAGGCCCTGTAGTGCACTTAGGAGCCGGCGCTGCCAGTCAGTTTGGACAATGGTTAAATTTACCCAATAACAGCACGCATATTTTGGTTGGCTGTGGCGTTGCTGCGGCAATTTCTGCCTCCTTCGATACCCCGATGGCCGGGGTGATTTTCGCTATGGAAATTCTCGTTTTGGAATACACCATCGTCGGTTTTGTACCAATAATTTTGGCCTCCGTCACGGGCACCGTAATGAGCAAAGCACTTATCGATGGCCCTGGCTTTTCTACCGCTAGCACCATGAGCCTTCAAAGTTTGCTAGAAATTCCCGTAGTGGTACTTGTGGGTGCCTTCATCGCTATTTGTGCTGGCATTTATATTCGGCTAAATATTTTTGCATTAAAAATGGCTCGTTACCCATTAAATTTGAGACTTACTATCGCTGGAGTCCTTAGCGCGTTAACTATTATTTGGGTACCTCAAGTTATGGGGCAAGGTTACGACACCGTCAATGCTGCCATGCACGCGGAATTACTGATCTCTACCTTGGCAATCGTTGCGTTAGCGAAGTTGCTACTAACACCGATTGTTGTTGGCTTGGGCGTGCCTGGCGGGCTGATTGGCCCGCTGCTTGTCATCGGCGCTTGCGTTGGCGGGGCGATCGGCCACATCATCAGTTATCTTTTTCCTGCTCTCGGCGCAGACCCCGGCTTTTATGTGATGATGGGTATGGCCGGCATGGTGGCAGCGGTACTCAATGCACCACTCACGGCTTTGGTTACGGTGTTAGAACTCACCTACAACCCCAATATTATTTTCCCCGCCATGCTGGTGATTGTGGTCGCATGTTTAACCACCCGGCAGGTCTTCCGAGTAAAAGGTATTTTTGTTGAGCAATTACTTCATAGTAATCGGCCACTCGATTTTGGCCCGGCTAAGCAAGCGCTAAAGCGCGCAGGCGTACGCAGTGTGATGGATTCAAGATTCGTATTATGCGAACAAAAGCTAACGCTAAACAAGGCACGCCTACTTTTGGCCAACCACCCCATGTGGCTAATAATTGAAGATGAAAACCAGCGTTACACTCAAGCAATGCGCGCCGCTGATTTAGCGAATCACCTCAATACGTTTAATGGCAAACCTGAGACGGAATCGAAAGACAGTGAAATAAAAAATAGCGAAGCGGAAACAGATCAAAGTTCAACAGAAGATGACTCAATAATTATTGATATCCACGAAATACCTAGCCGTATGTTTCGCGTGGGCGCAGTTCACGAGAGCGCCTCCCTCCATGAAGCCATGCAAGGTTTTAAAGCTTTTAATTCGCAAGTACTGTACGTAAGTGGAAAACGTACCCCTGACGCTGGCGACATAAAAGGCGTGCTTACTTTTAACTCAATAGAAAATTATTACAAGCCAGAGGAGTTTAAAAATGTTGTGGATTAAAGCCTTCCATATCATCGCAGTGATTTGTTGGTTCGCCGCACTTTTTTATTTGCCTCGCTTATTTGTCTATCACGCCATGAGCGAAGACGACATAAGTCGTGAGCGGTTTAAAACGATGGAGCGCAAACTTTACCGCGGTATCGGCACCCCCTCAATGATTGCCACACTCGCACTAGGAGGTTGGCTCGCAGGTTTAAACTGGGATTACTACAGTCAAGCCACCTGGTTTTGGATAAAACTGACACTTGTACTTATTTTGGTGGGCTACCACCACGCGTGCGGCGCTTTTGTTAAAAGATTCCAACGCGACGAGGTACAGCAAAGCCATGTGTTTTTTCGCTGGTTTAATGAATTCCCTGTGATTTTGCTGATTATCATTGTCTTGTTAGTGGTGCTAAAACAGCCCATTTAACTTGTGGTATAGTCAATGCTTCTAGCAGCTATTTACCGGTAAACTCGCCTTATGATGAGTCAACCCAACGCCAACCCTCCGATCGTACTTTCTTTTTCAGTGCTTGATCCCTCTGGCGCGGGCGGCATTCAAGCCAGCATAGAAACAGCCGCCAGTTTAGGTTGCCACAGCGCACCCGTAATCACTGCGATGTGTGCAACGGGCGCTGCACCCAACACCGAAACGCTTGCTACAGCCCCGACTCTCGTTATTGAACAAGCACGCTCAATATTAGATGAAATGGATGTGGCAGCCATTAACGTGGGCTTTGTAGGCTCGCTCGCAAACGCGGAGGCGATTCACTCCATATTAAATGACTACGACCATATTCCCGCGGTTTCACATCCGGCACTGTGTTTTTTGGATGAAGCGAACGCTGAACACAACGACCTTATCGACGCCTATAACAATTTAATTTTACCCTTGAGTCATATTGCAAGTTTCTCTTTATTTGAAGCGCGCAAAATTTCCCACGAGAGTGACACCGTCGACACAACCGCGCATGTGATTGTATCGAGCGGCTGTGAAAATATCGTAATTACCGGCACGGGCAAACACACCAAAGCCTTTCAAAATTCTGTTTTTAATACAAAAGGCTTGGTTAAGAATTTTTATTGGGAGCAAGAGCCTGCAAACTGCCACGGCTCTAGCAGTACACTAAGCATGGCTATGGCCAGTTATTTGGCACACGGTTTTGAACCCGCCCAAGCCATTGAACAAGCGCAAAACTTTACTTGGCAGGCCATGTGCGCTTCGCGAGATATGGGCTTTGGTAGAAGATCCCCTCATCGTTTTTACTGGGCAGACAAAAATATTAAAAACAGCTCAAACAAGCCCCCGTCCTCTACTTCACACTAATTTTTTAATCTTCAAGTTAGCATTTATCAACGAGAAATATATATGACCGGCAACTCTGAGAATTTTGCTCGCGCAAAAAACGTAATTCCCGGCGGCGTAAATTCGCCCGTACGCGCGTTTAAAGCGGTGGGTGGTGAACCCATATTTATAGACAGCGCAAAAGGCGCTTATTTATTCGATACCGAAGGCAAGCAATACATCGATTACGTGCTTTCATGGGGGCCCATGATTCTTGGCCACGCGAACACTGAAGTACTTACGGCTGTGAAAGAAAAGCTAGAAAAAGGGTTAAGCTTTGGCGCACCAACGGAAATAGAAACCGAACTCGCAGAACTGATTTGCAAGATTATTCCAAGCATTGAGAAAGTGCGTTTTGTTAGCTCGGGCACCGAAGCCACGATGAGCGCAATTCGCCTTGCTCGTGGTTTCACTAAGCGAGATAAAATCGTGAAGTTTGAGGGGTGTTACCACGGTCACTCTGACTCATTGCTAATTAAAGCAGGCAGTGGCGCACTAACACTAGGCGTACCAAGTTCACCCGGAGTGCCTGAATGTTTAGCTCAACACACGATCACTTTGACCTATAACGACAGCGAACAAGTTGAACGTGTATTCAAAGAAATGGGCGATCAAATCGCAGCGATTATTGTCGAGCCCGTGGCCGGCAATATGAATTGCATTCCCCCGCTTCCTGGCTTTTTAGAAACATTAAGAAGCGTTTGTGACGCCAGCGGTGCCGTTTTAATTTTTGATGAAGTGATGACCGGCTTTCGCGTTGGAGGGCTTGAAGGCGCGCAAGGCCATTTTAATATTCGCCCCGATATTACAACGCTCGGCAAAGTCATGGGCGGCGGCATGCCCGTGGGCGCTTTTGGTGGGCGCAAAGACATTATGGATTACATTGCGCCTCTCGGCCCTGTTTACCAAGCAGGTACGCTTTCGGGCAACCCTGTGGCAATGGCTGCTGGTTTAAGCACGGTAAAACAATTACAAGAACAAAACCCATACGAACACATTTTTGCACTGACTCGCCAGCTATGTGAAGGGCTACAAGCTGCTGCCGACCAGGCGTCTATTCCGTTTACGACGAATCATATTGGTTCTATGTGGGGTGGCTTTTTTACCGAAGATAAAAAGGTGAGCAATTACCAACAAGTAATGAGCGGCAATATTGACCGCTTTAATCAATTTTTTCACGGCATGCTAAATGAAGGGGTTTATCTGGCACCAGCATGTTATGAGGCAGGTTTTTTATCGGCCGCACATACAGAAAAAGATGTTCAGACAACGATAGAGAAAGCGAAAAAAGTGTTTGCCTCGCTAACCTAATACCGACAATTAACAGCCAGCATTGGTATGGGCATTAATGAGCAAGAAGCTTAATTAATTCCAAGTTTTCATCCGATACATCCATGATATGAAAGCCCACCCAATGCTGGTCACCAAAATCCATTTCGTTGATCCACAAACACTCGGCACCAATCGGAATTTCACTAACACCATCAACTTCTTCGTTTAATATCAATACTAGCTGATACAGGCAGCTTTCCTTAAGGTCTGTGCCACTGATGAGCATAAAACCATCTTCACTCAGATTTACTATTCTTCCTAGCTCTACGCCGTGAATAGCATCGTTGACACGGATAAACTGATCGACATCCTTGCGCTCGAGGCGACGTTTTTCATTCATTGGTCTAAGTCTCTTTTGCCCCAGATTGTTGATTCGTAGCTTGCTCATTAAGTTTCTGATAAATGTTTTCAAGTGCGCGTTCAAAGAACGGTTTCGAGCTACCAGAAATAATATGCGCTTTTTTGCTGATCATTTGTCTTGCCATATCAAGGCCCGACATCATATCGACACGCTTACCCATTTGATCCACAAGCATGTAATGTGAAGTTCTTGCGTTATACCAAGCAATTTTCAATCGACGCCCACCGTCAAATTCAAACCAGGTGCCAAATTCGATTATCTTGAGTTTTTCCACCATTTGAGCTTCTTCCGGTGTTGCCACATCTGATTTGGCATCTGGCTCTCCGGCTTTTTCAGCAGCAATTTTTTCTAGCTTGTCACGCATGGGGGCTGGGGCAGGCTCAGCTTTTTTACTTTGCATTGCCAGCTTCATCAAAGAGGTAACAGCCTCTATTAATTTATTCCCTTTTGCTTGGTCGAAGCCTATGGTCTCAAAACCTGCTCTAATATCGGAGACGATCTGGTCGTGTTTATCTGCTTGTTTTTGCTTATCGGTTTCTTTTGTTTTGGGGCGAATACACCAAAGCACATCATCCACGAGCACTATGGCCTTATTCCACTTTTCCGACTGGTCGCCATAGCGTAGTAAAGCAAAGCTTAAAAAATCTGACCACGGCTGGAGTAAAAACAGCAGCAGCGCCGAAGGCAATTCGCGGTTGTGAGTGCGCTTGCGAATTTCATCATTCACTCGCAGTTTTACCTCACGAAGTTTTTCTTCGCCCTGCGCTTTTTCCGTCGCTCGCTTTTCCATTAGCTCTTGGCGACGAATAATATTTTTGGTGTAGCTTTTAAACTCTAATAACAAGGTGGTGATAATTTTTACATCGTTATCAAACTCTGAGAGTAGCTTGTCGACCGCAGCTTTAATCTTTTCGTAGATATCGTACTGCTGAGTACCATCGTTACCAACCCAACGCGAACCCGCTTCCGCTAAAGTATTGAGTAGTAAGCGTGCAGGATGGTCTGGCTTTTCAAAAAAACCAGGGTCAATAAAGGCAATTTTTAAAAATGGCGTATGCAAATAACTGAGCAAAGCTTTGACGCGGTCAGGCAAACTTTCATCATTCAACATGTACTGGAAGAGCATGCCCACCAAGTCAATGGTTTTCATGTCGCCTTCTTGAACTTCGGCGTCACTGTCATCTGACTTTAAGGTTTCTTTAAGTTGTGCCAGCACAGCACTCACATCAACAGGCGCTGGAGTTTGCCCCCCTGGTGCAAAACGCGGAGTCTCCGTCACTTGGTGCTGTAACATTTGCAGGGCGTCGACCAATTGCTCTTCGCTAACGGCTACAGCACCCGGAGGTAACCCCACCGGTGCAACCGAGCTGGCGGGCAGCTGGTCTTGAAGGTTACGAATCGCACTTAAAAGTTCAGCTTGATATTCTTCTGGAGAGAGGTTTTCTGAGCTTGGGCCATCGAAGGCTGCTTCTTCATTTATTTCAGCGCCTTCATCTTCTTCCGACAAATATGATGCAGGTACGGCACCCGTAGGGTTGGTGTAGCGCAAATGAGGAAGAATGCCCTGCCCTTTAAGATACTCATTAATATCTTCTGTTAATTTTCTTGTTACGTTGAGCATCTGGTGGTCAAATACTTTGTAAGCAAGAATTTTGTTTTTATCGCGTATGGGCAATAGCTTAATTGCGCGACGAAAAGCATCGCATAGCTGAATAGGGGCAACAGGGTTGCCGGATTCTGTGACGTGCTCTCCGCCATTTAGTACTGCAAAGCGTTGATTGAGTGCCCATAGCGGCTCTGCAAAGTAGCCGTCCGCTCGCTGCGTTAGAGATGTAATGGCAATAGACTCTTCTAAATCTTCATTACCGACAAGCGAAAGATCATCTTCCGTCCTTTGCACATCACTGCCGACGGTGGTGTTCAGTTTTTTCTTTTTAAACCTTACGAAACCTTCAGAAAAATAACCGCTGTAATAGCGCTGGAGCTCTGAGCGACTCTTTCGGAAAAAACGCAAGACGCCATCGAGGTCGACAGCGTCTTGATTTGAGCGAGCGGATTGAATCGAGGCATTGAGTGCTTCGTCAAACTCTTCAATAAACTTTTCAAAGGAAATTTGTACATGATCAACCGCCATAGACTGGCAAGCCTTGAGATGCTTGATCACCGCCGAGCCAGTTAAAGGCATGGGCGATGGCGCCACCGAAACCAATTTATTATCTTCGTCTCTAATCAGTTTTGACATATTGTCTCTTTAATCGTCTCCGGAATTTATAGCGGCGGCAATTGGCCCTCAATGAGAGAGAGCCTTTATATGCCAAACAGAATACCTTGTTCTCTCACTGTTCGCCGATAACATTACTCTCAACTCGACTCATTGATATGTCAATCTTCCCGACAGGGGGGTTACCGCTATAGCACCTAACGCGCTGGCCTGAGGCCAAGCTCTAACAGCTTTTTACAAAATATAGCTCTATTTATGTAATTTTGAGTGCAATTCCTAGCCTTTCTGGGTGAAAATTCAAGCGCAACAGCCTTAATCGGCGGCTAAATTGGCCAGTCGTTACAAATTGCGGTATTTTGCCGCTCTTTTGAGCGTACACAAGCGTTTCTAGGCAATGCCATAGAAAGCTTAGCAAACGGTACGCAATTTCGATGCCCACTTGGGCAGACATTAAACTTTCTCATAATTCAGGCAAGTATTTACATCATGAGCAATTACCACATTTACGGCATTGGTGCGGCCTTGGTCGATACCGAAATAGAGGTCAACGATGCAGACCTTCAGAGCTTTAACATTGAAAAAGGTGTAATGACACTGGTAGATGAACCTCGCCAAAAGCAATTGCTCGAGCTATTGAGTGAGCACTTGGTTGCTTCTAAACGTGCCAGTGGCGGCTCTGCGGCGAACAGCATTATCGCGGCCAGCTATTTTGGCGCGAAGACTTTCTACAGCTGCAAAGTAGCCAATGATGAAAATGGTGCGTTTTATCTCACTGATCTAGAAAATGCCAACGTCGAATACCACGCGCATAACGGCTCTAAAACGGGTACTACCGGTAAGTGTTTGGTGATGATCACACCAGATGCCGAACGCACGATGAATACCTTTCTAGGCATTAGTGAAAGTCTCTCTGAAGATGAGATCGACATTGAGGCGCTCAAAAAATCGGATTATGCCTACATTGAAGGCTACTTGGTGACATCAGAGACGGGGCGACCTGCGGCCATTAAATTACACCAACTCGCAAAAGAGTTCGGCGTTAAAACCGCGGTAAGCTTAAGTGACCCCGCCATTGTGGAATTCTTTCATGCAGGTCTGCAAGAAATGATTGGCGACGGCGTCGACATTTTATTCTGCAATGAGCACGAAGCGCTGCAATACACAAAAACAGAATCCTTAGAGGCTGCAATTGAAAGTTTAAAAGCCATTGCGAAGTCTTTTGCCATCACCCTTGGCGCCAAAGGGGCCTTAGTGTTTGACGGTACCGACAGTCACAACATCGATGCACACCCTGTGAAAGCGATTGACACTAATGGTGCAGGAGATATGTTTGCCGGGGCATTTCTGTATGCCTTAAGCCAAGGAAAGAGCTACAAAGAAGCAGGACAACTCGCGAGTAAGGCAGCGTCTGTTGTGGTATCGCAATTTGGGCCACGACTGCGTGCAGAGCAGCATCAGGAAATTCTAAAAAGTGTGGACTAGGGTAAACCCAAACTGAAGCATTGTGGAGCAAAGGACAGCTCCATCAAGCACTGCGGCAGAACATAGACGGGGCTGAATTAGCCCTGTGAAAGCAACTCTCTTAAATCAATAAGCGCCGCATTTGCGCGAGAAATATAAGACGCCATCACCAGACTGTGATTAGCCAAAACACCAAAGCCATCGCCATTAAGAATTAAAGGGCTGTATACAGTGTGCTGAGTCGCTTCCAGTTCACGAATAATTTGCTGCAAACTGACTTTGGCATTCTTTTTTTCCAGCACTGTGCCAAAATCAATTTCTACCGCTTTAAGAAAATGAATCAAAGCCCAAGTGCTACCACGCGCTTGGAAAAAATTATCGTCAATGTCTAGCCAAGGTGTTTTTACATTCACTTCTCGCGGCGTATTGGTCGACTGACTGGCTTCTGGCTCGCCAGCCAAATCTGTATTCAGCCTGCGCGACCCCACACTCGCACTTAACATTTGTGACAGAGCGCCTAGTCGCGTTTCAACAGTACTTAGCCAATAACGTAAGTTATCTGCACGTGCATAGAATTGCGTATTGGAGTTTGAGCCATCGGTCAAACTCGCTAAATAGTCGCGTAAGTCTTCCACCCCATCCTGGTATTCTTTTTCTGTTTGGGGGAGTATCCAACTGGAATTACTGAAATTAAATTGAGGCTCTGCACTGGCAAGGTTAGGGTCTTCTAACGATTGAGATTGCGAGCGACTAAAGGATTCGCGCATCGCTTTTGTAAGATCGCGCACCTGTATCAATACGCCATATTCCCAATTGGGAATATTATCGAGATACACACCCGGCAAGCTCACATCATTTGTGAGATAGCCACCTCGCTTGTGGAGCATGGCCTCAACCACATGAATAAGCGCTGATGTGGTGTGTACACCCGTTACCAGCTTAGTTTCGTCTTCGGAAACTTCGACAAGGGCTTTTTCGCGCACCGAAAAGAGCTCTGGCTCGCCACTCCAGAAGAAACCAACAACCACGGCAATAAGCACATACACCGCGACAACGCCCAAGCCTACCTGAAACCAAACATTGGCTTCGCGCAGGTCTGCACGCCATTCACTTACACGGCTACTGAATGTGTGCCACAACTCTTTGCTTTTATCGGTGATTGCTCGCATGGTGTTTCGTGGTTTACCTGTATTCGCCTAACCTGATATAGGCGGCCTAGTTTCGCGATCTTACCTCGACTTGAGTTTCAATCACATGCCCTGTCTCAAATTCTAGCGTGATATCGAAGTGTTCCCCAGCTTTTAAGGCATCATATAGGCCAAAAACCATCAAATGAAAGCTTCCGGGCTTCAATTGTTTGATTTCGCCAGGGCTAACACGCAGGCGCTTAACGGCTTTTGACTCCATCGTGCCTTGCCTGTGGAAGCTGTGCCGAATCTCGACCCATTCAGCTTTTGAGGAGTGCACATAATTTAAGGCGTGCATGCGTTCGCTGTTATTTTTTAACGTAAGGTAAGCCGCGGCACTGGTTTTATCGGGTGGAAGCTCAAAGATAAACACATCGTGCGCACTCACTTCGGGCAAAGGCTCGCTACAACCAAGCATTAGCTGGCAACTCGCAAGCAGCGCTAGGGCTTTTCCTACCGAGGTAATGAGTTTCATTCCACCCTTCATACAAGACCTCATGAATTTAAAGCTTTCGGGGCAGCAAACAAATAACCCTGAACGCCGTCTAAACCCAAGCCCTCTAATAAATCCCAATCTTCTTGGTTTTCGACACCATCCGCGAACACTTTAACATCGCAACTATGGGCAATTTGTAATAGAGACTTAATATAAAAAACATTTTCTGAATGCTCTTCAAGATCCAGAGTAAAGCGCCGATCAATTTTCACGTAATCGAAAGCAAGGCTTTGCAGCGAGCCCAAAGCAGAAGGCGTTACACCAAAGTGGTCTAACGAAACGTGTACCCCGCGCTCTTTTAATGGGGACAAAAATGATTTAATGGATTCCACGGGAAACTGCAAAATCTTTTCTGGAAACTCGCAAGTTAAGCGATTAGCCACAACGCCAGAACTATCTAACAAAGCCCCAAGCCAGAACGCAAAGCCTTCGTTGCAGAGGGATTGCGGTGTTAAATTTACGCAAAGTTCGTATTCTTCATTCTGCGCCAGAAACTCTATCGCTTTGGCACATATGACCTTGTCCATTTCTTCTTCTAGGTGATAGCGCTCTACTAACGGCCAAAACACACCTGCGTTCAATAGCTGCCCTTCATCTTCGATTCGGGCGAACACTTCATGATGCCATAGCTCTTGCGGCTTACGGCTCAAAACAGGTTGAAAATGCAGGTAAAGCGCTTGGTTTTGCAAAGCATATTGCAGAATTTGCAACCACTCGCGGGCTGTTTTGGCTTCAGCCGTTTCGCCCACTGATTTAGACACCCAGTTTTTATCACTTTGTTTTTCTGACGCACGAAAACTTTCATCGGCAGCAATAAGATATTGCCGAATATCACACGCTTCGTACGAGGTCGCTACGCCGAATTTAAAACTCACATGGTATTGAGTTAGGGTGCCGCGTTCGGTTGAAGTGAAGGTCCCGATTGCCTCTTCTACTTGATATAAAATCGCTGCAACGTCTGCAGGCAGCGCCCCGGGCACAAACAAACAAAAGTCAGCACCGGCTCGGCGCCCTGAAATTGCGTTTGGTAAGGTATCGGGTAACTGTTTTAAGGCGCCGGCGATTTCTTTTACTAGCAAATCACCCACTTCTCGTCCTTCACCATCATTAACCCGCTCCAACCCTTCCATATGTATCAAAACTAACAGCGAAGGCGCACCACCGGCCTCAGATTTCATCCATGCGTTAATACGAGCATCAAACTCTTTTCTGTTAGGTAGCCCGGTTAAAGGATCCATATGACTTTCACGCCGCAGTGTTTCGGTCATTTCGACTTGCTGGGCGAAGACATTCTGAATTTTTTGCACCATGCGGTTCATCGCCAAGACCATGCGCTTTAACTCAGGAGTACTAGGCAAATGCGCTTGTATAGGAAACTCTTTGCGACAAATCGCTTCAGCCTGCTGCTCTACTTGTAGCAATGGCCGCAACAGATAACGCAAACCCATGATCGCCAGCGCGCTACTCACCGCTGCGGCAAAGATAAACAGCCACAACTGCTGATTCACCACTTTCCATAAATCACGATAGGCATAGCCCGGATGAACATACACTTCGATCACCCCCAAGCGCATCCATCCAGACACTATTTCAGAGGTACCCACTTTTGCCTCTATTGAAATAAAATCAATAAACCAATTAGGGACACCTTCAACCCGCACCTCGCGAGTACGTGAAATCACCTCTTCACCACTAAATTTTTTGTAGCTTATTTCGCGGTAGTAACCACGATCAAAGATCACATCTACCATTGATTGCATTTGCGCCTGATCGTCAGCTTGCGCTGCATGTGACACGGTTAACCCAAGAGAGGTGGCGGTATCTTCTGCCAGTGTCGACAGTTGATCGGAAAAATAATGCTGCGCATTGTAAACGCTTACGAAAGCATTGGCGGCCAACAACAGTAGCACCAATGCACTGATCGATAACATTAAGCGTTGAAATAGGCTCATAGATGTATTTTGCCTTAAAATTTTTAGTGCGGTTTTTTACAATTGTATACCACTGCTTTCCACACTTTGGCAGAGAACAGCCAAAGAAGCTTTAAAACGGCAATAAACATGCAACGGCATTCCCGTTACAAAGATAGTAATTACAAAGGAGGTAAAATTCGCAACTTAGGTTTGCGTGATATTCGGATATCTCCTCGTACGCGATACCCATTGGCCGCCTTCTTTATTTGCTTATAAATCCAACGACCTTCGCGATCATTGCGAGCAAAAATCAATATGCTTTCTTGCGTTTCATGCAGACGCTCTGCAATATTTTTAAAGGTGTCTTGTATTTCAGGCGTATTTTTATTGATGTGATGTACAGACAACAGAATTTCTTCATGTTGCTCTGTTTTTTGTTCCACCATTGCCGGCCGATTTAACATCGCTTTTTTCGCCGAGACGATGTCGCGTTTGAGATCCATCAGCAATGCATTTGCCGGGTAGTATAATTCCACCTGCCGCAAAGTGGCACTTGCTGCGCTGAAGCGACCTTCTCGCATAGCGGTACGAATCAATTCAGCATAACGCAATAATATTGCCTGTAGGCCCGCACGCGCCTGCGAATTTTCTGGATTAATAATTAATACCGAATGAAAAGTATCATAAGCATTGCTGTGTACCGGGGTCGTGTATCGCCCGCGACGAAAGGAGTCTTGCGCCTGTTCGAGCAAGCGCTCTTCGACTCGCAGCTTAGAGGAATTCACTATTGGTGCTTGGGGCTTTTCACTCTGAGGCAGAGCCTCTTTCTCAACATTCACCTGATCTCTGGTTTGCGTGCCACATGCGGTTAGCTGTAACAATAAAACGATAAAAACCAAAGAAATCGATACGTATTTTATTGGGTGAAGCTGTTTGGGCATTACTTATAACCAGTTAATTGGGGTTGCGGGATTTTAACGGCAACACAGGTCGCAAAAATTACAGTTTCATTTCGCATTCTCGCTATTGTAAGCCAAACTCTAATATTAAGGGAGCTGTACACATTGGACCCCAGTTCGGGAACTTGCATTTCCTCCACGGTTCTATACAGTCCTTCTCATACTTAATTTGCCTTAGTGATTAAATCGATGCGAACAAACACCTACATCCGGTCGGACTTTTTGAAAACTGTAACAATGCGGTTCTTGATTATTGTAACGGGCTTGTTTGCACTGCAATCATTCGCGGAAGACAGTCTCTTAGGTTCAGGCACAAGCGATGATGAATTCTTAAAAGTCGAAGAAGCCTACCAAGTTTCACCCAACATCAATGGGCAAGCGCTAACATTTGATTGGGCTGCCCAGCCACGTTACTACCTTTATCAGCATCAATTTAAACTGGAAGTTCGACATGCCGATGCAGCCGAAACGCCAGAACTGACCTTTCAAGAAGGTAAACTCAAGTACGACGAAATCTTCGAGAAAGAGCTCGTTGTTTATTACGGTGCCACGCAGGTTACTGCAACAACAAACCTACGCCCCCCCTTTGAATTAAAAGTAAGCTCACAAGGCTGTGCCGATGCCGGCCTTTGTTACCCACCGCGCAACCAGTATTTTATGGTAGCCGAAGACGGCAGCATAAGTGAAAACAACGCTGCAACTTTTTCTGCAACTGCAGAACCTGGCGACTCCGATAATCTCGGCGGTTCAAGGCCGGGGCAAAATAAAACGGAAGAAAGCCCCTTCCTACTCTATGTAATTTTGGGCGCAATGCTGGGCGGTTTAATTCTGAACTTGATGCCGTGTGTATTTCCGGTGCTCTCTTTGAAGGCCCTCAGTCTCGCGTCTTCCCATTTAAGCGAACATAAACAACACTTACACGGCTGGGCATACACGGCCGGTGTCGTCGGCTCATTTGTATTAGCGGCCCTGATTATTTTGATCGCTCGGGGGGCGGGTGAATCTCTCGGGTGGGGCTTTCAATTACAACAGCCTGGTTTTGTCGCCTTTATGGCCTACCTGTTCTTCGTCATGGGCTTGAGCCTTTCCGGCGTGTTTTATCTCGGCACTAGCATGATGGGGGCGGGCCAAGCCCTCACTCAAGGCAGCGGTTTGAAATCGTCGTTTTTTACTGGTGTGCTCGCCGCACTGGTTGCCAGCCCTTGTACAGCACCTTTTATGGCTACGGCCCTCGGCTTTGCATTAACCCAACCCGCTTACGTCGCTGTACTGGTATTTGGAGCGCTGGGGTTTGGCATGGCATCGCCCTTCATATTACTGAGCTATAGCCCCCTAGTTGCTCGCCACCTGCCTCAACCAGGCCCGTGGATGGAAACGCTCAAACAAGTTTTAGCCTTCCCACTTTATCTCACGGCAATATGGCTGCTTTGGGTGTTGGCAAATCAAACATCTAGCGCAGGGGCAATGGCTGTATTGTGCGGCGCGTTACTGATTACCTTTGGTATTTGGTTGTTGCAGCAGCGAGTTTCAAAGTCAGGCACAAAATTATTTGTTCGCGGTTTAGCTCTTGCTAGCTTGGTATTTGCAGCCAGCCTTGGCTTGGGTGTTGGCAAATTCAGAAGCGAGCCGAAATCACACTGGGAAACATACAGCCCTGATACTTTGTCAGAGTTACGCGAAGAAGGTGTTCCGGTGTTTATCGACCTGACTGCCGATTGGTGTATTACCTGCAAATTTAATGAACGCGTCGCCCTGAACACTGATGCAGTGGTGAAGTTTGCCGCCATTAATGACGTAGTAATGATGATGGGAGACTGGACCTACGCAGACGAAGAAATCTCTGACCTTCTAGAGCGCTTTGGCCGCAGCGGTGTCCCATTGTATTTGATGTATCCAGCAGAGAAAAATGCGCCACCAGAGGTACTTCCACAGATACTTAGTGAATCACTTGTGTTAGAATCCATGGATCGCGCACTGCGGTGAATATCGTTAAACCTCTTACATCTTCTTTGAATTTCGTCTATTTTCAGGTTTTCGTAGACATCTCCGCCTAACTTCGGCACAATCCCCCTCAACAAATAATCAAACTGCTAAAATTGTGGCGCGAAGGTCATCCTCCCCCCGATCAAAGCAGTCGCAACTCGCTCGATCTAATCGGCTTAAAGGCAACTTACAAGGCAGAAGCAGATGGCAACGATTCTGGTATTGCACGGCCCTAATCTTAATTTACTCGGTACACGAGAACCAGAAATCTACGGCCATACTACGCTCGAAGATATCAATACAACTTTGAATACTCAGAGTTTTGATAAAGGGCACCACCTGCAAGTTTTACAAAGCAATGCCGAGTACGAGCTTATCGAGCGTATTCATGACGCAAGAAGTGAAGGCATCAACTTCATTATTTTTAACCCTGGCGGCTTTACGCATTCCAGTGTCGCGTTACGCGATGCTCTATCTGCAGTTGCGATACCTTTTATTGAGTGCCATTTAAGTAACGTGCACGCGAGAGAAGAATTCCGCCAGCACTCGTATTTTTCAGACATTGCCGAAGGCGTGATTTGCGGCTTCGGCCCGCAGAGTTACGAACTAGCTTTAGATGCAGCAATCCGGCACGTTGAAGCTAGCGAAAAAACCGAATAAAACAATCAAACTAATTTTTCATCATTCCAAATAATCAGAATTAAAGTGAGGATGTAATGGACATTCGCAAAATCAAAAAACTCATCGAGCTACTCGAAGAGTCCAACGTAGCAGAGCTAGAAATTAAAGAAGGCGAAGAGTCAGTGCGCATTAGCCGCGGCTCATCCGCCAACGCAACTGTTGTCGCAGCGCCAGCACATAACTATGCGGTCATGCCAACGGCTGCACCAGCACCCGCTGCTGCACCAATATCTGAGCCGGCAGCACCATCGCCTGCCTCCGCACCAATTGATGGGCACTCGGTGAAATCGCCCATGGTGGGCACCTTTTACCGTTCACCAACCCCTGGCGCAGCAGTCTTTGTTGAAGTAGGCCAAACCGTTAAACCTGGTGACCCTATTTGCATCGTTGAAGCAATGAAAATGATGAACCAAATCGAATGTGACAAAGCCGGCGTAGTAGAAGCCATTCTTGTTGAAGACGGTGAACCCGTGGAATTCGACCAACCCCTTATCGTGATCGTTTAAGGCAAGAGGACTTCTCATGTTTGAAAAAGTGCTCATCGCCAACCGAGGCGAGATTGCTCTGCGCATTTTACGCGCCTGTAAAGAATTAGACATTCAAACCGTTGCGGTGTATTCCAAAGCTGACCGCGATTTAAAACACGTGCGTCTCGCAGATGAATCGGTTTGTATCGGACCTAACCCATCAACCGACAGCTACCTCAATATTCCCGCGATTATTGCTGCAATGGAAATTACCGATGCCGTGGCGGTGCACCCCGGCTATGGTTTTTTGGCTGAAAATGCTGATTTCGCAGAACAAGTGCAAAAAAGCGGCTTTGTATTTATTGGGCCAGATCCCGACGTCATTCGATTAATGGGCGATAAGGTTTCGGCGATCGAAGCTATGAAAAAAGCTGGCGTTCCAACCGTTCCAGGTTCCGGCGGCCCACTGCCCGACGACGAGCAAGCCTGTTTGGATTGTGCAGCAACCATTGGTTACCCAGTCATAATTAAAGCAGCGTCAGGTGGCGGTGGCAGAGGTATGCGTGTAGTCCACAATCCTGAATCGCTATTTAAATCCATTCAGGTTACAAAATCTGAAGCTGGTGCCGCCTTCGGTGATAGCACGGTATACATGGAAAAATTTCTCCAGAATCCGCGCCACGTAGAAGTACAAGTTATGGCCGACGGCCAAGGCAATGCCGTGCATTTATATGATCGCGACTGCTCTTTACAGCGCCGCCATCAGAAAGTGCTCGAAGAGGCCCCTGCCCCAGGTATACCCGATGATATTCGCCAAGGCGTTTACGCGTCTTGCGTCAAAGCCTGTAATGAAATTGGCTATCGAGGTGCAGGTACATTTGAATTCTTATACGAAGACGGCGGCTTCTACTTCATCGAAATGAACACCCGAATTCAGGTAGAGCACCCTGTTACAGAAATGGTAACCGGCATAGATCTGATCAAAGAACAGATTTCTGTTTGCGCGGGCAATAAATTGAGCTTGAAACAAGAAGACATCGAATTAAATGGCCACGCCTTTGAGTGCCGCATTAACGCAGAAGACCCTATGACGTTTATGCCTTGCCCTGGCACGGTAGAAAAATTTCATTCCCCCGGGGGCTTGGGTGTGCGTGTGGATTCTCACTTATACGGTGGCTATAAAGTACCGCCCCACTACGATTCGATGATTGCAAAAATCATCACTCATGCAGTCGACCGCCCTACCGCGCTCAAAAAAATGGCCACCGCATTGGATGAGCTTGTAATTTCAGGCATTAAAACCAACACAGAGTTACAGCAAGACCTGGTACAAGACAGCGCTTTTGCAGAAGGTGGCGTTAACATCCATTACTTAGAGAAAAAACTGGGCTTACAATAGCCCAGTTCGCGCTGCTTACCCAAGATGCCTTGGCTGCAACTTCGCATATCTGCGCAGCGAGATGCTGTGCCTTCGATTGAATCAGCGCTTTTAACGCAAGGCGCGCTCTCGGTCACGTTTGAAGATAGCGCCGACGAACCGATTTTCGAACCCGCACTCGGCGAAACACCCCTCTGGCAAGACACTCGGATTACCGGTTTATTTGAAGCTGACGGCGATACCAAAGCGATTCTTCAGAATATTGTCGAGGGGTGTCGGCTCGACGCCTCCACCTGCCAATGGCAAATCCTGGAAGACAAAGAATGGGAACGGGAGTGGATGAACAACTACCACCCGATCCAATGCGCAGATAATTTTTGGATATGCCCCAGCTGGACACCACCGCCAAACCCTGACGCAGTAAACTTAAAACTAGACCCCGGTCTCGCATTTGGTACCGGTACACACCCGACCACCTTTTTATGCTTACAGTGGGCTGCGCATGCCAACCTTCGAGACAAGACCGTTGTGGACTACGGCTGCGGTTCTGGCATTTTGGGCATCGCAGCGCTTTTATTAGGTGCTAGCTCCGTTACAGGAACCGACATCGATCCACAAGCCCTACTCGCTACCGCCGAAAATGTGGAACGCAACAACTTAAAGGCTGAACAGTTTCCAGTATTTTTCCCCGACAAATGCCCAATTGAAAAAGTAGATATCGTCTTTGCCAATATTCTCGCTGGCCCCTTAGTCGAACTGGCCCCAGCACTAACAGGGTTAATGAAGCCAGGAGGAAAAATTTGTTTGTCTGGGATATTGAACACGCAAAGAGAAACCATAGTTGACGCATACTCGTCTGTGATCCATATTGACGAAATTAGTGAACATGATAATTGGCTCTGTATTACTGGCACTAAAAATTAGTTCGCCATATAAAGCCAGACCGGTAGAACATTTGCCGGCAACAAAAATCTAGACAGGATTGACCGGGCTATCGTAAATGGCTGAAAACATCACACGCTGCCCTGAATGCGCTACATCTTTTCGCATTTCTGAGGCCCATCTACATTCGGGGAAAGGTTCCGTACGCTGCGGTTCTTGCCTCAATATTTTCAATGCCCGCGAAAATCTGATTGAGGCTCAGCCGCCAGAACAAGAAACTGAGCAAGAAAAAATAGAATCAGAAGAGACAGAAACGGAAGCAGAGGAAGATATTCTCATAAGTGACACTATGGAAATGGATGCCCCGAAGCCCATTGTCTCTTCCGCCGAAGTTGGCGACGCCCTAAGTGAAGAATTCAGCGACACCTTTGCCGACACTTTCCGCTCTGACCTAAGCGAAGGCGAGGAAGAGCTTAATCTCTTTGAGCGCAATGACTCCGAAAATTGCGGCGTCGACGATGAAGTTTCTCAGGACGAATCCTGGGCACTAGACCTTCTCAATGATGAGGACGAGAGCAACGATGACACGCCACCAAGCGATACGTCATTCGAAGAAGAAGACGCTACGGAATCAGACTACGAAACAAGCGAAGTACCAGAGTCTGATTTCCAGACCCCCTTCCAGATCATTGAGGAAGAGCTTCCACAGCAAGAAGAAGAGGCTCCAGACGAACGCTACCACCAATACGATGATGTCGAGCTAGAAGAACCAGAAGAAGATGAGCGTGAGCAAACATACGCTCAGCCTATATATTCCACAGGTTCCTACCCGACCGGTACCGATTATTTAGCGGCTATTGAGCCTGAACCAGTAGAGTTCGACTACCAGACCAGCTCCAACTTCTGGCACTCAAAAAGCTTGTGGGGCGGCTTATCGGCAACTGCCGCGATCTTATTATTTGTACAAATTGCCTGGATCAAGTTCCCCAGTTTAAGCACAGTAGAACCCTACCGTTCTCACTATACCAAGGCATGTAAAATCATAGGCTGCCAACTACCCAACTTGATCGACCGCAGCAAAATCCGTTCGACCAATTTGGTGGTGCGTTCCCACCCACATGTGCGCGGCGCTTTAGTGGTAGATGCCGTTATTCAAAACACCGCCAAATTTGAACAGCGCTTCCCCAGCCTCGACCTCATTTTTACCGATGCCAGAGACAAAGTGGTAGCGGCACGTCGCCTTCACCCACAAGACTATTTAGGAGGAGAACTGGCAGGAAGGTCAACCATGCCAATAAAACAACCTATTCACATCGCGCTAGAGATCACCGACCCAGGTGAAAGCGCCACTGGTTACCGTATCATCATTGCTAATTAGCTCATTTGTTCCTCATTCGCGCCAATTTTAAGGCGGCGTTCGGGTTGTTTTTCATACTCAACAGATGTAGAAGTTGGATTTCACCCGCTTTTTGACTCCCATTTATTCCAAATCCGTCTCATTTTTTGTTTCGACTGTGTCATATATTTATAAAATTGTTAAAAATTTGATCAAATCGACTAGTAAATACATTCCAAATTAAAAAACGCCGCGCTATCATAGCCGCACTTCTTGAGTGGAGACGCAAACACCAAATCGATGGTGATTTGAACAAGCGCCCTCACTGCAGCAAGATAAATTGGGGAAATAAAGTTGTTTAATATTGGCCCACACGTCATCAAAAGCCGCGTTCTACTTGCGCCAATGGCAGGCGTAACAGACCTACCGTTTAGGAAGATCTGTCAGAACATGGGAGCCGGTCTGACCACATCAGAGATGGTTACCAGCGACGTGTCACTATGGAACAGTGAAAAATCACACTTCCGCCTTATTCATAACAACAACAGCGACATTCCTCACAGCGTACAAATTGCGGGGTCAGTACCCTCACAACTGGCAGATGCGGCACAACACGCAGTTGCCAGCGGCGCCCAAATTGTTGACATCAACATGGGCTGCCCAGCAAAAAAAGTGTGTAAAAAGCTGGCAGGGTCAGCCCTTTTACAAGACGAGACATTGGTTGGTGACATTCTAAAGGCGGTAGTAGACGCCGTTGATGTCCCGGTCACACTGAAAATTCGTACCGGCTGGGACACTCAACATCGTAACGGTGTGAGAATTGCCAAGATCGCTCAAGATCACGGCATTCAAGCCATAGCGGTACACGGCAGAACACGCGCATGTCGCTTTGTAGGTGAGGTCGAATACGACACCATCAAGCATATCGTCGATGCGGTTAATATCCCGATCTACGCGAACGGAGATATCAACTCGGCTGAAAAAGCCAAGCAAGTAATTGAATACACTGGCGCGACCGCGGTAATGATTGGTCGTGCAGCCTGCGGAAACCCTTGGATATTCGAGCAGGCAAACCGACTTTTGGAAAGGGGCACAATTTGCGCTCTTCCAGAGGAAACAACTATTACAAGCGTGATGACTACGCACTTTATGGACCTTTACAAACACTACGGCGAGCACAAAGGAACACGTATTGCCCGTAAACATTTTGGATGGTATTGCCAACAATACGGGGGAAGCTCCGTTGCCAAAATCAGGGCTTTCAATCAACTGGAAACAATTCAATCACAATTAGATGCCGTGAAAGACTTATTTAGACGGCCATTATTAGACGAGGAACGAGTAGCATGAACACTGCGGACACCCTATTAAACGAGCGTACAAAAGAATTGCTTGGCCAAGCTCCAGCAAGCCAAGAAACTTATAGTGCACCACAAGATCAATCTCTACGCGACTGTGTTGAAAAAGCAGTTGGCAACTACTTTCAGCACCTAGAAGGTCAAGACGTTACCGACGTTTACGACATGGTACTAGCAGAAGTAGAAGCGCCAATGCTTGAAGTCGTGATGAAGTACACCCGTCACAACCAAACAAAAGCGGCCAATGTTCTCGGTTTGAACCGCGGAACACTTCGCAAAAAATTAAAGCAATACGGCTTGCTATAATCCGGTACAATTCGCCCCGACTTGGTTAGACCCCGAAATCTAACCAAGTCTTGCGGCACGGATCCACTACTTGATCGCGACTGGCCCGTGAGGCCAATCTACTCGCCCAAGCGGAACCCCATACCCCGTACAAATCACCCAGATCTGTAGGCTTCAGGCTTACAGGTCTTTTTGTTTTTTAACAAGCGCTTGAAAAACATTTATGCCACAGCCCTGGCTAGGCACATTTGGCCGAGAAAGCGGAATTTACACCGAGTAAATGAACACTTTTAGGACAAACTTAACGCCGACAGGACGAGCAAATACGTTTTTCATCAGCCTGCTATATCAGGAACTTTCGACCTATGACATCGACTGAAAAATTAGTCAGCGTCAAACGCGTACTTATCAGCGTTTCCGACAAAAGCGGCATCGTAGAATTCGCCAGTAAACTTAACGAATTCGGTGTAGAAATCTTATCTACCGGTGGCACATTCAAACTCCTTAAAGAAAGCGGCCTTCCCGCAGTCGAAATTTCCGATTACACCGGCTTTCCAGAAATGATGGCAGGGCGAGTAAAAACGCTTCACCCCAAAGTACACGGCGGTATTCTTGGTAGACGCGGCACTGATAATGCAGTAATGGAAGAACACGGCATCAGCGAAATTGATATGGTCGTTGTTAATTTGTACCCCTTTGAAAACACCATCGCAAATCCTGAGTGCGACCTGCCTACCGCAATTGAAAACATCGACATTGGCGGCCCAACCATGGTTCGCGCTGCAGCAAAAAATTATAACGATGTCGCCATTGTTGTGAATGCTGGTGATTACAGCAATGTATTGGATGAAATGAAAAACAACGACTGCGCGCTGAGCTTATCTACACGCTTTGATTTGAGCGTTAAAGCTTTTGAACACACGTCAGGCTACGATGGCGCCATCGCCAACTATCTTGGCAAGCAAGTGACGGAAGGCGACGAAACCTTCCCTCGCACATACAATTTACAGTTCGAGAAAAAGCAGACGCTTCGCTACGGTGAAAACCCACACCAAAACGCAGCATTTTATGTTGAATCTAATGTGGATAGCGCAAGTGTTGCGACCGCAGAGCAACTGCAAGGCAAAGAGCTTTCTTTTAATAACATTGCCGACACTGACGCTGCATTAGAAACCGTAAAGCTTTTTGAAAACCCCGCCTGCGTTATCGTTAAACACGCTAACCCCTGTGGCGTCGCCGAAGGTGAAAACCTTCTAGAAGCCTACGAACGCGCTTTCGCCACAGACCCCGAATCTGCCTTTGGTGGCATTATCGCGTTTAATGGTGAACTCGATGCAATGACCGCAAGTGCCATTGTTGAAAAGCAATTTGTCGAGGTGATTATTGCGCCTTCTGTTAGCTCAGAAGCAGCAGCGGTTGTCGAAGCGAAAAAGAATGTACGCTTATTGCGCTGCGGCCAATGGGATACGAGCTCCGCGTCTAGTTTCGATTACAAACGCGTAAACGGCGGATTATTAGTCCAAGACCGCGACCTTGGCATGATTGGGTTAGAAGACCTTAAAGTCGTCACTAAAGTTGCTCCCTCAGACGAACAACTGCAAGATTTACTATTTGCCTGGAAAGTTGGGAAAATGGTGAAATCAAACGCGATTATTTACGCTAAAGGTTCACAAACCATTGGCGTAGGCGCAGGCCAAATGAGTCGCGTAAACTCAGCGCGCATCGCAGCAATTAAAGCCGAGCACGCTGGCCTAAAAGTGAAAGGTTCCGTGATGGCCTCCGACGCGTTCTTCCCTTTCCGCGACGGTATAGACAACGCAGCGGCGGTTGGCATTGCAGCCGTGATTCAACCCGGCGGCTCTATGCGCGATGAAGAAGTAATCGCAGCGGCCGACGAACATGGGTTAGCGATGGTGTTTACCGGAATGCGTCACTTCCGCCACTAAAATTTCACCGTGTCGTTATTACTGTGTTAAAAAAGGGGGCTGAATACTCGCAAGTCTCTGGTAAGGGGCTGAACAGTGTTATCTGGCCCCAAGGGCGAAGCACAAGACCTGTGCTTTCGCCCTGCTTTACTTTGTGCATACCCCCTCTCTAGCACTTCTAGTTTTAATATTTATTTAGAAAAATCGGAAAAAAATTATGAATGTATTGGTAATTGGTTCTGGCGGTCGTGAACATGCTCTAGCTTGGAAAGCGGCGCAAAGCGGTCAAGTAGAAAATGTTTTTGTAGCCCCAGGAAATGCCGGTACAGCTTTAGAAGAGAAAGTTTCCAACATCAATATCGGCGTGGGTGATTTCGAAAAACTTGCCGACTTTGCCAAACAAAATTCGGTTGAGTTAACCATTGTCGGCCCTGAAGCCCCATTAGTAGATGGCATTGTCGATTATTTTTCTGAACTTGGCTTAAAGTGTTTTGGCCCAAGTAAATGTGCCGCGCAACTAGAAGGCTCTAAATCATTTACCAAAGACTTTTTAAAACGCCACAACATACCCACCGCCGCATACGAAACATTCACCGACGTTGAACCCGCACTCGCGTATTTAAAAGAACAAGGCGCCCCCATAGTGGTTAAAGCCGATGGTCTTGCTGCAGGTAAAGGTGTCATCGTTGCTGAAGATTTAGAGACTGCAGAAAACGCAGTGAAAGATATGCTTTCTGGCAACGCCTTTGGTCAAGCCGGCTGCCGTGTTGTGATCGAAGAATTTCTCGAAGGTGAAGAAGCGAGCTTTATTGTTATTGCGGACGGTGACAATGTACTACCCATGGCAACCAGTCAAGACCACAAGCGTGTGGGCGATGGTGATACTGGCCCTAACACCGGCGGCATGGGCGCATACTCCCCCGCCCCCGTAGTAACGCCTGCGGTGAACCAACGCATCATGGATGAAGTGATCAACCCTACAATTGAAGGAATGAAAGCCGAAGGCAACGCCTATACTGGCTTCCTCTATGCGGGTTTAATGATTACATCCGACGGCACACCCAAAGTCATCGAATATAATTGCCGTTTTGGCGACCCAGAAACGCAACCTATCATGATGCGTTTACAGTCAGACTTAAACGAAATGTGCTTAGCCGCACTAAATAAAACTCTTACCCAAATTAACGCTCAATGGGATGAACGCCCTGCGGTAGGCGTTGTGCTCGCGGCAGGCGGCTACCCCGCCTCATATGAAAAAGGAAAAGTCATAACAGGCCTCGACAACGCGACAGAAACTGCGAAAATATTTCACGCGGGAACCCAACAAAATGGCGACAATGTGGTTACCAGTGGCGGTCGTGTACTTTGCGCAACCGCATTAGGCGACTCAGTTCATAAAGCCCAACAAAACGCTTATGCACTTTGTGAAAAGGTTAGCTGGGATGGAATGTTTTATCGAAAAGACATTGCCTACAGAGCAATAGAAAGAACCTAACCTTCGATTAACACTCATAATCAAACGCATCACAATATTTTTTTAGCGGCGCCTTAAACGGCGCCAACTGTTCCTCATAACGTTTCCAACGCTGTGCTGAGTTTGTGTAGATGGGGTGAGCTACTTGCTGGCAACTCGGCGTTCGAACATCACGACGTTTTGCATGTTCGTAAAATTCGTTCATATTTTCATCCCACTCCAAAGACAAAAACTCCAATACGCTTTTAGCTCCTGTTTGAACATCCTCAACCAAATCTTCGTATTTTACTGCAGAATAATTTGGTTCGAGAACGTCAACGTAATGCAACCACAACCCCATCACTTGATCATAGTAATGCACCGTTTCGTCCACATCGGGAAAATTACTCATGACATTATTCAGACGAAAGTGCTGCATAAAATTACTCAACACAACATCGCAAGGGTGGCGCAAAGCTAAAATAATTTTGGCTTCTGGGAATAACCGTTTAATAAGTGGAATACGTTTTATATTGAGCGGAAGCTTATCAATAAAAACCTTACCTGAAGCCAACTCCACATACTCACTGACTCTCGCCCAATAAAATTTTCGTAAATTTTCTAGTGTTTCAGGGGTTATATCGGGCAAAGCCTCCAAGTAATACTTGCCCTGCATCGATAACTGCAACTCAATTTCTTGCAAGATGGGCCGCTCTTCAAGCACTTGTATTTTATCGTGGCTATCTAATATCTGATCGAGCATCGTAGCGCCTGAACGAGGGAAGCCAACAAGAAATACTGGGGCTTTTGAGCCTTCTCTCTCAGCATCTACAGTTGCCCAAGACTCAAACCATGCTTTTGTGACTACAGACTGATAATTGTGAATCTCACCCAATGCAACCGACTTATCGCTTGACCCACCTGTTACTGCTAACAAGGCATTCGCATTCGTAAAAGCAGCAAAGGCTTTTTGTGCACCCTTGTTTTTATCCCAGGATTTTCCTAATTCAAACTGCAGTTGAATTTTTTCATTGAGGGACAGCCCACTTTCATCAAGAGATTCCAAAGTCGCAACGGCAGATTCCAAATCGCCATCTCGGCGCAGTAGCACTGCATGTAGTATTTTACTGGGCTGATGCTCAGGCTCACGCGCTTTGACTTCATTCAAATAGGTTCTAGCGTCTTCCAATGCACCTACTTTTTCACTGCAGAGGGCCATATTGTAGTAAACGCCTACATCCAAACCCGTAGAATCAGACGGAGACGCCAATACAATTCTGTAATGCTCGATCGCCTCAGAATACTTATCTAGCGAGGTGCACAAGGTAGCGCAATCAAGGCGAAGCGCTTTCGATTGAGGGATTTTCTTTAGCCCTTGATCACAAAAGGCTTTGGCTTTTTCTATTTCTCCAAGATCACGGCACAGCTCTGTCATTTTGCGCCATGCACTTTCTGATTGCGGGTTCATCACGATGGCTTTTTCTATGATTGGAACAGCTTTTCTTTTGTTTTCTGCACTACCGGTTTTAGCCAACGCCAAACCGAGATTCAGTTGAGCCTCAAAAAACTTAGACCGAACAGCCAACACATTGGAGAACAAATCAATCGCTTCCACTAAATCCCCGTTATCCATACAAATGAGCCCCAACTCATTTGCAGCTTCTAAAAAATCAGGTTTCAATTCCAAACAAGAAAGTAAGCAATCACGCGAGGCATCCAGACGGCCCAATTGCCGTAGGAGGCACCCCTTTATATACAAGGCCTGCGTATGCCTGGGCACCAGCTTTAATATTCTATTGATATAATCGAGCGATGATTCAAACTTTTTTTCTGTCTGACACAACACGGCCATATTTTGCAAGGCATCAACAAAATCGGGGTTTATCTTCAAGGCCTTTTGATATTGCTCACTCGCCTCGCGCGTATACTTCCGAGCATTCAGCACACTGCCCAAGTTGTTGTGCGCCTCGGCATAGTCGGGCTTTACCTGAATCGCCTTCGAGATAAGGCTCTTTGCCAATTCAAGCTTTCCACGCTGCATCGCAACCACCCCCTGTAAATGAAGTGCTTGCGGGTGCTCTGGCTCGCTCTGTAAAATCGTTTTATAAATATCACTGGCTTCATTCAACTTACCTGTATTATGAAATTGCAGTGCAATGCCCAAAGCTTCTTGAGTATTCATTACTTCTCGCTTTAAAATTATTTTTATTCTGAATAGCTTGCTATTTAGTTAGCGAAAACCGCTCGTTCATTCGCCCATTCACGCAACTGGTTCATCTTTTCTGCCATAACGACCGAAAGCGGCTGTGTTTTTTGTATCGCGTTTTCAATATAACTGTGTTTAACATCTTCACCTCGTGCTGAAGCGGAATAAATAGCACTCACAACCGCCTGTTCTATTTCAGCACCGGTGAAGCCCTCAGATATTTCCGCCAGCTCGCCCAGGTTGAATTTTTCCAAGGTAAGCCCACGTTTTTTGAGATGGATACTAAAAATAGTTGAACGCGTCGCCTGATCGGGCAAATCAATGAAAAAGATTTCATCAAAGCGCCCTTTGCGCATTAATTCTGGCGGTAACACACTGATATCATTACTTGTTGCGACTAAAAACACCTTACTTTTTCTTTCCGACATCCAAGTTAATAGCGTACCAAGCAAACGTTTTCCCGTTGCATTGTCGGCACCATCGTTCGCCATGCCTTTTTCAATTTCATCCAACCACAACACACAAGGCGACATTAATTCAGCCAATTTTAACGCTTCACGCAAATTCTTTTCTGTCTCGCCGATATATTTGTTAAACAACGCGGCCATATCTAACCGGAGCAATGGCAAACCCCAAACGCCGGCAATTGCTTTTGCGGCTAAGCTTTTACCGCCACCCTGAACACCGAACAGAAGAACACCTTTTGGCGCATCGATTTTTAGATCGTCTCCCCCGCCCTCACTCAATAATATATGGCGCCGATCCTCCAACCATTTCTTTAAATTTGCGAGGCCTCCCACATCACGCAGATGTGCAGTGCTGAACTCAAAATGCAGCACACCATCCATATCCATTAATTCAAATTTTCGGCGTGTGAGTTCAGGCAAGTCAGATTCACTGATAACGCCATCATCGGCTATCGCGCCGTGGGCTAAACGACGCACATCTTGATGCGGCAAGCCTTTTAAATTGCTCACAAGCTTCTTTAAGGTCACATTGTCTGCTTTGATACGTGATTTATTGTTTTTTGCCGCCCACACTCTGGCCTCTTCGCGCACAATCGCGAGAATTTCGTCCTCCGCAGGCATGGATATGCTCACTGATGCGGCATAGCGGCTAAGTTCAGGCGGCAAAGTTAGCTGGTGACTCACCAAAATCAACTTATGATTTCGCTTATCGAACACGATATCTTTGATATGACGAATATTTTTAGGCGACTCGAGGTGATGATGGAAGTCACACAAAACAAATGCGCTCTGTTCTTTGCATGCCTTGATGTAATTCAAGACCTCTTCTGGTTCTTTATGAGAATCTGCAGAACTCATCGTTAAGCCAAAGCCTAAGTTACGCACACCACCTGTTATCGACCAACACCAAGCAGGAATGCGCTCAATCTGGAATAAGCCTTCGAGTAATGAAAGTGCGCGCGGCTCATCGTAGGTCTCTATCACAACTAAAGAAACCTTTGCATTAAGGATCAACCTTAGGTCATTATTGTCCATTAACCACACGCCTTTATTTACTTAGGTGAATTACCATACGACTAGATAAAGGCTAATAGACTGCCCCAAGACACGCAAGCCAATGAATGATCGAAATTTTTCTTTAATTGACCAAGTCATTACAACCTTTGATAACGCACTGCGAAGTTTGGCACCCGATGCCAACCGTGCTGGCCGGCCCTGCCCGGGAAATAACTGCGACCAAGTTGACCTGAGCGACCAGGAACGCAAACACGCTGCCGGTTTGATGCGTGTAAACCACGCAGGCGAAGTATGCGCCCAGGCCTTATATCAGGGCCAGTCTTTAACGGCAAAGCTGCCGGAAGTACGTGAAGAAATGGAGGCCGCAGCAGAAGAGGAAGTGGATCATCTCGTGTGGTGCGAAGAACGCTTACAAACACTTAATAGCCGAGCCAGTGTCTTTAACCCGCTTTGGTATGGGCTTTCTTTTGGGATTGGCGCCGGGGCCGGTTTAATCAGCGACAAATTAAGCCTTGGTTTTGTCGCCGCGACAGAAGAGCAGGTGTGTAAACACTTATCTGAGCATATGGAGTCTTTGCCTGAGTCAGATGCAAAATCCAAAGCCATCGTGACACAAATGTTAATAGATGAAGAAAAGCACGGTCACAAAGCCCTAGAAGCGGGTGGATATGATTTTCCTGCCCCAATCAAAGCGGGAATGACCTTGGTATCGAAGGCGATGACAGGTCTGAGCTATCGAATTTAAAGCCTATTCAACTAGGTCTACTTGGTGGCTACTTCTACAGCAGCCCCAACACCACATAGGCCGGCCTACGCAACTTAAGAAGCTCAATATATAGGTATAAAGTAATAGCTAAGCTTCTCGCACCTCGTATGCATGCTCAATCTCTACGCCCGCCTTTTCCAACATAATAGAAGCAGAGCAATACTTTTCCGCTGAAAGCGACACTGCTCGCGCCACCTGAGATTCTTTCAAGTTTTCCCCTGTCACCACAAACTTCATCGTAATTTTGGTAAAGACCGAAGGAACTGCATCGGCACGCTCGGCTTCAAGCTCAGCATAACAAGCGCTCACTTTCTGACGGCTTTTCTGCAGAATGCTTAACACGTCGAACGAAGCGCAACCACCTAGGCCCAATAAAAGCATTTCCATCGGGCGAACACCTTTGTTTTGACCACCGTGATCTGGCGGGCCATCCATCGTGACAGTATGACCACTGCCTGACTTTCCCTCAAAACAAACACCTTCATTCCAGCTAACCGTTGCTTGCATTTAATTCAACCTCGTAAGCAGTTCTAATGTGGGCGGGCGAGATTACCACAGCTTTGTTCAAAATTAAGCCGGAAAGATCTGATAAATCATTATTTTACAAGCAACTAGGTGCAAAACTTCACTTTAGCGTTATACTCGAAGAGTAGTGGAAGCAAGAAAAGCTAATAAAATAGAGGTGAGTAACAAGGTGTCTAGTACCCTAACGCCACATATTCAAAATGTCGATGAGTTCCTCAGCCACTGTCATCGCCGTCGCTACCCAGCGAAGAGCACCTTGATATACGCTGGCGACAAAAGTGATTCTTTGTATTACATAGTCAAAGGATCTGTGACAGTTCTGATCGAAGATGAAGAAGGCCGCGAAATGATCGTGGCTTACCTAAATGATGGTGACTTCTTTGGTGAGATGGGCTTGTTCGACCAACAAGATAATCGCAGCGCCTGGGTTCGCGCAAAAACCGAATGTGAAATCGGCGAAATTTCCTACGCGAAATTTCACGAGCTTTCAGAATCTCACCCTGAGTTTCTTTTTGCCCTGGGCTCACAAATGGCTCGCCGCCTGCGCAACACCACACGAAAAGTTGGCGATCTCGCATTCCTTGACGTGACCGGTCGCGTAGCACGGACGTTGCTAGATCTATGCAAAGAACCCGATGCAATGACCCACCCCGACGGTATGCAAATTAAGATTACCCGTCAGGAAATCGGTCGCATCGTTGGCTGCTCTCGCGAAATGGTCGGCCGCGTATTGAAAACGCTGGAAGATCAAGGCCTAGTTACCGTAAAAGGTAAAACCATGGTGGTGTACGGAACACGTTAAGCTTCCACAACAAATCAAAAAGAAAGGGGCTTTTGAGCCCCTTTTTTAATGCCTAAATTATCTCTTACCAAATAGGTGACCTCCCTAATGAGGCCATCTCCACAACGTTAAGCGTTCTAGAAAAACAATTCCTTTAACTTCGCACCGGGATCTTCATGCCGCATGAAAGATTCCCCAACCAGAAAGGCATTGATCTTATTTTCGCGCATCAGCGCGACATCTTCGCGATTGTGAATACCGCTTTCTGTCACAACGATTTTATCTTGCGGAATATATTCCAATAGATCCAAAGTGTTATTTAAACTCGTCTCAAATGTACGCAAGTTTCGGTTATTAATACCCACTAGAGTATTAGGTAATTCCAGCGCTTGATCTAATTCCTCTTTATTATGCACCTCTACCAAAACATCAAGCCCTACGTCATGGGCCAAACGATTTAATTCTTTTAATTGCGTATTTTCTAAAGCCGCAACAATTAGAAGAATACAATCTGCACCCAGAGCACGCGATTCACAAATTTGATAAGGGTCCACCATAAAATCTTTGCGAATTACCGGCAAAGTAACTTGCGCTCGAGCTTGCTGCATATACTCGTCTGCGCCTTGAAAATAATCCACATCGGTCAACACCGATAAACATGCCGCTCCACCCGCCTCGTAACTCGACGCGATTTCAGCAGGCACAAAGTGTTCACGAATCACCCCTTTACTCGGGGAGGCTTTTTTAACCTCGGCAATGACCGCAGGCAAACCTTGTGAAATTTTATTTCGAATAGAATTAACAAAACCTCGAGCAGGCACGAGATCTGCAATCTGGCTTTCGAGTGCAGCCATATCGCGTAAAGCTTTTCGCTCTTGCACTTCTTCATGCTTGCGCGCGATTATTTTTTCTAGAATGTCGGCCTTGCCCGTCAATGTTCTCTCCTAAAATATTCTTAATTACCCTAAATACATTTAAGCAATAGAAGTAAACTCGATTAATTCTTTTAATTTTTCTTTCGCGCCACCGCTAGAAATCGCATCTTCAGCCATCGCAACTGCGTTTTTAAAGGTGTCGGCCAAGCCAGCCACATAAATTGCTGCCGCAGCGTTAATAGTAATAATGTCGCGTGCTTTAGCAGCTACATTTCCGTCTTCGCCCTCGAGCGCACTTTTAATTAGCCCCAAACTTTGTTCAGCGCTTTCAACACTCAAACCGTCTAACGTGTCATGCGACAAGGCAAAATCACTGGGGTTAATCTCATATTCTTTTACCTCACCGTCTTTTAACTCGGCGACAAAGGTAGGCGCAGAAATAGAGATCTCATCCAAACCATCATTCGAATGCACTACCATCACATGCTCACTGCCCAAGCGCTGAAGCACTTCTGCCATGGTGCGACACAAATCTTTATCAAACACACCTATAACTTGGCGCTTTACTTTCGCCGGGTTTGTCATGGGGCCTAACATGTTAAATATTGTGCGCTGACCCAATTCTTTACGCGGGCCAATGGCATGCTTCATGGCACCGTGGTGCTTGAGCGCAAACATAAACCCGACACCTACTTGTGAAATAGCGCGGGAAATATGCTCCGGTGAAATATCTAAATTCACACCGGCCTGCTCTAACACATCGGCGCTACCAGAGGAGCTAGAAGCTGAACGATTGCCATGTTTTGCCACGTGCCCGCCAGCTGCCGCCACCACAAATGCAGACGCCGTGGATACATTAAACAAGTTCGCGCCATCACCACCGGTGCCACATGTGTCCACCATGTTTTCCGCTTCTACCGCCACCGGCGTTGCTAAGTCACGCATCACTTGCGCGGCTCCAGTGACTTCCTCAACGGTCTCCCCCTTCATTCTCAGGGCCATCAAAAAGCCGCCAATTTGCGCGGGTGTACACTCGCCCGTCATAATTTGTTGCATGACGGCCTGCATGTCTTCTTGAGTTAAATCTTCGCGGGCCACAACTTTGGCCAAAGCTTGTTTAATATTCATAATATTTTTGTGTTTTTATGTACGGGGTGAGCTGAAACAGAAAACCTAGAGTTCGAGAAAATTCTGCAGCAGTCGATGACCACACTCACTTAATATGGATTCGGGATGAAACTGTACACCGAAAAGCGGCAGGCTTGTATGCTCAATTGCCATTATCTCGCGCTCAAGCTCCCTCGTATCAGCATTTCGATATTCCGCCCAAGCAGTCACTTTAAAACACTCAGGCAAATTCGCCTCATCAATCAGCAAGGAATGATAACGCATTGCTTGAAAGGGTTGCGGCAAGCCTCTCAAAACACCTTCCCCCACATGCTTCACAGGAGAAACCTTGCCATGCATAAGGCGACTCGCCCGCTCAATTTTTGCACCGAAATACTGAGCCAAACACTGATGCCCCAGACAGACACCCATAATTGGAAGCGTTTCAAAATAGTGTTCGACCACAAGCGGGGAAATACCAGCAGCTTCTGGCCTACCCGGCCCAGGCGAAATAAGCAGCTTCTGAGGTGCTATTCGCGAAACCTCTTCAATTGTCAGCGTATCATTTTGCCTCACCTCAACATCAGCCCCTAACTCTCGTAAATAGATAGCAAGGTTGTATGTAAAGGAATCGAGATTATCAACAATGAGAACTTTCAAACCCTACCCCGTATGTCTGAAACAGGTGATCGAGAGTGCAGCGCGCCCCACTTACGGAGAAAGATAGCCAGCATAAAGACTTCTATATAGGAACATGAATTAGCCTAACGAGAGCAAAAAACCGTCGACTTATTTTACAGTTTCGTATTTACACCCGAATATACCAATCGTTTAAAACGCATGTACACCAGGTTCTTTCGAATTTCGAGGGTATTTCACTACTAAGAATATGTCCATCCATATCAAAAAAGGGGACCCTGTGGTATTTTAGGCTAACTTTTCGATATACAAGCGAATTTACTGATTCCACAAGGCTATATTGGAATATTTTTTGCACAATTAGCATCTTTGAGCCTTTAAAAACCGCGTCGAAAACGACACGACTTGAGCTATCGCATCATGGCAAATGAAAGTCCCAGCAGCCACCTTGAACTAGTTGCCGGCAATCAAAACAAAACCAAAGTGAACTCGCCTGGTGTGCTAAAGCACATTGAACAAGAATCACTTGCCGCTAGCCGTCAACTGCTCGAGCATATGTTCTCTGCCACAGATGATTTGTTTTACGAGCTCAGCAAACGCGCCTCATCCAATAACGAACAAAACCTTTACTTTGAGTCAATGCGCGAGATACGCGTTAAAAAAGAAGGTTTGATCAGTGCTTTTCAGCGCTCGCTACATACCGAGTTCGATAATCTTGTGGTACCCAGCAATATCGCTGCTCGCCCCAAACCTGCACCAGTACAATCTGACGACGATGTAAACTTGGCGATTGTCGAAGGCGACGACCTGGAAATTGAGCTTGCGCTAAAGAACATGTCTAATCGCGCTCGTGAATCATACAAGAATGAATTGTATGAACTCAGCGTTCGACTGGACCACCTCCTTTTACAGGCAACGGTCGACGAAGAAAACAATCCGCTTGACCCTCAACAAGTAGCCAAAGCATTTGTTAGCTCCTGCTTAGAAAACCTCAAAATCAGTATTAAAACACGTCTGATTTTATTCAAACTGTTTGAAAAGCACGTATTAAAACAACTTGGCCACATATATTCTGACGCAAATCAGCTTCTCATTGAAACAGGTATTTTACCCAAGGTACCCAAGAGCCTACGTAAAAAATCAGGTGTAGCTACACCGGTTGAGACCGCGAGAGAAAACAAACCAGAAACCAACGTTTCTGCGACCGCAGGCGGTGAAAACCGCACGATATCTCTCTCACCTGAAATGCTAGCCTCGTTAATGTCTGCCATTCGCGGCGCTAGCCAGCAAGGCCAGGCACCATACTACTTTTATTCCAACAACCCCGGGCCAGTACTCCCGACACAAGATCTAGCATCTCACTTAACAACAAAACAACCCGTGGTTGACCACAAGATTGCTCGCTCTGAACCCAAAGTGGTTTTGCGTGACCTAGTCAGTGAATTACTTTCAAAGAAAAACCCTAGCGCCCCTCAATCACTGGGGCAAACCGACGAAGATACAATTAATCTAGTCGCTATGTTTTTTGAAAAAGTTCTGGAAGACAAGGACTTACCGCTCGTAGTTCAATCACTAATATGCCGATTACAAATCCCGATTCTTAAAGTTGCGCTAAAAGACAACAGCTTTCTTACCGATGAGAATCACGCTGCTCGCATACTGGTAAACACCATCACGACCTCAGGGATTCAATTCGACGAAAGCAAACCACTTGAGCGCGACCCACTATATCGTGCAATCGCCGACGGCGTACAAACCATTAATCGTCAATACTCCATCGACGACTCCGTTTTTTCTCAGGTCCAGGAAGAAATAGAAGCGCTGGTCAAAAAAGAAGTGCGCAAATCCACCATGGTGGAAAATCGCACCACTCAAACTGAAATTGGTAAAGCCAAAATTCGCAATGCGAAAACCTTTGCTCAATCTACACTTTTCGACAAGCTAAAAGACGAAAAACTTCCCCCTGCTATCAGTGAATTCCTCACTAACACCTGGCTACAAGTGTTGGTTATTACCTACATTAAAGAAGGTAAAGATGACGCAATGTGGGTTGAGAACGAGCAGCTCGTTTCAGACCTTGTTTGGCTGTGTAAATCGCACCAAGATGAACGATCAAAAGCTCGAGCGCAGCGATTAAAGCCTGAAATTCTCGGCCGTATTGAACGAGGCCTTGAACTCGCGATTGACAACCCTGAAACACGCTCAGCGCGAATTGACCAAATAGAAGCTACAATCGACGCGCTAGTTGGCAGCAGCGCCGAAAGCAAAACCGTTGAATTCCGTGCGCTCGATGAAGACCAGAAAGATACGCTAGGCAAAAGTGACGATGCGGAGAAATCTTGGGATGAAATGACCGCTCTTGAACGCCAACAGTCGCAGTACGAAGAGCTTTCCAGTAAGTTCTTCATCAAAGCAAAAGAAATCCAAGAAGGCATGTGGGTAGAATACCAGGAAGAAGACGGCAAAATCATACGCTGCAAACTCAGCAAAAAGATTGACGCCGACTCTTACTTATTCGTCAACAAATTCGGCTTTAAAACGATGGAAAAAACACGTCGTCAATTCGCTTACGACATGCAATTTAGCAAGGCTAAAATCCTAGATGGTCGCCCTATTTTTGACCGAGTGTTAGGCAACATCATTTCGCGCTTTCAAGCCTAATACGCCCTTTCTGCCCAACTAGCCCTTTTCAACTAATTAGCACCTAAACTAATTAGCATTATCGACCCAAAAACCTTTGCAAACTAACGAATGAATACGGGCGCTAGAATACCCATAGGGTTTTCTAGCTGCCACAAAACCCCACGCTTTTTCAATGCTGTGCTTGTTTGCCACGCTTGATATACTTCGCCAATAATAATCAATGCGAGCTCGCTTAGCCCATGGAATTTAGCAGTGTTACATCAACAGCATTTTTTAGTGCTGCAGTTCTATCTCTTGTTCTAACTGTCGCCTTTGTTTATCAAGCATGCAAAAAACGCATGCTATGGACAATGACGTTTGCCGCACTTACTCAAACCGCCTGGTTGTTTGCGATAGCTAGCCGCTCATGGAACACCACTTCGGGCTTAAGCCAACTACTGCTAACAGAAACACTGCACTACATTGTTTGGCTCGTTGCTATCAACCGCACCACAGAAAAAATATGCAATAAACGATTACCACGTTTTTTCAAACTTGGCGTCTATGGAATATCGCTCGCTGGTTTGGGCATTGCTATTTCTGACCAATATATAGATTCATTGGTCAATTATGAAAAGCAATTGATTATATGGCAGGGTATTCTCTATTCTATCTTATGCCTTCTTAGCCTCGAACAACTCTACCGCAACAACAATCAGTTTCGATTTTATAAATTGCTTTGTCTCGGCCTCGCCATCACCTTCGTTTTTGACTCCTATTTATTTACACAGCATTTAATTTTCTCCAACCTAGATTCTGAGTTATGGCAAGCTCGCGCTGCTGTATCAATGGCGGCTAGCACACTCATTGTTTTAGGCGTCGCCACCATGGCACAACCGTCAAAGCAAACAGCCACACTAACATTTTCACGCCCCGTTATTTTTTACACCACATCCTTAACGCTCGCAGGTGCATTGCTTATGGCTCTTTCGGTGGGCGGATATTACGTTCGTTCATACGGTGGCGACTGGGGCACAGTGATATATACGTTTATGTCGCTCAGTGGCTTATTCTTAATTGGCTTTGTGTTTTCTTCGTCAAAGCTGCGAAAAAGCTTAAGTGTTCTAATCAACAAGCACTTATTTAGCTACAAATATGACTATCGCAGCGAATGGCTCAAACTTATTAAACAATTAGCACAACCAACCGCGTCTGCCGATATTGCGACAAAAACAATCTCTATCGCCGCCGAGTTATTTAACTGTGATGGCGGCGCCATATGGTTGAAGCGTTCTAAAGTTTTAGCCCCAATCAAACAGTTCAATACAGAGTTTGACGTTGCAGATACATTTGAACCAGAAACCAGCGAGTTCTGTGAAGGGCTACAAAATGAGTGGGTCTTTGCGCCCAACTCCGATAGTCACGATCTAAACAATCGAAATCAAGTACTTCCAAAGTGGATGAAAAACATCGATCACGTCTGGATGATTTTCCCATTACTTACCGAGAAAGATCTCATCGGCTTTATGCTATTAACTTCAAAAAAAGAAGATATGCTCATTGGCTGGGAAGACCTAGACCTCTCGCGCACGGTCGGCCGACAAATCGCGAGCTATATCGCTCGCCATGAGCAGGCAGAATTACTAGCCGAATCTCGCCAGTTTGACGCCTTTAATAAGCTATCGGCCTTTGTTATGCATGACTTAAAAAATCTCATAGCACAACAATCTCTCGTGGTTAAAAATGCAGAAAAACATAAAGATAACCCCGCGTTCATAGAAGATGCCATTCAAACCATCAAAAACTCCGTTGACCGCATGAACAACCTATTGCGGAAACTCCAGCGCACTGAAGATGAAGAGATTAAAGTATTTACGTTAAAAGAAGTGTTTATTGAAACCATAAAGCGCTGCCAGAAACGTCAACCTGCACCCACACTAGTACCCTTTGATGAAAACATTAAAGTCAAAGCCGATTTTGATAGTTTGGTGATGGTGTTTACTCACATAATACACAATGCTCAAGACGCAACCGACAATAGCGGCTTCGTTGATATTACAACCAATATTGAGCACCAAGACACCATCAGCGTCTATATTGAAGACAATGGCAGCGGTATGGATGAAGACTTTATCCATAACAAGCTATTCAAACCCTTTGAAACAACAAAGTCAGGCAAAGGAATGGGCGTTGGCGTTTATCAGGCGCGCGAATATATTCAAAGCATTGGCGGCACCATTAGCGTGGAAAGCTCGCTAGGACACGGCACCACGTTTATAATCACATTTCCAGCAAGCTGAATTCCGACATAGTAAGCCTCAATATGAGTAAAACAGATAAGAACAAACTTTTAATTGTCGAGGATGACCTCGGCCTACAAAGTCAACTCCGGTGGCACTTTGACCAATACGAAGTCATTGTTGCTAGCAACCGTGAGGATGCAGTTGCAGCCATTCGCCTGCACGAACCACCTATTGTTTTACAGGATCTAGGCTTACCGCCAGACGACGAAGGCGTTGATGAAGGCTTCCGCTGTATTCGGGAAATTTCCAACCTTTCACCCAATGCCAAAATCATCGTCATGACGGGTAATGCCGACTATGAAAATGCCGTACGTGCTGTGGCCATGGGTGCATACGATTTCTATCAAAAACCCGTTAACCCCGAGACTTTAGATCTCATTCTTCAACGCGCTTACCATATTCACGAACTTGAAGAGCAACATCGACTTATTCAAGAGCAGCAACAATCACCGCTGGATGGCATCATCGCGTGCGACCCGAAAATGCTAAAGATTTGTCGCACCATCGAAAAGCTAGCGCCATCTGATGTGACCTGCACGCTCACCGGCGAAAGTGGAACCGGTAAAGAAGTCATGGCAAAGGCGCTGCACAATTTAAGCCCGCGCAAAGAAAAACGCATGGTTGCGATCAACTGCGCAGCGGTACCCGAAAACCTAATGGAAAGTGAATTATTCGGTTACGAAAAAGGCGCTTTTACCGGTGCCAATAAACGGACACTCGGTAAAGTTGAAACAGCGAGTGGCGGCACGCTTTTTCTAGATGAAATCGGCGATATGCCTCTGCTATTACAGGCCAAGTTATTGCGCTTTTTACAGGAGCGCGTGATTGAACGTGTAGGCGGACGAGAAGAAATACCCGTTGATGTTCGTGTCGTGTGCGCAACCAACAAAGACTTACAAAAAATGGTGCACGAAGGGACCTTCCGAGAAGATTTGTTCTATCGTATTTGTGAAATGGAAATTGAAATCCCGCCCTTACGTCAGAGACAGGGAGACAAACTATTACTTGCTCGCCATTTCTTGCGCCGCTTCTGCGAACAAAACAACGAAAGTATTCAGGGCTTCTCACCGGAAGCTGTAGAAGCTATCGAAGCATACGATTGGCCAGGTAACATTCGTGAAATGGAAAACCGTATAAAACGCAGCGTAGTCATGGCAGACGACAAACTCATTTCTTCAGAAGACCTAGGCCTGGTTTCTGAAGGAGCCCTGAGCTTGAACTTGCGTGAAGTTCGTTACAACGCAGAGCGTGCGGCTATTTTGCGTGCGCTTACCATGACCGAATACAACATTTCAGCCACCTCAAAATTACTCGGTGTAACTCGACCGACACTCTACGACCTGATGAAAAAGTACAATATCACGGTGGCGAATGAATAAGCGAAAACGCTAAAAAAAGAAAAATGACTTTCAATATTCAACGTTTTATATGAAAAGCAGCGAGCAAACTCGTAAGCCAATAAACCTGCATATCTCTATAGCTTACACGTTATTAAATAAGGTGCCAGCAACACGCTTCGGCCCAAGCATTTCAATGCTCGCTTTTACCTGACTTTGACTAACCTTGCCATAAGGTACCACTACAACCACAAAATCACACAACTGCGCCAAAATACGTGCGTCAGCAGAAGAGTCACCCACAGAAGGGCTATCGATAATAATATAGCGATCTGGGTAGCGTGCTTTTAATTCCTGAATAAAACCCACCATTTTACTGGACGACAATTTTTCCGTAGCGCCGCCTACTTTTTTTCCGGTGGGCACAATGCGCAATCGCTTAATCCCTGAAGCATAAAGCACGAATTCTATCCCCATCTCTTGTACTGACAGGTAATCCGTTAAACCGAGATTTGCTTCCGCCACCAATAAGGAATCGACTGTAGGTGCATAAAAATTACAGTCGACAATAACAGAGGTCTTCGCTTTATCTAACGCGATTGCCGCAGCCAGATTACGCGCCGCATAGCTAGCTCCACCCCCAGGACAAACCGACGTCACCATACAAACAAAGTTCTTACCCGCGGCTTTATCAAATAGCTGTGTACGTAACTCGCGAAAGACCTTTAAGACTTTTTCGTTATCGCTCGCATCATGGAGGATTTTCATATTATCTAAGTCTGAGCCACTAAAACTGTGTACTTCAGACATTTTCGCGATCTGTTGCTCGCTCTTTGACGAACGATCATCCACCAAAGAAGAAAGTGATTGTTGCCCTAGATCCATTGATTTTTGCCTATTCCTAAATATTTAGTGGTCACTAACAATATATTATTCACTCAAACTAATTGACTGATCACTGTGACATATTATTAACAGACGCAAGTGATTCTCGCATCTGATCAATCACGCCTTTATAGCTGTCGGCTTTAAAAATAGCCGAGCCAGCAACAAAAGTATCGACACCTGCTGCTGCAATTTCAGCGATGTTGTCAGTGGTCACGCCACCGTCAATTTCTAAACGCGTGTCCAAACCCATGGTATCAATCAGGGCGCGAGCATCTGCGACTTTATCAAGCACATAAGGTAGAAATTTCTGACCGCCAAACCCAGGGTTTACCGACATCAATAACAGCATGTCTAACTGATCAAGCACGTTCTCGACCAAGCTTAACGGGCTAGCTGGGTTAAGTACGAGACCTGGCTTACAGCCCTTCTCTTGAATCAATTTAATCGAGCGGTCGACGTGGCGCGATGCCTCTGGATGAAAAGTGATGTACGTGGCGCCAGCATCTGCAAACTGAACGATAAGATCATCTACCGGCTCCACCATCAAATGCACATCGATCGGCGCCTCAACCCCATATTTACGCAACGCAGCACACACCATTGGGCCTATGGTCAAGTTGGGCACATAGTGATTGTCCATCACGTCGAAATGGACGATATCGGCCCCGGCTTCAAGCACAGCATCAACTTCTGCTCCAAGTCGAGCGAAGTCTGCCGATAATATAGAGGGAGCGATTTTAAAATCCTTCAAACTGGTCATGATCTACCTTTAGTATAGTGATGGCTCGGGTACAGTGATTGCGCAAAACGCTCTGGCACTCAAAGCTAGGCAAGAAGCGCATTTTACTTGAATGCCACTGGCTTTTACTAGGCAGAAACGAGCGAAAGCCCTTTTCTGTACATGGGGCAACCCATCAACCTCTTAAACAAGCAACATAATCAAAGTGATCTTATGGCTCAGCTTTCATTTATCAAGAACAGTCTGTCGGTTTACGTCTTTTCACTGCTGCTGATACTTATCGCTGGCAAGACACTTGCTCAAGAAGCACCTACAAAAGAGGAAAACGAAGCCCCTAGCCCGGTGACGAGCGATGAAAAACCGGTAGCAACCAATGCGCCTAGACCCAATATTGATACTGAAAAAAATAGCATCGCACTCATCGCAGATGAACTAGATACAAGTGAACAAGTTTGGCTGCAAGCGCCATCGGAACAATTTCTTGCCCTCTGGCAAAAAGACCGTACCGGTAACCCCTTCGGTGCGGTGTTAATCCTTCATGGCGAAGGTCAAACAGTTGATGAACCCGATGAAATTAATGCACTGCGCTTAAGCCTTGTGCATCACGGCTGGGCGACTTTGTCGATCAATCTACCGAACACAAAGAAGGCTAAAATCCCGCCACGCCCAACCCCAACACCGCCCAGCACGAACACAAGTGAAAAAACTGGCGACGAAAAAGAACAGAATGAAAAAAATGCCGAAGCAATGGCAGAAGACATTGAAAAGAAAATAGACAAAACCTCAGTTCAAAACTCGCAAACAAATAATGAAGCAGACCCAGAAGACACCAGTAAATCGCGTTTAGATGCGGCCATTGCCTATCTCAACAAGCAAGGGCAATACAACATTGTGATCGTCGGTCATGGCGTTGCCGCCACCCGTGCCATCAAATATATTCAGTCTATGACCGGAAGAAAGAACATTGGCAAAGTTCAAGTGGGCGTTATACAACGCCCCATTCGCGCTGTTATTTGGGTTGCTGCACGCAACAACATACCTGAAACACCAGACCATATAGACCAATTTATTAGCGACCCTGAGCTGCCTATTTTGGATATCTATTACGGAGAACACTATCTAGATGACATTGAAACCAAGGCGCGTTATCGCAGCACTCGCGAAAAGGGTGTAGCGCACTACTACCAAGTAAAAATGATGCGGCCCACAGGCAGTGATGAAGATCATGAAAATCGTCTTACACGCCGAATTCGTGGTTTTTTAGATAGGCACGCAAAAGGCGTCGAGGTGGGGCGCTAAGAAAACAACTACAGTATTCCAACGGTATCAGGGAAGCCGTGTTTTTAATTCTTGCAGACGCTCGGGTGTTCCTACATCTAACCAATACCCGTTAAACACAGAACCGCTTAGTTTTTTCTGGCCGATAGCCCAGCGAAACGCTTCGACTAAAGGAAATTTGACTCGGCATTGAGGGTAATCTGTTACCAGCGAGGGGGAAAGTACGCTAACCCCGCTAAAGGTAAACGTACTTTTGGGCGCAGGCCCAGCATTAGATTGCGGTAATTGCAGAAGGCCGTGTTGCGATTCCTCCGCAAAACAAAAATCACCTTCTTTTTTATGCACCGGATTGGGTACAAGCACTAAACACCCACCCCCGCGTTGGAGACCCGAAGCCTGACCGACAATTTCCATATAATCATAATCCATCCATACGTCACCATTAACCAATAAAAACGGTGCGTCGCCAATTAAATCGGACGCATGAAAAATAGCACCACCAGTTTCTAAGGGGGCTGGCTCAACCGAAACAGTGATATTCAAATCACTATTTTTATATCTCCCAACGTGTGCACTAATTTTCTCACTTAGATAGGCCGCATTAACAATAATGTCACGAATACCCGCAGCGGCTAATTTTTCGATTTGACGATCTAGCAGCGTAGTGCCGCCAACGCGCAACAAGGGCTTTGGTGTATTGTCGGTTAGCGGGCGCATGCGCTCGCCTTTACCGGCGGCAAGAATAAAAGCCTTCATAGTTTGGGTTCGCGAAACCAGCTTTGTTGCGCGGCTATAGGTAAGAGTTCATCATCAAACCACTTCAAAAAATCAGCGCATTGCTCATACTTTGCCGCAACATCACGAACGTATTTAATGACCAAAGGCAAATCATTGAGATAACTGTGTTTGTCATCACGCAAAGACAAGCGTGCAAAAATACCAAGTACTTTGATGTGCCGTTGCATGCCCATCAAATCGAACCAACGCTCAATTGTATGTTCACTTTGCTCTTCAATTAATTCAGCATCTACCGCCAAACTTGCGTAGGCCAGCATCCAACGCTGCACATCTTCTTTCGGCCACTCAATATAGCAATCGCGCAACAACGATACTGGGTCGTAGGTAAAAGGGCCGATTACGGCATCTTGGAAATCAACCACGCCAGGTTCGCCGCCCTCACCGTAAACGAGATTCCGAGAATGATAATCACGATGCACAATTACTTGCGGCTGCTCTAAGGCGCTTTCGATTAGCAGATCAAACAACTGATCTAAGCAAGCTTGCTGTTTTTCCCCAATATCACAACCGAGTAGTCGTGTAACAAACCACTCAGGGAATAATGACAGTTCTTGTTTTAAACGCGAAGCATCATACGACGGAAAAATTTCTGTATTAACCGGGCATTGCTGAATCTTAAGCAGCTCGAGTAAAGCTAAGCCGTACAAACTATTTGCGGAATCTTTATCGAGATAATCGAGAAAAAGCTTTTCCCCCAAATCTTCCAAAAGCAGAAAACCACGCGCGGCATCGTAAGCAATGATTTTGGGTACTTGTACACCATGCGCCCTGAGATATGTGTCGATAGCAACAAACGCTTCATTATTTTCCGTTTTAGGTGGCGCAAAAACGGCAATAAGCGAAAAGTTTTCAAACCCCAAACGAAAATATTTACGAAAGCCGGCGTCCCCATTCAAACTCTGCCAGCTAAATTTGGGAATACTGTTTGGGGCCTCGATGTTATCGAGTTCAGCCGTCACCCAGAGCTTCAATTCCGACTCAAAAGTCTGCGTCATATTATTCTATCTTTCCTAAATCCAGCGCTTAGCCAGCGCCAAAAGTTCACCTGATCAAAAAAATTCTATCGCCACATTTTCAATTTATAGGACTATAGCACTATAATCGTCGGCTTCTTAAACCCAGCGTATTCACCGAATTGTTTAAACCAAAGCTTTCCAAGCTCTTTTTTGTTGTTGGGCTCCTCGCTCTACCTGCCTATACGCGCGCCGAGCTTATTGTCACCGACAGCCCCACCCTGCTGGAAAAAGCCGCCAATGTGCCTTATGGCTGGCTTAAAAAAGACCAGTTACCCCCGGAACTACAAGAACTCGTACCTGCGGGTTGCAGCGGCGCTTATATAGAAAGCCCCAATGACGTCGAGCAAGGTAGCGCCTCGCAGTTGGCGCAAGAGGAGCTTGTTGTCGAAGCCCAAGATGCCTCGATCCTCGATGGCAGCACCGCAATTCTCCAAGGTGATGTAGAAGTCTCCCAAGGGGATCGAGCCATCGCCGCCGAAGAAATGACCTACGAGCGTAACCTCGAGCGTGCCACCTTGAAACAACGCGTGCGTATTAAGCAACCTGGCGTCGTCATCGAGGGCGAATACGCAGAAGTAAGCACCATTGAACACAAAGCAACCTTCGATGAGGCTGTTTTTGTTTTCAAAGACGAGCAAGTACGCGGCGGCGCTCGTTCGGTCAAGCAACTTTCTCCCGCCAAGCTCGAGCTTAACGGCGGCTATATCACAACCTGTGAACCCGGTGATGAAACATGGATGCTGAAGGGCGAAAAAATCACCATCGATCGAGAAACGCAACAGGGCAGCGGCAAAAATGTCGTACTAAAAGTGGGCAAGGTGCCCGTCTTTTATTTGCCTTACGTAACCTTCCCTGTTGGGAATGAACGCCAGAGTGGGTTTCTGTACCCGTCCATCAATAACACCGACGACGGCGGTGCCGATATTGCCATGCCATTCTACTGGAATTTGGCACCCAACTATGACGCCACCATTACCCCTCGCCTCATTACAGGGCGCGGCTTAATGGGCGAAGTCGAAACGCGCTACCTCAACAGCTGGACGCGTACCGAAATGGGCTTTACCTACCTTTCAGACGACGGCGGCAGTCAAGATGAAGACCTTGATGCTTTAGTAGAAGCAGGGGAAATTACCGAAGAAGAAGCGCGCCCCCACAAGGGCGATTCTCGCTGGTTAGTACAGATGAATCAGAAAGGTGGCGGTACCCACGGGTGGTACACCAAAGCCGACTATACCAAGGTCAGCGATGAGGACTATTTTCGCGATTTAGGCACCTCGTCACTCTCTGTTGCTAACAAGAGCTTTTTACAGCAATACGCACAAGTCGGTTACCAGTTTGAAAACTGGCACCTTTCCACCCTAGCCCAAACCCAACAAGTACTGTTGTTAGATATACCAACGCCCTATCGCAAGCTGCCTCAAGTAGACGTTAACGGCCGTTACAACTTTGGCAATTGGGTCATTAACCTGAAAAATCGCTACACCTATTTCAAACAAGAAGTTGAGCAACCCGACGTGCTCACCGGTGAGCGCTTTAATTTAGATTACAACTTCCGCTGGGAACAGCGTAAACCTTGGGGCTTTTTTGTCCCCGAGTTTGGCTACAAAGGGCTCCGCTACCAGCTGGACGCTAACGATTCTATTAGCGAAGAGGCAAACGCCCTCCAATTCGGTCTTGGTGCACCGCAAGCCTCTATCGATATGGGGCTAGTGTTTGAGCACGCTGGCGGCAGTTATACACAAACCATTGAGCCTCGCGCCTACTGGCTTTACCGCAGCAAAGAAGATCACAGCGACTTGTTCAACATCGGGGGCAACGACGGCCTTGATGTTAACTTCGACACCTCAGAACGTACCTTTTCTTACGGTCAACTCTACCGCGATTCACGCTTTATTGGTGGCGATCGCCTCGACGACGCCAACCAAGTAACACTCGGCCTTACCAGCCGCTGGTACGATAACCGTAGCGATAAAGAGCTGTTTGAAGCCAGCGTCGGGCAAATATTCCACTTTCGCGACCGCGACGTCACACTCGGTGGCAATGCGAGCGAAGCAGAACTGAGTGATAACTCTGAAATCGCCGGCGAATTACGAATCAACCTGATTGAGCGTACAGAATTTTTCAGCAACGTGATTTACGATACCGAAACCAGCAAGGTCAATCGTGGCTCGACAGGTATTCACTATGCCTCTAAAGATTATCGCAAGCTCGTCAACCTCTCTTATTCTTTCTTACGCGACCTCAACCCGGCTGCTAACGGTGGAGATGGCAACAACATCGACCAAATGGATTTCTCTTTTAGCCACCCGTTGAGCAAACAATGGACGATGATGGCACGCTCTAACTACGATTTTGAAAACCAGCAGGAACTCGAAAGCTTTGTTGGTTTCGAATACAACGACTGCTGCTATCGCTTTCGAATCTTGGCGCGACGCTGGCTAGACAGTAATATAGCCAAGCTTGTAGACGACCAAAACGCACAGTACGACCGGGGTATTTTCTTTGAAGTGCACCTCAAAGGGCTCGGTGGTTCTGGCGGTAAAGCAAATAGCATCCTCTACGACGGGATTTATGGCTTCGAAAAACGCGAGAAGTTTATTCACTAGGCCACTCAACCCCACAAACGATAACGTTTACCCTAACCATAAGACATACCATGCAAACACCTTTTACCCTTGCCCTTTTGTTCGCGCTAGTAAGCTTGCCGGCAATTGCCGCAGTTGAAACATTAGATTCTATTGCCGCCACCGTCGATGACAGTGTCATCACGGCAACAGAGCTGGAATTGCGCATCCGCGACATCACAGCGCGTACCAAAGGTGCTGGCATGCAGCTACCCCCCGAAAACGTACTACGCGAGCAGATCCTCGACCAGCTCATCAATGAATCTCTACAAATGAGCGCAGCACGTCGATTTGGCGTCACGGTGAGCGACAAAGAAATTCGCGCAGCCATTGTCAATATTTTGCAAATGAATAAATGGGAAGAATCTGACCTCGAAGCGCAGCTCAAACGCGATGGTAGCAATTTCAATGAATTTAAAGCCCAAATTGAAAAGCAGCTCACCATGCAAAATATTTCGCAGGGCTTGGTACGTTCGCGTATTAAAATTTCCGAGCAGGATATCGACAACTTTTTGAAATCGGCTGACGCCAAATTCTGGATCTCACCCGACTATAACCTTGGCCATATTTTAATATCGCTCTCAAAAATGAAAGACGAACGCAACGCCGAAAGCAAAGCGAATGAGATTTATGAAAAACTCGCGAAAGGTGCTGACTTTTCTGCCCTAGCCCTGGCTGAATCCCATGGCCAACTGGCACTCCAAGGCGGCCAAATGGGTTGGCGCAAGACTACCGACCTACCGACCCTTTTCGCTGAAGTAGCCCCCAACCTTGAACCGGGGCAAATATCCAAACCGTTCAAAAGTCGCGCCGGCTTCCACATTCTCAAACTGAACAACAAGCGCGGTGAAACCAAACAGATCGTGAATCAAACCAAGGCGCGACATATCCTTCTCAAAACCTCGGCAATTTTAAGCGATGACCAAGCGCAGAAGAAATTAAGTGAGGTTCGCGACAACATCATGAATGGCGAAGACTTTGCCAAACTTGCAAAACAACACTCTGAAGACATTGCCTCAAAGCTCTCTGGTGGTGATCTTGGCTGGGCTTCCCCAGGGCAATTTGTTCCCGCTTTTGAAACTGCCATGGCAGAAACCAACATCGGCGATATTAGCCTGCCATTTAAGTCTCAATTTGGTTGGCACATTCTCCAAGTATTAGACCGTCGCGCAGAAGATATGACAGAACAAGCCATTCGAGTAAAAGCGCGTAATGTTCTTATGAGTCGCCGGTTTGAAGACGAAGTACAATTGTGGATTCAGGAAATGCGCGACAACGCTTTCATAGAAATCAAACTCTAGCGTGAGTAAAACACATGAGCACACCTAGGCTGCTGATCACTCCTGGTGAACCCGCAGGTGTCGGCCCCGAACTCACCATACAAGCTGCCGCCGTTTTCGACAAAGCCCCTCTTGTCGCGGTGGCAGACCCACACCTGCTACGTGCACGAGCAGAACAAATCGGAGTAGATATCGCTCTCAATATCATCGACGCCGATACCTCCGATATCGTCCAAGGCGCGGGCCAACTCAACGTCTTACCTATCGCACTCAAACAAACGACAATTGCCGGAACACTGAATTCTGCCAACGCCCCTTACGTGTTAGAAACCTTAAAAACCGCCGCCGACCTCTGCCTTGATCAACGATTTGACGCAGTAATCACAGGCCCAGTGCAAAAAAGTGTGATTAATGACGCCGGCGTTCCATTTAGCGGACACACTGAATTTTTTGCTGAACGAGCTAATGTACCCAAAGTTGTCATGATGTTAGCAACTGAAGGTTTACGAGTCGCACTGGCAACAACCCATATCCCACTAAAAGATGTTTCCGCCGCACTCACAAAAGATTGCTTACGAGAAGTGTTGACGATTCTTATAGCAGAAATGCAAAATAAATTTGGATTAGACGCCCCTCGAATTTTAGTAGCAGGCGTTAACCCCCACGCGGGAGAAGGCGGCCACCTAGGTACAGAAGAAATCGACACCATCATTCCCGTGCTGGAAGAGTTTTCCGACTCTAACGCCATTCTTGTAGGCCCACTTCCCGCTGATACTTTATTTACGCCTCATCACCTAAAAAATGCTGATGCCGTTTTGGCGATGTACCACGATCAAGGCCTTCCGGTACTCAAACATTTAGGTTTTCACAAAGCGGTAAACATCACACTCGGGCTTCCATTTATTCGCACATCGGTAGACCACGGTACCGCGCTCGATTTAGCAGGCACTGGCAAAGCTGATGTCGGAAGTATGCTCTACGCGTTGAATGTCGCTCACGATATGGCGCTCAAGCGGGTAACTATGCTCGCAGAAGAAGCGTCAAAGGCTTAACTCTATGGCAATACCTCGCAATACCTCGAACACTCCTAGCGGCCACAGAGCGCGTAAACGTTTCGGCCAAAACTTCTTGGTCGATCAAGGCATAATCAATCATATCGTGCGAAGCTTGGGGCCAAAGCCAGAGGATCACATAGTAGAAATTGGTCCTGGCCAAGGGGCAATCACCGGCCCTTTGCTCGAACACAACCCTAGTCTGCAAGTCATTGAACTCGACCGCGACCTTATTCCAGTACTACTTGCCCAGTTTGCCAAGTATCGTGATTTTAAAATTCATCAACACGACGCCCTGAACTTCGACTTTCAATCGTTACTGCCAAGTGAAGGTGACAAACTACGCGTTGTGGGCAACCTTCCCTATAACATTTCTACGCCACTCATTTTCAAGCTGCTGGAAAACAAAGGCATCATCTTCGATATGCACTTTATGCTGCAAAAAGAAGTGGTTGACCGACTAGCCGCCAAACCTGGTGAAAAAAACTACGGGCGCCTCAGCATCATGGCGCAATACCACTGCGAGATCGAATCCCTATTCGACGTACCTCCAGAAAGCTTTGAGCCTGCGCCCAAAGTCAATTCTGCGATCGTGCGCCTTAGCCCGTACGATACGCCGCCACACATCGCAAAAAATACAACAAACTTAGAGAAGTTCGTTAAGCTCGCTTTCCAACAAAGACGCAAAACACTACGCAACGGCCTGAAAGGTATCGTAAACGATGAGCAAGCCGCTCAAGTGGGGCTCGATTTGGGCTTGCGGGCCGAACGACTGAGCGTGCAAAACTATGTTGAAATGTCTAACGCCTTGTGGGGCGAGGAGAATATGCGATGAGTAACATACGTATTGAAGTACTTACAGAATACCTACCTGAGCAATCAGAGCCAGCAAACGGCCAGTACGTCTATACCTACACCATACTCATTCACAATGAAGGTAATACTGCGGCCCAACTCATTAGCCGACACTGGATCATTACCGACTCCAACAACGCCACTCAAGAAGTACAGGGGCTAGGCGTAGTCGGGGAACAACCTCGCATATTGCCCGGCGAATGCTATCAGTATACCTCTGGCGTCGTGATGCAAACCGCAACGGGTATGATGACCGGAAACTACAACATGCAATATGACGATGGCAGTAAATTCCAAGCAGAAATTCCGAAATTCGCGCTTGTTCAGCCACATGCCGTACACTGATATTTCATAGCAAAACAGCTAGATACCCCACCACAAAAACAAGAAAAGCGAGAATCCTTTTGGCTACTTATGCCGTTGGCGACGTTCAAGGCTGCATCAGCCAACTACAACACCTGCTTCGCACTGTCGGTTTTGCCCCCCAAAACGACTGTCTCTGGTTAGTGGGCGATCTCGTTAATCGTGGGCCTGATAGCCTCGACACGCTGCGCTTTATAAAAAACCTCCCTAACAAACAGGTCATATTGGGTAATCACGATTTACACTTACTCGCACTGGCCAAGGGTGTGCGCAAACCAAATAAGAAAGATACGCTCAACGCCATATTTCAGGCGGAAGATTGTAGTGAGCTGCTGGATTGGCTGCAGCAGCAGCCACTGATGCACCATGATGAAAAGTTGGGTTACAGCATGGTACACGCAGGCATTCCACCACAGTGGACACTTGCCCAAGCGCAACGCTACGCCAAAGAAGTTGAAACCATTTTGTGCTCAGAAAAATCTAGCGAGTTTTTTAACGCCATGTACGGCAACCTGCCAGACCTGTGGAATGAGAATCTCGAAGGCACAGAGCGCTTACGCCTCATTACCAACTATTTTACACGCATGCGCTTTTGTTCTGCCGAAGGTCAACTAGAGCTCGCCACCAAAACCGGCCCAGATGACCGCCCCGCAGGGTTTGCCCCCTGGTTCAGTCATGTAAATCATCAATGTGCCAACGATAAGATACTGTTTGGTCATTGGGCATCGCTGCAAGGCGTATCCAACAACGACAACTTTATTGCCCTCGATAGCGGTTGCGTATGGGGTGGTTCACTCACAGCGTTCCGACTCGAAGATGCCACCCGAACATCTGTCGCATGTGATTGCGGCATCCCCCTAGAACCCGAATACACCTAGAATGACTAATCTTTATAAATCAAAATAATTTGATACTGCAGCCAACACCCCATCCAAACAAAGAAATCAGTCGGTCTAAATCAATTTATTTTGATATTGCCTCGATTAGCACTCGTATATATCAATTTTCTTATTTCTCTCTTCAAATAACACATTAAATAAATTGCTGCACTGCAGGCAAAAATTTAATTTCTATCGCCCTTCCCACAACAGCCCTAGTGGCGCGTATTTTGAATAACATTTAACAGCGCTTAGACAAGCGCGTATTAAAGATTAATTTTGCAATGAAAAGGCAAAGTAAGACAAAATTTTGTCATATTCGCATGAATTTATTCGTCGTGTGACACTCAAAGGTCTATTCTTGTATTAGAGAAACGTAAGAATATAGAAATATTGACAATTACTTACGATAGCTGCAATGCAGTAAAGACCTTGAATTTGTTGCAAGCTTGAAATGTAATTAAATTGAGATGGGCAATCACGCTGCTGATATCCTCCAAGACATCGTTAGAGGATGTATACAGCGCGTAATGAGGAGGCACCAATGACGATATTTAGTCACTACCAAGAACGTTACGAAGCCACGCAAGAAGAAGTCATGAGTATTCAGGAATACTTAGACTTATGTAAGAAAGATGCTTCGGTCTACGCCAGCGCTGCAGAACGCATGTTAAAAGCGATAGGCGAACCAGAATTAGTAGACACCTCAAAAGACGCACGCCTCAGCAGAATATTTTCTAATAAAATCATCAAGCGTTACCCCGTATTCGAAGATTTTTATGGCATGGAAGAAGCAATCCAGCAAATTGTTTCGTTTTTCAAACATGCCGCACAAGGTCTGGAAGAAAAGAAACAAATTCTTTATTTACTTGGGCCAGTGGGTGGCGGTAAGTCTTCGCTAGCAGAAAAACTTAAATCACTTATTGAAAAACAACCTATCTATTGCATTCAAGGCTCCCCAGTTTTCGAGTCGCCTTTAGGTTTATTCGATCCAGAAGAAGATGCAAAAATTTTACAAGAAGATTACGGCATAGCACCTCGCTACGTAAAAACCATTATGTCTCCCTGGGCATCAAAGCGTTTGCACGAATTCGGCGGCGATATTAGCAAGTTTAAAGTCGTAAAAGTTTACCCCTCTATACTCGATCAAATTGCCGTTTCCAAAACAGAACCCGGCGACGAAAACAATCAAGACATTTCATCTCTCGTTGGTAAAGTGGATATTCGAAAATTAGAAGAGTACCCACAAAACGATCCAGATGCTTACAGCTTCTCTGGTGGTCTATGCCGTTCCAACCAAGGCATTATGGAATTTGTGGAAATGTTCAAGGCGCCCATCAAAGTCTTGCACCCACTTCTTACTGCAACTCAAGAGGGTAACTACAACAGTACCGAAGGTTTAGGTGCAATTCCATTTGAAGGTGTTGTGCTCGCCCATTCAAACGAAGCGGAGTGGCAATCGTTTAAAAACAACAAGAACAACGAGGCCTTTATCGATCGCGTTTATATCGTAAAAGTACCTTATTGTTTGCGCGTTTCTGAAGAAATACACATTTATGAGAAGCTACTGCAACACAGCTCCCTAAGTCGGGCACCTTGCGCGCCCGACACCTTGAAAATGCTGGCCCAATTTACGGTGCTATCACGCCTCAAAATACCAGAAAATTCCAATGCATTCTCAAAAATGGGAATCTACGATGGCCGCAACCTAAAAGACACTGACCCCAAAGCGAAATCGTTACAAGAGTACAAAGATGCGGCGGGCGTTGACGAAGGCATGGACGGTTTGTCGACACGCTTCGCATTCAAAATCTTATCAAAAGTCTTTAATTTCGACCCAACTGAAATTTCCGCCAACCCTGTTCACTTACTGTACGTACTTGAACAACAAATTGAGCAAGAACAATATCAAGAAGAAACGCGTGATCGTTATCTTTCCTTTATCAAAGAATACCTAGCGCCGCGTTACGTCGAGTTTATCGGTAAAGAAATTCAAACCGCCTATCTCGAATCTTATTCAGAGTACGGTCAGAATATTTTCGACCGCTATGTCACCTATGCAGACTTCTGGATTCAAGACCAAGAATACCGTGACCCAGAAACCGGCGAAATCCTCAATCGTTCTGCGCTTAACGAAGAGCTTGAGAAAATTGAAAAACCCGCAGGAATCAGCAACCCGAAAGACTTCCGTAACGAAATTGTTAATTTTGTACTGCGTGCTCGGGCAAACAATTCTGGCAACAACCCAGTTTGGAATTCATACGAGAAACTTCGCACCGTAATCGAGAAGAAAATGTTCTCGAACACTGAAGACTTGCTACCGGTGATTTCTTTCAACACAAAATCATCTGCTGACGACAAGAAAAAGCACGAAGACTTCGTTGACCGCATGGTGGCTCGAGGCTATACCGAAAAACAAGTGCGCTTGTTATCTGAGTGGTATCTGCGCGTAAGGAAGTCACAGTAAGACCGAATAGTTTTTTACGTAAGTCTTCAGCTACCTGAATCATCAAACAAAAAGGTGATACGTGCACTACATAATTGACCGACGCTTAAACTCAAAGAAAAAGAGCACCGTCAATCGGCAAAGGTTTTTGCGTCGTTACAAAGAGCACATAAAGAAAGCCGTTTCTGACGCGGTCGATAAACGCTCCATAATGGATATGGAGAAAGGCGAAAAGATCTCCATACCCAAACGCGATATACACGAACCTGTATTTCAGCATGGCAAGGGCGGGCATAACACCCGCGTTCTACCCGGCAACGACCAGTTCTCTGCTGGCGATCATATTCCACGCCCACCAGGCGGTGGCGGCTCTGGTGGAGCTGGCGAAGGCGCAAGCGATAGCGGCGAAGGCATGGATGAATTCGTCTTTCAAATCTCGCAAGAAGAATTTCTCGAGTTTATGTTCGAAGACTTGGAGCTGCCCAACCTGGTTAAACGGCAACTCGCAGGCATTGAAGAATTTGAAATGCGGCGCGCAGGCATTAGCAATGAAGGCTCGCCAGGAAAAATCAATATCATTCGTTCACTGCGATCAGCCAATTCCCGGCGTATCGCTCTTACCAGTAAAAAGAAAAAACAACTCAAAGCACTTCAAGCCGAACTGGCAACACTTGAAGAAGAACATGCTGAAGCCGATATTATTCAGGATATAAAGAATCAAATACTGGAGTTAGAAGGAAAAATAAAGCGCGTACCTTGGCTCGACGACTTTGATCTCAAATACAACCTTCATGTAAAACACCCTATTCCTCACTCGCGCGCGGTAATGTTCTGTTTGATGGATGTTTCTGGCTCCATGGATCAAAACACCAAAGATATCGCCAAACGTTTCTTCCTTTTACTGTATTTGTTTTTACAACGTAATTACGAACATACAGAAGTTGTATTTATTCGCCACCATACCAGCGCTAAAGAAGTTGACGAAGAAGAGTTTTTCTATAGCCGTGAAACAGGCGGTACCATCGTCTCAAGCGCATTACATTTAATGGATGAAGTACTAGAAACGCGCTACCCACCCAACGAGTGGAACATATACGGCGCCCAAGCATCCGATGGCGACAATTGGAACGATGACTCTGCTGCATGTTACAAATTGCTCACCGAGAAAATTCTCCATAAGCTGCAATACTTTTCTTATGTCGAAATCACTTCTCGCGACCACCAAGCCTTGTGGCATGCCTATGAAAAAGTGCTGAGTGACTTTCCAGAACGTTTCGCAATCAAACAACTTGTCGATGCCAGTGATATCTATCCGGTATTCCGCCAACTCTTTCAAAAGAAAACCAAATGAGTAGACGTGAACCTCTTTCTACAGGGTCGGAATGGACCTTCGAATTACTCGAAAGCTACAATCGAGAGATTGCCGCTATTGCCGAAGAATTTGGCTTAGACACCTACCCTAATCAGATTGAAGTGATTAGTTCTGAACAAATGATGGATGCTTACGCCGCCGTCGGCATGCCCATTGGCTACAACCACTGGTCTTACGGCAAGCAATTCTTAAGTGTTGAGCAAAGTTACAAACGCGGACAAATGGGCCTCGCCTACGAAATCGTCATAAATTCTGACCCCTGTATTGCCTACCTCATGGAAGAGAACACCATGACCATGCAGGCCTTGGTCATTGCACATGCGTGCTACGGTCATAATTCTTTTTTTAAAGGCAACTACCTATTTAAAACCTGGACGGATGCCGCCTCCATTATCGATTACTTGGTATTTGCCAAAAACTATATTGCAAAATGCGAAGAACGCCACGGTGTAGATGCCGTAGAAGCCATTCTCGATTCTTGTCATGCATTAATGAATTACGGGGTTGATCGCTACAAGCGCCCCTACCCACTTTCACCCGTGGAAGAAAGCGAACGACAGAAAGAGCGCGAAGAATACCTGCAAAAACAGGTGAATGACTTGTGGCGTACGATCCCTACAAGCGACAAAGAAGACGAAGCCAAATCGGCGATGCATTTTCCTGAAGAGCCACAAGAAAACCTGCTCTACTTTTTTGAGAAAAATGCGCCACTGCTAGAACCATGGCAGCGCGAGGTGATTCGCATCGTACGTAAAGTCGCACAATATTTTTACCCGCAACGCCAAACACAAGTGATGAATGAAGGCTGGGCCTGCTTTTGGCACCACTTCATTTTAAATACCATGTATGACCGGGGCCTCGTAACCGAAGGTTTTATGCTGGAATTTATGCAGTCCCACTCAGGTGTTGTGTATCAGCCACCCTACAACAGCCAATATTTTTCTGGCATTAACCCTTATACGCTCGGCTTCCACATGATGCAGGACATTCGCCGTATCTGCGAAAATCCGACGCAAGAAGACAAAGAATGGTTCCCAGATATTGCTGGCTCCAACTGGCAAAAAACCCTCGACTTCGCCATGCGCAATTTTAAAGACGAGAGTTTTATACTTCAGTTTTTATCACCCAAGCTAATGCGTGACCTTAAATTGTTTACCATTATCGATGACGATACTCAGAAAGATATTGAAGTCTCGGCAATTCATGACGAAAGCGGCTACATGAAAGTACGTGAAACTTTGGCGGCACAATACAACTTAGGCAACCGCGAACCCAACATTCAGGTATTTGATGTGGATGTGCGCGGCGACCGCTCTATTACGCTGCACCACTCACGCTTTATGCGCCGTCCGCTGGAACCCCAAAGCACGGAAGAAGTACTTAAACACATCCACCGGCTCTGGGGCTTTGATGTCCATCTTCACTCCCTTGAAGACGATGACATCAAACAAAGCTTTACCTGCCCGTCAAAATCAGATCAAAACAAATAGCGCCCCTGATTTTTAGCCTTACTCGCTATCAAGCTCAGCCTGAACAGGTATAGCGGCAGAACGCCACACATTGGCGATCAAACGTAGCGCGTCTTGATACACCCCGAGAGCAACAATCACTAAAACGCTCCCCAACACAGTGGTCATGGAAAACTGCTCGCCATTTACAGCCGCGCCAATCACAAGTGCCATTATGGGAGTCACAAAAGTAATCAACCCCACAGACGCCACCTTACATTTGGCCAATATATAAAAGAACAACACACTCCCAACTACGGAACCCGCAACCGCGCTATAGCTAACACCAAAAAGTGAATGAGCATCCCAATGAAGAGGTAATTCGCCATCGAGCACAAACCAACTTATCAGCAGCAGCGGCGCCGCAAGCAAAAGTACACCAGTAGTTTGCGCTAACGGATCTACATCAGCACCAACCCGCTTTACCCACACCGAGCTTAAACCAAAAAACATAACGCCCACAGCAATACCAAGCACACCAAGTAAGGCCTTTCCACCCACCTGAAATTGATCGATATTAATTACAACCAAACCGGCCAGGGCGATCCCAATGGCCAACACCCTACGCAGATTAAAAATATTTTCTTTTAGGATTAAAAAAGAAAATATACCCACGGCAAACGGATACATACCAAAAATAACGGCTCCCAAGCCAGATGGTATGTGCTGTGCTGACCAGTAAATTAGCAACACATTTGGGAATGTACCCACCAGCCCAGCCACGAATGCCCACCAATCACTTTTGCGTTTAATTAGCGGGCGGCGCAAAGCCACCATAAGCAAGCCAGACACAGCCAAGGCGATAAGAATACGTGAGGCACACGCCGCCACAAACGAAATAGAACTGCTGCTCCATTTAATCGCCAAGGGCGTAGTCGCCCAAATAAAAACAACACTTACGTACGCTATTGCAACCTTCATGGTAATTTCCTTATGGCCACACGGACCAATTACTTTTCCTCATTAATGCCGTACGTTTAAAACCTCCAGACAATAGAGTGCCCCACCCTGTATAAGCGGCGCGAAAAAATTAAACCCCAGAAACGAAAAAGGCCGCAGGTTTTACGCTGCGGCCTTTTTTGAAAACTGGGATATGATGTTCGTCAGGTTTCAGCCGCGCAATAGCTACCAATGCACAATGCCCACACACGTGCGAAAGGTTTAACGGTTGCTGAATACATGTAATTGACGTTCATCGTAATTTCTTTAATTTTAGCTCTACTAAGAGGTATATAACTTTGTTAATCTTCTAAACGTTAGCTTTCAATAATTATGGACTTTCCCCAACCGGGAAAAATCTATGCAAATGAGTGTGGCTGAACAGGCTCTTTAGGTCAACAGAAAAATGCAAATTTATTTAGTTGGCGGCGCAGTTCGCGACGCCCTCCTCAATTACCCAACAAGCGAATGCGATTATGTCGTTGTTGGCGCAACCCCTGAAGCCATGTCGGCACAAGGCTTTATTCCTGTTGGCAAAGATTTCCCTGTGTTTCTTCACCCAAAAACAAAAGAAGAACACGCCCTTGCCCGCACCGAACGAAAAACTGGGCGCGGCTACCAAGGCTTTAGTTTCAACGCAGCCCCTTCTGTCACACTAGAAGAGGACTTAGTTCGACGCGACCTCACGGTGAATGCGATCGCTCAAACCGATAGCGGCGAACTCATCGACCCCCACAACGGTCAAGCCGACATCAAGAACAAAATACTGCGCCACGTCAGTGATGCGTTCCGCGAAGACCCTGTTCGCATTCTTCGCGTCGCTCGGTTTCATGCTCGCTATGCACATTTAGGCTTCTGCATTGCAGAAGAAACGATGGCACTAATGAAGCAAATGGTGGAAGAAGGAGAAGTCGACCACCTTGTACATGAAAGAGTGTGGAGAGAACTCGCTCGCGCCCTAGAAGAACGCACACCAGAAATGTTTTTTCGAGCGCTCTACGAATGTGGCGCACTGGCTGTATTAGCACCTGAAATACAAACTCTTATGTCCGGTAATAATTTTTCTTCTGCACCTGCGATTAGATCGCTTAATACAGCCACCACACAGACAAACATTGGCAGCATTCGAATCGCTGCCATGCTTAGCACACTTAAAAAAGAACAAGCACTAAACCTAATTCAAGGGCTAAAAATGCCCAATGAATTTAAAGACCTGATATTACTGACCTGCGAAAACCTACCCCTACTTAGAGCTGAGTTTCAGCCCGACACCAATGTAACTGCCCAGTCACTTATGTCATTATTCGAAAAGTGTAGCGCTTTTCGTCGACCAGAATTATTTGATAGATTAATCGAAGTTGCTCGCGCACTCGACCATTCAGAAAAAAAGCAAAGAGAAGCACATTACGCCAAAATACAAACCGCACTAAAGATTGCAAAAAATATTTCTGCGAGCGATGTTTCAAACACGCAGCTTGAAGGTAAAGACTTGGGCGATGCCATAAGATCCAAACGCGTAGAAGCCATTACTGGCGCCATTACAAATTAAAACCATATTAACCAATTCCATTTATTTCTTTTCCATATTAAAAGCATATTAAAAAATTGATCTAAGGCAACATATTTACCCTTTTTATTTAACACAATATAAGCGTGGAAGGCGGTAGCAGAAAGAAAACACGGAAGAATATTCAGGTATGAATGGCTACCGCCAGCCACTCAGTTAAACTAAGGAGGATAAAATATGAGCCTAGTACCAAGAAGCAGATTGTTCGATTTAGATTCGTTTTTCTCTCCCAGCAACATGGGGGCTATGTGGCCTTCAACAGAAACAAAGGATATGACCACCTTCGCTCCTAGAGTCGACATCAGCGAACATGAAGGAAAGTATGAAATAGCCGCTGAATTGCCTGGTGTAAAAAAGGAGGATATTCACGTAAATCTTGAAAACGGTATTCTTTCTTTGCAAGCAGAAACAAAACAAGAAAGCACCGAAGAAGAAAATGGAAAAGTGATTCGACAAGAACGTCGCTACGGCACGTTTTATCGCAGCTTCGATCTTGGATCACAAGTGCAAGAGAGCGACATTCATGCTGAGTTTAAAGATGGCGTGCTAAAGGTTATTGCTCCAAAGGTCGGCGAGGAAACGTCTCAAAGCAAGCGAATAGATGTCCGCTAACGCGGATACGCCCCCTAGAGCACAGGAAAGGATGTTCAACCCCAAGGATGGGTTTAACACACCGCTAACAAATCAATCCTAATCGTACATTTCCAAACGGAAATGTTCTAGGCTAGCTCTGCGTTGGAAACAACACTGCCGATGATTACCTGAAAATCACTTCGCCAAAGCTTCGCATTCCCTTGAAACTGAGCCCATAGCGTGTCGAAATCTGTATTTAATTCAGGGTGGCACATACTAGGCTCTAGCTCAGCGAGCGGCCGTAACACATAGGCTTGTTCTAGTATTTCTGAGCGAGGAAGCTTAACCCCGTCACACTCACCACACTTATCGCCGTAGAGCAAAATATCTATATCTAAATAGCGCGAAGAAAACTTTTCAGCGTCAGGCAATCGACCATGTTCATATTCGATTTCTCGCAACCGCGCAGCCAATTCCCTGAGCGACATATGACACTCTCCCGAGACAACGAGATTAAAAAAGTTAGCGCCATAAAAACCGAATGCGGGGCTTTCAAATGTACTCGATGTACGAAACGCACTTACAAACTCTTGCAAGCTTTCTAAACCACTAAGAATATTTTCTTCACGGTTGATGTTGCTGCCAACACCTAAAACTACTTTTGCCAAATTTAGAAACTCTATTTAGTTAAGTCAGCTATCAATCTGCATACACGCTATATATTTGCCCGTGAACGCTTTTCAATTTCAATGCCCACACCTGAAGTGTTCGGCAATACTTGTGTTTTCATACAACGCATAAAGATTTTTTCTATAGAGAAGCGATCAAGAAGATAATTACTACACTCTTCTAATAAGGTTTCCAAAAGCAAGAATTTTTTCTCTTGAATAAACGCCTCTAACACCTCACACACTGCCGAATAATCGATCGCATCGTCAATATTTTTTGATAGCGCGGCCTTTTCAATATCGCAAGTCAATTTAAGATCGACTAGAAGCTCCTGCTCTACACAGCGCTCCCAATCCATAATGCCGACGATGGCGGAAACTTTTAACTTTTCAATGACGATGTCAGCCACTCATATCACCATCAGAACTTTTGCGCATCGAGCGCAGGCAAAGAATCTAAAGGCCAGCGGGCTTTTGCATCAATCGAAAGCGTGTTTGAGTCGGCCTGCCCCACGAGCAAACGCTGGCAACCAGCGAAAGCGATCATCGCACCGTTGTCAGTACAAAATTCATGACGTGCGTAAAAGACTTTTTTGTTTTCTTTCGCCAAAGCGCTTTCTAGCTTTTCACGCAATCGTGAATTAGCACTTACACCACCGGCAATCACTAAAGTATTCATATCGCAATGCTTGAGTGCGCGCCTACATTTTATGACCAGGGTATCTACCACCGCCTCTTGGAACGCGGTCGCGATGTCTGCACATGTTTGCTCATTGGGCAAACCATCTTCCAATGCGTGCTCTGTAACGGTATTTAGCGTGAAGGTTTTTAAACCACTAAAACTGAAGTTCAAACCGGGCTTGTTTGTCATAGGGCGCGGAAACTCAAAACGTTTCACATCGCCTTTTTCTGCCAACTTGGCCACTTGCGGCCCACCGGGGTAGTCTAAGTCCAGCATTTTTGCGCACTTATCAAAGGCCTCTCCGGCTGCGTCGTCGACCGACTCACCCAATAATTCATATTTGCCAATACCATTCACGCAAACTAGCTGGGTATGCCCCCCCGATACCAAAAGCGCCACGAAAGGGAATGCAGGAGGTTTCGGTTCTAACAAAGGGGCAAGCAGGTGCCCTTCCATATGATGAACACCAATACTAGGGCAACCCCAAGCGTAGGCCAGCGAACGGCCCAAACAAGACCCCACTAATAAAGCCCCGATTAAACCTGGGCCGCTGGTGTAGGCAATGCCGTCTATCTCGCCCTTGAGGCCATGCTGGTCAAGCAACTGATCAATCATCGGCAGTAATTTACGCACATGGTCGCGAGATGCCAATTCCGGCACGACACCGCCATATTCACTATGTAAGGCGACCTGGCTATATAAAGCATGGCCCAACAAGCCCGCTTCGCTATCGTAGATAGCGACACCAGTTTCATCGCAAGAAGTTTCTATGCCGAGAACACGCATCAGGAGGGTAAAATTTGCTTAGATTTTTAGGACAATGATGGAAAAACGCGACCATACCACCTTTTACCGCTCACAACACGTCCACACACCCCTGATTTACTCCTATCACCCCCTTTCCATGGGCAAAAACCTTGCAGAGCAGATACTATATGTATATCATTCGCCACCCTAATTTGGGCCCACTCTTTGTAAGCCGCATAGCGTGTCGTATATACAGATCACGCTGAATAGTTGCCAAGAGCGCTTTTGAGAAGCACGGCAAATCGCCTGTGAGACTCTAAAATAAAGATTAAACAATTTTCCAATACAGGAATATTTATGCCTTCAGTAAAACTGAAAGAAAACGAACCATTTGACGTTGCATTGCGCCGCTTCAAGCGTTCTTGCGAAAAAGCTGGCATTTTGGCCGAGGTTCGCCGCCGCGAATTCTATGAGAAGCCAACTTCTGTACGTAAGCGTAAAGCCGCTGCAGCAGTGAAGCGCCACGCGAAGAAAGTACAACGTGAGAACCGCAAGTTCCAACGCATGTACTAAACCCTGTATTGCCAGACGTCGCTAGCGTTATACGTTAGTTACACCTCTCGCACACTAAACAAGATGCTTCTTTCAAAAAAGAAGCATTTTTTGTTTCAGGCAAGCTCTTCTTCACAGAACTTCAGCAAGGCACCATTATGGCCAGTGACATCAAAAGTACCGTCGCAACTGCAGTCAAAGAAGCTATGCGCGCGAAAGAAAAAGAGCGCCTGGCGGTATTGCGTACGATGATGTCTGAGTTCAAAAAAATTGAAGTAGATGAGCGCATCGAACTAGATGACGCCCGCGTTCTGGCCGTGCTCGACAAACAGTTAAAGCAGCGCAAAGACTCAGAAAAACAATATCGTGACGCTGATCGCGACGATCTCGCTGAAATCGAAGCCTTCGAAATCACCGTGATCCAAAACTTTCTGCCTGCGGCCCTTAGTACAGATGAGATTGCAGCGATCGTAAAAGCAGCCATTGCAGAAACTGGCGCTACTACCATGGCGCAAATGGGTGCCGTAATGGCCATCGTTAAGCCCAAGGTTCAAGGCCGTGGCGATATGGGCGAAGTAAGCAAAATCGTCAAAGCCGAATTAGGCTAATTTTCAGCAACACTATCTTTCTCTCGATTTCTCACGTTTCGCTAACAACGCCCCCCTTTCCACTTAAACGTATTGCCGATAGTATTGGCCAATGAGCCGCATTCCCCAATCCTTTATTGACGATCTACTCGCCCGACTCGATATCGTCAGCGTGGTCGATAGCCGCGTAAAGCTCAAAAAGGCCGGAAAAAACTACTCCGCTTGCTGCCCCTTCCATCAAGAAAAAACACCTTCTTTTACTGTTAGCCCCGACAAACAGTTTTATTACTGCTTTGGCTGTGGCGCTAGTGGTAACGCGCTTGGCTTTGTTATGGAGTTCGATCGCGATGGTTTTGTTGAAGCCGTTGAATCTTTAGCTAAAACCGCTGGGGTTGAAGTTCCACGCGAAAAAAATGTCGGCCAAGACAAGCAAGACTTCAAACGTAAAAAGCTATACGAGACCCTTGAAAAAGCCTCCGACTTTTACCAAGAAAGGCTGCGAAACCACCCCCAGAAACACCTCCCTGTTCGCTATTTACAAAACCGCGGGCTAAGCGGCCACATCGCAAAAGCATTCGGTTTAGGTTTTGCCCCGCCGGGGTACGATAACCTGCTCGTCGGTCTAGGTAGCAACGAAGAACAGGTAGGCCTTCTGGTCGATGCAGGCCTGGTCATTCATAAAGAAGAAGCGCGTAAAACCTACGACCGATTTCGCCACCGCATCACCTTTCCTATTCGTGATACCCGTGGCCGAGTCATCGGGTTCGGCGGCCGTGTACTGGGCGATGACAAACCCAAGTATTTAAACTCCCCTGAAACAGACGTCTTCCACAAAGGCCGTGAGCTGTATGGCTTATTTGAAGCGAATAAACAACGCGATCTCTCATCGTTACTTGTGGTCGAAGGCTATATGGATGTCATCGCGCTGGCGCAATACGGAATTTATAATGCCGTAGCCACACTCGGCACCGCCTGTGGCGAAGAGCACCTTAAACTGGCTTTTCGCTATGTGAGCGAAGTCTGTTTTTGTTTTGATGGCGACAACGCAGGCCGAACTGCGGCAAAGCGCGCTCTACAAAACTCTCTTAGCGCCATGGAAGATGGCCGCCAAATCAAATTCCTATTCCTGCCCGAAGGCCAAGACCCCGATAGCCTGGTACGCCAAATTGGTAACGACCGCTTTATCGCCCAAACTAAACGGGCCGTTCCTTTAGAAGAGTTTTTATTCGACGTCTGTGCGGACGGCATCGACATTAACACCATGGACGGCCGCGCGCGCTTCAGCAAAATTGCCGCCCCGTTAATTGCGCAATTACCCTCTGGCATATTCAAAGAGCTCATGTTCGATAACCTCGCGAAACGTACCGGCCTTTCGCGCGAAGTGTTAAATGAGTTGCAACAAGAAAAAATTGAGCTCGTCGCAGCGAGCCAAGCAAAGCCTTCTCCCGAACAAAGAAGCGCAGAAAAACAAGAGCCGCTAAACGCCTCAGCCGAACATGAACCTCTCACAAACGACGCACCACAATACCAAGCCCCTCAACATGTTCCTGATGCACCGTTGCCCGAATACAGAGACACCCCGCCCGCCTCCGTTCGTGAAAAAACTCCTGAACGAAAATCCAACGTAGCACTAACCCCCGCCAAGCTCGCCACCATTCTCATTCTTGAAGACCCGGCATTGCTCAGTAAACTGGAACACACACCCGAACTTGAGCAAATTGCCGACCCCGACATTCAGTGCCTGCATGAAATCATGCGCTACCTGAAGCAACGCCCGAACAGCAACTTCAACAATATTTTGGGGTACTGGGGCGGAACAAAAGGCATAGAGGCTCAGAAGAGCCTTGCCAACCTAATGGCAAACCAAGTACTAAGCTCCGTAAAAGCGGTGAAAACCTACAATCCGCTGCAAGAATTAACAGAAGCACTGCAGAACATCGAAGAAAAACAGGAATTGAATACAAAACAGGCTGAAATAGCCCAACTCAAGGCCCGCGGCCTCGCCAACCTCAGTGAAACAGAGCGCCAAAGGCTCATTGAACTTACCGCTTCCTAGACTGAGTCACTATAGCCAAAGAAAACTGGCAAATTTCCCCTCCAAAAACATTGAATTTATAGAAGCCGCCACCATATCCCGCTATAATCGCCGGCTCGCCAAAATCCGCCAAATTATCATAACGTTACAGGAAGCTTAATGAGCGACCAAGGTCAAAACCAATCTCGCATTAAAGATCTCATCAACCGTGGCCGTGAACAGGGCTACCTAACGTATGATGAGGTCAATGACCACCTGCCTGATGACATCTCCGATCCAGATCAGGTCGAAGACATCATCCAGATGATTAACGACATGGGTATTCGCGTGTACGAAGTTGCACCCGATGCCGATGAATTGTTAATGACGGATGGCGAAAATCAGACCACAGACGAAATTGCAGCAGCCGAAGCCGCCGCCGCACTCGCCGCAGTGGAAACCGAAGCAGGCCGCACCACCGACCCAGTACGTATGTACATGCGTGAAATGGGTACCGTGGAACTGCTTACGCGCGAAGGCGAAATCGCCATCGCTAAACGTATTGAAGAAGGCATTCGTGAATTAATGCACGCCCTCGCCTACTGGCCCGGCACCGTGCAAAAAATCATGGATGAGTTCGACATGGTAGAAAAAGGCGAACGCCGCTTAAGCGACGTGATTGCCGGTTGGCTTGACCCTGCCGACGAAGTGCAGGCCGCCACCCCCATCGACAGCAGCGCGAAAAAGACTGATGACGACGACGATGACGAAGAAGCCAACACTGGTATCGACCCAGAATATGCTAAAGAGCGCTTCGATGAAGTTCGTAAAGCGCTAACAAAAGCAAACAAAGTAATTGAGAAAAACGGCCGCGAAAGTAAACAAGCGGAAAAAGCTCTCGAAGAGTTAGGCGAAGTATTTAAGTTCTTTAAATTACCACCGCGCCAGTTTGACCCTATCTATAATGCCGCTCGTGAAACTTTAACTCGCGTTCGCAAAGACGAACGAAGCATTATGCGCTTATGTGTTCGCAATGCCGGTATGCCACGAAAAACCTTCGTAAAAGAATTTCCCGGCAACGAAAACAATGACGCCTGGATTCCTGACATCATCGCCAAAAAGCGTGACTACTCAGACTCATTACGCCCTTTCGCAGAAGAAGTTCTTCGTAGCCAGCGTAAACTGATGGCAATTGAAGAAGAAACCGGGCTGGATCTTTCGATGGTGAAAGAAATCAACCGCCGCATGTCGATCGGTGAAGCGAAAGCTCGCCGCGCGAAAAAAGAAATGGTCGAAGCCAACCTTCGTCTTGTAATTTCTATCGCGAAAAAATACACCAACCGTGGTTTGCAATTTCTCGACCTAATTCAAGAAGGCAACATTGGCCTAATGAAAGCGGTAGACAAGTTTGAATATCGCCGAGGCTATAAATTCTCGACCTATGCAACTTGGTGGATCCGCCAGGCGATTACTCGTTCAATCGCTGACCAAGCTCGTACCATTCGTATTCCTGTGCACATGATTGAAACGATTAATAAACTTAATCGTATCTCGCGCCAAATGCTACAAGAAATGGGGCGCGAACCTACCCCAGAAGAATTGGGCGAGCGCATGGAAATGCCGGAAGATAAAATCCGCAAAGTCCTTAAAATCGCCAAAGAGCCCATTTCAATGGAAACCCCAATTGGCGACGATGAAGATTCGCACCTAGGTGACTTTATTGAAGACGTTGCAATTACATCACCAATTGAATGCGCAACATCTCAAGGCTTACAAGAATCTACCAAGTCAGTACTTGCCGGCCTGACCGCACGAGAAGCAAAAGTGCTTCGCATGCGCTTCGGCATCGACATGAATACCGACCACACATTAGAAGAAGTCGGTAAACAGTTTGACGTAACACGCGAACGTATTCGTCAAATTGAAGCTAAAGCATTACGTAAACTGCGCCACCCATCACGCTCAGACCACCTTCGCGGGTTCTTAGATGATGGTACCGGCAATACAAATCAGTAAACGTTAACACGCAAAAAGGGCCTTTAGCTCAGTTGGTTAGAGCATCCGACTCATAATCGGCAGGTCCCCAGTTCAAGTCTGGGAAGGCCCACCATATTAAATAAAAAAGGCTGCCCGAAAGGGTGGCCTTTTTTATTTGATCATTGCGGCGAAATTTGAAACAAGGCGCAGCGCACCGAAGCCCGAAGGGGCGAAATAGGCCTTAGCCTAGTTCGATTCACTCTGCGAAGGCCCACCATATTTGCCCGTACATTTTTCTTGATGGTGCAGCAAGAGCGCCCGACGCTTCTTCAAATAAAAATAGGGGCAGGCCCCCAATGGCGTCTTTCACCTTTTCTTTCATGATATTAATTCTATATCCAAAACACAGTAACAAAGAAATACAAATATCACTGGGTGATGTAGCGAAAGACTGCGCCCCCCCTACCGCCACTCAAAATAAAAACCACTAGAAAACTATGGTCTTGAAGCAGTGAGATCTAGCGACCATCGTTTCAACTCTAAGGTATTCGCTCTTTATGCGAAATTGTATTTAGTAAATACCTGACTTTTTTGGTCAACCATCTATTCTTTTAGTTATCGCTTCTTTTTGGTGCGCATATATTTGAGATCATAAAATGAATAAACTTCAAAACTTAAGCTTAAAATCGAAACTAATCGTCGGCTTTTGCATTCCCCTTGCTTTATTTATGGTTATTGCCGTAACCGTATTTTTGAGCTTGAACAAATTGATAAAAACTAGCGGCTGGGTGAACCACACCTACGAGGCGATTGATCTAGGGAACTCCATTACTGCATCACTTGTTAATATGGAGACTGGTTTAAGAGGGTTTTTGGTATCAGGAAAGAATGAGTTCTTGGAGCCCTACCACTCAGGCAAAGAAAATTTTCAAACATTGATCAAGAAAACCAAACAAAAGGTGTCCGACAATCCAGCCCAAGTAAACCGCCTAAAAAAGGTGGAAAAAATGGAGGGCGAATGGCAAAGCAATCACGTAAAGCCAGCGATGAAATATCGAATAGAAGTGAGAGCTGGAGCAGAAGCAGCACACAACTTTAAAGTTATTTCAGCTCGCATCATAGGTAAAGAAAAATTCGATGGTTTTCGAGCCGCCCTTGGCCAAGTAGAAAACACCCTAGAGCGTTTAAATGACCGTAAAGGCCTAGCGCTTATCAAGTTAATTCTCATCGATATGATTAACCAAGAAACCGGCCAACGCGGTTTCTTGCTTTCAGGCAAAGAAGAATCCTTGGAGCCTTTCCACGACGGAACTAAAAGTTTCGCAAAACACAGCGAAGAGCTTCTCGATCATCTGCGCCAAAACGGCAGAAGAACCACTCTCAGCCAATTGGAACAAGCCATAGATTCAGCTAAAGGCTGGCGCGCAGAAGCTGCAATGCCCGAAATAGAAGCACGCCGTGAGATGAATAAAGTTACTCGTACTATCGACGATGTTACTGCGTTTATTGAGCGCGGAATTGGCAAACAATATATGGACGGCATGCGAGAAATCCTTGACGCATTTGTCGCTGAAGAAGCGAAACTCATCGTTATTAGAAACGATGAGCAACAAAGTACAGCGACACGAACAAAGGTCACGACAGTTTTAGGCGCACTTATCGCGCTAGTAGTCGGCGGGTTTATTTCTATATTTCTCACTAGAAAGGTGCTGCAACAATTAGGTTCTGACCCAACTGAACTGCAGGAAATTGCAGAACAAATAGCAGAAGGCAACTTAGATATAAATATTAATACGTCTCAATCCACTGGTGTTAAAAGATCCATGGGAATTATGCGAGAAAATCTAGTTAGTAGGCAAAAAGCCGACCTTGCGATTCAACAAGAAATTGACGCATTAGTTTCTTCAGCTTCCAAAGGCGACTTTACAAAGACTATCGACCTTGAAGGAAAAGAAGGCGTATTCCTCGGTATGAGCCAAGGCTTAAACACTTTACTCAACACATGTAACCAAGGTCTAAACGATGTGATTCGTGTCTTAGGCGCAATTGAAAAAGGGGATCTAAGCCAAAGCATCACTGCAAGCTACGAAGGCTCATTTAATGAGTTAAAACAATACTCGAACAATACGGTCTCACAATTAAACATGGTTATGAGTGAAATTGGCGATGTTGTTCACGCCGCCAATAATGGTAATTTTAGTTCTCGAATCGAGATCTCAAGAAAAAGCGGATTTTTTAAAGACTTGAGTGAAAACTTAAATGAACTCATGAATACAACCGATGATGGTTTATCTGACACACTACGGATTTTAGAAGCCTTGGCCAATGGCGACCTGAGCCAATCGATTAACAAGAACTACAAAGGTGACTTTGATCGATTAAAAGAGTATTCCAATAACACGGTTCAACAAATGAAAGGGGTAATGGGCGAAATTTCCAATCTCGTCGACAACGCCAACAACGGAGACTTCACGACAAACTTAGACCTTTCAGGAAAAACTGGGTTTTTCAAAACCCTCAGCGATAGCCTAAATACGCTCATGTTTACCACGCAAAACGGCCTCGATGATGTATTGAATATATTAGGCGCGCTCGCGGAAGGGGATTTATCTGTACGAATAGAAAGAGAGTATCAAGGTTCTTTTGCTCAGCTAAAAAATGACGCAAATTCCACCGCCAACAAACTGACTGAAATCATTGAAAAAATTAAACAAAATAGCGACTCAATAAGCGTATCGACAGATGAAATTTCTCGCGGAAATGCAGATTTAAGTTCTCGCACCGAAAACCAAGCATCATCACTGGAAGAAACAGCATCCAGCATGGAAGAGATGACCTCAATTATTACGGCAAGCAGCGAAAACGCTGATCGAGCAAGTAATTTGGCTCTGAATGCGTCAACAATTGCAAACGAAGGTGGCGACGTTGTTCAGCGTGCAGTAGCGGCTATGGAAGATATTAATCATGCCAGTAAAAAAATATCTGACATTATTGGTGTAATTGATGAAATCGCATTCCAAACAAACCTACTTGCACTTAACGCAGCGGTCGAGGCCGCAAGAGCCGGCGAACAAGGTAGAGGGTTTGCCGTTGTCGCAAGTGAAGTTCGGAATCTAGCCCAGCGATCGGCAACTGCGGCAAAAGAAATTAAAGATCTCATTCGCGACAGCGTAGTTAAAGTTGAAGATGGCACCTCACTAGTCAACAATTCCGGTGCAACCTTAAAAGAAATCGTGTCAGCGGTTCAAGAAGTGTCAGATATGATTCAAGACATCTCTTCCGCCTCACGAGAACAAACAACAGGCATTCTTCAGGTTAACTCTGCGGTGACACAAATGGACGAAATGACACAACAAAATGCCGCATTGGTAGAAGAGGCGTCTGCCGCATTTGAAAGCATGGCCGGTGACATAAGCGCGATGATTGACACGGTCGGGTTTTTCTCGATAGAAAAGCGTGATATTGAACAAGATTTCTGAAAACCTAAATAAAATTATTAAATAATAATAAGGTAATACCATGAAAAAAATCTATACCGGCGTTGCTATTGCAGCACTCGCTGCTAGCCCTGCGTTCGCAAATAAAACAGAAGTAAGCCTGTATGGTTTGGGCCATGTTTCCGCAGACAACGTGGACGACGGTGAAGACTCAAGCATTTACTTTGCAAGTAATTCTTCGCGCTTAGGTTTAAAAGGAACACACGCGATAGACGAAAGTACATCGGTAGTTTTCCAATTTGAAAGCGGCCTAGACCCAACCGCTCAAGGCACTAACGACGGCAATGGCGGCGCAGAGTCTGAAGGCCAAATTTTTACCAAGGGCCGCCCTTCTTATATCGGACTTAAAGGCAAATTCGGTACCGTACTCATGGGTCACATGCCAGCCTTAGACCAATGGGCAAATGACTTTAACCTTTTTGCAGATAAGGTCGGCGACCTTGGCAACTTGTGGGAAGGTTCTGGTATACCTGGGCGTATGGATAACGTTACCTACTACGAGACGCCCGACTTCTCTGGCATAAACCTAGCATTCACCTATTCACCGGAAGAAGGTGAAGAAGACGGCAGCGATATCATCATAAAAGGCAGCTATGCAGTTGATGCATTAAAAGTTGGTGTTGCCCTTGCCAATATTGGCCAAGGCCCAACTGCTGATGAAGAGCACGAAGCACTCGCAGTAGTGGTGCAATATGATTTTGGTCAATTCACTGTTGGTGGTGGGTTTCAATCAGAGTCTAACATTGGTGGTACGTCTGGAAACGATCGCGACAGTACATACGCGGCAGCAAAATTTAAATTAAGTGAACAAGGCAGCATCAGTGTGCAATACGCCCTTAGTTCAGGTGATGCAGACGACTCCGATGCCTCGCAGTTTGCAATCGGCTACGATCACATACTTGATGACCACCTTACCGTATACGCCGCATACGCGATGATGAAAAATGACGATAACGTGCAATTTAGCGTAAATGGAAAAGGCCACGGCGACCGAGTTGAACCTGCTCTTGGCGAAGACCCCAGCGCGCTGTCACTAGGCATCATTTATAGTTTCGACGGCGTAGTATTTAATCAATAAATACGTTTCACAATAGAATGCCCTAGGGCATTCTATTTTTCCGTTCTTGCTTCCCATTCTCTTACTCCCTACTCTATTCACCCCTCGCCTTTTCGCACCCAAACCCCAAAATCGTAAATCTGCTATTTAACGACCTTATTTACCCCCGCCGGCAGGCCGATAAATGCACTGACAACCAAAAAAACAAACAGGAAATAAAAAACTCACTGCCGCTATGTGTTCACTATCCAATTGGCCAACAATATACGTATCCACCTGCTGAACAAGAAATGTCATGGCCAGTAGCGTTCACCTTATCGGCTTCTTAACCAACTCACTGACCATGGTTTTAAAACGGGTTACGAAGAAGGAAGCGCGTTTAGTATGCTTTTTAATTCCGCGAGCAGCGTTTCATCAGAAAGCTTTCCATTTTCCACATCGAAGTTATCAAAGAACTTCGGAATAGATAAGCTACCTTTAAGATCTGCGCCAAAATATGGGGCGCTTGTTACTGCGGTGTTCAACACATTGCTTGCGCCACCTGGCCCTGGTGATGCGGCCAAATATACTGCTGGTTTTCCCTGATATACTTTCGGGTCAATCCGAGAAGTCCAGTCGTATAAACTTTTAAACGCCGCAGTATACGAAGCGTTGTGCTCCGCGAAGGAAATCAGTAGCGCATCTGCCTGCCCTATTTTTTCTCGAAATTTATGGGCGGCATCTGGTATGCCCGATTCTTGCTCTCGATCCATGGAATACAAAGGCATTTCATAGTCGTTAATATCAAGAATCTCTACTTCAGCGTCACTTAGTAAACTAGCGGCATAAATAACAAGCTGTTTATTAATGGATTTTTTACTGGAGCTTGCGGCAAAGGCTAACACTTTCATTTTTCTTTCCCCTGTCAAAAAGTTTATTTTTGGATCAGAACATTACGATACCATTGTGCGACGTTTACGTCGGTATCTTAGACATTCTTTTACAATTGTTTTAATGCATCAAGACCGATGTATTCACAAAACTCAACGACGTTGCGGTCTGGGTCGCGAATAAAAATGGAACGCCCGGTTGGGTGCTTCATATCGCCCGATAAAGGAATGCCAAGTGATTCCAAATCACGAATCACCTCTTCTGCGTCGCTCACTTCTAAAGCGACATGGGTATAGCCTGTGTACTTTTGTTCCACGTCCATCAATATATTACTGTTCTCGGTCTGGTTAGCGTTCAAAATAAAGTTGATGTTAATGCCGCTTGGGTGCTCAACAATGGCCACTGGCTCTGGCCCCGTAGGCCCAGCAATGTATTCAAAACCCAGCTTTCCGTAGAAATCGCGCGAGGTTTCAAAATCGCGTACACGAATACCAATATGGTTCACACGGGTTATAGCTTTCATCAATCTTTCCTCTCGTATTGGGGGCCTTATTCAACGGCACCGCCCGGCGCTGTTAAGACTATATTAATCGTTCCTAAAAAATTGACTAGATAGTAAATATCAGAAATACTGTTCCATATATGGAACGACATAACCTCTGGAGCCCAATGGTATGGTTGACCTGAACGATATGGTGATCTTCGCCAAAGTCGCCGAGCTACACGGTATATCCCCGGCCGCACGTGCCTTAAAAATGCCAAAATCTAAAGTCAGTCGCCGCATGGCCGCACTGGAGAATGAACTCGAGGTCCGCCTACTTGAACGGAGTACCCGCTCAATGCATGTGACCGAAGCGGGCAACCTGTATTTGCAGCACTGCAGACGTGTAGTAGAAGAAGTCAGCAGCGCTCAAGAATCTATCAATAATTTATCTGATAGCCCAAGGGGGCATTTACGTATAGGCACTTCGACTGCGATCGGGCAATACCTCATAGCCCCTCACCTTGGAGAGTTCATGCAACAATACCCTGAAATAGATACCGCCATGGACCTGAACAACCGTCGTGTTGACCTCATTTCAGAAGGCTTTGATTTGGTGGTTCGAGTTGGAAAACTCAGTGATTCAAACCTCGTCAGTAAACGGCTTGGCAGCGCACGCGCGGGGCTGTACGCGGCACCTAGCTACATAAAGAGTCACGACAAAATCAACCGGCTCGAAGAACTGCAAGATCACAACACTCTTGTAATGAGTGACGCAAACCACAGCACTCAATGGCTGTTCGAAGACGGCAAAGGAAATAGCGAAAGCATCGCAATCACGCCTATGGTCAGTATTAATGACTTCCATGCCCTAAGAAATATCGCAGCAGGCGGAGGCGGCATAGCCAACATACCTCACTACCTCGTAGAAGACCTAGTATCAAACGGCCAACTACTTCATATTCTGCCCGAATGGCAAAGCCCAGAAATACATTACTATGTGCTTTACCCGAGCCAGCTAGGGTTAACCCGAAAAGCTCGTGTCTGGATTGACTTCATTACCGAGAAATTACGTCAAACCTCCCTTTCCAGCGCACACTAACAAAACAGGTATAATTGGCACCTTCCTCACCTAGCAGGGCCAATGCATGCAAGCCACACAAGAAGTCTTCCGAGTTAGACGCCAGTACAACAAGTGGGTCGCTAACCAGACGCTCGAAGATTATGCCCTGCGCTTTACGGCCAAACGGGCGCGTCGCTGGCCAATCTCTTGGGTCGCTCAAACCGCACTAGGTGCAACCGCATTTCTCGCACTAGAAGCCATCGCTGCGGCCCTCACCCTGAACTACGGCTTTACCAATACCCTGTGGGCAATGCTCAGTGTTGCTTTGGTAATTTTTATTACTGGCTGCCCGATCAGTTATTACGCTGCGCGTTATGGCCTCGATATAGATTTGTTAACCCGCGGGGCGGGCTTTGGTTATCTTGGCTCAACAATTACGTCCCTTATTTACGCGTCATTTACTTTTATATTTTTCGCTATTGAAGCCGCAATTTTGGCTTCTGCACTTAAGGCCCTACTCGGAATACCACTTGAGATAGGCTATATCATTTGCGCAGTCGCTGTTATCCCTATCGTAACTCACGGAATCTCAGCAATTAGTCGCTTTCAGGTTGGCACCCAATTAATTTGGTTGGTATTACAACTCGCGGCCATCGCTACCGTTTTGTATTTTGAATTCTCGCGTATTTCTGATTGGACACGCTACACACCCCGATCGGTAGAAAATGCCCAGACCTTCAATTTTGTTTTATTCGGCGCTGCGGCATCTATTTTATTTTCTATGGTGGCGCAAATTGGTGAGCAGGTTGATTACTTGCGCTTCATGCCCGAGAAGACCGATAAAAATAAAAAACAGTGGTGGTTTTGGTTATTGCTCGCGGGCCCCGGTTGGATTCTAATTGGCCTAGTAAAAATGTTGCTAGGTTCGTTTCTGGCATATCTGGCGATTACGAGTGGCGATTCTTTCGAGACCGCAAGCGACCCCACTCATATGTATCAAACCGTATTTTTACACTTAACCAATTCGCCAACGCTTGCTCTTTCACTTGCTGCGATCATGGTCATTATTTCTCAAATGAAAATTAATGTAACCAATGCTTATGCTGGCTCGATTGCCTGGTCGAACTTTTTCTCCCGTGTTACCCACAGTCACCCTGGCCGAGTTGTCTGGCTAGTATTCAATGTAGTAATAGCGCTCATTCTCATGGAATTAGGTATATACCGCGCGCTGGAATCAATACTGAGTGTGTTTGCGATTGTAGCTGTCAGTTGGCTAAGCTCCCTCGCAGCCGATTTAATGATTAACAAACAAATCGGACTTAGCCCAAAACATATCGAGTTTAAGCGCGCTCACTTATACGATATAAACCCTGTCGGCGTTGGAAGCATGGTGATTGCCTCCACTCTCGGTATTCTTTGTTACCTGGGGTATTTTGGAGAGGAAATTCGATACGCCGCACACTTTTTAAGTATTGGCTTATGTTTCGTGTTAGTACCGTTCATCGCGTGGGTGACAAAAGGAAAATACTACATTGCTCGCGAGTCTGAAGAGTTGATTCAACTCTACCCGATTGATCACTCTCATAACGAGGCGCACGAAATTCCGTGTAGTATTTGTGAAAACCATTTTGAACGCGAAGACATGAGCTATTGCCCCGCCTACCAAGGCACAATTTGCTCTTTGTGCTGTTCATTAGACTCCCGATGTATGGACAACTGTAAACCAAATGCCCGGCTTTCGGAACAAACCTTTCGTTTGGTCTCTAAGGTGCTTTCTGTTAAAGCCGCAGATTTTGTGAATTCCAGGCTGGGCCGCCTTATTACAATGCTGCTAGGTATAAACCTAATTTCGCTTTCCTTACTTTCACTCATTTATTTTCAAATGCAGCCTACCAATGATTATGAGGCGGAGCTGTTACAACAATCTTTAACTGCCGTATTTTTTATCTTTCTAGTTATTTCCGGCATTATTTGTTGGATTTTCTTACTCACCCATGAAAGTAGAGTCATTGCACAGCAAGAATCCAATCGACAAACACGCCGACTCATGCGAGAGATTGCAGCCCACAAAAAAACCGACCGTGCACTGCAAGAAGCAAAAGAGCTAGCGGAGCGTGCCAACATTGCGAAAAGCCGATATTTAACTGGCATTAGCCACGAGCTACGTACGCCACTTCAATCGGTTATGGGTTATGCGCAGTTGTTAACACAAAAGGAAGACATTCCTAATCACCACAAACCCTCACTCAACATTATTAGACGTAGCGGTGACTACTTAAAAGATCTTATTGAAGGCTTGTTAGATATTTCCAAGATCGAAGCTGGGAAGCTAGAAATCTATCGAAACGAAGTTAAGTTTGTGGATTTGATCGAGCAATTAAATTTGATGTTCCGTCAACAAGCCGATGATAAAGGGTTAACATTTCATTCGCGTATACATAATCGCCTACCAACAACCGTGATAGCCGATGAAAAACGCTTACGCCAAGTACTTATCAATGTACTAAGCAATGCTATGAAGTACACCAACCGAGGCACTGTTGATTTTGATATTTATTATCGAAACCAGGTTGCCGAATTTAGAATCAGTGACACTGGTGTGGGCATTGCACAAAAAGACATAGAGCGCATTATGGCGCCCTTCGAACGAGTGAAAAGCCAGGGCACACAAGATACCAGCGGCACAGGCCTTGGGCTTACAATATCTCGCCTATTGGTTGATATTATGGGCGGTGAACTAAAAGTGGAAAGCTCTGCCGGTTCAGGCTCATGCTTCACAATTTCACTGATGCTTTCTTCCGTTTACACCCCAAGAGAAAATGACGAAGCTGCTAGAAGAATCTCTAGTTACCAAGGCACAACAAAAACTGTTGCGGTCGTCGATGACGACCCAAATCACCGACACATAATGGAAAGCCTATTACAGCCACTCGGCTTTAAAACCCTCACTACAGATAGCGCCACTAAATGTCTAAAAGACATTTACCCTAAAAGCCCCGATATTTATTTGCTTGACGTAAGCATGCCTGGCACCAGTGGTTTAGAGCTTGCTCAGATGTTAAGAGAGAATAGCGTTAGCGTTCCGATAATTATGATATCTGCAGATGCCGAAGAGCATCACCACACCCATGCCAGCCAGGTTGCCCATACTGATTATTTTGTAAAACCGATTAATCATGAGCACTTGATACTGCGCATTGGCGAACGGCTCAACTTACAGTGGGTTTACAAAGAAGCTAGCCCATCAGAAACCAAGGCCTTAGGCAATGAAGAGGATGCGCCAGACAATTACCATATACCCGATCATGATCTAACGCGAGAGCTACTGGCCTACGCCCAGATTGGCTACAAAAAAGGTGTTGTCGAGGCCATTGACGAAGCTCGCAGGCACGAAATCTTTGACGAATCTACCGCCTTATATTTGGCAGGCTTAGCAGGTAATATGCGTTTTGAATTTATGAGTAATTTGTTAGAAGAAAAACTAGCATGAGTGATTCTACCACTACCGACATCGTACTCGTTGTTGATGATTCCCCTGAATCATTGAGTTTAATCAATGACACTTTAGAGCAGGCAGGCATAAGTGTTTTAGTTGCACTTGAAGGCAAGCAGGCCCTTGCTATTGCAAACAAGCTAAAACCCGACCTTATATTGATGGATGCTGTCATGCCGCATATGGACGGCTTTGAAACCTGCGAACGATTAAAGCAAGACCCTAAGTTTGAATCTGTTCCGGTCATTTTCATGACAGGCCTAACCGATAAAAAAAGTACGGTTCAGGGCTTAGAGTTAGGCGCGGTAGACTATCTGACAAAACCCGTTGACCCGAATGAACTGCTCGCTCGAATTAAAACGCATCTAAAAAATGCGAGATTAACAAAATCCGCTTACCAAGCATTGGACTCTACTGGGCAATATTTGTTTACCAGTGACCGTCAGGGGCACGTCGCCTGGGCAACACCCCAAACCCACGCGCTTTTTGCCAAAGCAAAAATTACTGACGAATGGAAAAATACGGTTCTGGCCCAACAACTCGGCACTTGGTTTAGTCATGATCCCTCGATAGGCCAGAGCTTCAAACTCGAAGGCACTGAGCATGCACTACAAGTCACGCTAGTAGCACTGAAAACTGAAAACGAATATCTACTTAAACTATCGGATACAAAAACGGTCAGCGGAGAAGCTGCATTAAAAGAAGGGCTTGGCTTGACCAAAAGGGAATCGCAAGTGCTTTACTGGCTAGCAAAAGGCAAAACTAATCGTGACGTTGCACAAATACTTGAAATGAGCCCACGAACGGTCAATAAACATCTAGAACAAATCTACCCAAAACTCGGGGTAGAGAATCGCACGTCGGCAGCGGCAATAGCGCTCAAAATCCTACAATAGGCATTTGATGCCACAACCAAGCATTTGACGCCGATCGATCAACAAACATACTAAATCGTGTGTTTTTTCGAAAACATTTGATTTTCCCTCTTACATTCTCCTGATCCTTTTTGCTAGGATCGCTCTCGCGCCAAAGCGCTCAATTAAAAAATATTTTCCTTGCCTTACCTAACACTTAACAAGGCAACTAAATATTTTTATTCTCTTGGAATCTACCCATAAGGAAATGCGATGTATAAATCGACGTATGTTTCAACCTCAAAGCCAAAATCTATTCTATCTAAATTATTAAGACTGGTTGGCGCTTTGAGCATTACCACTTTTTTTTCGGTTAATGTAATTGCTAGCGAGGGCAAACATTCCTCTGCGGCGCCCTCTCCTTTAAATGAAGGGTTTATCGAGGTGGCGACGGGACAAAACCTTCACTATATATCCAAAGGCGAGCAAGGGAAGAAGCCGCTTCTCCTATTTATACACGGCGCACCGGAACGTGCAGAGGTGTGGCGTGATTACATCGATTTTTTCAGTGAAGACTACTTTGCTGTTGCCTATACGTCACGAGGCTACTACCCATCTAGCATTCCTGAAGATGTTGAAGCATATACCACGACCAACTTAGCACTAGACGCTATTTCCGTTGCACAAGCTTTTGGTTACGAGCACTTCACGGTGGTGGGCCATGACTGGGGCGCAGCAACTGCCTGGCAAGCGGCCATCATTGCTCCTGACGTTATTGACCAACTCATTATATTATCTAATCCGCACCCTATCATATACTCGAGAGCCTATTACGAGGTACCCGAACACCGTGAATTCATAGACAACTACATTCCTCTTGCTCGTGATTCGATCGCGCCATGGACTGCACAAGCCACACTTGAAAACAACCTAGCCCATTTTAAACAATACGTTTACCCCGCATCCACGCATAACAGCATTCCATGGTCGCTTGGGTTAAAACTCGAAGAAACCTGGCTTCATGATTCTGGCGCTAGTCTCGATGCAATTTATAATCATTACAAAGCAATGAGCTGGCCACTCCCTTTACTCAATTCATGCAAGCCCTTCCCCGGCCTAGATCTTACTGTTAATCAGCCCGTGCTAATTCTTTATGGCGAACAAGATCGTTTTGTGGCTAAAGAAGCGTTTGAATTAGAGGGCAATGACTGCCATCCAAATTCAATTCAAATCGCCTTTCCAGATGGAGATCATTTCATTCATCATGAATATAAAAGCGAGATAAAGTGGAAAATGTGGTATTTCTTAAACTCAAATAAAAAGTAAAACAAACACCCAACACTTATTAGGCCGGTATAAAACCGGCCTTTTCGCTTTTAAATCAAGGCGGAAAAAGTACTGACTATCATATGAAGACCTGGAGAGACACCGGGTCAGTACCAATGTCGAAATGAGTATTTTAGCGGTCAATGGAAAATAGGTGCGCCTAGCAATCGATGCGCTCCCTAAGGTCTTTGTGAATCGCGAAGAAATTACCGGCGTATTGAAAAGAGAAAAGGTGGGGTTTAATAAAAAAAAAGGGCCGCCACCAAAATAGCTAACCCTTTAATACTGTATTCATCAGTTCAATCTACTTTTTTGAGCGCTCGAATACTGCTTTTTTTACTGCAAAAGCAATCACTATTACAGCAAATAAGATCGCTGAATGCTCCAAATAATGAAACGGGCCATTAGCCGTCATATGCCCCTCGTGTGCATAGCTTAAAATGGGAAATAAGGTAAATAGCATAAAAAGTATTTTTGTCATTTTGCTCTCCTAACTGGCCTGGCTAGTCTCGGTAAATGGGTTCATGATGGGCATATCAGCAGGAAGCTCCGGCAACATGCCTTCTTTCACAATAAACTGAATAATATCTTTAACACCTTCGCCCGCTTTTAGATTAGAAAAAACAAAGGGTCGTTCGCCGCGCATCTTCTTAGCATCTCGATCCATCACGTCTAAAGAAGCACCAACAATTGGCGCGAGGTCAGTTTTATTAATAATCAGTAGATCTGACTTGGTAATACCTGGGCCGCCTTTACGAGGAATTTTATCGCCGGCAGACACATCGATCACATAGATCGTTAAGTCAGATAATTCAGGTGAAAAAGTAGCACTTAAGTTGTCGCCACCACTCTCTACAAACACCACATCGAGTTCACCGTGGCGCTTCATCAATTCATCTATCGCCGCTAAATTCATAGAAGCATCTTCACGAATTGCGGTATGAGGGCAACCGCCAGTTTCAACACCAACAATACGGTCGGCATCTAGCGCTTCGTGCTTTGTTAGAAACTGTGCGTCTTCCTTCGTATAGATATCGTTGGTGACTACAGCAATATTGTAAACATCTCGTAATGCAGCACACAGTGTGCGTAACAAGGCCGTTTTGCCTGAACCAACAGGTCCACCAATGCCAATTCGAAGTGTTTGTTTAGGGTTCGGGTTTGCTTGTGTACTCACAGTACCTTCCTCTAAGATCGAAATAAACGTGAATATTGAGTTTCATGAAGCGCGCTAACAATGGCTAATGCAGGTAAGCTAGAACCTATGTCTTCATCTTCGATTTTTTGCGCGTGTTCTATATGAGCAGCTAAGTCAGTTTGTAACTCACTTAGCAAACGCTGGGCTTGTGTCTGCCCTAGCGGCACCAGTTTGGTTGCCGCTGCGACCTGATTTTCTAGCCAAGACCATAAATACCCTAAGGCTGCAGCCTCATTAGATATATTCCACATCGTTGCAGCATAAGCGAAGCCTAAAATAAATGTAGGGTTCGCTACATTTGTCGTTACTGGGTTTTCACCTAAGTTTTTTAGCAGGCGCTGTAAGGCTTCACCCGGTGCGATATCACTTAATACCAGCTCCTGGGTTTCACGGCAGGCAATGAGGTAATCATTCCAATAGGCAATGGCCTTATTGTCTTCTCCTTGAATTGCCGACATCATTCTAAAAAGAATGGGCAAATCTACATACACTAACGATTGAGAGATCTGCGTATGCAACCATTCGAAGGTCTCATCCTGATTTTTAATCCAAGAGAATTCAACCGCCGACTCTAGGCCCTGAGAAAATGCGTAAGCGCCCACCGGCAAGCTGGCAGAGCTAAACTGCATTAAGCGCAGTAATGAACTGTCAGTGATCGTGATGCGCATGAGCGTAAGCTCCAGACTCAGGTTCAAACACGGCGTGTTCTTTCACCAAGCTTAAGCCGAGTTGTTGCAACATTTCTTCTAGTACGTGATCAGGCAAAATACGTAACCACTTTTCACCCACTTGAATTTTTACGTGGCGGTTACCAAGGTGATAACAGGCTTTAGAAAAGGTCTCCCAATCTTCACAGGTCGCTCGCGTTACTTGCTCTATTTGGCCCAATACGCGAATTTTTTTTCCGCACTGCGATGACAATAGCTCATTGATTGCGAGTGGCTTGCCGCGCTCAAGGAACACCCTTACTTCTTCACCTGCATTAGAGGTGGTTTTAATACGGCCTTTTTCGCGCTGCTCATGGCTAAGCTCTACGCCATCATCAACATTACTTTGAGTATCTATACCGTGTCTTTCAAAAATTTCGTACATACTGGCTTTTACTAACAATTAAAATAATGAATAAAGTTGTGCTAACGGTAGTACTTCTGCTGGCTCACAGGTTAGCAGCTTACCATCAGCGCGTACTTCGTATGTTTGCGGATCAACTTCGATGTTAGGGCACCAAGTATTCAGCAACATATCTTTCTTCTGAATAGAACGCGTATTTTTACAAGCCACTAACTGACGCTGTAAATTCAAGCTGTCAACAAAACCCGCTTTGAGCGCCGCGCTAGAAGTAAACGTTAAACACGTTTGCGATGGCGCAGAGCCAAAGCCGCCAAACATTTTACGGTAATGAACAGGTTGCGGTGTTGGAATCGAAGCGTTTGGATCGCCCATTGGCGCGGCTGCAATGAAACCACCCTTTAAAATCATGGATGGCTTAATGCCAAAGAATGCTGGTTTCCACAAAACAAGGTCGGCGAGTTTACCAACCTCAATTGAGCCAACTTCATGAGCAACACCATGCGCAATTGCGGGGTTAATGGTGTATTTCGCGATGTAGCGTTTTACCCGAAAGTTATCTGCATCGCTTTGTTCTTCGCTTAAAGCACCACGCTGCACTTTCATTTTGTGCGCTGTTTGCCATGTACGAGTCACTACCTCACCCACACGACCCATGGCTTGTGAATCAGAGGCGATCATACTGAAAGCACCAAGGTCGTGAAAAATATCTTCTGCTGCAATCGTTTCTTTTCGAATACGTGAATCAGCAAAGGCGACGTCTTCCGGAATATTGGGGTCGAGGTGGTGGCATACCATCAACATATCCAAATGCTCATCTACTGTATTACGCGTATAGGGGCGCGTAGGGTTGGTAGATGAAGGCAATACATTTTGCTCGGCACAGGCGCGAATAATATCAGGTGCATGACCACCACCAGCACCTTCGGTGTGATAGGTATGAATAGTACGACCGGCAAAAGCTTTTAACGTATCATCCACAAAACCCGACTCGTTTAGCGTATCGGTATGAATGGCAACCTGCACATCAAAATTATCGGCAACGCTTAAACAGTTATCTATGGAGGCAGGTGTCGTGCCCCAATCTTCGTGAAGTTTTAAACCACATGCACCCGCGTTTAATTGCTCTTCAAGTGAAAGCGGTAAGCTTGCGTTACCTTTTCCTAAAAAGCCCAAGTTCATTGGCAGGTTATCGGTTGCTTGCAACATTTTGCCAATATTCCACGGCCCTGGTGTACAGGTTGTTGCATTGGTGCCCGTTGCTGGGCCAGTACCACCACCAATCATGGTAGTCACACCAGACATTAACGCTTCTTCAATTTGTTGTGGGCAAATAAAATGAATGTGAGCGTCGATACCACCGGCAGTTAGGATGGACCCTTCACCGGCAATCACTTCTGTACCGGGGCCAACGTTTATATCCACGCCTTCTTGCACATCTGGGTTACCCGCTTTGCCAATGGCTGCAATACGGCCTTCTTTTATGCCTACGTCGGCTTTTACGATACCCCAATGATCAATGATAACTGCGTTAGTGATTACCGTATCAACGCAATCCGCACTACCTAATTGACATTGCCCCATACCGTCGCGAATAACTTTACCGCCACCAAACTTTACTTCGTCGCCGTAAACCGTGTGATCTTTTTCAATTTCGATCCACAATTCAGTATCGGCCAAACGCAGCTTGTCACCAGTAGTGGGGCCAAACATTTGTGCATAGGCTTCGCGATCGATCGTTGTTTTACTTGTACTCATATCAATTCCTCTCGCTATGCGCGAATTAAAGCGCGCCCATTACTTCGCCACGAAAGCCGTAAACCACACGATCTCCAGCATATTCAACAAGTTCTACTTCTCTCCCCTGACCGGGTTCAAAACGTACCGCGGTACCGGATGCAATATTTAGATGCATGCCTTTTGTAGCTTCACGATCAAAACTAAGCGCGGGGTTCGTTTCATAAAAATGATAATGCGACCCCACTTGTATTGGGCGATCACCCTTATTTTCGACATGCACCTGAACAACCTTACGACCTTCGTTTAAGGTAATAGAACCTTGCGCGACTTTCATTTCACCAGGAATCATTGAAGTACCCTTCTCAGATAATCTTTCTAATTTATGGGGCTGTGAACAGTGACAAGTTTTGTACCATCCGGAAATGTCGCTTCCACTTGAACTTCATGAATTAGCGAAGTAACACCATCCATCACTTGGTCGGCGGAAAGAATCTCTCTGCCGTAACTCATTAATTCAGCAACGGTTTTTCCATCGCGCGCACCTTCCATAATTTCCATGGTGATCAGTGCAACTGCTTCAGGGTAATTTAATTTTAACCCTCGGGCTAAACGGCGCTCGGCCATTAAAGCTGCAGTAAATACGAGGAGTTTATCTTTTTCTCTAGGTAATAGTTCCATAACGACGCTCTTTTTCTATTTCAAGCTATCTATTTAATACAAAAACGTTAAGTAGACCAGATGCGCGGCAAACATGCTTGCTGCCCCATCAGCTCTGGCCGAAGCACTTGCCAAAACTCGGTAAATAATTTTTTCGCAGATTCTGAGCAGTGCCCCAAATAACGCGCAACCAGAAAATCATGCACCATTGAAACACCCACCAAGCGATGCTTATCACGAAAGCATGGTGCACTTGCCAGCTCTCGAAGCGTTTCTAAGGATTCGGCATTTAGGTCTTGATCCAAAAATGGACCCGCAATGAAATTAGCAGCGATCGGTTTGGCTCGCAGCCCAGCCGAGGCCAATCGACAATCATTTTTATCGTCCAGTTTAAGGCGCTCGATAATTCGGGGCTTACCATCCACAAAGATGCGTAGGTCTTGTACAACCCGGCCTTCTTCAAACATTTCGTTCTGTGCCGGCAAACCAAACGAACTCACATCCCAAAAGAAGAGGCGACTCGAACTTTTCATATGTACCGCGTTTGTGAGCTTTGCGTATGCACCAGGGTAAATAATGTTTTCTAGAGGAAACCACTCAAGTGATGAGTTTTCACCAACATGCAATTCTACATGCTGCCCCTGCAGGGTTTTGTCTGCGCGCGCGCGATACATACGACCAGCGCCAGGCGTGGTAAACAAACCGGCACAATTGCTTTCGACGGCAATTTTGATCTTCAAGCAATCGCCTGAAACAACACCTCCGGGTGGATGAAGTAAATAAATGTGGGGGCGTTTATTGCCTTCAGGAAAAAAGGGCCGTTGAACATAGAGCGGCCCTTGATGACGGCAATGCGCCATGCGAGTACGGCCTCCAGTTGTTTCTGGTGAAGCCGCGTGCTCGAGCTTGATATCTAAATACGCATCCCAGCGCGACGCTTTTGACAAAGCGTCGTGCGAATCAATATTTTCAACAACTTGTGGTGAAAATGTGTTCATTTATTATTTCTGGATTGAAGGCCTGCCATCGAAGACTCAAAGTAACGCAAGGTATTAGACTGCCAAGTGCTGCTTAATTAGATCTTCGCTGAGATTTTTCATTTTGTCGCTGGCTACAATACGCCCCTTTTCCATAAGATAAAAGTACTCGCCCACCTTTTTCGCGAAGCCTAACTTTTGCTCCACCAGGATCACCGTCAAACCGTCTTCTTGGTTTAATTTAATAATCACATCACCAATTTGTTTGACGATATTCGGCTGAATACCTTCGTTCGGCTCATCCAATATCAGTACTTTTGGGTCTGTCACCAAGGCTCTACCTATCGCCAACTGCTGTTGCTGCCCACCGGACAAATCGCCACCACGACGCCCCAACATTTCTTTGAGCACAGGAAATAACTCATAGACTTTTTCAGGGATTTCTTTCACGCCATCTCGACGGCCAGCTAGACCAACGCGCAAATTCTCTTCAACGGTAAGCAGCGGAAAGATATCGCGCCCTTGCGGTACATAGCCAATGCCCATATAAGCACGCGTTTCGACCGATTTTTTATGCAACGGCGTTTGTTCAAAAATCATTTCGCCAGAATTGGTTGGCAATAAGCCCATTAAACTTTTAAGAAAAGTCGTTTTGCCTACACCGTTACGCCCCATCAAACAAATACATGCGCCCTGTTCAATCTCAAGGTTCACATCCCATAAGATTTGCGAGCTGCCGTAACTTTGGTTGAGGTTTTTGATACTGATCATGCTTCATCCCCCAAATATACTTCAATAACGTCGGGGTTATTTTGTACTTCGTCCATCGTGCCTTCTGCAAGTACAGAACCTTGGTGTAATACTGTTACCGTACGGGCAATACTACGAACAAACTCCATATCGTGCTCAACCACAATAACCGTGTGGTCACCCGCCAAGCTTGTTAACAATTCTGCTGTTCGCTCTGTTTCATCTGCTGTCATACCGGCAACAGGCTCATCAACCAACAACAAACGGGGGTTAGAAACGAGTAACATACCAATTTCTAACCACTGTTTTTGCCCGTGCGACAATGCGCCAGCTAACAAATTACGCTGTCCTTTGAGACCAATAATTTCCAACACTTCATCGATGCGGTCTTTTTGTTGTGCATTTAACTTTGCGACCAAGGAATACCATACGCCTTTATCGTCTTTGATCGATATGCCGAGGTTATCGTACACAGTGTGATACTCAAACACCGTGGGCTTTTGAAATTTACGCCCAATACCCAGCTCAACAATTTCTGGTTCTTTCTTTTCTAACAAGTCTATCGTTTGACCAAAATATACTGAACCAGAATCGCATTGAGTTTTACCGGTAATCACATCCATCAAGGTCGTTTTACCTGCACCATTTGCACCGATTAAACAGCGAAGCTCACCATCATTAATGTATAAGTTCAAATCGTTTAAGGCTTTAAAACCGTCAAAAGCAACAGTTAAACCCTCTACATAAAGAAGAATATCTTTACGCACATCGACCGTAGCCCCTTTAGGCATGAGAAAAGGCCAAACCTGGTCGCGGCGCATTACACCTCTTACATCATCTATGGTAGTCATGCGTTGGCCTCCGCTGTATTCGCTTCCGTTTTATCTTTCTTTTTTAATCTGTCAGGAAGCGTTTCTAAGACTCCGGCGATACCTTTAGGGAAAAACACAGTCACCCAAACAAAAAGCGCACCCAAGGCGAATAGCCATACCTCAGGAAACCAAGCCGTAAACTTCGTTTTGGCATAGTTCACCAAAATCGCACCGATGATCGCACCATATAAAGTTCCGCGGCCGCCAACAGCGACCCAAACAACAACCTCGATGGAGTTAAGCGGCGAAAACTCACCAGGGTTAATAATACCCACCTGCGGAACATAGAGCGCACCGGCAATGGCCGCCAATATTGCAGAGTAAACAAACAACCACACTTTGTAGCGTTCCGTTTTATAACCAATAAATCGCGTGCGATTTTCTGCATCTCTTACAGAAACCACAATTTTTCCGAAACGCGACTGCATGATGTAGTGACTCACGATATAAGCCAAACCGAGAAACCCAGCGCTTAAAGCAAACAAAACAACGCGAGTGCTGTCGCTTTGCAAGTCGAAGCCAAGAATGTCTTTAAAGTCAGTGAGCCCGTTATTACCACCAAAACCCATTTCATTTCTGAAGAAGGCCAACATAAGCGCGTAGGTAAGCGCCTGTGTCATGATAGAGAGATAAACGCCCGTCACTCTTGACCGGAAAGCCAAATAACCAAAAATAAAAGCCAGCACCCCGGGAACAAACAGTGCCATCAACATGGCGAAGGGGAAAATATCCATACCAAACCAATACCAAGGCAAGGTATCCCAGCTCAAGAACACCATAAAGTCAGGAAGCAATGGGTTTCCGTAAACGCCTCGGTCACCAATTTGTCGCATCAGGTACATACCCATGGCGTAACCACCAAGAGCAAAGAAGGCGCCGTGCCCCAGGCTCAGAATGCCACAGTAACCCCAGATCACATCTACCGCTAATGCCAGCAAGGCGTAACATAAATATTTACCAAGTAACGTAATCGAGTAAGTACTAACGTGAAACAGCGAACCCTCTGGAATAACTAAATTACAGAATGAGCAAAAAACCGTGGCTACCGCCAAAATCACCAAAAAGTTTTGATAAGCCTTGGTTTGAAGTAATGAATCGCGCTTTATCATTCTGCAGCCCTCCCTTTTTGTGGGAACAGGCCTTTAGGTTTCCTCTGAATAAAGAGGATGATAAATACCAGCACCAAGATTTTGGCGAGCACTGCGCCTGTGGCGGGCTCTAAAAATTTATTTGCGATACCAAGAGAAAACCCACCAAAGAGCGTACCTAGAATATTGCCGACCCCACCAAACACAACAACCATAAACGAGTCGATAATATAAGCTTGCCCCAAGTTCGGCCCGACATTAGTGATTTGACTCAGCGCGACGCCCGCGACGCCTGCGATACCTGACCCCAAACCAAACGTCATAGAATCTACCCACTCGGTTTTAACACCAAGTGATTTTGCCATTGCTCTATTTTGAGACACCGCGCGAACTCTTAGCCCCAAAGAGGTTCTGTTTAGAATAAACATGAGTGCAAAGAACACAATTAGAGAGAATATCAAAATATAAACACGGTTATATGTAAGCGCTAAAATTGGGTTTATTTCCCAAAGCCCACTCATCCACTCGGGCGTCGATACAGGCACATTCAGTGGCGAGAAAATAGTTCTCACCGTTTGCATCAAGATCAAACTGATACCAAATGTAGCCAAAAGTGTTTCAAGAGGTCGGCCGTGTAAACGACGAATCACCAGGTATTCGATGAGCATTCCCACAAGGCCAGACACAATAAAAGCCGCAGGAATCGCCACAATAATGGAATACTCAATAAGGTTGGGCATAATCAACTGAATAACGTATGTGGTGTAGGCGCCCAGCATTATCATTTCGCCATGGGCCATATTAATCACGCCCATTACGCCGAAGGTAATCGCCAAGCCAATCGCCGCCAGCAAAAGAACGGAACCGGCACTTAGGCCAAAAAATAGGTTTTCTACAAAGCCATAAAAATTAATTTTTCCTTCAATAAGCTTTAATTCTTTTTGTGCGGCTTTTCTAATGACCCGATCAGGCTCATTGAATTCGCCATCGGCATCTGTACCAGCTAGATAGGTAATCTCATTGCGCACCGTGCTTTCTAGATTACCACCCAACAGCGATAATGCGGCCAAACGCACCTCGCGATCATCTGAGGTTTTTAGGTTAGACAGCGCAAGTGCGATATTGATGGCATTTGCCACTTTTTTGTTTTTCTCGCCTTCTAAGGCATTTCGAAGCGCAGTCACGTTCTGCTCATCTACTTTTTCTAGCAGCTTATTTGCTGCTGTAATTTTTTCTTCATCACTTCCGTAACGCAGTTTGTTTCTTGCAATAGCATTTTTTAGCAACTTTCTAAGCTGATTGTTAACGCGTATCTTTTTAACTTGTTTTTTGGCTAGCATGCCGTATGACTCACCAGTGAGTATATCGGCACCCTCTTTTTCACCTTGTGAGTTTTTTTTGTAAGAAATAACCCGTAGGCTATCTTTTATATAATAAAGCTTACCCTCTAGCATTGTTTCAAACAGAACCAGCATGGGTTTTCCGCCCACCGCCTCAATCTCTTCAACAATTTTTCGCGACTTTGAGAGTTTCGCTTTTGCAAGTGTTTGCAATAGCAACTCAATCTCAGATTCTGAATGTGTTTCAGCGCTAAGACTTTCCTTAACAATTTCGTCTTGCGCCATTACAGGCGAAATCGAAACTGAGCAAAGTATCAGCATGAACGTTAGTATGAATTGCTTCACTCTTCCTCCAGTCTTATCTAAAGAGAGTTGGATTTAATGCAAAAAAAAAGGCCCGCCGAAACGGGCCTGTTTCCTCCAGTATCAGGCTTCTTTCTAGTAATTTTGGCCTGAGCACTTCTTAGTTTTAGTGTTGTAGTTACCGCACTTGATAGGCGCAGTCCAATCAGAGATTAATGGCTTAGACTCTGGAAGGAAATCTGACCATGCATCACCAGGTACTAGACCATCTGTACCCCAAACAACTTCGAATTGACCATCTTCTTGAATTTCACCGATAAGTACAGGCTTAGACAAGTGGTGGTTTTTGTGCATTTTAGCCATGCCGCCAGTTAAGTTTGGCGCTTCAATTCCGATCATCGCTTGCTCTACTTTATCTACATCAGTCGTTTTCGCTTTTTCTACTGCTTTAGCCCACATTTTGAAACCAATGTATGTTGCTTCCATTGGGTCATTTGTTACGCGCTTCTTACCAGCGAATTTTTTCCAGCTTTTGATGAACGCTTCGTTTTCGTCAGCTTCTACACTTTGGAAGTAGTTCCAAGCTGCAAGGTGACCAACAAGTGGCTTAGTGTCGATACCAGAAAGCTCTTCTTCACCAACAGAGAATGCAACAACAGGAATGTCTTCTGCAGAAATACCTTGGTTACCTAGCTCTTTATAAAAAGGAACGTTAGCATCACCATTGATTGTTGAAACAACCGCAGTTTTCTTACCCGCACTACCAAACTTCTTAATGTCAGAAACAATTGACTGCCAGTCAGAATGACCGAAAGGCGTGTAGTTGATCATGATGTCTTTTGCTTTAACACCTTTCGCTTTCAAGTATGCTTCAAGAATTTTGTTAGTTGTACGTGGGTATACGTAGTCTGTACCAGCTAGAACCCAACGCTTAACTTCAAGATCATTCATCAAGTAATCAACCGCAGGAATCGCTTGTTGGTTAGGCGCAGCACCAGTGTAAAAAACGTTTTTAGAAGACTCTTCGCCTTCGTACTGTACTGGGTAGAAAAGCAAACCGTTAAGCTCTTCGATTACAGGTAGAACAGACTTACGAGATACTGAAGTCCAACAACCAAAAATCACGTCAACTTTTTCTTTAGTAAGAAGTTCACGAGTTTTCTCTGCGAATAGCGGCCAGTTTGATGCGGGATCTACTACAACAGGCTCTAGCTTCTTGCCTAGCAAACCGCCTTTTTTGTTCTGCTCTTCGATCATCATCAAAACAGTGTCTTTCAGTGTGGTTTCACTGATCGCCATCGTTCCAGAAAGAGAATGAAGAACGCCTACTTTAATGGTGTCTGCCGCGTAAGATGTAGCCGCCGCAAGCGAGACACTTACTCCCAATGCAACACTCGAAATTAGTTTAGAAAATCTCATATAAATGGACCCTTGGTTTTTAAGTACTAGAGTTGATAAGTTCTTGAGAACGAAAGTTTTGCACACACAGGCTATTGCTTTGCGTTACAGGGCTATTATGGGGAAGGAGTCTAGCGAAGGACTATGCGTAGTTTGGCGACTGCTTCTACGTCATTTAACGTAGTTTTGAGAGAAGCCGCCCTTTTTTGGGTGAATTTTGAACAGCGCCACCCAGCTTACCAAGTGGCGCAAATAGGTCGTGGTTTTGGTATTCGGCTTAGCTGTCTCGGGGGGCCGCTTTAAGAGGCGCAGGTTTAGTAGAGGCTTTACGCTTGGCCGCCGCTTTCTTTTTGCGCTCGGCAGCACGTTTGGCTTTCTTCTTCTCTTCTTCTTTTTCCTTTTTGGCCCATTCGCGCTCAAAGGCTGCAAGTGCCTTGGCCCGTGCAGCAAGCTTTTTCTCTACTGGCTTGGCTGAATTAAGTTTGCTTTCTGCTGTGAGCATAATGTCCTTTGCTTCAACAAACCCCTCTTTTACCATGGCTAATGCGGCTTTTGCTTTTTCCTTTTGCACGTGGGCAGTTTTGGTGCCTTTTTCTTTGGCGTTTTTAGAAGCCTTGGTAAAACGATCTTTTGCAGCATCTAACTTCTTCTTGGCCGACTCCACTTTCTTGCGAGCGTTAGCATGATCCTTGGCGTGAGACTTTACATAGTCGTCTTTCACTTTAACAATACGGTCATGAATACTGTGATATTGCTCTTCCAGTTCTTCTAATATGTGATCGATAGCTTTATTCGACATAAGGCGCCTCACGAGTAACGTGAAAATGAAGGGGATTGCTTTAAGAGTAGCGCAAGCTTAAAAAGTTTTTGAGCGTTTTCGTCATGAAGTTGAAAACTACAAACTTCCAAAAATGGTTCAGCTCACCGTCAGCATTGGCTACGCTCGCCTGACACTGGCCAACGCCCCCACAGAATGTATAGAACGGGCGGATAAGGCGCTCTACTACTTAAAAGAACTTCGTCGTAACGCTGTAGAAAATTCAGAAGGCTAAATCACAGCATTCTGCACGAATGCTGTGATTAGCCGCGATCGATGTGTTCTGAAGGGGCTCACAACCTAAATGCCCCCACTAGACGAATAACCGGAAGCGCAGCAACATTTACGGTACAATAGGGCACAGTTTGAAGTTCACCTTAGCCCATGCTTAATATCGAAATAAAGAAAGCCCCTCACCTCTTCTCTTACCCCAAATACTGGGCAGAATGCTTCGACCCAGCGCCATTTCTCCCTATGAACCGTAAGGAAATGGACGAATTAGGTTGGGACAGCTGCGACATTATCATCATCAATGGCGACGCCTACATAGACCACCCAAGCTTCGGCGGCGCGCTTATTGGCAGACTGTTAGAAGCCCAAGGCTTTCGCGTGGGTATGATCGCCCAACCTGACTGGCGCAACCCAGAATCCTTCAAAGCCCTTGGCAAGCCGAACCTCTTTTTCGGCGTAAGTGCGGGCAATATGGATTCGATGATTAACCGTTACACTGCCGACTTACGCCAGCGTAGTGACGACGCCTACACACCAGGTAATATTGGCGGCAAGCGGCCAGAACGTGCGGTAACGGTTTACTCACAAAAGTGTCGAGAAGTCTTTAAAGGTGTGCCAATTGTGATCGGAGGCATTGAAGCCAGCTTGCGCCGCATCGCCCAATACGATTACTGGAGCGATGAAATTCGTCGCTCGGTGCTGATCGATTCCGGCGCAGATATTCTGCTATATGGCAATGCCGAGCGGGCCATGATTGAGCTCGCCACTGAAGTGGCCAAGGGTAAAAACATTCACGACCTTGACGATATTCGTGGCACCGTGGTGGTAAAAAAATCGGTTCCATCAGGGTGGACGGTGGTAGATTCCACCCGTATCGATTGGCCCAAGAATATTGATGAAATCCCCAACCCTTATGAAATGAAAGGGTATGGCGAGCCTTCCTGTGAAACAAAAAAATCAGAGGTACAGCACGCTGAGCCTTTGTCAGAAAAAAGCGTTCTCGAAGAGCCCATAAAAATTATTCCGCTACCCTTACAACGAAAATACGAATTCGATGAAAGCAGAACCTGTATTCGCCTGCCGTCTTTTGAAAAAGTCACAAATGACAAAGCACTCTATTCTCACGCATCACGCGTATTACATTTAGAATCAAACCCGCAAAATGCACGAATACTCGTACAAAAGCACGGCACTCTAGAAGTTTGGGTAAACCCACCGCCACTTCCGCTAGAAACCGATGAAATGGACGCAGTCTTTGCACTGCCATACGCTCGCGTACCTCACCCAGCATACGACGGCGAAACCATTCCTGCGTTCGACATGATCAAGACCTCGGTCAATATCATGCGCGGGTGTTTTGGCGGCTGTACTTTTTGTTCCATTACCGAGCATGAAGGCAGAGTCATTCAAAGCCGTTCAGAAGAATCCATTCTCAAAGAAATTGAAGATATTCGCGATAAAGTACCCGGGTTTACGGGGCAAATTTCTGACCTCGGCGGGCCCACTGCAAATATGTATATGCTGAACTGCAAAGACCCGCAAATACATGCCCGCTGCCGTAGGCTTTCTTGCGTATTCCCTACTATTTGTAAAAATCTTGTTACCGACCATTCGCCAACAACAAAACTCTATCGTAAGGCTCGGGCAATAAAAGGCATTAAAAAAATCGCGATAGCGTCAGGGTTACGTTACGACTTGGCGATAGAAGACCCAGAATATATTAAAGAACTTGTAACACACCATGTGGGCGGATATTTAAAAATCGCACCCGAGCATACGGAAGAGCGCCCGCTCAACAAAATGATGAAGCCGGGCATTAGTTCATTTTACGAGTTTAAAAAACTTTTTGATAAATACTCGAAACAAGCCGGTAAAAAACAATACTTAATTCCTTATTTTATTGCGGCCCACCCCGGCTGCGAAGATGAAGATATGGTAAACCTAGCCTTTTGGCTAAAGAAAAACAAATACCGTTTAGACCAAGTACAAACCTTTTACCCGTCCCCCATGTCGCTCGCGACTGCAATGTACCATTCAGAAAAAGACCCATTGCATAAAGTTAGCTACAAAAGCGGGAAGGTTTTAACTCCGAAAGATATCAAAAGGCGCCGTTTTCAAAAGTCCTTACTGCGCTTTCACGACGAGAAAAACTGGCCCATGCTACGTGAAGAGTTTAAGCGAATGGGGCGGAATGATTTAATCGGCACAGGCGAAAATGCACTGGTTCCACCAGAAAATAAACCCAGAGGAAGAGCCAAACCAAAGTTTCCGCCAAAGAAAGGTAGAAAGAAAAGGTAGTTGAACGACTCCGGCCAGCCAAAACCCTAAACATATATTAACAAGGTAACCAATGCGATTAGTATCCTGGAATGTAAACGGTATTCGCGCCGTTATGAAAAAAGATTTTGTGGCATCTTTTGATGCACTTGATGCAGACGTTTTGTGTTTACAAGAAACCAAAGCACAAGACGACCAAACACTGGAAGCGTTAGAAGAAATTGACGATTACCACATTTACGTTAATTCAGCCGAGAAAAAAGGCTACTCTGGCACCGCCATCATTACACGCGAAGAGCCAATCAACGTAAACATCGACATCGGTATAGCCGAACACGACACAGAAGGCCGCGTTATTACTGCAGAGTTTAACGACTACTTTCTCGTTACCGTTTACACGCCAAATTCCGGTTCGGAACTAAAACGTCTTGGCTACCGCCAACAATGGGACGCAGCCTTTTTACAATTCATAAAAGGACTTGAAGAAGAAAAACCCGTCATCGTATGCGGTGATTTAAACGTTGCCCACAAAGAAATCGACCTAGCGCGGCCAAAACCAAATTACAATAAGTCGGCCGGGTACATGCAAGAAGAGATCGACGGTTTTGATAACTTAATGGAAGCAGGTTTTGTCGATACCTTTCGTTTTGCCTACCCAGATAAAGAAAAATATAGCTGGTGGTCTTACCGTGCTGGCGCTCGCCCCAAGAACATAGGCTGGCGGATTGACTACTTCCTCACTTCCCCTGAGTTAAAAGGGGATATTCGCGACGCGGAAATTCACAATGAGATCATGGGCTCAGATCACTGCCCGGTCAGCATCGAACTCGGGTAATACACGCTTCCGAACTAGCGTCTTATCGAGCACATTAAGTGCTCGAAGTCGCGCATTGTTTATTCCTAAAACTTCGATAGCCCTCAGCCAACGGCCCTCCTTGTTATAAAACACCCCGACTTCGGGCCTCATAGGCCGTCTTTTATCTCTTTTTATCACAGATAATTGCATTACTAGACCGATTCTTTTGCCTTCATACGTCTCATTTATTTGTTGTACTACACTATAAATAAGAATTTCCTTGTTTATAAACGAGTTCAAGGGATTATTTGAAGCGTTTTGCAGTTTTCAGCCATAACATGCTGTAAACACTGACATTATTAGACAGTTATACATTTTTCTAAGGTATAACGTTTATCTGCGCTTAGTACTGATACGAGCAACAACACTAAACCCAACTGCACAGACAGATTTAAGGACTTAGTGACATTTGTTCTAGCCACTAAAATGGAGGGCTACACAATGAACAACCTATTTTTACGCGCCGCATTTCTCAGCCTCTGCGCGTTCTTAAGTAATAACGCAATTTCCGCGACTCAAGGTACTACTGGTACCACCTCTACCGGTACACTAGACGTCGATTTAATCATTCCTGATTTAGTGCGTATTACCGATCTTGACGACATTGACCTAGGTACATACACCGGCACCGGCACAGAAACCGGCAACGACGACATGTGTGTGTTTAGAAATGGCGCAGGCAACTATTCTGTTACCGTAACAACAAACAAAGGTGATTTCCGAATTTCACGTGGCTCTGGCGGTACGGCTGCAGAAGATATCGACTTTTCTGCTTATTGGAACGACGCTACAACCACAACGGGTCGTGCTGCGTTAACATATAACACAGCCTTAACCACCCAAACTGGCGCATACACGACAGACACCGACTGTGATAGTGGCGGCTCTTTAAATGCCAACTTCAGTGTTGAGATCGCAGAATCTGACATGCAAACCAAAAACCCCAACACTTATTCCGCTACAGTAACGATTGTTATTGCGCCCGAATAAGTATCACGCCAGAATAGCACCCACAATCTTGGCGGGAATCGCCGTCTCGCATTAAGCGAAACGGCGATTCACTATATTAATAATTAAAGTGAATTTTATTAAGGGCTAACAGATGTTTAAGCGGTCAACTTCCATAACGTTGATTTTTTTCTCGCTGTTTTATTCTTCTTCCTTGCTCGCCAACATCACCTTGGATCGGGTGATTATATTTTTTCAACCAGATAAACGCCCAATTCAAACCGTCGATGTCATCAATATTGATGACAAACGAACATTCGCAGTAAAAACCAAAGTGGTTGAAGTGCTCAACCCAGGCACTCCCGAACAAACAAGCCAAGCTTCAAAAAGCCTTATAGTTGCGCCAAACGCCTTCGAAATTGCGGCACAAAAAAACCGCAGCGCTCGCCTACTACTAAAAGACAGAAATCAATCCGATATCGAAAAAGTATATCGCGTTACATTTACCCCTGAAGCACCCAGTCGACCTGTAAAGCAAGAAAGCGAAGCAAAAGCAGTAAAAACCAAAATTGACATCATTGTGGGTATGGGGGCGCTGATTTTGGTGCCACCGAAAGAGGTACGCTACCAATTAGAAGCGTCGCGCGATGGAAAAAACTTGTCCTTTGAAAACAAAGGCAATATTTCAACTGAAATTCAACCGCGTAAAATCTGTAAAACCGAAAAGGAATGCTTCCAGTTTAATGGCGCCAGACTTTACCCAGGCAACAAATTTGAATACGAACTGCCAGAAGGCTTTGAAAAGGTTGGCTTAACGCTTTCTGTCAGAGCTGCAGAAAAATATTCCTCGGTAGAGTTTTCGCCCCTAAAGTAATGTGACAGGAAGGTAAGGTGTTATCAGGGCCTTAACCCAAGCAATATTACTTTGTTCCAGCTTGCTGCTTGCGCCTGCAACCATCGCAAGCGATTTAACACCCTCTCAAAAAAACACCTCGCAAGCTACGCTTGACCCACTTAATAGCCCTACTGAAACACCACCCCCCCTACAAGAACCCATAGAAAGCGCCTTCGATATAATCGTAGGGGGCAACTATTACGGCTGGGTGTCTGTGCTTTATACGGATGAGTGGATCGAAATCGTTAACCCGCAAGAGGCCATTTATCAACTCCCCATCATTAAAGACCGGCAAGCACTTTCACCTTTGTTCGCAGGGAAGCTTTCCGGCACGCGTGACATTCCCAGGCTCGGCTCACTCACCGTCGACAACAATGCATTTGCTATTCGTATTACCATCGCGCCTGAGCAATCACTTAATACACCCGTTACCAAAGAAGAAAAAGCGATACATGAAGGGGCAGCATCCTTCATTACACTATTTAGCGCGCGAGGAAACCAACCCACACATAGCCAAGGGCAAGGCCGTATCTCTTACGGCAACACCTCAAGGATTACCTACAAACAACATCGAATACTTAATTCTGGTGTTTTTGACAGCCAGCAGGAAAACTATGAACTCAACAGCTTGCGTGCAGAAACTGACTTGGGGTTTGCTCACCCTTTAACACTTTCGGGTGGCTTGCATACTACGCCAGGGCAACCGTTCGCGAGCAGCACCAATATGCTAGGCCTAAGTTTAAATACCAACCGAAAGTTTAGAACCGATAACACCTTACTCAGCGCAAGCCCTCTTAATATTTACGTTCCTACCCGAGCATTGGTCGAGGTCTTTCGTGACAATGCAGAAAGCGGCGAAGTGCTTTTTTCTCGCATACTCAATTTCGGAAATATTGATATTGATACACGGCAGTTTCCCCCTGGCTCGTATAGCGTTATCGTCGTCGTTTCAGTTGACGGGGCTGAATTGTCGCGCACCACAGAGCAATTTTATAAATACGACCAAATTCTACCGCGTGAACAATTTGACCTGAGTCTCTTTGCAGGAAAGGTAAGTAAAAAGCTTGATACAACCGAGTTCGACCTTTTCTACGGCTCAATAAGAAAACGCCTTAGCAATACAACAGAAGGCACACTGTCGCTCTACAATATTGGCGATCGTTTGATACTTAATCAGGGCTATAAAGGTATATTTGAATCACAAAAAATTGGCGTTGTTAATTTTGAAGTGAACCTTTCAGAAAGTAATTCAACTGCGCTTTTAGGGTATAGTTTTGATACCCGCTGGAGGAAACGCAATACCTCAGCTAATTTCAGATATCGTAAATCGTTTGAAGATGACATTATCTCTGATGAGAAAAATGAATTCATTGCATTTCCAGAACGCAGTAATACAGCCTTCCGACTCAACCATGCATTTGATGGCGCCGGAAAATCTTTATTTATTTCGTTTAACGCCCAACAAAGCAAAATAGGAAACGAAGAAGAGCAGTATCGCTACGGGCCATCGGTTCGCTGGGTTGCTTACCGCAGTAGATCGAGCAGCTTAAGTTTTAGCGCCCAGCGCGACATGACGAACGCTGGCCCCGACACGCGTTTTGATATTACCTATAGCTATCGAGAAGGTCAGTACAGCAGCCGAACTTTTTATAATCAGAACAAGACCGACTTCCAAAACTCAAACAACCTCCAAACCTCTCTCGCGTTTCAAGGTGACCCTCAAAATCAAAACTGGCTAGGCAACGCCGAAGGTAGCATTACCTACAGTAAGAATGAAAATGAAATCATCGGTCACACTAGCAGCCAGCGCGACAACCTTAGCCTGGAAGGAAAATACTATGGCAAACACCAAGAAAACTCACTGTATTACAACCATAGTTCGAATGCACAAGCGGGCAACTACGGCGGCGAAGTACTAACAACCGTAGTACTGGGTGAAAATAATTTGAAACACCTCAGCAGAACTATTCCTTTAAATAACGCGATAGCGGCCATTACTGTTAATGGCGATAAATCTGACGCGTTACTTAGCGTACTTGTAGATGGCAGTCAAAAAGCTTACTTCAATATAGGCGAAACAGCGTTTGTCGATATTCCGGTGTACCGCACTTCCAAAATCACCATCAAATCCATAGAAAATGGCGAAGATATGGTGAGAATTTTAGCCCCGCAAACCACTATTGCGCCCTACCCAGGCAATATTATTCACCGCGTATTTGATGCGGTAAAACTCGTACTGGTGGAAGGTAAATTACTCGATGAAAATGGGCAAGCCATTAAAAACACATTCTTTGAAACTGGCAGTGAACCAGCGTATACCGGTGGCGACGGTGGCTTTGTAGTGGAATTACCCCTGTACCTAGACAAACGTATTGCTCACATTATTGTGAATAACCGCCTTTGCCAATTTCATACGCAATATCGTGTTAAGCAACTACTAGTAGAAGCGGGTGAACTCACTTGCCTGAAAGCGCCTGAAACCAAACTTAAAGCAATAAGAAAAAAACACGACAAAACAAGAAAAGGCTTAAAGCAACGTTAAGCCTACCACCAACAATTAGAACTATTCCGGCGAGACAATAATGGAAATAGTGACGCCGTAGGTGCCCTTTTCAGCAAACGACACTTCATCTTTCGGAACTACAATAGAAAAAACACTATTTCCTTGTAGCACTTTATTCAAACACTTTGAAGCCGATTTCCGCTCAACCTGTTGCCCACCTAAGACGGTGCCGGGTTGTAACAGCGTCCTCCTCGAACCGTTCATTTCATCGCTCCAATAGGCTAAAAACTTAACCGCATTATCGAAACTGCCAGAAGGAGGCAACAAAACAAACTGACCCGATTGACTCGTAACAGATACACTGTATTTTCCGGTACCGTTAAAAAAAATGCAGGCGGGAAATTCGCGCACAATATCACCTGAATGACTTACTCGTTCCTCGCTAAAGTCAATACTTACCTCAAAGCGAATGGTTTCCGGAATCGTTAAATCTAAATCCACAATACCACCTGAACGAAGATCGGTATCGCCATCCAAAGCAGAAAAACCGTTCATAGAAAACAAAGCAATAACGCAACATACAAAAAACCTTCGCATTAGGGCACCTCTATCGTAACGGTTATTGTTGCGCTATACGTGCCTGCGGGTAAAGCATCCATATTCGATTCCAACACATTCCATGATAAGTTTGCTGAAGTGCCGCCGCTGCACGTATCACTTGAAGTATTAGCACCGGTAGCAGAAGCGATAGAAGGAGAATCTGCCGGGTCAAGCGTCACACGCCCTGTAGTGCCCGTTTCATCATTCCAGTAAAGCGCAACAATAACGTCGTTACTGCCGCCGTCTTCCAGCACATAATTACCCGCATCGGTTAAGCCAGAAACCGACACATCGTAACTAGCGGCTGCACTGCGAAAGACACAAATATCATCATTGCCATTGGCATCGCCCGAACCATTCCACGTGTCATTCATATCGCTCAAGGCTGTAACCCGCACACCATCGTTGGCCGAGACATCAAAGGTGAATTCAGGGCTAACGAACCCCCCGCCCAACTGGTTATCTAAGGTAACCGTAACGGTTGTATCGCCCGTACCGATCGTGACATCAATAACAACATCAACATTTTCGGCGCGTGAAAGCGCTGGGTAATTTAACGAACACAAAGAAGAAGAAAAGGGGCCATAAAGGCAATATTCACTGGGGGAAATAATAGAGGTAGACCAGCCACTGCCTCCACTGGTAGACACCATAGTAGTAAAAGGGATGTACGTGCTATTGGTATAGCGCTCAACGTTAGTCGTAAAACGCACCACATTACCGGTGTCGTAACTACTACCACTTGCAGGCGATGTTGCGTAAACCCGCGTATATGAATCCGAACACAGCCCCTCGCAGGGCCATTGAGCAACAGCTTCTAGCGAAGCGAGTAACAAAACCAAAATACAGCCGAACTTTAACACGCTTTGCACTACGGCCGATGCTCCAATTAAGCAATATGTATTGATGTGTATCTAAGTATAAACCACCACCGAAGCTTGCGTACAAACCTCAGGTGCAGGTAGCGCCACCTCACTACTTATATCAGGCATACCCCTGTAGTTGAGCGAATGAGCAAGGGCTGCCCCTCGTGACGCCTAGTATCCGTTCAATTTATTCGCTGCATATATATTAAAGAAAGACTCCGTATAGAGCGAAGGCACAGGCTTTCCATCATTCATAGCCGGGATAAACTTTCCTTTTTTCAGCTTATAAGCGATATTTTTCGCGCATCTCTCCCCGCCCTTTTCACTGCTGATTGCCTCAACATCATGCGCCTTACCAAACTCGTCAATCTTTGCTTTAACCCAAATATTCGTATTTAACAATCGACACCGATTAAAATAGGTTCTAACGCCACTAGAATATCGCTGAGCAGACGTATAATAAGGCCCATATTTATCCATATCCAAACCATAGTTTGGATACAAAACTATCATTTTTTTACCATCTTTCTTATGAAAGGTAACCAAATACTGAAACCAGATAGACTTCCGCTTACCCTTCACTAGAGCTGGCTCCAACTTCGAATATTCCGCAGCATCCATAACGGCTTTCGCGAACACTTGGTACTCATCATTTTTGGTAAAACAAAAGTTTTCTTTTTTAATCGTACCAAATTTATGCACCCCAGCGTCGCAACGCAGAGTGACCGTAATATCACCCTCCCACTCCGGGAATATAATACGACTCTGTAAAGACTTATCTCCATCAATAAAATTGACTGGTCGGTACTCGACACCCTCGGTTTTATCGCCTGCAAAAGCACCCAAAGACACGACTAACAATAAAAATAAATATTTATACATAACCACTCAACTCGTAAACAATAAAAACACCGGAGAACACTCTCTCCCTAAAAAATACAGATTATCAGAAGCATTATTTTATTCTGAATTAAACGAAAAATGCGCACAGGGCAAAGCCAACTACGGCACCAATAATAAGTAGCCTTTTCTCATAAAAAATTCAGGCCTTTAACTTACCCTAAACACTGAACAGATTATTATTCAACCCCTCGCGTCACCATTCTTTAGAACCCCGTCCTCAGATTTTTATAACGGCAGCACATTACTGATATTGTATTCAATTTGGTCTGACTATAAATTTATACCTGAGAGGGGTTTCTTTTACTTCCTGCTTACCAAAATCTAGCGAGCTGAGCATTTCTATAACTTCACTTATAATGTCAGAGTTATCAAAATCTGACTTATATACGCGAACATTGTTAAACGTACCATTTGATGCAATAACTCCCGAAATAAAAACCTCAGCCATAGCCAAATCACTATTCTCCATCCACGCCTTTAGATTTTCGAATATGCTTTCTTTTTGCGATTCAAATACTGAAGTAACTGACTTTGGCGACCGTTTAGGCACATCTTTCATCACGTCAGACACCCAACCCCCAATACTCTCCTTCTGTTTGTCATTAATATGTGCTTTATTCAACATTCTATCTACGATCTTGTATGCGTCATTAATACGCCCCTCACGTACGTATGTACGAACAAGCCGCTCATTTATATCAAAACTAGCCGGCATATAACTGGAAGCCGATTCTAATAACGCCAATACTTGCTGATTCGTCCCCAGCGCCCAATATAAATCAGCTAATTCAACTAGAGCAGGTATATATTCGTTACCTTCCATCGCAATTTGAAGAGACCGCACAACGTTATTGAGCTCTTTCGTAGGGGCGCCATCAAGACGTTCACCATATACTTCTTTCAATCTGGCAATTTCGACTTTTCCATAAATGTAATTCACCCAGATATCGGTTCGGCCGACCTCCATTCCCGTAGCTGCATACTCGGAAGCCGCCAAGATATCATCACGAAACACCGAATATGCCATTCCAGCATAAGCAGCTGCATTCGTCTCCTCTCGTTCACTCGCGAGAGTAAAATATCGAGTGGCTTTTTCATTTTGTCTCACAACTTGAGATAAAAAACGGCCCACATGAACCAATGAAGCGCTTTTCGATAGGCGCTCAACACCAACAGAGATATCCTTTAACTCTTGATCTAGCGGAAGTTTATAATACGTAAACCCCCGTCTTCTGCGATAGTCCGTCAACACCCGGTCCATCTCCTCGTATTCCACCCCAAAAGCGGATCGAAAAGATGTATCAACATTCAGGCCTTGTTTCTGATACAGCAAAAAATTCGTTAGCTGCTGCTTTCTTTCCTCGTTTGACGCAAGGTAATGAATAAACAACCAACTCTGGGAATATATTTGATGAAACTCATCGCTCTCTTTGTCCTTAACGAACTTTTTCTTCAGTAGCTCCTCAATAGGCATCCAACCCATATTATTCAGCTGATACAAACGACCCGGATCAGGCTGACCAAGGTGGACATATTTTGAATCGAATGTAACGAGAGAGAGATAAACCGCAATACCTTCTTGGTACCAATAAGGTATAACGACATTGGGGTTAAGAAAGGTCAAATAATGCACATACTCGTGAAACAGAATTTCTATCGATCGTTTTTTATTTGAAAGTTTTACAACGGCATAGTCGCCTTCGAGCCGTTCGAAGTACATCCCACCAAAACTCTTATAGGAATCGATACTTTCCATCAAGGCGGAATATGCAGTATTCCCCTTCACTGCAAAAACAGTAAGTGGGCGATCATCTTTCGCTAATCTAACATTAGTAAAACTCTCAACAACACTTCTAAACTTTTCTAGCTCCCGAAGTAAGTCAACAGCCCTTTTCTTACCTCCATTGCTAATAATGGTGAAATTGTTTGACGACACCTCCCACCATTTTAAGCGTTCTATTTTTTTGGGGGAAATTTCCGAAAATGTAGCAGATGAAAAAAATACGGCTAGCAGAAAAAAAAAGATGGATATAACGCGCTTACATTCCATAACAGTTAGCCCGATTAGCGCGTCACTTTATCTGCCATGCAGGCTTCGCCTACCGCATTACTTTGTGCAATCAAGGCATTCATTTCCGCTTTGCGGTGTTCGCTTATGGCCATTTCGTCTACGCTCATCTGAAAGAAGGCGTTTTTGGCTTCGTCATAGTTCTGCGTAGTGCCAGCCACTTGAAAGGCTGTCTTTTGCATAGCGACTGGAAACACCGCTAAAGCCTTCATGTGGCAGCGCATGAGTTTTTTAGCGTTTTTAGGGTCGTCGTTAACTCGCGAATCCGTCATGACGCTGTTTTGGTAAAGACGTTTGTATACCGCCTTGTTAGATTCTGAGTAGGCGCTTACTGAAACTAAAAACAAAGTGCCTGCAATAAGTATATTTTTCATAAACCTTTTCCGTTCTTTTAACTTTTCCGTCGGGCCAACCCCAAATCAAGTGCTCTGACCCCTTGATTTTTACTCAAAAACGATTTTAGAGAGAGTTTTTACTCTGACCAAAAATGTTTTTGTTTGACCCCTCCGTCACCTTTTATTTTTTCGTAAAAACATCCAGCTGATATTGACCTGTCTCAATCCAGGCGACTGGCAAAATAAAACATCCAAGCCTAGCTACATACTCTAACGCTTTCATTAACGGGAATTCACAATTATTTGTTTTATGGTTAATCGATATCAAACCAGAAAGAAACTCAAAAGTTTTTTCCTTTGAAAACTCTTGGTTGTTTTTTACACCTATAAGAAATCCATTTTCATACTTTGAAATCAGATCAAAAAGATCTCCTGCACCAAACAAAGACGCACTGCACAAACCTGAAAAGCACATTCTCCCTAAACCACTCTCGGAATTTTCAATGACAAAATCAGTTTTAGGGAAATTAAAACTCCGCGTCAACAACCTAGAGACCCCCAAACGCTGATTCAATCTGTTTTCCTCAATAGAATATGGACTATAAACAAACCCCCAAAGCTCCAGCTCTTCTAGAGAAAGGCCATGGTTCTTTACCCCCCAAAGCTTCCCGACAACCTGTTTCCAACTTGAATTTAAAGGTAAATCCATATCATACCCATAAACACACAAACTCGCCCCGCCAAGCTCAGCTTTATCGTAGCGGTTAAACTCATAGTCACTTTTTTCTAAATCAGGAAGAAATCTTTTTTCAATATCAAAATTCATAATGGCCTCCCGTCCCACCAACTCCGTGATTATTAAAATGAGGTTGGCTATATGAGGTACCATCCGAGAAACTATGCCCCTTCGGATGTAGTTGAATTTTCCGGCCGCTACCAAAATCAAACTCAGTGGCCGTTCTCTTAGTATCAAGCTTGTCAGATTTTAGGTTCTTAGTATGAGTAATATGAGTTTGGCTTGTTGGAATACCTGCATCTCTTTTCGCTGCACGCATTGCCGCTCTACTAGAAACGAATTTTTGGCTATTTTTCGGCCCAATTGCCAAACTCGCCTTTTTCGCAAGTTTAGCCCCTGTCGCCGCTTGCCCCATAACTGGCAACATCGCTAATAGACTTATACCCGACGTAACAAAATCACCCCGCACCGCATAAATAACCGCATTTAATCCATCCGCGAATATTCCCACACCCGGCGTTAATCCCGCTACATCTAACCCTGTTTGGAAACTATTTAGTGCCCCAGTGATATCACCCAACCCGGACGACCCAAAAGCTCCACTTCCAACAGAGATCTCTACATTTGCAGGCATTGCACCTAAAAGCTGACCTCCACCACTTGACCCGCCTGGGTCAATATCATCACCAGGATTTTGTATCTCATCAAACCCTGAGGTATCCCCACCTGCTCCTGTAGCAGCTATCGAGCTGTCAACTTGACCTGTCGAATCGCCGCCTGACCCAAAATTTGGGCGGCTTGGTTTTTCAATGGACTCACCATCACTCGTCTTCTCATCGTCGCCCGATTCAATCTTGGCAGGCCCGAGTATCATCGTAGATTCACCATCGCTAACCCGAACAACCGTACAGCTATTGTGCTGAATATCACACCCCTCAAACCCAGTCGGGTCTGTCATCTTCAGCGGATTATTCCACACATACGCATAGCGATTAAAACTTTGTGTATTAGTTGGAGCTTGCACTAATGGGTCTGCAGAAAGGAATCGCCCTATCGTCGGGTCATACACCCGCCCATTCATGTGAATCAGGCCAACGCCATCAAGATGTTCGTGGCCGGTAAAACCTTTTCTTGTATCTGTCGGCACGTAACCCGTACCTAAAATCGCACCCATCCAACTTCTGTCTTGGCGTAACCCCCAAGCGTCGTAAGCCATCCATTCTACATCATCCACACTGTCAGCTTCTTCATTGGTTTTTGCCACGATGGAGCCAATATGGTCGAGGTGTAAATAGCGCGTTTTTGTGTCGGTTAAGGTATTACTTTCTTCTTCCCATATATGTAGCGCGATATCACCAATGTAGTGAATGTGTTTGGTGTTGCTGCCTTCTTCTTGTTTTTCATAGATGCCTGCCACGTAGGTGGTGGTCACCGTTGCGCTACCCGAGTTGTTATCGATGCGTTGCACGCGTTGGTGGTTGGCACCGTAGGCAATATCGACCACGTTACCGTCTTTGGTCATGCGGGTAGGTTTGTCGAAAGCGCTGTAGGTAATACCATCGCCATCACGACTGGTGATGTTGCCGTTGGCATCGTAACCATAACTGCCCCCCATGCTCGCGCTGCTTAATTGGTAAGGGTTACTGCTGTTGTGGTAACTGTAGGTATTGGTTTGCCCTTGCATGTCGCGCGTTAAAATATTGCCCAGTACATCATAAGTAATATCTTGGTCGGCGCTGCTACAGCCGTTTTGCCGTGCTGCCACTAAACGATTTAAGTTGTCGTAACAGAAGGCTTCGCTGTACAACACGCGATGGTCATCGCGTTGCAGTAAGTTACCTAAGGTGTCGTAATAAAAATCTTGGTTTTGTACCAGCAGGTTGTTATTACCCATGGCGTAAATGGAGTTCACTCGGCCCGTTTGTGCATCGAACTCACTGTCGGTGTTCACACCGTTGCCGTGGGTACTATGAGTAATATTGCCAAAGGCATCGGCTTGGTTGGCCGTCCATAATACGTCGCCACTTAACAACTCACTGACTTGATGACGATACCCCTGGGCGTTGAAGTTATTTACCACGGTATAACCGGTGGGGTATTCCACCGCGACCGGGCGATTAAAATCATCGTAGTGGGTACTCGTGACATAACTGCTGCCTTTAATCACGGTTTCTAATTCTGTCGGTAAACCGTAGGCATTGTAGCTGTAGTTTTCTTGATAGCTTGCGCCATCAGTATCAAAGCCGACCACACTATCGAGGCGGCCTTCACCACTGCTGGGTGTGTCGTAAAACCATTGGTGTGTGCGGCTTGCTGGGTTACTTGCCGTGGCATTATCAACGCGGGTGATTTGCCGACCTAATGCATCATAGGTAAATGCGGTGCGCTGATTTTTAGCATCGGTACTGGTCACCATTAAGTCGAGGCCGTTGTAGGTGTATTCGGTACGGCCCGCACTTGGGTCATCTAAATACAATTGGCGACCGATACGGTCGTAGCCCATGTGCGTTTCGACATTTTCAATTTCGGTATAGGTTAAATTACCGAAAGGGTCGTAGGCATAAGTGATTTCTGTACCGTTATCGTCTTGCGTGTGAACGTTTTGCCCAATGCCGTTATGCCAACGGGTTTGCGTTTGTAATAGATCGTTGGTGACCGTCACTTGCAAACCGTTGTATACCGTTGTGGTTTCACCATTATCGGGCGCGGTCACGTTAACGGGCCGACCTAAACTATCGTATTCGCTTTCGGTGTAATGGCGTGTTGTGTCATTGGCAAAGAAGGGATTCGAGGTACGGTACACACGACCCGCGGCATCGTATTCTGTTACGGCAAAGGTTTCTTCCCCTAATAAACCAAAGGAACGCTGGCCAATGGGGCGTGAGAAGGCGTCGTAATAGGCACGTTCGGAACTGGCACCGGTGGCTTTTTGGTGAATGTAAAATTGCGCACTGGGCACTTCGCTTTCACAGTTGTTGCACGCTTTGTATACGGTGCTCACCGTGGTGCTATCGGGCAGGGTCACCGTTGCGATTCGGCCCAATGCATCGAAGGTGCTCGTAGTGGTTAAGTTGTTACTGTCGGTGAACGATGTGGCTTCACCAAAGCGCCCATCGACCACGCTGGTGCTGGTATGCTCAAGCGCATTAGTGGCCGTTACCGTACGGGTACCGTCACTTTGGTAACTGACGTTGATGTGCGAGCTACGCGTAGTAATACCTAAACCTGCACTGCTGTTCCAGTTTTCGGTAATGGTTTGCGGTGTGCCGTAAGCATCGTAATTACTAAAGCTTGTGCGCCGATATAAGCTGGTATTGTTTGGTTCGCGTGTTTCTGTTGAGGGCAAACCTACCGTAGTAAACGTACGTTCTACTTCACGTGTTAAGGATTGTTGTACGTTATTCGCATCTGGCGCGCTGTTGGTAACTTGGGTATTTAAGGGTAAGCCCAGAAGCCAATCATTACCACTGGTACGATTGTCGAATTGGGTTTTACTGGTACTTATGAAAGTGTCGCTACCTTGGCAGGAAATATTGGCACTTTGAGCAAGGTTGCCATAGGCATCGTAACCGTTTGCCGCTGCACTACCTGCCGTCACCGATGCGGTAATCGCGCTGCATTGTGTGGGTGCTGCCGCATTATAGTTTTGCGAGATTTGTTTACTATTCGCAAGAAAGCTGCCGCTTTCTAAATCGTAGGTGTCGGTTGCACTTTCTATACGCTGTAAGGCGAAGTGCGGGCTTTTGTAGCCATCATCATCCACATCATCGGCAAAGGTTTGAATATGCCATTGAAAGGTTTTTTGCGCGATGCGTTGCAAGCTGCCGTTTTGTTGTGAGGCGTATTGCGCTTGCGCTAACAACAAACCCGTTGCGTTGTATTGTTCTGTCGCAGCCTGATTGTATTGCGAAACTGTGCGAGAGCGTTCGGTAGTACCATCGGTTTTATTAATAGTGTTATCTATTTGTACTTCGCTAAAGCCTAGAGAACCCCAACCACTTAAATGACGTAAATGGCCGGTGTAGTGGTATTCGCTAGAATTAATACCGCCAATACCATTAGCCACATCGACCTTGCTAACCACCATGCGCGTGCGCGATACGTTAGAAATATTACGTGAGCTTTCGCCTGAGCTTTCATCGAACACAACATCGTCTACGACAACGGTATTGCCAAACGGTGCCACCGAGTAGCCCGCTGCCGCTGTGGTATGTGCGGTATGCACGGCAGTGTCGGTAAGTGGTTTGTACGCAAGATCGATGGTATTTTCACTATTTACGTTAATACGCGTAATACTGTGGCGAGAGAGAGAAGATTCGGCAATACCGGTGCCAGAGTAGGTCGCGCCATTAATACTGAAAGTGCCTGGGCTACCAAATGAAATATCGGTTGCACCGTCTGCGTTGGTATCCATCCCCAAAAAGTTTTGGGAATCAACCCCAAGATCACGCGGGCTTGAAAAGCCAAGCGCCGTGACCAAGCCATTATTTTTATAGGTGCCGCGATTGTAAGCAATAAACACATTTTCATATAAGTCGCGATAAATAATATCTAAGCGACCATCCATGTTCATATCGCTTAATGTAAAGGGGGCGGGTTTTTGCCAGACTGATGAGGCAGAGCCCCAACCGTCGTGTGCAATATCCACGTCTAACCATAGTTTAAAGCTTTCAAAACTCGAACCGTTGTTGAGGGCAACTTGAACATCATCTTCTGAAGCCCACACTATATCTGCAGTTCGGTCACCATTAACGTCTGCCAACACCATATGTTGCGCAACCCGCGCAGAGCTGCCATCGGGGTTGTTTCTTCGAGACCAGGCTAACTCACTAACCACGCCAGGCCACATTGCTTGATCATCAAACCCGTCACCGTTGTTAAGTGATACGATAAATCCACAGTTCGATCCTTGAAAGTCACATCGAACCACATCGGTTAAACCATCGCCATTCATATCGGCAAGTTTTATGGTGTTGGGCTGCCCGCCATTCTGTAACCCCCACTCAACGAAATCACCAAAGTTACCTTGACCATCATTAATCGCCACTTCAAATTTAACCGGGTTTGGTCGGTAAAGCTCATTCGCTCTGAACATATCAACGAAGCCGTCGCCATTCATATCGCGAAACTGGAAGGTGGGCGACTCGTTATATTCTGAGGCATCGATAAAATCTACAGGCGTTGTGAATTCACCATTCGCTTGCATGTAGCTCACTTGGTATGGGTCATTTACGCCTCTAGCAAGAATAATGTCTGCCCTACCGTCACCATTTAAATCATTGTTATGTGCGATAGACGTTGTTGTGGTCACCCCAGTGTCAAAACTCCCTCGTTTTTGTGCTGCTGAGCGGGTTAGCGCTTCCCCGCGTTCAAGCAGATACAAATCGATGACCGTGCCAGTTCTTTCTGAGACTAAGGCTTCTGTTACGCCGTCTGCGTCAAAGTCAGCATATGCAAGTCTAGAATATTCACCTAAACCACTTATAAAGGAGGTCGGTGTAAAATCTAAATTGCTTTGTGCAAGTTGATTCCATTCAAAATTTAATGGCTCACTACAAATACTTTCATATTCGTCGTAGCAGACTTTAATTTCATTTAAGCGGCTGGTTTGCGCGGGGTCGGCATACGTGCTGCCATCGTATGCTTGGTAAGCCAAATTATATTTTCTTACTAAACCGCCACCGGCAAGTACACGAATATTTTGCAAGCGTTTATCTTGTTGTGAATACACACCCGCCCAATAATTATTGGTTTTGTCAGGGCGGTCTTCATAATTAAATTCAACGGTTTGGTCAATACCTGCAACGCCGCTGTTTTTGGTATATTCAATACGCTCAATACGGTGAATACCATCGGTCATGTCTTTCTCGTAATGAAAGGTCATGTAGTTGGTAGCAATGTCAGTGACTTTATTCATTCGCCAATCGATGTAGTCACTGCCGGTAAGCGCTTCACGACGGGCATCGTCGGTTAAGCCATATTCAAATTCACGCCCATCGCGCAAAGACACAAGAAAGCCACTGCCGCTTTTTACAATTTTGCGATAACTCTCGCGTTCAGTGCGGTATTCGCCGCTGGAGGTTTCAACCAAACGCTGACCATCAATACACAGCTTATATGCGTCGTCGTTATCGAGTACGCCGGCGATGTTGTTATCTTTGATTAAGTTAGCATTACAACGGTGAATGCGTGAAAGGCCACTAATGTTCCAGCCCCAACCAGCAATGCCGTTATTTGCATTACTGTTGTACACCAAAGACACATTTGGTTGCATACCCCGAATGCCGGGCGGCACTTCAATGGGCACGCTGTAGCTGGCACTACCGCCAGGGCTTACGTTAAAACTGCCGTTGAGGTAGCCCCAAAAATCGGTACTTCCGTTTAGGTCATTTGCCGGGTTTTGTGCAAGCGGGAAATCAGAAGTAGACGTGCTAGAAGGTAACACCATAATGCTAGCTTCTGCGGTGCTACTGCCAGTGATATTGCTGCAAATTAGCGTGTTATTTTTCTCGCCGTAAAGCGTGTGTGAAATATTATTCGAACCATTTACCGCAACATTTTGGCCATCGAGGGTACAACTGTTGGCACCAGGGCTCGACCAGCTCAACACTGTAGACTCACCCTCTTCCGCCGTGGCACTGCTCCAGTTTAATGAAACACTTGGTAACGCCGGGTAACTCACACTAACGGAAGCTGAATCAGAAACAAGCCCCTGATTGTTACTACATTCAACCGTATGCGTATGCGTGCCGTCTGATGAAAACGTGTAAGCTCGCGCCCCTTCTGACTCGACAGTTTCACCATCGAGTGTACATGTATGAGCGCCTGTACTCCCCCAGCTGAATGTTGCTGACTCACCCACAAGCTGAGAACTCACATTCCAAGATACATTCACAGTCGGCGGCTGTTGCTGGTATACCTCTGAGGCAGCCATCTCGATAGTTTCAGAGACTGTACCTCCCCCAATAACATCACAAGTGACAGTAATACTACTGTGCCAAAGGTTTGTAATATTTAGATAGGCCCACCCGCCAACAATTCTGGAAGAGGCTCCACTGGTCGCCGAAGAACCACCCGTACCCGAACAGCTTGTCGTCATCACTGAAGCCCATGTAAAAGAAAACGATTCATTAGTAAGAGCAAGTAATGTTGGGTTCGCTGAAGCCGTGAGACTAGCCGCGGGCATAGTCACGCGCTTATTAGGTGTATAACTGCTACACACACCTTGATTACATGCTCTCACGCGATAGTCGTAATACCGATCAGGGTTTTTATTAAAACTGCGAGAACGTGAGGTGGTATTTTGAATGGTTGACCAACTCCCCCCATTCAGTCTTTCTTGTAGCTGGTAATTCGTTACAGTTCCGGAAGCTGCTGCCCATGAAAGCGTGTAGGTACCGTAATTAGCCGAGGAAGGGCCTGAAATATTACCCGGCGTGCCGGGTGCTGAAATTTGACTTACCGTGACGGTAACACTACCAAGGCTTACCGGGTAACAAACAAAAACGCAGCGCTCGCCCAATACTTCGTAGTAATACGAGCCATTGATTTTGTTCGATAAGCTAAAACTACCAGCACTCCCGGTATAAAGGCCTGTAGCGCTACCGCCCTCGTAACTTTCGATGAGCGTATAGCTATTGTATATACTCGATCGCGACCAGCTCACGGTAAAATCGCCCGTAGTACTCGGGTTCGGCGAAGCACTTACCGCAAACGCCGTTTGGGATAATACGCTCAAAGAAAGAAAAGAAATTAAAACAGAAAAGCCACAAATTAGTTTGCGGTACATATGACAGCCCCCAGAAAGTCCTAGTTATTTCGCTCCATTCAAACCAGCTCAAGCATCTTGTTTTATACACAAGGGTTATGCATAACGTGCTTTACTCAAGAAGTGACCAAACATTGACGGGGCACCTTCCTTAGTGAGAGACCTGAAAAATCTTGTGGCGCAGAATAAATAGTTTTTATTATGTTTTCAAGCGCGCCAAACATTTAATTTTGTTTTGACTGAGCATGTATATGCCACAAGAACAAACTACCTGCACTGCGATATGGCGCCCAACATTTCGTTATGGCGCGCGCCTTTCCTGCAGTCACTTTATTTCGCTTACGCTTTAGCGTTTGTAGCGATTGACGGATGATTAAATCGTCTGCCGGGAAGATGTCTTTTCTGCCCAAAGAAAACATCAAATATATTTCTGCACTCCAAACACCAAAACCACGCAATTGAACAATGTGTTCGATTGCGCTTTGGTCATCCATTTTTTCTAGCGCTTTGAGGTTAAAGGTTCCATCAACAATCGCTTGCGCCACACCTTGTGCGTATTCGACTTTTCGTTGCGACATACCTGCTTCACGAAGGCTTGTAACGGGTGTTGCCAGTAATGCTTGAGCAGAAATTTCTGGCAAACAATCCATCACGCGCGCTTGAATGGTTGCCGCAGCAGCGTTCGATATTTGTTGGCTTATGATGGTTTTTAGAAAGGCTTCAAAACCTGCGGGGCGTTTACGCGGTTCGGGGTAGCCGACTTTTTCGAGTTGCGCGGCAACATGTGTGTCGCGCGCTGCTATAGCATCCATGGCCTTTTTAATAAAACGTTTATCCATTTTATAAAACCAGCTTAGAATCGCGCGTCGATTTTGTCTGCAAGCTCTATTAAAAGTTTTTCGCTATCTTTCCAGCCCAAACAAGCGTCGGTAATACTTTGGCCGTAGGTTAAAGAGCTGCCCTCAATGTAGTCTTGCCGCCCTTCTACCAAGTGGCTTTCTAGCATCACACCTGCAATAGCTTTTTGGCCATGTTGAATTTGTTCTGCAAGATCGGCCGCCACACTTTTTTGCAGTTCAAACTTTTTCTGGCTGTTGGCATGGCTGCAATCTACCACTACGCCGGTTTCTACACCCCGGTTTTTTAATGTGTGCAACGTCGCGCTAACGTGTTCTGCCTGGTAGTTGGGTTCTTTACCACCACGCAAAATAATATGTGCATCTTCATTGCCTGTGGTTTGAAAAATACCGGTTGCGCCAGTATCGGTAGGCGATAAAAACATGTGCGGGTTATTTGAAGATAGAATCGCGTCGACGGCAATCTTAATATTGCCGCTTGTACCATTTTTAAAACCCACTGGGCAAGAAAGCCCAGAAGCCAATTCGCGATGCACTTGGCTTTCGGTCGTACGCGCACCGATTGCACCCCAACTGACTAAGTCGGCGTAATATTGCCCGGTGACAATATCTAAAAACTCGCAGCCTGCAGGCAGGCCCGACGCGTTAATATCAAGCAGTAATTGCCGCGCTAGCAATAAGCCTTTGTTAATATCAAAACTCTCGTTTAAATCGGGGTCGTTGATGAGGCCTTTCCAACCAACGGTGGTGCGTGGTTTTTCAAAATACACGCGCATTACAATTTCTAAACGATCTTTTAGTTGCTCACGTAATTTTAATAGGCGAATACCGTATTCTTCTGCCGCAACAATGTCGTGTATAGAGCACGGCCCCACTACAACCAAAAGCCGTTTATCTTTGCCGTGAAGTATATTGCTAATCGATTGTCGTGTATGCGTAACCAACTGCTCTACTTCTGCAGTAATGGGCAGTTGGGCGAGCACTTGCTGAGGTGTGGCTACAGGGTGAATATCTGCAATGCGTTTATTTGATGTATTGGGCATGGTATTTATCCAAAAATACGTTTCGGCCTATCACGGCTCACATATATACAGCCTGTTCGAACGTTTATCATTTGGGCGGAGATTTCAAAAAACACATATATTCATCCCTGAATAGACAATTTTTGAAATCTCCGCCCAAACACTAAACTCAGGTCACGGTATCTTCGACCTTAACAGGCTTCGATAATTTTTCCTGCATGCGTTTTAATCCAAAAAAAGCTTGAATGCAGGGTTGTTAGTTTCATCCCAATAACTGTATTGCAACTCGTCTAACAGTTTTTCTAGTTCTTTACGCTCACTATTGGGCACCTGTAAACCTACAAGCACGCGACCAAACGCCGAACCGTGATTGCGGTAGTGGAACATACTAATATTCCAACGGCCAGCTAGCTTGGTTAGAAAGTTAAGCAATGCACCAGGGCGTTCTGGAAATTGAAAGCGATAAATTAATTCATTGTCGACAACCGGCGAATGACCGCCCACCATATGGCGAATATGATTTTTCGCCAAATCGTTGTCGGTCATATCTACCACCGGGTAACCGGCCTTTTCTAAAGTAGCAACAATGTTTTCTCGATCATTAGAGCCAGCAGATATTTGTAAGCCCACAAAAATATGCGCATCGCGGTTATCGGCGAAGCGGTAATTGAATTCTGTGATCGCACGTTTACCAATAACGTTACAAAACTTTTTATAGCTGCCGGGTTTTTCTGGAATGGTTACAGCAAAAATAGCTTCGCGCTGCTCGCCGATTTCTGTACGTTCAGAAATATAACGCAAGCGATCAAAATTGGTGTTCGCACCGCTATCTACCGCAATAAGTGTCTGGTCTTTTAGGTCGTGTTCTTGCGCGTATTTTTTAAGGCCTGCCAACGCCAAGGCGCCAGCCGGTTCTGCTATCGAGCGGGTGTCTTCAAAAATATCTTTGATGGCTGCACACATTTCATCGGTATTGGCGGTAATCACGCCATCGATTAAGCCCTTCATAAGCTTGAAGGTTTCTTTACCAATTTGTGCCACAGCAACGCCTTCGGCAAATATACCGACGTGATTCAATACACCACGACGGCCTTTTTCCATGGCCAACTTTAGGCAAGCGGAATCTTCTGCTTCTACAGCAAACACTTTAATTTCTGGCCGCACCATTTTGATGTAGGCCACCATGCCCGCGCACAGGCCACCACCGCCAACGGGAATAAATATGGCATCAATATGTGCAGGGTGCTGACGCAGTATTTCCATTGCAACGGTGCCTTGCCCTGCAATTACGTCGGGGTCGTCAAACGGCGGTATGTAAACCATGCCTTTTTCTTCTACCAGCTTCTGGGCATGTTCGGCGGCTTGATCATAGGCATCGCCTATGAGCACAACCTTGGCACCGCGCCGACGCACGGCATCGACTTTAATGGCCGGGGTGGTTTGCGGCATCACGATAATGGCCTTTATGCCAAGATGTTTCGCCGCCAAGGCAACACCTTGCGCATGATTACCAGCCGACGCAGCTACAATACCCGCTTGGCGTTGCGCTTCATCTAACTTGAGCAGCTTGTTGTATGCGCCGCGTACTTTAAAGGAAAACACTGGCTGCAGGTCTTCACGCTTTAAGAGCACACGGTTGCCAATACGGCTGCCAACCAGCGGCGCTTCGTCGAGCGGCGTTTCTATGGCGAGGTCGTATATTCTGGCATCTAGGATGCGCTTTAAATAAGTTTGGGGCATAGCTAGCTCTTAGTCTTCTGAATGTTCCATTTGGGTAACATTCCCACCCTTGTGAGAAAGGCCGGAAAGCCCGCAAGTCTACTGGATACGCCGCTTCAAGTCATGATTGCAGCAACAATTTCGCCTGCGGCATGATCGGGGCAGAAAATCTTGTCAAAACTGGGTAAAATGCGCCCCCTTAAGCGTTGCTACCCCCTGAATACCCTCATCAACCGGAGCCCAAGCATGACCGACGCCCCCATGACACAGGATCAGCTCAAACAAGCCGTTGCTCAAGCAGCTCTGGATTACGTGCTGCCTAAATTACACCCAGAGGACATTCTAGGCATTGGCACAGGCTCTACCGCGAATTTTTTCATCGATTTGCTGGCCGAACACAAAGACGCTTTTAAAGCGACGGTGGCAAGCTCTAGCGCTTCGGCAGAACGCCTGCAAGGCCATGGTATTACCGTGTTAGATTTAAACGATGTAGCTTCGATAAAAATTTATGTCGATGGTGCTGACGAGAGTAACGCCCAGTTGCACCTTATTAAGGGTGGCGGCGCTGCACTTACGCGTGAAAAAATTGTTGCAGCATGCTCTGAGGAGTTTGTATGTATTGCCGACCAAAGCAAATGGGTTGACGTGCTGGGCAATTTCCCACTACCGGTAGAGGTAATTCCTATGGCACGGCATTACGTAGCACGCGAGCTTGAAAAGCTAGGTGGCCGCCCGGTGTACCGCGAAGGCGTTGTGACCGATAACGGTGGCGACATTCTTGATGTACACGATTTGAAAATTGAAAACGCCGTTGCACTTGAAGAAAAAATCAATCACATCACGGGTGTGATTACCAATGGCCTATTTGCGATGCGCCCAGCAGATATTTTATTGCTAGGAACGCCAGAAGGTATACAAAGTATTACCGCCGCCTAACCCTTTTGCGCCCTTCTAGTTATCGAAAGAATAGCGCTCGCTTAATTGAATTTAGTTGATATAGAGACCGAAATGATTCCAGCAAAGACCTCTTTAGAAAAAGACAAAATCAAATTTGTATTATTTGAAGGCATACACCCCAGCGCGATAGACAGCCTTCAGCATGCGGGTTACACCAACGTTGAGCTTATTCACACTGCACTTACCGGTGACGAATTAAAAGAAAAAGTGAAAGATGCGCACTTTATTGGCTTGCGCTCGCGCACCCAATTAACCGCTGATGTTTTCGCTTCCGCAAAAAAACTTGTTGCTGTGGGCTGCTTTTGTATTGGTACAAACCAAGTTGATTTGAAAGCGGCACAAGAATATGGAGTTGTTGTTTTTAACGCGCCTTACTCCAATACGCGCAGTGTTGCTGAGCTTGTGATTGCACAGGCGATTTTATTGTTACGCGACATTCCGGCTAAAAATGCCTCATGCCACCGTGGTGGCTGGTTAAAATCAGCAAAAGGTTCTTACGAAATTCGCGGCAAAACCTTGGGCCTCGTCGGCTATGGTTCTATCGGCTCACAAATTTCTGTGCTTGCTGAATCACTCGGAATGAATATTATTTTTTACGATGTGGTCACAAAACTCACGCTTGGCAACGCTATTCAGTGTAAGTCGCTTAGTGAACTGCTCGCAAAAGCAGATGTGGTAAGTTTGCATGTACCTGAAACGCCAGACACTAAAAACATGATTGGCGAACGTGAATTGGCAGCAATGAAAGCAGGCGCTGTGCTGATTAACGCTTCACGCGGAACTGTTATTGATATTGACGCATTAGCAAAAGCGCTTGAATCAAAGCATGTTGCCGGTGCCGCCATTGATGTGTTCCCAATAGAACCCAAAAGTAATGACGACAGCTTTGAAAGCCCCTTACGTGATTTCGACAATGTCATTCTTACACCGCACATTGGTGGCTCTACTATGGAAGCACAAGAAAACATTGGTTATGAAGTTGCGGAAAAGTTGATTAAATATTCTGACAACGGCACCACGCTTTCTTCGGTTAACTTCCCTGAAGTTGCGTTACCGGCCCACCGTAACGTTCACCGCTTACTGCACGTGCATCGCAATGTGCCTGGCGTACTCACTAAAATTAACCAAATCTTGTTCGACAACAATATTAATATTGCCGGCCAATATTTACAGACAAATGATTCAGTGGGTTATGTAGTGGTAGATGTAAACTCAGAATATAGCGACCTTGCATTAAAGCACTTAAAGGATATTCCGGAGACGATTCGCTGCCGAGTTCTGTATTAAAAACACAACTCAAAGTTGACCCAAGGTTTTTAAACATACTGTGTGGGCCGCTACAGGCCTACTTATCTAGAAAGCCAAGCACACGTTCAAACACTTGCTTTTGCCACGCATCACCTTCTTTAACAAGGTGATGCATGGCCCCTTCAATGTAAGCCACTTGCGAATTCGGCAACTTTTCTTGAACTTGCGAAATATTGTTCTTCCAATTTACGGTTGTATCGCCTGTACCCTGCACGACTAAACATTCCATTTCGCTTTCGCTGAGATGCGCAAAACACTCAATCCATAACCGCATTGCACCCACCCACTTCACCGATATTTTGTGGGACTGCAAAGGGTCACTATGCCTCAAAAAATCACAGAACGCACTGTCGTGACTGTTTGTCATAAAACTGCGCGGATACCACCTCATAAACTTATGAAGCATAAAATAAGAAAAACGCACCCAAGGCCAAGCATGCGGTTGAATCAATGGCGCTAACAATGCGACTTTTGTAAATGCTTGGCCACAACCGGCGAGCAAGTAGTGCAAAAGTGCCGCGCAACCGGTGCTCTGGCCAACGGCGTATAAAGGTATATCTGAATCACGATCGATAGACTGAAGCAAGACATCAATCACGTTTGCATACTCTGCAAAACTTTCGATCGTTACAGGCGCCCCGCCACTAAGACCGTGACCCGGCAAATCAATCGATCGAACATTAAAGCCCCGCAACAAAAGTGCCTCTACCAAATCAAGAAACAAACCTGTGTGGTCAAACAGGCCGTGTACAACGAGCACTTCCGCTTTTGGTTGCGCTACTTGCCAATGAAAATGTGCAATATCGAAGCCCGCGAACGATTGCACCTCCATTCTGAATGCGTCGCTTTTAGGTAGCTGCTCGAAACCATAGGTGAGGAAGTACTGGCCAAGATCACCATCTACTGAAGACACATCAATAGGTTCCGAGCTTGCGTTGGCTTTAAGCGCGTCTCTAAGCCGTGCGGCACCGGTAATATCAAACCCTGTATTCGCTTTTAGCAGTGGCATAGACTTGTGTTTCGGAAAGTACAATACATACTTATATGGTAGCATGCGGTGTATCGCTTAGCCCGATTAGCTACTGCCAAATTACTTATTAGCGGCCGTTGAATATTAATAATTACAACTAGGGAAGCATCATGACTTGGGCGCACACCTCGACTGAAATCATCACATTTCTTCAATCATTGAGGCCGGTGGATTATTTCATCGTATCACTCAATGTGCTCTTGTTCATTTTTGCTGAACACGTGCTACGTCGCTTTTCTTCAGCGGCGGTACAACCAAATTCTCACCGTATGCGTGTCAATCTGCTTCGCGGCTTAAACATCGTCATACTATTTGTTTACGCCTATACCTACCTTTATCGCCCTAGCGATGGCCCAAGTGGCGGCCTAAAGATACTCGGTATTCTTGCCGTGTTATACACCGCAAATATCACTAATTTTTTGCTTCAGTATTTTGTTCACAAGCAATATGGCAAAGCGCGCGATATTGGCGAGAGAACGCTTTATGTAGAAACCTATCAAACACGGCTGTTAAGTATTCTTAGCGCCGTATTCATTACAATTATTGCGATCGTTTCTGTCGTGCACTTGCTCGGTTTCGATTCGCTACTCGAGGCTGGGGGCGTCATTGGTATTATTGGTGTCTTTTTAGGTTTAACCCAAAGTTCGTGGGCACCCGACATAATTAGCGGCCTCATTATTTTGAATAGTGACATGCTGGAAGAAGGCGATATTATTGATACGGGCGATGGTATTCTGGGGCGTGTATATAAAACTAAGTTGTTTCATACTGAAATACTCAACATCAGTAACAACCACCGCATCATGATTCGTAACGCGCACCTGCGCGACAAGACCATTCACAACCTGAGCAAATTTGCGTCGGCCAAAGGTTTACGTGAATGTTTAAACTTTAATATTGGCTACGATACCGATGAAGAAAAAACTAAAGCGATGTTTGAAGAGGCCTACCACACCGCTATTGATGCAGACATTCCTATTGAAGAGAACACCCATGTTGAAACAAAAGTGATTGAAACTGGGGACCACGCGGTGACATGGGGCGTGCTATATCATTTAAAAAAGGTCGAAAAAATTCTGTCTGTACGGCGTGACTTTCGCGAGATCATATTACAAACCTCAAAAAAACACGGCATTGAATTATCAACACCGGTGACACATAAAGCGCGCTGAGAATTTTCTAAGCACGCTATGCGTACCCTTGCGGGTTATTCGACTGCCAGCGCCAAGTATCTTCCACCATTTGCTCAATATTAAACTCAGCTTTCCAGCCTAGGTCTTTTTCTGCCAAAGCAGGGTCAGCAAAGCATTCGGCGATATCGCCCGAACGACGGGGAACAATTTCATAAGGAATGGTTTTTCCGCTCACCTTTTCAAACGCTTTTACGACTTGCAATACACTGTAGCCATTGCCCGTTCCTAGGTTGTGAATATAGCTCCCGGCATCGGCCTTCAAGAGTTTTTGTAATGCTTTCACATGGCCGCGCGCCAAATCTACAACGTGAATATAATCGCGCACGCCGGTACCATCTACCGTTGCATAGTCATCACCAAACACACGTAACTGTTTTAACTTACCCACTGCCACTTGCGCGACAAAAGGTAACAAGTTGTTGGGTATGCCTTGGGGGTCTTCCCCTATTTGGCCACTTATATGCGCGCCAATCGGATTAAAGTAGCGAAGAATAGATGCTCGCCATTCATTATTGGGCGCCTTGCATGCATCTTGCAGAATCTCTTCCACCATTAGTTTACTTTGACCGTACGGGTTGGTAGCACCGGTGGGAAAATCTTCTTTGATGGGCACTGTTTTTGGGTCGCCATATACGGTTGCAGAAGAGCTAAACAATATTTTATTTACGCCATGTTTTTCCATAACCTGACAAAGGTTGAGCGTACCCGTAACATTATTTTGATAGTACTCAAGGGGCTTTTCACACGATTCGCCCACGGCTTTTAAACCTGCAAAATGAATGACTGAGGTAATATCGTGCTGAACAAACACACGTTCTAATTCATTTTTATTGCGAATATCAGCCTCGACAAACGGCACCGTTTTTCCGGTAATGTCACCGACCCGCGTTAACGACGCTACGTTACTATTACAGAAATTGTCGAGTACGAGAATATCAAACCCCGCCTCAATCAATTCAACACAAGTGTGGCTGCCAATATAGCCTGCACCGCCTGTCACCAATACTGTCATATCTTATTATTTCCCATATTGCCTTTCATTCTTTCTTACTTACTTACTTACTTATGAAATACCTAAACCAGCACCTTATTGATCGCGGCTTTCCAGCCCTGAAGCAAGTCTGTACGCTGTTCAGAACCCATACTCGCCTCAAAGCGTTGATCGAGCTTCCAGGTCAACGTGACATCTTCCAAATTTTTATACACACCCGCTTGTAAACCTGCCAAGAAAGCAGCACCCAGTGCGGTGGTTTCAATAATCTTGGGGCGATCAATGTCGAGCTCAAGAATGTCAGCCAAAAAACTAAGCACCCAATTGTTCGCGACCATGCCACCGTCGACCCGAATTCGCGAAGGCACATTGGCATCTGCCGCCATGGCAGAAGTGAGATCGTAGGTTTGGTAGCATACCGATTCTAGCGCTGCCCTTACAATTTCTTTTTTACCCGAGCCACGACTTAAACCAACGATGGCACCGCGAGCATCAGGCTCCCAATATGGCGCACCCAAACCTGTAAACGCCGGAACAAGGTAGACCCCTTGAGTAGAATTAATACCTTCTGCAATCACTTCCGTTTCTGAAGCATCAGAAATGAGTTGCAGCTCATCGCGCAACCATTGAATCGCGGCACCCGCAATAAAAATCGAGCCTTCTAATGCGTAGGTCGTTTTACCATCTAACTGATAGGCGATTGTGGTTAACAAACGGCTTTTAGAAACGACAAAAAGTTCACCAATATTCATTAACGCAAAACAACCGGTGCCATATGTGCTTTTGGTATCACCCACAGAAAAGCATGTCTGCCCAATGGCTGCCGCTTGCTGATCACCCGCGACACCAAGTATGGGGATTTCTCGCCCAAACCATTCGGCGTCTGTCACACCGAAATCACTGGCACAATCTTTAACTTCCGGAAGCACCGTATCCGGCACATTAAACATGGCTAATAATTCTTGATCCCACGCGCCTTTTTGTATGTTGTACAAACTTGTACGACTTGCATTTGTGGCGTCTGTTGCATGTACATTGCCTTTCGTTAAGCGGGCCAACAAAAAGCTGTCTACTGTTCCGAAGGCTAGCTGCCCTCTATTTGCTGCTTCTCGAGCACCATCAACGTGGTCGAGCATCCACGCCACTTTACTTGCAGAAAAATACGGGTCGAGTAACAAGCCCGTTTTTTCTTGTACGATGCGTTCATGACCTGCCGCTTTTAACTTAGCGCAAACATCAGCGGTGCGGCGGTCTTGCCAGACAATCGCATTATGAATTGGCATGCCCGTATGGCGGTTCCATACAATGGACGTTTCTCGCTGATTGGTAATACCAATCGCAACGACCTCACCGTTTTTATCTTTATATTTTTCTTCTGCGTCGTTGATCGCTGCGCGGCATACCTCAATGGTTGAAGACCAAATTTCTTCAGGGTCGTGCTCAACCCAACCGCTTTGAGGGTAATATTGTTTAAATTCTTTCTGGGCGACTGCAACTATATTCGTATCACGATCAAATACTATCGCGCGGCTACTAGTCGTACCTTGGTCTATCGCGAGAATAAGCGGTGTTTTACTCATAGCAGTACCTGTTATGATATTTTTATGTATTGGTGTTTTTGTATTCTTCGAGTTTGGCTTTGGCCGCCTCGCCAAATAAAATATTGCAAACCTGATCAAGCCCTTTAGCTGCCAGTATTTCTTCTTTGCTCAGCACCATCTCGATTTTTGAACGACGGCGCAGAAAATCTTCTAGCTTTGTTATCATTTCATGGTCACGGGCGTATTCAATTTCGCAACGTGTGTATTCAGCGTTTTCGATTAATAAGTCAGCTTCTGATCGGTCTGTACGAATTTTTTCCAGAAAATCAAAAGCATGCATACCGTAGCGGCGCCAATAACGTTGCGATAGCGGTTCTGATGCTTCTGGCCATGTCATCTCATCTAAATTTATAGATTCCGCCGCGCGATAGAAACGCAGTTTTTCTTCGACCTCTGGCTCGCCATACCATTTACCTTTAACGTCTTTTAGTTCAACACCCATTTTAGAGACTTCCTGGGCCACCTCTTCACCGACATTAATACAATCGGTAAGCTTCCCGCCAAAAATGGATATGGCCTGAAGTGCCTGATGAGTCTCTAGTACGTGCTTACGAGAAAGATGCAGCCAATCATCTGAGTGATTACCGCCTTTTACCGCTAGCGGTCTCACACCACACCGCTCAGCGATAATATCTGTTTGGATAAGGTTTTTTTCCAAACACAAAACCCTGTTGACGTTATCAAGAATAAATTGACGATCTTCATCGGTCACTTTTTCATTTGGGTTGTCTGTTCGTGTATCTGTCGTGCCAATGCATGTTTTTCTTCCCATTGGTATAACGAAAAACAATCGGCCATCACTGGCAAAAAAAGCTAAAACTTTTTCATTCCCAGATATTTTATCGACAATAAGATGAACACCTTTTGACAAAAGGTGCTGATATTCTGTGTTGATACCAAGGGTTTGATTAAAGCGATCAAGCAGTGGGCCGCCTGCATTTATTAGAACATTACTTTTGGATTGAAAGGTTTCACCGCTTATTTCGTCTCGCAGCGACAAATTCCAGTACGCATCATCGCCCTCAGAAACACGCTCTACTTTTATTGCGTTAAGGTAATTTATTGCAATGCAGCCTTTATCCATGGCCCCACGGATAAAGTTAAAAACAAAACGCGCATCATTGTCGAATAGATACGCGTCGGAATATTCGACACCACCGACCGCGTGGCTTGTGTCAATAATATCTTCACGCTGCTTTAGGCATTTCGGTGTAAGGTATTTTGGTGCCTGCGTAAAAAACCGCCCGAAGCACCAGTAGACACAACTCCCCAAATATATAAACCAAGGCGGAAAGCGAAAACCTTTTTCTATTGTGGTAAGAAAACGTATTTCTTTTACGGTGGAAGGGTATGCGCGCATCAAGTCATTGCGACTTTGACACAGTTTATTGACTAGCCGGTATTCGTGGCTTTCTAAATATTTAATACCACCCCAAGCAAGGTTAGAAGAGGCCGAACTCGACATAGAAGCAAAATCGCCCTTATCTACCAAGGCGACGTTTATGCCCTTTGCAGACAGTGCAGCTGCAGAAACGGCACCATTAATCCCCCCGCCAACGACAATCACGTCGAAGGTTTGGTCGCGCAGTTTACTTAGGTTTTCTGAGCGTAAAGACATCTAAGAGTTTTTACCTAGCCGCAACAAGAATTGGGGAGGCGCTTTACTTTACGAGACTGTCTGCCGCAGGGAAAGCAGCAGTCAAGCCTCCATGAAAGGATTTACGGCGTGTCGAGAAAAGCAATCGCCACCCCAGACCCAATAAAAAGGACTGCCTAAACAAAGAGTAGCAGCAGAAAGAATAGAAACGAAGAGAAGAATCAGCCAGACAGAGCGCCAGGCTGATTTACAGAGGTAATATTAGTCAGCAGCGCGTTGTTTTAATACCGCAACGGCAGGAAGCTCTTTACCTTCCACATACTCTAGGAAAGCTCCACCACCGGTAGAAATGTAAGAAATTTTGTCGGCTAAACCGAATTTATCAATCGCCGCCAACGTATCGCCGCCACCGGCAATAGAGAAGCCATCGCTTTCTGCAATCGCCTGCGCCAGCACTTCTGTACCATTCGCAAAAGGCTCAAATTCGAACACACCCGTTGGGCCATTCCAAAGAATGGTTTTGGCATTTTTCATGATCGCAGCTAAACGCTCAGCCGTTACGGGCCCACAATCCACGATACTTTCATCGTCGGTCACTTCAGAAGCATCTTTGGTTTCAGCCGGCGAAGTGTCACTCCACTCACTAAACCCTTGCGTCGTCACGACGACGTCTGTCGCAAAATCGACTTGGGTCTTTTCACATAATGCCTTAGCTGTTGGAATCAAATCTTCTTCGTAAAGCGATTTACCAACAGGGTTACCGGCTGCCGCAACAAAGGTATTCGAAATACCACCACCCACAACCAAGGTATCGCAAATTTTAGAAAGCGCTTCCAACACGGTGAGCTTAGAAGATACTTTCGCGCCGCCAACCACAGCAACCATTGGGCGCTCTGGTTTAGCTAAGGCTTTTTCTAATGCGTCTAGCTCACCTGCCAACAACGGCCCTGCACATGCAGCTGGCGCAAATTTGGCAACGCCGTGCGTCGATGCTTGTGCGCGGTGAGCAGTGCCGAAAGCATCCATTACGAACACATCACAAAGCGATGCATAGGCTTTTGATAGCGCTTCATCGTCTTTCTTTTCACCTTCGTTGAAACGAACATTTTCCAGCAATACAACTTCACCATCTTCCATGGTGATGCCGTCACGCCATTCACTGATCAGCGGTACATCCATGCCCAGTAGGCCAGAAATATGATCGGCAACAGGCTTAAGCGAGAACTTTTCTTCGAACTCGCCTTCTGTTGGGCGGCCCAAGTGCGACATCAGCATGACTTTTGCGCCTTGACCAATCGCAGTTTTTACTGTCGGCAAAGAGGCTTGGATACGGACATCAGAAGTGATGGCGCCATCTTGAATAGGCACATTTAGGTCTTGGCGAATTAGAACGTACTTGCCTTTTAGGTCGACGTCCTGCATTGCAGTAATGGACATAGATCTCTCCGAGATATGAAAGCTTCACCCGAATCTTCGAGCGGCGGGAATTTGGGAGGCGGTATTCTAACGGAAAGTATATTCGGGCGCTTAATTTTGTTGGCAAGATTTGATTAAGGGAGCAATCAAAACACTTGCACCCATAAATGATAATGATTATCATTTACATAAAATTAACCAACCAACCCAGGGAACCGCTATGAAACCAATGCACCTTTGCCGTTACCACGCTCAGCGTATTCAAAATGACGAAACTGTCGCGTTCCGCTCTTGGAATGAAGTAACACGCCGAGGAAAAATTGCCTACACCCAGTGCCGACTCGATGCCGCGAAGGTGTATTTGTTGGCGGCGATAGAAATATACCTGCTGCGTGTATCCGTCGGTAAAAACGCCCTTTTTTCAGTCGCAGCCCTGTCGCACCCTCTCTCGATATTGATCGAGCTGTTCATCCTAGAAAATCATTTCGAAGAAGGCGTGAAGCTGCTGTCTAGCATTGCCAGCGCCAGCCGCAAAAACGCCGTGCACGACCAGCATCAACTCTTTGACGTACTCGGGCAACATTATGAGAAACTTGAGATCGGTGAAAAAACTTATTTTAGCGCAACGAAAAGTAAAAACACTTTTCGCCAGAGTGACGTAATTTCAGAAGCGAGCGTGAGTACTTACCACTCTCACACCCTATAATTCACACCACTTTAGTCAAATATTTCGCAAATCAAGAACACAAAAAAAAGGGATCAGAGCAAGCACCCTGATCCCTTTTTCTTTACTCAAGATAAGGCTTAGTCTTCCAACAGTTCGTTCGCGGTATTCACAACATTGTCGACGGTGAAACCGAAGTGCTCCAGTAACACGCCACCCGGTGCAGACTCACCAAAGCTGCTCATTCCAATGATACGGCCATCGAAGCCTACGTACTTGTACCAGAAATCTGTGTGTGCCGCTTCGATCGCGATGCGAGCACTTACTTCTGCTGGAAGCACCGACTGTTGGTACTCTGCATCTTGCTTGTCGAAGGTACTAGTGCTCGGCATTGATACCACACGAACCTTTTTACCTGCGCCTGTTAGCGCGTCTGCCGCCTTTATGGCCACGTCTACTTCTGAGCCCGTCGCGATGAGAATAAGATCCGGCGTGCCTTCGCTGTCTTTCAGAATGTATGCGCCTTTAGCAACATTACTTACTTGCTCAGCACTACGCGCTTGATGCGGAAGGCCTTGGCGACTAAACACCAAACTGGTGGGGCCATCTTTACGCTCAACTGCCGACTTCCACGCGACGGCGGTTTCCGTTGCATCACATGGGCGCCATGTGTCCATATTCGGAGTCAGTCGTAGGTTTGCTATTTGCTCGATAGGCTGGTGAGTTGGGCCATCTTCCCCCTGACCGATTGAGTCATGGGTGTACACGAAGATATTCTGCAACCCCATCAAGGCCGACATGCGCACTGCGTTACGCGCATATTCCATAAAGGTAAGGAAAGTTGCACCGTAGTTGATAAAACCACCGTGCAAAGAAATACCATTCATGATGGCACTCATCCCGAACTCGCGCACACCGTAGAATATGTAGTTACCACTGGCATCTTCGGCAGTAATGCCTTTAGAGCCTGACCACAACGTAAGGTTGGAACCAGCAAGGTCAGCCGAACCACCAATAAACTCAGGAACGATTGGGCCAAAAGCTTCAATGGCATTTTGCGAGGCTTTACGGCTCGCCACTTTCTCTGACTTTTCTTGGCAAGCCTGAATGTAAGCTTCTGCTTTTGCAGCAAAATCTGCAGGAAGTTCGTTGTTAATCACACGACGCTCAAACTCGGCCGCCAATTCAGGGTGGGCTGATTTATATGCAGCAAAGCGATCTGTCCAGGCCTGCTCACGCGCAGCACCGGCTTCTTTTGCGTCCCACCCTTGGTATACGTCTTGTGGTACATCAAACGGTGCATGTGGCCAGCCCAACTTTTCGCGAGTTGCTGCCACTTCGTCATCACCCAAAGGGGCACCGTGTGTTTTTTCTGAGCCTTCTTTATTAGGGGAACCGAAACCAATCACTGTTTGGGTACAAATCAGAGTTGGTTTACCGGTCTCAGAACGCGCTTCTTCAATCGCAGCTTTAATTGCATCTGCATCGTGACCATCCACTTTAGGGATCACATGCCAGCCGTAAGCTTCAAACCGCTTAGGTGTGTCGTCGGTAAACCAGCCCTCTACCTTACCGTCGATAGAGATACCGTTGTCATCCCAAAACGCCACTAATTTACCAAGACCAAGCGTGCCAGCCAAAGAACAGGCCTCGTGCGAGATGCCTTCCATCATGCAGCCATCACCCAGAAAGCTATATGTGTAATGATCAACCACTTCGTGACCATCACGGTTGAATTGCGCAGCTAGAGTCTTCTCAGCGATTGCCATACCAACGGCATTGGTAATGCCCTGCCCCAGTGGGCCTGTAGTGGTTTCAACACCCGGCGCATAACCGTATTCTGGGTGCCCTGGGGTTTTAGAGTGCAACTGGCGGAAGTTTTTCAGCTCTTCAATTGGCAACTCGTAGCCAGTTAAATGAAGCAGTGAGTAGATCAACATCGAACCATGACCATTCGACAACACAAAACGATCACGATCTGCCCAGTTTGGGTTCTGAGGGTTATGACTTAAATAGTCGCTCCACAATACCTCAGCGATGTCCGCCATTCCCATGGGCGCACCAGGGTGGCCACTGTTGGCTTTTTGGACTGCGTCCATGCTTAAAGCACGGATGGCGTTAGCTAAATCTCTGCGAGAAGGCATGCGGATTACCTCAAAAGGTTAAAAAGTCGTGAAAAAATGAGGGCGTATTCTCCATGAAAGAAGAGGTGGAGTAAACCTGGGTCAGGGCCTGATTGGGGTGAGATTGTTGCCGATTCGCGGTGGTGTTTGTTAATTTTGCTGGATTTACCCTTTGCAGCGTGCAGGATCCCTATGAAGGGTTCAAATTTCACTCAAAGAGCGAGGGTGTTGAGCACGGGAAGCGACCTGACCACATTACCATCTATATCAAAGTATTTTGATATAGAGTCTAGAGCCTGCTAGAATCGCTCAAAAGCATCACTGACCTCAACCGAAATGCCTCAAGACATACAAAGCAGCGACAACGCTGAGCTTGCCCAACTACTCAAATCCTCTGGCGATGAGTTACGCCTGAGGATTTTGCGCGCCCTCTCGACGGATTCGTTTGGGGTATTAGAACTGTGCACAATTTTCGATACCAAGCAGTCGGGCATGAGCCACCACTTAAAGGTACTCGCCAACGCTCAACTGGTGACAACCAGAAAAGAAGGCAACTCGATTTTTTACCGCCGAGCACCGCTACAAAACGATGATGCCTTCGCGGCGGTTAAAGCAGCAATTTTTAAAAGCGTGGATACGCTGGAACTAAAAGAAGAACAAAACACGAACTTGCAGGAAATTTATCGTCAACGCTCTCAGGCATCGACACATTTTTTCACAGAAAATGCCGCAGAATTTAAAAAACAACAAGATCTAATTGCCGCTTTTGACGTGTATGAAAACCACGTGCAGGAATTTGTTGATAACAGCAAGCCACCTAAACATGAAATAGCTTTGGAAGTCGGCCCCGGCGCTGGTGAGTTTTTACAAACACTCGCAAAACAGTTTTCACGCGTGGTTGCATTAGATAACAGTAATGAAATGCTCGAACAAGCACGCGCGCACTGCTCAGCGTTAAACCTGAATAACGTCGAATTCGTACATAACGATACAAGCCATTGTCGTGACTTACCGGAACAAGTGGATTGTGCAGTGATTAATATGGTCTTACACCATGTACCTTCACCACAACAACTGATCAATGATGTCGCCAAAGCGCTAACGAAATCTGGCGTGTTGATTATTTGCGATTTATGCCAACACGACCAAGACTGGACCCGCGACGCTTGTGGTGATTTATGGCTAGGGTTTGCACCAGAAGATTTATGCCGCTGGGCAACAGAAAACAATTTACTAGAAGGTCAGAGTTCTTACTTTGCTTTGCGCAATGGCTTTCAAATTCAATTACGCGAATTTATTAAACTGGATTCATAATTTTCTAACGAGGAAAACATGGCTCAATACTCTTTATTTACTTCAGAATCAGTATCGGAAGGTCACCCCGATAAAATGGCAGATCAAATTTCTGATGCCATACTCGATGCAATTTTAAAAGATGACAAAAATGCCCGCGTCGCTGTAGAAACTATGGTAAAAACTGGCATGGCAATAGTGGCAGGTGAAGTTCGCACCTCTACTTATATCGATCTCGAAGATCTAATTCGCGAAGTCATTTTAGATATTGGCTACAACTCTAGCGACGTAGGCTTCGATGGTGCATCGTGCGCAGTAATAAATGCAATCGGCAAACAATCTGCCGATATCGCCATGGGTGTTGATGAAGCAGACAACAAAGACTTAGGTGCTGGCGACCAAGGCTTAATGTTTGGTTACGCTACAAATGAAACCGCCACACTTATGCCCGCGCCCATTTATTACTCGCATCGTTTAGTAGAAAAACAAGCTGAACTACGTAAAAACGGTACACATGCATGGTCGCGCCCCGATGCAAAAAGCCAAGTGACCCTACGGTATGAAAATGGCAAGCCCGTCGCAGTTGATGCGGTAGTACTATCTACACAACATGAGCCAGATGTAAGCCAAAGCCTCATCAGAGAAGCGGTGATGGAAGATATCGTTAAAAAGGTTTTGCCGAGCGAATGGCTTCATAGCGACACAAAGTTTCACATCAACCCAACCGGTCAATTTATTATTGGTGGCCCTGTGGGTGACTGCGGTTTAACGGGTCGTAAGATTATCGTTGATACATACGGCGGCATGGCCCGTCACGGTGGCGGAGCGTTCTCTGGTAAAGACCCCTCTAAAGTGGATCGCTCTGCAGCTTACGCCGGTCGTTACGTTGCAAAAAACATTGTTGCTGCGGGCTTGGCTGACCGCTGTGAAATTCAGGTGTCTTATGCTATTGGTGTTGCTGAGCCTACATCAATATCTATTAATACATTTGGTACAGGTAAAGTCAGCGACGAGACAATTTCTCAATTAGTTTCTGAACACTTTGATCTTCGCCCTCGCGGCATTATCGAAATGCTAGATCTTTTGCGCCCCATATACAGAAAAACAGCAGCTTACGGTCACTTTGGTCGTGAAGATGCAGATTTCAGCTGGGAAAAAACAGACAAAGTAGAATTGTTAAAAGCCGCCCTTTAATCACTTTTAATTTTTCTAAGTTAAGAAAATACAGAATATTTTGGAGAACAATATGACCGCTGCTAAAGCACCCAATGACTTCACCGACTTTAAAGTCGCCGCAACCACACAAGAAGATTTCGATGCTGCCGCAGCATGGGGTCGCCGCGAAATTGAAATTGCCGAAAGTGAAATGCCCGCGCTAATGGCGTTACGCAAAAAATATAAAGCTAGCCAACCACTTGCAGATGCGAAAATCATGGGCTGTATTCACATGACCATTCAAACTGCTGTATTGATTGAAACACTTGTAGAACTCGGCGCTGCAGTACGCTGGTCTTCCTGTAACATTTTTTCAACTCAAGATCACGCTGCCGCGGCCATTGCTGCTGCAGGCATTCCTGTATTTGCCTGGAAAGGTGAAACAGACGAAGAGTTCGATTGGTGCATAGAACAAACCATTTTAGAAAATGGTAAACCTTGGGACGCCAATATGATTCTTGATGATGGTGGCGACCTAACAGCCATGGTGCACGATAAGTACCATGCAATGCTCGACAACATTCACGGTATTTCAGAAGAAACAACCACTGGCGTACACCGTTTATTAGAAATGATGGGCGAAGGAAGCTTGAAAGTGCCTGCTATTAACGTGAACGATGCCGTTACAAAATCTAAAAACGATAATAAGTACGGCTGTCGTCACAGCTTGAACGATGCCATCAAGCGCGGCACCGACCACTTGCTTTCAGGCAAAAAAGCTTTAGTGATTGGTTACGGCGATGTGGGTAAAGGCTCTGCGGCTTCTTTACGCCAAGAAGGCATGATCGTTAAAGTAGCAGAAATAGACCCAATTTGTGCCATGCAAGCATGTATGGACGGCTTTGAAATTGTTTCACCTTACGTTGACGGCCTAAACACTGGCAAAGCAGAAAACATTAATAAAACCGTTTTAGAAAATACCGACCTAATTGTTACTACAACAGGTAATGTAAACGTATGTGACGCTGCGATGCTGCAAACCGTTAAAAACGGCGCTGTAGTGTGCAACATCGGTCACTTCGATAATGAAATCGACACCGCTTACATGCGCGAAAACTGGAAGTGGGAAGAAGTGAAGCCTCAGGTACATAAAGTGTATCGTAGTGAAGACAAAGCGAATCACTTGATTCTGCTTTCTGAAGGTCGCCTTGTAAACTTGGGCAATGCTACCGGTCACCCTTCTCGTATTATGGATGGCTCTTTCGCCAACCAAGTGCTTGCACAAATTTATTTATACGAAGCAAAATTTGCCGACCTTCCCGAAAACCAAAAGATGGAAAAACTTTATGTAAAAGTGCTTCCGAAAAAACTCGATGAAGAAGTTGCAAAAGATATGGTAGAAGGTTTTGGTGGTGTGTTAACACAACTCACCCAAGAGCAGGCGGCATATATCAACGTTGAAGTTGATGGGCCGTTTAAACCAGAAGCTTATAAATACTAATAAAGCCTGTTTAATGTGGGCAGCCATACCGTTGCCCACGCTATAACATCGATTAAGCTTAACATCAGGCAGGGCTTTTAAAAAATGCATGAACACATACATGTAGCTTCGTCTATTCACAGTTGAACAGACGACGCTTGAAAGCCAGACCTAACATTAAGCTCTAATCACGATTTCCGTACTTTCGAGGCTTTGTCAACTGAATCACTTGGCAACCCAAGGAATATAAAATGAGTAACGAAAAACAATTACGCCTAAGCTTCGAGTTTTTTCCGCCAAAAACAGATAAAGGCCGTGAAAAACTTCTTACTGTGCGACAAGAGCTTAACAAGTTAAACCCAGACTTCTTTTCTGTCACTTACGGTGCTGGCGGATCTACTCGTGATAATACCTTCGGTATTATTTCTGCCATGAAAGAGGAAGGCTTTAATGTCGCCCCTCACTTATCTTTTGGTGGCGATGACGAAGAGTCTATGCTCGCACTACTACAACGCTACAAAGATATTGGCGTTAATCGTATTGTCGCTTTACGCGGCGATATGCCTTCTGGTGTTGGCGGTGCAATGCAAATGGTACATGCCAACGAGCTGGTTGCCTTTATTCGCGAGAAGACGGGTGAACACTTTGAATTAGAAGTAGCGGCTTACCCGGAAATTCACCCGGAAGCGACGTCTTACGATGACGACATCCGTTTTTTAAAACAGAAGCTCGATGCTGGTGCAAACAGCGCCATCACCCAATACTTTTTTAATCCGGATGCATTTTTATACTTCATGGATCAATGCCAAGCTGCGGGTATCGACAAACCGATCTACCCAGGCATTATGCCGATCACCAATTTTAAAAACCTTGCACGCTTTAGCGATGGCTGCGGGGCCGAAATTCCACGCTGGGTACGCAAACGCTTAGAAGCTTATGGCGATGATATAGAAAGTATTTCAGCCTTTGGGCACGACCTTGTCGGCGAGCTTTGCGAAATACTGCTAGACAACGGCGCACCAGGGCTTCACTTTTATACAATGAATCAAATTGAACCGACTAAGAAACTGGTCGACGCTTTAGGCCTAGAAGACGCCAAATAAAACGACTCACGCACAATCTATGTGGCAGAAAGGGAATTTTGTCGCACTTACCTCCCCCTCATTCTGCTAAAATTCTTTCACACCCTTCTAACGCCCACCCCCATTGGTAAAAAGAAGACAAACACGTGCGCATTCCAAGAATTTACACCCCACAGGCCCTCACCCCTAACTCTAAAGTTGAGTTAGATGCTGAAGCTTCGCATCACATTCTTAAAGTATTGCGCATGGACGTTGGCCGCCCACTCACCATATTTAACGGCGATGGCGATCAACATACGGGTTCTATTTCTCGTATTAACGGGAAGAGCGCAGTTGTAATATTGCAGAACGTTGAGACCCTACCCAACATCCCCGAGATTGATATCGAAATCGCTATCGGCATGTCAAAGGGTGACCGTTTGGAATGGGTAATACAAAAAGCCACCGAGCTGGGCGCTGCCAAAATTGTTCCCTTATTTACTGAACGCTGCGAAATTAAGCTGAATGCCGAGCGGGCAGAAAAAAAGCTTACCAGCTGGAAACAGGTTGCTATTAGTGCCTGTGAACAAAGCCAACGCAATGTGCTCCCAAATATTTCCGCGCCCACCAAACTCGCTGACTACCTCGAAAAATGTCATAGCGATGTAAAATTCATTATGCATCATCGCAGTGAAAAGTCTTTGCAGAGCATTAGTAAACCAAATTCTGCTGCGATCTTAATTGGGCCTGAAGGCGGATTAAGCGATAATGAAATTAAACTGGCACAGGCGCGAGGGTTTGCCCCTTTAAAAATCGGCCCTCGTATTATGCGCACCGAAACCGCCCCATTAAGTGCACTATCCATCATGCAATATCTTTGGGGTGACTTGAATTAGGGGCAACCTTAACTAAAGAAAAATATGCCAATAAACTCGCCAAGTAATAAAGATCTTTGGTTTCTACCTCTGGGTGGCTGCGGCGAAATTGGCATGAACCTGAATTTATACGGCCATAATGGAAAATGGCTGATGGTAGACTGCGGCGTTTCTTTTGCTCATGAAGCAGACCCGGCGCAAGGCATCAAAAAAGACGACATCATTTGTGCCGACCCGCGCTTTATTGCCGACAGACGTGGCGATTTAGCGGGCATTATCATTACCCATGCGCACGAAGATCATATTGGGGCATTACCCTATCTGTGGCAGCAATTTCAATGCCCCGTTTACACAACGCCTTTTACTGCCCACGTTCTACAACGAAAACTAGCCGAAGTAAATTTACTAGACGCTGTTCCGATTAACATCGTCGATACCGATGCCCGTATCCATATTGGTGATTTCGACGTGGAATGGATCACGCTCACCCATTCCATTCCTGAACCGCAAGCTCTTGTAATTCGCACCGCTTGCGGCAGTATTTTTCATACCGCCGACTGGAAAATTGACGCCCACCCCCAGGTAGGCGAGGCATTTAACGAAAATAAGATTAAGTCGTTAAAAAAACACAATATTACGGCAATGGTGTGCGACTCGACCAATGCAACCCATGCCGGGCATTCGCTTTCGGAGTACGAAGTCTACAAAGGGCTGCTAGAAGTTATTAGCCAACAAAAACAACGTGTGATCGCAACGTGTTTTGGCAGCAATGTCGCGCGTATGCAATCGCTTGTAAAAGTCGCCAACAAAACACAACGCTATGCTGCTCTGTTGGGCCGTTCATTACACAACATGAAACGTTCTGCTTCTGCATGTAATTACTGGCCCGAAGATTTAAAAACTATCGCCCCCAGCCATTTAGGTTTTTTACCTCGGGAAGAGGTTTTAGCCATAGCAACAGGGAGTCAAGGCGACGAATTCTCAGCACTTGATCGACTGTCACAACACATGCATAGAGATGTAGATTTAGAGGCGGGCGACACAGTAATCTTTAGTTCCAAAACGATTCCAGGCAATGAAAAAGCTATTGAAAAAGTCGTAAATCGCTTTACGAATGCCGGTATCAATATCATAAATGAAGAAAACCATAGCACCCCTATTCATGCGACAGGCCACCCCTGTGAAGACGAACTACGAGATATGTATCGCTGGGTACAACCACGCATTGCTATTCCTGTTCACGGGGAAGATAAACACATAAAAGCAAACGCGATAATTGCCAACTCAGAAGATATCGGAACACAAATGTGCGGTCAGAATGGCGATTTATTTCAGATCGCGCCACAGGTCAAAATACAGCGACAATTCACACAGGCCGGGCGCATCAAAATAACGCGGCCGAGTTAATCACTGAGCCTCTCTTTCCTCGACTCAAGCCACCTCGACTCAAGCCACCTCGACTCAAGCCACCTCGACTCAAGCCACCTCGACTCTAGCCGCCCTGGCACAGCAACGCCTGACTATAAAGTTCATCACTTGAAATTGTTTTTATTCAAACCGTGAAATAAACAGTTGGCGGCTAAGCTTCCAGTAAAAATATTGAGTAGGATGATGATGACATTCATATAGCCATCTACATGCTGCATGGTGAGAGGGAACCAATCGTATAGCACCCATAATTCTGCCAACTCCTGTTTTGAAAGCACAATATCAAACGAAGCGATCGCGCCATACGTCACTAGGCTCGCACCTACAACTAAATAGTGCCATTTCAGCGCCGCCTCGTTCAACGCAACCAGTAACAGGCCGATGACGACGCCATACCCAATGATGCCACTACCGGGAAAATACTCGTAAACCTTTAAACTATACGAGAGCACCACCAAAACAAAATAGCTCGCCCAACTCCCCAATAAATATCGATTGAACATCACCCACCCTCTTATCGTGAAACGCTGGCAAAGAAAGATTCACTAAATACCTTGTGTTACAATCCGCCGCCATACCCTCTACTACACAGTTTAAAACAAACCTATCAACCGGGCGAATAAGCGCCTCGAGGAATACCTATGTCAGCATTATCATTTGATACCGATGAACACAAAGTCAGCTACGGCATAGGTCGTCAATGGGCGTTGCAATTAGCCGCTCAAGGCTTTGGAGGTATCTCTCCGGAGCACGTAGCCGCTGCGGTGATAGATGCCTTGCAAGACAAAGACAGCGCCATAAGCGAGAACGAAATCGAAGAGGCCTACCGTGCTTACGATCAGAAAATGAAAGCTGCTGAAGCCGAAGCAGGTCAAAAACTTTCAGCAGAAGGCGAAGTCTTTCTAAAAGAAAACGCCAATAAAGAAGGTGTTGTGGCCCTTGAGTCTGGACTTCAGTACGAAGTTATAACGACCGGCGAAGGTGAAAAACCCACCGCTGACTCTAAAGTAAAAACCCATTACCACGGCACACTGATTAATGGCGATGTGTTCGACAGTTCAGTCGCACGTGGCGAACCTGCAGAATTCCCAGTGAATGGCGTTATTTCTGGCTGGACTGAAGCCCTGCAGCTTATGAATACCGGAAGTAAGTGGCGCTTGTTTGTACCGCCGCATCTTGCTTACGGCGATCGTGGTGCGGGTGGTAAAATTGGGCCAAATGCAACGCTAGTATTTGAAGTTGAGCTGTTGGAAATCGTTGACTAAACCAACCTCAACAATGAGCCAATCGATAGAGGAACTCACCCAAGCCTTACTGGCTTTCGCTGAAGCGCGCGACTGGAAGCAGTTTCAGTCGCCCAAAAACCTATCCATGGCCATTGCAGTAGAAGCCGCTGAATTGATGGAACATTTTCAGTGGCTTAGCACTGAAGCCTCAACTCAATTGCCCACCGATAAAAAACAAGCGGCCAGCTACGAGCTTGCCGACGTGTTCATGTATACCCTCTTGCTAGCTAAACGTATGAATATCGACTTAATGAATGCCACCCAAGAAAAAATGCGCATTAATGAAGAAAAGTATCCGGCAGACCTCGTACGTGGCAGCGCCAAAAAATACGACGAATATTGAGCTAGCGAATCGAATGCTAATACCGGTGGTAAGATCGCAGGAGACGCTCTTCCCCTCCAACCCCCACAGACCTTTCAACCAAGCTTTCTCGTACGCTTTTGATCTTCGCACATTTTTTGCTAAACTGTGCGACTGGGTAATTTTTACAGCCTACTGCATAGAAGAAATCCGTAGATGAGCCAGCGCCACCCCATTAAGCGGGCAAAAACTAAAGCTGAAATTCGCGATGAAATAGATCGCGCTATCGGGCAATTTATCGAAAAAGGCGGCGCGGTGCAGGACATCCCTTCCGGCATTAGCGGCAGGGAAGACAATAGCAATATTTTTGGCAACGCCACGGCATTCGAACCCAAGAAACCACGCACACCAGTAACTGAGGCTGTGCAGGCCTTAGAGGAACGAAAATCGAGTAAACATAAACCAGAAAGCAAACCGAAAAGCGGGCCACGTAAAAAACTGATCACCGATGATTTCGGCGAACCCGTGCGCTGGGTGTGGGAAGACAAATAGTTTCATAGAAATAAAAAAGCCGGCTTCAATTTACATTGAAGCCAGCTTCTAAGAATCAAAACGAAGTGATATTAACGCGCGCTCACAGCCTCACCTTCGTCGCCATAATTCACCACCGCTAAATAACCCATCGATACAGGGCGGCCATCAACAAAGCCAGGAATGAAGCGTGATTTACGCAAAGCGTTTTTCACAATTTTCACGTCGCGCTTATACGCACGTTCGGTTTCCATCTCGCGAACTACGTCCGTTTTACCTTTTTCATCAACCGTTGCTGCCACACGAGCCATTGGGCCATGACCCAGAAATGACTGACCGTTTACCCAAGACGCGTCATTGTATTTTGTATACCAGTCAGACATATCTAAACGTTCTTGCGGTGCAATGTAATCACGACCATAACGTGCCTGCATAGAACCTAAATTTGGAATCAAAGTCGTTTGCAGCTTACCGGCCTTACCAGCGAGACCAACTCGGTAGGACATTTTTACAGGAACAGCTTTACCGTTCACTTGTGCAGCAGTAAATGCCACACGGTTTAAAACACTTTCAGTAAGCCCCACTAAATCCATGCTTTGGCTTTTGTCATAGCAACTCGTGTTACTTGCCACGCCTTTACTGTCTATCTCAGACTGACAATAAAGCACCACAGACTTGCCTTGAATGGAAACAGCATTGGTTTCGATCAGTTTTTCAGAAAACTGTTCTGAGGTGAAACCGAACATCGCTGGCTGATACGTTTCTGCAACGCTTGAAACACTTGCCGCCATAAGCGCTATCGACGCACCCACCAATTTCAATACTGCTTTTTTCATACCGCCTCCTTATAACATTTTATTTTGCATCGACAACGCTTTCCCGCTTTTATTTCGCCAGCGATTGATGCCTTCATATTATAAAGATATCACGCGCTTATCAGGTTTGTGTGACATTTATATGACATTGCGTCATCAACTCAGCGACACTAAGTGTTAACCGTGCAAACACGCGCAATTCGGTTAATTTTTTGTGGGGGTCTATTTTATAAAGCCGGTTTAATATAAAAATTAAACCTAAAGGCCTTATAAAAAACTTATTGAGAATACAAACACAGCAGGTGGGGAAGCAGCAGACCAATACATGTTATATCGCGCATTGATCAGCCCCCAAAAAAAGAGCGGCAAACTATACAATGCCGTGAGAGAGCGCAACTAGATAACTTGCCAAAGTAAGTAACCCCAGTACCACAAAGATAATACCGAGCAATAACAGTGGGCGAAAAGGCTTTCGATCCACATCGTTCACATTACTGTTAATAAACTCATCTACGTTGTTTTGGTCGTGAGGATACAACTTGGGCATGGTCAGATTTTGCCTTCAATTACTTAGTTAAGACGGGAGGATTTTGCAAAGGGAGTATAGACGCATCAGCTTTTCATTCAAAGCAAACTAGCTCTCTCGCCAATACAGCCCTGTCGAACAGCGGACTAAGCCACGATTAAAACAAGGATTCATCCATTGCCATAACAGTGTCAGACCCTGCTTGAATTTTTATCAGTAAAGCGTCGATCTGAGGCAGTAACTTATCGAAATAGAAGTTAGCCACAGCCCATTTAGACGTCGCTAGGTCATCGCCTTCACCACGACCATGCGCGGCATTAGCCATCATCGCCCACATATGGGCATAGGCAACATAGCCAAACAGCTCCAAGTACTCAACGGCTACACTACCACCGGCGTTAGCGTCTTCCTGTGCCGCTTCAACCACTGTTGTCGTCGCAGACGTAAGTACTGACATCGCATTGTTTAATTTTGCGAGCATATCGCCCATCGCTTCGTTAGCGCTGGCCTGAGCAATAAAAGCGTCCACATCTTGTTTATATAACTTCAGCAATTCCCCACCGTTGGCAACCGTCTTACGGCCAATAAGGTCGAGCGCTTGAATACCATTTGTGCCTTCGTATATTTGAGTAATACGAATATCTCGCACGTGTTGCTCCTGACCCCACTCGCGAATATAACCATGACCACCAAGTACTTGCTGCCCGTTAATTGCGGCCAGTAAAGCGGTGTCGGTCATGAACGCTTTCGAGACGGGCGTTAATAGTGCAACCATGCTTTCTGCATGCGTCTTCTCTTCGCCATCAGTAAATTTAGCCAGATCTAACCAGCGACCGGTGTATACATAGAATGCACGGCTACCTTCGTTAAATGCACGCATGGTAAGAAGCATGCGTCGTACATCTGGGTGCACAAGTAAGTTGTCTGCCTCTTTGTCTGGCTGCTTCGGCCCAGTAGCACTGCGCCCCTGCAAACGCTCTTTGGCGTACTCTACCGCGGTTTGGTATGAATGCTCTGCCGCTGCAACGCCCTGAATACCTACCGCTAAGCGCTCGTAATTCATCATGGTAAACATCGCGGCAAGACCTTTGTTTGGCTCACCAACCATCCAGCCTTTGGCACCGTCAAAATTCATCACACAGGTGGCCGACGCCTTGATGCCCATTTTCTTTTCAAGCGAACCGCAACTCAAGTTATTCCGCTCACCTAGACTGCCATCATCATTGGGAAGAAATTTAGGCACCAAGAACATGGAAATTCCGCGTGACCCTTTGGGCGCATCGGGCAGTTTTGCTAATACAAGATGCACAATATTTTCTGCCATATCGTGCTCACCCCAAGTGATAAATATTTTGGTTCCGGTTACGGAATAGGAGCCATCATTATTGGGTTCCGCTTTCGAGCGAATAATGCCAAGGTCTGTACCCGAGTGCGGCTCGGTAAGATCCATAGCTCCCGACCACTGGCCGCTATACATTAAAGGAAGGTAAGTTTGCCTTAAGTCGTCACTACCATGGGCGTTAATTGCCAACGCTGCACCGGCTGTCAGCATTGGCGCTAAACCGAACGCTATATTGGAGCCTTGCACCATCTCTTCTACAAACGACACCAACGATTTAGGCATACCCATACCGTCGTACTCTGGATTACCACCCAGCGCACCCCAACCGCCTTCACAATACGTTTCATAAGCTTCTTTAAACCCTTCTGGCGACGCTACCCCTTCAGGCGACCACGTACAGCCCTGCTCATCACCTTCTCGATTGAGCGGAGCCAAAACATTTTCACATACCTTTGAGGCCTCTTCTAAAATCGCTTCGGCTGTTTCCATATCCAAATCGGCAATATTAAGGTGCTGCCAAAACGTTCCCATATTGAACACGTCTTTCATTAAAAAGTGCATATCGTCGAGTGGTGATTTGTAGTCTGCCATGAGGGCTCCTGCTTTTTCTTTTTATTTCTTTAGCGCGGGCAAAACGAGCGGGGCTTTCTCTGCTCTAAATACAACCAGAAATTAAAACGCTTGAAGAAAATCTGCTAGAACAATAATAACCAATATGGCTGACACACAGCACCAGTTCAAGTGGCTTTACCTGACAAAATAATCTTGCTTAGGTTAACTATAAGACGTGTGGAAGTTTTGTCGAATCGACAGGAGAAAATCAAACAAGTTGATTAAGTAGCGCACCAGGGCGGTTGGTCTCGATATCTGCAAAGGCGAGTACTTGACTAGATGCAATTGTGTTCACCGGCAAAGGTGATACGGTAGATATAGCAGAAGCGTTTGTATCTTCAGCGCTAAACCTAGGTTTGGGCGTGCTTGCGAGGGTAGATGAAGATGATTCTGCCGTAATATCTTCAGAAAGCCCGTTCGGCGCTTCATTTTCTTCCTCGTTGGCGCGGCCTTCTTTGGCCTCATTTAACTCAGCTCTAGTTTCTCGGGAAATTTCAGAACGCGCTTGCGCTTCTAGCTGAGACGCTTGCGCTGCAACACGCCGGTCTTGCGGGGAAGGTTCTGCCGGTGCCAATGCAGCACGGCGAACAATCTGCGCTTTACGTAATGTTTCTTGAGGCGTCGCTTCTTTACCCACATCAATCGGCACTTCGCCACTAATCGCGTAGCTCACACCATCAGGGCCGCGCTCAAACTGGTATGACGGTGCCCCCGCATATTGGCCACCAACAGCGGCGTGCGCCTGCTCATGAGCGCGCACTTCACGATCACGTGCACTTAAGCTAGTAATTTGACGCTGCTCTTGCAACAGCTGCTGCTTTTCACGCTCTTGCTCTAACCTTGCTTCGCGCTCACTCCGCTCGTCAATACGCGACTGACTCTGCTGGGCCGGCGACTGGCCGCTTTCTTCAACACCTGAGCTATTTTCCTGTGCTTGCGACGAACCGGCCAATGACTCATCATTTGAAAAAGATTGCTGTGGGGAAACTTGGACTTGTGTAGTGCTAGAAAGGGCTTCTACAGGCTTAAATGAGGAATTATGGGCGAGAGATTCACTTGGCTTTTGAAGATCACCAATAGGCAATGGTTGCGAACTGCTAATAGCCGCATTTAAATAAGCGTTGTTAACTATCACCTCTCGGAACAGAGATGAAACGGACCTGCTCTAGTCGAACTAAAAGCGGTCTTTTCTCTGCTCATCCTCCGTACGAATGTATAAGGGTTGGGGTTTTTGAGCTTCTGTGCCCATCAACCAATGGAAAAAGTCTACCAAGAGATCAAGATTTAACATCAATAATACTTCCCAGGGTTTCTTCGGCCACCGACACCACTTTGGCATTGGCTGTAAATAATTGTTCCTGACGGCGCAGCTCAATCAGAGATTCTTCAATAGTACGCTGCGAACGCGTGCTTTCCGGAGACTCGTCCACCGGCTGAAGCGTGGTGGGCACTTCCGGTGACGTCGTTTCTTCAGGTCGCTCACGAATATTCGCACTAGCAATCTCGCTAGCCGCTTTTTGCAGTTCGCGCTGGCTATTCTGCATGCCGCGCAAACCTTCATTTAACACTGATCCGACCATGGCCGTACCTGCTTTTTTGTTTATTTCGTTAGCGCGGCCACTACCTACCATTCAGGTGGCAAGCTTTAACCGCATACTGTTTCTAAGTTTACGCCTCTTCCACTCAAATAACAGCCGCGAAAATACGCGAAAATCGATATGTATAAGACTATTTTGCGTTAAAACTATGCACTTTCAAGTAGATTCTTTATATCAAGATACTCTGAAGCCTCTGGCGCGCTTATTCCCTTTCGAAAAGGAATAAGGCCCAACTGGGGGCAAGGCAATAGCGATTGAAGGGTACCGACATTGGCTTCTAGCTCGGGCATACCGTCCTCTACAACATTGGCTACCCACCCAGCGAGCTTGAGCCCATCCCGAGTGATAGCCTCTGCGGTTAGCAAAGCGTGGTTCAAACAACCTAAACGGATGCCCACAACAAGCACAACGGGCACCTGTAAAGCTTTGACAATATCGGCCATAGTCTCGCGCGCATTAAGCGGAACTCGCCAACCTCCCGCGCCTTCAAGTAAGCAAAGATCATAAGCCTGCATCATGGCGCCACGACAATGCCCGGCAATACGCTCTGCTTGCAAACGCTTACCATCATTCACCGCGGCGATGTGCGGTGCAATCGCTTCTGTTAACGCAACGGGGTTTACTTGCTGGTAAGGTATTTGAACAGAGGAAAACGCCATAAGTGATAGTGCATCTTCATTAGCGAGCCCGTGTTCGCTTTCGTCACAACCCGCGGCAACAGGTTTAAGGCCCAGCGTCTGTAATTTCATTTGCGAAGCACTGTGTAGCATTGCGCTGGTAACTAGTGTTTTTCCAACACCGGTATCTGTACCGGCAACAAAATAGTTTCGTTTCATATTCTTGAATTCTTTTTACTGCACAGGTACTCGTGCCAATACGTAGTAAACTTCATAACTTGCTGGCAAGCCTTCTGACTGACGAAAACTTTCGTAAGCATGAGCCATGGTTTGCAACTGCCCTTTTGTGGTCACACTTTGTTTTTTACCCGCGTTAACATTATGCGCACCTATACCTTTTAACTCGCGCATTAGGCCTATTGCATTTTGATAAAAAAGAGTGCGGTGTTCTGCATCAATGCGTTCAACAACAAACCCTGAGTTTTCCAGATCTTTCTTTACCTTATCTCGCGGCAAGAAAGCGTTCACATGAACGTAGTGATCAACCGATTGCCAGGCCTGTTTCAACTCGTGCAAGGTGCCTGGGCCTAAAGTAGAAAATAGCAACCAGCCACCCGGTTTTAAAGCACGGCGCGCTTCTGCTAACACAACATTTAACTGCGACGCCCACTGAAAACTCATACTTGAAACAATACCGTCGAAGCTATTGTCGGCGAAAGGTAGTGTTTCATAGTCGCCACAAACGTATTGCAACTGATTTGCCTGAGCTTCGTTTAAGGTCTTACCCCGGCACTGATCAAGCATCCCCGTGGCGATATCTAACGCCACCACTTCTGAACGTGGATTTAACAATTCTTTTACGGTAAATCCCGTTCCACACCCTAAATCACATATATCGCCAAGAAAGTCTTTTTTGTAGGCGCAAAGTGTTTTTGCAACGCCTGATTGCAATTCAGCAATTTTCTCGTACTGTTTTGCCGCTTTACTAAATGAGCGCGCAACCTCTTTCTTGTCTCGATAAAATGGGTTTTCGATCTGCGTTAGAAACAACTCAATTTTTTCTGCCACCAGTTCACTTTGACTAATATGTGGTGCGTGACCCGCATCAGAAATCTTTATTACTTTGTCTGCTAGGTTTTTCTTCGAAAATTCATTTGCAACCGACAGAGGCACGAGCGCATCTGACTCACCAAAAATTGCCAAACACGGAAATTGACGAGCACTTAGCAAATTCCGATTATCGATTTCATCTAACCACAGCAAAGACTGTCGCCAATCTAACTTTTGTTCGGCTTGCACTTCCACATTTAACGATTGAAAAAACCTTTGTATCTTTTTTCGTTCTTTATCTCCCTGCGCCTGCAAAAACATAAAGCGCTTACGACAAGCTGTAATATCATCATCAAAGCTTTCGAGAAAATGGTCAAAAATACTTTCTTCACATGCCCAAGGCCACTCCTCACTCATCACAAACTTTGCATTACTTCCAATCGTTGTTAAAGAAGCCACCAACTGAGGATATGCTTTCGTAAGCAAAGCGCCTAGCATGCCACCCAAAGACCAGCCCACAATATGGCAAGGGCTCGCCAATACAGAAATACTTTTTCTAATTTCGTTAAGCGTTTCATCTAAAGAACTGCAGTTGTGACTATCGCTTTTGCCAAAACCAGGCAAATCAATCAATAGTATTTTTCGCTTTCCACGAAACTGGTCGACCAAAGGCTGCCAACTGCGAAGATCATTACCCCAGCCGTGAAGCATAACGAGAGGAAGCGAATTCGAAATAGTGCTACCTGTGTTTTCTGCAGGAATTAATTGAGTATTTAAACCTGCATGAGCAATGGCTGCCTGACGCGACGCAAGTTTATGTGTGGCATTCGGCATTTAGCACCTCCGTTAAGGTACTTAGCAACTTATCCACATCACTTTTTTGATGCTCTGCCGTAAGTGTAATGCGCAACCGAGAACTGCCCTGTGGCACAGTCGGCGGGCGAATGGCCGAAACCCATATACCGCGCACCTCCAGGGCTTGCGAAACTTTAAGCGCTAAAGCAGCTTCACCAATAACAATAGGCTGAATGGCCGTTTCAGAGGGCATGAGCTCAATCTGAAGTTCTGAACATGCCTTGCGAAAATACTGAATTAAATCGTCTAGGTACTGCCGACGCTCCGGTTCTTGTATAACAATACGTAAACTTTCTCTCGTTGCAGCAGCAATAGCTGGCGGCAGTGCCGTTGTATAAATATAAGGGCGCGAAAACTGAATCAAACTTTCTATTAATGCCTCACTACCCGCGACAAACGCACCAAAGGTTCCGAAGGCTTTGCCGAGTGTTCCGACCAAGATGGGCACTTCGTTTTCAGTTAACGAAAAACGTTCACAAATGCCACCGCCTTGCTTACCTACACAAGCAATTCCGTGTGCATCGTCGACCATAGTCCAAGCATTGTATTTTTTTGCTAACTCACAAATGTTAGGCAGCTCGGCAAAGTCGCCGTCCATACTAAACACACCGTCAACCACAATTAGTTTTCGACGCGCTGTTTGCTTTGCCAAAAGCTTTTCAAGCCCAGCCATATCATTATGGTGATAACGTAAAAATTTCGCTGGTGACAACATTGCGCCATCAATAAGCGAGGCATGATCGAGTCGATCTTGAAATACGGCGTCTTCGCGACTGGTTAAAGCGTTAATGACCCCTTGATTGGCCATGTAACCCGTAGAAAAAAGCAAAGCGCGTTTTCGGCCGGTAAACGCCGCCAACTCTTCTTCTAGTTGGTGATGCTCTTGCGAGTGGCCACAAATCAAGTGTGAGGCACCGCTGCCAACACCATATTGATGTGCGGCTTTAATAAACGCAGCCACAACGGCAGGGTGATTAGCTAAACCAAGATAATCGTTACTGCAAAAAGAGAGGTATTCCTTACCATTTTTTTGTAGCCGAATTTTTTGCGCTGATTCCAACACTGCGCGCTCGCGATACAACGATTGGTCGCGGCGCTTATTAAGGGCTTCTTGCAGGCAGGCATCCAACGAAAGCGTGCTTTCCATCGACATGAAGCAATTATTGACTCATTGCGTCGTAAAAAACTTTATCTTGCGCCGCGCCGTGCAGGTTTTCTTGAACTTGCTTTTCTAGCGACTCATCGTCTTGTTCAACTTGATACGCTTCTGGCGAAATGCCCAAACGCTGTAAAAGCAACATATCTTTGTTTTGCTTGGGGTTGGGTGTGGTTAATAATTTTTCACCGTAAAATATTGAATTCGCGCCGGCAAAAAATGCCATGGCTTGCATTTGCTCATTCATTTCTTCACGACCGGCAGATAGGCGTACATGTGATTTCGGCATCACGATTCTTGCCACTGCAATGGTGCGAATAAATTCAAAAGGGTCGAGGTCTTCCATCTCTTCCAGTGGTGTACCCGCCACCTTCACCAACATGTTAATGGGTACCGACTCGGGGTGAATATTCATTGTTGCCAATTGCAGTAAAAGACCAACTCGGTCATTTTGACCTTCCCCCATACCCACAATGCCACCACTACAGATTTTCATACCCGCCTCGCGCACGTTGCCAAGTGTATCGAGCCGGTCTTGATATGTTCGCGTGGTAATAATATCGCCATAGAATTCTGGCGAAGTGTCGAGATTGTGGTTGTAATAATCGAGCCCCGCTTCGGCGAGTTCGTTCGCTTGATCGTCTGAAAGCATGCCCAGCGTCATACAGGTTTCCATACCCAAAGCCTTCACATTTTTCACCATCTCTAGCACGTACGGCATGTCTCGGTTTTTAGGCGATCGCCAAGCGGCCCCCATACAAAAGCGAGTCGCGCCGCCAGCCTTTGCCGCCTTAGCTTCTTCAATCACTTTTTCAACCGCCATAAGCTTTTCACGCTCAAGGCCGGTATCGTAGCGCGCGCTCTGTGGGCAGTAGGCGCAATCTTCTGGGCAGGCACCCGTTTTAACGGAGCAAAGCGTACTGATTTGCACCTGGTTTGGGTCAAAGTGCTGGCGGTGAACGCTTTGCGCCTGAAACAACAAATCGTTAAACGGCAAATCAAATAGGGCCTGAACTTCTGCTCGAGTCCAGTCACTTCTTATGGCATTATCGGCACTTACTTGGCTCATGAGGGCGTTTCTCTCATTCTTCTTGCTGAAATCGGCTAGAAATTCAATGCTTGTTGAATAACCAGTTTTTGTAAGATTGTCAGCCAGAGCAGCACTTGTCAACTTTAAACGGATTTAAAGGTTTACCAATATGGGCGATACGGACAACACCTACACGCATTCAAAGGGGTACCCCCCCACGTCTTACAGGCTTAGCGAGATAGGACTGCGCTCAAGGGATTCACTCCAGTCTCTTTACCAGCACATACGACTTAGCGCTTCACAAATGCTTGACTTGGCTTTCCCAAAGGTATGCCATTTATGTCTTGGCACCTGTAACAGCTTACTTTGCGACGCATGTGAAGACTCACTTACAGAGAATTCGGGTTGCCGATGCCAGCAGTGCGACCTTCCATTAAAAACCGAATCCATCCTCTGTGCTGCATGCCTCAAAAAAACACCAAGCTTTAGCGTACTTCACAGCGCATGGGTTTATACCCACCCGCTCGATCAGTTGATTCACCACTTTAAAGACAAGCAAGCACATTTCTGGGGCCGCTACCTTGGTGAGAAATTGATTTCCCGTATTTACCGTGAATATAAACAGGACAAACCGGATCTTGTTATCGCGGTACCGATCCACTGGAGTAAACAGCTCGTGCGCGGCTTTAACCAAAGCCAGATACTTGCCCAACTTTGCGCGAAGACACTTAACCTGCCCATTAGCACGGCCATCAGAAAGACTTCACGCACCGCAGACCAAAAAAACTTAAGTCGCCACCAACGTATATTCAATTTGAAAAAAAGCTTTAAGGTAACCCGAAATGTTGAAGGTTTACATATTGCTTTGGTCGATGATGTTGTCACCACCGGAGCCACGGTAGAAACCTTGTCTCGGCTTTTGTTAAACGCGGGCGCTGCCAGAGTAGATGTGTGGGCATTGGCACGCACACCTCGCACGGAGTAAAGCACAGCCCAAACGCTCGCTACCCTAGTGCTGCTATACTCGCGCACCAGAATTCACATTGAGGGCCTACATTTGTCGATTGAAGAGCGCGACATAGATACTGAAGCGGTTATCAGCGATTACGCCCGCCTGAGTCCAGACCTGGTCTTAGACGCTGTAGAAAGCATTGGCTATTTAAGCGACGCGCGTGTTTTAGCGCTTAACAGTTATGAAAACCGCGTCTATCAGGTAGGCATTGAAGACGCCGAACCGCTCATTGCAAAATTTTACCGCCCCGGCCGCTGGTCAAATGGGCAAATCGAAGAAGAGCACGAATTTTCATTTGAGCTTCTAGAGCAGGAAATTCCCGTTATCGCACCGATCAAAAAGGACGGCAAGAGCCTATTTGAATACCAAGACTATCGTTTTGCACTTTACCCTCGTCGTGGTGGTCACGCGCCGGAATTGGATGACCTCGACACCCTACATTCATTGGGGCAACAACTAGGGCGCATTCACGCCATCGGCCAAATAAAACCCTTTGAACATCGCCCCGCAATTAGCTTTGAAACTTTTGGCGCTAGTTCTCGCGAATATGTTCTGGAACAGCAACTCGTTCCACGTTCATTGCTCGAAGCGTACAGTAGCGTGAGCCAACACCTCCTCGAAAAAGTTCAAGCACAACTGCAAGCAGCCCCCTACGAAGCAATTCGCCTACACGGTGATTGCCACCCGGGCAATATTCTTGTTCGCTATGAGCAGCTCCATATCGTCGACCTAGACGATGCCCGCAACGGCCCTGCAATGCAAGATTTGTGGATGCTGTTAAACGGCGATCGGGTCCAACGCATCAACCAACTTTCTAGCCTGCTGGAAGGGTACGAAGAGTTTTGTGAAATTGACTATCGCCAATTCCGCTTGATCGAACCGCTGCGCGCCCTTCGTATGCTGCATTACTGCGCTTGGCTGGCGCGGCGCTGGAGCGACCCCGCTTTTCCGCTTGCCTTTCCTTGGTTCAACACAGAAAACTATTGGGCTAGCCATGTACTCGAACTAAGAGAGCAACTCGCAACGCTTGATGAAGAGCCGTTAGCGTTATTTTAAGGAAAGAGCCGTTAGCGTTATTTTAGGGAAAAAGCCTTTAGCATTGTTCTAAGGAAAACGTTCTAGGGAAAACTGATAGCGCGGTTTGGAGAGAAAAACCTAGCGTCGAGTTTCTTTACAAGAACCCCGGCCTTATTGATAAAACTTCGCTCCTCTCAGAGGAATTTCGACTAAAAACGAGCCGCACTGATTCGCATCGGTTTTATCGTTATCACAAGCATGAGACTTTGATCGCATAATTTTTCCTTTTTACGATTTTTGTTTCTATGACCCCAAGGCAATTGCGCCAATTCGCAGTACTTTGTCAGCTCAATTTACAATTCAGCACTAATTGTTGCCACCAGCACATAAAAAACAAGATACAAGCAAGAGCCACCGGGGCTTGGCATTATTCTCGCACTTAAGAATCCTTACAGCGCGAGATTATTCTTAGCCGGACACCCAAGGATAAATTCTCGGGGAACATTAAAAGAAGTGAAGCAGTCAGTTCCTGGGGTTAGCCATGACAAAGATCAAAACCACTATCATTTGCGTTTCTATTGTGATGCTATTTGCAACACCCAAAAATGCAGCCGCCGACGCGGAAAATATCGAACCTTCGTTCAATCAAACCTTAACGGCTAAAACCGTTTCGAGTAAAAGTTTAGATGTTGCGCTTAACCAACATGGCTTGGATCACATCGGCCACGGTTTGCTCTTCTTAAGCCTGCTTGGTTTTTTGGCGCTTCGAAAGCGATAATCACATACCAATTCCGTTACAATCCCTCACCACAGCGCATTTTCTATTTTAGATTCGCGCGCCCCCCAAGACCTGCGGAACCTAACCATCTGGGTGCAGGTCTATTGATTGTTCATTATTGAGTTGCTCAGCTGTTGAATCATATTGATGCGACATGACATATTAATGGAACCTAACAGACAAACAATGCCTAATAAAAAAACACTAACGATAACCTTGCTGATAATAGCGAGTGTGTTTGGTATTGCAGTAGCAGGGTTTATTTTATTTGCCTCTAACGAAAATTCCCGACTACCCCCCAAAGTAGTGAATGAAACCATTCCTCCACCTCAATTAAGCCCAACCCCAAGTCAAAAGAATGCAATAAGTGAGATTGAGCGACTAGGCCCTTCTTCGATAAAGAATTCAGAGCAAAGCGAAGCAATTGAAAAAGAACCAACAAAGCCTCAACCACCCGCATTAAATAACAGCGACGCGCCTTTTCTAAACGCGTTAGCACAAATGAATCACGGGAGTGAGCTGGCATCCCTTTTTAAAAATACAAATTTTCAAAATGAAGAAATCATAAGAAAAATTGTGCGAGCGGTATATGGGCTTAGCCAAGGTAGAGTTGTTCGACAATATCGCCCTATGATCTCACCGAAAGGTGAATTTTTAGCTAAGAAAATTGGTCAGCAGATACCTAATACGGGGCAAGAACTCTACCGCATTGACCGTGAAAACTATGCCCGCTATGAAAATTATATTTCACTTCTCTCAGCAATTAACGGCGAGGCTATGGTGAGCCTCTACCGCTTTTACCTCCCTGTATTTGAACAGGCCTACCAAGAACTGGGGCTAGGCGAAGGGAGTTTTCATCAAAGCTTACTTAAAGCAATCGACATGCTATTAACGTCTCCGAACGGGCAAGATGCTCACCTATTGATTCAACCCAGCGTTTTTTATAAATTTTCAGACGGCGCTACCGAAAAACTATTACCGGCGCAAAAACTAATGATTCGAATGGGGCAAGAAAATCGTGAAACGTTGTCTTTAGAGCTGAAAAACTTAAAGCAAATGCTTTTGACACAAGGAAAACCTAAAAAACCATAGCCCCACTAAAAACCATAGCCCCACTAAAAACCATAGCTTAACTAAAACGTCCAGTCACTTTCTCGCAACCACTTAAAGACATCTTCTGGCGGCATAGGTTTAGCAATATGGTAGCCTTGGGCGCAATCACAATTATATTCACTCAATATATTTAGGCTTTGCTGAGATTCAACACCCTCCGCAATCACACGATAGCCCAAATCATGACTCATCGTTATCATCGCTTTTACGATTGCGGCATCTTCTTTGTTGCCATCGATAGACTTGGTAAAACTACGATCTATTTTCATTTCATGAATAGGTAACTGGCGAATAAAAGATAAGGTCGAATGGCCAATACCAATATCATCAATTGACAAACGTATATTGGCTTTTTCCAGTTTAGTCATGGCTTGTAGAGAAGACTTAACATCCATACTAGCGGCGGTTTCCGTCACCTCTACCACTAAGCGAGAGGCCTCCACGTCATTCATTTCTAAAATTTCCGCTACCTCTTCACCAAAACGCGCTTCACGTAAGTTCAGTGCAGATATATTTACAGATACATAGGCCTCACTACCAATGTCGTTGAGTTGCTTAATAAACTTCACAGCCCTTTTAAGTACCCACTGTGTCAACGGCTTCATTAGGCCAGTTTTCTCCGCCATCGATACAAACTCTTCTGGCGGCACAAAACCAAATTCGTGATGTTTCCAACGTAGTAGCGCTTCAAACCCACTGACCCGCTTACTCTTAATATCGATCTGAGGCTGAAAATATAAAGTTAAACCATCAAACTCCAAAGCGCTTCGTAACTCCGTCATTAAGTTAAGACGTTTGGGGCTATAAGGGTTCATCTTAGGTTCGTAGATAGAAATCGTATTACCGTGTGCATCATTGTGATCAAATGCAACAAATGCCTGACGTAAAAGCGTTTGCGGGTCGACCCCTTCGTCGTAGTAGCTACACCCAACCAAAAAAACCTGCTCGATCGCCAAACCCATAAACTCAATAGGCGTAGACAATTTTGGCATGAGACGCTCCAGCTCTTGCAACAACCCATTACGGCTGGCCCCTGCAAGCGCAAAACAAAAACTAACCCCCTCTATATGAGCAGAAGAAGTAATTTCGCCTTTCTTTTCTTCAATGCGTACTGCTGCATACGAATTGACGACTATCTGATTTATTTGCTCGCCAATTCGGCGTAAAAGTACATCCGCATTACGGTGACCCAGGCTACGATTAACGTCGTCAAACCTGCGAACATGTAGAAGCACCGTCAGCAATTCATCTCGTTCGCCATTTTCCAATTTATCGCGAACGGCCTTTTCAAATAGCATACGATTTGGCAAGCCCGTCTGGTTATGGTGACTCGCTGTATAAACAAGCTGTTCTTCCACTTCGCGGCGCTTACGTATTTCTTCAACGTAGACTTCTTGTGTTTTTAATCGAGCATCTCGCTCTGAGTTGAGGCGGGCCGCAAGCGCAATAGAAAACATTAGAATTTGCACGGTGGTACTAATTTGTAAGCCATAGTCCACAAAAAAGGAGGACCCAATCAACCCCATACGATTAAAAATGGCAAAGGTCAGACCGAATAAAATTGCCATCCAGCCGACACAATAGAGCCTCGCACTTGCGGTTCCGGCCAGCCAAAAGCTCACGCCGGCAATCATTGAACCCAAAGAAATTGGTAGCATGCAAATAATAGAAAGGCGTGTCGAAACACTGTAAGGCAACACTAGCGCACCGATAACACAAACAAAACACACCGCCACAAAAGCAAGGAATATATTGTACCAAAAGAGGCTTGTTTCTTTTAAATTCAAATATTGAAGTGTGAATAGGGTTATCGAAAGCGGCAATAGAGGCACACTTAGCAGAATCGAAAGTTCATGCAAGCGTGGATATGAACCTAAAAAATACTGATAATTAAAACCGTATAGGCTGCTCATGCATGTTAATACACAAACCACAAAAAAGACGTAAGTAACAAAGGAACTATCGCGGATCAGTAGGTACAGCAAAATATTAAATGCCACCATTATCAACAGAATACCGTAATACAAAAACTGGACCGATACTTCCCTTGCATCAGAAACGTGGAACGCACGCTCCTGCCAAATTGTCATAGGTAGTTGAACAGCACCTGCCGTTTGCACACGAACGTACAAAGTGTTCTTGGAGTTTTCTTCAAAGTGAAGCGGAAAAAGAAAGTTTCGATGATCAATCGGGCGATAATGAAAAGGTAAAGCGTCACCGGAAGAGAATGAACGAATAAGTTCACCATCGGTAAAAAAGTAGACGGACACATGATCCAATAATGGGTACGCGATTTCTAATATGCGCTCATATGCTTCTGCATCTACGTTATTTAAATCGAAACGTATCCAATGTACTTTTTGGTTGTAACCAAAATTTATCTCACCCTCAAAGCTGACCCATTCCTGTTTACTAAGCTGCGATATTTGGTATACGCCTAGCGATTTCTCATCGATGGTGTATTGAATGCCAGCATCGATCAATTTTCTCTCATCTGCTGCCCTTAGGTCGATGGCCGCCGCAGGCTGGGCGAACAGAGCAAATGCCGCCACCAGACTCAGTGCGAGATGCAATATCGAATTGGGGAGAAGACGCAACATGACAGCGTTGATTTACACTCTGTTTGACTAATTTGAGGACACTCAAGCCCGCCTACTACGCTACCAGCCTGTGACGATTCACTAGCATTGGCGCCACCGTCTCAGCCTCTGGCCATTTCAGGCGCCACAAACCGAGGTAGCCAGAGATTTGCCGGCAGCCATTTATTGCCCTTGCTTACCTCTAGAGTGTAGCCTTCGCTACTGAACGCCGCCAATTAGTAGCGTTTTTCAAGGTGCCTACAAGAAATTGCTATAGTGTCGGAGAGAGTAAACAGCTGGAAAATGTGTCGAATCACGCCAGTTGTGTGGCAGCTCTTTTATTTTCAAGCGCTGAATACACACGGACCTTAGAAACTAACAACGCGCAAAAAGGTCTAGAGATAAACTGACGAAAACCAAATTTTGCAACGCAGAGCCACCATAGGCTCAATGAAGAAACCGAACAATTTATCGATGGAAAGCCAGGCTTGAGACGACACCGTACCCAAACAATTCGCCATACGAGCAAACGCTTTGCGCTGGCGGTACTCTTGTTATGCTTCGCTAGCGCAAGCCAGGCGAGCACGCCACGCACCTTACAAACGGCGGTTTACGCTGCTGATTATGAAGGCTGGCATATAAAAATGACGAGACGGCTAATTGACCGAGGCAACGGGAGCTTTCGTTTAGAAGCGAAAGCATCTAATTTTCTCGGTTCAATAACCGAGCGAGAAGACTTTCTGTGGGATGCAGACATGGGCATTCAACCGATTTCTTACCATTACACTCAAAAAATATTTGGTATAAAGAAAGAAAGAAAAGTCCGTTTTGACTGGAAAAATGGTACTGCCTTTAGTGATAACAAAGGTAAAAAACGCGAAATATCCTTATCTAAGGGTGTGCTCGGCCCTATGACCTACCAACTAAAACTACAAATGGATTTAATTGCACAGTCAAACACCGAGGTCGGCATTATCAACCACAGCTTTAACTATGACTTCATTGGCCGAGGAAAACTAAAAGAGTTTCGTTTCAAGGTCTTAGGTGTTGAAAATATTCGCCAAGAAAAGACTCGTGTAACTGGTGCATTAAAGATGAAACGGGATAACGAAGGTGGCAAGCGCCAAACCACAATTTGGTTTGACCCGGCAAACCACTACAGTATCGCGTCAATAGTACAAACTAAAGATGATGATAGACAAAGCCTATTTATAGTGTCTAACAAGTTTTACCCGCCGTTTGACGAGTCGCCACTTTCTGTGATCTCGGGGTCTTGAGTTTCTCCCTCCCCTTCCTTGCCTTCCTTTTCTTGTGCAAGGTTTTCATTCTCCGCACTCGGGTGCATTTTCGGGTAAAAGTACCGGTTTAACCAAAGAGAGCTAAAATACACGAACCAAAAAGAAAACAACACATCACTCAAAAAGTGCCCGCCCATTACAATTCTTACCCAGCCAAGCATTGCCCCAAGCGCGAGACCAAAATAAAAATAATAGCGTTGCCTAAGCGCCCAAAACATTGCAAGAAACACAAAGCCTACAGAAGCATGGCCACTGGTAAACGAGCAGTTTTTTTCACATGCACCAGAATAAACGAAAGGTGGGGTAAACTGATGATCACCACCAAACTCCTGAACATGCTTTGGACGTGCGCGACCAATACTATTGTCTTTCAACCAAACATTTACGATAAGACCTGGGCCAACCAGCAAACAGCACAAAAGGTAAACGCAGCGCATTTTTTTAGCGCCTTGCTTTTTTTTACTGTACAAAATAATGCCTGCTATCAGCAGAAGAAGCATAGGAATTTGAATTTCTGCGAAAACAGCATGAATGAACTTAACCCAGCCCATATCCATTCCGGAAAAACGCTGCGATTCCACATCAAAAAAAGCACCGGCAACAATAAGATCCAGTTGGGGCCACAAAAAGAACAGCAAGATCGATAAAATAAAAAAAATCGCGTCTACACGCATGCCGTTAATTTTTTTCATTGTCATCTGGGTAGCCCTTAAAACCTTGAACGGAGTAAATATAGTAGTGCCGCTTAATAGACGGTGACACTTGATAATCAACAAACTGTTCGAGTTTTACATATTCGAAACTGTCTTGAATAGCCCCTGGCATTTCATCTTTACGTAAAAACAAGATATTGCCAGCCTTGCCTGCACTGGTTTCACTTTGCGAAATCAAGTCTCTGGCATTGTTTTTTAAATCGTAGTGGTTACGAATATTTTCGGTATTGCTATTCCAATAATACAAATCGTTGGCGTGTATACGATTATAGAAGCCCACGTAAGCCAAGAGATCGCGGGAATTACTCATCACAGCAACAGGCGCAATCGCCTCCTTCATACCGGCTATTGTATCTTCCCCTTGAAGGGCTGCTTCTTGCCAGCCACTCAAACGAAAGTAAGGTGAATTCTTTTTCGTTTCTGCCACACCAGAAAGGCTAAGTACGTTTGGCCAGTGGTAAAACAAACTTAGCAACACCAAGTTGCTGGCTAACCCCAGGTAGATCGTACGATTTGAGGCATACTTAACAACAAAAGCAAGTAATACGCTGGCGGGAATAACAAAGGCACCTGCCCAATTAGGGAACGCACGCGAAAGAAAAGCCTGTGTACCAATAACGACAAGAATAGGAGACATACAAGAAACCAAAAACTTCACAGCATCGGCATTCGGAATACGCTGCGACCACTGCTTGCGTTTAATTAGTGCGTAAACCACCCAAAAAACACCAATCACAAAGGCTTGTGTGAGCAAAAAACTCAGCAAGGCAATGGGTTTTACTAAATCTTCGTCTAACTTGGCAATTTCTTTGGTATGGGTAAATGCAATAAAATCATGCTGCCAATTCCACAAGAGGTTCGTGGAAGCAATCAACAAACTAAGCCCGGTAGCCACATAAAAACCGAGGTTACGAAAAACATCAAAGCGCCGCGTCCAAAGAAGGTAGGCCAAAAACCCCAACACCACCGCTGCATAGGTGTATTTACTTAGCATGCCACAGCCAAGACAAAAGCCAAGCAGCAACCACTGCCACATCTTATTTTGCTCTAAACACAATAACGCCACATACATGGCAAGCGCCCAGAAGAAAAACAAAGGTGCGTCCGTCGTTATAAAGAGGCTGTTAAAACCCACAATGGGTGCGGTAGAAAAAATGAGTGCTGCTATAAGCCCCGTGCGCTCGTCATCCAATTTGCGACCAATTAAAAATACGACCCAGGCACTCAGACTGTAAAGAATGGGCGATGCGAGCTTGACGCTTACATCAGTCGCGCCAAATAACTGAGTCGTCACAGCAATACACCAAGCTACCATTGGCGGCTTCGAGTAATAGCCCCAGTCGAGTAATTGCGCCCAATGAAAGTAATAAGCCTCATCAAAGAACAAACCCATGTGCTGCTGGGCTGTCACCAGAATACGGTAGAGGGCGATCAGGCTAAGCCAGGCAATAAGAAAGTTCTTGGTCGACGATTCACTGCGGCCAACAAAGTTAAACAAGAACGGGGATGATTTCGGCATGGAAGGCTTGGCCTTTTGACAAAGAGCGGCAATTCTAGGGCCTGCAATGCGTAATTGAAAGGCAAGCGGGTATTCCAGCCGCATTAGAGGAGACCAACAAGGACTCTAAAAGGAAGAGATTATGCGCATAGAGCCAGTGTTCCGCTGGTGGAAATGCCCTGAAACGATTACCATTGCGCGCCGTCATACATACTACTTTTGCGAGCCTTTCCCCCGAATTAGAAGGCTACTCACCCACACAGAATAGGCTTCGACCTTGCCTTTAGACAATACGCCATCGTCATTACCGCTTATTGCGAGCCAGTCGCTATGGAAGTGGGCGCTTGGGCTTATTCTGCTTGCGGCCCTCGTCTGGTTTGTGGAATCGCAAATAGGTTGGCGTGAAACGCTCGCAGCATGGCAAAGCATCTCAATCACATCACTATTATCGGCAACTGGGCTCTTTGTTTGCAGCCACCTACTGCGCGCGTTGCGTATATTTGACTTTGTTTTCGCCAGCCGCGGCGCCACATACCTGCAAGTGGCCAAGATTTCCGCCCTCCACCAGTTCGCCAACAACCTAATGCCCATGCGACTAGGGGAGTTTGTACTGCCGCTGCTCACCAAACGACATTTTGGTCACTCGCTAGCACAAGGCCTTAGTCACCTACTGTGGCTTCGATTGCTGGATATGGCACTCATGGGCTCTGTGGTGTACCTGTTGCTGGCCACCAAGTTTGGCCTACTGCCGTTCCTCGCAATTGGCATATGTGCAGCGCTCGCGGGGGCGGCAATATTGTGGTTTTTAAATTCGCATATCGAACGCTACCCGCTATTAGCCAAAATACGCGATCAGATCATTAAAGAAGCGCCCCAAACCATGCCAGTATTTATTCGACTTTTCCTCTGGACTGCACTGGCCTGGTTCACTAAGCTTTGCGCCCTGGCGATTATCGTTCAGTCTCTGGCTCAAGTCGGCTTGGTAACAGCACTCGCCGGAGCCTTAGGCGCCGAACTAAGCAGCTTGCTGCCAATTCATGGCTTTGCCGGAACCGGCTCATTCGAGGCGGCCTTTAGTGCAGGCTTTGCACTGTTTGGCGAATTGAGTACCGCAGTGGTTGCAGTCGCGGTGAACCTACACATTTTCGTGCTGTCATCCACTAGCTTGGTGACACTGGTATTGCTACCCGTAACATTGCCTACCAAAAAATCGACCGAGCTTTAACGCTATATCGATCAGCACATACAAAAAGATTACAACAGCCACATAAACTTTCACTACAAACAGTTAGCTAAATAAAACGTATGACTCAACTCGACGCAACACAAGAAATTGATTCGCTCAACATTACTACGCCAGAAACGCTATCGGTTGTGGTGCCTTTCTATAATGAAGAAGGCAACATCATTCCTCTTATTGAAGAGGTGTGCAAAGCCCTAGAAAATTACCCGGGGCAATGGGAAGTCATTTGCGTGAATGACGGCAGTCGCGATGGCAGCGAAAAAGAATTGGAGCAAGCACGGGAGCAATTTGGTGACCACATCTACCCTCTGCACTTTACGCGCAACTTTGGCCAAACCGCAGCAATGCAAACCGGCATTGAAGCCGCGCGTGGCGATGTAATTGTCACCCTAGATGGCGACCGTCAAAACGACCCGGCCGACATTCCTCGCATGGTGCAATATTTAGTAGAAAAAGATATGGACATGGTGACGGGCTGGAGAAAAAACCGTCAAGATGCGCAAATTAGTCGAAAACTGCCTTCAAAAATCGCCAACCATTTAATTCGTCGTGCAACCGGCGTACGAGTACAAGATTATGGCTGCAGCTTAAAAGCCTTCCGCGCCCCAATCATTAAACAAATTAATTTAATTGGTGAAATGCACCGATTTATTCCCGCGTGGGTAGCCAGTGTGACCGACCCACGACGTATCGGGGAAATTGCAGTCAATCACCGCGCACGCGAAGTGGGTGAATCTAAATATGGAATCTCTCGCACCATTCGCGTAATTCTCGACCTTTTTGCCGTCGTGTTTTTTATGCGCTTTTCGCGCCGCCCCGGTCACTTTTTTGGCTCTATAGGGTTAGGCTCCAGCGCCATTGGCGGAATCATACTCACCTACTTACTTGCACTTAAAATAGTTTTTGGTGAAGACATTGGCGGTAGACCCTTATTATTTACCGGTATTTTATTGGTAATAGCGGGCATTCAACTTATATCTACTGGAGTGCTAGCAGAGATGCAAACACGCTCTGCCCCGGCAGTTCAATACCCCACTCGAGCAAATAAACACACGCGAGTATGGCATGCTGCCGATAAGGATTGATGGTGGCAGAGGGCTTGAAACGATTGAACGCCTTTTACTAAGCACACCAGCCCTTCTACTTCTTTCATTTGTTAGCGTCATCGGCATGAGCTTCGCCATGCCTTTGTTCGACCTGGATGAGGGCGCCTTTTCTGAAGCCTCACGAGAAATGGTCGCCAGCGGCAATTGGGTCTCCACCTATTTAAATGGCGAACCTCGCCACGACAAACCTATTCTGATTTACTGGCTGCAGGCCACGTCTCTTTCGTTATTTGGCAACCACCCTTTTACTTTTCGTCTGCCCTCATTGATTGTCGCATTCGCCTGGATTTATATTTTCTTTTTGTTCGCAAAAGAAATTTACAACGACCGCGCGGCAAGAATTGGGGTTTGGGTGCTGACCTGCTGCTGGTTGAGCACCACTATGTTTAAAGCCGCAACCGCCGACACCTTACTGAACTTCCTGATTATTTTTACTTTCTTTGAGATTTATCGCTACGTTTGCCTGCCATCAAATAAAAAGCTCTTGCTTATCGGCGTGCTGCTTGGGTTAGGGTTTTTAACTAAGGGCCCTATAGCCATTGGCCTACCCGCTTTAACTTGCATGATTAGCTTGATGCTAACGGGCCAAACTGCACTATTTTTTAGAACGATCATTCACCCGTTTTTGTGGGGTACTTTTTTAATTATTGTCGTACCCTGGCATATCGCTTCTTATTACGATCAGGGCACTGCTTTTTTCGAAGGTTTTTATCTTGGGCATAATGTTGGTCGCTTTAGCAGCACCATGGAAAATCACGGCGGCACACCCTTTTACTATTTAGCTCTTTTACCCTTTATGCTTTTGCCTCACACGCGACTAGCCATTCAAGCATTGTTTAAATACAAGCTCGACCGCAAAAATTTCCCTCAGATGTATTTGTTAGTATGGTTTCTTCTTACTCTAACGATTTTTTCTTTTTCAAAAACCCAGCTACCACATTACCTGTTATACGGTATGACACCAGTATTTTTGTTGCTCACATACCAATTGAGCCTGCTAAAAGAAACCTCGTTACGTAAGACAGATATTGGCATCGCGCTGTTTGCCCTGGTGTTTTTTTGTTTGTTGCCCTACCTCTTTGCTCCAGCCGTTGAGCATGTAAAAAACCCTTACGACAAAGCCACTGCTGCCTTGGGCGCCGAACTGTTTTCCAACGATTACTTTTGGCTTCCCGCTTGCTTGATGCTATTTGGTTTAGCCACTCTATTTTTGGTGCAGCTTTCTGCGCTAAGCCGCTTGCTTTGCACATCTCTGGTTATCATGCTCAGCATGAATTTTATGCTCGGACCGATCGCTGCGGGTGCACAACAAGGCCCCGTCGCTGAAGCAGCGGCATTCATTAAGAACAGAGAAATAACAGAAACAAAGAGAAATCTGGTTGCTTATCGTATTTATATGCCCAGCGTTAGTGTATACGCTGAACGCATCGTGCCTAACCAGCACCCTCAACCAGGCGACATCGTATTTACCAAGATTAGTGCAACTAAAAAACTTGCCGCACTCAATCCGGAAATCGAAATAGAAGAGCTTTTCCGACGTGGCGGTATTGCGCTTTACCTATATGGTAACGAAACACACAGCGGCAACGTTCCGGCAAGGCAACAGGATAATAATTGAGATGCAATTTTTCCCTAACACCAAGGTGGGCTTTGCGGCTTACGTAGCGCAAACTGACCCCGTCTGGCTCACCAACGGCAAGCACAATAATATTTTGCTTTACGCTGCAATCGTGTGTTTGAGTCTTGGCGCTGTTTTACTATTCATCGGCGGCTTGCAAACAGGATTTTTACCTTCGCACAAATTTTCCCAAACGCTACTTCCAGCAACAGCGTGGGAAAATATTACTTTTGTCGGCGACACCGCCACAGCGCTTGCCATTGCATTACTATTTACTTACAAACACCCCCGCCTCACTCTAGGCATTCTATTTTCTGCATTGGTCGGGACACTGTTAATTCACGGCCTCAAAAACCTGATAGATACTCCGCGCCCCCCGGCAGTATTTTCTAGCGATGTCATTCAAATTATTGGACCGAGCTTTAAGCGGCTTAGCATGCCATCTGGCCACACCGCCACGGCATTTATTTTAGCGGGTGCTTTAACGCAATGCACAGGCAAGCTCAGTTTAAAATTTTCGTTAATTGCAGTGGCTTGTTTAATTGGATATTCCCGCATTGCCTGTGGCGTGCACTGGCCTGCAGATGTTTTGATGGGAGCGTGCTTAGGTTTGTGTTCTGCTTGGGCAGGTTTGTACTTTAGTAATAAAGTGTCACTAAACTTTTTCGCTTACCTATTTGTGGTGTTTTTACTGATGGTCAGCGCTGTGTACTTGTTTAGTTTTGACGGCGGTTTCGAAAGTACACAATATACCGCACCGCTTATTGGCCTAGTTTGCTTATTTTATTTTTTAGGCGTTTGGGGTTGGCACATCCGACGCACCACCAAGTAAAGAATGGTAAAGCGCCACATAAGCCTGTGCCATTGTTTTGGTAGAAAACTCGCTTTCTACTATTCTGCGACCGCATTTACCAAAATCTTCTCGCATCTGTTTGTCTTCTAGTAACAAAGTAAGCGCATCAAAAAGTGCTTCGCTATCTGCCGCTGGCACAAGCAAACCATTTTCTTTATCTCGCACAATTTCAGGAATACCCCCGGAAGCAGCAGCAACGATAGGCACTTCGCAGGCACTCGCTTGTAACAGAGAAACCCCCAAGCCTTCCATAAGTGCAGGGTGTACCACAAGATCGAGATTGGGGATGATGGTTTCCATATCTGCTTGGAAACCGACAAAACTCACCGCGTGAGAAATACCCAATTCCTTTACTTGAGTTTCTAGAGCGTCTTTTTGCGGCCCTTTTCCAAATATAAGTATTTTCAGATAAGGGAATTTCTGTAGCACGCGCGGAGCAATATCAAATAAATAACGATGTCCTTTACGTTCAATAAGCTGCGCGATCACGCCAATCACCGGATGCTCTTCGCGCAAATCAAATCGTTTACGAAAAGCCTTCTCGCTTTTTTCTGGACGAAACTTTTCTTGATCAACGGCACTGTGAATGGTCGTGACTTTTTCTGGCGATACCCCCGCTTGTAGCATGACTTCGCGAATCCCGTGCGATATAGCAGTAACTTTTTGATATTTTTTTACTTTAAATTTTGCCAACCACGGGGCTTCAGGGTTATCGACCCTGCGCGTTAAAACCGCGGGGATTGAACTGAAGTCTGCGGCAAAGCCCGTCCATACATCTGCACCACGGCGGCTATGCGCATGCAAAATATCGCACTGATGTTGCTTCGCCAACTTTTTAATTCTAAGACTCAAGGTAAAATCGAGATCGCCCTTCATCGGCGTTTCACACACCGTTGCCACGCTTTTAGACTCACGCGCAATATCACTTCCTTGAGGGCACACAAGCACATTTTCTACACCCAGCACATGTAATTCACGCATTAAGTAAAATACTTGAAGCGCGCCGCCGTATAAATGTCGGCCAGCCTCAACGTGCATGACCTTTAAGCTCATGCTAACAATCGCTCCACCACATCCAGTACCTGTACTGGTGTAATATCTTTCATGCAGTCAAATGTACCGCCACATGTTGGTTTACGCCGACATGGCGAACAGTCTTTCGCTAAATAAATCACTTCTGCATTGTCGCGTCCTGTATCAAGATAAGGCCGAGTGGAACCAAACAAGGCAACAGTAGGAATTTTTTTTGCAATCCCCAAATGCGTAAGGCCTGTATCAACACCCACCAATACTTTTGCATTGGCAATAACCGCAGCGGCCTCTAGTAAATTCGTCTGGCCGGTAAGATTGATAAGAGACACGTCGGCGCCACGCTGTAACCGAAACGCGGCGTCTTTATCGCCAGGCCCACCCAAAATAACAATGGGCACCTCATAGCGATCTTTCAACAAATCTACAAACTCTTGCCATTCTGGTTCGAACCAATGCTTTTGCGGACGTGTAGTAAAGGGGCAGATCACCGCGTAGTTGCCACTTTCACTGCCAACTTTTTGCAAAGCACTTGCTTCGCTTTCTTCAAAGTAGGGAATGGACATTTCAAAGGCGGCATCAGGCAATTCAAGATATCGCGCCATAGCACGATATTCGGAACAAATCAGAGGGTGATTTGAATCGCGCTCGATGGTGTGCGTATGAAAATATGAGGCGCCTTCTTTACCACCTAAACCAATTCGCGCTTTTGCGCCAGTCATCCATGCAAGTACAGCACTTTTTAAAATACCTTGCAGGTCGATCACCAAGTCAAAATCATGCTCTCTTAACGCTTTGCGAAAGTTGCGGACTTCTTTGAACAGGGTCAAAAATTGTTTTTGTTTCCAGAGGTATTTCCAGTGGCTTTTTTGCCAGAGAATCACTTCATCAACCTGTGAATTCTCGCTCAGCAAGCCTGCGGCCATCGGCTCTAACAACCAGGCAATATGTGCGTCGGGATATCGCGCTCGCAATGCCGGAACAATACCGGAAGCCATAATGACATCGCCAATTGCACTAAGTCGTACAATCAGTATTCTTTTCATATATTATTCGTATTAGCCCAAGATTGATGGTGCTTGATTTGCCTCAGCTAACGACCGACACATCGGAACGTTAGCAACTGCAAACCAAAGCGCGATGATACCCACTTCTGAGTCAAACCGAAACATACATGCCCTACATCGCCCGCATTGCTTATACCTGCTTATTTTCGCTCTTACTGCCCCTGCTTTTGCTGAAAATGGCCTGGCGTAACCTACGCGACAAAAAGGGTGACCGAAAAGCAGGCTCACGATTACGCCTATTGGAACGCATGGGCTTACGAGCACCATACGTAGGGCAAACATATAAAACGGGCGGCGTCGTATTTCATGTGGTCTCTGTGGGCGAAGCGATTGCCGCGACACATTTAATTCGAGAATTCTATCAACACAACCCCGGCACCCCCATCTGCGTGACCTGCACCACCCCCACAGGCTCAAATTTGATTCAAAAAAAGTTAGGCGATATAGCGAGCCACTGCTATCTGCCCTTTGATTTACCAATTTTCCTTGCCTTCTTTTTGAACCGACTGCAACCAACAGCCTTGTTTATATTAGAAACAGAAATTTGGCCAAATCTAAATGCGATCTGCCACCAACGTAAAATCGCGCTCACACTCATCAACGCGAGACTGTCACAAAAATCGGTGCGGGGTTATCAAAAAATATTGCCCTTAGCACGACCAGCAGTATTAGCCTTCGATAAAATACTGTGCCAAAACGATTCTGACCAAGCGCATTTTTTAGCGATTGGCGCAAATAAAGAAAACTGCCATGTACTGGGTAATCTAAAATTTGATATTCATCTCGATGATGCGCTTATAGAAAAAGCCTCGCAGATACACGGGGATATTTTTTCTAATCGTGCGTGTTGGATTGCCGCCAGCACACACCCAGGCGAAGATGAAAGCATCCTGTTCGCACATAAAAAACTATTAGAAACATTTCCCGAGCTAGTTTTAATATTAGCGCCTAGGCACCCACAGAGGGCCGCTGACGTTAGCCAAATATGCGAGAAACTTTCTCTGCCTGTCGTCTTGCGTACACAAGAACAACGCTTAGCCAACAACGAGAATGTTTTTATCTTAGATACGATTGGCGAACTCATGCCGTTTTACCGCCTAGGCCATGTGTGTTTTATCGGTGGCAGTATTATTGAGCACGGCGGCCATAATCCCTTGGAACCCGCTCTTCTGAAAAAGCCTATTATTTCTGGCCCGCACGTACATAACTTTCAGAAAGTGTTTGATGAGCTCCAGACTGAAAACGCGGTTCAAATGCTTAACGATGGTGAATCAATGGCAGAAAAGATTCTATTTTTATTTGAAAATGAATCTGAAGCTACAGCGATGGGAGAACGCGCGTTTCATTATTTAGATCAGCATCGAGGAGCAACAAGTAAAACGCTTGAAGTGTTAACTAAGATGAGTAACAAAAAGCTCTAGGAAAAAGCAGAGGTTTAGAATGTGTAATAAACGCTAAGACCGTAAAGATAATTCGCAACCTCATCGGTCATATAGGCATTTGCTTCCAGCTGCACACCAACCCGCCTTAGGATTTGGTAATCAAGCCCAATACCAACAGACACATCATAACCATCAAAGGAAAGTGTGGCCTCTTGCTCGACCATCACTCCATTAACATCCACAGTCTCATGTACGTAGCGTTCACCTTCCCAAACAAAGACACCCGCACGGCTATAAACATTAAGATACCTTGTCCAGTTCCATTTGCCTACGATGGCAATGTCACCACCCGTAATCGAAATAGTATCTTCAAAAACTAGAGGGTCTGGCTGCCCATCAATGGTACCAACCTCATACGTGCCCAAGTCAACATATGAGAATTCAACAGCAAAGTTTTCATACAAGGCATTGCCAACATAAACACGGTAGCCTGCATCGCCTTCCGTTTCAGGGAATGTATTGCCATCGCCCATATTGGTAGGTTCAGTAATACCGTACCCAGCACCAAGATATACCTGCGCCTGCGTCGTCGCGCATACGCTCATAAAAATAAGCGAATATAAAAGCGAGCACCACTTATTCAAAGAAATCCCCAGCACTTTTCATTTAAGATGTTAACTATCTCGTCAAGTATAGATGTGTATTAGTCGAGCACATAGCGATACATACCGCCCTGTAGACCATCACCATCGCCATCGAACAAACGACCTTGCATATCCATCAATGATGCCAGCGTAGGGTCGTTGACGCTTAATACGATCGAGTCATAGACAGCGGGCGGCTGACCGGAATACGCAATTTGAAGCTGCATGCCTACGACACCCACCTCGGTATCGCTTGCCTCTGCAAGATATTCGCTACCATCGACGACAAAATACAATTGAACAGCACCCTCACTTAGCGAAGCAGCATCAAGTTCTGCACTTAACTGTAAAGTGAAACGAAGCTCTGCAGGGCCAGCCTCTACTTTATTGGAAAGCACTTGCGCCGGAGCGCTATTTTGCGCGGCGCCGGCATTGATCCAGGTGCGAATAAGAGAAATATCAGCACTGGAAAGCGGGTCTGGCTCAAAGGTCGCAGGGTCTAACGGCATTCGCTGTCCGCTTATTCCCGCGGCACCTTCTACTTTAAACAATAAATAACTGGTACTCGGAGAACTTGGCTGAACCAATCGAAAACTTGGCTGCCGGGTAGAAAATACATTCACTATAGCGTCGTATGCCGCCCCTTCGGTGAGATTGAGGCCTCGCTGGGGGTCAACCGCGTCGTGGCAGCTAGAGAATGTGCAGTTCGCCGTAAAGATCGCTTGCACCTGAGTAAAGGTGCCAATCGGCGTTGGCGTCGGTGTAGCCGTGGGTGTAGCCGTGGGTGTCACCTCAACCGTAGGAGACGGAGAAGGCGTTACCGTAGGGGTTACTTCCACGGATGGCGAGGGCGTTGGGTCTGCCGTAGGGTCCTCGTCAAATAAGGTGGCACCACTAGAACCCCCACAGGCACCGATACCAACAAGTACCATACATAAGAGGGCCGCCCGAATTGCGAACCAGGAAAAAATGCTCATTGCTCTCTCCATTTTGTTAAACCATGGATGAGAGTCGATGCTGATAAAATCAAGTTGTCTGCGCATCCCATTATATTGTTTTTATTTATAGAGCTGGTCTTCGCCATACTTGATTTCAAGTGATCGTCTCTCCGCTCGTGTTAAGCCTTTCACCACTAAACCATAGGAGCGGTCGATCATACGCTCTACTTCCCCAATAGGTATAGAGCCATCCAGAATCACGGTATTCCAGTGTTTCTTGTTCATATGGTAGCCCGGAATGACCGCTTGGAAAACATCTCTAAGCGCTAAAGCCTCGTTTGGCTCACATTTTAGGTTCATATGACAGAATCCATCGCTATTCTTACTATAAGTAGCGAACATCTTATTCATTATTTTCATTACGGCAACATCGGAGCCAAAAGGAAAGTCTTCCCAGGCTTCTGGCTTGCTGAGCAAATACGCCTTAAACGGGTGCTCATTGCTGTATGGGTTTTCACTGGGTTTATTGTGAGGCTCTTTCACTTTTAGCTCGCTCGCGTTAGTCTTGCGTCAAACAGAACTCTTTTTAGGGCTAACTTAAAGAAATGATTAGGAAATATCATGCAGGCTGAATCCCCAGTTTCGGTGCTCGAACAAAAAGATCCTATTTGGTACACCATTCGCAATGAAGCCCATAAAGAAGCTGAGCAAGAACCCGCGCTCGCCAGCTTTTTCCATGCAACTATTTTAAACCATGACACATTGGAAGGTGCGCTGAGCTTTTTACTAGCCAATAAACTGGCCAACCCGGCTATCTCAGCCTTGCAGATTCGCGAAATTATCGAAGACTCCATCTCGCGCGACAATTGCATTGCCCAGTCTGTGCGGGCAGATATAAAAGCAGTGTTCGACCGCGATTCGGCCTGTAACTCATACTTGCTACCGTTCTTGTACTTCAAGGGCTTCCATTCCTTGCAATGCTACCGCATCTCTCACTGCCTGTGGAGTCGCGGGCGACAATCAATTGCTCGCTTTTTTCAGAGCCACATTGCAGAAACCTTCGGGGTCGACATTCATCCTGCCGCCAAAATTGGCAAAGGTATTATGCTTGACCACGGCACGGGCATAGTAATTGGCGAAACAGCCGTGGTAGCTGACGATGTATCCATTATGCAAGCGGTTACCCTCGGCGGTACCGGTAAAGAAGGTGGCGACCGTCACCCTAAAATTGGCAAAGGTAGCTTGATCAGCGCTGGCGCCAAGATTTTAGGAAATATCAACGTTGGTGAAGGTGCAAAAGTGGGCGCCGGCAGTGTCGTTTTAGAAGATGTACCGCCGCACACGACGGTTGTTGGCGTACCCGCTCGAATTGTCGGCGCACCGGTATCGCAATCGCCTGCTCACGAAATGAACCACGATATTAACGCCGATTGCAAAGGGAAGATGCCGAAAGAATAGTGATTGGCTCGAGCGCACAATCACAACAACTCAACGCCACAGCTTCGGGAGAGGGTTTCAAAAATCGTCTCCCGAAGTTTTCGCTAGGCGCTAAGCCCAATCCTCTATTCAACCTAAACCTAAAAGCGGTATTACAGAGCACTATCAGGAAAGGCCATTACCTGCTCAATACTTTTCACATCAAGTAAACACATCAACAAACGATCTACCCCCAAAGCAATACCGGCACAATCTGGCAAACCCTGGTCTAGCGCTGAAAGTAAGTTCTCATCAATATTTGGTTGAATTAAACCAAGCGCTTCACGCTGCTGTATATCCTGCTCAAAGCGCGCTCTCTGAATACCGGCATCGCTTAACTCCCAATAGGCATTGGCCAACTCGACGCCTTTCCAAAAGACCTCAAAGCGTCGTGCAACACGATCCCCATTTGAATCATCTTCTACTCGCGCCAAAGCGCACATGCAGGCAGGGTAATCATACACAATGGTGGGGCTTTTCAGCGTTGGCTCTATAACGTGAGAAAACAACAGGTCAAACCAGGTCGAGCTCGGCTCTGTCGCCCAATTTACATCCACATGTTTTTTAGCTTCTGCTGCTAAGTCAGCGTTAGAAATAGAATGTGGATTAAAACCAAAATGCTGCTCAAATAGTTCACGGTAACTCACGCGATCAAGCACGATATCACTTGCAAGAAATTGAAACAGCGCTCCCACTTCATTCATTAGACCGCGATCGTCCATACCCTCGCGATACCACTCTAGCATGGTGAATTCTGGGTTGTGCTTTGACGTGATGGGGTCATTGCGCACCGCCTTCCCCAAATAGTAAATAGAACCAGACCCGGCAGCCAAAAGCCGTTTCATAAAGAACTCAGGGGAAGTTTGCAGGTAACGCGTCTGCGTGCCGATATTCACCTCAGCCGAAGCGATATGAGGGTCGGTAACTGCCGTAACCCCAAGCAGGGGTACGTCTACCTCGAGCACTTTGCGCTGCTCGAAAAATTGTCGGAGCCTAGAAAGAAGTTCGGCCCGCGCTTCTAACGCAGGCCGATGCATGGAGGGCTGCCACATACAGAGTTAACAACTAAGCGAGTTATTTACCCGCACGGCCTAGATATTCGCCAGTACGTGTATCAACCCTTACCACTTCACCTTCAGAAAGGAACAGTGGTACTTTAACAACAGCACCGGTTGATAGCGTCGCAGGCTTCGTGCCACCCTGAGCGGTATCACCTTTCAAACCTGGGTCTGTCTGGGTAATTTCTAGCTCTACATGATTTGGTGGAAGCACCGCCAAAGGTGCCCCGTTAAACAAGGTCACAATGACTTTGTCTTGCTCACTTAACCATTTGGAATTGTCACCCACCGCTGTAGCATCGGCTTGGTGCTGCTCAAAGGTATCAGGCTCCATAAAGTGCCAAAACTCGCCGTCGTTGTACAAATAATCCATTTCGATATCTGCAACATCCGCACTCTCTACACTTTCACCAGATTTAAATGTACGCTCTACGGTACGGCCGGTTTTCAAGTTCTTTAATTTAACTCGGTTGAACGCCTGACCTTTGCCCGGCTTAACCGTTTCGTTGTCTACGATGGAGCAAGGGTCGCCATCGAGCATTAGTTTCAAACCGTTCTTGAATTCGTTGGTAGAATAACTCGCCATGATATCCTCAATCACTACTGTGCAAAAAAAGGCGCTCATGATACCTCGAACCATCGCTACATGGCAGAGTAAAAGCTGGCAAGAAGAGCTCGCAACGCTCGTAAAAGAACCAGAAACGCTTTTTGAGCTGCTAGAACTGCCCGAAACTCACCTCTCTGCGGCCAAACATGCTCATGCATTGTTTCCATTGCGCAGCACCCGCGCCTATCTCTCACGTATCAAACCGGGCGACCTAAACGACCCGCTACTTAAACAAATTCTGCCAATGGGGCTGGAATGCCACGAGCAAGAAGGCTTTGTCACTGATCCGCTGCATGAAGCGGAGCAAAACCCAGTACCGGGGCTTATTCACAAATATCAGGGGCGCGTCTTATTGATTAGCTCACATCAGTGTGCAATCAATTGCCGTTACTGCTTTCGACGCCATTTTGATTACCAAGGCCAACGCCATGACAAAGATGCCTGGCAACACAGCCTCGATTACATCGCCAATGACAACAGCATCAGCGAAGCCATATTGAGCGGTGGCGACCCTTTAAGTATTTCCGACAAAGCCTTAAATGCACAAATTTCCGACTTGGCCCAAATACCTCACCTCAAACGCCTCAGAGTTCATTCCCGCTTGCCCATCGTAGCGCCTAGCCGTATCACACCCGAGTTATTACGCATGTTAAGTGAATCGCGATTGCACAGCGTACTTGTCATTCACTGCAATCACCCACAAGAAATTGATCAAGAAGTAAGAGACGCACTGTGTTGCGTGCGTGAAAACGGCATCACCTTACTAAATCAAAGTGTTTTATTAAAAGGCATCAATGACGATGCAAACACACTAGAACAGCTCAGTGAAACACTCTTTGAATGTGGCGTACTGCCGTATTATCTCCATCTCGTCGATAAAGTAAGCGGCGTCGCTCACTTTCATGTTAACGAAGACAAAGCGCGCTCGCTTCATAAAGCATTACTTGCTACCCTACCGGGATATTTAGTTCCTAAGTTGGTGAAAGAGCTTCCTCACGCACCTTCAAAAACACCCATCATGTAATTTCACTTAAAACTGTGAATACGGCGCCACCCGAAAGGAAAGGTTTACAACATAATGCATTATGTTGCCATAAGCCGAGCACATGAGAAGGAAAGTTAGCCAAAGCAGATCTAGACTACATTAAATAGAGATATTTTCGACGTACACTAAATACAGCGGCGATCGCGTATTGCGTCGGTGACAACAATGCACCCATGAATAAAAGCCTCAAGCCCAGCCAATTACTCTCACAATTAAATTTGCCACCGCAAGATTTACCGCGTCTGCTATTTTGTGGCTCCCATAAAGCAAGCGCGGTAAAAAACTGGGTCAACAGCCTGCAAGCCACCAAGGTCATGCAGACCAGCACAGCGCTTTACAAAGCCTTGCCTGAAATCGCGCGGCTAAAAACAGACTACGCCAACCGTATTGAGATTCTTGAGCTGCTGCGCCCCAGTGTGCAGTACTCCATACTGGGGCTTCAAAAAAGTTTTTTGAATCAACCGCTGATCATGCCGGAAGAGGCACAAAAAGCGGTATTGGTTGCACAGTCTTTACAAAAAAATATGCTGAATGGCTACTTAGCCGCGATCATACAAATTGCCGAGAAAGGCAAGGCCAACAAATCCACTCTAGAGCTATTCCGTAAAGCGATTCATCGCGCCATTAGCGGAATTGGTTTACTGTTTTTCCGTAACTACCAAATATATGCACAGACGCCCCCTAACATGTGGGCAACCCTCAATATTTTGTATCAAGTAGCCGCTTACTACGAGCTCTCGGAAGAGCAAAATATTGATCCAACATTCAAGCACACGCGTTCGAGCTCTATCACACAAGCTTACACACGCATCATGATGATGGATTCGGCCAAAACCAACCAAATGAGCCAAGCCGATATAGACTCGGCTTTTTCCATTTTTGAAAGTTGGTGTCAGGCCGTAAAAATTAAAGAAGAGATTAGTGAAAACCCCGAGCACTTTCTTGCGGTAAATCTACTGAGTAACCAAGGCCCGATATACAAATCTAAAATCGAAGACCCGAGCAAAGGCCGATATATCGAACTGGACTTCACTCAACTGCTCAGCCAACTTTCGAAGCAATCGGTCGACTCCGACGATATCGTTGGCGGCAGTAAAGCGGTGAAAGTGCCGAAAGACTTCCCTGAATCGCTGCTGAAACATTTACTTGAGACCTGGAGCAACGTCGCCCAGCGCAAGTTTGACCGCCGTGTAATAGAAACCAGCGCAGAGGTTTGTGTTGGGTTAAGCGACTGCCACTACTTCGCCTGCAATGGCCAAGATTTCGATTACTTCATGCGTAGTTCTGGCTCTGCAGAACCACAGAAAGTATCGCGTTTTTCGCAGGGTCTAACGCCCGCCTCACACATAGATGAATACCAAAACAGCTTTGTCGCAGTGCACCGTGTCGTCATTCAAAATGTCAGTGCCGGCGGCTACTGCTTGCTTTGGCACGAAGATATTTCCGCCAAAGTGAGTGCCGGCGAAGTGATCGGCATTAAAGAAGTGGGCAAACGCACCTGGGGCATCGGCGTCATTCGCTGGGTAAGACAGCTCAAAAACGCATCGCAGTTGGGCATTCAGTTGCTTTCAAACAACTCCAAACCGTACGGCATTGCCCAAACCTACGAGATGGGCGGCTACTCAGAGTTTATGAGGGCATTATTTTTACCGCCGAATAAGTTCGGCCAAAGCAACCCTACTCTGCTAACCGCTTCGGCACCGTTTCGCGAATTCGACAAAGTCAAAATCATTGATGGCGAACGCGAAACTACCGCCAAACTCGACCGCTCTGTATTTTCAACCAAGAGCTGCCAACAGTTCCGTTTTCGCCGACTAGACGGAAACAACGGGTCAGAAAACAGCCAAACGCCCCCAGAAACCAACCAAACTGACGATTTTGATTCCTCCTGGGAATAAGCATTTGCCAAGTGCTGGTCTAAACTGATAAAAAGGCCCACTATTTGCCAGGATGTTACCTAATAATTAACTAATTACGATGTCAACCTCTAGTAATAGCGCAACACGCCTACTTATCATCAACGATTCGCGTTCGGAAGCCGAGCGCCTGATCAGCATGCTCCACAATGCAGGCCGCCCCGTGCGTGCGCAACATGTGGAAAGCAGCGAAGCCCTAAGCAAAGTACTGCAAGAAAAGATTTGGGACATCATGATCGCCATCGAATCGGCGGAATCTGTTGGGGCATCTGAAGCCATTAAGCTCATCAAGAAATTTAACAAAGACGTACCCGTTATTTTACTGACTGATCGTGAAGGCTCCTTACCCATTGTTGAAGGCATGAAGATGGGCGCTGCCGATGTTGTTACGCTAGATGAGGACCAGCACCTGCTGTTTGTCATACAGCGCGAATTACAAAACAGAGATGAACGAGAAAAACGCCGTTTTTCTGAGCGTCGCTTCAACGAGATATCACGTCGTAACCAACAACTTCTAGACAGCTCACGCGATGCCATCGCTTTCGTGCAAGACGGCATGTTTCTTTACGCCAATGATTCATTTGGTGAAATACTTGGCTACGAAGACCGTGACGAAGTCGAATGTATGCCCGTGATCGATATCGTGCATGACAAGCACCAAGACCCGGTCAAAAAATTCCTCAAAGAATTTATGATCAAAGGCAGTGACGTCGAAGCCACCGAATTAAAGATCATGGCAATCACGGAAAGTGGCAGCGAAGAACCGCTCACCTTTGAAGTGCGTAAAGCCAACTATGAAGAAGAAGCCTGCATTCAATTTGTAGTCCGTGCTAAAACCGACGATAGCGAAGAGTTGCACGCTCAAATTCAGGAAATGAAAAACAAAGACATTTCCAGTGGCTTGTTCAATAAAAACTATCTTATGGAAGTGCTGGAAGGTGTTGTTGCACACGCGGCTAACAAAGACCACAACTCCGCACTATTCCATATTGGCATCGATAACTTTGTCGATACCGTTCAGCAAAAACTTGGTCTGGCCTCAGCAGATGCTGTAATAGGGTCTATTGCTGAATTCGCAAATTCCCTGGCGAAAAAAGACCAAACCCTGTGCCGTTTTGCTGAAGACAGCATCATACTTGTGGTACCGCAAACAGGCGCTAACAAGGCGCTCACGAATGCAGAAGAATTCTGCCAAAAAATGCGCGACCACATTGTTGATGTAGAAGGCTCCACCGTACAGTTTAATTATCACATTGGTGTGGCAATCATTAACGAAACCACAGCCAACAGTGACATACCTGTTGACCATGCCATTAAAGCACTGGAATTAGTTCGCAGCGAAGCTGAAAAAGACCCCTCACTACTGGCGAAAATGTACGAGCCAGAAGTTAAGAAACAAAGCAAGCAAGACATTGAGTCGATGGTGCAGCATGCACTCGACACCAACCGTTTCCGGCTATTATTTCAACCAATTTTGAGCTTGCGTGGTTCGAATAAAGAACACTACGAAGTGTTGCTTCGCATGGTAGACGAGGAAGACAATGAAATATCACCGAACGAGTTTTTAACAACCGCGGCAAAGATTGGCGCTACCACCAAACTCGATCGTTGGGTCATTCTCGAAGCTATAAAAACCCTCGCCGAACATCGCGCCAAAGGCCACAATACCAACTTAATTGTAAACCTTAGCCGCGAATCAATGTTAGACGCCACACTCGCAAAGTGGCTGTCGGTTGCATTTAAAGCTGCGAAACTTCCATCTGACTCGGTAGTATTTCAACTCCGTGAAATTGATGTGAATGATCACATGAACGTAGCTTCTGACTTTACTAAAGCACTAAAAGAAAACGGCTGTGTTTGTGGTATTACTCACTTTGGCTGCGCACTAAACCCTTTTAATGCATTGAAAAACATCGAAGCGAGTTACGTAAAAGTCGATGGCTCTTTCACGCAAGAAATTCAAAACAATTCAGAAGAAGAAAACTCTTTAAATGAATTAGTCAGCGAATTACACCAGAACGACAAAATCACCATCGTACCATTTGTAGAAAATGCCAGCGTACTCTCTAAACTCTGGCAATCAGGCGTACACTATATTCAAGGCTACTACCTGCAAGAACCTACTGCAAAAATGGATTACGATTTTGATATGGAAAGCTAAACTTTCATATTGAAAGAACAAATTAAAACGGGGTCAGCGCGAAAGCTATGACCCCGTTTTTTGTTTGGGTTTTTGATTTTCAGTAGAAGTGGAAGAATCGGGTAGTTGCGTCGAGCACAGCGAAACAGTGACAAACCACATTAACGCTGGGCGCGCTTGCCTAGTGTCTCTTGAACACGACATTTAAGCCAATGGGGTCAGAGTCATTGGCTATCTACACTTCCTTAAACTCGCGGTCGCGAAACCCCATTAAATACAAAATGGCATCCAAGCCTAGTGTGGAAATAGATTGTTTAGCTTCGGCTTTGACTAATGGTTTTGCGCGAAAAGCGATACCAAGGCCGGCAACGCTGAGCATGGGTAGGTCGTTGGCGCCATCTCCGACGGCTACGACTTGTTTTAAAGAAATATTTTCTTTTTCTGCTAGTTCACGGAGTAATTCTGCTTTGCGTTGACCGTTAACAACTTGGCCCGTTACGCGCCCCGTCAGTTTCCCACCTTCAAATTCGAGCTGGTTCGCAAACACGTAATCAATACCCAGTTTTTGTTGTAGGTATCGGCCGAAATATTCGAAGCCCCCTGAAAGCACTGCCGTTTTATAACCCAGTTTTCGTAACATGTAGAAAAGATGTTCCGCGCCTTCGGTCATTGGCAAATTTTCAGCAATATTTTCTAAAACGCTTTCATCCAAACCTTTTAGCAATGCCATGCGACGACGAAAACTTTCATCGAAGTCGATGTCGCCACGCATGGCCGATTCGGTAATCTCGACCACTTGCTCGCCAACACCAGCGGCTTTAGCTAGCTCGTCAATCACCTCAGCTTCGATCAAGGTGGAATCCATATCGAAACACACCAAGCGACGGGTGCGCCGGTACATATTATCTTCTTGGAAGGCGATATCAATATCGAAAGAGGATGCGAGTGTGGCCAATTCCGAGCGCAGCTCGGCGTTATCGGCGGCGTGCCCACGGGCGGTAAATTCGACACAGGCTTTGCTTTTTACATCGCGTTTTTCCAAAGACACACGGCCTGATAAACGGCTGATGTTGTCGATATTCAAGCCTTTTTCAGAAATAACGCGCGCAAGGGCGGATATATGTTCAGCTGAAATTTGTCGCGCAAGCAAGGTGACGATATGCCTCGGCTTGCCCTGATGCGTTACCCAATCTTCGTAAGAGTCTGCGCCAATTGGGCGGAATTTCACTTGCATGCCATTTTCATGCATGAGAAACAGAATCTCTTTCAGCGCATTTGCCGATTTCTCAGACTCTTCAAATTCCACCAGCATGCCCAGTGAAAGCGTCTCGTGAATGACGGACTGGCCAATATCTAGAATAAAGGCATTGTTTTTTGACAAGATTTCACTCACAGTCGACGTGACATATGGGCGATCTTGGCCAAAAATAGTGATAAGTATTAGTTCGCGCACGGGGCAACTTCTTTGTCTATTTTATAGATGTGCTGTATAGGGTTGCTTACAGTTATTGGTGGGCATTATAGCGTGATCAATGCCTTATTACCTCCGGCTATTGGCTCATAACAATAAAGAAAACAAATCCACAATAAGAATCTGACTTTTGCCATTTAAACTTCGATTTATACCTAATCTTTGCGCACTGTGTTTTGGCGGTCTGATCGCGAGCCTGCTGGTTGCGTTTATTCTCATACCGGAAACCCAACGCACCCACCAAGCCTCGCTCTCACATTATGGGCGTGCACTCGCTGAAATGGCCGCTAAGCAAGCGGTCGACGCTACCTTCAACCATGATTTAGTACGCCTACAAGTCATTTTGCAGGATGTGATCAGCAACCCTCACGCCGAGCTTGCGACGATCCACGATGTGGAAAACAACCTTCTTGTTCAAGCGGGGGATTCCCGCAAGCGTATCAAACCGGCAGCAGCGTTCACTAGCCCGATTATTTTGCACGATAGCGTAGCTGGCTATTTGAGCGTAACACTCCATACGCAGCTATGGTCGCTGGGCTCTTCGGTGTATTTCGTTATTGCACTGGCGGGTTTGTTTTTAGTAGCCGCTTTGTGGTCGCTCTTTCATAGCGGTGCGGTCAGCTGGCTAGCGCGCGACATCAAGCCTGAAACACATACGGAAACCGACGAAGAAGCGCTTTCGAACAATGCCGAAACTGATTCAGATGAAATAACCGAGGGTGGCGACACCACCCTAGAAGAAAACCGCAAAGAAGTGTACGCGGTTATTCACATCAAAAACCTCAACGTGCTCAAGCAGCAACTCAACGGCCAAAGCTATCGCGATACCTTAGCGCGCTTAGAGAAAATTTCTGCCGATGTACTGGCGCTATACAGCGGCCACAGTTTTGAATTGATTGATAACTATTACCTGTTCAAATTTTACGAGCGTGACAACCGGGGTGAAGCCTTGTTTAATGCCGCTTGCAGTGCCTACCTCATCATGGAATTATCGGGCATTATCAACAAGATCCCTCTGGACTTAGCCGCTTTAGTGTCAGCCGATGAGGGCCAGATCGAACCAGAGAAGCTGCCTTTCGCAGGCCTAATCGTGGAAGCAAGCGCCGGCGCAGAAGACCTTATTCACCGCCGTATTGAATTTATGGAGCTAGGCACTGAAGACGGTCGCCAAGTACTTTCTGGCTTCAAGCAGCCCTTTCAATCCCTCTTAGAAAAGCAACACCAGCAACTTTGCCAAATACTTTAGACCTTGTGATATTTATGCGAGTGTTTTATGTGATAATTCTTTGCTCTTGGTGTCATAGAATATTCATAAGACGACGCTAATATCCGCAGTTTGAAGAAACAACAAGAAATCACCGCTGCCAACCCACACGATAACCCGTGTGAATCGGCAGTGCCCAATACGCGGCAATACCAGGGATTTAAATGATCAACATCGAACAAGCGGTTTGTAACAAATTCCCCGGCTTTGCTAGCCAGCCTAATATGCTGCGCAAACCGACAATATCTCTACTTAAAAAGCTGATACACCAAGATCAGATCAACGCCTTTTTACTCAAAAACAGCGACGTCAAAGGCTTTGATTTTATTGACCGTATGTTTGAGTTTTTCAATTTCTCTTACTCTGTATCGGCGCGAGATCGTGCCAACATCCCCGATTCTGGGCGCGTAGTAATGTTCGCCAACCACCCCATCGGTTCACTCGACGGTTTAGCCCTACTGCGTTTAGTGAGTGAAGTTCGAAGCGATGTACGCATCGTTGCCAACGATATGCTGATGGGCTTTGAAGCGCTACACAGCTTGTTTATACCAATCGATAACATGACCGGGGGCAGTGCTCGCCGCAGCTACAAGCGCGTACTGGAAGCGTTAGAAAGTGAACAGGCCATTATTGTATTCCCTGCTGGCGAGGTGTCACGCGCAAGCCCTACCGGGGTAAGAGATTCGCGCTGGATGCCCGGCTTCTTAAATTTTGCCCGCCGCACCAAAGCCCCCTTGCTGCCCATTCGAATTCACGCCAAAAACTCGCTTCTATTTTACGGCGCCTCGATGGTGTTTAAACCCCTGGGAACGGCCCTACTTGCCCATGAAATGTTTAAGCAGCAAAACAACACCATCAAATTCAATGTTGGCGAATGTATTCCTGCGGAATCACTAAAAACCAAGGGGCTACACGATAGAACGCTGGTTAATCGGCTCAAAAAACACCTGTACAAGGTAGGCACTCAGAAACGGCCAATCTTTGAAACCGAGCGCACCATTGCCCACCCTGAAGACCGGCGCATGATTCTAGAAGAGCTTAAGCGTGCAGAGTGCTTAGGCGAAACTCGCGACGGCAACCGTATTTACTTGGTTGACCATCGTGCCGATTCCAAAGTCATTCAGGAAATTGGTCGTTTACGCGAAGTCGCCTTTCGAAAAGTAGGGGAAGGCAGTGGTAAAAAGCGCGACCTCGACCGCTTTGATCAGCACTATCGGCATCTTGTCTTGTGGGATCGTGAAAACCTTGTGATCGCTGGCGCATACCGCCTGGGCGAAGGGAAAAAGATTCTCGAACGCCACGGCGAAGAAGGCTTTTACACCAGCACACTGTACAAGTTTAACCCCGAGTTCCGCCCGTATTTGGAGCAGAGCGTGGAGCTGGGCCGCAGCTTCGTAAACCCAGACTACTGGGGCAAAGCCAGCTTAGATTACTTATGGCAGGGCCTAGGCTCATACCTCGCCCGCTACCCAGAGGTACGTTATTTACTGGGCCCCGTCAGCATGAGTGCTGACTACCCGAAAGAGCTCATGGACATGCTGGCCTACTACTACCGCCGCTACCACCCCTGCCCAGGGAACTTCGCTGAGGCCTACCACCCCTACCCTTTAAATACTGAAACTGTTGCCAAGCTTGATCTGCTATTTGCAAAGCGCGAATACGACGACGGCTTCGATTTTATGCAGAAGCACTTTATAGAAAAGGGCCACAAGCTACCCATTCTTTTCAAACAGTACTCAGCCATTTTCGAAAAAGGCGGCTTTCAGAATATTGTCTTCAGCGTTGACCCCGACTTTGGCGATTGTCTCGATGGTTTGTGCTTAGGCGATATACACAAACTCAAAGCTAGCAAGCGCAAGCGTTATATCGAAGATCGACGACTGAACTAACGGCCGCATACACCAGCAATATGCGGGCGCCGCTTCAGTGGCAACTTATTACATTCCAGCGCTGCCCTTTTCCCATGTAATCCTGCTCCAATTGGCTTATGATTAAGAAAGACTTCACACAATAAGGAGCCAGCATGAGTGCAGACAACATCAAAAATGCCTTAAAAAAACTTCGCGATCAGATAGACAGCAGTGACTCGGTAGACGAAGAAACCCTAGCGCTTGCTCAAAGCCTGGAAGTAGATATTCAACGCTTATTGGACACAGAAGAGAATAACCCTAGCAGCTCGCCGGTTGATCTCGCAAATTCGCTGGAAGCTCGCTTTGAATCAAACCACCCGGTTGCTGCAGGCATTGTGCGAGAAATAGTTAACACATTACAAAAAATGGGGGTTTAATTTTTACGCGCTGCAACACACCAATTATGTATTTCCTACCTCGCCATTTCTCTTTCCTATGGCTGAACGCATATTGAGTTCAGCCCACCTATGACCTTCATTTTAGCAACGTCGACTTGTGCACATGAGCGCCAGAGCCGACATTTTTTGTTTTTTCAGATCTTACTGAGAGGCCACACCAAAAACAGAACTAATCTCTTCGCTCTATAACAATTGGCTATACCGCACGAATAGCCCTGTTTGACTATACTCGAATAGTGATCAACTAATCGGCACGTCGCATGAAAAAGCTTACCCCAACACGAACGATTGACGCCAAAAAACGTAACACCGTGAAGACCCTGGTCGCCGCTGGCGCAGCCGCCACACTAGGCGCTCAGGCCCCCTACGTTTTCGCTCGCAACAAAACAAAAATTCGCGTGCTTGGCACACACGTTACCCTGCAAGAAGAGTTGCGTCAGCGCGCCATGCAAGACCTTGGGATTGAGCTGGAATACGAACCTAGAGGCAGCGCAGCGGTCTTGCAAAAAGCGTCAGTGTCGCCTAAATCGTTCGATTTATATGAACAGTGGTCGAATAGCATCAATGTTCTTTGGCGCTCAGGCTCCATTCAAGCCATTGAAAAAAAGCGATTAACCTATTGGGATGAAATTAACACATTAACAAAAACGGGGAGGCTCAGCCCTAAAGCAAAATTTGGTGCGGGCGACGCACCATATAAAATTTTGCATGTACAAGAAGATGGTTCCCTAGGTAAAAATCATACTGAGCAGTTAAGCTTTTTGCCTTACGTACACAATGTCGACTCCTACGGTTACAACACACAACATGTCGAACAAGGCATACCCTACGAAACCGAAAGCTGGGGCTGGCTGCTAGATGAAAAGTACCAAGGCAAGGTTGGTATTGTTAACGCCCCCACCATTGGAATTTTTGACCTTGCATTAGCGGCCCAAACACGTGGTTTAGTACAGTTTAACGACATCGGTTCCATTACAAAAACTGAAATGGATAAGCTATTTACGGTATTGATGGAATATAAAAAGCGTGGGCACTTCAGTGGGTTTTGGACGTCTGTCCCAGAATCCGTTCAATTCATGGCTTCAGGCCGTGTCGTTATCGAAAGCATGTTTTCACCAGGGGTTTCTTCCCTGAACGGCCAAGGCATACCGGTGACCTACGCGGCACCCAAAGAAGGTTATCGTGGCTGGCACGGGGTAATGTGTCTTTCTTCAGCAACACAAGGTAAAGAAAAAGATGCAGCATACGAATACATGAATTGGTGGTTATCGGGCTGGCCCGGCGCATTCATTGCCAGACAAGGTTACTACATTTCAAACCCGTATCGTTCAAAAGAATATTTGCTGCCAGAAGAATGGGATTATTGGTACGACGGAAAAGTCGCGGCAAAACAACTCAAAGGCACTGATGGTAAAGTCTCAGTAAAAAAAGGAGCACTGCGCTCGGGCGGTAGTTACAACAAGCGGTTGAGCAATGTTGCCGTATGGAATACGGTAATGCCCACCTACGAATACAGTTTACAAAAATGGTACGAATTTATTAGCTCATAAATATGCTTCGCTCACTCCAACTTCAACTCGGTGTCGTACTAACGGCGCTCATAAGCATTCTCTTTGTACAAGTTACCCTCACGCGGGTTAGCCAGGGCACCCTAATTGCTGCCCAAAAAAGCACTACAGAAGCTTTTGCCCAAGCCGAAATTGTGCATTCGCTTGAACGCAACCTTGTCGATCTACAACGCAACGTCCTCATCTACAAAGGCACGGCTAGCGAATCATCCATTTCTCGATTTAACGACTTGATGTCAGTATTAAGCAATGATCTAGATTCACTTTCTGACAGAATAAAAGAAAGCGAAGGCGAAGAGGAGAAACAAAATGCCATTGAACGAATGCGCGCCCACCTCAGTGATTACAGTGAAAATTTCGCGACGGTAATTGAAGGCCGTACAGGTCAAGAGCGCATTTTCAACAATGACTTCCTAAAAAACATTAAAAGCCTAGAAACACACTTAGCCAATTATGATGAAAACGTAACCTACAGCACTCGCACCCACTTAGCGAACGTAAGGGTCAACGCCTATAACTATTTACTTTCTCCCGATTTCGAATACGCCTCCAACGTATCCAACGAGCTACAACTGGCCTCTAGCGCGATAAAACCTTTTAAGAACCCAACATTTATTAAATTGCTTACCGAGGTAAAACAGCACTTCAATCGATTAACCCAATTAACTAGAGGCTACACATTCTTAGTGAATGTAGTGATGACAGGGTCTGCCAACGAATTTCTCTATCTTTCAAAAGAGTTACGACGAACCACCACTGCTGAACAAGTGCTCGCATCAAAAAATGCTGCCGATATTTCTGAAGAGATACAAAGACGCAGTGACATTATTGCACTTGCCTGCATTGTACTTGCACTTATTACGGCCTTCTTCTTGATAGCCAAAATCTTACTGCCCATAAAAAGTTTGACTGAGGTATTCAACACCTTGTCAAAAGGAAAAGAAGTACAGAGCATAGACGAGATAAACCGCAAAGATGAAGTGGGCGACTTAGCTCGTGCTGCGGATATTTTCCGAGAGAGAAACAAACAAACAACGCAGCTTCTTAAAACAGCTCAAGACCTAAACAAACAGCAAGAAGAATTGAACAGCGCGCTGGCTACTGAAAAAGAAAAGGCCGAAAATGCCACACAATCAAAGAGTATGTTTCTGGCCAACATGAGCCATGAAATTCGCACACCAATGAATGGCATTATCGGCTTAGTCGACCTCACACTAAAGACAGATCTAAATGAAAAACAGCGTGGCTACCTAGAAAAAATCGCCTATTCTGGCGGCGTTATGATGGGGGTCATCAATGACATTCTCGATGTTTCCAAAATTGAAGCCGGAAAGCTTGAAATTGAAAAAATAGAATTCAACCTTAATGACATCATCGAAAATTTAATATCGGCTGCATTTTTACGTGCCGACGAAAAAGCCCTTAATTTTCGAGTTCACGTGAGCGACGCACTACCCAGAACATTACTAGGCGACCCTCTTCGCCTTAACCAAATTTTGCTAAACCTTTGTAATAATGCGATAAAATTTACCGCGAAGGGTTCGATCGACATTTATTTTGATATCGAATTTAATGCTAAACGCTCTAATTGGCTCCTATGTTTTTCGGTAAAAGATAGCGGTATCGGCATGTCGCCAGAACAATGTGACAGCGTATTTGAATCTTTCACTCAAGCCGACGGTTCTACTAGTAGGCAGTTTGGCGGTACCGGCCTAGGGCTTTCAATCGTAAAACAATTAACTGAGTTAATGCACGGCGACATTCGAGTCGAATCCAAAATAGACCAGGGAAGCGAGTTTTACGCAAGTATCGAAGTGGAACCTGTTGGTAACGAAAACTTGTTGGATGTGGATACAGCCTCTGATGTTATTCACTATTTCTGTGATCACCAAACTCCGCTAATACCAGAAAACAGCCTCAGCCGTTTTACGAACGACGTCAACTTATATTCTCTTACAGAGGTGCAAGACAGTATTCAGGCTGACAAACTACATTTGATGGATATTACCAATGGCGACCAGTTTGAAAAAGCCAAAATCATCCAAGACAAATACCCAAACTGCAAACTCGGCCTAGTGCTTGATATGCAGCCCAACACACTTAAAAATCGCTTACACGAAGTTTGGGCTGGGCCTATTATTTCTCATCCATTCTCTCCGCTAAAATTACAACACTTCGTTGATCAGTTGTTGGGGGTCGAAGGCCAACAAACTCAATCGATTGAACACTCAAATAAAAATCGTCGTTTGATGGGCCACATACTTTTAGTAGAAGATAATGAAATCAATCAAATGGTGGCCGGTGACATGCTAGAAGATATGGGCATCACATACGATATTGCAGACAACGGTTTAGTCGCCACACAAATGATAGAAAAAAACTCATACGACTTAGTATTAATGGATGTACAAATGCCTGTAATGGATGGCTATCAGGCCACCAAAAACATTCGCAAACTTGGTTTTAAAGATCTTACTATATGTGGGCTTTCGGCGAACGCCATGCAAAAAGACTATGATCTCGCAAGCACCTCAGGCATGAATGACTACATCACCAAGCCCATTGATTTTGATGATCTTGAAAACACTCTCACAAAATATTTGAACTAATTCATTTAGTCATTTTTACGGTTTAGCTCTTTGCTCTCAAGCTTCTTCTGGGAGCATTTTCGATATTAGACACTCAACATCGTAAACCTCAACAATATCGCCCTTCTGCTCGACACCAGTATAAGACCTCGTTCTCAGGCAACAGTAATCACACTCAACGCAAAGATAATCAAAGTGCTTGAATCGCCACCGCCATGCCATACGTCGACAATCAAATCAGGCCGAAACCCACTATCCATTATGTTCGGAGTTAAGGCAAAAGTATCATCCTATAAGACATTTGCAGAGATATAAATTTTATTCATGGGAGATTTGTATACGCTTCTTGAGAAAATATCAATCGATCGATTTATATAGTTTAAGGATGCTCAGGACTGCAGAAAAAAAGCCGCCAATAGAAAGCGGCTTTTGCTCGAAGTGAATCTCGAATTGTTTAAAAGAATTCACAACTCGGTGCATTTCTAAGGTCAACAAGCACCGGATCACTAAAGTTGCTCTCTGCATCGCCAGCAACCAACGTAACAAAGTCCGCACCAACAGGAACATTACAGTTGTAGCTCGCTGGATATGTGTAGTTTGCGAGTAGTCCATCAACACAAACACCCACAACAAGTGGTGCAACTGAAACGGCATCGCCGTCAGGGTCGCTCAACATTCCATTTACAGAAAGAACAGAGCCTGAAGGCATAACACAAGCGCTCAAAATAGTAGGCGCGGTGCCAGCAAAAGCCGAAGTGGACGCAATAGTAAAAATTGCTGTAGCAAGTAATTTTTTCATAATAACCCCCGAGGTAAATGATATTAAAAGTGACGCTTAACATGAAATCGTATTCGCCAAATTCAACACAAAAGATTTTAAGACGAATATACGTCCTCATTAGGTCTCAAGCGCAAAAAAAGATTACCAACTACGTCAAATCAAGACAATATAAAACTGCGCCAAAGATACATTACTCGCTTAAAATTGAGCACAATCAAATTATTTGATCTACCACTTCCTTTACTAATCGATCAATATTATCGAAAATTATCGTTTTTCTTGAATAACACGTAAGTCGCGCCATAACTACCATGTTGTTTTTGCGCGGTGTGGCACGCCAAAACCTCGTCTAATTGTGGCAACCAGTGCGCAACACAGCTTTTTAATAAGGCTGGCGTTTCTCGACCTTCACCTTTTCCATGTGTAATTAACGCCGTACGCACATCGTTGGCAACACAGTCCTGCACAAAGCGAAACACAGATTGCCGCGCCAGATCAACGTTCATACGGTGTAGGTCAAGGCGTGCATCAATTTGATATTTACCCAAACGCAGGTTTTTAAATACACCGTGTTGCACACCGGGGCGCCGATAGGAAATAACATCAAGTGGCCCGACCATCTCTTGAGGTTCACTCGACAACGGATCTTCGCCACTAACTTCAAGTTCCAGAGCCGCTAAGCGGCGCTTTTCTTTATCAACCCCGCCGTCTTTTTCACTGCTCAGATGAACACGCTTTTCTTGCGCGATGGGTTTAACATCATCGCCTACCAAAGATTGAAAGTCGTCTTCGTCTGCCATTGCCTTAACTTTTTAAAATAACCTTAAATATCAAAACACACTTAAATCTTGTGAATACTGTTTGCTGCAAGTGAGCTGAACTATCAACTATTCAACAATTTTGTAGCAAGGTATATATTCCTGCGTAGGAATTTTCATCCGTTTTTGTTTTACGAATGAGCGCAACAAATCGCCTAAAGGAGCAAGAATCTCTTTATCACCATGAATCTCATAGGGCCCTTTTTCAGCTACCGCACGAATCCCGTGTTCTTTCACATTACCATCCACAATACCGGAAAAGGCTCGACGTAGATTCGCCGCTAACGCATAACTTTCTTGATCTTTATGTAAATCCAACTTAGCCATTAGCTCATGGGTTGGGTTAAATGGCTGTTGTAAATCTTCGGCAATTTTTATGACCCAGTTGTAATAGTAGGCATCTTGGGTTTTACGGCGAAACTCTTGCACCTGCTCCATATTAGCTCGCATTCTTTGCGCGACAAGCACTGGATCATCAATAATAATTTCATAAAGTGATTGCGCCTCTTCCCCGAGAGCCAAGCCAATGAATTCATTGATCTGTTCAAAATACGCTTTGGCTGATTTTGGCCCAGTAAAGATCAACGGAAAAGGCAGTTCTTTATTGTCGGGGTGCAATAGCAAACCCAATATATAAAGAATTTCTTCTGCCGTACCTACACCGCCAGGAAACACCACAATACCATGCCCCACCCGTACAAACGCCTCTAGGCGCTTTTCGATATCGGGCAAGATAACTAGCTTGTTCACAATGGGGTTGGGCGATTCTGCTGCAATAATACCCGGCTCAGTGATACCGATGTAACGACCATGTCGGCGCATTTTGGCGTGGCCAAAGGTAGCTCCCTTCATTGGCCCTTTCATTGCACCCGGGCCACAGCCCGTGCAAATATCAAGGCCTCGTAAACCCATTTGATAGCCAACTTCTTTCGAATAATCGTATTCCACTTCATTAATACTGTGCCCCCCCCAACAAACAATAAGGTTGACTTCAGAATTAGTTTTTAATAAACCTGCGTTGCGAGCGACGTGAAATACGCCGTTGGTAATGCCTGACGGAATAGATAAATCGATGTCTCGATTTTCTTGTAATTCATTATTGATGTAGACAATATCTCGCAACACAGAAAACAAATGTTCGCGAATACCAGTAATCATTGTGCCATCTACAAATGCATTTTCCGGCGCGTTAGAAATTTCTAACTTGATGCCACGCTCTTGTTGAATCACATCAACGTCAAAATCCTTAAATTGTTCAAGAATTTCTTTGGTATCGTCAGATTCTGCTCCGGTGTTCAAAACTGCCAATGCACAGCGGCGAAAATTTTCGTAAATTTCTGACGTTTTCGTTTGCGCTAATTGAGTAACTTCTATTTGAGAGAGAACATCGAGGGATTCTTCGGGGGTAACTTTTGCGGAAATTTTTCCGGTCACAGGCGGGTTCCTAATCAATTTTTCTTAAATTTGTAGGGCTTTTTTTAACAAGGCTAGAATATAAGTATAGAGGTGATCGCGCTGATGCGCTTGTGAACCAAGCGCGCACGTTACTTATGAGTTGATCACTAAGCTAGTGAAGCGAGCGCCCCCGCAGGGCGTCGCCCGCTCACCCAATGCTTACAACACCTTACGATTAGCAATAAGCTCATCGACCACTGACGGGTCAGCAAGCGTCGACGTGTCACCAAGCGTGTCTAGCTCGTTGGCAGCAATCTTGCGTAGTATACGACGCATGATTTTACCGGAACGGGTTTTCGGTAAGCCTGGCGCCCACTGAATAACATCGGGCTTGGCAATGGCTCCGATCTCTGTCACGCACATGGCAACGAGTTCCTTCTGTAGCGTCTCACTTGGCTCTACACCGGCCATGAGTGTGACGTAAGCGTAGATGCCCTGACCTTTAATATCGTGCGGAAACCCCACTACAGCCGCTTCAGCAACCTTTTCGTGTAAGACGAGGGCGCTTTCCACTTCGGCCGTCCCCATGCGGTGGCCACTGACATTTAAAACGTCGTCCATACGGCCTGTAATCCAATAGTAGCCATCGGCATCACGCCGCGCACCGTCGCCCGTCTGATAGTACCCGGGGTAAGCGGCAAAATAGGTAGTAATCAATCGTTCGTGGTTACCAAATACTGTACGAATCTGGCTCGGCCAAGAAGATTTAACCACAAAGGCTCCTTCCCCAGGCCCTTCTATTTCATTGCCTTTTTCATCTAATATCGCAGGCTCTACACCAAAAAATGGTCGCGTAGCAGAACCCGGCTTTAATGCTGTTGCACCAGGAAGCGGTGTCAACAAGTGAGCACCCGTTTCTGTTTGCCACCACGTATCGACGATCGGGCAGCGCTCTTCACCAACCACCTTGTGGTACCACTCCCAGGCTTCCGGATTTATGGGTTCACCCACGGTACCAAGAATGCGCAAGGATTTTCGTGACGTCGACGTTACATATTCATCCCCTTTACCCATAAGTGCGCGCAACGCGGTAGGCGCAGTATAGAAAATACTGACGTTGTGCTTGTCGCACACTTGCCAACAACGCGAGGCATCAGGGTAGGTAGGTACTCCTTCAAACATAAGTGTGGTGGCACCGATAGTTAGTGGCCCATACACAATGTAAGTATGCCCTGTAACCCACCCCACATCGGCTGTGCACCAGTAAACTTCGCCCTCTTGATAATCGAACACGTACTTAGTGGTCATAGCCGCCATCAATAAGTATCCAGCGGTGGTATGCAGCACTCCTTTAGGCTTCCCGGTTGAACCAGAGGTGTACAAAATGAAAAGTGGGTCTTCAGCATCCATAACTTCAGGTACACACTCTGAGCCTGCATTTGCAGCTAACTCGTGATACCAGACATCGTGAGCTTCGTTCCACGCGACATCGGCACCACTGTTTTTCACCACCAACACCGTGTGCACATTTGGGCAGGAGGCCACGGCCTTATCGGCATTTTCTTTTAGTGGCACTGTTCTTCCGCCGCGCACGCCTTCATCCGCTGTCACAACTAGGCGGCAATCAGAATCTAAAATGCGATCTTTTAAGGCTTCAGGTGAAAAACCACCAAAGACAACAGAATGCACCGCACCGATGCGCGTACATGCCAACATGGCGTATGTCGCTTCTAAAATCATCGGCATATAAATACAAACACGATCGCCTTTTTTAACACCGCGGGCTTTTAGTATGTTCGCAAATTTACACACTTCGTCGTGTAATTCTTGATAGCTGACTTTTTTATCAGTATTTGGGTCGTCGCCTTCCCAGATAATGGCGGTTTGTTTGGCTCGTACTGGTAGATGGCGGTCAATACAATTGACACTGACATTTAATTTTCCGCCTTTAAACCAGGTGGCTTCTCCTTTCTTAAAGTCAAACTCTTTGACCTTGCTCCACTTACTTTCCCAGGTTAAAAACTCTTCGCCTTTTTCAGCCCAAAAATTTTCACTGTCGTTGATCGAACGCTCATAGAGCGCGTTATATTGTTCCGCATTAATATGTGCATTTTCTGCGATATTTTCTGGAACAGGATAGGTGTGAATTTCTGACATAAAGCCCCCGATAATGTGTGCGGAATTAGTATTTATTGTGATAGCGTTAACAGATCAAACAAAACGGCAAGCGGCTAAAAAAACCCGCGCTGAAACAAAGCATCATAACCTGAGAGAAGAAATAGAGACAACGCCAGAAACCGCATGAACAATTATAATTTTCCGCAGTTCGACGTCTATTTATTGAAAAGAGTTATTTAAGAAATAAGTATTACTACCAATCTAAAAGTCGATCAATATCTACCACGGTGTCAAGCACGTGGTCTGGTGTAACCCCCGATTGTAAATCTTGCTCGCGAAATTTCCCGGAGCGCACTAATATGCCTTTTAACCCAGCGTCTTGCGCGCCTTTTACATCGGCGTAAATATCATCACCGACCATGCCACAATCTTCCGCTTTGCAGTCCAGAATATGTAAGCATTCTTCAAAATATGTAGGCGACGGTTTACCGACCACTTCTGCCTGTGCACCACTGGCAAATTCAAGGGCTTTAATGAAAGGTGCGACATCTAAATTTAAGCCTTCAGGCGAACGCCAATAGCGTGTCATACCCAAAGCGATGAGCTTGGGTGGTGGGCTTTCCATCAGGTGCCGAAATGCGAAGTTTAATTTGTTGTAACTCCAGTTCTCTCCAAGATCGCCAATAATGATAGCTTCGGGTTGCGCTCTGCCCGCAAGAGAAACGATTTCGAAACCAACCAAATCTTCTGTAGTGTCACGGGGTAAAAGCAGCGCCAACCTCTCAATGCTGTGCTCACACAACCACTGAGCAGCCGCAACCGCAGGTGTAAGGATTTCTTGAGGGGTAACCGTAAGCCCCAGACGAGATAATTTGTCGACAATCGCCTGACGTGGGCGGGCACTAGAGTTAGTGAGAAATAGGTGGGGAAATTGCTCGGACTGCAATTTTCTAATCAAGGCCTCAGCACCGGGCATTAAGTGCTCGCCTTGAAAAATTGCACCATCCAGATCGATTAAGATACCTTTCACGCCACCAACCTTACATTCACCATAAAACCTATGATGTTAGTATAGTGAGCACTACGGGGTTCTTCACACAAATGTAGACTTTTGTTCCAGAAAAGTTGAAAGCGGCGTCATTCGCCGCTTTATTCTTGAGGATTACAGGGCGTAATTAGGCTACTTGAACAGGAATGGTATTACTTGTTCGCTCCACAGCGTTGTCTTTTTCGAGGTAAACCAGTTTAGGTTTGAAGTTTTCGGCCTCAGATTCTTCCATTTGACCGTAAGCTGCAATGATGATGCGGTCACCCACTTGCACTTTGCGCGCAGCAGCACCGTTCATAGAGATGGTTTTTGAACCGGCTTCAGCCATGATCACATAGGTAGAGAAACGCTCGCCGTTATCTACATTGTAAATATCTATGCGTTCAAATTCCCGTAAGCCCGCAAGCTTAACTAAATCTGCATCTATCGCGCAGGAACCGTCATACCATAACTCGGCCTGAGTCACACAGGCCATGTGTAGCTTGCCTTTTAAGAGTGTTACTTGCATAACATTCACCTTTAAATCAACGTAAGTCTAATTTCGTACTGTTTTGCTCAACTATCGAGCCTTTCTTGCTCTTGCCGCTTTCGTTGTTTTTATTGTTAGCACTGCTACGACGAATCAGTATTCAGATGCCCATTTTACCAATAATGACTCAAAGTCGCAGCGAGAGATTATCGATCAAACGAGCAGCCTGCGTGTACATGGCGCCCAAGACAGTAATCTCTGTATCATCATCAGCGGCAGGTTCCAGTGTTTTACTGTTACATACGCTGATGTAGTCGGGTCGAAAACCCGCTTGTTCAATCTGCTTTTTAGCTTCGCATTCAAGAGCGAAAAAATCTCGTGTACCTGACTTGATTTGCCCGCAGATCCAATTCAGTGAGGCATTGAGCTGATTCGCCTTGGGGCGCTCATCTTCGGTGATAAAACCGTTGCGAGAACTCATCGCCAAACCATCTGCTTCACGCACAATATCACCGGCGACTATCTCTACGGGAATACACAGGTCTTCCACCATTCTGCGAATTATCGCCAACTGCTGAAAGTCTTTTACTCCAAATACTGCCATATCTGGCTGCACGATATTGAATAGCTTGCTCACAACGGTGGTCACGCCTTCAAAGTGGCCTGGGCGGCTAGCACCACACAAGACATTCGCCATGCTCGGCACGATGACGCGCGTTTGCTCGTCCATACCGTTGGGGTAAATCTCATGCTCGTCGGGACAAAACAGAAAATCGCAATTCACACTGCGCAGCTTTGCCGCATCGTTTTCAAGCGTGCGAGGGTACTTATCCCAATCTTCGTTAAGCCCAAACTGCAGACGATTAACGAAAATACTGCATATCACGATATCGGCATGTTGATGAGCGGCCTTCACTAACGCCAAATGCGCTTCGTGAAGATTCCCCATGGTCGGTACAAACCCGACCCGCTTGCCGCTCTTGCGCGCCTCGCTCAGGGCGGCTCGCACGCTGTCTACCTGATGAAATACTTGCATGTTTTAACCTCAAGCGGCTTGAATCTACGCCTGCGGCTTTCACCCAGGGCAATAAAATTGGGCATAGACATACCTGTAAGCATGCACCTTTAAGGAGGCGCGATAATAAAGCCTGCAGCGCTATCGCTCAAGCCAACCCGGATAAACTTTAACCAAATGATTTAATGAAACCCAAAATTTAGCGTTTTAGGTGCCCGTTTTAGTATGGAAAGGTTATTCGGCGTTCTGGAAGTACTCTGGCGCCAAATTATCAAAGCGTGTGAACTTACCCACAAAGGCCGCGCGACAGGTGCCTATCTCGCCATTCCTTTGTTTGCCGATAATCAGCTCAGCAATGCCTTTATCGGGGCTGTCTTCGTTGTAGTACTCGTCGCGGTATATAAAGAGGATCACGTCGGCATCTTGCTCAATCGCACCCGATTCACGCAAATCTGAATTCATTGGGCGCTTGTTTGGTCGCTGCTCTACACCACGGTTTAGCTGTGAAAGTGCAATGACCGGGCAGTCGTATTCTTTCGCTAAGGCCTTGAGCGAGCGTGAAATTTCGGAGATTTCCTGCGTACGGCCTTCGCTGGCACCGCCTACGTGCATCAGCTGTAGGTAATCGATCATGATCACACCAGGGTTGCCGTGCTCTCTAACGATACGACGCACGCGGGCACGTATCTCATTTGGAGTCAGGCCTGCTGTATCATCAATAAAGAGCTGCTTGTCTTTCATTTTACGCGCAGCCACTTCTAACTTGGGCCAATCTTCTTCGGTAAGTTGACCGTTACGCAACCGCCCCTGATCGATGCGCCCCAAGGAAGAAAGCATCCGCATTACCAATGAATCAGACGGCATCTCCATACTGAATACCAGTGCTGGCTTTTGCTGCGTCAAAATTGCGGCCTCAATAAAGTTGAGCGCCAAAGCAGTTTTCCCCATGGAAGGACGTGCAGCTAGGATGATCAGCTCGCCGCTTTGCCAACCCGACGTTTTTTCATCGAGCTCGCCAATGCCGGTACTTAAACCGGTAATATCACTGTCAGACCGGAACAGCAGATCGATTTTTTCAACGGTCTTTTTGAGCAACGCATTAACATCTTCAAAACCACCCTCTTTGGGTCGCTCTTCAGAAATTTCTAACACACGCTTTTCAGCTAGCTGTAACAAGTCGTCTGAAGCCAGCTCACCGGGGCTGTAGGATGCCCGACTGATTTCTGTAGCAGCGGTAATTAACTGGCGAAGCGTGGAGCGTTCACGCACGATCTTGGCGTACGCGACGACGTTTGCAGAACTTGGCACTTGAGTCGCCAAATCAGCGATATAGTCAAGACCACCAACGCTTTCTAATTCATCGCGCTTATTGAGTTCTTCAGAAACAGTGACGACATCGAGCGGCTGCTCCCGCTCAACAAGGTCGCCCATCGCTGCAACAATTTTACTGTGCTTGGCGACATAAAAATCTTTGGTAGAGAGTACTTCGTGTACCGCATCAAACTTGCTGCTATCTTTTAGCAAACCGCCGATTACGGATTGTTCCGCTTCGTACGAATGCGGCATGTTGGCGAAATCACGTTCCACACCCTGATCTTCTCGCTCGCCAAATAGGCTGTCAGCTTCATCGAAGGCTAGGGGCGGCATTTCTGGATCGGTTTCAGACATGATTAAGCGTTTCGCAATAAAAAAACTACTGTAGCACCAAATAAAAACGGGCGTACAGTAAGTTTATTACCATACGCCCGCAGTATTGAGCTAAAGATCAAATTGAAGCATCGGCAAACTTGCTTTGCATGTATTACAAAGCGCTAACCATGCTTAGAAGGCGCTTTACTCAGCTTCAACAATCAATGTGATTGTTTGGCTCACATCTACATGAAGCTGCAAATCGATTTCGAATTCGCCCAGTTCACGCAAAGTACCTTCTGGTAATTTCACTTCAGATTTTGCCACTTCAAAACCGGCAGCGGTCACGGCATCCGCAATGTCGCGCGCACCGATAGAACCAAAGAGCTTGCCTTCGTCTCCGGCTTTTGCAGTGATCGTCACTTTGAAGTCTTCAAGTTCGCGAGAGCGAATTTCTGCTGTTTCTTTTTTGTTAGCCGCGGCTTTTTCTAGCTCTGCACGACGCACTTCAAAGTCTTTCAAGTTTTGCACAGTAGCTGCAACCGCTTTGCCTTGTGGCAACAAAAAGTTGCGACCAAAACCTGACTTCACATTTACTTTATCGCCAACACCACCAAGGTTGCCGACTTTTTCGAGTAGAATAACTTCCATCTCGCTTTCCTCTGTAGTTTCCGCGATTATGAATCTGAATCGCGATTAATTTGAATTCTCTTGCGGTAATCTATAAACACATCAGTCGCGCTTAGTAACATCACCAGTGCGATCGATATAGGTCTTAACACCACAAAGCCGATGTAAAACGCGACTATTGCCGGAGTTCCAAGTCTTGCTTTGGCAATCAAGCTGTGAACCAAACCAAAACCCGTAACCACCAAAGGCGTTGCAAACAACAAGGCCCAAAATTCACCGTCTGGGCCAAGATTTAAAGCGACGACATAACCTGCTAAGCAAGTCATCGACACCCATTTGTTCAGGCGAATATTGTGAAACTCGGTTTTAAACCCACCCGGGTTGTACAACATCGACTGCATCCAGCGCGACAAAAGTAAAGCCGGCAAAGACGCCATCTGAAACAAAAATGCAGCAATGCCCATTATGTTCCAGTGCGTTAGCGCATCAATTTCTGACTTGAGAAGCGCCTGGCTTTCACTTACTGCGCCCGAGGCTCCTGGGTCAGCTCGCATTTTTTCTGCAAAGGCGAGCAAGTCTTGCTTCACTTGTGTTTCATTGAAGCCGAATAGACTTGCAAACAAAATACAGATCAACAAATTTGCTATCAATGTGCTCGGCCAACTTGCCACAGCTCGGTGCAAAAGAGCAGTTGCATGCGTAATTAAATATACGCTGATAGTCGCAATGACCATCGTGATACCGACTTCACCAAACGCATAACCGGCTATTGCTGGTATACAAGCAACAAAGGTTATGAATAAGCCTTCATGCCACCCTTTTCTAAGGGATACTAGACTAAGCGTCGTTTGAGAAAGCAAGGGTATCCAGCTCCCCAGCAGCGCCATCCACACGGCCTGCATGCGCCCTCGCATAATGAATTCTGCTAGCAAGCGCATGCGGGGGTATTTAATCCTTATTCGTGGCTGTCGGTATAAGGCAATATTGCGATGTAACGAGCACGCTTAACTGCTGTAGCCAACTGACGCTGATACTTGGCTTTGGTTCCAGTAATACGGCTTGGAACGATTTTGCCAGTTTCAGAGACATACGCTTTTAGGGTATCCAAATCTTTGTAATCGATTTGCTTCACGCCTTCAGCAGTGAAGCGGCAAAATTTACGACGACGAAAAAAACGAGCCATGATTATGCTTCCTCACTGTCTGAGTTGTTAGTAACTTCTGGTTCAGCTGGTTTTTCTGAACTCGTTTTTTCTGAAGTCTCTTGTACTGATTCGGCTTCAGCTTCAGCAGCACGACGCTCAGCGCGATTTTTACGCTCACGATTTTCTTTTTCTGCTTTCATGATGTGCGACTCTTCGGTCACAGCTTCATCCATACGGATTACCATGTTACGCAAAACAGCATCGTTGTAACGGAAGTTTGTGGTGAGTTCTTCCAAAGCGGCTTCGTTACACTCGACATTCATCAAGACGTAATGAGCTTTGTGAATTTTGTTGATGGAGTATGCGAGCTGACGACGACCCCAGTCTTCTAGACGATGAACTTTACCACCATCGGCAGAAACTGTTGATGTATAGCGCTCGATCATACCGGGCACTTGCTCGCTCTGGTCAGGGTGGACCAAAAACACGATTTCGTAATGACGCATTGTAGCTCCCTACGGGTTAAAGCTTCCCGCTGTATGCGGTGAAACAAGGAGGTTTTTAGGGCGGCGTATTCTAGAGAGCATACGACCAAATTGCAAGAGCAATAGGCGCACCGGCCCCACAGAGCAACTTAATCCAAGGTTTGGACACCCGCAGTCGGGTCTTCATGGCCGCTATTGTTATCCACAAAAGGAGTATCACCTTTGCAATGGAGCTTGAAGAAATCCCACATGAGCATGGAGGTATGCGGGCCCCCGGGGTAGCTGTATCGCCCAGGCTGACCGCCAAACCAGCCGTGACCAAGACCGTTAACGAAGACGGTCTCTACAACACTAGCCTGGTGGGGCTTGCCGTATATTTTGTGCTCCCAAGAGATCCCTTTAGTGCGATGATGCTCGGCCTTCTTAACTTCGGTTTTTCCACAATCATGGTATTTAAGCCAGGAATCTCGCAAGTTCCGACCCGCTTGAATATCTACAGTGGAGTCGTTTTTGGAGTGAACAACCATAAGTGGCACGGTCGTCTTATCGTGTTTACGCGCTTTTTCCATGAGTTGCACAGTGCGATCTATTGGCCGGAACGAGCGCAGAATCGCATGAGGCATGGCCACAGCGAGCGCCCGCTCACCATAAGAAACGCCCGCTACTACCGCGCCAGAGGCATACAACCCTGAATGTACCGTAAGCGCAGCTACCGCCATGCCGCCACCAGAACTTAAGCCCACAAGGTGAATACGTGTGAGGTCGACAGAAAAATCATCACATACCTCTTCGGTAATCTTGGCGATATCTTCTACCTCGCCTCCGCCCGCTCGAATCTGTTCTGGCCGCCACCAGCCCCAGCAGTTTTTTGTACGTAAATCCGCATAGCGAGTAACAAAGGGGTAAACAACAATGAAATTGTGGCGATCGGCCAAGCGGTCAAAGCCGGTAATGTGTTGTAAATCGAGGTGGTTTTGCTCACAGCCATGCAAACACACGAGCACTGGGTACTTGCGCGCAGACTGGTACCCCTTGGGAAGGTAAACACGATAGTTTCTTTTTTCGCTCCCTGCGTGAAGATACTGCTTGGAGACGCGATCAATGCTCTCACTTTCGCTCGCATGCACGCCCGCCGCTTGAGAGACATCTTCCTCTAGCTTGCGGAATTGCTCTGTCAAAGAGCGAACAATCTCTGAAATATGGCCAAACTTCATAGCGTCTTTTTCGTGGCGGCACTGAATGAGTTAATTAGTCGCGCACTTATTAGACCGCGAAACAACGAGAGTATAACGCTCAAGAGAGAAAAGAGAGTGACCACCAGCAAAATTTCAACAAAAGATGAATGCTGGTCTGAATTACGGCCAAACACACTCAGAGATCTGAAAGCCCACGCTGACGCAAGGTTTCGAATAACACAATGCCGGTTGCGACCGACACATTCAGGCTCGAAACAGTGCCCTCCATAGGGATCTTGACAAGCGAATCACAGGTTTCACGTGTAAGGCGACGCATACCATCCCCCTCTGCCCCCATCACGATCACCCTTGGACCCGTTAGGTCACTGTTATATACGAGGTCTTCAGCTTCGCCCGCCAGGCCCGTCACCCAAAGCCCTAGTTCCTGCAATTTCTTTAAACATCGCACTAGGTTCGTAACCGGTATGACCGGAACGGTTTCGGCAGCTCCTGAAGCGACTTTTCGCACGGTATCATTTACCCCAACAGAGTTGTCTTTGGGAATAACCAAGGCGTGCACTCCCGCTGCATCAGCGCTACGTAAGCATGCACCCAAGTTATGCGGGTCGGTTACACCATCGAGCACCAAAATAAACGGTGTGCCCTCGAGGTTTTCAACTAACGGGTATAGGTCTTGCTCTTGGTAGGTTTTGCCACCCTCAATGGTTGCGACAACCCCTTGGTGATTTCCATCTACGAATTCATCAAGCGCCTTTTTATCGACAAAATGAATCGTAATGTCATTCCGCTTGGCCGCATCAACAACTTTTTGTATTTTTTGATCGCGACGACCCTGATACACATATAAATCTTGCACGCGTTGCGCCGAAGTTTTTAACGCCGCCTGAATAGCGTGAAGACCGTAAATTGTAGTTAACTTACTCATAACTTAAGGTTTCTTACCTGTCACTTTTGGTTTCGCTTTTGCCTTTACTTTGGGGCTAAGTTTCTTCTGTTTTTTCTTCGCTTTTACTTTTGTTTTGGGCGTCGTTTTGGCCTTGGTCTTTTTAGCTTTTGTTTTACCAGCCTCAGCCCTGCCCTTGCCATTTTTTTCTTTCGTCTCGGTCGCTTCTTTCACTGGCCGCTTACGCACTTTTCTAGTCGTTATCGCTTTCGCATCATCTTGAGAGGTCTTTTTCTTGCTCGTTTTGGCTTTTTTATTTGAATTCTTATTGGGCGAAATTAAGTCAAAATCAATCTTTCTTTCATCCAGATTGACACTAGCGACTTGCACTCGAAGCGCATCACCTATGCCAAATTCGCGACGACTGCGCTCGCCAACCAAGCGGTGTTGTGCAACTTCGTGACGATAATAATCGTGAGGCAGCGAAGTGATATGCACCAAACCTTCGATATAGATATCATTTAACTCAACGAAAAGCCCAAAAGAGGTAACCGCAGAGACTACCCCGCCAAACGACTCACCCACATGCTCACGCAAGTATTCACACTTTAACCACGAAACCACATCGCGGGTGGCTTCATCGGCCCTACGCTCTGTAACAGAGCACTGCTCGCCAAATGACAACATGTCATTTGCGCTATAGGGATATAATTTTATAAAAGGTTGCTGCGAAGCGCTGTCAACACGCTGCACTTTTTTACTTTCTATGTCAGACCTTATAACCGCACGAATCGCGCGATGCACAAGTAAATCTGGGTAGCGACGAATAGGCGATGTAAAATGGGTGTAAGCCGAATAGGCCAAACCAAAATGCCCTTGATTTTCTGGTTGATAGCGAGCCTGATTCATCGAGCGCAGCATGACCATTTGTATTAAGTGTGCGTCAGGACGGTCGCCCACTTGATCCATAATCTGGCAATAATCTTGCGGCGTTAGCTGTTCAGAGGCTTTTATAAAAATGCCGACACCTTGTAAAAACTCGAGCAGCAATTCTCGTTTTTGTTCACTTGGGCCTTCGTGTACACGATACAACGCAGGAATTTTATGCTCCTGCAAAAATTTTGCAGTACACACGTTGGCAGCCAACATACACTCTTCAATTAGCTTGTGTGCATCGTTGCGCTCGACGGGCACAATTTTTTCAATTTTTCGCTGTTCATCGAACAAAATACGCGTTTCATTGGTATCAAAATCTATTGCGCCGCGTATTCCTCGCGCTTTGCGTAACTGCAAATATAAATCGTATAAATTATCTAAATATGGCAGTAATGCTTCGTGCTTTTTTCGAATGCTGCTAGCGGGGTTTTCCCGCTCTTCAATCATCTTGCCGACTTTTGTGTATGTCAGTCGCGCATGAGAGTGCATTAAACCCTCATAAAATTTGTAACTACTGATTTTACCCGCGACACTAATGGTCATTTCACAAACCATGCACAAGCGATCGATGTGCGGATTCAAAGAACATAACCCATTCGAGAGCACTTGAGGCAACATCGGCACCACATAATCAGGGAAATATACCGAATTACCACGCACCAAGGCTTCATTATCTAACGCCGATTTAGGCTTAACGTAGTGTGATACATCCGCAATGGCAACGTATAAACGCCAACCGCCCCCGCGCTTATTTTCACAATACACGGCATCATCAAAATCTCGCGCGTCTTCCCCGTCAATCGTAACAAATGGGAGATGACGCAAATCAACGCGGTGCTGCTTGTCTTGCTCTTTAACTTCCTCAGTAAACTCTTTTGCTTGCGCTTCTACATCTGCCGGCCAAACATGGGGAATATCATTGGAACGAATAGCAACATCTATTTCCATTCCCGGTGCCATATGATCGCCCAAGACTTCCACAACTTTGCCTTCAGGCCTTTGATGACGATCAGGGAACTGAGTAATCTCAACGACAACGAACTGGCCTGAGCTCGCACTCATGGTCGCATCTGCCGCAACGATAATATCTTGCGTGTAGCGCGGGTTATCGGGCCGCACGAAACTAGCACCGCCCTGCTGGCAAATACGCCCTACCAACTGGCGAGTGTGACGTTCTAATACTTCTATAATTTTTCCTTCCTGACGGCCCTTAAAGTCTACTTCGCCAGGGCTAACAAGCACTTCGTCACCGTCAAAGACTTTCTGCATTTGCCGATGGGTGAGAAAAATATCCTTCCCTCCATCTTTTGGAACCAAAAACCCAAAACCGTCACGGTGGCCTTGTACGCGTCCGCGCACGAGATCCATTTTTGCGATAAGACCGAATTCGCGTTTACGATTTGGCAGCAGCTGCCCATCTCGCACCATCGCTTTTAAACGCCGGCGCAAAGCCTCTAAAGGCTCTTCGTCACTAACATTAAGCTGCTCGGCTATACGTTCGAGCGTGAGAGGGCCAGAGGCTTTTTCAAGCACTTGGGAGATTAATTCACGGCTAGGAATGGGGTTTTGGTATTTCGCCGCTTCCCTATCCGCAAAAGGATCGTGCAGCTTTTTCTTTTTCAAAGTTGGTGAGACCTTATTATTAAAGTCAAAAAAGTGTTTGTGGACGCAGCACTAGAGAAGATGATGCGTACTTATTCAGAATCATCTTCGAGCAGGTGTAGCACATTACTCAAAATATGAATTTCGTCTTTTGCCATTGCAGTAAACTGCAGCCCTAACCTTGCCCCGGAGTTGTTAGATAACATGGTATTAAAGACGACACGCGTTTTGGCACGAAGGCGCATCATTTTACTTTGATATTTCACATGAAACTCGACACTCATTTTGGTGCCAATCGTCAACAAGAAAGGGAAATCGATGCCGACGCCCCCTTTGGATACATCTCGAATCGCTATATCATAAAGCTCGCCCTGGTATGCAATACGCCCCCGCCAATTCACAGAGAATCGGCTATGTTCGCGGCGTTCATCAGACATACACAGACAGCCTTTAGGGGAGTTTATTTTAAGGAAAGAAACTTTACGAGAAGCTTAGATCGCAATACACCTCTAAATTGTAGCTAAGGTCGAGCAACTTAGGGGCAATATTTGACAAGAAAAAGCGATCCAAGACCGCTTTTACAGCGCATCAGCGACTTTGCCATGCAACACCCAAAGAAAAAACGCTATGCAGAAAAAGGGCTGCGGCGAACGATTGTTTCAACGCGATCTGGGCCTGTCGAAATAATATCGACTGGAATTCCGATAAGCGCTTCAATACGCGCAATATAATCTAACGCTTCTTGAGGAAGTTCGGCCTCGTTTTGCACACCAAAAGTGGTCGCTTGCCAGCCAGACATACTTTCATAAACGGGGTCTATTTCTGCCCAACCTTCAGCATCACAAGGGATACCGGTTTCTTCTCCGGCTGCGTTTCGATAACCGACACAAATTTTGACTTCGTTAAGGCCATCAAGCACGTCGAGCTTGGTCAAACATATACCCGTCATACTGTTAATACGCACTGCATGCTTTACTGCAACAGCATCAAACCAACCCGTACGACGCTTACGTCCAGTCGTTGCGCCAAATTCGTGACCTTTAACACCGAGATGCTCGCCAACGTCACACTCTAACTCTGTTGGGAAGGGGCCTTCACCGACACGCGTTGTGTAGGCTTTAGTGATGCCGAGCACGTAATCGAGATATAAAGGGCCAAAGCCGGAACCGGTTGCGGTGCCACCAGCGGTAGTGTTTGAGGAGGTAACAAAAGGGTAAGTTCCGTGGTCGATATCAAGCAAGGAACCCTGTGCACCCTCAAACAATATACTTTCGTTATTTTCACGCGCATTGTGCAAGTAATCAGAAACATCCAAGATCATCTCTTTTACTTGCTCTGCGTGCGACTGCACTTCTTTGAGTACGGTGTCGAAATCTATCGCCTCTACGCCATAGTACTGCGTCAAAACAAAATTGTGATATTCCAACACTTCACTTAACTTGTTAGCAAAACGTTCGGGGTGCAATACATCACCCAAACGTAGACCGCGGCGCGACACTTTGTCTTCGTACGCAGGGCCAATACCACGACCTGTGGTACCGATCTTTTTATTGCCTCGTTTTATTTCGCGCGCTTGGTCAAGCGCCACATGCACAGGCAAAATAAGCGGACACGCAGGCGATAAGCGCAAGCGCTCTTTTACTGGCACACCACGCGCTTCTAGTTCAGCGATTTCTTTTAGCAATGCCTCCATAGAAAGCACTACGCCGTTGCCAATTAAGCAGGTAACGTCTTCGCGTAAAATACCAGAAGGAATCAAGTGAAGAACCGTTTTTTCGCCTTCGATAACCAAGGTATGGCCAGCATTGTGACCACCTTGAAAGCGTGCAACGTGTTTTACTTCTTCAGTAAGCAAATCAACAATTTTACCTTTACCTTCATCGCCCCACTGCGACCCCAAAACGACAACGTTTTTACCCATTGTTTCAATCTCTAAGCTACATCTAATGAAAAATTAATAACAAGTTAAAGCGCCGTGACCTGCCACTGCGACTCTTGCATGATTAACTGACGATCACAATTTTGATAATCGGCCGGAGCATATTGCCCAGGCATCGCCATTACGACGCGCGCACCTTCTGCACGCAACTTCTGGATCTGTTGCCACTGTGCTTCATCTTCTTGAGGCACTACAAAAATGGCTTTGGCTACACCTAATTTAGCCTCAAGCAATCGACTTAAAGCAGAAAGGTCGATATCAAAACCGCTTGCGGAACGCGCTCGACCAAAGGCCTCACCGACATGATCGTATCGCCCACCGTTGGCAATTGCATTGCCAACACCAGGAGCAAAAGCACCGAACACGATGCCCGTATGATAGTGATAACCGCGAAGCTCACTGAGATCGAAATACAGCTGCGCCTCTGGGTAGCGCGCTTCAATCTGCGTCGCGATTTTTTCTAGCTGTTCGAGCGCGAGTGACACCACTGCCGGAACGTCTGTTAACTGCTCTTTTGCCTTTTGAATAATACGACTGTCACCAGAAAGCTTTGGCAATGCCTGTAACGCATTACTGAGCGGCCCATCGCTCATATTGCCTGTGATCCAGGCGCTTATATCGCTGAAAGACTTACTTTGCATAAGCGCAAAGAGTTTGGCTTCTTGGGCACTATCTAGCCCCGCAGCTTCGGCAAGACTTCTAAAAATACCGACATGACCAATATCGATGTACTGTTTTTCAATCTCAGCCACTGCAAGCGAGTCGATAAGTAGGCTGATCAATTCGATTTCAGCTTCAACGCCCTGTACACCAAACATTTCTACCCCTACTTTTAGGGGGGTACGAGAACTCAAAGGAAATTTTGGCTTGGCGTGTAATACATGGCCAGCGTAGCACAAGCGATTCACACCTTCGCGCTTCAAGCTATGCGCATCCATTCGCGCAGCTTGCGGTGTAATATCGGCTCGGATACCGAGCATCCGGCCAGAAAGCTGATCAGTGACCTTAAACGTCAATAGATCGATATCGCTACCGGAACCGGTGAGTAAAGAATCGGTAAATTCCAACATGGGTGGCACGACGTAGTCGTAGCCCCAAGTTTCAAAATGATCGATTAAACTGCGACGAAGACGCTCTACTAAGCGAGCCTGTTCGGGCAAGAGTTCTTCGATACCATCTGGCAATAGCCAGCGATCAACTGTTGTACTCATATTTGTATGTGACCAGAAAAATCAGTCGTTCTTACTTTAAAAGTGAGGGGCCAGGTATTCCTGACCAGCGTAGCTATTCTTCTATCTAAGAATAAACAGTAACCCAGCGCCGATCAGCATGCTCACAAAGCCCATAATTCGTAGCTGACGATCATCAACCGTGGCAATTGTTGCCACAAGACGACGCCAACGACTAGGGTAGAGAAAAGGAATAATGCCTTCGATCACAAGCATGAGACAGATGGCTTGGGCGAACTCGCGCCAGATGTCTGAAGGCTCCACGGCTCAATCCGGTTGTTTAACGCATAAAAAAACCGGCTCGATGTGGCCGGTTATCTAATGTTACAGCTTTCTGTCGTTTTTTAACAGAAAGTAATGCGCTTTTAAGCTGCTTACTTACTGCCTTTTGAGTCGTTCAAATAGCGAAAGAAGTCACTACTTGGGTCAAGCAGTAAGATATCTTCTTTACCTGCGAAGGTGTTTTTGTAAGCGTTCAAACTTCGTACAAAGGCGTAAAACTCAGGATCTTTGTTGTAAGCACTTGCGTAGATAGCTGCCGCTTTTGCATCCCCTTCACCACGTAGCAACTCAGACTCTTTGTATGCTTGCGCTTCGATAATGGTCTGTTGGCGATCAGCATCGGCGCGAATAATTTCCGCCTGCTCTTTACCCTTGGAGCGATGCTCACGCGCTTCTCTTTCTCGTTCGGCTCGCATACGACTGTACACAGGGTCGGACACTTCATCTGGCAGGTCAATTTTCTTCACTCGCACATCGACGATTTCAACTCCAACGGATTCTTGGGTGAATTCGTTAAGAGCGATAGAAATGTTGACCATCAACTGATCACGCTCACCGCTAACAACTTCTTGCAAGGTACGCGCAGCAAATTGGTTACGCAAACCTTCGTTGATACGCTGAGCCAATAAGCGCATAGCTCGATCTTCTTCACCATTCGTCGCGGTATAGAATTTGCCCACGTCGATAATGCGCCACTTCGCGTAGGAATCGACCATCATGCTTTTCTTTTCTACAGTGAGAAAACGTTCTGGGCGGGCATCTAGTGTCAGAACACGCGCATCAAACAAGCGAATATTGTCGATAAATGGCACTTTGACGTGAAGTCCGGGCTGCAAATCAGCATCGGTAACTTTACCAAAACGAAGCAATACACCACGCTGGAATTCATTCACGATGTAGAGCGAATTAGCTCCTACAAACAGCGCCAATACGGCGACAACTAAACCAAACATAACTCTAGGGGACATTAGCGACCCTCCCTACGACGTGAACTGGCAGAAATCTCGCGACGGAGTTGTTCGACCACTTGATTGATGATGATGTCGCGATCTGCAGGACTAAGGTTTTGGCCGCTGCCTGACCCACTCACAGCACCACTCCCGATACGAGCTGAACCAGTCGTACCGCCACCAATGATTTTATCAAGGGGCAGATACAGCATGTTATTGCCCCCCTCTACATCGACCATAACCTTGGAAGACTTCGACATGACTTCTTGCACCGCATCCAAATACAAGCGCTGACGGGTCACTTCAGGCGCTTTTTTGTATTCCGTTAACAGATACTCGAAGCGTTGGGCTTCACCCTCGGCCTGTGCGATAACCTGCTCTTTGTATGCAGTTGCTTCTTCTTTGATGCGCTGCGCACCACCGCGGGCCTCTGGGATAATGCCGTTGGAGTATGCCTGAGCCTGGTTTTTGTAACGCTCTTCATCTTCACGTGCCTTGATCACGTCATCGAAGGCAGACTGCACTTCTACCGGCGGATTCGAATCTTCCACGTTGACTTTCTCAATGAAGATGCCCGTCTCGTAGTTATTCAGGTATGCCTGCAAGCGCTCTTGAATTTCGACCGCGACTTTTCCACGCCCCTGGGTCAAGACATCATGCATAACGGTAGAGCCGGCCACGTGGCGCAAGGCCGAATTTGAGGCCTGACGTAAACTTTCTTCTGGCTCGCGTACATTGAGCACAAAGTTTCGAGCATCATCAATGGCGTACTGTACAGACAGTTTGACGTCAACGATATTGAGATCCTGGGTAAGCATTTGCTCGGTGGTCGACCAGTTACGCAACTTGGTGACGTTTACGGTGAAAACCGTATCAACAAGAGGCGGGTTCCAGCGGAAACCTGGCCCCTTAGTCTCTTGATAAACACCAAGGCGAAGCACGACCGCACGCTCCTGCTCGTTCACGATGGCCATGCCAGCAATAAAGTAAGCGATCGCTGCCACTATCAGTGCAACCACAACAATTATCGAATTGAAGCCATCTGCATTGCCAGAGCGACTACCGCCACCCCCGCCGCCAAAGACGCCATTAATTTTCTTTTGCAGGTTTTTTAGCGCTTCGTCTAGATCGGGCGGCCCGTCGTTACGATTGCCACCGCCCCAAGGGTCTTTGTTCCCGTTATTATTGCCAGGCTCGTTCCAAGCCATAAGGATCTCCAATTAAAATTTTTGTTGAGATTGTCAGTTATGAGGATATGAAGCTATTTCGTCATTTTTCAAGCGCACAACATTTAGATAATGCGCTCTTTTTTATATACGAATGCGTTGAATCTTTGGGTTATGGGAAGCTAGACTTAACTCGCCACACGCGAGCGAGGATGATCCTCGTTTATGTCGAGAGAATCAATGCTTATATTCTCTGCTGCCAGCGCACGCTTAAAATCAGTAAAGGGTAATTTTACGCTGAGCACGCTAGAGCCATCGTCGTTATAGCTTTCTTCGAGTACTGCATTTTGACGAAACAGGCGTGCACGCAAGCTGCCCTGCTCTGCACTTAAGACAATTTCAGCCTGTAACACTTCTTCGTGCAGTAGCTCAGAGATCGCCTGCAGGAGCAGATCCAAGCCGAGATTACTTTGGGCAGACAGCCACACGGCAATTGGCTTTCCCTGCTCATCGCGATCGATACGCGGTTCGTAATCGGTGATTAAATCTATTTTGTTGTAGATTAATAACTGCGGCAGATCGCTGGCGCCAATTTCTTCTAACACAATATTCACTTGTTCAATATTGCGCGCACGCTCTTCATCTACTGCATCAATAACATGCAAGAGCAATTCTGCGCTGGTCGCTTCTTCTAGGGTCGCGCGAAAAGATTCCACCAAACGATGAGGCAAGTTGCTAATAAAACCAACGGTGTCGGCCAGTACGGCTTGGCCGATACCTTCAAGTTCGACTTTACGCATAGTGGGGTCTAGCGTGGCAAAGAGCTGATCTTTGGCGTAAACATCGGCGTCGGTTAGGGCGTTAAACAATGTAGATTTACCGGCGTTGGTATACCCGACCAGAGAAACCGTCGGCACATCAGCGCGTGTTCGCGCTCGCCGCCCCTGCTCGCGTTGCTTGCGCACTTTGTCTAAGCGTTTGTTAATAGATTTGATGCGCCCACGCAATAAACGTCGGTCAGTTTCTAGCTGAGTTTCACCTGGACCACGCAGCCCAATACCGCCTTTTTGGCGCTCTAAGTGAGTCCAACCACGAATCAGCCGCGTCGACATGTGCTGAAGCTGCGCCAGCTCTACCTGTAACTTACCTTCATGTGTGCGTGCGCGCTGAGCAAAGATATCGAGAATTAAACCAGTACGATCAAGTACACGACACTGAAGCTCTTCTTCAAGGTTGCGCTCTTGGCTGGGGCTAAGGTCGTGATTAAAAATCACCAACTCAGCACCATGGCCCACCACAAGCTCGATAAGCTCTTCTAGCTTTCCGCTACCGATAAAGTATTTGGGATCAGGCGCATTGCGTCGACCAAACAAGAAGTCAGTCGGGTCTGCACCAGCAGAGAGGGCGAGATCTTCGAATTCTCGCGGGTCGTTATTTTGGTTTCTGCTATGTTCTCGGTGATTGAAATCAAAGTGAACCAGCACCGCCAGTTCACCTGAGTCGGGTCTATCAAAAAACAATAAGGACTCCGCTTAACATTTGCTCGCGATCATTCACCAGCTGAGTCTTCACCCGCTTCTGGATTCAACATAGGTACGCGCACTGGGCGACCTGGAACGATAGTAGAAATTGCATGCTTGTAGACCATTTGGCTAACGGTGTTTTTCAGCAACACCACAAATTGGTCGAAGCTCTCAACCTGCCCCTGTAATTTAATTCCATTTACAAGGTAGATTGATACGGGAATACGCTCTTTTCTGAGTGCATTTAGGTAAGGGTCTTGTAAGCTATGCCCTTTTGACATTGTTTGTCTCCTTATTTCTTGAATGTATAAATGAGCGAGGTAAAAAGTATTACGCTCGAAAAACGTAAGGCGTTTACTAGTAAACCAATTTTGCGAAAAAAAAGTTCCGCCCTTCGTTGCCTCTAGCACTTGTTTAGTCTGGCCAGAAATTAAGCGGCACTTAAGTACTAGTCTACATCATATCGGTGATTTCTGGAGAAATTTAAGGACAGATTCACACATTTCCTTTGTAGAACGCTGTTTACCATGGCTATCTAAGGAGTCAAACCTGTGTACGTTGGGCCAAGAGCGTAGCCAGGTCAGTTGTCTTTTTGCTAATTGGCGCGTTGCCGCACATCCTTTTTCAAACATGACGACTTCATCGTAATCGCCATGCAAATGCTCCCATGCTTGACGATAACCGACGGCGCGAATCGCTGGTAAATCTTTATTCAGATCTCCACGCGCCACTAGCGTTTGAACCTCTTCCAAAAAACCCTGCTGCATCATCTTTTCAAAGCGCAACGCAATACGTTCGTGTAATACACGCCGCTCACGGGGGGCAATGACACACTGCTGCCAATTGTATTGCGCCAATAAACCTTCACCGGCTTGCCGATGAAAACTAGACATGGGCTTGCCGGAAATTCGATAAACCTCTAGCGCACGACTTAGCCTCTGGCTGTGATTGGGATGAATTTTTTCGGCCGAAACTGGGTCAACCTCTTTCAGTTGCGCATGAATATACGACCAACCTTTTTCTGCCGCCTCGCATTCTATTTGAGCCCGCACGTTTTCATCTGCGGTGGGCATTGGTGACAAACCTTCTAGCAAGGCTTTGAAATACAACATCGTACCACCCACCAATAACGGCGTTTTACCATGCGCCACGATATCTTCGATTTCGAATTTAGCGTCACGATAAAAATCCGCAACAGAATACGGTTCACTAGGGTCACGAATATCGATGAGCCGATGTGGTGCACGAGCCAGCTCTTGCGCGCTGGGTTTTGCCGAGCCAATATCCATTCCGCGATACACTAATGCTGAATCGACGCTAATAATTTCTGCGTTGAGCGCTTCGGTTAGGGCAATAGCAAGATCCGTTTTACCGGACGCGGTCGGCCCCATTAGCGTGATAGCTAATGGTTTTTGCGAAATACCACCTGATTCCATTATTGGCCACGCATAAAGAGTTTGTCTAACTCACTCATGCTCATTTGCGTCCATGTCGGGCGACCGTGATTGCATTGACCACTTCGCTCTGTTTCTTCCATATCACGTAAAAGTGCATTCATTTCCGGAATGGTTAATTGTCGGTTTGCCCGCACAGAACCATGGCACGCCATCGTTGATAAAATTTCATTAATATTTTGTTCAACACGCTGACTGGAACCAAACTCAATTAAATCTGACAGTACATCTCGTACAAGTTGATCCACATCTGATTTAAACAACATCACTGGTACTTGGCGAATCAACAAAGTTTCTGGCCCTGCACGCTCCAGCGTAAAACCAAGACGTTCAAAAAACTCGGTATGCTCTTCGGCACAGTTAGCTTCTTTTTCACTTAAAGCAATTGATTGCGGCACCAACAAGGGCTGTGATTGCAAACGTTTTTCACTGAACTGCAACTTCATTTTTTCGTAGGTGATACGCTCGTGCGCTGCATGCATATCAACAATCACTAAACCATTCGCATTTTCTGCAAGAATAAATACACCTTTCACTTGCGCAACGGCAAACCCTAGCGGCGGTATTTCTTTATTGCTGTCTTCCAAAGAACCAATACTAGGGGATTGCGCGCTTTGCCCCCCCATGAGCGCAGAATAATGGGCAACCTGCTCACCGGCGTTAATTGTATTCGTGGTTTGATTCCATTGCGGGCTAGAAGAATAATTCACCGGGGTTTGGTTTGCCCCGCCGGTGTTGGCACCGCCACCAGAACCAAAGCCCATGGCGTTTTGCATGGGAGCAATTTCACCACCTGCACGACCTTGCGATTGTGCGTTATCAAAGGGGGTTTCGTTCTGCGCTTCGGGGCGCACATCTGCTAATGCTTTATGCAAACTACTAAACAAAAAATCGTGAACTAATCGGCCATCACGAAAACGTACTTCGTGCTTAGTAGGGTGTACATTCACATCCACATTCGCAGGGTCTAGCTCAACATATAAAACAAAAGCCGGGTGCCGCCCGTGGTATAAGACATCTTGGTAGGCCTGTTTAACCGCGTGGCTTACCAGGCGATCACGTATAGCGCGACCATTCACGTAAAAGTGCTGCATATCGGCCTGACTGCGAGAAAAGCTTGGCTTTGCGACCCACCCCCACAAACGCAAACCTGCACGCTCTATATCAACGTAAAGGGCATTTTCAATAAAGCTGGGGCCGCAAATTTGCGCTGTGCGCCGCTCCATCTCCGCTTGCGAACTTGCTGGGCGCCAATTGTGAATCACCTTGCCATTATTTTTTAAGCTAAAACCTAATTCAAAACGCGAAAGCGCTATACGCTTTAAGGTGTCTTCAATACGATTAAATTCGGTTTTTTCGGTACGTAAAAATTTTCTTCGCGCGGGCGTATTAAAAAACAAATCGCGCACTTCTACGGTAGAACCTTGCGGGTGCGCCGCTGGCAGTATTTTAGCTTCCATCTCACGACCTTCGGCTTGGGCACTCCAGGCGCCGTCGTCACTGCCAGAATTACTGGTGAGGTTTAGCCGGGAAACAGAAGAAATACTCGCTAGCGCTTCGCCGCGGAAGCCCAAGGTGACTACCGCTTCTAAATCATCGAGCTGAATAATTTTACTGGTGGCATGGCGACTCAAAGCAAGCGACAAATCTTCTTTTGGAATACCGCAACCGTTGTCGCGTACACGCATGAGCTTAACGCCACCGGATTCTATTTCCACGTCGAGTTGTCGCGCCCCAGCATCAATACTGTTTTCCAATAACTCTTTAATGACAGACGCCGGGCGCTCGACCACTTCACCCGCGGCAATTTGGTTAGCGAGGCGCGGGCTGAGTTTTTGGATATGGCGCGTTGCCGATACGGGGTTCAATTCTGTCAAAATATTTCTAACCTATAAGCATGTGTACACCGGATGCAAATTCAACCGTCTAAGCTTGGGGTGTCTTCTCATAAAATACGGGAAGACATTCCTATCGCTTCGTCTGACAATCCATAAATAGAAAATTAGAAACGAAGCCCCAAACTTAGACATCGCTCACGACAACCCTGAGCATGCAAAACTGGCGGTTTAATATTACAAACTAACTAGCAGGAATCGTGAGCACTTGCCCTACACGAATAGTAGAGTTACTAAGTCGATTGAGAGATTTTAATTCTTTCACACTAATTTTGTAACGATGCGCAATAGCCGACAATGTATCACCACTGGCAATCGTATATTTAATTTTACCGCCACCAGACTTTCGCCACGCGACATAGCTGCCCTGCGGTGGATTGTCGTAAAAGAAACCTTTTATGCCGTCTTTTACAGCCTTCGCAAGTTTTTGCTGGTGCGGCCAAGACTTTAATTTCTTTGCCTCTTTTGGATTTGTGATAAAACCCGTCTCTACCAATATCGAAGGAACATCGGGCGACTTCAACACTATAAAAGCCGCCTGCTCGACGTGTTTTTTATGCAGCTTGGTAAAGCCACCCATATTTTTTAATACGCGGTCACCCACATCCAGGCTGTTTGCTAGGTTTGCCGTCATAGAAAGATCAACCAAGACCTTTGCAAGATCGTCAGATTTGTCCGACAGACTTACACTACCAGCGCCGCCAAGCAAATCCGATTCGTTCGCCTTTGATGCAAGTATGCTAGCCATTTGGCTGGTAGCACCTCTGCGAGACAACGCAAAAACGGAAGCGCCTTTTGCTCGGGCATCTTTGAACCCGTCCGCATGTACTGATACAAACAAATCCGCACGCATTTTTCTCGCGCGTTCGCGACGATCCGCATTCTGAACGTAATAATCGCCATCACGTATTAATTTTGCAGAAAATCCCGGCTCTTTATCTATTTCAGCTTTAAGCAATTTACTGACTTTGAGTACTACATCTTTTTCATACAAACGGCCCGGCCCAATCGAACCAGGGTCTTCACCACCGTGCCCTGCATCAATGGCAACGAGAATATCTCGACGCGTATCGTTGCTGGGCTGAACATCTTTTACTGTTTTTACCGTCTTTGTTTTGTTGTCATAAATATCGATAACTAAACGGTCAGGCTTTCCGGCATGTTTCTTTAGAATAAAGCTGCGTGGTTTGGTGTGATCGAGCATGTCGAGCACAATGCGCAAATCTTTTTGGTTACGACTCCCGTAACGTAATTTATCTATTGGAGTGTTGCTAAAATCAAGAGAGGAGGTGTCTGCGCTGAATTTACCACGATCAACATCAATCACTATGCGGTCGGGCTGCTTGAGACCAAATAGCTTGTGGTCCACAGGGCCATCAAGGTCAAATACTAAGCGCGTATGATCTGGTGCTCGCCAGAGACGAACCCCTTCTATGGAGGCTGCTATAGAATTTTGGGCGGCGAGAATAAGCAACAAAAATACGGAGAGTTTTGTTGTACAGGTGCGTAATGTCGAAGCGAATGCAGCGCTGCGAATTAGAGTAAAGCCGCTAATATGTTTTCCCCACGTTCCGTTTCACTGGTCGCACAGAGTCTTCTTCCGCCCTGTTCAACATATAATTTTAGTACAAGGTCAGGCTTTGGTATGTAGCCTTCGCCTTTTTCTGCCCACTCAATAAGCGATATATACTGTTCCGCAAAATAATCCCGTATACCTAAAAATTCAAGCTCTTCCGGATCACCAAGGCGATACAAATCAAAATGAAAGAGTTTTTGCCCCTTTAGATCATAGGGCTCTACCAACGTATAGGTGGGGCTTTTCACCGGGCCATTGTGGCCAAAACCCTGCAAGACCCCTCGGCTAAAGGTCGTTTTACCTGCACCTAAACTGCCTTCAAGATACATGACTAGCCCATGACGCCTCGACTGAAGTGTTTTCGCTAAGGCTTCACCTGCACCGACCGTGGCGATTGCATCAGCCAAATAGATAGACCACGAATCTGTCATTTTATTCCCGTGCGGTATCTAAAGCTTGATTCAACACATTGCGTAAGTGGGGCATTAAATCGCTAGCACGCAAGCCTATGGTACCGCCCTGGGCGGCACGATCCCCTGCCAAACCATGCAAACATACACCGTTGATGGCGGCATCGTTCACAGGTAAACCTTGCGCTAGTAACGCGCCGATCACGCCGCTCAACACGTCGCCCATTCCCGCAACGGCCATACCGGCATTACCTACCTGCGCGATGCTGGTTGTATGTTCATCACATACGAGCGTTCCGGCGCCTTTTAGCAAAGCAACGCAATCAAATTTTTGCTGTAAACGAGTGACGCTAGCAAAACGGTCCGCTTGAACAAATGCAGAATTAGATGAAAGTAAACGGGCAGCTTCACCGGGGTGCGGGGTAATTACCGTATTGGGTAGGGTTTCTACTTGAAGCAAGCCTTGCGCGATTATATTGAGGGCATCGGCATCGACGACCATTGGTAAACCACTCTGAAGGGCAAAATACAGGAGCTGTTGCGACCAAGCGCTTTGCCCAAGACCTGGGCCAATCACAATAACATCGGCTTTTTGTATAAGTGGTTCGAGTTCTGGCCCCGCATTCACACCTTTGGCCATAACCTCTGGAATACGTGCTAAGATTGCGGGTACATGTTCTGGGCGAGTCGCTAAACTGACCAGGCCCGCCCCACATCGAAGCGCAGCTTCAGCCGCCAGAATCGCAGCGCCACCCATACCGCTTTCGCCACCAATAACTAATACATGTCCGCTGTCTTGCTTATGAGCATCGGCCTCTCTTTTCGGTATAGATTGAATACGATTCACACAGGCGATGCTGCTACTTACGGATTGATAGAGTTCTGCAGGAATACCCAAATCTTCGAATTGAATATCGCCACAAAGGGCTGGGCCGCGACCAGTAAATAAACCTCGCTTGCGACCCACAAACGTTATCGTAAGCTCGGCTCGAATCGCGTCGCTATCGGCATGGCCAGTATCGCCCTCTAAACCGCTGGGAATGTCTAATGCCACAACAGGTGACTTAGAATGATTGATACGCTGACACATACCACGAAGCGTATCGCGTAGCTCCCCATTAAAACCTGTACCGAGAATACCATCCACAATCACGGTGTTTTCTATATCTAACTGCGCATCGGCAACCGCCTGAATCACAACACCTTCTTGAACGGCAAAGTCTTTTGCCTTTAATGCATCGCCCGATAGCTGATCGAGCGGCACAGTAGAAAACACTTCCACTTCAATATGCTGCTGCTTTGCCAAGGCTGCAACAATGTAACCATCACCACCATTGTTCCCGCCACCACAAAAAACGATTAATCGGCGCCCTGGCCAGCGGCCCTTAATCAATTCAAAGGCGGCACGCCCCGCTCTCTTCATCAACACGACACCAGGAATCTTGCCTTCTTGGATCGCTAACTGGTCAATTTTGCGCGTTTGCTCGCAGGTGTAGAGAGAATGCAATGGAATACCCTGAATACAGTTTTGATTGCGGGCGATTATACGTGAAAAATGCCCGCCTAATCTTTGTAAAATGCTCGATGCAAGACAGCAAGCTCATCTTCAGAAGAAGATTGGGCTGGCCTTTATGTGCAAGTCTGACGACAATGCGTAAATGAACTCTGATTACGAACTGCTGGCACGCAAAATTTCTGACTGGGCAAAAGAGCTAGGCTTCCAGGATGTTGGAATTGCTGAAGCGGACACGAGCAGTGAAAAAGTACATTTAGAAAAATGGTTAAATGACAACTACCACGGCTCTATGGCCTGGATGGAAGAGCGCAAAGATTTAAGACTGGCACCGCAAAAGCTTGTTCCCGGCAGCACCCGTATCATTAGCGCACGAATGGACTATTTGCCAGCAGAAAGTGAGCAGATCAAAGTGCTCAAATCACCTGAAAAAGCGTATTTGAGTCGCTACGCACTGGGCCGTGACTACCATAAACTGATACGGAAGCGCTTGGCACAGTTAGCTAAAAAAATTGAAGCGTATTGTGAAGACAAGCATTTAGGCTCGGTAGAGAATCAGCGTGCCTTTGTTGACAGCGCCCCAGTACTGGAACGCCCTTTGGCAAAAAAAGCGGGCTTAGGCTGGGTCGGCAAGCACACCTTATTGATTAACCCCCATGCTGGCAGTTGGTTTTTCCTCGGAGAAATTTTTACTAACCTCCCTCTTCCTGTATCCCGAAATACAGTTGACGATCAATGCGGTGATTGCCAAGCCTGTATGCAAGTGTGCCCGACAGATGCTTTTCCTAGGCCCTACGTGCTAGACGCCCGCCGCTGTATTTCTTACCTCACAATTGAACATAAGGGCGCGATCCCGGAAAAGTTTCGCGAACCCATGGGCAACCGCGTATTTGGCTGTGACGATTGCCAAGCCATTTGCCCCTGGAACAAATATGCGTCGTTCTCTCAAGAAAATGATTTTCAGCCACGACATAATTTGAACAACAGTGATTTACTCACCTTGTTTTTGTGGACCGAAGATGAATTTTTGAACAACACAGCCGGCTCCCCTATTCGCCGTATTGGCTATGAAAACTGGCTTCGGAATTTGTCTATTGGACTGGGAAATGCACCAACTTCAAGCACTATTATTGCCGCACTGCAAAATCGATTAAATCAATCAAAAAAAGATTGGTTATGTGAACACTATCACTGGGCGATCGCACAACAAGAGCGCACAAACAAAAGAAGAAAGCGAAAAATCAAACGTTCGTTAGATGAATAATCGCACCATTAACGAACAGCGAGCTGTGCGGATGTATTAATCGAACCATCATGCTCTAGCAGCGCAAAGCTCTGCTCACTGCCATTTTTAACCACGACAACGGGTTTGTTTTTATTGTCTCGACGGACGAAAGCCAAATGCCAACCAAAATGCTCCATCTGTTGTACCGAGCCAATCTGTTCTTGGCTAAGTAGGTTTTTTAGGTTCAGAGGTACCGCCAGCTGGCCCTTGCGCTTTTCAAGCGTAGCATTGCCTGCTTTCAGTGTTTTCGAGACATGACTCAATTGCGACATACACATTCTCCTGTGAACGACTCGAACTTGGCGAGCCCGAACTTCACTTTTATTTTTCTTTTGGTGGTAAATGAGCACCGGGAGAATGAGGATCTCGCAAACAATAAGGTATTGTCAAAAACTACGTAGCGATAAAAAATACGGTTAAAAATAGCGGAAAAATATATGACGCACTCGCAGCATTCGCCTAATTCCCTATAAGGCGATGCTTGATTATGCAGTCAGCTTGAAAAGAAAAATTGTCTTGAATAGCGCGTAAAAAAACCTAATTCAAACGTTTAAATGTTGAAACAATGCTCACGGTAATATTGCATTTCACGAATAGAGTCACGAATGTCATCGAGCGCGAGATGCGTGCCTTTTTTATCGAAACCTTTAAGTAAGTCTGGCTGCCAGCGAGCGACCAACTCTTTCACCGTGCTCACATCCAAATTTCGATAGTGAAAATAGTCGTTAAGCTTAGACATATAACGAGCAAGAAAGCGCCGATCCTGACCAATCGAATTACCGCATATGGGAGATGTATTTGCTGGCACCCATTTTTTCAAAAACTCTATGGTTTGAAGCTCGGCCTGAGCGGTACTTACCTTGCTTTCCTTAATGCGTTTTACCAAACCAGAACCACCGTGCTGCTTGGTATTCCACTCATCCATTGCCTCAAGCACAGCATCAGGTTGATGAATTGCGATAACAGGGCCTTCAGCCAAAGTGTTCAAATTTTGATCTGTAACAATGGTGGCAATTTCAATGATGACATCGCGTTCCGGGATTAGGCCCGTCATTTCCAAATCAATCCAAATTAAGTTATTTTCGCTGATAGACATGCATGATTCCTATAAACTGTCACAGTGTGTACGCTAGCTAGTCGTCATATTACAGGCGCACCCGGCCAATAAACACAATATTGAGCAGAATTTTTTAATACTCGAAGTTTAGCGCACAATTGTACCCAGTTAATCCAATGACAGAACAAGCAATGAAATTAGCCGTCAACAGGCAAAACCTACACCCTCGCACCTTTCTGCCAACCCCCACTACTTCCTGATTATATGACCAAGCGAAAACTAACACGCAATCAATCGCGACGCATTCAGGGCAAAATGCAAGCCTCACGCGAACGCAACATCGATTTCGATGAAAGCAGCTTAGGCCCAGAACTGGAAGGCCGCATCATCGCCCATTACGGCAGCCAGGTAGAAGTAGAAAGCGCGACCAAGGAATCTACGCGCTGCTTTTTTCGTGCGAACCTGAAACAGCTAGTAACAGGGGATCGCGTTGTTTGGCGTATGTGCATCAACCCAGAAATAGAGGCTCAAACCGAAAACGATGCCTCGGCCAAGCAACAGGGTGTTGTTGTGGCGTGCCACGAGCGACGCTCGCTACTTAGCCGCCCAGACTCCTACGGCAAACTCAAACCGGCTGCAGCAAACGTTGACCAAATTATTATTACCGTAGCACCCAAACCAGAGTTTTTTACTAACCTGATTGATCGCTACTTAGTGGTGGCCGAAATCAATGAAATTGAACCCATATTACTCATCAATAAAACCGATTTAATTTCTGAAGAGAACCAAGCGGAGTTTGAATCTTTGCAAGCCCAATACAAAGGGCTTGGCTACCAGTGCATAGCTATTTCGGCAAAACAAGAAACAGGCCTTCAAGCCCTAAGCGAGCAACTCCAAAACAAAACCAGTATTTTTGTCGGCCAATCTGGCGTAGGAAAGTCTTCTACCATTAACCAACTAATTCCCGACCTTGATATTCAAGTGGGTAAATTGTCGGATGCCAAAGCCAAAGGGCGACACACCACAACCCACTCGCAACTGTTTCATTTCCCAAATGGCGGAGAATGTATAGACTCGCCGGGTATTCGCGAATTCGGTTTATGGCATTTAGAGAGAGACGATGTAGTAAAAGGTTTTCGAGAGTTTCAACAACATCAAGGGCATTGCAAATTTAGAGATTGTGCACACAACAACGAACCGAAATGCGCCATTCTCGAAGCGCTTGAAAATGGCGATATCTCTTCTGAACGCTTTGACAGTTTCAAGCGCATCGTCGCTTCTCTCGACGAAGTAGATGTTAAACCCGAGCATTAACAGATAAAATGCCCGCGCTAAAAGATTACAGGTGAACCCATGTCTCTAGATCGAAACAACCTCCCCCTCATTATTCAACCGGAGGAATTTTCTGAGTTCCTAGAAAGCTCTGAGAATAAAAATGATATCCGTATTGTCGATTTATCGAGCGAAGCCAATTTTTTACGAGGCCACATTCCCGGCGCAATTTATTTGCCCTTTTCTTCGCTGATGCTCGGCCAACCACCCGCGCCAGGAAAAATCCCCAATAAAGAACGACTGCAAGATGTGTTCAAATACTTAGGGTTGAACGAAAACACCCATTTTTTTGTTGTAGATGATGAGGGCGGCGGTTGGGCGGCTCGCTTAATTTGGACGCTCGACGTGATTGGCCACAAATCGTTTTCCTATGTCGATGGTGGCATGCTTGCATGGAAAGCCGCTGGTTTAGCGACAGAAAGCGGCACTCCAGAAAACCCGTATTCAACAGAAAGTGTGCCACCTTTTGAAGTTGACCAAAACAAGATCGCACAACTTTCAGAAATCATGTCTGGACTAGGCAAAAATGAATTTACCGTTTGGGATGCACGAAGCCCCGCTGAACATTCGGGCATGAAAGCCCTAGCAGAAAAAGCGGGGCATATTCCCGGAGCAATTAACGCAGAATGGACGAGTTTAATGGACACTCGCAACGGTTACCGCATTCGTAAAGATGCAAAGGAATATTTAGACAGCATAGGCATTGATGGAAGCCTGCCCATTATTACCCACTGCCAAAGTCATCACCGTTCCGCCTTTACTTATTTGGTTGGCAAATCATTAGGTTTCGATATTCGAGGCTATGACGGTTCTTGGTCGGAATGGGGCAATCACCCCGATACTCCTGTCGAAGCATAGGGTCATATTCACTTGAAAACTTTTTTGTTTATTATTTTTCAATACCTCTGCCCTCAGCATTTACTTTCTCGCGCGGCTGGAGCACTGGCAGACTGCCGTATTACATGGCTCAAGAATTTTCTGATTAAACTATTTATTCAAAAATTTTCTGTAGACATGTCAGAAGCAGAAGAGGAAGACTATACCCGCTACGCCTGCTTCAATGACTTTTTTGTTCGCGCATTAAAAAAAGACGCACGCATCATTGATACTGCACCACACTCTTTCGCATGCCCTGCAGATGGCGCGGTGAGTCAATGCGGGCCGATATCTGCAGGGAATATATTTCAAGCTAAAGGCCGGGACTTTAGTGCAGATGAACTACTCGGCGGCAATACCTCTTTGGCCGATACTTTTCGTAATGGTTTATTTACAACCATTTACCTTTCACCGAAAGATTATCATCGGCTACACATGCCGGTCGATGGCACATTGATTTCCATGACCCATGTACCTGGCCAATTATTTTCAGTAAACCCGGCCACTACCGAGAACGTGCCACGCCTATTCGCCCGCAACGAAAGACTTGTATGTGTTTTCGAAACTGAATTTGGCCCAATGGCATTGGTTCTTGTTGGCGCAATGATTGTGGCATCAATAGAAACTACGTGGGCCGGGCTAGTCGCGCCAGCAGGAAAACAAATCAGCACGCACAACTATAAAGGCCCTGAGATTTCATTTCGTAAAGGCGAAGAGTTCGCGCGCTTTAAGCTCGGCTCTACTATTATTGCGCTTTTGCCTGAGGGCTGCGCCGAGTGGCAAGACTCCTTTAAAGCTAATGCCTGCGTAAAAATGGGCAGCCCAATCGCCAACCTCACCCCCTAAATATATCGCTATATCTTATTTTTCATCTAGCTCTTTGGCGTAAACCACCCTTAATAACCGACAAAGCTCATTGCGCAAGATTCGGGTCGACAAGGATCGCTTGACCCGCCACACTCAATACCCATCTAAATCCGTTAAGACTGCACAACACCACATTATGAGCAAAGATTACGAGCGCATTTCGGCCGCCATTGCCTATTTACAGAAAAATGCCACACAACAGCCTTCACTCGAAGACCTTGCGCAACATGTGCACCTAAGCACACATCATTTTCAGCGCATGTTTACGCGCTACGCCGCCGTTACACCAAAACAATTTTTACAGCATTACACCGTTCAAAACGCGAAGCACCTGCTACAGCAAGGCAACACAATTTTAGAAACCAGCGACCAACTAGGGCTTTCTAGCAGCAGCCGACTGCACGACCACTTTGTCACCCTTGAAGCAGTAACCCCTGGCGAAGTAAAACAGCAAGGCGATGGCTTAACGTTTTATTGGGGGTGTGGCGAGACCGCTTTCGGTACCGCTTTTATTTGTTGGACTGCGCGCGGCATTCATCAATTAGATTTTTTAGATGGCGAGGCCGAAAATGTATTGCAGCCCTTACGCACTTTTTGGCCACTCGCTAAATTTCAAAAAGATCATACTCTTGCGCGAGAATTATTAAATAATTTATCGAACAACACTGACAAACCCATTCGCTTGTGGATTAAGGGCAGTAATTTTCAGATACAAGTCTGGCGATCTTTGTTAAAGATCCCCTACGGGATGATACGTTCTTATCAAAGCATCGCCATGAACATTGGAAAAAAGTCAGCCACAAGAGCAGTTGCCAGCGCGATTGCGCGCAACCCTGTCGCCTACTTTATTCCCTGTCATCGCGTCATTCGTGGAACGGGTGAGCTTGGCGGTTACAAATGGCAACTTTCTCGAAAACACGTAATGCTTTCATATGAAGGTTTAAAACATGAACCGCTAAAGAAAGAAAAAGAGAACGAGAAAGAGAACGAGAAAGAGAAAGAGAAAGAGAAAGAGAAAGAGAAAGAGAAAGAGAAAGAGAAAGAGAAGAAAGTAGATTAAAGCGCTTTAGCTTCGAGAGAAAACAGGAATTTTTCTCACGCTATTTTTGAACATACCTAAAATACCGCCACTTTGGTCGGCTTTTTCGTGAATATAATTATCACGAATACTGGCGATATCAATATCGTAAGAGCCAGGCTCCAAATCTTGGACAATTTCGATCAATTCCACTTCTGCGCGAGTGGCTTTACCTGAATCAATTTTTGCTTGATTAATTCGCTCATGCTCCGCCAAGTCTAGTACAAAATTATCGTAAATAGGCTCTTTAACCGCATCGGTCACAACCATAACCACAGGCTTTAAACGACGATCAAAGTTTTGCTCAACCACCACTGCCACTTCACCGGTAGATAGCTCTACGAGTGTTCCAGTAGGGTACAAGCCTATCGCTCGAATAAATTCAACAACCAGCTCTTCCTGAAATTCAACACCGCGCTGCTCGTAAAGTTTTGCCACGGCTTTTGACGGCGACATGGGAATATCTGCACCGCGCGGATTAATTGTTTCATCGTAAAACGTGACAATACCGGCAATTTTACCGAGTAAAGGGATTTTATCCGCACGCAAATGTTGCGGAAAACCACTGCCATTAACCCGCTCACAATGTGTCTTCACAACTGAAGTAACACGCGGTTTCACGTCGGTCATAGCTCGCAAAATATCAACACCGTACTCGACAAACTTTTCGTATGCCTGTTGTTCCGTTTGATTGCGATCGGCTTTATAAATTAAGTGTTCAGGTAATTTCGTTTTGCCAAGATCTTTTAGCAGCACGCCCATCGCCAAAATATCGAGTTCGTTTTTTGGCATACCAATATGCCGGCCAAACAAAATCGCCCACACCGCAGACCTAACAGAATGGCTATAAGTGTATTCGTCCTTATCGCGGACACGGCTTAACCAGGTAAACGCATCCGGGCTACGTAGTACACTGTCGACCATGCTACTAGCAACACGCTTAGTTTCGGCAATAGGAATATTATTGTGGTCACTGTCGACCTGCTCCATCACGGAACCCACAGCGTTATACACTTGCTGGTGCAGCTGTTTAGCATTACCAATTTCGTTTTCAAGCTTTTCTGCAACAGGATAGACGTTGTGCTTCACTTTTAGAGGCGCAACATTAGTGACTTTAGCTCCTTTAACCGCACGGCCTTCTTTACGGCGATCTTGGCCGCTAGCACCACTGAGTTTTTTAAGGTTGGTTTTGACTGGCGAAGCCCCTTTCACCACATCAATGTAAACGTGATTACAATGGACTTTTAGTTCACGGATTTCGTCCAAGCTGCGAACGTAAAAACCTTGCAAAGGAAAAGGCGTTTGCGTCCACGGTCGATCGAGGCCAGACACAAACATGCCCACCGTCAACTCACTGACCGCTATTTTTTGCTGCTTGATTCCCAACGAACGTTTCCTCTAAGCCACTAAATCCGTTAACTATTAATAAGATTAAGTATAACCTCAGTCCTAAATACTGTATGCACCCGCTCTGACGAGATGTGGCGTTTTGTTGACCAGTCAACGCTTTATAACAAAAAACCATGCCATACGGGAATATAAACGACGTTTGGCATCGTTTTCATCGTTTTTTATTCCAAAAAAGTTGCTAGTTACGCTTTGTGATAAGACGGCGAAAGTTCGTGAACCGCTTCGAAAAATGCTCCGGCATGAGCAGGGTCGACTTCTGGCGTAATTCCATGGCCTAAATTGAACACGTGACCACTGCCACTGCCATAACGCTCTAGAATACGTGCGACTTCCTGCCTGATACGTTCCGGTTTTGCGTACAAAACTGCGGGGTCCATATTGCCTTGAAGACTAACACTCTGGCCCACTCGCTCACGTGCTGCACCGATATCTGTGGTCCAATCTAAGCCTAAGCAGTCCGCACCGCTGGGCACCATGCTCTCGAGCCACTGGCCGCCACCTTTTGTGAATAAAATCACCGGCACTTTACGGCCTTCATTTTCTTTGATCAAACCATCGATAATTTTTTTCATTGGCTTTAAAGAAAATTCTCGATAAGCATCGTGTGAAAGCGCACCGCCCCACGAATCAAAAATCTGTACTGCTTGAGCGCCCGCGCGTATTTGCGCATTAAGATAATCAATAACAGAGTCTGCAATCTTATCGAGCAGAAGTGCCGCTAGCTCGGGCTGATTGTATACAAGGGCTTTGGTACGGCGAAAATCTTTACTAGAGCCACCTTCGACCATGTAAGTAGCCAAAGTCCAGGGGCTGCCAGAAAAACCGATTAGAGGCACTCGACCATTCAACTCACGGCGAATCGTGCGCACCGCGTTCATGACATAACCGAGGTCGTCTTCCGCCTTAGGCACAGGAAGGGATTCGATATCTTCTTTCGTTCGAACGGTTTTTTTGAAACGTGGCCCTTCGCCAGTTTCAAAGTAGAGGCCCAACCCCATTGCGTCTGGAATAGTTAAAATATCCGAGAACAGAATGGCTGCATCAATATTAAAACGCTCGAGCGGTTGTAAGGTTACTTCACAGGCCATCTCTGCATTTTTACACAGAGACATAAAATCACCTGCTTTTGCCCGTGTTGCACGGTATTCTGGCAAGTAGCGGCCTGCTTGGCGCATCATCCACACAGGCGTACGCTCGATGGGTTGGCGCATTAGCGCGCGAAGAAAAATATCGTTTTTAAGTTCGCTCAAGATAGAGACCTTATTCGATTAAACGTCGAGGTAGTCGAGAATACCTTCAGCCGCTTCACGCCCTTCCCAAATAGCAGTAACCACGAGGTCAGACCCTCGCACCATATCGCCACCAGCAAAGACTTTTGGATTAGACGTTTGGAATTTATATTCCTGCTCTTCTGGCGCAACAACGCCACCCCAACCCGCGACTTTGATGCCGTTTTCCTCGAACCAAGGCTCAGGGCTTGGACGGAACCCAAACGCGATCAGCACGACGTCTGCCGGTAAAATTTCTTCACTACCTTCAATAACTTCTGGACGTCGACGACCATTTTCATCGGGTTCGCCCATTTTGGTAGACACCACTTTAATACCTTCCACTTTACCATCACCAACAATTTCGACTGGCTGACGCATGTAAAGGAAGTTAACGCCTTCTTCATTAGCATTTTGCACTTCGCGACGCGAACCGGGCATATTTTCTTCGTCACGGCGATAAGCACAAGTCACTGAAGCAGCACCTTGGCGAATAGAGGTACGATTACAATCCATCGCTGTATCACCGCCACCAAGTACAACAACGCGCTTACCTTTTACACTAATAAATTCGCTTTCGTCTTTTTCAAAACCAAGGTTACGATTTACGTTGGAAATCAAAAATGGCAATGCATCGTATACACCTGGAAGGTCTTCACCAGGGAAGCCACCCTTCATATAGTTGTATGTACCCATTCCCATGAAGACTGCATCGTAATCGGCTAACAAACTTTCCATCGATACGTCTTTACCGATTTCAGTATTAAGACGAAATTCCACACCCATCTCTTCGAACACTTCACGGCGACGACTCATAACTTGTTTTTCAAGTTTGAATTCTGGAATGCCAAAAGTAAGAAGGCCACCAATTTCTGGATAACGATCAAATACAACTGGCGTAACGCCGTTGCGGACAAGCACATCAGCACAACCCAAACCGGCTGGGCCTGCACCAATCACAGCAACTTTTTTGCCCGTATCAGCAACATCGCTCATATCGGGCTTCCACCCCATGGCGAAGGCTGTTTCAGTAATGTATTTCTCGGCGTTACCAATGGTCACGGCACCAAAACCGTCGTTCAAGGTACAAGCACCCTCACACAAACGGTCTTGCGGACACACACGGCCACACACTTCTGGCAGAGAATTCGTACGATGACAAAGTTCGACGGCCTCCATGATGTTGCCTTCCGACACCAACTTAAGCCAGTTGGGAATGTAGTTATGTACCGGGCACTTCCACTCACAATATGGGTTACCACAAGCTAGGCAACGGTGAGATTGATCAGCAGCCTGCTCTTGAGAGAAGGGCTGATAAATCTCAACAAATTCGTTTTTGCGCGTATTGATATCTTTCTTGTTCGGGTCTACGCGCCCAACGTCGAGGAATTGGAAATTGTTGTTCAATCTTTCAGTCATAGCGTGCTCCTATTCTCCGCGCTTCTTGAGGCTATCAAGTAGCGTATTGAGGTTGGAGGCCTTGGGTTTTACCAGCCAGAACTTGCCGACATAGTCGGAGAAGTTTTCGAGAATATGCTGACCCCAGACACTGTTAGTTTCTTCGGCAAACTCAGTAATAATGCCGCGCAAGTGGTTACGATAAGCTTCAAGCATTTGAGTGCTCACGCGGGTAATTTCCACTTCACGATTGTGTTTGTCGGTGAAGGTGTTGTTCTGGTCAAGCACATAAGCTAAACCGCCGGTCATACCAGCGCCGAAATTCACACCGGTATCGCCCAACACCGCTACCACGCCACCGGTCATGTATTCACAACAGTGGTCTCCAGCGCCTTCCACGACCACGTGTGCACCCGAATTACGAACACCGCAGCGCTCGCCAGCACGACCCGCAGCAAATAATTTACCGCCGGTTGCTCCATATAAGCAGGTGTTACCCATAATACTGGTACTTTGTGATTGGAAGCTCGAACCTTGCGGCGGACGAATGACGACTTTACCACCGGCCATACCTTTACCAACGTAGTCGTTTGCATCACCTTCGAGATAAATATTCAAACCGCCGGCATTCCAAACACCAAGACTCTGACCCGCCACACCTGTTAGTTTGAGCGTTATGGGTTTATCTGCCATACCTTGATTGCCGTGACGCTTGGCTATTTCACCACTAACGCGTGCACCGATGGAGCGGTCACAGTTAGTAATATCAAATGCAAATTCACCACCGGCCTTATTTTCAATAGCATCAAGCGTTTCTAAAACAATGCGCTCGGCTAACAAACCTTGGTCGAAGGGAGCATTCTTTTCCACTTGGCAAAACTGCGGTTTGCTTTCTAGAAAGTCGTCAGTATGAAGGACTGGAGACATATCAAGGTTTTGCTGTTTTGCAGTGCTGCCTTCAATAGCTTCCAACAAATCAACGCGACCGATCAATTCATTCAGATTGCTAACACCCAATTTAGCCATCCACTCACGGGTTTCTTCGGCAACAAACTTGAAGAAGTTCTTCGCCATTTCGACCGTGCCAATGTAATGTTTATCTCGCAATTTTTCTTGCTGGGTCGCAACACCTGTCGCACAATTGTTGAGATGACAGATACGTAAGTACTTACATCCAAGCGCAACCATAGGGGCGGTACCGAAGCCAAAACTCTCGGCGCCTAAGATCGCAGCCTTGATGACATCAAGACCCGACTTCAAACCGCCGTCAGTCTGAACGCGGACTTTACCACGCAGGTCGTTGGCGCGAAGCGTCTGGTGTGTTTCAGATAGGCCAAGCTCCCACGGGGAACCGGCGTAACGAATTGAGGTTAGCGGACTTGCCGCTGTACCGCCGTCGTACCCAGAAATGGTGATCAAATCGGCATAGGCCTTCGCAACACCCGCTGCAATAGTACCCACACCCGGACGAGATACGAGCTTCACCGAAACAAGTGCTTTCGGATTCACTTGCTTTAAATCGAATATCAGTTGAGCCAGATCTTCAATAGAGTAAATATCGTGATGCGGCGGCGGAGAAATCAGCGTCACACCAGGTACAGAAAAACGCAGGCGCGCAATCAAGTCGTTAACTTTACCACCAGGCAACTGACCACCCTCACCGGGTTTAGCACCTTGCGCCACTTTAATTTGCAACACTTCAGCGTTAACCAAGTAGTGAGGAGTAACACCAAAACGGCCGGAGGCAATTTGTTTGATCTTAGACACTTTAGGCGTGTTAAACCGAACGGGATCTTCACCGCCTTCACCACTGTTAGAGCGGCCACCCAGACTATTCATAGCCTCTGCCAGTGCTTCATGCGCTTCTGGAGAAAGCGCACCCAATGACATCGCTGCAGAATCAAAACGCTTATAGATCGCTTCTGCCGGCTCTACGTCATCAATAGAAATCGATGCAGTATCTTTTTTCAGTGCCAACATATCGCGCATAGTGGCAGCTGGGCGTTCATTCACCAAAGACGAATAGTCTCGCCATGCGCTGTAATCGCCACTTTGCACTGCCTTTTGAAGCGCTTGCACGACATCTGGGTTAAAGGCGTGATATTCCTGGCCATGCACATACTTAAGCATGCCTCCAGGAGAAATTTCTTTACGAGGGTTCCAGGCCAGTTTAGCCAAACGCTTTTGGTCTTCTTCAAGGTGCTCAAATGTTGCACCCTGAAGGCGGCTTACGGTTCCTTGGAAACAAAGGTCGATAATTTCATCAGCCAAACCAACCGCTTCAAACAACTGCGCGCCACGGTAGGAAGCGATGGTTGAGATACCCATTTTCGAAAGAATCTTTAAGAGGCCCTTATCCAAACCTTTTTGGTAGTTCTTGTATGCTTGATCGTAATCGAGCAACAACTCGCCAGACTCAATCAAACGATTTAATACAAAGTAACTAAGGTAAGGGAATACCGCCGTAGCACCGTAGCCAATTAACGTGGCCACTTGGTGTGAGTCGCGCGCGGTGCCTGTTTCTACCACAATATTGGCATCACACCGCAAACCAACATTGGTCAAACGATGGTGAACCGCACCCGTTGCGAGCAACGCATGGATTGGCAGTTTGCCTTTTTCTGGCTTCGCGTCACTAAGAACGATCGTCGTAACGCCCTGCTTAACAGCTTCAATCACCTCTTCTAGCAAAGATTCAATAGCTGCCTTGAGATTGGTTGTGTCAGGATCGTATTCAATTTTGAACGTTTGCGCCGGGTAGCCCTTATCTCCAAGCGTTAACAGGGAGCGGAATTTATCTGGTGACAAGACCGGGCTACTCAAAATAATACGATGAGCATGCGCCTCAGTTTCACCAAAGACAGACAGTTCTTTACCCACACAGGTTTCGAGCGACATCACAATTGCTTCACGCAATGGGTCAATCGGTGGATTAGTTACCTGAGCAAATTGCTGACGAAAATAGTCGTAGAGCGGGCGCTGCTGCTTAGACAGTACGGCCATTGGTGTATCGTCACCCATGGAGCCCACTGCCTCTTGCCCACTCTCGCCAAGTGGGCGCATCACCTGATCGCTCTCTTCAAAGCTCACCTGGAAAAACTTCATCGCGACTTCTAATTGCTCTTCAGACTGCCCGACTTCCGCGCTGTCTTTCGCAAGTGTTGCTTCAATTCGAGTCGCGTTGTCACGCATCCACTTTTTATATGGCTTCGCTTTTTTGAGAATATTGTCGATATCACGCGTGTGATGCAGGGTGCCTTCTTGTGTATCTACAGAAAGAATTTGACCCGGGCCTAAACGACCTTTGGCAACCACGTCTTCCGGCTTGTAATCATAAACACCAATTTCTGAAGCCACTGTAATGATGTCATCTTTGGTGATGACCCAACGTGATGGGCGCAAGCCATTGCGATCGAGCGTGCACACGGCGTAGCGACCATCAGTCAACACCAAGCCGGCGGGGCCATCCCAGGGTTCGATATGCATCGAGTTGTATTCGTAGAACGCGCGTAGATCTTCATCCATCTGCTCGACGTTTTGCCACGCGGGTGGCACAAGCATACGAGCTGCACGGTAGAGATCCATACCACCGATTAACAACAGCTCAAGCATATTGTCGAGGCTGGAGGAATCTGAGCCAGTACGATTTACCAGCGGCGTAATTTCCTCGAGGTTCGGCAAGTTGTCGGTGGCGAATTTAGGTGTACGCGCCACAGACCAGTTGCGGTTGCCCATGATGGTATTGATTTCGCCATTATGCGCCAACATACGAAAAGGCTGAGCCAAAGGCCACTTCGGCAAAGTGTTTGTTGAGAAGCGTTGGTGAAAAACACAAATAGCCGTTTCTAATTTAGGATTGGCCAAATCTAAATAGAAAGCGGGCAAATCCACAGGCATCATTAAGCCTTTGTAGGAAACCACTTTGCCACTCAGGCTGGCAATGTAAAACGCTTCATCATCAGCCAGACGCAGTTCCGAACGACGGCGGGCATAGAAGAGCTTTGCTTCTAACTGCTGTGCATCGCAATTTTCAGCATTGATAAACAAATGAAAAAACTGAGGAAGCGATTCCAGAGCGATCGGACCGAGGCAATCCGAATTCGTTGGAACCTCGCGCCATGCGATTTCGCCAAGACCTTCTTTGGCCAACTCTTCTTGTAATACGGTTTTAGATTGCTCAGCTCGTTCCACGTCCTGACTAAGCATGATTGAGCCAACACCGTAGGCTTCACTCAAAGACAAACTAAGCTCTTGCTGAGCGATGTCTCTGAAAAAGCTATCGGGCTTCTGAATAAGGAGGCCACAACCGTCACCAGTTTTGCCGTCCGCAGCAATACCACCGCGGTGAGTCATGCATGTAAGAGACTCAATTGCAGTTTGCAAAAGCTTGTGGCTTTTATCCCCTTTGAGGTGGGCGATAAGACCAAAACCACAGTTGTCTTTGAATTCGTCTACTCGGTAAAGACCCGTATTCATAGGCGTTTTCACTCAATCGTTCGTTAATGCCACTTTATATATAGTGCGCAATATATAGTGCATAGAAGCAAAGCTCCTATCGCTCCAGCCGTCTCATCTGCTTCAGAGACAAAAAAACCCCGCATCACAAGGCTGCGTGAAAGCATCACGTGTTCGCAAAAATAAGGGAGATACGCCGAAAGTGCGCGGTTTTATTGTAATTGTTGAGTCTTATGAATCATTTGAGGCTTTTCAATCTGTTGACACTAATACCAGTGCCAGCGATTCAGCAACCTGCGATTCAGCTTATCTCGCCCCGAATTTGCTTGAACACTTAGCTTTCACTCAGCCTCGTTAGGGGGCCGTTGTGCAAATGGGCGCAGCATGGTACCCGCTGCTTCTATCAATAGCAAGACTCGAACTTCGCAGCATTGACGCGAAGAGTAAAACTTCTTCAAAAATAGACCTAATTGTTACGAAACTCTTCGATTTCTTCCTGAATAGAGGACAACTGGCGAGGCCACGGACCGGCTTTTGCCTGCTCACTTGGGAGTAATCTACGTGCATTTAACGCCGCTTTTCGTGAAGAATAGACGCCTTGCACCACAACATACCAGCTCTTACCTTCTCGCACCCCACGATACATATACAAACTAGCTCGATTGGCTTGTCGTTTTACATAGGCATCTAAAGACGCCTTTTTACTCGCAGCAATGACCTGCAAAGTATAAAACTCTGGGTTTTGCGCCAACAAGAAAATTTCTGGCTCAGTTAATGCCTTTCCAGCAGACAACGTCGGCAAGGTCACCACTCTGTCTTCAGCCTCTCCAAATTCAAGAACCTCTTCGTGTGAATCTAGCGACTCTGAATCCTCGCGCTTTGATTTTGAATCTAGCTTTTTGGAATCAGGCTTTGCTTCTGGCAAAGGTGTATTAAGCCTCTCTTGCGGAGGCGTGCTCGCCGTGATTTCGCCTGAAAAAGTGTCTTTTTGAGCAGGATCTATGGTATCCCGTGCACTTATGCTTGCTTGTTCAGCAAACTCAACGACACTTTCTTCCTCTAACGACTCACTTTCATGCCCTGGCTCTTCGGACTGCAGTTCACTGACCCCCTCCTCAGGCTGAACCTGATCTTGTCCTGCAGTTATAGCATCATCCCTAGAAATACCTTCTTGCTCTTTCTCGCTCAATTTGTCAGCCTGCTGATCGCCCGCGTTAACCGCAAGGCTGCCACTTTGAATGGGCTGCACTTTGTAGTCGTCCCCGCCCCCCCTTAACAATAAAGTCGAGAGCAACACAGCAATTAACACCACAATTGCAGTGATATGCCCAAAGGGCAAAGAAGAAAACAATGAGGTTTTGAGGTTCTCTGTGTCACCCCCGCTTGGCTTTGGCGTGGTACGCCCTGGCGTATCGCCCTCACCGAGTATAGATAGTGCTTTCCCCGGAACCCCTTTTGAACCAGACCAGAGCTTTTGAACAAGCGAGGAATTTAGGGTTTCTTGTAAATGCGGAAAGGTCTCTAAAAAGCTCGACAATTCGGTGGGAGAAAAATTGGGCAATAAGAAATCGTAAGCCGCCACATCGATTATTTGAAGAGCGTCAACGCGACGATCCAAACCTGGCTCAGAAAAAAAGACGTAGTGGAGCCCGCTATTAGGGCTGTTAGCTCCCTGCAATAAACTGATTAATGCACCCAATGCTTGATCATCAAGAAAGTGGGCGTTATCGATTGTTAGGATGACTAGTTTTTTATCTTGCACCAGAGCCTGAACGTAATGGCGCAACTCACCCAACAACTCCCCCGCACTGACAGCTCCCTCTTCCGCTCGCACCCCCAAACCGCTGGCGACTTGCTCTAAACAATCTGCCAACTCCACTTCAGAGGAAAAACAGAGCGAAACATGCTGATGCGCCGGCTCGAATTGAGTACACAGCTCTTTTGCGAGCGAGCTTTTACCGCTGCCTTTTTCCCCTAGTACTAACGAAATACCGTCACCGAAAAAAGCGAGGTGTGATATTTGCTGAACTAGCGACTTAAGCGCTGGCGTATAAAAATAAGTTTGCTCGTGCTCTAAAGACGTGGACATGACCACCCCAGTGGAATGTTATTCTTCTTGTCTTATAACGGCTTGTTAAGCACCTTGCAAGGTTTCCAGCAGTATCTCGTGAGAGAAATCACTGGTCACTACCGCTTCGCCGCATTTTTTTAACAAGACCAAGCGCAGTGTTTTGTCTAAAACCTTTTTGTCGACCGACATATATTTGAGAAAAGTCTCGGGCGTCATTTCTTTTGGTGGGCAAATAGGAAGCCCGGCCCTTTGAATTAAACGTGTCGCTCGCTCAACCAGCTCACCATCGATCCAACCGAGCTTGTGCGACATTTGGCAAGCCATCACCATTCCCGCACCAACCGCTTCCCCGTGCAGCCAAGATCCATAACCAAGGTGTGCCTCTATGGCATGGCCAAAGGTATGACCCAAATTTAGAATTGCACGCAAGCCACCCTCACGCTCATCTTTAGCGACAACCGCTGCTTTTGCCTGACAAGATTTTTCGATCGCGTAAATCAACGCAGGCTTATCTAGCGCAAGCAAGGCGTCGATATTTGCCTCTAACCAGTCAAAAAAATCTGCGTCGACAATCAAACCATATTTAATAACTTCCGCAAGGCCTGCTGACAACTCCCGTTCAGGGAGTGTTTTTAATAATTCCGTATCGATCACAACCGCTTTTGGCTGATGGAAAGCGCCAATCATATTTTTGCCAAGCGCATGATTAACCGCTGTTTTACCGCCAACAGACGAATCTACTTGGGACAACAAAGTGGTCGGCACTTGAATGAAAGCAACGCCGCGCTGATAGCAAGCTGCAGCAAAGCCGACCATATCACCAATAACACCGCCTCCAAGCGCAACGATTGTTGTCTTACGATTGTGAGCGTTATCCAATAACGCATCAAAAATTAAATTAAGTGTTTCTAAGTTTTTATACTGCTCACCATCAGGCAGAACAACCTTATCCAAGGTCTCGACAAAATCTAGCGCCTTCGTAAGCGCAGAACTGTAAAGGGGATCAATCGTTTCATTTGTCACCAACAGGACTTGGCTACTCGAAACATATGGCTGATAGTATTCAGATGAAGATAAGATATTCGATTCTATAAAAATTGGGTAACTGCGATCTGCAAGATCGACTTGAAGTGTTGACATGAATTACGCCGCGCTGAAATCTTCGATTATTTGTTGCACAACGTTTTTAGCGCTGCTTCCATCCGTAACTATAACCTTGTCAGCCACATCACGGTAGATCGGGTCGCGATGTTCAAAAATTTCTTCGATTTTTTTTCGTGGGTCTGCCACTTGTAATAAAGGGCGTTTTTTATCTTTTTGCGTCCGCCTGACCAACTGATCAACATTGGCTCGCAAGTAATACACCTTGCCCAACTGCCTGAGCAACTCGCGGTTTTCTTCACGCAGAACTAGACCGCCTCCAGTGGCAATCACAGCACTTGATACACCCACCAAATCTTTTAACACTGCAGTTTCGCGATCGCGAAAACCCTCTTCCCCTTCGACGTCGAAAATCCAGGGAATATCAGCGCCAGAGCGATTTTCAATAATGTGATCAGTATCGAGAAATTCGAAGGACAACTTAGAGGACAGCTGCCGGCCGATGGTAGATTTTCCCGCCCCCATCGGGCCGACAAGTATTAGAATTTGATTCACTACGATTTAAACAAACGCTACTCAGTAAAACTTGATGCCATAACGCGTGGCGTAATGAATATAAGAATTTCACGCTTATCTTCACGTTTCAAGTCATTACGGAAAAGTCGCCCAAGAAAAGGAATATCACCCAAAAGAGGCACTTTTTGCTGGCTTTTCGTAGTTTCAGTTTGATAAATACCGCCCAAAACAATGGTTTCAGCATCAGATACAAGCACCTGTGTTTCCAACTGTGTGATATCAAGAATAGGTACGCCAGTCGTAGTAAAACCACTCACCGAATCTTGCGTGATTTCCAAATCCATAATAACGCGATTATCAGGCGTTATTTGCGGCGTTACATCCAGCTTCAGCACTGCCTCTTTAAATGAGGTGGTAGTACCACCACTGGCCGACTCTTCCTGATAGCCAATTTCTGTACCAGACTCAATGGACGCTTGCTGCTTATCGCCAGTAATCACTTTTGGCTGGGAAACAATTTCGGCAAAGCCTGAGTTTTGAAGTGCAGATAGCTCCATTCCCAGCAGGAAGTTAGAGCTGATTACATTCCAGGTGAATGCACCCGCAGGGTTAAACACACCAAGATCAACCAAATTTGAAGAGAGCAAATCCCGCTCATCATCGGTCACACCATCTTGATCAGTGTCAACAAATACAGCTTCAGGACCATCGCCATCTCCATTAACTAGACCTTCCATTCGACCAGTAAACTCGAACTTACGACGACCATTTGGGCTTGTTTCCACCGCATCTCCGGCAATCCTTACACCTAACTCTTTTCTAAAGTCAGTGTTAGCAATCACAATTCTAGCTTCGATCATCACTTGACGAACAGGGATATCCACCTTATCGATTAAACGCTTAAATTCTTGAATTTTCTCTTCCGTATCAGTGAGCATTATGGAGTTAGTACGTTCATCCACGATAGCGCGCCCTCGCTCAGACAACAGTGTACCGGTCGAATTTTGCTGCCCAGCACCACCTTCACCGCCTCCGCCTCCTTCACCGCTGCCACCATCAAGAAACAAGGAGAACAGCTCTCGAGCATTGGCATAACGCACGCGAATATACTCGGTACGCATCGGGGCCAGCTCTTGCAGTTGCTTTTGCGTCTCAATTTCTTGGCGTTCACGCTCAGCAATTTCTGCTGCTGGCGCCACCATGAGCACGTTACCAATTTTGCGCTTATCCAGACCTTTGGTTTTCAATACGATATCAAGCGCTTGATCCCAAGGCACGTTATCTAAACGCAATGTGATACTGCCAGAAACCGTGTCTGACGCGACCAAATTTAGGCTGGTAAAATCCGCAATCAGCTGCAATACATTACGCACAGGAATGTTTTGGAAGTTCAACGATAAGCGGTCACCAACATAAGCAAACTCTTTCTTTTTCTCTTCCAACTCTTCGCGTGTAAGAGGTTTCACATTAATGACATATTGATTGTCTGCTTGGTAAGCGAGATAGTCATATTCACCATTGGTTTCAACCGCTATTCGTACACCGTCAGATTCTTGCTTAGCAGAAATCATGCTTACTGGCGTTGCAAAATCGACAACATCTAACTTACGTGCCAACGCTTTTGGCAAAGTTGCGTCCAAAAGTTTTATTTCTAGACCACTGCTCACCTGCTCGATGCCTATATTGAGATTCGTTTCATTGAGATCGAGAATAATTTTGCCCTCGCCAACCTCTCCACGACGGAAATCAATATCACCTATCGATTCACTGGGGTAGTTTTGCGAAGGCGCAGAGGAGGAGCTCGCCGGGTTCGAGGGTTGAGCGCTTTCTGTTGAACTTGACTGGTCCGAACCAGCGACATAACTGGGGCTAGCACTATTAGCGCTAACACCCACTTCAACGACAAAATCATTGCCATCTTGATAAGAGCGGTAGGGCACAGATTCATCAAGGTTCACGACTAGTCGCGTTCTTCCACCGCCTTCCACAACCACCGCACTTGTCACTTTACCCACATTCATGGTGTACTTTTTCTGACTCAACTGACTGCTAATGCCAGCAAAATCCAAAACAATACGGGCGGGCTGCTCAATAGCGTAGCCAGTGGGGGCCACAGGAGGCGAATCAAAAGCCAAACGAAGTTCAGCCCTCTCGCCAGGCAATTCGGCAAACTTAATATCCGATAGGGTCGCCGCGTTAATGTGTGCTGCACTCAACACCAGTGCTAACAACAATACGAAATTTGCTTGTAACCTAACCATGCTTATTATTCCTGCTCTTCGGATAGTGCAATGACTCGGGGTCGTTCAACCCAACCATCGAGACCATCGGATACGATTTCTATTAATTCAACTTTGCTCTCGACAGTCTCCACAATTTTGCCGTGATTCTTGCCAATAAAATTACCATCTTTTACCCAATGAATTGTGCCTGATGGGTCTGAAATTAAGGCCCAGAGCGTGCCACCTTTTTCGATATTACCCACCATCTTTAATGTGGCAAGATCAAAACCCTCAAGGAATTCTTTAGTGCGATTAAAGTCAGGCGTGACCTTTGCTCCTGATGACGCAACAATCCTACGTTTGATCTCAAGGGGGCGATCAAAAGGGCTTCTCTTGGCAGCAGCGCTGTATATATAGGCTTCATAGGGTTTAAACGAAGGCAATGGCTCGATTGCTCCAGCAGGTCGCGCTTTTGTCTCTGCGATATACTGCTTAAGGTCGCCATGCTGCCCGCTACTTGAACACGCCAGCACAAAGCTCACAGATGCACACATAGTTAAAACTTTTAAAATAGATATTTTCATGTGTTACTCCTGAGGCTTATACCGGTAGGTTTTCGCCGTAATATCCATTTTTAGCATTCCAGACTCTTGCTTTTCTCTGACCACAGTAAAGTCGTGTAAGGTCACAATGCGTGGCATACCAGCAATGCCACTCACAAAAGCACCAAACTCGTGGTAACCACCCGTAACGTTAATTTCAAGCGGCAGCTCAATATAGAAATCTGTCGAGACTTCACTCTGCGGTTTTATGGCTTCGATTTCCAAGCGCGATTCAATTGCCTTATCTTCCAAGTCATCTAGCAGCCCAGGCATCTCAATACTACTAGGCAAACGTGAAACGAGTGCCTGCAAGGTACCCGCCATTTCACGCATCTGCGCCCTATAACGCTCTAAATTGGCCGCCTCGTAAGCTTTGGTTTCAAAAGATTTGCGAAGTTCTACCTCGCGGTTTTTGGCCACACCTAACTCTGCATTTTTATCTTTCACAATAAGAAAGTGACATGCCACCAAAATAACAACAACAGCAACAACGCACACCAAAATTTTAGCTGGGGCAGGCCAGGTACCAATACGATCCCAGTCGACATCATTGATATCAAAATTTTGCAGTTGCTCAATATATTGGTTTAAATCAGCCATCTTCGTTCTCCTCAGCCCCTGGAAGGGTAGCGGTCAAACGCAAAGTGAATTTTTGCGCCTGCGGCCCAGAGTCTGGGTCAGCAGAGATAGACACAATAGAAGTTCCTTTAAACCACTCAGAGCTTTCAATTTGTCGCATGAACTCGGATATACGATTATTCGACTCACTAATACCTTCCAGCGTAAAACTATCGTCTTTGCGCTTTAACGAGGTCAAGAACACACCATCAGGAACAGCACCGGCCATTTCATCAAAGTAGTGAACAATAATAGCTCGTTTGCCTTCCAAATCCTGAATAACTTTCATTCGATCAAGTAACTCACGGCGCTCTTTTTTCAGGTTTTTAATTTCTTCCACCTGCTTTTCAAGCCCTTTGATTTCTTGGTCAAGCATGGCATTTCGAGCCCCCTGTGATGCAATCGCGCCATCGACAGACCGCACCCACACAAAAGCCACCAATGCCACCAATATACATATGCCGCCCAACTGCGTTAAAAATTCCTTTTTCTTCTCCTGGCGCATTTCCTCGCGCCATGGCAATAAATTTATTCGAGCCATTATTCAAAGCTCCTTAAGGCCAAACCCGTCGCAATCATTAACGAAGGCGCATCATTCCCAAGCATCGCGGCATTAACTCGAGAAGAAATCGACATATTGGCAAATGGGTTTGCGACCGTTACCGAAGTGCCAAGTTTTTCTTCTATTAGGTTATCTAAGCCTTCTAGCGAGGCAACGCCGCCGGCAAGAACGATATGGTCAACATCATTGTATTGACTGGAAGAGAAAAAGAATTGCAATGAGCGGGTAACTTGCTGGACAACCGCATCTTTAAACGGCTCCAAAACTTCTGGCTCGTAGTCATCTGGAAGACCACCCTGCTTCTTCGCTAAGCCAGCTTCTTCAGCCGATAGCCCGTAGCGACGCTGTATTTCTTCCGTTAACTGCTTACCGCCGAACAACTGCTCTCGCGTGTAAATAGTTTTGCCATCGATCAATACACTCAAAGTCGTCATGGTCGCGCCAACATCGATCACGGCAACAATTTGCTCTTCTTGATCTTCAAACTGCTCTTGCACCAAAGCGAACGCTCGCTCCATGGTATAGGCTTCGACGTCAACCACCTTAGGGTGCAGTTCTGCCATTTCAAGAATACTTGCCCGCGAATCAACATTTTCTCGGCGACACGCAGCCAAAAGAACTTCTACCTGATCGGGGTTTTTTTCCGAGACACCCTGCACATCGAAGTCGAGCGCAACCTCTTCTAGCGGGTATGGAATATATTGATCCGCCTCTAAAGAAATCTGCAACTCCAAGGCATCGTCGTTGAGATCACCCGGCATTTCAATCAGCTTTGTAATAACAGCAGAGCCGGCCACCGCAACAGCGGCATCTTTCACCTTAGTACGAGCGCCTTGCACCACAGCCTTTACAACCTGTGACACCACTTCAGGATCATTGATATTCTTTTCGACCACCGCATTGGCAGGCAGAGGCTTCACCGCGTAATTTTCCACACGAAATGAATCACCCTGCCGACTAATCTCCAGCATTTTGACGGAGGTAGAGCTGATGTCTAAGCCTAGTAGTGGCTTTTGTTTTTTATTGAAAATCTCTAAGAAACCCATTTTTCTATCTATTTCCGTCACTTAGCCTATCTTCATGTTATAGCACTTTAAGTATAGCCTGCAACTTGAACACACGTAGGTAAAATTAAAAAAAGAATTTATAATGGTGAAATCTGTCAAAATAGTCTGACATTCCACCTGCTTATTCCTAATGAAAATAAAAACATCACTATTGATCACAACATCGTTGGTCCTTTTAGCTGTCGCGGGAGGCACTCTCGTCGTACTTGCGAGCTTCTACCTCTATCTCAGCCCAAAATTGCCACCGGTCGAAAGCATTCGCGATATCCGCCTGGAAACCCCCCTTCGCATTTATTCTGCCGACAATAAACTCATCGGCGAATTTGGTGAGAGGCGCCGCTATCCAGTTAAATACGAGGATATACCACAAGATTTCATCAATGCTCTGATCGCCGCCGAAGACGACGACTTCTATGAGCATAGCGGGGTTTCATTAAAAGGGTTAGTGCGAGCAGTGGCCCACCTTATCGCCACCGGCAAAAAAGGCTCGGGCGGAAGCACCCTGACCATGCAGCTTACGCGACACGTATTTTTGTCTTTGCGACGAACGTTTTCACGCAAATTCAACGAGATCTTACTAGCACTAAAAATAGAAGAAGAACTAAGCAAGGAAGAAATCCTCGAGCTTTACGTCAACATGATGTTCCTCGGTAAGCGCGCATACGGTATTCAGGCTGCCGCGGAGGTTTATTACGGAAAAAACATCAATGAATTAAGCTTGGCCCAGCACGCCATGCTGGTAGGCGTATTTAAAGGTCCAACCACCCAAAACCCCGTCGCCAACCCCAGCAGAGCACAAAAACGCAGAAACTATGTTTTGGGGCGAATGCTGAAGCTCGGCTATATCGAGCAAAAGCAATTTGACGAAGCCTCTGCAGCCCCAGTAACAGCCAAATACCACGGTAGTACGCTTGAACTTCACGCTCCCTATGTATCAGAAATGGCCCGTACGCAAGCCATTAAGAAGTACGGGCGTGACGCCTACTCCAGTGGCTATAACATCATCACAACCATCGACAGTAAATTCCAGGAGCGCGCCAACCAAGCCGTGATAGATGGATTACTCGCGTACGACCAGCGTCATGGCTACCGCGGCCCAAATCAAAAATTTGACCTTCAAGACGCCCCGGAAATTGCTTCTGCAACATCGCCTCCAAGCCTCACGCCTGATGCTCCAGGCGATGTAATCCTTGCCGACGCCGATAGCCCCCCTCAAAACTCGGAGCAAGAACCACCCGAAGATAGACCCACCTACATTGAGCGCGACTACAGTACATGGCTAAAACACTTAAAAGCCATCCCCACATTTGGCGGTCTAGCCCCCGCTGTAGTCACGCATATTGATATCGACTACATAGAAGCGCTACACAAAAACGGTGAAAAAATAAAGCTTTACTGGATAGACGGGGTCGAAAATATTCGCCCCTACCTCACGGAAAATTCGCTCGGCCCCAAGCCCGAAACACCTGGAAGCGTCGTTGAGCTTGGAGATTTAATTCGTGTTGTAAAAGATAGCGAAGATCAATGGCGATTAACACAAATCCCGGAAGCCCAAGCGTCTTTAGTGTCGCTGTCACCAGAAAATGGCGCTATACGCGCACTTGTTGGCGGCTTTGATTTTTACCACAGCAACTTTAACCGTGCGACTCAAGCACAACGCCAGCCCGGCTCAAACTTCAAACCTTTTATTTACACAGCGGCACTGGATCACGGCCTCACAGCCGCCACCATCATGAACGATGCACCCGTCGTAATTGCAGACAAACAGCTCGAAAGCACTTGGCGGCCAGAAAACTCGAACAAAAAATTCTACGGCCCTACACGGCTTCGCAAAGCGCTTTACCGCTCTATAAACCTAGTCTCAATTCGAGTACTCGAACGCGTCGGCGTTAGCAACACAATAAACAGCTTGGAAAAGTTTGGCTTTGACCCAAAAGAGCTCCCTCACGACCTATCCCTTGCATTAGGCACGCATGCCGTTACCCCTCTGGAGGTCGCCAGCGGTTATGCAATTTTCGCCAACGGGGGCTACCGCATCTCGCCCTATCTTATTGAACGAATTGAAAGTTTTGATCGGGATGTTATTTACCAGGCCTTACCCGCCACCGTATGTCGTGAGTGTAGCCATGACTCGAATGAAGAGGGTACTGAAGAGTCCACAGATGAAGAAATCACCTTCGAGGAAGCCGCACCGGAAGAAATCATAGACACACCGCGGGATCAACCCAATCAATCACTCGCGCAAACACTGGAAATGGCCGACAAAACAATTGACCAGAACGGTGAAGCCGAGACCGTATCACTCGCAAACCTACCCACCAAAGAAACAGGAAAGCAAACAATAGAAGACACAACAGACTCTGATTACGGATTCAGCGGTGATGCATTTGAAATAAGCTTTTTCACAAAACAGCAACTTGGAATCATGCAAGTAGAGGACTACCCTCGCGCCCCTAAAGTAATTTCGGATCAAGTCGCTTTCATCATCGACTCCATGTTAAAAGACGTCGTGCGTCGCGGTACAGGCTACAAAGCCTGGAAGAAATTTCGTCGCAGCGACCTAGGCGGCAAAACCGGCACCACCAATGGGCCGGTCGATGCTTGGTTCTCAGGGTATCACCCAACTAACGTGACCAGCACCTGGCTTGGCTTTGACCAAAACCTTAAGCTAGGACGAAGAGAGTACGGTGGCTCTGCAGCCCTACCCATCTGGATGGATTTTATGGAAACGGTGCTAGAAGACACCCCCCCCCACCGAAGAGAACAGCCCGCAGGTATCATTTCTGTTCGCATTGACCCAGAAACAGGTATGCGCGCAAGAGTATCTGACCCAGATGCCATCTTCGAAATATTTAGAGGTGAAAACGTACCTGATTTCGCAGATTCACCAGAAGCAAACCCCTGGGATTCAGAAGAGTCGATTTCGGAAGAGCTGGGGTTTTAACTCAGCTTCGCCAGAAGGCGGCCTTATTTAAAGCCCTAAATTTAAACCCTAAACGTGTGTATGAACCGCCAAAGGCGAAGAGGCAAAGCATCACCCTCTCCAAACAAAACGTTCACCCACAAAAAAGCCGGCATATGCCGGCTTTTTAATTTTTATCAAGAAAGCTAAACGCTTACTTTGAACCACGACGTGCAAAACGCTTATTGAAGCGGTCGATACGACCTCCGGTATCTGCTACTTTCTGCTTACCCGTGTAAAAAGGGTGGCAGTTAGAGCACACATCGATATGAATATCGCTTGCTAGAGTCGATTGAGTTTCGATTTTGTTACCACAGCTGCATGTAGCAACCATAGTGCCGTATTTAGGTTGAATATCAGATTGCATAATAGCCTCATTTTTTTGCTGTGTATCGCCACCCGATCTTGTGTCGAGCACCATACACCATTAATGTATCGGCCTGTCAAAAACAGAGCGCGCATACTAGTCGTATTGACAAATGGGCGCAAGCACTAACGTAGGCATATTGAGCAACTCACCCCCAAACCAACAAGCCAGCCTCCTCACTGTCGCCCTTCCCGTGCCACTGCGGGAGAATTTTAGCTACTTAAGCCCTGAAAACACTGAAATCAGCGTGGGGTGCCGCGTGCGCGTTAGCTTTGGGCCGCGCGAACTTGTGGGCCTAGTGGTAGGTACTCCCACGCACAGCGAGCTGCCTATCGAGAAAATCAAACCCATTATCGAAGCTCTCGACACGACGCCGTTATTCCCACTTGAATTACTGCACCTTTGCCAGTGGGGGGCAAACTACTACTATCACGCATTCGGCGAAGTCCTTAGCGCTGCCATGCCCAAGCATTTCCGAGAAGGGAAAGCTCCAGCCAAAGCCACTTCTTATCGCCACACAAGTGAAGGCTTAGGCCTGAATGAAAACGCACTTAAGCGCGCGCCCAAGCAGCAAGCGATTCACCAATTCTTGCTGGAACATACATCGCTAAGTAAAGCTGAGCTAGAACGCGAAGACCTATCTAAAAGCGCCTTAAACAGTTTGATCGACAAACAACTCATCGAACCTTTTTTAGAAGATGACACATCGAAAGATAAACGCGCCAGCGCTGAAACAGCCGAACAGCTATTGAAAGAAGTACCGCTTACCCTTAACACAGAACAAAATAAAGCACTGGAGGCCATTCTCTACCATCGCTACACCACCTATTTGATCGAAGGGGTCACCGGAAGCGGCAAAACAGAAGTGTATATGCAGGCGATTGCTCGCGTATTACAAGCTGGCGCTCAAGCGCTCGTCATGATTCCAGAAATTGGATTAAGTGCACAAACAATCAATCGCCTGCGTGCACGATTTAATGTGCCCATTGCAGAATTACACTCTGACGTTGCCGAAGGCCAACGGGCTAAAAACTGGATCGACGCCCGCGAAGGAAAGGCAAAAATCGTAGTCGGCACACGCCTAGCTTCGCTGTGCCCATTTAAAAACCTTGGCATCATCATTATTGATGAAGAGCACGACCGCTCTTACAAGCAACAAGACGGTATTAAATATTCCGCCCGCGATTTAAGTATTTATCGCGCTCACACACTTAATATTCCAATAGTTTTGGGCTCAGCAACACCATCCCTAGAATCTTATTTCAACGCACAAAACAACAAGTACCAGCACCTTGAACTAAAACAACGAGCCGGAAGCGCCCAGCTCCCCAAAACCACACTCGTTGATTTAAAAACACAACACACCCAAGCAGGCTTAAGCGAACAAGCATTACACGCACTTGCGAATGTCATCGCAAAAGATGAACAAGCCTTAGTATTTGTAAATCGTCGGGGTTTCGCTTCGGCACTACTTTGCCATCAGTGTGGCTGGCATGCGCAATGTAGATCCTGCGATGCACGTATGACATTTCATCAAAAGCCTTACGCGCTGATTTGCCATCACTGCGAAAGAAAACAATACATACCGAAAAATTGCCCCAATTGCGGCCAAAACGAACTCGCCACCTCGGGCTTAGGTACCGAGCAGATTGAAACGAACTTAAACCATCTATTTCCAGAGACTTCCGTGGTCAGAATTGACCGCGATAGCACCAGCGCAAAACAATCATTAAGTAAATTATTGGCTGAACACAAAGACGCAGGAGCATGCTTATACGTAGGCACACAAATGCTAGCGAAAGGTCACCACTTAGAAAGACTCACCCTCGCCATCATCGTGGATGCCGACCAAGGCTTCATGAGCCCCGACTTTAGAAGCGTTGAACAAATGGGCCAGCTTCTTGTACAGGTTGCCGGTCGGCCAGGAAGAGCTGAAAAACCAGGTGAAGTAATGATTCAAAGCCACTTTCCTGAGCATCCCCTCCTACAACCATTACGCGAGCAAAATTATTCTGCCTTTGCATCTGCGCTGATGCAGCAACGGCACACCTCTTCCTTACCGCCATTTTCTCACTCCACACTATTTCGAGCAGAAAACAAACGTGCAGAAAACTGCATTGCCTTTTTATCTCTAGTCAAAAAAAACGTGCTGAACCTACAACAGATCTCTCGAAAAAATAAAAATACGCAGACATTTCACCCAATACAAATTATTGGCCCCTTGCCGTCTTTTCAAGAAAAAGTAAACGATCGTTATCGGTTTTGCTTACAGCTCTACAGCCCAAATCGAGCCGTCATGAAAAGTATTTTGGATCAGCTCATCCCTCTGATCGAAAAAGATTCGTTAGCGAAGAGAATACGTTGGTCGGTAGATGTGGACAACGTAGTCAGCGCATAGGCTGACTACGCCCCTCAGAAGACAATTACTTGGCTAAGTAATTATTCCGCATAGTATTTGCGAATGATGGCTTGAGCGCCAGGGGAAACAACTTCGGCGCTCGCAGAAGGTTTTTGCAAAGTCTCACCACCAGGTTCGTCTGTTGAAAGCAGGCCGCTGACGTTACACGCACTCTCATCCGAAATATATACATTCGTCGGAATAACCGTTGGTTGAAGAGCAGAATCCACTTCGATATTAAATACGTGCCAGCATCTTGTCGCTCCACTTGCAGGTGGAGAAAAAGCAAAGTTCTCACCTCTAACATTTAATTCCACTCGAGCCGGAGAGCTCGTTATATCGCTATCACCAGAGAAAAGGTGGACGAAAAACTCATAAGTCCCAGCGAGTGGAAATCTTGGGATAGTAGTAACTTCTGGACCAAAACTGGTAACGTCATCCACATCTAAAAACATTGTGACACTATTAATGGTTACTTCCCTAAGACCATAATATACATTAAAGCGACCGCCACTACCGTTAGGACCGAATAAACGCGAATCAAGGTCCCTGGGCTCCTCGCCCCAAGTTAGCTCAATCACCGTCGAATTTAAATCGAACTGAATACATTCACCCAAAGACACATCCGATGTTGTAGTCGCAGTAGATACGGTACGACTTCTTGCACCAACCAAGCCATAAACAAAAACACTTGAGTTAACACGCGCCGGAACAGAGAAATTTCCAGAAGCGTCGCCCACCCCATATGAAGACCCTATAAATGAACTCCCTTGCACTACAATTGTTGCCTCAACGACAGAGTTCCCAGAGCTATCTTCAATACAGCCACTAATCTGGACTGTAGAATACGCTTGACCGCTAGCAATTACCTCTGACAAATTGCCAACAGAACTTTCATAAACATCCACTCCGCCTGAAGTTGTCAAAACCGCTGCTGTTTCCGTAGACCAGTAACCAGACCCTTCCTCGAATATATAAACGAATGCATCATCAGGAGCATCAGTGCCAACTCGCGTAGCCACAGGAACCCTCACAGTTGCAGAAACACCATCAACCAATGATAGTGACACTCCTTCAGAATCTGTAAGGATCACACCTAAGCCTCCAAAGGCTTCAATAAAATTGATGCCAGCACCCGAATCATATTCGTAACGGCCGGGAAGTGCATTTACACCTGCACTAGGCTCGATCAAGGTCAATCTAGCAGTCACGTCCCCCACTGGAGCACTCGCATCTGCTCGTTCTAGACCATTAGCCGGAATCTCTAGTGCTGTGATCCCCCCCACTACAAAAGACATCGCTCCCGAAGGAGACGAGGAATCAGTCCCATTTTGCGGAACCATTGCAATATTTTCAGTCACAAAAGGTCGCGCAGCAGTTGGCAGGCCAATAACAGATTGCGTGGAAAAGCCCGATGCACTCACTGTCACCACATACCGGTTCCCAGCTATAGTGTCTTCAACAACATAGTTCCCCTGCGCATCGGAGGTCGTCGAGGAAAATTCTGACGCCACATCGCCAGCATACTGACTTACCGTAATTGAAGCTCCCGCAATTGCGTCACCGGTAAAAAAGTTTTTTATACTGCCACTTACACCGGGAACACCACATGTTATGTTTACTTGATCTGAAGCGATAATCTCAGTCAAATTAGAAGGCGAGAAAAAGCACTCCTGACCCTCTGGCACCACAGTAATCGCTGCAGAAACCTCTTCATCGGGGAAAAACCCGCCCACCACCTGCGTACCATCCTCAGTAAATGAGACCGTGTTGTCTCCCAACGAAATTGAAACATCCCCGCTTGACCCTGCAAGCGTCACCGCAATCCTTCGGTCTAAACCATTTTCAGCCAAATAATCTGGATTATTCAGAGGTGCTCCCCCACAAGCGCTCAACAACAAAGAGATAAGAGAAATGGTGAGGAGTGGAAGCGAAAACGAAAAGTCCTTCATCTGTTTCATACCTATTATTCTGTTTTGCCAAAAAAGGAGTCAAAGTTTGCAGGAAAAAGTGTAAATAGGCTGCAATAAAGATCAAATTTGGCTTAATAATTAACAGCCGCTGCGTATTAAATACAAATACAAGGCGCAGGCGGGCGCCACAGCGTCACTGTGCTTACTTCGATACTAGCTGAAAAACCCGCGCTAAACCAATAAGAACACTAAGAAACTTCTAGTTTAGCCACTAATCTATGTTAATCTTTTAAACACCAATTATATTCTCTAGCAACCTTACCAGCTCGATACCCGCATGCCACGCCAATCTGGTGCCAGCCACAACCGACGCCCCCAACCCAGCTCTCAGGTTCCCGCCTGGGTATGGTTGTTTACGGGTGCCGTATTAGGTGCCTTTGTGATGTTTTTACTTCACCTTTCAGAAATTAAGCCAGGCAGCAGCGAGCAAGCGAACAACAAAGCCAGCGCCCCCGCCAAGGAAGAAAAGCAAAAACCGCGTTTTGATTTCTATGAACTCCTGAAAGAAAGTGATATTCCAATTCTCAAAAGTACAGACAAGGAGCGAACGCCAGCACAAAAAGCTGCCGCCAAACATGAGTACATTCTGCAAGTTGCCTCATTTAAAGCCAAAGATGACGCAGAACGATTGCGAGCAGAACTCCTTCTATTGAACCTTGAGGCTTATACTGAAGATGCGAAAATCCGCAATGGGGAAACCTGGTACCGCGTATTGGTTGGCCCTTTTACCTCCACATCAAAAATGTCTAAAGCGCGCTCCATTTTGTTGAGTAATCGACACGAGGCTCTCGTCTTAAAGCGAAAATTTAACGAAGATTAAACGCAGCTCCATCACCCACACACCTTGAAAAACCCATTCTTATCCCCACCTAGTAGCTCTAAGAACGGCAAGCATAAAAACAGTAAAAATCTGAGCTATTTCAAGGCTCTAGCAAGGAATTTAACGTGGAACAATATCGCGGCACTACCATTTTATCTGTCCGCAGAGGCAACACTGTAGTCATCGGCGGCGACGGCCAAGTCTCACTTGGCAACACAATAATGAAAGGCAACGCCCGCAAGGTTCGTAGACTTTATAAGAATCAGGTAATAGCAGGCTTTGCCGGCGGCACAGCCGATGCTTTCACATTATTTGAACGCTTTGAAAGCAAATTAGAAAGCCATGGCGGCCAGTTAGTGCGCGCCGCAGTAGAACTCGCCAAAGACTGGCGCACCGATCGAGCACTTCGCCGCTTAGAAGCTTTACTTGCTGTGGCAGATAAAGAAGCCTCCCTGATTGTGACAGGCAATGGTGACGTCATACAACCCGAAGACGACTTGATCGCCATCGGTTCAGGCGGAGCCTTTGCCCAATCTGCAGCGCGTGCGCTTTTGGATAACACCGAACTTCCAGCTCAAGAAATCGTCGAGAAGGGGCTTTCGATTGCTGCGGATGTCTGTGTTTACACCAACAACAACTTCACCATTGAATCGCTTGAGTCGTAGCGAATGCTTATCGCCGCACGATCACAAAGCTTTCACCCAATTTTAAAGGTCTACCATGTCTGAAATGACGCCCCAAGAAATCGTCCACGAACTCGACAAACATATCGTTGGCCAAAACGCTGCCAAAAAAGCGGTTGCCATTGCCTTACGTAATCGCTGGCGCCGCATGCAACTCGACGAAAACCTAAGAAATGAAATCACCCCCAAAAACATTCTAATGATCGGCCCAACCGGTGTAGGCAAAACAGAAATCGCACGTCGTTTAGCCCGTTTGGCAAACGCTCCTTTCATAAAAGTAGAAGCAACGAAATTTACCGAAGTTGGTTATGTGGGGCGCGATGTCGAATCCATCATTCGTGACCTAGTCGACCGCTCGATCAAACTCAACCGCGAGCGAGAACTCACCAAAGTAAAACACCGCGCAGAAGATGCCACTGAAGACCGTATTCTCGATGCGCTAATACCGCCTGCACGCGGTAACGAGTCTAGCGTGAACGACGAAAGTAAAACGCAAAACACTACACGGCAAGTCTTTCGTAAAAAGCTACGTGAAGGCGAGCTCGACGACAAAGAAATAGAAATAGACGTCGCCACAGCCCCCGTCGGTGTAGAAATCATGGCTCCCCCCGGCATGGAAGACATGACCAACCAACTTCAAAACATGTTCTCTAACATGTCAAACGACCGTGCGAAAAAAACCAAAATGACCGTCGCCAAAGCACGCAAACGCGTATTGGAGGAAGAAGCCCAAAAACTCATCAATGAAGATGACCTCAAAGCCCGCGCAATTGAAAACGCTGAACAAAACGGCATTGTGTTTATCGACGAAATAGATAAGGTCAGTAAACGCGACGGCGCCTCTGGTGGTGACGTTTCCCGCGAAGGCGTTCAGCGAGACCTTTTGCCCTTAATCGAAGGCTGCACCATCAGCACTAAACACGGCATGATAAAAACTGATCATATTTTATTTATCGCATCAGGCGCTTTCCACTTAAGCAAACCTTCCGATTTGATTCCCGAACTTCAGGGCCGCTTGCCCATTCGCGTAGAACTAGAAGCGCTGACCCCCGACGAGTTCGAAAAAATTCTCACCGAGCCAGATGCATCACTAACAGAGCAGCATCAAGCCCTCCTCGACGCCGAAGGTATTAATTTAAGTTTTACTGATGATGGTATTCGTAAAATCGCCGAAACTGCATTTCGTGTTAATGAAAGCACAGAGAATATTGGCGCGCGACGCTTACACACGGTGTTAGAAAAGCTTCTAGAAGAAATATCTTTCGCTAGTAATAGCGAAGAAGAAGTCATTGTGGACGAAAATTTTGTCGATTCTCAACTCGATGAATTATCGCGAGATGAAGATTTGAGTCGTTTCATTCTTTAAACAAGCACATTCAACCCTATAGTAGTTTGCACCGGCCCTATGCACGACGAAGCCCCCACGAACATTAAACTTCATCGCAAATCGCAAATACTTGAGGTGGCGTTTAATCGCGCCAACTACCAACTCAGCGCAGAATATCTTCGCGTATTCTCCCCGTCCGCAGAAGTGAAAGGTCACGGCCCCGGGCAAGAAGTACTACAACTCGATAAAAGCCACGTAGGTATCACCGGCATTGAAGCCCAGGGCAACTATGCCATTAAACTGATATTTAGCGATCATCACGATTCAGGCATATACACATGGTCATATTTACGTGAGCTGGGCGAAAAGCAGGAACAGAACTGGACGACCTACCTTGAAAAAGTCGCCGAACACACAGCCAACGAAGGCTTAAGTACCGTTAAATGGGTCACCCCCGTACCACCGTCAAAAGATTAGAACAGACCAACGCTAGAGAATTAATCTCTCAAGCCTTTTCGCCTCATACCTGCCTACCACGCGGCTTGGCCAATCAAACCGCAAAACTAACCCCTGCCGCTCCATCCACGTTACAATACGCGCATTCCAATTTAGAGACTAAGCATGGCTGAAAACGATACAACACACTTCGGTTACGAGAAGGTCAACGTTAAAGAAAAAGCTGGCCGCGTGGCAGGGGTCTTTCACTCTGTAGCGGCCAAATACGACGTCATGAATGACCTTATGTCTGCTGGCGTTCACAGAGTTTGGAAGCGCTTTACTATCGAAATGTCTGCGGTTCGCAGTGGCCAACGCGTGCTCGACATAGCCGGCGGCACCGGAGACCTCGCGAGAAAGTTTTCCACCCTGGTTGGAGAAAGCGGCCAAGTTGTACTGGCAGACATCAATGACTCCATGCTCAAAGTTGGCCGAGACAAACTAATCGACCATGGTGTCGTGGGTAATATCGAATATGTGCAGGCCGACGCACAGTTTTTGCCATTCCCAGATAATTATTTTGATTGTATTACCATCGCCTTTGGCTTGCGAAACGTTACCGATAAAGACCTCGCCTTAAGCTCTATGCTCCGCGTGTTAAAACCAGGTGGCCGCTTACTAGTACTGGAGTTTTCCAAACCTAAAAACCCATTACTCGAAAAAGCTTACGACACCTACTCTTTCTCAATTTTACCCACTATGGGCAAACTCATCGCCGACGATGCGGATAGCTATCGCTACTTAGCAGAAAGTATTCGTATGCACCCTGACCAAGAAACCTTAAAAGGCATGATGGAAAACGTCGGATTTGAAGAATGCCGCTACTACAATATGACAGGTGGCATCGTCGCGCTGCATAAAGGAATAAAAGCCTAAATGCTAGACCCGAGCTTATATTCACTTGCCGCTTCTGCACTTGAACGCGCAATAAACATCGCCTTGAAATATGACCCCGCCAGCCAAGCGCGTCTGGCACAACTCGACAACACCAACATCCAAATTCAAACACACAACCCAAGCGCTCACTTTTCTTTTTTGATAAACGATAGGGCTGTTCTAGTCTCTGCCGTTCACGAAGCCCAGGAAAGCGACGTAAAAATCTCTGGCGAATTTTTTGATTTTTTTACTTTAGCAACACAAAAAGAGGCTTCGCTTGCGAAGTTGGATATAGAAGTTTCTGGAAAAGTTGGCGTATTAGAAGATATTAAAAATATTCTGACAGACCTCGATATCGATTGGGAAGCACCAATAAATGAAATATTTGGCAACGTCCCCGGCCACGCCATAGCGCAAGCGGTTCGACAAAGCAGCGCCTGGCTGAACAAACAAACAAACAACCTTAGCGATTCCCTGCCCGCGTTACTAATAGACGAGCTAGAATTACTACCCTCTGAAACAGAGCTAAAACAATTCTATAAAGAGGTAGATGAAGCAAACGCTCTAAGCCAACGAATACACGCTCGCATACAGCGTATCCAATCATCCATTAATCAAGTATAAAAACTTAGCGTAACAACACTGTGTCTAGCCTACTTCGTTTACTCACCATCATTAAAACATTTGCGCGCTATCGACTCGATACGCTAGCCCCCAAGCAGGCAATCAATAAAAAATATTTGCCGCTTTTATGGTTTTGTAAACTCTACCCCCTTGGGGACCAATCTCGCGGGCAACGTTTGCGCCTAGCCCTTGAAGAACTAGGCCCCATTTTTGTTAAGTTTGGCCAATTGCTTTCCACGCGACCAGACTTAATCCCCCACGACATTGTCGACGAGCTCAGCCACTTGCAAGACAATGTCGCTCCATTTGATAGCCAACATTTTATCGACCTTGTTGAAAAAGCACTTGATGACAAGATTGATGATGTTTTTATCGACTTCGAACAAGAACCTCTCGGCTCCGCCTCTGTCGCACAAGTACATGCAGCAAAATTGAAAAACGGCGATGACGTCATTATCAAGGCTATTCGCCCCGGCATCGAACACACCATTGAAAAAGACACCAAGCTATTACTTAGACTCGCTAAAATTGTCGAAAAAATTGCACCAGATGGCAAACGACTGCGACCAGTGGAAGTGGTAGAAGATTATCGTAATACGATATTTGATGAACTCAACCTATCGCTAGAAGCGTCAAATGCCTCTCAACTGCGTCGCAACTTTGAAGCATCTGACAAACTGTATGTGCCAAAGGTTTATTGGCCCTACAGCCGTAGCAACGTTATGGTCATGGAACGCATTTACGGCATCCCTGTTACAGATATCAACATCTTAGAAAAGCAAAACACCAACATGAAGGTGTTAGCCGAACGCGGTGTAGAAATATTTTTTACACAGGTATTTGAGCACAATTTTTTCCATGCCGACATGCATCCAGGGAATATATTTGTTTCCCATAACGATCCTGAGCGCCCCAGCTATATCGCCGTGGACATGGCGATTGTGGGCTCACTCACTCGAGAAGATCAATATTATTTAGCTCGCAACCTTATTGCCATGTTCCGTCGTGATTATCGCCAAGTGGCAGAGCTACACGTCAACAGTGGGTGGGTACCAAAAGGAACTTCGGTAACAGGGTTTGAATCTGCCATTCGCGCAGTATGTGAACCTGTTTTTGAGTTACCGCTAAAAGAAATTTCTTTTGGGGAAGCGCTTATTACTATTTTTCGAACCGCGCAACGCTACAACATGCCGGTGCAACCCCAGCTTGTTTTGCTACAAAAAACCTTATTAAACATTGAAGGCTTGGGGCGACAGCTTTACCCAGATTTAAATTTGTGGGATACCGCACACCCTTTCTTAGAACGCTGGATCAAACAACGCTATCAACCCAAAACACTCTGGAAAGAGTTTCGCTACTATGCACCCGAATGGCTGGAAAAACTGCCGGAAATACCGCATCTATTACTAGAGTCACTGGACGACATCAAACATATCTCACAAGTGTCTGACAAAATTGAAAAAAATGAACTTGCCCACACCGAAAACAATAAGAAGAAGTTAAAACTCAAGGTCGCAAGCGTACTACTAGCCATTACTGGCGTAGCGCTTTCCTATCCATTTGAAAGCATGAGCCCAGCAAGCCCCATCTTATTCCTAGTCTCACTTATGCTACTTTTGAGCCTTTAGACTAAACCTAAACCATGTATTCCGGGCCACGTTAAAATATCAATTCGACTTTAAGCCCGTCCAGGCCAGCATAAAGCTAAATGCAAAATAATCTTTAGTTTCCACCAAGGGGCTATCTCTAAACGTAGCCGCAGATAAATTGTCGTAACGAAGTGCAAAACCGAATATATAGTCCGCGTGCCTTTTCGTTAAACTGGTTTTAAAGTAGTGACCGCTATACCCAGCTTCCGCCCGATAAAAAGGCCGCTCCCCCGTTACATATTTTTGCTCAACACTATAATAATAGTCATGATATTTTTGTGAGCCATGCAGCCCACCGACACTCACTTTCCACTTCCAACGACCAAACACTCGCGGATGAGAATAAGTAAACCGGGGATTAAAATTGTAACCTATAAAGCGTGTTCCCGTGTTGCCAATCGTGGCCACCGCTCGCAACGGGATACGCAGTTGCCAGCCATGATTAAAATCTTTGCCCGTAAGATTGAAATTTAAGGAAGGCCCAAGTTCGAAGGCCGACTCTAGCTCTGGCATGTCACGACGTAATTTATTGTCGTCAGAACTTCCATTTAGGGCTGTTTCCCCACTAATATTTAGCTCTATTCGATCGTTCGCCAAAAATTCACCCCGTACACCATTACGATCAGCCTTAAGGAAATCGCCTCGATAAATCAAAAAGGGGATGGGGTATACCTGCACCTGCTCTTCTTTTGAACCACGGTAGTCTCGCAAAACCTGACCACCTAGCGCTGCACCAACTTCCCACGCAGGCGGCTTTTGCTTTTCTGTCGCCCAAGCTACACCTGAGCAAAGCACAACATTAAAGAAAAGAACGCCAAGTTTAACTAGTGGCACACGTGAAAACTGAAAGAAATGTAAATACAAAGAGAAGCGTAAAATCATATGGCAGCACCGAAAATCCTGTTCACAGTGTATCAGATACCAGCCCTATGCTATAAAGCGGACAATAAAAAACCCACCAAGCTTTCGCAGAGTGGGTTTTAAAAAAAGGTGTTTTACAATACAAGCTCAGAGATAATTCAGGCAGCCTGCTTAGTTTTTACCGCAGTACCAGTAGCAATGACGAACATCATTGCTTGGTCACCGCCAGAAATTTCACTGTACTCTAAGTTTACGTCTACAACGGTATTTGCGCCGAGTAAATAGGCATCTTTTTTAATTTCATCAAGTACTGTTTTACGTGCATCTTTTAAGACACTTTGCGCTGAGTTAGAGAAGTTTTTAACCGCAGCAACGTCACTCTTAATCATTTTTGTATCGAATACAAACTCGGCTGTTACCATATCTAAGCGTTTTTCAACATCTAAATCAGACGCTGACTCAGTGGTAAGCACAATCGACTCATAACGAGTATCGTTGCCAAGCTTGTCTTGTTTTTCTTCTAATTCATCTTCAGACTTTTCAGCTTCGATATTCGAAACCACCTTCTCTGCGACTTTATCGGCAACTTTTTCTGCCACTTTAGATACTACTCGCTCGGCAACTTTGTCGGCGACTTCATCTGACATGTCGACAGAGCTAGACATTTTAGCAATTGCAATCTCAACCGCTTTTTTCGCTGTTTCAATTTCGGATTTCTTTACAATTTCAGCGATGCGCTCAACGCTCGCAATTTTACCGCCATTAACAGCAATTTTTTCAGAGGTTACGACATCATCAAGAAGGGCTACTTCACCAAGATCTTCATCCGAGAGCTCCCGCTCTTGCTGAATAACTTTCTCAATTTCCGCATTGGCATTTATTTCTGTCACAACTTGGTCAGCGCGCTCATCAATACCGCTTCCATCACTGGTAACCGCATCGTTTAGAACAGCAACTTCCTCTGCATCTTGTGCGTCTTCAACCTTGGCGTCTTCCGCTTGAACTTTTTCAGCTTTTGAGTAGTCCGACATTTCAACTACGTTCTCATCACTAGCTTCCAAAGTAATCTCTGGCTCTTCCAAAGCGTTGTGCAACTCTAAAATTTCGTCTTTGATTTTAGCAATGACCTTTTGTTCATTCTCACTACTATCTTGCTCTTGAACTTCGACTTCGATCGGCTCAAGCACATCAACATTTTCTTCTGTTTCTAGGTCGTTTTTCGCGCTTTCTAAGTCGAAATCTTCAACTTCCATTACGCTAATCTGAGGTTCAATTTTCAGAGATACGTCAAGGCTCTGTGACTCATCAGGACGCACTTCCAAATTCTCAAAGCATTCAGTCTCTTCCTCTAGCGCTTCAACGATAGATTCATCGGTGGAGTCATCGAAGATTTTTTCATCGTCGGCAAGTGATACTGCCGAGCCCATATCTTCTTTCGCAAATACGTCTGGGTTATTTTGCTCCAACTCTGCGACCAATGTATCTACGCTAGCAATTTCCGGTTCAACTGAAGATGCGGCCGTGGTTTCTGATGTTGATACTTCAGCCTCAATCGCAGTGTCTGTTGTTGCTTCGCAAATAGGGAGATCTTCGTGATGAGTGTGCTGGACCTCAACCTCAGGCAACCCAATAGCTGTGTTGTTATTGACAACTATCTCTAGGCTCGCCTTAGCAACGGCTTCAGTTTTGATTGGTTTGTTGAATGCGGTCCTAGATTCGTCCTGCAATCCAAAGCAATGTGGACACTGATTGGGTTTTCGATAAACACCACCGTTCATCGGTTCATGACACTTCACACACGCTTTGCTAATCATCGTTACCACCTTTATATTTGATGCGAGACATTATATTTACCCAGGAGGTATTTAGGAGATGTGAAAATCGAAATTAGCGAATCAGGTCACTTATTAGACGTGAACCGCACCGTGTTTATTAAAATTTATTCTTTTTTGAAATAGAAGCGGTTAATTTATGAACCGTTTAGGCAAAAAAAAGCCGTGATCTTCATCACGGCTTTTATGTGAACTAGAGTGAACTAATTAACAGGTGAAACGTTATTCACCTTGCTGTTCGCTAGACGCAGCTTCAGCATTACCTTCTTGTTTCTCTGCAGGCGGATCAAGTAACTCTTTAATTGAGAGCTTGATACGACCACGCTGGTCTACATCGAGACACTTAACGTCGATTTCTTGACCAACTTCTAGGTAGTCTTCAACTTTTTGTACTCGCTCGTGCGCTATTTGAGAGATGTGTACAAGGCCGTCTTTACCAGGAAGGAAGTTAACAAACGCACCAAAATCAACGATTCGTACAACTTTACCTTTGTACGTTTCACCCACTTCAGCTTCAGCGGTAATACCCATGACTGCATCGATGGCACCTTTTAGGCCATCACCATCATCAGCATAGATTTTTACAGTACCGTCATCGTCGATATCGATCGATGCACCCGTTTCTTCAGTAATCGAACGAATCGTTGCACCACCTTTACCAATGATGTCGCGAATCTTATCTGGGTGAACTTTCAAAGTGTGCATTTGCGGCGCACTGTCACTCAATTCACTACGAGATTCAGAAAGTACTTTGTTCATTTCACTAAGAATATGCAAACGTGCATTCAATGCTTGCTCTAGGGCAATTTCCATAATCTCTTCAGTGATACCTTCGATCTTGATATCCATTTGAAGAGCGGTAATACCATTGGCAGAACCGGCCACTTTAAAGTCCATATCACCAAGGTGATCTTCGTCACCTAAAATGTCTGTCAATACGGCGAAGCCATTGTCTTCTTTCACCAAACCCATTGCGATACCCGCAACAGGCGCTTTGACGGGAACACCAGCATCCATCAACGCCAAGCTTGAGCCACACACCGATGCCATTGAGCTTGAACCGTTCGACTCTGTGATTTCACTCACAACACGCATGGTATAAGGAAAGTCTTCCGCGTTCGGCAACATGGCACCAATACCACGACGCGCCAAACGGCCGTGGCCGATTTCACGACGGCCAGTGCCACCCATGCGACCACATTCCCCAACCGAGTACGGAGGGAAATTATAGTGAAGCATGAAGTTGTCTTTACGCTCACCTTCAAGCGCATCAATAATTTGTGCGTCACGCGCAGAACCCAACGTTGCCACCACAAGCGCCTGAGTTTCACCGCGGGTAAACAGTGCAGAACCGTGCACCTTTGGCAGCACACCAACTTCTACTTGAAGCGGACGTACAGTTTTGCTGTCGCGACCATCAATACGTGGCTCACCGGCAACAACGCGGGTACGAACGATGTTCTTCTCAAGCTTGGCAAACAAGCCTTTTACATCATCACCAGAAATGCCTTTTTCTTCACTCACCAGTTCAGCAACGGCTTGTGTACGTAGTTCTGACAAACGATCGTAGCGCTTAGCCTTGTCAGTAATGCGGTATGCAACACCGATTGATTCCTCGAAACCACCTTTTACTGCGGCGAGTAATTCTTCATTTGCAGCAGGCGCTTGCCACTGCCATTTTTCTTTACCAGTATCTTTAACAAGCTCGTTCACCGCTTGCACAACTGCTTGCAACTCTTGGTGTGCGTACAGTACTGCCCCTAACATAATGTCTTCGGGAAGCTCGTTCGCTTCAGACTCCACCATAAGTACGGCATCTTGTGTACCGGCAACAACCATATCTAGCTCAGAACCTTTAAGAGCTGAATAGCTAGGGTTTAACAAGTAGCCTTCGTCTTGCGAGTAACCCACTCGAGCAGCACCAATTGGGCCGCTGAATGGAATGCCTGAAATCGCTAGAGCTGCGGAAGTACCGATCAGCGCAGCGATATCTGGATCTTCATCTTTGTGGGCAGAAACAACGCTACAAACTACTTGTACTTCGTTTAGGAAACCCTTTGGAAAAAGCGGGCGAATCGGACGGTCGATTAAACGAGAAGTTAAGGTTTCTTTCTCTGAAGGGCGACCTTCACGCTTGAAGAAACCTCCAGGAATTTTACCAATAGAGTAAGCTTTTTCTTGGTAGTGCACTGAAAGCGGGAAGAAATCTTGCCCTGCTTTAGCTTCTTTAGCACCAACTACGGTACACAATACGCTGGTATTGCCTACGGTAGTGAGAACTGCACCTGTAGCCTGTCGCGCAACGCGACCAGTTTCTAAAGTGACTGTTTGATTACCGTATTGAAATTGTTTTATTACTGGATTCATTTTTTATCCTTCATTGCATCTGGGCCGTATTACCGCAGACTGATACTTACATTGTTTATGATATTTACTTTTATTGACGTACTAAACTGAGAAATATTTTTTGAATAGCTTCGTGAGTTCAAATGACTTTATTTTTATTATTGTTATTTCATACTTAGCTTTAACGAAAAAACGCTAAAGAAAATTCGCCTATAAAACGAAAAATGCCCGCAGAAGCGGGCATCGAATCTTATCGGCGTAAGCCCAATTTTTGAATGAGCGCAGAGTAACGACTGACGTCTTTACCTTTAAGATAATCCAACAACTTACGACGTTGGTTTACCATGCGAATCAAACCTCGACGCGAATGGTGGTCTTGCTTGTGATCCGCAAAGTGACCTTGAAGCTTGTTGATATTTGCTGTCAACAAAGCAACTTGGACTTCTGGAGAACCAGTATCACCGTCTGCGATTTGGTGCTCTTTCAAGATTGTTTGTTTTTCATCTGCACTAAGTGCCATAACGATTTCCTCTATTACTATGAATATGCCCGAAAAACCACAGGAGCTAAGCTCACACGACGTCTGGTTTTTCGCTGTTTGGCCCACCCGTGCATATTTACAGATGGGCTATCAAACGCCCCGAAACAACCTAAGCTGGTCGAGAAGTCCGAATTCTTGTTCGCATTGGCGTAAAGCCGACCGTATTTTAGTGGTTTACCACCAATCTTTTGGGGCTAACTCGCCCGTCATCAGTGATTTCACCCAAGCCCAAAAATGCTTCTGGCCCGCGAAAGACGCGCACTGTATCACCTTCTGCACCGATTCGGTAGACCTGAGTATCCATAACCGGCTGACCGCGACCAAAGTAGTAGGCACCATCTTCATCGAGGCTAATTTTCGGCAGGTTTTCTACCGGAGCATCGATTGCCAATAGCAATTCATCAAGGATCTCTGCGCGCTCGTCACCTCGGCGTGTTTCCAGTGTCTCTAGGCTGTAGGCGGCTGAGATCTCGAAATTACCCGTTTTTATACGTTTCAATTTTGCTACATGGGCACCCACACCAAGATCAGCACCAAGGTCATGCGCCAGACTGCGGACATACGTCCCCTTGCTGCAATGAATACGTACGGTGGCAGTGGCTTCTGGGCCTGGCGTAACGTTTATGAGCTCGTAGTCATAAATCGTCACAGGCCGCGCGTCCCGCTCAACCTCTTTACCTTCTCGCGCTAGCTTGTATAGCGGCTGGCCATCCTTTTTTAGGGCCGAGTACATAGGGGGTACTTGTTCAATATCTCCACGGTATTTGTGCATCGCCTCTTCGATCTGTTCTCGAGTCAGCGAAGACGCATCAGCCTCCGAAACGGCTTGCCCGTCAGAATCACAGGTATCAGTACTCACACCAAAGCGAAATTCGCTTTCGTAGACCTTGTCTGAATCTAATAAGTATTGGGAAAACTTGGTCGCTTCCCCTAGGCAGATAGGAAGAACGCCCGTTGCAAGTGGGTCTAACGCCCCAGTATGCCCCGCTTTTTCTGCAAAAAAGAGGCGTTTGCACTTTTGAACTACGTCGTTAGAGGTCATACCCGGCGCTTTATCAATAAGAATAACACCATGCACTGGGCGGCCGAATTTACGCCTGCGCCCCATGCTTAAGTCTCACCCTCGCGCTCTCCTTCGGCTTCTCCGCCCTGACCTGAATCACTTTCGCCTTGGTGGCGATCAGAAGAAATTGCGCGATTAATTAGGTCTGTCATTTCCTGACCACGCACAACACTTTTATCAAAGATAAATTGCAAACGAGGCGTTGTACGAATTTGTAAGTCTTTCGCCACCAAACCGCGCATAAAACTAGAGGCGTTATTTAAAACATCGACTCTCGATTCTATATCGCTCTGCGCTTCGCCAGCCTGACCAACAAAAGTGACATACACTTTAGCAATGGAAAGGTCTTGGGTAACACTAACGGCATTAATATTTACCATGCCCAAGCGAGGGTCGCGCATTTCGGTTTGAATGATTTGCGCGAGACTACGTTGAATTGCATCGGCTACTCGATCCGAGCGTTTAAATTCTCTTGGCATTGGTATGCTCTCTAACTATCGAAGACTGATTTAGCACTACAAATACGAATCAGAAATTCGAAGCGCGTGAATAATCTATGGTGTAAAACTGTGATAAAAGCGCGCGTTATAGTTCGCGCGCGACTTCTTTCACTTCAAAGACTTCGATTTGGTCTCCGACTTTTACGTCATAGTTTTTCACACCGATACCACACTCCATTCCGTTGCGAACATCATTCACATCGTCTTTAAAGCGACGCAATGATTCAAGTTCACCTTCAAAAATAACGACGTTGTCGCGCAGTACACGAATCGGCTTGTTGCGATGCACGATACCTTCGGTGACCATACAACCTGCAACTTGACCAAATTTTGGCGAGCGGAACACATCGCGCACTTCAGCAATACCCACAATTTCTTCAACACGCTCAGGATCAAGCATACCGCCAAGAGCGCTTTTCACTTCGTCGATCAATTGATAAATAATGCTGTAATAGCGAATTTCGATAGATTCAGCTTCGGCAATTTTTCTCGACGAGCCATCAGCACGAACGTTAAAACCGACAACAATTGCGCCAGAAGTTAAAGCCAAATTGACGTCATTTTCGGTAATACCACCAACACCGCCGCCGATGATATTAACCTGCACTTCATCATTACCTAAGTCACCAAGCGCAGCTTGAATGGCTTCTAATGAACCTCGCACATCGGCTTTAAGCACGATAGGAAGGTGCTTGGTTTCGTTTTCACCGATACCCGCAAACATGTTTTCTAATTTAGCCGCTTGCTGACGCTGTAAACGCTCTGCACGTTCTTTTTCAACACGGAATTGAACCACTTCACGCGCTTTACGCTCATCAGGCACAACCAAAAACTCATCACCTGCGTTAGGCGGAGCATCCAAACCGAGCAACTCAACAGGAATTGAAGGGCCTGCATCGTTTATTTTCTTACCGAACTCATTCGTCATGGCACGAACACGACCAAAGCTTTGACCGGCCAGCATAATATCGCCACCCTGTAAGTGGCCTCGCTGAACAAGTACCGTCGCAACAACACCACGGCCTTTTTCCATACGCGATTCAATCACGATACCTGCAGCAGGCACGTCGATTGCTGCTTTCAATTCTAAAAGCTCTGATTGCAAGGCTACAGCCTCTAACAATGCTTCGATACCTTCACCAGTGTGTGCAGATACTGGAATAAATTGCGTATCACCACCCCAGTCTTCAGGAATCACATCTTTTGCAGCCAATTCATTTTTAACCCGATCCGGGTCAGCCGCTTCTTTATCAATTTTATTTATCGCAACAACAATCGGAACACCCGCTGCTCGTGCATGCTGTACGGCTTCTTCTGTTTGCGGCATTACACCATCATCAGCAGCAACAACCAGAATGACAACATCGGTACATTGAGCACCTCGCGCGCGCATTGCAGTAAAGGCGGCGTGGCCAGGCGTATCTAAGAAAGTAAGCTCGCCATGACCTTCTGTAGGTACTCGATACGCACCGATATGCTGGGTAATACCACCGGCTTCACCGTCAGCGACTTTTGCTTTGCGAATATAATCGAGCAATGACGTTTTTCCGTGGTCAACGTGACCCATAACGGTAACAACCGGCGCGCGAGAAACAGTTTCTGCATCGTCTAGATCAACCGCATCTTTAAGCTCTTCTTCCACAGCATCTGAACTAACCAGTACAAATTCGTGACCCATTTCTTCAACCACGAGCTGCGCGGTTTCTTGGTCAATGTTTTGGTTTACCGTCGCCATAGTGCCAAGCTTCATCAACTGCTTAACCACTTCTCCGGCTTTAATACTCATACGCGAAGCAAGGTCGGCCACGGTAATTTCTTCTGGTATTTCTACTTTGTAAGTAATTTTTTCCGTTGGTCGTTTAAAGCCATGCTTGTTAGCAATTTTAATAGGGCGTTTAACCGATCCGCTTTTGAACTTTTTGGGTTTAGGTGTATGAATAACTTCTTCAATTTCAGATTTATCTTCCACATAATCCAAAGCCGAGGACACTTTTTTCGGCCCCGTAATTTTCTTAACAGCTTTACCCGCTTTTTTGTTGTGCTTGGCTTTTTCTTCTTCTGAATCGTCAAAGTTTGCTTCATGCTTGCCTTTTTTCGCATGCTTATGACGATCTTCTTCAGACGCCGGCGCAGCCTTGGCATCACCTTTCTCTGACTTGCCTTCTTTAAGCTTGGCCGCTTTTTGGGCTTCCGCTTCTTTTCGTGCAGCCTCTGCGAGTCGCTCTTCTTCTTTTCTAGCGACAGTTGCTTTTTGCCGTAGTATTTCTGCGTCGTCGACAAAGCTAGAGGTAGAACCCACAGCAGCCACTTCAGCCACTGCTGCCTCAGCAACTTCTGTTGACGCATCAGCTTCTGGCGCATCAACCATTGGCTCAGGTTCTTGCTCTACAGGATCTGGAGCAACTTCAAGTACTGGAGCCGCTACCTCTTCTTCTGCTTGTTCAGTCTCGTCACGTTTTACGTAAGTGCGTTTTTTGCGTACTTCTACATTCACCGTTTTTCGTGAACTGCCAGAACCCGTTTTTAAGGTTGTAGTAGTTTTTCGTTTTAGGGTGATTTTTTTCGGTGACGCTGCGGCAGCCCCGTGACTGGATTTCAAAAATGAGAGTAACTTTTGTTTCTCTTCATCAGAAACAACGTCATCCGCTTTTTCATGGGATAGTCCAGCCTGTTTCATCTGCGTCAATATTCGATCGACAGATGCACCTACGGAGGTGGCGAGTTCACTTACTGTTACTTCAGCCATAATTACTATATGTTCCCGAAAGCTAGCTTTCTTTTTTAAGTTAAATTTCGTCTAATTTTTCGTTTAATTAAATCTGTGATACTGCCATTAGCCTGACGCTAAAAGTTTTACTCTTCGGCAAACCATGGTTCGCGAGCTTTAAGAATTAAAGTGCCGGCACGCTCTTCATCCATTCCGTCGATATCCATTAATTCATCGACAGACTGCTCTGCTAAATCTTCCATACAACAAACACCGCGCGATGCAAGAATATTGGCGAGTGCATCGTCCATTCCTTCCATCGTTAACAAGTCTTCTTCTGGCTTACCTTCCCCAGACTCTTCCGATGCGAGCGCTTGAGTTAACAAGGCATCTTTTGCTCTTGAACGAAGCTCTGTTGCAATATCTTCATCAAAACCTTCGATAGCAAGAAATTCTTCCATCGGTACATAGGCAACTTCTTCAAGCGTTGTAAAACCTTCGTCAACAAGTACTGAGGCAACATCTTCGTCAACATCGAGATGTTCAATAAACACATCGATAGAACTACCCGCTTCAGCTTCTTGTTTTTCGTTCCACTCTTCAACGCTCATGACGTTAATTTGCCAGCCCGAGAGTTCTGATGCGAGCCGAACGTTTTGACCGCCGCGACCAATGGCTTGCGCGAGATTATCTGCGTTTACAGCAAGATCCATGGAGCCGGTTTCTTCATCTACCACAATGGATTCAATTTCTGCCGGTGCCATTGCGTTAATAACGTATTGCGCTGGGTTGTCGTCCCATAAGACGATGTCGATGCGCTCGTTACCCAATTCATTTGATACTGCTTGTACGCGCGAACCACGCATACCAACACATGCACCAACTGGGTCCATACGGCCATCGTTTGTTGAAACAGAAATTTTTGCACGCGAGCCTGGGTCTCGCGCAGCGCCACGCAGGGAGATAACTTCTTCTGATATTTCTGGCACTTCGATTTTAAATAATTCAACCAACATTTGCGGGTGCGCACGGCTCAAAAAGAGTTGTGGGCCACGCACTTCTGGTCGTACTTCAACTAACAAGGCACGTACACGATCGTTTAATCGAAACACTTCACGACCAACAAGCTCTTCACGCGGTAGCAACCCTTCTGCATTACCACCAAGATCAACAATAATATTGTCTCGCGTCACTTTTTTCACTGAGCCAGAAACAAGCTCACCGACTTTATCTTCATACTGATCCACAATTTGTGCGCGTTCGGCTTCACGAACTTTTTGCACAATTACTTGCTTGGCTGTTTGAGCTGCAATACGACCAAAATCTACGTTCTCGACTACTTCTTCATGAATGTCGCCAACTTTTAAATTTTTATCTGCTTCTGCTGCTTCTTCCGTAGTAAATTGCGTTCCAAGCTCGGCCAAAACATCGTCGGCAACAACTTCCCAGCGACGCACAGTGACATAATCACCCAGCTCTCTGTCGATGGTAACTTTAATGTCAGATTCTTCGTCGTAACGTTTCTTTGTGGCAGTGGCCAAAGCCAATTCGATTGCCTGAAAAATTATTTCCTGGTCTACGCCTTTTTCATTCGAGACTGCATCTGCGACCAGTAATATTTCTTTTTTCATGAGTTTCTAGTTCCTAAAAAGTGGGTACTACGTTTGCTCTATCTATTAGTTCATAGGGGAGAAGGTATTCTTCCTTCTCCACTTCCAATACAACTTCGTCATCCTCAAGCCCCTTGAGAATGCCTGTAAAATTTTTGCGGCCATCAAAGGCGACACGTAATTTGATAGCGAGTTTCTGGCCAACAAATTCTTGGTATTGCGACAATTTGAATAGCCTGCAATCCATACCCGGGGAGCTCACCTCAAGGGTGTATTCCGTACGAATCGGATCTTCCACATCGAGCACACTGCTTATTTGGCGGCTCACCGCCTCGCAGTCTTCTATTAGCACACCGTCGGGCTTTTTATCGATATAAACACGCAAACGGCTTTTTTTACCCTGAATAAATAACTCTAAGCCCCACAGCTCACACCCCAAGGCATCAACCGCCGGTTCAACAATAGATTCAAGTTGTGACTGCATGCCCGCCATAGTGATTTTTTATACCTGCCCACATTGTTGATTCAAAAAAGCTTCCGAAACAAAAATGCCAGAAACAAAAAATGGGCCTATAGCCCACTCAACTTTGCCCGACGAATATGCTTAAGCCCGCTTTCGCGAGCTCCAGATACTAAAAAACCCCAAAATTGGGGCCTTTCGCCGTGCTGAAATGCACAAAGCGGCAAATAGATCGCCGCTTTGGCCGCATTGTAACGCATTTTGCCTAGCGGATGAAAGCTTTCGCCAGAAGTTGGCGAAGTTTCGTTTACTCGCTGAACCGGTGTGGCGCTTCGACTGGCTCTTCAATCGCTGATTGTGCGCGGGTGGCAAAACCGAGGACAGCAATAGTGGCAATAAAAATTAATGGCAGTAGCGCTGTGCGCTTGGTAAAAAAATACATTAGGAAACTCCCCCAAAACATCTAAGGTCTTTAAAAGCGGGCGCGATGATACCAGCATAAGTAGAAATAAGTGCCAAACAATTCTCAATTTTGACGCGCCGATTTAACAAAAATTGAACCAGACAAAATAATTATTCGGGATCTGGTTAAGTGATGAACACCTCTTAAAATAAGATGCCTTTAATGGCCGAGGACTCCGTGCCGAACAATGATCATCGACATCTACCACGCTCAAAAGAAACTATGCAACCGAGCCCTGACGCTAAAGCGACATGAAAAAATAAATGAGATAACTATTACTACCCCCTTCCTTCCAGCAACTCACGCCGCTTTTCTATTTCCTGACAAATGAATTCTCGGAATACGCGGACGCGTGCAGTGTGCTTCAAATCTGCGTGAAACAGCATCCACAAATCCAACTCATAGTCTTCGATCACCCCGGCATAACGACCCAAGTGCTCATCCACATCCCCCATGAAACATGGTAGAAACGACAAACCCACCCCTTCGCGAATGGCTGCATGCGCAAGACTGGTGTCATCAATCACAAAGCGATGCCGACCATTTGGGCACTGTTGTTTGGTCCAAATTCGATGAAAATTACAACATTCGGTTCCAATCCAATTGGGGGGCTCCCCGGTTCGCTTTAACCGCTCCAGATAGGGCCGGCTACCATAAACCGCGGACGCAAAAGAGATAATCTTTTTGCCCACTAAAGTGTCAGCCGGTGCGTTTGTGACCCGCAACGCAATATCTGCCTGTCTTTGAGGCAAACTGATATAGGCATTAGAAGACTGTATTTGCAGTTCAATCGCAGGGTAATTCTCACTGAACCGCGCAAACATGGGCATCAACAACGCATACGCCATGTGATTAATTACCGTCACTCGAAGCGGGCCTTTTAGGTGCTGATCTTGCCCAAGCAAAACCGCTTCAACCCCCAACACTTCTTTCTCAATACGCTCACCGGCTTCTTTCAAATCCTCCCCCGCCGGGGTCAGGCCATACCCTCCCTTAACTCGCTCGATCAATCGCACACCTAGCTTGTCTTCCATAGCGCGGAGGCGCCTAGAAACGGTGGTGTGTTGCAGACGTAACTGGCGGCCAGCACCACTGACCGAGCCGGCCCGCGCCACCGCTAGAAATACCTTGACATCATCCCACTTCATTTCATATTCAACCTGTGCAATTTTGCACATTATAGGCTAATTTTTTGCTAATTTATTTTCATATATGCACGAGTATACTAATTATGAGTCGCTTAACTCACTAACAGAAGTAAGGCCAACATTAAGGAAAAGCACATGAGTAAAATCGCCGTTATCCAACACTCCCCAGCCTATCTTGATAAAGCCGCCACCATATCTTTGGCGGTTGACTGTATCGAAAAAGCTGCCTCCAACGGCGCTGAGCTAATCGTTTTTTCTGAGACTTTCATTCCCGGCTACCCCGCATGGATATGGCGCCTGCGGCCTGGGGCAGACTGGAATACCTCTGAAGAACTACACAAGCGACTGTTAAACAATTCGATTGATTTATGCAGCGATGACCTCCACCCTCTTTACGAGGCTGCCAAACAACATCAAGTTACGGTGGTATGCGGCATTGAAGAAAGGGATTCAGAGTTAAGTCGTAGCACGCTGTACAACACGGTTATTACCATCGACAACAAGGGAAAGTTGGCCAACAAACATCGAAAGCTCATGCCCACCAACCCTGAGCGCATGGTATGGGGCTTTGGCGATGCTAGCGGCCTATCAACCGTCGACACGCCGGCAGGCCGACTAGGCGCTTTGATTTGCTGGGAAAATTATATGCCTCTAGCGCGCTATGCGCTCTATGCCCAAGGCGTAGAACTTTACATCGCCCCCACGTACGACAGTGGCGATGCCTGGCTGAGCACTCTACAACACATCGCTCGCGAAGGGCGCTGTTACGTAGTGGGTTGCGGCAATCTCATTCGTGGCAGCGACATCCCCGACGACTTCCCTGAAAAAGACGCGCTGTACCCCGATGCAGAGGAGTGGATCAACCCCGGCGACTCTGTGGTCATCGAGCCTGGAGGTGAAATCATAGCCGGCCCTTTACACCAAGAAGAGGGCATTCTGTATTGCGACATTAACCGAGAAAAAGTGGTTACCGCTAAAAGAGCCCTAGACGTCGCCGGCCACTACTCTCGACCCGATATTTTCACCTTAAACGTCAACACCCAACCTCAATCGCCTATTCAATTTAAGTAAAACCAGGAGCACGCTCATGAACACCGAAACTCAACAACATCGCGCCAGCTGCTTTTGCGGAAAAGTATCATTTATTTTAGATGGAAGCCCAGAACTCATGGCCTATTGCCATTGCGACTCTTGCCGCCAGTGGTCAGCTGGCCCCATCAATGAATTCACGCTTTGGAAACCTAACGCTTTGACTTTTACACAAGGGGAGGACCTCATCGATTCCTACGACAAGAATGCAGACATACACGGTGGCGAAGTGCAAAGCGAACGATCTTGGTGTAAATGCTGTGGCGGGCATGTATTTACCAAACACCCCGGAATGGGCCTTATAGATGTGCCTGCAGTATTAATAAAAGCATTAGATTTCGAGCCCGCATTCCACGTGCATTATCAAGAAAGCATTCTTCCAATTACGGATGGCTTACCGAAATTTAAAGACTTACCAGAACCGGCAGGTGGAAGCGGGGAGCAACTTGGGGAGTCTTGAGCTGAAAACAAAGAACCTGCTAACGCAAAACTTGGAATACGATAGGGATAAAACAATACCACTGAGGAACAAGTTCGGTGTCGATTAGCAACCATAAAAAAACCTCCTATGGCAAAGCCATAGGAGGTTTTTTTATGAATTGGTAGCGGGGGCTGGATTTGAACCAACGACCTTCGGGTTATGAGCCCGACGAGCTACCAGGCTGCTCCACCCCGCACCTGAATACGAATTTAAAGGTATTCGTATGTTTCTTCTTGAAGGCTGAGCCTCAAGAAGGTCGCGAATTATAGGGGCCACCTCACCAAGGGTCAAGAACATTAGAACAAAAGTTTATATCGCATTGCGAAGGCCCAGATCGTGGGCGTAGGGCTCTAGGTAGGCCTGCTGTTTTATGTAGTCGCTTCCATACAGCTTCAAGTAGTGACTAAGCAAGGCCATGGGTACACTGAGGCACACGATGTCTTCGCGGTAGTCTTCGATATGTTTGGCGAGTTCTTGTCTCGCGTTGCCTGGCACTCCCTCTTTCAAATAGCCAAGCAGATGGTACATTGCATTGGTGTGGCCTTTGCGCGAGGCAAGTTTTTTAAGCGTGCTCATAAGTATGGTGATGTAAGTGTCGGCATGTGTTTTGATATCACCTACCCCAGCTTTTGCCACGAGCTGGCCGAGCCTTTTGTATCCGGCTTGTGAATGCGCCATAACTAGGTATTTATAACGGCTGTGAAAGTTGACGAGTTTTTGGGGGCTTGGGGCCTTGCCTACCGAACACTTCCAGTCGTGATAAGCAAACACGCGAGCAATAAAGTTTTCCCTTAGACGAGGGTCATTAAGCCTACCCTCTTCTTCCATAGGAAGAAGAGGCAGCTTTTCTGCCAAGGCACGTACAAACATACCTGCATGTTTGCCGGGTAAGGGCTGATTATTTTTGTAGACTGTTGCACTGTAAAGCCCACAACTTGGCGAACTTTTCATGAGAATGTAACCGCTTAACGTATCGCTTTGTGCAGCAATTTTTTCGCCATATTCCCGTAATGGCTCGGTAACATCGAGCGCTTCGGTTTTGCTGCCTACAACTCGTGGGTTATCAACTTCCCCCACAAGCCGTATGGTTTCGCGCGGCGTTCCCAGACCGATTGCAACCTCTGGGCAATAAGGGTGAAATTCAAATACCTTACTTAGATGATTGACACAGTAACGTGAAAGTTTGTGCCCGCCGTTGTAACGCACTTCTTGCCCCAACAGGCACGAACTAATACCAACATCAATTTTTTTCACGCAGCCTCGTTATTGTGTCGAGTTTTGTAGAACCTCTACTAGGTCGAGGTGATATGGAAAGCGCGTATTGAGGTGATGCCATGCGCCTTTTACTGTTATACGTTCAACATTCGCCCTTGAGTTCAATCCGCCAAACCAATCTATGTCGCCGATGTATTGGCGTACATTCTCATAACCCTCGGGCAAGTTAACCACGGAACCCACAGTGATTACCTCTAACGCCTTGGCCTTACCGATTGCTTGAGTCGAGCCTTCTTTTTCAAGCGTTTGCAGTGCCAAGGCAATACTCAAACAACCTTTAGAATGACCCGCTATCGATTTTAAATCGCGTGCGGGGTCATTAAGAATATTCAATAAAGTTTCGGTGTCTGGGCTTTTTGCCGTGACGCCAGATAGGGTTGACGCCGTATCAATGTGGGAGCTGCTACCCTTCCACGGCTGAATCATAGTTTGCTCAAACATCGACATCGCGCGATTTAAGCCACCTAAGACAAACCACCCTCCAAGCCCTTCTTGCAAAATGTCAGCAACCCCGTAACCCGCCACGATGGCGCCTACAGGTTCTTGATAATGGTTGGCAAGCGTACGTGCAAATGCTGCAGCCCCTACGTCAGAACTGCCAACCCCGGCAATGGATAAACGTTGCAGAGGCTTACCACTGCCCGCTTTTAACTCCGCGAAATCTCGATATTTGATTATGCCAAAGTTTTTTTCGTCAGAAGGTAATGCAACAAGCACGGAACCTTCAATACTTTGCTCGTTCACCAAATAATTAAACTCAGCAACATTCAGCGCGCCAACGTCGTAGAAAGCCCAGTCAGCCATTGCATTAGAGTATTTAAAACTATTGGGAATGTGAAAAGGGTTTATCACCTGCGGTGCTGTAATATTGAAGGGCATAGCGTGCTCCTATTGAATTAGAACATTAGGCTTACGAGACGATTCAAATCTATTCGGTATCTAATATTTTTTATTATTATGCCGTTATCTTGACCTGTACGGCTGCAGTAAAACTATAGTGCGCATGCCCAGCATAAGAAAGCAGGCGGCCTTGATTTTTTTTGTGAATTAGGAGGATTTGTGACGTCTTACGCCAAAAAGAGGAAAAAGCTCAACACCTATCGCGTGTTGAGCTTTTTAAACGAAGAAGGGAATTAAATATCCTTTTTAACTTTTACACTAAGCGTTTGCTGGCTACCGTCTTTGAAAGTCAGCACGATGTCGATAACCTGACCCGCTTTAATGGCTTGTTTTGGCTCTTTCATCATCAAGTGCTTACCACCGGGCTCGAACTTTAACTGATCACCTGAAGCAATGATTAAACCTTTCAGTTCGCGCATTTCCATCATGCCGTCAACCATGGCCATTTCGTGAAACTCTACCTTTTCAAACGCTTTAGATGACGCCGAAGCAATTTCTACGTCTGCCCCTCCTGCATTTATAAGGGTCATGTAACCTGCATTCACTGTCGCATTCGGGTGCGCCTCTCTGACCCACGCATTCATAACGGCAAGCTTGTCTGCTTGTTTTGATATTTGTTTTTGGTCTACTTTTGCTCCGCCCACGTTTTCTGAGTTTAAGCTTTCAAGGTAGTCCAGCAAGTCCAGCGCTTCTTTTTTGTTGAGGCGCAAATTGGGCATCGGTAAATTTTTCCACTGCTTCAACAAAGCAATTGCAATCGGGTCTTTTTCTGCAATCATTTTATCTGGCGCTTGCAGCCAACGAATCAACCATTGTTTGTCGCGGCGTTGTGTCACCCCCACCAAATCGGGGCCAATAGCATTGGGTTCTTGTACGCCACTCACGGAATGGCAAGAGGCACAACGAGTACGGAATAGCGGTTCACCATTTGACATATTTCTAAGCTTCGGTGCGTTGGCATAATCTTTAACTTTTTGTGGCGACTTCCAACCATCTAACCAATTGCCAATTTGATCTGCCAGCACATAAGGGTTTTCGAAAGGTGAGCGTTTCATCCAACGGCCAGTTTTTTGATTACCAATAATCATGCTTACATTGTGATTATTTTTATTCGGCCCGTCATCGGCACCATCAATATACAAGCCAAGCTTTTTTCGTAAATGTTTAATCTCGGTACGCTTACCTGTGTGAAAATCCCATTTCGCGCCAAATTGCTCACGATATTTTTTTAGCACCTCGACAGAATCATGTTCTGGATCAATTGTAATCGAGTAGAAAAAGATATCTTTTCCCAAACGATCACCCAAAATCTCTTGCACTTTGACCAACTGAGCAGTTTCGAGCGGACACACATCTGGGCATGTAGTGTATATAAAGTTCACCACCACAATTTTGTCTTTTAACAAATCATCAAAGAACTTTACCTGCCTGCCCTCGTGCGTAGTTAAAGCTGTATTTGGAAAATAGTTCGCCCCCCAATTTGCGTGTGTATTTACACAAACAAACATAGCGATCGACAAGATGATTAAGGTATGCACTTTTACAAGTGTTTTCCCCATGCTTTTGCTCCTCTAAAAAAAAATCACGGCCTACTCTAGTAGACCGTGATTTTAGCGTATTTACTTACAATTATTGACTGTTTCTTCTTTCTTGGTAGACCTTAGTCGTCGCTAGTAACACCACCATTTTTGGAGTTTAAGCGCGCTTTGTGTACCGCAAAGTCAATAGTAACCGGTGTTGGACAGTTTACAACGTGAGGCGAATTAGTATTCGTAAAGTTGTAGTTGTCTTCTGTTGCGCCATTGAAGTGCGATGGTGCAGCTCCAGGCCACTCTTGGATATTTATCTTACCTTCAGCACGCAAATGCTTAAGCTCTTCTAAACCTCTCACAACTTCAATGTCATCAACCGTTGCGCCACCGTCAAGATCCCACCATGCAAAGCCGATGTGCCACATTGGGCTGTAGTCGTCTTCTGGCATAAAATATGAAGGCAAACCAATCTGACCACCCAGAGGGCCACCGCCACTCAGCTGGTTGGTTAGATCAACACCGCCCGATGCGGAATTCGTATCTGTTGGAGGGTAATTCGTGCTAAGCGGTGCTGGTGGCAAAAACTGCACAAGCGGTACAGCGGCCAAACCTAAGTGCTCGTGCTTAGGCACATATGTCACGCCCATCGCATTCGCAGGTCCTGCAGGGAAAGAATCCACCACAATGTAGTAAGGAAGGTAATCACCGCCATCAGTCCATGACTTGTGCAGTTTCATGCGAATATAAGGATTTGCATCAGTCGTGTTGATTTCCAATGCATGCCCAGTATTACCCGCCCATTGTTCGCCGTTATACATACAGGTTGTATTGGGCGGATCATCAGGGAAAGTATTCGGGTCAGTCGGATCACAATTTTCATCAATTCGGATGCGTTCGTAGTCTTCATCACCCCATTGAACATAGAAAGCGTTCACGATTACCGTTTTACCACCGATCACTACACGACGAAGTGGTGAGTAATCATTATCTGCACTTTGCGCTGGAGCGTTATCAACGTAATCATCCAAGCCAACAAACTCATTGGCAGCGCCAGGGAAAGGACGAATCACAGGGTTAGGTAAATCACCAGTAAACGTGAACGTGTCTGTTGCTGCATCGTAAGTTGCTTCAGAAACTGCCGGATGTGGATCAGTATCAGTAGCTGTTACTAGCGGCGCCAATGCACCTGCCCACGCGATACCCATTTCTTCCGCCAACTCCTGGTCTGAGATATCGTGAAGCACGAAGTAGACGGTAGTTTCATTTCCGTCTGCATCGATATTGATAGCCGTACGCAATGGAATCTTACCTACAGAGCGTTCGTCTTCTGTCGGGTTCAATGCATCACCGATTTCTAGGTCAACCAAGTCGACTTGTTCGATTTCCATACCTTGTAACCAAATCTCAACGGCTTCGTCTTCAAGATCAGGACCGTATTGACCCACTGCATCACCAGTACGGAAAGTAGGTAGCGCGTAAGTATCGACGTAGCTCACGCCATCCCACGAAGGAATGGGAGCAGGCATCACCAAAGTTTCACCTGGGTTTTCAATATCCCAACGCAAAAGCATCGCGTGGTCTTCGTGCTGAGTATTGTGGCAATGCTCCATAAAGGTACCGGCAAACTCACGGAAGCGCAGTGCGATTTCTACCATGTTGCCAGAATCTTCTTGAGGCCCTAGACGGTATACATCTTTACGCGCCCACTTTTCGTGCTCGGGTGGCGCCTTACCATCACGACGAAGAATAATACCCTCTTCAAAGTGAATGTGAATCGGGTGAGACCAAGTACCTGAGTTCACCAATCGCCAAACTTCCAAGCCGCCCGAGTTTTTCTCAGGTGCCGCAGATACACGACGAGGATCCATATTGAAACCTTTTCCACCGTCAGTTTCGATAACCCATGGTGCTTCGTCTGTCGCTTGACGTTCAAATTCAAACGTACGGTGAAGTGCAGTGCGCAACTCTTCTTCCGTCGGGCGGCGAAGTGGAATCATTTTCTTGCCTGGGCGAGTTTCGTTGCCATCGATAAACTCAACGTACTCTGCGGGGTCCATACTGGTATCTCGCGTGTTGTGCTCTTGTACACGGAATTCCATAAAGGTGCCAACAACGGGGTCCGCTGTCCAACGGTCAAAGCTGCCGTCGGTATCATCATCCACCATTTGCGGGTTGTATGTGCCGTCAAGAATATCGGCAAGCGGAATCACTTCATCCGTCGCCTGACCATTTTTGTGCTGGAGCATGTTAACTAAGTAAAAGCGGTCGCCAGCTTCAAAGTCACCGAAATCAATAACGATATCGTAGCGCTCTGCAATACCGATTGTTGGCAACAGACCGTTTTCCATATACACCGCGTGCTCCATGATGTTGCCATCATTAGCAATCAAGTGAAATGGAACTGGCTCATTTGCTTCGTTCACTAAAGCAAGCTTGAAGTAACGTGATACTGAACCGTTCAAAATACGGAAACGATAACGACGAGCACGTACATCCATATAAGGTTTGTACAACCAGTTGACCGTCATCACATCGCCGATAAAGCCTTTCTCATTGAAGGGGTTAAACCATAACTGGCCTTCTGAGTCCCACGCTTTTTCTGCAAGAAGTAAGTTAACGTCGTAGTCGCGGTTACCCCAATCTAACCCGGTACCAGAAGGAAGACGTAAGTTAACACCGTCGTCGATGGCCTCATTACCACGGTCAATCGCCGAGTAATAGTTCATCATCGCTGCATTACCTTTGTAAACGTTCTGCGCTGTGAAATCGAGCATATGGTCGTGGAACCAGTGCGTACTCATAGTTTCACGCCAGTCACCCGGAATCTTTGTTGTGCCACCACTACCGTTAGGGGAAGCCGCAAAAGGGTCTTCCGCGTCGGTGTTGATGCTGTCATGCCCCGCGAGCGCTACAGGCCAACGGTAATCGTAAAATTGACCAGGGAAGAAGAAGGCATTGGCATAACCATCACTTTCTGCTGGGTTATGGCCGTTGTGTTCATGCGTAGTAATGGTGTGAAGCCCAAACCCTTTATTGGCTGAGACGTCTACAGGCAATGCATTGTGGTGACGCATTAATACCGGCTCGCCGTAGCGTACTTTAAGGAGTTTCGGCGGGAATGTTCCATCGAAAGTCCAAAGTGTTTCTTGTTCTTGCACAGGCATATCAGGGTGAAACTTCACTTCGATGCCGGCAGTAGTTCCGTCGAATGTATCACCAGCACCGGTGGTGTTGTGATACAAACCGCCTTCAGCAAACTCACCGACTGCATAGCCGTGGGTTTGTTTTACATCGCGCATACCGCGGTTAGTACGTGCACCCGTTTGAGCCGTGCTGAAATATTGCACGGGGAAGAACTCTTCCCAGCGCTGATGCGCCCATCCTTCACCGGGTGGACGACCTTCTAATGGAGGGCTAGCTAAACTACGCCCCAAGTACGCCTCAATCAAAGTTTCCCATGGGTTGGTATCAACATTATTTGCCCAACGCGTTGGCTCGGGGTAAATGTCTTGCATTAAGTAAGTATCGAGCGCTTCTGATTCAGGAAAGCCATCTACTGCCGCGGGTACCGGCAAGCTTAAGGCTGAATCAGGGTCGACATCGGCATCGGCCAATACCGAAGTGCCAAATTCTTCAAAACGTAATAATTGCTGCTCGAAGGGCGCCGCACCAAATAAGGGAGAAGGGGCGCCATTTGTTGGAACATTAAAGCGTCGGTTTAAGGCTGCATCGGCTTCACCGAATTTTCCGGCATCAGACTCACTAGCCTCAACTTCCTCTTCGGTGACAACGTTATTTGCGGAAGCGTCTTCGACGTCTTCTGTATCGCCACCTTCAAAAGCACCGTGCGCAGGCTTTTCTGCGTCTTCAGGAATCTCGCCAGTTTGCGCTTCGCGAAGCCCTGACTCATCAGGCAAGTCTTCAGGAGTAAGTGGGTCGTCTGAATCATTGTCACTGCCACCACAGGCAGTTAAAACTAATACACATGTACACAATGCGAATCGAGAACCGATTCGGCTTTTTTTTCGTAACATCTTATCAAGAAGCTCCACGAAACATCCCTCTGGTTATTGCTTAAAATTCGGTCATTACAAAACTGAAGCAGTGAATGCAAAAAAACTGAAACAGAATAGAAAGAAACCGGCACTGAGGCCGGTTGCACAAGAAATATATATCAAGCATTGGAAGGGTGCGACAAAAGGTCGCAATTGAAAGTGACAAATATCACAAGAAAGTCACATATATCCAAAATGTGACATAGGTTTTTCTTTAATAATCAAACAGATATTTAAAATGGAAATTTTTGACGCAAATATTTATCTTTTAAGGTTTTGGCGCCTAAACCATCACGATTCACGTCGCGCAGCAAAGTTGAAAAATTTACAATCCATTTTCACTTTTTGTTGAGCCTTCTCACAGAGATCAAAACCCCACCTAACAGATCAAATAACAATCTTTTTTTGTTGGTTTTTTATCACAAAAGCCTGCAAATAAACCTACCTAACTGTAAATAGGTGTGTCTCAATCTCGTTAATAAAAACAAAAAAACCCGAGCTTGCGCTCGGGCTAAACGGACAGCCAGCAGACTAAATCGAGAAAATATTTAAAAGGCGAGTTTGGCGCTAAATTGCAAGCGAGTCATAGAACCGTCATCACCACTTTCAATCTCACGCGAGGCAAAAGCAAGTTCACCGCCAAGCGTTAAACGTTTTGTAGGGCTATAGAGTAAGTTGATGCGCTGACTTGAAGAGGTCTTAGACACGGCAGTTCCTGTAAGCTCTTCATCGTTATCAACGCTAATAGCCGAATACACTACGGTAGAGCGCCATTGATCATTCCACCAGTGGCGATAGCTTAAACTTGCACCTGTTGAGTCGATAGCTTCAAGCTCACCATCGGCATTAATGACTGCATCATTCGCGATATTCAAACCGATGTAGCGCCCCATGCCAGAACCGGTGTTCAGCACAAACTTAAGATCGTCTTTACCCAGCATCACAGAACCCGACAGACTCAAACCAAAGCCACTGGTGGATTCATCGATATCAGAACCGGCATCGTTGTACTCTAACTGACGAGCAAGGCCGGCAACTGTAAATTTAAAACTATCGCTGCTGTAGTTATATCGAACAACCACATCAGGCACACTATTGTCGTCGGTCACGATACGTCCACCACCACCGTACGGTGTAATGGTGGTTTCAGGGTTTTCCAAAGCGAACTGGAAACCTCCATTGGTATAACGCACCATTGATTGACGAACAAAGATACTGGCGTCTGTGTTGCCGATAAAATCGAGTGTTTCAGGTAATGCACCAACATTCATAAAAGTCGACCAGGTTTGACCATACGTCCAGTTCCCATAGGTCAAAAAAGCGTGACGCAAACGCGGGGAATAAGAATTAGAAACCCGCTCATTACTGTTTGAAGTGAGCATAAAATCCATTTCGATATACGTTTTTAAGGCCGTGCCATCAACATCACTTTTTGTCGCCAAGGCAAAACGCGATTGACGTGCGTGCATGTCGACCACAGTGTTTTCACTGCTATCGTCATCACCAACGGGAGTCAATGATGGCACATAAAAGTCACGATACCAGGCATTAGCGGGAAGTGCGCCGCTGTCGTATTGAGACATCATTGCATCAAACTTCACGTAACCTTTTAAAGCGACAGACGTGCCACCATACTCACCTAAGTCAACAGCCATACTTGGAACAGCGCAAATAGCACCGGTTAAAACCAAAGCACACCCAGTCATTTTATTTATTGTTTTCACACACCACCTCCAGAGATAGTTTTTGTTTCTATGTTCGCCAGTTTGCAGAGTTAGCCTGATCATGAAAATTAGCTAATGGTCTAATATCGACCTTAGTCGAGTCACGACGGAAGTCTAATTTTCAATTGCACAAGAAAAAGGGAAAGTGGCTGTATCACAATTATGTTTGACGAGGCCCACGCTATGACTGACTCAATTAAAAGCGCAGAAAACAACAATTCACCTTACGCTTTAACACCAAAAGCATATGCCGATTTGTATCGTGAATCGGTAGAAGACAACGAAGTATTTTGGGCGTCACAAGCGGACGAACTAGAATGGGAAACAAAGTTTAAAAACATAAAGAATGTTTCTTTCGCTAAAGAAGACCTAAAAATTCGCTGGTTTGAAGACGGGAAACTCAACGCCTGCGTTAATTGTGTTGATCGACACTTGCCAGAAAAAGCCAATAAGACAGCAATTATTTGGGAAGGTGATGATCCCACTCAAAGTCGCAAAATTTCCTATCAAGAATTGCATGATGAAGTGTGTAAGCTCGCCAACGGGCTAGAAAGCCTAGGGGTAGGAGCCGGAGACCGCGTGATTTTATATATGCCTATGGTGCCCGAAGCTGCTTTCGCCATGCTTGCCTGTGCACGTATTGGCGCAATTCATTCAGCAGTGTTTGGTGGCTTTTCTGCCAACGCCTTGGCAGACCGGATTGAAAACTGTGGTGCAAAAACAATCATCACTGCCGACTTTGGTTCACGCGGTAAAAAACCCATCCCCCTTAAAAACAATGTCGACGAAGCGCTTCAAAACCCCAACACCAACACCAACACCAAGAGCATAGAACACGTTATCGTGGTCAAAAATGAAAACAGCGATCGTGAAGCCACGTGGTACGCTGAACACGACTACTGGTACCACGAGCTTGTAAATGGCCAAAGCAGCGAGCACGAAGCACCCGCTTTTGAGGCCGAGCACCCTCTGTTCATTCTTTACACCTCAGGGTCAACCGGTAAACCCAAAGGGTTGCAACACGCAACCGGCGGCTATCTTACTTACGCACAAACCACATTTCGGTATGGCTTTGACTATCGTGAAGATGACGTTTTCTGGTGCGGTGCCGATATTGGCTGGATCACCGGCCACACCTATATCGTATATGGGCCGCTAGCGGCAGGCGCTACGACAATGATGTTCGAAGGCGTACCCAATTTCCCTGACATCGGTCGTTTTGGCGAAACCATTGATAAACACAAAGTCACGGTATTCTATATTGCCCCAACCGCTATTCGCATGCTGCTGACAGACCCAGAAACCGCATTAAAATCTAGCAAGCGCGACTCTTTACGCTTGCTAGGCACTGTGGGCGAACCCATTAACCCTGAAGTATGGCGCTGGTACCGTGATGAATTTGGCGATGGAAAAATGCATGTGGTAGATACGTGGTGGCAGACCGAAACGGGCGGCCAAATGATGACCCCAATGCCCGGTACCTGCGACCCAAAACCCGGCGCCGCCATGAAGCCATTTTTTGGTATTCAGCCACAACTCGTAGATCAAAACAGCGATATTTTAGAAGGTGCTACGTCGGGGCACCTGGTGATATTAGATTCCTGGCCTGGGCAAGCGCGCACCATTTGGGGCGACCACCAACGTTTTATTGATACGTATTTTTCGACCCACGAAGGCATGTACTTCACCGGGGATGGTTCGAAGCGCGACGAAGATGGCGACTACTGGATTACAGGCCGAGTAGACGATGTATTAAACGTGAGCGGTCACCGATTAGGAACGGCCGAAATTGAGAGCGCCACAGTTGCACACCCAAGCGTCGCCGAAGCTGCAGTCGTTGGTTTTCCACATGATTTAAAAGGCGAGGCAATCTATATATACCTTTCGCCCACGCAAGGTACAGAGCCTGATGAAGCGTTGACGAAAGAAGTACGCGATTGTATTCGTAAGGAACTTGGCCCGGTTGCAACGCCAGACCTCATACAGTGGACACATGGCTTACCTAAAACCCGCTCAGGTAAAATCATGCGCCGCATTTTGCGAAAAATCGCCGCCAACGAATATACAAGCTTGGGAGACACATCAACACTGGCCGACCCCAGTGTGGTAAAAGAGTTGATTGACGGAAGACTTAACCGTTAGACATTTTCAATACTGAGCATATAAACAATTTCATACACAATAAGTGGCATTTAATTCATATTAAATGCCACTTTTCACGTTATAAGCAGAGAATTATTTAGCGATCTAGTGTATCTTTAAATAAGGTTTAGCAGGGAAGTAAACAATAAGAAATGCCTTAAGAGCTAGTCAGTATAAGGCCTTACGTTTTAACGAAAAACGACGTCAAAACTACCACAAGAAGTACGAAATTAAGTTCGACAAATAATAAAAACACGAGAGTTTCGTCATGTACCATTTTCATATTGCCGATGACCACCCTCTTTTTCGCGCCGCCCTAACGCAAGTCATTACAAACAACTACCCAAAATCGAATATTACCCAATCACAAGATCTCAACGAAACCCTTCAAGAAATACAAGATCACGACGATATTGATTTACTTTTACTCGACTTACACATGCCGGGTAGCCAAGATTTATTTGGATTAGTCAATATTCGCGAACAGTTCCCCAGTATTCCTGTTGTTGTTGTATCGGCGAGTGAAGAGCAAGCCATGGTGAATCGCGCTATCGGACACGGCGCCTTAGGCTACATAACAAAATCGTTAAGCCAAGATAAAATGTTCGAAGCTATTGAAAGTATTTTGGGTGGTAATCGCTGGATTCCCGAAAAATATCGCGCAACACTGCGCCCCATTAGCGAAGAAGAGCGCTCACTCGCGAATAAAATTGCATCACTGACGCCACAACAATATCGCGTATTATGTTTTTTGAAAGAAGGCTGGCTTAATAAACAAATTGCCTTTGAAATTGGCGTGACTGAAGCAACCGTTAAAGCGCATATCACATCGATATTTCGTAAGCTCGGTGTAACAAACAGAACACAAGCAGTTATCGAACTGAACAAAATTGCCCTTCACCCGGATGATGCTTCCGGAGAAAAATAAATATTATTTCATTTAGCTGCTTCTTGATCGGGTCAACATTTGCTCGAGAATAGCCCGTAACTTCCCTGGCTTTATCGGTTTACGTAAAAACTCAAACCCGTGGGAAGCAACCAATTTCGATAAATCGGGTTCTTGAGACGCCGACACAATGCAGGTCGGTACATTCACCCCCCAAATATCATGCAATTGTTTTGCTGCAGATATTCCATCTTGCCCCTGGTCTAGCTGCCAATCCATCAGCAACAAATCTGGCGTATTTTCGATTTCAGAGCGCGCCAGAAATACCGCTTCTTTAACCGTATCGGCCGTTGTAGGTAAACATTCCCAACCTCGCAATAGGGTTTCCATTGCATGGATATTTTGCCCATCATCATCTAAATAAAAGATGCGCGCCCCCGCGAGCACACTTGAAGAAAAGTTTTCGATTCCAATAGACGACGGCAAATCAGGCGACCTAGATACAGCCAAAGGCACCAACACAGAGAAACTACTGCCACACCCTAATCGGCTTGAACTGCGAATATCATGGCCCAATAAATTAGAAAAGCGAGTAGCAACTGCTAACCCCAACCCTAAGCCTTTAACGGTCTGCTGAGATGTTGATCGATAAAAATCTTCAAAAATACGCTGTTGTTCTTCAGGATGAATGCCCGGGCCTGTATCAATCACGCCTATTTCTACCTGCCGCCCACGCCGCTTACACCCCACCAAGATCTTTCCTCGCTGGGTATATTTCACTGCATTAGAAAGAAAGTTTTGTAAAATTCGACGGAGGTATCGTGGATCAGACCGCACCATCAGTTTTGTATCGACAAAACGGAGCTCAATATCTTTTTCTAGCTGAACGTCAAATTCATGTACCAAGGAAGATAAAATATGATGTAAATCTGTATCGCATATTTCTGTACTCAAAGCCCCTGTATCTAACTTTGAAATTTCTAACAAGGTAGAAATTATACTTTCACTAGACTCAATTGCCTGATGTAAATATTCAACCGTTTCATAATTTTTATCGCCCGTTTTTCGAGCATTTTCCAATAATATATTGACGTAAAGATTCGCAGCATTAAGAGGCTGAAGAATATCGTGTGAGGCTAACGCCAAAAATCGAGATTTACTTCGATTTACATTTTCAGCTTCTTTTTGCGCGGCTTCCAACTCTAGGGTTCGCTCTTTTACCCGCCGCTCCAGGTACTCGTTGGTTTTTTCCAACTGGTCTTGCGCACTAATAAATTCGCTAATGTCGTCGTAGGTCGTAACGTAACCACCATTTGGTAAAGGGCTTCCTTTTATTTCAATAACACAGTCACCGTGATTTCTTACCACTCTGTATCCCTTCCCGGATTTGAGGTGATTCAAACGTTTTTGAACATGGTCGTCGACAGCGCCAGAACCTAGCATACCTCGCTCTGCATTGAAGCGTACTAACTCGTCAATCGGCGCACCTACACGCAACATACCTTCCGGGTAGTCAAACATTTCTTCATAGCGCCTATTCCAACTAACGAGCTTTAACTCTTCATTCGCCACACTAATCGCAGATGAAATACTTTCAAAAGAGGCGACGATCATATCTTGATTAAAACGCAACGCCCGAGTTGTTTCTTCAAAAATATTAACAACGTCTTCTACACCTAGGTGATCACCCGTTTTTAACGTTGCCAACATGGCACGAGCAGAAGCAACGCCGACGATACCAGAAAGCCCATGCTCAGCGGCACTCAGTAACTCAGGGTTTACCGCTTCATTATCTTCGCCCCCAGTTCTATGGTTTGCGATTAACTTTTCTGTAACAGATTCACCTAAGAATTGAGTTAGCAAGGTGCTCACATCATCTAATTTATATTCCTGATGATGATGTGTACTGGGCTCAGCGCGAGACAAATTTAGAAAAGCACGTGCTTGAATACGATCAGATAAATTAGGTTTAACCCATTGGGCGACCAGCCAGTACACCAGAATATTGCCGCTTAAGCTCAATACCACACCACGGGTAAATGCATCGGAAAACGTAAAATTAAGAAAATATTCAGGCCGTAACCACGAAATACCAAATAGACCTTCGACAAGTACAGCATCCGAGATAACACCTGCTCGAGATAATAACGGCAGCATTAACATGAGAAGCCAAATACTACAGCCAGACGCTAAACCCGCGTAGGTTGCTATTGCGTTTCCGCGCAAGGAATACAAACCAAATAATAGAGGCGGGGCTAGCTGTACGACCAGCGCAAAGGCGATAAGACCAATGTCGGTTAGGGCCGCGTTACCAGCGAGTAATCGCTGATACACATAAGCCATACCAATCACGAGAATCACCGTGAGGCGCCTAGCTAAAATGAGCGAACGCGAATAATCCGGAGAAATAGATTTGCGCGTATTACGCTGAATTAAAACAGGTAAAATCACGTCGTTACTTAACATATGACTTAACGTCACTGAGGCAACAATGATCATAGCTGTGGCAGCAGAAAAACCACCAATTAATATAAGCAGACTTAACGCTTCATGCCCCTGTGACAAGGGCAAAAAGATGACGTATGCATCACCAGAAGTATCGCCGCCACTTAACACCGCGTTACCCGCAAGCGCCGCGATATACACACAAAGCGCTATAACAGCCAGATATAAAGGAAAGATAAATCGCGCTTTTCTTAAATGCTCACCAGAAAGGTTCTCAACAAAGGTGACGTGAAACATTCTTGGCAAACATAAGATAGCTGCCGCTGAAACCAGCGTTTCAATAACAAAACGAAAATCAAATATAGATGCTTGAAATGGCGCGTAGGCGATTTCTACTTCCTCAGAAGTAGCCGTGGTAATTAGCAGCGAAGCGAATATTGCCAAACAAAATAACGCCAGCAACTTCACTGCCGACTCAAACGCAACAGCACTCATCAACCCCGCGTGATAGCCCGAGGTATCTAAGCGCTTCACACCAAAAACCAGTGCGAACACAATCATGGCTGCCGCAGTGAACAAACCTAACTGCTCTTGGGAGTAGGCCCCCTCAGACGAAACTAATAAAAAAGAATCACTTACGGCTTTAATCTGTAGAGCGATATAGGGAATAGTCGACACTAGAACAATCAGGGTGACGCAGGTCGCTATGCCGCGGCGCTTTCCATACCGCGCTGCAAAAAAATCCGCGATACTGCGTACGTTCTCTTGCTTACATAGTGTTGAAATACGACTTAAAAGGCCCTGACCAAATACAAACAACAAAAATGGCCCCAACAAAATGGGCAAGAATCCCCACCCCTTCGAGGCAGCAGTGCCTACTAACCCATAAAATGTCCATGAGGTGCAATATACGCCCAGAGCTAAGGCGTAAATCCAAGGGCTTTTCGTCCAAGAGTCTTCAACAAACTGGTGTTTATCAGCATAACTTGCCACCCAAAACAGACTAGCCAAGTAAAACACTAAAACGCTGATAATGATTGTGATCGACATAATTCTGCTCCAATAAAAGGCTCGTCTCTAGCGCGCGTTCCCGGCTCTATATCTACCCCACATGCCATATTGGGGCGAATACATTCCCGAAAGGAATGAGAAGACCTCTTCTAAGTAGCAAGTATAGCGGTTGCGGCTTCGACTATGGTCGACGCTTAGACCAAAGTCGTGGGGCTTTTTAGAAATCGCCTTGTTACTGTGTAAAGGTCTTAAATTGGAGGTGCAAACCATGATTGATAAAAAATCTGAAGCGGAAGCTTACTGGAAGGAAAACCTAAAAATAATCACACCTCTCCTCGTCGTGTGGTTTGTGGTTTCTTTTGGATGCGGCATCATCTTTGTCGATGCCCTTAACGCAATAAAAATAGGCGGTTACAAACTAGGTTTCTGGTTTGCGCAGCAAGGTTCAATTTATGCCTTCGTGGCATTGATTTACATTTACGCGCGCCAGATGGCAAAACTTGATCGTAAATTTGGCTTAGAAGACGAATAGGAGGCACACCATGGATCTTCAAACTCTCACATATATTGTTGTCGGCTTTACATTCACGGTTTACATAGGTATTGCTATTTGGGCACGTGCAGGTTCTACCAGTGAATTCTACGTTGCAGGTGGCGGTATTCACCCTGTTGCCAATGGTATGGCTACTGGTGCTGATTGGATGTCGGCAGCATCGTTTATTTCAATGGCAGGCCTCATCGCCTTCTTAGGTTACGGCGGTTCCGTCTTCTTGATGGGCTGGACGGGTGGTTACGTTTTATTAGCGCTTCTACTCGCACCATACCTTCGTAAATTCGGAAAATTCACTGTTCCGGAATTTATTGGCGATCGTTTTTATTCACGCACTGCACGTATCGTTGCGGTTTTGTGTTTAATTCTCGCTTCCGTTACTTACGTAATTGGTCAAATGAAAGGCGTCGGCGTTGCTTTCTCAAGATTTCTAGAAGTGCAATACGAAACCGGCCTACTCGTCGGTATGACTATCGTATTTATCTACGCCGTACTAGGCGGCATGAAGGGCATTACCTACACGCAAATTGCACAATACTGTGTACTTATTCTTGCGTACACGGTGCCCGCGGTGTTTATTTCTTTGCAACTAACGGGCAACCCATTCCCACAACTGGGGCTAGGCTCGACGATGGTAGGCACAGATACCTTCTTGCTGGATAGGCTGGATCAAGTCGTCACGGAGCTGGGGTTTGATCAGTACACGACCTCCGCAAGGCTGAGCCACTTAAATATGTTTGTGTATACGATGTCTTTGATGATTGGTACTGCAGGCTTACCTCACGTGATCATTCGTTTTTTCACGGTACCTAAAGTGAAAGATGCACGAACGTCTGCTGGCTGGGCTTTAGTCTTCATCGCTATTCTTTACACTACTGCACCCGCTGTTGCAGCGATGGCTCGCCTCAATTTGATTGACACGATTGAACCTCAGCCAGGCCAACATCTCGCATATGACGAACGCCCCGCCTGGTTTGCCAACTGGGAAAAAACAGGCCTGCTCAAATTTGAAGATAAAAATGGCGATGGCCGAATTCAGTACTCCGCAGACAAATCTGCCAATGAAATGGTAAAAGTCGATCGCGATATTATGGTACTGGCCAACCCAGAAATTGCACGCCTTCCCAACTGGGTAATTGCACTAGTTGCTGCGGGCGGCTTAGCAGCAGCACTTTCCACCGCTGCAGGCTTATTGCTTGCCATTGCATCGGCAATTTCGCACGACTTACTCAAGGGCGTACTAATGCCGGATATCAGTGAAAAGCATGAACTTCGAGCAAGCCGAATCGCGATGGCTGGCGCCATTGGTGTCGCGGGCTATCTCGGCTTTAATCCTCCAGATTTTGCGGCAGGAACAGTGGCTCTGGCCTTCGGTCTGGCAGCGTCTTCAATCTTCCCTGCATTGATGATGGGTATATTCAGCACTCGCATTAATAAGGAAGGTGCAATCGCGGGCATGATCGCTGGTATCTCAATTACCTTGCTGTATGTCTTCCAGCACAAAGGCATCATGTTTGTTGCTAGCACATCATTCTTGGGTGACATGCCTGCAAACTGGTTCTTTGGGATTGAACCAAACGCATTTGGTGCCATTGGTGCGGTCATCAACTTTGCAGTTGCTAATGCTGTATCGCGCGTGACCGATGCTCCACCGAAAAAAGTACAAGAACTTGTGGAACATATTCGCGTTCCAACAGGTGCTGGCACTTCGGTTGCTCACTAAAACCCTACTCGCGGACGGTCTCACCGTCCGCGATTTACCTTACTGTACTATCATTCAGTATCAAAAATAGGATGGACTAAAATGATCAGCGTACTTACGAATAAACATTTTATTGTCGCTATGCTGGTAGCACCAATTTTGGCAGTGCTAACTTGGTTCGCGATCGGAAAAATCTCCGGCCCACAACCACTTATAGCAAAACCAGGTAGCTCATACCCCCTAATTGCTAAACCAAATTGTCGTTATGAAAGTGGCCAATGCACACTCATAAATAACGATTTTAGAATAGATATACATCCTTATACTTCAGATCAAAGCAAGGGTACTTGGTTAGCAATTGATTCAAACTTTCCTATTGATGGCGCGCGATTTTCATTGCTTGACGAAAATGGAAAGACATTCATGTCTGCCGATACCAGCCCGATTGGCAATGAGGGTAAACAGGGTATATTGCTGCCAGACTCTAGCAACAAAATAAGCGCCTTACGCTTGGCACTAAGCTCCTCAGAAGTTTTTTACTACGCTGAAACAAAAACCATGTTTTTACTTGAAAATGAATAGCTTTCAAGATGTTATTGAGTTTCTTACCTTCTACCCACCTTTCAACGAGGTTGATAAAAGTGTACTCGCACAACTTTCGAAAAGAATTGAAGTCGCGTACGTAAAAGCAGGTCAACAAGTAAACGTCAACAGTAACCCTAAAAGCCTACGTATATTGCGCAGTGGCAGTGTAGAAATTCGTTCAGAAAAGGGCCTATTGATAGACCGGATCAGTACCGGCGATTGTTTTGGGTATGGCCCCATACTTAGCGGCGAAGATTCCATAAACACGTTTAAGGTGCTTGAAGACGGCCTAGTTTTCCAAATTTCTCTTGAAGAGTTTTCACACCTCCGTCATAACCACCCGACTTTCGACCAGTTTTTCACACGCGAATACAAACGTCGAATACAAACGCCTAGTACAAACGTTTCTCAAGATGTCGAATTTGGTTTAAGCATTGCTCAAATCATGCAAAAACATGTCGCCACAACCCGCCCCACTACCTCCATTCATTGGGCCGCTAAAGTAATGTCGGACCACCAGGTATCATCCTTGTTAATCACAGAAAACGACAAGGTACTTGGCATTGTCACTGACCGAGACTTACGCACGCGAGCTGTAGCAAATAATTTAGACCTATCGCTTCCCATTGAAGCCATCATGACGCACGACCCTATTCAACTTTCGCCTCGCGCAACGGTTCATGAAAGCTACCTCACGATGATGTCGCAACAGATTCACCACTTGCCCGTCACTGATGAAGGAAAATTACTTGGAATTACTAGCTTAAGCGACCTAATTCGATCAAGAAACTCTGAACCATTATTTTTAATACAAGCGATTAAACGCGATAATTCCGTCGATAAATTACGGGACACCTTTACTAAACTTCCGAGCTTAATCGAAAAGCTCATTCTTGCATCGGTGAGAGCAGAAGAAATTGGCCGTATCATTACATCGATCACCGATGCGCTCACCATTCGCTTAATACACCTAGCCGAAAAACGACTAGGCGAAGCCCCCGTGCCCTACGCATGGCTCGCTTTTGGTTCGCAAGGAAGAAAAGAACAGGCTTTAAATTCAGATCAAGACAACGGCCTCATTCTTGCCAACGACGCAAATGAAGAGCACATCCAGTATTTTCTTTCTCTAGCAAAATTTGTCTGTGAAGGCCTTGGCCAGTGCGGTGTAAAATTATGCCCCGGAGACGTCATGGCAATGAACCCAAAATGGTGCTTACGAGAAGAAGATTGGCGAAAAAAATTCTTTCAGTGGATCGAAGAGCCAGACCCAAAGGCACTGATGCATGCTAGTATTTTTTATGACATGAGAATGCTAACCGGGAACGATGGCTTAGTTCGCGATTTACGTAATGCCGTATTAGAAAAAGCGAAAAACAATAGCATCTTCCTCGCCTGCCTCACCCAAAACGCCTTGAGCCACTCACCACCCCTAGGTTTTTTTAAGACTTTTGTACTGGAAAAAGATGGCGATCATAATTCTGTTTTAGACATGAAACACCGGGGTACAATACCTATAGTTGATATTGCTAGGTTATACACCTTGTCGCAAGGCATTGACGAGGTAAACACGCTTGACCGTATTCGAGCATTAAAAAAACATCAAGCGCTTCACCAAGAAACAGCTGACAGTCTTTGTGATGCACACGAATTTATCGCCGCTCTGAGACTAGAAAACCAACAACATCTATTAGCGAAAGGACTCACTCCAAGCAACAATCTCGACCCAGACAGCGTGTCACCTCTAACCCGTCACCAGCTAAAAAGTGCGTTTAATACGGTAAGAAACTGCCAACAAACTGTCAAACTCAGGTTCGGACACGGTGTTATCTAAACTGAAATATCAATTAAAGAAATCGCGCTGGAAACAAACAGCACGCAAGGGCGTATTTTCCGACCTGTATGAATCCTCTTTCCCAACCACATCTTCCTCTATTTCTGAATCTAGCTTTCTCGCCGTCGACTGTGAAATGACAGGGTTAAATCCAGCAAAAGACTCTCTTCTAAGTATTGGCTGGATTGAGATAAGCGCAAAAAAAGTGATTCTTGGAAAATCTAATCATATGCTCATTTATTCTGAGAGCGGTGTTAGCAATAGCGCCAAAATTCATGGCCTACATGATTCACGTGTTGCTGGCGCTGCAAGCGTTGGAAAAGTGCTAAGTATTTTTATTCGTGACGCCTTAAACAAAATTATTATTTTTCACCATGCACCTCTCGACATCGCTTTTTTGCAAAAGGCTGCACTAGAAACAGTGGGTTGCCCCCTGCTATTTACATATCTAGATACCCTTGAGATAGAGCAGAAAAGGCTTTCCATGCAAAACCGTCGAGATTCACTGCAACTTAATCTATGTAGAGAGAGATACAATCTTCCCCCACTGACCGAGCATAACGCATTAAGTGACGCACGTGCGACCGCCGAATTATTCCTTGCTCAGTGTGAAAACTTAAGCCCCAAAAACGACCTAAAAATTTCTGACCTGGCCTTGCACAGCGCATAAATGTACAACAAAAAAAGGCCACTTTGCGTGGCCAAAACTTCAGAGTATTAAGCCATTAAAGGCTAAATTTATTAAGCAATTTTTTTGTGCTCTATACGGTCATCATCTGGTCTATACACTATAAATGGAATACCAAGCTTCGACAGCCAGTCGATTCCTGCCTCTTCCCCTTGCAACATTGCGATAGCAGTAATGACCCCGGCAACCAAACACCGCTCAGCCTGAACCTTCACCACGGATTCACAGTGCACAGGCAAACCAGTTTTTGGACAATACAGTTGTCCAAAAGAATCAAAGCCAGATTCAGAAGACGGGCCAACACCATGATTCCCCGCGAGACCACCTGAAACAATTGGTAGTTCAGTAATAATCTTTAGCGTGTCACAAGGGCTGGCAACTTCAATATTCCACGGCCCCCCATCTAGATTTGGACCACTCACGGCAACGGAACCACCTAAATCAACACATACAGAAGGCGCGCCCTGCAAGCCCAGTATTTTTACGAGTTTGTCTGCCGCATATTCTTTGATAAATGTATCAAAATCTATTTTCATTCCGGTTTCTGGCAGGAGTATCTCGCCACCACCCCAGCCAACAATATTCCAACCCGTTAAATTAATGAGTGTTTCTTCCAATGTTCCTTGGCTTGGTTCAACTCCATTTTTTCCATTCCATAAATCACGTAGAACCGCTGTAGTAATATCAAACATTCCATTACTTTGTTTGTATATTCGCTCTGCGTAATCCACCAAATAGCGCGTTTCGCTGTCTAACTTTACAGATCTACCTGTGCCAGACGATGCGTTAATTTGGCTTACGACGCTAAACTTATTATCTCTAGAATATTTACGCTCGATACGATCCAGTTCTGATTTGGCATATGAAAAATATTTATTCGCACTCGTCTGGTCTTCGGCATAAACCTGCACGTGACACAAAGATCCCATCATTTTAAAAAAATATGAATATTTCTCAGGCATAGTATTACCAACCTATTGTCCATAATCTAAGTTAAACGAAATTTTTGTTACTCACTTTCTGTCTTATCTGCGCTACCAAATACTGCGCGATTCTATTCATCACTTTCTGTGGCCAACACAGAAAAACTTATTTATAGGCTCGCAGTAAATTCTATCGTTGAACGCTCACCTAGCGTGACACTGACATTTATCGGGTCTCCAAATAGCACCACATCAGAATTGTTTTCTGTCGCTACATCTAAGCTGGCATCGCAGGTAAATACAGCAGTGTAGTTACCCACTGCGACAAAACCAGCCAAAAACTCGTAAGTATCAGACTCGCTGTTATATGTGACCGAAGCCGATAAAGCGGGATCGCCTTCAGCACCTTGTTCATCTTGTGGGATTTGATCTGTACCGTTAAAGAAATACACGACGTTGCCGGTATCATTGTTATCGCCATTATTACATAGCTCGCTATTAATTAAGTCTGCCGCCACGGTGCCCGAAACGCTCCCCATTTCTAGAGTATTTATCACGCGGATAGTTGGGCGAAGCTTATAGTCACCAGTGCCTTCTTGGTGGACTGATTTACGCAAATCAAAATCTAAGGTGAAATCTGTCACTGCCCCTGCCGCCACACCAAAGCCTTGGTTTAGCTGTAGACCCCGCTCTGCACCACTTGGTATTTCAAGCGGAAATTGCAGCCCATCGATCTCAATATAGGAATCTTCTTCAATAACAGACAAGCGCATCCAGTTGTAATCACCAGGCTCTACGGCGACGTCATCTAGCAACAATACCCTGTCTTCGCCTTGATAAGATAAAACATCGATCGACATCGCTTCGACCAATTCAATATCGACTGCTGGCCCACTTTGAGGCTTGATAGAGATTGCATCAAATGTCACTACAACAGCATCTGCGTTATCAACGGGCGCATCTGTTAGGCCAACGACCAATCGCCCCATTCCGTCAGATCCGCTTCCACCTCCACCACCACACGCGATAAGTGTTAGAGAGAAAAGAGCTGCGAGAAAATGTTTCATTTTTATCACCTTATGAGTATTGACAGATACAGAAGCAGAGCATGTATTTCTCGGCTTGTAAGAAGTAAACGCGTGGGTAACTGAGCTTATTCCATGAATTGCTCAATAATTGAATTGATTTTGGCGGCTATTTCGCCAACTTTGAATCTAGCAATGCTCGCTCTTCCATAGAAGAAAGAGGAATATCTTTGATTTTTTCCTGAATGTAGTTATCTACAAATGAGCCGGAATCACCACTAGCGGTTTGATAGGTATTTTCTTCAACGCTTAAAATAGTGGAGCGCTCTACCACTGTATTACGCCAATCACCATTTGAATAGCACGCGACCGCATTGACCAACTCATTAGAGGAGCGCACTTCGTACTGCTTACACAACACGTTATCGTCTCGCATAAACGCCAGTTTGTGCTTAACCGTAAAATCAGAAATGTGAACTTCACTGCCTGACACTGCTGTACTCAAACTCGATGAGATTAAGTCGGGCACCAACTTGCCAGAGACGCTAAGTTTTACCACATCTTCATGTATTGCTTTGGTATTGAAATAGATGATCGAGACCATGACAAACAACACAGATGCCATTGCAGCTGAAGGCCAAAAGAGACTTTCTTTCGGAACGGTAAAAATGCTTTTAAGTTGATTGAAGAAAGACATGATAATGCTGCCACGCGATTCCACTGAGACTGCTGTATCGGCTGAATCTAGCAGGGCATTTAATCGTGGCGACACGGGGCTTTCGTCGATCAAAAAGATACTTTGCTTAATGAGTTGATTATCGGTGTGCATTTTTTTATACACCATACGAAGCGCAGGATCATTTTCCAAACGTTGCTTTATAGCGTCTGTTTGGGGTGCGTCCAATTCTTCATCAATGTAAGCGGATAGTATTTCTAGATCAATGTCATTCATAATGTCGTCTCAGTTTTATCACTGAAAATTTCAAGTAACATGGCACGAGCACGTGCTACACGACTCATCACAGTCCCAATGGGCACATCCAGCACCTTTGCAGTTTCTGCGTAACTCATCCCTTCTATGGTGACTAGGCTCAACGCAACGCGCTGCCCTTCTGGTAGCGCTTGTAAGCCTTCCACAACCCGATGGCAATACACTTTATTCAGGCTGTTACACACTTCAACATTCACGTCCATCGCCTCGCTGCCATCACTTTGAGAACTACCACCGCTTGAACCGGCGCCATCAGAGTTTTTCCGCGACCGCACAGCCCGATACCTTAATTCGTCGATCCACAGATTTTTACATAAGGTAATCATCCAAGGCACTGGGTCCGGCATGTCGGGCAGGCCCTTTTCAAGAATCTTTACTGCGAGGTCATGCACTAAATCGTCGGCGTCGGCGGCACTTCCCGTGAGAGAATAAGCAAACCTGCGTAGCCGACTCAGCTCACGCCTTAGTACATTTTGGGCAGATTCCATGGATTACCTTTATTTTTGCCTTCTGGTGCGTAAACGGATCAAACCGATGTGTTATTCCATTCGGGGAATACTTTTTTTATTTATCACGTTTACAGTAGTATGGTTAACAATTAACAGTTTTATAAAGGACGCAAAATATGCGTACTGAAAGCCCGCACCCATTATTTCTTTTTGCCATAAAAATCAAGGTGTTATACCTGATTTTTGCCATCGTGGCCGTTATTCCCGCTTCAGTAAGCTGCCCGCACGGCCTTGGGCTGGCTTTCGCTCAAAGCGACATAGCTCTCGAAAACAGAGCCTCACGAAGCACGGAAAAGAATGCGGAAAAGACTATTGGCAAGGGGCTTGAGAAGCAGCTAGAAAAACGTATTGAAAAACAACTCTCCAAATCGATAGAGAGCAAAGGCATGAGCAGCGTCATGAAAGACCCTGAGCTGCGCAAGGAAGCTATTGAAACTATCAAAAGCGAATCAGCTGCAAGCTTGAACCCGAATAGCAGTCAAGGTAAGAGCAAATCTCGCAAGCACAACAAGGCCACCACATTCCACGATATCACCCAAAACAAACAGGGGTTTTATCGCTTACAAAGGCAATGGCTCATTCTGACGGATGCAAGTACTGTAAATAATTTGGAACGCAGTGGCTTTGAGATAATCCAATCCACCACACTAAAATCACTCGGCAAAGTGTTATTAGAGATCAAAGAACCTGAAAACAAAACACTTAGCCAGGCAAAGCAAGAAAAACTCGAAATTATGGGAAACTCAGCGATTGACTACAACCATTTATTTCAAACCCAGGCGAACCCTAAAAAGAACCCAAACAATGCCTGGGAGCCTCGAAGTGCTTTACACTTTAAATCAGTCTCAGCCTCTAACAATATGGCAATTGGTATCATAGACACACACGTTGAACTCTCGCACGAAGTATTTAAAAACGCGAATATTCGTCAACGCTCGTTTGTTGAAAAGAACTTGAACGAACCGAACCACCACGGCACTGCGATTGCGTCAATGCTAGTAGGCAGTTCGAAGCGCTATCAAGGTTTGTTACCGAATGTGAGGCTTTACAGCGCCAGCGTGTTTTATAACACACCCGAAATAAAACACGCAGCAAGCGTTAAGAGCCTGTTGCTCGCGCTTGATTGGCTCGCGCAAGAGAATGTAAAAATTATTAATATGAGCTTGGCCGGGCCTAAAAACAGCTTACTGCAGTACGCAATCGAGCGCTTAGACAAACGAGGCATCACAATACTTGCAGCCGCAGGCAATAACGGCCCAACGGCGCCGCCTGTATTCCCGGCAGCTTATCAGTCTGTGGTGGCGGTCACGGCTGTCAATCAAAAGCTTAAGGCTTATTTTAAATCTAACAGAGGTGATTATATTGATGTCGCAGCTCCCGGCGTCAATATTAAACACGCCGCGCCAGACAACCAATACACCACCTCTTCTGGAACATCGTTCGCGGTGCCTTTCGCATCAGCACTCGCCGCGTACATTGAAAGCACGGCGTCTAGCGAAAATATTATTGGTACATTAATTAATAATACGAAAGATCTAGGAAAAACTGGCGCTGACGAGGTATATGGCAGCGGTCTTATTCAAGTACCGCTGTAACTCAGATGAGGCTAGAAATCCATTCCAAAAGCACTTTCAATGACATGTCGATGGTAATCTTGGTCAGAAAGGTCTGAGGCATTGTCCTCATACTCCAGCCTTAAACGAATATAAGTATTAGCACTAAGATATAGTTGCGATTCAACATAGAGCGCAACCTGCTTTTCATCTGCAACCCCGTATTCCTCTAAGTTATTTTTATATTTCCTTATTTCATAGGAGGCCCCAACCCTAGAGACAACAGATCGTTCACGCCACATACTCTTTTGCGTCCACTGACAACGCAAGTAGTGTTCACTTGCATCATAAACAGAGTTTTTTGCATCTTCATTCTCAACCCTATATGCCAGTAAAAAATAATTCTTTCCATCTCTAGAAAAAACATAAAAGTGCGATGAAAACGAATTTTTAGAGGCGTCTTGATCTGAACTATCAACGTAAATTTTTTCGGTGTGTTCCCAACCTAGCCGCATATAGATCGACTCCCGAACAAACCGAGAATAATATGGATTTAATGTCGTAATACTAAGAAATTCAGACCCATCTAATTCAGTCTGAGAATGATGCGCTTCTAGACCGAGGTCCGCATCCCAACGGGCGTGGACGAGTGCAGCCCCATATAAAAGTGAGCGTAAATTATATTCCTCAAACTCATTTTGACGAACTTCAAAAAGAGAGAAGTCTGCTCGAACCTCGGTATTTTTATCAACTTTTTCTTTCCACTCTCCATACGCAGAATAAGACAATGCAGAATCGCTACTTTCTGATGTAAAATCCGGCTCATCCAAAGCCAGGCGAGAATCATATAATGCGCCCAGTTCAAAGTTGGCTGAAAAACCTGCCGCAGTTGTCATACATGGATAAACAACTAGAAAGATAAAGGCAGATATTCGCATAATAAATTTCCGTTGCCACAACATAAAGCGCACACTCCTCTGACCACCAAAGCTAGCAGCACCATCAACACCGCGACCCAACGAACAGTGTATTAAGCATTCATACAAAAAACACATGCGAGTTTTCGCGCCTTACACTGAACATTACAAAAAATGACTTCCACTCTGGAGAATTTTAGTGATTTCGTTGACAGGAAGGGCTTTACTAAACAACCAGCCTTGCATCACGTCGCACTCAAGCCCCAAAAGAAATGCGTACTGATCTTCAGTTTCAACGCCTTCTGCAATAACATTCATACCCAAACCATGCGCCATGGCAACTGTCGCTGACACGAGCTGTTTATCTGAATAGTCACCCGGAAGATCCATAATAAATTCCCGGTCAATTTTAATCGTATCAAAATTGAATTTACGAAGATAACTCATGGAGGAATAACCTGTTCCAAAATCATCCATGGTTAGCGTCACATTCAAGCTTTCCAATTTTTTTAACGTTTTCTCAACTTCTTTCGACCCGGTTAGCAAAACGCCTTCGGTAATTTCTAACTCTAGAGCTCTGCTAGACAAAGAACTTTGTGCAAGAAATTTCTCTATCTTTATCACCAAATTTTGAGAGTAGAATTGAATTGGCGATAAATTCACTGCAACAGTAAAATTTGGGTCGTAGGCGCTTGTCCAATCCTTCAGCCTCTTTAAGGCGTCATCTAGTACAAACTCGCCTATCGGCTCAATCATGCCATTCTTTTCAGCAATGGGAATAAACTCAACAGGCGAGACCTCGCCTAAGTCACGGCTAAACCAACGTAACAGCGCTTCAAAACTCACAATCTTTCTTGAGTTTGTATCGACTTTCGGCTGATAAAAAACCTCAAACTCGCCTCGCTCTAGCGCCCCAAGCATACATTGTTCTAGCTGTACGCGGCGCGACACAAGCTCGATTAAATCCTTCGTATAAAAGGCATAGCCGCCTCTTTTATTTGCTTTAGAAAAATGTACTGCTGAATCTGCATTTTGCAATAAGGTCTCGGCATCTTCACCATCCCCAGGGTACATCGAAATGCCTAGACTCGAGGTCAGAACAAGCTCTTCACCGCCTATGACAAACTTCCCTTGCAGCTCAGCGAGTATATTTTCTGCCAACACAGCCATATCTGCCGCGTCTTCTACATGTGAGACAATAATAAGAAACTGGTCCCCCCCCATTCGACCCACGGTCGTTTCGTTGGGAAAGCTCCCTTTTAGTCGAAACGCAACATCTTTCAAAAGTCGGTCACCTGCGTGATGCCCAAAATTGTCGTTGATTTTTTTGAACTCATTCAAATCAACAGACAAAACCGCCAACTTTTCTTTCTTTATTTTGGCTTCTGCGATGGATTGAGACAGCCTATCAAGCATTAAAAATCGATTAGGCAGGTCTGTCGTTCGATCATAATTCGCCGAATACGATAGCTGACTTGTTCGCAATCTAACTTTTCGATTCAACATAATATTCCAGAGCGCAAACAACACTAGCGCTACACCGGCGGCTACCAGCAATTTCCATACATAACCAAAATTAACTTCCGGGTTGTATTCAACCGTCAGCCACTTTTCTGATATTCGCTTATGTTGACGAGGTGTAAACGTCTGCAACCCTTTTTCAAGGATAGAAACCAACTGCGGCCAGTCTTTCCGAACAGAAAAATGCAAACTCTGTACATCCATAGAAACAGGCGCCGCTATTTTCAAATTCGAAAGATTTAGTTTTCTAATCCAATATGTAGCGGAAGCGACGTTACCAATCATCGCATCAGCCTCTCCACCAGAAACCGCCAATAGCGTTTCTTGTAAACTATTATATAAAGCGGGCGATAAAGCTGTATTCTCTTCGACAAACCCATGATGGGAGGTTCTATTTTGAACCGCTACAGACATACCATCTAAGTCATTCAAACCAGAGATAAATGGCGAATCTAACCGCGACACAATAACCCGGTGAAAGTTTAAATACGGTTGCGTAAAACCCAAAAACTTTTCACGTTGCTCTGTTTTACCTACAGCGGGTAGAACATCTAGCTCTTTTTTCTTTACCTTGTTAACAGCCTCATCCCATGTCAAATTGGGAACGACCTCCATATTTATATTAAGTCGCAAACTTAAGATCTTGATATAGTCAGACACCATGCCAAGGTACTTACCGTTTTCTATAAATTCAAACGGCGCAAACTCCGGGTCAACCCCCAATCGTATTTTTGGGTGTGCATTTATCCACGCCAATTCTTCTTCGGTAAGATGCACATCAACCAAGTTCTCCATGTACTCGACCGGCAACCAACGATCACGCATTTCTTGCAACTTTCTTTCTGGTATATTCTTAACAAATTTATTTAGAATCGAGGCAAACTCAGGCCAATCTTTTCTGATAGCAATGCTTTCATTTGCGCTTTTCTTATCGAATATTGCTGCGTATTTTAAATTTGATAAAAGGTATTTATTTCGATAATAATGCCCGGCACCAAGAAACGAAATGGCCGCATCAACACTCCCTACCGATACCGCATTTAGCGCATCGATCATCGTGTCAACATACACCGGCTGCAACGATGGAAACTCGTCGAGTATTTTCTCTACGTATTGGTACCCGCGAACCAGTGCGATGCTTTTATTTTGAATATCATTTCGGACGTTAAATCGCTCATCATCCTCTCTCGCAATAACCACCAGAGATTTATGAATATATGGTTCACTGAACAAAAACCATTCTGCCCTTTCTGGCCGCTGAACCATTGAAGCTACTACATCAACTTTCTTTTCTTGTGCAGACTTATAGATTGCATTCCAATGATATTGAGCGTGAACATCCACTTGAATACCGAGGCGCACCTCCATCAGTTTAAAAATATCGGCTGCAAAGCCTTCTACTTCACCATTCTCATTAAGGAAGCTGTACGGTGGAAAATAACCATCAAAGGCAACGCGAATCTGTTTATGCTGCTTTAGCCACGCCATCTCTTCTTGCGTAAAGCTAAAGCCTTCTCCGCCAGAAATATGATTGTTGGCAGACACCGCTACGCTATAAGAAAGGCAAAGCGTGAAAAAACACTTAAACAGAAATGACATCAGCAGCCCTGACACCCTTGCCAATAGGGTTATTTGTATTTTAATGATTGTGGATTCAGTATACACAAAGAACTTGTGGCACGCCTATGAGCCCTCTGACGCGGGCCTGACCAAAAGGTTTTTATCTAACAAGAGGCGTCTTGTGACACCTATACTTTTTTACGCCCCATATTATTCGGTTAGCACAATGATTCTCTTAGCTGCATCTTTTGACCCAGCAAAGCGGCGATTACTTTAACAACGCACAATGACATTCAACTTAAAGGGAATACCGAATATACAGACAACTGAGAAGTCTAAAAGCCATACGAAAAAAGGCCCTCCATAGGAGAGCCTTTTTCAGTTTACAGTCAAAACCTTACCTGCAGAAAGTTTTGACGACCTCTTAATTGGGCGAGCGGACCAAGCGCAGGATGCCCGAGTAACATGACGAACTTACTAATTCGTGGCGCGCTTATTCATGCTCAAAAATAGAAAAGGCCAGGTATCTCTACCTGGCCTTTTTCTGTTTGGTGCCCAAGGCCGGACTTGAACCGGCACGGCTTGCGCCACTACCCCCTCAAGATAGCGTGTCTACCAATTCCACCACTTGGGCAATTCGGGGTTTTAAAACTTATTCTTCTGGAATTTCTGCTGCAGCCTCTTCAAGGTCTGCCTTCAAACCCTCAACAGCCTCTTCAACCAATTCAGGCATGTCATCAGCCGCTGCGGTATCTTCAATTTCAGGAATGTCGTCAGTGTTTTCTATTTCTACAGGTACTTCTTCAACAACAGGAACTTCGTCATCACCAATACCAGCATTTTGTTTTGCAATGACAGCTAAGCTGAAGCTAGTAACGAAAAACACAACAGCTGCAAGCGCTGTCATTTTCGCGAAAAAGTTCCCAGAGCCGCCTGAACCGAATAACGTTTGCGAAGCACCGCCGCCAAAAGACGCTCCCATTTCGGCACCTTTACCTTGCTGTAGCATGATCAAACCAACAATAGCCAATGCTGTTAACACGTGAAATAGGATGATTAAATTTTCCATTACTCTTCTCTTTTTAAGCTATTTACGCTTATGTAAATTCTCTTTCGTGCTTATTATTCTGCCGCCCTACAAATGGCAACAAAATCGTCCGCTTTTAAAGATGCCCCGCCAACCAGCGCGCCATCAATGTCTTTTTGTGAAAACAAGCCTTCGGCTGTTTCTGGCTTTACGCTACCGCCGTAAAGTATACGAATCTGATCACCCTTGGCCCCAAGCACTTCGCGAATATGCGCGTGAACATCTTGCGCCATTTGCGGTGTGGCTGACTTTCCGGTACCAATTGCCCAAATCGGTTCGTAAGCAATGATGCCTTTAGCTACGAGGTCTAAACCGCAGTGGTCGATCACGGCCATAATTTGCTTACCGATCACATCAAAGGTATTTTCAGCCTCGCGTTCTTCTAAGCTTTCGCCGACGCACAAAACGGGCGTTAAGCCGGCTTCAACCGCCACCTTAAATTTCTTCGCCACAAGCTCTGAGCTTTCTGCATGATACTCACGACGCTCTGAGTGCCCAACGAGCACTAACTTGCAGCCAAAATCAGTGAGCATATCTGCCGCAACTTCACCTGTATAAGCACCGTTCGCATGAATGCTAAGATCTTGCGCGCCCCACAGAACGTTAGTACCTTGCAAAACATCTGAAGATGCCTGCAAATAAGGGTATGGCGGACATACAGCGGCTTCACATTGATGTGCGCCACTCCATTGGGCTGAGATATCTTTCAGCAGGTCTTTCGTGAAGGCGCTACCGCCGTTCATTTTCCAGTTACCAATGACAATGGGTCGTCTCATCTCACCGCCTTACTCTCGATTAATTACATACCGCCTGTTGCCACGACACCAACCACTATGTGGGTTTGAGCAGGACGCAGCTTGCCCTACCCCAGGCAAAACGGGCGCAAATGGTATAGGAGAAACGGTGTGGATACAACAACTTAGCAGGCTTTATTCTCCCCCCAAGGCCGATCAGGCCACCGCCTCGCCAACCACGCTCGCTAGCGCCTCTGCAAGGCGTGAAACAAGATCGTGCTGCTGCCCCTCGACCATCACCCGAATCACCGGCTCAGTACCTGAGGGGCGAAGTAGCACGCGACCACTGCCGTTGAGCTGTTTGTCGGCGTCTTTCAGAGCCGACTGGACCGCCTCACAAGCATCTAAATCAATACGATTGGCGATAGGCACGTTAATCATCACCTGTGGCAGTATTTGCATATTGCGCTTGAGGTCGTGCAGTGGCTTTTCTTCAGCCACAAGTGCCTTAAGCACCTGCAAGGCAGAAATAATGCCGTCACCTGTAGTCGTCACATCACTACACACTATATGGCCAGAAGATTCACCCCCAACCGGCCACGCGTTGCTCTTCATGGCTTCAATAACATAGCGGTCACCCACTTTTGCCCGCTGAAAGGGAATATCGAGCGCCTTCATGCCAAGTTCAAACCCGTAATTGGTCATTAACGTTCCAACCACACCGGCACAGCCTTTTTCTTTTTTTCGATGGCTAGCGATAATGAACAGTAACTGATCGCCATCGACCACCTCACCGTTGTGATCAACAAACATGACACGATCACCGTCACCATCGAAAGCAATGCCTAGATCAGCGTGCGTTTCGAGCACATTCTTCTGCAACTCTTTAAGCTTGGTCGCGCCACAATCAAGATTAATATTGTGACCATCAGGAGTGATGCCTATGTTGGAAACATTCGCCCCCAGTTCTGCAAATACTTTTGGTGCCAAATGGTAAGTAGCGCCATTTGCGCAATCTAATACAATATTGAGGCCTTTAAGAGTAAAGTTCCAAGGCATGGTGCCTTTACAAAACTCGATATAACGGCCAGTGGCGTCGTCGACACGCTCTGCACGCCCTAGGTTTTCCGTCATGATAATAGGCTGATCGAGCTGCGCTTCGATTTCTAGCTCCAGATCATCCGCAAGCTTAGTCCCATCGCCATCAAAAAGTTTGATGCCGTTGTCTGTAAACGGGTTATGGGAGGCACTGATAACGATACCGGCGCACGCTTGAAATGTACGCGTTAAATACGCCACCGCAGGGGTTGGCATTGGGCCCAGCAAGAGCACGTCTACCCCGGCGGCGATTAAACCAGCCTCGAGCGCAGATTCGAACATATAACCCGAAATACGCGTGTCTTTACCGATAAGAACTTTGCAAGGCTCTGAGCTTTGACTGCGCCTTTCTAGTACTTGACCCAGCGCCCAACCAAACTGCAAAAAGAACTGCGGTGTGATCACTCCTTCACCCACTTTTCCGCGAATACCATCTGTGCCGAAATACTTACGCGTCATTCATTCACTACCTTTAAAATTTTTATTTTTTATTGCCTGTGGCTTTACGGTTTTAGTCTTATTCTTTACCGCTTTATCGTTACTTTTGAATCTCATGATAAAGCTTTACGATATCGACAGTCTCTGCCACATCATGCACACGCAGTATAACGGCTCCATATTGTAAAGCGTATTGCGCTAGGGCAAGACTTCCTGCTAAGCGTTCATCTTCATTGCGATTTAATAAGCGTCCAATGATAGATTTGCGACTTAGCCCCGCCAGCAAAGGCAGGTCAGGGTGTAATTCTCGCATATGTTTTAAAAGCGTCAGGTTATGCGCGTCGCTTTTGCCAAAACCAAAACCTGGATCAAGTACGATTCGTGAAGCCGGAATTCCTGCTGTTTCGCACGCAGCGATTCTTTCTGCAAAAAAATCTCGTACTTCACCAATAAGATCGCTGTAATTTGGTTTTGTTTGCATCGAACACGGCTGACCTTGCATATGCATTAAACATACAGGCAAACCCGTTTCGGCAGCAGTTTCGGCAGCCCCCTCGCGCTGCAAAGCCCTTACATCATTGATAAAACCAGCTCCAATCATAGCGGCTTCACGCATCAATGCCGGTGTTGACGTATCGACCGAAATCACGACATCAAGCGACCTCGCAATCGCTTCGACGACAGGTAAAACACGATCCATTTCTTCTTGCTGAGACACCGCGGCAGCACCCGGGCGAGTAGACTCGCCACCAACATCTATAATACTGGCGCCTTCTGTACACATTTTTTCTGCTTGATTCAAAGCGCTATCGACATTCTTACCTTGGGGAATATAACGGCCACCGTCAAAGAATGAGTCTGGCGTGACGTTGAGAATCCCCATGACTTGGGCTTGAGATAAATCGAGGTTGCGCGGAGCGAATGGCATAGAAAAGTATTTAAAGTGTCTTGCAGAAAAACAAAAAAGGCCGCCTTTTCAGACAGCCTTTTTCTAGATGTATTTCGAATTAATGTTCGCTGGCTGGGCCACCTACTGTGGAGTCTCCAGCAGGCTTTTCTTCGCGGTCTTCTTTAGCACCCACACCACCATCATTATTCCAGTCTTTTGGTGGACGCATTTTGCGGCGCTGCATTAAGTCTTCTACTTGCTCTGAATCAATGGTTTCGAACTCCATCAAGGCTTCTTTCATTGATTCTAAAATGTCAGCGTTTTCATCGAGAAGTTTCTCAGCTCGGTCGTAACACTCATCGGTGATACTCTTTACTTCTTCATCGATCAGTTTCGCCGTATGCGGGGAAATATGACGAGAACCAATGCCATCGCTATCGCGCGAATCGTAGTCCAAAGGACCCAAAGCATCTGAGAGACCGTAATTCACCACCATCGCACGCGCGAAATGAGTCGCCATTTTGATGTCTTGTGAGGCACCCGTACTAACACCGTCAGCACCGTATTTCATAAACTCGGCAATACGACCACCGTAGGCAGTGGCAATATCGCCTAATATTTTGCGCTTACTTTCACTTATTTTGTCGGCTTCGGGTAAAAACTGCGTTACACCCAGCGCGCGACCACGAGGAATAATCGTGACCTTATGGATTGGGTCGTGCTCTTCCGAGAGGTAACCCACAATCGCATGACCCGCTTCATGATAAGCCGTGCTCTCTTTTTCTTTTTCACTCATGACTAGCGTACGACGCTCGGTACCCATGAGGATCTTATCGCGCGCCTTTTCAAATTCTTCTGGCGTTACCAAGCGCTTGTTTGCTCGCGCCGCAAGTAAAGCAGCCTCGTTCACAAGATTCGCCAAATCCGCACCAGAAAAGCCCGGCGTACCACGCGCAATAATGCGTGGGTCTATGTTTTCATCCAGTGGCACTTTGCGCATATGCACTTTAAGAATTTGTTCACGGCCACGAATATCTGGCAAACCTACAAATACTTGGCGATCGAAACGTCCGGGGCGAAGAAGCGCCTTATCAAGCACGTCGGAACGGTTGGTAGCGGCAATTACAATCACGCCCTCGTTACCTTCAAAACCGTCCATTTCTACCAGCAGCTGGTTCAAAGTTTGCTCACGCTCGTCGTGACCACCACCATGACCGCCGCCACGGTGTCGACCAACAGCATCAATTTCATCAATAAAGATAATACAAGGTGCTTGCTTCTTAGCCTGCTCAAACATGTCGCGCACACGGCTTGCACCTACGCCCACAAACATTTCAACGAAGTCAGAGCCTGAAATCGAGAAGAATGGCACTTTTGCCTCACCGGCAATCGCTTTAGCTAGTAGGGTTTTACCCGTACCTGGAGGCCCCTGCATCAATACACCGCGAGGAATTTGGCCGCCTAAACGTTGGAACTTACTCGGGTCACGTAGATACTCTACTAGCTCCTGAACTTCTTCTTTGGCTTCATCTACGCCAGCGACATCGGAGAAAGTGGTTTTTACTTGATCTTCACCCAGTAATTTCGCCTTACTTTTAGCAAAGCTCATGGGGCCGCCACGGCCTCCTGCACCACCTTGCATTTGGCGCATAAAGAAGATGAATACCGCGATGAATAAAAGAATTGGGAAGCTTGCCACAAGCAACTGCTGCCACAAGCTCGTTTGCTCTGGCTTAGCACCCACTGTATTAACATTGTTATCAATCAGCTCATCGATGAGTTTGAAGTCGTATACGTCCGGGCGAACCACTGTAAAAGAACGGCCATCGTGGCGTACACCGCGAATATAGGCGTTATCGATAACGACATCTTTTACACGACCATCTTGCACATCTTGCACAAACTCGGTGTAAGTCACTTCATCGCGTGGGCCAGTATCACTGAAGTTTTGGAACACGGAGAACAAGACAACCGCGATCACTAACCAAAGGACTAAATTTTTTGCCATATCATTCAAGGGCGGTACTCCTAAAAAGTAAATCACATCAGCGCATTGCCTTGCGCCAAAGGTTAAAATTCAACTACTGGTCATCTAATTATAGTTCTGGTCGAGCTTAAGCATTCTGCCTAGGCCAGATTTTCTGGAAATAATCGCCCACGGCTTAATAGCCCCACACTCGATTTAATACGCTTTCTACACAATTACGTTGCATTGTACGAACAAGATCAGAAAAAACTGACCTATTAGCGCCATTATGAGCATTCGGCGCGCTCAACAATTCAAATCACGCCTTTTTACCCTTGGCAACGATATACACTTCGCGTGATCGCGCCCGCGAGGCATCCGGTTTGCGAATCGATACCTTATTGAACCGCTGGCGGCATGACTGCATATAGGCGTCAAAACCTTCCCCTTGGAATACCTTAGCGACGAAATCACCGCCAGACTTTAGCACTTGGTCGACCATATCCAAGGCCAGCTCTACTAGATACATCGATTGAGGCTGATCTATTTCCGCTATACCACTCATATTGGGTGCCATATCGGAAATTACAAGATCAGCTTCGACGCCATCGAGGGCGTTAAGCAATTTTTCTAAGATTTCTTCTTCAGTAAAATCACCCTGAATGAACTCGACACCGGCGATACCATCCATTGGGAGAATGTCTGACGCCAACACCAAACCCTTGTCCCCCACCTTCTCAGCAGCAACTTGCGACCAGCCGCCGGGCGCAGCGCCAAGATCCACAACTTTCATGCCGCGACGAAACAATTTGTCTTTTTTGTCCAGCTCAATCAGCTTGTAACTCGCCCGCGACCGATAACCATCATCTTGCGATGACTTTACATAGTTATCATTAAAGTGCTCATCAAGCCAACGCTTGCTAGTTTTTGAACGTGCCATATATTTGTATTTACTGTGAATTTACCGGATTTGCGTATGGATACCGAAGCTTGGGTTTCCCAAATAGCGCAGTGATACGTACAATGCACGCAAATTCTGCTTTCCATGCGCTCATGAAACAAGCGCAATAGTACCGCAGCAGGTGCTAAGAGCGAACCACAAGCGCACAATCGCTCGTACTATCGCCACCCGCAATAACCCTAATAGAGATCAATGAAGCCCTTATGGCCATAAGCAAAGAACAGCAAAAACACCTCCGAAATATTGGCCACAACTTGAACCCCGTGGTGACCGTCGCAGGCAAAGGTTTAACCGACGGAGTGATTAACGAAGTAAATCGCGCCCTCAACGATCATGAACTTATTAAAATTAAAGTTGCCATCGTTGACCGTGAATTACGCAAGCAAGCAGTAGCGGAACTATGTAAAAACACTAAGGCGCAGGTTGTGCAAGAAATTGGCAAAGTTGCGCTTTTGTATCGCGTATCAGACAAGCCCAACCTAAAAACTTCTAACGTACGTTAAATCATCTGGCAGGCGCTATTGTGATTAACGCCTGCCACATCCCTTGCTGTGCGTGTTTCTACAAAAACATACACATCGTCTTACTGACCTTTTTTCTTGTAAGCGGCTGTAGCACAAAAGCTAAACGCGAAGTTCAGCTGGAAGCCGACGTAGTCTTTCGCACTAAAATAACCACCTCAAACTTAAAGCATTTTGAAGTTCGCATTAAAAATGGCTCATGGACAGCGTATAAAATCATTTCCTCAAAAAGCGGAATAAGCACAACAAAACGAAGGCGGCTTGCTGAAAAAAGACTACAATCCATCACTCAGAAAAAACTCGCCAGAGTGGCGTTTTGCTCAGATGGATACTGGCTCATGGAAGTTCAAACACTAAGGGAAAACTTAAAAGTCCGCGGAGAATGCAACGACATTGCAGCGGAGCGAGACAAGGAAAGGTTTCCTAACACTTTATCTCAATGGTAAAAAGAGAGGTATAGCGAAGACGCTCTTGAGAAGCTAGAAGCCACCTTCGCTTTGAGGAAAAGGTGCGAAAGAAACAAACGCTTTCCCTAAAAAATATTTTTCAATAATAACCTGTATTAACCAGGCGTTCTAAGCGCGCTGAACAGGCAGCTCTTGGCAGTCGTCAGGGCACGTAAAAAAGGAATGCAAACGGCGGCTTACTTCACGTGCGATATTCATCATCAACACCGAAAATATTTCTTTGTCGGCTTCAGCCAAAACCATCAAACTTTCGCTTTTCAATTCCAGCACCGTGGTGTTCTTAATGGCCACTGCGCTACCCATTTGAGGCTGAATACCAATAACCGAACTTTCACCAAAGCAATCGCCAGGCAAGAAATTAACGTGCGCCTTACCCCCGTTAGATTTTATCGTTTGTAACTGTACCTCGCCATTTAAAACGATAAATACACTTGTAGGTAATGCTCCCTGCTCAAAAACGCACTCTCCTTTTTCGAAACCTGTCAGTTCCAAATACGGAAGTACGACACTTACTTCGCGTTCAGTCAAACCACCGAAAAGTGAAATTTTTTCACGCACACCGTTCAAGGATGACACGTTCGCCCTTAGTTCTCCGAGCGCTTTAGCTCCACCTGCCTTAGATTGAGTTACAACATCACTACACATAATGGGCCCTATACTTCGCTGAACTAGCTCCACGCCTAAATGACTATTTTTTTGTACCGCTTTACACAACATAACTACATCACTCTTCCGTTTCGCCATTATATTTATATACAAAATTTCATCTGGCTTCTATTCGACATCAGTCCAAACCTCGACCTTAGTCCAACCTTTTATCGACAACCTTTCTATGACGCCCAATTTAATAATTGGGCACTTCTGACCGTGCTACCGTTTTTATCGAAATATATATTTTATTTCGCGCCAAAAATATAACTCTACACAATTTTAATAAGATGAACGCAAAGCACAGACCAATAAACGAACAACATTACTTATTTGTGATGCAAATAACACTTTCGTTCTAGCAGCACATCGGTTATATCTTTTCTCTGTACCGCTTGTATCGTTTTGAGTTTTATGGCCTAAAAATACAGGCTACTAATGCGATTTAGTTAAATCGATAAAAGAGAGCGCCGATCGTGTTTCGTAAAAACTATCGACGCTATTTGTAGTGTACGAGGGGGAAGATGAATGGAGTATGAAAGATAGAAAAACGAAAAATTTGGCGATCTATAGATGCCTAACCTGATCAATTTCGTATTCAATGTCGCCGCTAGGCGCTTTTACCAATGCAACATCACCCACTTCTTTTCCAATCAGTGCTCGTGCGATTGGGGAAGTCACCGAAATTTTATTTAACTTGAGGTTGGCTTCGTCTTCACCAACAATTTGATAAGTAATAGACGCATCGGTTTCAACATTAATTAAGTCGACCGTCACGCCAAAAATGACTTTTTCACCCTGCGGAATGGCCTTAACATCAATCACTTGTGAAGTGGACAGTTTTGCTTCGATCTCTTGAATTCTACCTTCACAAAACCCCTGCTGCTCACGCGCAGCATGATATTCGGCATTCTCTTTAAGATCACCATGTTCGCGGGCATCAGCAATGTCAGCAACGATACGTGGGCGATCAACTTTTTTAAGCTGCTCTAGCTCATCGCGAAGGGCCTGTTCACCTTCGACAGTCATAGGGTATTTTTGCATTACTTCGCTGCTCCTGAATGTAGGTCTTGAAGTCTACGAACTTCTAATTCTCGGCCAAAACGCAAAGCCATACAAATGGCATTGCCGGCCGCTAAAGTAGTGGTATAACACACGTGATTGGCTTCTGCGCTTCGTCGAATAGAGGCCGAATCACGAATGGCTTGCTTGCCTTCTGTGGTGTTCACAACAAGCTGGATTTCACCGTTTTTAAGCATATCTACTGCGTGCGGGCGCCCTTCTTGTACCTTGTTTACGTGGCGAACACTGATGCCGGCCTCTTCAATTACTTTCGCTGTACCGCGTGTCGCAACCAAATCAAAACCGAGTTCGCTTAGTTCGCGGGCAACCACAACAATGCCGCTCTTATCAAAATCACGCACACTCAAAAAAGCAGTGCCTTTCGTTGGAATACCCGTACCACTGCCTGATTGTGATTTTGCATAGGCTTCAGCAAACGTGCTGCCAACGCCCATCACTTCACCGGTAGATTTCATTTCCGGCCCCAAGATGGGGTCAACCGATGGGAATTTATTGAAGGGGAAAACCGCTTCTTTAACACTGTAGTATTCGGGCACGACTTCTTGAGTAAAACCAATTTCTTCTAGACTCATGCCGGTTTGGCATAGCGCTGCAACTTTCGCGAGCGAGGTACCCACGCATTTAGAAACGAAAGGCACAGTACGCGACGCGCGCGGATTCACTTCAATCACGTAGATTTTACCGTCTTGGTAGGCGAGCTGAGTATTCATCAAACCCACCACGCCAAGCTCTACCGCCATTTTACGCACTTGCTCGCGCATTTCGTCTTGTACATCGTCCGGCAACGAATAAGGCGGAAGCGAACAGGCAGAATCGCCTGAATGCACACCGCATTGCTCAATATGCTGCATGATTGCCCCAATCACGACACGCTTGCCATCAGAAACAGCGTCAATATCCACTTCGATTGCGTTATTAAGGAAGTGATCAAGCAGAACCGGCGCATCATCAGAAGCTTGCACCGCTTCGGTCATGTACTGGAGTAATTCTTTTTCGGTGTAAACGATTTCCATCGCCCGACCACCAAGCACGTACGAAGGACGCACAACCAGCGGATACTTCACTTCTGGTGCTACCGCGACAGCTTCTTGCGTCGAACGAACGATGGCATTCGGCGGTTGCAGCAAACCGAGGCGTTCAATCATTTGCTGAAAGCGCTCGCGATCTTCCGCACGATCAATCGCTTCTGGACTGGTACCAATAATCGGCGCACCAGCAGCTTCTAAGGCTTTTGCAAGCTTCAACGGCGTCTGACCGCCAAACTGAACGATCACCCCTTTGGGGTTTTCTTTGCGAACAATTTCAAGCACGTCTTCCAAAGTTACCGGTTCAAAATAGAGGCGATCTGACGTGTCGTAATCTGTTGAAACAGTCTCAGGGTTACAGTTCACCATAATGGTTTCGTAACCAGCATCGCGCGCAGCTAAAGCCGCGTGCACACAACAATAATCGAATTCAATACCTTGGCCAATTCGGTTAGGGCCGCCACCGATCACCATGATTTTTTCACGGTCTGATGGACGCGCCTCACACTCTTCTTCGTAGGTGGAATACATGTAGGCCGTTGAGGTCGAAAACTCTGCCGCGCAGGTATCCACACGTTTATAGACAGGGAACACACCGAGCTGATGCCGGTGTGTACGTAAGCTTTTTTCACTTACACCGAGAAGGGTTGCCAAGCGCTTATCTGAGAAACCTTTTCGCTTAAGAGCGAACATAATAGCTTCAGATATATCAGTCAGCGGCATAGAAGCGAGCGCTAACTCCGTATCGATAATGTCTTTAATTTGCACCAAGAACCAAGGGTCGATTTTTGATTGCTCAAAGACTTCTTCAACACTCATACCAGAGCGGAATGCATCGCCAACATACCAAATACGCTCACCACCAGGAATACTTAGCTCGCGACGAATAGCGCCAATCGCCTCACTATCTTCCAGCGCCACTTGAGGCTCAAAACCGGCAGAGCCTACCTCCAAACCGCGCAGTGCTTTTTGCAGAGATTCTTGGAAAGTACGGCCAATGGCCATCACTTCACCCACAGATTTCATTTGCGTGGTCAAACGCGCATCCGCATCGCCAAACTTTTCGAAGGTGAAGCGCGGAATCTTCGTTACTACGTAATCGATACTTGGTTCGAAGGACGCCGGAGTCGCGCCACCAGTAATATCATTCTTCAACTCATCAAGGGTATAACCCACGGCAAGCTTGGCTGCGACTTTAGCAATCGGGAAACCCGTTGCTTTTGAAGCCAAAGCGGAAGAGCGCGATACACGCGGGTTCATCTCGATCACCACCAAGCGACCGGTGTCGGGGTTCACCGCAAATTGCACATTGGAACCGCCAGTCTCAACACCAATTTCACGCAAAACCGCCAACGAGGCATTACGCATGATTTGGTATTCTTTGTCAGTCAGGGTTTGCGCTGGGGCAACGGTGATTGAGTCGCCAGTATGTACGCCCATAGGGTCGAAATTTTCGATCGAACAGATGATGATGCAGTTGTCGTTCTTATCGCGCACCACTTCCATTTCATATTCTTTCCAACCCAGAAGGCTCTCATCGATGAGCAGCTCATTGGTCGGGGAAAGGTCGAGACCACGGTTACAGATCTCTTCAAATTCGTCCCAATTGTAGGCGATGCCACCGCCAGAACCACCCATCGTGAAAGACGGGCGAATAATCACAGGGAAGCCAAATTTCTTCGGCACTTCTAGTGCCTCATCCATGCTGTGAACAATTTCAGCACGGGCACACTCGAGGCCGATTTTTTTCATCGCCTTATCGAACAGGTTGCGATCTTCAGCTTTGTGGATGGCTTCTTGATTCGCGCCTATCAACTCCACATTATACTTTTCAAGCACACCGTTATCGTGCAGCGCCAAAGCGCAGTTCAATGCCGTTTGACCACCCATGGTGGGCAAAATTGCATCAGGCTTTTCTTTCTCAATAATTTTCTCGACCGTTTGCCATGTGATGGGCTCGATATAGGTCGCATCGGCCATACTTGGATCAGTCATGATGGTGGCCGGATTTGAGTTCACCAAAATCACGCGATAGCCTTCTTCTCGCAAGGCTTTACAGGCTTGAGCGCCAGAATAATCGAACTCACAGGCCTGACCAATCACAATTGGACCAGCCCCGATAATCAAAATACTTTTTAAGTCACTACGCTTTGGCATGGTGGTTTTACAATCTCTTTAATTTCTATGTAAACGCTAACTAATCTATAGTTTTGCGACGATATATCGGAAGTAAGCACTCACAGCCCGCTTACTTTTCCGCTTCCATCAATTCAACAAAGTGGTCAAACAACTCAGCTGCATCGTGCGGGCCAGGGCTGGCTTCAGGGTGCCCCTGAAAGCTGAAGGCTGGCTTGTCGCTTAAATGAATGCCCTGTAACGAACCGTCAAACAAAGACTTATGCGTCACTTGAACATTGTCGGGTAATGAACTTTCGTCCACCGCAAAACCGTGGTTCTGACTGGTGATCATCACATGGCCCGATTGCACATCTTGCACGGGGTGATTTGCGCCATGGTGGCCAAATTTCATTTTGGCCGTCTTGGCTCCACTCGCAAGCGCAAGCAGTTGATGCCCCAGGCAAATACCAAATACAGGGATATTCGTCTGTAAGATTTCCTTGATGGCAGCAATAGCGTATTCACAAGGCTCTGGGTCGCCAGGGCCATTGGAAAGAAAGACACCGTCTGGCTTCATTGCTAACACATCTGCTGCTGGTGTATTTGCCGGCACAACCGTAAGGTCGCAGCCACGATCTACTAGCATGCGTAGGATGTTTCGCTTGGCGCCAAAGTCGTATGCAACTACTTTAAATTTGGCTTCTGCCAGCTCGCTAAAACCTTGCCCCAACGCCCAAGAACCCGCCTGCCAAGGGTAAGAGTCGTCGGTTGTGACTTCTGCCGCCAGATCCATACCCTGCAACCCTGCAAAGTCTTTAGCGAGCGCTAGGGCTTTGTCTTCGTCAATATCGCCAGCCATCAGACAGCCGTCTTGAGCGCCTTTATCGCGCAGAATTCGTGTTAAGCGTCGGGTATCAATACCGGCAATACCGACAATATTTTTCTTTTTGAGATAGTCGTCGAGCGATTCCTGATTTCTGAAACTGCTTGCTAAAGCCGCTAAATCACGAACGACTAAACCCGAAGCCCACACATCTGCACACTCTTCATCTTCATCATTGGTACCAGTGTTACCTATATGCGGGTAGGTCAGCGTGACAATCTGTTTCGCGTAGGAAGGGTCGGTAAGAATTTCTTGGTAGCCCGTGATAGCAGTGTTAAACACCACCTCACCAACGGAAGCGCCGTCGGCGCCAATGGCCTGACCTCGGAAAATACTGCCGTCACGCAAAACCAAAATGGCGGGACGCGCATTTGCGAGCGCCAATAACGGGGATGAAGACTGTTCGGATGCTTGCGCTTGCGACAAGTGGATACTCCTCTTACTTTTATCAGCAGCGTACTGCTGAATAAAAAACCGATTAATCAACATCAGAACTGCCCTTGCGCGATCAGCAGGCCGAGTTAGAGACCTTCAGTGAGCCGACTTTAGGCCGTACTAAAGAGCCGCGCGATGCACGGTGGTCTATCACAAATAACAAAGAAGCTAACGGTCGCTTGCAAAAAAGCGAGATGAAGGTGGCTTCATCTCGCTTTCGGAATTCTGATACTAGTTTAAGTAGTTTGGCGAGCCAGACGGGCTGCCCAGACTTGAGGGCGAATACTACGTTATATGACGGTCATATGTCCATGCTGAAGACGATAAATGTTACCTGACAACAGCCTAAAATGAGGTCTCTAGCCCACTAATTTGATCATGGAGCTTTCGACAAAACGCAATTACTATCCATACTATCTAGAAAGAGCCGCGCAGAAGCGCTCATGAATAATCGCCATGTGACCCAATAAACGGTTGCCACAGTATATCTGACTGTATACTGAACACATCCGACCAGCGAAGCACTGTAAAACTCGCATGGGTTGAAGGAAACCGACAATAACAACGAGAAAGAACAATGACGATCACACGCGCCTTGATTGTTGACGATTCACGGACAGCTCAACACCGGCTAAAACGCTTGTTAGGCCGCTATAAACTCGAAGTCGACACCGCCACTTCGGCCGAAGAAGCCCTCGGCTATTTAAGCTACAAAATTCCTTCAGTAATTTTTCTCGATCATCACATGGAAGGCATGGATGGCTTAGAGGCACTAAAAATCATCAAAGCCAACCCCAACACTGCGACGATTCCAGTGATCATGTACACCTCTAAATCTGATAGCGAAGATGTATTTGCCAGCCAAGCGCACGCTTTAGGCGCTCTCGATACGCTATCTAAAAACGTGATGAAACCGTCCTGCGTGGATGATGTTCTTAGCAAATTAAATATATTGCCCGGCCAAGATATCGACGTACATGTAAGTACCGCCGAAAATCAAGAACCCCCCATTCAAGAGCAAAACCAGCCAGCAACACGACAAAACGCGCACCCTCAAGACACGACCACTCGCCCGGAACCTTCTCGTGTAAGCGCCAATGAATTTAAGGCACAAATTGCTCGCTTATTTGAATTGCACATCGCCGATGTACGCACGCAAATCACTGAAAACACTAAATTTATTGTACGCCGGCTCGCCGCAGAAATTCGCCAACAAGGCAAACAACAGCAAGAAGCCCGGGTAAACGATGTTCCGGTTTCCGTTATCAATGAAGAAACCCGAGCCGAAAACAACAAAATTGGTCTGGTTTCCAACAGTTTAATGGGGCTTATTTTGTTTGTGTTGGTTGCCATGTCAATACAGATGTTTCGCTCACAAAAACACAACGAAAAACTAGAAAATGACTTATTTCAACTCAACCAACTAAACCTGAAAGGCAATCAACTACTCGATGATGTTGTGGTCAGCGCAAAAGAAACACGCGACAACATCGACACGCAAGGCTTGCTAGACGCGCTTTCTTGGGCCTTGAGTGTGGATCTTCATTTCGGCTATAACGAAGAGCCTTTAAATGCACGGCACACGCTCAACATTCAAAACCTGACCTTCGGCCTATACGAAACAGGCTTCAAAGGCTTTGTCGAACTCAATATTCAACTCGGGAATTTTTGTGTAACACAAGAAAATGGCGGCGCCTGGCTACTAGCCGAAGACGACTTGCCGGTAGATCAATGTTCCTTCGTGCGCAACCAAAACCTTGATCTCACGCCAGAAAACTACACTAGCGTGGCTTACCTACAGTTTGAGCAGAGTGCTGCCCCAGTTGTAAATGGTGATATCGAGTTCCTCATTAATGTCAGCAACTTCGACAACCCCATGTATTCGTACCCAGAACGCCTAAGCGGGGTCACCGCAGGCGAGTGGAATCGTATTGCGAGGCAGAATCAACAAGTACTTGTATCCATAGATACGGGCAACTAGGCCAAGGCTCCGGGGCACAAGGAAGCGACCAACCATCAGCGGGCAACGCCGTCGGCACTTGCTCTCATATATTTTTTACCTGGCACAGAATTTTGTTCAAAAAACCACCAATCCCAACCTATAATAGATAGTATTGTTTTTAATCAAGCCCCATGCACCCTAAAAACATAAGATAGAAAGAAAAGTCAGATGAGCAGCCCGAACACAGCACAAGGAGAACAAGTGCCAACAGTAGACAAACGTCAAGATGAAGTAGCAGCACTTCGGCATAAGCTGGCCCAGGCCCAGGGCGAAAAAGATTTACTTAACCGAATCAACTCCAGCATTGAGATTGATGTACTGCTCGATATATTTGCCGAAGAAATCGAAAGACTGGGTTTTTTCGATGCCTATCTTATTAATCTGGCGGACGAGAAGAATGAAAATCTAATCTGCGTAAAAGTCCACCTCCCCGAACAATACCGGTTCATGGAGCGAACGTGTAAAAATTTCCACTACCCTTTCGATGGAGATTTCATTCATGTACGCGCTTATCTAAAAAACTGCACACTAACCGTTAATCAGGAACAGATAAAAGAATTCACCGAAAATGTACAAACGCGCTTCAAGCGTTGGCAAGTGCGAGAGTTAATTAGCACCCCCATTTGTGCTGCCGATACAAATAAGCCCATAGGCTCCATCATGGCTTACTGCTTGAACAATGACATTCCACAACAATCAGAACGCGAACTTTATCGTCTGGCTGAACTATTTAGCAGCCAGCTCATCAACGCTCAAAAATACGACCGACTTAAATCTAAAGAAACCCACGTCGATCAAGTTGCGGCTGAGCAAGCTCGCCTTATGGAGTTTGTAACTTGTATTAACTCCCTCGTGAACCGTGAAGAAATATTCGATCATGTCGCACAGGGCGTTCTCAATCAATTACCCTTTGAGCATGTATCCTTATTTTTGGAAGAAGACAATCAGCTATGCTGCAAAATTAATCGAGCTTCAAGAGATATTTATTTTGGCGTGTACAAAGACTGGGACGCGTTTATGGAGCGCACCGCGTTTGACATTGATGAAGGTGATGGCGCTATCTCTGTGTGCTTTGTTAAGAATCAAGAACTCCTCGTACCGGATGTAACCAAAATATTAGACCTACCTATGGCACGCAAAGATCAACTTGCGCTAAAAACACTAAGTACACCACGCACATTTTATTTAATACCAATTAGGCTCAATGGCAACGCTATAGGTGTGATTCGGTTAATATCATTCACACGAGTCATCGAGCTACAACAAAGTGACTCTAAATTTATAGACTTACTGTGTCGATTCATTGGCCCCGCCATAAGAAACGCAGAAAACTACGAATTAATTGAAGCTCGAAAAAGAAAAATAGAAGGCCTCAACTCCAACCTTCAAAGCCGCGTCAACGAACTCGCTGAGATTGCAACCTTTGACAAACTCACAGGCCTCCATAATTACCGCTCGTTTGAGCTAGAGTTTGAAAATACGTTCAAACCACTTAAACCAGACACTCCTCTTAATTTAGCGTTGATATTTGTTGATATCGACCACTTCAAAAATTTTAACGATAGTTTCGGCCACATCGCAGGAAATGATGTTCTTATTGGAGTAGCCGAAAAAATAAAATTACTAACACGGCAGCTTGACGTAGCCTGTCGCTATGGTGGCGAAGAGTTTGTGGTAATTTTGCCACGTTGTGATTTAATTGGCGCAGAACAGTTTTCTGAACGACTTCGCAGCACCATTGAAAACAGCACCTTCGAAACTGATGCGGGCAAACTTTCCGTTACCGTTAGCGTTGGTTACGGTTGCCACGAGAAAAACGAAAACAAAGAAAGGTTTTTTGAAAAAGTAGACAAAGCGCTCTATCAAGCAAAAAACAACGGGCGCAATCGAATAGAACGCGCCCTTTAAGAATTTACGTAAAAAAGAACTTAGGCGTGTGCAGGAGAAACATTTACGTTTCGTTCTGATTGGATACGCAACTTTTCATGCAAAACCTCTCCGGCCTCTGCACACACCCACAAAGGTATACCACTGCCCTGCTGCTTCACACTCACGAAGGGCACGAGGGGTATATTGCGAGCCTTTATGACTGCAAGCTCTTCCCACTTCAAATGCTTAGGAATACCCAAAGCGTTTTTTGCATCAAGGCCTTCAGCGCTGATGCGACAAGAAAACTGATACTGCACCATTAAAGCCGCAATAAAACAAGCCACAACACTGATCAGGAATAGCTTCAGAAATGCTGGCGCCCATATTCCAAAATTCACAATATAAGTATCTAACGGCAAGCCGTGGATAAAATAAATCTCAGACGTTACACCGATAACAAGAACGTAGTTATACAAAAACAACAACCATAGAAACAACCGATATAAACTGGGCTGGTAGGCTTTCTTATCCATTTGGAGAGACCTCATGTCATTTCTTTTTTTACAGTTTTTGCCAGCACTGCCTAGTTTTCTGCGAAAATGGGGCAAGTACTGCTCTGAAGTGCCGCAGATTATAGCAATAGAAGGGCTGAGAGTCCGCCTGTTTTTTATACACCCGTGACAAGGTCGAGGTTTTAGCCAAAGAGGGTAGAACAAGACATTCTGAGCGGGCAATCTAAGCCAGTAAGCCGATAACTTGAGGCCAAACTACGACTGCAGCGACTGCAGCGACTACTCCTTACTATCGCCCAAGAGGGTTAAACACGGAAACGCTCAACTCATCGCCACCCTATTCATTCAGACAGCAGGTCAATATGCAAAGAGGAAAATTGATCTATTTCACTAGCTGTAGGCACCTTAGACCTTCTCTTTTTTGCATTCAATAGCAGAACTGCACCAAACACACTCGTAGCAATGTGATTCGGGGGTTCCTCATCGAAAACCCCAACAGACTCAGAAACAATTCTTAGGTTTTTTTCTTCCCTGGTGGAGGCAACAACCACCTGTTCGACTACGGCGTCATTTTCGCTCTTCGAACCGAAAGAGTTTTGTGTATTTTCTGAAAACACTAATTCAGAAAAAAACATCAAAACAAACGAACATATAAATAATTTCCAAATACCCATGCTTACCCCACAATTTTTCGGGCATTGTATAGATAAATTTAAAAATTAGAGTATGACAAAACGTCGCAGTATAAAATTCCATGGCACCCCGAACGTGAACCCCAGCTCAAGATTTACACAATAATCAGACGCTTAACTAGTAGTACGGGTTCACGGTATGACTAGCGGTCTTTAGAAAACCCAGGAAAATCGATGGGCGGCAAATCTCTACTGGCTTGCTCTTCATCTGAAATGGGCGTTTGTGCCGCAGCGTCTGGGTTCGCGCCCCCTTGCTGACCTACAGATACACTTTTTGACAAATCAAAACCCGAATTCGGCGTCGCCTGCGATTGAGCCCGTTCCGACTTTCGCGCCAGTTCCTGACTTAAACGATGAAATTTTTGCGCATGTTCGGCATGCTCTGGCACCGCCTCTAAACTCAAAGCGAGGCACTTCACTGCGTCCGGCAGGTTTGGAAATTTAGTGAACGTTTTGTGGAAGCCGTTTAGTAAGCGAATCACTGATGCGTGATCACCACGCTGTTGGGCTAGCTTGGCAATCCGATACTTTTGCTCCGGGGATTCTAGCTGGCACTGAACTTTCATCGACAAAAGGCGCTTATATGTATGGTAAAGCGCTTCGTATGCCCCTGCTTTTTCTAGGTGTGAAAAGTAAATGGGCAAATACTTCTTTAACCGATCAAATTCTTTTGTTTCAATAAGAAAATTAAAACATCGCTCAAAAAACTGCTTTTCTTTAGGAAAGCGTGAGACGGCATCATTATATAAGTCCAACACTTTTTCTTTATCGCCTTCCTTAACCCATATATCAATCTGCGCTGAAAGTATATCGATCTCAGATCGCTCAACATTATCATCGCCATAATCTTCACGCGCCGTAAACCCCAACCGGTCTTGGTATTGAAAAATCATGTATCCCATAATATGGAAAATTACGATCGTATAGTAATTTGAAACAATTGACTGCAAGATCAGCGATATTGTCGACATATCCTGCGACAACAACTGATTAATAACACCCACCGAACCCGCCATAATCATAATAATCCCTAACAATAAACCATAGGGCAGACCTATTGTTTTCATGAGCGACAGCATTGCCAAGGGGTTAATCGCATGAACAAAAGACTGGCTTAAAGCGAAATTAATGAGAATAGCTGGCGCACCGGCAATCAATACAACCGACGCAAAAGATCCTGCAGCCATACCAAAGACAGAAAAAATTGCACCCACACCAATGGCAGCCACAATTATTATTCCTATTAGCTGAACCAATATACCAACGCCGCCGCCAAAACCCTCATCAATCGGGACCGGTTTAAAATCACCGTAGGCTGAATTTTCTAAACAAGCGAAACTATATTTTACGAAAACCCCACTAGTGACCAATGCAATAATAAAACTAAAAGGCATATATGATGCCAGTGTGATAATAATCGACGCCCCAAGGATTACTGCAATACTTTGAACGCTCAAAGGGTAACGAAAACTTAAATCTAATCGTCGCCAAAATGCCGTAGCGCCATGAGCTGAACCAAGGCTCTGCACTGTGCTCCCACAGACAAAACACTCTTCAAATCGAGGCGCTTCTCGGTTCGTACAGGTATCACAATAATTAGCACTGCAGGATGGGCAAGCGTACGTTGCCGACACTAAAGGGTGATATTGACAGCGCATTAGGAGGCCACCCCATCAACTATTTGTTGAGCTAATTGATTGTAATACTCTTCTTTTCGGGAAACGCCGCGCTTTTTAAACACTTCCGAAAGTTTTAGCGCCAGCACTTCAAGTGACTCGGTTTTACTTTGCTCAGAAAACACTTCATTAAACAATTTTTCAGAAGTTTCAATATTACTTTCATCACACAAGCTTAACCCCAAATTTACGCGAACGGCCAGAGGCAACTTCGGGGAGAATTTTTGGTTATCTTGCCAGGCTTTTTGCAATATTCTGGATTCACTTTCAGTGGTTGGTTTCGTCTTTAGCAAAGCCAACCAGGCATTACCAAATGTTGGCAGCTTTGCGATACGACTATATAGATATTTCAACTTCAACAAAGTGAAATCACTACCGAATTCCTTTTCAATGTCCTCTATTTCTTTTACCGCGAGTGAAAACTTTGCAGATTCTACCAACTGGTATACCTTGGCCAACCTTTCTTGTTTCGGGTCTAAAGACTGATCTTCTTCGATATACGCTTCATTGATTACATCCGGCTTCAAAAATATAGCACCCACTATGGCTGCCGCGCCCATTACAAACCCTCCGATATGGGCCATAAAAGCAACATTAGAACCCTCTGTAAAATAGAAGCTATAAAGTTCCTTGCCGATATAAACAGGCAGCAACAATAAGGCTGGCGCTCGAAAGTAGCCAACAAACACAAAAAACCAATAGAAAAATTCAATTTTCCGAAACCGAAAAACACCCAAGTACATCGCCATCACGCCAGAAATCGCACCAGACGCACCTATTAGAGGCGCATGAGAAGAAGATTCAACAATAACGTGGAGTGCCCCACCAACAACCCCTGAAAGCAAATAGAACCCGATAAACCACAGTGGACCTATGGCCGCCTCTACCGCGAAACCAAAAATAATGAGAAACGCCAAATTCCCAATCAAATGCATGACATCGCCATGTAAAAATTGATGCGTAATAAAACTACTCAAAGAAAACTTATCTGGCCGAAGGCCGTGTGCAAAAGAACTGACCGAGTTAACCCATCGACTCACTTCAAGCCGAGGCTGCTGCCATGCGTCCAGAGAGAAATACCCAACAATATTGTGAGGGTCAGAACTTAAATATTCGTAAAAATCAACGCGAGATAAAATAACCGAAGAAACATCGATATACGCCTGCTCTTCATATAGCCCTTTTGCCCTCTCAAGCGTCTCGCTATCATTTTCCTTTTCTAAATATTCAACAAATAACGGCCACTCAGTTTCAAGTAAGTTATTAGCCTGATACAGCTCTAACGCTTGAAGATATTTCTGCTGATCGGAAGTTTGATAGAGAAAATAGACGAGAATATTCAACACAACGATAGAAAACACCACAACTGGGGCATATTTCCAATCGAGGCTTTTTTCAGAGGGGACAATAATCATCGAGCGCAACGCTCCTTGTTGTTCAAGAGGTATGGCGCACCTAGATTTCCAGCCACACTAGCAATTTAGCTAGCGTGGCTAGTACTGTCAAGCTGGGGGCTGGGGGCTGGACTAACAACTACAGAAGCAAAGCGAGATAAGGCTGATCAAGTGACTCAAAACTTTAAGAACTAAACCCCAACACATCTCGCATATCGTAAAGCCCAGGCTCTTGCGAAGAGAGCCAGGCGGCTGCACGAACAGCACCGCGAGAAAAGGCTTGGCGGCTTGAGCGCAACCAAATGAGAACCCAGGAGAGTTCACCAGGATTAATAGAATCAATTCAAATGCTGACTAAGAAACGTATCCATCACCTTAAAAGTCGCGACACGATTGTCATTATTCCCTAGATAATGCGAGCCCTTCTCCAGCTCAACATAGGTGACATCCTTTTTGTGCTTCTTCAGTTCATTTCGCATCGTTCGGCTTTGGCTAACACTTACGCGTCTATCCGACTCACCATGCACAAGAAGCACTGGAGCCTTAATTTTGGCAGCATTAAACGCTGGGGACCGCCCCTTAAGGTCGCCGTAATTATTCCCCAGCTGCTCTTTAGTCATCTCATAATTAATAAAATCTCGTGTGCGAGTAAGCAGCGAGTTGAGATCTGTAACGCCTGCAAAACTGATAACGCATTTATACAAATCTGGAGCTTTTATCGCCCCCATCAACGCGGCGTAACCACCATAACTTGCACCTACAATACATACTTTTTCCGGATCCGCGTATCCATTCTCGATCATCCAACGCGTACCATCCTCTACGTCATCCTGCATCGCCAAACCCCATTGAGCAAGCCCCATCTTCATGAAATCAAAACCATAACCATATGACCCACGAAAATTCATCTGAAGAACAGCATAACCCCGATTTGCAAAAAACTGAGTCCAATAATCAAACCCCCTACCAGAATAACTAATGGGGCCTCCATGAGGAAAAATTATGGTGGGCAACCTATCTCCTTTCTTCTTACCTTTCGGCAGCGTTAGAAACCCTTCAATTTCCAAGCCGTCTCGCGCCTCATAGCTAACTTCTCGCTTGGCAACCATGTGCTCGAGAGGCAACCTTTCATAACGCTCAGCGATCGGATCAAGTCTCTTTTTCTTTTTGTCGCCAAAATAATACGCACCTGGATCACTCGAATTCGACGAGTAAAGAATATAACGATTTTCATCCTTACTCGTACTAACAAGGTAATTATCCATACCCGGCAACGCTTTATTTATAGCTCGAATAAATGAAGCATATTTTTCATCCCAAAAAACGTAATCGCTTTCATCCGAAAGCTCTATACCAACGACCTTTTTTTCGCGTGTCGAATATATTAGGTCGCCGCTAACATCATAGCTTTCATTAGCGTAGACGAGTGTTCTTTTAAGCGTTGGATCGGTCAAATCCACCTCAAAGATTGCCATTTTTCCACCATGTCGCGCCTCGACATATAGAACATTAGGATCGTCACCAAAACCAATTGGGCGAATTTCATCCTCTGAAAAAGATTGGAACTCCCACAGAACCTTCCACTTCTTTTCGCCAGGGAAACGATGCAATATTTTATTATTCGTATCTTTAAAGTATTCCCCTATACGAACATTACCTTGTTTATCTGCCGTCCAGTCCAAAACGTTAGGTTCGGATCCCTGCACAAGTTTCATTTTTGGCTTACCCAAAGAAACTTTATAGACTCGATTATCAACGGAAGTGCCAGTACTGATTTGCAATAAGAAATGATTGTCATCATTAGGCAAAAAATCTATCACCTCATCTTGAAATTGAGGAAAATAATTTAGAGTATTCAAAAAACGTGTAGAAATGGCGTTACGCACTTTATTTTTATCAACATCAACATCAACGATTAACAGCCGACTCTCATTCGTCTGAACATTCATATAACCTCTTGTTGCCGGAAAAATAATACTAACAAGCAACTTCGAATCATTCCCCCAGCGCATCCAGCGAATACGTTCATGATCATTGGATGTAAAAAACACAAATTCCTTTTCCCCCGTCTTTAAATTTGCTACCTGAACAGCACTTCCTTTTGTTTCTTTTTTCTGTTCTTTGAAATCCACACGTACAACCGAAGCGAGATTCTCACCATTAGGCGAGATTCGAACTCGATTCACATCTGGCAATTCTGAAAAATATTCAACAGGAAACTTCCCAGAATTTGAATATGCGAAATCAACAGGAACAAACAAAGAAAACACAATGAAAAACAGACAACAAAACTGATAAGCAGCCACTTGGAAAAACCTCCATATTAAAGGATGTGCACTCCCTGCAAGCAGGAACTTTTTATATCGTATAAGTTTAAAAAAGATAATTACAACGAAATAGAAGCATACAATTCAGCCAGAGAACCCCAACACATCTCGCATATCGTAAAGCCCAGGCTCTTGCGAAGAGAGCCAGGCGGCTGCACGAACAGCACCGCGAGAAAAGGCTTGGCGGCTTGAGGCTTTGTGGGTGATTTCGATGCGTTCACCATCTGCAAGGAAACTTACGGTGTGTTCACCAACAACGTCACCACCGCGTACCGTGGCGAAACCGATGGTATCTTGCTTACGCGGGCCTTCTTGACCTTCTCGACCATAAACAGCCACTTCTTTTAAATCTCGACCCAAAGTATCGGCAATCACTTCACCCATACTTAACGCAGTGCCGGATGGCGCATCGACTTTATGGCGATGGTGCGCCTCAACAATTTCAATATCCGTGTAATCGCCAACCACTTTCGCTGCGGTTTCCAACAATTTAAAACAAAGGTTTACACCTGTGCTGTAATTGGAGGCAAAACACACTGGAATGTTTTTAATCGAAGTATCAAATTCCTTTTTTTCTTCTTCTGAAAAACCGGTGGTGCCAATAACAATGGCTTTTTTGTGCTCATCACAAATTTTGATATTTGCTAGCGTTGCCTGCGGAGCGGTGAAATCAATAAGCACATCAAATTCACCAGCGACTTCAGCCAAATCAGCGACAACATTGACACCGTTTTTTCCCAAGCCTGTTAGCTCGCCAGAATCAACCCCGATTAAGGAACTACCCGGGCGCTCGATCGCGGCACCAAGCGCTAAGCCATCCGCATTTTGAATCGATTCTATTAAGGCCTTACCCATTCTACCGGCGGCACCAGTGACTGCGATTTTAATTGTCATAGCGTTTCAGACTCTCTATACATATTGAACACACGGCGTATTGATTTTCCAACTTTCTCCCAATACAGCCTATTAAGTTCAACTATATTTTCATATCTCCAAAAAAGTTTTTCATTCCGGCAAACCAACTTTCTTGTTTAGGTGAGTTTTTTTCACCTTTCATACCATTTTTTAATTCAGCCAATAATTCTTTTTGCTTCTTAGAAAGGTTTACCGGTGTTTCGATCACGACACGACATAACAAATCACCCGCTGCACCACCACGAACAGGTGTAACGCCTTTGCCGCGCATTCTAAACAACTTACCTGTCTGCGTTTCTGCGGGTACTTTTAACTTTACACGCCCATCCAAAGTAGGCACTTCTAGCTCACCACCTAAACAGGCATCAAAAATACTGATTGGCACTTCGCAATACAGGTTTTTTCCGTCACGCTGAAAAAACTCGTGCTCTTTTACATTCACTTGAACATACAAGTCACCTGCGGGGCCGTTATCTGCACCTGCTTCACCCTCACCGGCCAAGCGAATGCGGTCACCGGTATCAACACCTGGTGGCACTTTTACAGAAAGCGTTTTTGTTTCTTCTATACGGCCGTGGCCGTGACAATCGCGGCATGGGTCACTAATAATGGTGCCTTTGCCACGACATGATGGACACGTCTGCTGAACAGAGAAAAAACCCTGCTGCATTCTAACCTGACCAATACCACCACAAGTCGAACACGATTTAGGTGTTGTGCCAGATTTTGCGCCGCTACCTTTACATGGTTTACAGGAAACCAAGGTTGGAACTCTAATTTTTACGGTCGCGCCTTTAACTGCATCTTCCAAAGATAAGTCGAGCGTGTAACGTAAATCCGACCCACGCGATGGACCACCCCGGCGGCCACCACCGCCGCCGCCGAATATATCGCCAAAGACATCGCCAAATATATCCGAGAAACTGCCAAAACCTTCAGCACCACCCATACCAGCCTGACCTTCAACGCCAGCATGACCGTATTGGTCATAAGCTGCTTTTTTCTGCGCATCAGAAAGCACTTCATAGGCTTCACTAGCCTCTTTAAACTTCTCTTCCGCTTCAGGATCGTCTGGGTTGCGATCAGGGTGAAATTTCATCGCCACACGACGATAAGCCTTTTTTAACTCTGGGTCTGAAGCGCTTTTATCGACACCAAGCACTTCGTAATAATCTCGTTTGGACATAACTATGACTTACTTTTTTAGGATCTCTTACTACGACAAACGCGGGGCAGGCCCCGCGTTCTAAAATTTAACCACCTTCAACACTCGGGCGGTTCATGCTTTTTTTGTAGCTTTTTATACGTTTAAACGCCGGCGTGCAAGAATTTCGAGCCCACTATTCCGCGTGATACTTCGAGCGCTTCGGCAACGCTGCCAAGGGATACCCCAAGACAGCGCATTTGTTTAAGGTTATTTGTCTTCTTTAACCTCTTCAAATTCAGCATCAACAACACCCTCATCTGCTTGCGCACCTGCATCGGCGCCACCTGCTGCCTCAGCAGCACCTTCTGCTTGTTGCGCTTGTTCAGAGTAAAGCTTTTGCGCTAAAGAAGTTGAAGCGTCGGTAAGCTCTTTTGTTGCTGCTTCCATTGCTTCTTTGTCTTCGCCCTTAACGGCTTCTTCTGCTTTTGCGACAGCGGCCTCAATAGCTGTTTTTTCTTCTTCAGTCGCTTTATCGCCAGCTTCTTCCAAAGTTTTCTTGGTCGCGTGAATTAAACCTTCAAGCGTATTGCGTGCGCTAACTATTTCTTCGAACTGGCGATCCGCCTCAGCATTTGCTTCTGCGTCTTGTACCATTTTATCGATTTCATCATCACTCAAACCAGAAGAGGCTTTAATAACAATGCTTTGCTCTTTGCCTGTCGCCTTATCTTTCGCGCCCACATTCAAAATACCATTGGCATCGATGTCGAACGTTACTTCAATTTGCGGCATGCCACGAGGCGACGGTGGAATATCTGCCAAATCAAAACGACCAAGCGATTTATTTTGTGCCGCTTGTTTTCGCTCGCCCTGAACCACGTGAATGGTCACTGCAGTTTGGTTATCTTCCGCTGTTGAGAAAGTTTGTGATTTCTTAGTCGGAATCGTGGTGTTTTTTTCAATTAATGGTGTTGCAACACCGCCCATGGTTTCAATACCCAGGGTTAGTGGTGAAACATCAAGAAGTAGCACGTCTTTTACGTCACCCGCAAGAACTGCAGCTTGAATCGCTGCACCCATAGCTACGGCTTCATCTGGGTTAACATCTTTACGCGGTTCTTTACCGAAGAACTCAGCTACTTTTTGTTGCACCATTGGCATACGCGTTTGGCCACCAACAAGAATCACGTCTTCAATGTCATTCACGCTTAGGTCAGCGTCTTTTAGTGCAATTTTTAAGGGTTCAAGAGAACGAGTCACTAACTCTTCAACCAAAGACTCTAACTTCGCACGTGTCATTTTAACAACCAAGTGCTTCGGCCCTGTTGCATCTGCCGTGATGTAAGGCAAATTCACTTCAGTTTGTTGGCTAGAAGATAGCTCAATCTTGGCTTTTTCTGCGGCTTCTTTTAAACGCTGTAGCGCAAGCGGGTCGTTGTGAAGATCAATACCATTTGATTGCTTGAATTCTTCTGCCAAGTATTCGATCAAACGCAAGTCGAAGTCTTCACCACCGAGAAATGTATCACCGTTAGTAGAAAGCACTTCAAACTGGTGCTCGCCATCAACGTCTGCAATTTCAATGATGGAAATATCGAAAGTACCACCACCCAAGTCATAAACCGCAATGGTATGGTCGCCTTTTTTCTTATCCATGCCATAAGCAAGCGCCGCCGCAGTTGGCTCGTTGATGATGCGCTTTACATCAAGACCTGCAATCTTACCGGCATCTTTAGTCGCTTGGCGTTGTGAATCATTAAAGTAGGCAGGTACTGTGATTACCGCTTCACTCACAGTTTCACCAAGATATTCTTCCGCAGTCTTTTTCATTTTCTTTAAGACTTCAGCAGAGACTTGTGGTGGTGCTTTTTTATCGCCCTTTGCTTCTACCCATGCATCGCCATTGTCTGCTTTGACAATTTTATACGGCACCATGGAAATATCTTTTTGCACTACATCGTCGGTGAATTTACGACCGATCAAACGCTTAACAGCAAAAAGCGTGTTGTGAGGGTTTGTGACCGCTTGGCGCTTCGCGCTTTGGCCAACAAGAATTTCATTGTCGTCTGTAAATGCGACAATCGAAGGGGTCGTGCGATCACCTTCTGAGTTTTCAATGACCTTACTTTTGTCGCCTTCCAATACGGATACACAAGAGTTCGTTGTACCCAAGTCAATACCAATGATCTTACCCATTTGAGTTTTCTCCAAATCTTTACATTTTGCCTATCAGGCCAAAATCTTGTGAGGCCCGTTTTCAACCCAGCCTCTGCTGGGAATTAATATTTGTGCACTACGGGTATTTTCAAGGGCTACCTGTCAAAACCCAGTAATTTTCTAATGGTTTTACCAACAATCTCGTTAGGGGCGGTGTAAAGCCTAGCGAGCTACGCTGCTACTCGGCCGCTTTAGACACCACCACCATCGCAGGGCGCACAAGGCGGCCATTCAAGGTATAGCCCTTTTGGAATACGTTAATCACTGTATTGGGCTCAACGTCGGGGTTCGGCACCATTTGCATAGCCTGATGCAGCTCAGGGTTGAAAGGCTCGCCTTCTGGCTCGACAGTTTCTACCTTGTGACGTGCCAGGCCGTCGACCAATGTCTTCAGGGTCAATGACACACCTTCCACCACGGTGTTCAAGTCAGCGCCATCAGCCTTAGTAGCGTCTAAGGCGCGCTCAAGGTTGTCAGCGACAGGAAGCATGTCGTTAACGAACTTCTCTAAGGCGAACTTATGCGCTTTTTCCACGTCTTGTTCGGCACGACGGCGGATGTTTTGTGTTTCTGCCGCAGCTCGTAGCACCTGCTCTTTGGCTTGTGCGATTTCGTCTTGAAGCTTTTCAATCTCTGCCGAGAGGTCTTGCTGAGAGTCTTCAGATGGCTCTTTCACGCTATCCAAAGTGACTTGATCGTCTTCTAAGGTTTCAGAAGCAGTATTCTCAGGTGTTTGTTCGTTACTCACGTTGTTCTCCACGTATTCCGGCGTGCAGCCGCGCTGTTACCTGTTTGGTTTTTTTAGTTGCGATGTATCTGTTGGCGTGAATATGGGGGCTACTTCTTGTTATTCCAAGAGCCTGAATCACCCCCTAAAAAAGTAATTTACCGAAAAACAACTGGATAAAACAACAGCCATACTGTATTAATATACAGACAGCATAAAAACTATTCGACTTCCGCATACGAGGCAACGACATGCTCACCCATCTTCGCATCAAAGATTTCACTCTAGTGGAACAACTCGACATAGAATTACACGAAGGTTTAACCGTGATCACGGGCGAGACCGGGGCCGGTAAGTCAATGATGCTAGACGCCCTAGGCCTGACTCTTGGCGAACGCACTGACGCGAACAAAATACGTAATGGCGCCACCCGGGCGGAGGTTCATGCAAGCTTCGATATTAGCCGCCTTACATTTGCCCAACGCTGGTTAAAAGACAACGACCTGGCTGAAGAAGACGAATGTATTCTGCGACGAGTAGTCACCAAAGAAGGGCGCTCTCGCGCCTATATTAACGGCCAGACAGTCACGCTACAGCAACTCAAAAACCTGGGTGAAAAGCTGATTGATATTCACAGCCAGCACGAACACCAATCTTTACTATCAAATAATACCCATCGGCGCTTACTCGATGAATTCGCAAAAGCGCAAAACCTTGCCACGGCAGTAAAAGACGCTCACCAACATTGGCAAGAACTCGAGACAAAACTAGCGGCTGTCACCAGTGAAACCACCGAATTAAATGCACGTTTTCAACTACTGCGTTATCAAGTAGATGAACTTGACCAGCTGGATTTACAAGATGGTGATGTTGAGAAGCTGGAGCAAGAGCAAGCGCTTCTGAGCAACGTAGAAGAGCTTCAAGGCAGCTGCCAAAATGTTATCGATATATGCACCGGTGACGGCGTTGGCCTGAAAGATCGCATAGGTCATGCGATTCGCCTACTTGAAGACATTAAAGAAAAGCCCGAAGCCCTCAAGGGCGTAATCCAGCTCCTTCAGAATGCAGCAATTAATATTGATGAAGCGCAAGACGACGTTGAACGCTTTGTCGATAGTTGTGATCAAGACCCAGAGCGCTTACATTTTATTCATGAACGCCTTGACCGTATTTATGATATCTCTCGCAAACACCAAGTGTCACCCGAGGCACTGGCCCAACACCACGGTTCTTTAGCAGAAGAACTAGGCGCAATGGTGAGCGGCGACGGTTTGGTAGAAACCCTTCAAGAAGCGCTAGATAAAGCCCGAGAAGATTACGAAGCTTATGCTGCCTCTCTGACCAAACACCGTGAAAAAGCCGCAAAAAAACTAGCCAAATCGGTTAATCAAAAACTGCAACAATTGGCAATGGAGCGCTCACAGTTTGTGATCAACTTATGCCCCCTCGAAAATCCAAGCCGGCATGGTAGTGAAAGAATAGAATTTCTCATTAGCACCAACCCAGGCCAAGCACCGCAAGCACTGCAAAAGGTTGCATCCGGCGGCGAACTTTCACGTATCAGCTTGGCAATACAAGTGGTAACCGCTGAAACATCGACCATTCCAACCCTAGTCTTTGATGAGGTTGACGTAGGTATTGGCGGAACAACAGGCGATGTTGTAGGTTTGATGTTGAGTGAGCTAGGCACTAAAGGTCAGATTTTTTGCGTAACACACCTTGCCCAAGTAGCCAGCAAGGCACACCATCACTTACGAGCAGAGAAACAGCTCAGTAAAAAAGGCGCTTCTTCCAGTTTAAATACCGTCGATGGCGACGAAAAAATTATTGAAATTTCACGCATGATGGGGGGAATGATCGAGTCGCGACAGGCCTTGGCGCATGCGAAACAAATGCTAGAAACAGCAAGCTAACTCTTGGGGCGGCCTGCAAGTAAGGCGAGACCACAACTTCTGCTCAGGGCCTCTTTTTTTGAATTTGGCGCTATTGCTGGTTATTTCTTTGGTTTTACGTACAAAACAAGGTTATGCCCAGTAATTTCATAACCGTGCTTTTCAGCGATAGCTTCCTGTAACTGTTCGATTTGCTCATCGTGAAACTCGATAACGTTGCCGGTTTCGATACACACCATGTGGTCGTGGTGCTCGCCACGATCTAGCTCAAAGACAGAGTGGCCACCGTCAAAGTTGTGACGAGCCACCAAGCCTGCGTCTTCAAATTGCGTTAAAACGCGATAAACCGTAGCCAAGCCCACATCTTCGCCAGCTTCCAAAAGGGCCTTGTAAACGTCTTCCGCACTTAGATGACGTTGATCGGAATTTTCTAAGATTTGAAGGATCTTAACCCTAGGCAATGTCACTTTAAGACCGGCTTTTTTAAGTTCTTGATTTTCTATCGCCATTCCGCGGGAGTCTCCAGGGGTTCTCAGATGCTTAACAGGTCGGTATTATCCACGCCCTAGCCGTTTCCGGATACCCCAATCATGCAATTCATTTCAAAGATCAGTGCTATTTTGCTTATTTTGTCGATAAGCGCGTGTTCATCCCTAAAGTTTCCAGGGGTATACCGAATCGCCGTTCAACAAGGCAACTACATCGAACAAAAGATGGTGGATCAACTGGAAGTCGGTATGAGCAAGCGGCAGGTGAAGTTTGTTCTCGGCACGCCCATGGTAGAAGACACCTTCAACCTAGACCGCTGGGACTACTACTACAGCGTTAAACGCGGCGACAAAATCATCGATAACAATCACTTCACAGTTTTCTTTGAAAATGACTCCCTGGCCCGCTGGGAAGGCGATTACATACTCAACGCAGAACAACAAGAACAAGAAAAGAAAGATGCTTTAGATACTACCCGTAAAAGTGAAGAAGCTAAATTTTAGTTCTATTTATAATTATGCAAAAAAAAGGGGGCAGTAAACTGCCCCGAACGAGTAGGATAAACCACCGGTTTTTAAAGTGGGTTTCTTTGATTCTCCTTAAAATTAAACCATCCGCTTAAAACTGATAACTGGCATTTAAAGTGATCGTTCGTGGATCCCCATAAAAACCTGTAATACTGTCTTCCCCTAAGAAACTAGGGAAATTGTAACCAGCAACCAAATACTTTTCGTCAGTTAAGTTTTTACCGTGCAGGGCCACATTCCATTTTTCATCAGCAGAATACCAAGACACGCTGGCACCATAGAGTGTGTAGGTATCGGCATTGATGGGTGCTTCTTCAATGATTTCTGGTGCGATTTCGTCGGTGTAACTTACATTAACTCCGACGACTATGCTGCCCGTTTCCGCTAGATCTAGGTCATAATTAAACCCTAGTAACCCAGAAAACTCAGGCGTATTGGATACGACATAGATGTCTGAAGCGTCAAACGGGTTGCCCGCGTTGTCAAAGTCGGTGAACTTCGTCCACTCCGCATCTAACCAACCGACGTTAAATACCATATTGAGTTGGTTCGTAAGCTGAGTACTGGCCTCTAGTTCGATACCCTGAATTTCTTGTTCATTATCCGTAATCACAAAAGGGATAAAAGCCGTCCCTATAAGGCGATTAGTGGTTTGCTGAACACTGGTGTAATCCGTTTTAAAGTAGGCGGCGTTAACGCGCATACGGCCATCAAGCAATTCGGTTTTAATGCCAATTTCATGAGCCTTTGCTTCTTCCGGGTCAAACACTTGTGAAAAGCCGGTAGGAGAGCCTGCAACGTCTGCACGCATATTAATACCGCCCGATTTAAAGCCTTCCGAATAGCTGTAGTACAACATACTTGCGTCACTAAATTTCCAATCCACGCCAAGTTTTGGGCTCAATTGATTCCAGCTGTCTTCATCTTCAAAATCTGACTTCACTTCAAGAGTTGCCACATCTTCCCCATCAAACTCAGATGAACCTCCAATCGTTAACAAGTTAGCCTTGTAAACATCAGCAGACTTTTCATCTTGTGTATAACGTGCACCTAGCGTGAATGACACACTATTAGTCACGTCAAAGGTAGAATGAAAATATACCGCTTGGCTGCTAGTTTCTGCAGAACCCGCGGTTGCTGCGGTAAATGTCGGCAATGCTTCTTCGCCTGGAACTTCACCGGGCGCGGTAAAATCTAAATCACCCAAATCAAACCGACCCGCAATAACATCAAATGCACCTTCGGCATTTCCACTGTAGTAATAAAGGCCGCCAACGAATTTTACGCGATCACCTGTGTAGGTAAGTTGAAGCTCTTGCGTCGTTTGATCGTCTTCATAACGTACCGGTGCATCAAAGGCATTTCGAGGTGTGCCATCAAAATCAATCGGGCTATCGGTAGAACCCTCTCGGAAAGCGGTAATAGATTTTAACGATATCGAATCAGTGATAGACCAGTCTACCGTCAAACTTTGACCAGAATTTTTTACTTCTGAGTCGTAATTTAAACCAGAATTTGAGTCAAATGGATCATGAGGGTCTTCGCCCGTGTTTAGGCTTGTCACTAGGCGCGTACCTTGTTTCGCATTGCTGTTGTCTTCCGCGTTGTCGGCCGCCAAACGTAGAAATAATGATTCTACAGGTGTCCATTCAAGACTCACCCGCCCGGCGAATACATCTTTGTTGTAATTGTCTTTACCATCAAATTTATTTTCTCCGAAGCCATCGCGGTTAAACGAAGCGATCGCGGCACCGATGTACAAGCTGTCTGCGACTATCGGCAGTTGACCAGAAACCACGAGGTCGCGTTGGTTGTAGGAACCAAGCCCGACCTTTACTTTGCCTTCTGCTTCACCGGACATTTTTTTTGTTACGTATTTAATCGCTCCACCAATGGTATTTTTTCCATACAACGTGCCTTGCGGCCCACGCAAAACCTCAATGCGCTCCAAATCATAGAGATCCACCATCGCGCCTTGTGGGCGCGCAATGTAGATATCATCGATGTACATACCCACACCTGGCTCAAACCCCCAAAGTGGGTCGTTTTGGCCGATACCTCGAATGTAGGCGGTTAACGTCGTGTTTGTCGCGCGGCTCGGGCGTAACGTTGTATTCGGTGAAACACGTTCAACTTCGGCAATATTGGTAATACCAGATTGTTCCAACATGTCACCGCTAAGTGCTGTCACCGAAACGGGTACTTCTTGCAAATTTTGCGAACGCTTTTGCGCGGTGACAATCACTTCTTCAAGTACTGGCCCACGGGATTCTTCTTGCGCCTGAGTGGTGTTGGCAGTGATTAAAGAAATCATCACTGCCAACAAGGTAGACTTTTTTAAACCTGAATGATGCATATTGATACCCTTCCCCATGTGTGCGCTTTCGCGCGGTTTTTATGCGTTATTGTCTTGTGGTCGACGGCAAACGGGAGGTGACCGCCACATAATTTCAACACCCGTTGAAATTATGCTATTCAACCGGCAGCGCGTATGTCAACTTATTTTTCAACATATGTTGATTTTTTAAGGGAGGGAAAATCTAGTGCACGTGCACACAGGTGCAGACCAAAAGCTGCAATCTCTTTTTGAACGAGAAGTCAGCGACGTGGCGCTATGTGATTGAAAAGTCGGGAAGAAATGTTCGAAACTAAGGCGGGGAAAAGGCTATATCTAAGCCCAAAGAGTGCCGAGACGCAGTGCAGCAATTAAGATGAAACCCACGCCAGGCGAAGGGTGAATTTATTTTGCTTCTTTTTTTTGGGCGCGCTTCTTTCGGGCCTCTTTTGGATCGGCAATCAGAGGTCGGTATATTTCAACGCGATCACCCGCTTGAAGCACATGCTCTTTTGGCGGCTTTAACCCTTTGCTACCGAGTGCCTGACCAAACAACCCCATCTTAGTGTTTTCTATATCTAAACCAGGGAAATAATCAGTAATTTTAGAGCGGCAAACGGCGACATAAGCTGTAGTACCTGGCTCAACTAACAACTCAATAATTTTTTGCTTATCCGGTAGCGCATAGGCAACCTCAACAGGAATCGATTCTATATCCGTCATATTTTATCTGCGTATTTCTTAATGTATTTATGTTTAGTAAATTTGTTTTGCGCGTTTTACCATGGCGTCAACTTGCTCTGACGCAACCATCTCGAACATTTTGCCTAGTGTTTTATTTAAAATAAAATTGGAAAACTCAAACTCTAACCAAAACACGATTTTACACGCGTCGTCTGATAGCGCAGTAAAATTCCATTCACCTTTGAGCGCCTTGAACGGCCCTTCAGAAAGCTCTAGCTGAATTTGTTCCGGCGGCTTCATTGTGTTGCGCGTTTCGAAAGACTGCTTAACGCCGGCTTTGCTTAAATTCAAACGTGCTCGCATCGACGTCTCGCTTTTTTCATACAAAACACTAGACGCACAACCCGGTAAAAATTCCGGGTAGCGAACTACATCAGTCACCAAGTCATACATTTTCTGACAGGAATACGGAACAATTGCACTGCGCTCAATACGTTTCAAAAATATTGATTCTCTTTTTACTAAGTAAACGTCTTGTAAATTGTGACCACCATGACAACCGCAACCAGAGTAGGCGATAACCAACGTAACACGGCAATCCAAATATCAAACAGCGGATGCCCTTCTGCATCCATTTCTTTTGCCACGACCTCTTTAGTCATAAACCAAGCGACAAAAATCGCTATAAATAAGCCGCCTAAAGGCAACATCACTTGGGAGGTTAGCGCGTCTAGCACTTCAAATACTTGCCATTTATTTTCTTTGTCTTCCAACCAGTTGTTAGAAAATATACACGCCATTCCACCCAGCCATGCAATAAAAGTAAGTATGCTTGTTGCAATAGTACGGTTCACATTTTTCTTTTCTATTAACCAAGCCACGCCTGGCTCAATCAATGACACTGCGGAACTCCATGCTGCAACAGCAACCAACACAAAAAACAAGGTGCCGAAGAGTAGGCCGAATGGCATATTGCCAAAGGCCACTGGTAAACTCACAAACATAAGGCCTGGGCCAGCGCCGGGCTCTAAACCTGGAGTGGCAAATACTATTGGAAAAATAGCTAGACCTGCAATTAGAGCGACGAGCGTATCAAGCACCCCAACGGTCACAATCGTTTTTGCGACATTTGCATGGGCGGGCATATATGCCCCATATGCCATAATGGCGCCCATCCCCAAACTCAAAGTAAAAAAGGCATGCCCCAGAGCAACCAGTACACCGTCCCATGAAAGTTTGTCGAATTTAAACTCAAAGAGAAAAGCAAAACCCTGAGCAAAAGCCCCCTTAAAGATGCCGTACAAGAGCAACACAACCAAAGCAACAAACAGGAACGGCATGAGCACGCGTGCAACCATTGCCAAACCGCGGGTAACGCCAGCCGCAACAACCACTAAAGTCATTAACGCAAATACTGTATGCCAAGCAATGAGGGCTTCTGTATTTCGCAAGAACTCCCCAAAGCGCGCACCTGCTGCTGCTCCATCGATTCCTGTAAATGCGCCGCTGGCAGACGCAAAAACATGGTGTAACGCCCAACCGGCAACAACACTATAAAAAGCCATTATCATGAGGCCTGCGAGCACACCCATCCAACCGATTCCGGTCCATGCGCCATGTAGCCCAGCCTCTTCAGTGACAAATTTCATGGAATTGATTGGGCTCATGCGGCCCCTTCGACCGATGAGCACTTCCGCCATCATAATCGGGATTCCGATAAGCCCAATGCACACCAGATAAACCAGCACAAAGGCGCCGCCACCATTTTCACCAGCGATATAAGGAAATTTCCAAATATTCCCCAAACCAACCGCAGAACCCGTGGCTGCCAAGATAAAGGTCCAGCGACTCGACCAAACTCCATGCATGCTCTGTTTGTCAGACATATTTCACCCTAATGCATTTCTCTTTTTTTGGCATTGTACCCAACTAGCCGTGGCATCTCATCTTTAACCCGCTTTGCGCTATTTTGGCCCTCTTATCCCTCTCACCTTATTTTCATGTGCTTATTGGTGGTGATCATGCCTGCTCCCACCTATAATGCGCCGTTATGAGCAACTCAAAGAAAAAGAAAAAACCGGGTAGCAATACCATCGCCCAGAACAAGAAAGCGCGCCGAGACTACTTTCTAGAGGAGAAAATCGAGGCGGGGTTACAACTCGCTGGCTGGGAAGTGAAGGCGCTGCGTGCAGGTCGCGGCCAATTAACCGACAGTTACGTCGACATTCACAATGGCGAGGCCTGGCTACTCGGCTGCCAAATTCAACCCATGCCTGAAGCCTCTACCCACTTTGTTACCGAGCCAAATCGCAAACGCAAATTATTGATGCACGAAAAACAAATCACCAAACTTCAAGAATCGGGCGAACAAAAAGGCTATACCCTCGTTGCAACGGCGTTATATTGGAAAAACCACTTGGTGAAATGCGAGGTGTGTTTAGCAAAAGGGAAGCAGATGCATGACAAACGCCAAACCGAAAAAGAACGCGATTGGAGCATGCAAAAACAACGTACGATGCGGGAACACAATAAGTAATGTCTAATACGCGAAGCATCCAAATTCGCGCGATAAAAATTGCCTTGATCGTTGGAAGCATTCTCGCGTGCATTAATTACGGCGATAAAATGTATCTCGGAGAGATGAATACTCTCGATTGGACTAAATTATTCGCAACCTACGTAGTACCGTATTGCGTTTCACTCTATAGCGGTTTATTAGCACAAAAACAAAGCTAAATTTGATTAATACGTAAAAGTTAAAATCAACGTTATCAGAGCCGCACCAACAAAATTTAGTAACACCCCTTTTTTTACCATTGTAAGAATAGAAACTTTTTCACTGCCATACACTATCGCATTCGGCGCGGTGGCCACCGGCAACATAAACGCGCAACTAGCACTCAGCGCCGCAGGCAACATCATTAATAACGGATCTGTATTCGATGCCAGTGCTGCTACAGCTAAAACAGGCATTAACAAACTAGTACTCGCGGTATTGCTTGTAACTTCTGTTAAGAAGGTTACGCCTAAACAAATAAACAGCACCATTAAGAATACAGGTAGCGTTGCAAGCCCAGCGATACCACTAGCGAGAAAGTCTGCCAAGCCACTTGCAACAAACGCTTTTGCTAAGGCAATGCCACCACTAAATAAAATCAACATACCCCAAGGGATTTTCACCGCCCCCTGCCAATCTAGTAATTTTTCCCCTTTGCCATTGGGAATCAAGAACATGGCCACAACGGCCAGAATTGCAACACTCGCATCGTTAGCCGCGGGTAAATCTAATAAGTTTTTCCAACCGCCAAACGGTTCTGATCGCGTAACCCAAACCAAAGCGGTTATGGCAAACACCCACATCACGCGCTTTTGCTCCGTATTCCACGCTTCTTTTTCTGGCAATTGAAAATCACAAGGAATAGAAAGACCACGCGTTAGCCATAGACCTGCGATCGGCACAAACACAATTACAACAGGCACAGCCCACAGCATCCACTGTAAAAATCCAATGCTATTACCAGTGTTTTCTTCATACACACGCATCAAAATTAAGTTCGGAGGCGTACCTATGGGTGTACCCATACCGCCAATACTCGCCGAATAACAAATCCCTAACAGAAGTGGTACCGCGAGATTTTTGTTTTGAGTGGAAGAAATTACTGCTAATGCCACTGGCAGCAACATTAAGGTCGTCGCGGTATTCGAGATCCACATACTCAATGACGCCGCAGCTGCCATAAACCCGAGCACCACCCCACGCTGGGTTCCACCACCAAAAGCGTGCACCATGGTAAGCGCCACATGCCGATGGGCTCCGCTTTTTTCCATCGCTTTGGATAACATACAACCCGCCATCAGCAACAAAATCAAAGGGTTGCCATAAGCTTCTGCCACCTGACTAGGTGTAAGAATTCCAAACAGAGGGAGTAGCGCTAATGGAATGAGAGAAGTTGCGGGTATTGGAATGGCTTCCAATACCCACCAGCACGCACATAGGGTTGTTATGGCGGCAACGATTGCCGCTGATTGGCTGAGGGAAGCCTGATGAAACGCGAGGCTATATACGGCAAGAGCTGCAAATAGCCCAAACCATAGCTTCCAAGAATTTTGAATCTGTACTGTCGTACTCAATGCGCAACCCGCCCAACGAAAAGGCGCAAGAATACTAGCCCCTTCGCAGTTTCACAATCAGCTAGGGGCCGGGTGGACTACCAAACGAAAACACTACCAGCCTTCAACACCTGACATATCGGGTAGATTGTGCGCAATCCCTTTATGACAATCGATACAGGTTTTTTCACCTTTTGCTAAGGCAGTACTGTGCTGCACACTTGCGCGAGCACTTTGCGATGTAAAATCCATGTAGTCAAAGTTGTGGCAATTGCGGCATTCCAAAGAATCATTTGCTTTGAAGCGTGCCCACTCATGCTTCGCCAATTCTAGGCGGTGGTTTTCGAATTTCTCTCTGGTATTAATTGTGCCAAATATTTTCCCCCACACTTCTTTCGACGCCTGCATTTTGCGAGCAATCTTATTCGTCCAATCATGCGGCACATGACAATCAGGGCAGGTCGCACGCACACCCGAGCGGTTGGTAAAGTGAATGGTACTTTGCATTTCTTGATAGACATTGTCTTCCATTTCATGACATGAGATACAAAAGGCTTCTGTGTTGGTCACTTCTAGCGCGGTGTTAAAGCCACCCCAGAAAATAATACCCGCAATGAAACCGCCCATAGTCAAAAACCCCAAACTCAAATGTACCGAGGGTTTACGAAATAGCTTCCAGTAAAAACTTAGCAAATCTTTCACGCATTTATTCCCAGCTATTTTTTATTTTTTGATTCGTTCATCAACTCACGAACATCTTTAAAGTCGCTTTCCACCAAAGGATCACGCTCCACTTGCACCACATGGCACTGATCACAGAAATAACGTCGTGGCGATACAGTTGCGAGAAAGTTGCCATCGCGATCCATAAAGTGGGTAACGCTAATCATCGGCGCCTGAGACTCATCCACCCGATCACGCGAGTGACAACTCAAGCATTTGTTTGCTTTTAGATCTACTTGATAGTTATCAATCTTATGCGGAATCAATGGTGGCTGCATAGGGTATGCGCGCACTGACTTTAAATCCTTATTCATAGAATTTTGCAATATCGCAGGGTCTTCATTCACTTCAGTGAGAGGCGTACCTTTTCTCAAGGTCGCTATCTGTGATTCAGCGAAAACATAAGCACCAAACACAAGAAGAAACAACAGAGAGAACTTGGAAATAGTTTTAATATTATTCATTTTTCTCTCCTACACCTTTTCAATCTTAACAGCGCATTTTTTAAAATCTGTCTGTTTCGATATTGGGTCGATGGCATCCAATGTGACGCGGTTAATGAGTTGCCTCGAATCAAACCAAGGTACAAATATCAGACCTTTCGGTGGCTTGTTGCGACCTTTCGTTTCCACTCGCGTCACGATGAAGCCGCGACGCGATTCGACGCGAACCTTATCGCCACGGCGCAAGCCTTTATCTCGCGCGTCTTGCGGGTGCATGTAACACAAGGCGTCGGGAACAGCTTTGTAAAGCTCGGGCACTCGCTGCGTCATTGAACCTGAATGCCAATGTTCAAGCACACGCCCCGTAGTTAACCAAAACGGAAACTCTTTATTGGGCGACTCGGCTGGCGGCTCATATGGCAATGCAAAAATAATTGCCTTGCCATCAGGCTTGCCATAAAACTGAAAGCCTTTACCTTTTTCTACGTAAGGGTCACTGCCTTCGCGATAGCGCCACAAGGTTTCTTGACCATTCACTACCGGCCAACGCATACCCCTTTCTTTATGGTACATATCGAAAGGGGCAAGATCGTGCGCGTGATCACGACCGAAACTTGCGTACTCTTCGAATAGACCTTTCTGAATATAAAACCCAAAATCTTTCGCTTCCTGGTTGTTATAGTCTTTGTGCGTTTCAGAAAGTGGGTATTCATCTACCTGACCGTTTTTGAAGAGTACTTCAAACAACGTGAGGTTTTTATATTCAGGTTTTTTGGCAATAAGCTCGTCTGGCCACACCTCACTCACTTTGAAGCGCTTAGAAAACTCTACAAGCTGCCATAGATCTGACTTAGCGTCGCCAGGCGCATCCACCAACTGATGCCAAAACTGTGTACGACGCTCTGCGTTACCATAAGCGCCTTCTTTTTCTACCCACATAGCTGTAGGCAACACCAAATCGGCCGCTTGCGCCGTTACGGTTGGATATGCATCAGATACGACAATAAAGTTGTCAGGGTTACGGTAACCAGGCAAACCCTCTTCGTTAATATTCGCCGCTGCCTGCATGTTGTTATTACACTGCACCCAGTAGGCATTAATCTCACCATCTTTTAATTTTCGATTATGCAATACTGCATGGGCACCAACCTTTCCGTTGACCGTACCTTCGGGAAGCTTCCAAACTTTTTCTGCAAAAGCGCGATGCTCAGGTTTTTTCACTACCATATCGGCAGGCAAACGGTGCGCAAAGGTACCTACTTCGCGCGCCGTACCGCAAGCAGATGGCTGGCCGGTTAAACTGAACGGCCCATTACCGGGCATAGAAATTTTTCCGGTAAGTAAGTGAATATTGTAAATCAGATTATTCATCCATACGCCACGCGTATGTTGATTCACTCCCATTGTCCAAAGTGACATCACTTTAATTTTGGGGTCTGCATAAAGCTCAGCGAGTTTAATGAGCTTGTCTTCGCTCACTCCACTAATTTCACTGGCCTTTTTCACATCGTATTCGCTAACGAATTTGGCGAACTCATTAAACGTGATTGGGGTGGAACCAGCGGCTTTATCTGAATTTTTTGCTTTTTTCTGCAGCGGATGCTCCGGCCTTAAACCATAACCAATATCTTGATTACCGACTCTAAAGTTGGTGTGCTTTTCTACAAAGTCTTTATTTACTTTTCCATTTTCAATAATGTAATTGGCAATAAAGTTAGCAATTGCTAAATCCGACTGCGGATTAAAGGTCATTGGCAAATCAGCCAGATCGTAACTGCGATGCTCATAGGTTGAGAGTACAGCCACTTTTGTGTCTGGCGCGCTTAATCTTCGGTCAGTGATGCGCGTCCATAAAATTGGATGCATTTCTGACATATTCGACCCCCAAAGCACAAAGGCATTGGCGTGTTCAAAATCGTCATAACATCCCATTGGCTCATCCATACCAAAGGTACGCATAAACCCGCCCACCGCACTGGCCATACAGTGCCTAGCATTTGGCTCTAGGTTATTTGATCGAAAGCCCGCTTTCATTAATTTTACTGCAGCGTAACCTTCCCACACCGTCCATTGGCCAGAACCAAACATACCGATGCCATCAGGGCCTTTTTCTTTCAAAGTTTTTTTGAACTTTTCTGCCATTACGTCAAAGGCTTCATCCCAACTTACAGGGGTAAACTCCCCTTCTTTGTTGTATACGCCATCTTTTTTGCGTAGCAATGGCGTTGTTAAACGATCATTACCGTACATAATTTTGGAAAGGAAATATCCTTTCACGCAATTTAGCCCACGATTCACTGGGGATTTGATATCACCGTGTGTTGCTACTACTTGGCCATCTTTCGTTGCCACATTTACACTGCAACCTGTTCCACAAAAACGACACGGCGCTTTTGACCACGTAAGTTTTGTTTCGTCTACGGCAGTTATTAAATTTGATGCTGAAGCAGGTAGTGAAACACCAGCTGCCGCCGCTGCAGCGGCAGCGGCTTGGTTTTTTATAAATTCTCTTCGCGAAATGCTCATGCAATTTCCTCTTTGAGCAACTGAGTATCTTCCACGTGGTGATACACCATAGCCACGCTTAAAACACCATCGATAATTTTTAGGTTTTCAATACAATCGTTAATCTCACGCGTATTGGAACGCTCTAACACCACCACAATTTTTCCTAACTTCGATTCTGTGACGGCAACCTCTAGCCCCTCTAGCCCAGATAAAACTTCAAGAACGCCCTCCACATGCGGAGGAATAACATGCAACACTAGGCTACTAATGTGTATTTCTTCAGACATAGAAAACCCTTAAGCCGTGGGCGGGCCAAAAATCAATTGGCTTATCCAAATAAGTAGACCGAAACCGCCCACCAGAACGATGGACAACAAAGGGAAAAGTACAACTGCGATAAATAAGAAAAGACGACGCTCCTGCTTCTCGCTCACCGACTCGACGGACGCAGAAGTAGATTCAATAGCTGACACGATAGATCCCCATAAGGCATTTGTTATTTTGAAAGGCATTACAACGCGAAATAGACAGCACCGACTTGAGGCAAATCAAGCATGATCGATATGCCTTTTGGTGCAAAAACCAGAAGAAAATAGAATATGGAGGGTTATTCTTTAACGCCGCGCACACCAAACGCGATTTATTGCGCCAAATGCGCACCAAATTAGCGCAACCAGGGGAGGCCTGGGCTAGTAAAACAGCCTTCTAGCCCCAACATAGATAAAACTGGGAGCCGAAGTTATACTGTTCTATCTGGCTGGCATTTAGTTATACTTTTTACCTAGCCGGGTGGGCTTTACCCAAATCGGGGGCGTTTTTGGATTCGACGCCGGTGACAAAACTCAAGGTGCATGTCGTGATGACAGCCAATCACGTTAATCCAAAGCTGTAAACAAATAGTTGCAAATGATGACAACTACGGTGCTCAACTAGCTGCGTAAGTAGCCGGAAAAAGTACCATCTAGAGACTTCGGTCACTAGCGGTCTTTAGCAAGGTGCCAGTATCGCGCTATTGACTGTCATTCAGAACTGGATCGTAAGTGTATTTGGATCGTGATGCACTTATTAGACTTTAGCGAACTCGCACTTAACGTCCTGCCCGCCGGGCTGATAAGTGTTAAATTAATTGACGGAATCTAAACATGTAGAGCCGCGAGCGGAGTGCTGACGGACGGGGGTTCAACTCCCCCCGCCTCCACCAAAACACAAAAGGCCCACTTCGAAAGAGGTGGGCCTTTTTTAGTTTTCTGCGCTTTTGCACACGCATTACAAATCAAATCGATTTGTATTCATCCCTTTACTCCAAGCGGCAATGACGTCTTTTTTAAATTTTTTTGTGCACCGTCACAAGCATAAATTTCGGCGATGGCTCTAAGCTGAATGTTTGATCAAAACACCGTGTTTAGAATCTTCGAAGTTAACCGCAAGCGTACGCATGCCGCCTATCAAAACCGTCATTTCAGTGGCGGTTAACCCGAATAGCTGAGATTTATCCGGCGGTAGTTCTTCACGAGAGAAGGAGTATTCTATTTTCGTGTCGTTGCAAAATCCATCAGCAATGGGCTCTATGACTGCAAATAATTCAGTGCTCCATCGCAAATGGCTAAGATATAGCACTCGTAGTTCCGCACCTACAGGCCCTTTAGAGATATACTCAACAAACTTGTATTAAAGAAATATCACGCCACCAATACCCGAGAAAAACCATGTGCTTTTCAGCCACCGCTAGCTTTATCGCCGGAAGCGCGCTTTGCGCTGGTGGTATGGCCGCCATATATCGTTTTCGATATCCAAAGCAATCTCTTGCCCTCGCAAGCATTCCTATTATTTTTGGAATTCATCAAATCAGTGAAGGGTTTGTATGGCTTGGCCTGAATAAGGTCATAGCTCAACACTACATGGACATAGCCATGTACTTTTTTAATTTTATCGCTATGTCATTCTGGCCTGTATTTATTCCTTTAAGTGTTGGCCTGCACGAACACCCTAGAAAAAAACACTATTTTATTGGATTCACATTGGCTGGGTTGGCGGTAAGCCTATATTTATTGTATAGCTATACCTTGTATTCAACGCTTCACATTAACGTGCATTGTTGTAACTCTATTGCGTATATTTACAGGGTACCGTATTTATACGGCGTTATTGATTATTTTTATGTTCTGATAGTGGTGATCCCGTTTCTTCTCTCAACCAACCCTAGGATTAGATACATTCTTGGCCCTGCTTTTTTTAGCTCCTTCCTGGTCGCGCTATACCTTCAAAGCGGTTACGACTATCCCTCAATTTGGTGTTTTCTTGCAGCTATTATCAGCATATGCATCTACTACGCTTTATCATGGAAGGGGATCGAGCCTAAGAATAAGCGGTGAGCCCCCTGATTACAGGAAAACAATTAGCTGCTTCCCCCCCTTTTTTACTTCAAATAAATTTGAATATAGTCACTATCGCTCAAGCTAAACAAGCTGGCTGCGCCTTCGGAAATCGTCGACCACGTTCCATCTTCGTTATACCGTTCGATATAACTAGCGGCATTTGATAATTCAAACATTGAAAAAGAAGATTGTGTTCGGCGCAGGTAAATCATTGAATAGTCGGACCCTGAACCTACACATGCACCATTTTCATTGTAAGCCCAAAGTACACTATCACTGCCTGGGTAGGTGAACCCGAACAGCCCATCTGAATCTAAACTATGACAACTATGGCCTCCAAGTTTGTCCATTCGAACCAATACATTTTCTGTGCTGCCACTGCCCCATTGAAAACGCACACCCACCGAAGCGTTTTTTAAAAGCTCTTGGAAGTATTCATTGGATAAAACCGTATTGCTACCCTGCACAACATTTTGCGTAAACTGGCGGTCTTTGTCATAAACACTTCCCACTAGTGTCCAACCACCGAGATCAAATGACATATCGCAATAAAATTCTGTTGACTGGCCGAGCACATCAACGGTGTAAGTTCCACTTATCGCGTTGGGGTTGTCTTCTAGAATATTTCGACACAAGATAGATACTTCTGCTGGATCTGACGTTTCATCTTCTTGTTCAGATGCATCATCTTGATTAACGGGAACTAGAGCCGAATCGGCTACCACAATAAATAATGCCGTGATGCCGGAGTTGTTACCCGTCACCACTTCCCCACGATAGTCGGTGTGAGAAAAAATGATTTCATTACTATTTCTTTGGTTTACCGCTAATTTATCGCCTGTACCGCCGATCGCCACTTCCATGGTGTATGTGAAAGAAATATCACTACTATTTAAATTATGCGTTAAGGAAAACTGCCCATCATTTATTTCTTCAATTGACCAACCTGAAGCTAAGTGTGAATCACTTGCTTGATCCAAATTAATCCTACCGCTAAATACATTGTTCGCTTTGCCATCTTGCCCCGCCGGACCTGCTGGCCCTGCCAGACCTTGAATACCTTGCGGTCCGGGCAAACCTTGCGGGCCTTGCATTCCCAGCGGGCCAATTTCACCCGCAATACCTTGCGGCCCCCGGGGGCCTTGGTCACCCTTGGGGCCTACGGCCCCCGAAACACCTTGCTCACCTTGCGGCCCCGGCTCACCAGAAGCGCCTTGAGCCCCCTCCGGGCCAGTTAAGTTTGCAAGCAGTTGCCAGATTCCTGAAATTTTTTGGTAAAAGTCGCCATTAGAGAGATCTAAATAATTATCACCATTTGCGCCAACAGACATCTCGGGCGCACCAATATCTGTAATCCATTTTACACCGCCTGTGCCACCGGCTGCTTCGGCGTTATACACGATGGCTTTATTGGCTGTTGAAGTATTTCCGGAAAAATCTGCCACGCTTGCTTCAACAGAATAGATGCCATTTTCAAGTGTATTCACCGGGCAAACAGCTAAACCTACTGAGATATCGCAATCTAAAACATTGCCCGCGACTTTCACTTGCACGCTAGAGGTATCGACCCCGTCATTGAAATCGGAATAAGTAACCACAACTTGAGTTAAAGATTCACCTAAATAAAACACTTTATTTGGCTGGGTTAGCTCGATTTTCGGTGCAGTAATATCTGCACCTTCCGGCGCATTTACAGTAAGTATTAATTGTGGTTTAAGATCGCTTTCTGAAGAGAAAAACTCAAAAATTCCGGGCGCCGACTCTAATCGTTTTTTAATTAGCCAACCAAAATTACTAGCACCGGAAAGTATGTGTTTTACATCATTGGTAACATCAAATTGCACTGCGCCTGAAAATACATTCGACATATCTAGGCTATCCGTTTTACGACCAAAACGGCCACCTTCATGCCCACAATCTGTCGCTGATGGGCAATACCACGTAGCGTCCTTTTCATCCCAGTCCGCGCTAAGCGGATGAATATCTATTTTGTAACCCGCGCCTTGCACTCCAGAGCTAGATTTTGAAGACCGACCTTTAGATTTAAACTTTCCACGAACCCCCTTTTCACCATTATTCATGGATACATACAGCTGCAGCCGTGCGCTAACAAGCTCTTCGTCGACAATACGCTCGGCTAGCGCTTCCAAGTCGAACTTTATAAGTGTTCTCGCTTTGGCATTATATGTACTGCTTTGCGGTTTAAGCGTTAGGGTACTTGCAGCGCCTAAATTTAGGAGAGGTTTTTCCAAAAATATACTTGTATCTTGTGCTGGAATGATTGATACAACTTGTGCGGAAAAAGCGTTTTGTGAAATAAACAAAATAGTACAAATAATTAGGGAGTAAACATGAATTATGTGCTTATGAAAAATTTGCATAATTTTACGTACCTCTAGCAACTCCCCAATTTACATTACTGGCGGATATTTAAAGCGTGGCGAGTGTTACCTACTAAATAACGAAAAGCCAAAACCTTTAGGTCAACTAACTGAAAATTCCGTTTTTAAGAGCTGCCGAAGCCTCCTTCCTTATGTTGTTTACGGCGACACACCTAATTTAATTCAGTTATTGTGCAATATCACTATAAAAAGAGTCTCGCTTTAGACTCTTTAATCATTATCAAAATCGTTTTATTCAGATTTAGGCTGTACCGCGATGTTTGGCACACTACTCTACTTTGAAATAACCAAAGAAACAGGTAATACCTAAAAGGTATAACTTGTGGAAACAAATTGGAGCTGCCAATTTATTCGCGGTTAAAAGGAAGTGAAAATAAAAACGAAAAGGTCAGGCCATAAATACTCTACGCCCGTAAATCAAAAGCGTCTGAGTCGCCCAATGTTTGCAAGATGTTGCTCAATGTATGATTGTCTTCGCGACCAATTTGCGAGATAGAAAGACGTAGCATTGATTCCCCTGATGAAGCAATGCCACAGTATGTGACTTTGCCTTTTAGCCGAATACGCTTAGGTTTGTCGCGATACTTCACGTAAAACTCAAGGGCTATTTCCGTGCCTATTGAGACTGCACGATCAATTTTTAATTCGAAACCACCCAATTTCACTTGAGAAATAAGCCCGTCCAGCATCACCTTACCTGGCAAAAGCACTCGTGATTTCCAATGTACTAAAAATGAAGGGCTATCTGACATACGAAGATACCGATTTAGAACGGGTATTTATTTAGTGTAGCCCAACTGCAGCTCCACTTAGTTATGGCGCAGCTAAAACACAAGAACCTATACACACCAGCACGCCTTGACACCTCTAAGTTTTTACTTTGCACTTTTTGGGAAGTAAGGATTTTATTCGCTCAATCTCTTGTTTGGAAAAGTTATTACCCTTCAAATTAATCTTCTTTAATTTTTTTAGTTTGGAAATTTCATTAGGAAGTGACTTCAGATTATTTTTTGAAAGATCTAACTTCTCTAAGTTCACCAATTTACCTATACCTGGGGCCACCTCTTCAATCTTATTTTTATGAAGTTTCAACACCTTCAAGTTAATCAAACTTCCAATATCATCAGGAACATTTTTAACGTTGTTCCCGCTAAGTTGTAGCTGATTTAGCTGTGTTAAGTCAAATATCTGAGGAGGAAACTCATCATATTTCTTGGTCATAAAACCGGTAAGAAACAGTACGTAGCCTTGCATCGAGGTGTGCTGCACCTGGAGCCTGAACGGATTCTCGCCCGCGGCGCTTTTTAGTGCTTCTACCTTTTGTGCAATTTTTTCTCCAGCGGCTCTATTCTCAAATTCTCTTACGGCCACAGCCAGCGTCTCATATTCGGGTCCTGGCGTGGTCGATAGCGCAATACTTTCAGAGTGCTTTTTTAGCGCTTCAATTCGCATCAACAGGCTCTTTTTGTCAGAAGCTATTTTGGGGCTCAACTCAAACCGCCGCTTCCTATCTTGGGCGTAGCCAATATCTTCTTCTGGGGCCATGCCACCCCAAGAAAAACTATTGCCCGCTCGAATGAGCAATATTTCCTGTAAATGCTTGACCGCTAGATCATGATCGGTAAGCGCTAATGCAGTCATGGCGATATTGTGGTGAATACGCTGAGCCACCTTTTTATTAATTCGAGCTTTCTTATTATTTAGATCCACTTCTTCTAGAGCCTTATTCCAAATATCAATCGTCTTTCTGAGATTGTTTTTCTGGGTATCATTCGGAAGACTTTTCCCCAATTGATCATAAGTGGTCTTACTTATATTAAACGCCTCATCCAGATCTGTGTAACTGTCACCTTTAACATAAAACAATTTAAACTTTCGGGTTCGAAGATCAGGCACAAGCAATGAATCCAGCTCTTTCTCAACTCGTTTACCTATTTCTTTTTGCTATTTGTTAATAAAGTGCTGAGCCTTGTGAACTTGCTTGTGCTCTACCAGAGTTTTATCCAAGCTCTCCTTACTACTCATGCAACCTCGACCAAAGCGCTCCACCAAACTTGCCGCAGTAGGCACCCGTTTGGCGTAAATTACCTGATCCTTAGCATCTTTCACCACAAGAAGCGGTTTTGGGTCGTTGTAAGAAATTTTATAATAGTGATTTTTATATGGGCCTTCTTTGCCAACCTTTTTATTCAAGGCATTGCACACGCTATCGCTTGTACTGATCGCGATACGTTTGTCTTTCACCTGCATCGTTTTAAACACCAACTCCGCACGTACATGGCTGGCATCCAGCTCGTCTAAGGCCACTTCAGGCATCAATACATATTGATATTTGACCGAGTTATTCTTGATTTTTTGGGCCTGAATAACAGGCGACATTGCGAATACGCTACAACAAACAAAAAGAAACAATGATTTGGTGCGTAGGTGCATTTGATTCTCCGGCGGATCGCTTCTTAAATGGGTCTCTGAAGCATAGTCAGGGCATTGACGGAGCGCCCGTGTAATAGGTGCCAATTTAAGCACCTTCAATCACGTTTTAAGTGATGAAGAATCAGAATCCCACTTGCTTTCGAATTAACCAACGATGTAGTCTCCATACCCCTAAGCAGGAGCAACCCGCTACCCCCTGACTTGCCACGAGCCATCAATACGCCGCAGTTATAGTCAGTACAGATTCAGATTTATTGAGAGAACACATGTCAGACGAGAACCAAACACCACCTCGCCACCCAGCCCTCGATTACCACGAGTTCCCTAAACCTGGAAAGCTCGAAATAAGAGCTACCAAGCCTCTGGCCAATGGGTTGGACCTAGCTCGGGCCTATTCACCAGGCGTAGCCGAAGCCTGCCAAGAAATCGTCAGCGATACACAAGCGGCCTCTAAATACACGGCTCGCGGCAACCTCGTGGCCGTTGTGAGTAATGGTTCTGCCGTATTAGGCTTGGGCAATATCGGCCCTCTCGCAGCCAAACCCGTAATGGAAGGCAAAGCCGTATTGTTTAAAAAGTTTGCCAATATCGACTGCTTCGATTTAGAAGTTAATGAAAGCGACCCAGAAAAACTGGCTGATGTCATTACTACGCTTGAACCAACCTTCGGCGCTATTAACCTAGAAGACATTAAAGCGCCTGACTGCTTTGTGGTTGAAAAGCTTTGCCGCGAACGCATGAATATTCCGGTCTTTCACGATGACCAACACGGCACCGCCATTGTTGTGGGGGCCGCACTAACGAATGCATTGCATATTGCAGGTAAACCATTTGATCAAGTTAAGGTTGTCTCGACTGGCGGTGGGGCTGCAGGTATTGCCTGTTTAAACATGCTGGTCAAATTAGGTGTAAAACGAAGCAATATTTGGTTATGTGATATCAAAGGCCTTGTCTACGAAGGCAGGCAAGAAGAAATGACAGAACAAAAAGCAGAGTTTGCGCAAAAAAGTGATTTGCGAAGCTTAGATGATGTCATCGAAAACGCGGATTTATTTTTAGGGCTTTCAGGGCCCGGCGTACTAAAACCAGAAATGGTAAAAAAGATGGCCGAGCGGCCTATCGTGTTTGCGCTTGCAAACCCAACCCCAGAAATTATGCCGGATGAAGTGCGAGACGTTTGCCCGGATGCAATTATTGCCACCGGCCGCTCAGATTTTCCTAACCAAGTGAATAACGTATTGTGCTTCCCGTTTATTTTTAGAGGTGCGCTAGACGTTGGGGCAACCGAAATTAACGATGCGATGCAGGTTGGTTGTGTAAAAGGCATCGCCGAACTGGCTCGCGCATCTACAAGTGCAGAAGCTGCGGCCGCTTACAAGGGCGAAAATTTAAAATTTGGCCCCGAGTATTTGATACCCAAGCCCTTTGACCCTCGATTGCTCGCCACCGTTGCTGGCGCCGTTGCGAAAGCAGCTATGGAAACAGGCGTTGCTACAAAACCACTCGAAGATTTTGAACATTACAAAGACACCCTAAACCGCTCAGTGTTTAAATCTGCATTTATAATGCGCCCCGTATTTGACGCTGCGCGAAAGGCAGACCGGACAATTATTTTTGCAGAAGGGGAAGATGAACGCGTACTTCGTGCTGCTCAAGAAACCATTCAAGAAACAGGAGACAGACCCGTTTTAATCGGCCGGCCTGACGTCATTGAACGCCGCTGTGAGCGATTTGGTTTGGATTTAAAGATGGATCGCGACTTCGATCTTATCAATCCAGAAAATGACGCACGCTATCGCGATTACTGGAGTAGCTATCATGAAATCATGCAGCGAAAAGGGGTCACACCCGACTTGGCAAAGGCGATTTTAAGAACAAACACCACAGCGATTGCAGCAATTGCGGTACATCTTGGTGATGCCGACAGTATGATCTGTGGCACTTTTGGCCAATACCTTTGGCACCTGAACTACATTCAGCAAATTCTCGGTTCAACACAACTTCACCCTCAAGGTGCTTTATCACTCATGCTGATTGAAAACGGCCCATTATTTATTGCCGATTCACACGTACACAGCGAACCAACACCCGTACAAGTTGCAGAAACGGTTATTGCAGCGGCTAGGCATGTCCGGCGTTTTGGTTTAGAACCCAAAATCGCGCTGTGCTCACAATCTCAGTTCGGCAACATGAGTTCAAAATCTGCAACCCGCATGCAAGAGGCGATAAAAATTCTCGACGCAATTCCACGTAACTTCAGCTACGAAGGTGAAATGACGCTCGACCTTGCACTTGACCCGCAGCTACGCGACAGAATATTTCCCGATGCGCGATTTAAAGGCTCCGCGAATGTCTTGATTTTTTCAAATTCAGATTCTGCAAGTGCTACACGTAATATGCTAAAAATAGCAGCCTCTGGATTGGAAGTTGGGCCTATTTTGATGGGCATGGGTAACAAGGCACACATTGTTACACCTTCTATTACCGCACGCGGCTTATTAAATATTTCTGCACTGGCGGGAACGCCCGTGGACAATTACGGAAAAAACTAACAACGGTATCTGTTAAGGCAATTCAGTGACCCATCACGAAGCTCATCGATCACACCGTGCAGGGTGGCTACGCGCTGCCGTACTCGGAGCAAACGACGGTATTATTTCAACCGCAAGTCTGATTATTGGCGTGGCTGCAGCAAATATGGATCGCAGCGAGATTATGCTTGCAGGTATAGCGGGCTTGACTGCCGGCGCAATGTCTATGGCGGCAGGGGAATATGTATCTGTTAGCTCACAAGCGGATACCGAAAAAGCGGATCTAGAGCTGGAGAGAAAATCTCTTGAAGAGCATTTCGATTCCGAAAAGGATGAACTTGCACAAATTTATGTAGGGCGCGGGCTTACTCCCGAGCTTGCCGAACAAGTCGCTGAACAATTAATGTCTCACGATGCATTAGGCGCACATGCAAGAGACGACATTGGAATATCAGACACCACAAAACCCCGCCCAGTCCAGGCTGCATTATCATCTTGGCTCATGTTTACGATCGGCGCTTTTCTTCCTCTACTTGTTGCTTACCTCGCACCATCAGAAAAGCTCATTTCTTATGTTGGGCTTTCCACTTTATTTTCACTTGCTTTGTTGGGCAGTATCGCGGCACAGATCGGCGGGGCTCCAACATTACGCGCAGCTTCTAGAGTCATGTTTTGGGGTTTACTTGCAATGCTAGCCACAGCTTTTGTAGGGCAGCTTTTTGGGGTAGCAACCTAACTCACGAGTACAATTCCTTACACTTTACCCAATATCACAATCATTCTAACTGAGAAAAATAATGAAGCCATTAGACCTTCAACTGGGGGTATCAGAATTATTCGCGATTCTTATTCCCGGTTTTCTTATCGTAGTTGTAGGCATAGAAATATTTGAGATTGTTAATATTTCTGACGCAAGCACCAATGTATGGTTTATCGTCTCGATTGCATCTTATATATTTGGCCATATATTTTTCGCCATTGGCTCTCAATGGGACAAAATCTACGACAAAGTAAAACCCAAAGGAAATGAACCGCTACTTAACACTATTGACAATATAAGAGGTAACTTCGAACAATATCCATGTGAAAACATAAACAATTATAAATGGAGTCGGGCATTTTTATCGAAACAACACCCCGAAGGATATTCAGAAGTACTACGGCACGAAGCTGACTCCAAATTATTTAGATCTTTAATACTTCCCATAATTTTCACATGCATATTTTTACTTATCAGCCAGTATTGGTACCCCGGAATAATCGCAATTGGCATGGCCTATATCGCCTTTGCCAGATACAAAGATCAACGCTTTAAAGGCTGTAAGTTGGCATACACCCACGTCATTGTACTGATGCAATCTAAGCAGTAAAAAATTATCCACTACCCGGCACATATAGCAACTAGGTTAAACACGAAAGGGGAAAGAATACGGTTTATGCTTACCCTCCCCCCTGCAATTTACAATAATTCCGGGGCGACAGACCCGTCCAATGCTTAAAAGCCCGGGTAAAAGATCGCGATTCCGCAAAACCCACGAATTCTGATACATCATCCACCGACAATTTTTCATTCACCAGTTTCTGAATCGACATCTCTAAGCGCATACTGTCTTTAATTTTTTGGTAGCTGGTGCCTGTTTTTTTTAATTGGCGCTGTAGCGCTTGATGGTTCATCTCCAACATTTCAGCCAATTCAACTATTGAGGGAAACTCCAAACGACCGGAGTTTAGCTGCAAAATACTTCGCTCTATCATCAACTCTAGATTGTCACTCATACCGGGGATGGTCATAAAATCTGCCGGAGCGTTTTCCATAAAGGCCTCGAGTTCCTTCTCGGTACGAATTAGAGGCTTGTCGAGGTACGCCGAATCAAACACAAGTCGGTTGCAACGACGACCAAATTTTAATTCGCCAGGGTACATGATCTGTAATTCTTTTTGGTGCTCAGGTAGGCGATGCGCAAAGTGCGTTTCTTGTAGCTGAATGGGTTCGCCGATATACCAGCTGGCGAAGCGATGCCAGATCACCAATAGAAACTCTGAAAGAAAGTGAAACTCATCTAGCTCAGGCTTCACCAATTTAACGCTTAAGACCGCATTGCTGCCGCGGCGCCCACTTCTACTTGCATCTGACCTTTTTGCTTTACGATGCGTCTCCAAAGGCGCAGCATGTGTATCGAGGCGGGTTACCACGTCATTGCTTAGGAGATTATAAAAATTCGCCCCTTTTTCGAGCAGCTCACCAACCGTATTGCAACGGCTCACCAATTCGCACATGGTGGCAAACACGCCTACTTTGCAAGGCTGCTCGGTAAAAGCCATAAATTCATCTTGCAGCTCAAGCTGAACTTGCTTAAACAGTCGCGCGACCTGCTCCACATGTACCCGCCGCGGATGCTGCATAACTTCCGGGTTGATACCTGCGCGAACTAGGAGCTCGTCTTCGGGAATACCCCGTTGGCGAATGCCATGCAGGCAAGCATGCACATGGTAGAAAGCGATGGTAGCCACAATTTTTAGACCATATATTTCGAAATTTCAGTGAGTTTATGAGGGTTTTAGCCGCTTTAAGGGTGCTAAAATCATATTTTTTGATATATTTTGTGAGTTTAGCCTTATAAATCCGACCTGTATATATATATTAGGGCCGCTAAAATCGTTGCCTTAAGTGGATATTCAATTGGATCTACTCTGTACTGACAGTAAGCTCTGCACCACTGCAATTACGTGCACAACTGACTATTCATTTGAAACATATTTTGGAGATTCTCGAATGAGCGACTTCCCGAAGCGCACCCTCGCCGACTGGTCTGAACTGGTCACCAAAGAAACCAAGGGGAAAAACCCTGAGGATTTCACTTGGGACACGCCAGAAGGCATTGCGGTTAAGCCGGTGTATACCGCCGATGACCTAGAAGGGATCGACTACGGCGACCTGCCAGGTTTTGCACCATTTAAGCGAGGCCCAAAAGCGACCATGTATGCCGGACGCCCCTGGACAGTTCGCCAATACGCGGGGTTCTCTACCGCGGAAGAATCTAACGCCTTTTACAAACGCAACCTGGCTGCTGGTCAGCAAGGTTTATCTGTCGCGTTCGATTTAGCCACTCATCGCGGTTACGACTCGGACCACGAGCGCGTTGTCGGTGACGTAGGTAAAGCCGGCGTCGCCATCGACTCGGTAGAAGATATGAAAATTTTGTTCAATGATATTCCTTTGGACAAAGTTTCCGTTTCTATGACCATGAATGGTGCCGTACTACCCATTATGGCGAACTATATTGTTGCTGCCGAAGAACAAGGTATCACCCCAGAAAAACTCGCGGGCACGTTGCAAAACGACATCCTTAAAGAATTCATGGTGCGCAACACTTACATTTATCCACCCGCGCCCTCGATGCGAATTGTATCTGACATTATCGGTTACACCGCCGAGAACATGCCTAAGTTCAATTCCATTTCTATTTCCGGTTATCACATGCAAGAAGCCGGCGCGACGAATGTTCAGGAATTGGCGTTCACCATTGCAGACGGCATCGAATACGTTCGTACTGCGGTAAACAACGGTTTGAATGTCGATAAGTTTGCGCCTCGTCTTTCTTTCTTTTTTGCCATTGGTATGAATTTCTTTATGGAAATTGCCAAACTGCGTGCAGCACGAATTTTGTGGGCGACCTTAATGAAAGAAAAGTTTAATCCGCAAAACGATAAGTCTTTAATGCTGCGTACACACTGCCAAACGTCAGGTGTTAGCCTTACAGCTAAAGACCCATACAACAATGTGATGCGCACCACCATCGAAGCGATGTCTGCTGTATTGGGTGGTACACAATCTTTGCATACCAATGCGCTAGATGAAGCGCTGGCCCTACCAACAGATTTTTCTGCTCGTATTGCGCGTAATACACAATTGGTCATTCAAGAAGAAACAGGCATTACTAATGTGGTCGACCCGCTTGCGGGCTCATACTATGTAGAAAGCCTTACAGATCAACTCGTTAAAGAAGCTCGTAAAATTATCGACGAAGTGGAAGACATGGGCGGCATGACAAAAGCTGTTGAATCGGGCATGCCAAAACTTCGTATTGAACAAGCCGCCGCTTTACGCCAAGCACGTATTGATCGCGGTGAAGAAGTCATCGTTGGTGTAAATAAATACAAACTCGAAAACGAACCAGAAGTTGACGTGCTCGACATCGACAACTCTGCCGTTCGCGAATCACAAGTGGCTCGATTAAAAGACATTCGCGCTAGCCGCGATACAGCGACCTGCGAAGCTACGTTAACTGCACTTTCTGATGCAGCGCAAAGTGGTGAAGGCAATTTATTAACCTTGGCAATTGACGCGGCCCGCGCACGCGCAACAGTGGGTGAAATCTCTGATGCCCTCGAAAAACATTGGGGCCGACACAAAGCAGAGACACGCACCATTAGCGGCGTTTACGGTTCCGCCTATGAAGGCGATGAAGACTTTGCCTTAATTCAGCAACAGGTTGTAGAGTTCGCAGAAACTAATGGCCGCCGCCCACGTATTCTAGTGGCCAAAATGGGCCAAGACGGCCATGACCGCGGCGCTAAAGTGATTGCGACTGCATTCGCAGATATTGGTTTTGATGTAGATATTAGCCCTATGTTCCAAACGCCGGAGGAAATTGCTCGCCAGGCGATTGAAAACGACGTTCATATCATTGGCGCTTCATCACAAGCGGCCGGCCATAAAACTTTAATTCCTGCCCTTATCGAAGAATTAAAAAAACAAGACGCTGGCGATATTAAAGTGATCGCTGGCGGCGTAATTCCACCAAAAGATTACGACGATCTTTACAAGGTGGGTGTTGCAGCAGTTTATGGCCCCGGAACAAATATTCCGCAAGCCGCAGGCGAAATACTAAAAATTCTCAACTAATTCTCGCCAACATGAATTTTATATAGGCACTTACAAAAGCACAGGAACATAACGCTATGCAAGACATGCTAAATCGCTTGGAAGAAAAACGAGAAGCGGCTCGTCTGGGCGGAGGTCAACGACGTATTGACTCCCAACACAAAAAAGGCAAGTTAACTGCTCGCGAGCGTATTGAGCTTTTGCTCGACCCCGATACATTTGAAGAATGGGATATGTTCGTAGAACATCGCTGCGCTAACTTTGGCATGGACAAAGAGCATATTTCTGGTGATGGGGTTGTGATTGGTTACGGCACTATTAACGGTCGCCTCGTATTTTTATACAGCCAAGACTTCACCGTGTTTGGCGGTTCGCTCTCTGAAGCGCACGCCGAAAAAATTTGTAAAGTTATGGAACACGCGATGAAGGTAGGTGCGCCAGTAATCGGCTTAAACGATTCCGGCGGCGCTCGTATTCAAGAAGGTGTCGCGGCACTGGGTGGTTATGCCGAAGTATTCCAGCGCAATGTATTAGCTTCTGGTGTTATTCCACAAATTTCCATGATTATGGGCCCTTGTGCTGGTGGTGCAGTATATTCACCTGCGCTCACCGATTTCATTTTCATGGTGCAAGACAGCTCGTACATGTTTGTTACCGGCCCCGACGTCGTTAAAACAGTTACACACGAAGAAGTAACTGCTGAAGAATTAGGCGGTGCCTCTACTCACTCGTCTAAATCGGGCGTTGCCGATCTGGCGTTTGAAAACGATGTTGATGCACTTATGAAGTTACGTCGTTTTATTAACTACCTACCTGCCAACAACAAAGAAAAACCACCGGTTTGGCCAACAGAAGATTCTGCCGAACGTAAAGATTTATCGCTCGACACGATTATTCCAGACGACCCCAACAAACCATACGACATGAAGGAAGTAATTCTTAAAATTGCTGATGAGCAAGAATTTTTCGAGTTACAACCCAAGTATGCACCAAATATTGTGACCGGTTTTATACGTATGGAAGGCTCAACGGTAGGCGTTGTGGGCAATCAACCCATGGTATTGGCGGGCTGCTTAGACATCGACGCCTCTAAAAAAGCGGCGCGCTTTGTTCGCTTCTGCGATGCTTTCAACATTCCCGTTCTTACCCTCGTTGACGTACCTGGCTTTATGCCCGGGACTTCACAAGAGTATGGAGGCATCATCAAACACGGCGCAAAACTCTTGTATGCCTACGCAGAATGTACCGTTCCAAAAATCACCTTAATCACACGAAAAGCCTACGGCGGTGCATACGATGTTATGTCATCTAAACATTTACGCGGCGACGTCAATTTCGCGTGGCCAACTGCAGAAATTGCGGTAATGGGTGCTAAAGGTGCAGTAGAAATTATTTTCCGTAAAGACATTGGTGATACGAATAAAATCCAAACACACACCAACAACTATCAAGAAACATTCTGCTCGCCTTTTGAAGCCGGCAAGCGGGGCTATATTGACGACGTCATCCTTCCACACGAAACACGAAAACGCGTCTGTCGCTCTTTATCTATGCTGAAAGATAAAGAAGTGAAAAACCCTTGGCGCAAGCATGGCAATATTCCCCTATAGATACAGCCTAGCCCGCACTTAAACATACTCTAGCCAATACAATGTGATTGTTGCTGCTCCAATATCGCAGCAACAGGAAAAAGGAACAATAAAAATGTTCAAAAAAATTCTTGTCGCTAACAGAGGCGAAATTGCCTGCCGTGTTTTCCGCACGGCTAAGAAAATGGGCATCGCCACCGTTGCAGTTTATTCAGATGCAGACCGCAATGCCCTGCATGTAAAAGAAGCGGATGAAGCCATTCATATTGGTGCTTCTGCATCATCAGAATCATATTTGGTTATTGAAAAAATTGTAGAAGCGTGCAAAAAAACCGGCGCAGACGCCGTTCACCCAGGCTACGGTTTCCTATCGGAAAACAAAGACTTTACTAAAGCATTAGATGAAGCAGGCATCGCGTTTATAGGCCCTGGCGCGTACGCAATCGAATCCATGGGCGACAAAATCACGTCCAAACTGATTGCAGAAAAATCCGGTGTTAACACCATTCCCGGTTACACAGACGTGGTAAAAGACGCAGACCAAGCCGTTGTTATTTCGAGTGATATTGGTTACCCCGTTATGCTGAAAGCTTCAGCTGGTGGCGGCGGTAAAGGCATGCGCGTTGCTTGGAACGAAGCAGAATGCCGTGACGGTTTTGAACGCGCAACGAATGAAGCACGCTCTTCTTTTGGTGACGACCGAATATTTATTGAGAAATTCATTCAGGAACCTCGCCATATTGAAATTCAGGTTATGGCTGATGGCCACGGCAATGTGATTTATCTGGGTGAGCGTGAGTGCTCGATCCAACGTCGCCACCAGAAAGTCATTGAAGAGGCGCCCTCACCGTTTCTTACTGAAGAAGTTCGAAAAAAAATGGGCGAGCAATCTTGCGCCTTAGCGAAAGCAGTTGAATATAAATCTGCTGGTACGGTGGAATTTATTGCTGACGCCGACCTTAATTTCTACTTCTTGGAAATGAATACGCGCCTACAAGTAGAACACCCCGTTACCGAATTGGTGACCGGTCAAGACTTAGTTGAGTTAATGATTCGCGTTGCAGCAGGTGAGGCTCTACCACTCAAACAAGACGATATTAAACTCACAGGCTGGGCCATCGAATCGCGTGTTTACGCCGAAAACCCATTCCGTAATTTTTTACCCTCCACTGGCCGCGTTACCAATTACATCGCGCCAGAAGGTGAGGGCGTACGCGTAGACACCGGCGTTTACGAAGGCGGTGAAGTGTCGATGTTTTACGACCCTATGATCGCTAAACTCATTACTTATGGAGAAAATCGAGAGCAAGCTACCGAACGAATGGTTGACGCGCTAGATGCCTATTACATTCGTGGTGTTGGCCACAATATTAGCTTCCTAAACGCTTTGTATGCCATGCCTCGATTTAAAGAAGGCCGCCTCACTACAAACCTTATTGCTGAAGAATACCCCGACGGTTTTAGCGCCGAAATGGTGCCACAGGAAGACCCCGAATTAATTGCCGTGATTGCTTCATGTGTTAACCAATATTACCGCGAACGCGCTGGTATGTTGAGCGGCCAAATGCCCGGCCACGAATGCAATGTGCCCAACGACTGGATAGTGCTCTTCGGCGAAAACCGGTTCCCTGTCACCGCTGATCTCAGTGAAGATGGTTTCGAGGTGAAGCTCAATGCAAACACTTACAGCATTGAAAGCGACTGGCAATTGGGCGAACCGCTATTTAAAGCCAACATCAATGGCCGCGACGTGTGTATGCAGGTGGAACGCAAAGACTCCGCTTACAAAATTTTCTACCGTGGCGCCGAAGTACAAGCCCTGGTGCTTACGCCGATCGCGGCAGAAATGAACAACTACATGCTAGAGAAAGAAGCTCCAGACCTTTCTAAGTTTTTAATGTCACCTATGCCAGGCCTTTTGGTTTCCCTTTCTGCTGAAGAAGGCAAGGAAGTAAAAGAAGGTGAAGAACTTGCCGTACTTGAAGCCATGAAAATGGAAAATAGCCTGCGAGCCGAAAAAGACGGCGTCGTGAAGAAGGTCTCTGCCACGGTTGGCGATAGCCTGATGGTCGATCACATCATTGTTGAGTTTGAATAATTAGCAGCAGTATTAGGCCCGCATCTTTGACCCGGAGCGGGCATCTATTTTCTAAATTGGCTCATGTGGCTCATACTTACTTATATAAAACCTAGGAGCGGCGTGCTTTTTAACACTTCACCCCTTTCATTTAAGTAACCAGTACACGATATATGCCTTCACCTACATCGCCCCAACAACTCGCTGAACAGATTATCCAAGGTAACCGTCGCGCCTTAGCACGCGGTATCACCTTGGTGGAATCTACGCTGTTGGAACACCGCAAACAGGCGGCAGAGCTATTGGAAGTGATCATGCCTCACACCGGTAACGCGGTTCGCTTAGGGATTTCTGGCGTGCCCGGAGTGGGTAAATCTACCTTTATAGAAGGCTTCGGCACTCACGTGATTGAGCGGGGTCATAAAGTCGCCGTACTGGCAGTTGACCCAACCTCCGCCTTAAGTGGCGGTTCGATACTGGGCGACAAAACCCGAATGGAGGAACTTTCCCGCAAAAAAGAAGCCTTTATTCGCCCCTCGCCTGCCGGTCAAACATTAGGGGGCGTTACGCGTAGAACCCGCGAAACACTTTTATTGTGTGAGGCTGCCGGGTTTGATGTGATATTGGTAGAAACTGTGGGTGTGGGCCAATCTGAAACTGCTGTTGCGCAAATGACCGACATGTTTCTGCTGTTGTTGCTTCCCGGCGGGGGCGACGAACTGCAAGGAATTAAACGCGGCATTATGGAACTGGCTGATGTGGTGCTAGTGAATAAAGCGGACGGCGACCACTTACCCGCAGCCAATCGCACAGTGGCCGACTACCGCATGGCTATGCATTTTTTACACCCTCGCAGCAAACACTGGACCGCCAGGGTCCAAGCACTATCGGCTTTGAAAGAAGAAGGCATAAACGAGGTATGGAAAACCGTCGAGGAATACCGCGACATCATGACCAGTACCGGTGAGCTCGATAGCCGCCGCGCCGCTCAAGCGCAAGCTTGGATGTGGAGCGAAACCGCAGACAGCTTACTAACTGAACTCAAACACGATGAGCGAGTTAAAGCACTCGTGCCAGCTCTAGAAAAAGCCGTGATCGAGGGCAACCTACCCGCGACTGTTGCAGCGGAAAGGTTGATTTCGGAATTTAAAGACAAATAGGAAAAGCTCCAGCAAAAGCCGTAATCGCGCGAAACTGGCTCGCACACATCTATTCACCACATAGACAGACAAACCCCAATTTATGTCTATTTGGTTTTCATTCTAGTCACGTTTCCATTTAGCGCCCCTCCCCATCGTTCTATACACTTCCCATCAACTTATTCGACTAAGCAATAACAAAACGAACGAGCACAAAACTGTAGGACCGATTAATAAAATCAGGAGATCGCACAAATAATGAATAAATACCTATTAAAAAACATATGCCTTATTTCAATATTGCTAAGCGCCGCATCACAATCGTTCGCTGAACGAGCCTTTCGTGTTGAAGCCAACGTTGGCATAGCAAATTCAACCTCGGGCGGCTACGACGACGGTGTCTTTATTGACCCAAGTGTCGCCTATACAAATGCACTCATCTATCGCTTAGGTTATCTCGAAATCGATCAGATGTACCTCATTGATACCAACCTAGGCAAGAGAGACGTAGAAATTGAAATAGATGGTGTCTATGCAGGAATTGGAAAAGACTTCAAATTAAAGGGAATAAAACTGGAGATTGGCGGCGGTATTATTCTTGCCAAAAGCGAGGGTTATTACAAAGGCCGAAGATTTAGCGATGATCGAGAGGCACGCCCCTATTTAAATTCCAAACTGGTTATCCCCATAGGGGGGCTATTCGCCCTGCAAGGGGAAATAAAATATATCAATGATGTGTCTGGTAGTGATCTAACGCTATTCGGCGGCGGCGCTCGCTTCTCTTTTTAAACATCATTAGAAATAAAGGAAGAAAAATGTTTATTAAAAAACTTACTATAAAAAGTATCGCGGGCCTCAGCATCGCAAGTTTTCTTAGCGCTTGTGGCGGTAACAGCGAAGACGATCAAATTCGTTCTGATAGTGTATCTACCGGGCAAATATTTGCGACCTTTCAAGTAATTTCTGATGGTGACAGTCACGTTTATGCTGAAGCACAATTCACTCGTGGCGTTCCGCCTTCTGGCGCCGTCGCCGATGGTGATTTTATTACTTTAGTCGGAGACGACGAGCTATGGTTATCTGCAGGGCCAGACATTGAGTCGGTCGCCATTGAGGGGAATCTTTTCGAGGCTTTTCGTGACTTAGAAGATACACAGAAAGAATTTAGACAAAGTAGATCTCAACGTGAGTCTTATGATTTTTTGTTTTCTCGTGTCATTATTAATGTACTGGGCGATTGGTATTCGGCAACTTTACCGCAAAGTAATGATCGTGAGTATCGCCTAGCGCTCTTTAGAGATGAGCATATAGGCTCAGATGCGAGAAACAATGTTGTAACTCTTCCACAAACATTTGAACTCACCGCGCCAATTGCCAGCAACACCTACAGCCGCAGTTCTGATGATATTGTTATTTCTTGGAACGATATTGACCCACAAGCTTCTGTAGAAATCGAGGCCATTACAACGTGTTCTGATTTCTTTATAGATTCGTATGAGGCTGAAACACTTATTGATGATGGTTCTATAACAATCTCCGCGGGTGACATTGCTAACAGCGACCTGAACGGCACTTGCTCAACAACAATCAATGTAAGAAAAATACGGATTGGTAATTTTGATTCACGCTTTATTGGTGGTGTTGCTTCTGGCTATCAAATTCGGCGCGCAGTTATAAGCACTACAGACTAACGATCAAAGTTTAATAGGAAAAACCATGTGTGGGTTCGCAAGGATGCGTTTTTTACCTACCCAGAAACTCTATCTGACTTTACGCTACCGTTTTAATTTTTTATCTGCCAAAGCCTTTTGTTCCAATAACCTTTTATGGCCAGGCTTGTGTTTTAAACCCAAATCAACCCAAACATAAACATCACGCCAGTCTTTTTTTCTTATCTCAGCATCTGCCAATACTGCATATGCGTCGGCTATTTTATAGCCCAGGCTTTTCAAGCCTGGGTCATTTGGAGAAACCAGTGCAATTCTTCGGTAAATTTTATCCGCACGTTTCGCTCGATTACGCGCCAGGTACACATCTGCTTTCTCGTATAAGGATTTAACCTGGCTATCAACCTCTTGCTTTCGCAACTGTTCTTTCTGCGCAGAAGCCAACGTTTGATTTAATTGCTTTAGTCTTCGATCACCCGGTGCTCGCTGCTTGATCTTATCAATGCTAGCCTGAGCCAAATCTAGATCACCATTTTGAATTTGATCTTTCGCTCGCAGGTCAAGCGCATCTAACGTTTTCCCCAAACCAGACTTTGCGGCTCTGTTGCCCGGCTGAAGATTAAGTGCTGCATTGTAGTAATGGTACGCATTGTCATTTTTAGGCGACACCAACTTACCTTTCGCTAAGGCCCGCTCGGCTAAAGCTAGAATACTGTTAACCTTTTTTCGTAATACTGTATTTGCCTGCGCTTTACGTAGTGCTTGCTGCGTACCCGCCAGTGTATTTGTTAGCTCTGAATGCTCGATATTTGCGAGTGCAGCTTCCGCTAAACGAATGTCTTCGCCAGCGGCATCATAAGATTGGTTACGCGTATTATTGTCAGCGCTTTCTAATAGTTGATTTGCTATTAACGCCAGTGCAGCATCTGCCTTTTCGCTTGACTTTCCGTGATTCAAACTTAAGTTTATTGCTGTATTATATTGATTAATGGCCAAAGTTATGTCGCCATTCGATTCAGACTTAGCCGCCTCTGCCACCGCTTCTTCAATACTGTTTTGGACATCTTTTTGGGCGGCCGCTAACGCTTCATCCAACGCCACAACAACATCAGAATTTGGCTCTACATCCTGTAATTTTTTTAGTTTTATTTTTGCTGCTTCAAACTCAAACTTTGCAATAGCATGACTTATCTCTTCCGCCAATATTGACGAAATTTGCTTTAGCCCTGTCGTAGCAACCGGATCTCCCGGCGAAATGGCCAGTATAGCCAAATAGTTTTCGTAAGCATTGTTACCCAAAGGGCTTAGCAACGCGCCCTTCGCAACGTTTTCATCCGCCCGCTCCAGCAATTGCGCAACACGAATTTTCTGCCCCGGAGATAAAACGTTATGCGCTTCATTTTCTGATACGCCAGACGAGTAGATTGTCGCTCCCGCAACTAAAGAAACAAGCAACAACCCGACTATAATCAACCCGCGGTTTTTTTGTGTAAATAATACTTGTATGCGGTTTTGTTGCATAACATCCCGCTGCGCGCTGGTTTGCTCCCCTCTCCTTTTTTCACGTACAACCTCACCAGATAGGGCACTGTCGGCCTCTAAACGCTGTTGTGAATGAGAAGCAGGCCTTACCACTGTACCTGTTTGGCCAAATTCTTGAGCCCCCCCTACGTCAGGCGCAGGTGGAGATGAAAGCACTTCCGTTTCTAGATCACTGACATCTTGCCGCTCTAAAGTGAAAGCCTCGAAATCTGAATGGGTCGATACAGAGATAGGCCTCTCTATCACTTCCGTTTCTTCATCGCTCCCAGTTCGCCAAGTAAAATCTTTCACCTTACTCAAAGCCAAAGAAAAGGCTTGCGACATCGACTTGCCATTTTCAAAACGATCTTGCGGTGCTTTCGCTAAAGCGCGATTAAAAAACGTTTGCATTGCCGCGAGGTGCTCAGGCAATGCCGGAATAGGCTCGTTGATATGTTTAATGGCAACACTAATGGAAGATTCACTTTGATAAGGCAGAGTACCCGTAACCATTTGAAATGCGATTACCGCAACACTGTATAGGTCAGAACTTCCTGTAAGGTCTTTTCCTTGTGCTTGCTCTGGGCTCATGTAGGAAGGCGTGCCTACCACCATACCGGTTTGCGTCATATGCGTATCAGAATGAATCGCCCGCGCGATACCAAAGTCAGATAACGCTAGACTACCGTTTTCACGAAACAATATATTGCCGGGTTTAATATCGCGATGAATATAGCCTTGGCTGTGCGCGTAATCCAAAGATTCACACAAATCGCGAACGATTCTAGAAAGATCCGCAGCAGGTAATTGCTGCCTGAGCTTTTTACTTAGGTCACCCCCCTTAACGTACTCCATCGACAAAAAGAACGTGCCTTCGAATCGATTAACGTCATAAATTTGTACGATATGAGGGTGATTAAGCTTCGCTGCTATTCTTGCCTCGCGAATAAAACGGTCACCGAAGGTGGGGTCTTTTGCCGTTCGGCTAAGCATGACCTTGAGCGCGACTTCGCGATCTAAGCGAGCGTGTCGCCCACGATAGACCTCGGCCATACCGCCTTCACCGATGGACTCAAAAACCTCGTAGCCTGGTATCGTGAGAGTCAAAGCGTATTCCTAAAGTTGGTAAACTAGAGTGCAGAAGAAGAGATAGTTTTGGACTATTTTCACAACAGTTTAGCCTTTCTTCATAAATTGGTACACCATGAACCTAGGCCCTAATCTAGTTATAACTTGCCTACTGAATTCCTAGCCAATTTGGTTTAGAGTGTTGGCCAAATAGAAAAACATGGAGACCGCAACTCGTGCTCAAGAAGATCGTCACTTCAGCCTTAGTTTTAACCAGTATTTTCATCGCCAGCCTCGCCATTGCCGGCCCGCGCATCGCCGTCATGGATTTTGATAACCGCGCGCAACACGGTGGCTGGCGTATCGGCCAAGGCGCCGCTGATATGCTCACGACTGAACTCGTCAAAGCTACCGATTTTGAAATATTCGAACGCGCTCGGCTGGCATCGGTCATGGAAGAACAAAATTTAGGTGCTGGTGGTCGAATTGACCCAAGTACTGCGGCCCGTATCGGCAAAATCATTGGCGTTCAATACATTATTACTGGAGCCGTAACCGAATACGGCCAAAGCAGTTCCGGTGGAGGTGGCGCCGGTGTTCACGTTGGCAAAAAGGGCTACGCTGCCGCGGTCGATATTCGCATTGTTAACGCAACAACTGGTCGCATTGTCTTTGCTGAAAGTGGCGAAGGCAGAAAAACCTCGATGAATGTGCGTGTACTGGGCATTGGTGGAGGTGAAAAATGGAATGAAAAACACGCCACCAAATCCATGCGTATGGCAATTCAAGAAGTCTCCAAGAAAATCGCCAAGGCCGATTTAACAGCCGGTGGTAAAAGCTCTGGTTCCGGTGGCCCGATTGGTGATGTGAAAGTCGCCGATGTGGAAGGCAACATACTCACGCTAAACAAAGGCGAAAATGCAGGCTTGAAAAAAGGCGATGTACTCGTGGTTAAGCGGCAGCGTAAAGTCATTAAAGACCCTGAAACCGGCGCAGTACTCAAGATAAAATACACCAAACTCGGCAAAATCAAAGTTACCGAAGTAGACGACTCATATTCAGAAGCCACGGTGATTGAAGGCTCTGGTTTTCAAGCCGGCGATTCTGTTGCTAGTAAATAAGAAACGGTTTCTTTTCTGCTAGCCGGTAACGGCTAATGTGACTAAACACTTAGGTGCATCCGCTTCGAAAGCGAAGCGGAGGCGCCACACCCCGCCTCATTCTCCTGCCAAGCTTTTCAAAAAAGCCATTACCCTTTGATTGAAAACCTCTGTTTGCTCTGTAAAAAGCATGTGGGCTGCATTTTCTATTATTTCTAGTTTGGCGCCTGGAATATGCCGTTTCAAATAATACGCATTTTCTAAAGGCCATATTTGATCATGCTCACCATGAACAATCAGTGTTGGCACATCAATATTTGCTAAACGAGGCGAATTGGGAACATGCGTCGCACAGGCTTCTAGCTGCCGCTGATTTGCATAGGTTGGTTGCTGACGAGAGGATGCTCGCTTTTCAATGATGGTCGACACCAAACCCGGTGTATTTTTCATATAGCTGGAGTCATAAAAAATGCTGAAATAGCGCTCCATTTTTGATGGGTCGTTGTCTTCTGGCGGCCCTTCTCCCAATACCTCAAGTACATGCGGCGTAGGCCAAACAAACTCCGGGTCACCTGCACCAACGCCAGTACAAGTCAAAATTAGTGAACGTACTCGCTGCGGATACAAATGAAAAAACTCTTGTGCGATCAAGCCGCCCATCGAGGCGCCCATAATATGAGCACTTTCAATACCGGCCTCATTCAATACTGCCGCTAAGTCTTGAGCAAAAAGTGTAATGGAATATGCCTCGTCGGGTTTATCCGATTGCCCCGCGCCACGATTATCTATTGTGATGCAGTGGAATTCACTCTGTAGCGCCATATATTGCAGGGCCCATGCCTCGCCGGAGCCTCCGAGACCAATCAGCATGACTACAGGCTCACCTTGGCCAAAGGTTTGATAGTAAATTTTTACCGTTCCATTCTGGGCTAGTGGCATATCAAGCTCCTCTAAAAACTCTGAAATTGCTCAAAAGGCTAAGGCTAGCGCTCCTAATGCAACGAATCAATCATAGCCGGTTGTTTTTCAACCGCCAACTGCCCTTCGCAGTTTAAGCGGGCCCAATTGATCTCCCAGTGCATTCGCATATTTGCTATTATTTGCGCGGCCACCGCGTATGTTGATTTTCTTTAAATCTGACGAGTGCGGGCCCACAGCATCGAGCTTAGCGCGAGTAGTAACTTACTTATCACAGTGCAATATGACCCCCACTGGATTTCACCGGAATTTAACGATCATTAAGGCTTAAAGTGCAATACCGACCCGATATAGACGGCCTTCGCTCCATCGCCGTTCTCTTTGTCATATTTTTCCATTTCGGCTTCAGCTCGCTTAGCGGGGGCTACGTCGGCGTGGATGTTTTCTTTGTTCTCTCTGGCTATCTCATCGGCTCGATTCTTTTTAAGCATCTCAATGAAGAAAATTTTTCGTTTTCATACTTTTATTTCAGAAGAATCCGCAGGCTCTTCCCGGTGTATGTCGTGGTTATGTTACTCACGACAGTATTCGCCTATTTATGGATGCTACCTAAAGATTTTCGCGAATTTGGCCAAAGCCTATTTGCATCAACCCTGTATGCCTCGAATATCTTGTTTTACATGGAAGCTGGGTACTTCGATACGGTATCTCATATTAAACCGCTATTGCACACATGGTCGCTCTCCGTTGAAGAGCAGTTTTACCTTCTGTTTCCGGCTTTGGCTTGGCTCACTTATAAAATTTCTCGTAAATTTGTCGTTGCGACATTTATTGGTCTCACCATAATTTCTTTTGTTCTGGCGGTTTATTACATTGATATTGATAACAGCGCCGTATTCTATCTCTACCCATTTAGGGCTTGGGAAATGTTTATCGGCACAATTTTAGCGCTAAAATGTATTCCTACTGTATCTGGCCCCAAAACCAACAATGCCCTGTCTCTTAGCGGCTTGGCGATGATTTTATACGCTGGGTTCTTTTTCGATGACAGTACAAAATTTCCTGGTGTCTCAGCACTACTCCCTTGCTTGGGTACCGCGCTCATTATTTACACCGGTAACAACCAGCTAAACTGGATACACCGAGCACTCTCAAATATTGTGCCTGTATTTATCGGCAAACTTTCCTACTCACTATATCTCTGGCATTGGCCAGTCTATGTGCTTTACACCTACAACGTGACTTACGCTATCGGTCTGCTCGATGGCATCATCATGTTTACTCTTGTGTTTTTATTGTCTTATTTATCTTGGAAGTTTGTCGAAGCCCCCTTCCGTACCGGCAAAGCATTTTTTAGCCATACCCGCGCTTCGGTTTACACCTCTACGGCCCTAATATCTGCATTATTTTTGGCAATTGGTTTTTACATCAGCCATTCAAATGGCATACCCGAACGCCTGTCACCTGAAGAAGCTCACTTTGCAGCAGCAGCGAATGATTTATTTGGCGACTTCAAAAACTGCAAAGGCCACGACAACGATCGCTACCCTAACATTCGTCACTGCGAAATGGGCGATGCCTTACAGGCAGAAAAATTCACGCTCATTTGGGGCGATTCCCACGGCGGCGCCTTCAAACGCGGCTTTCAGGAAGCGACCAAAAAAACTGGCTCACCCTCATTACTTGCATGGGCAGGCGGTTGCCCCACTGCATTCGATGTCGAAAAAGATGAATCTGTCGCCTCAACAAAAGACGACCAAAAATGTACGACACAAAATAAAGCACTTAGAGAATTTATTCACGCCAATAAAAATCGTATTAGCAGTGTTCTTTTTATTGGTCGCTGGTCTTACTATTTAAATGGGGAAGGTGTTGGCAGTGATGTCCACAATAAAATTTCTGTGTGGCCTGCGGGGCAACAAACTACCAACATTGATCAACAAAAAATTAATTTTCTTAACGCCCTAGAATCCAGCATCAAAGAAATTCACGCCGCAGGAATAAAAGTATTCGTTTTAGAGCAGGCGCCAGAGTTCGGAGAATTTAACGCTAGAAAGTTTGCCATTAGCCTTATCAATGGCAGCAGCACCCTAGATGAAGTGTTAGTAACTTACGGGAGCGAGAACCTTCAGGCCGTACGTGATCGGCAAGATGGCGCTATTCAACTTTTCGAAAGCCTCAATACGCAAAGAATCATTACTCTGCTACCTACTCACAGCTACTTTTGTCAGAACGAACAGTGCAGCGTTATGCTAGATGATCGGCCAGCCTACTTCGACAACAACCACGTATCGTCATATGGTGCGGCTAAGATATCGACTCTTTTCACCCCTCTAGTCGAGCACATACAAAGTACTAGCAATGAAAAAAATTAGCCCCTTCGATAAACTTATTTCACTAGAACAAGCCGCCGAAACACAGTGGGATGTGATCATTGTCGGTGCTGGTATGGGAGGTGGCGCAACAGCCTTTAGCCTAAGCGCCAAAGGCTTCAAAGTGCTCTTGGTCGAAAAAGGCCACGCAAACTTTGATGAATCTGCCGCACAAAGCGTTGTGGTGGAAGAACGTGATGAACAAAAACGCCTACAAGGTGGCCGCTGGCCCCAACAAGTAACAGGCACTGTAAATGATAAAGATATAGAGCTTTGGGCTCCTCTAGGCTGTGGCGTTGGAGGCTCTACCCTACTTTATGCAGCAGCACTTCAACGATTAAAGCCAGAAGATTTTGCACAACAAACATTGCCCGATGGCAGCAATATATGCTGGCCATATACCTATCAAGAAATTCAGCCCTACTACCAACAATGCGAAAAACTGTTTTCGGTTAAAGGTACCCCTGACCCACTAGACCAGAACGAAACACTTGATTTATTGCCACCGCCTGCGATGTGCGAACGAGACCGCAGCTTCTTCCAATCTTTTAAACAATCAGGATTGCACCCCTACCGCCTGCACGTTGCACTAGATTACAAACAAAGCTGCGCTGAATGCGGTGGAAAAATTTGCCAAGCTGATTGTAAAAAAGATGCGTTTAACGCGCTCATCGCTCCGGCCTTAAAAACAGGCCATCTATACATTCTTGATCGCTGTGAAATAGAAAAAATAGAAGCGAGCAAACAGTCCGTTGAAGGTCTCATTGCCAAGCAGCAAGGCAATGTAAAACAGCTAAAAGCAAAAACTTATGTGCTTGCTGCTGGCGGTTATTTCACACCTGCGATTTTGAAAAAATCTGCCGACAATAATTGGCCTCACGGTTGTGGCAATAGCAATGGTTTAATCGGAAAAAATTTGATGTTTCACACCAGCGATTTTATTGCATTTTGGCCTGAGCAAAAAAATGCATCAAATTTTGGCCCAAATAAAACAATCGCCCTGCGAAACTTTTATTCGCTTGATGGAAAGAAATATGGTGAATTTCAATCTACCGGCTTGCCTGCCGGTTACGGAAATATCCTATTTTCACTACGTATGCTGTTCGACCAGAGCCCCTTCAGAAAACTTCCTCTGGTTCGACAGCTGTTACGCATCCCCGCAAAAATTGCAGCTAAAATTTTAGGCGAGGCGACGATCTTTACGACAATAGTCGAAGACTTTCCCAAGCCAGAAAACCGTATTGAAATTAATACAAGCGCACCCTCTGGCATTCAGTTTTTTTATCATATTGATGAAGATCTCAAACAGCGCACCCAAATGTTAAGCAAATTTATTCGACGCGCGACAAAGAAGTTGCGCAGCATGCCGCTTAGCATTGGAATCAATCCAAACTGGGGGCACCCTTGCGGCACATGTAAGGCAGGTACAGACCCATCGACAAGCGTTGTCGATGAGAACTGCAAATTTCACGACCTAGATAACCTTTATGTGAGCGATAGCTCCTTTATGCCCACAAGTGGCGGTACCAACCCAAGTTTAACCATTGCGGCAAATGCTTTAAGAGTTGGGGATAAAATTGCAGAGCACTTACAAAGAAAGCATTGAACACACGATTAAAGGTTCAATCACTTCCAAAACATTAGCTTGCTTTTTATCTTGTCCTTCAAGCCCTTAGGCGGCTGCCAAAGCTGATTCCCCATATAAATTTGATGTTTATGCATAGGGTGCGTTTTATTTACAAGCCCCACAGCCCAGCTGGCAGCCATTGCGGGTTCCATACCGGTATAGTCACTCATTTGCGTATTTAAATGACCGGGAATCCATTCGTGAATTTCGACGTCCACATCAGGTTTTACAACATCTACCGCGATACCTTTCGTTAAAGCATGCACGGCGCCTTTTGACGCAGAATAAACCACGCTGTCAGCAATGGGCGCCAAGTCAGCCCAGCTACCAACATTAAAAATTCGCCCGTATCCATTTTTTATCATGGCAGGCAATACGCTTTTACAAGTAAACGCAATACCATTCACGTTTGTATTCAGCGCCTCAGAAAAACCACCCGCACTTTCATTCAAAAAATTAACTTTCGGGTACACAGCAGCATTATTAAATAAAACATCGATTCGCCCATATTTGGCAAGAATCGTCGCGATCGTACTTTCAACCTGTTCAACATGCCCCACATCAGCAACATAAAAATCGAAATTATCGGAAGCTAATTCTTCAGAGGTTTGTTTCAGCTTTTCAGATGAACGGCCCAAGCCAATTACTTTAGCCCCTTCAGACACAAACACTTTAGCCAATTCTCGCCCCAGGCCACTACCAGCACCTGTAATCACAACGACTTTATCTTTCATGTTATTCCCCCACAATTAGAGTAAATTCGGTCTCGACTCAACACTTTTAGCGCGTCGCTCGACTTCTGCACGAGCAACGATATTTGACGCAATGCAAAGAGTCATCCAGATCCAAGGATAGGTCCAACCAATTGCACTGGTTGTCCCGATATTAAATGCCAATAAAACAAGTGAAACAAAAGCAAAAACACCAATGGTGAGTTTTTCACCTTCCGCTTCACGTAAATAGTTATACAGGCGGTTCATACTAGTGAACAATGCAAACACGAATAACAGCAAGGCCGGAACGCCATAGAATAAAGCAAAATGCAGATAGGTATTTACAATATCAATAATACCTTCACCTTGTCGCAACACCTCCATTCTCGGATCTGAGGTAGGAAAAAGCGAACCAAATAGGAAATTGTCTGCAATGACGCCGGTTGACACTTCTAACAGCAGGTAGCGATAACCAAACTCTTCTTTGATGTAATCTCCAACACTCAGCATCGCGACAACCAGAACGACAAGCGCACCGGTAATCATCATTTTTTTCGGGTCTTTTTTACGTTTGATAGCCCACAACAACACCATCAATATTCCATAGACCAAGACCAACCCAGCGATACCTGCACGTGACCCAGAAAAGAACGTGCCTAAGGCTGTGACACCGAGCAGACCTAAGGTAAACAGCTTCATCTTTGGCATCTCGGAAAAACCTATCCGCTTGAAAAACACCACCGCACACAAAAACGCCACATTTCCAAATAACGCAAACGTTAATGGGTTGGAAAACGATGTTTGAACACGCAAGAAACCGTGGCGAACCTTATATTGCGTCCCTTTTATTTCCGCAAAACCCGCTAGACGCTCTAGGTGGGTATGCACATGCCAGCTCATTAAACCTTCAAAACAAGCCAAAAACATTTGTGACAAAAGCGCAAAAGTAATTGCCGCAAACAGCAGATTATAGTCGCGAATGAAATACCGTAGCGCCAGGTAGGGCACTAAATAATCCACCACTAACCACAGGTTCATGCGTACCGCGCCTGTAAAAGGCGTTATTCGAAAATTGAGTAAAAACTGCCACGCGAGAAATAGTATTACCGCCTTATCTATGGCGTTAAGTTTTTTCATTGCAGAATCTTTTTTACCAAAGAGCATCGGTAAAAGCAGTGTCAGTATGAGCAGCCTTGAAAAGTTCAGCGAACCCAAATTTACGCCGAAATCTAGGCGCAGGCCGGCGCTCATCGTAAGCGTAAATACGATAGCAAAATAGAACGCTATTTTTTCTGACTCATTCGAACCGCGAGAAAAATGCAACACAATGAATATTGTCGCAAAGTAACCCAGTACAACATTGCGAGTCAGCGCCGTAACGGCAACCACTAGAAATGAAGCCATCATATAACTGCGCAGAAATTTTGCGTACGGGGTAAATTTCGCCAAAATATACTGGGATGCAAATAGGCATACCCCCCAAATAACGACGATTTTAACTGCAGCAACCATTTTTGCTACTCTCTACAAAACATAGGACTATAGGGCATCTGCTTTACCTTCTAGCGCAGCCAGAAACACATCAACAATAGTTGCATCGGTGACAAACCAGAACGAAATTGTGAAAGCGAAGGCAATGATCATCATACCCATATCAGATCGATAGCAGTTATAGCCATGCTTGACTGCGTAAAAAATCATTATTGGGTGGGCCATCATCCCCCATAAAGCGTAGCCAACAACGACCCCTAACACCCCGGCAAGATTTCCCCCCACGATCAAATAAGCAACGAGCATAATAGAAGACATGGTGCTGTGTTTTGTTTGACTAAAGGAGTCGCCTCTCGCTATTAAAAAAGGACGCAAGGTCATGATCATCAACGAACCAATTTGCCCTAAGGCAAGTACCTGCAACATCCAACCTGCTTGTTGATAGCGCTCATCGTACAATACATTGATAATCCACTCCCCGGCCATTGCAACAAAGACACAAAAAGACGTATTGAACGCATTCATCTTGCGCCTTACTTTGTGTACTTGTTTGAAATTTCCATGATCTTCCATGCTTTTTCGAAAGTACGGATGTAACACTCTCACAGAAAGCGCACCCGTCACCCCTACAAAAGCCATTGATAAACTCGAAGCTACAGAGTACAGACCCATTGCAGCCATACTCATCCACACGCTCATGATGAGCTTATCGCCCTGATTGGTCACAAAGCTAATGCTTGATGAGACCAATATCCACTTACCAAAGTGCAGAATCTCGCGCAAAGCATCTTTTTCAAGCCTCCACTTACTTTGATGACCGGAAAAATACCGATAACTGAAATACAGATCAATCAAGGCACCAAATAAAGCACCAACCGCCAAAGCCCAAATCGTTGGCGATAAATATGCCCAAAGAACCATAAATATGATTGAAAGCACCCGCGCGGCCAGCTCGGCAATCATCTGGCCTCGCAACTCCATTTTTTTGTCATACACCAGCAGGGTTATCGATTTAAAGCCCTTAGCTGATGCTGCAAAAGCGAAGATCACCATCACCCACCCTAGGTCAGGTTCGCCATATGCCAAAACAAGCGGATATGCGAGACTAAGGGTTAGCGCCCCCATCACAAAGCCTTTGATGACTTGAATGGTCCAAGCGGTACGTAAAAAATCCGGCTCTTCAATTCTTTTGCTATTGACCACGGCGCCACGTAGGCCAACATCAGAGAGCATATCTAAGCCAATCATGATGCTGTTCGCGATTGCCATGATACCGAATAGCTCTGGCACCAATAATCTCGTGAGTATGAGGTTGCCAATAAGGCGAATGACTTGTGTGCCCGCTGAACCTAGAACGACCCAAAGAGCGCTTGATATCGCGCTAGAAGACATTGCTCTTCGCGCTTTTTCGGCGAGACGAGAAGAGATGTTTGTTTCACTCATTAAGATGCCAGTTAGGTCAACAATCAAGCTGGGAAGGAGGGTAGGAAATATGCTGGATATCCCCACGCATTATAACGGATATAGACTGCAATATGCGCCTTTAAGAGCACTCTTGACTAAGGCTTTACCATTAGCCCTATTCCATTCGGGCTGCGCCAAGGCCTACAGATCTAGAAGCGGCTTTTAGTGAAGTAAGTGTTTGCCGCATCGCCTGCATATTGCAAAGCTAAAGCCACCTCATTCACATGCAGTGAGAACTCCGCATTCATCAAGTTGTGTTCACCCTTCGCGATGGCATCAGCAAGCGCTTGTACGCCAAGTAAAAAGTCCATTTTGGTATTGCCTCTATCCACCTTATTTACTTGAATATCATACGGCGCTTTTATAGTTTTTTTCAAAGGTGACAAAAAAGTTTTTCGGCGAATTCGCATTAGCTTTCTAAAATAGACTTTATCGTCGTTGTCCCAGCACTCATCGAGATAGAGCACACCGTTATCGCCAAAAATTCGTATTGAATGATCATGCGGCGCCACGATTGTTGTACTTAGTCGCACAACCACGCCCGATTCAAATTTGAGAATACCAAAAGAAATATCCGCCGCGTCTGGTGGAGACAACGGTGGTTCCGGCTCAACTTTTTCAGGGATCACACAATCAGAAAAAGCCGTCACACTTTTCACAGGGCCAAACATTTCGATCAACCAGGCCAAATAGTAGCCAGCATGTTCGAGCGTACAGCCGACTTCGAATTCATCGCGATAAGGCCAGGGCGCCCCAGAAAGGCTAAGCCATTTTTTGTACGCCATTTTATGTACAAGGCCATCATCAAGCTCGGCATACACTAGTTTTACATTGCCACACACCTTCTCTTTAACTGCATGAGATAAAGTTTTCGCCGCCTTACCTAATACACTACAAGGCGCGCTAGATATGTGTAAATTTCGCGACTTGGCAAGATCAACCAACTCACGTGCAGACTCAAACTCCATCGCAATCGGCTTTTCACTGTATACGTGTTTGTCTGCCATCAAGCACTGCTTTGACACCCCGTAGTGCGAACGCGGATCTGTAAGGTTTAATACAACTTGTACATTCGGAGAAGCAAGTAGATCTTCTAGCGAGGGGAAAGTTTGTAGCGAATAAAACTCACTAAAGGTTTTAAGGCGATCGGCATCAAGGTCAAAGACACCAACAATATCTAAATTGGGATACGCGTCAATAGTCGCCATGTAATAATCGGCAACAAAACCACAACCGACTAGAGCTATTCCGATGGGCATAGGGCGTCTCTTTTAATTAACAGAATCTATTATTTGGCAGAAAAATGCTGCGCAAGTTTGTCAACTTGATCTTCGATATTGAATTCATTTTCAACTTTTTTACGAGCGCTGCGAGAAACCTCTAGGCAATACTTTTGATCTTCAGCGTAGCGCTGTATAGCATCCGCCAAACCCATTTTGTCTGAAGGGTAAACCACCTGCCCAGTCTCGCCATCGATCACAAGTTCAGCAACACCACCCACATAGGTAGCAATCACTGGAATACCTATCGCCATTGCCTCCATTAATGACACTGGAATACCCTCTGCAAAACTTGGCAATACAAAGATATCACTTTCGTTCAGCGTTGCTGCAATGGTGCTTTGATCAACAAAACCTTTAAACTCAACTCTATCGTCAATATGCATTTCAACGGCAAGATTCTCCAAAAAACCACGATCTTGCCCATCGCCCAACAAAGTTAAACTTACATCAACTTCTCGGCGTTTAAGCTCGGCCAAACTTTCAAAAAGAATCGGCACACCTTTTTCTGCATCTAAGCGACCAACATACACAAGCTTTTGTGCCTTTCCGGTAGGTTCACGATAAGCAAGCCGATTAAGATCAACGCCACATCGAACGATTTTGAATTTTGACCAATACGCCTTGTCTGCATACAACATCATTTGGCTGGTACAAAAGTGACCAATACAAGAAATGAATTTAGCGTGCTCCGTTTTTTTATCTAGCGCCCAATACAAACCATCGAAAAAAATATGCGGCCCATGAATGCTAATACTGTAGGGAATACCCGCCAACTTGGCCGCAAACAGTGTGACATTACCGCTGTTATCACCCAAATGGTTGTGTAAATGTTCGACCTTATCATCTTGCAACATCTTGGCGAGCGCCACCGCTTCGAGTAAGTAAGCCACCTGCAAGAAGTACCCCTTGATACCCGGGCGCATTGTTTTAAACGCTAGCCATTTAGTCGCAATGAAACGCACTGGATTCGCAAAAAACATTTTGAAGGATAAAAGCAGTAGCCCGATCGGGCTAATAGGTAAAATATACTTAGTGTTAGCCTTTTCTTGCTTAACTTCTTCGTCAACATTGTGATCAGCCCCAGTTTGACGCACTGAATATGTCAGCACATCAAAGCCTCGCTGCCGCAAACCAATCACTTCTCGGCGAATAAAGGTGTCTGTGGCTCTTGGGTAGGTATTGGTAAAGTAGGCAATTCGCATAGCTGGGTTTGCTTCGCTTCTGTGATCAGTTATTAATGTGTATTTAAAGAGACGCTTGGTTGCCAGCCCAATAATTTTTTGGCTTTTTCATTGCTAAACCGCAAGGGCTTCTGACGGGCGTGCACACTATTTTTTCGCAACCCATCTGGCACTTTACCAATAAAGCTCAGCGGCATACGTAATACAGTGGTAATTACATTATACAAGCCCCACGGCACACCTATACGTTTTGCCAGCACGCCTTTAGATTGCAACGCCGAAATATATTCTGCTTGCTTTGGCAATTTATCATTTAGCAAATGAACAGTTTCACCTTCTGCCGCTTCTGTTACAGCCGCCGCAACACAGGCCCGAGCAACACCTTGCACCGAGACCACTGGCACCTCGCCAACGTGAAGGCTTGCCAAAAACTTAAAGCCGACATGCGCATCAGACAAGTTGTTTTCATCAAACACCAACCCTGGGCGCAGTACTACAAGTTTATTTGTTTCATCTTCTCGGCTTTGCCAGCGGCGGCACATGGCTTCTTGCGCACGTTTCATATAGGCGTAGGGGCCAAGTTCTTTATCTAAAGCGTTCGCAGCACACGTCTCATCAACCTGCGCATTAGCATTGCATCGCGGATAATCCAAAATAGAAATACTGCTTAGAGCAACGAACTTTTTAACACCAGCGACGTCCATCGCTCGCAATACATTTTTGGTTGCATGCATTGTATCGTGAAATTGATTCGGGCCTTGCATAACCGCGGCCAAATGGATCACAACATCGCAACCCTCAAACGCACCCGCCAAATTATCGAGGTTTTGCTTTTCGTCTACTGACAAGTCAAAACACTGAGTTTCAATATGAGGATCTCCCCCCCACTCAGACAGCGGCGTACTTCTCACGATTGCCAACACCTGAAAACCCTGCGCCACCGCAGCAGCGACAACATGACGCCCAATAAACCCACTCGCGCCGGTAATTGCGATTTTCATAATGTTTTTCTCAACGCTCGTGAACAGATTTGTTTCAACTGAATATTTTATTTTCAAGGAAGGGGAGGTCTGAACGCAGACATTAAGCTTTAGCCACTAAACAGAAAGAACCAACAACTTAATAAGCATCGACTTATTCTGGGTTAAATATGCCGCGCTCAGTTAAGAAGTCTATTATCTGATTTGCACAGTGCTCTAGCGAATCACTGCCCGTATTAACGGTAAGCTCTGGTTTTGACGGCGCCTCGTAAGGTGAACTAATGCCTGTAAAATGCGGAATCTCGCCTGCTCGCGCACGCTTGTACAAGCCTTTCACATCGCGATCTTCACACACCTCTAAGTCGCAATTACAATAAATCTCTATAAAGTCGCCATGCGGCAAAATATTGCGAACGCGTTGGCGGTCAGAACGAAAAGGAGAAATAAAAGCGGTAAGCGTTAATACGCCAGCTTCAAGAAACAATTTAGAAATTTCACCTACACGACGAATATTTTCAACTCGATCTTCATCGTTAAACCCAAGATCACCACACAAGCCGTGACGCACGTTATCGCCATCTAGAACAAAGGTATTGCAGCCTTTTTCAAAAAGTCGCTGCTCAACTTCGTGCGCCAAAGTAGACTTTCCGGCACCAGATAAGCCGGTAAACCAGAGTACTGCACTATTGTGTTTGTTTTTAATATTTCGCGAGGTGCGAGTTACCGTGGACTCATGCCAAACAGCGTTGCTACTTTTCATCGTTTAAACCATTGGTTATTTATGGTGTTGAATTTCAATTGCTTGAATTTGCATTTTTACTTTTTTATTCCAATCTTTTAAGCCTAACCTCGGAGCCAAGACATTAGAAAGCCAAAGCGTAAAGCCATATCGCTTACAACGAAATAACACTCTATTCACAAGATCACTTAGCTCTATTAGCGTTAAGTTTAGCCCACTCACACTTAATGGTGGATATTCGCTCAATTCAAAACCAGCTTCTTGCAGCTTATCCCTTACCCGCGCTTCTACTTGCCTAACTTCGGCTTTCGATGCTGAATCGCGCCACGAACGTGCCGCTTTTGGATTTGGCTTCGAATATGTTGTGTCTTTATCAATTTCCATCATTTCTGGAGTAAAGGATACGCCAAGAAACTCACATATACGCTCAAGCTCTTGCTCTGGTTCCGCTACTAGTTTGGGATAAGGAACCTCCATCAATTGCGATTCAGGCAATTGTTTTTTTAATGAGACCCAAGAATCGTAAGCCGTTTCCCAAATACTAGCGCCGCCCCACGCACTGCCATGCCATCCCATTTTCACACTTGAACGCGCCACATCTCGCGGGTCGCGAGATAAGTACATAAACTTGGCATTCGGCCAAAGTTGAGTCAGGTTTTCAAAATCGTGATGCACAACCGAGCCCACCAACGGTTTTTGATCTTGCTGCATTCTTTGTCGAAAAAAACCTGTAACAACTTCTTCGAAGTTATCACTATCGAGAAGCTCATAGCCTGACAGACGAAAACCCTTGTCTATACTAAGCGCCTCACGATAAGGCTCCAGACCTTGGTCAGAATTCAAAAACTGGGGAATATAAGGAGCAACGTACTCCATTTCTTCGCATAGACATATCTCAGGGTGATGCCCCAGCATCAAACGCAGTAACGTTGTGCCCGACCGCACCGCACCGACTAAAAAAAACGGTGTTGGCGTTGCTTCATGAGTTTCTGATTGATCCATAAATAATTACCGATAAGAAATAAAAGGCACACGGTTTTCACTACGCACAGCTTATAAACACTGCGCTGATATGCCCCTAAAACGTGAGTTTCACATTAATCGGAATGCGCGCTTTTCGCAAGTATTATGGGAGAAGTTCCTCAGCTCAGACGCCAAGGAACCCTAGGGAAGAGGTAAAACATATGAGCGCCCAATACAGGCGCAGAGTGGCTCTTTAGATAGTGCTTGATCAGATTACGATCTATTGCGCCAAAGGCACAAACGTTTCGTCATCACCGATATACATGTCTCGATCAATAGAAAGTAAATACTCGACAAGATCAGAAATTTCTTGATCATCTAGGTCAACCATGTGGTCGCCTACCAGCAGAACATCTTCAAGGGTCGCTGCACTGCCATCATGAAAAAATGGCGCCGTATCCCAGAGCATGATCAAACTTGGCGTTCTTACCGCGGAAAACTCACCGCCAAGGCGACTACCCGAATCTGCGGTTAGCGTACCTACATCGTGAAAACGCCCGTCACGGAAAGCAGAACCAGCGTGGCAAGACGCACAGTCTGCGCTGTCATAAATCTCACTGCCACGTTGCGCTGCCTCACTCAGAGAACCATCGTATTCTCGATACGGAGAACGAAGCACGCTCGACTTACCCAAACTCGAAATATAATCGGATAAGGCATCAAGCTCTGCCGTTTGCCCACCGCTGGTAAACTCTAATGGCGATTGACCTGTAAACGTATCCCCAGGAATCAAACCATCACCACCGTTTAAATCTTCAATTTGGAGCTCAAAATCTTGCACCTCATCGAAGTTACCAGACCAATGCAGCAACCCAAATCGAGTACCGCTCGTACCAAGTAAACTGAGCGTATTACGGAAACCTTCACCAAGACTCGAAATATCCCACACCATGCCATCGTGCGCCCCCCCGTCATGGCACGAAGCACATGCCATGTAGCCCTCTTGGCCCATTGTTGGAATAGCGGATTCGTAAAATAACTGCAAACCCAAAAGCTCAGACCCGCTTAACACTTCATTGTTAACGACCGACACCGTCATCGCATCTGGGTTCTGACTAAAGGGGTTATCCATGAAATCAGAAACATCAATTGCGGTAACACTACGACCGGTTTGATTTTTGACAAACAGAGATCGCAAGGTTGAACACATGCCAGTTGGAGCACTGCCAGCGTTAAATTGCACCGAACGATTGGCCGCTAAATTTTGCGCCACCACAATATTATTACCACGCAAACTATGAACACGAACGTCTGGGTTGACCAACATAGTGATACCAAACGGGTCGGCACCATTATCTAAATCGATTGTGCCAAAGCGATCATAAGGGTTTACATTCGCATCACGGTTATTTGCAAGGTCAATACGCGCAATCATCGGACGAACCGTATTGTCATCGTCAAGACCAACACCATTTCTAAATGCACCACGATCAATGTTTGCCTTGTTGGCTGTAATGTAAGCCTCTGTGCCTGCACCATTAATCACAATACTGGATAGATAATTGGGTACACCACGACCATGATCGAGATCATCAGGCACGAGCACTTTGTTCACCTCAATACTTCGTGTCAGAGACATGTCGCCATTGGTATTAATATCGTAAACAAGCCCATTGTTTGCATCAGATATAAAGCGCGTCACCAATAGACGACTGTCACGTAAGGCCATAGCTCTAGGTGTTGAACCCACAGCCAAACGCGAAACAACCTCCCAAGTCGAGGCATCGATTTTTGCGATCTCGCCATCGGCGTACAGCGCAACATACAAGTAATCACCATCAGACACCGAAGCAACCGGCTGACTACCGTGCCCCATATCAAGCACCCGAGTTGGAACACCAAAGCGATTAAACACAACCACCTTGTCGTCATCTCGATACGTCACAACAAACGCCTCACCCACTTTGGTTACCGAGGTTGGCGTTTCATAACCCAGTCGAATCTCTCGCGTTAACGCGATACTTAACTCATAGGTTTCAGCATCGATATTGCGGTCAAGTATCGAGACGCTATCGTTGTCGGTATTCACCACCCAAACGAGGCCGTTTTCCACTTCTGGCTCACACGCGATCTCTCGACTCTGGTTCGCATAATAAGGCGTACCAGTATAAGAGGGCGCCACACCTTCCGGGTACGTCGTCGGAGTTGGTGTGGGGGTCGGCGTTGGCGTTGGCACATCCGTAGGTGTCGGCGTTGGCGTGGGTCCATCTGTTGGTGTTGGCGTTGGCGTTGGCGTCGGCGTTGGCGTTGGCGTGGGCGTGGGCGTGGGCGTGGGCGTGGGCGTGGGCGTGGGCGTTGGCGTGGGCGTGGGCGTTGGCGTCGGAGTTGGTACCGGCGTCGCCGTTGGAATAGGCGCAGAATTACCAGTGGAAAAGCTAAAAGAATAAGGCGCTATTGTATTGCCCATGAAATCTTGTACGCCGGAAATATCTACCCCATAGCTGGCATTTTCAGTCAAATCCGCTTCAGGCCAAATTGAAATAACACCGTTATGATTAAGTTGCATTCTGACGTCAACTTCAGCACTCGTTCCTAAATTAGTGACCGTAATCGCATCTGTCAGAGTTTCTGAACGAAGCGTCTCAGGAATATGTATATGAATAAACCCATCCACAGGGTAGTTCGTTTGCCCGCTGCGAGGAATATGCCCAGCCACGTACGGCGGGTTTGTATCGGGCTCATCTGAAGTCACAAAGAAACACATGCCTTGCTCGTTCACATCATCGGTGGCCCACCAATCGTAACCACCAAAGACACCTACTTGCCCGAGCGGACGAAAATACTGACTCGCCTCACACCCGTGAGCTAGATCTTGAAACCGGAAAACAATTTCATCAAATTCTGCATCCGATATAACGCCATCACTATAGGCCTCTTCACAGGCTTCAATATCAACTCGAAAATGATCGACGTAGGCATAATTATCCTGAAAGAAAACATACATCGGATTGCTATCGCGATCACCATCGGAGTCATCAGCAGGGTCTGTATTAAAGAAAATCTGGCAACTCGTGTAGGGCTCTGAAGGGTTGCTGAAATCAACAATAAAAATTGCCGGAGAGAAGCGTGCGGGTATCAGGTTAGAGCGTGCGCGCGCAGCCCACACCATTCTATTCGTGCCATATGGCTCAGCCCAATACCCACCTAATGTGGTGACGTTTCCGCTGGGCTCTTCAATAGACGGTTGATACACACTCAAGAGCTGAGGCTCAACGCCATTTTTGTAGCCGCTCGTGTCGTATATCGCCAAACCAGTGCTTTGCTGATCTGAAGCAATTAATAGCAAGTTACCCTGCCAAGACGAGAAACCTGTAACACCGGTATTACCTAAATGATCCCAGTGGACGATTGGCTCACCCGGGCCTATACGGTTCTCACGCGCGCCTAAATACCCCGTGTTTGATGTATCAAAAAGTGGCCTGCCTGGGTCTCGTATTGCAAATTCACCTTCCGTATCAAAATCGTATTCCCAGTAATTACGCATGTAGTAAGGTGAAGTTAGACTCGCATAGTTATTCGGTAAAAACGGCCAATCACTTCCAGTTTGCTCGAAGACTTGAGCATTCGAATCGGCGCCATCAGGATCAAAGCCCACAAAAAAGTGTGCACCCTTAAATAGGCGAGGCCCTTCATCGTGGTAGCGCACCATGGTTGCATGAGCATTGATGGGCATACCACCGTTAGTGCTTAACTCCCTAATTAAGGTGGGGTTTGTTAAATCAGATAGGTCCCAAGCGGTATCGCGATATCGAACAGCACCAATCACGGCCTGGCTACTGCCTGGCGCTTCGGGCAGATTAATAAGCGTCGGCCCAATGGGCATTAATATGGCCGTTCGGCCGTACTCTACACCACGTTTCGCGACGAACTCGCCAGTAGTACCGTAATCAATGTTAGGTGGGTACGAGGCCGCAACAGCCTCTAAACAAACAAAAGAAAGAGCCAAAGAGAGTGTGCGAACAACATTAAAAGACATTACTGCACCTCCACATATGCTGGGTCACTGAAGAATGCATTACCATTTTCATCAAAAGCCTCTAGCAGCACCATATACTGCCCTGCCCCTAGCACCTCTGAAAGAAACGCCGTATTTCCTGTAAAAGCTTCACTTGGCTCTACTGCGCCATCCGCCCAATATAGAAGACGATACCCTTCAGCATTAACATCATTCCATCGAGCAGCAAAAGCAGCATCTTGACCCACAACTTCTAACACAGGCTTACTCAATGCCCCCGAGTTAGCCGGGTCTGTCGATGGAGTGGGGGTTGGCGCCGGTGTCGCAGTAGGCGCTGGCGTTGCAGTCGGAGAAGGCGTCGCAGTTGGAGATACTGTTGCAGTCGGAGAAGACGTAGGCGTTGGCGTCACCTCACTGGTTGGAGTAGGGGTTGGCGAAATGACTGGGGTTTCAACGCCAGGCTCCTCCGGCAAACTCAACAAGCCCTTCTCTTGCGTAGAATCACCACCACCACAGGCCGTCACGGCCAACGCAGCAAATATCACCAGGCATTTAAAAAAACTGTTAATAGAGACTTTCTCACCAAAGGAAGAAACTAAGTGACGTGTTTTACTCTGACCAACTGCCAGACTCAAAAACTTGTCCATATTGAAGCACCGCTATATGACTAAATGATTCGACCCTGAAAGAAAACTCCCGTTCTACTTTTCATGCCCCTAAGCCGCAGCGTTTTCTGCGCGAACATCGGAAACTGTTTTTGCGGGGTTTTGCGCCACCCGCTAGCACTAAAGTATTAACATCAACCAAAGTGTAGTATGAGTCGAAAAAACTTACACTGATTTTAATCAAAACTGTGATTGCTTTCCTTAAAAAGTTTGCTCTGTTTACAGTTTTTCACAAAATCCCTTCCTTGTTTGACCTTTAGGCGCCAACACTTAGTTTATTGTGCTATTTCGCGCCGCTTTTTGATGACGCTTAACACAACTATTGCTTGCAAAACAGACAAAAAATATAACAGCCGTTTGTTGCTACTATTTTATCGGCGCAAAATTCAACCTACGCAACACGGCACCACCCCCTGGTTAAAATACACACCACGAGAAACGCCTGAAATAGAATTTAGAAAAAAAGAATACGACCAGAAAAGAAAAACGAAACAAAAACACATTGGGCAAACAGGGTCGTCGAACACACCTGCGTTCGATGCACAGAAAAACCACTTCTAAATACAACCACGCACGTGAACGCGATTACAAACAACCTCCCCACATTTGCCGTGGCGCGAAACGATTAACCCCCCTACTTATATTCAATAAGGGTATGACGCTGCTTTCTTAAAATTACTTTCCAGTATTCATACATGCCCAACAACTCGGGGAATTTTGCAATATAAGAAAGCGCAGAATAGCCAAGAGCCAGCTTTATCGCGTCGCCAGCAAGCAATCTTTTTACTACCGACCGAGAAACCATGAGTAAAAAACCGATAATCAACACAACAGCCAAGGCCGGCCTGACATTGGCGAAAAATATTAAGGCAAATGGCAACAACAATGCGTAAAACAAAATTCCAAATATTTTTCGTCGAAAATGATGTGCCGCAGTGTGATAGTGAATATGATACAAATTAGCCCAGGCGTGACCGCCACGTTTTGCGCGTTTATACCACTGCGAAAAATGCATGATATTAGCATCGTGCATGCTCATTGGAGCATCTACGCGATAAGTAATAAACCCAAGTTCCTTTGCACGCAAACACAAATCAAAATCTTCGCCCGCAATTAAAGCCGGATTAAACCCTTCTAGTTTTTTAAACAATTCAACCTCAATAAGAATGTCGCCAGGCACACCCATAATTTCACCAACAGGGGAGTTCCATTCCATATCCATCAAGGTGTTATAAATTGAAGCATCAGGATAGCGCTCCGCTCGACGCCCACTGGCGATACCAATTTTGGGATCTTCAAGTGTTTGCAAACCCGCTTCTACCCAGCCAGACAACACCTCACAGTCACCGTCGAGAAACTGAATGTAAGTAAGATCTGAAAATTGCTTTAGCAGTTGTTCAAAACCAGCATTTCTCGCTCGAGCAGCAGTAAACGGAATGCTCATGTCAAGCTCTACAACATCCACACCAATCGATGCGGCAAATTCGACACTGTTATCGGTTGACCCAGAGTCCACATATACAACGGGCGAATCGCTGTAATGTTGTTTTATCGCTTTTAACGCGATCTGCAAGCGTTCGCCTTCATTGCGACCAATCGCGATAAAACCAACCTTAGGCAATATGTCTTTGTAATCCGTCATTTTGTTGTTTTCATCTTTTTAATTAATCTTACTGCCGTACTAAACTTTAATACTGAACCTTATAACTCGCTAGGGCGCTTGATAAGGGATAATTCCTGTTCGGTAATCTTGGGAAACCACCTGCCAAGTCAAACGCTGCATAAGCATAGCGACTTCTTCACTGGGGGCAACCGCTAACTCACCTTTTTCATTCTTGAGCTGAAAAGGTAGACCCTCTGGGCTCTGACGATACAGCACAGCATAATGCACTAACGCCACCAAATACTCCCCTAACTCGTTAATATGAATCGGGTCGAGACTGCCGTCTTCGTTGCGTTTAAAAAAATCCTCCGGGCCGCTTATACCTTGAACGCCACCCAGCGCCTCTATTTCTCTAAATAGCGCAAGCATAACCTGCCCTACGGGGATAACGTAAATTGTGTGATCTGTATTTAACTTTTTATGTGCTCGATCAACAATATTATCCAACCAGTATTTTTTGTAATCTCTTTCTAGTCGAAACATCCACCCCTCTTCGTCAGTAACTTTATGCCATGTTTCATAAAAATATATTTTTGCTTCAGGCGTATCGCGTGTAATTTTTCTTACGAACTTTTCTAAATACTCGGCACTTTTCGCGTATTTAATCGCGGCTTTTATTTCTACCATTTCCGTCAAGACAAACACGTCAAACGCAGCTGATTCTACTGCCTCATCAAAGGGCAAGTAAAACGCATGATTATTTTCTTCCTCTAAACCATTAACGGGAATATCCGGCTCCCAATGCGCTTTTAGTGGCGTACCCCAACCTAACTGGCTGCGATGGTCATGGCCATCGCCCACCAACTGCTGCAACATTAAAGGCATTGTTCTTCCTACTAGGCTATGCCCAAGGTGATACACCTTTAACTTTTTGTTCTGGCGCTCTAAAGCTTCACCATATAGTTGTTCCAACTGTTTCTGATCTAACTTCCCTTGCGAGCACGCAGAGACAAGCCCAAGAAGAGAAACGCCCATCGCGATTATTTTTTTACGTAAAGCCGTCATTGATTAACTTCCCACAAACAATAAAAATAAATTTTTCTATTAGCTAGAATAAAAAAACCGATCGAACCTATATATAAAGTATTTTTTGAAAAAAACAAACTCCGCCAGCGAATACATGAGCTATATTACTCATGCGAATTTATCGTGCACAATCAAAATACCGCCCTTTTTTGTTGCGTACATTTCGATTTAATCGTTTTTTCTTTACCGAAAAAAAGATTTTCAAAATTAAATGAAGTTTAACTTTTAAACAAGTAACAAACCGAGTAGGCTTGTCGCTCAAATCATCACGCCAATATAGAAAAGTGAACCCCTCATGCAATCTACAGGTAAGAAGTTTAGCGGTAAAACCTTATTAGTAGTCGGGGGAGCATCAGGCATCGGCAGCGATGCTTGCGTACAAGCCGCACAAGAAGGCGCCAATATCATATTTGCCGATAATGGCAACCCCCAAAAAACACTCGACCGCTTAAAAAAATTCGACGTTTCGATCGAATTTGTTGCAACTGATGTTGTAAAAGAAGCGGAAGTCAAAAACCTTTTTATTCGCATAAAACAAAAGTTCGGTCGACTCGACGCCATTATTAACGCCGCAGGCGTAGCCGGTCTACTACAAAGCTTACTCGATTACGATATTGAAGATTTTCGCCACGTTCTTGATGTTAATTTATTAGGTACAGTTGCATGCTGTAAACACGGCGCGGCTCTTATTGAGGCATCCGGCGGCGGTCGCATTTGTAACATATCGTCAATTGCAGGCGAAACTGGCTTTCCACTTAACCCTGCATACGCTGCGTCAAAAGCCGCAGTAATCTCAATCACCAAGTCACTGGCAGCAGATCTAGCCATTCGCAACACCCCTGTACAGGTAAACAGCCTCTGCCCCGGCTGGACCGACACTCCTTTTCTCGACGGCATGAAAAGCAACCCCGAGCGCATGCAAGGTATTCTCGATAGCGTACCAAATGGCCGGCTCGGCGAGAGCTGGGAGGTAGCACACGCTGCACTCTGGATGGCCATGGAAGCCCCTTGGTACCTCAACGGAGAAACCATTCGTGTTGATGGCGGGTTGCTTTCTAGCTCCCCAACGCACATACCAATGATGCGAGAATATTTGCAAAAATCAGCAAGCTCAGCATCACCCAGCGCTTAAACACCCTCATCTTATCTCGCCACTCAACCAACAGCGCAGCCTGTAACAAGGCTTCGCTCAACTACACCGATCTTCATGAAAGCCAACACTAAAATCATTTAGAGACGGACTTTAATACCACCACTCACGACTGCACACCACCTACGTCACAACCAACACCTTCGAGCCCCCCTGCCTAGCGCTCTGCCGCGCCACCCACCTCAACAAACCCTAGGGCATTTTTCCAATACGACGCTCTCCTCATTCTTACAAATAGCCCCAGCAAAATGAATTTGGAACCTAAACGACTCTGCATGGACGACACCAGTTATTTTCGGCATGCATGACGCCTGTATAGACCGATACCTACCGATCATCGCCCCCTAAACCCCGAACCCCGAACCCTGAACCCTGAACCCTGAACCCTGAACCCTGAACCCTGAACCCTGAACCCTGAACCCTGAACCCTGAACCCTGAACCCTGAACCCTGAACCTCCATGGTCGTGCAATACCCACATACACTCCTTCCATGCGCAACGCCTGAGGCCGCACCGAATTAGCCGGCATATATAACTACACACAAACGCCGAAAATTGCTCCCCTCATTTTCGCCGCCCACAAAAAAGCCGCCCTAGTGGGCGGCTTTGTGTTGTTGCTAGGTCTTACTTAGACGATTAGGGACATGAACCAACTTCCCAGTAATCTTCAGAAGTTTCAGCCAAAGTGCTGTAAGTGAACATTGAGTAGCTACCCATTGCATCACTAGAACCTACTGCTGTTGCTGTTATGAAGTTAGTGGTTGCACGACCAGCGGTTACGTGAGCAGTATTGCTTGAAGTGATTTCACCACAAGTCCAGCTACCGCCGCTTTCTTCACCGCCACCTACATCACCGTTAGTGTCGTTGTCTTCCCACACACCAGATTCAACTTCGTAAAGTGTTACATCGTTGATGTAGCCATGCTCGGTACCACACGCTAGATAGCCAGTGTAATCAAGGCGAGTCGCTACATAGTGCTCGGTACACGTAGCAGTCTCTTGCGCTACAGGAGCAGGCGTCGCTGTTGGCGTAGGAGTAGGCGTTGGTGTTGGTGTTGGTGTTGGCGTTGGAGTCGCTGTAGGCGTTGGGTTACCACCGCTAGAAGCAGTTGTTTGGTAAACCGTTGCACTTGCCGCTGACTCGTTACCACTTACGTCTACCGCTGTTACGCTGAAGCCGTACTGAGTGTTAGCTGCTAGGCCGTTTACTGTACCCATTGGGATGGCAGTGTTACCGAACAAGACACCGTCTAGGTAAAGGTTATAGCGAGCAAAGTCATCATCAGACACTGCAGTCCATTCCAACTGTACATCGTTCTCACCGTAGCCAGTGACGTACAAGCCAGTAGGTACAGTAGGCGCTGTCGTGTCATTACTAGTGAAGTCTGCACGACGGTTATTGTCGAAGAAGAACTTAGTCACAAACGCTGGGTAGTCAACAGTGCTGTGGTCAGTGTAAGCCCCACCAGTTTCGTCGTTACCTGCAGGCCAAGCGTGACCCATACCTGAAGACATGATCTTAGACACACGTACACCAGTCGCATCAGACCAAGTCTCTTCAGTACCACCACCAGCGATGCTGTTAGAACCAGAATCTTTGCTTACGTTGTATACATCAGCCATAGCTGCTGCGTCGTGTTCTGCGTAGTCAGTACCAACCGTGTAGTCCGCAGTACCGTGTATGACAGAAGTCAACTGTGTAGCGAAGTCTGCGTCTGCAGTAGTAAAGCTTTCACAAGTGCTTGCAGTTGAAGCGGTTGTAAGGCCGGTTGGAACGCTACCGATTTGACCAGAAGTTGTGCCTACTGCAGGGCCAGCGTTAATGCCGATACCAGCGAAGATATCTGGAGCAACACAGCCCATGACGAATGTTTCACCACCACCAGAAGACAAGCCAGCGATATACACTTGGTCAGCATCAATATTCAATGAAGCATCATTAATCAAGGCATTCGCAAGATTGATCAAGTTATCGTCGTGACGGCCAGGGCTATCACCATCGTGGTTGCTGTCGTAGTAATCCCAACATCCAGCAATCACACCACCGTTAGGCGCCATAGGAGCAGCGACAACCATACCGTACTCGTCTGCTTCGTCTTTCCAGCCCCAGTTGTCACGAACAACTTCGTTAGACTGTGAACAACCGTGCAAGCTGATCATAAGAGCGCGTTTACCGTTAGTAGTTACAGAACCAGGGGTATAGATGTGTACTTCCATACCGGCCAAGTTACCTTCAGTCGCCCAAGAACCAGGAGGATAGTCAGTACCAGTACCACCACCAGTTGAACCACCAGAACCACCACCTGTAGCGCCACCGTTTGGATCAGTATCAACCCAAGAACCGTCTGCAAGCTCCCACAAAGTTACGTCATCAATGTAACCATGCGAACCACCACACGCTGTGTACTCAGCAGTTTCTAAGCGACCAGCATTGTAGTGCTCTGTACATGTGCCTGTTGCACTCGGAGCAAGATACTCTAGAGCAGTAGTAGTAAACGATACATTGCTAGAAGCAGCTGATTCGTTACCACACTTATCAACAGACTTGGCATATACAGTGTAAGAAGTTTGAGGGCTCAAACCTGTAAGAGTGAAGTCAGAAGAAGAAGCTGCACCGGCTGAAGCACCGCCAGAGAAGTACAAGTTGTAGCCTTTAAAGTCTGTTTCAGTGTTTGCAGTTGTGCTCATCACAACATACTTATCACCAACAGTATCTGCACTTAGGCCAGATGGAGCTGCTGGAGCAGTTGTATCGTTCGGGTCATCACACGAATCGAAACCATCCAAAGTAAATTGCGAGAAGAACTCCCAAATGTGCTGAGAAGCACTAGGGCCTTGCGATTCTGCCCACTTATCAGTGTTCTGATCATCACCCGTCCAGTAGTGACCTTGCCCGTATGACGCAGACTTACCCGCTACACCGTTATAGAACAACGTCTTAACAAGTGGGTCGCCGCTAGTGTCGTTATACGTGGTCAAAGTACAGCTGATGCTCTCATGCGTACAGCTTTCAGTGCCGTCAGCAGTCAAGTCCGCACCAAATGCAGTTAACTGAGAATCACGAATCAACTCACCACCGTCAATCATCACAACAGTGTCGTTAGTCGAATGAATAACGAGTGTTGGGATTGCGCGAGTATCATCAAGCTCAGCGTTAATTTTACTTACATGGAAGGCTGTGTTGTTGAACTGATCAGCCGTTACAGAGCTTGAGCCGTCTCCGTAAGCAAGACCTTCAACTGGCGCCATCGCCGCCCAGTAATCGTTATAGGCAATACCGGCCGCAACCGTCATTGCACCACCAGAAGAGATACCGGTGATATAACGACGATCTGGATCGATGTTGTAGTTGCCTTCAACCTCTAGCGCCATACCGTAGATGTCGTCAACCTCACCACCAGCACCTTCTTGTACATGGTTGTCGAACCAGTAACCCCAGCAATTCTCGTTACGCATTTCAGAGAAGCTAGTAACAAACGGGAAAACAACAATCACGTTGTTTTGATCAGCAATCAAGTCAAGGTTCCAAGTACCGCGAGCATCGTCGTGATTCATCGCACAACCATGTAGCGCGAAGATCATAGGGACAGCAGTCGTGCCATCGTAGGACTGTGGAACATATACATCGTATTCGCGTGTACGTGAACCTGAATAAGAATAGGCATCCACATCACCGCTACCTGTCATTATCTGTGCAGATGTCGGCAGTGCTGTAAACGCACTCGCTGCGATGGTAGCCATAACTCCCACGCGTAAATTTTTGAATATTTGAAAAGCATTCATAGGTTGAGCCTCGATTTAGACACTTACTGTCGGCATCCTGGACATGTAAGCGAATTGTTTAGTTGTTGTTTCTTTGTTTGTGAAACAGGCAAACGTGACCTGCCTCACACTCATTCACACATCACAAAGTGTAATAGGCTGCCAAAAAGGTACCACAGCGCCAAGGTGGTATTGACAACAACAAAAACAAATGATAATGCAAAGCCGTTTAATATACTTTTGAGAGCGAATTTAAGAATTCGATAAAAAAAGAATCTAACATTCCCCCTCAAAAACCAACAAAACCGATAAAAACCAGCGTATTCAATAGGATAACTGATCAAAATTCGATCTATTCGATATTTTAAAAACCGCTACAATCGATTGAATCCAACTTTATCGATATCAATTTTGAGAAAACTATTACCTTTTTCACACTGACGATTTTTTTTACATCGGACAATGTCGCTATTTAAGTTGTTTCGGGACTAAAAGCCGCCAAAAACCCACAAAAAAGTTATACCAATTAGAGTCTAAAAAATATTTTTTTATAGCTATAAATCGCAGAAAAAACACTCAACTCATCTCAGAAAAGCGGGATAAAAGTTGTCTCACATCAAAAAAATGATGTTTTTTTAGACAGAAATAAAAGAAGGGGGAGCCCAAAGCGGGTGGAAATAGTTCGACTAATGCTCAGTAGAAGCCCTACAAGCATGTAGAAAACCGGCGGCGCCTAAGCTAAGAAATCAAGCCCGCAGTAGTGATGAGAACTCAGCCAAAAGACTCGCGGATGTTTGCTTCAAATTCGTCCGCATCGATGGGTTTGGTGGCGTAGATGGAGATCCCTTGACGCTCTGCACGCGCTGCAAGCACTTCATCTTCAATTGCGGTAAGTAAAATAAAGATTGAGTCGTCTAGCTTATTTGCTTCCTTCGCTCGTTGATGCACTTCCAACCCGTTGAGCTCAGGCATACGCCAATCGCAGATAATTAAATGATACGGCCCAGACTCCAGTATTCTCTCAAGAGCAACCTGGCCGTTCTCGGCGCTGTCCATATTTTTAAAACCGATATCTTCTAATATTGTACCGACAAGCTCCCTTGTGACATCGTCATCGTCAGCAATCAAAACGCGGGCATTCTCAATACTTATGCCTGGCTCACTTGGCTTAGCGGTCTCTTCTACCGCTGCGCCGCCTGCAGCCAGCATGGCCTCGAGCTTCTGCTGAGCGCTGCTCACCACCCCCAGACGATTGGCCAAAAACGCCTTGCCATGAGGGTCTAGCTCGTCAGCGTTCTCTTTAATACTGCCATACATCCATGAACGATAAAGCTTTACAATCGAGATAAGGTGGCGGGTTTCTTCGGGGCTTAGCTTCATAAGTTCTCTCAAAAGTGCTCGACCTAACGGCCTTGCCTGGCTAGTGCGTTAACGGCCTTTATTCGTTCCTACATTCGTTAGGTTACCCCTATCAATGTGGCTCCAATATGGCCATTACGCAAGCTTGTATGCAAACTGGCCCTCGTAGATATTCATACGGCATTTTTTCTAGACCGCTAAGCAATTGATTCCAATCACTTTATCGCGTAAAAAGTCGGCATTATTTGAGTCATCGTCTATGCTTTAGCTTATGCCCCTAAGCTTTAAACAAGTATTAATCATCAACAAATATTCGCTCTGACTCACACGTTTGGATCTATTAAGGTCGCCCTATGTCGTTAAAAATGCGCTTAATCGCCACCGGAGGCGGTGTCGTGGCCCTCATGGGGTTGGCGGTGGTCTTAGCGTTATTTACCGTAAAGGGGCAATTCCAGAACCTCCATAACGAAAGCCAACGCACCTCTCAAGCGATAGCCTTAGTTGATAACGCTACGCTGAATTTCAAAAGCCAAATACAAGAATGGAACAACGTTCTGCTGCACGGGCACTCACAAGATGCGCGCGAGAAATATTGGCTGCGCTTTGCTCAAAAACACAAGCAAGTTCAAGAAACCATTAAACAACTTCAGCAACTTGCGTTAGACAAAGACATCCTCCAACAGGTCAACGCGTTTAATACCGAGCACATCAAAATATTAAAAGTCTATGAAGAAGGCTTTGAAATTTATATGGGGTACGGCTTCGATCACACCCTTGGCGCAAAAAGGGTAGAGAATACTGACCGACGACCTACTCAAATACTTGAGCAAGCATCACGAGACTTAAACGATTCGTTCAATAAAATTTCTTTAGATGGAGCTAAACAATTTAACAGCACAATTACGTGGATGATCGTACTGTTTGTCGTGATAAGCATCGCCCTAGGTATTTTGCATTATCTCAGCAGCTTAAAAAGTATCAGCAAGCCAATTGAACAAATCGAGAACGCCATTCGAAATACTGGTGAAGCTAATTTCCATATTAATAAAACCAACAAAGAAAGCAGTGAAATACAAGGCATATGGGAAGCCCTGCGCGGCCTCCACGAAAAAGTTTCCAGTACCTTTACCGATCTTGAAGCCTCCATTCGCTCGCTAAAAGGTTCTGATGAAAACCTCATTCAAACCTCCAGCCAAATACAGCAAGCGACGCAAGAACAACACGCTCGCACACAACAAATTTCAGACGCTATGCAACAGATAGCTGCGACAACAAGCGATATTGCTAACAGCGCTCAAGATGCCGCAGAAGCATCTCAAAACGCACACGTAAAAGCAGAAGAAGGCAGCACCGTGATGACCGATGCTGTAAAACGCATTCAATTTATGCGTGACCACATTGCATCGACCAATAGTTTAATTTCAACCTTGGAAACCAACACGGCAGAAGTCGGAAAGGTACTAGGCGTGATTCAAGGCATCGCAGAGCAAACAAACCTGCTTGCGTTAAATGCTGCTATTGAAGCCGCGCGAGCAGGCGAACAAGGGCGCGGCTTTGCCGTTGTTGCTGACGAAGTGCGAGGCCTCGCTCAACGCACACAAGACTCTACAGCAGAAATTAAGAACATCATTGAAACAGTTCAAGCCGGCGTTGAAAATGCAGCAAAATCCATTGAATCAGGGCAAGCGGAAACCGATGCCTGCGTCGATGAAGTAAAACAAGCAGGTGAAAATTTTTCACAGATTTTACAGGCCGTTGATCATATCGCCGATATCAATAAATCAATTTCTGAAACAGCCACCGACAGCGCACACAATACAGAAAAAATGACTCACAGCATTTCTGAAGTGAGTCACATAGCGCAAGACACAGCGAGCAAATCGCAAGATATCAGTCACGCCATTCAAAACATTCAAAGCAAGCGCGACACGCTTATTCAATCGCTCGATAAATTTAAAACTTAGGCGAATACCTACTAAGCTGCTTCTTTCGAAATATGCACATCCATTTGTGGAAAAGGAATTTCAATACCGACTTCGTCAAAGCGTATTTTCACTCTTTCATTTAGGTCGAAAAACACACCCCAGTAGTCTTCGGTATTAACCCAGACCCTAAATGCGAAATTTACCGAAGAGTCGGCCAACTCTGCCACGCCTATAGTGACCTCTTTTCCTACTTCTTTCAGTACTCTTTCATCAGCATCGGCAATCGCTTGCAATTCTTTTTTCACTTGCTGAATATCTGCCCCATAACCAACACCTACCGTAAAATCGACACGCCGTTTATCTTCTTGTGAGTAATTCACAATATTGCCGTTGGTAATTGCACTATTAGCAACCACCACTGTTTTGTTGTCTGGCGTTTTGAATATGGTAGAAAAAATAGAAATTTCATGAACCACGCCAGCGGTACCACCCGCTTCGACGTAATCACCAATTTTAAATGGGCGAAATAGAATAATTAACACACCTGATGCAAAGTTAGAAAGCGAACCCTGCAAGGCAAAACCAACCGCCAAACCTGCTGCACCAACAATGGCAACGAAGGAAGCCGTTTGAACACCAAGCTGGCCGAGCGCCGCAATGATGACAACCGTCAGCAATGAATAGTGAGTGATGTTTTTAGTAAACACCGCCACTGTCGAATCTACGCCACGCGCTTTTAAAGATTTTTCAAACAAGCGGGATAAGCCAGCTACACCCCATTTACCAATGACGTAAACAGCAAGCGCGAGTACGATCTTTACGCCATAGGTCACAACGATTTCGGGTGCCTTTTCAATAAGAGGCTGTAAGTCTTCAACAAAATTCACAAGTATATCCTCCAAGGCTAACAGCCTTGATCAAATTACAGTCAGCAGCAACCAAAAACACTGATGTTTTCGGTCATGGAAATGCGGCTCCTATATTCAGGACATGGCCACCAATTTACAAGCCCATTTTGACAATTTGAACATAAACACCCAACACCATTCAGCCGCTTCTTTTTCTCTGTGTTTGGTTTAAATTCTATGCGCCAGCGCCTGAACATTACAAATCGTTTAAGAACGCTAAACACTTGTCTCGCTCAATCACGTTGAATTCCAAAACGGCCTGTTTGGCAGCTTCCGCTTCACCGCCATGCCACAACACCGCTTCCATGATTGTACGCGCGCGACCGTCATGTAAAAAAGTCGCTTCGGGATCTACTGTTTGAGCCAAACCTAAACCCCACAAAGGTGGCGTTCGCTAATCGTGTGAACCGGCTAAATATTCCAATTTATCGTTTATATCAGCAGCCTCATCATCAACGGTAAAATCGGCGAGGTCTTCACCCATATCGTGCAACAACATAGCGTGTACGGAAAGATTCTACGACCGGCCTTAAAACCATCCCTTTTATATCTGGCGAACCCAAGTAAACGAGTATTTTGGCCATAGGTCTTGCCCTTCTGGTGAAACGCATACTTGCCTCACATTTCGGAGAAGGAAACGTCTTGTTTTGCCAAGCGCTATAACGGCTGCCGGTTTTACAACGACAGTGTTTTTGTTGGAAGATTTTTCACCTTTTTATCTGCACCATCTATCTGCACCATTTATCTGCACCATTTATCTGCACTATCTTTACTACAAGATTCCATTTTCGTGGCGTTTTCACGCAATCCATCACAGCACAAAATAAGAACACTACGATAAAAATATTCGTTCCGCATTGGCAATATGGGATCGTATATTTAGGTCATGGATAAAAAGTGAAGGCCATGTTGTGAGTCAATTTGGCTTAGATCATTCACAACCACACTCTAAATTTAGGCACCAATTGCTAGGTATTGGTTAACGAATTGCGTTTTGACATCTGTAATTTGCATACGCAAAAAAAAAAGCCCCGTCACAACGGGGCTTTTTAATTTCGCACCACTAAAAATAAATTTTCAGTTTATTCAGGGCAGGCTCCGGCATGCCAGGTGCTTCCATTTAAAGAGTAAAGCGCACTTACATCGTAAGTAGAACCCGCAAGCGCTTCATCAGAGCCAGAAGCAAAATAGTTTGGCTGCCAAAAATCCCCAGCACTATAAGCGCGACCAAATACCTTATGAACAAAGTTCATTGCTGTTGATTCGGTACAAGGGCTTGGGCTCGGGCTTGGCGAAACTGTAGGCGATGGGCTTGGCGAAACGGTAGGCGATGGGCTTGGCGAAACGGTAGGTGTCGGCGTAACAACAACTTCTATAACGATTGAACGCCATACACACATCATTGCATCACCAGAATCGACGACGCAATACAATGCTTGCCATCGATTTGGATTTTGATCGACAGGATCAGTGCGCCTTACTACATCAATGTAAACAAGATGAGAAATATCGCCATCCTCTTCATCGTATGCGGTTGCACCAGGATCATTCGCTTCAAATTGGCCAATATCCTGAAGGATAAGTGGGTTGTCACCAAGCAGTGTAATTTCTGGCGGTGTGTTTTCACGCTCAACCACGACAACTGTACGCGCTTCAAAATCTTCTAAGCTACCCGAGTCTCGCACAGAGTAGCCAACCAAATGCGTACCAGGCTCAGACGTATCAATATTCGCACCGGAGGTTTGAATTGAGGCAGAAAGATCACCCTCTTCCTCGTCGTATGCGGTTGCACCTTGATCCACATATTCAGTACCGACGCTTATTTCAATATACGTCTCACCAATGATAGTAATCTCTGGAGGCGTATTTAAATTTCGGTCAATGCGACGATTATTCTCATGGAAGAAACTGGTTACGTACGCTGGGTAATCAACATAGCTACCGTTAATATCGGTATCTTGTGCCCCGTTGCCACTCGACCAGTTATGACCTAGACCGTCGATTTCTAGAAACGAAATACGAGGAATTTCCGTCTCAGGGTTTGGCATAGGTAGAATGAGGGAATATATAAGGGCAACACTATGGTCGGTACCTTCGTGGTGCTCTAGAGGCGTGGTATCAGTCACAGTGTTTGCGAAATATATGTCTGACATCACTTCTCTATTTCTCTCAAAGAAGCTCAAGTGAATCCCGTTAGAGGGTTCGTCCATTCCGCCTTTCACCACATCGTCATCCCCCCAAACAATCGAGGTGATCTGGGAACTAAACGACTCAGAATTTCCTGTTGATTCGGCTAAGTCTCGACACATCGCAACACCTTCGGTTGTAACCGACTCAGGTGCTTCGGAACCCCAGTCACCAGAATTAGAACCAATGGTTGGATTTGAACCCAAACCCATCCCGGCATAAAGGTCAGGGCGCATACAACCCACCAGCATGGTTTGCATACCGCCAGACGAAAGCCCGGTGATATAAACTTGGTTTGGGTCGATGGAAAGCGCTTCGCGATCGCGCAAGGTTTCGGTAAGTTCAATAACACGCACACTGTCGCGGTTATCTGCTGCGTGCCCAGTACCGAAGGAATCCCAACAGTTGCCATATGCAATGGTGCCCGAATCTGCTAGGGCAACCACCATGTTGTAGGCTTCAGCAGTAGCTTCCCAATTGCCCTTATCGCGCATCAAATCATTACTTTGAAAACAACCGTGCAAGCCCAGCATAAGTGGGCGCTTATCCGCCACGTGAGGTTCAACTGTTGCCTCCCCACTGGGGGTATAAATATGCACACTCAAACCACCGAGGGTTTCGGTCTGCCAGCCTCCCTGAGTGCCACCACTGCAATTATTCGGGTCAACACTATAACCAAGCCCGTCGTCGCCTCGGTACACAGTTGCCGAAATGAGAATATCGCCACTGAGCACTACGTTGTCACCGGTCGTTTGGTACCCTGTGCCGCTGGTATCGAAATAATATTCCACCAGACCTTCAGCTGAAAGAATGTAAAGTTGATCAGAAACTACGGGGCAAGAATCTGCGTAGGTTTTACCTGCCAAGGCAAGTAACAACCCAATAATAAAAATGCTTGACCGTTTTACACGAAGTAAATAAGACATATGTACCATCCTGTTATTGTTATGAATCGCTCCAAACTTCTCTGTATGTCTAGCCAACTGCATTGCCTCTACGACTTGCCCCCCGATGCGTATTCCAAAATATCGGCTCGCGCGAGATAACATAAGGTCTTAGCTATTTAAAACTTGTTCGAGCGTATAATGATAGACGGTTCATATTAATAACTGGGAACCTCCTTTCAACCAAATGAGAACCACTTCGCACAGTTAACCCTGTCTCTCCGCCGTCCGCTTAAGGCAAGGCTTCCACGCAAGGAACAACAAGCATCGATTTAATCGATTTTAAAAACGATCGCTTTTTAACCATTCAATCAAGTCGATACACATAGATAACTTGTTAACTTAATGGAAGGTTATAAAAACCATCGTTTATATCGATATGCAAAATCGATACACTCAAACGAATCGATAAAAGCGATATGTTTTATAGTTTTTGTGTGAACTTTGTCTGTTTTTTATAAAAAATCAGTCTTCATTTTCTCCTGTCTGACACTTAATCCCACACTACACTTTGGTACACTAAGTTCGCTTTTGAGGGACTCTGAATCTAAACCGCTTTGAATGTATTCAAAGTAAAGAGAGCAGAACGAAAGCAAACCGATCAAAACAAAATCAAAAAATAGAACGTGGAAAACGTTCATAGGTAGTGAACAACCATAAGTGACTCTAAAAAATTCACACCAGTGTTTTCTGGTAAAGAATCTGGTCACACAAAAATCAAGTGCTTAAAGCACACCATAAGTATTCGACACGCGTGTCGTGTTGTTGGGGATTTTTTGCTTCACGGTTTGAGATTAGCGAAGTACATCTCAACCAGTTTTGAAATTGAATTTTTGATAGGTACAGGAATCTTTGCAATGAAACGACTAGACCGGATAAATAAGTGGTTAGCCGCATTCGCCCTTGGAACAACAACAATAGGCACAGCCGCTTTTTCAGCGAGCGCTTTTTCACAAACGCCATTTCAAGAATTTCTTGAACGCGCTGAGTCTCAACAATTCAATACCAGTATTTTATCGCGAACAGAAAACGCTCCTGCTTCTGTTCAGATGCTTTTTGGTAAATCTGCAATGAACATTCAATTAAACAGTCAAGCGCTGTTTAATTTGTCTGATTTTAAAATTGAATTACCCGGTTTAGAAAATCTTCACGCCGTAAAAGAACGTGTTATTGCCAACAAATTAGGCGGCAACAACTGGGTCGGTGACGTTGTATTTTTAGACCCAACTGGATACGAGACTGAAAAAGAAGGCCGTGCTTATTTTGTAGAAACTGCAAAAGGTATTACCGGTACTATTCATACGAAAAACGAAGTCATTCAAATTTACCCTGACGGCGCCGGCGGTCAGATCATGATTAGCTCTGACCCAAGCGAGTTTGATAGCGAAGGCCAAGTGCTTGCCGCAGATAACCCCGTAGGCGACGAACCCGCAGGTGGCCCTTCAATTGGAGGGCGCATTGACGGTCAATCACCAGCATCACCAAGCAACCCATATACGGTAGATGTACTTTGGGTTGTTACCGAAAAAGCGGTGAACAACACAAGTGTTGATGTTCCTGCAGCAATTGAATTGGCGATGACACACACCAACGACGCCTATGCCAATTCAAATATCAATGGCCGCGTACGTACTGTTCACGTGCATTACGACACGAGCTATACCGAAGGCAGCAGCATGACAGATACGCTATATGCTGTGCGCGACCCTTCGGATGGCAACATGGATAACATCCATGCACTTCGTACACAATACGGCGCCGATATGGTCCATATCGTTTCTGGCTCTGGCAATTACTGTGGCCAAGCTTGGTTAGATACTCAACCCGACTGGACCTTCGCGGTCACTTACGCCGGCTGTATGAGCTCTTACACTCCTGCACACGAATTTGGTCACAACTTTGGTGCACATCACGATATTGCCAACGGCACCAACAGTAATTATGTTTTTGGCCAAGGTATTTATAACGAAACGGACGATCCAAAATGGCGTACCGTCATGAGCTACCAATGCCCTGCTGGTGGCTGTACTCGCGTTCCTTATTTCACCACGCCAGAGCAAACTTATAATGGCGCGCCTTTGGGTGACCCTCTAGAAGCGGATAACACTCGTGTTCACCGTGTTCGCATGGCCCAAGTTGCAGGTTTTTACCCAAGTGTTGCCTCAAGCTGTACTGAATTCGCAGACACAAACGCAAATCACGTAACTGCCGGTCGCGCCTATACAGAAACTGTTTTCTTCACCACAACATATTACGCAACGGGTTCTGGCGATAACCTCGGTAACTACAGTTTTATTAATTCAACTTTGGCTGAAGAGTCGCCCGGTTATTTCTCTAGCGGCAACTGCCCAACAACACCAACGTCTTCTGAAACTGCATTTGCACCAGAGCTTCAAAACCTCAACCCAACTGCAGGGACCAATACTCTGATTGTTGATGGTGAAGTATTCGATGCGAACGCCGACACAATCACTGCGGTTAAAGCTCGCATAAACGGTGAGACGACTTGGACTGATGCAACTATCAGCAGCAACACTTTTAATGTAAGTATTCCAGCCACGTTAGGCGGCTCAACGTTGACTGTTGATTTCCGCACGGAAGATAACACTGGCGAATCTTTCGAGTTCACTACGACCTTTGATGTGGATCTTGGCGTACCTCCTCAAATTACATTGAGTGGTTCAAATTTCCGTGACGATACTGCTGTGATCTATGGTACGACTAATGACCCAGACAACTCTGTTAATGAATTATTCTACCAACTAAATGGCTCCGGAGACCCTGCCGTTGGCACCTGGACAAGCTTCCCGGTTGATACCAACTACTGGACGTTAATCACCTCTAGCCTTCCTGTGGGCACTAACACCGTTCACGTGTATGGCGTTGATGAAACAGGCTTGCAAAGTAATGTAATAAGCGCACAGGTAACAACGATTCCTCTCGAAGCTCCGGCGTGTAATTTCTTGGGTGTATCACCTTCTACCTCACAAGTTGCCGGCGAGATCGACATTAACGGTCTAGTTTCTGACGCAAACCAAAGTGACGTCACCTTAGAATTCCAAGTTAACGGTGGCACTTGGACCGCATTTGGCAGCTATGACTTAATCAGCTCAGAGCAACCTTGGACCGTTAAATTGCCAGACACCTATGCAGACGCATCTGTATTAAACGTCAACGTTCGTGCAAACGACTCTTCGGGCCTGAGCACTAACTGTGGCAGCGATACGTACACTGTGGTCTATTCTGGCGGTAACGAAACACCTAGCTGTGAAATTATCAACATTGAGCAAATCGAAGGCAGCGTCGTGTTCAACATGTTCATCACTGACCCCGATGGCGACCCACAAAGCATCTACGGTAAAGAGTCATCACAAACGGAATGGGCGCAATTCTGGCCATCAGTGGTATCGCGCAACGGCCTGCCCGTACCAGGCATTGGTAACTTCACGATAGAAGGCCGCGTCGTCGATGTACAAGGTAACGAAGGGTTCTGCTCTGCCAACATCACCATTAACGACTCGCAATTTGTGCCTGAAGTTTCTTTCGTGCAAGGCAACTGGGAAAGCGAAGTGGACAGCGTCATTCTTAACACACGAGTGAACGACTGGGACGGAGATATCGTTTCTGTTGAGACACGCCCAGTGGGTGGCTCATGGGCAGCAATGAGCAAAGTCGATATCTGGGGTAACTACACAATCGACTTAGGTTTACTTGCTGACGGTAACTACGACTATGAAGTACGCGCCACGGATTCTGGCGGCCGAGTAAGTGACACATTCGCAACCAACTTCGATGTTGAGCGCCAAGTTGCACCTACCCTGCAAAACATTACTTGGAGCCAGAGCGGCACAACTGTCACCGTTTCTGGTGAAGCCATTGATGCAAACAACAACATGCGTCGCGTGTACTTTGAACTTGACGGTGCGGATTCAATATACGACAACGTCACCGGCTCAGCGTGGTCTCACAACTTCGAAGGTCTAAGCCTTGGCCAACATAGTGTTGTCATTACTGCGGAAGATACTTGGGGCATGCAAAGCGCACCCTTTACACTCGATTTTGAAGTGACAGCAGGCAGCGCACCTACATTTACCAATATCAATGTCAGTATCGTGGATGAAAACACTGTTCGCATCGACGTAAGTGGTACCGATGTTAACGGCGACCTTGAATCGTTACAGGTGACTCGCGATGGTTCAGTAAGCCTTGGCTACGCCAATACCGGTTTCGACACTTGGATCATTCAATACCCGAACCAAAGCGTTGGTGTTCACACGCTTGATTTGTATCTTGAAGATTCACAGGGCAATACAAGCGTTGTTGAATCACGCACTTACGAAATCCAAGCACCAGTAACACCATGTTTTGAAGACACCAATGCGAACCATGAAGCTGCTGGTCGAGCAACGACCACAGAAGTGTGTTCATTTGAATGGCTTGGTAACTGTTACGGCACAATCACGACCACTTGGTACGCAGTTGGCTCTAACGACAACCTAGGCACAAACGGTTCAACTACCAACTCTTTATTAGAGTCGAGCACTGGCTACTATGAACTTGGAGCTTGTAACGATTCAACGCCACCTACCATCACTTTGGCAGGTAGTAATCCGATGGACGTCTACCAAGGTGCGACTTACGTCGAGCCAGGCTTCACAGCGATTGATAACATCGATGGCGACATCAGCGTAAGCGTTGGTATCTCTGGAAATGTTGACACTTCGATTGTTGGTGCCTACCAGTTAACGTACAACGTCAGCGACTCTTCTGGTAACGCTGCAACACCAGTGGTTCGCACTGTCAACGTTGTTGCGGATGATGTTAAACCCGTCATTAGTATCTCAGGTGGTACGTCTTACACCGTGAATGTCGGCAACAGCTTCAGCAACCCTTCTGCAGACGCAACTGACAATGTTGACGGCAACATTTCTGGAAACGTCGTCGTTACCGGCACTGTAGACACCAACGCTGTTGGCACATACAACTTGTACTACAACGTAAGCGACGCCGCAGGCAACGCTGCTGACGAAGTGGTTGTTACGGTAGACGTGCAAGAAGAGCAAGATACAACACCACCAGTGATCACTCTGTCTGGAGACGCGGTAATAAACCTAGATCTCAATGATCCGTACACTGATCCAGGCTACTTCGCGACCGACAATACCGATGGCGACATCACTACAAATGTAGTTGTCGGTGGTGACGTGGTAGATACCAGCTCTGAAGGCACTTACGTAGTGACTTACAACGTAAGCGATGCCGCGGGCAACCCTGCAGTAGAGCAAACACGTACCGTCAACGTTGTGGATCCAAGTGGTGGCGCTTGCTTTAGCAACACTCTAAATGATCACATTAACGCCGGTCGCGCGGAAGTGCTATACGGTTCTAACATCTACACAGTGGTTCCAGCTGGTCAGACAAATGAATACCTCGGAAGCACCGTGATTAATATGCAAACAGTGGTAAGCCTGGAAGAACAATCTACAGGCCACTGGGTGAAAGTGACTGCCTGTAATTAAGGCAGTACCAACTCATTTCAAGATTGAGTCTGGGCAAGGATGCCGCTACTCGTTTGACACTTCGCTCACCTATCGCGAAATGTTATACAAGGCCCGTCACATGACGGGCTTTTTTTATGCCCGCCGCTTTTTCGTTTTCCTTCAGCGTGCTATCTGACTCCGCCTCGCTAGCAAGCCGATACAAATCCCATATAACCAATACATAGGGTAATTCACTAATCTATAACTTTGAACTATTTCACAGATAGAAAATTTAGTCGCCCACATGTGCTCCACGTTCACATTTTGAGAATGCACAACCCCGTATACTTTTGGCACTTATTGTTGTATTCGCGACCGAACCCAGCGTTAGGTACCGCGAAAAAAGGAAGACATCGGCTGACAAAGCGATTCATACCGCAATAAGAGCACCCATAAAAAGAACGCCAATATGCGAATTAAGAACGGCAGGCGTCACTCAAGCGATTCCGTACACGCCAGTTGTAACGACGGTACTTTCGCAAAAACACTTGCGCTCTGCGCTCTTTGATATTCAGGCGATCGCTTCACGGATACGCGTGACTTTTGCTATTGGGAATAGTCGGTTGGTTACTAACGACTCATATAGAAATTAATCAGGACACTGAGGATTGGGGTATAACATGAACGGCTTTAACAAATGGCTTGCTGCCGCAGCAATTGGCGCTGCCAGCTTTGCCAATACGACCTTTGCACAAACGACGCTAGATGACTTTCTGATTCGCGCCGAAAACCAACAGTTAAACACACAAGTTCTTACGCAACTTGCCAGTGATTCAGCACCGGTTCAAGTGCTGCAAGGCAAACCCGCATTCAACGTCCAGCTCGATACCTCAGCCTTGTTTGATTTATCAGACTTTAAACTCGAACTAGATGGCCTAGACAACCTTTTCGCAGTCAAAGATAAAATAATCTCGAATAGTCTGGGTGGTTCAACCTGGATAGGTGATGTTGTATTTTTAGACCCCACAGGCTACGCAACGGGCGTAGAAGGCCGCGCTTACTTTGTAGAATCGTCACGCGGCATTGCAGCGACTATTCACACAAAAGATGAAGTAATCCAAATTTTTGCTGACGATGCGGGCAATCAAATGATGATTAGCTCAGACCCTTCTGAATTCGAAAGCGAAGGCGAAATTCTCCCAGGAAACATATTTTCGGATGAAGACGTTGCTCCAGGACCCAGAGTTGCCGGTCGAATTGACGGTGAATCACCAGCATCTGTTGCTAACCCTTACACTGTTGATGTGCTTTGGGTTGTTACTCAAAAAGCACTCAACGAAGGCTCTCTCGACGTATACGAACAAATTGAATTGGGAATGACCCAAGCCAACGATTCCTACGAAAATTCTGGTATTCAAGGGCGCTTGCGTACAGTTTATATCCACGTCGACACCACCTACGCGGAAGGTGACGTGATGCTAGACACCCTTGTCGCAGTGCGAAACCCTTCAGACGGCATCATGGATGAAATACACGATATTCGCGAACAGCACGGTGCAGACCTCGTCGCCATCGCCACCGGCGCAGGCAATTACTGTGGGCAAGCGTATCTGGATGCAACTCCAGAGTGGGCATTCGGTGCGGTATACAAAGGCTGTATTGGCGGTCTTACTACTGCTCATGAATTCGGCCACAACTTTGGTGCCCACCACGATAAATTTCAAGGTAGCGCAAACAATTCCAACTATGAATTTGGCTACGGTACCTTTGACGATACAAGTGCACCCTATTGGCGTACGGTCATGTCATATTCTTGCCAAAACGGAACCTCTTGCCCACGTATTCCGTTCTTTTCTAGCCCTGAACTTAGCTACGAAGGCACAGTTATCGGTAGTGAAGAAGAGTTTAATAACGCCCGTGTTCACCAAGTGCGTATGGCAGAAGTTGCTGGCTTTTACCCAAGCGTTGCATCTTCTTGCACCGACCACTCGGCGAGCAATAATCAACACGTAACTGCAACCCGTGCATATACCCAAGTAGAAGGCCAAACCTGTTTTGGGTCTTTTTGCTGGGGTGGCACAACCACATACTTCGCCACAGGCTCAGACGATAACCTTGGCACCAATGGTTCTGAAACAACAAACTTAGCCGAAGAGCCTAGCGGTTACTTCTCAAATGCAATGTGTAGCGATCTCCCTACTACAACATCAGAAACACCCTTTGCTCCTGAAGTGCAAAACCTCGACACCTCTTTAGCCGGGGGTACATTTGTTATTGATGGTGAAGTATTTGACGCAAACGCTGACACAATCACCGCAGTACGTGCTCGGGTAAACGGTGACTTAACCTGGACTGCTGGCGTCATAAACGGCGGCACTTTCTCGGTCAGCATTCCAGCTACAGCAACGAATTCACAAATCACCGTCGATATTCGCACCGAAGATAACACCGGAGAATCTTTCGAATTTACTACAAGTTTTGAAGTCGAAAGCGGCGTTGCACCTACGCTGGAAGTGAGCGGGTCCGATTTTAGTGACGATTCAGCAATTATCTACGGCCGCACAACTGACCCCGACAGCGCTGTGAATGAATTGTTTTACCAAGTAGATGGTGCTGGCGACCCAGCAACCGGCACTTGGACAAACGTCACAATCGACAGCACATACTGGACTCTAATCGCTAGCAATATTCCCACTGGCACCCACACCGTGTACGTATACGGTGTAGATGAAACCGGCCTGCAAAGTAATGTCATAAGTGCAGACGTGACCATCCTTCCTCTTGAAGCACCTGCGTGTAATTTTATTGGCGTATCGCCTTCAACCTCTCAAGTGGCGGGTGAAATTGACATTAACGGTTTAGTGTCTGATGTCAACCAAAGTGATGTCACCCTGGAATACCAAATTGACGGCGGAGACTGGGTAACAATAGGGACTTACGACATGATGACCAGCCAACGAGCATGGACCGTCAAACTTCCAGAGGTTTACGCTGACAACACCACCCTCAACATTTCAATGCGCGCAAATGACTCTTCAGGGTTAAGCACAAACTGTGGCAGCGATACGTACACAGTGGTTTATTCCGGCGGCAACGAAACTCCTAGCTGTGAAATTATCGACATCGAAAAAATCGAAGGCAATGTGGTATTCGACATGTTTATCACTGACCCAGACGGTGACCCTCAATACATCTACGGCAAAGAATCGTCACAGACAGAGTGGGTTCAATTCTGGCCATCAGTCATCTCTCGCAATGGTCTTCCAGTGCCAGGTATTGGTGACTTCACGATCGAAGGCCGCGTCGTCGATGTGCAAGGCAACGAAGGGTTCTGTTCTACCAGTATCACCATTAACGACTCGCAATTTGTGCCTGAGATTTCTTACGTACAAGGTAGCTGGGAAAGTGATGTGGATAGCGTCATTCTTAACACGCGCGTTATCGACTGGGACGGCGATGTCGTTTCTGTAGAGACACGCCCAGCTGGTGGCTCATGGCTTGCGATGAATGCTGTCGATATCTGGGGCAACTACAGCATCGACTTAGGGTTACTTGCCAACGGCAATTACACCTACGAAGTGCGCGCTACAGACTCTGGTGGCCGAGTAAGTGAGATACTCACATCCAACTTTGACATTGAACGCCAAGTCGCGCCCACCCTGCAAAACATTGTATGGAACCAAAGCGGTACAACCGTAACGGTTTCCGGTGAAGCCATTGATGCAAACAACAACATGCGTCGTGTTTACTTCGAGCTTGATGGTGCCGATGCGATTTACGACAACGTTACTGGCTCCACATGGTCACACGACTTCGTAGGCCTAAGCTTTGGTCTGCATAGTGTTGTCATTACAGCGGAAGATACTTGGGGAATGCAAAGTGAACCTGTCACGCTTCAATTTGAAGTAAGTGAAGGCAGCGCACCAGTCTTTACCAACATCAACGTAAGTCTCGTCAATGAAAACACCGCTCGCTTAGATGTAAGTGGAAGTGACGCCGACGACGACCTTGCCACCTTGTACGTCATGCTCGACGGTAATGCCAACTTTGGCTATAGCAACACAGGGTACGACACTTGGATTATCGAATTTTCTGATCAAAGCGTTGGCACCCACACGCTAGAGCTTTACTTGGAAGATTCGCAAGGCAACACAAGCGTGGTCGAATCACGTAGCTTTGAAATCGAAGAGCCTTCAACGCCCTGTTTCGAAACTAGTAACAGTGAACATGCCGCAGCTGGTCGTGCAACCATTCGCGAAGAAGGCGGAACCTGTTGGGGCTCCTTCTGTTTTGGCGGAACAGACACTTACTTCGCTGTCGGATCTGACAACAACCTGGGCACCAACGCGTCAACAGTGAACTCTTTGTTAGAAACTAGCCCCGGGTACTACGAACTTGGTGTTTGTAATGACACGGTAGCACCTACCATCTCGCTAAACGGTAACAACCCAATGACGATTTACCAGGGCCAAACCTATGTTGAGCCAGGTGCAACAGCGACCGATAACATCGACGGCAGCTTTGCGGTGACAGACATTCGCGGCTCGGTAGAAAGCTCGATCATTGGCGCATATCAAGTCACTTACCACGCAGCAGACTCTTCTGGTAACGCTGCAACACCAATCACTCGTACTGTTAACGTAATTGCCGACGATGTAATTCCTGTAATTAACATTCCTGGTGGCACTTCTTACAGCGTCACAATTGGCAACAGCTTTAGTAACCCTACTGCTGTCGCAACAGATAATGTAAATGGTGATATTTCTGGTAACGTTGTCGTAACGGGTACTGTTGATACTTCGTCTTTGGGTACGTACCACCTCTACTACAACGTTAGCGATGCCGCAGGAAACCCTGCAGAAGAAGTGCTTGTGACCGTTGAAGTGGTTGATGAACAAGATACGACTCCACCAGAGATTACTCTGGCAGGTGCAACGGAAATGAGCATAGACCTGAATTCTGAATATAGTGAACCAGGCTATTCAGCCCAAGATAATAACGATGGCGACATCACCACAAATGTTGTTATTGGCGGCAATACAGTTGATACCAGTCGAGAAGGCACTTACGTCGTTACCTATAACGTGAGTGATGCAGCGGGCAACCCTGCGCAACAACGCACTCGAACAGTGACTGTGACTGACCCTAACGGCGGTGTATGTTTTACCTCAACGTTAAGTGAGCACGTAAACGCTGGTCGAGCTTACGAGCAGTACTTCTCGTACTACTCCACCGGTACAGCGACATACTTAGGCAGCACCTTCAACAATTCAAATACGGTTATTTCACTTGAAGAAACCAGCCCAGGTAACTGGTCTTCGGTAAACTCTTGCGACTAATCCTAACGTGAACGACGCTTGTGACTGGCTCTTGTAACTTGCATACAAGAGCCACATCGAGAAAGCGAACTCCAAGAGTTCAAGCACAACAATTTTTCACCACACAACACCTGGGCGACTAGCTCGCCCACCCCCTCAAGTGTGTTGGCCTGCTCATAGACCAGGTTTTTGTAAACCCGCCTTGAGCGGGTTTTTTTATGCCCAGTACCGCTCTTCTTCCGTTTTCGTGGGTCGCCCATCCAATCAACTTCGCTCTCTTCCGTAACCCCACGTTTGCTTTCATCACGTCTGTTTGCCCATCCCGCTAATTTCCAAGCAACCCACACGCAAACAAATTCGATATAACCAATATCCGAGTTTTAGGCTCGAGCTATAACTTTGAACTATTTCACACTTATTCAAAAAAGAAATGTATTTGGTGCACGCTTCACATTTTGGTTATAAAGCCGCCGATATAATCCTCCCGCCTTCCAAATAGGCTCTCAGGTATGGTTTTGGATATCACCTGAGTACTCTTTAGCTTCGGCTCTACCAAAAAATAATAAAACGCTTATACGGAAAAAAGCGTCATCCAAGCGAGTTTTGCACGCGTTAATTAACACTCGTGTCAGCGCTTAACATCAAATCTATCGCGCTTTGCGCATTTAAACGAATGCTCGTTAATTCATACATTTGTGAATAACTCAGCATCGGGGGTGTGGGGCAATACGTCTCACAAAAAAGCTTTAAACGGATAAATGGAAATAACAATGAAGTTATTACACACACTATTAGCATCAAGCCTGATCAGCGCATGCCTAATCTCTACAACGCAAGCACAAACGCACTACGACGAATTCCTAGAGCGAGCCAGCGCTCAGCAATTAAATACATCTGTCATTACATTCCCTGCAGCCGACCCTTCGGGTGACTTGCAAATGCTAATGGGTTTGCCTGCGAACACAATCAATATTGATTCAAATGCTCTTTTCAATTTACCTGACTTTAAAATTGAAATTCCCGGCTTAGAAAATATTTACGCCGTCAGTGAACGAACTTTTGCCAACACCTTAGGTGGCGAAAACTGGGTTGGCGATCTTGTTTATTTAGACCCAACGGGCTTTAACACGGGCATTCAAGGCCGCGCTTATTTTGTTGAAAATGAGAATGGCATTACCGGAACAATCATCACACAAGACGAAGTCATTCAAATATACCCAGATAGCGCAGGCGGCCAAGTAATGGTAAGGCAAGCACCCAGCGCTTTTGAAAAAGAAGGAGAAATTCTTCCAGGCAATAGCGGTATTGAAAATGAAATCGCAGCTTCCCCTGCGGTTGCTGGTCGACGCGATGGCCCCAATGTGGCCACGATGGAAAACCCATACATTATTGATGTGCTTTGGGTAACCACAACCGATGCTCGCGCCAGCGGTGACGATATGGCAGCCCTTGTAGAAACGGCCACATTGCAAAGTAATGACGTAATGAGAAACTCAGGCATACCAGCGCTGTTTCGCAGTGTCGGCATTCACGATGACACAGAATATACAGAAACATTAAACGATGGCGGTCAAACGCTCGTTGATATTCAACGCGCTAATGATGGCCACATGGATTATATCCATGCCTTACGAGAACAGCACGGCGCAGACATGGTACATGTCGTTTCTGCCGCTACCAACGTGTGCGGTATCGCGTGGTTAGATGCTGAATACGACTGGGCTTTTGCGGTGACAAATAGAGGCTGTATGACAGGCCTATATGTTCCGATGCATGAAATGGGGCACAATTTCGGTGCGCATCACGACAAATTTCAAGGCGGTGCCGACAACGGAAACTATCAATTTGGCTACGGTACATTTAACGACACCAATGCGCCGTACTGGCGCACCGTTATGAGCTACTCCTGCACTAGCGGCAATTCCTGCCCAACCATTCCATATTTCAGTAGCCCTGATCTTTCTTACGAAGGCATGGCAATCGGCAGCGAAGAAGAGCACAACAACGCTCGCTTGATGCGTGTTCGTGTTGCTGAAGTCTCTGGCTTTAACCCTGCAGCAGCGGGGTGCACCGAACACACTGCAACAAATAGCACACACGTAAATGAAGGCCGCGCTTATTCACAAACAGAACTTTGGACCACAACCTACTATGCCGTAGGCTCAGATGAACAGCTTAGTGGTTACAGTTTTTCTAGCTCTACCTTAGCGGAACAACCTACCGGCTATTTTACTCTAAGCACCTGCGATGCACTGCCCCCAATAAATACAGAAACTGCTTTTGCACCAGAATTACAAAATTTTGTGCTAACCCAAAGCGACAATAACATTCAAATTCAAGGTGAAGTATTTGACGCAAACTCCGATGTTATCTCTAGCGTTCAAGCGCGTCTAAACGGTAGCAGCAGCTGGATAAATGCAAGTGTTTCCGGCCAAACGTTTAGCGTTAATATCCCAGTTACTGAAAGCGGCGATATTGACTTTGACTTTCGGACACAAGATGTAACGGGGGAAAGCTTTGAATTCACGACCACATTTGAACTTGAATCTACCGGTGGCGAACCGCCGGTGATTGAACTCAATGGTGTAAATGTTTCTGATTCTCAAATTTACTTCTATGGCAGTTGGTCAGACCCAGAAAACGACGTAAGTGAAATACGCTACCAATTTAACGGCGCGGGTAACCCTGCAAGCGGAAGCTGGTCAATCGCTTCAGATACAGACACTTACTTCAACAACATTATTGAAAGTGGCCTCGCAGCTGGTAACCACACTATTCACGTAATTGCCGTTGATTCAGCAGGTAATTTCAGTAACGTTGAAAATGCGACATTTGAAATTATCGTACCCACCGCTCCAGAATGTATTCATTTCACAGCGACTCCTGCCACGTCTACAACCGCAGGCGAAATCGACTTATCTGCAATTGTGAACGACGTTAACGCGAGCGGAGTGAGTGTTCAATATCGTGTAAACGGCAGCGCATGGACAGAAATCGAATCGATTGCTCGGCTCGACTACCGACGTTTATTAAATTTCCGATTGCCAACGATCTACACCGAAGGCACTAACCTAACGATAGAAATGCGCGCAGTAGACTCCACTAATCTAACAACAAACTGCCCATCACAAAGTTACCAAGTTAACTACCCAAACAACGACGAGGCACCAACATGTGAAATAGTTGAACTCTATCGAGAAGGGCCAGTGATTCACTACCTACAAAGTTCGACCGACCCCAATGGCGACCTATCGAGCATGGCTGTGCGTTGGGCGGGCATTCAAACACAATGGTGGAATTCATGGCCGGGCATTATTTCAGGTAATTCACTGCCAGTACCGGGCGTAGGTGAATTTACACTAGAAGCACGCACCGTCGATGCTACCGGTTTAGAAGGCTCCTGTTCCGCCACAATCACCATCGCTGACACATCGGCCACGCCATCAGTAAACTGGGCCAGCGCCTATTGGGACAACGAATGGAATGCCGTTCGCGCTTATGCCGACCCACGTGATGAAGACGGCGATATTGCGATTGTAGAAATTCGCGCAGTCGGCAGCGGAACCTGGCTAAACCTAAGCTCTGCAGGCTACGGACAAGACTGGGAAATCAATTTAGGGCAACTTGCAAATGGCGACTATGAATACGAAGTTCGCGCAACGGATGGAGGCGGCCGCGTAAGCGACATTTACACCTTCGACTTTACTATCGCTCAAGAAAGCGCGCCGCTCATTACGAACGTCGACACATCACGCTTCCGCCGCGACTTTACCATTAGCGGCAGCATCAACGACGCCGACGACAATGCTGACCGAATTTATTATTCTTTAGAAGGCGGCACTTTTGAATATACACAAGTAACGGGCAACACCTGGTCACTACCCACTTTCATTAATTTGGCCGACGGCACTTACACAGTCGACATTTATGCAAGCGATACTTCCGGCCTTAATAGTGCGACAGAAACGATTACACTTGAAGTGGATGGCGGTACAGCACCGATAGTAGATAACGTCGCCCTAACAGTTAATGATGCGAACGGCTCTGCTGACGTATCAGTGACGGCAAGCGATACGGACAACGATATCGTTGTCGTTCAATTTGTGATTGATGGCACTAGCGTTGTTCGTTTACCACTCGCTGGCAACAACTTGACCACCACGCTTACCAACCTAGCACCGGGCACTCACACCTTGGATGTAACCGTTGAAGATAGCTACGGCAATATTAGTACTATCGACACAACAACATTTGACGTTGTAGAAACCACGGCATGTTTCACAGACACCAACTCAAACCACGAAACAGCGAACCGAGCAACGTCAACGGAAGAATGTTCATTCAGTTTTGGCGGCACGTGTTACGGTACGATCACAACCAATTGGTATGCAGTTGGTTCGAACAACAACCTTGGTACAAATGCTTCAGCGACCACCTCGTTGCTAGAAAGTAGCCCTGGTTACTTCGAAGAAGTTGCCGCTTGTGAAGACAACGATGCTCCGGTTATTACTTTAATCGGCGACAACCCAATGACGGTTTACCAAGGCCAAGCTTACGTTGAGCCTGGTGCGACTGCGACAGACAATATTGACGGCGCATTTAATGTCAGCAACATCACCGGCACGGTTAACACATCCATCGTAGCGTCTTACACAGTCACGTATAACGCAACCGACTCATCTGGCAACAATGCAACACCAGTTGTTCGTACGGTGAACGTCGTTGCTGACGATGTAAAACCTGTAATTACGATTGCTACAGGCACCTCGTATTCAGTTAACATGAACAATAGTTTCACTAACCCTGTGCCAACAGCAACAGATAACGTAGATGGCGATATCTCTTCAAATGTTGTTATCACCGGCTCGGTTAACACCACGACAGCAGGCACTTACTACTTGTACTACAACGTATCGGATGCTGCGAACAATACAGCAGATGAAATTGTCGTTACCGTAGAAGTTATTGATCAACCAACAACACAGTGCTTCACCTCAAGCTTGAGCGAACACACAAGTGCCGGCCGAGTATATGAGCAGTACTACTCATATTACTCAACGGGAACAGCTACCTTTTTAGGCAGCACCTTTAACGATGCAAATAAAATTGTATCGCTAGAAGAAATCAGCCCAGGCAACTGGAGCGAAGTAAGCACCTGTAACTAACGGTCGCTTTTTATTGTTTTTCGCACCACTCGGGCAAACTTTCGCCCGAGCGCTACCTGGTGTGTAAACCTACTCTAAACGCATATATTTTAACCCGCTTTACGCGGGTTTTTTTATGGCCGCAGCACAAAACCAAAATTGTAATCGTTCAAACGCCTTCGCTAAAAATCAATCCAAGATAACCCTGAACCATAAGGCGTAGTTCCAAAGTTGATTTAGCCGACACACCAAAACATAATGCTTTTTATTCCTTTGAGCCACGTCACACTTATACAAATAACTTGTACTTTTTACAAAAAAATTATATTTCAGTTATAACCAAACCTGCATACTATCGATCACTTTTTTTGACCGAGTCTATTTTTAACGTTTTCACGCGAAGAAAAAAAAGACGTTAACCGTTCGAAAAACCAGCAGAAAAAACCCTTCTTATAAGAATTAAACGCTTAGCGGTATCTACGAGCGTTTGTTTGGTGGCTACTGTGAAAGCAGCCACCAACTAGTAGAAGAAAAATTCTCGCTCATGCCTTGGCAACTCAGAGAGAATTTTTTCTAAAGGAAAAAGTGATATCAAAAAAATATTGCTTTTTAATTACATTAAACATTTAAAGGATTAGTCAACTAATGAATACCTTATCAAGATTTATCGCTGCTGCAACCTTTGTGGGAAGCACCGTATTTTCTACAGCATCCATTGGCCAAACACCGATGGAAGACTTTTTAAATCGTGCTCATAACATGGAATTTAATACATCCGTTCTAACGACAGTCTCGTCGTCAACAAACGATGTACAAATGCTTATGGGGCAGCCTACAACACGTATTGATATCGACCTGAACAGTCTATTTAGTCTTACGGATTTTCAAATCGAATTACCCGGCCTAGAAAACATTCACGCCATTCAGGACTATATAACACCTAACCAGGTGGGTGGAAACACTTGGGTCGGCGATGTCATTTTGTTTGATTCCATCAGCTACACGACATCAAAACAAGGGCGCGCATATTTCGTTGAAAGCGAAGAAGGCATTACCGGTGCGATTCACACGCCGAACGAAATTATTCAAATTCGACCTGACGGCAACGGCGGCCAATTAATGGCAGCGTTCGACCCGTCTTATTACGATCTTGAAAACGACGCCGTAGCATTAGCCGATAGTGCCGAAGAACAAGTTGCAGCGTCGCCGTCTATTGCCGGTCGCCGCGATGGCCCCAACATCGCTACGCTATCGAACCCTTATACTATCGACGTACTTTGGGTCACGACGCTGCTAGCGCGCGAAAGTGGTGAAAATATGGAATCACTCATCGCATTAACAATGGCCACAGCGAACGATATTCTTGTTAACTCCGAAATTCCCGCTCAACTCCGCTCGGTAGGTGTTCACCATAATACGACGTATTCAGAAACCGCTGATGATATGAACCAGACATTATCAGACATTCGCATCGCCAATAATGGCCATGTCGATGAGATTCATCAAATACGCACAGACCTCGGGGCAGACCTGGTGCATATTGTTGCCGGAGCAACAAATTACTGCGGACTTGCGTATGTAGATTCACGTTATGCAACAGGTTTTGGCGCAACAAAAGTCTCTTGTATGGGCGGCTATGTAGCAGCGCACGAAATCGGACATAACCTCGGTGCCCTCCACGATAAATTTCAAGGTGGCAGCGATAGCTGGGTCTATGAGTTTGGTCACGGCACGTTTAATGAAACTGTTGCCCCGTATTGGCGTACGGTAATGTCTTACTCCTGCCGAAACGGTACATCGTGCCCAACGATAAATTATTTTTCTAATCCAGATTTAAGCTACGAAGGCATGACCATTGGCAGTGAAGAAGAATTTAACAATTCACGCGTATGGCGTGTTCGTGTCGCAGAGGTTGCAGGTTTTGCGCCGAGTGTCGTATCTGGTTGTACCGAACACACAGATACAAACTCCAATCATGTGAATGCCGGTCGTGCGATCACGCGAATTGAAGGCGAAACATGCTTTGGCACCTTTTGTTTTGGTGGCACAACGTACTATGACGCACTTGGTTCTGGTGATGTTCTGGGAACCAGTGGAACTACAAATACAACCTTAGCCGAACAGCCAGTAGGGTATTTCTCGCTCGGTAACTGTGGCGCAATCACTGAAGATGAGCAATTTGCACCTGAAGTACAGAACCTAAACCCAGAAGTGATAGATCTTGCACTCCACCTTCAGGGCGAAGTTTTTGATGCAAACGCTGATGTAATTACACACGTTGATGCTCGTGTAAGCGGTCAAACAACTTGGTCGGAAGGCAGCATTAATGGCTCGGATTTTCAGGTGAATATTCCTGGCCCACTGACCCCAAATACAAGCATCGACATTAGGACTGAAGACATCAACGGAAACACCTTCGAATTTACAACCACGTTTGAATTAGATCTGGAGACCACCGAAGTACCAACTATTACGGATGCCAGCTATGAGATCACAAGCGATGGTGTTGTTTTTTCCGTGAGCGCTAGCGACCCTGAAGGCGACGATCTCACACTTCATCGCTCATACGATGGTAATGGCCAGGGTACATTATCTAATGGAAGCAATACTTGGTCTGTTATATGGCTTGACCCAGCAGTTGGTGATCACACCGCTACATTTACCGTTGTAGACAGTGCCGGCAATGAAAGTGAAAGCGTTACTTTGAATTTCACCATCGACGACGATACAGTGCCTTGCTTTATCGATACCAATTCAAATCACGTAAGCGCAGGCCGTGCCGAAACTATTAAAGAAGGCGAAACCTGTTTTGGTACTTTCTGTTTTGGTGGCACCGACACTTACTATGCCATTGGTTCAAATGACAACCTTGGCACCAGTGCTTCTGTATCAAATTCTTTGATAGAAAGCAGCCCAGGTTATTTCGAACTGGGTGCATGTGCCGATACGACTGCGCCAGAAATTACCATTCCGGGCGGCTTGAACTACCAAGTTGCGCAAGGCGCTAGCTTTAGCAACCCCGCGGCACAAGCAACAGACAATGTTGACGGTGATATTTCTGCAAGTGTTGCGGTGACAGGTTCTGTGAATACTTCATCAATAGGCACCTACTACCTTTACTACAACGTTAGCGACGCTGCGGGTAATGCAGCAGATGAAGTTGTGGTAACTGTTGAAGTCGTTGACCAACCGACCTCCCAGTGTTTCACCTCCACCTTGAGCGAACACGTGAGCGCCGGCCGAGCGTACGACCAGTATTACTCGTATTACGCTACCGGCACCGCGACTTATTTAGGCAGCACCTTTAATGATGCCAACAAAGTAATTTCTCTTGAGGAAGCATCTTCAGGGAACTGGAGTGAAGTCGCTTCCTGTAACTAAACATACGCCTCAGGTATTACCTGAGTAATCAACACCTAGCGGGCGATCATTCGCCCGGCTTCTTCCTGGTGTATTGGCCTACCCCCAGAGTAGGTCATTTTTAACCCGCGCACGCGGGTTTTTTTATGGCCGAAATAAAACGCCTTTTTATTCTCACACTCTATTCCAATGCACTTATTTCCTCTTCTAAGCCACTGAACGAAACAAACCCACAACTACATATTTAACGATTATGTGACCCAGATACAAAAATGAACCCATCGTCACATATATAATGAACCGCATGTCATGTTTGTTTTTCGTCCGTATCTTAATAATGGATTGAACCCCGCGGTTCAAAAACATAGGTGCCCGTCATAACAATAAATCGCTTAGGGGTAACTAAGAGCGTTTACTAGGTGGCTTTCTTAACCGCAGCCACACATCTAACCATTAGAAAAAACATTCTCGCTCATGCCTTGGCAACACAGAGTGAAGTTTTTCTATAGGGGGAAGTGATACTAAAAAGGTATCGCTTTTTAAATAAATTAAACATTTAGAGGATTAGGTAACAAATGAACACCTTTTCGAAATTTATCGCTGCAGCAACCTTTGCGGGTAGCACAGTATTTTCAACAGCATCCATTGGCCAAACGCCAATGGATGATTTTATTAATCGCTCTCTAAATATGGAGTTCAACACTTCCGTAATAACAGCAGCCCAAGCATCTCCCGCAAACGATGTACAAATGTTTATGGGGCTTCCCGCAACAACTTTAAACATTGATATCAATGCACTATTTAGTTCGCCTGACTTTCAAATCGAACTACCAGGCCTAGAAAATATTTTTGCAATCAAAGATAAAGTATTTGAAAACTCTCTGGGCGGCGAAAACTGGATCGGTGATGTTGTATTTCTTGATCCGACTGGATTCTTTACCGAAATTCAAGGCCGCGCATATTTTGTAGAAAATGAAAATGGCCTCACAGGTACTATTAATACAGCAGGTAAAGTGTTCCAGATTTACCCTGATGGAAACGGTGGACAGCTTGTCATCAGTAATGACGCCTCTGATCTTGATCTAGATAATGACGCTGTTGTACCAGAAATCGACGAGCAAGTTGCCGCGTCACCACTCATCGCCGGTCGCCGGGATGGGCCAAACGCTGCCACTATAGAAACCCCATACACCCTTGATGTTTTATGGGTAACCACACCATCCGCAAGAGAAACAGGGCAAGACATGCTTGCGCTGATCGAGCTCGCAACAGCAACAGGAAATGACGTGCTCGAAAACTCTCAAATTCCTGCTCGATTAAATATAGTGGCTATTCACAACGCAGAAAATTTTGACGAAAGCGAACATTCGCTGCGAGATACCCTATACAACCTCTACTATGCGAACGACGGTGAACTCGACGAAGTTTTTTCAATTAGAAACAATGTGGGTGCCGACCTGATCGCTACAGTCTCGAATGCCGGAGGCTGCGGCATAGGGTTCTTAGATTCTACAACAGCTTCCGCTATCTCAGTAACAAGTGTTGGATGCATGAACTCTTACACGCCCATTCACGAGTTCGGACATAACCTGGGTGCCCATCATAACGTAGAGACCGGCGCAATAAATAATAACTACGACTTCGGATACGGCTTTTACCGTGATGATCTTAATCCGACCTGGCGTACAGTTATGAGCTACAACTGCTCAGGTAGTAATTGCCCTCGTGTTCCATATTTTTCACACTCACAACTGACTTACAACGGGTACGCTCTAGGCAACGAAGAGTCTCTAGACAACTCACGAGTGTGGCGTGTACGCATAGCAGAAGTTGCTAGCTTTAATGCGGCGACAGCGCAATCATGCACAGAACACAGCGCCTCCAATACTTCACACGTTAACGAAGCCCGAGCAACCACTCGCGTAGAAGGGGAAACCTGTTTTGGCACTATTTGTTTTGGCGGAACAACGTATTACGAAGCGATTGGTTCTGGCGACGCAATGGGAACAAGCGGTTTCACTAGCACAACGCTTGCAGAACAACCTGCTGGATATTTTTCTGTGGGTTCGTGTGGCACATCCACAATTATGGAAGCGCAATTCGGACCAGAGTTACAAAACTTTGTACCTACGCTTATAGAAGGCGGACTTCGCATTGAAGGTGAAGTGTTCGATGCGAACGCTGATGTTATCGCGTCCGTTGAAGCACGAATTTCTGGTCAGACCACTTGGACATCTGGAGTAGTCGACGCTGACACTTTCGCTGTCGACATCCAAGGAAATGTTTCTGAGAGCACCAGCGTTGAATTCCGCACGCAAGATAACAAAGGCGACAGTTTCGAATTCTCAACAACTTTCGAATTAGATGTCAGTTCTGGAGAAGCTCCCGTTATCACTGTAAGCGAAGCTACCGGTATCGATAATTTCATCCGAATCCGCGGAGAACTTTCTGACCCTGATAGTGAGAACCACTCACTGCACTACAAGCTAGGTGGCACACCGGATCCATCAGAAGGTTTTTGGAGCGCTGTAAATCAAGGCGGCCCATACTGGCAGTTTGATACAACAGAACTGACTTCCGGTTGGATCTCGGTACACATCTTCGCGAGAGACGAACAAGGCAATCAATCTGAGGTAGTAAGTACAGGCGCTCAGATTTTGCCACTCGAAGCACCGGCGTGTGAGTTTTACCAAGTATCTCCTGCAAACACTCGCGTGCTAGGTGAACTAGATGTCGTCGGAAGTTTTGAAGATGCGAACCTTAGTGCGGTAACTATCGAAACTCGCGTGAATGGCGGTGCCTGGACAGTAGCAGATGAATTCTCAGAAGGCGCCGGCGGTTTCCGCCCGTTCCAAGTACGTCTTGCAGATATTTATCCAGAAGGTTCCACGGTTAACGTTGAGATGCGTGCGACTGATTCGACTAACCTGCAAACGCTCTGCGGATCGCAATCCATTACAATTACTGACCCAGGCGAAGCGTTACCACCTAGCTGTGAAATTACCAACGTTTATCAAGAGGAAGGGCTTATCCGTTTTGCTATGACAGCATTCGACCCCAATGGCGACGCACAACAGGTGTTTGCGAAAACACCAGAGATGGATGATTGGCTCCAAACATGGCCAGGCTCGATTTCATTACACTCGTTGCCTATTCCTGGGTTCGGTGAAGTAACCTTGCAAGGTCGCGTTGTAGACTCACAGCAAAACGAGGGGCTTTGTGAAACAATCTATACGGTTATAGACGCTCACCAAGCGCCTATCGTCGAAAATACATATGCGGGTTACCGTGTGTCAGCGCAAAGCGTTATTGCAACAGTAAATGCTATCGACAACGATGGTGATGTCACCCGAGTCATTTTCTTAGATGAAAATAATAATGAGTTTGAAGCAACACGCGATCCTGAAGATGTTTTCCAACTCCGCTGGAATGCCGATCTTGGTCTACTTGCCAACGGTGATTATACGTACTCGGTGCTGGCTATCGACTCAAACGGTTACGTAAGTCTACGTGAATTCTTTGACTTTAATGTTGAGCAAGAGCTACCTCCAACATTCGGTCAGCTGTCTTATTTAGCAGAAAATGATTGGATTACGATTTCAGGTCGCGCCGACGACCCTAATGACGATGCTCGTTATGTATGGTTCAAACTTGATGAACAGGAATGGGAATCTCAGTTTTTAACTGACCCAAATTTCTCACGCACTTTTAGCGATCTTTCTCTTGGGAATCACGTAATTGAGCTTTACGTTGAAGACAGATGGGAGCTTCGCAGTGAAAGTGAATTTATTAACGTGGTTGTTCAAGAAAATCTACCACCACGCATCACTAGTGCAACCTACGAAATCACTAACGACGGCGTAGTGTTTAACATCACCGCTATCGACCCTGAAGGAGATAGCGTATCGCTGGTGCGCGAATACGATGGTCAAGGCCAAGGGCAAATCAACAACGGCAGCAACAGCTGGTCGATTCTTTGGGCAGATCCTTCACTAGGTGATCACACAGCAACATTTACTGTTTATGACGCCGCTTTAAATCCAAGTGAAACGGTCACGATTGAATTCACCATCGACGACAGCGCGCCTTGTTTTATCGACACGAATGCCAATCACGTAAGTCTAGGCCGTGCCGAAATTATTAAAGAAGGTGAAACCTGTTACGGTACATACTGCTTTGGTGGTACCGACACCTACTTTACGATCGGCTCAGGTGAAAACTTGGGTACAAGCGCTACTGCGACAACCTCTTTAATTGAATCAAGCACGGGTTATTTCGAACTTAGTCCAAGCGCTTGTGCGGATACTGTTCCTCCTATCATTACAATTCCGACCGGATTGAATTACGAAGTGGCATTGGGTTCAAGTGTTAGCGCTCCAACGGCACAAGCAACAGATAACGTAGACGGCGACATTTCAAACCAAGTAGAAATCACGGGCGTAGTAAACCCAAATCAAATTGGTACTTACTACCTCCATTACAACGTATCAGATTCTTCAGGCAACGAAGCCGAAGAAGTCACGGTAACGTTTGAAGTTGTCGACCAACCGATCGCGCAGTGTTTCACTGACACCAACGAAAACCACGTAGCCGCTGGCCGCGCAGAGATTCTTTACGGTGTTTCCTACTACGCGGTAGTGCCTGCCGGCCAAACGGCAGATTACTTAGGTGGCACAGCTCTCGATGCTCAGAAAGTGGTTTCTCTGGAAGAAATCGCGCCCGGACATTGGGACATGGTGACGTCTTGTAACTAAGTCCAACCCTAAAATTCTCATCACACACTCGGGCGAGTCATCGCCCGACTTCTTCCATGTGTGTATTACCTGCCCCCGATGCAGGTCTTTCCAACCCGCGCAAGCGGGTTTTTTTATGCCAAGCTCTCAACCCACCCATTAATAACATGTTAACTATAAAAATTCGATACAATCAGTAATTCGACTATTTATTAATCTTAAACGCCTCGTTGAAAAAAGAGCTGCCTCTGCGCGCTCGCAGCAAATCCTAATGAGGTTTTAACGAACCTATCCTGACTCGACCAAAAAACACACGAAAAAAATGAGAATCTCGTCATTTTTGTGTGTTTTTACGGCGATATGGCGTGCAGAACAGCATTCTTTATAATATAATGCAGCACATAACGCGAAACCTTAGAACTAAAGGTTTTAAAGCGATCAAACCGATTTTTAGCTTAATTTTTGTGCACCTGCATAGAATTGCCGACCAAACATTCATCACAACAATAAAACGCTTATTTGGATGAAAAGCGTAAGCCAAGCGAGATAAAACACATGTTAACTAAATTGTGTTGTAGCGCTTCCAAATTTTTTACGCAACCACATGAATTCAAATGAGGTACGTATGGATGTACGTGCATCGCTTGTATTCGGGGGTGTGAGGTTAAACCTCACTGGAATGATTTAATCAGGAATACGTACCTAATATGAGACTCTTAAATAAGTGGCTAGCCACCGCCGCATTAACCACGGCCGGCCTGTCTTCAACTACGCACGCACAAACACCACTAGAAGACTTTCTTGCTCGTGTTGAAGCGCAGCAAATTAACACCGCTGTAATAACACAACCTATAGCCGCTCCTAGCATCCAAACGATGATGGGCATGCCGGCTACAGCAATCAACCTCGATGTAAACGCATTGTTTTCCTTACCAGATTTTCAACTTGAACTGCCAGGCTTAGAAAATTTTTATGCAGTAAAAGAACAAATAAAAGAAAACTCACTAGGCGGTGACAACTGGATTGGTGATGTTGTTTTTTTAGACCCGACAGGTTATTCCACCGGCATTCAAGGCCGCGCTTATTTTATTGAAACCGCAAACGGTATTACCGGCACAATCAACACCGCCGATAGCGTGATTCAAATTTACCCAGACGGTGCTGGCGGCCAAGTTGTTGTGACTGAAGATCCTTCATTTTTTGACAACGATGAAGTATTGACTGCTGCCGATGGCGGTGAAGGCGAAGTCGCCGCATCTCCATCCGTTGGCGGACGTCGCGATGGCCCCAATGTTGCCACTGTTGCAAACCCTTATACGATTGACGTGCTTTGGGTAACGACACAACTCGCACGCGATAGCGGTGCAGACATTCCAGCGCTAATTGAATTGGCAACGACTACCGGTAACGATGTTCTAGTTAACTCTGAAGTACCAGCACAATTGCGAGTGGTTGGTATTCACGACAACACCACCTACGTCGAAGACTCCGGCGATATGAGCCAAACGCTCTCAGATTTGCGTAACACGTCAGACGGTCATATGGATGAAATCCATCAAATTCGTACTGACCTAGGCGCCGACATGGTTGCTGCTGTTTCTGGTGCAACGAACTATTGTGGCATCGCTTATCTAGATACAAGCTATGCGAGCACATTCAGTGTCAACTCGCGAAGCTGTATGTCTGGCTACACCCCTATTCATGAATTTGGCCATAACTTTGGTGCTCAGCATGATATCGCGAACGCTGGTGGAAGCAGCTATTCTTTTGGCTATGGTTTGTATAACAATACAGACGACCCCTACTGGCGCACAGTAATGAGTTACAGTTGTCCAGGTGGTGGCTGTTCACGAATTCCATATTTCTCTAATTCACAACTCACTTACAACAGCCTACCGCTTGGCGACCCAGAAGATACCGACAACGCCCGCGTATTACGTGTTCGTGTTGCTGAAGTCGCGGGCTTCGCAGCAAGCGCGCCTAGCTGTATTGAGCACACCGCCACGAATAGTACACATGTTAACGAAGGTCGTGCTTACACAGAAACAGTTCTATTCACAACGAACTACTACGCCGTTGGTTCAGAAGAACAAATTAGCGGTTACAGTTTTTCCAATACAACCGTCGCTGAAGCGCCTGCGGGTTATTTCACACCAGGAAATTGCGGCACTTCAACACCAGCAGAAACACAATTTGCGCCAGAAGTTCAAAATCTTGTACCAACTGCAATTCAAAATGGTCTTCGACTAGAAGGCGAAGTATTTGACGCAAATGCCGACACCGTATCAGCTGTTCGCATACGTGAAAGTGGCACATCAACTTGGACAAATACAACAATTACCGGCGGCACGAACTTTAGTGTAGAGATTGCCGCAACACTTACTGGCAACATTAGCGTCGATGTTCAAACCGAAGACAGTGAAGGCAACACGTTTGACTTTAGTACGTCTTTTGACATTAACGTAGGTGAAGCGCCAATCATTGAGCTGAACGGTAGCTCAGCAATGGATGACCAAGTCCGCATCAATGGTGCAACGGATGACCCCGATAACGCAGTAAATGAAATCTACTACCAAATTGACGGTGCCGGCGACCCTGACCTTGGTACTTGGACACTTGCAACAGTAGATAGTACATACTGGCAGGTGATTGTAGACAACCTTAGCGTAGGCTCTCACACCATTCACCTTTTCGGCCTAGACGAAACGGCACAACGTTCAAATGTTATTAGTGTACAAGGCGACATTTTTACGCCTACAGCACCAGATTGTGTACTCGCAGAAGTATCACCATCACAAACGCGTGTAGCGGGTGAATTTGAAGCTAGCGGTATCATGTCTGATGTTAACTTCAGTGATATCACGCTTGAATATCGCGTTAATTCGGGCGCATGGACACAGTACAGCTCGTTTTCAAATGTACAAACACGTGGTCAATTTTTCTTCCAGCTTCCAGGAAGTTATACCGATGGCAGCACATTAACAGTAGAAATGCGCGCGACCGATTCCTCCAGCTTACAATCAAGCTGCGGCAGCAAAACGGTAAGTGTGAACTACCCGTCGCAAGACCTCGCGCCAAGCTGTGAAATTGTAGATGTGGATCAATTCGACGGCGCGATTCGATTCTGGATGACCGTCAATGATGCCAACGGTGACATGCAACAGATGTTTAGCAAAAATTCGACAATGACAGAATGGGTTCAAACATGGCCAGGCCCAATCTCAACACACCTAGTACCCATCCCTAACTTTGGTTCGGTAACAGTGAATGGACGCGTGCTTGATGCAACAGGGCTAGAAGGTTTGTGTGATGCAACAATCACCGTTGTTGATACACAATCTACGCCCTACATTACATACGCCAGCGGCTTTTATTCGGGCTCAGAAAATGCCGTTCTCGTTGATGTCTCTGCACGCGATTTTGATGGTGATATTGTTTCAGTTGAAACCCGGGAAGTTGGAACATCAACGTGGGTAGCCGGAACAGCACAAGAAGATGATCTCTTCGGTCAATACTGGGATGTCGACCTAGGGTCACTCTCCAATGGTGATTACATATACGAAGCACGCGTTACCGACGCGGGCGGACGCACAAGTGAGATCGTAAGTTTTGCATTTAGTGTTGAAGTTGAAGTAGCACCAACCCTTGATACGCTAGCTTACACACAACAAGGGCGCACGCTATTCATAAACGGCACCATGTCTGATGCGAACGGCAACTCAAATAAAGTGTGGTACAGAGTCGACGACGGAGATTGGGTCTCATTTACAGAGTACGACGAATACTTTAATTTCAATGTGTATAGCCTCAGCGACGGGCCCCGTACGATTGAGGTTTATGTTGCAGACACTTTTGACAACCGTAGTGCCAGCCAATTCATTAACATTGATATTGACCCGGGTGTTGCTCCTACGATTACAAATGTGTCTTACGTGATAACTAACAACCAAGTTGTATTTACCATCACAGCATCGGATGTTGACCGCGAAGATCAGTTGACCGTTACTCGTAAATTTGATGGTGGGCCGACGAGTAGCTGGTCTACTGGCAGCAACACATGGGCCCTCACTTGGGATGACGTCACTGTCGGCTCACACACAGCAGAGTTTTACGTGCGTGACGAGTTCCAGAACTATAGCGCTACCGAAACAGTGAACTTCGTCATTGAAGATCAAACCCCCTGTTTTGAAGATACCAATACAAACCACGAAACTGCTGGCCGTGCTTATTCTGTGGAGGTTTGTTCCTATGAGTTATTGGGCACTTGCTACGGTACACTCACTACGACTTGGTATGCACAAGGTTCTGATACTGACTTAGGTACTAACGGTTCAACCGTTACGTCTCTCGTTGAATCAAGTACTGGCTACTACGAGCTAGGTGCTTGTAACGACACCGTGGCTCCGATCATTACTTTACTCGGCGATAACCCAATGACGGTTTATCAAGGTCAAGCCTACTCAGAGGCTGGCGCAACTGCGACAGATAATATCGACGGTACATTTAATGTAAGTAATATCACCGGAACTGTCGACACATCAATTGTTGGAACATATACAGTTGACTACAACGCGACAGACTCTTCTGGTAATGCAGCAGCAACTGTGACACGAACCGTTAACGTTATTGCTGACGATGTTAAGCCAGTCATCACAATCGTTACTGGTACTTCATACTCGGTAAACGTAAACGGTAGTTTCACAAACCCTGTACCAACAGCAACAGATAATGTTGATGGCGACATTTCTGCAAACGTTGCTATTACAGGCGCTGTAGATACGGCAACGGTTGGCACGTACTACTTGTACTACAACGTAAGTGATGCTGCGAACAATACAGCAGATGAAGTTGTAGTTACGGTTGAAGTAACTGAAGAGCTAGACACAACACCTCCAGTAATTACTTTAACTGGTGCATCCGTCATAAACCTAACCGTTGGTGATTCTTACTCTGAGCCTGGTTATTCAGCGACAGATAACATGGATGGAGACATCACTACAAATGTCGTTGTCGCTGGCGATGTAGTTGATCCAAACACCGTTGGTACATACGTTGTGACTTACAACGTAACAGACGCAGCAGGTAATGCAGCCACACAAGTAACGCGTACCGTGAACGTTGACCCTGTGGGCGGTGCATGTTTCACCGACACCATCGACAACCACGTTACTGCTGGCCGTGCAGAAGTTCAGTTTGGTTCTAACTACTACACAGTGGTACCAGCCGGACAAACTGCAACTTACTTAGGCAGTACCGTACTTAACGGTGGCGATGTCATTTCTCTTGAAGAGACTGCTCCAGGTCACTGGTTGAAGGTCACTTCATGTAATTAATAGCACCTATCGGGCGACCTGCTCGCCCGATAGCCTCTACCGAGTGTGTGTTGACCTACCCCCAGAGTAGGTCTTTTCCAGCCCGCTTTATGCGGGTTTTTTTTATTCTCTTCGTACAAAACCACTCCTTTTATTTTCTATAACCCGGCAATAGAAACAACCCGAGATACCCATAACCACTCGCCTTAGAGTCAAATTCAATCAAGCCGATATGCAAGTAGGCTCTCGAAATCGATATAATCAATAAGCTGAAATAAAGTGTTTTTTATATCTTTGAGCTATGTCACACTTATGCGATATTAATAACCTTTTCACGCCATGGTCATATTTTGGTTATAAACAAACCGGTATACTGCCGGTCACTTTTTAATCTAATCCGTTGTTGAGTGCAGAAATCGATCTGCCTTGGTAGTACAACGAACCAATAGTAAAAAGCCCACCTTATAAAAATAAAACGCTTGTACGGATCAAAAGCGTCAATCAAACGAGTTAATTCACATGCTAGCGAATGGTATGTGACAGCGTTTAAAAATTTCCGCGCTTTGCGCAATGTTAAAAAGAAATTTAATACGTTTCGTCAGGAAAAACGCACGTATTTTATTTCTGGGGAGTGAGCGAAACCCGCTCACATTATGCATATATGCAATCAACACTTAGGAACAGTACTATGAAAAAGAAGCTAATGAAGCACTTAGCTGCAGCAGCCGTTTTTGGCGCTAGCCTTTTTTCTTCGCAGGTCTTTGCGAACATTTATTATGAAGAATTTTTAGCCCGTCTACAGCAAGGCTTTTTCAATACTTCAATTATGACTTACCAAGCCGGCTACCCTCCTGTCACCATGATGGACATGCCCGCAACGCCTATTACTATTAATAGCGCTTCAGTTTTTGGTCTTGCCGACTTTAAACTTGAGCTGCCAAACCTTTCCAACTACTACGCACTTAAACAACAAATCGTTCCGAATGCTTTGGGCGGCCAAACCTGGATTGGGGATGTGGTTCATTATGACCCGCTCGGTCTTAATAACGGCGTTAAAGGCCGCGCCTACTTTGTAGAAAGCGCTTCTGGTATTACCGGTACAATTTACACTGAAGACAAAGTACTTCAGATATATACCGACGGTGCTGGCGGCCAAGTGATTGTCGAAGCTGATGAGTATATGCTCGACAGCGAAGGCCCAATCGTGTCTGCAGCAGATTTAGGCGAAGGCGAAACTGCGGCTTCTCCGTTAGTGGCCGGTCACCGCGATGGCCCTTCTCCTGCATCACTCGCAGCCCCATACACGATCGACGTTTTGTGGGTTACCACTCAGCTTGCTCGCGACAGTGGTGCCGATATGGAAGCACTCATTGAGCTTGCCACAACAACGGGGAACGACGTTTTAGTAAACTCAAACGTTCCCGCACAATTTCGTATTGTAGGTATTCATCACAACACCACCTACGCTGAAGATAGCAGCGATATGGGGGGCACACTAAGTGACCTACGTCTCACCACTGACGGCAATATGGATGAAGTGCATGGCATGCGTACTGACCTTGGTGCCGATATGGTCTCTCTTGTATCAGGCGCTACGAACTATTGTGGCATCGCGTACCTACAAGCAAACTACAGCTTGGCATTTAGTGTAAATGGCCGCGGCTGTATGAGTGGCCATACCCCGATTCACGAATTCGGCCATAATTTTGGTGCACACCACGATAAAGCCAATGGTAATGGCAACAACAGCACTTACAGTTTTGGTCACGGTTACTTCAACAACACCAATGACCCTTACTTCCGTACCGTCATGAGCTACGGTTGCCCAGGTGGTGGCTGCCCACGTATCTCTCATTTCTCAGACTCGCAACAATCACATGAAGGCTTACCAATCGGTAGCGTCGACGAGTATGACAATGCGCGCTTGATGCGTATTCGTGCGGGTGAAATGTCGGGTCTTGCACCACGACTTACCTCAACTTGTACCGAACACACAGCAACAAATAGTACACATGTTAATGAAGGCCGTGCCTACACAGAAACAGAGCTTTGGACCACCTATTACTACGCTGTTGGTTCCGGTGAACAACTCAGCGGTTACAGCTTCTCTTCAAGCACATTGGCAGAAGAGCCAGCCGGCTACTACACACCTGGTACATGTGGTGCCGACAACGGTGAAACACAATTTGGCCCAGAAATTCAAAGCCTTAACCCTTCACTGGTAAGCGGTGGTTTACGCCTAGAAGGTAAAGTGTTTGACGGTAATGCGGATGCGGTTAGCGCTGTGCGTGTACGTGAAACGGGTGCTACTCAATGGACACTTGCAACTATCAATGGCCTTTCTTTCAGTGTTGACGTTCCTGTAACAGTTAACAACAACACGGTTTATGTCGACATTCAAACTGAAGACGCAAATGGTGATACCTTCGAATTCAGCACCGATTTCGAAATGGATGCCGGTGATCCACCGGTAGTTGAAATTAGCTACAGCACTGTTTTCGATGCCACTGCCCGCGTTCAAGTCACAGCTCGTGACCCAGATAACAGACCTGCCGAACTACGTTATCAAATAAACGGCTCTGGCGACCCAGCTCAAGGTACATGGACCAGCTACACAGAAGAAGTTAGCTACAACAACCACACCTTTCAGCTATACATTTCTGGTCTTTCTGAAGGTACTCACACGATTCACGTGTACGTAGTCGATGAAACAGGAAACAACTCTAACGTTGAAAATGTAGATGTTACGATTCTTCCTGCTGCAGCACCGGAATGTACGCTTACAAGCGTCGCACCAGCGCTGAACAATATCGATGGTCAAGTTGAAATAACCGCTTTATATAGCGATGCCAATTACGGCCACGTCGATTTGGAATACCGTGTAAATTCTGGCGCTTGGACTGTGTGGGGGAATTTAGAACTGACGCCTCAAATCAATGGTGGTTATTTCCGTCTACCTGACACTTTTGCTGAATCCACAAATCTAACGCTCGACTTGCGTGCGACTGATTCAAGTGGCCTGCAAACAGATTGCGGAACTAAAACCCACACCGTTTCTTACCCCACAACAAACCTTGCACCAAGCTGCGAAATCGTAGACGTTTGGCAAGAAGACAGTGTGCTTAAGTTCTACATGACAGTTAGCGATCCGAACGGCGACGCCAACAGTATGTACGGTAAGACATCGGCAATGACAGATTGGCTGCAAACATGGCCTGGTCCACTTACACAGCATTGGGTACCCAACACAGGCTTTGGTGTACATACCGTTGAAGGTCGAGTGCTTGACTACACCGATGGTCTCGAAGGTCTATGTAGCGCAACTTACACCGTAATCGACACTGGTGACACGCCAGAAATTGATTACGCACAAGGTTACTACGACCGCGAATTAAACTTCGTAAACCTTGAAGCGACGCCTATTGATGATGACGGCGACGTAACGCTAGTTGAGTTCCGTGAAGTTGGTACTAGCACATGGCAGGCAGCTGTAAAATCAGGCACAGATGTTATGGGCCGAACTTGGACACTTGACCCAGGCTTATTGGCCGAAGGAAATTACGACTACGAAGTTCGTGCGACCGATTCTGGAAGCCGAGTAAGTGCACCATATACATTCAACTTTACAGTGGAATATGAGTATGCCCCAACACTCGACAGCCTCACTCACACATTGGATGGTCGTACTATTAACGTAAGTGGAACTAAGTCAGACTCGAACAACAATGATCGCTATGTTTGGTATAAACTTAACGATCAAGAATGGGCTTCGTTTTGGGAAAATGACGCAGCGTTTACATTCTCGATTTCTGCGATAGAAGATGGCTCACACACGCTTGAAGTGTTTGTTGAAGATACTTACGACAACCGCAGTGCTAGCCAGTTCATTAACTTTGATATCGACGGCGGTCAACCACCCGTTATTACCAGCGTTACTTATAACATCATCGATGAAACACAAGTAACCTTCACAATTACAGCGGATGACCCTGACGGCGATGCATTAATTCTGTCGCGCAGCTACGATGGTGCAGGCCAAGGTACCTTTAATAGCGGTAGCTATTCATGGGGTGTGGCGTGGATGAACCCTGGGTTTGGTAGCCACACGGCCGAGTTCTTCGTAACCGACTCTCTAGATAATCAAAGTGACACCTATACGGTTAACTTCGAAATCGTTGATTCGACACCGTGTTTTGAAGACACCAACGCAAACCATGAAACGGCTGGCCGTGCTTACTCAGTAGAAGTATGTTCTTACGAACTATTTGGTACTTGTTACGGCACGCTCACTACAACGTGGTATGCGCAAGGTTCTGATACTGACTTGGGTACTAGCGCATCTACAGTGACCTCTCTTCTTGAAACTAGCACTGGTCACTACGAAGTGGGCGCATGTAACGATGCAACACCACCGGTAATTACACTTTCTGGTAACAACCCAATGGACGTTGCTATTGGCCAAACTTTTGTTGAGCCTGGTTACACAGCAACAGATAACGTAGATGGTGACATCACTGCAAACGTTGTTGTTACTGGAAGCGTTGATACCAATACTGCGGGTGCTTATCAGTTAACATATTCGGTAAGCGACTCTTCAGGAAACCCTGCACAAAATGTCGTTCGAACAGTAAATGTGATCGCCGATACGGTTAAGCCGGTTATTTCAATCCCAACGGGAACATCGTACACGGTAACCTTGAACAACAGTTTCTCGAATCCAACCGCGACTGCGACAGACAATGTAGATGGAGACATCTCTGCAAATATTGTTGTTACCGGTTCTGTTGATACAACAACTATCGGTACCTACTACTTAAATTACAACGTATCTGACGCTGCGGGTAATACTGCTGATCAGGTAATTGTAACGGTTGAGGTGGTTGATCAAGTTGATACAACGCCACCCGTGATCGCACTGACGGGTAGTGCAGCAATAACCATTACGGTTGGAGATTCATATTCAGAGCCTGGCTATTCAGCAACAGATAACGTTGACGGTGATATTTCTGCAAGCGTTGTTGTTGGTGGTGACACGGTTAATCCAAATGCCGTTGGTACTTACGTAGTGACTTACAATGTAACAGATGCTGCCGGCAACGCTGCAACACAAGTAACACGTACTGTTACTGTTGAAGCGCAAGGCGGAGCTTGTTTCACTGATTCTCTCGACAACCATGTAACTGCGGCACGTGTAGAAATTCTATACGGTTCGTCTTACTACACGATTGTTCCTGCGGGCCAAACTGCAGAATATTTAGGGAGTACTTACGTCAATGCAAGCGATGTTATTTCTCTTGAAGAAACTGCACCAGGCCATTGGACTAAAGTTACTTCTTGTAATTAATTCTTAAACAGCAAGATTTCATGAAACACTGCGAACACGAAAGTGTTCGCAGCACACCAAGTGTGTGTTGCCCTGTATTGCATACAGGTCATTATTCAGCCCGCTTAACGCGGGCTTTTTTATGCGCAATAAACCGCCACCTTCATCATCAAAATAAATTTTACCTAATCAAAAAATACAAAACATAAAACAACACGTTTATTGCAACGACAAAAATATTACATACGTCACAAACATATAAAAACATGTTAACTTCACGCACTAACTTTTGATTAAACTCAAGCTATACTCACACAACAAATCAAACATCTCGATATAATTTAATCGAAAGCGTTAAAAAATAATTTTCTTTTTTTATTCGTGCCATTTGCACGAAATAAGCGCCCTCACTTCATAGAGTAACAATAAAAAATAAAACGCTTAGCGGTATCCAAAAAGTGGCTTAGGCGGGTAAAGAAACATCTGCCAACAATTTAAATTGCACTCTTTTTCAGCAATACGTGAATACACCTATCCGCTTTATTGTTGATAGGTCGGTTAAACATGCTCAGAGGAACGAGCCTGACGCGCTTGTTCACATAACCATTGAACTTATTAGGAGTAGCTACCTATGATGAAACCACTATCAAAATTCTTAACAACAATTGTTGGTCTAGCAATGACTGCCGCATTAGCTAATGCACAAACACACTACGATAATTTTCTTGCGCGATCAGAAGCCCAAGAATTTAACACCTCAGTATTTACACTGCCAAGCGCCGCCCCTATCGCGGTTCAAACGATAATGGGAAAACCCGCTATTAATGTTGAAATCGACGTTAACGCAGTATTTACACTGCCTGATTTTCAAATTGAAATTCCAGGCCTGGAAACTCACTACGCGGTCATGGAAAGACTTACTGAAAACGCTTTTGGCGGCGAAAACTGGATTGGTGATGTAATCTTTTTAGACCCGACAGGGTTTAGTACCGGCATACAAGGTCGTGCGTACTTTGTTGAAGGCACGACTGGCATTACTGGCACGATCCACACGGCTGAAAGTGTTTTACAAATTTACCCCGACGGTGCTGGTGGTCATTTATTAGTAAGTGAAGACCCAAGCACTTTTGATCGCGAAGGTGAAATCCTTTCTGCCGTTGACCTCGGCGAAGAAGTTGCAGCCTCTCCTTTGATAGGTGGTCGCCGCGACGGCCCTAACGTTGCGACACCAGCCAACCCTTACACCATCGATGTCCTTTGGGTAACCACGCCACTGGCACGTGAAAGCGGTGCAGACATGGCAGCGCTCGTTGAATTGGCGACCACAACAGGCAACGATGTATTAATTAATTCTGAGATTCCTGCACAATTACGCGTTGTAGCTATTCACGATAATACTACTTATACGGAAGATGCTAGCGATATGCGTCAAACGCTTTATGATCTACGCAGCTCAACCGATGGCCTCATGGACGAAATCCATCAAATGCGTACCGACCTCGGGGCAGACTTGGTCTCAGCAGTTTCAGGCGCAACCAACTACTGTGGTATTGCCTACCTCGATTCAACTTACAGTTTAGGTTTTAGTGTTAATGGTCGCGGTTGCATGAGCAGTTACACGCCCATTCATGAATTTGGCCACAACTTTGGCGCTCACCACGATACGCTTAATGGAACAAACTACGATTACCCATTTGGTTATGGCTTATTTAACAATACCGTCGACCCATACTGGCGCACCGTAATGAGCTATCAATGCCCACAAGGCCCTAGCGGATATTGCTCACGCATTCCTTACTTTTCAAACTCGCAACAAACCTATAACGACCTGCCTCTCGGTGATGAAGAGGTACACGACAACGCGCGAGTACTTCGTGTTCGCATAGCTGAAGTAGCAAGCTTTGCTCCAAGCCTAACAAGCAGCTGTACTGAACACACCTCAACAAATAGTACACATGTTAACGAAGGGCGCGCCTACACCGAAACTGTATGGTTCACTACGAGATACTATGCGGTTGGTTCAGATGAGCAGATCAGCGGATATAGCTTTTCAACTACCACACTTGCAGAAGAACCTGCAGGGTATTTCACCCCCGGAAACTGCGGCACAACTGTGACAGAAAGTGCATTCGCGCCAGAGTTACAAAATTTTGTAGTCACGCCGATTTCGCTTGGCCTGCAGATTGAGGGTGAAGTCTTTGATGCGAACGCAGACAGCATTGTCGCCGTTAGAGCTCGTGAAACCGACGTGGGCTCCTGGACAGAAAGTACAATCGACAATGGATCGTTCAATGTTGCGTTCTTCGCAGAACTGTCTGGGAATACCAGTATTGATTTTCAAACAGAAGATGCAAACGGTGACATCTTCGAGTTCACAACGACTTTCGATATAGACATTGGTGAAGCCCCCGTTCTCTCGCTAAACAGTTCCCGAGTTGTCGAGAATACCGTTTCTGTTTTTGGTGAGAGCATCGACCCAGATAATGAAGTCGAATTACTTTTCTATCAAATAGATGGAGCCGGCGACCCAGAACAAGGCGACTGGACAAGTTACCCAGTAGAGAGCAGTTATTGGGAGGTTTCCGTTAGCGATCTTAGTACTGGCAGCCACACCATCCACATTTACGGAGAAGACCAAACAGCACAGCGATCTAATGTACTAACGGTTGATTTCGAAGTGCTTCCACCTCAAGCGCCTGAATGTATATTTGGAGGCGCCTCAGCATCTATTTCACAAAACCAAGGCGAAGTTGACATTGTAGGTATCGCCTACGACGCAAACTCTAGTGATATCGCACTCGAAGCACGTGTTAACTTCGGCCCCTGGATCGAACTTGGGTCACTAAGCTCTTCTAGCAATCGTAACGCGTGGTATTACCGTTTACCAGAAGCCTATGCCGATGGCACATATTTATCGATCGATGTGCGCGCCACCGATTTAAGTGGTATGCAAACTGATTGTGGAACACAAATCATCACCATCGATTACCCAAGTGAAAATTTGGCACCAAGCTGTGAGATCTTTGATATTTTCCAAGGCGATGGGTTGATTCGTTTTTTCATGTCAGCTTCTGATCCAAACGGAAACTTTAACCAGGTATATGGAAAAACCGTTGAAATGACCGAGTGGATTCAAACCTGGCCCGGCCCAATCACATCGAATGGCGTTCCGATTCCAGGATTTGGCGAAACCACTGTTCAAGGCCGTGTAGTTGATGTGGACGGTTTAGAAGGTCACTGTGAAGCGACTTACACAGTAGTCGATGAATCAAGAGCACCCGTAGTTGAATACGCTTCCGGGGCATACGACATTGAAAACGATACCGTAATTGGCCAAACAACTGTGCGCGACGACGACGGCGATATTTTCACGGTGGAATTTCGTGAAGCTGGCTCTCCAATCTGGCTAACCGCAACCAAAGACCCTGAAGATGTATGGCAACGCCGCTGGACTGTCGATCTCGGCTTACTCGAAAACGGCCAGTACTTTTACGAAGCGCGCGCATTGGATGCCGGTGGTCGATATAGTGAGATTTACACCTTTGAAATGAACATCGAACGTGAAGAACCACCAACAATCGACAGCCTAACTTACCAGCTATTTTCTCGCACACTTGTAGTCCAAGGCACAATGTATGATCCAAACAATAACGCTCGTTATGTTTGGTACAAACTAGACGACCAAGAGTGGCAATCTTTTTGGGAAAGTGATCCAGAGTTCGAAATCAGAATTTTTGATCTTACCAATGGAGATCACACTCTCGAGGTTTATGTGGAAGATACTTACAATCTTCGCAGCGAAAGCCAATTCATCAATTTCAATATTGATAGCGGGGAAGCGCCAGTCATTACTAGCGCAACGTTTGAACAGTTACCCAACACTGTAGTATTTCATGTTACTGCAGATGATGTAGATGGCGATGACCTAACGTTGCACGTGACCGTCGACGGTGTCTCTAGAGGCTCTTACGTCAATGGTACCTACGAGTGGGATGTGATAATTGCACCTTTAACGGTGGGTTCTCATACGGCTACTTTTGAAGCGATTGACGAGTTCAATAACCGAAGTGACATCTACACGCTCGATTTTGAAATCATTGAACAAACACCCTGCTTTGAAGACACCAACGCAAACCATGAAGCAGCGGGGCGCGCCTACTCAGAAGAAGAATGTTCATTTGAATTCTTTGGTATCTGTTATGGCACTATCACGACAACGTGGTATGCAAATGGCTCTGATGACAATATGGGGACAAGTGGCTCAACCGTAAACAGCTTGCGAGAAACCAGTGAGGGCTACTACGAACTGGGCGCATGTAACGATACAACGCCTCCGGTTATTACTTTGAACGGTGCTAACCCACTCACTGTTTACCAAGGTCAAACTTACCAAGAACTTGGTGCTACTGCGGAAGACAATATCGACGGTACATTCACAGTTACCGATATTTCTGGCGATGTAGATACTTCCATTATTGGTAGCTACATCGTCACGTATCGCGCGACAGATAGTTCTGGTAATTCTGCAGTACCTGTAACACGGACAGTAAATGTGGTTGCCGATGACGTTAAGCCCGAAATAACTATTCCTACAGGTTTAACATATGAAGTTGTACTGAATGATCCTTTCTCGAACCCTTCTGCGCAAGCAACAGACAATGTTGATGGCGACATTTCTATGAATGTTGTGGTGACCGGTAGTGTCGATACAGCAACGGTTGGCACCTACTACTTGTACTACAACGTGACCGATGCCGCCGGTAATGCCGCAGATGAAGTTGTGGTAACCGTAGAGGTCGTCGACGAACCAATTTCCACATGTGTCACCTCAACATTGACAGAACATGTGAATGCAGGCCGCGCTTACGAGCAATACTTCTCGTACTACGCAACAGGAACCGCGACTTATTTGGGAAGCACCTTTAACGACCCAGATAAAGTGATTTCACTTGAAGAAACTAGCCCTGGCAACTGGAGTGAGGTGAGCTCGTGCAACTAGAATCTTATTTTCGTTCTTCTAGGTTCTGCGAAGCTGGCCTCTAGGCAACAAACCTCTAAATAATCGTTTCAATCAAAGCCCACTTCGGTGGGCTTTTTTGTTCCCTCGAGCCAGTGACAGTCTCATTTGGCTTGACCAATATCAACAAAGTAAAGGAATGACTCAAGGGTTTTACTCTTCTTGTCGTGCATCACACTCACCAATCGCGCCCTTAAGTAAAATGGTGTTGACTTTGTGAGGGTATCATAGAAACCAACTGAGCTTTAACGCTTAAACAGCTAAATCGAATACCTTGACGCGCTTTGTTAAGCGGCCTTCAAATGCTTGCATTAAAGTGCGATTTAGCTTGTTTTGGCACGTAATTCTCGCAACAGAATGTCGATCAGCTAACACTTTTTACACGATTTTTGGAAATCTATTATATATAAGAAATTTCTTTAATCTTATTTCGAATTGATCACACTCTACGTTTTATTTGAATGTTAAACTTTAAGGCACAAGTTGATACTGCCGAAAAAACAATTGGCAGCTCAGATCTGAAACACGTTTTTAGGTCTAAAACGGATTTAAGGATATAGGTGACAACGCCTTTTGTACCGCAATTTGGTACCGTGTCACTCCCTAAATAATATGCAATGTTGTTGATATAAAACAGCGTACATTTATTTAGGGCTTCACTTCATAAAAATAACCTATCAAAAATAAAACACTCATTTCAAGAGTGTCTACAAGCAAGGTCGCGGTTAGTCGCTGGTACAGATAACTCCGCCTGCAAACTTTATAAATCAATTTAATACCGATAACTCTAGCGCTTTGGGCTAATACTAGTTGTTCTCGGGGGGCGACAACGTGAATAGACTTTCACTTTGTCTTGCGCTTTATTCTTTGACTAGGACAGAAGGAATGAAACATTTTAATAAGTGGTTAGCATGTGCTGCATTGATTGGCACAGCACTATCACCCAATGTATTTTCGCAAACACACTACGACGATTTTCTTGAAAAATCGGAAACACAAAACTTTACCCAAAATGTCATTACAGTTACTGCCAGCGATTCGAATTCAGTACACTCGTATTTTGATAAACCCGCAACACCTATCAATATTGATACTGACACACTATTAAGCTCCAGCGATTTTGTTTTGGAACTTCCCGGCTTAAATGATCTTTTTGCCGTTAAAGAAAAAACTATCATTAATCAAATCGGCGGCCAGAACTGGATCGGCGATGTGGTATTCCTAGATCCTTACGGGTTCGAAACAGCAATCCATGGACGCGCCTACTTTGTCGAAAGTGATGGCGAAGTCACCGGAGTGATCAATACCAAAGATGAAGTGATTCAAATTTATCCGGATGGCGCAGGAGGGCAACTTTTTGTTCGCTCAAACGCCGAAGAGTTTGATAACGAAGGGGAAATACTTCCCGGCAATGATTCACAAGAACCACAGGCAGCCCCTCCCGTTGGAGGCATTCGCGACGGTATTTCGCCTGCAACTTTAGCAGCCCCTTACACGATCGATATTATGTTTGTGGTCACCGATCGTGTTGCAGAAATTACAGACGAACGCGCCAACATTGAAACCATGATCACCATCGGCAACGATGTATTAGAAAATTCATTAATCCCCGCGCGTTTACGCTCTGTAGAAACCTACTATACGGACTACGTGGAAGACGGAAATTTAACGACTGATTTGGGCCGCTTGCGTGACCCGGCAGACGGCTACATGGATGAAATTCATGCCCGTCGTGCCGAAGTTGGCGCCGACATGGTGATGATTGTTTCAGACTCTAACAATTACTGCGGCGTGGCATATTTAGATGCAGCGGTAGATTGGGCTTTTAGCGCAGCGTTCACCGGCTGCATGACTACTTACACACCAATTCATGAGCTAGGCCATAATTTCGGTGCTCAACATGACATCGAGAACGGTACCAACTTCTATTATTCTTTTGGCTACGGCATTTACAACAATACCCAAGAACCTTTTTGGCGAACGGTAATGAGTTACCAATGTCCAGGTGGTGGCTGTGGGCGCGTACCATATTTTACCTCACCCTTATTAACCCACAATGCGTTACCTCTTGGCGATGAAGACACTGCAGACAACGCACGCGTATTAAAAATTCGCGTGGGCGAAGTGGCCGGCTATCTACCAAGCATCACCCCTTACTGTAACGAATATACCGCAACCAATGATGAACACGTAAACGCCAACCGCGCGTTCACGGAAACTGAAACCGTATGTACATTAGAGTTTTTTGGCAATTGCTACCAATCTAGAACGGACACCAACTATTTTGCAGTAGGCTCTAGTGATGCACTCGGAACGAATAACGGAGACAGTGTATCAACACTTCACGAAGACCCTGCTGGGTATTTTTCTCTAACAAATAACTGCGATGGCTCTGCGGGAGAAATATCCTTTGCACCGGAAATTCAAAACATCCAGATGGAGCAACAAGCCGCTTCTATCTTATTTAGCGGTGAAGTATTTGACGCAAATAACGACGAGGTTGTTAGCGTTGAAGTCAAAGCAAGTTCCGTAGAAACTTGGGCAACGGCAACACTTACCGAAGGCAACTTTGAAGTAGAAGCTCCCAATACAGAATATGGTGAAGTCAATTTTGACTTTCGCACTACAGATTCTACTGGTGATAGCTTTACCTTTTCTTTAGCTTTTAATCATGAACTCGGCCTACCGCCGACGATTGAAGCAGATGACCCCGCTCAAGTTTTCGATAACACGGTTTTAATCTCAGGCCGCTATACCGACCCTGATAGTGATGTTACTGAAATACGCTACCAAATTGACGGCGAAGGTAACCCCGAAACCGGAGAGTGGCTACCTATTCCTATTCAGAGCCGCTATTGGTCTCTCGAAATAAACAACGTACCTTTAGGTGCGCACATCATTCATCTTGCAGGCGTTGATGAAAGTAATCAATTTAGCAATGTGATTACACTCGAAGTTGAAATCGTTCCCGGTATTGCACCTGAATGTACTTTCGCTGATGCGATCCCATCCACTTCAGGCCTTGCCGGAGAAGTTGAACTTACTGGGTTAGTTTCAGACGAAAATGGCAGTGACGTAGTGCTTGAATACCGCCTTAATAACGGCGACTGGAACATACTTGAAAGCTACGACCGCTTAACATATCGCCCCGTGTTTACGCGAGCCATCGAAGGTTTTATTGCGCCCAACAACAGCATTACAACTATCGATGTGCGTGCAATAGACAGCACAAACCTTATCACAGATTGCGGCACAGCAACGTATATTGCCGAATACCCCAATGGCGACGAAGCACCTAGCTGTGAATTTGTTGAAATCGAAAAGTATGAAGGTAATTTACGCTACTTCTTTTCTACATCAGACCCCAATGGCAACCAGTCACAAATGTTCGCCAAAGAAGCATCACAAGAAGAGTGGATGCAAACATGGCCGAATACCATTGCGGGCGGCATCATTCCCATACCGGGTATTGGCGAGTTTACAATTCAAGGCCGCGTAGTTGATACCACAAGCCTTGAAGGTCTGTGCGAAACACAATTTACTGTTATCGACGAAGGTTATACTCCAATCATCGATTCTGCTTACGGGTATTTTGAAACCCAATTTAATTCTGTCGTTATTTCTGCGCGAGCCACAGACTATGACGGCGACGTAGTGTTAGTTGAAACTCGCGAAACTGGAAGCACCGAATGGCAGGTATTGGAAAAAATCGACGACTACAATAATTACCAAATATTGCTCGGCGAATTACCAAACAACATTTATAGCTATGAAGTTAGAGCAACCGATTCTGGCGGCCGCGTCAGCGCTACCGAACTCATTGATTTTCAAATCGATCGCGAAGTAGCGCCAAGCCTTCACAACATTAGTTATAGTTTAGATTTACGCAGTTTAACCGTGAGCGGCGAAGCCGAAGATCAAAATGGTGATCTCGCCAATATTTATATTCAATTGGATGATCGTTCAGCGGTTCGCCTCAACGGTACCGAAGTATGGAGCACTGTATTATTAGACGTAGAAAATGGCAGCCATACAGCAGTTATCTATGCTGAAGATGCTCGTGGCAATCAAAGTGAACAAGTAATACTCGAATTTGAATTAGACCCGGGTACGGCGCCAAACCTTGAAGGTGTTCAAATTTCAACAAATGAAACCAATGCAACAATAACGGTTACGGCTTCCGATGCAGACGATGATTTACAGAGTGCCTATGTTGCCGTCGATTCGGGTAGCTACGTTCGCTACACCGAACAATCACCGCCTGGCGTGTTTAGCATAAACCTTTCGAATCTGTCTGCTGGTAATCACAACGTATATGTATACGTGCTAGATCTGTATGGAAATCAAAGTGTAGTGGAAACAAGCTCATTTACGATTGAGCAAACACAAGCATGTTATGAAAACGCGAACACGGAACATGTCGACCTAGGCCGCGCAACTGCGACCACTGTGTGTCAATTTGAGTTTTTGGGTAATTGTTACAACCCTTCTACCACTTACAGTGCAGTTGGTTCAGGTGATAACTTAGGTTCGGGTGCCAATGAAATTACAGCATTGTTAGAAAGCAGCCCAGGTTATTTCGAATTAATAACCGAGTGCCCCACAGTTGATACAACGCCCCCCGTCATTACAGTACTCGGCAATAACCCCCAAGAAATTTCCATTGGTGAAGCGTTTATTGATTCGGGTGCAAGCGCCACTGACAACGTAGACGGAAGTGTTCCCGTCACGGCAACTGGCGTGGAAGAGGTAGACACTTCTAACGAAGGCACTTACCTAATCACTTACAACGCAGTTGATGCTGCGGGCAACCAAGCGATACCCCAAACACGTACGGTGATAGTGACGCCAGACACTGTAGCGCCAGTTATTACACTCTTGGGAGATAACCCGATGAACCTTCTTGTCGGTTCTGAATATATAGAAGAAAATGCAACCGCCATTGATAATGTTGATGGTGATCTCAGTGCGAGCATTGTCATCACCGGTGAGGTGAATATATTTATTGAAGGGCAATATGTCTTAACATATTCCGTTAGCGATGCAGCTGGCAACCCTGCAAGTGCTACCCGAACGGTGAATGTGGTGGGTGATGTCGTTGCACCCACCATTACTTTGATTGGCGGCGCAACTATGACCGTCGATATCAACAGTGAATTTATTGACCCTGGTGCGACTGCCCTTGACGATGTGGATGGTGATATTACGAGTAGAATCGTGGTCACCGGCAGCGTTGATACCAGTATCGCAGGTAGCTATTTGTTGCGTTATAACGTAATAGACACTGCTGGCAACCCGGCTAATGAAGCCATACGCACAGTAGAGGTAATTGACGGCCCCGCATGTTTTGAAACAACTTTATCAGAACATGTCATCGCTGGACGCGTCTACGAACAATATTATTCTTATTATTCGACCGGCACAGGTACCTATTTGGGTAGCACCTTCAACGATGCCAATACTGTAATGGCAATAGAAGAAAGCGCTCCTGGTAATTGGAACCAAGTAAGCAGCTGTAACTAAAACCTGTTACGCCTAAACTACCCTTTAGAAACAGGCCTGCACATGCAGGCCTTTTTTGTTCCTGCTATTTCTTAAGTTTTTCTTAACCCTTCTTATGCTTTTTTTACAAACTCTGATTTGAGTTTCATCGCACCAATTCCGTCTATCTTGCAGTCAATGTCGTGATCCCCTTCGACCAAACGAATGTTTTTTACTTTCGTTCCGACTTTCACTACCGAAGAACTTCCTTTTACTTTTAGGTCTTTTATCACAGTAACCGAATCACCATCGCTGAGGGGGTTACCGTTTACATCACAGATTTGTGTTTCTTCGCTTTCTTTCGCCTGAGCCTCTAGGGACCATTCATGAGCGCATTCAGGGCAAATCAATAAGGCTTGATCTTGATAACTATATTCTGAGCCACACTGTGGGCACGGTGGTAAATCTGACATCTTTTACTACTCCAAAATTATGCTCACACATTCTATCTAACATCATCAGAAAATGGCTCATGCAGGCCCTTTTCTTTCGTGTTACGGCGCTTAATTGATAAAGATCAAAAGAACAATTTCTACGAATAAAACAAGCACTTAGCTTGCCGTTTGGCGCTTGTTTACACCCAGCGAATGGGTATAATGCGCGCAAAATCCGCGATACCTCAAGGCCTTATTCCGCCTCTCGTCGCCCGCATAATAACACCAGCACACTAATACACACGGCCAAGCAGAATATCTGTTTGGTTTTTGCTCGCCTGCGCGTTGATCGTGCACGAATCTAGTCTGCCCCGCGGAAGGGGCCGCAGATATTCGCGAGCATGTACAGCTTTAAACATTTTTCGGAGATATAACCTTGAAGTACTTAAGTCTTATTTTTGCTTCGCTGCTTCCGGCATTTGCCTTTGCCAGCGCGCCTCACGCATCAGCGCCTTTTGCCTCGGTAGAAGGGGCAAACCTCAATTCAACCTCACACTTTCTGGCATTTTGTGCGATAGGCATATTTGTTTTTGCCTATGCGCTCGTTATTGCTGAAGAGTTTATTCATCTGAGAAAGTCCAAACCCGTGCTACTTGCCGCAGGCCTTATATGGGTGCTTGTTGCCATCATGTCAAAGAATGTAGATGGTGGCAGCGCCATTATGGAAAATGCACTTAATCACAACATTATCGAATACGCCTCGCTACTGCTTTTCCTGTTAACCGCAATGGTATATGTAAACGCCTTATCAGAACGCCATGTATTTAAAGTATTGCGTAACTGGCTTATCCAGCTTGGCTTCAGCTATCGTAAACTTTTTTGGGTAACGGGGTTTCTTGCTTTTTTCATCTCGCCAATCGCAGATAATTTAACAACCGCACTACTTATGGGTGCAGTGGTACTTGCTGTAGGTGCAGATAAACCCGACTTCGTGACCGTGGCGTTTATCAACATCGTTGTAGCGGCCAATGCCGGCGGTGCATTCAGTCCCTTTGGCGACATTACCACACTCATGGTTTGGCAATCGGGCCATATAGATTTCTTTGGGTTTTTCTGTCTCTTTATTCCTAGTCTGATCAACTACCTAGTGCCTGCCACTATAATGAGCTTTACAATTCCAAAAGAAATCCCTCAAGCCGGAAAACGAAACATTCAACTAAAAGACGGCAGCATCGTCATTGCCATATTATTTATTTGCACCATCGCCACGGCGGTTTCGTTTGAGCAAGTACTTCATTTGCCACCCTACCTCGGCATGATGATGGGCTTATCTTATTTATTCTTCTTTTCTTATTACTTGAAACAAACAGAAAAAATCGAACACGACAAAGTGGGCGAATTTAATATTTTCAATAAAGTCGCCAAAGCAGAATGGGATACCCTACTATTCTTTTTTGGCGTAATTTTTTGTGTGGGCGGTTTGGGCACCATCGGCTACTTGGCGATGATATCTGACTTTATTTACGGCGGGCTAGGCGCCACAACAGCCAATATTCTTGCTGGCGTTTTCTCTGCAGTGGTAGACAACATTCCTGTTATGTTCGCCATTTTAACAATGTCACCAGAAATGAGTGACTTTCAATGGCTGCTTATTACCTTGACTGCAGGTGTTGGCGGAAGCTTACTTTCTGTAGGTTCCGCCGCCGGCGTTGCCTTAATGGGCCAATCAAAGGGGTTATACACCTTCTTTGGTCACCTAAAGTGGAGCTGGGCAATTGCTTTAGGTTATATGGCAAGTATCTATGCGCACTTTTTGATAAATGCTTAAGCCTAATAAAATATAGATATTTTAAAAACAAAAAAGCCCCGAATTCGGGGCTTTTTTATGACTATTACTTTTCTATATATTCAGCTTAGAAACTATATTGCAGATTAAAATAGAACTTACCATCCGACTCTTCTTTTTCAGTAAATGGATCTGATTCCAAACCATCATCTTCCTGTAACGGCACGGCATACGATAAACCGCCGCGCAAACTATTCGCGAAGTTAATATTCACACCAAGCCCGACATCCGAAAAAGTACCATTTCTTTCACTTTCTTCATCACCTTCAAACGATGAATAAATGGTGCCATAACCATAATCGAAAAATACATAGGGCTGAAATATTTTGTTTAAACGCTCACCACCAAGAGATGCATTCCCAACACCTGGCATTTGAAAAATAAAATCTACACCAAGGTAAAGCGCATCATCAGAGAAAAAGCGATTCACCTTAAAGGCACGTGTCCGATTCACGCCAGCCATACTGAATTGGCTGACATTCCCCAATGCTTCTCCCGCATATTGACCAGCACTTTTCACAACAATACGCTTATCTTTCTTTACTAAGGGTGGTTTCCAAAAGGTCAACATTGAATAATCGTAACTAATATAGGTCTTACTTCCATTTGCTAACGATTCCTCACTTGTTCCAGACTGATAAGAGGAATTCACTAGAGAGACATTCCCTATATGTAGCATACGACGTTTTTCATCCACAATATCGTAGTTAAGACCCAAACGAGTATTTTGTGCGGTATCCGGTTCTGCACTATCATCGAACCCACTATCCAGTAGGGTTTCTATTTGTCGATAGACTAAATCAATAGAAAAATTTCGTGCCCGACTTCGCTTTAAGACATACTTAATAGATGCATCTACGACTTCCGATTCACCCACTGACTCCTCTTCAGAGTCGTCGCTAACCTGGTCCAACCCCAATACAAAATCATTTTGCGAATACCCTGTCGCAAACCGCCAACGAGGCCCCCAGATATTTCGACTATAACGAATGGCAGCGTATTGTGAATTGTCCGGCTCAAATGTGGCTAAGCCACTCATATACAGCTGGCCACCAATGAGCCATGGGTTATATAAACTTACATCCACATACGCGCGATACTCACCTGTAAGTTCAGAACCTTCGTTATCGATACGAATATTTGCATCGTAAGCGTCTTCTTCAATCACGTTGACACTTAGGTCTGTATCTCCAATTTGCGACCCAGGCTGAAAATAACCGCGAACTGATAAACCGGGTAAATCATTGACCAAATATAAGCGTTCTTCCATATTGTCAGCAGTAACAGGTTTGCCCATATCATTCTTAAACACGGATTGAATACGTTTATCGCTATAACTTTTGTTACCTTCGACTTTTACGTTACCAAGCTCACCCAATAACAACGTTAACGTCACCACACCATCACGCACATGCTGTTTTGGAATATACGCTTTTGCCAGCATAAACCCTTTTTCACGGTAGTAGCGTGTAATGGTATCGGCAACGGTTTCAATCATGCCAAGTGTCACGCCGCGCTTGCGGCGCTGTTCACGAATTAAAAACACCAACTGTTGCACATCAACGTCATCAACGTGGTCGCCCTGTGTTCTCTCTTCAATACTACCGATAAGATCTGCCAAGTCTGCGAGTTCTTCTTCGGTGTAACCCGTCTCGCCCTGTTTATCTTCTTGCATTAACTCAAAACGCAGCGCTTCCACTTTTTGAATCAAGCCTTTACGCGTAATACCCAATTCAGGAAACTCCACCATGCCCTGCAGGCGAAACTCCCTAACATTAAGCCTTGGCCCTGCTTCCGGGTCTGGGTCACGCTCGCGCACACCCGGCACTTCCAGATCCAGTAACATACTACCCTCTTCGTATTCAGGGACTTCAGAGGTATCTGGCATTTCCAAAAATGCCGCATGTGTAACAGAAACATTTGATGCGAGTAACCATGCACTCGACCATAGCAGGGTACGACGAATAATTTTCGAACGACCAAATTGGTAAGTCATTAACAGATCCATTATCTAATTTTATTTATTAGGAAATAATTTATATTGAAAACAAAAGAAAGGGCTTTGCGACTGCTGCCGAAAGCCCTGAGGTTGCTAGATTATAGTGTGTTTAATAATCCTCTTCATCATCGTCATCTTCGTAACGTTGATCTTCTGGCATCAGAATAGCAACTTGATCCGAAGAGTAGTTCCGAACCGCAGAGAATACGGCAGGGTTTACCGCCTCAATTGATTCAACTTCAACCAATAGGTCGCCACTTTCCAATAGTAACGAAGCAAGGTCTGGCTGTTCTTCTGCCAAGTTTCTGTAAATATCAGGAGAAACACCAAATGCGAATATTGGTCGAGATGCAGATTTACCACGAAGGATTAAACGATCATTCGCCAATATAGATAGACGGCGGCCGGTTCGGAAGTCACCACTTTGACCAAGAACAGTAAACACTTCGACATCTCTGCCGGCAATCACCGGCTGTACTCGTGAAACACTGGAGTTGTTCCCCTCAAGCACTTGTATATCACCAATATTGGTGCGCAGATTCACGGCGCCGACTTCATAGTTTGCATCGATAATACCCCCAGCAAGGTTTGCATCGGTTGCTTCAATGCTACCCATAGTTTGCGCATTCACAATGTCGCGATCGTAAGTGCCGTAGTTAGTGTTATCTAACAACAAATCACCTTCCGTTACTGTAACGCTAATATCACCATTGTTGTGTAGGCGCTCTACCACAAGAGTTCTATCATTTTGAATACCGATGGAACTGCCATCATGGCCATCGTTACCACCTGAAACGCGGCTCACGCTTGTTTCCAAGAACCCACCGTTCGCAATACCATGTGAAGCATCCATTACTAAGCTCTGCGTAAGGATGTTAGTCGCATCGCCATTTGCATCGATAACCGCTCCACCTGAGCTGTCGAGTGTAACTTGACCATCGATCACATTGCCTTCTGCGTCAGCGCTTCCGTTACCACCTACGCTTATGGACGTAATCGCAATATCTGAACCCGCTTGTAAAGTCGCGGTACCGTTCGCCACTTCGATGGCACTTGCAGCATTCATTTGTATTTCCTGACCGGCATTCACCACAATTTCACCTTGGTTAATTGTCAGTATATTTTCGATAATGACATCTTCTGCATCAGAATTTACAAACAATCCATTTTCAGCCGTAAGTGCATCCGCCAAGGTCACGTCAGCAAATGCACTTAAGTTGATTGAGCCAAGCGCTGAAGTAATGGCAGCATTTGCGGTGACCGCGTCATTTGTCGACGTAATTGATATATCTTGCTCCGCGGAAACACGTTGTAAGTTCACTGCGCCATCTGCGATTAGGGCAATACCACCTTCAATGGAACTCAATTGAGTGTCATCTGCCATTTGGTATTGGCCAGTAGAAGTAATATTGATGTCACCCTGTGCTACGAGATCTACGCCTTGAGTCACCGCACCAGCATTGATGTCGATCTCTCCAAAACCGTCACCGGCACCTTCTGTAGTAACCAGAGCATTTAACTGCAATGCACCACCAGACGCTTCAATCATAATTTCTTGTGCAGAAATTTCTGAAGAAACCGTCATTCCATTTGCGGCCAATGATGCTGTTTCGTTAGCGATAACACCTTCAACAATTAAACCAAAGGCATCGCTATCAACCACGTTGACATTCCCAGCCTGTGAAATAGCGAGGCGGTTAAATGAGTGTGTTGCCCCGTCTAATAATATGTCATTACTAGAAGAGAGCTGTGCAAGATCGAATACGTTTATTGATGCGCCCTCAACATCTTCAATTACACCGTCAGAAGTGACATGAAGGTTTTGCGCTTGAACATCAGCAAGTTGAGTACTTGTTAGATTATTTAACGTGACGGTATCTGTTGCCAATAACGTAAGAGAACCACCTAGCTGGTTGGCGCCGGTCAAACTGATTTGGCCGGTATTGGTTTGAATACGAACATCACCATTCGACTGCATCGCAGAAGTACTGGTGAAGTCACCTGCTAATAATAACTCAGCGTCAAAAGTCGCAGAGTTAGCAATATCAAATGTGGTCACTTCAATTGCGTTTTGCTCTTGAATATAAACATCGTCGTTAGCGCTCACAGCTAGCGTATTGATATCCGTTACTAAACGATTGTCTTCTGCAGCGACACCAGACACATTTACCAGCGCTAGGTGATTACTGGTAATAACTGCATCAGCACTAAGCATAGTCACTGACGCGCCTTCAATCTCAAGTGTACTTGAAATATCAATGTCACCAGAAATCTCAACACTATCGATAAGGTCGGCATTTACACGAAGATTTTCTTTACCTGTGAAATTCACATCGGCATAGGTTTCAAGAACGTCACCGCCGGCATCGAGTGTTTCAACAACAAAGGCGTTGCGACCAGGTTGATCCTCTTGCGTAAAGCGAATCACATTTGCCTCAACACTTCCATTAATAACCAATTGAGATGCAACGATATCGTCTTGCAATGTTTCTACACCGGTATATGAAAGCGTGTACACACTGCTGGCGTCTTCATTACTGTATTCAATCTGCTCGGCATTCGCGAGATAAGCGGTAGAAGTGCGTGGCGTATAATGACCCACATACGCTTCAAGATCACCATCGACGATAACCTGATCATTGCCTTCACCACCCGCGAAATTAATTTCGGGCATTGTATTCGAAAGCACTAAATCAAGCGTGTCGTTACCGGCTTGCGCGTCAATCAAACCCGTAATTACACCTGCATTTTGAAGTATAAATACATCATCGTTCGCGCTTCCGCTAATTGCATTAAAGCCAGTGAAGCGAATATTGCCATTTACGAAACCAGCGTTTTGTTCGCCATCGATGAGCCAGTTATTACCTTGCCCCGCGATAAGTTCGTCAACAGTAAGCGTTGCATCGCTATTGTTACCAATCACTTCTTCAACATTGCGAACATGTGTAGCGCCAAGACCAATGGTTAGATCAACAATCTCTAACGCGCTCATGTCGATGACGTCTGCACCACTTACAGTCTCGTTTGCTGCATCGATGTAACCGGTAATGCGACCTTGATCATTGAATACAAAGGTATCATTTGCGTCGCGACCTTCTAGGTTGGCAAAGTTTTCGAAGCGAGTACTTCCATTTATATCACCAATATTGTCACCACTGATTGCCCAAACATTGTCCCTTTGATCGGCGATGAGAGTATTGCTCGTATTTTCATTTGCAAATACAAGTTCTAAATCAACAATATTGATGTCAGCGTTAGCGCTTTCACCAAGCCCTACACGTATATCATTAGTAAGGTCAGTGATATCGAGCGAGTCAAACGCATCAATATTAACGAGATCGCCACCAAAGATAGCACCGCTAACACTTCCGTTAATATCAAAGATAAATTCGTCGTTTTGCGAACCACCAACTAAATAAGCAAAGTTATTGAACGTAACCGTTGTATCAGAGGAGCTATTTTCTGCTCGTTGCACTAAACCAGTGTTGGCAGCATCAATTAACCATACGTTATTAATATCTTGCGCAATGATGCGGTTTTCATCGGTAGTATTTGCCGTAATACTTTCGACGCCCACGATGTTTAACACATCTAGGTCAGCGTCAATATCAGCACTGAGGTCTACAGCGATATCTGCCCCTTCACTCAGACCAACCAGGTCAACACTATCGTTAATACCGCCAGCGCCATTGACTAAACCGCTGATGCGGTCGTTAGCATCAAACACGAAGCTATCTGCGCCTGTAGTCCCTTCTAAATTTGCAAAGCCTTCGAAGTCGGTCAGGTCATTGAGTCGACCGGCATCAACACCGTTAATCTCCCAGTTGTTCATTTCTGTGTCACTGGCATAAATGGTATTGCTAGATACAAGCGCGAGATTGGCAAAGACATTTTCTATATCGACAATATTAATAAAGGCAAAGTCATCGCCACCCAACTGAACATCGATGCCTTGCGTTGCATTAGTAGCATTCAGAATGTCAGGGTTAGCGAGTGCGTTCAGGCCACCAGAAAGCGTACCTGTAATCGTCGCATCACCATTCACAATAAAGGTATCTTGGTCAGAACCACCACGTAGGTTATTGAAATTAACAAAAGTGAAATCAGTTGCGCCGAAAGAGCCATCGCTGAACTGACCATCATTTACACCATCGGTTAATTCACTTGCAGTATTTTCGATAAACCAGAGATTATCGCCATTCGTAATTTGTAAACTAGCACTTGGAAGATCTGCTGCTGAACCGTCGTTATTGCCAATAATGGTGGTAAATCCTGAAAGACCACCGCCAGTTCCGTTGCTTATCGTAATAACAATATCACCAGCCGAATTCGAATAATCTGCTGTGTTATTACCAGAGCCACCGATAATGCCGCCAGTAATATTCCCGGCGCCTTCGAAGAGGAAGCTATCTTCACCTAAACCAGCGACGATTGTTCCGAAATTTTCGAAGTTAACCGAGTTTTCTTCTTCAGGAAGTACAACCGGTTCTATTCGTCCTTGGTTACGACCATCAATCACCCAGCGATAATCAGAAGTCTCATTATTAATTAACTGGTTAAGAGCTTCTGTATCTGTCGCATCATTCGGAAGCGGGTCAGACGCTGCGACAATTGTTTCAATATTATCAACATGCAAGTTCTCGCTTGCAGTAACCGGGCCTAATTCAACTACGACACCATCGATCATTACATCCAAACGCAGCGTATCTTCAGCGGGCAAGAAGAAGTCAGTGCTCGTACCGCCATCGATCTGACCAGAGATATCTGCATTTGTATTAGTAAAGATAAAGTCATCACTGCCTTCACCACCGGTAAGATTTTCTACACTGTAGAAAGCTGCAACTTGACCATCGATAGAACCTTCATTTTCTGCAACAACACGCCATACGGCGGCATCACTCGGTGCGTGCACTAATGCAAGCGTATCATCACCAAACTCAGTTGCGCTTTCAGCGGCACCACGAATTTCGTTAACCAGCACGCCCTGCTCGACGATGAAGCTATCGACCTGAGTACCCCCGGTGAAGTTTTCTACCGAATTAAATGCAATGCTGCTATTGAGTGTATTGCTACCACCAATGCGCCACGTATTAGAAGATTCTGGACCAACTAAAGTATCGGTGCCGCCCTGCGCATCAATATCTAACGTTAAACCCACCGCGAGAATATTAAATACATCGTCGCCCGTGCCACCGAATACGTCTGCGGTATCAAGCACATTGTCACTCACACCAGCGGCAAGGTTAAAGATATCACCATTGGCTGCACCATCTATCGTGCCCTGGAAGAAACTTGTGATGTCGAAAGTATCGACTGCATCACCACCTACAACATGCTCTACACCACTGAACGCTGTTAACCCACCACTTGCTTCAGCGACTTGATTATTAACGCCATCAATCGTCCAAGTACTCGCGCTGTTGTAATTGGTATTTAAAGTATCGTCACCAAGCTCACCCACAACAGAAAGTGTTAAGCCTGCATTGTTAATCACAAAGTTATCATCGCCACTGCCACCACGCACAACACTTAATACATCTGCAGAAATATTAAAAGTGTCATTGCCGCCACGGCCATCAATAAAACCATCAACTTGCGCAAGAATATCGAACACGTCAATGCCGTTGCCGCCTTGATTTGTTTCAACAGCCGTAAATTGAACTTCACCACCACTAGTATCTTCAACGCGGTTGTTACTCGCATCGATAATCCAGTTGCTATCGTCAGCGTGAGAAACCGTCAAGATGTCTGCATCAGCACCACCATCTAGGCTCAACTGTAAACCCGCGATTTCGATAGAGAAGGTGTCGTCACCAGAGCCACCGATTACATCGGGAGTAATGACATTACCATCACTCACATTTGCCGCGAGCGTGAAGACATCGTTTCCGCCTTGACCATCTAGCTGCCCAACAAAGTCTGCCGACACAACAAACTGGTCCACTTGATCGTTACCACGTGCGATCTCCACATTTTCAAAACTAGACGCCCCGGCTAGGTCGTCTTCAACGCGGTTATTGCCATCTAAGATCCAAGTATTATTTGCCGCGTGCGTTGCCGCCACGGTGTCAGCCGCACCATCACCACCATCGATGGTTAATGATATTCCACCTACGTTGATATTAAATTGATCATCGCCTTGGCCACCCAAAACATCATCGGTTAACGCATTACCATCGGTCACACTTGCATCAAAATTAAAGATGTCGTCGCTGCCCTGACCATCAATACGACCGGCAAACAAACGAATAACATTAAAGGTATCGACATCGTTACCACCTTGCGCAAGCTCTACAAAAGAAAATGTACTAACGCCGCCAAACCCGTCTTCTACTCGATCATTAACTGCATCGAATGTCCACGTTGCCGCAGTATCATGCCCGGTAACTATGCTGTCTGAACCAGAACCGCCATCTAAATCAAGCGTCAAGCCAGTTGCATCAATATTGAAGGTGTCATCATCGGCACCACCTTGAACTACCGTACCTACGTTTGCGGCTAGGTTAAACACGTCGTTCCCTGCACGGCCGTCTATAAAACCACTTACGTCAGAAGTGATATTAAAAGTATCAACGCCGCTACTACCTAAAGAACTTTCGATATTGGCAAAACGCGTTTGGCCTGTAGCAGTATCAGTAATACGGTTATTCGCTCCATCGATTGTCCACACGATGTCGTCATCGTATTGAACATCTAGAGTGTCTGCATCATCGCCACCATCAATACTGACAATAATCCCTGCCGTAGCTAGTTCGAAGTTATCGTCTCCGGTACCACCGAGTAGATCTCGCGTTAATGTATTACCATCATCAACGTCTGCACCAATTAAGAAAACATCGTTTCCGCCGCGACCATCGAAACGCCCATTAAATGCTGCACCGACTTGGAACGTATCAGAGCCATCACCACCAATACCAAATTCAATACCAGTAAAATTAATGGTTCCACCAGCAGTATCAAGCACTCGATCATTGAGACCATCAATAATCCATGTACTAGCAAAGCCGTGGTCAGCAACAAGACTATCGTTATTGTCGCCACCTTCAATCGTTGCACTCACATTGAGCGCTGTAATATTAAAAGTATCGTTGCCTGCGCCGCCTACAACGTCGGTAAACAATTCATCGCCATCATCTACGGTTGCTGCAAGGTTGAAAATATCGTCGTTTTCGCCGCCGTTCAAACGACCAACAAATGGAGCGCTTACATCAAAGGTATCAATGCGAACACTACCGGTTAACAACTCAACTTCTGAGAATGCAACTAAACCTGCGTTTTCATCTTGTACGGTATTGTTAACACCGTTAAGCGTCCAAAGGTTGTCGTCATCGTGGAAGACTTGAAGAGCGTCTAAGCCTGCACCACCGACAAGCTGGGCAGAGAGCGCAACGGCTTGAATATTGAAAGAATCATTTTCCGAACCACCATCGATCACACCGGAAACGTTACTCGCGATATTAAATACATCTGCATTTGCTTCACCAAAGAGACTGCCATCGAAGGTAGAAGTAATATCAAATTGATCAACGCCATCACCACCCGAAAGGTTTTCTACGCTAGAAAAACGTGTAGTACCACCAGTATCGCTTTGCACACGATTATCGATGCCGTTAATTGTCCAAACATTATCAATGACATATTGAACATCGATACTGTCTGTTCCAGCGCCACCAACCAGCGTTGCGGATGCTAAATCGGAAAGAATATTAAATACGTCGTCATCAGCACCGCCGTCGACGTTTTGCAAAAGCACATCCGCTGCAAGATTGAAAGTATCTTGCCCTGCCATACCTTGCAGTGCCCCGCCTGTAACACTGTTTACGTTAAAGACATCGTTGCCGTCACCACCATTAATATTGGCATCAACAATACCCGTGCCCGACACATCAAAAGTGTCATTCCCTAGACTTCCGTATAAGTTTTCGAAAGAAGAGAACCCTTCGGTTAGGCCATCAACAGAGCCGGAATTTGTTTCATCTACTGTCCAGCTCACTGCCTGACCAAGCGTACTCATTACCGTTAAGCTGTCTACACCGTTTGCGCCAAATGCAAAACCACTTAGTGTGCCGCCATCGACAATAAAGTCATCTGATTGGTCATTACCAAGAACATTTTCAACCTCAAAAAACATTCCACCAATGCCGGTCATAGTGCCTTCGTTTGCGCCTGTGATAACAACTGAAGTCGCAACATTGTCAGCATTTAAGAAGTCGCCATCACCACCACCGACGATATCTCCATCAAGTGTGCCGCCTTGAATATAGAAAGTATCTTCAAAAATATTACCTTCCAAATTTTCAATGCCGCTAAAACCATCTGTAGAATCAACTGTTCCTGCACCTAGACCGGTAGCGGTTCCCGAATTTAAGGTAGTAACGTAATACTCGTTAACAGTTGCGTTAGCAGTGAAGGTATCGCTCCCGGCTTGGCCGTCAATAACGCCGGATAAAATTCCACCAGATAAAACAAACTGATCATCGAGCACATTACCAATCAAGTTCTCTACACTTGTAAAGCCATCGTTTGGATCAATGGTGCCCAGACCTAAACCTGTCGCGGAACCCGTATCGTTTGCATAAACAGTAAACGTGTTAACAACGGCATCGCCGATTAAGACATCTAAACCGCCAGCACCATCAAAAACTCCGTCCAGCGCGCCCCCCTCAAGAGAAAGCGTATCTGTTTGAGCATTACCGGTAATATTTTGAATTGAGATGAAACCATCATTTGAATCTGCGGTAGCCGAACCGAGACCAGTTGCAGCACCAGTATTTACAGCGTTCAGAACCACGCTGTTAACAACGTTATCTAAGATTAAAGTGTTGTCACCTTCACGACCATCAATGATTCCAAACAGAACACCACCATTTAGAATAAAGGTGTCATCGCCAGTATTACCTTCGATCGCTTCAATGTTTTGGAAGCCGCCCGCAATACCCGTTGCCGCACCAGTATTGTCTGAAGTCACTTCAAATTGATTGTCGCCCACCGCAGCAGATAGAAGATCCATTCCGCCTTGGCCATCGATGTAACCAGATAATGTTGCACCAACAAATTCAAAACGATCGTCTTGCGCATTACCTTCTAAGTTTTCGATAGATGCAAAACCATCGTTTGGATCAGCCGTTCCTGCACCTAAGCCCGTCGCGCTACCAGAATTCGCTGTGTAAATATAAAATTCGGTAACGACGTTGTCGGCAAAGAAAGTATCTGTGCCGAGACCACCATTAATTGTTCCAGAAAGTGTGCCACCTGCGAGAGTAAAGCTATCGCTTTGATCGCCACCGGTAATGGATTCGATACCCGTAAATATTCCCGTAATATTTGTAGCTGTACCTTCGTTTACCGCAGTGATAACAAAATTGTTGGCAATACTATCGTCAGCAAACAATTCATCTTCACCCGCCTGACCATCAATGCCGCCAGCTAAAGAACCACCAACAAACGCGAAGGTATCAACCTGGCTATTACCTACGATGTTTTCAATTTCATCGAATCTCGCAAGACCATTTACTAGACCACCATTAAGAACATCTATTTGCCACGTGTTATTAGTATTACCTGCCGTTAGAGTATCGTCACCGGTGCCACCATTGATCGTACCGGACAGTGAACCTCCAGCCAGCTCAAATGTATCATTCCCTGAATTACCATCTAAGTTTTCAATAGAAATGAAACCACCAATACCGCTTAAGTCACCTGCGTTTGCGGAGCTAATCACAAAGGCATCTACCCCGGTGCTTCCGAGTAAATTATCGTTTCCTAGATTACCGTCGATATCACCACTTAGTGAACCGCCCGCCAATTCAAAGGTATCTGTATCGGTACCACCTGTTAGATGTGCGAAACCAGAAAAATCAGAACCATTTAAATTGCCACTATTCGGGCCAGTGATTTGCCAGTTATTGACTTGGTTTGCACCAAACAACGTATTGTCTAGGCCATTGTCGATGACAACACTATCAATGTTCGCTACCGACATGCCCGCAACCATTCCCAACGCGAGGTTATATTCGACGCTAGTTGAGTATGCATCCAAGTTCATCACATCAATTCCGTCTGCGCCGCCGTCAACATTATCTACACGAGCCGCATCAGAGAAATAGAATGTATCTGCAAAGCTACCACCAACGATACTTTCAACAGAATCAAAGTTCGCAATACCTGTAACCTGCCCCGCGTTAACCCCTGTAACGGTCCAGATATTGGCAAACTCATCTGCTTGAATTTGGTCTATACCGGCACCTGCATTAATCGCACCGCTGATGCTGCCGCCCTGAAGAATAAAGATATCTGCCTGATTATTTCCGTTCAAGGTTCCAACATTGGTAAACGCAGATACGCCGTCAACACTACCAGTATCTGTAGAAGTAATTGTCCAGGTATTAATCGCATCGTCTGCAGTAACGCTGTTACTACCGCCCAAGCCATCGAATTGACCTGACAAACTACCACCGGATAGAACAAATTCATCAACTGAAGATGAACCGATAATATTTTCAAAACCTTCAAAAGCCGCAGAGCTCACGCCGCTAACAACGCCGACGTTTGCAAAATTTAATGTCCAGGTATTGTTTTGATCAAACCCGTAAATGGTATTGCTCTGCAGGGCATTTGCACGCACCAGATCAATATTAGCGGTTTGTAAACCCGCCATTACACCCGTTGCAAGATCAACAACGATATCGCCAGATAATGCTTGAAGATCGAGATCATTTGATCCTGCAGCACCATCCAAGCTTGCAACCGAAGCGCCGGCCGAAACGGTAAAGCTGTCGTTCCCTGAACCACCCACCAAGTTTTCAACATCGGTAAAGGAACCAACGTTAGTCGCGCTTCCAGAATTTACACCAGCTATCGACCACGCAGTATCGCCAGATTCAATTGTTAGGCTATCAGTGCCACTCGCTGCATCCACGGATACAATCGACGCGCCTGCTGCCAAAATAAAATCGTCTGCGAGAGAATTACCAACAAGGTTTTGAACATTACTAAAACTACCAACACCGTCGACTAGGCCGGAATTCGATGCCTGAATCGTCCAAGTATTATTATTAACATCGCCAGTAAGCGAGTTAACGCCACCGTTACCATCAATATTTCCTGATACTGCACCGTTCAGAATAAAGCTATCGGCACCAAGGTTGCCCTGTAAATTATGAAAGCCAGTGAACTGAGTCGTTCCGTTGACATCACCGCTATTTAACGCCGTTACCGTCCATACATTGTCAGTACCGGCACCGATTAAGATATTGTTTTGAAGGGAATTGGCTTCAATAATTTCAATCCCGGTTGTTGCGAAACCACCTAATACGCCAGTTCCCAAATCGGCCGTAACATCACTACTGAAATCTTCCAGGTTAAGCCGATCATTAGTTCCCGCCCCACCATTTAAAGAATCAACAGCAGCACCATCGGCAATCACAAACGTATCGCTATCTGCACCACCGGTCAAAACTTCTATATCTGAAAACGCATTTACGTTTGTCGCGTCACCAGCGTTAGTGGCGGTAACGTTCCATATATTAGTACCGGCCAAAATACTTAATCCATCGATACCAGTACCACCATTCAGGCCCCCAGAAACTGAACCGCCATCAATAATGAATTGGTCACCTTGGTTATTCCCTTCTAAGTTTTGAATTGAGCTAAACCCACCGCTCACACGATCTACCGTACCCGCGTCAGTTGCGGTGATAAGCCAAGTGTTACTTTGATTGGCCCCTGTTAATGTATTGTTTCCTCCAGCGCCATCAATTGCGCCATCGATATTGCCACCGTCAAGAACAAAGTGGTCGTCACCAGTGTTACCAATAAGGTTGTGGAAACCATTGAACTGTAACGCCCCATTTAGCTCGCCGCTGTTCGCTGAATCAATTAACCAGGTGTTATCCCCAACGTTAGATTCAATCGTATTATTTAATACAGTATTTGCACTAACGGTTTCGAAACCGCTCACTTGCATTCCAGCAGCTTGGCCATTTTCTAAATCAAAATAAATATTTGCGCTGAGGTTGGAAAGATCGAGAAAATCGCTAACACTACCGCCGCCATCCATTAAGGTAACGCTCGCACCGTCTGACACTACAAACGAGTCGCTTCCGCTACCACCGATTAAGGACTCAACAGAATCAAAGGCATTAATTAGAGACATATCCCCAGAATTTACACCGGTCACATTCCAAGCATTCGTGCCGGCTAGTACGATAATGCTATCGCTACCACCGTTCGCATTTATATCACCCGATAATGATCCTCCGTCAAACGTAAAACCATCACTTTGTGCATTACCAATGAGTGTTTGAATATTAGAAAAGAGATTCACACTATTCATGGAACCACTATTCACGCCGTCAACTGTCCAGATATTCGCTAAGTTATCACCAGCCAAACTGTTTGTACCAAGACCACCATCTAGAACTCCTGAAACGCTACCGCTAACGATGGAAAAATCGTCATTCAAGTCTCCGCCGCTTAAGTTAGCAAACCCAGAAAATTGGAAGTTGCCATTAACATCACCGGAATCAGCTGCGGTTATCGACCAACTATTATTTGTATTTTCTGCAATTAGGGTATTACTTTGCCCTGCATTTGCATTCAACACTTCTAGATCAAATGTTTGTAAACCGCCAACAACCCCTGACTCAAGGTCTGCAATCGCATCAAAGTTAAACGCTGTGATGTCTAAAGTATCGGTGCCGCTTTCTGCATAAATAACAGCAACAGACGCAGTTGCAGCAACATGGTTAAATTGGTCATCTAAATCACCACCATGCAAACTTTGAATATTACTGAAACGGCTAACGCCAGTTACATCGCCTTCGTAAAGGCCGTCGATTGTCCAGGTATTCGACACGTCGTCAGCAAATAGTCTGTTTGTACCACTAGCGCCGTCGACCCCGCCAGTAATGCTACCGCCACTTAATATGAAATCATCTTGCTGTCCATTTCCAATCAAGGTTTGAATGTCTGTAAACGCGGCGCCATTTAACGCCCCGTCATTTAAGCCCGTTATCACCCACGAATTCACAAGATTATCTGCAGTTAGGCTATTGCTGCCTGCGCCACCATCAACACTTCCGCTAACACTTCCACCGTCTAATACGAAGTCATCACTTGCGCTGTTACCAAGAAGATTTTGAAATCCAGAAAATTGGAAAACCGAATTGATATCGCCTGAATTACTTCCATCAATTGTCCAAGTGTTATCGCCAGTAGTTGCGATTAAGGTATTATTTTGTGAAGCATTGGCAATAACCTCTTCAAAGCCAGAAGTTTGAATACCACCCACAAGCTCTGTGGTTAGATCGGCATTTATATCACTTGTGAAGGCGGAAACATCAAGAACGTCAGCGCCACTTCCGCCTGCAATCAGATCCGCGCCTGCGCCGTCACTAACAATAAAGTTGTCTGTACCGCTATTTCCGTTAAGCAACTCAATATCTGTGAAGTCTGTATCACCATTCAACAACCCTGAATTTATTCCTGTTACCGCCCAAATATTGGTACCGCTACTCGCGGTTACAGAATCTACACCCGTATCGCCGTGGATTTCGCCTTGAATTGTTCCGCCTGCAAAATTGAAGTTGTCAGCACCACTGGTTCCTTGAAGAACATGAAACCCAGAAAAGTTAACACCCGAAACATCCCCTTCATTTATACCGTCAATCGTCCAAGTATTCGTTTGGACCATTGCAGAGATAGTGTTTTGTAGGCTGTTATTTGCGTTAATCGTTGATAGATTTTCAATATCATTTATAGCGATACCCGCAACAACACCGGTTTGAAGGTTTGCCTCGATACTGACCGAGCTATCATTTACATCGATAATATTATTGCCGGTGCCTAGCGTAATAGAACCAACAAGAGCGTCGTTATTAATATCAAAAGTATCATCGCCAGCGCCACCAATAAGGTTTTCCACCCCAGAAAAACCTGCAGCCCCGGTAACAACTCCGCCATTATTAGTATTGATATCCCAATTATTAAATGTGTTGTTCGCCATTAGAGTATCATCACCCGAAAGGGCCACGATGCTACCGTCTAGCCTCGCATCAGCTTCAATAGTGAAGTCATCGTCCGCTGAATTCCCCTCGAGGTTTTCAATATTACTGAATGTCACTTCACCGTTTAAATCACCACTGTTAATAGCGCTAATTGTGAAAGCATTCGCTCGAAGATCTGCCGCTAAAGTGTCATCACCTGCACCACCATCAACACTTGTGACAGTACCCCCTGATAGCGTGAACTGGTCAGAAGAATCGTCTCCAACAAGATGATCAAAACCAGTAAATATGAACCCGCCTGAAATCGTGCCTCCGCCAGCTAAGTTAACCGTCCAATCACTCGCCTGGTTTGGCCCAATCAATGTATTGCTTCGAAGAACATCTGTACTTGCATTTACTTCAAATATATTAGCGAGAGAAATAATCGATGCATCATTTAGCGCATCCGTATCACCATTAAGCTGAAAAGAAAGATCTGTTGTTGACGCAATATTTTCTATGGTGTTAGTACCTGCACCGCCATCAACCTGACCTGTGACATTTCCTGCAGCATCGAAATTAAACGTATCATCGCCAGATCCGCCAAATAACTGATTGAAATTAATGAATACAAAATCAGCTTCAGCATCACCATCTGTATCAACGCTTCCGCTATTAACCTCATCGATCGTCCACTCATTCGCAGTAGTATCGGAGTCACTAATTCTTAGCGTCGCTTCGACATCTTCAATCGCCACACCCACTGGGTTAATCGTAATTGCATCTACATTTAAATACGTTTCGCCAATAATGATATCGAAAGGCGAGCTAGCTTCGTAATAGTTCAAAACAAGAGAACCAGACCCGCCACCACCATTAAAGCTTGTTAGCGTACCGCTATTGATATAGTTAACAAGGTCTTCACCAATACCACCAACAACATTTCCGAAATTAGTAAACTCGACGATATTATCTATATTTGCGCCGGCAGTTGGGCCGACACTTCCAGAGTTTTCTCCGTCGATTGTCCATGTATATGAATCTGTTTCTACAGTAGCCAAAGCATGAAATATAAAACTAGCGTTACTTCCAGTTATTGGGCGATCAATCAATTCTACATTCACAACATTGATATAGGTATTTACGCCACCACCAATTTGCACATTAACCGGAGCATCAACATTCATAAGGTTTAGTCGATCTTGAACACCACCACTATTCCCATCGATAAGCCCACTAATGCTTCCACCGACAAAGTAATTAAAACTATCGGTATCGGTACCACCAAGTAAGTTTTCGAAATCTTCAAAATTCATAACCTCTAATGAAGATGATTCTTGAACACTACCAATATTTGCGCCTGTAATTTGCCAAGTATTTTCCTGATCAATACCTTCTAACGTATCACTGCCCCCAGTAGAGGCAACGATGCGACCAATATTTGAAAATTCGGTAGTAGGTGTTCCAACCTCACCAGAGTTTGCACCCGTCAATACCCATGCTTCACTCACATTTTCGCTTGTAAGAATGTTCGAAATCAGTGATGCATCAGCGCCACCATCAATCGTTCCACCAAAACTCGCGCCTGATTGGATTGTGAAGTTATCTGTGGAAGTTGCTGAACCAACCAAGCTAGTAAAACCTTGGAAACCTAATGAGTCTGCGCCGTTAGTTATTTCACCTTCGTTGGCCGCATCAATCGTCCAATCATTCGTACCAGAAGCTCCACCTTGCAATGAACTACCTGCCGCTGCTGCAATTTCTTCGATGCCTTGTATAGATGTTCCAGCGACAGTCGCATCACCTAACGCGTAAGAAATAACGCCTACAGTTGAAACATCAACACGGTCACCGTCTACCTCTGAACCACCAGAAATTAAACCGCTGTATGCACCAGTAAAATTAAAGATAAAGCTATCATCGTTGCTACCACCAGTAAGGTTTTCAATTCCAGAGAAAGACAATTCCGTTACATTGATAGCACCGCTAGTTGGACCACTTATATCCCATGCGTTAACTTGATCAAAAGCTTCCAACGAATCATTGCCACTGCCATTGATCGTGCTCACATTGGTGAAGCTTGTTGTACCCACATCACCATCGTTCGTTGCCGTTAACACCCACGTATTCGCCGCGGAATCATTGTGGGTGAAACTGTTTTGTGCGGTATCGGTTCCGGCATTAAAGCTACCGACGAAACTTGAACCGTCGTCAATCACTAAAACATCTGCAACCGCATCCGATCCTTCAAGAGTTGAGAAACCTTCAAAATTAAGTGACGTGCTGCCACTAGACACCGAACCGATGTTATCGCCCGATACATTCCAGTTGTTCGTTGCAGCATCCAAACCGTTTAATGTACTGCCCGTTTCGGCAATTACGGTTTCGGCATTAGTGACACCATTAATGGCATCACCCAATGTAAGGTCGTAGCCCGCACCCATTATAGATACATCGACAACGTCAATACTTGCACCAAGACCAGCATCCACAGTACCGGCAAATAAACCGGCAAAGTTAAAGGTAAAGGTATCTACTTCTGTTCCGCCTTGCAGGCTTTGCATGCCGGCGAATACCAGTTCGGTCGCATTAATCGTACCGCTATTCGCGGTAGTTAATGCCCAATCATTCGCCTGATCAAAGGCTTCCAGTGTGTCGTTACCACTACCGTTAATGGTGCTCACATTGGTAAAAGCGGTACTACCAACATTACCATTATTAGCCGCCGATAAAGTCCACGTATTCGCATCGTTGTTATTGGTGAAACTGTTTTGTGCGGTATCGGTTCCTGCACTGAAGTTACCGGCAAAGCTTGCCCCGTCATTGATGACCAACACATCTGCCACTGTGTTCGAGCCTTGCAGGGTTGAGAAACCGTTAAAGTTAAGTGAGGTACTGCCACTAGACACCGAGCCGATGTTATCGCCCGATACATTCCAGTTGTTCTCTGCTGAATCCAATCCGTTTAATGTACTGCCCGTTGCTGCAATTACGGTTTCGGCATTGGTGACACCATTAATAGAATTGCCCAACGTAAGGTTGTAACCCGCTCCCAAGACTGTTACGTCCACCACATCAATGCTCGCGCCGGTGCCCGCATCGACGATACCGGCAAACAAGCCTACGTAATTAAAGGTAAACGTATCAACGCCCGCACCACCTTGTAAATTTTCCATACCAGTGAATACAAGTTCGGTCGCATTAATCGTACCGCTATTCGCGGTAGTTAATGCCCAATCATTCGTCTGATCAAAAGCTTCCAGTGTGTCGTTACCGCTGCCGTTAAGCGTGCCGATATTGGTAAAGCCTGTGCTACCGACGTCTCCATCATTGGCCGCGGTTAAATCCCACGTGTTTGCTAAAATATTGTTATTGGTTAACGTATTGTTAGAAAGGTCTGCATCAGTACCACCATTTATACTGCCATCGAAGTCGACAGTATTTTGAATAGTAAAATCGTCTTGAGAATCACCACCAATTAAAGTTGCGTAACCTTCAAAATCCAACCCATTAAGCGTCAGGTTATTTGAATCTGTAATTAACCAAGTATTCGTAGCGCCATTTTGACCGCTCAATTCACCTGAGCCATCCGCACGAACAACTTCTATTCCGTTAGCAGTAATTTCAGAAAAATTGGTGATGGCATTTGCTTGCAAAGTGTAATCAAGCACATCTTCAAAAACTTCTAAACCGCCATTAATCGTGCCCGTAAATATTCCACTATTGATAAAGCGGAATACATCATCACCATCTTGGCCATTTAAGGTTTCGATATCTTGAAAATCACTTACGTAGGTTGCACCACCAGTAATGCTCACCTGGTTTGACCCAGCCCCATCGATTACCCAAGTGTTGCCACCCGACAAACCGTTAATAATATCTGCGTCGACTTCGGCACCACCGTCTAATACTCCAGCAACAAAACCATTACCTTCAAAATTAAACGTGTCGTTATTTGAACCACCAGTAACATTGCCAGAAATAGAGGCATTGTTTTGAATAGTAAAGTCGTTAACGCCGTCACCACCTTCAATATTATTGAACCCCTCAAACGGAACACCGTCGACGGTTCCCAAATTCTCCGATGTTACGACCCAGGTGTTTCCATTGTCATCACCGATGATAGTACTATTGCTTCCGTTACCCGCAAACGCTTGGATATTGTCGGCGCCGCTTAAAGCAGCTCCTAGATCGATCTGAATTGGACCACCATTCAGAGCATAAGAAAGTGTATTCGTAGTGCCCAGACCACCATCAATTAATCCTGCAACGTCACCACCATTAATTTGGAAAGTATCATTTTGATCACCACCCGTTAGATTTTGAATATTTTGAAAGCTCGAAACATAAATAGAGCCCGCAGTTTCTTGTAGAGATCCGGTATTGTCGCTAGTTACAATGAAAGTATTATCAACACCGCCGCGCGCTTGAATTTCATTTAAACCCGCTCCAGCACCACCATTAAGGGCACCGGTGATTTCACCAGAAGCACCGAAGATAAATGTATCTTCTCCAGTGCCGCCAGTAATATTGTTGAAATCAGTAAATGCGATAACGCCGTCGACATTACCTTCGTTTTGATCAATGAAATCAAAGACGCTGCCTACATCCGAACCCAATAACGTATTATTTGAATTACTAGTGCTACCCGTGATGACATCAACATCAATCCATTCTAAATCCGCTACAACATCAGAAGTCCAGGCTGAATAATCTAGAGTATCGGCTAAGCCACCATCCCCTTCGATTGAACCAAAAGTGACTCCGTTCGCTATATTAAACTGATCATTTCCTTCACCGCCTCGAAGCCAGAATGGAGCTGAAGTATTTAGGTTATATGCATCTGCACCATCTCCACCAGTCACATACAATCGAGAACCAGTGAAACTAAAGCCTGAATCAAAAGTAAAATTATTCGCTAGAGCATCACCGATGATTTCAAATTCGCCTGCCCCGTTTGCTGTGATAGACGCAGCACCTGAAGTGAAATCGCCTTGGATATTAATTGTTGCAACAGAATCGGAACTGGTGACAACGGTTCCCAAGTTGGCATTTTGAACCCAAAAATCAAAAGGAGAAGCAACCCCAGATTGATTTAGATTAATAACTCCGCCTATCGAATGGTACTGATCATCCAATATGAGTGAGCCGTTTGCTACACCCATATCTAAATCACCACCAATATTTAACAATCCAGAATCGGTTAAAGGTCCTGTTGTAGTTATGGAAACATTTCCTTGTGCGGTGACATCCCCTAAATCAAAGCCTGATTGCTCACCTATTACGGTTACGTCATTCGCACTCAAGACATTAAAAGAGCCATTTGCAGAATCTGCCAGAAGCACCTCACTCCCTATTCCTTGCAACACCAAATCATTAGTTTCGCCAACATCAAAAGTCACGTTTCCACCAACGACAAAACCCGAGCTTATCGCATCCGGGGTTACACTCCCTGAAGTCGTTACAGTTACATCACCGGCAGCCCCAATAGAACGCAACAAAAATCCATTTTGATCAACAACATTCACATTTGAAGATGCCGCAGCGACACTACCGACAGTCAATGTTCCGAAGTCGTTGCTTGAATTTGTTAGAGAAACATCGAACCCGGCATTTATGAACTCGGCCAGACCTGGAACAGTAATAGTGTCTGTTCCAGTAATGGCGCCGCCAGCTGTTACGGTTAAGTCAAAACCAACATCAAGACCTAGTAGATTAATCTCGTCAACATCTATAACTTGCGCAATAGTCGCTTCTGAAACAGCTAGCGAGCCAAAATCATTACCACTTTCGACAAGCACCAAGTTGCCAGCACTATTCAAATCAAAACTAGCGGTACCAGGAACAACAACGGATGATGAGCCCACTATCTGTCCATTCGATTCAACATCTAAAGATCCTGTAAGACCTACACCGGCCAATACAACATCGTTCACATCATAGAATGAGGCGTTAGTTCCACCCCAAATTACAATTGCACCCAGGTCATTTGTGGTTTCAGTTAGATTAATATCATTGGCAACAATAAATGCGCTTGTACCATCATTAACATCAATGGTTGATCCTGTACTTTGAGACACTCCACCAGTATCAGATGTGACTGAAAACAAGTCTTCAACCGTTACATTTCCAAATTCAATATCGTTAATGTCGCGAATACTAGATTGAAAAGTATTTGATATCTCGACAACATTAAAATCGTTGTCTAGCCCGCCTACATTTAGATTAATATTTCCAGAAGAACCTGCGCTTAAGCTTGTTGTGCCTCCAGCGGTGATCAATCCCGTTTGGTTAATATCGCCATTTGTCGTCAGATCAAAATCCCCAGACAAATTAATTTGAGCTAAAGTGATGCCATCAGTATCCGTGACATCCGCGTTTACTCCACTAGAAATCCATAGGTTGTCAAAATCATTCCCAGAACTATTTAAACTAATATCTGTTGCAGCGGTAAAACGACCAGCCCCAACTGTAATATTTCCGATATCCACCACATAACTATCTGCTGACTGGACTATTAGGTCAGTGGCAATAATATCGCCCAATACTATTCCTGAACTTATATCGTACAAATTGACGTTGTTCGCGCTGGTTACACCCACCCGGTTAAAGTAATGCCCATAATCAAGAATGATATCTCCACCAGCGGATAAATTTAGCAGCCATGGAAACTGAAGCCTAAAAAATCCATTGTCGGTAAGGTCACCGCCAACACTAATAGAGGACTCACCAGAGCCGTCCCATAAACGCACATTAGAGAGTTCTAAATCATTGGCATCCGTAATTCGAAGCTCTGCGGAATTGGACACACTCACACGTAAAAAGTCGTTATTAGGGTTTTCCAACCAAACAACATCGGTATTATCAGAAGTATAAAAAGTAGAAAGTCCACTAGGAACAACGATCTCACCAGAGCCAACAATAGACCCGAATTCGTTTCGAACAAATAAATTTCCAGCTATATTGATATCATTCAGGCCGCCATCAAACATACCGGGATAAAACGAAACATTATTTGCCGAACCAACACCAAACCCGCCAAAGAAGCGGTGACCGAGAGAGTCAATTGTTTGATAAATTAAAATATCACCACTAGCTCCTGCCGACATCGATGTCGATCCGTTGACGTTAATTCGCCCAACATCAACTGCAGATTCAATATTTCCATTTGCAGTAAGCGTTAAATCACCTTGAGATCGCAGACCGTCAATCTGAATTTCGTTAGTATCATTAAACGTTACATTTCCAGCATTTCTTACGGTTAGAATAGAAGCGTCATTACCGCCATCTAAAATGACATCATAAACAGTAAACGATGTATCCGAATCAGCCGCTCGGATATCTAAAGTCCCACCGACGAATAATAAAGCCCCAGAAGTATCTGTCACTTCACCCGCCGCAGTGACGGTGACATCTCCTGCCGCTATCAACGCATCAAATTGAATACCGTTGAATTCCTCTACCTCAACATTCTGAACAGGGTCTAAACCATTACCAATAACGACTCTATTAAAATTATTCGTAGAATCAAGAATTACGTCATTCTCACCAGCAAGAAAAGTGGCAATGCCCCCGACAGTAACCCAACCGCTATCAAGGATATCCCCATCACCTCCTGCAACGGCTGTTAGGTCATTAGAAATATTTGTAGAGTCAAAAATAATCTGATTTTCATCAAACACAGCAACATTTCTAACACTTCCAAAAGAAACACGGTCAAAATTATTTGTAGCATTATCTAAAATAACATCTGAAGAGGTGGACGCGATAAATGTAGCAATTCCATTTAAGTCAATAATTCCGGAATCCGTTATCCCTCCATCTGCATAGATGTTTGTAAATGAACCAGTAACATTGGCATAACTAATATCCAAAAGAGACGAGGTTCGAACTGTAGCAGTGCCACCACCTTGAACAGACAGGTCCAATAAACCAATGTTATGACCGCCGTTTTGGAGGTCTACAATTCCACCGTTATACGCTGTAAAGGTGGTTCTCCCTCCTACATTAAGCAAACCGTAATCATCTCGAATCTGACTATCCGAATAAGCGGTAAAATTGCCTGAACCGGTTGTAACATTGCCAAAATTAATAACGCCACTATTTCGAGTAATTAACTGAACATCGCCACCATTTGTATTGATATTAATATTCTCACCATCAAAATCCCCTTCTAAAATCGCGTCGAAGCTGCCTCCATTGGTACTAATATTCGAAACACTTCCGGAATTATTAACAACCGAACTTACGCGATCACTAAAAGAACCAATTTCGACATTTAGACTACGCGCAGAATTGCCGCCATTTGTGATGTCGAAGCCGTTGAAGTTGACATCGCCGGTAGCATCAAGAATTAGCGTTGGAGTATTTGCACCGGTTACACAACCACTGCAGCCAGAATAGTTAAGGTCTGTTTGAAAAGTAATGTTACCAGGCCCATCAAAAATGCCACCATCAGAATTATCAGCACCAGTTCGTAACGTTACTGTACCCCCCTGAACTAGTGCGGCATGAATATCTTCGGCACTAATTTGGGTCCAACTGATGTCAATATCACCATAAACGTTAATTGTATCTCCGGCCGAAGAAAACATTATATTCGGTGATGTTCCTGTTTCTATCAAAGCAACACCTGCATAGGTTTCAACAATTTGAATATTAACCGGATCAATCAACCACTCGCCCGCCACACCATCATAGGCATAAATATTTGGAGCATTTAAAATCTGAAAGCCCAATAAACCTGATGTTTCGACAAAACCGCCATCACCACCATTTACTCCGCCAATTGAATTTAATTGGCCGTAGATTCGTGCGGTATCACTCGCAAAGGTAATTAGTTTTCCGCCATCACCTTGGTCTAACGCATTGATATTAACTTCTGTGCTTTCGCCAAGGTAAATAAATTCTGCATTTCGCACTTGCTCGTTTGCGCCTGTAACATCGCCACCAATTAATACTTGGCCGCCGCCGTTTGCGCCGGAAGCATCAACAACAGCGTCGTCAAGCAAACCAACATTGCTACCCAAAACTTTTACATCACCACCTTGGCCGGAATTTTCGGCAATCGCGGTTGTTGTACTGTTTTCAGTTAAAAGTGTTGTGTCATTACTGTGAATTTCGATTGATCCGGCTGTAGTATTTTCTTCTCCAGTTGTGCTGGCCGAGATAGCGCCACTGCTCGTAATGTTTTCACCAATTACAACTATTTCACCTGCGCCATTTTCACCTGACACAGAAATTGAACCAGTGTTAACTACGTCGGCGCCTTCGCCTAAGGTGAAAGTGCCGTCTTCATGAACGAGAACACTGTTTTCTAAATCTAATGCGCCGTGGTTTACGGCATCAGAAAATATGTCTTCACTGACACTTGCAGTAATTAATACTTGGCCATTTTCTGCAGAGATTTCACCTGTGTTTACAATCGCCGGGTCAACACCAAGGTCGTCTTGTAAAATCGCCTGCGTTACCCGAAGGCCAAGCAAGCCTTCATTATCAAATGTAACAACGGCACCCTCACCTGCCGCCAAATTAATTTGCCCTAAATCGGCACTGATTAAACCTTCATTTTCAACACGCTTGCCTAGCAGCGAAATTGAGCCGCCCGTTGAGGCATTTAATAAACCCCGGTTGATCACGCTTCCTTCAGTATTTTCTAATGCTGAAAATGTGAAGTCGCCGTTTAGGAAGTCTGCAGGGTCGATACTCAGCCCGGATGCGAGTAACCCCCCTGCATTTACCACAGCGTCTTTCCCAAAGAAAACGCCGTTAGGATTCATTAATATCACGTGACCATTGGCATCGATTCGCCCGAGAATTTGCGAGCCACGGTCACTTAGAATGCGGTTTAAAGATAAGGAAGAACTGTCCGGCTGGATATAATTAACACGCTCATCAACATTAACATCGTAACTTTGCCAGTCGATGGTCATACGATCTGTATCTTGGTGAATAGTCGTGGTGTTTCCATCCCGATTGATGGACCCCGCACCATTAATGACTTCGCCACCTTCTGGCCCAGCAATAGCCTGACTAGAAAGAGAGATCGCAAACGCTAGCGGCAGCGAAGCAAAACGAGATACACGTGAACGTGAATTACGAAGAAGAGAAACTAATCGGAGTGACTTTTCAATAGTGACAGTAGTGCCAATAGAGTGGCTCATGATATTTTCCGGACGAAAAGTTAGTTGGGAATTCCATTCTCAATCAAAGCCGGAGGTGGTTTATTGCGCTGATAGTTCGCTTGCGCGGTGCAAACCATCGAAACCATTGTTGATTTGGACGCCAGAGCAAGGCGAGCAGAAAAGTTAACCGGGTAGGGAAATGCTTCCGCTGCGTTGCTGGCGCCTGGTCCAACATCTTAGACCCAGCCGTGATAAGAGAGTACAAATACTACATTGATAGGACTAAAAGCGACTAGCCAGAAAAGATGGTTTTGATAGCTCTGTCACAGTGTTTTTCGATTATTTTTTAAACAGGTCACACAGACAGACTGCTGGCAGCGAACAGCTTAACTTTTTCTGAAATTTATATACATTTCAAAGCCTTACAGACCCGACAACCGATCAAATCGATAACCTCAAACAGTATCGACGATTTCACTTCGCCGAGACACCAGCAACCTTGGCCATGAGCACAAGTTCGAAATACGCCCATTAAGCGCCTAGACCGCAGAAGGTCAGCACAAAGATAGAAAGTTTGCGAACAACATAAACACCTTGCTTGCCGGCCAATAACATTTTTTTAGACCACGGGGGAATTAGGCGCGCCGCTATTCTCGCTACATTCGCGTATGTGCGAAAACAGGCGTTAAGTATTTCAAATTAACACCACGATTGCTTTGAGACGCCGCTACCGCATCCCCGCTTTCGCGGCATAGGTACTTCCTGTACCTAAAAAAAATCCCCGCTTGTGGCGGGGATTTTTAAAGTCGAGCAAAGTATTTGCTCAAAAGACTTTTAACAAACCAAATTAGAATTGGTTCATAGTGTTGTCTTCACCAGAGGCTTTTAGTGCAGCATCACCAGAGAAGTATTCTTTGTGATCGTCACCGATGTTAGAACCCGCCATCGCTTGGTGCTTAACACAAGCAAGACCTTGACGAATTTCTTGACGTTGAACGCCTTTAACATAAGCCAACATACCTTCTTCACCGAAGTAACCTTTTGCCAAGTTGTCTGTAGACAATGCAGCAGTGTGGTAAGTAGGTAACGTGATAAGGTGATGGAAGATACCTGCTTCACGTGAACCGTCAGCTTGGAACGTGCGAATTTTTTCGTCAGCAGCAGCAGACAATTCAGTTTCGTCGTATTTCACGTTCATCAAGTCAGCACGATCGTATGCAGAAACATCTTTACCTTCTTCAGTCCAAGCATCAAAGATTTGCTGACGGAAGTTCAACGTCCAGTTGAATGAAGGCGAGTTGTTGTATACCAATTTTGCGTTAGGAATAACTTTACGGATTTCGCTAACCATGCCGCCAATTTGTGAAACGTGAGGCTTTTCAGTTTCGATCCAAAGAAGGTCTGCACCGTTTTGCAAGCTAGTGATACAGTCAAGCACACAACGCTCTTCACCAGTACCAGCGCGGAACTGGAACAAGTTACTTGGAAGACGCTTAGGACGTAACAATTTGCCTTCGCGGTTAAGAACAACGTCACCGTTGTTAAGGTCTGCAGCAGAAACTTCTTCACAATCCAAGAATGCGTTGTATTGGTCGCCCAAATCACCTGGCTCGTTAGTTACAGCGATTTGCTTAGTAAGGCCAGCACCCAATGAGTCTGTACGCGCAACGATTACACCGTCGTCTACGCCAAGCTCTAGGAATGCGTAACGAACTGCACGGATTTTCGCTAGGAAATCTTCGTGTGGAACAGTTACTTTACCGTCTTGGTGACCACATTGCTTCTCGTCAGAAACTTGATTTTCGATTTGGATACAACAAGCACCCGCTTCGATGAATTTCTTAGCTAGCAAGTAAGTCGCTTCTTCGTTACCGAAACCTGCATCGATGTCTGCAATGATTGGAACGATGTGTGTTTGGTAGTTGTTGATTTGATCTTCGATCGCTGCAACGTCGCCGCCACTTGCTTTAGCTGCGTCTAGCTCTTTGAACAAGTCACCAAGCTCACGCGCGTCTGCTTGACGCAAGAAAGTGTAAAGCTCTTCGATCAAATCGTTTACAGCAGTTTTTTCGTGCATAGATTGGTCAGGAAGTGGACCAAACTCTGAGCGAAGTGCTGCAACCATCCAACCAGAAAGGTACAAGTAACGCTTGTCTGTAGTACCGTGGTGCTTTTTGATTGCCAACATTTTTTGTTGACCGATGAAGCCGTGCCAACAACCTAAAGATTGTGTGTACTTAGCTGAATCTGCATCGTACTCTTCCATATCATTACGCATGATTTTGGCAGTGTATTTAGCGATGTCTAAACCCGTCTTGAAACGGTTTTGAAGACGCATGCGAGCAGCGTACTCTGGGTTGATTGCATCCCAAGCGCTACCGTTGGTTTCTTTCAAAGTAGAAACTGTATCGATGTGTTGTGAATATTCTGACATGGTTAAATCCTTCAGGTTGAGTTTGGCGGCTTTCTTAACGTAGGAGAGGGGAAAGCACCAATATTGAAAAGATGCGGGGATCATATCCAAAGGTGAGCCATAACAGAAATAAATGGAACCTATTCTTGGTATTTTTCTATTGAATGTTGAACCTAGCCAACCCAAGAGAACCCTAAAACAAAGGGCTTAAGAGTGAGTAAGCACACACTTAACCCGCAGCCTTGGGCCATCTATATTCACCACAACGAGAAAAGCGTCTCACAGCGGTGTGAAAGCGAGTGTAATTAGATCGTAGAAGCTGTAAATCGCTGCACTCACCACCAGCAATACCACTAAGCGCATAACCCGGCCCTTGCGGCGAGGCTTTTGCGGGCGCTTTAGCCTGCGATTCAGCTGCTCTGCCTTGAATGCCACTGGGTTGGTTAGCGCCTTGGGCACATCCATCACCTCTAGGTTGAGCGTACTATTCAGGCTTTGCACCGCTTTACTCTTACTCACGTTCACTACCACGTAGCTGCAATAGGTGGCTAGGTCTGCCAATTGATCTTTGCTTTTTATATAGAAGCCCTGCAAAGGAAAGGGCGTGCTAGTAATGGGGCAATCTAACTGAGTCACGAACATTCCAATTGTAAGGTCTTCGACTGCGTAGCGTTTTTGTGCCGCGTTCATGATGATCTCCTCTAAGCTCTGCGTTTAGCTTCTTTACAACATCGATATAAACGATAGGGCAATTGACGCGCCAGCCAGTATTACATTCCCTTACAGCCGAAATGAGCGGCTTGCAGCCACTTTTATGACAAATTCGTTTTACCGCGCTAACACAAAAGTGACATTTTCCGCCAATACATACACATTCTGTGACGTGATTTGTCAATTCAATACTTAGCTGAAACAATTTTGCATCACCTGTCTAATATTTAAACAAATATAGCCACGCGACATACACTTATGAACACGCACGCGGTCAACAGCAAAAAAAAGGAGCACGAGGAACGATCTAGGAAAATTCACGTTTCAAAACTACAGCTCGGCATGTATGTCGCGAAACTCGATCGCGAATGGCTCGATACGCCATTTCTCATGCAGGGCTTTTTGATTGAGTCACAAGACGATATCGAAATTCTAACGGAGTTCTGTCAGTTCGTATGGATTGATGCTGTATTCGAGGAATGTACTAAGCCAGAAGTGAAGCCCATTTCTGACGAAGGCTCTTCCTATACGGTCCGCTACATCAACAAGCTACCTCCACAAGAAGAACATCGTGCGGCATTAAATATCTATAAAGGCTCTCGCAGTAAAACAAAATCAATGTTGGACGAAATTCGATTAGGCGGCGTAGTGCATTCCGACCAAGCTAAAGCCACCGTAAATGATTGCGTGAACAGCATATTGCGAAACGCCAATGCGCTCATGTGGATGGCGAAAGTTCGTTCGCAAGATGCCCACACCGCAGAACACTGTTTAAATGTGTGTGTACTTGCGATTAGCTTCGGACGTCACCTAGGTTTGGACGAATACGAATTACATCATTTAGGATTGTGTGGTCTCTTACATGACGTGGGGAAAATGCGCATTGACCCGGCATTGCTTTACAAACGAAAAGGGTTTACAGAAAGAGAAGAACGTATTTTAAAAGCACACCCTATTTACGGACGCAATTTATTGTTAGCGTCACATGGGATTTATCACGGCGCAATAGACGTGTGCTACAGCCACCATGAACGTGTTGACGGAACCGGCTACCCGCGCGGCATAAAAGGGAGTGGTATTTCTCAATTTACTAAAATGATCAGTATTGTGGATCACTACGACGATTTAACCGCGAACCGTTTTCCAGAAGAGTCTGTCACTTGCACGGAAGCACTACGTGATATGTATAATAAGCGAGGCACATACTTTGATGAAAAACTCGCCCTAGAATTTATTCGTGCTATCGGGCTTTACCCAACAGGCTCTCTTGTCGAACTTAAAAATGGGATGGTCGGTTTTGTAACAGAAAGCAACACTAAACATCACCACCTACCAAAAGTCGCTGTAATTTTAAATAAAGACAAACAAAAGCTAGAGCGCACGACCGTAATCAACCTTGCCAGAATTCAAAAAGGAGATTTATCTCGCAGCTTTATGATTAAATCTGCTCATAAGGATGGCGCTTTCGACCTATCCATTAGTGACTACAGCGAAAGTTTTTCGGAAAATAAGTTATGTCGAAAAGTAGTGCAGCCAAGTAAATAGGCCGCACGCACGTTACATAGGAGAGAGGCTAATAAAGCAGCCCATCAATGATGCTTTTGGTGCTCATATTTTTCCTTGTGTTGTAATTTTTTCTTATTGTGCGCTTTGTTTTTTAAATCTTTAAACGCTTTACGCTGATCTTCCGTTAAGACCTCATAGATTTTTACACGCATTTCGCCTTTGGCCACGATATGAGCCTCTACTTGTGCGGCTCGCTGCTTGGCGAATTTTTTCACCTTTTTCTTGTACTTCGCATCACCAGGATCTAGCGAATGCAGTTTTTCCTTAGCCGGGCCCTGATGCAATTCTTTTAGCTTTTTCTTGTATTCTTTACGAATCTCTGCAACTTTCGTTTTTTGATCATCCGTAAGGTCTAGTTCTTTTTCCACCATAACCTGGTGCATTTCCCAATGCATTTTATGGCCTTCGTGGCCGTGTTTCATACCTTTGGCAAGCGCAGGGCCTGTTAACACTAACGCTGCCACACAGCACATCAATAACGTATATATTTTCATATGGAAACCTCATTTATTTGGCAAATACCGTTTTGCTACGACTGCACAGCCAACAGCAAAGTTCCTTAATAGATCTGCAGCTATAAAAAAAGAGGCCTAAGCCTCTTTTTTGTTTTTCCTTTAGAATTTATAACCCGTGCTTTTCTCTAAACTCGAGTATATGCGCGCTCATCTGCTCTTGCTCCATGCCGCAACCGTAATGCCCCCATATTGACTCTAGAATACGTACATCAGCAGCACCCGGCTTTGCTGCATTTAATATGTCAGCCACTTCATGCGCAAAATGAGGAGGAAATTCGCGGTCAGTATCCACATTCATTAACAACACGGGGCAATCAATTTTTTGAATGCCCGCTTCATAGCCACCGCCTAAACGGCCCAAATCGTGGGAATTCACTGCGGCAATAAATTTAACAATACAATTGGGGTCGCGCTGTAACCAATCCACATCAGAAGTAGCAGTCAAATGTGACAGCACCGCATCAATACGCTGTTGTTGTGAATCTGGGCCTTCTGGCACCGTATCCCAAGCGAGTTTAGTGACTGTTTTCTCATGAAAATAATAGATTTTCATGGCTTGTGAAATGAGGCGCGTAGAATAAAGTTCATGATCTGTATTGTACCAACCGCCTTGATAACCAGGATCCATCTTCATCGCATTGATCATGAAGTGATGCATCATTAAGCCATCTGCCGTCATACGGCCTGCCGTTGCTACAGGAATAGCCGCGCCGACAAACTCAGGATAGAGCGAAGCCATTTGCAAGGTCTGTAATGAACCAGTAGAAAGGCCCGACATAATGTGGAGCTTTTCCACACCCATTTCTTCACAAAATGATTTTTGATAATTTACGGTATCAACAAGAGAGATGTCAGGGAATAAGGGGCCGTAACGACAGCCGGTTTTAGGGTTTATGGTGTTGGGCGCAGTTGAACCAAAACCTATACCTAAAGAACACGAACATAAAATACGAAATTTATCTGTATCAAAGGCTTTTCCTGGGCCAATCATACTGTCCCACCAGCCAGGCTTTGCGTCATCTTCGCTATATTTTCCCGCGGCATGCGCCGGAGACAAACCACCGTGCGCTAATAAAACCACAGGGCCATTTGGGTTGCCATATTCTTCATAGGCAACAACAGGCTCATCAAAGGTATACCCAGATTCTGTAGTAAATGGTTTGCTTAGCGTTATATATTTTTTTTCAACGATCACTTGGCAGCCCTCGTTTTTTAGATTTTTAATTTCGAGCATTCCTGCTTCAGTTCTTTACTACTTTCTATTGGTTTTTTTCACGAAACTGTTTAAAGCCTGCAGCTATAAACGGAACCATAGTGGCGTAAGCCTTTTCGATATTGTCGGAAGATACCGCACCATGCGAAAGCTGGTCTATACGGCCAGTACGCGCAAAGGTTAATGACAAGGCGCCAGAAAAATAATTGTAGCCCCAATAGATTTCTTCTTCGCTGGCACTGGGCAAGGCTTTTTTAAGCGCTGCAATAAAACGATCGACTAATGGGTCATAGTGCTTGGTCATCATCTGCTTACCCCAAACGGGTGAGTTGTTGATGTAAGCAACTAGCGCCATGTAATTGTGCCAACCTGTATCGCCAGTTTGCGCCTCTAGCGCAGCGGGGTTCAGCGGCCGAATAAATGCCTCAATAATACTTTCTACCGAGGGCCCTTCTTCACCAGCCGCGTCTTCACATTGCGTTAATTGATCAAGGCGCAATTGGTTAAGCACTTCTGCACGACGAAAAAACACTGCGTCAAATAAGTCTCTTTTTTTCCCGTAGTGGTAACTTGCCAGAGCAACATCTACCTGAGCAGCATGAGCAATTTGACGAATCGTCACGCCATCGTAGCCGTGAGTCGCAAACAGCGCCTCAGCAGCATCTAGAATGCGCTCTCTTTTACTTGTATTTACACCCAATTCAAGATCTCCGACCTTGTTGTTCATTTTCACTACCCTTTCGTCCTAGTTGAACATAGTCTGTTGTGAGCACTTTTTCAACGTATGCTGAATATTACTATCTGCTCGCCTATATGCATATATCTACGGTGGCAGTTTACAACGTCGCATTCCAGAAGAGGACGATTTTTTTGTTGCAGCGCGAAACCCCATGTATTTTACGCGCTTGTAGCGTGTGATTTTCGGATCGAATGAATAAAGTAAAACCTATTGAGGGCTCATTTTGAAACCGTACGATCGATTGAAACCATGCAATCTGCCCATATTTTTATAACATTAGAAGAACAAATAGCAGAGGCTAATACCTTAGTCGTATGGTAATCATCATGCGAAACCGTATACTGCGGTGCGATACGACACACCTACGAAGGCAAGTTCCCCCCAACCTGACCTTCATTCTTGTTGACCACTGATCATAAGGCGCAACAAAGAAGTGTGTCGTTAAGTCCCCCGGGCGTCAGAGTTATGGAAGACTCTGACAACCACTTTTTACGTTTCACTTCATCATCACTTGCTTAACGCTTCCTCAAACCGGGCGTTCTTTATTCTTGCAACTAAAAACATCTAGAACCGTTCGCGATATTCGATTTGTCTGGAAAACATTCAAGACAGAACCTTCTCAAGCGAAGCCCTATTTCACATTGCATTCCATAACACGGCGTACCCATCAAAAATAGATATTAAAACCAACTTTGATATAAACTTCGAGCAAATCGATATGACGTAAATCGATCAAAAAGCTAGCATATCGGTTGTATAGATTCTAAATTCGATACAAATCAACTTTTTTCTATTCGACTAAGAAATAAGCTTTACAGTTTATAATTTCGACTACTATAGTGATCTAGCTAACCTAACGTTGTGCAGATTGTTCTCTTTTTCGTTTGGAACGAAATAGAGAAAACAACACACCAATCATGCGCACTAAACATCACAAAGATATTGCTCGGGGGTAATATGCTTCGTCAAATTAAAGCGGCCATGACGGCTGCTACTGCGGTAGTTTGTATTTTTTCAGCGGCTCAATCATCGGCTATGCCGGTTAATCCAGAGCCTCGTCTCATCACACAGCCAAACGGCTCAACCATTGCTGTTCGCCCCATGGGTGATGAAAAAATCTTGTGGTTTGAAACATTGGACGATGGTGACGTCCTCATTCAAAACCCACTTACCAAATATTATGAATATGCAGACATTAGTTATTTGCCAACAGGCAACGAACTCATTTCCTCTGGTTACATTTACGGTTGGGCTCCACTTTATGATATTCCGACATTCAGCTACCAAGATTTGATGGAAGCATGGAAAGCGGCTTGGGAAAACTCTGACGATGGTCATAGCCACGCGGTTCAAGCAGCAGAACAAGCTTCTGGCCAAAGCGGCTCAGGCAGCAGCAGCGGCGCTGCAGGCGCTCCTTCACCAGCGCAGTGGGTATACGATAGCTTGTTTATCATGGTGGAATTCACCGACATCCAATTCACTGACAACGCTTCTGTTTGGTCAGATAAAATTTTCGGCAATTACCCGACTTCAGTCATGGCGGGTAGCGTTAACGACTACTACGATGAATTAGCGCAAGGCGGTTTGTACTTCACTCCTGCAAACGAAAGCCAAGGCACAGCGAACGACGGTTTTATTAAGGTTCAGCTGCCCAAAGCGCACCCCCAATTAGCACGTAACTTCAGCTCTTGGCGATCAACATTGCAAGAAGCCTTTGACGCAGCGAAATCTCAAATTGATTTTTCTCAATACGACACAAACAGTAACGGCTCAGTAGGTAAAGAAGAATTACTTATCTCCTTCATTGTTGCTGGTCGCGAAAGCTCTTACAACGGTTCAGAGTCAGAAGGTTTCTGGGGCCACGCGTACTTTAGTAATAATTTCGGTACCGACGACGGTGTTTCTGTAAGCACTGGCTACATGGGCTTCGGTGAACGTCAAGGCCCGAGTGGTAGCGATTACAACTCAACGATCGGGATTATTGCCCACGAACTTGGTCACTCTGCATTTAACTTGCGCGATTTGTATAACTCGCCAACTGCAATTTCTTATTGGGGTTTGATGGGGACTGGTTCTTGGGGATATTCATCTCTCGATGGTGACCGTCTTGGTGATCGCCCTGTTCACATGATGGCAATGAGTAAAAAGACAGCATACTTGAAAGACAATTCTTTCGGTATTTTTGACTCAACAGTCGTTAACCCAACAACTTCATCTCAACAATTAACTACTGCACACCCATTCGGTACCGCAGCTTACGAGTTCTTCGAAATTCCTGGGGAAACCGGCAGCGAGTATTGGTTAGTTGAGCAACGTAAAGTTGAAGGTTACGACCGCGGTTTGATTCGTAACGACAGCATGGGCTTTGCTCCTGGCGACACAGGTGTTTTGATTTCTTACCGTGAAAACTCTTCACGTCTATGGATTCGTCGCGTAAGCGGTCAAACAGTAGGAACACGTAAAACAGACATGCTTTACAGTGGTCACGTAACTGAATTCACTCCAGATTCAACATACAACTCGAACTATCCAGATTCTGGTAATTACTCTGGTTTGAGCTTCACCAATGTTTCTGCACCAGCAGACCAAATGACATTTGATTTGGTTCGTGTTGCTGAGCCTCCGTTCACTTGTGTTGAACATTCAGATACCGTTGCTAACCACGAAACTGCTGGCCATATCTATTCGGTAACTGAAGGACAAACCTGTTACACATTCGGTTGTTTCGGTGGTACTACCAATTACTACACCACTGGCGCTGATGAAAACCTTGGTTCGTTCTTTTTACCAACATACACAACACTCGATCTTGCAGAGACTGATGATAACTACTTCATTTCTGGTTCTTGCCCAGAAGGTGATTTCGTAGCTCCGGTCATTACACTGAACGGCTCAGCAAGTGAAACCATCTATCAAAACCAAAGCTGGACTGACCCAGGCGCTACCGCTTCAGATAACGTTGACGGCGACTTAACTGCAAGCATCGCGGTAAGCGGCGACACTGTAAACACTGCAGTAATCGGCACTTACACCATTCGTTACAACGTAAGCGATGCTGCCGGAAACGCAGCAACAGAAGTAACACGCGAAATAAATGTTGTTGCTGATTGGGTACCGCCGACTATCACGCTTGTTGGCAGCGCTAACATGACGGTTGTTTTAAACGGCAGCTATGTTGAACCAGGTTACTCAGCAACAGATAACGTAGATGGCGACATCACTGCGAACGTTATTGTTGGCGGCGACGTGGTAGATACAAGCACTGAAGGCACTTACGTTATTACTTACAACGTGAGCGATGCTGCAGGCAACTCAGCACAAGAAGTGACTCGTACGGTGACGGTTGAAGAAGTACAAGACACCACACCACCGGTTATTTCTTTGACTGGTAGCGCGTCTATCTCGATCACTGTAGGGGATTCCTACTCGGAGCCTGGCTACTCTGCGACAGACAATGTCGATGGCGATATTACCGCCAACGTTGTTGTTGGTGGCGATGTTGTTGACCCGAACACTGTTGGTACTTACGTAGTCACTTACAATGTAAGTGATGCAGCAGGTAACCCTGCGCAACAAGTTACTCGCACTGTGACGGTGGACCCTGCTGGCGGCGCTTGTTTTAACACCTCGCTTCAAGACCACATTAATGCAGGTCGTGCAGAAGTACTCTACGGGTCTAATATCTACACCGTTGTACCTACCGGACAAGCCAATGAATACTTAGGCAGTACCATTATCAACTTAGGTACTGTGGTTGCGCTTGACGAACAGTCTGCAGGCCACTGGGTAAAAGTAACGTCTTGTAATTAAATTCTGTTAAAGGATTAGCAAGAAAAAATGTAACGATTTTATCAACCTCACACCGAACCTCTTTACTTAAGAGTTCGCAAGTTGAGTTAAGCGGCCCAAGGGCCGCTTTTTTTACATCTTAAATATTATATTTATTACGAACACAAAAAAGCCCAGCAGAAGCTGGGCTTTTTTATGTTTCGAGTTAGCGTTTTATTTTCGCCAAAATTAAAACCTATTTTACAGCAGCTAAAGCTTTCGAAAAGTTTTCCACGGTTTGATCAACATTTCGTAACTTATCAACGCCGAACAGACCAATTCTGAATGATTGGAAATCGGCGGGCTCATCACACTGTAATGGAACACCCGCTGCAGTTTGCAAACCTTCTGCTAAAAATGCTTTTACTAATTCCATTGACGGCCGATCAGCATAACTCACGATTACACCCGGCGCCTGACAACCTTCGGCAGCAACGCTTTTAAAACCATTACTTTCCAACACTGCTCGCACTTTTTTACCTAATTCCCATTGTGCGTCTTTAAATTTTTCTAAGCCTTCCTCTTTTAACAAAAGCATCGTGTCGCGCAGCTGCGTTAAAGAATCCGTAGGCATGGTCGCGTGGTAAGCATGACCACCATTTAGGTACGCATCCATAATCGCCAACCATTTATTTAGCGAGCAAGCGAAACTGCTGCTTTCCGTCTGACCCACTTGCGCACGTGCTTTTTCATTCAGCATCACCAATGCGCTACAAGGTGTAGAACTCCACCCCTTTTGAGGGGCAGAAATAAGAATATCGACACCTAGGGCTTTCATATCCACCCAGATATTGCCCGAGGCAATACAGTCCAACACAAACATGCCACCATGCTTATGCACTGCCGCAGCAACGCGCTGAATATAATCATCGGGAAGAATGATGCCAGAAGCGGTTTCTACATGCGGCGCAAACACCAATTCGGGTTTTTCTTTTTCAATGTAGGCTTCAACGTCTTCGATTGGGGCCGGGGCAAAAGGCGCTTGCGAATCTTCCCCTACTTGGAGTGCTTTTAGCACATCGGCCTGAGCGGGGATGCTTCCTGCCTCGAAGATTTGTGTCCAACGGAAACTAAAAAAGCCGTTGCGGATAACCATGCACTTTTTACCATGGGCAAACTGACGAGCAACCGCTTCCATACCGTAGGTTCCACCCCCAGGCACAACAACAGCCACATCGGCTTTATACACTTCGGTAAGCATCGCATTTAGGTCACGCATCACCTTTTGAAAGTGCTGCGACATGTGATTGAGAGAGCGGTCAGTAAAGACCACAGAAAATTCGAGAAGCCCATCAGGGTCAATATCAGGGTATACGCGTGACACGTTTTCACTCCAGTAATTAATTGTTAAAAGCTTTGCCGGCATTTTAGTTGGCCTGCCTTTCATTTTACACATTCATACAGCAAGAGGCTGTTTTCAAAATGAAATTTGCCACAAAACAAAGACATACAAAGAAGCCAAACAAACACTATTGAGCTATATTTATACAATTGCCGCCTCTGTGCGCCCATGACACTAGCCAACTCGTTAACTAATAGGCCCGCCAATGTTTTTGAGCCCAAACAAAGCCCAATCACTCATTCAGCAATTGATCGATGGAAATTTGCACCCAAATGATATGCCATATTGGCTGCAAGACCTCGAAGCTCACCTTAAGGCTCAAGAGCTGAAACACCAAGAGGCAGCAAACCAAACAACACTATCGCCGACGGACATTTTCCAACTTGAGCAAACGTCGACGGGCTTTATCGAGCAGCTAAACGGCCTCGTAGAAGAGGTACAAGTACTTGCCACATCAGCAGAACAAATGGCCTCCACAGCTAACGAAATTGAACACTTCGGCCAAAGCGTAGTGGAAAAGGCCAATATGGCGCAGGTACGTACCAGCGATGGCCGCTCCAAATTAGACGCCCTATTAAGCCACTTAAAGTCGGTAGAAGAGTCTGTCACTCAAGTCGGCTCATACGTGACCGGCTTTGTAGAAAAAACACAGAATATTATCAGCCTAACATCCACGGTAAATTCCATTGCAGATCAAACCAACCTGCTTGCGCTTAATGCCGCCATTGAAGCCGCCCGCGCAGGCGAGCATGGCCGAGGCTTCGCAGTGGTAGCCGACGAGGTACGTGGCTTGGCCGCACGAAGCGCACAGGCGGCCTCTGAAATTCAAGGAATTGTGGCTGAGGTTGTCGATGGCGCAACACAAATCGATTCCACAGTACAATCGGCGGTCGAAGTTTTACATGAATCATTGGAAAACCGTAAAGAAGTCGAAGCCACCTTGGATACCGCGCAAGAAATGGCCGGCGCTAATGTAGATGCAAGTACCCAAATCGCTTCTGCGGCGACAGAGCAATCGAATGTTTGCCAAGACATCGCAGGCCGAGTAAACAACACATCAAACCTTACCCGTGAACTCACAGAAGTGTTTGGCGGCATAGCCGATTCGATTAAACGCATACACGAATGAGACGCTCACCCTACTCGACGCACTTATAGCGCCGATCGCATCACCCCTAAAGCTCAGCGCCCAAAGTGAACAATCACTTTGCGCCGCTGCGCTCCGTGGCGATGCTCCCATAGATACACTCCCTGCCATGTGCCTAGCGCTAGCGCGCCACTGATGATTGGTATGCTTAAACTCGTAGCGGTTAACGTCGCTTTTATATGTGCCGGCATATCGTCTTCCCCTTCCAATGTATGGGTATAGAGCGGGTCACCTTCAGGCACCAAACGGTTTAGCCAATGTTCAAGGTCGTGTTGCGCAGAAGGGTCGTAGTTTTCTTGAATGATTAAACTTGCCGAGGTGTGCTGAATAAACAAGGTGCATAGGCCTTCAGTAAGATCGCTCTTGGCAACCAGCGCCCGAAGCTTATCGCTAAATGCATGTAAACCCTGCCCCGCCACATTCAATTCTAGTTCGTGAATCATGATTACCCCCGTCGTAAGTGCTAATTTTCTATGCAACACACTGTTTTATTTCTCTTTACTAAAAGGTAAAGAAACCAGCGCGTCGGCTGTGGCATACTCTCTGGCCTAATAAGTTTCCCGTAGGGCTGACTTAGATATTAACTGACTGCCAAAGGAAGTACAGGCAAGGAATTAATGGCTTTATCAATGTACGCGTTTTTCGAAAAACTACTTCAACCTTTTCCCGATAAAACCAGCGAAAATGCACCCACATCGCTGTTTGGTTTTTGCCGTTTCTATGCCAGGGGCAGCGAAGTGTTCTTGCTCACCATGGCTGCGCTTGTCGCTTTCATTGCGATCATGGAAATCTCACTGTTTCGTTTTTTGGGCCAGCTAGTCGATTTACTTTCGGAAAATACACCCGAAACCTTATTCGCGTCAGCAAGTGATCAACTAATTTTGATGGGCGCGATTCTGCTCCTGGTACTACCCAGCGTTATTTTTTTACAAAACTTAATTTTCCATCAAACCCTCATGGGGAACTTCCCCATGATTGTTCGCTGGTCGGCCCACCGTTATTTATTAGGTCAGAGCGTTGAATTTTATCAAAATGAATTTGCCGGAAGACTAGCAACCAAAGTCATGCAAACCGCGTTAGCGGTACGCGAAACGGTAATGAAAATTCTAGACGTATTCGTTTATGTCACGGTGTATTTCACAGGTATTGTAATACTTGTTGCGAGCCTGGACTGGCGTTTGGCCCTGCCATTTCTGGTTTGGATATGCGCTTATATTGCCGTACTGAAATATTTTCTACCGCGCTTGGCAAGTATCGCATCTAAACAAGCCGATGCTCGTTCCGATATGACCGGTCGCATTGTCGATACCTACACCAATATCAGCACAGTGAAGTTATTTTCTCACTCTGGCAGAGAATCCGCTTACGCCAAAGAAGGCATGGAAAATTTCTTAAACACTGTTTACCCGCAGATGCGACTGGGTACAGCGCTTTCCGTTTCCGTTTGGTTCAGTAATTGTGTTCTGGCATTTTCTGTTGCGACAATTGCCATTTTCTTATGGATGGATGGGCTGATTAGCCCCGGTGCAATTGCCGCTGCCATGGGCTTAATTTTACGTTTATTCGGTATGTCACAATGGATTATGTGGGAAGTTTCCATGCTATTTGAAAACATCGGTACCGTACGCGATGGCATGAACACCCTAACCTTGCCTCGCGAAGTGCAAGACAAAGAAAATGCACCAGAACTTAAAGTAAACAACAGCGACGGCATTCGGTTTGATCAAGTTAAATTCCATTACGGGAAAGAAAGCGGCGTTTTTGAAGCATTAAACCTTCATATAAAACCCGGTGAAAAAATCGGTTTGGTGGGACGCTCAGGAGCTGGCAAATCGACCTTGGTGAATTTATTGTTGCGGTTTTACGACTTGGCGGATGGACACATTACAATAGATGGGCAAGATGTTTCTAAGGTTTCCCAGCAAAGCCTGCGCGCCAACATTGGCATGGTAACGCAAGACACATCTTTATTGCATCGCTCACTGCGCGACAACTTGCTCTACGGCAAACCCGGTGCCACCGAAGAAGATTTAGTTCGTGCCGCCAAACAGGCCCAAGCCGATCAATTTATTCTGGACCTAGAAGATGCCAAAGGCCAACATGGTTACGACGCCCACGTTGGCGAACGAGGCGTACGACTTTCAGGCGGCCAACGTCAGCGCATAGCCATTGCTCGCGTACTATTAAAAAATGCGCCCATCTTAATTCTGGATGAAGCCACCTCAGCGCTAGACTCAGAAGTCGAAGCCGCCATTCAAGAAAATCTCAACACGCTCATGGAAGGCAAAACGGTTATCGCCATTGCACATCGACTTTCCACCATCGCGGCACTGGATCGTTTGATTGTGATTGATGACGGTAAAATTGCAGAAGAAGGCAACCACCAGAACCTTCTCGCCCAAAATGGCATATATGCCCATCTATGGGCACATCAATCTGGGGGCTTCCTAGGGGAAAAATAACGAATAAGAAAAGGCCATTCATCAAGGATTTAAACGCCAAACAGTTGTCAGAAAAAACTAATGTTATCGGGGCTCTTTTTTTAGAACGAAAAAATATAAACTATTTTTTTTCCGAAAAACGATTTTAGTTTGCCTCTTAGTTCACTGGCTGGCAGTAGAAAACCCTGACCGACAAGTCGAGAAGCGCGCCGAAACTAACTTTCTTCTTACGCTAAAAAATTAGAAATTTCACTTAAAAATCAATCACTTAAAAAACAAAAAGCTCTTTTTTCGAGTAAAAACCTTCCCCCCCAAACACAGGTTAAAGCCGCATACGATCAAATACCATTCTTCACATGCTGTTTTTTTGATCTAGACGACAGCCCTTTTTTGGTGCGGCACTCAATACTTCCTACATTTAGCGTATTGAACATTATTAAGATATCTGAGACACTCCAAAATCGTTAAAATCGATATAACACATTCATTAGACAAGCTGAAGTACACACACATAATATTATTGACAGCAAAGGAGTCTCACAATGATGCACGCTGTTGAAGCACCCGAGTTAGTAGAAGAACAAGAACAAGTAAGCACGGGGTTTGTGGTTCGTGATCCGGCCGATTTGTTCGACGAATACATGAATAAAGCAAAAATCCCTGAATTACACGGGGTCAGTCAGCACGTGGTATCTGCTCTGATTACACGAATTGGTCATTCTTCATTGGATATTGCCAATATCGCTAGCGATTTGAACCTGTCAAAACGCACCTTACAACGTCACCTTAAACACCAAGGCACGAGCTTTTCTGAGCTACGCGACCAAGTACGTAAACATTACGCAGTCGAGTATTTGCTCATGCAAAACCGTCGTATCGACGATATTTATACTGCGCTCGATTTTTCTGATCGTACAAGTTTGACCAACGCCTTCCGCCGTTGGATGGGCCTTTCACCAAGCGCCTTCCGCAAACTGTTCCGCGATTATGTATAAGCGTTAATTTCCACTCACAGGAAAAGAAAAAGGCGACCAATGGTCGCCTTTTTTATGTCTGCCTTTTTCGTTTTAAAATTTAGGCAAGCTTCGCGTTCTTCGCACGTTTACGCGCATTTTCCGTCAGAAGCTTTTTACGTAATCGAATAGATTCTGGCGTTACTTCTACCAGCTCGTCATCTTCAATAAACTCCAAAGCTTGTTCGAGTGTTTGCCTAATTGGCGGTGTCAGAATTAAGTTTTCGTCGGTACCCGCAGCACGAATGTTATTCAGCTGTTTGGCTTTTGTCGGGTTTACCACAAGGTCATTGTTACGCGAGTGAATACCAACAACTTGGCCCTCGTAAACTTCGACACCGTGGCCCAAGAATAAACGCCCACGTTCTTGCAAACTAAACAGTGCGTAAGCGAGGGTTTTACCTTTCACCATAGAAACGAGCACGCCGTTTTGACGCTTAGCCACTTCACCTTCTTTTACTGGGCCGTAGTGGTCGAAGATACTGGTCATGATGCCAGAGCCAGACGTTAAGGTGAGAAACAAACCACGGAAGCCAATTAAACCACGCGAAGGCACGATAAATTCGAGTTTTACTCGGCCTTTACCGTCGGGTTCCATGTTGCGAAGTTCGCCTTTACGCAAACCAAGCTCTTCCATAATTGGGCCTTGATGTTGGTCTTCTACATCGATCACAACATTTTCATACGGCTCGTGAATTTCATCGCCGACTTGTTTTTGAATAACTTCCGGGCGAGAAACACCAAGCTCGAAACCTTCGCGACGCATGGTTTCAATCAGTACAGAAAGATGTAATTCACCGCGGCCAGATACTTTAAATTTATCGGGGGTATCCCCTTCTTTCACACGCAAGGCAACATTGTGAATGAGTTCTTGTTCGAGTCTTTCTTTGATATTGCGCGAGGTAACGAACTTGCCTTCCAACCCGGCAAAGGGGGAGTCGTTGACTTGGAAAGTCATGCTTACTGTAGGTTCATCTACCGTGAGCGCAGGAAGTGCTTCAACGTTTTCGGGGTCACACAAGGTGTCTGAAATACCAAGTTTGTCGACGCCCGTAATACAAACGATGTCACCTGCAGACGCTTTATCCGTATCGACGCGCTCAAGCCCATGATAGCCCATCACTTGTAATACTTTGGCTTTGCGCTGCTTGCCTTCGGCATCTACAACCATCACTTGCTGGTTCGGCGAAAGTGATCCACGAGTAATGCGGCCAACCCCAATAACACCCACGTAGGAGTTATAGTCGAGCGCAGAAATTTGCATTTGGAACGGGCCATCCACTTCTACTTGCGGTGGTTCCACCTTGTCGACAATCATTTCAAACAATGGCGTCATGTCTTCAGCCATGGATTCTGGGTCATCCCCGGCAATACCATTTAGCGCGCTGGTATAAATCACCGGGAAGTCGAGCTGCTCATCTGTAGCGCCTAAGCGATCGAACAGGTCGAATACTTGATCCATCACCCAGTCAGGGCGCGCACCCGGGCGGTCGATTTTGTTGATAACTACAATCGGGCGCAGACCGCGCTCAAAGGCTTTGCTGGTCACAAAGCGCGTTTGAGGCATGGGGCCGTCAACGGCATCGACCAACAAACATACGCAATCCACCATCGAGAGCACACGCTCTACTTCTCCTCCGAAGTCGGCGTGCCCCGGGGTATCGACGATATTAATGCGGTAATCATTCCAGCTAATGGCGGTATTTTTGGCAAGAATGGTGATGCCGCGCTCTTTTTCCTGATCGTTGGAATCCATGATGCGCTCAGCGCCTTCATCCTTTCGATCGAGCGTGCCAGATTGACTGAGTAGTTTATCTACCAGTGTGGTTTTGCCATGGTCAACGTGCGCAATAATGGCAATATTGCGGAGATTCTCTATCACTTAGTACAGCCTCGTGGAACAACAGATGAAGGGTTTAAACGGGCCAAAAGCATAAAATGCGCTTTTCGCACCAAAGATGAAACGGCGCGCATTATATAGTGCTGCATGTTGCAGAGACAGGCTGCTTTTTTGTTTCTGAGTGCTTTTACATCAATTAATCGGACTTTTTTGCCTATTTCACCTTTCTGCTGGCACATATTTTCTTCATACAACACCAAGGACAGTGTTTATTTGCTAGTATTCAAGCAAATAACTATACAAATACGTTGGAGAGTAAACATGCGAGTTTTATTAGTGGCCGCAGCCATGCTTCTGGCAAGTTCAGCATTTGCACAATCTAAATTTGACAGACTGGATAAGTTTTATGTGGGTGGCGTAGTCGATTCAATCGATGCAGGCCAAACAGCCGCTAATGGCAAAGCTGGTGGCTTTACTGCGCTTGAACTGATCGGAGGCTATAAGTACAACGGCTATTTAAGTGGTGAATTGCGTTTGGGTACCGGCATGAAAGGCGAATCCTTTGCCGGCGGAACTCAAAGTGACATTACCAGCATTGTGGCCGCTTACTGGCGCCCTGAAACTGCAAACGAAACCGCCAAAATATATGGGCTTGTAGGGGTCGCGTCTGTTTCTGTCGACGTTGAAGCGGCAGATGCGAGTGACACCAACTCAGAGACAGGCCTTTCATACGGCTTTGGTGTTGGCTTTCGCTACCTAAACAACTGGAACATCAATATTGAGTACAAGAGCTTGATTGATGCGTCTGATACCGATTTTGAAGCGGTGTCTGCAGGTATTGATTACCGCTTTTAAGGCTAAAACCGCCCCCATTAAAAAGGGCAGCACGTTTAACGTGCTGCCCTTTTTTATTAACCTTTGTAACACCCGCTATATATTTCCATTTCCCCGCTAAACCGCTGCTTTAGAATACAGGGCGTCTATTGGCCTTTCTTACTTAACCGGTATACCAAACATGTTCGTGCCATCTGAGGGCGACGACTGTTTCGCTTCTTCGCCATCGAGCACTTCAAACTTTCTAACTCGACCATTACTCGCACGCACGAAACAGTTTACATAATGCGCGGTCGATTCTAGCCGGTTTTTTTTGTACAGATCTAGTTTGAGGAAAATTTTATAGAGGCTGGCTTTGTCATCATAACGACTACTATGATTGTCGGTAATCAATATTCTAATACGCTCGCCATAATTACTTTCGGCACGACTGCGGCACGTCAACACCGCATCAGTAAACGTCACATTCTGATACCCCCGGTCATTCCCTCCGCCCAAATCAAACAGCACTCCGGTAGCTGCCAGCGTCACCAAAAGCGCAAACACTAAAACTCCGAGCGCGGCCACCACCACCAATGTATTTTGTTTTTTTGAGCTTTTTGCCATATCAAAGGGCCTGTTTACACTAATTTAAATTGCTTATATTGCAATGTGTTTTTCAATTACATTAAGAAAAATATACACCACCAGATGCGGCTCGCCCCTGTAAAACTAGCACGTTTCAGATTTCAACAGTGAAAACCGAAGGCTTGCACCTGCCTTAAGCCTGGCTAGTTTTTGCTAATTTTCTTCGCTGGCCGGAAAACGCCCACATTACTGTGCCCCGCTTCGATTAAATGCGATGCGTGTAACTCACTCATCACACCGCGATCACAATACAAAAAGTACTTTTGTGCCTTTTCCAGTGTTTCTACTTTCGAATTCAAACTGTAGAAGGGAATTGCAATACTTTCGCGTTCGGTGATCGGTAGTGGTTTTAGCTCAATTTCATCTGGGTGTCTTATATCGATCACTATTGACGTTTCGGGCAGTTCGCTCACTACATTAATATCAGTAACGTCTTGGCAATCTTTCATGACTTCATCAATAGATTGTCGACGACACTGCTCAACCGCTTGGGTCAACACATCGAAATTAAAATTTTCTTCTTCTGCTTCAACCTGATCTAATTTCACAGCAGCAGAGGGCTTTACCGAAATAACACCACAATATTCGGGAATATTCGCAGAGAACTCTTCCACACCAATGTCACGAGAAAGATCGATAATATCTGGCTTAGCTGCGGCAACCAGCGGTCGCAGCACCAGCATATTGCTAACTTTGTCGATTGCATTGAGGTTTGTGATGGTCTGGCTAGATACTTGAGAAATAGCTTCCCCGGTGACGATTGCCTGTATACCAACGCGCTTGGCAATTTGTTCCGAAGCGCGAATCATCATGCGCTTTAGCACCACCCCCATATTTGAAGGGCCGATTTTTTCCAAAATTTCACTAACCACACCTTCAAAAGGCACCGTCACAAATTTAACTCGGTGGCTTGCGCCGTATTTACGCCAAAGAAAATAGGCAATTTCTTTTACGCCCAATTCGTGCGCGCGGCCGCCGAGACTAAAGAAGCAATAATGGGTGCGCATTCCGCGCTTAATCATTAGGTAGCTGGCGACAGTGGAATCAAACCCGCCTGATACCAGAGAAAGCACCGGGTCTTGTGTGCCGATGGGGAAACCGCCGAGGCCTTTATGTTTACCGGCGAGTACGTAGTAATTGTCATTTTTGATTTCAATATTGACCATTACATCTGGGGTGCTCAGGTTAACCTGAGCAGATGAGACCATTTGGTTTAAACCACCACCAACGTAGCGCTCTACATCACCCGACTTAAAATCGTGTTTGCCGCTGCGCTTAACCCGAACGCCAAACTTCTTATTTTCTATGCCTTTCGCCCAAAGAGCTGCTGTTTTTTCATAGATGTCGTGCATATCTACCAGAGGGAAGGCGCGAACTTCCGCATAGGTGGAAATCCCGGGAACACGCCCGAGCAAATCAAGAAATTCGGCACGTAGTTCCGCACTGTTAGCATGCACACGTACTTCGATTCGATCCCAGTCTTGCACAACACTTGTGCGCTCAAATAACTGTCGACCAAGTGTGCGAATGTTCTGGGCCAAGATTTTAGTCCAGCGCTTACGAACAGGAGCACTTTTTACGGTGATTTCGGAGAATAATCGGACCACAAAGACCAAGTTGTCCGAGTTTTGGGGGGAGATAGGCATGGAAACGCTATTTATTTAGTCAGTATGTTCTATTATGGTGCAGTCGGAAGGCGGCGGCTCCATAATGGTGCTAAAACTTGCCTGAGCGATGCGTGCTTTTTTCAAAATCACCACAAAACTTGGGCGCTCAGGATGGTTTCACTATTATGGCATATTACTTGCCAATTTCCGTTCACTCATCTTGCGTCTCGATGAGATTGCATTAATATGGCAGCCCCCTCGGGACGTTTAAGACACGGTTTCAAAACTTGGGTTACTCACCTTCCTATCAATAACTATATATGGCTAGGGCCATCTCTGGAGAAATCATATGTCAGAGCAGACTTTGAATCTGATCAAAGAAAAAGAAGCGCGTTGGGTTGACCTTCGCTTCACAGACACCAAAGGTAAAGAGCAGCACGTTTCTATCCCTGTTTCTGAAGTCGACGATGGCTTTTTTGAAGAGGGTAAAATGTTTGATGGCTCTTCCATCGCTGGATGGAAAGGCATTAACGAATCTGACATGATTTTGATGCCAGACGACAGCTCAAGCATCCTTGACCCGTTCACTGACGAGCCTACAGTTATCATTCGCTGTAACATCGTTGAGCCATCTACCGGCCAAGGTTACGAACGTGACCCACGTTCAATCGCCGCTCGCGCAGAAGAGTACTTGAAGTCTACTGGCTTTGGCGATGCAGCGTTCTTCGGCCCTGAGCCAGAATTCTTCGTATTCGACGATGTAAAATGGGGCTCGAACATCGGCGGCGCATTCTACAAAATCAACTCGGAAGAAGCTGCTTGGGCATCTGAGCATTCCTTCGACGGCGGCAACATGGGTCACCGTCCAGGCGTTAAAGGTGGTTACTTCCCAGTACCTCCTGTCGACTCTCTTCACGACATTCGTGGCGCAATGTGTGCTGCAATGGAAGAGATGGGCCTTGAGATTGAAGTACACCACCACGAAGTGGGTACTGCTGGTCAATGTGAAATCGGCGTTGGCGCAAACACCTTGGTTAAGAAAGCGGACGAAGTACAAATCCTTAAGTACTGCGTACACAACGTTGCTCACGCTTACGGAAAAACTGCGACCTTTATGCCTAAGCCTCTCGTTGGCGATAACGGTTCTGGTATGCACGTTCACCAATCTTTCGTTAAAGACGGTGTTAACCAATTTGCTGGTGACGTATATGCGGGCCTAAGCGAAACAGCTTTGTTCTACATTGGCGGTATTATCAAGCACGCTAAAGCATTGAACGCTTTCTGTAACGCTTCGACCAACTCATACAAGCGTTTGGTTCCAGGCTTTGAAGCCCCCGTTATCTTGGCTTACTCTGCTCGTAACCGTTCTGCATCTATTCGTATTCCTTACGTGACAGCGCCAAAAGGCAAGCGTATCGAAACGCGTTTCCCTGACCCCACCGCCAACCCATACCTTGCTTTCGCATCGTTGTTAATGGCTGGCCTTGACGGAGTTAAAAACAAGATTCACCCTGGCGATTCTGCAGACAAAGACTTGTACGACCTTCCTCCAGAAGAGTTGGCAGAATACCCAACCGTATGTGCTTCTTTCGAAGAAGCTCTTGCGGCGTTGGATGCTGACCGTGAATTCTTAACAACTGGTGGCGTATTCACTGACGACACTATCGATGCTTACATCGCGCTTAAGAAAGAAGAGATCGAAACATTGAACATGACAACTCACCCTGTTGAGTTCGATATGTACTATTCAGTTTAATTTCTACTAGAAAGTAAACTGCTTGAAAAAAGCCCGGCCTAGTGCCGGGTTTTTTTATGCCGGAAGCATACCGAAGCCAGAAAGGAAGGTCAGGCGAACAAAAAACCTCGCATCCACTTGGCCTTGGCCACCCTTGCGCTATGATTAAAGAAACGTAGCGCCCGCCTGAGAGAAGTATTTTGAATATACGGACTTACATTTTGTGTTTGAGCTTAACAAGCCTGTGCGCCAGCGCAGGTGACGAAAGCCCACCGCAACACGAACAAGACGGTCATCAAAACTCAGTCTATAAAAATGTCGATAAATCGGGCCGCGTCATTTTTTCTGATAAGCCGAGCAAAAATAGCCAAGTGATCGACACCACCCCTCTTAACCTTCATGAAGGTATGGCGGGCGAGAGCATGAGTGGCGAACCCAGAAACGATAAAGAAAATGACGCACCGAAAAAAACACTGAGGTATTCCGTTTCTCTGATTTCGCCTCAACCCGGATACCGGCTCGGGCCCGCCGAGAAAACCCTACATATCGCTATTTCGACCACCCCCCCTCTTGAGAGCACACACAAAGTGCAGTTCTATGTGGGCGGAAAATCTGTTGGGCCACCATCACGCGCACTCAGCACTAGAGCCCCGATGGGCATGACGATGCGAGGCCAGCGCAGTGTCAGTGCTCGTATAGTCGATGAAAACGGTAAGACACTCGGCGGCAGTAACGCCGTGACAATTCATGTAATTCGCCCTTATTAGCCCTCACTTTTGCGCCGCCTTTGCTCACCCCTTACTTATCACCGCTTACATGAGCGCACCATTTCAGGGCTGACGGATTTCAAAGCTGTTCATTCACACCTTTTTGGTGCACTATTTTAGAAACCCAGGCCTTACACTGCCGCCAACACTCATCGACTGCACCAGGTTCACTCTTTCATCGGCGTTATTGCTGACCGTCGCTGCACGTTAACGGGCGACCACTTAGTGTTTTTAACGGCATTACTATGTTTTTTAGCTCTATTTACACTGGTTTTTTTTGAACTAGACCGCACGGGAATATTTTTCCCTCTTCCGTATCGGTTTTGGATTGCTAATTGCATTCCACGGATATAACGCAAGGTATTTGTGACCCATGGTAGAGCAAACTAACTACAACAAAATCTTAGATGGTTTGACCACTGCGGTAGCCGTACTCGACTACTCGCTCAACGTGTGTCACCTCAACGCATCTGCCGAATCTCTGTTTGGCGTAAGCGGCAATCAGATTGAAGGTCAGCCTTTGGCGAATTTTTTCGCTCCAAATGAGGAAGCCCTCAACACGCTGAAAAAAGGTCTTGAACAGAACCAGTATTTTACCAAGCGAAAAGCACGCTGGAAGCTGCACAATCAACAAATCATCACGGTGGATTACACCTTTACCCCCGCACCGGAAATTGGGCACGTCACGTTGGAAATTCAGCCGCTTGACCGTCTGCTAAAAATTAGTCGTGAAGAAGCCTGGATTAGCTCGCAAGAAACCTCACGCAACCTTGCCTCGAGCATGGCCCACGAAATTAAAAATCCCCTTGGCGGTATTCGCGGTGCTGCCCAACTGCTAGCACATGAACTCGGTGACGATTCATCGCTCGACGAATACACACGCATCATCATTGAAGAGACAGACCGCTTACGCAATTTAGTTGATCGCATGCTGGGCCCCTGCACACTGCCACAAGTTGCCGAACTCAATATTCACGAAGTACTAGAGCACTGTTGCTCTGTGGTGAAAATGGACGTTCAAGATAGTGTCACTTTTTTGCGTGATTACGACCCAAGCATTCCAGATATCGCTGGCGATCGATCACAGTTGGTTCAAGCGTTTCTCAATATCATACAAAACGCCGCGCAAGCCTTGAACGAAAACAAAGCGCAGAAAAATGCCACGGTAACCATCAAAACCCGCATTCAACGGCGTTACACGATCGGCCACGAAATGCATTCATTAATCGCCAAGATTATGGTGATCGATAACGGCCCCGGTATTCCTGACAATATTATCGACAACATCTTTTTTCCCATGATTACAGGCCGGGCAGAAGGCACCGGGCTTGGCCTATCTATCTCGCAAAAATTGATCGTTCAGCACAAAGGCTTGATCGAGTGCGAGAGCGAACCCGGCAATACCGTATTTACTATTTATTTACCTTTAGGAACACACGATGCCTAACCTGGTTTGGATTATTGACGACGACCGCTCGATTAGATGGGTACTGGAAAAAGCACTGCAGAACGCAGGCATTGCCACACAAAGTTTTGAGTCGGGCGATAAAGTGCTCGCACAACTCGAGCATGAACGCCCAAAGACCATTATTAGTGACGTGCGTATGCCCGGCACCAACGGCCTAGCGGTACTGCAACAAGTGCAGACGATTTACCCTGATTTGCCAGTAATCATAATGACCGCCCATTCCGACTTGGAAAGTGCTGTGTCGGCATACAAAGGCGGTGCCTTTGAATACTTACCCAAGCCCTTTGATGTAGATGAAGCGACAGCAGTCGTGCAACGCGCGCTTACCCACGCAAACGAACTTGAACAAACCCATGCACCCGGGCTAGAAGAAAACGCAGAAGAAGATACTGACATCATTGGCGAAGCACCGGCCATGCAAGAAGTCTTTCGCGCAATTGGTCGCTTGTCGCAATCTAACATTACAGTTTTGATTAATGGCGAATCGGGTACAGGTAAAGAGTTAGTCGCACGTGCCCTGCACCGCCATAGCCCGCGCCGCGAGGGCCCTTTTATTGCACTCAACATGGCGGCTATTCCTCGTGACCTGATCGAATCCGAATTATTCGGCCACGAAAAAGGTGCGTTTACCGGCGCAGGCGGTCAACGCCAAGGTCGATTTGAGCAATCCAATGGCGGAACACTTTTCCTCGACGAAATCGGCGATATGCCAGCGGAAACCCAAACCCGACTGTTGCGCGTTTTGGCGGACGGAGAGTTTTACCGGGTAGGCGGCCATACCCCAATTCGAGTAGATGTTCGCATCATTGCGGCTACCCACCAGAACTTAGAAGACCTTGTTGAACAAAATCGCTTTCGTGAAGATTTGTTTCACCGTCTCAACGTTATTCGCGTGCACTTGCCGAATTTGGCCCACCGCCGCGAAGATATTCCCAAATTAGCGCAGCATTTTCTTGGCCTGGCGGCAACCGAGCTGAACGTAGAACCTAAAATTTTGACCCCAGAAACAGAAGCTTACTTGGCCGGATTATCTTGGCCTGGCAATGTTCGCCAGCTCGAAAACACCTGCCGCTGGATTACGGTAATGGCATCTGGCCGCGAAGTGCTAGTGGCCGATTTACCACCAGAGTTAGTTGAACACAAAAGCACCGAAGCCCCCAGTGGCGACTGGGAAAAAGCTTTGCGCCACTGGGCTGGTCAAAGCCTGGCTTGCGGTCAGGTCGATATCCTCTCTGACGCGGTACCTACGTTTGAGCGCGCCTTGATAGAAACTGCGCTTAAACACACCGCAGGAAGAAAGCGCGACGCGGCGAATTTACTCGGTTGGGGCCGCAATACCCTCACGCGTAAACTCAAAGAATTGGGCATGTCATCCAGTGACATCGACGAATAATCATCATCACTTCCTCCGGGTGTGCTGTAACACCACGGAGGGCTTTCCAGCTCTTGCCTTCTCTCTCAACGGCCTAGTAACACCGCCGTTCTTAGTTACATTTATAACGCGGCACTTCTATATATACATCGCGCCCCCTGCGTGACTCCACCTTGAAGCACTCACCATGGCGGTTCATGCTGTAATAGGAATAGTGATTTTCGTCGTAATAGTCATTATTTAACAGAAGATGTGCCGCCACACCGCCCGCCACCAGGCCACCGATAAAATAATCATCGAGATGATGCCCATAACGGCGCTTTTTCTTCACATGATGACTGTATTTTTTACCGTGATGGTGCCGATCGTGGTGGTAGTGCTTATGGTGTTTCTTGGCATAATGCTTCTTCTCGTAGTGCTTTTTACCATGGTGGGCCCGATGGCCGTGATGGTACTTTTTGTCGTGTTCACGACGCTCATGCCGATGCTCCCTTTTATCTTTTTTCACATCGCGATGATGCTGGCGGTGCTCCTGACGCTGTTCACGATCAACACGCTCGTGGCGGTCTTTCGCATCCACCATGGCACTACCGAATAAGATCAAACTTCCTGATAAGAATAACGTTGCTAGTTTCATATTGGCCTCTCGAATAGATCCAAGCTGTGACTGTGGTTCACAGCTTACGCACCCAAGGCTGAATGAAGCCTGAACTAAAGAAGACCAATTCCGGTCAAACACGATGGGTCTGAAAGGCCTATAATCTGTGAACCTAGCGGGGCCTTATGCAGGCCCATGTCGATATTTATCACATACTAAATACACGTAAAACCGGGAAATTTATCAGCCACGCCATGTTAAAACCTATACAGCTCACACCACTACTACACCGTTTCAACCTAACTTGCATCGTTGTTGTTTTACTCCTTAACTCTGTATCCGCCTGGGCAGCCAAACCCATTCGCACCATCGAAGGCATCAGCGAATTCCACCTTTCGAATGGCCTGCAGGTGTTGCTCTTCCCTGACCCCAGCAAAGACACCATTACGGTAAATGTGACCTACCGCGTGGGGTCCAAGCATGAAAATTACGGCGAAACGGGTATGGCTCACTTGTTAGAGCACTTGTTATTTAAAGGCAGTAAGAAATTTCCCGACATTGCCGGCGCACTCACCAAATACGGCGCGCGCGCCAACGGTTCTACCTGGCTAGAACGAACCAATTACTACGAAACATTGAAAGCCACAGAAGATAACCTCGCCTGGGCGCTGGCTATGGAAGCCGATCGCATGGTCAATTCTTTTGTTGCGCAAAAAGATCTCGATAGTGAAATGACAGTGGTACGCAATGAGTTTGAGCGCGGTGAAAACAGCCCTTCTCGAATTCTATTGCAGCGCATTTATTCACTCGCCTTTGACTGGCACAACTACGGTAAATCCACCATCGGCGCACGATCAGATATTGAAAACGTCAGCATCGAACGTTTGCGTGCCTTTTATCAAAACTATTACCAACCCGATAACGCCACTCTGGTGATTGCAGGAAAGTTTGATCGCGAAAAAGCGTTAAGCATGGTCAATAAAACCTTTGGCAAAATTAAAAAGCCCAAACGCCCGCTACTAAAATTTTATACCAGCGACCCAACGCAAGACGGTGCGCGTGAATTCACCTTGCGCCGTGTCGGTGGCGACCAGGTTGTGGCCGCCGCTTACAAAATACCATCTGGCTTACATGAAGACTTTGCCGCTATCGAAGTGCTGTCAAATATACTTGGCAACTCCAGCACCGGGCGTTTATATAAAGACTTGGTTGAAAATAAGCTAGCTACCTATACCGGCGGCTGGGCCAACCAACAAAAAGACGCAAGCTTAATGACATTTATGGCTTCGGCGAATCTTGAAACAGATCTACACAAAACCGAAAAAGCGCTATTAACGAGCGTCGAGAACATAGTTAAACAACCCTTTACCGAATTGGAAATCGAACGCGCAAAACGAAAGATTCTTAAATCTATTGATCTTGCCTTCAATGACTCACAAAACATCTCCATTGAACTGAGCGAATGGGTGGGTATTGGCGATTGGCGCATGCTGTTTGTTCATCGCGATCGCTTAGAAGACGTGACCCTGCAAGATGTGCAACGCGTCGCTGAACGTTACTTAATCTCCAGCAACCGTACATTAGGGCGTTTTATCCCAACAGAAACGCCGAAGCGTGCGGAAATTCCAGCAACGCCAAACGTGGCAAAAATTGTAGAAGGCTACAAAGGCCGAAAACAAATTACTCAAGGCGAAACCTTCGACGCCAGCCTAAAAAATATCGACACGCGAGAAAAACGTTCGAACGTTGGCGGTATTAAAATCTCTACCATTCCTATCAAAACACGCGGCAAAGCCGTGCACCTTGATTTGTGGATGGGTTTTGGCAATGAGAAATCTCTACAGAACCAATCCTTTGTTCGTGACCTAAGTGCAGCAATGCTTAAGCGCGGCACGAAACGATTCACGCGAGAAACGTTGCAAGACGAATTCGACCAATTAAAGGCGCAAGGGCAATTTGGTGCAGACACACAGGGTATTTATGCACGTTTTGAAACGACAAGAGATAACCTTCTTCCCCTCATCACTCTTATTCACGAAGTGTTGAGTACCGCAAGCTTTCCAGAAAAAGAATTTGAGCTGTTAAAGGCACAACGCTTATCCGACTTAAATACCAAACTTACCGATCCGCAGGCACTTGCCTTTCGCGCCATTTATTCCAAATTAAATCATTACCCGAAAGGTCATATTTTTTATCGTCACAATATTCAAGAAGAGATCGATGCGATCTCAAACATCCAAGTGAGTAACTTGCGAAAGTTTCACACACAACATTTTGGCGGTACCGATGTGCATGTCGCCATCGTGGGCGATCTCGATCAAGAAAACACTGAAAGCACCATCGCAAAGCTGTTTCAAGACTGGCAGACCAAAACACCTTACAAGCGCAGCGTCGCAACACACAAAAATGCAAACGCGAAAACCAGTACAATACAAACCCCCGATAAGAAAAACGCCTTCTTTATCGCAGGCCGAAACCTCGAACTCATTCACAATGACGACGATGCTGCAGCCCTGTATGTGATAACCCGCATGCTTGGTGGTGGCTTTATTAATAGCCGATTGGCAACTCGCATTCGCCAAAACGACGGCCTCAGCTATACGGTCGCATCATTCGCACAAATCAAAAAGATGGATGAAAACGGCTACTGGCTTACCTACGCCATTGCAGCACCAAACAATATCGAAAAAGTTGAAATAGCATTTAATGAAGAAATGCAACGTGCCTTAGATAAAGGTTTTAGCGAGGAAGAGCTTCGAGCTGCGATTAACGGACTTCTTGACGAAGCCAAAGTCAACCGCAATGACAAAGGGCAGCTTGCACAAACGGTGCGTAGTTACATAACCGACGAGTTCAGCATTAAAAAAGAAATTGAAATTCAAGACCGTATTCGTGAACTAACCGTCGAGGATGTAAACCGAGTGATGAGAAAATATCTCGACCCCAAAAACATGAACATCGTAAAAGCAGGCGATTTTAAATAAACACTATACGAGAACACTTACAATGACCATTCATAGTAGTGCTGAACTGATCGAGCAAGCCGCACCCAAAACGATCAAAGGCGAGCGTATCGAAGTGCTAACACTAAAGTCAGGGCAGGCCATTGCGTTATCACACTCAGCGATAGCACTCTATCGAAACGCGAGCGATATTGGCGACCCGCTTGGAAACGGTTTACTCTACACCGCCGACATTCCTGAAGCATACTTTCTTAAATTAGAAAGCGCGCCTTGGGTCAAAAAGGTGCAGTCAGGCTATATCGGCTTAGATGGGGAGCTTGCACTTCTCGTGTTACCCAACGAAGTAAAGCTATACAGAAACAATCATGATGCGTTAAAAAACATTGCCCCTTTAGCCTCACTGCCTCTTGAATAAAAGAGCCTCACACACAGGCCACCAACGGTTCAACCCAACCTTGGTGGCATACTCTCATCATCAACACTGCTAAGTTCATCCAAAGACAAACGTAATATCGAGGACATCAAGCCCATGCACGACACTATATTGAAATTTTGGTTTGAAGAAATTGATGAGGCCGACTGGTGGAAAAAAGACCCTACGTTCGACCAATTAATTGCTTCCCGCTTTAGTGACTTACACCGCCAAGCCAAGGATTGTGAACTATATAGTTGGCGCAAAACACCTGAAGGGCGACTTGCAGAAATTATCTTACTCGACCAGTTTTCAAGAAATATATTTCGCGAAACGCCGGAAGCATTCGCCCAAGATCCGCTCGCGGTCGCCCTAGCCCAAGAAGCTATCAACTGCGGCGCAGACCTTGCCCTCCCTGAAAATAAGAGAAGCTTTTTATACATGCCTTTTATGCATAGTGAATCTTTGGTTATTCACGCGCTCGCAGAATCCTGCTTTAAAACCTTAAGCAAGCAATCAACACTTGAATTTGAATTGAAACACAAGGCAATCATTGAGCGCTTTGGGAGGTACCCTCACAGGAATAAAGTTTTAAACAGATGCTCAACTGATGAAGAGCTGGAGTTCTTACAAAAACCAGGCTCCAGTTTTTAACTTAGAAAACGATGTGTAGACAGACATAGCTATCAATTTTCCTGCCTCAAAGACTCAAAGACTCAAAAAAATGCCGTCATAAACGTAAAACCCTGTTGGCAGAGCGCTTAACTCGGCAACACACAGCAAAGTACCGTAAAGTGAAAAAGGCAGACAGCGAGAAAGGCTAGGTAAACTCGGTTCATCGAGGCTTTTTTAATTTGGCTTTCTTCCGGCATGTTCGTATTAACTTTCATTCGCTCTACTAAACCTTGCTTACTAATGCGACCCACACTTCCCGCGGTCGAGGCTTCTGAGCATTTCAGCGCCGCGTAAACCCGACACTCAAAGCTCTTGCGCATTGTATAAAAATGGCACACAAGCTCGCGCCTCAAAAAAGCAATGATCTCCACTCAATAAAAAACGATTTATAACTTTCCAGAGTTAAATATATCCCCATAACAGCCAATCTGAGCAGAATACAGCCAAAGATGCTCCTTCGAGAGGGGATTCCCATAATAACGAGACTAAAAAGGAAATTCTTTTCTAGTAAAACTCGATCAAATAATACCGTTCAACAATCATACTATCCGATCAATTCGCTATCAAATCAACCTATATAGGAATAAAAACATACAATACATATAAAAAACGACCATATTGCATTGCAGCAGAACGTGACGTACGTCAGGTTTTTTGTGTGATCAAATCGTTAAAGTGTTATTCAGAATCGAAATAAAGATTATTTTTTAAAACTATTGACTATTTTCAAACCAATAGATCAGTTTATAACCAAAGCTAAGCATTCCTCCAAATTTTCGCACCTATCACTATAAAACCCTCAAAAACGTGAGCAATCCAGCAAACTTTAGAACAAAAAAATAGTTTTTATCTTCTTTCGGAATAGATACCACCTCCAGACTAACTTATCGCTCTATAATACCAAGGTATGATGGCCTCCCTCCTCAAATAATTTAATCTGAGTCTCGTAGTCACGCCTAGGCGCCATGCTGCTTAGCAGCAAGTTTTAGCCAAAAGCGTAGAATGAGAGTCATCGAGTTGCTCGCCCTGATCAGGACGGCAGAGCAGGCTTCCGCAAGATGGCAAAGATTGAACTTAAAACCCGAAAATAATATTAGAGGTCGGTTATGGATCTTCGAAAAATGCTGAGTTGGATTACATGTACTCTTGCTTTAGTGTCAGCTGTTGTCACTTCAAGTGCCTTCGCTGGTAGCTGGAGTCAAAACGTACGTATTGGTGGTTTTACAGCTGTAAACATCTACACCCCAGATACTGCTTCACCGATTGGTGAAGGCCGATCACTTCTTGTTGTGCTTCATGGCTGTACACAACCAATCAGCAACTTCAACACTGCTAATCTAGAAGCGCCTTCTGAAGAGTACGGTATGGTTGTAGCAGTGCCAGACGCGGCTAATAAAGAAGGTTTTAGCTGTTGGGGTTATTGGAACGCAACTAAATCGCGCAGCTACAATGACTACCGCAACCTCTTACAAATGGTTGACGAAATGTTGGCCGACAACTTCTACGACATCGACCCTAACCAAGTTTATATTTCAGGCCTTTCTTCTGGTGGTTCCTTCGCTCATATTATTGGTTGTTTAGCGCCTGATGTGTTTGCTGGCTTGGGCCTTTCTGCAGCGCCTACTGGTGGCACAAGCTCTAACGGTGCGTTTGGCTTCGAATCTGTAAATGTGCCTAGCACTTGTCGGGGTTACGCAGGTTCTTATGCGTCGCATTTCGAAACTCAAATGACTTCGACTGGTCACGGTACTGCAGATACTTTAGTTCCACCACAATACAATGCTCAAAACTCAGAAGGTATGGCTGCCCTTTACGGTGTATCAGAGCTTTCTGGAAGCGCCCGAATCACTGACGGCGGCACAGCAACAGAAACATTGTGGGACGGCCCAGACGGCACAAACCGTGTTTCTCGACTAGATTTTGATGGCCTAGACCACGCTTGGTCTGGCGGTTCTGGCGCTAGCGGTTCTTATGTTGGTGGCGATAGCATCAACTACGCACGTTACCTCGGCCGTTTCTTCAGCGAAAATTCACCTCGCGTTCCTAAGAACAAAGCACCTGTACTTAGCGGTGTAGATTCAAACTGCGACAACGTCGATATGACTATTTTCGGTAGCGTTTCAGACGATGAATACTCAACTGTTTCACATATATCTGTGAACGTTGAAGGTGTAACTACTGGCTATAGCGACTCAATTGAACAAGACACATCTGCTGGAAGTTTTGAAGTTGTGTTTAGCGGTTCTATTCCAGATGACTTATATATCGTTGAAGTAACTGCGACGGATTCTTTGGGCGCTGTTAGTGAAGTAACTGTAGACACTCACTTATTTGGCCACACTACTGAAGACGTAGCCCCAATCATTCGTGACGAAGCGGTTACTTCTAGCCAAACATGTGCGACAGTTTCTGGCTTGGCGCTTGATTTCAACGAAAACTTGAGCAGTGTTGAGGTTCAATTTGGCTCCGGCACCGTAGCTGCTGAATTCGACGAAAGCGGCATTACGTTTACCGCTGAAGGCTGTGATCTATTTGGTGGCACCAACACAGCAACAATCGTTGCTCGCGACACAACAGGCCTGACCACGGAAGCAACTTTGAGCTTCGAGATTGACGCTGGTGTTAATGGGAATGTTACTGACCACTACTTGGCTGACCGATTAGACACAAATGGTTACATTGCTTGTGGTCAAGCTCGCGGATACACAGAGACTTTTGATATGTTTGAAGAGCTTGTTGGTGATGGCCAATGTCGTTGGACGGATGAGTCGGGCCAATGCTCAGGCCCTGTAGGTGATTGTTCTAACGGTGGCATCATCCCAACGCCAACGCCAACGCCAACGCCAACGCCAACGCCAACGCCAACGCCAACGCCAACGCCAACGCCAACGCCAACGCCAACGCCAACGCCAACGCCAACGCCAACGCCAACGCCAACGCCAACGCCAACGCCAACGCCAACGCCAACGCCAACAGCGTGTGAAGATACACTTGCGTACAATTACTATCACAAAGTTGCTGGCCGCGCTTACAGTGAAGGTAAATACTGGACGCCAGACTACTTTGCTCAAGGTAGCGATGAAGCTATGAGCGGTTCAACGTGGGGTGTTACAACACTTAAGACTATGAACGGTGGTAATACTTGGTCAGTTGGGGCATGTCCTTAATTAGACAGAGTTAAACGACACGCAAAAGCGCGGCTCATGCCGCGCTTTTTTTTGCCTTGAATTTCTTGCCACGCTAACGCCTTCTCTTTTTGTTTGATCAGCGATTCAGCCGTTCAAACTTCTTTTATTAATATCTCTCTGCTAAAAACAGGCGCTTATCGGTAAAACACACCCGCCATCCAATGTTTCTTTATTTTTCCAGCCTTAGCTTCCATGCTTAAAGTGAGCAAACCCGAGACAGCCACTATGTCTGCAGCTAACAAATATGCGAAAGATAAAATCTATCAGGTAGGCAACTTGGTTATCGATGTGAAATTGGGCGAAGTGTCGCATGGGGAGGAATCATACAAACCACACCCACACGTATTCGATACGCTTGTGTATTTGATTGAAAACAGACATCGAGAAATTGATATCGAGGAGTTTAAAACTAGTGTTTGGCATGACCCCAGAATTGAAGAATTCCAATATTTAAGGAATATTTCGCTTGCTCGACGAGCCATTCTGGATGATACCAACAAGCAATTAATACGCTTCAATGCCGAACACAACGCTTATCGGTTTTTTGGTGACGTATTTGAGATAGAGTTTGAATAAGGTTTTTCTAGCGCTCCGAGCAGCTTAACCAACAATCACTTCGTTTGCATTCGGTAAAAAATAATGTCTTTGTCATCTGTTTCAAACTCTGCGCCAAGATGTATATTTCCTTGACCAATCAATGGGTAGAAGTTCTTTTTAACTACGAAACTTTCTGCACGTCCTATTTTTAGAAATGTGCCATTGGTACTCACATCTTTAATACCAATTTGATTATCTTGCACCTCTAGATAACAATGCACTCGCGAAGCAACACTAGAATTTACTGCCAGATCACACTCTTGCTCATCTCGACCAATCTTTTTTGGTAAATCGTCTTTGCTGTATGACAGCTCTTTTCCCTGATAGAACAATTCAATGTGCGTGGCAGGAGAGTTCACTTTCTTAAGCACTTCTGTATTAAATTGTGCAGCAACGGTTTGCTCTTGGTCGGCCATAATATATTTCTCCGTATTAATAATTGTATTTTTACGCTCAATGACAACACCGAGCGCCTACTAGCTTACTTCTTAAAAAACGGAAATAGCTTGTTAACCCAAGACGATTTTTTACGTGTATTTTTCATGTTGATAGGCTCAGATTTAGATTCATCAATACGAAAATCTAATGCGAGCGTACCAAGCTGCAGACGATCACCATGAGTGAGCTCGACTTCATCAACGGCCCTTCCGTTTACAAAGACATCATTCGCATTATCGTTCACCCGCAACTGAAATATGGCATCCATTTTAGTGATCCATGCATGCTCTCTGGAAACAGCTTTATCTCGTAGACAAATGTCACTGCTATCGTCGCGACCAACACTCCAGCATTTTACATCTTCGCTACTTTTCAATGGGAAAACTTTTCCACGAATCGGCGCAGTGAGAACAACCAATCTAGGCCCACTGCCCACATTAAGCTCACCTTGAAACTGCTCATTATTGGAAACATACTGGTCTATTTTATTAAGACTGAGATATGAAGTTTTATCTTCCTCTTCGTGTTGCAACCTCGATTTTGGCGCAACACTAGGAACCCGCAATTGTTCTTTTTGATCAGATTCTGACTCCAATGGCATAGGCCTTGGAAAGTTGACTTGCGAAATGTCATGAACTTTTCGTTTGTGGTTTTCTGCACTTTCCACATCATTACTGTACTCTGTCGATTCGGCCGCTTTTTGTTTGCCCAAACCAAAAGGGCTGGCTCTATTTGCCATTGGTTCTTGTGGTTTTAAACCAGAACCTGCAAAGCGCAGAAACTCGTCCATATCAGGTATTTCATGCACCTTGGCTTTCGGCGGTTGACCGGCAGGTGAAGACGAGTTTTGCTGTTGTGATTCTGGCGGCGCAGAAATAGGTTCTATTCGCTCTCGCGAGATTTCCTGCTCTGTAGAGGGTGCTGGAGCAAGTTTTTGCGCGGCTATTTCATTAATTTGTTCTACTTTAGCCCGAGAGATACCTTGCGAATTGGATAAGCTCGTTTGATCTGCGCTATCTATGTTGACTGACGTGACCCGGTACCCCAGATCATCAAACATCACGTGATCACCGATGCTCAATATTGTACGAGAATGAATGGGCTTGCCATTGATAAATGTGCCGTTGGACGAACGTAAATCTTCCAGAAAAACACCGTTGGCAGAAACATAAATCTTCGCGTGATAACGTGATACTTGAGGGCAGCTAAGCTGAATACCGCAATCGACTTCTCGCCCTATAAGCATTTCGCCAGACAGCTCAACGACATCGCCAGTCGCATCGGCACGAAGTGCAAGGCGGCTACGATTAATCGTTTGTATGCGTGTTTGGTCATCCACAGCTGCGAATGTCTCTTTTATTGGAATAATGATTTATTACATCACAAGTTTAGCTTAGCCACCAATCTCCGATCTTATTAAGCTGAAAACTAAGGCAAAAAAAAGCCCCGCAAATGGCGGGGCTTCATGTATTTACGGCTTACACCTTATTTAGGGCAGGCTAGTACCACCTGTAGCGGCACTTGGATCAAAATTTTGCTGAACATCATTAAGGGCGCCACCATTGAACATTAACTCTTGGAAGACACCGCCCGCAGCTTCTTTATCACCGCGACGTACGACCGCACCGAAGGTGCTATCCGTATCTGCAAAAATGATCGGCGTGCTATCTTCATCGTCGTGGTCGTCTAACCCATCAGTTACTGCTTCAGGGATCGTAATCTCGAGCACATCAATCGAACCAACGGTTACCGGAGACACATCTGCTGTGGTAAGTTCTACCGCAGTGCCGCCAGAGAAGCCACGCCGCATAAAGTGTGCAGTTACCGAAGACGTCGCTAAACCATCCACAGAAACAAGTACCGCAAACACTTCAAAGTCACCAGCGGCATCGAAACCTTGGCCAATCCAGATATTAGGATCTGCTGTACCCGCACCAAATTCAGACTCCGATAGAACTATCTCATCTAAACTTGTCGCTGCTGCGGTTGGATTACCCGAAGCATCCCACGCCGTTGCCACACCGTTATTACAATCAAATGTGAGATTCGTTGCAATGTAATCATCATCACACCAGAAACGGTATGTGGTTTGCTGCGGTGAGATCGTCGCTACATAGGCCTCAGCGCCGGCTGAAAAGCTAGCTCCTTCAGCAAACCCTGGCTTAAAGTCCTCAATCAACATGCCCATTTCCATACCTTCAATATCAAACACTGCAAGATCTACATGATATTGCTGTACGGCAGGCACAATAAGTGCGCCCTGATCATTGGAAGGTTCGAGGATCATAGTTTCGCCAGCGCTAACAGACCCGTTGGTCAGGATGCTATCAAAAGCTTCAACAATACCGCTAGACGTCAGGTAACGCTCAGAATCTACTTCCGTTGAAGTAACCCAGCCAGGCGTACTGAAGTCCCACTTAAACATTTCTTCAATAGAGGTGGAAGAGAATGTACCGTATTCAAACTCAAGCATGCCATCGTAGTCATCACCTTCGAACCAGGTAACGCCAGCACTAAAGGCTGTTGACTCTGTTACTTCAGTGGGAGGTGTACCCGTCACATCTGCCGCACCAGAACATGCCTCAGGAGACCCATCCGGCCCAGAGCTGTCAGTAAAGCTAAAGCTGAAAACTCCGGTATTTGAATCGAAAGAGCCTGAATCGACAACAGTGCTAAAGCTAGAGTTTTCCATATCTTCTGCCGAGAACATTTCAAATGCAGATACGCCAGCCACCGCATCTTCAGCAATACCGACCAAGGCTAGACCTTCTTCACCGATAATTTCGAGGAAAATTTGACGGCCTTCCATTTCAATAACACCGAGCAGTAATTCATCTGAATTGTCTACACAATCTCCAAGATCTTCATCGAACTCCTGACTTCCAGCATCGTGTGCAACCGTGATCTGATATACACCACTAATATCTGCAACCGCACCGTCATCGTCACAAGGGGTTCCTAGGCCATCTTGATCCAAATCTTCCTGATCAACATTTGGAATAACTGGGCAATTATCCGCTTCGTTTAATACGCCATCACCATCGATGTCTGGGTTACCACGGTCTTCGCCGCCGCCCATACCATCATCAAATCCCTGCCTAATTAGAACCTCGATTTCACCACCAAAGTCGCGAATTTCGATGTCGAGTATCGTTCCCGCGCCATCGTCATAACGAAGGAAATAGGTTGCACCTTGGCGAGGGAAGTCAATGCTGGCACTTCCAGATCCAGGGCCGTCATACAAAGCTGCACTTCCATCTGAAGTAGAAACATTGATACCCGTATTCAAGGCATTGATCACCAACAAAGCATCAATTGCTGATGTCGTTTCTGTGAAGAACACAGCCCCGGCATCATTACCCAGCGCGATACTAGACCCTTCCGGTACGTACGTTTGGGCGATAACGTCGAAATCTCCGCCGCCGCCATTATCAAAATTCGCGTCGATCCGGATGTGAATAGTCTCGCCGTTATCATGCATTTCGATGTTGTAGAAAAGCCCAGCTCCATCGCCATAACGGAGGAAGTAACCTCTTCCTCCTTCTTCACGAATAAACGTAAGCGTAGTGTTTCGCACCTCTGTTCCTGTACTCTCGTCAAAAGTATCCAGCGCAGCATCGGTTGGCGCGCCAGAAGCAATAGACACTGTAATTTCAGAAACAGAAGCTTCGAAATCAACAATTTGAGCGCCCGATGCATCGAAGTTAATAATTCCAAAGTCGTCATACATCGACAGTGGTTGGCCTGCTACCAAATCAATTTCAGCTAGAGAAGGCACACATTCAGGACAGAAACCAAATGTTTGGAATTCAATGAACCCTGTACCGCCACCGTCGAAACCAGCATTCACATTGAAGTCTTCACCAACCACTTGACCACCAAAGCCGGCCCAACCATTAGACTCAAGCACAACCACAACAAAGGAACCATCGCTTTCTGCAGTGATGGGTAGATCACCCTCGTTAGTGAATTGATTCAAAGTAGACACGCCACTAGTTCCACCTTGGAAAGTAAAGGTCCATTCACCATTCACACTATCGTAAGTAGTGTTCAAGTCATTAGTACCATCACCATTGATATCGTAATCAGCATTATCTTCAAGTGGGTCTTGCGGAGGACGCAACCAGTAGTTGAGACGCATTATTTCTGAGCTAATAAAGCGAAGATCGATATCGATCGGCTGACCCAGGCCGCTATTGATATACAAGTAGCCTGGCGAGCTTACTTCAAAACTACCTGGCACACCTTCACCGTTATATTCATTTACACCTGCGATTAGTGTGAAGTTGGCGAAACTACCTATCTGATCATTTGCGTCAATAAAGGTTTGGATATCAACCTCGACAACTGGATGACGCTCGAATTGACCACCACCAATATCTTCAACGCTAATTAACTGGTAGAAGCCTGGCTCTGTTACGGGAATCTCGGCACTAGGCCCAACGGGCGTTTCGAACTCAAGACCTTGATCTGTGGGTACGATAGTCAATGAACCGCCTTGGACAGAGAAAATGTCAGAAAAGACTTCCGCCAATTCCTCTGAAGAACAGCTTGAGCTGATAACCGTTGAACCGTCACTATCAATAGCTTGACCACATGTTGGCGAGTCATCTTGAGCAGCGAAATCGATGTTGAACTCAATCGTCATACCATCAATTAAATCTGTACCCAACAACTCAGCTCGACCACCGTCAGCACGGGCTTCGGTTACAGTCGAACCAAGATTGATAATCGACAAGAGGTCACCTACTTCAGCCGGCGCTGCCACCTCAAATAGAACACTTTCAGTAGGACAATCACCACTTCGCACTTCTGGCATTAAGACCGTGCCATCACTTTCAGTTGGCAGACACAGCTGATCACCAGCGGCCAGCTCCAACTCATTGTCAAAGCCAAAACCGCCGCCACCGGTAGTTGTCACGTCTTCTACAGAGATTGAACTAATACCGGTGTAGTCGCCCACTTCGTTATACAAACGCGCACTAACAGAGAAGTCACACACGCGACCACCAATCCACTGAATATCAGCGTGGAAGGTTGGCGCAACCTCGCGGCCCTGCTCATCACGTGCAGGAGCATAGAAATGGATATTGTCTTCTGGGTACCAGAAATCAGCTGCAGGGTCTGAAGCAGGACAGAATATTTCAAGTCGATACTCTTCAGCACCAGCGATGCTATCTGTAGAGAACGTTAATGTACGAGAAACATCAATCGTATTTGTCAGGTCTTCAGGTGTACCAGACTCAGTTGCCACCTGAATAGCTGTAAATGTTTCTACAGTTTCAGGAACAAGCACCGATGCAGAACCATTTATAGATGGTCGAGCAGGGCATGCTGTAGCGCCACAAAATAGCGGCTGGCTGTTTAAGTCTACAGGAGCAATAAAAGTAATTTCATAATCGAAATTCACACGATCACTTTCTGCTGGTAATGAAGTTACCGGAACACCTAATGAGAAGCTTGCACCGCCCCCATTTGCAATAATGCGATCCACACTTACACCGCCCGCTACACCTTCTGCAGCCTCACAGTATGTATCTTGGAAACCAGCAAACGTTTCTTGAGGAGGGAAGCAATTCAATACTGACTGTGGTGTTTCTACACCGAACACAGAGCTTGTAATCGTGATCGTGTCAATTTCACCTGGATACAGGTTGAACGATTCTAACAAGAAGTCCTGAACCCCCGCTGTACCATTAGCATCGGTATATGCGCTGACATCAAAGCCTTCAGAGAAACCGCCGCCGGTGCCACCACCAAAATCACTACCTGGCACGTTTGGATCTGAATCATTTGGATCAAACAAGCCTGGAACACCATCGTAATCAAGGTCGAACACTGTACCTACTGGGGTATCAAGATCAGTTGAGAAGTACAACGCAGGCTGGAAGTTCGTTGGACACGTTTCTCCGGCTGTCTCGTCAATAAAGCACACGACTTGCGCAGGATCATCAGTTCCAGTTGGCTCAATGGTTGCGAAATTGATCCACTCAAACGCAATTTCAAAGTTTGCATACGGATCGTCAGCAGGCTTGTCACGAATCACGCGACCTAGCCATTTTGGCTCATCGGCAGTCTCAGGGTCTGAGTCATCAAAGATTGCAACAATATCGTTGTGGCTCAGGTTCGCGGCAAAGCTAGTTGCCTCTTCAGGAGATGGCTCCATCACCCACGTTTGCGTTGACTTGTTAAAGCTGAGAACAACAAATGTAATACCGTCGCGGCCCGCATCTAGGCGAATGGGTATAGAACTGAAGTCACCATCAAAGCGTGATTCAACATCCTCAGGCCCACTGAATTGTTGTTCATCAAAGTGGTTACCCGCATAGCGAATAACGATACCGTCAGTCGCCGCATCAACAGCCGCATAAATTGCTCTTGGGTTCTCTGGGTTGAAGGAAACTTCCACAGGCTCAATCAGCTGTGGCGCCCATTGATCTTCTGGAGCAAGGCTAGTGGGCGGATCAAGAATCAACCAGTCACCGTAGAGCATATTTTGCCAGAAGATACCCGCACCACCGCCGGTCGGATCACCGGGGAAGTCTTCAAAGGCCGCTTCCGGCACTTCAACATTACCCAAGCTGTTGACACTTGCAAAACCAATATCGATGAAGGCTTTTGTTGAGCCGTCGAAGTCTACGAAAACGTCGATAAAGCGCACTTCAAGAACCCAGAACTGGCCACTAGCGTCTTGCATAAGATAGAGCAAATGAGGCACTAAGGCCGCAGAGTCTTCTGGCAACGGTAAGCTATCGAGAATAATAGCCGCTTCACCTTCGATTCCATCAATCATTTCCACTTGCGCAGAACGGATGTTTTCCCCGATGAGAGTTTGCAGGTCTTGGAGCTGATCACCCGCGGCACTATCAAGGCTAATGTTTAGCCCTTCTGAATCATAAGCTCCATACAGCAAAGCAAATGAAACACCAGTAGCACCTTGCAGTGAATAGCCACCGTTGGTTGCATCGGCTACGAAAGTAAAATCAGCAGTGCCGTAGCCCGCGGTTTCTTCTTCACTTGTTACGTAAATTGGCGCGCCAGGCTGAGTAAAGTTACTTACATCAATACCTTCAGGCAAAGAGGACGTACCGTCAGCACTAGGTCTGCTTTGATTACTGACCATACCTAAACCTGGTACCGGCACGAACTCTTTGTCATCACCAATAAAGAGTGGGTAGTCAGGGTCGCAAAGCACCATATTAGGCACAAAACCATCGGCCCAGAAGAAGAGCTCTGGCAGGTCATTGCTATAACTTGGATTATCGAAACGTAGTATATAGTCGCGACCAAATACACCAGGCGAGCCATCTACTTCTGTTGGAATGTCATCAACGGTGTAAGTCCAAACATTTGAGTCAGGGTCTGCTGTTGACGGTGTATTAATTGTGATACCCGCCGGTGCATCACCCTTATAGAATTCGCCCGTATCAGGGTCGTATTCAACGCTTAACACACTCACTTGTAGGCCTTCTGTGGCATTACCACCATCAAAACGCTCAACAGAACAAGAAAGGCTTACTGTTGCCGCCTGGGTGGCCAACCCACCTTCAAAGTCAGTCACATCCTGCTCTTTAAATTCGGGCAATATGGGAAGATTACTTAAGCCAGCAAAAAGTACTTCTGATGCTGAAGGATGAAAATCACCATTATCAATAAGCGTGACGGACAATAATTCAGAAACAATCGTAGCAACGGTAACGTTATCACCAGGGCTCATGTACTTGATGTTATCGAAACGAGGCAAGGAGCGTGTCTGACCGCCCACATCTACATCATGGAAAAAGCCGTTTGCCGCATCAATCAAAAATTCGCTTTGCAACAAGAAGTTCATAAAAAACAAGGCAGAGCGAATATTGATATCACTTTCTGAAGTCAGCGTTTGACCAAACAGAGTAGAAGGTACAGAAGACGCTAAACCGCGCGCCACTCGGTCATAGGCAGTGGAATACTCTGGTGTTGCGGGGTTAGTTGCATCGCCCGTAATTAAATCGAGGTACCCATCTTCGGTCGCAGGGTAAATGTCATCACGTAAGGCAGCTTCAATATCAAGCGCAACTTCTGCTTGGCCGGCGTCAAATAGAGCTTGCTGAAGTTTAGCTAGTACCGCGTCGTCTGCATACTGGGCATAGAAGCTTTCACGTGAGACTAATTGCTCGGCTGCAGCACTGGCACTATCAGGTAAAGAAATACTTAGCGCGCGCACTAACTCAGAACTATCAATCGTGTCACCCCCCCCAGGCAAGGGTAACTCACGGCCGGTATAAAGCGGAAAGCCTTCAGGTGTAAGGTTTACATCTTCTTTCACCCAACTAAAGTAACTTGCCAGCACGGCGGCCAACTGTTTAATTTTTAGTGTGGCGTCTTTATTATCCACCAACTCATTAATCACATTAACAGATACAAGCGGAGTGTCTTGTATACGGCGGTTGAAATCGTTGAAGATGCGCACCAAGTCAATCGCGTCATATTGTTCTGCTGTTGGTGTTGAGCTTGGGTCGTTGACCACAAAAAACGCATCATCAATCGCTGTTTGTAATTGTTCCAATGTTGGATCGACCAACGAAAGTAACTCAGCCAAACGTGCATTTAAGCCCTCGGTGCCGTCAACCACATCAGCCAATAGCGGCGCATAGTAGGTAACCACATCGTCTGAGTCGGGAATCGCATTACCTAAGTTAGCTGCATCAGTGGTATACAAACTAGTGCTATCTAAATTGTCAGCACCAACGGTAAATAGGCGCACACTTCTATCACCAAAACCTTTACCACCAGGTAAATCGTCATTAAGAATTTGTGGTGGAGACTGTAGGCTAACGGCCACCACTGCCGCATCACCAGCGGCATTTTCTTCAACAACTACTGCCAAGCCCATCGACATAAACAATTGGCGGAACGTTTGGCGAAGTAGACGATTTTTCTCTTCATCCAACGCTTGCTGTGCGTCCTCTATAGTTTCTTCACCTTCAAGAACAAGTATCGTGCTAAGGTCTTCGGTTTCTTCAAGTACTGTATCAACTTCATCTGCGGCACTGTCAGATAGCAAGCTATCGAGCGAAGAAAGCAAACCTTGCTCATCAGAACCCAGCGATGACTCCAAGGTACTCAGTTCTTCATCGATTGTATCTTCCGCATTTACAACGGTGTCCTCTAGCGCTTCAATCGCAGTGTTTTGCTCGTCTTCATCAACAATTTCACCCGCGATCACGCTCTCTAATTGAGTCGTATCGGCAACTTCAATTTCAATTTCAGCTTCTTGTTGCTCAACAATTTCTTCAGGCGTCGTACCTGCAGGAATTTCTATTACCGTATCTTCTGCTTCTGCAATAATTCGAACAATATCATCGGCGACCTCAGCAATTACTGTTTCAGCGAGGTTATCGACAGTCTCTTGAGAGAGGCCCATATCGGTAAACGACTGAATCGTTTCTTCAATTGATTCGATAATCGCTTTAACAACACGGTTAACAATTGGGTTTACCGGAACCGGGATCGGGTCACCCGTTTCTTCGTCAACAGCACTAGGGTCAGCAATAGACTGAATCGCTTGCGCTTCGGTAGAGCCATCATCATTTTCTTTAACGATGACCGCTCTCACCTTCAACCTGCCAAGCGCTCTAAAAGCGGTAAGAATCTCAGCGGGTGTGCTGCTTTCAGTAATCAGCGACTCACCCAACAAATAATCGTAAACATCTTCGGTTGTTACGACGTAACCGTCGATAGGGTCAGCAACAACCGTTGCAACTGGAAACTCAAAGTTCACATCGGTTAATAAAAATAGTGACACCAATGCGGGTACCTGATCTAAGTCACTGACAGTAATTTCACCATCTTCATACGGATCTGGGTCAGCAACCCCTTCAAACGGCTGTGTGGTGGTTTTAGAAAACCCAATACCGCTTGTTTTACGCACTACCTTTGGTGAACTCACCGTGGTTGGCGCAGGGAAACTGGACACAGAACCACTCAATGCCACTTCCGGTGTTGGAGTCGGAGACGGTGTTGCCGTCGCAGTTGCAGTCGGAGTTGCCGTCGGAGTTGCCGTCGCCGTCGCCGTCGCAGTTGGGGTTGGAGTAGCCCCTCCGGTACCACCTCCGCCACCGCCACCGCCGCCACCGCCACCGCCACAACCGGTGAGTACGAGAGATATTGCGAGGACGGGAGTGAAAATCACTTTCGAAATATTTTTCGAGAAGAAGGTGGAGGGTGCTTTCATAGTATGTGTCCGTATAAGCTGTCAGCTTTTAAAAAAATTCAAACAAACGAATTAATGAATATCGGAATTAATCCAATATTGGCAATTGCTGAGTATAGTCGGGCTTATCACTTCCTCTACTAGGCCCAAACCAAGCTGATCAAACAAACATCAATACCACTCCCGTATTTAAACATTCTTTTTAATATCAAACAGTTAACATGCATTAAAGAGATGCCGCCACAGTCAGAATGCAGAGAAAGGCTCGCTTCGCCAATCGAGTTTTAGACCATTGAGATCTATATCGATACAATTGAATTAACCAAAAGTTTTCAAAAAAAGTTCCATATTCCTGAAAGTGGAAATTCCATCGATTCGATATAAGCATTTAATCTTATTCAATTTTAACTTTTTTTAGAAACCGTCAGATTGACGTCGGAAATCAAATTTACGAAATTATGAGTCTCGACATGACGGTTCCACGTCGCCCAGTAGCGCACGCGAAACCTTGCATTTGAATATGCTGCCGACTAGGCTTTAGAGTTGCATTTCGGAGAAGTCAGCAATACGATTCCCCATATCAAAAATTGATTTACGCGTTTCGTATCGCACGAACTTTCTTAGTTGTTTTTAACATTCATTTAGGTAGAGCCTTTGACATCGCCGCAGGAGCAAGACATTTACCTCGCTATAAAGCGAGGCTCTCTGCACTACTTCGATCAATGCGAAACTAAAATTCCAGCTTTTTGCAAAAAAAACTTTACCTACCCAGGTACCTGGCAAACAAACAAGCACGCACTTGGGTGGGATTTATTGCGAATGCCCTTTAACCTGTTTTGGGCACCCATGTATTTGCTTGCGCAGCTACTCGCCTTCTGTTGTAAGCGCATCGGATTTAAACAAGCAGCACGCACACTGCATAAAATACCGAGTGGGTTTACCAGCAGTGTTCAATACCATACTCAAATGCTGGTATATAACCAGCTTTTGGGTTCACCCTCTTGCGAAAGTAAGAGTGCGCTTTTAGCTTCGATTCGTGATGCCTTAGAAGAAAGCAGCAAGCTTCCCGACTCGGCAAAGGAGCATGAAAAATTCCGCCACGCGATAACACCTATTATTTGTCAAAGCTTGCAGCAGTATTCTCTGACCCGCACTGCCTCGGCAGACATTACCAATACACTAATAAGCACAGCTGCAGGGGCAATTAGTTTCAAGCAATTTACCCCAGGCGGTTTGGGGCTTGGTTTTATATTCGCAGGCATTTACGCAAAACATTCTGCAAGCAGTGATTTTTTTCTTGGCGAGCTGTTAGGCGCTTGGTACTACACACTATTTCCGCCCTCACCGAGTATTGCGACCACGACAACTTCGATCGCGATAGTTCTATCTATACTTGCTGTATTCTCTGCTTTTTCTGGTCTGCTCAGTGACCCTATTCAATATTACTTGGGCTTACACCAGAAACGTTTAACCAAAATGCTGCGTCATCTGCGAGAAGATTTTATAAAACAAAATGACAGCTCTTATTACCCAAAAGACCCCTACGTCGCACGCATCATGGAATTGTTAGATGCATTTAAAGTGCACCTATAATTAGAAGCACTTACGAGTTTTTATTATGAAATGCTTGAGCCTACAGCTGAATTTAACAAACGCACCTAAATCATTTGCAGCGCAACTCGTCGACCACTTACGATCAATAGGGCGCTTTCCGGAATTAGACCGAGACCCGGACCGGCCAGACGATTTATGTTTGAATTTTTTCACCGAAGACGCGGCCTCACTTTGGGCGGATATTCAGGCACACGTACTGAACGATAGGGAGCTTGGTGAGCAAACCAAGCAGATAGCCACCATTATTTGCGAAGGCGATCAAGGCTGGGACAATCAAATACTGCTTTGGCCAGAATCTGACACAGAGAAATAGCCAATCCCCCCCCTGTTTGCATACGACCTACACGTTTCGTATGATGGGTGTAATATTTGGTACTCGCTTCGGCCCAGTACCTGCGCCACCTGCCTAGTGGTGGGCTACGACGGCATGTCGACAGTCTGAAGATCTCGAGCATAACTCGACGATTCATCAGGCCTATTAATGATGTTCGCTTCGGCCTAGCATCTGCGTCACCTGCCAAGTGGTGAGCCGCTGGGGGGCACCCAGCACCCGATATCGCACACACACGCCTCATTTCTAGCACCCGGCATCACGCCCTAACACCAAAAAAAACCGAACGCTATCGTCTAGCACCAAAGGGCTTTTGCCTTGCTGAAATCGATAGGATAACAACAAGATAATTCATAGAGGGCGACCTCGTGCCGCAATCCAATCAAAGCTTACTGCCCTTGCCCACATTGATTGTTTTCTTAGCATGTTTTGTCTTGCTTACCCCCCGTGCCTCTGCCGCTTCCCCAGTCTGGAAAATCAGTAAGAACGGACAACACCTTTTTATCGGGGGCACAGTTCACCTCTTAGCCCAAAGCGATCACCCTCTGCCGAAAAGCTTTGATACGGCCTACAACCAAGCCAATAAAATAGTGTTTGAGACCGACATCAATGCCATGAAGTCACCGGCCTTTCTACTCAAGATGAATGGCATTATTACCTTTAACAATGGCCAAACTTTGCGAAATACACTTCAGGCACAGACGTATCATAAGCTCGAGGCATATTTTAAAGCGCGCGGAATGGATATTTTAAGTTTTTCTGGCCTTACGCCAACGGGGGTAATGCTAACGATCAGCACAATGGAATTACAATTGCTCGGTATGAACCCATCATTGGGTGTCGAGATGACGTATATCGCTAGCGCTCAACGAGACAAAAAGCCGTTAGACCACCTAGAAAGCATTGACGAACATTTAAGTTTTATTGCCAATATGGGGGGCGACGATAACGACGCTCTCTTGTTACAAACGCTTGCCGAACTAAACGCCTTACCCGCCACCTTAGCTCAACTTAAAAAAGCCTGGCGTGCGGGGAATAATGCAATGCTAGAACAGCTGACGCTTTCTGAAATGAAAAAGCACCCCCATATTTACGAATCACTTCTTGTCGTACGAAACAATAACTGGCTTCCCAAAATAGAAGCCATGTTAAATGACAACCCCATAGAGCTTATACTTGTTGGTGCATTACACCTTGTCGGAGAGGATGGGCTGTTAAGACTGTTGCAACAAAAAGGCTATATCATTGAAAACATATAGCCCCTACCCACCGTCTATTTGTTCGATTAAGCCATTCATATCATATACCTCTCGCGCAACAACCATATATAGCGCCACTTAGCTATACTTAGGGCGCCCAATAAAAGCATAGATATAATTGCAATGTCCGCTTACCTTCAACACCTTGCTCAAGTTAATGACATCCAGCCAGTGTATGCTGCCTGCGACATATTAAGCCGTGATGGGGAGGTTTTATTAAGCAAGGGAAGCCCGTTAGATCACGATGCAGCACAACGCCTTGCCAACACGGAATTAGGCAAAAACATTGAGTACTGCATCACTTTAGAGCAGGAGTTTGATCTAGCCTTTATTACTCAAATTTTTATCACTTTTATTTCCTCTGATGTTTCTTTAAATTCCATTTTCGAGTTACGCGACTTAAACGACAAATTTGAACAAGCTTTACTCGCGTTTTCAGAGGAAAAAATACTTTGCCAAAAACTCAACATTCTTGCCATTCAGCTCCCAGATATATTTGATCAAAGTTTTTTCTGTGCTTGGATGGCGCTCGCCATTCTAGCCCATGAGAATCAACCTCAAGAGCGCTTGAACGAAGCCTTTATCGCATCACTTTCCCACGATTTAGGCTTGCTTCATATTTCCCCCGACATACTCTTTAAGCAAGGGCCACTGAACGCAGATGAATGGCAGCACATGCAAGAGCACGTGTTGTTTAGTGTGAAGATATTGAAAGAGATGACCCGGCAAGAAAAGACGTGTGCACGAGCGGTTATCGAACACCATGAATTTATCGACGGTACCGGCTACCCCAAAGGCAAGCTGCAACAACAGACCAGTGCACTAGGGAAGTTGTTGCAACTACTCGACAGCCTGAATGCGATATATCGCAAGCAATATAAGCCTCGCAATAGAACACTGCGAGATATGATTCCGCTAATTCAGATGACCACCCTTTCTCGCGGCGGAGTACACAGCGACGCATTAATCGATTTGCTGAAAGATACACCAGGCACTGATCACTGCGCCATTCACCCAGACCTAATTCCTGCGGCAGTGAATCACCTGCAAGGAAATGCGGAAGAAATCGAAGCTTTTTTGAACATCACTAAAACCTTTACCAAAGCGGTGGGAACCAAACACAAGGACATCAAGGTGCTTGCCCTTCAAAGTACTTCTCGCCTAATCAGTTCGACCCTTGCAAGCTGTGGAATAATCAACGAAGCCTACATGCGCTGGATCGAACAGGTAAGAGATGAAAAGCTGGAATTCGCCTACCGAGAGCTAGAAGATGTGCTGATGATGACAGAAGAAATCAAATTCCACGTGCGCCGCTTTGATCGTCAAATCGCACTTTATTTGGGTAAGAATGAAAGCCCTCTAACCCGGCAGATCGTGGAACTACAAAAGCAGGTACAGGCGATCCCCCGTTCAGAAGTCGATGAGGAGGGCATCACCGCCTATTTGGCTGGCACCGTTGCTAGTTGAGCCAAACAAAAGTTTGTCCTTGAGACATACCGCCGCTTATAGCGGCAGACAGCATCAGTTTTATTTGCATCTTCCACCCAAGTATAGAAAAATCCGCCTTCGCCAAATTTGACCGACCTCTGACACCCCAATGGTGCGCAGGGGCGATGCTATTGCAAGCACTGCAGTGGCGAGAACGATAGAAAACGATATTGAGAGAACATTATGAAGTCACGAGGCCCCGAGGTCTTAACCCACGCAAGACTCAATAAAGGTACTGCATTTACGCAAGAAGAGCGTGATCTGCATGGTCTTCACGGGTTATTGCCTCCGATCATCTCCTCTTTGGAGCAGCAAGTCGAACACGCCCTCGCCAATGTGCGCCGCAATATCAGTAATATTGAACGCTACATCTTTTTGTCGTCGCTGCACAAACGCAACGAGCGCCTGTTCTTCCGCCTGCTTATTGAGCACATTGAAGAACTTATGCCCATGGTGTACACCCCTACCGTGGGAGAAGCCTGCCAGGAATTTGCTCGAATTTTCCGCGAAACCGCTGGGTTCTATATTTCGATTCGCAACAAAGGCCACATATACGAGCTGCTACAGAATTGGCACGAAGATGAAGTGCGCCTCATCGTTGTGACAGACGGGGAACGTATTCTTGGCCTCGGCGACCTGGGTACCAATGGCATGGGTATTCCTATCGGTAAATTGGCGCTCTACTGCGCTTGTGCAGGCATTCACCCGGAACACTGCATGCCGATCGTGATTGATGTCGGCACTGAAAATGCCAACTTTCGCGATGAGGACCCCATGTATTTAGGCTTGCGCCAGCCGCGTGTTCGAGGTGACGAGTATTTCGAATTTATCGACGAATTTATTCAAGCGGTAAAAAAACGTTTTCCAAAAGCCTTGCTGCAATTTGAAGATTTTTCTACACCAAATGCCGTAACCTTACTCGACAAATATCACGATCAATTGCTCTGTTTTAATGATGATATTCAAGGTACTGCCGCAGTAGCAGTTGCAGGGCTTTATGCAGCCACGCGCATTAACGGCAAAAAACTTTCTGATATGAAATTTATGTTTTGTGGCGCCGGTTCCGCTGCAACGGGTATCGGCCACTTACTGATGCGCGCTTTGGAAATTGAAGGCTTAACTCACGACGAAGCACTCACACGCTTGAGTTTTATTGATAGTAAAGGTTTGGTAAGCAAAAACCGCAGCCAAGCCATTAAGTCTCACGTAGCCCCCTTTACCGGCGACTACCCTCAGATGGATTTCGCCGAAGCGGTGGAATATATCAAACCCGACGCTCTCATCGGCGCAACGGGAAATCACGGCATTTTCTCACAAGAAATTATTGCGTCGATGGCCCAGCACCACGACCACCCCATTATTTTCGCGTTATCGAACCCAACATCCAACGCTGAATGTACCGCAGAAGAGGCCTATGAATGGACCAATGGAAAAGCCATTTTTGCCAGTGGCAGCCCGTTTGGGGTTGTACACGTAGATGGTAAAATTCGCGTGCCAGGGCAGGGAAATAATGCTTATGTTTTTCCGGGGATTGGATTGGGCGCGATTTATGGTCGTGTTACCCGCATTACGGACGACCTTCTTATTGCTGCTGCTCACACCTTGGCGAACAATGTGTCTGAGAACCAAATAGAACTGGGCTGTCTTTACCCATCCTTAAAAGAAATTCGCGAAGTATCATTAAAAATTGCAGTGGCAGTTGCCAAATGCGCAGAAGAACAAGGTTTAGTGGAAACACCCCTGCCAAATAATTTCGAAGAACAGTTAGAAAAAGAAGTTTATTTTCCTGATTATTAAGCCGGCGAAATAAGGTACCGCAACCCGATTAGTAGTTAACTCGCTTTCGAGTGCGGGTCACTGGTAGTTTGTGGTTGAATATATATTTCGGCAAACTCATCTGCAAAGGTGGGTTTGCCATATAAATAACCTTGCGCACTATCACACCCCAAATCAAACACGATTTCGTTTTGCCTGTCGGTCTCTACACCCTCTACCAAAGTTTTAAAACCAAGTTTTTTATTCATTGCCAATATTGCACTCACAATATCGCGATCTGAAGTGTCGGATTCGATATCGCGAATAAAGCTACGATCAATTTTGATGACATCGACATTGAAACGCTTTAAATAAGCTAAAGAAGAATAACCCGTGCCAAAGTCGTCAATCGCTAAACGAAACCCATGCGCGGCCAGGTTATGCAGAGTACCATCGGCATTAATCGATTCTTGCAAGAATGTGCCTTCAGTAATTTCAAGTTGCAAATTTTCTGGCTGAATTTCATATTCGGCAACTAGATTCACCAAATCATCAACAAAGCTCGCTTGTTCCACTTGTCGCGGTGAAACGTTCACAGAAATATATTGTAATTCAGGCACCAGTTCTTGCCACAGTTTCCACTGTTTTACAGCGGTAAGGTTGATCCAGTCACCCAGTTCACAAATCAATCCACTTTCTTCCACCACCGGAATAAATTCCATAGGCGAAACAAATTTTCCGGTATTGTCTTTCCAACGAAGTAACGCTTCACACCCAGTGACTTTTTTTGTAGCTAGATCAATAATCGGTTGGTAGTAGAGTTGAAACTCTTGATCTTTTACGGCGCTGAACAATTGATATTTGAGGTTAAATTTACGCGATACTTCTTCCGTCATTGACGGCGTATAACGGGTATAGCTACTTAATTCCCGCGTGCGGTCTTTTTGCATCGCTAAACTGGCATGGGTCTGTAAACCTGGGGCGTCACCGCCATCTTCAGGAAAGACACTCACCCCCATCGCGGTATCAAGGTTCACCAATAAACCTTCGTTTAAACTAATTGGCTTTAATACTTCTGCGCGAAACTTTTCTGTAAAACTCTCTATATCTGCTGGATTATGCGCGCCTTCAATTACAATGGTAAATTCATCACCACCAACACGTGCAAGCGTATCATTTGAGGTAATAAGCAATTGTGCTCGCGAGGCAACTTCAGCAAGTATTTTGTCGCCAACCGCTGGGCCATAGTTATCGTTAATATCTTTAAATCGGCGCAAACCAAACATAAAGACAGCAAATTTGTGATCATTAGAAAGAGCGCGAGCAACCGTGCGCGACAATCGATAATTTAATCCTTCGCGCGAATAACACCCTGTTAAGGTGTCAGTGTAAGCCAGCTCCCAGAGTTTTTGTTCCGCAAGCACCTCATTCGTAATATCATGAGTCACACCAATAACACGCGTCACTGCGCCATCAGAATTTTTAACAAGCCGTGCTTGCGTACGCACATTTCGTACGCGGCCATTAGGCCTAACAATACGAAAATCTATGCTTTTTTCTCGACCCGTTGCGTTCATATCCGCGGCTTCACGCAACACTCGTTCGACATCATCCGGATGTATCGCTTTCTTCCATATTTCTAGTGCAGAAGCATTTTTTTCATCGTTATAGCCATAGATTTGGAATTGTTTTTTATCCCAAATCATTTGGCGCTCACCTGGCACCCAATCCCAAACCCCCATCCCGGCACTTTCCACAGCCATTTGGGTACGTTCAGTTTGTGCCTTCAAAGCTTCTTGAGCCTCTCGCTGACGGGTAATTTCAACGAAGGTCGTCAATACGCCATTTTGTTTTCCACTTTCACGATCGTGAATAAGCTCAGAATTAAGCTGCAACCATTTTATTTCGCCGTTTTTGCCACGCAAACCAATCACGCGATCACTCTGAGGCGTGCCCGTAGATAAGGTGACAAAGGGTGGGATTTGATCGAAAGCTAGTGGCGCGCCAACGGCATCCACGCAACCCCAAGGCAAGTTATCTTTCCTCACTTTGCGCATCTGGCGTTTAGTGAAACCCAATATGCCAAGGCCTGCAGGGTTCAACTTTTCTATTCGACCTATGTTATTTTGATACACGATCCCCATCGGCGCGTGTTGAAACATGCTCTCATACAGGTCGAGATCATCGTACTTATCTTCAGTGTGCTCTGATTGCTCCAAGCTGTGATAACTCACCACTATAGAGTCAGAGTTGGGGGTTTCTCGACCCGCCTGCAGTTCATAAAGGCGAGAGGCCATGCCCTCGGCACTTAACTCAAATTGAAAACTGAAGTGACGTTGTTTACCTTGGCAAACTAATTGAACCCCTCGTGACACAACAGACAGCGGGATTCTGTGCTTTGCATGCAGATAAACAAAAGGCCGCCCCACCAAGTCTTCTTGTGGCCAGCCCAAAATCTGCTCAAATGCAAAATCACTGAAATCTACGGAACATATAATGCCTCGATCATCCAGCACCACAGAACTTGTATATCCCTTTGCTTTAGTCATTACGCGACGTTTGAATCTCATAGTGTTGTATTTATCATTCTCCACTAACTAGTCTAGGTAATGTTGCTTTTCCAACAAGACTAAAGTCCTATTAAAACTAGAAGTTCTATAACCAGCAAAGGAAATCACCATTCACGACCACGAGTAAGCCCTCACTTGTGCTCTCGACCCACGGCACCTCCTTTTCTTTGAAGCCTCTATATGCACTAGAAAAGGGCAACATCACCACTAGACGCGCGGAACGCCAGCCTGACCGCCGCAGAATAAGACGGGGGTATTTGCTAACCTCGGCGCAATACACTAGCGCAACTTGAGCTGCACCATACGAAGGCAGGGCTTGATGGCCCCACAATAAGCTTGCTACCATCGCCAGCCGTATTTACGGCGTATTTGCACCTAACCGGGCTGACGCGCTAACGCTAATCAATGGCCAATAATTAATCACTTAACAGAAAACAGCCTTATGACGCCTCTTTTTTATCAAAAACCTGTTCCGCTTAACAAAGAAACCCACTCAAAGCTGCATTTTAAAAAATTTGAAAACTTAGCCTTTGCCGCAGACGCCAATTCTATTCCTGTCGCAGGTTTTGAATTCTTTTCCTGTGGCCGTCATCACCCGGTAATGTTCATTCAAAACAAAACGGAAGACTTTATTCCGGTTGCACTCGTATCTCTTACCCCTACCGGCCATAACTTGGGCGATAACTGGTCTGGTGTATACATACCCGCATACTTGCGCCGTTATCCTTTCATACTGGAAGAAAAGCAGGGCATATTGATGTTTGATGAAGACTGCGGACGATTCAGCTCAGAAAGCGGAGAGGGTGAAGCCTTATTCGACGAGAAGGGCGAAAGCACCCCTGCATTACAAGAAATTCTGAAGTTTGTTCAGTATGTCGATCGCGGATATCGCGCTACAGAGCAATACTCCAAAGCGCTGAAAGAAAAAGGCTTACTCAAACCTTGTAAAAATACCATCAAGTTTACTGACAACACGCTTAAACTCGACAATCTTTACGTCGTAGAAGAACAGGATTTTGTCGACAGCTTAAGTGATGCCGAAGTGGCAGACTGGTTTAAGAAAGGTTGGATTGCCTGGACTTACGCTCACCTCAACTCTGTTGGGTCATTACCCGAATTAATCAAACGCTTACCCCGCAAAGAAGAAGAGCCTGCAAAAGCGTAATTCGAGCACGCAAATATCGAGCATAAAAAAACGGGGGCTAACCCCGTTTTTTTATGCCTATTTTTTTACACACTTTACAGCTGGAAGTGTTGACCTAAGTACACCTCGCGTACTTTCTTATTGTTGAGCACCGTCTTTGCGTCGCCTTCGGCGATAATATGGCCCTCTGACACGATGTAAGACTTTTCACAAATATCGAGTGTTTCACGCACGTGGTGGTCTGTAATCAACACACCAATATTCTTATCTTTTAATTGCTGAATAATGGCCTTGATATCGCTGACAGAAATGGGGTCTACCCCGGCAAAAGGTTCGTCTAGTAAGATAAAATCTGGTTCTGTCGCAAGGGCGCGAGCAATTTCAACACGGCGACGCTCTCCGCCAGAAAGCGCCATACCTAAACTGTCTTTGATATGGGTTATGTGAAATTCACCCAGCAAAGACTCTAGTTTTTCCAAACGTTGTTCACGCGATAAGTCTTTGCGGGTTTCAAGAATTGCGAGAATATTATCGCTCACACTGAGCTTGCGAAATACTGATGCTTCCTGCGGTAAATAACCAAGGCCACGTCGCGCCCGACCGTGCATGGGCTGGCCAGTGACGTTTTCACCGTTAATAAAGACTTCACCTTTATCCGCACGGACAATGCCTGCAATCATGTAAAAGCAGGTCGTTTTACCGGCGCCGTTAGGGCCAAGCAAGCCGACTATTTGCCCGTCTTCCACAGCAATGGAAACATCGATAACCACCTGACGGCCTTTGTAACTCTTGGCGAGATGTTTGGCTTCTAAACTTGGCATATGCCCTAGGGTTCTTGTTGTTTTGTTTGAGGCTCTGGCGTAACAGCAACAGGTGTCGCGTCCAATTTTTCTTCGTCTTGAGGCTTGCGTTCGTTCTGAACTTCTTCAGCGCCTTCACTCAGGTTTTGCGCTTGACCCTCTGCCGCTGGAGTACGCTCTGCACCCGCTTCTTCTTCACTTTGCTCTTCATTTTGGAAAAGCTTTGGCGGAATCACCATGCGTACACGGCCATCTTCACCTTTATTGTTTTTCTTGCCACTGGCTTTTACCACCGCTTTTTTAACATCGTATTCAATACGGTTGCCACTAAGGCTAGATCCGTCTTGATCCAGCGAAGCATTATCAATCAAAAAAAGTGTTTCCGCTTTAACCGCATACTCTAAACGATTAGCCACAGCTTTTACCGGTTCTGCTTTTTGGCGAGGCGTTTGCTGAAAGCGCGCAGGCTTGCCTGTTGCGACAATTTTATCCGTACTCGACGGATTATCAGAGTCGAATTTTCCGTAATATATGAGTTTATCGGCGTTAATTTTTAAGCTGCCCTGTTGAAATATGACGTTGCCATAGAAGGTTGTGGTACGCGTTTTAAAATCAAACACGTTTTGGTCGGCTATGATTTCTGAGCGCTGTTGCGCATCGTCGGGCAAAGCGAACGCCTGACTAACCGCCAGCATCATCAAAGTAAAAACATTTAATAATTTATTTCGGTTCATACACACCGCGAACATTCGACAGCAAACGCAGCCTTTCAGTTTTCATATTTGCATCCATACCACGCCCTTCGATAACTGCCGTGTCGGCAGAGATTTTAACAGACTCTTCAGTATTGGCGACTTTGTTGTTTGGGTCGATCATTAATTTTTCAGTTTCTATCTTAGTCTCAAGCCCTTCAAAATTGGTGTGATCGATCTGAACCTTACTCCAAAGCTCAATCTCTTGCTCAGGCGAGAAAATTTTGCCCTTTCTGGCATTCACAAACCATGGCTCGTCATCTTGATATATCACTAATTGCGGATTTTCTACCAAAGTGTATATTTCTCGCGACTCATTTTGTTGCCGGTAGTGCTCTAATCGGTCTGCGTTAAACGTGTAATTAATCGAACCGTCTTTTTGATAGTGCGTCGTGACCGTACCACGAGCAAGCGCAAATGGAATGACACCCTCTTCTTCACTCGTTAAGTTAGCAGCCTTACCGAGAATTTCTTCCGGTGACTCAGAAAAATACGCAACGGCCGAGACCAGCACAAACAAAAACAAGATGTAGGGCGTACTTTTATTCACGGCCTTTTATTTACCTGTGTGCTTATTTTGCATGATCTATGTAGGGCGCCAAAGCTGTATCGTAGGTGCCTTGTGCCTGCATAATAAAATCACAGGCCTGGCGCACAGCGCCCTCACCACCTTTAACATCACTTTGCCACCAACTGCGCATCACCACTTCTGGGTGCGCATTTAAGACACTCATGGGCAAACCGATACGTGTCATTACGTGTAAGTCTGGGTAGTCGTCCCCTAAAAACGCAATTTCATTCAAGCTTACAGCATGTTCTGACAGCATATCTTCCAGCGCGCTGTACTTATCTTCTCGCCCTTGAATCAAAAGATGTATGCCTAAATCTGATGCGCGCTTTTCTACAATCTTGCTGTTTCGACCAGTAATAATGCCAACTTCCACACCCGAATTACGCAACATTTTTATGCCATGACCATCTAGCGTATTAAAGGCTTTTATTTCTTCACCGCTATTAGTGAAATAAATTTTTCCGTCACTAAGTACGCCGTCGACATCGAGCACGAGCAAACGCAGCTGCTTGGCTTTTTCGATAATTACATGTTCGTCTGTGTGGATTGCTTTTCCCAACATTACACGATTCCGGCACGCAATAGGTCGTGCATGTGCAACACTCCCATCACACAGTCTTGGTCATCTTTTACGACCAACGCAGTAATTTTTTTATCTTGCATAAGGGTTAACGCCTCTGCTGCCAATATACTTTTGTTTACGGTTGAAGGCTGCTGGGTCATTACAGCTTCGGTAGTCAGCGTATTGATATCTAGGTTTTTATCAACACAACGGCGTAAATCACCATCAGTAAAAATACCAAGCAACTGATCGCTCTCATCGACGACAAGCGTCATCCCAAAGCCTTTGGTGGTCATTTCACTCAACGCTTCTCTTAAGGCGGTAGTGCCTTTCACTTTCGGAATCTCTGCTCCGTCGTGCATCACATCTTGTACGCGGGTAAGTAGTTTGCGCCCTAAAGCACCGCCGGGGTGAGAAAACGCAAAGTCTTCTGCGGTAAACCCTCGCGATTCAAGAAGCGCAACGGCAAGCGCATCGCCCATTGCCAATGTAACAGTAGTGCTTGACGTCGGTGCCAAGTTCAGGGGGCAAGCCTCTGATTCGACACTAATGTCGAGGTTAATATCCGCAGCTTCCGCTAAGGGGGAATCCGCCTTGCCGGTCATGCTCACCAAGGGTATGCCCAAGCGCTTTAGCAGTGGTAATAACGTAACCAGCTCAGCTGAGGAGCCAGAATTAGAGATCGCCAGTACGACATCTGTTTCGGTAATCATACCGAAATCACCATGACTCGCTTCAGCTGGATGAACAAAGAAAGCTGGAGCACCTGTGCTTGCTAACGTTGCTGCTATTTTATTAGCGATGTGCCCCGATTTGCCCATGCCGCTAACAATGACACGCCCTTTACAGGACATGATACATTCACACGCCTTGATAAAACTGGCATCGAAACGCTGAGCAAGGCGATCTAGAGCATCGCGCTCCATCGTTACTGTCCGTTTCGCAGACGCGATATAGTCAAAACCCAAATCAAATTCACTCATTCGTTATTTTCCAATAATCTCGCCGGAGGCCAAAAGCTCCACGTACTATATACCCAGTTGAGACTGAGCGATCATTAGCATGTACGCTACGTAAGCCGCCAATAGTATTGCCCCACTGACGCGCCCCAAAACACCTTTGTCTTTTTTCTTCCGCTTAGCTTGCCACATGGCAAAACCTAAAAACACAAACAACGATAACGTCACTGCCAGCATACTACTGTAGTCACGCGCAAAAACTGCCGGATCCATGCCTTTGGTGACAAAAATCCCCGGCACTGACATCACTGCCAGCAGGTTAAATATATTGGAGCCAACAATATTGCCCACGGCAATATCATGATGGCCACGCAAGGCACTCATGACCGAAGCCGCCAACTCTGGCAAACTGGTGCCAATGGCAATAATTGTAAGGCCTATGATCAATGGGCTTACGTTAAAGAACACTGCCGTTTCTACTGCGCCCCATACCAGCACTTTCGAACTGACCACCAATGCGACCAGGCCAACCACAAACCAAACCATGGCAATACCGCGGCTGTAGTGCGGCAACGCGGCTTCTTCTTCGAGAAGCTCTTCCGCCTTATAGTCTTTCTGTTTTACCACCACTAGGTACCACATTACCGGCAGTAAAAGCGCCAACAAAACCCAACCTTCAATAGGGTTCAGCTCGGCATCATAAAGAAAGTAACCAGCTAGCAATGTAATCGGAATGAGTACCATCCCTTCATGTTTGAGCACCTTGCTGTCGACGGGTATTTGAGAAATCAGCAAAGTTACACCAAGCACTAAGGCAATATTGGCGATGTTCGAACCTAGCGCGTTACCCACCGCCAACTCGCCTGCGCCATCTAAGGCCGCCATCAGCGACACCATGACTTCAGGCGCTGAGGTGCCAAACGAAACAATGGTCAAACCCACAATAATCGGGGCAATATCAAAAGACTCCGCAATTGAAGCCGCACCGGCGACAAAGCGATCAGCACTCCATACCAAGCCCCCAATTCCAATAAAAATGGCAATAGCCGCAAGCGCAATAGAGGGGATACTTTCTAGCATAAATATGGGGGAGACACTTTGTGTAAGAAATTTCTGGGTTAGAAAAAGGCTGCTACTTAGAAAAACTGTGGCTTGGTAAACCCTCAGCAGCACGGAAGCGCTTCATTTCATTGTAAATTGCAGTAGAATCTCGCCCATGAGGCCAAGGAGCGCATATTATCTGGATGGCAGATAATTGTCAGCTTTCGTTCAGGTTTGTGCCCGTAAAATAAAGTCAGAATATTTCATGTTCGACATGAAAGCATTCTTACGCTAACCATAGAGATGAAACTAAGCGATGCCTTTCGGGTCGCAAAAGAGCCCTATTCGTAAGGCTAGACGGAGGAGATACGCGTGAAACAGCAAATTAAACAATGGGTTTTAGTGGCAAGCGCCATGGCAATGTGTGTGAACTTGGCCGCATGGGCCGAGGGAAAAACAGAAGCACAAACAAGTGCTGATGCCAGCCCAAGCCCTCATCAAGTAGTTGAAACCGTAACCTCCGAGCTTATGGGCGTCGTTGCCAATGGCAAAGAATCAATCAAGTCGAACCCCGAAAAATACTTCCAAGACGTGCGCGGTATTATGGAAGACGCTGTCGATTTCAAATATATCGCACGCAACGTCATGGGCGCTAAATATTGGAAAGCGGCCACGAACGAACAAAAATCACGTTTTATTGAAGCCTTCACCTCAGGTATGGTCGAAACCTACGCGAAAGGCATGGCCAATTTCGCTGATTTTGAAATCTCCGTACTTCCACCAGAAGATGGCGATATCGGCGAAAAGCGTAAAGTCGAGGTCATCCAAAAGTTTAAGGGGCCAGAAGGCATAAGCCGTGTGTCGTACACGATGGGCAAACATCGCAACGGCCAGTGGAAGCTACTCAATGTAGTGCTCGACGGCGTCAATCTCGGTAAAACCTTACGCGCTCAGTTTTCCCAATCAATGAACGAAAGCAAAGGCGACCTAAATTCAGCGATAGAAGGCTGGAACTGGGAAGCCTAAATCGTTCCTATCACAGCATATTCGCTCATCTGCGGGGTGCGCTAGCCCCGCTTTTTGATTACACTTGCCAGCTTAATTTTTCTGCCTGGCATCGCCAACAGCGGCGACTTTCAACCAGCCGTCGACGCGCCAGCTACAACCACAGCGAATTCAACGACAAATGACACCTGAAGAGATCAAAACCGCACTCGAAACAAACATTACTGAAGCCCAGATTGAAGTCTCTAGTGATGGTTCTCACGTGCATTTAGTCGTCATAAGCCCCGCCTTTGAAGGCCTAAATGCCGTTAAAAAACAACAGCTTGTCTACGGTGCATTGCAAGATGCAATCGCCAATGGCGCAATACATGCTGTGCATATGAAAACCTACACCCCCGCCGAATGGGCGGCTCAAAGCGCTTAAGCCCAAGCATTCCTGCTTTCGCAACCCGCGTTTTCTTTTTTGCACATTTAGTAAAAGCAATAACAAGGTACAGCATGGACAAACTCATCATTCAAGGTGGTGCGCGCATAGATGGCGACATCAAAATTTCGGGCTCAAAAAATTCAGCCCTACCTATACTCGCAGGCACAATACTCGCCAGCGAGCCAGTTTTCATAGGGAATCTGCCTCACCTCAACGACATCACCACCATGCTAGCGCTGTTACGCTGTATGGGCGTCGGTATTGTGATCGATGAAAAAATGTCTGTGGAAGTTGACCCAACAACTGTCAACGAACTCGAAGCGCCTTACGAATTAGTAAAAACCATGCGCGCTTCCATTCTTGTACTTGGCCCCTTGTTGGCAAAATACGGCGAGGCAAAAGTCTCGTTCCCTGGTGGTTGTGCGATCGGTAGCCGCCCCGTCGATATTCACCTTTCCGGCCTAGAGGCCATGGGTGCCGACATCACCGTAGACGGCGGCTACATTCATGCTCGCGCCCCCGAAGGCTTAAAAGGTGCCCACTATTTGATGGAAACCGTTACCGTAGGTGGTACTGAAAACCTACTGATGGCAGCAACCTTAGCCAAAGGAACAACGGTACTCGAAAACGCAGCACGCGAACCCGAGATTACCGACTTGGCTAATTTCCTAGTCGCAATGGGCGCAAAGATCGAAGGCATTGGCACCTCACACTTGGTCATTGAAGGCGTTGAAAAGCTACATTCTTGCCACTACAACGTGATGCCTGACCGCATTGAAACAGGTACGTATTTGACCGCTGCCGCCACAACGCGCGGGCGCGTGATGCTAAGGAAGACACAATCAGATATTCTTGAAGCTGTACTGCTAAAACTGCAAGAAGCGGGTGCAGAAATCGAGACCGGCGACGACTGGATTTCTCTCGATATGAAAGGTAAACGCCCGAAAGCGGTCGATATTAAAACAGCGCCCTACCCTGCGTTTCCAACCGATATGCAGGCACAATTTACCGCGATGAACGCAGTTGCCGAAGGCACAGGCATCGTCACAGAAACTATTTTCGAGAACCGTTTGATCCAAACCCATGAACTCAACCGCATGGGTGCTAACATTACCCTCAACGGTAATACTGCCGTGGTCACAGGCGTCGAGCAATTAAAAGCTGCGCCCGTCATGGCTTCTGATTTGCGCGCTTCAGCGAGTCTGGTGATCGCCGCAATGGTGGCCGAAGGCGAAACCCTGGTCGACCGCATTTACCATATTGACCGCGGATACGAATGTATTGAAGAAAAACTACAGGCACTCGGCGTTAATATTCGACGCGTACCCGGTTAACCACAGCCAAATATTAAATTATTAACTCATTCAAAATTAAGCTTAGCCACTATGCCACAACTAACGATTGCACTAACCAAAGGCCGAATATTAAAAGAAACTTTGCCTCTGTTGGCCGCCGCGGGCATTGAACCCACAGAAGACATTAGTAAAAGTCGAAAACTCACGTTTGAAACCACTTCGCCAGACGTACGCTTACTTATTTTACGCGGCAGCGATGTACCCACATATGTAGAATTCGGCGCAGCAGATGTAGGAATTTCTGGCAAAGACACCTTAATCGAACACGGCGACAGCGCTTTCTACGAACCGCTGGATTTAAAAATTTCCAAATGCGAGTTAATGACGGCAGGCATTAAAGGTAAAACCCTACCAAGTGGTCGCATTCGTGTCGCAACAAAATATACCAACCTCGCAAAACGCTATTACGCAGCACAAGGTCGCCAGGTAGATATCATTAAATTATACGGTGCTATGGAGTTAGCCCCCATTATGGCCTTGGCCGATGAAATTGTAGATATTGTTGACACCGGCAACACACTAAAAGCCAACGGCTTAGAGCCACGCGAAAAGATTGCGGATGTTAGTTCGCGTTTAATCGTAAATAAAGCATCAATGAAAATGAAGCACCAACAAATTGAAACATTAATTGATGCGATTGGTTCCGCCGTACAAGAAAACGAAGCGGCGGCTGTGTCATGAGCGATGTCATTTCGCGCTTTGATACTAAGCAGAAAGATTTCGACCGGAAACTCGAACACCTTTTAGCGTGGGAAGACGAACACAATAGCGATGTCGAAAATATCGTGCGTGATATTTTGCGCGACGTACGCTCACGTGGCGATGAAGCATTAATTGAATATACCAATCGCTTTGATAAGCGTGACATTTGCAACGCCTCAGAATTTGTCATTGAATCTGCAGAGATTCAAGCCGCGCTCACTCGCATTCCCCAAGAGCAACGTATTGCTCTAGAACAAGCGGCTGAGCGCATTCGTAATTATCACACGCATCAGCTACAAAATTCTTGGCAGTACCAAGAAGCTGACGGCACAATACTCGGTCAAAAAATTACGCCGCTAGATCGTGTAGGTTTATATGCCCCAGGCGGTAAGGCAGCATACCCGTCTTCTGTATTAATGAGTGCAATGCCTGCAAAGGTCGCAGGGGTTAAAGAAGTAGTACTTGTAAGCCCTGCACCCAATGGCGAAACCCGCGACATTGTACTTGCCGCCGCTGCAATAGCAGGCGTTGATCGAATCTATACCATTGGTGGCGCACAAGCCGTTGCGGCCTTGGCTTATGGAACGCGCACGGTCCCTAAAGTGGATAAAATTGTGGGGCCAGGCAATATTTTTGTCGCCACCGCCAAACGACAAGTGTTTGGCGTGGTAGATATCGATATGATCGCAGGGCCTTCAGAAATCCTTGTGATTTGCGACGGCCAAACCAACCCCGACTGGATTGCGATGGATTTATTCTCGCAAGCAGAACACGATGAAGAAGCCCAATCCATTTTAATATCTGACAATCAAGAGTTTCTCGACTCGGTATTTTTAAGCATCGAAAAATTGCTACCCGATATGGAACGGGCAGACATTATTAAAGTGTCATTAAAAAACCGTGGCGCTTTAATTAAAGTGGAGAATCTGGACCAAGCCGTAGAGCTCGCCAATAAAATTGCCCCTGAGCACTTGGAGCTTTCTGTCGCGAACCCAGAAAGACTCGCAGACAAAATTAATCATGCTGGCGCTTTATTTTTGGGACGCTACACATCGGAATCTCTCGGTGACTATTGTGCAGGGCCGAACCACGTATTACCCACTTCGGGTACTGCGCGATTCTCTTCACCTTTGGGCGTATACGATTATGTAAAACGGTCTTCAATTATTCACGTTTCAGAAGAAGGCGCAAACACACTCGGAAAAATTGCATCTGTGCTGGCACACGGTGAAGACCTCGAAGCGCACGCTCGTGCAGCAGAGCTTCGTCTGAAAAAATAAAACTTACTCAAAACGATGGTGTAAATACGCTTACTTCATCCTCGAATAAAAAAAACGCCCTTGCCGAAACAAGAGCGCTTTTTCTTTGGAGGAAATGTTTAAGTTAATAGGCGACTAGAATTTCGCGCCAACCCAAATCCATAATTTGTCAGCATCAACTTTTCCGTTCTCTTCGTCACCCGCGGCATAAGAAGCAAACTTGATACCTGCATTGTATTGCTTCGCGAACTTCAAACTATAAACGACATCAATTTCACTACCTAAATCAGAAAAATCGGTAGATTCTGAAGTTTCATAGTCATGGTAGATTACCGCAAATTTACCAGGCCCGGCTTTACCACTAACAGCAAGAGAAAGATCTACTAAACCAGCACCAGGCGTTCCAAGAAATTGGTCTGCCCACCCGTTAAACTTATGTAAAGTTGCCAAAGGCGTTGAGAAACCGTAGTCACCACTATCAGAACCCAGATCTTCATAACCACCTTTCAAAGTAACAGGGCCAAAGTTATAACCGAACTCAGCCATCAAGTAGGTCGCGTCAAAATCATCATTACCAGACTCTGAAGATTGAGATGCATATTCACCAGAGTAAATAAACTTATTCTTTTTACCTGCAAAACGAACACCAATCGTATCAAGGCCATTATCTGTATCGTTATCAACCTCTAAGAAATAACCGTAACCCGTTACTGTACCAACAGGGGTTTTATACGATGCGTTAAACAAATGATCTTCCGAAGCTATATCAGCGGCCTCCGCAAAAATACGATTACGCTCTTCTAAGTAAGCGTAAGAAAGAGACAAATCAGCAATAGGCTTTACGTTCACTGTAATTGCATCAAAGGTTTGACGGTCTTGACGCCAACCAACATGACCAACAAAACGGTGGTTATCAAACGTCAGAACTTGCTTACCCGCTTTCACAGTCACTACATCATTGGCGTATTTGATAAATGCTTGGTCCACTTCTGTTACTTCAGGGTCGGCAATGACAGAATATTCACCGGGATTAAAACCTGTTGGCCCTACGGTGTAATCATCACGACCAAAAAGAACCGTTACATCTTCAAATTCCATGGTTGCTGAAAAGCCTTCAAAGGAACCCGTTGTGTAACCAATACGTGTACGCGCTGTTAATGCGGTCGCATCATCCACAGCGTTGTCTTGAGTCACGCTTTCATAACGAATACGAATGTCGCCCGAGGCTTTACCACCGGTTAACGCTTCGGTAAATGTAGAGGCGTTCGCCATAGAACCAGCAGTTAAACCAGAAATGGCTGCGCCTAATAATAGATGTTTAGCTTTCATATAAGACTCCCAAGGTCAAATTTTTAAACACATAAATTCAGTAAAGTTATATACCCATTGACTATGCAGCTTCGGTGGTATTTTTATCACGCTTCACTACAGTCTTTTTTTTGCTACCTAAATCTTCAACTTTGCGTTGTTTTTCGTATAAGAATTTCAGAACCTCTGAACGCAAGTGTGTATATTTTGGATCTTCTGCAAGCGCTAGCCGGTCACGCGGGCGCTCCAGATCAATATCCAATATCTCTCCGATAGTGGCTGCAGGACCATTGGTCATCATCACAATACGATCCGACAAGAGCACGGCCTCATCCACATCATGGGTGATCATGATAACGGTGTTATTTAGCTCGTTTTGGATCTCCATCAAAGAATCTTGCATATGCGCGCGCGTCAGGGCGTCTAGAGCGCCGAAAGGCTCGTCCATCAGTAGGATTTCGGGTTGCATGGAAAGCGCCCGCGCAATGCCGACGCGCTGCTTCATACCGCCTGAAATTTCGTCCGGTCGCTTGTGCATGGCGTGATCCATATGAACGAGCGACAAATTGTGTTCAATCCACTCTTTCTTTTCTGCCTTGCTTTTCGATCTACCAAATACCTGGTTTACCGCAAGCGCGACATTTTCGTAAGCAGTCAACCAGGGTAGTAGCGAATGATTTTGAAACACCACCGCACGTTCGGGCCCCGGTTCACTGACCTCTTTTCCTTTAAGAATGACGCCACCTTCGGTTGCCTGATACAGACCTGCGACAATATTCAACACCGTTGATTTACCACAACCAGAGTGACCGATCAGTGAAACAAACTCACCCTTGTTAATTTTTAGATCAACATTATTCAGCGCCAAGAACGGCCCTTTAGGTGTAGGAAACCCCATGGAAACTTGGCTAATATCGAGTAAGGCCGACATAACAATAACCCTAAATTAAATTTGAAAAACACGTGTTCTAATTAAATATTTGCGGCGCTCTTGTCCCAAGAAAAATATTTTTGCAGCTGTAACATGCTTCTATCTAGCATAAAGCCGATAAGACCGATTACAACGACTGCAGACATTATTCTCGCAAGCGAATTGGAGCTACCATTTTGAAACTCATCCCATACAAACTTACCTAAGCCTGGGTTTTGCGCGAGCATTTCTGCAGCAATTAACACCATCCAGGCGACGCCCAACGAAAGGCGCATACCGGTAAAAATCATCGGTACTGCCGCGGGCAAAATAACTTTTTGAACATGTTTTAGCGCTGGTAGACGAATAACTCGACTCACATTGACTAAGTCTTTATCTATCGACGCAACGCCAACAGAAGTGTTGATCACCATTGGCCATAAACAACATAGAGAAACTGTAATCAATGACGTTAAGAATGATTTAGGTACTACCGGCTCTGGCGATACATACACCGCACTCACAACCATTGTGACCAATGGCAACCACGCCAATGGAGATACGGGTTTAAATACCTGAATAATTGGATTCATTGCCGTATTGAGTGTTTTGCTGAGACCAATCGCAATACCCAGAGGTATTGCAATTAAGGCCGCTACCAAAAAACCACTCATAACAGTAATGAGACTCGTAACGATCTGATCAAAAAATGTTTCTTTACCTGTGTAAGAGCGAATTCTTGGCTTATAGTCCGGATCTAGCTTCACGCGCTCTGCATTACGCTTCAATTGCCGCTCGTAAAATGCTTCTTCCTTTTTTCGCTCTGCTTTATGCTCTTGATATAGCGTTTCAAACTGCTCATACACCGCGCCTGGCCCTGGAAACTTACCCAGGGAAGTATCAATATTTTGTGCGCCAGCAGACCACAACAAAAGAAAGACAAAGATCCCAACAAGTGGGATTGCCACTTGCTGAGTAAGCTTATTTAAATTCGCCTTTATGGTGGGTGACGCAACGTTTAAAAAGCTTATTTTTGAGGTATCCGCTACTGAACTCATAGTAATTTCTCCAAGCGTATTAGTATTTGTGAATACGCTTTACAGTTTCTGTCCTTTTTTCAAGCCAATCGGGAATTTAGAAAGGTACTCATTAGGTTTTGAGCCATCGTAAGCCACACCATCAATAAATTCTTTCTGCGGCGGTTTGAAACCAGTTTCTTTTGCAAAATCTGGAAAATCTTCTGCCTTTGCTAACTTATCTTTAATAAGTGACTTCGCTGCATTCGCATAGATATCTGAGCGGTATACTTTTTTCGCTACGTCGTAGTACCAATCATCGCTTTTGTCTTCAGAGATTTGGCCCCAGCGGCGCATTTGTGACAAATACCAGATTGCATCTGAGTAATAAGGGTAAGTCGCGTTGTGTCGGAAGAATACATTGAAGTCTGGCACTTCACGCTTATCACCTTTTTCGTATTCAAACGTACCTGTCATACTGTTTGCGATAACATCGTAATCTGCACCAACGTAGTTCGATTGCGAAAGTATTTTCACAGCTGCTGGTCGATTCGCGTTATTGTTTTCATCTAACCACATAGCGGCGCGAATCAAAGCCCTAGTAAGACGAATCGTTGTATTTGGATATTTTTCAGCAAATTTTTTGGTTATGCCGAAAACTTTTTCTGGGTTGTTTTTCCATATTTCATAATCGGTAATCACTGGCACACCAATACCTTTGAATACAGCTTGCTGGTTCCAAGGTTCACCCACGCAGTAACCATAGATTGTTCCCGCCTCTAGGGTCGCAGGCATTTGTGGTGGTGGCGTAACAGAAAGTAGCGCATCTGCACTTAGTTGACCTGAAATATCCCCTTTATGCGGTGCATAAAACCCTGGGTGAATTCCACCAGCGGCTAACCAATAACGAAGCTCGTAATTGTGCGTTGACACAGGGAATACCATACCCATGTTAAATGGCTTGCCGTCTTCTTTGTATTTATCAACAACAGGCTTTAAATAGTCGGCTTTAATAGGGTGAACCGGACGACCATCTTTCATTTTTGGAATATTCGGTTTCATTTGCTTCCATATTTCGTTAGAAACCGTGATACCGTTTCCGTTTAAATCCATTGAAAATGGAGTAATGATATCCGCTTTGGTACCAAAACCAATCGTCGCTGCAAGCGGTTGACCCGCAAGCATATGCGCACCATCTAATTGACCATCGATAACACCATCGAGCAATACTTTCCAGTTTGCTTGTGCCTCAATGGTGACGTAAAGACCTTCGTCCTCGAAATAACCATTTTCATAGGCCACTGCAATTGGGGCCATGTCGGTTAACTTAATGAAACCAAACTTCAACTCTTCTTTTTCTGGAAAGCCAAGTTTTTCCGCGCTAGCGACTGCACTAATAAGCAGTGTTGCCAGGCCGACTGTCAGAACTGCATGTGACGTAAACACACGAAATACGCGATTTGAAATGGACTTAATTTTTAAGGAATTGTTTTTCATAAACCGTCTCCCAATTGCCAAGGGTTTAAAATTTAGTGGTGAGTTATCTTGCGACTAACATGTCTAAGTTTCTTATGTATTTGCATTGAGCGTGCCAACCCTAAGAATCATTGAGTACGCGACGAAAACACCCTAAAACCGATATATTTTGGGGCGACGGCACCTTTTCAGGGAGCCCAATGACTCAACTTGAGACATTTTTTAAGATTTAAAATAAAATAGAAATATTTTAGTGCACACCCGACGCACGAATTTAGTGACAGGGTCGTGATAATGGTGCACAAGCGCAGCACAAAGGGTAGGTAATGGCAGGAACAGGCAGACGAACAAAAAACAGAAAGAAAACGTAACTAGGTATTTAAGAAAAACGAAGGAGAAAGGCCTAACTTAAATGTTAGGCTTGAAATGGAATAAACGGGTCAGCCTGAATATCTTTCATTGCCGCGCCGTTTAGGAAACACATCTTTTTCATTTTACGAACAAAACTCTCAGCACCGCACAAATAAACCGCGTAACCGGAAAAGTCTCCGACCTGTGTTTTGCAAAACTCGTAAATATCACCCTGTTGAAAACAAGGGCTTTGAATGTCCTCTGAACCTTCTTGAGAAACAAAAGCAATCTCAATATTGCTATGGCGCTCGTTAAGCGCATGCAGGGCATCAACAAAATAAAAGTTCGATGCGTTTTTAGCGCCAATGTAGACTTTAATTGGACCAGTATGACTGCTATTAATCGCATCGACGACAATGCCATATAACGGTGACAGCCCCGTACCGATTCCAGACAATAAAATGGGCTGCTCAGAATCGACATCATTGTAATAACAAGCCCCCATAGGGCCCTGAACTTTCACGACATCTCCTTTCTTCAAATTTTCAAAAGCCCAGTCACTAAATGCGCCGTATGGTATACGCTTTATATGAAACTCAAGGTAATTGTCTTTTTCTGGATGGCTCGCAAGAGAATAGCTTCGAGCAACACCTTCTAATTGCCACAACGTCGCGTACTGACCGGGGCGATAGTCGATACATTTTTCTAACCGCAAACAAAATATATGTTCGTTAAGCGGAAAAAGTTCTAGAACCCTTGCGTCTAGCAGTTCACTCGAAAGATCGGCCGCCTGCACCTTTAAACCCGAATTGGGAATACAGCTACATGACAAAAACAACCCCCTATCGACTTGGCTCGACTTCAAACCCACTTGAGACGCAGGCGGCAACTCCCCCTCAACGGCAGTCAGTAAGCAGCTCTGACAAACACCAGACCTGCAACCAAAAGGAATATTGATACCCTCACGAAGGAGGCCGTCGAGCACCGATTCGCTATCGTGCAGAGTTATTTCCCTGCTCTCGCCGCCTTCACAAGGGTCAAACTGTATTACTGTCATTACTTATTAAGAACGTCGTCTTTTACGCTTAACGCTACATTAACAACTTCATTAATGTCATCTTCGCCAACTTTAAGTTCTTTAAGCGTACCAACAAGACATTCAGCTACTGCATTAAAATGCTCTTCCGTTAGGTTCATGTGCTTATGCGCTTCTCGCATATCTTTTCCCGTATAGCTATTGGGGCCACCAAAAGCCATAGTCAAAAATGCTTTTTGTTTTACGTGCTGAGCGTCCATATCAACCGTATCAAAAAACTGGCTAATTCGATCATCAGCCAACACTTTTCGGTAAAAAATATCTACCGCTGCATCAATGGCGCCAGCACCACCCAATTTATCAAATAGAGACATAGCTTTTTCCTTCTTTTTTTTAAATAAACCAAACATAACAAATACCCCTGAATAAATTCTATTGAACTTGCTCCAGCATGTATTCAACCGCCAATCGAACCTTCTCATCCGACAAGTCTGTACGCCCACCTTTAGGAGGCATTAAACCAAAACCCTGTGAGGCATTGGCAGAAAGTTGGTCGATGCCCCTAGGCAAACGATCACCCCACATTTTTTTGTTTCCTATAATCGGGGCACCATTGATACCCTGAGCATGACAAACTTTACATGCTGTTTGTACGATACGCTCACCTTCTGACATTTCAGAAAGTGCTTCACTAGAAACCTTTTCTTTCTTAGAGCACGCGCCCAGGGCTAGCGTAAACAATAAAAAAACAATCAATATCTTCATTACAATTTCACCGAAGATCTCAACCTAAGCTAAGCATCACCCAATAGGCGCTTCTAAGTACGTAGGGTTTCTCGATCTTTTTACAGACTTATAAAGGCACTCTAATCACAACGCCACCCATCACTTCACCAATTTGGAAGTCTGTTTTTGGTGAGTCTTTATGCTCATTGTGACAGGTGGTGCAGGCATCGCTCACAGCTACATCAGGGTAAACCGCAGTAAAGTAGGTAACATCGCCAAGTGTCTCTTTACCATAGAAGTTTTCTCCTGGGTTTGCACCTATATATTGCAAACCCTCTTTCTCGACGGGCGTTTTTGGCGCGTTTTGCGAGTTAATAGGCCACTCTGACTGCAATGAATAGGTAAATTTATCTGTAAGGTCTGCGACAGCTTCAGAACCCGCTCGAAACATTTGCGCTGGCAACGGCGCACCATTTTCCAGGTCTTTCCAATGCTCAGCGGGCTTAATCGTATTCGCCCCCGCAGGCCCCAATCGTTTGATAATGAGTTTGGTGTAATTGGTTCTATCTGCTTTCATAACCGCAAACAGCGAGTCTGTGTACACTTGAGGGTCGATACCGGCTGATTTCTCTTCACCACAGCTCGCCAAAAGCAGTGTTCCGCACATTAAGGTTGATGTAAAAATTGCTTTTTTCATAGTTCACCCCTTGGTTAAAAAACTGTTTTCACGCTACATAAATTTTTAAATCGGTTGGAATAAAATGGTTAATTAATCTTTTTTCACGCGCTTTAGCGCCCAATCTATCGATTCAATATGTGTGCCAGGTTTTTTTGAAAAGTTATTTTTGATTAGCTCGCTATCCGCTAAGGCATCTATCGAAAACTCCAAACTATGGCAATTCATGCATACGCTTCGAATCATTTTTTCATTCGGTCGCAAATTCCAATTTTGATTATGCTGCACACTCATTACCGCATTTTCACCGGAACCTAATTTCATGCTTGGCATGTGGCACGTAGCACAGTTCACGCCTTGCCCTTCTGGGATTTCACCGGCTATTTCTTTGTTCCATAACGTCGCGTGCGACGACGCGTTAAACGCTAGGCTGTGTTCATCTGCATGGCAATTCAAACATGCGTCAGCGCCTGCTGAAGTAGTATTAAAGTCATGTGCTGCGTGGCAGGTATTACACCCATGCTCAATGCCATGGGAATCCGCGCCAAATTCCAACCCTGACTGGTCTGTCGTCATAGCACTTAAGTCGCTTTTCAAGGTTTTGGCTAAACGCATACCATGCTTGCCTTCCGTGTACGTCTTAACTTCATTCTCATGACAATTCTGACACTGCTCTATACCTGGCTTTTCAATCCAGCCATCCGTGTTCTCTTCCACATGGCAGCCACCACAATCTACACCACCCGCGGCATGTGAGCTTGCTTGCCAATGACTGGCAATATCTGGATGCAAAGATATTTGTTTTTGATACACACTGCGCTTAAGATTGATCGAGGGTTTAGATTTTCTCTTGGCAAAATTTGGTGGCGAAATTTGAGCAATTTCTTTAATCCAAGGTTGATTTGCATTTTCTGCCAAAAAGTTTTCATATAGCGCTCTGTTGTCATGAAAGTTATGACAACCGGCAGATGCGCAGCTGTCAAAAGGAAGATCTTTATGGCTCTCTCTTTCCTCCCCCACTTCTTCATGGCAGTGATAGCAGTAGTCGTCTGGCAGAGTTACACCCATATTGCGTGTTTGTTCCTCTTGATGCTCGGTATGGCAACTTACACAATAACGAGCATCTAAAATTTCTATTCGATACGCTTCTCTTGGATCTGTAAATTTTTTCTTGGGGTGCGAATCGTGCGCCTCTTCAAGCTCTTTTGCGTGACATGTAACACACGCGTCTTGCAGCACATCTTGCCCGCCAAAGGCCGAGCTATGGCATGTATCGCACGACATTTCTATTTGAAAGTGGCCATGACTTGCATCGCCAATTAAAAATTCGTTTTTGTCTTCTTTCACAAACAACACGACACCAAAATAACCGGCTAACGCAATTGCAAAAATCAACCACAAACACCAAATATATTTTTTCATGATTTGTGTGAATTCAATTATTTACCAACAACATAGAATAAAACCTGCCTAAAAGTAATACACGCTTAAGATATGAAAACCCAATAAAATGGGTAACGGCCATGTAACCAGTATGTGAAACCAATTCCATATACTGCGTATACGCTGACTAGCAGCTGCACTGAATTTGTGGCCGAATGAGAACACTAAGCCCGCCAAAGCCCCTAAGCTTATAACGGCAAGGAAATCTAGCATCAAAATTTTATTTAGATTACTTCCCAGGTGTAACCCGGTGTGAAATACAAGCGTAATCACGCAACACAAGCCAAGTACAATATGTAATAGGCGCCAATAGCTATAGTCACCCAGATTAAGTTTTGGCAGTCGCTTTCGCAAAGACATTAACAAACCAACTGTGCTTAACCCCAGAAGAGAAAACCCGGTCACTTGCTTCCAAAACTTATCATTCCATATGGTTTCAAAGACATTTTGACTTTGCACACTGTCAGATACCGTAAGCCCCGGAACGAGAACAACAGAAGCAGCAATGCAAACCGCTAATACGCTAAACACCAGCACAGGCAAAGACGTTTTTTCTTTTTCTTGAGCTGTATCGTCACCCACTAGCTGTGCGAGCAGTGGTTTACATGACCCACAGACGGTCGAGGCACCGGTTTCCTTTTGCAAGGATTCTATCGTTGAATTACCGGAAGCGATGGCGGTTTTTAATTCTTCCAAATTAATATTATTACACTGACAGATCACCGCAGATCTTGGCCAGGTATTGACTTCGTCTTTACTGCTCGCAGCGAAGAGGTTCCCAGTAATCAGAAAAGATAGGATGTGCCAAATATGTATGCGACGACCGTTTTGATACGCCTCTTGAATACGACGACTTTCGCCCCACTCACCAAAACCGACTGCACCAATTATCTTGCCTTTAAACGTTACTATTTTACGGTAGATATTTTGTTTTTTATTACGGTATTTCAACTCATTGAGAAACGGGCGTTTTTCTATATCAGAGACCTCGCCCATACTGCAGATTGATGCACCCAGAACCTTTAACCGACTGACCTCTAGTGAACCGACATAGCGAGCATGACCACCAATCATCGCGTCAGCCAAGATTGCAGCCTGTTCAAAACCTGGATTTACCAAACCGTAGGTCAAGTTACGGTGCTCGCAACATTCTCCAATTGCACTAACGTCAGCGACGGAGGTTTGTAAGCGATCATCAACGCGAATGCCATTTGCGACAGCTATTTTTGAGCTGCGGGCAATTTCGATGTTTGGCTTGATACCGGCACACAGTAAAACCGTATCGCAATCGATGGTTTCTTTGTCTCGCGTCACAACACCTTCGACACGGCCGCCACCCAAAATATGCCGGACACCAGAGTTGGTAATAACGCGTATATTTAGCGCTTCTACAATAGAAAGAAGCTTTCCTGCCGCCTCCTCATCGAGCTGACGGTTCATCAACCGCGGCCCCTGTTGTACGAGTGTGACTTTTGTATTTTGTCGAGACAGCGCCTTTGCAGCCTCCAAACCTAATAGGCCACCACCCACCACTACAATATGACGCGCTCGTGAAATACGAGCATAAAGAAATTCTGTGTCGTTTAAATTTCGAAATGTGTACACGCCGGTTTGATCAACCCCAGGGATGTTCGGCACATGGGGGCGAGACCCTGTCGCAATGACTAATTTGTCATAGCGATGGCGATTGCCTTCTATATCTACAATGTATTTATGCTCATGATCAATAAAACGTATGGCACTGACAATGAGAGAAAAGTTTGGATGCCGGTCTTTTACCGGGAGGGCCGTCACAATCTCATCAATGGTGATATCTCCAGCTAACAGAGACGACAATTGAACACGGTTATAGGGCTGACAAGGCTCATTACCAAACACCGTTATATTCGCTGTTGGCCGGCGCTTTAATAATTCGTTAGCGAACCTAATGCCGGCTGGGCCAGCACCAATCACCAATATCCGCTTTTGATTGTCATAGGCAGCAGGGTCAAATTGAACCACATCGGCACAATCTGGTGCGTTCGTTGTTAGCGCAGAGGCTTTCATCATAAAAACAATTCAATTTTAACTTTCTTAAGCGGGTTACAAAAAGCATATAAGCTTCCAGCCAACCTAGAGAAAAGCAATCCCCCTGCCAACACGAACAACAATCAAAATATTCAATAATTTCAGTAAACTGGCACACGAAGCGCTAACAACAACCGCAAACTTGGTTTAGTCAGGCTCACTTTCGGTGCGCAAGGCTGATTTTGCTACGCCGTCATGCACTGAAATAACGCGCACCACCAAAATACAACATTGAAAATTCTCAGAAATAATTTTTCATAAAATATGATTCGACTCGTTTATATGCGGCAAACCATTGTTCGACTTGTTTTAGTGCATTCAAATAAAAGCGGATAAAAACTTCAGCATTTTGTTTTCTTGTACGGAACTTGCATTCTTTTCTTATAGAAAGTTCCATATTCTAGATTTTCTAATTATTAAGACGTCCACGCCTTGAATGTGGCGCGTATCAACGTAATAGTTGATAGAGGAAACTAACGTGAGTTTTATATTTTATGTTTTATTGACCGGAATCGTTGGCGTTTTATTTTTTCTCGTATCTCTTCTGGGGCGTCAGAGAAGACGCCAACGCGAATTCGGCTTTCAACTTCTACAAGCCCTTCGAATGCTGGTAAAGCATATTCAAGTGCACAGAGGGTTTACTGCGCTATATATATCAGGCAATGCCGACATATCAGAACAGCTCAATCTAGAAGCAAACGCCATTAACAATGACATCGATATTATTTCTGGCCTAAGCCCAAATTTAGTCGAAAATGAGGATTGGCGGGGTATAACTCAGCACTGGGCACGCTTATCTGCACGCAACATTCGTTTTGAAAAATATGACTATTACGAACAGCACTGTAAGTTGGTCGCCTCTTGCCTCACACTTATGCGATCGATCGCTTTTGAGCATAATATTCACCATAACTTTCGACCAAATGATGATATTTTTTGGTACGAACTTCTTCAGCTGGGCGAGATGCTGGGTCAATTACGCGCTTTAGGTACAATGCACCTATGCAATTCCACTAACGCAGAAGAGCGAAGAAAACGTGTTACACGGATTCGGCTGTGTACAGGTGAAATAGAAGCTGCATATGTCAACAGCGAACTTAGGGAAAGAATTGGCAAACATCAATGCGATGAGATTAATCATTTTCTCGCAATAGTAGAGCACTACATAATTAACAATAAGGCATGGATAACTAGCGATCGATACTTTTCGATAGCTACAGAGACAATGGAAATCATTTACACAAACTTTGATGAAGAGATGCAGAACTTACTGAAACAAATATAAAACCACTAATATCAAACATCAGTGATACACTCGGTTCGTTAGCCATACAAACTGATATGGGCCAAGTTCAACATCTTGTCGAATATCCTGAAACTCCTTGCCTTCGATCAAATCCGTCCACTTATCTAAACCAATCAAATTAATAGAAGACAAGGGAATGACCACATTACGGTCTGTTACATTGTGTATGCAAAAAATACTTTGATCTCGCTTTTGGCTCTGTCGCCAAAAGCCAAAGACCTCATCCCCCAAATGTAGCGTAAATTGGACTGCATTAGGATGAAATGCAGGCTGGCGTGTTCTCACCTGGAGCAAACTGCTCATATTTTCAAATACCCGGTGATGATGCGATTGACCGTCATGCAACTTTTCTTTTAGCTCGGCATAATCCCATTTATAACGATTTATCGTGCGATTGTGATTCGTCAGTTCAACGCCTTCATAGTAATTATTTGTTGCGATTAGGCTGTGAACATACACACCGGGAACCCCCTCTAGCGCGAACATAATGGCGTGCGCACAAATAAAGCGCTCTGTCTGCCATCTATCAGGACCTTTTACCGTACCTTGCAATGCATCGTAGAGTGTTACATTTATCTCGTAGGGCTTGTCTCGCCCAGCCTCAGCACTTCGCCAAGAAACCCGAGCGCCAAACAGTTGCATAGTACTGACAAGCTCATCTATTTCTCCCTCAGACAAAAGCCCTTCTGCGGGACGCAAACCGATACCATCGTGAGAGGCTAAAAAATTGAAAAAGAACGTACCCGCTTGTGCCGGAGGCATCGACATTTGCCACGCTTTTAAATGCCGGCTTGTACCCGCTACTAACGCTTGCAATACAAGCGGAGGTAAAGAAAAATTGTAAACCGCATGCGCTTCGTTAGCATTACCAAAATAACTCAAGTTTTCGTGATTGGGTACGTTGGTCTCGGTGATAATGACAGCATCGGAAGAATGATATTCCACCAAGGTACGAATAAGCCTAATGAGTTCGTGCGTTTTAGGATGATGAATACAGGGTGTGCCAGGCTCTTTCCATAAGAAGGCCACCGCATCCAATCTAAAAATTCGCACCCCCCTATCCAGGTAGAGTTTGATAATTCCAACAAATTCACACAGAACTTCGGGATTGCTAAAATCTAGATCTACCTGATCGTGACTAAATGTACACCACACATAGCGCTTACCATCAAGAGTCTCGACTTCCCGCAGAAGGGGCGATGTGCGCGGCCGCACCACCATACTCACATCATCGTCGGGGTTTGCTTCAAAAAAATAATCTTTACCTGGTGATTTTCGCTGTTTGAAATTCTCAAACCAGCGACTTCTACTAGAGCAATGATTGATAACCAAATCAGCCATCAAATTAAATTTTTCTGAAATACTTTTTATATCATTCCAGTCCCCTAAGCTGTCGTTGACCTTGCTGTAATCAATAACAGAAAAACCATCATCAGAGCTATAGGGGGAAAACGGCAATATATGGATACCGTTAAGCACACCACTGAGTTCAGAAGAGGCAAATCGCTCCAAGGTTTTTAAGGGCCTCTCGCCCTCACTGATAATGCTATCACCATAGGTAATTAGCCAAGCATCTTCGTGTGACCAAGAGTTTTCATGAGTGCCAGTATGGATTTTTTCAGGATCCAACTTCATCAGTGCGATTAGTTTTTCGCCTAGATCGTCTAGACCTTCACCTGAGTAGATGAAATCCAAATGCGTTTTAATAAGAAAGCGCAGCGATTTTTTTGATGAAAGATCCATAGGCTCGCCTTTATTTTTTACCGCTAAACTCTTGCATATCCAACTCAACGGCTTCTTTAAATCTCGGCAAAATATCCGGAATTGCACTTATTACTCGGTTCCAACTTGGAATAAAAGGTTTTTCCATCGGGTTTTCTAGAAACTTCTGACCCGCAACCAAGATATTTTTTGCAAACATTTCTACCGCCAACTCCTCTTCATGGATATCCACTTTCAATCCATTCATTCGAGCATCATTGTCGTAAGTTTCTATAAAATCTAACGCAATTCGAAAATAGGTCGCTTTGATTGACCTAAAGGTTTCTGAGTTAAACACCACGCCATTGGTGGCCAATTTTCGAAATAAGGCCTTGGCGATATCGATAGACATCTTCGAGAGACCGCGCTCCGCATCATCCGGCGAAAGCTCCTGATGTTTATGGTCGTAAGCGTCGCTGATATCAGCCTGACACAAACGATTATTAGCATAGTTTCGGTTTAACTCTGAAAGCACCCCAATTTCTAAACCCCAATCACTGGGTATGCGAATATCATTAATGACGTCGGTACGAAAAGAAAACTCACCCGCAAGCGGATAACGAAAACTATCAATGTATTCCAGATAGTCGCTATGACCTAGCGTCTTTTTCAGTGCTCGAATGAGTGGCGTCACCAACAAGCGACTGACACGGCCATTGATTTTTCCGTCTGCCACTCTCGCATAGTAACCTTTACAAAATTCATAGTTAAAATTGGGGTTGGCGACGGGATAGATTAACCTCGCTAATAATGAACGATCGTAGGTCACAATATCGCAGTCGTGCAATGCAATAGACTCCGCCTTGCCTGAAGCCAACACATACCCTAAACAGTACCAAACATTTCGGCCTTTACCCCGCTCCATTGGCGCCAAACCTTCTTCACGAAGCTCTTGATCAATCTTTAGAAGACGAGGACCATCATTCCAAAGTACTTTGAAGTCTTGATTCAAGGGTTTAAAAAACTCTAACGCTGACTCGTATTGACTTTGATCGGCCATATCCAAACCAATAACAATTTCACTAAGATAATTGACCTCACTCAAGTGTTGAACTATTCGAGGTAGCGCCTCCCCTTGTAATTCAGAGTACAACGAGGGCAAGACCAATGACATAGGCCGCGCACTAGAAAACCTCAGCAACTCGGCTTCCATATCTTCTACATTGCGGTGGTTCAAATTGTGTAGTGTAGTGATAATGCCATTTTGATAAAAATCAGCCATATATAGCGCGCCCTATTGTTGTTTGTTTTTAGTTATTTTCTAAAATTTTTAGCACAGCGGAATTCCAACCTACTGGGCCATACTGCTGCGTAAATATTGTATTGTTATTGCCGTTAATTTCAGGAAAATCACAAATCGGGGATTTAACCACAACGGGAAAGTCCGCAGCATCGAGCATTTTCACATCATTTTTGTTGTCGCCCAAACAGACAAGCTTAGGCATCACACCTAGACTTCCCTTTATCTTTTCTTGCAACCAAATGAGCGGTATAGATTTATCGGTATTTCCAAGCAAGTGGAAAAAACGGCCACCCTGCAACACTTGAAACTCTTTTTTCTGCGCGCTTTCAATAAAATCATCTAATTGTTCTTGCGCTCCCAACCAGACGAAAGGCTCTGAAAATTCTTTTGCATTCGACATACGAGCTGTTTTTTCATCTAACCCCGTTTTAACCATAATCGTCTCAACACTCCAATCGCTGTAAGACTCGAACAAAGCCCCCAACTTTTCACGCTGACCTCTTAAATATTGGGTGATTTCCGAACGAGCCTTACCAAAACGCTTCACCACAAAACCTTCTTTCAACTGACAATCTGTATCGTGCTCCGAAACACTAAAAAGCTCGGCCAAACCACAAGGAATAGCTATCGCAGATCCGTTTTCGACGATCATTGGTGCGTCTAACCCTAGCTCTAATTGTAGCGCCCGCGCCTCTAATAGCGTTTTACTCGTATTAAACACCAACAATATATTTTTTTCTTTAATGACCTCAAGTGCTGGCAGCATTGCGTGCCATTCATAGGTGTGGTGGTCGAGTAGCGTTCCATCTAAATCCGTCGATACAATTATTTTGGGGTCAAAAACTGCTGAACTCAATGCGTCACCTCAGAGGTAGATGTTTTTTTCACATTTTGTATCACTGACGTTATGCTGTGATCTTGCTTCAACTGCAAGACCCAGTCTGCTTCTTTATATAGTGATTGCAACGCATGCTCAGTAAGCCGCTGGTAGTGAGAAATAAATATTCTTATATCTTCTGGCGACATTGTATTCAAGCCATTTAAGCTGTGACCACTCGCACCAATTTTTTCAATCAGTTTTTTCTCTTGCAATAATCGCCACTCGTATACGGCATCAAACGAGGGCGCATTTAGCACCACAAACAAATCAATACCTGAAAATAATTTTCTATATTCGCCTGCAAGCTTGTTATTCACATACGTACGCCAAACCGCATCTTTATCTTGTTCCTGTTCCAATGCATTGGCCGGTGCAATTAACTCAGAAGGCTCTTGAGGCCCCAAGCCGACACACCAACCCTCGAGAATAATGACCTGAACGGAACCTATCGCTTTCGCCCATTCTGATTCTGAATGGCGGTCATCGGAAGCTTTATTGAATTGCGGTATTGATACTTGTTGCGAGTCAGAAGCATGAAAAGCTTGGCGTAGTTCGCCCATGGTTTGTTCCGCGAGCGCTATATCGTGAGTCCCTGGAACCCCACGTGTCGCCAGCAAGGGGTGTACCTCACAAGCGAGCTTTTCTCTTTCTGCCTTTGTGAGATAAAAATCATCGATGGACACTACTGCAGTAGTTAAAGCGTATTCATTTTCCAAAATTGATTTTAAGAATGCTGCCATGGTGCTCTTACCACTACCCTGGCACCCCTGCACACCAACAAAACAACTTGTTTGCATACTTCGGGATTTTTCTGCGATGGATGCAGCCACCGGACAATAACAACGCTCGACCGTACTAATAAACTCGTCAGGGAGCGCGTGCTCTTTTACCAAATCTCTTAGGGCGTTAACGTTCATAATGCTCTCAAATGATGCACAAAAATATCGGAGAGATTTTTTGGTGCGTGTTTTTGATCCAGATTTGTGCGCACTTCAAACACTTTACTCAACGCACCAAATATCTTTCACCGCTAAACTACAGCCATACAAATAGCGCACCAACCCAAAACGATTCAAGATGTAAAAAGATAAGTAGTGCAGAAGACTGGCCTGCGCTAGCTGGCAGCACTCGGCTGCTCTTCTAACACAACCTCTAGGGAATTCGTGTTACCAGCACGAATATATTCAATGGTAATTGTTTCGCCGGGGCGAGATTCCTGAATGGTTTGAACGATATCCCGCGCATCGCGAACCGGGTTGCCGCGAATACCAACAATAATATCGCCACGCCGGAGGCCAGCAACCTCTGCGGGGCCTCCTGAGGTGGTGTTAGTAATCACCATACCCTCACTACTGAGCAAACCCGATTCGTGCGCTAATCTCGGACGAATACGTTTTGCCTCTACCCCTAGCCAACCGCGAACCACACGACCGAACTGAATGATATCGCTGAGTGTCTGCATCGCGATATCGCTCGGCACGGCAAAACCAATACCACTGGACCCCGATTGCGATAAATTCGCGGTGTTAATACCAATAAGATCGCCGTACACATCAATCAAAGCACCGCCAGAACTCCCTGGGTGGATCGCAGCATCTGTTTGAATAAAATCTTCAAACGCGGAAATATTTAGATCTCGGTTTCGACCGCTGGTTGCACTGATAATACCTTGCGTCACAGTCTGACCAACCCCAAAAGGGTTGCCAATCGCTAACACCACATCACCAACATTGGGCGTTTGGACACTGATATTCACTGGCTGTAAATCATCTAGAGATACTTTAAGCACCGCCAGGTCGCGCTCTCGATTTTCGCCAAGCACTTTGGCGTGCGCATTACGCCCATCTTCCAAGGCCACGACGATTTCATCTGCGCCATTAATCACATGGTAATTAGTAAGAATATGCCCATCTGTTGTGACAATCACTCCTGACCCCAAAGCCGATTGCATCCGTTTTTGCCGAGGCAGATCAGCAATGTTAAAAAAGTGTCGAAAGATGGGGTCGTTTACCAACGGGTTTACACGCTGCTCGACTTCTTTTCTTGTGTAGATATTCACCACACCTCTGGAAGCTGTCGCAACCGCATCTGAGTATGAAACTGGCCCACTCCAATCACCGCGTGAAACGCTAGAACCGTGGTTAGTTGATACATCGAGGGGTTGGCGAACTGCAAAATGCCCAGGAAACATCAGCAACAAACTGAGCGCCACGATCACACCAAGCGCAACCGGCCAACGGACAAATAACAACAACGATTTAATGGAAGACATTAGGCGCGGCCAACAGGTCAATGAATACTTCGATTATAAGGGCAAGTACACGGCGCCCCAAGAGATCTAGACTTAGAACACACCGCTAGGCACGCCACAAAACAGCCAAGTTTAAGCAACACGCTAAACTATACCCAAGCAAAGCCCCCAGAACACCAGGAGAGAAAAACACGTAGGGAGGATTATTCTTCTTTTTGAGTTACGGTTGTAGCTTCAACACCAACCTCTTCCGGCGTATCGGCTAGGCCAAACTCTTCACTAAGTGTGCCCGCTTGTCCTGGCATCTTTGGCGCCCAGTCTTTTGGTGGCTCGAAACTTAGTTCATCCAACGCATCTTTAGCTTCGTGCCCGAGCTGAGGCCCACCCGCTTCGAGAATTTTTTTACTAATCTCGGCATTCGTCAGCTGAATCGCGCCTTTAGCCAGATGGTCATGTACGTCTTTGTAGGACTTAGTGAGCCCCGTTACCAGCTTTGAAGTATCGGCAAAATGCTGCGCCACATCTTGCTGATACTGCTCGAGCTCAGCACGTGTTACTTGCAGCTTACCCTCAAGGTCTTTTTGCACTTCTGGCGGTATAAACGTACGGCTGATAATGGCCCCAACCAAGCCACCAATACAAAGTGCAATGGCCGCAACCATCACCAAAGCTTCAAACGAAAATGACACTTACTATCTCCGATAAAATTTATTTCACGCCTGACAAGCTGAACGGAAGAGACGATTCGCCAGACAATTACCCTTAATGATAATCCTCAATGCTTATTATCGCCTGTTTACATCGGTTTCGCCTTTGATTTTATGCCTGAAGACGATACACCATCATTTCCGATTTACTACTGACAAGGCAAGATGAATGTGTAAAATGCTGCCTCCGCTAGGCTGGAGACCCTTCTCGCGCCACTAAAACGCTATAAGTAACAATCTTAGATGGTTAACTTAGCTTTTAGTCTAGAGTGCTAACCCTCGCCTCTACCTGCAGGAGTATGATACATAAGTTTACCCCCCATGTTGGAACTGAAGGTTTAAATCTATCGTAATGCCGCACTCATCGTCTCACTTGTCACCTCTAGAACGATATCAACGCGATATTGACGAGAATGGTTTCGAATACGACAAGGCACAAGAAGGTGCCATCCACCACTTGCAAGGTTTATACGAGGAGCTTTCTTCCCCAAAAAAAGTTCCCAATTCACACAAAGCGTTGCATCTAGTTAAAAACATATTCAAGAAAAACACCCACACCCCAATACAAGGTTTGTATTTCTGGGGCGGTGTTGGGCGAGGCAAAACCTACCTTATGGATACCTTCTTCGAAGCACTTCCCTTCGAAGAAAAAAAGCGGACTCACTTCCACCGCTTTATGCGAAGTGTTCACAAAGCGTTGAAAAAACTGCCCGACCAAAGCGATCCGCTAGAAAGCGTCGCCGAAAAAATGGCTGGCCAGTTCAAAGTACTCTGCTTCGATGAGTTTTTTGTTGCAGATATTACCGACGCGATGATTTTAGCCGGATTATTAGACGCCCTATTTAGACGCGGTGTGGTATTGGTAGCCACCTCCAATATTGAACCCGAAGGCTTATATAAAGACGGCCTGCAGCGTGCACGCTTTTTACCCGCTATCGACTTACTCAACAGACACACCACCATTGTGAATGTTGATGGCGGCATCGATTACCGCCTGCGTACGCTAGAACAAGCAAGCCTCTATCACGCCCCTGCAAACACTCACGCTCACGCTGCATTGGAGAAGTTTTTCTGGGATTTGGTGCCAGACCATGACGCGATCTGTGAAGGCATTGAGATAGAAGTCGAAGGCCGCAGCATTCCCGCCATAAAAGAAGCCGAAGACGTGGTTTGGTTTGATTTTATGGCAGTGTGTGACGGGCCCCGATCACAGGTTGATTACATCGAACTTGCTCGTGAATATCACGCTGTTTTTGTAGAAAATGTACCGATGTTAGGCGCCTCCAACGATGATCAAGCAAGGCGCTTTATTTACTTGGTCGACGAGTTTTATGACCGTAATGTTAAGCTAATCATCTCCGCTGAAAAACCAATTCACGAACTCTACCGCAAGGGCCGCCTGAGTTTTGAATTCGATCGCACAATAAGTCGCATTCAGGAAATGCAGAGTAAAGACTATCTCGCTTGCGCCCACAAACCTTAACATCTAACATCGCGAGTACTTTCTTTTACACACCCTTAGCAGAGGGCAGTCTAGCGCCGTCCACTTCTATTCCTATAAAGCTGTTGACAAAAAACCAAAGCTCAGCTTTTCAAGCGGCACAATGTTTGCTTTTATTTTCTTGAAAAATCATTGCTAGCCTCGCACAGCCGGTCTAAACTTAAGCACATTAAGAAGGCACGCGAGAGATCTGCAAGCGCTAGAAGTACTAACTTTTGGTCTTTCGTGCAACATTGGCTCGACTTAACTTTAGACCCGAAGTATGAAGCAATCTCTACAGCTGAAAATCGGTCAACAACTGACCATGACCCCGCAATTGCAGCAAGCAATTCGCTTACTTCAGCTTTCCACTTTAGACCTTCAAAACGAAATTCAAGAAGCCCTCGATTCCAACCCGATGCTGGAAGTCAACGAGGAGATTCCAGAAGGCCCAGGGCCCAGCGATAGCAATAGCCAATCTGAAGCACCGCCTGAAGCTCATAGCGAAACCAGTGCCGAAATGGGCAACACAAGCGCCGAAGCCAATGCAAAACCCAGCGCTTCCGATGACAGTACCCGAGACACAGACCCCGGCGCAGACGATCAGTGGAACACTGAGAACATTCCTACAGATTTAGCCGTCGATACCGATTGGGATGATGTATACCAAGCGTCTTCTGCATCCACACCTCTGTCGCGTTCTGACTCCGACGACATGGATTTTGAAGCGCGCCGCACAACGGCAGATACCCTGCAAGATCATCTAAATTGGCAGCTAAACTTAACGCCCATGTCCCCCATCGATACCGCGATTGCTGAGGCGATTATCGATGCTGTGGAGCCTAACGGCATGCTCAGCCAAAACGCTGAAGACATTCACTCAGGCTTACTTCAAGATCACGAAGAGCTGGAGCTAGACGAAGTAGTTGCAGTATTGCACCGGGTTCAACAGTTCGACCCGCCAGGTGTCGCAAGCCAAGACGTACGTGAGTGCTTACTTATTCAGCTTGGCCAAATTGACGATCAGACGCTCGCCAGCGTGCACGCTCGCCAAATTATTGAAAGCTACCTTGAAGTTTTAGGCTCGCGTGACTTTAAGCTCTTGATGCGCAAACTAAAAATCAAAGAGCCTGAACTGCAAGCTGCGATCAAGATCATTCAAGCGTTAAACCCGCGACCCGGTGAGCACATCGGCACAGACAATACCGAATACGTGGTACCCGATGTGTTTGTGGCCAAAGTAAACAACCGCTGGAGCGTGCAGCTCAACCCAGAAATTGCCCCAAAGATTCGTATCAATTCAGACTATGCGTCTCTCGTGAAGCGCGCAGACTCTAGCTCTGACAACACCTTCTTGCGCGACAACTTACAGGAAGCACGCTGGTTTCTGAAAAGCTTACAGAGCCGCAATGAAACCTTGCTCAAAGTCGCCACCTGCATCGTCGAAAAACAACAAGGCTTTTTAGATCACGGCCCTGAAGCCATGAAACCTATGGTGCTGCACGACGTGGCTGAAGTGGTAGAAATGCACGAGTCCACCATCTCGCGGGTCACGACACAAAAATACATGCATACACCGCAAGGCATTTTTGAGCTGAAATATTTTTTCTCTAGCCATGTGGCAACAGAAGCAGGTGGAGAGTGTTCCTCTACAGCAATTCGCGCAATCATCAAAAAACTTATTGCAGCAGAAAATGCACGTAAACCGCTCAGCGACTCAAAAATTACCGGCATATTAGAAGAACAAGGCATCAAAGTTGCTCGCCGAACGATTGCAAAATACCGAGAGTCACTCAGTATTCCACCCTCAAACGAACGTAAACGTCTCGTATAAAACACCGAGAAATAAGACAATATGTTTTAAAAAGAAAATCGAGTAATCATCGCTATTCGTTTCACAGATTAATTAATTCACTTGTGCAACAATAGCCACCTGTCGACAACATGTTTTGTTAAAATACAGGCCTGTATTGACCGACAAGTTGATGTAAACCACCTCCCTCCACAAAGCCGCTGTATGCAAATTAACGCAATTCTCAAACAAGACCGAATCAAAGCCAACATAGAAGGCGGTAGTAAAAAACGCGTCATCGAAATGATCGCTCGCACCTTTTCCGAGTCGATCGAAAGCTTTGATTTAGATGAGCTATACCAGAACCTGATCAGCCGCGAAAAACTCGGCACCACGGGCATTGGTGGCGGTATCGCCATTCCGCACTGCCGTTTCAACACTAACGGCGACACATATGGCGTCTGTCTTACACTCGACAGCCCGATCGATTTTGACTCTGTCGATAACGAGCCGGTCGATATAATTTTTGCAATGTTAGTGCCCGAGAATGCCGAATCAGATCACTTGGCAATGCTGGCTCAACTGGCTGAACAGCTGCAAACAGGCGATTTTGTGAGCAAACTTCGCAGCGCCAAAGATAATGAAGCGTTAGAGTCGATACTTTTAAACTAAAATTCTAACTAGACCCGAGTTAAACTTAACAAAGCCTTCGCTGAATTAAGCTTCTACTCACATAAAAATTAAGCCAGCGACGAATCACCTCGAGGCAACTATCATGCGCTTACTCGTAATCAGCGGACGATCTGGTTCTGGTAAAACGTCTGCTCTTCAGTTACTTGAAGACGAAGGCTTTACCTGTATTGACAACATCCCCGTGACCTTGCTCCCGGTGATTGCCAACTACATTCACCAGCAACAGGATCGGCAGTTTGCGCTCGGAATAGACGCGCGCAATATTGAAGGTGACCTGAGCGACGTAAACAGTATTATGAAAGTGGCCGGGATTAGCCGCGAAGACTACAAAATCATTTACCTCGATACGCAAACCAATGTACTGCACCGGCGCTATAACGAAACACGCCGCAAGCATCCACTCTCTGATGGCGACACCAGCCTCAGTGAAGCACTAGAAAAAGAACGCGACATTCTTTCACCGATTGCAGCCGATGCCGACATCATCGTCGATACCAGTAGCCTGAATTATCACGATCTGCGCAGTACCATCCGCAGTATTGCGGTAGGGGATAGCAGTCAAGGCATGGCCATTAGCCTAGTATCATTCGGCTTTAAACATGGTACGCCCCTCGATGCAGATTATATTTTTGATGTACGCAGTTTGCCCAATCCGCACTGGGTGCCCAGTTTGCGATTAAAAACGGGGCTTGATGAAGACGTGATAAACTATCTTTCAGAGCAAGAACCCGTAAATGAAATGATTGACGATATTTATCATTTCATTCTCAAGTGGCTTCCTTCGCTTCAAAGTAATAACAGAAGCTATTTGACCATTGGCATTGGCTGTACCGGAGGCATGCACCGCTCCGTTTATATCAGTGAAAAGCTGGCGGAATCCTTCAAAAACACCTATAAGAATGTGCAAGTGCGCCATCAGCACTTGAAAAAGAGCGCCGGCCATTAGCCCCGCGCAAATACGGTAACCACAGCCCCAGTAACTGAAACCCAAGCAACAACAACGCGCGATAACTTTGTACTAATGCCAGAACAACAGGTCGAAATCATCAACAAGCTGGGGCTTCATGCGCGGGCGGCAACAAAATTTGCCAACACCGCCAACCGCTACAACAGCAAGATCGAAGTGCGCTTTGGTGAAAAGCGTATCGATGGTAAAAGCATCATGGCACTGATGCTACTGGCCGCAGCTAAAGGCAGTGAAATCACCTTGCAAACCGACGGTCCCGATGCGGATGAAGCGCTGCAAGCACTGTTAAACCTTATCAACGCTCGCTTCGACGAAGGCGAATAAACCCTTAGATTCACACGCGGACTAGACTGCATGCAACAAAGCACCGCAGAAGAGAGCAAATCGCAAACCCACCTTGCGCGCGTTCACACCTTGCTTGGCAGCGGCACTGTGAATCAGCTCGACAAAATGATCAACAGCCTGAGACCGGTTGAAATTGCACGCTTACTGCAATCATCGCCGCCGCCTTCACGCTCGGTCATATGGGATTTAGTTGATAAGGAAACCGCTGGTGAAGTGCTCGAAGAGCTGCCTGATGACATTCAAACGGAATTTATTCGCGACCTAGACACAGAAGAAATTGTCGAACTGACCGAAGGCCTCGACGCCGATGACGTGGTGGACATTCTCCAGCAGTTACCCGAAAAGGTCACCGAAGAAATACTCGAGGCAATGAGTGATCAGGACCGTGATCGCGTTGAAACTATTCTTTCTTACGATGAAGACACCGCCGGCGGCCTCACCAACACAGACACCATTACCGTGCGTCCGCGCTCTACTCTGGAAGTGGTATTGCGCTACCTGCGCATGCATAAAGACCTACCCCCTTCTACCGACGCCCTGATCGTAGTAAACCGCAAAGACCACTACTTGGGCATGCTACCACTGGCAACACTGCTCACCTCAGACCCCAGCACCACCGTGCGGGAAGTCATGGTGACAGAAACGAATGCGATACCGGCCGATATGCACGATAGTGAAGTAGCCAAACTATTTGAACAAAACGACTGGGTAACCGCTCCTGTCGTTGATGAGCAAGGTAAATTACTCGGCCGTATTACCATTGATGATGTGGTGGATGTAATTCGTGAAAGTGCCGATCACTCGTTCATGAGTCTCGCCGGTCTCGATGAAGAAGAAGATACTTTTGCTACTGTATTTCGCACAATGCCACGTCGGGCGATATGGCTCGGTATTAATTTACTGACCGTAATCATGGTTGCCAGCGTCATCAAAATATTCCAAGACACTATCGACCAAGTTGTTACGCTGGCGATATTAATGCCCATTGTCGCAAGTATGGGGGGTGTTGCAGGAACGCAAACACTCACGGTGGTCATTCGAGGTATGGCAGTTGGGCATATAGGGCTCAGCAATATGCGCTGGCTACTGTCGCGCGAGGTACGTGTTGGCTTATTAAACGGCTGCCTGTGGGCGGTAGTCATGGGTATAGTTGCCGCAATATGGTTCCAAGATATACTGCTCGCCTATATCATTGCGGCCGCGATGTTATTGAATCTCGTGATAGCGGCACTTACTGGCGCACTGCTTCCAATTATTCTCAAACAATTTAAAATCGACCCTGCACTTGCCGGTGGAGTCACCCTAACAACCATCACCGATGTAGTAGGTTTTGTTGCCTTTCTCGGCCTCGCGACGTATTTTTACGCCTAGATTCATTCTCCCGCTTCCCAGCACATCATTGGCCCAACGCTATGCACGAAGACGAAGACATTTTTGAAGACGAATACTTTGAAGGTGATGAGCAAAAAAGCAAATCGCAAGTCAAAAGGGAAATGCACGCCCTGCAAGAACTCGGCACCGCCATCAGCAAACTCACGCCCGAGCAACAAGCGCAAATCCCTATAGACGGAAGTTTGCGCGATGCGATAGAACAAGCCCCTAGCATTAAAAGTAACAGCGCCAAAAAACGCCACATGCAATTTATCGGAAAATTAATACGCGGTGCGGATTATGAAGCCATTGAGGCGGCGTACCAAAAAATAGTAGAAGCATCACACCAACTCGCCCGACAACATCACCTGGTAGAACACTGGCGAGATACCCTGCTTAGCGACAACGAAACAGTAAAAGACTTTATGGATCAGTATCCACACGTTGACCGACAGCAATTACGACAACTTATTCGCTCAGCAGAAAAAGAAAAAACCAACAACAAACCGCCATCCAGTGCACGAAAACTGTTTCGATTAATTCGAGACACGCTTGCGTCAGAAAGCCCAGATAACGAAGAGGCAGGTGACTCAGGAGAGATACAGCCGGGTAAAAGCTGGGACGACTAAAAAAGCCCTAAATAGAAATCAAGGCTTTAAGCTCAGCGGCCCAAGCGGATCCTCTTGCCCCGTCGGCACAAATGCCAAGGCAGCAGAATTAATACAGTAGCGAAAACCCGTTGGCTCGGGGCCGTCTTCAAACACGTGCCCCAAGTGCTCACCACATTTACTCAACACTTCAATACGGCGCATACCCCAGCTGCGATCTTCTTTCAATACTACATTTTCTTTATTAAATACATCCCAAAAACTGGGCCAGCCCGTGCCTGATTTGAACTTGTGCTCCGATTTAAACACGGGAATACGACATCCCTTACTGACAAATACACCTTCCCGATTCTCATTTAATAAGTTACCGGTAAAAGAACGTTCTGTACCATTTTCCCAAAGTACATAATAGGATTTTTCATCCAGAAGCCGCCGCCACACATCATCAGATACGGCAGACAAGTCTGCGCCATCATGAATCAATTGCTTGGCTTGTTCTATCTCTAAAGAAAGTGATTGAGAGGGCGCTTGCGTATCGGGTGCCGACCATTTATTCCCAAATGAAAATTGCGCAAGACAAACACCGAAAACCACTGCCGAGAGCACCAACAATGCCATTGTTTTTTTGGAGCGTGTCATGTGCAAACCTTTACCTCATTCCAACAAGCACTAACGAGTCTTATCTACTTTCTGTAAGAAATTAAATTCAAGCGATACCTTAGATTAACGACACGCTATGAATAAATCATCACAAAATTGTACATAAATGCCTTTCAAACCAAACTACTGTTTCTCGCGCATACGTACGTACACCCAAATAGGCGAATTACACTAACCTACGATGACTTTGCACTGGCATTTTACGTCGAATGTTTTCTAGCTCACCCATATTGAGATCCGCGCACAACATGCCTTCGCCCATTTCCATAGACGCCATTTTGTCACCCCAGGGGCTAATGATCATACTGTGCCCCCAAGTGGCTCGACCTCGCGGGTGCTCACCACCCTGGTCTGCGGCAACAATGTAACACTGCGTCTCAACTGCGCGGGCGCACAACAACAATTCCCAATGCGCTTTACCCGTCGGCACAGTAAAGGCCGCCGGCACAAAAATAACTTGCGCCCCGGCAGCTGCCAATTGAGAAAACAGCTCAGGAAAACGCAAATCGTAGCAAATTGATACACCGCAAGTGATAGACGACAACGAAAAACACACGGCCTGATCACCGTGAATATATTCATCCGATTCTTTATAAGCGCGCACAGAATCATTGACCAAAGCATCAAACAAATGGATTTTGTTGTACTGCGCTAATAGCGCTCCTTGTTGATCAAAAACCAAAGAACTGGCAAAGCGCTTGCTATCCTCTAGTTCACCGGTACTGTCACGAATGTTTTTTGAGGAAAGCGGATATGAGCCCGCAACAATGGCAGTTTGGTATTGTTTCGCAAGCTCAGACATGCGCGCAACATATTCGCCCTGCTCTCTAAAGTCTGGTTTGTGTTTTTGGCCATAAGTAACAAAGTTCTCAGGCAACACCAACACATCCACTCGCTCAGCGCTTGCTTTTTCTAGATACGTTTCGGCTTTCGCGATATTCGCTTCAGCGCAATCGCTGCTAATCATCTGAACACTGGCAACTCTTAACGAGCTTGTAGTTACAGCGTCACTCGATACTTCTCGCTCATTTTTACTTTCAATGCCACTATCGTTTCTCACATTTGGCACGTTCTAGTACTCGCCATTTTCAGTCTGTAAAATATCTTGTTCTTGTTGTTTTTTCACTTCTTCACCGCGCTTTTCCATATCTTTCACGTTGAATATTTTTCTCACTTTAACTTTCGGATCTTCCCAGCGGCCACGCACCTCCACCTTCAAAGATGAGGCTTTATCGAGCTGTTTCTTAAACAATTTACTCATAACGTACAGCCCTACCGCAGCAGGCAAGTTAACCACCAGCGCCGTTGCGAAAGCCGCACTACTTGCCAAAGGCAGCGTAACAATCATTTCTGTGTCTAGCTTTTCTTTTATTGCATCGATCGTACCCACCAACTGAACTGTCGAAGAAGAGGACTCTACAATAAGGGGCTCACTGAAATAAATTTTTCCATTATTAAAATCCAGATCACCATACACTCGATCGAAAGAAAACCCTTGTGACGCCAGATCAGAAAAATCCAAACGCAAACGTCGAAGAATCGTATCGAAATTAAAAAGCGCCAACAGTCGCAACAATGCACTTTCATCACTACCGGCCCCGCGTTCAAAGCTCCCTTTTCGAATATCAAGCTTAACAAGACCCTGTACCGTTTTTACCGTGACCTCATCTGGCGCGCCAGGCCATAGTGCGTCGATATCAATTTTCGCCGACTTACTTTCAATAAGTTTTTCTTGCCCCCAAGCTTCAAACACGTCTGCCAAGTCATCCGCCTTTATTTGGCCACTAAATTTACTGCTTTGCCCACTCTCTTTTTGTAGCCATGTAAATTCTGCGCCTTTATTTTTCTCACCATCCTTGTCACTGCCGCCACCAACCTCCATGCCTTTAAGCTTGGCCTTGATGTCATGCACAAAAACCCCGTCTTCAATACGGCGTAATTTAAAATCCCAGGCGCCGTAATTGACCGCACCTAAAGAAAACTCATCCGCACTAAAATCAATATCTACAGCACGCGCTAAATCAATGTCAGCCAACACACTTTCATCTACGAGATCCGCTCCATCAACACTTTCTACCCCACCCTCTTTTTCTGATTCTTCATCTTCAAAACGAAGATAGCTTAGATCCAAAGTAATTGGCCGGTCATCTTCAGGGACTTTTACCTTACCCGCCATCAATTTACTGTCGACATTTAAAACCCAAAAAGGCACATCGCGCTGCCCTTCGATGGTTATATTCTCTATTTCAAACGTTCCAAGTAAAAATTTATCAATATCGACTTCGAAGAATACCGGTGTATCATCCACCTCATCCGACCCCAAGCTGATTTCTTCTTCGTATTTAAAGTATTGGTCTTTTATTTCGTCCCACTTTTCTAAATCAGCATGCGAGATCCGGCCACTTATTCTGTAATCCTTGGTCGCTGCTATGCGCGCGTCTGTTTTTTCATCTGGAGAAAAGTTATTAAACTCAATTTTCGCGCTCGTACTTTCGTCTTCTGAAGTAAGTAGGCTCAAACGAAATTGATCATCAATTGTAAATTGGTACTCTTCACCATCATCAAAAAAACGTAAGCGACTAGAAAAACCTACGGGCTTTGATTTTTCTTTCCCTAACGGTTCAGGTAGATTTAACGACACCCCCACCAATTGAGATTTCACATTGATTTCAAAAGGCTTGCCTGACTCACTACTTGGGATTTTTAACTGTCCAAGCACAGTGGATTCACCTTCAGAAAAACGCAACGCGGGTTGCTGAGTCCATGAGTAAAGATCGCTCACCGATGCACGACCAGAAAAATCGATCAGCGTGTCTTGCCCACCGGCATCATTATTAACAGTAGAAATAGCGGCTTCAAACGGACGCCCCCACACACTGCCTCCAATTTTTTCTGCATACATTCCTTTTTCTGACTGGTAATGCAAGATGCCGCCAATATCATTCAGGGCCAGCCCTATATCAGGCATATTGACTTCGGCCTTATCGAAACTCACGTCAATCTTGTGAGACAAACCGCTACTCTCGGATTCTAATGGTATAAATAAAGCTACTTTAGCGGTAACACCACCAGAAAATTCCCAGGCATCGAAAGTAGAACCAATAATCTCTTTAATCGGGCTGCTTTTTAATAAAGTAATCGCCGCGCTCGCATCACTTAGCAAACTGCCTTCAATCGATAATGCACGACCGTCACTTGTAGGGTCATCGACTAGATGAATCGCGGCATCGTAAACTGAGTTTCCAAGTAAAGACGCCTCATCAATACGTACATCCAGCGCTTCATTATTTAAACGGAGCGAACCACTTACACCTTCTAGTTTCGGCCATTGCGGATCAAAAACAAGATTGCCGTCATACACTTCACCATATAGCTGTATTGACGGGTCAACAACGGGATCACCCTCTATCGAGCCGTGATAAAGAAATTCGATATTGGCCAAACGCCCCTCTTTAATACTGGTATCTAGCCAATCATAGAGATGCTTCGGAATTGTTTTAGGAACATATTTCTTATGGTTGCGCGCAAGTGTATTTTTTAGACCCAGAGCCAAGGTCATATGTTGCGTGCCGTATTTTTTAGCGAACGGCAAGGTTAAACTTATATAACCAGAAGCCTCTTCATCTGGGTTTTTCACCTTCACTAAACCGCTAGTTATATAAGCAATGCGCTCTTTAAAATCCAGCTCCCAAGAAATTTGCCCCTCAACTTCATCAAACACTAATGCTTCGTGGTATACCTTGGGCAAACCTAAGGTGAAGCCATCTTTCACACTTACATCTGCACGCCCTCCAAACAAATTGACAGACACATTAGCGTGAATATTTTCAATAGCAGGTGACCCCATAACCGCATTCACCTGCCCGCCCACAACACGTGCTCGCGCATTGAAATAGCCAGAGGCCTTATCCGTTAGCTGAATATCAACATCTTTCACCGTGCCGCGAGGCGACAAGCCTCGCAGTATCTCTTCTGCAAACTCATCATTGATACCGACATGCAAAGCAACATCAACCCAGGGCTTTGCCTCTAAGTCCCCTGTTCTCACCCCCTGAAAATTTCGCCCACTACCATACAAAGTAAAATCAGTGATTGGTGCGGCAACGTCTTCTTTCCAACGAGTCTCTAAAGATTTTAGCGTCAGCTGCCAACCTTTTTCTTTGTGAACCTTGCCACTAATCTGACTCGCAACATAAGAAGGTAAATTAAATTCTTTCCCCTTCACACTTAGTAAGCCATCGACAGAAAAATCTCCGCGTAAAGTTGTTCCAGATTCTTTATCACTTCTAAACCAAAGTTTTACATTAACTGCGTGCTGCTCATCAACATCAATCACATCATCCAAAGCTAAAACATCTATCACGCGATGCGAAGGGAAATCAACCAACTCAAAATAGCCGTTTGCGACAAACCCCTTTTCTCGCGGATCACCATGTGCTTCAACAACAAACGAGAGGGCTTGTTGATCATCAAAATCCAGACCAGCACGAATGCGATGAAAGCTACGGTCGTTTTCTATAGAGATTTCTGGAATGACAATCTTCGAACTTTCACCATCAAAAAACTGCAAGGCGAAATTAGCATTTTCGATTTTTATACGACGCCCAAAGAGGAACACATCATAAGGATTGTTAATAACGGGAGATTTTGAATTGTTTTTATTTTGCGACGCTTTGGCAAACCCCGCCATTCCTTTAACTGACCACTTTCCATTTTCTGCTTGGTTAAGCGCCAAATCCATCGACAAAAAATTCACTTCCCGCCAAGAAAATCGCAGATCTAACACCGAACGAATGATACTCAGCTCCATCGTCACATTGTCGACAGAAAAAATCCGTTCGCCTTCTTTTGTACTTAACAGCACATCATTCATCGAAAGCTTGGGCCGCAAACCTTTCCAGCTTGCATTAAGCTCAGCCACCTCAAGATTCGCGTTTAGCTTGTGACCGAAGTAAACAGCGATCTCTTCGCGGTAATCATTTAATAGAGGGAAAGCCTGCCGACCCAACTGCACTAACACTGCCAACGCGATCACGAGGGTAAACAAAGTTCCCCAAAACCTTCGTGAAAGTGAATACCAATGTTTGCGAGTTAACTTCATTTCAAGCTCAGTGTTACCTTTTGCAGTACAGCGCGTGTATCTAACGCCTCGATTGTATAACCGCCGCTAAAATCTAGGCCGGCACAATATCGTACTGTTCTTGCGTGTACATACTCTCAACCTGAAACTCTACCGTTCGACCAATAAAGCTTTCCAAGTCTGCTACTGCACTTGATTCTTCATCTAAGAGGCGGTCGATCACTGTCTGTGATGCTAGCACCAAAAAACGCTCCGATTCATAAGTGCGGGCTTCTCGCAAAATTTCACGGAACACTTCGTAACACACGGTTTCTGCAGATTTTATTGTGGCACGGCCTTCGCAAACCGGGCAGGTTTCACACAATACCTGCCCTAAACTTTCACGTGTGCGTTTGCGAGTCATTTCAACAAGGCCAAGCTCGCTCACCGTCGTGATACTTGTTTTGGCGCGGTCTTTATCCATATATTTTTCAAGACTTCGCAGCACTTGACGACGATGCTCTTCTTCTTTCATATCAATAAAATCAATAATGATAATGCCGCCGAGATTGCGTAAGCGCAGTTGCCGCGCGATAGCCGCCGAAGCTTCCAGATTTGTTTTAAATATTGTTTCTTCTAAATTGCGATGACCAACAAATGCACCGGTATTAATATCGATCGTGGTCATGGCTTCGGTTTGCTCAATAATCAGATAACCACCCGATTTAAGTACAACTTTTTTCTGTAAGGCTTTTTGAATTTCCGCCTCTACGCCGTATAAATCAAACAAGGGGCGTTCACCGGGGTAATGCTCTACACGCGCTCCAATTTCAGGCGCGTAGTGTTTGGCAAATTTTTGCATGCGGGCGAATGATTCACGCGAATCAATACGTACCTTTTCAATATTAGGGCGCATTAAATCACGTATGGTACGCATAAACAGCGGCATATCTTCGTAGATAATTTCTGGCGCTTTAGCACTTTTCACTTCATCTTCTAGGTCGTGCCACAAACGAAACACAAAAGGAATGTCTGCTTTTAGCTCTTCTTTCGAGGCCCCTTCCGCTACTGTACGAATAATAAAGCCACCGACTTTGTATTCGTCAGCGTGTTCTTGCGCCAACTCTTGCACTGCCATTTTTAACCGGTCGCGCTCTTCGTCGTCTTCAATGCGATTCGAAACACCAATATGATCACTATTGGGCATGTACACCAAATAGCGCGCAGATACTGATAAATGCGTAGTTAAGCGTGCGCCTTTTGTGCCAATGGGGTCTTTTGTAACTTGCACCAAGAGGCTTTGGCCTTCGCGCAGAAGTTCTCGAATATCTGCGTTTTCATCGGTTTTTTCTTCAACACCATTTTTGTTTAATTGCGCAATGTCGGCCACATGAATAAACCCGGCACGCTCTTGACCAATATCAACAAAGGCTGCCTGCATGCCGGGCAGTACACGCACCACTTTGCCTTTATAAATATTCCCTACATACCCTTTGCTGCGCGCACGCTCAATGTAAACTTCTTGCAATACACCATTTTCAACCAAGGCAGCGCGAGTCTCTGTCGGACCAAAATTTACTAGTATTTCTTCACTCATTTTTTTACTGCTTCCCAAATGGGGATATCGAACTCCGCTAGCAGCGGACTCAAAGTTTCGATCGGCAAGCCCACCACATTGGAGTAACTACCGTGAATTTCACTCACAAACACCGCGGCAAAACCTTGTATTGCATAGCCACCGGCTTTGTCTTTAGGTTCGCCTGTAAGCCAATAACGTTCGATTTCTTCGTCGCGAATATCGCGAAAACGTACTTGCGTGCTGGCTGTAGTCAAACATTCTTGTTCACCATCGCTCATCGCAATCGACGTAATGACCACATGTGATCCACCAGAGAGCAAGCGCATCATGTTTTTGAAGTCGCCAAAATCTTTCGGCTTTTCCAACACCTGATCATCTTTACAAACAATGGTATCAGCGCCAAGCGTAGGCGCCCCAGGGAAAGCTCTCACTCCAGCGCGGCTCTTATCTAAGGCTAAGCGCGAAACATACGCTTGGGGGGATTCGTGCGCATGGCGCAACTCGGGGACATCAACGCTTACCACTTTATATGGGACGCCAATTTGATCCAACAGTTCACGCCGTCTGGGCGATTTGGACGCCAGCTGTAACATTAAACGGGCCTCCTAAGCCAGACGATAGTGCAGACGAATACGCGTGAGCACCAAGAAAAGCGGCGGCCATAATAGAGCGCTAAGTGCTGCAGACAAAACCAAAAACACCGTATCAGTCTCATAGCCTGCCAAGCCTTGCACCCAATTGACAATCACTTGGTGAATACCAACCAGCACAAACATCCACAATGTTTGGTGCCATATGGAATAGTTTTTTATACGCTGGTGGGCACCAATACAAATATAAGCAATGAGCGTTAGCGCAAGCGCATGCGCCCCCCAGACACCACCTTCAAAAACATCCAGCAGTAAACCCACGGCCCAGCCAAAGACAATGCCAAAATTTTGCGGGTAAGAGGTAATGAAATAGATTACAAGCAAACACATTAGCTCAGGGCGCAAGCTCGCCAACGTTTCTGGAATCGGATATATAGAAAAGAACGTTGCCAAAAGGACAGAGGCAAAAACAAGCACAAAAAAACCGGATTTGGAGCGGCGCACTTATGAACCCTCACCCGGCGGGCGGTCAAATACCAACAACGCGTAGCGACTGCGACTGATGTCTGCCATTGGCTTGGTAATAACGCGCGCAAAACGGCGAGAAGGATTTTTAACCACTTCAACCACTTCAGCGACTGGATAGCCGATAGGGAAGCGCTGCCCTAAACCAGAGCTCACCAGCATATCGCCAACCACAATATCAAGCGTGTTCGCCACATAAGGCAATGCCAACCCATTCGTGCGCCCACCGATACCTTCTGCCACCAGCTGCTCGCCGTTTCGGTTGATCTTAACCGGCAGAGCATGACTCGAATCAGTAATAAGCAATATTTTGGATGTGCGTGTTCCGACTTCTATCACCTGCCCCATCAGACCTTTGGCATCTACCAGCGCCTGCCCCTCGTACACGCCGTGCTCTTTACCTCGATTCACGAGTATCTGATGCATGGTCGGATCAGGCGAACGACCAATAATTTCAGCAATGAGCACTCGATCTTCTAGGGTATCAGCAGAGTTCAACAGTTGGCGCAGGCGTACATTCTCTGCTGCTAATGAAGCGTTAAGTTGCAGCTTTCGTTTCAGAACAAGATTTTCAGTGCGCAGCGACTCATTTTCTTGAATCAAGCGCTCACGAGGCATTAAGCGGTTGTCAGACCACTTGCCCACCTGAGAAGGGAAGTTCGATACCCAGTAGAAAGGGGCGGTAATATCTTGCGCCTGCTGCTTAAGAGGCTTAAACCAATCCGTATAGAGGAAAACGAGGGCGATAATGATGGACAGCAAGGCCAAACCACCCGTTTTGACACCGATCGACGGCCCACTGGAAAAGATTGGCTTGATACAAACCTCCGGCGCTATGGGTGAGGGTGTTTATTATAAGTCTGAGACAAACTCAAGATTCTTCGCCTCCGAGACTCCGTGCGACCAACAGATGACTGAAAAACGTATCTGACAAAGCAGTAGAACCTGCATCAAAGCATTTAGTACTCTGATGCAGTTTGTTTAAGACAATACGGGAGCTACTGTCGAGTAAATCAGCTCTTCAGAAACCCAAATCAATATTATATTGATCACGCAGCTCTAGCGCTCGCCCACCTCCGCGCGCTACACACGTCAACGGGTCTTCTGCAACAACCACTGGCAAGCCAGTCTCTTCAGCCAGCAAACGATCCAAATCGCGTAAAAGCGCACCACCACCGGTAAGTACCAAGCCACTTTCTGCGATATCCGATGCCAGTTCTGGCGGCGAAAGCTCAAGCGCACTTTTAATCGACTGCACAATACCAGCCAACGGCTCTTGCAAGGCTTCAAGCACCTCATCACTGTTTAAAGTAAAACTCTTGGGCACACCTTCAGCCAAGTTGCGGCCTCGAACATCGATTTCGAGCACTTTACTGCCTGCGTAGGCACAACCAATTTCCTGCTTGATACGCTCAGCAGTCGCATCACCAATGACACTACCGTATTTGCGACGCACATAATTAACGATGGCTTCGTCAAAACGGTCACCACCAATGCGTACTGAATCTGAAAGCACCACGCCACTCAAGGAGATGATAGCGATTTCGGTAGTACCTCCACCAATATCCACCACCATAGAGCCTGTAGCATCCTCAACCTTCAAACCCGCGCCAATTGCAGCGGCCATAGGCTCTTCAATTAAGCGCACTTCGCGTGCACCGGCACCAATGGCCGATTCTCGAATCGCTCGCTTTTCTACTTCGGTAGATAGACAAGGGACACAGATCAATACCCGAGGGCTAGGTTGAAACCAGCTATTTTCGTGCACTTTACGAATAAAGTGCTGAAGCATTTTTTCTGTTACCTGAAAATCTGCGATCACACCGTCTTTTAAGGGGCGAATGGCGGTAATGTTGCCAGGCGTACGGCCAAGCATACGTTTTGCTGCTATTCCTACCGCTTCGACAGATTTTTGCCCGTTAGAATTGCGAATAGCCACAACCGAAGGTTCATCTAACACGATACCTTTTTCGCGCACGTAAATAAGGGTGTTGGCTGTTCCCAAATCGATCGAAAGATCGTTAGAGAACACACCTTTTAAGCGTCTTAACATAGTGATAGGCAGTCCCGAATACATTTCTAATGGCGGTTGCTGAAGCGATACACGTAAAAAGTAGCTTGACCTTAAACTTCGCTTAAACTCCGCCTTATTTTTTTATGGAGTAATTATAGTGCTAAATCCGCGAAAACTCGGGAAAAATAGGGCCAGTCGCGGGCTTCACTCTCGAAGGGACGAAGAGTATCAACGGCGGGGATTCAGAGCAAGGCACAAATATGGTAACGTAGCGCGCTCAATTTTAGTGGCGTGAATGAAGTAGCTGCATTTACGCAAAACATTGGCAAATTTTTGCTAATAACTTGAACGTCAGGATCATACGTGGACGCATCAGAGATCGAAAAACTAGCCAAACTGGCGCGCTTGGAAATTAACCAAGAAACACTGGAACGCACTGCCGGTAGCATCACCGAAGTGCTGGCCTTGGTTGACCAACTACAAGAAGCCGACACTGGCGATACTCGCCCCATGGCCCACCCATTAGATGCGGTGCAGGTGCTTCGCAGCGACGAAGTCAGTGAACGGAATCAGCGAGAAAAGTATCAGGCTATTGCCCCTGCTGTTGAAGATGGCCTTTTCCTCGTTCCTAAAGTGATCGAATGAGTTGCCAATAAGACCCTCAATCATTGGCAAAACAAAACACTAACGTTTCCATCAAATATTTAACACAAACGAGCGAGCCGAATGCACACCCTAAGCATCGCAGAAATCAGTCAAAAACTCCGCGACAAGGCTTTTTCCAGCCGCGAGATCACTCAGCATTTTCTCGACCGCATCAAACAGGCTGACCAATCTATCAACAGTTTCATCACCGTCACAGAGGAACTAGCCCTCGCACAGGCTGATGCAGCTGATACACGCCTCACCAAAGGTGGCACTCACCCACTCTGCGGCGTTCCTATCGCACACAAAGATATTTTTTGTACCGACGGCATCACGACCACCTGCGGCTCAAAAATGCTGGCGAATTTCGCCCCACCTTACAATGCGACAGTGGTAGAAAATTACATCGCTGCCGGCGCAGTAACACTGGGCAAAACCAATATGGACGAGTTCGCCATGGGCTCGTCCAATGAGACCTCTTTTTTTGGCCCAGTGAACAACCCCTGGAACACCAACTGCGTACCCGGCGGTTCTTCCGGCGGATCAGCAGCAGCGGTCGCAGCCTGTTTAGCGCCTGGCGCTAGCGCGACCGATACAGGCGGCTCTATTCGACAACCCGCGAGCCTTTGCGGCATTACCGGCCTAAAACCTACATACGGCCGGGTATCACGCTGGGGCATGATTGCTTTCGCCTCCAGCTTAGATCAAGCCGGTGTGATGACTCGCAGCGCCGAAGATGCCGCACTTATGCTCAGCACTATGGCCAGCTACGACAGTAAAGATTCCACCTGTATAAATGAGCCCGTACCCGACTACTCGGCCTCTTTGAATGACAGCCTAGACGGCCTTACCATTGGCGTGCCCAAAGAATATTTTGGCGAAGGGCTAGACCCGGGCACACAACAAGCCGTGGAAGATGCGATTAACACTTACGAAAAGCTCGGCGCAAAAATCGCTAGCATTTCATTACCGCACTCGCACCTATCTGTTCCGGCCTACTATGTGATTGCCCCGGCAGAATGCTCGGCTAACCTGTCGCGCTTTGACGGCGTACGCTTTGGCCACCGCTGCGACAACCCGCAAGACCTACAAGATCTTTACATGCGCTCACGCGGCGAAGGGTTTGGTGAAGAAGTAAAGCGACGTATTCTCGTTGGTACCTATGCGCTTTCTGCCGGCTATTACGACGCCTACTACAGCAAAGCCCAAAAAGTACGCCGCTTAATCAAAGACGATTTTGTTCAAGCATTTAAAGATGTTGATGTCATTCTCGGCCCGACGTCTCCCAGCCCAGCCTTTGAGTTTGGAGCAAAAAGCGATGACCCAGTGGCGATGTATCTAGAAGACATTTACACCATCGCTACAAACTTGGCCGGGTTGCCAGGCATGTCGATTCCTTGCGGACTCGTCGACAAAAAACCCGTCGGTGTACAACTGATCGGCAATTATTTTGCCGAAGCGAAGCTATTGAATGTTGCGCATCAATTCCAAAAGAATACCGACTTCCACACGCTTCGCCCAGCGATCGATTAGATTCAAAATAGGTTTAATAAAAGATGGAATGGGAAACTGTAATCGGGTTAGAAGTGCACGTACAACTCGCCACCCAATCGAAAATATTTTCTGGTTCAAGCACCACCTTCGGAGCCGAACCAAATACGCAAGCTAGCCTGATCGACTTAGCCATGCCGGGCACACTGCCCACACCCAACGCACAGGCATTTCGTTTCGCTACGATGTTTGGTCTCGCCATCGATGCCGAAATCGGTAAGCGCTCGGTCTTCGAGCGTAAAAATTATTTTTACCCAGATTTACCTAAAGGATATCAAACCACACAATTAGAAGAACCCATCGTTAACGGTGGCTATGTTGATATCAGTTTAGAAAACGGTGAACAAAAACGCATTCGTATTCACCACGCACACTTAGAAGAAGACGCAGGTAAATCGTTACATGAAGATTACCATGGCATGTCTGGCATTGATTTAAATCGCGCAGGCACACCTTTAATTGAAATTGTGAGCGAGCCCGATATGCGCTCAGCAGAAGAAGCTGTTGCTCTTGCTCGCACCCTGCACTCACTTGTGACATCTCTTGGCATTTGCGATGGCGAAATGTCGCAAGGCTCCATGCGCTTCGACGTAAATATTTCTGTTCGCCCGAAAGGCCAAGAAGCGCTTGGCATACGTACCGAAACCAAAAACCTTAACTCCTTCCGTTTTATGGAACGCTGTATTGAGCAAGAAGTTGAGCGCCAAATCGAAGTCATTGAAGACGGCGGAAAAATCATTCAGCAAACGCGCTTATACGATGGCGACACCCACACAGCAAAGGCGATGCGCTCAAAAGAAGAAGCTAACGATTATCGCTACTTCCCATGCCCCGATTTATTGCCTGTTATTCTCGATGATAACTACATCGAAGACATTCGAAAATCACTGCCAGAATTACCGGAAGCTCGCAAGCAACGCTTTCAAGATCAATACGGTTTATCGGCGTACGATGCCGGCATTCTTAGCGGTGAAGCCGCAATGGCGAAGTTTTTTGAAGGAACTGTTAGCGTTTGCGAAGATGCAAAACTTTCTGCCAACTGGATGATGGGCGAACTTGCTGCGCGACTTAACGCTGAAGAGCTTAGCATCAGTGATGCAAAAATATCAGCCCCGCAACTTGGCACCATAATTACACGAATTAAGGAAGGCACACTTAGCAGCAAAACGGGAAAAACCTGCTTCGAACACATATGGAATGGCGCCGAAGATGTTGACCAAGTCATTGAGCAAGCAGGCCTGAAACCAACAGGTGCTGGCGAACTAGAAGCCATGATCGATGAGGTGATTGCCAACAATGACAAACAAGTAGAGAACTATCGCTCAGCCGAACCAGACAAACGTAAAAAAATGATCGGCTTCTTTGTTGGCCAAGTGATGAAAGCCTCTAAAGGCAAAGCAAACCCGGCAGACCTTAATAAAATATTGCAGCAAAAACTGAATTCATAAAAAGAAAACCTGGTATCAAAAGACAATGACTTTAAAGAAAGATAAACAGAAGGTTCTCGGCGAGACCTTTTCAGACGACCGCGTAAAAGAATTTTTAAATGTGACCGCAGTCGGCGACACCGACCCGAACTTCACCGCATTGGAACGCGCTTATCGCGGCATGAAAGCAGATAACTTTGCAACATTCGTAAAGTTTTTCGTGGAAGAAGGTAAAAACATAAACTGCACTAACGCAGATGGAGAAAGCTTCTTACAGGTGATCTCCCAGCACCGTCACGCTGACCCATATATGTCTGCATTAAAATCCAACGGCGCCAAATAAGCGTACCGCCAACTCGTGCTACCTCCACCGCGCTACAAAAACAATATCGCCTCTGGCGTTTATTATTTTAACGAAGGGCTACGACTTGTCTGGCGCAAAGAACTGCGCCTTTATCTGGTTGTACCGTTACTGGTGAATTGCGTCCTGTTTTTCTTTTTAACTGCGACGCTCATTTATTATTTCAGTAGTATTACCGACAGCGCGATGCAATTACTGCCCTCCTTTCTCGAGCCACTAGCTTGGATCGCGCTTATTGTATTAGGCATTATCATGCTCATTCTGTATGCCTACAGTTTTAATATGATCACCAACATTCTGGCCGCGCCTTTTTATGGTTTTTTGGCTGCTGAAGCCGAAAGAATATTGACTGGAAAAGCGCCGCCAGAAGAAAGCATGGGCGAAATGATTCGCCGAACATTAAAACGCGAGCTGATAAAACTGTGGTATTTTTTAAATCGCGGCATTTTGGTTATGCTGATTATGATTTTGGTGGGCACTATTCCAGTGGTAAACATCCTCGCGCCATTAATCGGTATTGCCTGGAGCGCCTGGACTATGTCGATTCAATATGCAGATTACGCTGCAGATAATCATCAACTAGAATTTTCACCACTACGGCAATGCTTGTGGCAGAAAAAATATAGCTGTTTGGGGTTTGGCGGCTTCATCACTTTTTGCAGTATCATACCGGTGATCAATATTATTGCGATGCCCGTGGCTGTTGTGGGTGGCACACTATTTTGGTTGCGTGAATTAAAGCACTGCCCGCAGGGTGGCTGCCCCAAAGAAAACGCACTTTCTACAAGCTCAGATACTTCTGGCGATTAATCGTCTCCAAAGACCAAATCCCCACCTGCTTCCCATGCACGGCGCAAGTTCAAGCGCGCCGCATTCACAAGATCGTCGACGTTACTCGTCTTTATTCCTGAAACACCGGCACTAAACGATAGACTAATCGTATGCTCACCCTCACCCAAATCTGCTGTTGCAAACATTTGGCGAACTTTTTCTATAAACGCGGTCGCTTTTTCACAGTTTAACCCCTGCAATAAAATGTAAAACTCAGGGCCGTGATTGCGAACCACCAGAAACCTATCTAGCAGCTCATGAAATTCTTGCACTGCGCGCTGCATAACGTGATCACCAATATCGTGGCCATAACGTTCATTCACACCATCGAACTCATCAATATTTACGATCGCCATCGACACTGCTGATGACGGCGGTTCAGCAAAAGTTTTTTCACATGTGTCGTAAAAATACTTCCGATTGAAAGCTCCTGTTTCATCATCCCGATAGGCAGATTCTCGAAGTGATTTAATTAGCTCAAGAAATTCCACATTGTGCGCTACACGACAGTGAAATTCTTCATGATTAAATGGTTTTCGTAAGAAATCGTTAGCACCATTCTTAATAAACTGGGCAGACATAGAACCGTTGGTATCAGATGAAACACCGATTATCATCATGTCAGTTTTTTCGTACTTTAAGCGAATATTTTTAATTAATTCACAACCGTTCATACGAGGCATATGAAAATCGACGATCATCAACCTTAAATCGGGGTTATCGATAATCAACTTCAGCGCTTGCACACTATCTTTTGCTTCAAACACCTGAAAAAGCTGCAATCGCAATAAGGCCGCAACATAGCGGCGTGCAGTATCGGAGTCATCCACCACGAGCACTTTAACGTCTTGGTTTTTCACCAGACGCTCCAACACGCTTAACGCATACTCGTAGGAAAAGCGCCCCTCTTTAGTGACATAGTCAACAATACCTTTGGCCAACAAGGTGTTTTTATTTTCTTCGTTGAAACTCCCCGTCAGCACAACGGTTGGAAAGCCTTTTGATAGACAGAAGTCCACCACCTCGCCATTTGGAGCATCGGGCAGCGATAAATCAACCAAAGCAGCAAAATAACCATCGTCATTTTGCTCACACAAAGCCTTGGCTTCGGCAAAGTCCATTGCATAATCAAATTGAAATAGTGTGGAGTTCGACAGCACGTGCTTGAGCACCTTCATCACCAACGAACTATCTTCGACCACCAAAACTTTTTTCATTGTCAATCTATTGCCCAAGGTCATAAAAAAAGGGAACTGGACGACTGATCAATTATCAACCGCCAATTGACAGTGTAGACAAGGAACTAACGAGAAGAAAGGAAAGATGCGCCAGCGTAGGAGGAAACCGGTTGTGGCGCAGTGCGATATTACTTTGTAAGTAAATGCTCTGGAGGCATAGAGCAGTCGAGCTTTATACCAAGTAGCTCTTCGATGGCGGGCAAGCGAAAAGCATCATCTTCACAGGCGAAGCTGATGGATATTCCGGTATTCCCTGCTCGACCTGTGCGACCAATTCTGTGCACGTAGTCTTCTGGCTCTTCCGGCAGGGTGTAATTGACGACGTGAGTGATATCATCAATGTGAATACCACGCCCAGCAACGTCTGTCGCAACTAAGGCGCGTAACTTGCCAGTTTTAAAATCATTGAGTGTGCGGGTGCGCTTATTCTGCGGAATATCACCTGTAAGAATGCCAACATTCAAATTTCGCTTGCTGAGTTTTTCATGCAGCTTACGGCATTCATCTCGACGGTTGGCGAACACAATCATACTGCCTACATCGGAGTCTTCAAATAAATTGCACAAAAGCGTGAGTTTCTCTTCCGTCGACACCATATAAATTTTTTGCTCGATGCTATCGGTCGCAATACGCTCGGGCTCAATTTCGACCTCAATCGCATTGTGGGTCCACTGCTCAGCCAAACGGCGAACATCGTCAGGGAAAGTGGCCGAAAACATTAGCGTTTGGCGGTGCGTGTTTCTAGGCGCTAGACGCACAATACGTTTAATTTGTGGAATAAAGCCCATATCTAGCATGCGATCAGCTTCATCGATCACCAATACTTCTAGCTGATCTAAATACACTTCACGCTTTTCACAAAAATCAATTAAACGCCCCGGTGTCGCCACCAAGATATCCACCTCGTTTGAGTGGAGCTTATTTAATTGTTTGGTGTAATCCATTCCACCCACCAAGGCGTGAATTTTGAGTTTAGTGTGTTTACCAATCTGTTCTGCATCCTTGGCAATTTGCATTACCAATTCGCGTGTGGGCGCCAATATCAAAGCTCTGGCTTCACCCGCATAACGCTCTTCTTCTGGCTGGTTATTTAACAGATCTTCGAAGACTGCAAGCAAAAATGCCGCGGTTTTACCCGTCCCGGTTTGAGCCTTGCCCACCACATCGTGAGAACTCAAAGAATAGGGAAGAGATTTTTCTTGAATGGGCGAGCAGACTTCGAAACCCATCTCATCTAATGCAAGATTAATTTCGGGGGATAAATTAAGCTCACTGAAGCGTAAACCAGACTGTTGTTTTTTACTCACAAATGCCTTTATCGGGGAAGTTAGATTAAGTTACAGGAAATTTAGGCCAGTATTTAAACATATATTGAGGTCCGATTGGGGAAAAGGCCGAGATTAGCCAAGAAATCCCTTCATTAATTTACCCCGCACCTCGCGCTCAAGTAGAATGCCGCCATCACCAATTAGGGGCAATGTATGAAAGTTTTGGTCACCGGCGCAGCCGGCTTTATCGGGTTTCACACCAGTTTAAAATTGCTAGAGCGTGGCGATACCGTAGTGGGCATCGACAATTTGAACGATTACTACAGTGTCAGCCTGAAAGAAGATCGCTTGGCGCTAATACAAGCCCATGAAAATTTTCAATTTATCAAACTGGACCTTGCCGATAATGCAGGCATGGCAAAACTGTTTGCCGATCACAACTTTGATCGAGTGATTCACCTCGCAGCTCAAGCTGGTGTGCGCTATTCCATAGAAAACCCGAGAACCTACATCGAATCCAACATTGTTGGCTTTCTGAATATTCTCGAAGGGTGCCGCCATCACAAGGTGGCGCATTTGAGCTACGCCTCATCTAGCTCTGTGTACGGCGCCAACGAAAGTCAGCCATTCTCCGAGAAAGACAACGTCGACCACCCTGTCTCGCTTTACGCGGCGAGCAAGAAGTCTAATGAGTTGATGGCACACACCTACAGTAACTTGTTTAAGCTCCCAACCACAGGCTTGCGTTTTTTCACTGTTTACGGCCCTTGGGGGCGCCCTGACATGGCGTTATTCAAGTTCACCAAAGGCATTATCGATGGCACCCCTATCGATGTGTATAACCACGGGGAAATGTATCGCGACTTTACTTATATCGACGATATCGTCGAAGGGGTGATTCGCGTAACCGATAAAATCCCAGAGTCTAACCCCGAGTGGAGCGGCCTAACACCCGACCCTTCCAGTAGCTTCGCACCCTATCGCGTGTACAACATTGGTAACAATTCACCCGTTAAACTGATGGATTTCGTCAATGCCATACAAGACTGCATCGGCAAGAAAGCCGATATCAATTTTATGCCCATTCAACCAGGCGACGTACCCTCGACCTGCGCAGATGTTTCTGCGCTTATACAAGAAGTAGGTTTCAAACCCGCCACAGGCGTCGTCGACGGCATCAAACACTTTGTGGATTGGTATAAGGAATACTATAAGGTTTAAGCGGCCTCACGTTGCCGAGCCTAAGCGGGTAGATTCTAGGTTTATAGCGCCGTACTGTGCCATTCAGATCACTATTCATCATTCGAAAGAAATGGTGATGTAGACATACTGAAACAGTGCTGAGCGCAGCCACCTCGCCACCATTTTAACTTCCACGCGCCATATTTTGCGGCAGGTTTTTAATCAAGAGGAAATGCGCGCTATTATTATTCATTATCCCTAGTGAAGGATGCATTCAGCTCCTAAAATAGAAAGAAGAACCAACGTTAACTCATCGCTCCAGAACGACCGGAAGTCGTTCAAAACAACAATAAAATTCAGGAGAACAACATGCTCCCCACGCGCTGTTTTAAGATCAAACCTCTGGGGCTTGCGATTGGCGTAATCGCTCTGCAAGCCAGCCTTTCTACATATGCCCAAAACGAGAAAGAAACAACAGCACCTCCGGCGAGAGTTGAACCCGAAACCCCAGACCTTCGCTTAGAAGAAGTTATCGTCACCGCTCAGAAAATTGCAGAGAACATCCAGGATGTCCCTATTTCGGTGTCTGCGGTAAACGCAGAAAAACTCGCAGATGCGGGCATTGAAAACCTGGAAGACTTAACCGCCTACCTACCCAATATTCACTTCACCGAATCCGGCTTTAGCACCCAGGTGCGAGTTCGCGGCATTGGCTCCGATAACAGCCAAGGCTTTGAGCAATCAGTAGGTATGTATATTGATGGTATCTATTATGGGCGCGCACAATTATTCCGCACCCCAATGATGGATATGCAGCGTGCAGAATTACTGCGTGGCCCACAAAGCACCCTGTTTGGCAAAAACAGTGTCGCAGGCGCTTTAAACCTAACAACCGCCACACCGACGGAAGAACTTGAAGCGAAGTTTTCCGTATCGCAGGAATTCGAACACAACCAAACCGAAGTCAACGCCATGATATCGGGCCCGATATCCGATACATTACGCGCCCGTTTCGCCCATCGTGGATATACGGAAGACGGCTATTTTGAAAACACCTTTAAAGATGTTGACGAAGCCGATACCGAAGAAACAGCAACACGACTGACCCTCGACTTCACCCCAACAGAAAGTTTGAGCTTTTTATTCAAAGTAGAACAAAACGAATTTGAAACCTCAGGCAGAGCCATTGAAATCACTCAAGATATTCCCCTTGTTGACGGCGCGTCGAATTATAGCGAATGGCTACAGCTATTTAGCCAACCCCCGTTCGACCCAGAATTGGACTATCGCCGTCAAACCGATATTGCAGAATTCAGTGATAACGAAATCGAAAATGTAACGCTGACCACAAATTACGACTTTAACGATTACACCCTGACCCTTGTAACCGGCCAACTCGGTTTTGAATACACCGAACTGTGTGATTGTGATTTCGTCTCGGCAGAAATTTTAGAGCTGGAATTATTTGAAGAGTACGATCAATTCAGCCAGGAAATTCGTATCACCTCACCTCTAGGTGAAAGAATCGAGTGGGTAGGCGGTTTGTATTATCAAGACTACGACCAAACCTTTGAAGATCGTTTGCCCATACGCAACACCAATGCACTACCGCCCATATTGATCGCCAACGGAGTTACTACCGCTGGCGCAATGCTTAATACAGGCGCCGGGCGTGACTTTCATCAAAGCTCAGAAGCCTGGGCCGCATTTGGTCGCATAAAAATAAACGCTACCGATCAGTTAAATTTTATTTTGGGTGCCCGATATACAGAAGAAGAAAAAAATGCATCTAAGCGCATTTTCATATACAACCCAACAACAGGGGCCGAAATTACTGACCCATCCGTGGGCGGACTTTACCTTGGTGTGTTTTTACTTGAAAACGAAGCGCTAGCAGGTGTTGGCGGCGGCCACAACGTTTCCGGTAGCCGCAAAGAGACACCCTTTGACCCACTGGCTATCGTTGAATACAACTTCAGTGACGACATGATGACCTACGCTTCATTAACAACAGGTTCAAAAGCCGGTGGTTTTGACCCACGCTCAAACAATGCTGCTAGTTTTGAGTTTGAGAATGAAAATTCCTTCGCTTTTGAAACCGGTATCAAAAACACTTTAGCCGGTGGCCGCGGGGAATTAAATGCTGCCTTTTATCGTACCGATTATGGTGACCTACAAATTAGCCAATTTGATGGCGGTGTTGGTTTTAATGTTGGTAACGCCAAAGAAACGCTTGTACAAGGTATTGAAGTTGACGGACGCTGGTTACTCGCCGACGGCCTAACCACCTCCTATGGTATCGCTTGGTTAGATTTTGAATATAAAGATTTTGAAAACGGAAATTGCCACGCAGGCCAAACCCCCGATGGCGACAGCCCTTTAACTTGTGACTATACCGGTAAACGCGGCGTATATACGCCAGAATACACAATCAATGTTTCGCTTGATTATCTAACAGAAGTTTTACCGGGTATTAACTTCATTGGTTTTATCGATGTTCAACATGTTGACGGTCACAATGTGCACGTTAACCTAGATCCCGATGGCGAAATCGATGCACATACAATTCTAAATGCTCGGGTTGGCCTAGAAGGTGAATATTGGGCGGTAGGCTTGCTTGGCAAAAACTTACTAGACGAAGAGGTTATTTCTTACTCTGGAAATGCTCCCCTATCAGATAGTTCTTTCGGCACCAACACCCACTACAGCTTTATTCGACGCCCAATGACGATTGCACTAGAAGGCACGCTGAAGTTTTAGAAGCTTAAGCATAAAAAACAAAAAAGGCCGGTTTAACCGGCCTTTTTTGTTTTTGGTTGAACCTAGTCGATTTTTAGTTAATGAGAGCAAACGTCACAGGAGGCATTTTTTAAAAACTTAAAATAACGCCACTCGCTTTTTAACGCGTCAAATAAGGCAATTTTTGAAACCAAAGAACTCTCAATACCGGCCAGAAGCTTAATCACTTCGATTGCCTGCATACTCCCCATCACGCCGACCAAAGGTGACACCACACCACTTTCACTGCAACTCTCATTGATATCACCCATTGAGTGATAAAGGCATTCATAACATGGCGAATCTTCTTGTCGAAAATCAAAAATGCTTAACTGCCCTTCAAAGCGTATTGCTGACGCATAAACAAGCGGCAATTTTTTACTAAAGCACGACGCATTTATCAGTTGTCGTGCCGCAAGATTATCGGTGCAATCCACCGCGACATCACAACCGTCTAACAACTTTTCTAGCTCAGAAAAATCCGGCCGATCTGTTACCGCGCTTACTTTTATTGAAGAATTTAGATCAGAAATTTTTTCTTTTGCCGCAATCGCTTTCTGTTCGCCGATCTGGTCTTGCGAATACGCGATCTGCCGCTGCAAATTACTTAGCGCGACGGTATCGTCATCGACTAGCACCAACTCTCTGACACCCGCTGCAGCTAAATACATTGCCACCGGGCTGCCTAGGCCACCAACACCAAGCACGAGTACTTTGCTTTTACATAAGGCTTCCTGGCCAACGATATCTATCTGAGGCAATAGTATGTGTCGAGAATACCGCTCTAACTCTGAATCTTTCATACCATCGTCCCGAAGCTAATTCGATCGCGATCTTGCAAATCTTGCTTGCATTTCACATCTACAAAACCCGCAGATTTAAGTATTTTATTTACACTTTCAGCCTGCTGAAACCCATGTTCAAACATAAGCACACCGCCAGGCAATAAGTATTCTCGCGCCCCCTCAGCAATGCGGTGAATATCAGCCAAACCATTTCCTGCCGCAACCAGTGCGGAATGGGGTTCAAATCGCACATCGCCTTGATGTAAATGCGGGTCTTCAGCGTCAATATAGGGAGGGTTAGAAACAATTAAATCGTATTTTTCTTTAACTTCAGAAAACCAGTCGCTGGAAGAAATATTTACATTTGAAATAGAATGACGTGCTGCATTGCTCTTGGCCAATTCTACAGCCGAAGCTTCTTTGTCTACCGCACAAACGTCAGCATTAGAAAACTCTTTCGCAAGCGCGAGCGCTATTGCGCCTGTGCCTGTGCCCAGATCCAAAATTTTTAAAGGCTGTTTATGAGAAAACACCTCTAAACATGTTTCAATGAGAAGCTCCGTCTCAGGGCGAGGAATGAGCGTCGAGATATCGACATAAAGAGGTAACGACCAGAACTCTCTTTCCCCTACAATATAGGCGATAGGCTCCCCGTCGTTGCGGCGGCACCTAAGTGTATCAAGCACTTTCAACTCTTCAGAAGGGATTTCTTTTTCCGGCCAGGTATATAAATAGCTGCGATCTTTTTTTAAAACCTGAGCAAGTAAAACCTCAGCGTCCAGGCGCGCACTATCGCTAACCGCCTCAAATTCTTTTTGAGCTGTTTTTATCCATTGCGCGATAGAGAGAGACAACCTTAGCCTCCAAGCGCGGCGAGCTGGTCTGCCTGGTATTCATTTACAAGCGGCTGCACTACTTCCTCAAGCTCACCCTCCATAACTTCGTTTAGTTTATAAAGAGTGAGATTAATGCGGTGATCGGTCACACGACCCTGCGGAAAGTTATAAGTACGTATCCGTTCCGAACGATCACCACTGCCCACCAGACTTTTACGTTCTTCAGATTGGCTAGCAGCGGCCTTTTCTTGCTGTGAATTTTGCAATCGTGCCGCCAATAACGACATCGCTTTCGCTCTGTTTTTATGCTGTGAACGCTCGTCTTGACACTCGACCACCACACCCGTGGGCAAGTGTGTAATACGAATTGCAGAATCTGTTTTGTTAACGTGCTGACCACCTGCGCCAGACGCACGAAAAGTATCGATACGCAAATCGGCTTTGTTGATTTCTACATCTTCGAGCTCATCTGCTTCGGGCATTACTGCAACAGTACATGCCGATGTGTGAATACGGCCTTGGGACTCGGTTTCTGGCACCCTCTGAACACGGTGAGCACCAGACTCAAATTTTAATAACGAATACACACCGGTACCGACGATGCGTGTGATAATTTCTTTAAAGCCACCATGCTCTCCCTGATTTTCGCTAATCACTTCCACTTTCCATTTTTTATTTTCTGCAAATTTGGAATACATACGGAAAAGATCACCCGAGAAAATAGCCGCCTCGTCACCACCAGTACCGGCGCGAATTTCCAAAAATACGTTTTTGCTATCATTGGGATCTTTCGGCAACAGAAGCTTTTGTAGCTCCAACTCTAAAGGCTCGATCTGCTTTTCATTTTCTGTCAATTCTTCTTGCGCCATTTCACGCATATCGTCGTCGGCATCCTTTAGCAAGGACTTTGCTTCATCTATATTGCCGAGCACTTCGGAATAATTTTCAAATGTTTTTACCACAGGTTCTAATTCGGAGTATTCCACAGAAAATTCACGAAACTTATTTTGATTGCCAATCACTTCTGGGTCGCTCAGCAGAACCCCGACCTCTTCATAGCGTTCACAAAGCTGAGAAAGTTTTTCTTTAATTGATGCTTTCATATATTCCTACAAGTTAAACCGCCGCCACTCGTATGTTATGTGGCTAAGGATATTTCAATTATTTTATCGTTTCGCGTCTGAATCAGACGGGTCAGCCTCGTCGAGCATTGACACCTCATCTTCTTCAAGATCAAAGGTATCGCGCAAGCACCGTACAATGTCGTCACGGCCATCGATTCCTGCTTGCTTCAAAGCCGAGGTAGGCGTATGCAACATTTTATTTGTTAAGTTTCGTGCAAGCATAGCCAGCACTTCTTCCGGCGAAGCCCCCTTCTCTAAAGCACTAATGCTTTTTGCCAGTTCTATTTCTTTTAGCGCATCCATTTTTGCTCTAAATTGTTTAATGGTGTTAACGGCAGAAACCGAACGCTGCTCATTAAGAAAATGTTTTACGCCTTCTTCTACAATTTCGTGGGCAATTTCAGCGGCTTCTTCACGCGATCGTTTATTCTCATCGATCACTTCTTTGAGGTCGTCAACCGTATACAGAAAGACATCTCCCAAATCAGACACTTCTGCTTCAATATCGCGAGGTACCGCAATATCTACCATAAACATAGGTTTGTGCTTACGCTTTTTTAGTGCGCTTTCTACAGAGCCCTTACCAAGAATCGGCAATTGACTCGCGGTCGAAGAAATAACAATATCGGCGCGATGTAAATACTCTGGCATATCCGCCAATAAAATTGCTTCAGCTGAAAACTTATCTGCCAGAAGCAAGGCATTTTCCAATGTGCGATTCGCCACAATGATTTGCTTGATGCCTGCATCCATAAGATGCCGCGCAACCAGCTCAATAGTTTCACCAGCACCGATTAATAGGGCCGTATCCTTTTTTAAGTCAGAAAATATTTGCTGGGCTAAGCTCACCGCGGCATAAGCAACTGAAACGGGGTTTTCGCCAATAGCTGTTTCTGAGCGCACGCGCTTCGCCACAGAAAATACTTGCTGAAAGGTCGTGTGCAAAGTACCACCCAAAGTGCCACTTTCACGTGCAGTGGCATAACTGGATTTCATTTGCCCAAGAATCTGTGGCTCACCTAAGACCATAGAATCTAAGCCGCTGGCAACTTTCATCATGTGGCGCGCCGCATCTTCATTAAGATGCAGATAATGGACATCACGCAAGTCGCCCAAGGCGACATCTTTGTGCTGCGCCAACCAGCACAACACCGCGTCAGGCTCTAGATCGACGTGACAATATATCTCGGTCCGATTGCAGGTAGAGAGGATCGCAATCTCCCCCACACCTTCGCGGCCAGCGACTTCACGCAGCGCAGGCTCTAGCTGCGACGGTCCGAAAGCGAGCTTTTCTCGCACTTCTACTGTCGCGGTGTTGTGGTTGATCCCGAGGGCAATGAGCGTCATATAGGCTTTACCCCCATCATCGGGAGCACATTGAGTCAAAGCGCGGTATTTTCCGGTGCGCTAGCGCAGAAGGCAAGCCAACAATATTTAAAGGGAGCATTTTTATTTTTTAGAGGTCATATTTTAGTAGATTAGAACAACCCATCCATCGGATTTGTGCTCCGCACACAAAATCACCAGCCAGTGCGACTACTAAAGGAAAATATGACTACTTGGAAAGCTTGTTATACTTAGACGACGATGAGCGTTAGTTCGGAAACCGGAATGATTTACCGCATAAATAACAGCACCTCTTACACAGGCAAGTTACTGCGCACCCTTGGGCTAAGCTCTGCAGTATGCGTGCTCATTAGCTGTGCCAACTCGCCCCAGCAAGACGCTCCTACTAACAAAGTGAGCAAGCAAGCAGCCACCACGAACGCAGACGACGCTTTGCCACCGCGCGTGGTAACGGTACCCGATCGCGAATTTTCTGCCGATACACTCTATGCCCTGCTCGTAGCGGAAATGGCGATTGACCGTAAGCGCTACGACATCGCTCTTGGCAACTACGTTCAACAAGCCTCTAGCACGCAAGATTTACTGGTTACGGCACGAGCAACGCGTATTGCACGCAGCCTAAATGCACGCCAGTCTGCGCTAGAGATGTCTCAGTTGTGGCTCGACATCGACCCAGAAAGCCCAGAAGCACGCTACCTTGCCTCTTCCGAGTTAATCAGTGCCAACCACCTCTTTGAGGCTTTTGAACTGTCGCGCAAGATGCTACTCGAAAACGAACCTACCAACTTTGAAAGCATCGCCATGCGAGCGGAAAAAGGCGACATTGAAGCAGTTAAAGCCTTAACTGAAAAATATGCCGAGCTGCTCAAAACGCACAAAGAGGATGCTGGCTTATGGTTGGGACAATCCGTCTTGTTACAGCAGGCCGGCGACCTTGAAAGTGCGCTGAACGCTGCGTCGCAGGCCAAAAAGCTTGATGAGAACCCTATTCGGAGTGCTTTTCAAGAAACCCGTGTACTCTACAAAATGGGCAAAGAGAAGCTCGCTCGCGACCGTTTAGCCAAGCTGGTCAAAAACAACCCCAATAACGTCGGCTTACGTGCGCGATACGCGAGATTGGTTTGGACTACATCCCCAGAGCTGGCACGCGATCAATTTGAAATCCTCCATAAGCAGCAACCATCTGACGGTGAGATTCTTTACTCGTTAGCCCTAGTAGAAAAAGATCTCGGTGAGCTTTCAACGGCCCAAACTCATTTCGAGTTACTTATGGCAGACAAGCAATACCGCTCTGAAGCGCATTACAATTTGGGAGAGATTCACCAGGCTCGCAACGAATTGAAGATGGCCCTGCGCCACTTCCGCGCTGTTGGGCAAGGTAAAAACTACGTCAACGCCTTAATCAAATCGACAGAAGTCATGCAAGCCATGGGCAAGCATGACGAGGCCATTGCATTCGTCAAAGAAGAACAGGCCGCAGCTCAAGACACCACCGCCGAAGCATTATTTATGCTTGAAGCTGACCTTTACTCCAAAGCAGGGCAAATGAATGCCGCTGAAGGCGCTTTGAGCAAAGGGGTAGACGCTTTCCCTACTAGCACTCGCCTCTTGTATGCTCGCGCGATGCTCTATTCGCAAATCGATTACATTTCTGCTGCGGAAAAAGACCTCAAAGCTGTATTGGCCTTAGTTCCAGAAAACGCAGCGGCACTAAATGCTCTGGGCTATACGCTAGCCGACCGCACCAACCGCTACCAAGAAGCCTACGAATACATTAAACAGGCTTACGCTCTCACCCCCGACGACCCTGCGGTGATCGACAGCATGGGCTGGATAGCCTATCGCCTGGGCAACTATGAAGAAGCCTTGGAGAAACTGCGCCAAGCGATGACCTCACTGCCCGACCATGAAATTGCCGCGCACTTAGGTGAGGTACTCTGGGTAACCGGAAATATTGAAGAAGCTAAATCTGTGTGGAAACAGGGGTTGCAACTCGCGCCAAAAAGCAAAGTCATTCATAAAACACTTAATCGCTTAAACGCCAGCATTGACTAAAACCTTCAAATACAGCCTTTCCTACTTTTGCTTTTCTGCCCTCATATTTCTGGGTGGTTGCGCACACGCACCTGCTACCCGCATTCAGCATGTAGATCAAATAGAAAGCTTTCTACTCAAAGGCAAGCTGGGAATTCGCACGGAACAACGCGCCCAAGCCCTCAACTTCAACTGGACACAAACCCCCAAATCGTTTGATATCAAACTCTACGGCACCCTAGGGTTTGGTTCTGTACGCATCCACAATAAAAACGGCCTCGTTGAATTACACACTAAAAAAGGCATTCAGACCGCTAGCGATGCTGAATCTCTACTGACCGCTAACACCGGGGTGCAACTGCCCCTAAGCGCATTGGAGTCATGGGTGCTAGGCAAGGCCAGCCCCACGGCCCCTATTGCCAAGCAATCACTTTACCCTTCGGGCAAGCTCGAACAACTGTCCCAATTGGGCTGGAATATTTACTTCAAGCAATACCAGGCTGTAGGCAATCTCACATTACCCAAAAAAATCATCGCCACCCAAGGTAGTATTCGCCTGACGATCGCTGCAAAATCCTGGCAGATCTAAACCAGCTAGACCGTATTCTGATGCTCACACTCCCAAGCCCAGCCAAGTTAAACCTTTTCCTGCACATTCTCGCGCGCAGAGTAGACGGCTATCACGAACTACAAACCGTATTTCAATTACTCGATTACGGCGATGAGCTTAGCTTTGAGGAAGACCAAAGCGGCCAGATCAGCATCAAACCCAAAATAAAAGGCTTAAAGACCGAAGACAATCTCATCTACAAGGCCGCACAAATACTTAGGCAACACTGCGGCCTCAACAAAGGCGCTCGGATCTCACTCAAAAAAACGCTGCCAATGGGCGGCGGTATTGGCGGCGGCAGCAGCAATGCGGCAACAACCCTGCTCGCGCTAAATCATCTGTGGGACTGTAAGTTAACGATTGATGACCTGGCCGAATTAGGCCGGCAGTTAGGTGCCGACGTTCCAGTATTTGTGCAAGGTGAAAGCGCTTGGGCTGAAGGCATTGGGGAAAAATTACTGCCGATCGAATTGCCTGAGCAATACTTCGTTATTCTGGCACCCAAATGTCATGTTTCTACAGCCGAGGTTTTTTCCCACAAAGAATTGACAAGAGGCACAGCCGCCATTACAGTACCGGCCTTCCTCGAGAGGGGTGGAAAAAACGACTGTCAACCACTGGTTGAAGGCCTTTTTCCACAGGTGAGGGATGCAGTTGAATGGCTCAGTCAGCATGGTCCAACGCAGCTTACTGGAACGGGTGCCTGTATCTTTGCACCGTTCACTTCCAAAGAGGCAGCTGACGCTGTTTTCGCACAAAAGCCGGGGCACATAGACGGGTTTGTAGCGAAAGGGGTTCAACACTCGCCCTTGCATCAATGCCTCCTCAAGAAGGTCGCTACTGGGGTGTAGCCAAGCGGTAAGGCAGCGGGTTTTGATCCCGTCATGCGAAGGTTCAAATCCTTCCACCCCAGCCATCTTACAAAGCTATTATCCAACTGCCCCCGAACTCAAGACGATGCAGTGCTTTGCACTCGCACCTCTTCGAAAATATAAACTAAGCTTCCAGCGGCGTTCGCGCGGCTCACAAACACTTTACCGGAGCGTAGTGTGGCAGACTTAATGTTGTTTACGGGTAACGCAAACCCGGAATTAGCACAAAAAGTATCCGAACATTTGGGCATCCCACTAGGGGACATCAGTGTCGGCAAGTTTTCAGACGGGGAAGTAGCCGTTGAATTAAATGAAAACGTGCGTGGCCGCGATGTATTTGTGATCCAGCCAACCTGCGCCCCCACCAACGATAATCTTATGGAGATTTTGGTGATCTCAGATGCGCTTCGTCGTGCATCCGCAGGAAGAATCACCGCAGTCGTCCCTTATTTCGGTTATGCTCGCCAAGATCGTCGCGTACGTTCAGCTCGCGTGCCGATCACAGCTAAGGTTGTCGCCGACATGATGGTAGCCGTGGGTATCGACCGCGTACTAACCGTTGATCTTCACGCAGAACAAATTCAGGGCTTTTTCGATGTGCCCGTAGACAATGTATATGGCTCGCCCATTCTATTGGCTGACATCGAACTACAAAACTTTCAAGATTTAGTCGTTGTATCACCGGATATTGGCGGTGTGGTTCGCGCTCGCGCAGTGGCCAAACAACTAGAGATTGACCTTGCCATCATCGATAAACGTCGCCCCACAGCCAACGTAGCTGAAGTGATGAACATTATTGGCGAGATTGAAGGCCGCACATGCTTATTGGTCGACGATATGGTCGACACGGCAGGGACCTTGTGTAATGCGGCGGAAGCATTGAAAGCCCGCGGCGCCACAAAGGTCATCGCATACGCGACGCACCCAGTGCTATCTGGCCCCGCAATAGAAAGAATTAACGCTTCGCAAATGGATGAGCTAGTCGTAACCGACTCTATTCCTTTGTCGAGCGCAGCGAAAGGCTGCAAAAAAATTCGTCAACTCACGCTTTCTGACATGATGGCTGAAGCAATGAGACGAATTAGCAATGAAGAATCTTTGAGTGCAATGTTTCGTCCATAGGTTACCTCGCTCACTCTGAGCAAGAATGCCCTTGGTCACATTAACTAAACATTGCCTTAGAGCGGCCACAATGGCCACCCTTTTAAAAGTTTCTGGTCGCGGAATTTTTAAAATTTTATTAAATGGGTATTCAATATACCCTCAAGTGGAGTAATTAAAGATGTCAAAAGAAGACTTCTCTCTAAACGCTACGCTTCGCGAAGAGTCAGGGAAAGGTGCGAGCCGCCGCCTGCGTCGTGAAGATAACTTAGTGCCTGCAATCATTTACGGTGGCCGTAAAAAGCCGCAAAATGTTGCCATTAAATTTAACGAGTTCTCAAAACACCTCGAGCATGAGGCGTTTTACTCGCACATTATTTCGTTGGATGTCGACGGCAAAAAAGAAGATGTGATCTTAAAAGATCTTCAACGCCACCCCGCAAAAGCCGTTATTTATCATGCTGACTTTTTGCGCGTTTCGAAAACGACAAAATTCACTACCAAGGTACCTTTGCACTTCATTAACGAAGCCACATCGAAAGGCGTTAAGGTGCAAGGCGGCGTGGTTTCTCACAATATGACCGACCTTGAAGTTTCTTGTTTACCGCAAGACTTGCCTGAGTTCATTGAGATAGACCTACAAGAAGTTGAACTTGGTCAAATCGTTCATATTTCTGATCTTAACCTACCAAAAGGCGTTGAATCAGTAGCCCTTGCTCACGGTTCAGATCACGACTTGCCTGTGGCAAATATTTCCAAGCCTAAAGGTAACGCCGCTGATGACGAAGCTGCTGAAGGTAGCGAAGAAGGCCAAAGCGAAGAATAATTCGCAAACCATCATTGGACAGGGCCTTAACAAGGCCCTGTATCTTTATGAAAACTCCTGCTGCCCCCGTAAAATTGATTGTCGGCCTGGGTAACCCAGGAGAGGAATACGCTCACACTCGACACAACGCTGGGCAGGATTTTGTCAGCGAACTCGCGCGACAATTTTCAGAATCTTTAACTCCCACCCCAAAATTCTTTGGTTTAAGCGCGCGTATTATTGTTAACGCACGCGATGTGCGCTTACTCGTTCCCACAACATTTATGAACCGCAGCGGTCAAGCCGTCGCGGCCCTGGCTCAATTTTACAAAATCGAACCAGAAAACATTTTAGTCGTGCATGATGAGCTTGATCTTGATCCAGGCATAGCCAAATTAAAAATTGGCGGCGGTCACGGCGGCCACAATGGCTTGCGCGATATTATTTCTGCATGTGGCAACAACAAAAATTTCGGGCGCTTACGCTTAGGCATAGGGCACCCCGGCAACGCCAAACAAGTATCGAACTACGTATTAAAGCGTGCGCCGACTACTGAACAAAACAAACTAGAAGACGCAATAAACAATGCATTACGTCAGATTCCTGAGCTCATAAACGGAGATTGGGAAAAAGCCATGCGTGAGCTACATAGCGCTTAGCACATTACGTATAACCATCTAAAAATACAGGACAAGAACATGGGTTTTAACTGCGGCATCGTCGGCCTTCCTAACGTAGGCAAATCTACTTTATTCAACGCCTTAACCAAGGCTGGTATCGGCGCAGAAAATTTCCCTTTTTGTACCATCGAACCTAATTCCGGTGTCGTGCCTGTACCCGACTCACGCCAAGATAAAATCGCAGGCATTATTAAACCCGAAAAACTTATTCCTACTTCGATGGAATTTGTCGACATTGCAGGCTTAGTCGCCGGCGCATCAAAAGGTGAAGGCCTAGGCAATCAATTTCTCGCCAACATTCGCGAGACCGATGCTATCGCTCACGTTGTACGCTGTTTTGAAGATGAAAACGTGATCCATGTAGAGGGTAAAATCAGCCCTCAGGCAGATATTGAAGTCATTAACACCGAGCTTGCCCTCGCCGATCTAGATTCTGTAGAAAAAGCCCACACGCGCTATAGCAAACAAGCCAAAGGCCAAGACAAACATGCCATTGCCATGAAGGCACTGCTTGAAAAAATTCTACCTCATTTAAATGAAGCGCACCCGCTACGCTCATTCGATTTAAATGAAGATGAACTTGCCATGCTAAAAGAACTCAGCCTGCTTACCTTAAAACCCACCATGTACATCGCCAATGTCGACGAAGAAGGTTTTGAAAATAACCCGATGCTCGACACAGTAAAAGACATCGCCAACAAAGAAGGCGCTGTGGTGGTTCCGGTATGCAATAAACTGGAAGCAGAAATCGCCGAACTTGATGACGATGAAAAAAATGAATTTCTCGAAGAAATGGGAATGGAAGAGCCAGGCTTAAACCGCGTGATTCGCGCCGGTTATAACCTACTAGAGCTTCACACTTATTTTACCGCCGGACCAAAAGAAGTTCGCGCATGGACGATTCCTGTCGGCGCCTCAGCACCGAAAGCAGCCGGCAAAATTCATACGGATTTTGAAAAAGGTTTTATTCGTGCTGAAATCGTCGGCTATGACGACTACATCGCTTGTAACGGCGAAGCTGGCGCAAAAGAAGCGGGCAAGTGGCGCCTAGAAGGGAAAGACTACATCGTACAAGACGGTGATGTCATCCATTTTCGTTTTAACGTATAACCGTTTAAAAAAATTAATGACTTTGGCTTGGATCACTAAGCCCGAAATGCTCCAAGTATTCTCGGGCGATATTCACACTGCTAAAGCGACGCTCCGCAGATTCTTGAGCGACTTCAGCAGAAATAAGCGGGCTTTCAAGCTGCTCAACCATTGCCTCAGCTAAAGCAGCGGCATCGTTCATAGGAACCAATCGCCCCAACTTGCCACCTTCAAGTATTTCCACCGGACCACTCGGACAATCAGTCGACACAATGGGTGCACCACAAGCTAAAGCTTCAATAAGAACCCCCGGAAGCCCTTCAAAATTGGAACACAGTACAAAAAGATCTGCATTCGCCATAAATTTGAACGGGTTACTTTGAAAAGCCAAGACATCAATATCTTTGGCATAGGGTGACTCGTCCACAAGCGCTTTTAATTTTTCAATATCACTCGCGATCATAATCAGTTTGGCTTGCGATTTTTCACGCAACAGATTAAATGCTTCTATTAACAGGGGTAAATTTTTCGCGCGAGAATAGCGCCCCGCGTTCAAAATAACTCTTTCGTTACCTTGCAGCCAAGGATGATCTACCGGCTCTTGCTTCAATCGCTTTAGGTCTTCAGTCACCATTGGGTTGAGAATGACACTCGCATTCGTCAAAGGCGTACGAGCATATTTTTGAATATCTTCTTTCACACCACCAGACACACAAATCACGCCGTCACACTTAGGATAATACGAAGCTACTTTGCGCCGACGCTTTTCCAGCTTACGCGCTTTTTTATTGGAATCTTTGACTGTGTACGTATTGTGAACAACCGGGAAGATTTTTATAGGTAACCTAGAAAGAGACCTACCACGCAAAGCGAGCTGGGTAAGACGCACCACACAGGGCATAACCACCTTGGGTTTAATTTTGCGTAAGACGCTCACCAGTGGCAACACGCCCGCAATAGGGTGCGTACTCGGCAAATGGAAGATTTGCACCTCTTCAGGGATCTGCTCGTAAAAAATACCCCCCGGCTTCTCTATGAGGAGAGCAACCCGGCAGCCGAGCTTACAAAAAGCGCTTATCAGGTTGAGTTTATTTCGGCCAATTCCGCCGTCGAGATTGGTTGCCATCACGGCAATATCTACTTGCTTTACCATAACCCGATGTATCGCCCTGCTGAAGAAAGATCGCGGATTGTAGTCACAGCAGTCTGAACATAGCAAGCAATGACCGCCTGCAAACCACCGCCTATGCCATGAATCTAAAATAGTATGTTTATAGCGAGCCCGATCTTGACTTTAGCCCGCGCAGAAGTGAGAATAGCCGCCCTCCAAAATCAGCCCATAGTATGAGAGCGCTGATTGAGTGGGTAGAAGGGCAGGAGCCCAATCATTGCTCAACGGGCAATGCGAGCAAGCGATTTTAATAAACGTTCTGGACGAATCTTTGTTAGATCAATAGGTAGTGGCTAGGTAGCTCAGCTGGTTAGAGCGCAGCACTCATAATGCTGAGGTCGGGAGTTCAAGTCTCCCCCTAGCTACCATTTCCTGCACTGCTCAGCCTTCCCTCGTTAAACCCCCAACAACGCCCGATACGCTTTTACTGATTCACGCACTGTGTAGCGCAGGCAGCCTTCTTGGCTAGCGGGTTCAGAGGGGTCGCTATCTAATTGCTTTATGATGGCTTGGGCCATGGCTTCTGGCTTGGCCACGGGTACCAATTCGCCGTATTTCCCCTCTCCTAGCACTTCATTGGGGCCCCCGGAAGGGCAGTCGGTCGAAACAAGCCGAGCGCCACACGCCATGGCTTCGATTAGCACGTTGGCTGTACCCTCCCAGGCAGATGACAATACAAAAACATTGCACTGAGCCATAAAAGAAAAAGGGTTGTCTTGAAAACCAACTAAATCTATATCGTCTTTTACACCTAACATTTCGATTCGCTCAAGCAGCTTTGTATATTCTTCGCCTTTCCCTTCTCCCAAAATAATTAATCGCACAGGCTTTTGTTTTTTAACGATTGCCAGAGACTCCACCAAGGTTAAAAAATCTTTTTGTTTACTCACCTCGCCTACGGTCAATAAAACTGGAACCGTACGCTCGGGTTTTTCTTTCGCTAGCCATGGGTGGCCTGGTTTTTCTTTTGCTCGTTCAAACAATGAATCTGCGATGGTAGGGTTATATAAGGTCGCCATTTTGTCAGGGCTTAAACCACTTACTCGCTGGGTATCTACTCGCAGCCCATCCGATACGGCTATCACCTTTGTAACTTTTGAATAAAGAAACCGAATTTCCGCTAAGTAACGTAAACGTTTAAAAAAAGAAAAACCCACATGCTCTGCATTACGAATACTGATATAGATATTTACGTCGTCATACTTTTTATCAAAGCGCAAACGACTGGCAATCATATTTTCACGGTGCCCTCTCGCGACAAAAACCACCTTAGTGCTTTCTTGATCTAAATATTTTTTTACCGCATCTATACTTTCTTTTTTTGTTCTTGTTTTAAAACGAAACACCCGCAGACCTTCATGCGGGTTTTGCACCTCTTCTTCTTTGGTACGCAAATTTAACAGGTCAACCTGCACACCCATATCGAGCAAACCAAACACAAGATTGTTCACAGCACGTTTTACGCCGCGAAATTTTACCCCAGGTTCAATAAGGCTAGATGCAATAATGGCTAAACGTTGTTGACTCAAAAGACGTGCCCATTTTTTCTGTGAAAGAGAGTGATTGTCTGATCGATAAAACTCGATTTAAGGCGACAATATATAAGAAACTGGAAGACAATAGAACCTAGACCCTGCACACGGGAGAATCAAAGGCTTAGAAGGGAATTTATTCTAGAGAAAATCTGTCACGATGATATCCAGCTCATCAGGGTGCCAAGTTTTAACAATTTCATTGCCAACTCGTGCACTGGCCATGTTAACGATACTAGGCTTTTCATAATGTTTGTGCTTCATATTATAAAACACGCGCAGTATCGGTTTGTCTGGCATGTCTATATTCGGCTCGATCACCACACCTAAACGACCATTATCCAACTCAACCACTGTACCTGCAGGATAAACACTCATACAGCGAATAAAGCTATAGACAAGTGTTTTATCCAAATGCGAGTCCGATAAGGTCAACAACAATTTCATCGCTTTAAATGGCGACATACCATCATGGTAGCAACGGGAAGCCGTCACAGCATCATATACGTCTACCACCGCAGACATACGGCCATACACGTTAATATCATCCCCAGTTAAACCGAGAGGGTAGCCACTGCCGTCGAGTTTTTCGTGGTGTAAGGCACAAATAGACTTGGCGACGTCGCTGATACCTTCGGATTTGTTTAACACGGCCGAGCCATAAACCACATGCCGCTTCATTTCTATCCATTCGTCGTCATTTAACTTTCCTGGCTTATTCAACACTTCAGACGATACGCGAATCTTTCCGATATCATGCAATAAGCCACCCGTTGTTAATTCCTTCACAGTGGCTTTATCGAAGCCCATATAGGTAGCAAAAATACTCATCAATATTCCCACGTTAACGGAATGCTCGAGTAAGTATTTATCTTTCTCACGAATCTGACTCAAGCACTGCAACGCATTGGGGTTGTTTAAGATGGAGTTATTAATATCTTCAGCCAACTCTTCAACCGGCGCCACATCAATCGCTTTGCCCATTTTGACGTTATTTAGAACGTCATTCACCAAGCCGCGCGCTTCGCCATACACTTTTTGCGCTTTTTCACGCTCTTCTTTTAATGCGACGCGGGGTTTAAATGCGATATTTTCCGATAGGATAGGAGATGCAAATAGGGAGTCTTTCCCTTTTTGAGTGTCAATGACAAATTCTTGAATGCCTTTTCCGTGGAGTTTTTCTAAGGTGTCTTCACGACGAATAAACCCTTTTTGCTGCATTTTCCCATCAGCAATACCTTGGGTCTGATCGGTGATGTACATACCGATTTCGAGTTTATTTGCGGAAATACGTTTAATATGGCTCATTGACCATTGCAACCTAAAAAAGAGCGAGTTTTTCTAGTATAGCAGTGGCCTAAGCCTTTAATGGGGAGATTAGAGTCTGGTAAACAATTGTGACTCAATCACGCCACACAAGATATGCGCTACCAATATATGACTTTCTTGAATACGGGCGGTACAACTAGAAGGGATCGCTATAAGGTGGTCTGCAACATCATGAATCTTACCGCCAGCACCACACAATGCTACGTTAATTACGCCAAGCTTCTTGGCGCTTTCCATTGCTGTTAGAATATTTTTGGAGTTGCCTGAGGTACTGATACCAATAAAAATATCACCCGCCTTAGCATTGGCTTCAAGCTGACGACTAAACACCGCGTCGTAGCCGTAATCGTTACCAATCGCTGTAATCATCGACGTGTCTGTGGTCAACGCAATAGCGGGCAAGCCTGGGCGGTCAAATTCGAAACGAGCCACAAGCTCGGCTGCTAAATGTTGTGCATCGCCCGCACTTCCACCATTACCCGCAACCAAAATTTTATTACCGGCGCGATACGCCTCGACGCACTTTTGTGCCAAATTATCGATACTCTGCAATAGTGACTCTGACGCGAGCACGTCTTGTTTTACAGCGATAGACTCTTGGATTATTTTTTCGATATAGCTTCTATGTGTCATAACTTTTTGGCCTATACAGGCTACACGCTATTAATGAGTTTGAAAGGCATTCAGCGGAAAAGATTCCGTGATTTGAATAAATGGGCGGTGCTCCATAACAATGCGATATTTGCGCCACACATGATGACACTGTTCGTCTTTGCCCACCTCTAATATTTCCCGGTAGGTTTCTAACTCACAATCACGCAGAAGCTCGCCAATACCCAGCTTTTGTTTTTTTAAATCTGCCCGAATATTTTCAGGCAATAGATCCATACGAATCAACGACCGCGCCTCTACAAATACGGTATTCGAATACTGACCTCGCAACTGTACCTGCCGAAGCAAAACCTCATCGCCTGCGGCGGCGTTAATCGCAGGCTCAGCCTGAGCTAACACCAAAGGTACTTGCCGTTTGGTTTCTACCGTGACAGGCTCCCAAAAATAGGCTTCGAGACTGCTGGTCACAGTGCCATCGGTAGTGATTAATACGCGCAAAAAAGCCGGCAGTTCGGCGAGTTCCAGATCATCGCGAACACAGTCGTGGAATGTTTTCAGCTCCGAATGCGGTTTCGTTAAAAAGCTCATGTACGGCTCCCAATTCGGCGCTGAAGTCTAACATAAACGCTACCACCAAAGCCCGTATTGCCCCAGCTACCGCCTTAGATCAATCAGACACTGCGCTAGTCGCGCGCTTTGAGTATAATTCTCGTCAAACAACAAGACAGCCTCCTAAATTTTTAGTCTTAACCCCTATTTAGTCTTAACCCCTAGAAGGAAACTCAGTTTGAATCTCGACACCGCCAGCCCGTCTCAACTTGCCGCATGGGAATCTGAACTCAATACAGCCTACGAAGCCATAAAAGCCAAGGGGTTAACGCTAGACCTCACACGCGGCAAACCGTCTGCTGAACAGCTGAGCCTTTCCGATAAGCTAGACGGCATTTTAAACGGTGACTACACCAGCCCAAGCGGCACAGATGTACGCAACTACGGCGGCCTAGAAGGTATCGCTGAAGCCAGAGCCTTAGGCGGCGAAATTCTCGGCCTTTCGGCTGAAAACGTGTATGCCGGCGGCAATAGCAGCCTAACACTTATGCATCAATGCATGATGATCGCCCACCAGTTCGGCCTAGCCGGAAAAACAAGCGCATGGAACAACACAGACAAAGTGAGCTTTATTTGCCCTGTACCTGGGTATGATCGTCACTATTCCGTATGTGAACACTTAGGCATTGAGATGCTTACAGTGCCCATGACGGCAAATGGCCCAGATATGGATGCCGTAGAAAAACTCATTAGTGAGAACGAGAGTGTTCGAGGCATGTGGTGCGTCCCCAAATACTCCAACCCAACCGGCGTTACATATTCCGATGAAACCGTTCAGCGAATAGCCGCGCTTGGCCAAAAGGCCCATGCAGACTTCCGCGTATTCTGGGACAACGCCTACGCCATCCACGACCTCAATGAAGATGGGGATGTGCTAGCCAATATTTATGACGCGTGTGAAGCGGCTGACACGCTTGATAGCGTGCTCCAGTTTGCCTCCACATCCAAAGTTACCTTCGCGGGTTCTGGCGTAGCCTTCGTTGGAGCGAGTGAAAACAATCTCGCCGGCATCAAAAAAGCCCTCAGCTTTATGACGATAGGGCCAGATAAGGTGAACCAATTGCGTCATGTACGCTTCTTTGAAAAGCCAAATGCCCTGGCAGACCACATGAAAAGCCATGCGGCCATTATCGCCCCGCGCTTTGCCACCGTACTAAAACACTTACAGGCCGCTTTCAGTGATAACGACCTTGGCGAATGGGAAAAGCCGAAGGGAGGGTACTTTATCTCTTTCGACACTCTCCCCGGTTTAGCGAAAGAAGTCGTAAAGCTTGCAGGCGATGCCGGTGTAAAACTCACGCCTGCAGGGGCCACCTACCCCTATGGGGACGACCCGCAAGACCGCAATATTCGCATTGCGCCTACCGTTCCAAGCGCTGAGCAGGTCGAAGAGGCCATGGAAGTATTTACACTTTGCGTAAAGCTCGCCTCAGTACGACAAGCGGCGGCATAAAAAGGCCACATAGCACTAACTCGTTTCGGGCCGCGCAGGCCCGAAACGCCTCAAAAGCAAATACTTACTTTGATCAGTAAGCCAACCGCCTTCTTTCTGTTAGATCCATTTCTTATAGGCACAGCCCTAGCTAACCCTGCTTGGAAATATGCAACTGGCCGCCACCTAAAGTCTTGTCTACAATTTACCCATAAGCAGTGACAATCAGGACTTCAAATGACACATAGAGATGGTGATGAAGACGGAAAAGCCCGTTTTCGAAGCGTGCGTTTTTACTCTGTAGAAGACAAACACTACTTTTCAACCAGGGAAGGATCAGAAGTAGGCCCGTTCACTACAAAGCAAGATGCTGAAGAAGGTTTAGTTCGCTATATAAATGCCCTGGAAGACAACAACAATCACAAACTGGCGGAAAGTGCCGCCCTTCATGGCAGCTGGGCAAGCACACACTTTCAATAAGCAACGCTTAAATATTCTATATACACAAAGGCACCTCGCGGGGTGCTTTTTCATTTCTGTCGATACATACTTTCCCTTGCTTGACGCTCCAATCTTGGTTATTGCTCCAATCTTTCTTGCCGCCCCAAACAAATAGGCGGAGCACCATCTGAGCTGATTAGACCGTTCCCAAACGTGTACAATTGACCAAATAACTACAACTCGAAAAATAAACTTACCCCCCCTCACCTCCAACACGTTCACGACATGAAAAAAATACGTGCATATGCGTGCTCTACAAAGACGATACGAGTGACCAAGAACCCCCTCTATAAGGCAATCACGTTAGGGCTCTATGTTGTTTGTCTATTTAGCAGCCATACTACTGCGAACCCGGCCCCGTCAGCAGAAAACCGCTCTTTTTCATTCGCACTTATTAGCGACCAACCTTACGACGTATACCTAGGCGATAAAGACAGGCGCTTCGACAAACTCGTAAAACAAATTAATAGCGACGTCGACATTGCATGGGTGCTGCACCTTGGCGACATCAAGACCGGAACCAGCTCGTGTACAAATAGATTTCTAAAAGAGAGAAAAAACCGGTTTGAAAAATTTCAGCCCGCATTTGTGCTTACCCCAGGCGACAACGAATGGACAGATTGCCACCGCCTGATCGCTGGAGCGTTTGACCCTTTAGAGAGACTAAATAAATTGCGTGAAATCTTCTTTTCATACAAGAATGAAAAGCTAGAAATGGCAACAAACAACCTTCACCGGCAAGCCGAAACCCACGAGCAGCATCAAAGATTCGTAGAAAACTTAAGCTGGCAAAAACAGAGAATCACTTTTTCCACCATCCATATGGTTGGCAGCTTAAATGGAACAAAGCCATTTAAAAACAGAAATGAAACACATGATGCAGAAGTAGAAGCGCGCAACCTTGCCGCTTTTGACTGGCTGACCCACACATTTGAACAAGCCAAACAGAAAGATTCTTCCGGTATTTTCATCGCAATTCATGCAAACCCCGGTTTCGACAACCTAGACAAACAAACATACAAAGCGGTTTACGGTGCCTTTATCAACAAGCTCCGCTCGTTGACTAAAAAATTCAAGAAGCCAGTGGTATTGGCCCACGGCGACTCGCATATATTTCGCATTGATCAACCAGACTTTTTTGGCAAGCGCGCACCGAACAACTTTATTCGACTGGAAAGCTTTGGCGACTCGAACGGTAGCTGGATAAAAGTAACTGCAGATCCGAACGCTGTCGGGGTGTTTTCTTTTTCCGCTATTAGAAATTAACCACAAGGCAAAAGTTAAGACTCGACTTCGTCCTGTTTCAGATAGACTTTATAATTCTCAATATAATCTTCTAAGTTTTCAGCAAAAATACGCTTAAATTCACGACTAACATCTTGAATCAAATCGTCTTTATCTTCTTTTAAATCCTTGCGACTTTCAGCACTGCCTGCAAGATAAAATGCCGTGTATCTTGCGGTAGCCTGCATCATGGCACTGGCAGCACCGCTTGGCGTCATATCTTCTGATTTTTGGTTTGCAGATTCTATAAAGTCATCCACTGCATTCCAAAAACTTTCTTCTTCGATACTCATCTTCCCCCCCCTATCAAAGTACTCGTCGCTTTAACTATTTTCCGCTAAAAAATTCACCACGAGCCTGGCAACCAAAGCCGGTTTCTCGGCGTGCAACCAATGACCAACATTAGCAACAGCTTTGTAGCTCGCATTTGGAAAGCGTTTTTCAATATCGACTCTATTTTTTTCTGTAATATAATCGGAAGCACCGCCTTTTATAAAAAAGGTGGCGCCTGCAAATTGTGCATCCGCATTTTCGCGAATTAATTCTGCATAATACTTGTGAAGCACAGGTAAATTCATTCGCCAAACAAAATGTCCTGTTTGCGCTTTGGTAATATTTTTTAACAGAAAACTGCGCACCGAAAGTTCCGGCACATGCGCCTTCATGGCCTCGTCTGCTTCAGCGCGTGAAGTAATATTTTCAACATCCACCGCAAACAAACCGTCAAATACACTGTGATGATGCGGGTCATATTTTGATGGGGCAATATCCATCACCACCAACGTATCTACCCGCTCAGGTTTACTTAGCGCTACCTGCATGGCAATTTTTCCACCCAGAGAATGCCCCACCAGGTGTGCACATTCAATTTTATGCTGAGCCATCCACTCAATGACCGTATTGGTCATTGCATCTAAATCCGTTTGAGAATAGTGCGGCGAACGACCGTGATTGGGCAAATCAATAGAATACACCGTGTAATGGTGCTGCAAATCGCGCGCTAAGGCTGCAAGATTTTCGAGCGAACCAAACAAACCATGCAGCAATACCAACGCCGGGCCTTGCCCCTGTTTTTTACTATGCAGAGGCACCGGTGCTCACTTTTTTCATTGGCAAATAGAGGGGCTTAATTACAGGTCCGAAGGTTTCGGGCCACTTTGCGGAAAGGTTAAATGGGCAACTTTGTCATTCGCGCTCACGTCAGAGACTTTTACAGCGCCTTCTTTGTCCACTTCGTCGATACGAATAATGTTTTGCATCGGAATAAAGGTGCGCTTCACACCAGAAAATTCACTTTTGAGCTTTTCTTCACCAGGGTCGACCACAACCTGCGTTCGCTCGCCAAAAAGCAGCTCTTCAACTTCGATAAAACCGTACATTTCACTCTGATAAATCGTACGAGCAAAGATTTCATACACTTGATTACGGTTATAAAAAATAACTTTATAAATAGCTTCTACTGACATTAACGTAAGCACCTGCCAAACCTTAAGCCTGGCTTTTCAATAAACTAGAAAACAATCCCCCTTTTATGAGGTCTATGCACGCAAATTGCAAGACAATTTTACCATCGATCGCTATAATGCGCGCTCATTTTTTGAGCACTCATTCACCAATCGATCGCATTTATGACCGAATCCAGCGCCCCAGTAAAAAAACTCTTCATTCAGACTCACGGCTGTCAGATGAATGAATACGATTCTTCACGCATGCGTGACTTGCTGGGCGAGTCTCACGACATGGTTGCCATTGATGATCCGGAACAGGCTGATGTGTTACTCATCAACACCTGTTCGATTCGTGAAAAAGCCCAAGAAAAGCTTTTCCACCAACTCGGCCGCTGGAAGCATCTCAAAGAAGCAAACCCTGAGCTCATTATTGGTGTTGGTGGCTGTGTTGCCAGCCAAGAAGGCGAGGCCATTGCAGAACGCGCCCCTTATGTAGACTTAATCTTCGGCCCACAAACCTTGCACCGCCTGCCAGAAATGATGGAAACCCCGCGCGATAACGGTGCGGTGGTGGTTGACATCAGCTTCCCGGAAATTGAAAAGTTCGACCGCCTGCCAGAACCAGAAGCCGATGGCGCCACAGCCTTCGTTTCGGTAATGGAGGGCTGCTCCAAATACTGCACATTTTGCGTTGTACCCTACACTCGCGGTGAAGAAGTTAGCCGACCGGTAGAAGATGTATTACACGAGATTCGTCACTTGGCCGGCCAAGGCGTGCGCGAAGTGAACTTATTGGGCCAAAATGTGAACGCTTATCGGGGTGAAAGCGCCGAAGGCGAAATGGTCGACCTTGCTGAGCTAATCACCCTCACCGCCGCGATAGATGGCATAGACCGCATTCGCTTTACCACGTCTCACCCAGTAGAGTTCAGCGATAGCTTGATCAATGTTTACGCCGAAGTGCCAGAGTTAGTAAGCCACATTCACTTGCCTGTTCAGAGCGGCTCTGACCGCATATTGATGGCCATGAAACGCGGTCACACTGCAATTGAGTACAAATCCAAAATTCGTCGTTTGCGTGAACTTCGCCCCAATATCAGTATTTCTTCCGATTTTATTGTCGGTTTCCCAGGTGAAACCGAGGCCGACTTTGAGGCCACCATGAAACTCATCCAAGACATTGGTTTCGATACCTCTTTCAGCTTCATTTTCAGCGCTCGCCCCGGTACGCCAGCTGCAGATATGCAAGATGACACACCAGCAGCAACCAAGAAACAACATCTAAAAATTCTACAGCAACGCATTCTTCAACATGCGCAAGACATCAGCCGCAAAATGGTTGGCAACACTGAGCGCGTTTTGGTTACGGGCTACAGCAAGAAAGACCCCGGCCAGCTCTCAGGCCGCACCGAGAATAACCGCGTGGTCAACTTCCGCTGCGATCAACCAGAACTCATCGGGAAGTTTGCCGATATTTTGATTGAAGAAGCCCTACCAAACTCGCTACGAGGCGTACTGCTAGGCTCTGAGTTAGACGACTGATGTGCTCACATTCACTTCGGTGCAGTTACGGTAAAGCGACACATTCAACAATCGCATAAACACACTCGTATCACGCCACCTATTCCCCCGTGAGTAGATGGCCTCTAAAAGCACCGCCTTACACCAAACTCAGACGAACTGTATCGACCAGAATCGAAACCCCATACTTTTCCCAAACACAAGAATAGGGTAGGCTTTGCCAACTTATATTTCAGAGGCCTCGACCAGGACTTGAACACTCAATCCACGGAGCACGCGTTAACGCTCGAACCCAACGATGCTCGTCTACTTGCTGCTCTTTGCGGACAGTTCGACGCTCACATCAAGCAAATCGAAGAACGGTTTAACGTAGAAATCCGCCATCGGGGCAATCAATTTTCGTGCATTGGCGACGACGCCTCATCGCTGGCAGCTCAACATGTGCTCGAGCACCTTTACAGCGAACTCGAATCAGGCAAAGACATAAGCCCTGAAGATATACACCTCGTCATTCAAGAAAGCTGCATGGATACCCCCGAACAAACACCGGGCCACGCACAAATTAACGATGCAATCGACAAAGCCGGCCTTATTAAAACCAAAAAAGGCACGGTAAAGCCACGTGGTCGCAATCAACACACCTACGTTAATCGCGTGCGTTGCCACGATATAAATTTTGGTATCGGCCCGGCCGGTACAGGCAAGACCTATCTCGCCGTCGCCTGCGCTGTAGAAGCATTGCTCAACGACGAAATAGAAAGAATATTACTGGTACGCCCCGCTGTAGAAGCTGGCGAAAAATTGGGATTTCTGCCGGGAGACCTCTCCCAAAAAGTCGACCCATACCTACGGCCACTGTACGATGCCCTTTACGAGATGCTCGGCTTTGAAACAGTAGAAAAATTAATCGAACGAAGCATTATTGAAGTTGCCCCTCTCGCATATATGCGCGGTCGTACACTCAACAACTCATTTGTTATTCTGGATGAAAGCCAAAACACCACGCGCGAACAAATGAAAATGTTTTTAACTCGCATCGGCTTTGGCTCCACCGCAGTAATTACCGGCGACCCATCACAAATCGATTTACCAAAAGGCCAATATTCCGGCCTTAAACACGCTACAAAAGTACTCGATGGCGTAGAAGGCATTAGCTTTACCCATTTTGTATCACGCGATGTTGTTCGCCATCCTATCGTGCAAAGAATTGTCGACGCTTACGACAAGGAAGAAAATCAATCTGCACAAAAAATACAAGATTCATCACAGCAACAATAAAATGGCACAAGTCGATATTCAAATAGCCAGCTCAGGCGAAAACACCCCCGACGACGCCAGCTTTAAACGCTGGGTAGAGGCCGCACTCTCTGCAGCTTCTGCCAATACCGAAAGCGAACTTAGTATTCGTATTGTAAACAGCGAAGAAAGTCGCGAATTGAATCATCGCTATCGCAATAAAGAAAAACCCACCAACGTGCTTTCATTTGCCTGTGAATTACCAGAAGATGTAGACCTCAACTTGCTTGGCGATTTAGTCATATGTAACGATGTGGTAACAAAAGAAGCTCAAGAACAGCACAAAAGCACTGAAAGCCACTGGGCCCATATGGTAATCCACGGCACACTGCACCTATTAGGTTACGACCATGTCGAAGATGCTGAAGCCGTCGATATGGAACAACTTGAAACGAACATAATGACTTCGCTGGGCTTTAACGCGCCATACGAAGATAAAGCCATTGACTAGTGAAATTGGAATCTTACGCCACCATGTCCGAAGAACCTCCGAGTAGTAAAGAAAACGAATCCGCAAAGCCTCGCTCCTGGATTGAACGACTTATGTCTGGCTTTGCCGCCGAGCCAAAATCTCGCGAAGAGCTGCTCGACATAATTAAAGGCGCTGTTGAAAATAAAGTCGTAGATATGGAAGCCCTCACTATCATGGAAGGCGCGCTCGATGTTGCTCAACAACAAGTGCGCGAAATCATGGTGGCACGATCGCAAATGGTGGTAATAAAGGAAACTGAAACACCAAAAGAGTTTCTACCAAAAGTAATTGAATCGGGCCATAGTCGTTTCCCGGTAATTGGCGAAACAGCCGACGACGTAAAAGGTATTTTACTCGCCAAAGACTTACTGCCATTAATCCTAGATGGCTCCAGTGAATTTACTTTTGACGATATGTTGCGTACCGCCAACATCATTCCCGAAAGCAAACGTCTCAATATTTTATTGAAAGAATTTCGTGAAAAACGCTATCACATGGCTATGGTCATCGATGAATACGGCGGTATTTCTGGCCTAGTCACCATCGAAGATATTCTAGAAGAAATCGTTGGCGAGATTGAAGACGAAACGGACGATGACGAAGGCAAAGACTTTATTCGAAAAGTCTCAGACAACGACTACATACTCAAAGCCCTTACCCCCATAGAAGAATTTAATCATCACTTCAAAACAAAATTGAGCAATGATGAATTCGACACTATCGGCGGCCTCGTCATGCGAGCCTTCGGCCATATGCCCAGCCGCAACGAATGCGTTGAAGTACAGAACTACGTGTTCCGAGTTTTGTATTCTGACAGCCGAAAAATTCATTTACTTCGCGTGTCGAAAAACGAAAAAAAGAAGAAGCACAGCTAAACCAATACATAACCGACGCCTGACCCGCATACCCTATGCCTAAGCAAACTTACGCCCTTCACCAACATTTTGAGGGTCGACTCGGAACACTGTGTGTCTATGTGCTTGCCTTAGCCTTGGGCTATGCACTGCCCTATGCCTTGGCGCCCTACCACTGGTGGCCGCTTAGTATTTTTGCCCCTGCCGGGCTCGCCTTTCTTTTGGCCAATAGTTCAAGCAAACAAGCCTTTACCCGAAGCTTTATGTTCGGAACAGGCATGTTCGCGAAAGGCGTTTCTTGGGTTTACATTTCCATTTACGAATTCGCAGGCACTCCCGCATTGCTCGCCACGATAATGACGGCAATATTTGTGCTCGGGCTCGCACTTGTATTTGCACTCCCTTTTTATGTTTACGGAAAGTATTTTTCTAGGACTTCAGCAGGGCGAATTATTGCCTTCCCTGCGATTTGGGTATTAGGTGAATGGCTACGCTCTTGGTTTCTTACCGGGTTCCCTTGGCTGTACGCAGGTTACGCCCACATAGAAACGCCTCTTGCAGGCTGGGCGCCCGTATTTGGCGTGTTTTCTTTAAGCTTGATCACACTTGCCACAGCAGCTTGCCTAATTGAGGCAAGCCACATTTTTTATAAAAACCGAAAAATCACTAAGCTATCCGCCTACAGCCTAGTAACAGTGTTCGCTTGTTGGTGTTTGGGGTTCACCCTAACCCTCCTCCCTAGTTCCGATAAAAACACAGAAAGTATTTCCGTGGGCTTGCTTCAACCTAACGTGTCACTAGAAAAGAAATGGAACCCTCTGTTTCGCAATGACATTCTCGACATTTTGCGCGAGGAAAGTAACACCTTATGGGATAACGACTTAGTCATTTGGCCTGAAGCCGCAGTGCCCATGATGTATCACGAGGCGGAATATTTTTTAAACGAACTCAATATCATTACCGAGCAACATCAAAGCGCATTGATTACAGGTATTCTTTACGACCACCCCGACCAACAAACATTTTATAACAGCATTCTTGGTCTTGGGGCCGCTGATGGCATCTATTTTAAACAGCGCCTTGTACCCTTTGGTGAATACGTGCCTCTAGAACAATGGTTGCGAGGCCTCATAGATTTTTTTGATTTACCTAACTCAGTTCTATACCCCGGCCCAAAGAATCAAGAGATTCTAAAATTTAAGGAACATAAAGTAGCGCCCTCTATTTGCTACGAAATTGTTTACCCTGACTTGGTCGCCAATCTAGCAAAAGACGCAAGCCTGTTAGTAACAATCAGTAACGATGCATGGTTTGGCTCCTCTATTGGGCCAATCCAACATTTTCAAATGGCGCAAATGCGTGCCTTAGAAAATAATCGTTATGTTATTCGTGCCACAAATACAGGTTTAAGTGGAATAATCGATGCGAGAGGAAAAATCGTTAGCACAAGTGAACAATTTGAAAAAAATACACTCTCACAACAAACGGTTAAATTAATTCAAACACGCAGCTTATTTTCCTATTGGGGTTCCTACCCTATTGTACTTATATGCTTATTGAGTCTTTTATTCGTACACATCGGTCAATTACGCGCGAGACAAAAGTTGCTCGTAGGGCTACCTGGCTAAGCACTGCATCAATATGAAAAAACTCATCATCATTAGCATATGTTTAGGTCTACTAAGCGGCTGCTCAATCAAGGTGGCCTACCATTTTCTTGGTGTTATCGGGAAATGGTATGTCGGCAGCTATGTCTCACTCAATCACTCACAAAAACGTTTGCTAGACGACACTCTCGACGAATTTCATCAATGGCACCGGGGCAGCCAACTTAAAATTTATGCACAATATATCGATAGCGTAATACCGCACTTGGAATCAGAGCACATTACCGGCGAATGGATATATCAACAGACTGACATCGCTCAAGACATGCTGGATGTATCCATGTTACGCCTAAAGCCCTCCATCACCATGCTTATGGCGACCTTCTCTGATCAGCAGATCGAAGAGATTGTGCGCGAACTTGAAAAAGACAGAAAAAAGTATCGCAAAAAATATATTGATATCAGCCCAGAGAAACAGAGCAAGAAGAGGAAAGCCCAACTTCTCGATTATATCGGTCGATTTTTTGGCAGGCTAACTAGCGAACAAAACGTGTGGCTTAACGAATGGGAGCGATCTTTACTCGACTATGAAAACCTAACGCTACAGCAACAGAAAATCTTGTCAGATAAGCTTTCTGCGACATTCGCCGACCGCAGTGGCAAACTTAAACTTGATCAACTCGTCGATGATATTATTTTTTATCGTAGCGATAAATGGGACGAAGCATTAAAGTCAGTAATAGATCAAAACCAAGTGACCACCTACGCACTTATTGCCAAACTCATCAACAGCCAAACACCTAAACAACGACATAAAATGCTGCGTAAATTGCGCGACTATCGCGATGACTGTTTGGCCTTGGCCGCCAAAAACTAATATCCAACCCTTCACCCAGCTAGAACTTCTGCAACCCTCATTTTTAACTTTGGCACAATCACTTCTTCGAACCAGGGGTTTTTCTTGAGCCAAATATTATTCCTAGGGCTAGGGTGAGGTAATAATAGCGTATGCGGCCAATCTTGCTGCCACTGCTGAACCGCTTCGGTCAGATTTCCCTTTCTTTCGGGAAGATGATATTTAAAAGCATATTGCCCAATCACAACCCTTAGCTGAATATTTGTTAACTGCGACAAAATTTTTTCACGCCACGCAGTGGCGCACTCTGGCCTCGGTGGTAAATCACCTGATTTACCTTTGCCAGGGTAACAAAAACCCATTGGCACAATTGACACTATTTTGTCGTCATAAAAATCTTCTCGACTGATACCCATCCAATCTCGCAAACGCTCTCCACTAGGGTCATTAAAAGGGACCCCAGTTTCATGAACTTTTGTACCTGGTGCCTGAGCGGCAATGAGAATTTTTGCCGAAGTGTGTGCTTGCACCACCGGCCTTGGTTCACATGGCAAAACAGCTGCACACAACTGACAAGCCCTAATCTCTCGCAAAATACGATCTAATCGATAGCCAACCATAAAATGTAACGCTCTGTACGATTCAACGAAAATTGAAAATGATTGTTTACAACAAGCGCACTAAATATTTTCAAATAAAAAAGCCGTGACTTAGAATTCTGTCGCTAAAATTGCTATTTATTTTCAAAAAACCTTGATGCAGTTCACGTTTTGACCAAAACTATAGGTTACAAGTTTTTAAAGGTCTGCTCTTGGTAAACTTCAACTGGCTTAACCTCCATTTTCTTCATATCCGCTACGAAGGTGTCGTAAGCGGTGAGGAGCTAATGCAATCTACGCTAGAAATTTCTGGAGATGCTCGCCTGGACAACACTCATTTTGTGCTGGGAGATTGGAGTTCTCTTACGCGCTCTGCGCTCGATCAAGATGACATCAAGACTCTGGTAGCAATATTAAAATCCGTAACTAAGATAACCCCTCACACTAAAAATGCTACCGTCGTTAGGCCAGACGATACAGGCAACGCGATGGCAGCATTTTATAAAATGCTAACGGAAGATTTATCTTGGCAAGTTGAAATCTTTCACTCGTATGAAGACGCCTATCAATGGTTTGAACAAAGTGATTTAAAACTGCAGAAAAGCTATTATGATTTACCCCGGCTAGATCGTAAAAACTTGCCACTTGATCTAGAAAAAAACACCTAAAAGTCGTGCAGTATTAACGCGCCGCCCTAGCTAGGTTCACTCTTACTTTTGATTAATCGCTTACTATCACCGCGATATTTTAAATAGGCAAATGGAATCGCCAACATCCATAGGGCAAAACTTTGCACCGCAGATCTTTGCTCAGAAACACTTACTCCGGCATGAAATGCGTAGCGACAGTACTTCAACATACTATCAAAACGTTTTTTAAAGGGTGCCTTCTTTTGAAAGCGATTCACATCTTGTAAATAATAGAATGTAAAGCCCTTGGGGTTTCGCATTCGCAGAGAAAAACGGTTAGAAGACAAACCTCCCGGCTGCAGCTCTTTGAACTGAAAAATTTGATTTACGTAACGAATTTTGTATTTTAGTGCAATTTCCTTCCAGAGTAGCGAGGGGCGAATATGCCGCTCCCCTTCAAACTTCGGATAAAGAAACTCCTTTAGCACAGAAGTTTTGATTACCGCCTTCTTATCTCCTTTTACTCCGGCATCACGCCGCATGGTGAGGAAATCTGAATCAAAAACATCCTGCGGAAATGGCGTTCCTTCAATTTCACCATTGGCAAAACAACAATGCCCCTCAAGACCCGCAAATGTTTCGCGCTTCTCTTCTGGAACACTTCGCCAAACCTGCGAAATTCTCTCCAAACTATCTTCTGGTAGCCAATCATCCGAGTCTAAAATAAAAGTGAACTCGCCCTTGGCTGCTTGCACACCGGTATTGTGGGCAATATGCTTGCCTTGGTTTTCTTGATACAAGTATCGTAGCGAAAACAGATCGCGATTCTGCCATTCTGTTACCAATGTTTTTGTATTGTCGACAGAACCATCATCCACTAACACTACTTCGAAAACAGGCTGCGTCTGCGCTGCAATACTTTCAAAATTCCGCACAAGGGTATTGGCCCGGTTGAACGCGGGAATAACGATCGAAATTGTGGGCGTTTTGCTGAAATCCGCTGCTTCAGGCATTTATCTCATACCCCAAACAGTTTGCGTAGGCTTTAGCGACTTGCTTACATTCAAAGGGGGCAACAGCTTCTTCAGGGGCGGGCTGTAAAGAATTTAAACCCGACTCAAGCGCATCAGCCAGAGCACTGCTATCTTTTATTGGCACTAACGTGCCGAACTTACCGCCCTGTAGAATTTCGGCTGGGCCGCTTGGGCAGTCTGTCGAAACGACCGGTGTTCCAACTGCCATCGCTTCCACAATAACATTGCCAAAACCTTCCCAGGCAGAACTTAAACAGAATAAATTCGCTTTTGCTACATAAGCGAATGGATTACTCACAAACCCAGGCAAGGCTACATCTTCACCCAGGTTCAAATCTTCAATTAAGGTTTGAAGCGCTATTCTCAAATCACCTTCACCTAAAATGATGAGTTTAGCACTTTGCCTTTTTCTTAATATTGAAAACGCATGAATCAAATTTGAAAAATCTTTTTGTTCGGTTAATCGACCAACCGCAACGATCACAGGCTCATCACCCACTTCAAACCACGGGTACTCAACATGTTCTAGTGATTGCTTACGCAGATAATCAATATCAATACCATTGTGAATCACAGAAACCTTTTCCAGTTCAAAGTTTTCTTGTAAATCACTCGCGACACCATTCGATACTGCCACCATAGCTTTGGATTTTTTTTGCCATGTCTTTAATTGATTACGCAAACCCAAAGACTTTAAAAAGGATTTCCCTTCGAGTGACTGCGACATATTATTGTGTACGGTCGTCACCACCGGCAGCGAGCTTGCAGAAAACTGACAACCAAGCGTATTCATCCGGTGCCCCGCGCAGATCAAGCCTGCACAATCATGCTCTCGTAAATACTGCTTTAATCGCCTACTTCTCTGCCACCGACCACCAGCCAGGCTATGCAAGCCAACATCCAAACCCCAAGCATCGAGTTTATTACCCGCTCCTTCAGCAAAAGGCGTCAGCATATCCACGGCTATACCGTGCTCGCGAAAACCTCGCGCTATACCAAGCACCACGGGCGTAATGCCGCCGTGAGCACTACCCCCATGGCGACCCATCGGGCTTAATATAGCGATCCGTTGTTGTTCGGAAATACTAGGCATTTACTTCTCTTGTGTCTCTGTAGAATTTAATTCTTGTGGGCGTCGCTAAATTCATAGCGTGGTGGCAGCCCCATACAACGAAGATAAGCGTCCGTCGCATTAGATACCAAATAGGGCTCAGCGGCCTGGCGAAGGGTTTTACGTGACGGTGGTTCTTGTATGTCGTTAACAATTGCTTGCGCCAAACTTTTTTCATCTTGCATCGGCACAAGGCCACCGTATTTTCCACCCTGTAAAATTTCGCGCGGCCCACTTGGGCAATCGGTGGCCACTACTGGCGTACCCATGGCTAGCGCCTCCATTAGTACTAGCGGCATACCTTCGGTGAGCGAGCACAAGACTTTAAGATCAGCATGAAACAGCCAAGGGTAGGGCTCTTTTACAAAACCAGGCAAATCGAAGTCTTCATCAACGCCAAGCGCTTTCGCTAACGCCTGCAGTTGTTCTTTTTGCTTACCTTTGCCAACAATGACTAAGCGACAATCCAACGACTGACGCACAATGGCAAAAGCGCGCAATAAAGTCGCGAAGTCTTTACGTTTTGAAAGTTCACCCACCCCCAAAATGATAGGCTTTTCTTTTGATTGAAACCAAGCATGATCAGGAATGGGATAATCATTATGTACCGCTTCATCAGGAATGGCTGGCGTTGCGATCGCCTCAACGTGAGAAGCAGGTAATTTAGCCTCGCGACACAAATCTTCTTTCGCGCCGGTCGAAGGTACAATTACACGGTGTGCATGTGGGTACAAATACCGCAGCGAGAACTTAATTTGCATCACGGTAGAAGCACTACGATTACGGTAGGTCTCACTAATAGTGGAACCAACACGCACCACCTGAGTTAGTCGCACTCGTGCAAAAAACCGCGCAATAATCGCCGAACGGTTAACCTTGTCCTTATCCGAAAAGAGCACCTGTGGTTTGCAGCGCTTTAAATAACGAATAACGGCCGGAATCGAGGTATATACGTGCTTCGAACCCAGATCGACCAGCCTCACATTGTCTGGCAAGTTTTCCAGGTAAGGGCCATGATTACGCACGCATAACACATCGACCAGATAACCTCGCCGAGCGATCTCTGGGATCAAATTCCTGACAAAGCGATCCACGCCACTCTGCCCTGAGGTGGCTAAAAAGATGGCGATACGAGGCGGCTCAGATGGGCTCATCGATTAACCTGAATACACATGTGTTGGTGACATAAAATTTTGTAAAGCTGCGATCAGTGAAGCTCGCGCATATTAGCACAGCATCCACCGCTGTATGTCGACATCGATTCGTGCATAATACGGTCTCCATTAGCCGCAACACTAAGCTACACACACCCGCGCCTCCATGACCCTCACAAACACCACGACCGCCGAACCTCAAAGCCCTAAGCTTGCCGTATTGATTTCTTTTTCCGGTGCTGGGGGCGTTGAAAAAATGGTGATGAACTTAGTACGTGAATTTGCCAAGCACTTGCCCACGCTGGATTTACTCGTGCTGCGCGCCTCAGGCCCGCACTTCAGCGACATTCCCGCCAACGTGAATGTAATCCACCTAAAATCACAGCACACGCTCACCGCAATCCCCGAACTCGCACGCTACATGAAGCACACCCCCATTCAAAGCTTGCTGGTCGCGAAAGACCGCGCCACACGAGCAGCGGTCATTGCTCGAAGCATCAGCGGTCGCGATATTCGCATTGTTGCTCGGCTGGGCACCAACCTATCGACGGCACTCGCGCATCGTTCGCGCGTAAGCGCATGGTTTCGCACCGCCCCAATGCAACGTTTATATGCAAAGGTAAATAAGATCGTCGCAGTTTCAGAAGGCGTTGCCCAAGACACACTTAAAATTACCAAGGTCGAGCCAGAGCGCGTCATGGTCATTCGCAACCCAGTGATTACCGAGCAGATCAGCAAACGGCAAGATGATGAAGCACTCCACCCCTGGCTGACAGACAAGACAACCACGGTCATTATGGGTGTGGGAAGACTAAGCATTCAAAAAGATTTTACCTGTCTGCTAGAAGCCTTTGCTAAGGTGAGAGCCCAACGCGAATGTAAACTTATTATTCTGGGCGAAGGGAAATTACGTGAAAGCTTGGAGTCGAACATTGAAACTCTTGGAATTCAAGCTGATGTCGCGCTACCAGGCTTTCAAAAAAATGTACACGCGTGGCTGCAAGCAGCAGACTTATTTGTGCTCTCTTCACGCTGGGAAGGCTCCCCCAACGCTTTGACTGAAGCGCTCGCGATGGGTACTCCAAGTGTTTCAACACGCTGCCCGAGTGGCCCCAATGAAGTACTCAATGAAGGTGAATTTGGCCCCTTAGTGGAAGTTGGCGATGCCAAAGGCTTAGCAAAAGCGATGCAAGAAGTGCTAAATGCCCCTCTGCCACCAGAAACACTTACAAGCGCGGTTAATGAATATCGAGCAGAAATCAGTGCACAACATTATTTAACCGTATTGGGCATCAACGAATAACTAAGAATATATACAACTACAGCTATGCTACTTTCCAACAAATACAATTTTTTATTCGTTCACATCGCAAAAACAGGCGGCACCAGCGTGCGATCAGCGCTTAACACGCTGCGCTGGAAAGACCCGCTGTACTATCTCATGTGGCCTGCCCATAAAATTAGCGGGCTGAGCGGGCACAAACTTGGGCTTAAATTCCCCCGGCACGCGCATGCAATTGCTGCACAAGAAATGCTGCCTGATGAATACTACCAACAACTTTTTAAATTCGCCTTTGTGCGTAACCCCTGGGATTTACAGGTCAGCTCTTTTCATCATATTAAGCGTGAAAGGCCAGAAGTAATGAACGGCATTGACGACTTTAATACTTTTATGCGGTGGAAATTCGACCCTAAACGAGAATTCCAATACCACATCGACACATCGCTTTCCCTGCAGACCGATTACATTGTTGACCTGCATGGCAATAAAATTGTCGACTTTACAGGCCGCTACGAAAACCTTGAAGACGATTTTAAACAAGTGTGTAACAAAATTGGCGTTTCGATAACCCTTCCACATAAACGCAAGGCAAGCGACAGAAGTAAAGATTATCGTAGTTATTATGAAGACGACACAGCTGAAGCAGTAAAGCAGCACTTCAAACGTGATATAGAGATGTTAGGTTACACATTCTAGAAAACACATTAAAAACACTTCACACCAGCCCACAAATAACAAAATTAAGAAATAAAACACAAACAAGCGCCTGGAGGCCACTATGAGCAAATGGATAATCGGTGTTATCGCACTACTAGCGATCGGTTCTACAATTTTATACTTAGACCAAATGAAAGGACGCAAGGCCTCAGACGCTGAACATCTTTCATACGTACCCGCAGACACACTGATTTTTTTCAGCGCAAAAAATAACGAAGACCTGCTGGAATTTGTTAACAACATGCCTATCAATGCTTCGTCACCCAGCCAACAAATCCAAATGAAACACGTATCTCAAATACTGGATAATCAAGACTCCCCGACTGCTCGATTTTTCACTACACTATTTAAGCCTTTTATGAACGGAGAGCTGCAGTCATTTACAGATATGCAGCGCATCTTTGGCACCTCGGCAAAAGGCCCTTTTTTGACATACACCGATGGTATATTCCCCGTCATTCGTGTTGGCTTAAGCAACCCCGAAAACTTTTGGGCAACAATAGAAAACTCCGTGAGTGAAAGCGGCTGGCAGTATCAAACCGAGACCATCCTGAACCAAGAAGTGAAAACATGGCAATTTGATACCAAGGATTCTCCCAACCAATTCAAATTAGCTATTCACGACCACGATAATATCGCCACAATCACAATATTAAGCAGCATCGATAGCGAACAGAGCCGCCAACAACGCTTAGCGCTCGCGCCTCACCCCAACTCGATTAAAACCAGCAAAGAAATAGACGACCTGAAGAATAAGTATCAATTCCAAGATAGTTTCATTAGCTTTGTTCACTTCAGTCGTATCGCAGACAACCTGCTGAATCTGGAAAGTGGCACACTAGGCCAACAACTAAATGCCCTATTACCGGAAGAACAAAAATCGAATTTCACTACGAGCTTGTCAGAGAACTGTAAAAAAGACTATGCCGCGCTTGCTGCAAGCGTGCCTCGCCTAGCTATGGGCTATAAAAACCTTAGCTATGCAAACAAACAGTTGCGAGGCGATTTCGATGTGGTGTTGGAATTGACCAACACCAACATCAAAAATGAACTTTCGCTTTTACGGGGCCATATACCTGCACACAGTAAAGACATACAAGACAAAATATTTACCGCAGGTTTTGGAGTGAATTTCACAACGGTCACACCTGCGCTCACCAATCTCTGGACACAATTCGTGAATGCAGAATTTCAATGTGAAAAACTTCACGAAGCACAAGATTTTGCCCGCAAAGGCAACCCCGCCATGCTGGCGATGTTTTTAGGTATGGCTCAAGGCATAAAAGGTCTCGGAGTCTCACTCTTCGAATTAGACTGGAACCCGCAACAAATGGTGGTGAACAAACTATCTGCTTTGGTGAGTGTTGCTAGCGAAAGCCCACAGACTATCGCGGGCATGACTAGCATGATTCCAATGCTGTCAGGCTTACAAATTCCTGCAGATGGAACGCCGGTAGAAGTGCCCTTAGCGATGCTACCCGTCAACAGTAAAATATCTGCCGCAATAAAAGGTAATCACTTCGTCGTATATACAGAAGACTTAAGTGATAGCGCTGCAGCGCTAGAAACTGAAGTTCTGGAAACAAATGGTTTAAGCAGTTTTGGTATTAACTATCGTCAATTTTCCAAAATCTCTGGCATTACGAATACAGCCGGCATAAGTTCAGCCGCAAGATGCATTAGTAACGAAGAACTGCGTCATATTTTTTCTACCATGCCAATGGATTTACTTATGGTCACCGACAGTTCCGATAACGGCCTAGAATTCAGATCAAGCATGACGCTCGATACTGTTACACACTCAAAAGCCGCACTTGTGGGCCAGCATCAAGTCGAATACCTCGATGAAAATTGCCAATGGCAAATGGCCGGGCAAGAAATATTGACCGTCGACGGGAATGGTAATTATATTGAACGCGATGAAAGTGATAGCTGTGATGTATTCACAAGCCAATACAACTGGAAAGAAGAAGGGCAGCGCATTGTCTTCACCCCTACCAAAGAAAGCTCACGCGAAAGCTGTGCTGACGAAATGGCAGACGGTGAACTAGAAAGCTATGACTGCTACCTTATGAACACTAGTGGCAACCAATTCCAATGTTTATTTGATGCCGGCACTGAAGACGCAGCGCTTTATCGTTACACACGCTCGTAACCCCCACACAACAATAACTAGTTCGGAAAATATTCATACGCCGCTTGAATTCCAAGCGGCAATCCCATCCCCCAATAACACAACAGAAAAAGCGTCCAAGACACAAGGATCGTCACAGCGTAAGGAAGCATTAAGGCTACTAACGTGCCCACCCCTGTATTTTTTACATAACGCTGACAGTACACCACCACTAAAGGAAAGTACGGCATAAGCGGCGTAATAATATTTGAAGAAGAATCTCCCAAGCGGTAGGCCGCTTGCGTTAAATCGGGTGAAATATTTAACTGCATCAACATTGGAACAAAAATCGGCCCAATCATAGCCCACTTGGCAGAAGCCGAGCCAATAAACAGATTCACAAAGGCCGTTAAAAATATCATTCCAACAATCGTCACCATACTCGGCAAACTCAGTGCCTGTAAAAATAATGCGCCTTTTACGGCTAATAAAACGCCCAAATTTGATTTAGCAAATGCATCTATAAATAAGGCACAGAAAAATGCCATTACAATGTAGTAGCTCATTCCGCTCATGGCCTTAGACATCGCCTGAATCACATCGCTGCTCGAGTTAAAGCTCCCCGACAAAAACCCGTACACGCAACCAGGAATCACAAATAATAAAAATATCAGCGGTACAATAGAGCGCATAATCGGCGCACTGTATGATGCCAACTGGCCACTGTCCGAACGAAAAGGAGAATCACCGGGCAACAACATTGCCACCAACGCCGCTATACCAAAAAGAAGTACCGCCAATGCAATCCGCATCGCGCGCACTTCTCGCACCGATAAAGTCTCTACCAACCCAACAGAAACATCATCATCGACCTTCATATTTTTTAACCTAGGCTCAATAATTTTATCTGTGATATACCAAGCAACCCCTATCACGAGTGCGCATGAGGCTGAGGTAAAGGCCCAATTGTTGAGCGGGTTTATTTTAATATCGGGGTCTAGCAGTTGCGCTGCGCTTTGGGTAAAACCTTGTAACAATGGATCAATAGCAGAAGGAATAAAGTTCGCGCTAAAGCCACCACTCACCCCCGCAAAAGCCGCAGCAATACCCGCCAGAGGGTGCCTGCCCGCCGCGTAGAAAACGATTCCCGCCAACGGGATTACAAGTACATAACCTGCATCCGTCGCGGTGTGGCTCACGATTGCGATCAACACAATGGAAGGCGTTAATAATTTAGCTGGGGTCACATCCATCATGCGCCGAATCAAGGCATGAATAAAACCCGAATGTTCCGCAACACCGACCCCCAGCATTGCCACCAATACAACGCCTAAGGGTGTAAAATTGGCGAAAATTGACACCATGCGCGATAGAAAATCTGCTAAGCGTTCACCGGTTAATAAATTATGAATTTGCAGGGCTTCACCACTGCGCGGATCGATAGCGCTAATCTCAAATTGTGCGAACAATGCTGACAACAACAAGACAAGTACCAAGGCATACAAAAAAATGATTGCAGGGTCTGGCAGTCGGTTACCCAATACTTCAACTTTATCTAAGAATTTCGCCAAAATTGATGGTGCAGAAACAGAGGAATCGGAGGTCGGTGAGCGAGAAGTCATAGTCATATGCGCTTAAAGAAACAGGAATGACTTATGGTATCAAAGAAGCGCCTAAGCAGCAGAATAGAAAGCAATAGCCCACCGGGCTCTGCGCCAAAAGTTAGGTAAACTAGTTAAAAAATTTGAGATCTGAAGATTTTATCGATTTTAAGTTGGGGTTAAATTCGCGGTAGTAGGCAAGGTCTTTATCCCACTTATCAACAAAGCAATGTACATCGACTACGTCATATTGGTACAGGTCACCAATCTCGGCTTTAAAATACATTCGAAAAATACCCTTCACCTTATCTAGGCGCGACGAATGCTCATCGACATGGTGACGCAACAAAGCGTCACCCAAACGACCCTCCATTTCATGCTGACACAAAAGCTCAGCGTCATACATTTCAAATGAAACATACGACACAGGCGCAGCGACTTCGCGGTCTGAAAATACAGCTACAGCAGAGTTCCATGCCGCCGTCAGAAACAACAGAAGGAACATAACAATAAGAAATATAGCCGTTAGCGCTTGTTGGTTTTTTGGCGACGAAAGGTTGAAATGAGCATACACGCGTTGCACTAAGGGGTGCTCTACAAAGGTACGAGCCAGTAGGCCCAGTATATTCATTGCCTGTGCTGAAACAACCTTGATTATCTTGATGTGATTCGCCCCCAAGAATGGTTTTTCGAAAACCGTTCGACCCCGTTATTGATTTACGCCGCACCTTGCGATAAACAAGCTGAAGCGTCGGGCACTGGCTTTGCGTCCCATTGTTACCAATGGTTTGCCTTTTCGTGGAATTGCGCTCAAAAAAAACAAGTACAACGCCAATACTGTAGATTTTATAACACCACATTTGATCTTGGAACGATCAATAAATTCTGTTGTTTCTTGAATCCACATAAAATTTGCATAAGCCAATCAACATGCGTTCTGCCAAAACAGAACAAAAACCGATAAAACATAAAAAAATATTGTGACATGGTTGCCATATCTCGCATTTTCTATCAAAAACCACTAGGTAGCTCGCACAAAGCTTTCTAGTATCTAAGGGTTACGCCCAAAATTAATAAGAGTGAAACCCTTGCCGCAAATACCGATCAAATCGCTACGCAAATGGTTGCAGCAACTGCACTCAAAAATATTGGGTGTTGTCGCCTTTATCGCGGTGTGGTTTTTTCTGCCAGCGTATGCCGAGCCGCCACTTCGTACGACTTACATTGAGTTTGCCCCAGTCACTTACACCAACGAAGAAGGTGCGCCCGACGGCTACTTAATACAAACCATGTTCGATGTACTTAAAGAAGCCGGGTATGACTGGTCTATTCGCCCCCTCCCTACCAATAGAATGATTTTAAATATGGCGCAGGGCGGGCTCGATCTATGGATCGGTGCTTCAACCATAAATCAGCTAAATGAACATGTAGTAGCGGGCAAAGAACCCATTACAGAAATTCATTTTCGCGCATATTATTTTGGTAACTCGGGGCCTTATCTGCGTAAAGAAGACCTCCTTGGTAAGCGTGTGATTATGATGCGCGGTTACAGTTACAACGGCTGGACAAAGTTTATTAAAGACCCGAAAAATGGCATCCAATATTTCGAGTCCGACAGTCACTTACAAGCATTGAATACACTGTATCTTGGTCGCGGTGATGTACTGTTAGATTATGAACGCCCGATCAATACGGCGTTAAGCCGCACTTCAATCAGCAATATCAAATCTAACGACGTTTTCAGTCAGTCCTTATACTTCCTCGTCTCTAAAAAAACACCGAATGCAGAACAGCTTGTACAAACGCTTGACCAAGCATTCATTCGCCTGCAAAACAAATCCCCCCTCTTAAACGAGCCAACACTAGCCAACTCGGGTAACAAGTAGCCCTAAAAAGCACCTTAGCGAGCAAAAGCCTTCACATTCTTGATGTAGACTCGCCCCAATACCTGTATAATCCCGCGCCCCCCGCGCTTATACCGCATACTACTGCAGCTACCACTGCCGCACGAAAGCCCAGCGCCCTTTTTTTATTAGCATTATTAGCAGTTTTGGCCGCCTATAGCGGTCTGCGCCTCTTACTAGGAAATGATCATGAGCGACTCCCCCAGCGGATTTGATGCCCTTGGCCTCAACCCAAACTTATTGAAGGCGCTCAAAAGTGTCGGCTATGAAAGCCCTTCCCCCATTCAGTCAGAAAGCATCCCGCCGCTTCTGGAAGGGAAAGACCTGCTAGGCCAGGCACAAACCGGTACAGGTAAAACCGCCGCTTTCGCGCTGCCATTGCTACAGCAAATTAACCTACGACAAAAGTCGCCGCAGGTCATGGTGCTTGCCCCCACTCGCGAGCTTGCCATTCAAGTAGCAGAGGCATTTCAACGTTACGCCCACTACCTTAGCGGCTTCCACGTATTACCCATTTACGGCGGCCAGGGGTACGACAGCCAAATCCGAGCACTAAAACGCGGTGTACAGGTCATCGTCGGAACGCCCGGGCGCGTCATGGACCACATGCGTAAAGGCACCCTCAAGCTCGACAATTTGAAGCATCTTGTTCTCGATGAAGCCGACGAAATGCTACGCATGGGCTTTATCGATGATGTTGAATGGGTACTCAGCCAAACACCTGAAGACCGCCAAATCGCTCTATTTTCGGCCACCATGCCAAAAGAAATTGCACGCGTAGCAAATTCCTATTTACGAGACCCCGTACACATCAAAATCAAGGTCTCGACCACTACCGCAGAAACCATTAGTCAGCGCTATTGGACAGTCGGCGGCATGCAAAAACTCGACGCCCTGACTCGTATACTCGAATGCGAACCCTTTGATGGGATGATCATATTTGTACGCACAAAAACTGCCACGGTAGAACTTGCCGAAAAGTTAGAGGCTCGCGGCTACACCGCTGCGGCACTCAACGGCGATATTTCGCAAAATGTTCGGGAGCGAACTGTAGATCGCTTGAAAAAAGGGCGCATAGACATACTCGTTGCTACAGATGTTGCAGCACGCGGTCTAGATGTTGAACGCATTAGCCATGTCATCAATTACGACGTGCCGTACGATACCGAGTCTTACGTTCACCGCATTGGCCGCACAGGCCGCGCAGGCCGTGAGGGCGAGGCGATTTTATTTATCGCCCGGCGCGAACTGCGCATGCTGCGCGCGATCGAAAAAGCCACAGGCAAACAAATTGAACCCATGCGCCTGCCCAGCGTTGCAGATATTAATGAACAGCGAGTCATTCGATTTAAACAAAAAATTTCGGACACCCTGGCTGACCCCGAAACAGAAAAAAATCTCGAATTTTACCGCAAGGTAATATCTGATTTTCAGCAAGAAAACAGCAGCGAATTACTCGACATCGCCTCTGCATTTGCATTGTTAAGTGAAGGCGAACGCCCTTTATTTATGGAAGAAAAACCACACCGCGAAAAATCATCTCGTGGCGATAAAAGAGACGACAAACGCGGAGATCATCGCAGCGATAAAAAAGGTGAAAGACCTTCTCGTAAAAAAGACAACAAACAATCCGACGTCGACATGGAAAGTTTCCGTATTGAAGTCGGCCGCAACGACAGCGTCACCCCATCTAACATTGTTGGCGCCATCGCTAATGAAGCGGGTATAGAAAGCCAATTTATCGGCCACATTAAAATTCAAGACGATCACAGTATCGTTGACCTACCTGCCGGCATACCAAAATCTGTATTCCGCTCATTAAAAAAAGTTTGGGTGTGTAGCAAACAACTAGATATTAGTTACGCCAACGCGACAAACCGCACCAAAAATAACGACAAAAATAACGACAAGAAAAGCCAGAAAAAACCCAAAACTGAAAAAGCGTCAGACAATAAAAAACGCAGCAGTAAAAAAGATAACAGCACAGAAAAAAGGGAAATACGAAAAAGACCCAGCAAAGCCAAAAAAAGCAATACAAAAGACTAAACTAATTTTTGGCTTTATATGAGCAGCACCCACCTTAGCGAAAATTACCGCGCCCGTTTTGGTGGGCTTGCGCGCCTATATGGCGAACCAGCACTAGAAAAGTTAGCCTGCGCACATATGGTTGTGGTGGGCCTAGGCGGTGTAGGCACTTGGACGGCAGAAGCACTAGCAAGAAGCGGTATCGGCGAACTCACACTGATCGAGCTTGACGGCATATGTATGACCAACACGAACCGCCAAAGTCATGCGCTCGCATCCAAGATCGGCCAATCAAAAAATAGCGTGATCACACAACGCTTGCTCGACATCAACCCTGAGCTCACCATTCACAGCGTCGAAAACTTCCTCACCAAAAATAATCTAAGCGAGCTTATTCACAGTGCGCACGATGTCGTCGTCGACGCAATGGATGCAGTGCATAACAAAGCGGCACTGGTGGCCTACTGTAGCAAACGCAAGATTCGTCTAATTGTTTGCGGCTCTTCTGGCGGCAAACTCGACCCCCAAAAAATTACCACATCCGACTTAGGTCGCACTGAGAGCGACCCAATGCTGGCAAAAATTCGCACGCAACTTTATCGCCATCACAAATTTTCTCGCAATGAAAACCGAAAATTCCGCGTCGACGCGGTGTATTCAAGCGAACAGATGGTGTATCCAAAACCGGATGGCAGTGTATGCATGGACAAACAAACCATGCAAGATGGTGTGCGCTTAGATTGTGCGGGCGGCTTTGGCTCTTCAGTAATGGTAACCGGCACCTTTGGTTTTATTGCCGCTAATAAGGCGATAGAACGCTACTTGGCGAAATCGCTTTCTCAACCTTCCGGCTAAAACTTTAAGCGCTTATTCATACCTATTTACGAACACGCAAACTTGGCAGGCTCTAAAGAAAACAAAGTGCAGGCATTTTGAGTGGTCACTTGCGCGACCTTTTCTACACTCTCATTTTTAATTTCTGCCACCACTTTAGCTATATCGGGAATAAACTCCGGGCTATTGCGCTGGCCCTGCTTTCCTTGCAGAGGCATGTCTGGCGCATCGGTCTCAAGCAAAAGCGATTCTAATGGTAATTTAGCGAGAGCATCGCGTGTTTTCTTTGCTCGCTCATAAGTGATCGTACCGCCGATCCCCAGATAAAAACCACGATCGACATACTGCCGTGCCAATTCATAACTGCCACTAAACGCATGAATAACACCACCGCGCGCAACGTCTACACGATCAATATGATGCATCACTTCATTGTGCGCTTTGCGCGAATGAATAATCAGCGGCTTATCATATTCAACCGCCAGCTTAACCTGATAGTCAAAAATCGCATACTGATGCTCAGCGCTGGCCTGAATCATTTTATCTAAACCACACTCACCAACAGCCACGCATTTTTTTTCTTTTAAGGCCTTACGTTGTTGCTCGCGTAAACCTGCCACCACAGAATCCATTGACTCGCCATGCGCAAACAGAGCATTCACCCACCAAGGGTGAACTCCAACAGCGTAATAAATCTCATTAAACTGCTTCGCAATTTTTTTAGCTCGCCCCCACTGCTCCGGCGCCACCCCAGGAACAATGGCGGAAGACACGCCACACTGCTTGCTTGCACGCCAAATCTTTCCCCGATCTAAATCAAAATCTGAAAAATCTAGATGACAATGACTATCGATAAAAAACGAAGGCCCACTTTCAGGGCAAAAACGTTCTGACTCAATCTCTTGGGCAGACATTCAGACACTCTATACACAGTTTATGGAGAAATGGCGCGGCGTGGTGGTAGGCATTAGATTAACAGAGGTATGGGCGCTAGCGCCTAAATAAAGTGGAAACACCCACCTTCAGACTCGTGGAACTCGGCCGGAAAATCCGCAACCATCTTGTGGTAGCATACAGCAATAAAAGCCTTCGAACACTTAAACCAAATGCACATCACAAAAATATTTTAAGGGTATTAAAGGGCGCCGAACCTTTTTCTCATTTAAACACTGTTATGCGTATAGGCCATCTGTCAGGAGTAAGAATTGAATCAGGCACATGAAAAAGTCAATCCACTTGTTTGCCCATTGTGTTCCGGCAACAATTCCTGTTTAAACGTGCCGATCAAAGATATAAAAAAACCTTGTTGGTGCCATGACTCCGCAATCGAATTCTCTAAAGAACTACTCTCACTAGTTCCGAAGGCTATAAGAGGTAAGACATGTATTTGTAAGACTTGTGCGCTAAAACATCAGAAACATCACGGCGTAAAAATATATGAGCCATGAAGTCGGTGTCGAAGCAATAAGGAACAACCACCAACCCGCCGTAATAATTCCCTATTATTTGACCTTATAAGCATCAATACGCTGTTTAATATTTTCCCGAATATTAAAATAGAAAAGACCATAGTCGAGAATATGATATAGCTTCTTATTCATTGTGGACTGGTAGAACGGGTCTGCTGGTAAATCTACCCACAGCATTTCCCCATGGCATTTGGCTTTCACAAAATTCTTATTTACCTTAGTTCCAAGAATATCGATTGCACCTAGATGCTCTTCTTTCGATACGGCAACTTCGTCATTCATCCAACTTAAGGGGTTCACACAATCAGAACCTATATAGCGTGCAGGTGCTAAATAATCCTCACTCGTAGAACCCCAAGCCTTAGCGTTCCATACATTAAAGCAACCAAGCTCTGTGGGGCTGTTACACGGCTTCATTGTTTCAAAGTCATTCGTGCTGATCGACCAACCAGGAACGTAGGCCGCCAAAAACTTTTCAGTGGGGTATTTTTCCAAGTAGCGAAGAACAGGAAGTAACATCATCGCCCCTTGGCTATGCCCCGCAATAAAAAAAGGCCTGCCATTATTGTAATGCGCAAGGTAATGAATAAAAGCATCAATCACGTCCGCATGAGCGAACGCCAGCGCTTTTTTACCCTCACCACTTTCGTCATAAAAAGAATACAGGGTGGCCTGACGATAACGCGGTGCGTATATACGAGCTGCACCATTGAACACAGATGCCTGTAAAGCCAGCGGGTCAAAAGGGCCGAGTTTCAATTCCGCTTTAGCACTTGTAGTCCACCCTGCGCTTTTATCTGTTGAGGTTGTTGGGTGAACGTAAAAAACATCCGCTTCTGCTTCACTCTGCCTGTTCTCGAAACCAGTGGCTGCCGGCGCAGCATCAGCGGTATCTTCAGTGCTCGGTAGCGCGGCCCAAAAAGCGGCATCACTATAATTTGGGGCCTCAGGCGTGTCATATTCTTCGTAGCGCTTAACCGGCCCAAACCGGGTTTTAAGTATTTCCACGACGGCCTTTTCTTTGTCCGCTGTTTCCTTGTCAGCTTTTGCTTCCATGGCCCGCTCTTTTGAGATCAGGAACCCCAACCCCACAGCAATTACAGCCGCCACCACCAACACATATTTACGAACAGACTGGAAGTTCATGAGCTAAGACCTGGTTATTTTTCATACTATTAATATAGGTGAGCAACCCTATAAAAACAAACGATGCCTGCCCTCAGCCTCTATTTGCCGCCCCGCAAGGCTCGTTGTATCCTACCTAACCCCCTCCTAAACCACGGCAACCCCACTATGGAACAGCTCATTTCAGCCCCCGATGAAGAATGGATTGGCTACATCACAAAAATGTGGGCACTTGGAAATCAAATTTGTGAGGACATCACCGAACAAACACTGGATGGCTCTATTGACGATCTCGACCGCTTACAAAAAATCGTCGATTCTGGCCAAATACCTGTAGAAGAAACGTTAGACCTACAAACCCTTGGTATCGCGTTAGGGCGAGTATTTGTAAACGAAACTCCCGACTATGATTGGTGGGTAGTAGAAGACGAGCACGGCAAAGATGCCTGCCTGCGCTACAAAGAAACTAATTTGCTTGTATTCCCACAAACAATAATTTCAAAACGTATTGAAGACGGTGACAATGTTAAGGTCAAAGCGCTTTTTTTGAATCTTCAAAAAGACCTTGAGGAAGCACGAAAGAAAAATTTTGACAGCATCTAGTTTCCCTAGCTGTCACTCACCTTATGTTATGAATAGATTTGTACAGTCTTAGAATATGCGTTATCAAGGCGCAACTTACCAACCAACAATAAAAACGGTAAAAAAATGAACATTGAACAAGCCCGTCAAATTAACGAAGAAGTTCGCGACTTTTTTAAACCGGGCTGGAAAAGTAGCAATAAGGCCTACGTACCGGCTTCGCCAGAAGATTATATTGCGGATGAAGATATGGCTGGCCTCTATGGCGATATTGATAACGCTAAATGGATACACCGTGAAGTTGCTCGCCAAATGCCAATTCCTCGTTTGCCAATTTACGAACATTACGATGGAAAAGGCCACGACATTCTGCATGAGAAACGCAACCAAAGAGGGAATTGTACTGAAATGGCTTACGTAGCATTTCGTAAAGTAAAGCTACTCGGTGAACCTAGGGAAAATGTAATGATTGGCACCATCACCGGCCGAGGCGACCACGTTTTTTGCTATGTGAGCTCTGGCGGCAACCCCTCCTTACGTAGTGGCGGCTCCAGAGTCACTAGCGTAAAACAAATGCGGGGCGAAGGCATCGTGATCGACCCGTGGATGAACATAGTCTGCACTGCTCAAAATTACGAGCTAACCGCACGAGCGAAATTGCGTAAATGGCAGCAAGATGGAAAACGTATCTTGGTCGCCAAAAAGGAAGGCGGTCAGTCAATAGGGTATTGGGCTAGCCCACAAGGGACTTACCAAACTAACTTTTTAAATGGAACGTTAGTATTTTCATTGAATCGCAAGGAGCACGATAGCATCCTATATCCATAAGAGGTAAATATTAGTAAACCACTTCGCAAAAGACTTTATCAAAATCACGAGGCGAAACTAAAACGTCTCGTGGGAACAAACAATTATGGATTCGATTTGGGTAATCATTTTGTCTATCTCCACACCAATTGCTGGCGTAATAGGTTTCGCCATTCAATTGAGAAATGTCAAAAAAGCGCACTTAGAGAACGAAAAGCTAAGCTTGGAAATTGCCAAACTCAAAAACGCCGAAAGCGAGCGAAAAAAGCAGATTATAATTCCCTCTAACGAAGAAGTGATCAAGTACGCCTTGCCCGAAGAAAACGCCATGCTGCAGCGCAGGTCACCCTCTCGCCTATCGGAAAAATCCGCTTCTGGCTTGAGCTGGAACAGCATCGGACTTGGTATTGTCGCTATATTTATGCTTGCCTACTTACTTTATGATTTGTATCGGCTTGGCGTCTGGGTTCTGTCAAAGCTCTAGAGGGGTATCCATGCTTAACGTTTAAGCGTTCTACACCCAATATAACGTTCTCTTAAAGCCACTTTTTTTAACACCCGCTATCGATTCAAAATATATGCCTCACGAAGCCCTAAGGGCCTACCTACTCAAAATCACTGGCGCTAGCGCTATCAAGTCAATAAAACAAATCCAAGAACTCTGGAGTAGTTACGGTGAAATTCTTCGTGTCCGTTTTAGCGATTCAGCCCCTCTGGTTGTAAAACGTATTCAGTGGCCCGAAAGCATTCATCACCCCCGCGGCTGGGGAACAGATTTTTCTCATCAACGTAAAGTTAAGTCTTACGACGTTGAGATTAATTTTTACCAACAGCATGCGACGGTTAACGATTTTTTTCGAACACCTAAATATCTTGCCACCACGCGCTTAGATAAAGACATTGTGCTAGTGCTCGAAGATTTAGATGCGCAAGGGTTTTCTCGCCGGCCAACGTCACTAACAAGAGAAGAAATAGAATCTTGCCTGCATTGGCTGGCCAACTTCCACGCGCACTTTCTCGAAAAAGAACCTACAGGCTTATGGCAAACAGGCACTTACTGGCATTTAGCCACACGGCCCGACGAACTCAAAACCCTTACAGATTCCACGTTAAAAAATGCAGCTGAAAAATTCGACCAAGCGCTAAAACAAGTGCCACAAACCTTTGTTCACGGCGATGCAAAACTCGCCAACTTTTGTTTTGGTGATAACTCGCCTTCAGTTGCAGCCGTTGATTTTCAATACGTTGGTGGCGGCTGTGGTATGCAAGATGTCGCTTATTTTATAGGGAGTTGTTTAAACGAACGAGAATGTGAAGACAATGAACAATGGATACTAGACCACTATTTTTCTGAGTTAAGACTGGCATTAAAGCGAAACAAGCATCCCATAGTTCCAGAACAACTAGAAAAATCTTGGCGATATATATTCCCCGTCGCCTGGGCGGATTTTTATCGCTTCTTGGAAGGCTGGAGCCCCGGCCACTGGAAGATTAATGACTATAGCCAGAAGATGTACCGGAAAGCACTAAAACTTGTTACAACGTGAGACAAACCCCGTTAGTTGCTGCGCTACCCGCCTCTATCGCTTCGCGCTTACTCCTTAACTAAAGTGCTTTTAATTTCTTTATTGGAAAATAATTCAGAAATCAACTGCCTAAAGCGATCATGGATATGGCCCCCGCCGCCCGGATTAAACGGGTCCGCACTCCCTAGCTTTTCTCTCGCTTTATAGTGTTTTTTAACAAGCGTTTCACCCTTCTCATTTAAAACATAAACCTCGAAATCATAGAGAAAAGCAATATTCGCCATCGAATCGCCTTTCCACTCAATAAGTTGAAAAAGTAATGATCGATGCGCAGTGTCAAACGGAAGTATTTCAAAGGCGCTCTCTAGAGACTGTGATGGTTTAAGCAAAACTTTTTTGGCTCTCATGCCGCTGCCATTTAAAGACCCCACAATTGAATCAGATATATCATCAGCCAATGACTCCCCAGACCTAGTATTAATATCGAATGGGTTTCCTAATCCTCCTCTTGATAATCCTACGAAGGTCTCCGACTTATCACCAGAACGAACATACGGCCGGTGATCAAGCGTCGCCACGTTAACTGTAGCGTTGGACTCGAAACCTAGGTTAACCCGCGCCACTTCATAGTCGTGCTTCACGCCGACAGCACAACCACTAAGCCATAAAGCCGAGATAAACAAAGTAATTATTTTCATGTATATATTTTTCCTTTTAAAGGCAGCACCCCAAAAGCCTGTTGAAACTAAGCGAAACCCAAAACATTATTAATCAATCGCAACCCAGCCTGCCCTTGTAGGCTCATGATTGATTCAGGATGAAATTGCACTGCAGAGATAGGGAGCGTTTTGTGCTGTACGCCCATCACGATGCCATCTTTCGTTTCTGCAGTAACCTCTAAGTCTTTAGGGAAAGTAGATTTATCTGCATGAAGCGAATGGTAACGCCCTACCACGAGGCTCTTCGGTAAATTCTTAAACACGCCTTCACTAACATTACTGACGCCAATTTCTGCTGGCTTTCCATGTTGCGGCGTGTCGAGCACACCAAGGCTACCGCCAAAATATTCAACGATGCCTTGCAGGCCTAAGCACACGCCAAACATGGGCAGGTTTAAGCCCTTCGCCATGTCGATAGTGTCTTTTAATTTAAAGTCTTTCGGGCTGCCAGGGCCAGGGGAAAGCACGACAAGGTCTGGGTTTAACGCTTTCAATTCTTCTATCGAAAACCCGCAACGCATGGTGGTAACTTTCGCACCACATTGACGAAAATAATCTGCTAGCGTATTTACGAAACTGTCTTGATGGTCGACCATCAATACGTGTTTACCAGCACCGGCATTTAACTCAAGTGTTTCTTCTTGGTTTACCTTGCTTGAATCCTGTGTAATGGCCTGAATCATTGCACTGGCTTTTAAGCGCGTTTCGTCTTCTTCCGCTTCAGGTATTGAATCGTATAAAAGTGTTGCACCCGCACGCACTTCAGCCACACCTTTATGAATACGCACCGTGCGTAAAGTAAGGCCGGTATTAATATTGCCGTCAAAGGTTAGGCGCCCTACCGCACCACCGTACCAGCGGCGCGGTGATTTTTCGTGATTTTCTATAAATTGCATGGCCCACAACTTTGGTGCACCGGTTACGGTAACCGCCCAGGTGTGGCTTAAAAATGCATCTAAGGCATCGAAGCCTTGACGTAACTTTCCGGTGACGTGATCAACGGTGTGAATCAATTTTGAATATAATTCAATTTGGCGACGCCCAATCACTTCAATACTACCGGGAACGCAAATACGCGATTTATCGTTGCGGTCTACATCGGTACACATGGTGAGTTCACTGAGATCTTTTTCAGAGTTTAAAAGTTCTCGAATTTGCTCTGCATCGCCTAATGCATCTTCACCACGCGCGATAGTTCCCGATATAGGGCAAGTCTCAATCACATCACCGTTTACACGCACAAACATTTCTGGCGAGGCGCCAACCAAGTATTCTTGATCACCCAAGTTCATATAAAACCCATAGGGTGATGGGTTGGCATTTTTGAGACGATTAAAAATTTTTGAGGGTTGGTCTTTACACGGGAAGAAAAAGGTTTGCCCTGGTACGGTTTCAAATAAATCGCCACGCTTAAACGCTTCTTGTGCAACTTTTACAAGTTCTGCATATTCTCCACGTTTGTGATCGCTTTCTTTTTCTACGGTTTGTTTAGGCACGAAGGCGGTTTCTTTTCCTTCACGTGGTAAGGTCGCAGAATCTACACCATTAATCACAAAATCGTACTGATAATAAAATGCTTCTAGCCTTTCGTGGTCACGCAAAAATACCGCATCGGGTAAAAATAAAACCATATCACGCTGATCTTCTGCGCGTTCTAATGAAAATTCTATCGCTTCAAATTGAAAAGCTAGATCGTAACCAAAAGCACCATATAAACCAAAATCTTCGTCTTCGTCGCTAGCAAATAAATCGCGAATGGTGCGCACCACACTAAACACAGAAGGCTGCTTACTGCGCTCTTCTTCTGCAAAGCGCTTTTTTGTTTTTGCGATGCGAATGTCGATCACTTCATTTGTTTTAGAAAAATCCGCAATATAGTCTTGCGATTCTAGCGCGCCGGCGATAACACCTAGAATGAGTTCCCCGCGAGCATTTAAGGCAGTGATTTTTAAATCATAACCACACGACACGATCATGAGCATTGGGTCAACCAAGCCAAGATCCCAACGCTTGTAGCGGTTGGGGTATTCGTAACTTGAAGACAACAAGCACCCTAGATGCGTGTCGAGCTGGTCGGCGATGCGTTCGATTTCTTGGTCGTAATCAACCTCGACTCTTTGGCGTCTGATCTCGAGGCCGCTGCGCGTTGTGTAGGTATCGGCTTTGCTCATAAAAGGCTACTAAAACAGGGCTTATAAAAATTATAGGCATTCATATAAAACGGGTAGAGATTCTAACTGAAAGCACTGTGGCAAGCTATGCAGAGGGGAATAGTTCACTTGACCGGTGAAAAAAATGGGATACACTCCCAGCCCTAAATTGGTCAGAACTGGCTATATACTCTTGTTTGACCCCGCCCGTTATAGGAAATACTTTTTAACCTGTTGGCATGAATAGACACCTCATCACATCGCTTATTGCCTGCTTTGTGCTCACCCAAGCGCTTTCATTTGGGCACATGGCCGAGCACGATTTTGCCTCGCATGAGCACGACGGCAAGATTTGTAGTGTCTATTTATTATCAAAAACCAGCGACGCTTCGGCCGCCGAATTCGCAGCTCTGGCTCCTGTATTTACCCTATTCCAAGCACAACCGGCCATTCTCGAACAGGCGGTTTACCCGCGTAATAGCTATACACTCTTCTCTTCTCGTGCACCGCCTACCTACTCCTAACCCTAAACAAACACAATTTTCATAGACGCGCTCAAGTTGCGTCTATGAGCAATATTTGGGATTTACCAGGAGTACAACCATGTCTGCATCAAAGGCATTTAATACCCCTCGTGTGAACACACGAGGCATCAAAAACATGTATACCCGTCTTGGGGTAAAAATCAGCCTAGCCAGTATTTTATTCACCAGCCCATTCGCGCATGCAATCGATATCAACGGCACCGTGACAGACACAGGCGGCAACGCTGTAGAAGGGGCCAGAGTTCACATCGAAGGCTCTAATCTTCAGGTATTCACGGATTCGAACGGCCAATATAACATCAAAAATTTTGACGCCGATCACGTGCATATTCACGTGTATTCGCCTCACCACATTCACGGCGACCGCGAAATAGAAAGCGTAAGCGAATCCGTACAAGCTGACTTTCAACTTCGCTTCACCCGCGTTGAGAACGTGATCGTAACGGCAAACCCTCTTCGTTCGTCGGTTTTAGAATCAACAATACCGGTTTCTGTACTCGAAGGTGATGCACTTGAAAACCAACAAGCGCCAACGCTAGGTGAAAGCCTCGCCAATATGCCCGGGGTGCACAGCGCATACTTTGGCCCCGGCTCGAGTAGCCCAGTGATCCGCGGCACAGACGGGCCTCGGGTTAAAATTTTGCAAAATGGTATGGATGTAGGAGACGCATCCCGAGTCGGTGGTGACCACAACGTGGCGACAGAATCGTCATCTGCTAGCCAAATCGAAGTCATTCGTGGCCCAGCCACACTCCAGTTCGGCAGTGGTGCAATTGGTGGTGTGGTCAACGTTGTTGACCAACGCATTCCTAGCGCTATGCCTGAAAGTGGTTTCGAAGGTGAAGCTAAAACCAGCCTCGGCACCGTCGCGGAAGAAGAATACGGCAGGGTCAATTTTATCGCGAGCGCGGGTTCGACCGCATTCTATTTGGACGCCTTCAGCCGTAAAAGCGACGATATAGACATTCCTGGTTTTGCTGAAGCCCACCATGACGAGGAAGAAGAGTCTGAAGAAGAGCACGAGGAACACGAAGACGAACAAGGCACTCTCGAAAACAGCGGTATCGACAATCAGGGTATTACCATCGGCAGCTCGTTAATTGGCGATTGGGGCTACGCAGGTATCTCGGTTGAGCACATGGAGAACCGCTACGGCGTGCCAGGCCATGCCCATGAAGAAGCCCACAACGACGAACCAGGCCCAAGCCCTACGCCAGTACCCAGCCCTGAACCCGAAGCGCATGAAAAAGAGGAAGAGGTCGTCGAGATCGATGCAGAACTTACTCGATTCCAAGCGGCGGCTGAATGGCATTCGCCTTTTGAAGGTATTTCAGCGATCCGCTATCGCGGCACCCTGAGTGATTATGAGCACACTGAGTTTGAAAACGGCGAAACCGGTACCGTTTTTAGCAACGAAACCATGGAACACAAAGTTGCCCTACAACATGAGAACATCGAGGCTTGGCATGGTGTGCTTGGCCTGCACTATTCTCAAACTGATTATGCCGCCGATGGGGAAGAAGCTTTTACCCCATCAAACGACAGTTCCAACTTAGCATTTTTTGTCGTTGAAGAGCGTAACTTCGGTGACATCAACCTCCAAGCTGGCGCTCGAGTTGAAACATCTAACTACCAAGTCAATGATCACGTGGAAGTCGAACTTGCTCCCCATGAAGAGGAGGAGGAAGAAGAAGCACACCACGAAATTGAAGTACCCGATCAAGACTTCACAAGCCTCTCTTTTTCTTTTGGTAGTGTATGGCGCTTTACTCAAGGCCAATCGGTTGCCGCGTCACTAAGCCGCTCCGAACGAGCGCCCAGTCACCAAGAAATGTTTTCTGCTGGCCAGCATATCGCGACCCGCACCTTTGATATCGGCCTTGCATATGTAATAGAGGAAGGTGAAGAAGAGGGAGAATACGAAGTGGAACGTGGCGGTGATATAGAAAAAGAAGTTTCCAATAACCTCGACATAACCTGGCGCTTATTCGAAGGCGACACTACCGCAAGCGTCACGATGTTTTACAACCAAGTGAGCAACTATGTATACCAAGCTGATACAGGTATCGTTGCTGAAGTTGAAGCACACGCGCATGAAGGCGGAGAGGAAGGTGAAGAGGAGCACATAGAACTCCCGGTATACAAATTCTTCCAAGACGACGCCACACTGCATGGCTTAGAAGCCGAGCTCCAACACCACTTCGCGAAGCATTATGTTCTAGGTGTATATGGAGACTTGATCAGTGCAGAAATCGATGGCGGCCACCTTCCCCGTATTCCACCTATGCGTATCGGCTCAAGCTTCGGCTACGAAAGCAGCAGCTGGAGCGCCAATTTACGCGTGAACTGGTACGACGATCAAACAGACGTTGCCGAGTTTGAAGAAGAAAGTGAAGGGTACATGCTGGTAGATGCAAACATCAGCTACCGCTTCAACTTCGCCGACAGCGAATGGAAAGTATTCCTAAAAGGTAGAAACCTAACCGACGAAGAAGCTCGCCCACATGTTTCTTTCTTGAAAGAGCTAGCGCCATTACCAGGGCGAGGCTTTACGCTCGGAGTTAGCACTCACTTTTAGCCGCGCATCGCGACTCGTTTGATTTCGCCTTGAGCAGAAAACCTGCTCAGGGCGTTTCTTTTCCGTACCCTTCAGTATCACTCAACTTCATAGTGCTACGCATAAAAATACCATTCGCACGAGCAATCTCTTCTTCGTCCTCATCAAAAATCACCGATTCGGCAATAATTTGGGTACGCCCAGCGTGCAGCACTTCCCCTACGGCTGTCATCACCCCGTGGTTGATCGGTCGAGTAATGTAGGTCGTAAAGGCGTTGGTCAGCATGAACACTTCGGTCTCCAGAGAGTTGGCGGCAAACCAAGCCGCATCGTCAAGTAATTTGAAATACACCGCACCGTGCACTGCATTGGCAGAGTGGAAAAATTTCGGTTCTACTGTCATATCGATGGTCGCATAGCCCTCGTCTACTTTAAGCTTAGGAAGGAAATAGCCATTGATGGGGCTGGCGTCGTACATTCGCTCAAGACGGCGAAAGTGGGCTTGGTCAGTCATATCTAAAGGTCTCGAGGGCAATTTAAGCAACCTGAAAACGAATATATCGTTTTTTGGTACTGAAAAAGGGTCCTTAATATCGCCAATAAGTCTAAATATCGATCAACTCGATGTTGAATAGCGCGCCTACCGCCCTATAATGGATTTACTTAGTTGAAAAATGCGCCACACGGCACCGAGCTATTCGTCAATACAGCACTCACAGGAACCCATTATGTCTAGCACTTCTCTTGAAACCCTACCAGAGAAAGAACGTGCGCAGCTGATTAACAACCTGGAACAGTTATACCAAATTCTTTACGCATCATGGAACCGCAGCACGCAAGGCAAGTTAGATATTGCAGGCTTACAAACACTAATAAACGAAACCCAAGAAATGGCGAATGTGGCTGATAGCCACGCACTTGGAAACGTTTGTGACGGCGCAAAAGAACTAGTATTAAGGCTACGATGGGTACTCAACAAAGGAAAGTTGGATTCCAACGATCAAAAACTTGTTGTAAAACAAATGGACACCATCAAAAGCCAAATCTTTTCATTGAAACCAGATAACGTCATTACCCTACATACACACGCTGCAACGGAAGATTCAAGACAGAATGCAGTCGCCCGCGTGGGCTTACTTGATAATGAAGAAGCATCAGCACTCAATATTAAATTTTTGCTTGAAGAAGCAAATTACGCGGTTGATATATTCAACGACCCAACCCCTCTAAAAGAAGCCATGATAGAACACCAATACGACATAGTATTGGTCGACTTACTATTACCCAACTGCCCCTTGGCCAGCGCCATTTCAGTTGAAGATTTCTTAAGTAACAACCCGATCGATGTTCCAGTAATCATGCTGTCAGAACAAGCCGATTTAGCCACACGATTAATTGCCTTACGAGCTGGCATTAAAGCTTACCTAACGAAGCCACTCGATGAAAATGAGCTTCTCGATAAAGTACGCCATATACTTTCTAAACGCAGCGAAGCACGCATGCGCGTTCTTGTAGTAGACGACGACCCCATGCTCACCGAATACTATGAAACTGCACTTGGCGAAGAAGGCTTTATTGTAAAATCAGTGAACGACCCGATCACCGTTTTAGAAATCGTTGACGAATTTAAACCGCACGTGATAACACTCGACTACACCATGCCCGGCTGCAATGGCTTAGAGGTTGCAGAAATTTTGCGCGGTGACCCACGCTATATGAAAATCCCGATTGTGTTCATGTCTGCCGCAGAAGAAGCAATGCAACGCCGTGGATTAATGAATATATTCGGCAACGCATTTTTAGAAAAGCCCGTAGATATTGACCTACTTACTGACACACTAAATGAGATCACAGCCAAATCGCGCAAGGTAACGGATAATTTCGAAAAGGTCAGTAAACGTAACAGTGGTGAGCACTTAGAGAATCGCGACTACTTTCTTAGCAGCCTACAAGATTCTTTAGAAGATCGCCTATTCAAAGAAAATATCGACAAGAACCATTACTTAATACTCGCAACCATAGATAACATCCCTGTCATCAAAGAAAACTACGGTAGCCTAGCGTTGATGCGCATGGAAGACAAAATAGAGAATTACTTTTCTCGCCACCCAAAGATTAATGGTCACGGTTGTACTTTTGGTGAACACTCATATTTGCTAATGGTAGATGACGAAAAAAAGGAAGACGCCGAGGTGCTTTTTAAGCACTTTCGAGAGTCCTTTAAAACGCGAGATTTTCTCGCCGATGCGCCGAAGAACTATTTAAGCCTGAGCTTAGGTGTTGTAAAACTAGATGGCACACTGCCAACCAATTTTGAAGAAATTATTCAGCTTATAGAAACCGCCAACATTTCTGCCAGCAATGGCGGTGGCGACCAAATACATTGGGCAGCCACACACCAGCATTCAGACGCTCCATCAGAAGAAATTTTTGATGCAATTAAAACGCATTCTTATCAACTGGCATTTCAATCTATTGTGCGCCCCGATGGCGACGAACAAATCTTTGAAGCTTTGGTTCGCCTGGTTGATGCCGATGGCAACATTCATTCGCCAGAACGTTTTCTACCCTATGTTGATGACGCGCTTAACGACGGCTCATATCACTTAGATCGGTGGGTTATTGAAAATGCGTTTCGATCATTAGAAACTACAAGTGGCCGTGGTGCCGCGGAATTTTCAATCGTAATAAAATTAACGCCCAACTTGAAACAAGTAGAACGCTTACTTCCCTTTATATTCAATATTTGTAGCAACACCCGCTTACGCGGTAACAACCGAATTTATTTTTCCATAAGTGAACCGGCGCTGCTCGCAAACGTGCAACAAGCTAAATCCATTATCAAGGCGATCGATACTGCTGGTTGTGGTTTTATCATAGAGCACTGCCAAGCCAACGATCGTAGTGTTAATGCTATTGAGAAGCTTAAAAATATAGACTTCGTGAAACTGGATCCAAGCTTAACATCAGGTAATAGCAGTATCACCGATACCCGTAAACGTATCGCTTCGGTACGCAAAGCGATGGGCGAACAAGGTGAAATTATTGCGGGCCTAGTAGAAGACGCAAATACCTTTGCGCACTTTTGGGATATGGATATTCGCTATTTCCAAGGCTTCTTTATCCATAAACCCAATAACAATATGAACTATAAAGCGTTTGAGGCTGAATCCTTAGTGCTAGAGAGGTAGCACTTACTGAGCGAGTATAGGAGCAAACGTTTATAGCGCACGCTATAACCAATACCTTATTAGTCATATCGGTTCTAAAACGGCGCCTTAAATAACGCCTAACACGAATAGAATAGGCTATATTTTAATTAATTAGGCGTCAGCAAAGCACTAGGAATTTTACCACCCTTCAATATCACAACTTGCCTGGCATTCGTTGCATCCCTTCAAGGAATCTGGTTTCTAAACACATGCCGCAACTTAACAAAATTTTAATCGTGGAAGACAATCCACACGTTTGCGAAAGGTTGATGGGCAACTTGGGCAATGATTTTGTCATGGAAAGTGCTGCTAATGTCGAACAGGCTCGCAATAAAGCGTTCGACTGGGCCCCCAATGTCATCCTTCTCGATGTTAACCTCAAAACCCGTAACAGCTACGAGGTCTGTGACGAGTTCAAACAAAACGCAACGACCGAACAAATCCCTGTCGTTTTTTATTCTGAGAATGATTCCGTGCGCGAGCGCATGCTCGGTTACGAAGTAGGCGCTGTTGATTATTTAAATAAAAATAATAGCAACGAGGAGATACTCGCAAAATTACACGCCATTGCAAAACAGTCCGTGGCTCATGAAGCCATGAGGGCCGATGCTGCCTCCGCTCAAAAAACGGCAATGGAAGCGCTGACCACAAGTTCAGACCTCGGTAAATCAGTACGCTATGTTGAACATACCTATTTCGCGACAGATTTTAATGAGCTGGCAGAAAAGCTAAGCCATTTCTGCCGTGATATGGGCCTCAGCGCGATTATTATGTTCGCCGTACGACGCGGTTCACTGTTCTACGCCACCAACAATGGTGAGGTGAACCCAATAGAACGCGAGCTCATGAAAAAACTTCATACAACAGACCGTTTTGTCGATTTCGGCTGTCGCACTCTCACAAATTACACGCGCGTTTCTTTACTTGTTAAAAACATGCCTATTGAAAATCGTGAACGCTATGGGCGTCTAAAAGACACAATACCATTTGTACTAGGCGCGACCGATGCACGCGTTCGTATGCTCGATGCCGAATCTGCACTTACGGCACACTGCGCGCAACTAACATCGTCAGTAGAAGCAGCACAATTGACCTTAGACACAGTCAAAGACGATGTTAAACGCAATGTAAAAATTGTTGAGTCGATCATGTCTGAGCTTCATTCGACGCTTGAACTTGATATAGAAAAAATGAACATGGATGAAAAAGATGAAGAACATTTACTTTCCATGGTCGAAGGCACCTCCAAAAAGCTCAACATTATTCTGACCGAAAATGATATTACCGATACCATTCTAAAAGATTTGGTCGATTTACTCGGTAAACTGACGCTGCAACAAAGCCAAATCATTATCGACACTTTGACGCAGAAGCAAGAAGAAGAACCCAACGATTTTGAAGATGATATTGAGCTATTTTAATAGACATTCCGTCTAATCTATCGGCGCTAACGCCTTCACCTGCAACCAGACATCCAACCCTTCCTGTAAATTTAATTTCTGTAATGAACGATGTGATATCTTCGCAAGAAAAATCACATTCCCAACAGACAGCTCCATTAATACGCCTATTTTTTCAACTTCTTGAAGTCGAATTCTTTTTATCGTAGCAGGCAAAATATTACTAATGCTTGTATCGTCATGCTTTTTCAAACTAATACTTACATCGTGAGCCCGCACAAGAATCCGACGCTGCTCATTCAACTGAAGCCCTGGATGTTCGATAAACAATTCGCCACCATCGAACCCTAGTGTGGCCATATTATATTTTTCGTCTTTCGCTGTGACAGTCGTCGGTACTATTACACTGGTCACCTCAGAAAGCCCCAAGTCATCAGAACAAAGTAATTCACTGATGCACCCCTGTCGCTCTATCGCGCCCCGGTTTAGCGCAACATATTCATCTGCGATTGCAACAACTTCGCTAACCGAATGACTGACGTAAATTATAGGTAAAGTATATTGCTGTTTAATAGCGCGAAGAAGTTCGATAAATTCGCGCTTTGCAACATCATCCAGCGCCGACAAAGGTTCATCCAACAGTAACAAATCAGCTTTACGTAACAAGGCCCGCGCCATTGCAACACGCTGGGCTTCCCCGCCAGATAAGGATTCAACGCGCCGTTTTAAAATTCTCTCTACACCGCACAGCGATATAATTTCATCAAACGAGAAACGCTCGTCATTTTTTAGCGCACGCTTCTGGGAAAAGCGGAGGTTTTTTTCAACGGAGTAGCAAGAAAATAGTGCAGGTTTTTGTAATACGTACGCGACTGGTCGTTTATGTGGAGGAACAAACCCCGAATCACTCTGCCAAGTCGACCCACAAAATTTAATATGGCAATTTTTTGGTCGTTCTAACCCAGCAATACAACGCAACAAACTACTTTTGCCAGCACCAGACGGCCCAACCAAGGCAGTAACACCCCTTGAACTCAATTCTGACGTAAGCTCGAGTTTAAAATCATCGACCGTATAGTGAAGAGTAATTTCTAGCATTTTATTCGACATCGATCACTAACTCGCTGATATATTCGTATGTCGGCCTCTGCCATACACGGCTAAAAGTACGACAAACGAAAACACCAGCATTAAGGCAGAAAGCAAATGTGCTCGTGCATATTGTAAACTCTCAACGTGTTCATAGATTTGAATGGAAACCACTTTAGTTTCACCCGGCATACTGCCACCAATCATTAACACCACGCCAAACTCACCAATGGTATGGGCAAAACCTAATATAAATGCCGAGACAAACCCAGACTTTGCCAGCGGAATAACGAGATTAAAAAACCGGTCTATTGGCCCTGCCCCCAACATAGTCGCGGCATCTAGCTGAATACGATCGATCGATTGAAACGCATTTTGTAATGGCTGTACTACAAAAGGTAAAGAGTACACCATCGAGGCTAACACCAAGCCTTTATAACTAAAAGCAAACGAGGCGATACCCGCATACTCAGTGAATGAACCGATTGGCCCTTGAGGGCCAAACGCGATTAAAAAATAAAAACCGATAACTGTAGGCGGTAACACAAGAGGTAATGCAACAATGGCTGACACACAGCGCGACACGAAATGATTGCGCTGAGACAACCACCAAGCAAGTGGGGTTGCCCCGATTAGCAGAAGCACAACCACATTGAATGCCAGTTGTACGCTAAGCGAAATGGCCTGCCATTCCTCTGAACTTAACATTCAGACTCCATATAGATACTCATCGTTTTAGTCATACCCTGACTGTCGAATTTTAGCAGTCGCGGCGTCGCTAGATAAAAAAGTAACAAACGCCTTCGCCAACGTATTCTCGGCCCTATTTTTATGCTGCCCATGCGAGTTCAACAATACCAGCGCCTGTTCTATTGCGCTGTGGTAATTGTTAGGCAAGGGCCAATAATAGATCGTTGGCTCTTGCCCTTCTGGCGACAGCAAAACCTGAGAAGCCGATAGAAAAGCGAATTCTACTGCTCCGCTTATAAACATATGAAAAACCTGAGCGATATTTTCACCATACACAAGTTTTACTTGTTCTCGATCAAAGCCGCTAAAATGCTCTAGCGCTTCAATACTTGCCTGCCCGTAGGGCGCTAGCTTTGGGTTCGCCACTGCGACTTTGGCATTGACTAGCTTCTTGACGAAACTTTCCGATTGAAACTCAAGAACATTTCGTGATGCAAAAACTAATTTTCCCTTGGCATAAACATGAAGCGACGACGCTTCCGCAAAACCGTCCTCTATTAAACGTACGGGTTTCTCTACGTCTGCAGACATGAAGATATGATACGGAGCACCGTGAATAATTTGAGAATACAGTTTGCCAGAGGATGCAAAAGTGAACACGATTTGGTCTTTGCAGTCAGACCCACGCCCCTCACAAAACAGCTCGCGTAACTGCACAGCCACGGGCATAAAATTAGAAGCAGCCGCGACTCTCAATGCATTATCGCTAACGGCAAATACCGGGCAGGCGCCCAGCATCCAGCAAAGACATATAAATGCTCGACGCGGCATAATCATTATTTACGCCTTCTTTATTAGCTGTTGAAAATACATGTTGAGTGGTTATCAAATCTCACTTTAACAAAACAAGGTAAGCATCGAACCATTATGATGCTTAGACACAGGTGAGACAATGATAGAAATTTTGGCTGATCAAGAGATAGACCATAGGCATGAATGTAAATAGGTACAAAAGCGAGATCACGCAGGCTCACTCATTTTTATTGGCCTTCATTATGGCGCTCGCATCAAGAAAAGAAAGTTCAACCAATTCTTTGAATCGTTTTAACGCTTTCTCGGTATCTACCCCCCCTTCGTCGAACATTTTTTCTACATCAATCGCATGATTGAAAACAGTTTGCATACCCATATTACCGGCCGAGCCTTTGAGTGAATGCACCAAATGACGTATTCGCCCTTCATCTTCTTGTGCTTGCGCTTTAGAAAGCTGCACGCAAAAATTTTCGTTATTATCGAGGTAAAGCTTTAACAGCTTCAGATACGCCGCAGGCTTACGAGCGATACTGGGTTTTTTCTTAGCAAAGTCGATCGTTTGTAAGCCCTGGGGTAAACTCAGACCCTCTTCACTTACAGACGCAAGCGACCCTGACGTTTCCGCTTCCGTTTCCGCGTTCACTGACTCGGCCTCTTCTTTGCGTTCTATATTAATTACTTGCCCTTGTTCAGACCCGGAAACAACGTTGGCCGCGTTGCCCGCCGCCTCTGCGTCTTCAACATCTTCTCCGCCAAGCCAGGCTTTAAGTGTTGCAAAAAACTCGTGCGCGTCTAGAGGCTTTGCGAGATAAGCATTCATGCCCGCTGCATAACATTTCTCTTTATCGCCCTGCATAACGTTCGCCGTCATTGCCACAATAGGCGTTTCTTTTGCATGATCACCAGCAACACCAGCACGAATTCTTCGCGTTGCTTCATAACCATCTAATTCTGGCATTTGGCAATCCATTAATACGAGCGTAAATACATCGCTTTGGTCGGCCGAAGCCAGGCTCTCGATCGCCTCCAATCCATTTGCCGCAACATCACAGGTTAAACCAACTTCTTGCAGCAGTTCTTGCGCCACATACTGGTTGACCTGATTGTCTTCCACCAGAAGGATGCGCGTGCCCTCGGGCCAAATATGTCTTATATTCAGGGCATTCGACGTCCCTTCCAAGGCATTTAATTTTGTTTTTGTGAGCAACCCTCCCTCTCCATTTTCTGGCGTGGCGCATATTGAAAGCGCGTCAAACAAATCGGATGTGGTAACGGGCTTGCTAAAATACGCACTAAACCCCAGTGCCTTTAACTCCTCAAGATCCAGCCCAATGGAACTCATCATTAACAGCTTTACGTCGCTGAAACGCGCATTCCTGCGTAACTGCCTTGCTAGATCGAGCCCTGTTTTTTCTGGCATGGCCATGTCAGTAAGTATTAAATCGTACATTTCGTCATTGGTCTTGGCCTGACACAAGGCCAACGCAGCATTGGCTGAGTCTGCTTCTTCAACAATGCAATCCCACTGCTTTAGCTGGTCGTTAAATATTTCTCTGTTGGTTTTGTTGTCATCAACAATGAGCACATGCAAACCTGTCACATGACTTCGAGGCATAACAAGTTCAGATGAAGAGGCTCGCCCTAGGCGTACATTAAATTTGAACTCGCTACCTTTTCCCTCTTCACTTTCAACTAGAATACCCCCGCCCATCAACTCGCACAGTTTTTTACAAATGGCCAGACCTAACCCCGTTCCACCATACTTGCGAGTTACCGAAGAATCCACTTGAGAGAAACTTGAAAATAGTTTCCCGACTTTATCTTTGGGAATACCAATACCCGTATCTTTTACTGAGCAAGATAAACGATAGGCCTCTTTCCCAACTTCAGTTAACTTGGCCTTGACTAGCACTTCACCATCCCCCGTGAACTTGACGGCATTGCCGACGAGGTTAATCAATATTTGGCGTAATCGGCTTGGGTCTCCACATACGTTCGACTGTTTAACATCGGTAAGATCTAAATTAAATTCAAGCCCTTTTTCGTGGACTTTATGAGCCAAACTCTGACAGACGCTATCGATTTGAGATCGTAAATTGAAGTCGACTTCTTCCAACTCCATTTTTCCCGCTTCGACTTTAGAAAAATCAAGTATGTCATTTATCAAAGTTAATAGCGCCTGGGCGCTACTTTGTGCGATATCTAACTTTCGGTTTTGCGCCTGCGTTAACTCTGTTTTACCTAATAACCCCAACATGCCCAATACGCCGTTCATTGGGGTTCGAATTTCATGGCTCATGGCGGCCAAAAATTCACTTTTTGCTTTACTGGCTTTTTCAGCAGCTTCTTTGGACTGGACTAGATCGACTTCCATTTTTCTGCCTTTGGTAACATCCCGCAACACCCCAACAAATATCTTTTCACCCTGAAAAGAAAGCGTTGTAATTGAAATTTCAACTGGGAATTTTTCACCTGATTTACGCAGCGCGTGTAGATCTCGGCGATTGTTGAGAAGTACCGATTCACCTTCTTTTAAATCACGATTTAAAAATCCGTCGTGTACTGTCGCGATTTCTTCTGGCATTAGTATATTTACGTTTTTCCCTATCGCCTCCTCTGCGCTATAACCAAATATCTCTGTCGCGGCCCTACTGAAAGTTTGAATACGGCCCTGCTGGTCAATGGTTATGACCGCATCACCCAGATTATCTAAAATGGCGCGCCAACGCGCTTCTGAATAACTAAGAAAATCTTTTGTTTCTTGTAACATGCGCTCTGAGCGTTTGCGCTCAGTAATATCTAGCGCGATGCCTAAAAGCGCATGTATGTTTCCTTCGCTGTCTTTTAAAGGAATTTTACTCGACCAATAATCATGTAGAGCACCATCTGGACTCGGCGCTTTTTCTTCCAAGTCTTGACTAACGCCTGATAGCAACACGGCGCTGTCGGCTTCAACAAATTTTTCTGCTATTTCCGGTGGGAAAATATCATGATCGGAATTGCCGATCGCCTCCTCAACTGTAATGCCCGTTAGCTCGGTGTATTTTTTGTTGACCAACAAATATTTCCCATTGGCATCTTTTAGAAAGACGACCGCAGGCACATTATCAACCACCAACTGCAAATGGTTCTTGGTATATTCAAGCTCTTGCGTGCGTGCAGTGACCTCGCCTTCCAAACCTTCTTTGGCTGTTTCAAGGAGTTTTGTGGCCCGCGTCCCCATTCGTAACGTCAATGTTGAAAGCATGATCGCTGCGACTAACACACCACCGAGCACTATAATCAGAGCGCCTTGCGCGGTTCTGTATGTTTCCATGGCTTCGTCGAAATCTATTTCGGTGGCGATACCGATGTCCAACTCATCAATCCACAGCCAAGTCCCTATGACCTTTACACCGCGATAATCGAGGTAACCTTCAACATTACTGCCCTTATTCCCTTGAATAGCGCTCGCCGCCATCAACGTCAAGGGGTAGCTGTGCGTATCATCTGGAAGCCGGTGTGTATCGAGTAAGTTACCCTCAGGGGCACGTAGGCTTACCGAGAGAATGCTACTTTCGCCACGTTCGATAAAACCTATCTTTTCTAAATCTTCATAAAAACGCGATGCAGTAATCAGTTGGCCGTCTCGATTAAAGAGGTACGTTTCGCCACTAGCCCCAAGGCGACCTAGTTTTGCGATATCCGAAAACGCACGCGCGGGAGATTTTCTCGCGGCCAGAACAGCGATCACCTCACCTGAATTCGCCCCACGAATGGGCGTAAGGAAAAACATTGTGGCTGGCACAGCTTTACCAGCGATATTGCCATCACCATCAATGGGCACATCTGACTGCAGTGGCGGTACCATTAGAGTTTCTCCGCGTACCGCCCGTTCAAACAATTCTGACCGCTGCTCTTTGACTAAGTTAACTGTTCCAATATTTGCATCTCTCATAGATGCGATGCTGACACCATCGGGGGCAATGACAAAAAAACCAAGCCCACTCGTAAGGCCGCTAAATAGAGGGATTTGCTCGCGCAACACGCTAAGTGCATTACTCTTTTTTATGTCCTTGTGTTGGCGGTATAACGCTAACTGCGCTTTGACCACTTTCCTGAACTCAGGTCTGCTGGCAATTATTTCTATACTCTGAGACTGCTGCTCGTGCCATAAGGCGATACCCTCCTGAGTTGTCGCCATAACGGTTTGCATGGTGTTCTTATATTCTTCCTGCACCCTGGCTTGTATTGAGTTTAAGGCCCACATGGCCTGCCCAACCACGACCAATGCCAAGCACACATTCATCAATAGAACATTGCGTTGCACTTTCTTGTGCACACCACCAAAACGATGCGTACTGATAGGGGGTTGATTAGCCACCAAAACTCCGTGAGGTTAGGGGGAGAAAACGGAACAATTACCTTTAATAGCTTAGGCTGTTTGCGCCGACATTGCTGGCGATTTGATCAAACCTGCCCCCGTGCGACCAGTGGAAATAACGCTTTATCGACACAAGCCCGATAGACGACATTCAGGCTAAGAATGATGCATAGAAACAGGCCTTATAACCAAAACGGTAACACTTTTTACTAGCTAATAGTTTTAGCTCGCTCTTTCAAGCCATTTCTGCGACTTTTCCTTGAATTACTTCTAAATATCGTTTTTATCTGTTTTCTTACACGATTCCTTTCTAAAAGTTATAAGTTTTAATTTCCTTTCTGAAAAAAAGCCGCTTTTATAGGCGCATATTCACTCTAAACGATAATAAACTGCATGGTTTTTCGTGACCATCTTCACAAAAATAAAAGAGGCGTCACAACCAGAAATCTGTCATCAAAAGCGGAATTAAAGGCGCTCTATATCTATATATGGGCACAACTACGACTTCATACGCCTATATAGTGCCTATACCGAGGGAGTGACCGAATAAATGCGCGGGAAATGATCGTTTTTCGCCCTTCCCAGCCGAGGCGAAATTTCATTCAGTGCATATACTGTCACTGTCGGTAACAACAACACGGTTTAAGGGCAAACAAATGTCAAAATTATTAGGTTATATTTCTATTCCAGCTTTGGTTTTCGCTTCTGCTTTTTCTTTCGCTGATGCAATGACTGAAGAGCAGGCAAAACAACATATCGAAGAATATCGTTTACTTCGCAAGCAGTGCACAGTAGCGTCATTCGCGAAAAAACAAGCTTGTTTCCATGAACTCAACCTTATGACCAGCGCATACAAATCAGCTAAGACAACGCTTGCAGCCAATAAAGGCAAGCCATCTGTACTGATTGGCTACGCACAGTAAGACTCTCTGCCTTTAACCGCCTGTGCGGCTTGAAATCTAACCTTCAAGCTCGCATTGCGGTGGCTAAGCCAGGCTAAATTCGCACATCAACGCACCTCACACACGATATAAGCAAACCTTCTAAAACGTATTTTTTTGTAACAGGAAGTAACAAAGGCAATACAGTCTAGCTTTATAACACTCTCATAAAATAAAAGGCCTTTAATGGTAAGTCGTTGACGCTTGCCTAAACCGAGATCACTCTGACAATTTGAATGAGATCGTCTTGAATACTTCAAATTCTACAGGCGCCAGATCTTTATTGTGCATCCCCTAGTGTTTTTTCTCACTTAGCTCTTAAATTTGCGCTATTGTGATGGTTTAATATCCGCTACCCTCACATATTTAAAGAAGGCAAAAACCTTTGAACTTAGGGGAGAGTTCTCATACACATTGGGGCCAATACAATGATAAAAACAACGACCAAGCTCTTTACACTATTCGCGCTAGCAACATTAAGTAATTTCAATTTCGCTGATCATGAGCAAGGCTTTTTTGTTGGTGGCAACGTAGCTCTTGTTAGCAGCGATACCTATGCCGAGCAAAACAACTCCGATAAGGAAGTGAACATTCCAAGCTTAGAGCTTGTGGCTGGTTACAAGTACAACAACTGGCTGGGGCTCGACCTACGTTATGGCAATGGTATTGCCAGCCAAGAAGAAGATATTACCGACGGCTCTGTAGACTACAGTGTGAGTTCTTATCAGTCCTTCTACTATCGTCCTGAAATTCTCAATAAAGAGGCAAAGCTGTATTTTTTGATTGGCTACACCTCATTTGAAGCGAGCGCAGAAGCAACGACTGATGATGGCAGCGGTGAAACGGTGGTGGAAACAACTTTTTCTGAATCAGGTACTTCCTACGGCATCGGCGCAGGCTGGTTTGTTGGTGATGACCTGGTGGTAAACCTTGAATACCGCCAGCTCGTCGATACAGATGAAGAAACGTTTTCTGTTGTGACCTTTGGTGCGGATTATCGTTTCTAAAAAGTAGCTTTGAGGTTTGGGTTTATAAGTTATTTAACTTCTGATTTAATAACCTGAGCACCAAATTCTTTCCCAATAAAAACCCGTGATTTCATCACGGGTTTTTTGTATACACGTATTGAGAATACGACCATTTATACTGCATGGTATGTGGGTTACTTTTCTTGTGGTACTGGATATTCCAACTTAGGGTGCCAGTCTTTACCACGGCCTTGCGGCGTAAGGTCTAACACATTCCACAACGGCCATAGCATGTCGACATGGCGTGGCTCACCAAGCTCAAATGTATTAAACAATAATTCACTGGCGTAACTGTGATAGATCTCGCCATCTCGCTTTACAAACACGTTGATGATCGGCATTTGAAAACCTTCAGCGTTTTCACCACGATAATCACGATTGTAGTAATTGAAAGAAGAAGAAAGAATTTTAAGGTTTCGCCAAGCACGAGACTCTGCCCAAGCGCGCATTTTCATTACCGGCGCTTTAGACACAATATAGAAATTCACGCGATCTTCTAAGTGAAGGGCATTACCATCGAAACTGTCAGCAAGCGAGTTGCAGGAAGCACAGGGTTGAGAAGCATCAGGCGCAAACATAAAACTATAAAGTACAAGCGTGTCTTTACCTTCACTAAACAGTTCTGAAAACGTAATTACGCTATCGTCGCTAACTTGCCTAAACTCATAATCTTCCGGTATTCGCCCACCCAAGGGCAATGCGCGCCGCGCTTCATTTACCGCTTCTATTTGTGCGCGTAAGGCTTTTTCTTTTTCTAGCAAAGCCTCGCGCGCTTCGCGGTATAGGGCAGTTTCATTTGGAAAAGAAATGGATGATTCGCTCATAACAAGACCTCGCTCGCTTGAGGATGAACTAAATGTTTACGTAGATGCTATCTTCTATCTTGTTCAGCACAGCAGGCGTGTTAACCGCTGCAAGGCCCTTGCCGGCGCTCGCCACTCACCAAGATACAGACCCCGTTTTGAGTCATATTACCGCCGTCAAATACACCCTCATAACGGCTGCCACTGGCACTTTTATATACGCCTTTGCCGTGGAATTTACCATTGCGGTATTCACCCTCATAGAATGCTCCGTTTGGCCATTCCATTTTGCCTCGGCCTTCTTCAATACCCGCACGAAAATCGCCTTGGTACTGCCCGCCACTAGAAAAAACCAATTTGCCTTTGCCGTGTCGCTTCCCTGCTAGCCAATGGCCTTCATACCTATTACCCGTTGGCCAAATATAAGTACCGAAACCTTCGCGCTTACCACTAACGCATTCCCCTTGATAACTGCTGCCATCTTCAGATTTAACCGAGCACTGCTCTTTGGGCATTTTGCCTGCCGGCAACACAACAACCGGTTCTGGCGATGACGATGTAAAATCTAGATCGAACACAATGCTCGAAACGTAGACGAACACCACGATCAGCAGCCAAACAAAAATCACTGCGGGTATTATGTAGATTAAACGCGCGGTAAGACTTTCAGGCGTTTTGGGTTCAGGGATTTCGGATTTAGATTCCAACGCTTTTTGAATACGCGCCGCTTTTTCTGCAATAGTTTCTGCACGGGTCTTTTTAACTAGCGTCACCGTGGGCGCTGAGTTTTTATCTTCTTGCGCGTCGCTATTTAATTGCCCAAGTGTGGCGGCAAGGTTTTTACCCCCGAGGCTCTTACCACTGGCGGATTCTACACTCGCGTCACTTTCATTGTTTTCTTCACTCGCGCTAGCGTCTAAACCTTCGGTATTTTCTGGGTTTTGCGTATTCGTAATTTCTTCTGCGTTTGCGTCATCATGGTCACCAAGCGCTTCTGTATGTTCAGATATTTCTTCCACTTGTGCCTGACCGGAGCTTAGTGTTTCACTCTCGCTCAGCATCTCGTCACTGATCGCTGCGGTAACAGTAGTGTCGTTTGCGGTATCGAGTACTAAGTCTACATTTCCCTGCTCATCAGCGGTCTCCGCTTTCTCTTCACCTTGCTCTTGATTTTCCTCAGCCGCATTTGGCGCTATGTCACCCTGCTCCAGAACCTCTAGATCATCCACGTTTTCGATTGCAACAACTTCGTCGTTATCGTCTTGATTTTCCGCCATCGCTTCCGCAATTTGGTCTAGCTCGTCCAATATCGGGTCATGAGTTTCGGCCGCGGGTAGGTTCTCGTCGCTAAGCGCCCCGATATCAATATCCGATTCGTTCGTGCTGGCAATTTCTGCTGATACTTCGAGCTGGTTTACCGCTTGAGAGTCATCTTGAGACGTCGGTTGCGGTGCTTTACTAACAGCCACAGTTTCAAGGGCTGCTTCGTCATCGCTGACATTGCGCCCGAGCGTTCTTGCAACTCGGGTTTCTACATCAAACGATGCCACTATTTCAGCTTCTAGTGTACGCAAACGATTACTAGGAGAACGATACCCCACCCGTACACGCTCATGAACCTCCATCGGCTCAGATAACTCGAGGCGAATCTCTGGCCAATTGGGACGATGAGAGTTGATATATTTCGCGCTAGTAATTTTTAACCAGCGATCCTCTAGTTCCGCCCTAAAATCCGTCATTTCAAGGGGCACAGAGCTATCAAGCGCAGCATTAAATGTCAGCTGAATAATGTATTCACTGGCGCTTGTAATGGTGGCTTCAACCTCTTTAGAGGCGACACTTTGGGCGGTAGAAGATGGCGCTTTAGAATCCAAATCACTTTTCAGACGCAAGCTAGGGTCGAGTAAGTCGACCGACTGCGGAATGATTTCTTCATCAAATGCGTCAATCGCATCGCCAGTAGCTTCATCACACATAAGCCATTGGCTGGGGCGGTACTGCAGAACAAAAGCGGCATCTTCTGCCAGCGGCGCTTCCATTAACAAAGCCACCACAGAGTGGTCTTCCTGCAGTTGAATATCGAGGGAAATAACGTTGTAGCGTTCGTCACGAACAATGACGGCCATATCATTAGGCAGGGGCGGCAGGTCCGCATCCAAGGCAATATTAAAAACCAGGTAGAGACGGTCTTTATCTAAATAAGAAGCCGTAATATGTGCTTCTGATCCACCTCTCTCTGTTGCTGTTGGAGCCATTGCCATACAAGTCTCGTTGCTGCGCCGTTTCGATGCCGCCTTGCGAGTGTTTCGGCCGCGCAAGCTACGCCATAAATTCTTTATTTTTCAATGTGTTAGGCACGTTCAATACCGGGCACTTGGAATGCCATGATTGCACGTGGTGGCTTTAGTGGCCCGTGTTTTCACGAGAATAACAAAGTTAGACCCTTATAATAAGAAAATATTCAGTAAATTCCAGCGATTACGGAGCAAATTTACAAGACTACATGAAGAATAGAACAGTTCTTGAGTGGCGCATATCAGTTACAATTCGCCACTCACGTCCCCAAGCTTACGCCCCCTACCACTTTATTGCCTGGTGAACGGCCTTGAAAACAGCTAGCCGTATTTATGTATCCCTCGCTTTCGCGCTCTTGTTAGCGAGCTGCACCTCTTCGCCCTACCAACGTCAGGCGGCTCTCGCTCACAAAGCGAAATTCAGGGCATTAACGATCACGACCAACGGGGTGGAAATAAAAGCCTTTGCCAATCGAAAACTGGAAACATCAAACTCGCACATTCATATATACCTTGAAGGCGATGGTCGACCCTGGGAAAACGGAGCAACACCGGCTAGCAATCCAAACTCTCGTGACCTATTAGCCTTACAATTGATGCGGCAAGATAGCGCACCTTCGGTTTACCTCAATCGACCTTGCTACGGGCATGCCAACATTCCCAATTACTGCGAGCCTTCAATGTGGACATCGGGGCGGTTTTCGGAATACGTTGTGGCAAGCTTGAATCAGGCACTCGATCAATTAAAAACACGCTTTGGAGTTACACATTTTTGGTTGATTGGCCACAGCGGTGGTGGCGCCCTGGCAGTGTTACTCGCAAAGCGACGCCAAGATGTGGAAAGTATCATTACGCTTGCTGGAAACCTTGACCACCAGGCCTGGACGCAGCACCACCATTATTTACCCTTAGAAACTTCATTGAACCCGATTGATGCATTCCCGCTTTCTTCACAGATATCGCGCTGGCATATTTTTGGCGAAAAAGATGAGGTTATTCCACATGAAATTTTCGAAGCCGCCAGCAACAAAGACACTGGCGCCAATATAATTATCGAAAAAAAATTCAACCATCACTGCTGCTGGCAAAAACGCTGGCCATATTATTTAGACATCATTCAAAAACACCACCCCCCTATAAATTTCGCGCCATAAATAAAAGCCGTACACCCAAGCGCTAAAACATATAAAAAATAGAAATAAAATGGCTGAAAAACTCATCAAGCTAACGTAGAGTGGCAGAAAAATTCAACCCGCCTTTTTATGGCGCAAAACAATACCAAATTAGAATGCAACCTGGCCTAAAATAAATAACCTCTGCACTAAAATAAGTATTATCAAAACGGCAATCTCGAAAATGCAGTAATAATCAAAATATAAGGGGAGTGATGATTATGATTCGTGTCGTGTTCAATCAGAAAGGTGGCGTTGGCAAAACCAGCATCACATGTAATCTCGCAGCGATCGCTGCAAAAAATGGCAAACGCACCGTAGTGGTTGATCTTGACCCACAATTTAATGCCAGCCATTATTTGTTAGGTGATGTCGAGGTCGAAGATTCTATTGTCGACTACCTAGACCAAACTGGCGGCATGTTTGGCGCCCAGAAAAAAGCGACTGAATTTGTTTATGAAACACCGCATGAAAATTTGTATGTTTTGCCCTCCAGCCCCAAACTTCCCGAAATAGAGCACAAGTTAGAATCGCGCTATAAAATTTATAAATTGCGCGATGCACTGCAAGAACTAGAACAAGATTACGATGAGATCTACATCGACACGCCACCTGCCTTTAACTTTTTTACCAAGTCGGCCCTTATCGGCTGCAAGCGTGTACTGATTCCTTTTGACTGCGATGCTTTTTCGCGCCAATCACTTGATAAAGTGTCAGACGCTATTTTCGACATTTGTGAAGACCACAACCCAGAACTCATGATTGAAGGCGTAATCGTCAACCAGTTTCAGGCGCGTGCGAAACTGCCACAGCAATTAATCGACGACATTCATCAAGCTGGCTACCCGGTTCTTCCGATCAAACTTTGCAGTTCGGTAAAAATGCGTGAATCGCACCAGGTATCTAAGCCACTCATATTTTTCGCCCCCAAACACAATCTCACACAACAATTTGTCGATTTGGTAAGGGTACTTGATGGTGAACAACCAAAAGTGTCTGAAGAGAAGAAAGATACAGCAGCAGTGTAATATTGTAAGGCGCACTACGAATAGATGAGCTGAAGACATTAACGGGGCGGATCGATTTGACCGCCAACGGAGTTATTGACCCGAAACCAACCGGCAATACTCGCCCGCGACCTGTTCGCGGGCAATACTTCGTGAGGAAAGTCTTCACTCAAAAATACTACTACCGTACCCAGCTTTGGTAGCACACGCGTAATTTCCTTATTCTCGCGACCAAATATCACGAGCTCACCCGCGTCTTTGTTTTCCCAACTGTCATTTAAATAGGTCACCAAACTGAGCTTTCGATTCGACTGGCCTTTAAAGGCGTCTAGGTGTTTTTTATAGAAATCGTTTATGCCATAAGAAGCAAAGTGACTTTCAAAAGAAAAAAGCCCTAAATACAAAGCGCGATTTAAATATTGCTGCAAGCCCTCTGCCCAAGTAAGCCACAATGCTCCGGCGTCACTTTCTTTATCAATCCAGTGAATTTTGTCTGAACGAATATCTAGCCCTTTTTGATGGGCTTCACCACGACCAATACCGGCCGCTTTAAAACTATTTTTGTCGAGCGTTTGAAATTCGTTTTGCAGCGCGAGTGCAAGCGCCTTCGGCAATGCATTTTCCACAACACTATAGCCGTGGTCGGCAATATTTTGTGTAATACGTTCAAAAATTTGATTCATACTAGAAAAGCCAAGATGACTAAACCTTATCACCCCAAAGGTCGTACTCATCAGAGTGGGTGATTTTCACATCGATGATATCGCCCGGCTGCACATCAAATTCATCATTCAAATATACCACGCCGTCAATTTCTGGCGCGTCGCCCTTTGTTCTTCCTACTGCCCCTTCGTCATCAACCTCATCAATCAGCACCGGCATGGTTAACCCAATTTTTTTGCGTAACCTTTCCGTCGATATCGCTTGCTGCTTTTCCATAAAGGCTTCCCAACGCGCTTGCTTAATGTCATCGGGCACATGCTCGCCGAGTTCATTAGCAGTGGCACCCTCAACCGGAGAATACTGAAAGCAACCCACACGATCGAGCTGCGCTTCTTCCAACCAATCTAACAACATTTGAAAATCTTCTTCGGTTTCACCAGGAAAACCAACGATAAAAGTAGAGCGAATCACTAACTCTGGGCAGATCTCTCGCCAGGCTTTGATGCGCTCCAAGACTTTAACTTGGTTGCCTGGGCGCTTCATCAATTTCAGTACGCGTGGACTAGCATGCTGAAAAGGGATGTCTAAATATGGCAGCACTTTTCCTTCTGCCATTAGAGGAATCACTTTATCGACATGGGGGTAGGGGTAAACATAATGTAGGCGCACCCAAACACCCAATTCACCTAGGGCAACGGCTAAATCTTGCATGCGGGTTTCATAGGCCTGACCGTCAACAAAATCGAGCTTGTATTTAAGGTCTATACCGTAGGCACTGGTGTCTTGCGAAATAACCAATAATTCGCGCACACCCGACTCACCCAGTTTTTTAGCTTCGTCTACCACCTCAGCGAGTGGGCGACTCACCAAATCGCCGCGCATAGCGGGAATAATGCAAAACGTACAGCGGTGGTTACACCCTTCAGAAATCTTTAAATATGCGTAGTGCTGAGGTGTTAATTTAATACCTTGAGGCGGCACCAGGTCTATATGAGGGTTGTGATCTTCTGCCCGCTTGAGCTCAATAGTGGATGGAACATATTCATGCACAGCGCCCAACACCGCCTCGTAATCAGCCGGGCCACTCACGCTTAAGACATCGGGGTTAGCGGCTTTAATTGCCTCAGCATCGCTGCCTTTACCCATGCAACCGGTAACAATGACCTTTCCATTTTCTTGTATTGCTTCATTGATAGCATCCATTGACTCTTGTTTAGCGCTATCTATGAACCCACAAGTATTCACAACCACCACGTCAGCGCCTTCGTAGCTGGGCGATACTTGATAACCGTCGAGCTTAAGCTGGGTAAGAATGCGCTCAGAATCAACCAAAGCCTTTGGGCAGCCCAAGCTGACGAAACCTACCGTCGGTTGCTTGTCTCTCATGTACAATACCTGTGTTTATCGTTACAAAGCCGCGTAGTTTACGCCTTCACCCAACAAAGTTCATCTGCCCAGCCACTACGATTTTATGCCCAAGCCTTACGACACTTCTCAAGACCTAAACTTTGACGCCTTGGTCGATCGCTTCAAAGACAATGTATACGGCAAACTGAAAGGGAAAATACGGCTTGCAGTATTAGAGCGCGACTTTAAACCCTATATTGAAAAAGAGACCTTAGAAATTCTGGACGTGGGCGGCGGACAGGCACAGTTTTCACTTTCTCTAGCAGAACACGGCCATAAGCTTTGTATTAATGATATTTCTGAAAAAATGTTAGCCGTCGCCAAAGCAAAAGCGGCCGAAAAAAACCTATCGTCGGTAGAGTTTGTACATAGCCCTCTTCAAGCCTTAAAAGAACATTACCGCCAGCAGGCCGACATTGTTATTTGCCATGCGGTACTTGAATGGCTGGCCGAGCCAGAACTTGCGATCCCATACTTACGAGACTGCCTAAAAAAAGACGGCATGCTTTCTTTGGCATTTTTCAACATCAACTCTCTTGTATTTAGAAACTTAGTACGCGGCAATTACCGTAAAGTCGCATCTAACAACTTTGTTGGTATGGAGGGCAGCCTCACGCCAATCAACCCCCTTTCTATTGAAACAGTGCTTACGTGGTGCAAAGAAAACCAATTTGAAGTACTAGAGTACAGCGGTATTCGTGTATTCCACGATTACATTAACGACCAAGCCGTACGCAATCGACACCCCGAGGCTCTAATCGAAATGGAACTGCAATACTCCAAAATTGAACCTTACCGTTCACTTGGGCGCTATATTCATATTTTGGCAAAAAAAATATAGATTTTTTCACTAGCGTTTAATGACAACCGTCATATAAAAAAATGCGCTAAAAAAAGTTTTGTAAAACGCATGATTCAACTTTTTTCTGTGGCATTTTTGTTACACTGATTTCAGCGTTATCGAAAGGCCCATTGCGATACAAAAGGGCTGGGGTGCCTCCTCCACGTCTGATTAAGCGGTATAGAACACCAAATAGAGGCTTATCGTTTTCGTCTTCACCCTTGAACGTAAACGTGTACACATACATCGCAACGGAAGAAAGCCATTCAACATAACAATAAACTGAAATATGCAGCTGTAGCATTTTAGCATTATGCCAACACCTACAAATGACATTTCAACCTCTCTTTCCCGAAACATCTATTTCGGAGTTTACGCCTCGCTTACAAATTTGGCGCTCCTCACTATATATATAGTGCTTCTGTTTTCTACTGGCACACTCGCCCAAAACATTGACACCCTCGACGTTCTCTTTGAATGTGGCTCTGTTGTCGTTGCTCTGTTTATGTTTTTTGTCGTGAGCTTCATCAAACTAAATAAATACATCAAAACAGCCCTGCTTTTGGGCTTATTTTTTACTCAGGCCGGAGGTGCCACAGATTGTCTCGATGAAGTGCTAGCGGTCGATATATTGCACTGGTCAGCTGTAGGCGATGGTCTTGCACTTATTGGCGAACTGCTTATCGTTTATTCGCTAACACGCTGGATCATGCAGACCTACTACTTAAGCATGACTGACAAACTCACCGGCCTATACAACCGCCATTACCTTGAACAAGCGTTTGAGAAGTTACTCTTTTTAAAAGGTAGGACAACACCCAAAATCGCACTCATCATGCTCGATCTAGATGATTTTAAATGGATCAACGACAAATATGGCCACGGCATCGGAGACGACGTCTTACGCATCATTGCAGGCTTACTGAGAAAAAATACGCGCCAGACCGATATCGTTGCACGTTTGGGCGGGGAAGAATTCGAAATTTTACTGCCTAACACCGACCTCGATACAGCCAAGGCCTACGCAGAGCGCGTGCGGCTCGCTTTTGCCAATCACAAACAGATCTTAGTACCGAAGTTCACAGCTTCGCTCGGCATTGCTCTTTATCAAAAGGGCGATACCATCAAAACCCTCCGCCAACGCGCTGACAGCGCCGTTTATACCTCCAAAGCACGTGGTAAAAATCGCGTAGAACTCGGTAACGGCTGCGACAACGACACCCCTTTGGTCGCAACAGAAACCACACATCCTCAGCAAAAACTGATGCTAGAGGATACCGCTCCAGAAGCGAGCAAATCGCTCTATTTCAAGCGGAACCCCGAGTGAAGGTATAGTATCTAACTAGACTCTCGCTCCATACCCTCTAAACTTGATTCAATCTTCAAGCTTGTGCAAAATCAATTTCAATGCTCACATTTGATGAGTAATACGGTTCAAACTCATGGCGCTATCCTTACACACCAGTTCAATACCTTCAATTTTCCGCTATTTCACGCTAATTTCCTTTGCTTTAACCCTAAATGCCTGCTCAGACCAAGCGTCCGAGAAACCGAAAACCAGTGATAAGAACGCCGCTAGAGCCTGGAAAGTATTTAGCGATTCCACGGCCCAAGATTACATCCAGAAATGCAAACTGAACTACCAGAACGCAGATGCTCTTTTTAAGGGGCTGGAGAAGGGCGAATTCACCGCATCTTCTGACACGTTCCTAGACGCCGTAAACCGTTTAGATATTGAATTAGACAATAATTTAGGGAAAGGCAGCCTATACAGCAATGTGCACCCCAAAGAAGAAGTTAGGAACGCAGCTGAAGAATGCCAGAAACACTTCGTTGCATTGGTTAGCAACATTAGCTTATCTCGGTCAATTTACGACCAGCTTGCAGCAATAGACACAAAAGAGTTTAACTTCACAGATAAACGCTACGTAGAAAATACACTTCGCGATCTACGCCGGGCCGGTGTAAACCTTCCTGAAGAACAGCGCCTCACAGTAAAAAAACTCAATGATGAGATCTTAGAACTCGGCCAAACCTTTCAAAAAAACACGCGTGACGACGTTCACACTCTTGAACTCGAATCAGCCTCACAGCTCAGCGGAATGCCGCAAGACTTTATTGAAAAGCATCCTCCGAATGAAGATGGAAAAATTGTAGTTACCACTAACTATCCTGACTACTACCCCATCCAACAGTATTCACACGACGATGATTTGCGTCTTTCATTGTACAAATCATTTAAACAGCGCGGTCATCCAAAAAATGAAGACGTATTAATGGCTTTGCTTAAAAAACGATATAAATTAGCTCAGACCTTAGGTTACAAAAATTACGCGGAATACATCATGGAACCACTCATGATTGAAAACCCCGAAAACGCAGAAAATTTTATTAATAAGATCAATGAAGTGGCGCACGACAAAGCCGAACAAGAGTATCAAGAGCTACTGCTTCGCCAACAACAAATCAACAAAGACGCATCAACCGTGGGTGACTGGCAAAAAACCTACTTACAAAACCTTATTAGAAAAGAGAAATACCAATTAGATGCCCAAGAAGTGAGGCAATATTTCCAGTATGGGAAGGTCAAGCAAGGCGTGTTTGACCTTGTTGAAGAAATGTTTAACGTGAAAATTCAGCCCTGGGAAACCGACGCCTGGCACCCAAGTGTTGAAGCTTACGAGCTAATCGATAACAACAAAGTAATTGGCCGTTTCTATTTGGATATGCACCCTCGCGAAGGAAAGTATAAACACGCAGCTGCTTTTAGTATTCAAGAAGGCGTAAGGGGAAAGCAACTCCCCATCCATGTACTGGTTTGTAACTTCCCAGGCGAAAAATCTGACACCGAACTAATGGAACATTCGGCTGTAGAGACTTTGCTACATGAGTTTGGTCATTTATTGCACGGCCAATTTGGAGGGCACGGAAAATGGCTCGCAAATGCAGGCACAAGTACGGAACGCGACTTTGTTGAAGCACCATCACAAATGCTAGAAGAATGGGTTTGGGATGCAGACACGCTAAAAACTTTCGCTACAAACGCCAAAGGTGAAGTCATACCCGATGAGCTGATTAAAAAAATGAATGAAGCTCGCAACTACGGCAAAGGCGTATTCACGAAGCACCAAATGTATTACGCTGCAATCGCCCTTAATTTTTATAATCGCGATCCTGCCACACTAGATACGATTAAAATGTTAAAAACTTTAAAACCACTCTATTCAAACTTCGACTATGTAGACGACACCTATTTCCATCACAGCTTTGGTCACCTCTACGGTTATTCCGCCGTTTACTACACCTATATGTGGTCACTGGTAATTGCTTCTGACATGTTTACTGAGTTCAAAAAATCGGGCTTACGAAATCGAGAAGTTGCTGACAAATACCGCCTTAAAGTACTTGGCGCTGGTGGCTCAAAAGATGCGAAAGATTTAGTCAAAGATTTTCTCGAAAGGGACTACAACTTTGATGCGTTTGCAAACGAATTAAAAGTAAGCGAGTAAATAATGAAAATTAAATTTGGTAACATCGTTGCTCTGCTATTTAGCTGCAGCCTACTGTTCGCCTGCAGCGAGAAAAGTAAAACACCTGTCGAGATAGGAAATGAACTTGGCATATTTCATAAAGGTAATGGAACTGAACCCTCAGACATTGACCCTCACACAACAACCGGCATGCCCGAATACCATATTCAGCATGCTATTTTTGAGCCCCTCGTTAGCCTAAATCCAGAAACATTGGAGCCCATGCCTGCAGTTGCTGAATCATGGACCAGCACTGAAGATGGCCTAACCTATACCTTTACCATCCGTAAAAACGCTGCCTGGTCTAATGGCGAACCCGTAACTGCAAATGATTTTGTATACTCCTGGAAACGCGCATTAATGCCCGCACTAGGAAACCAATACGCCTACTCTCTGTATGTATTAAAGAATGCAGAAAGATTTCACAAAGGCGAGGTTAGCGATTTTTCAGAAGTAGGTGCTACTGCATTGAATGACAACACTCTGCAGGTAGTTCTCGAACATAAAACCCCCTACTTTTTAAAGTTGCTCGACCACCACAGCCTTTACCCAGTTCATAAAGGAACGGTTGAAAAATTTGGTAACATTGATGATCGAGGCACTGACTGGACAAGGGCCGAAAATTTTGTCGGTAACGGAGCATTCAAAATAAAAGAATGGGTCCCGAATCAGGTCTTCTCCGTCGAGAAAAATGAACATTACTGGGACATTAGCAACGTTTCACTCAACGAAATTCACTTCCACCCCGTTGAAAGCACCATAACCGAAGAACGCATGTTTAGATCTGGACAGCTCCATTACACAGAAACTGTTCCACCCGAAAAGGTTGAAATCTATAAACAAAAAAATGCGCCGGAACTCAACTTAAGCCCCTACTACGGCACATACTTTTATCGTATAAACACGACCCACCCCCAACTACAGGATGTTCGTGTAAGGCAAGCACTCGCTATGTCTATCGACAGGAAAACCCTTACAGAAAGGGTAACCAAAGCTGGTGAAACCCCAGCCTATAATTTAACGCCCCCTACGAAAAACGGGTTCATTGCAAAAGCAAAAATCGAGTTTAACCCTGAAAAAGCAATCCAACTCTTGGCCGAAGCGGGCTATCCAAACGGCGAAGGCTTCGAACCGATTGAGCTGTTGTACAACACCAATGAAGGCCACAAAAAAATTGCGCTGGCGATTCAGCAGATGTGGAAAAACACCTTGAATATAGACATCGTGCTTCACAATCAAGAATGGAAAGTCTACTTAGACACCGAACGCACAATGAACTACCAGGTCTCTCGCGCCTCTTGGATAGGCGATTATTTTGACCCGAATACCTTTTTAGACATGTTTGTCACTAACGGTGGCAACAACAAAACGGGGTGGGCAAACGAACGTTATGATGAACTTATTCAACTTGCGGCTAAAGCAGGCACTGAAGAAGAACGATATCGTTACTTTCAAGAGGCAGAGACAATTTTAGTAAATGAGGTCCCTATTATTCCAATATATACATACACATCAAAACACCTAGTGACAGAGTCTGTTCAAGGAATTTATCACAACATACTCGACAGAAAACCCTACAAGTTTATGTCTTTGATAAATGCGGAATAGACCCATTGTTTAGCTTTATACTTTACCGGCTAGCTCAATTTGTTCCAGTACTGTTACTGGCAATTACAATTACATTTTTCATGGTTAGGGCTGCACCTGGAGGCCCATTCGATGAAGACCGAACGGCGCCGCCAGAAGTTCTCGCAAGCTTGAATGCGCGATACAACTTAGATGCGCCACTATATATCCAATATTTGGACTATTTGAAACAACTCGCAAAAGGGGATTTCGGCCCTTCGTTTAAATACCCAAATCGCTCCGTAAACGAAATGATCGCGTCCGGCTTTCCTATTACGTTAGAACTAGCTCTCTACGCCATAATTCTAGCGCTTATGATAGGCGTGCCCGTAGGGGTTATTGCCTCGCTCAAACCAAACACCATTCAAGATTACTTACCAATGTCGATTTCGATGATCGGCATTTGCTTACCATCCTTTGTATTTGGCCCAATATTAGTGCTCATATTTGGCATATGGTTAGAACTACTACCGGTATCTGGCTGGGGTAACAGCCCCGGCGATAAGATTTTACCAACCATCACACTTGGCTCCACTTATGCCGCATATATTGCTCGTATCACACGCGGTGGAATGTTGGAGGTCTTATCGATGGACTATATTCGAACCGCTAGAGCAAAGGGATTGAACATGTTCGACGTGGTGATTAAACATGCTCTACGAGGTGGAGTCACACCTGTTATCACATTTCTCGGCCCTGCTATTGCCGGCTTGATTGGCGGGTCATTTGTTGTCGAGACGATATTTCAAATTCCAGGATTAGGCCGCTTCTATATTCAAGCTGCATTTAATCGTGACTACACCATGGTTTTAGGTATTACAATTTTCTTCGCCGCACTGATTTTGGTTTTTAATTTGGTAGCCGATATTATTTTGGTGTGGCTCAACCCCAAACTACGAAAACAAGCCTCCAGCCAACGATGACAGATGTAAAATTAGAACAAGGCTCCTCGCTCTGGCACGACGCCAGTATCCGCTTGCGAAAAAATAAACTCGCAATGTTTGGCTTATTATTTATTTTGATTTTAGTCATCATATCCTTGCTTACACCTTTAATCGCACCGTATTCATACGAGGCGCAAGATTTGTATTTAGGTGCAACACCGCCCTCTGCAAAGCACTGGCTAGGCACTGACGCACTAGGCCGCGACCAACTAACGAGATTAATGTATGGAAGCCGAATTTCTCTTACCGTCGGGCTCATCGCAACCTCAGTTGCACTTTTAATTGGTGTTACGTGGGGAGCCACTGCCGGCTATTTAGGCGGTAAAGTCGATGCAATAATGATGCGCCTAGTAGACATACTTTATGCGCTTCCCTTTTCTATTTTTATTATATTGTTAACCGTTGTATTTGGGAGAAGCTTACTTCTTTTATTTTTAGCCATTGGCGCGGTTGAATGGCTAACGATGGCCCGTATTATACGCGGACAAGTACTGTCTCTTAAAAAGCAGGAATTTGTAGAGGCTGCAGTATCTATCGGGCTTTCTCGCTGGCAGATAATTCGCCATCACCTTATCCCCAACGCACTTGGCCCAATTATCGTTTATACAACGCTTACCATTCCTAGTGTTATCTTGTTGGAGTCTTTTCTTAGCTTTTTAGGCTTGGGGATTCAACCACCGAAAAGCTCTTGGGGCTCGCTCATTTCTAACGGTGTAGAAACCATGGAAGAATACCCCTGGTTAATAATTTATCCCGGCTTAGCATTATCACTCACTTTATTTTCTCTCAATTTTCTAGGCGATGGCTTACGCGATGCCTTAGACCCTAAGGCATCTAAAGGTTAGAATTTGATGAGCGCGCTTACAGTAAAAAACTTGACCGTATCTTTTAGTTCACGTGAAGGGCGAAGTGTCGCTGCTGATGATATAAGCTTTGAATTAAACGAAGGGGAATTATTAGGTATTGTCGGAGAGTCTGGATCAGGAAAGTCAGTTACCTGCTACAGCATACTTGGTCTAATTCCCTGCCCTCCCGGCCAAGTCGAAAGCGGCAGCGCGATATTCCAAGAGCAAGATCTGTTAAAACTTGACGAAAAATCATTGCGCCGTGTACGCGGCAAGAAAATCAGTATGATTTTTCAAGACCCTATGACCTCCCTCAACCCATATATGACGATTGGAAATCAAATTATTGAATCCATTCGCATACATGAAAAGCTATCAAAACCTGACGCCAGGAAACGTGCCATCGCAGCGCTTGAAGAGGTAGGTATTCGAGATGCACACGAACGTATCGATAGCTACCCTCACGAATATTCTGGTGGCATGCGACAACGGGTAATGATTGCCATGGCATTGGCTACCGAGCCTGAAATACTCATCGCAGATGAACCAACAACAGCACTTGACGTCACGATTCAAGCTCAAATATTAGAATTACTCGCAAACATTCAGGGTAAGCGAAAACTCTCAATTATTTTTATTACACACGATCTCGCGGTTATTCAGTCTATCGCCCAACACATTCTAGTGATGGAAAAAGGAAAAATCGTAGAGCGAGGCAGCGCAAAGAATATCTTTGGCAACCCCCAACACGCCTACACAAAGAAGCTAATTTCAGCAATTCCTACCACCGCCAAGCAAATAGACAACGCTTCAAATGATGACACGCTATTGGAAATCAGAGGGCTAAGTACGAGCTTTGAAACCCTGCAGGGCCCGCCATGGAATCGCCGTAAACGCGAGTTAAAAGCGGTCGACGATGTCTCACTTACGTTAAAGCAGGGCGAAATCGTTGGGCTGGTTGGCGAGTCTGGCTCCGGAAAGTCAACGCTTGGCCGCAGCGTTATGAGGCTAGTCGATTCAAAATCTGGTGAAATTCTTTTAAACGAAACAAATATTCTTAGCCTAGACCGAGATCAACTTAAGGCAGAGCGGAAAAATTTTCAAATGATTTTCCAAGACCCCTATGCCTCACTCAACCCACGAATGACAGTGTTTGACATTCTGGCTGAGCCTTTACTTTTACACCGGCAAGTCAGTAAAAAAGATTTAGATCAAGCGATCAACACACTCATGGACGAAGTAGGCTTAGACCGAAGATTTATCCGAAAATACCCCCATGAATTTTCCGGCGGGCAACGTCAACGAATTGCTATCGCTCGTGCCGTCGCCCTAAAACCCAAACTTATCATTGCTGATGAGCCTGTATCTGCTTTAGACGTCACCATACAAGCTCAAGTTCTGGATTTACTTCTGGAACTAGCAAGAAATTATCACATCACGATGTTATTTATTTCTCACGACCTATCTGTCGTCCGTTACATTTGTGATCGGGTTGCAGTAATGCAGGCTGGACAGCTGGTTGAAATTGAAGAAACGGAGCAGCTTTACAATTTTCCACAAAACGACTATTCCAAACAACTTTTAAGCGCGATCCCTAAACTTTAACAGGGTTTTGTAGTTATGATCTGTCAGATAGGCTCTCTATTTTTGTCACTCGTCTAGATTAATTTAAGCAACCGCCCAACCTCAACAAAAGCATTAATAGCAAACTCGATATCTGCCCTTGAATGCCCCGCGCTTATTTGGGTTCTAATTCTAGACTTTCCCTTTGGCACTACCGGGTATGAAAACGCTATTGCGTAAATTCCTTTTTCAAAAAGTTTTTGAGAAAATTCTTTCGCTAATGGAGCGTCGCCAACCAATACGGGCACGATAGGGTGACCTTCACCACACAGCGTAAAACCGGCTTGCTTTAGCCTCGATCTAAAATATAACGCGTTTTCACTTAGGTTTTTTCTCAGCTCTTTACCTTGCTCAGCAAGCTCTATGGCTTTGATGGAGGCCGCAGTTATAGCTGGGGCCAGGGCGTTGGAAAACAAATACGGTCGCGAACGCTGTCGCAGCCACTCAACAATGGGTCGTTTGGCGGCGACGTACCCGCCACTCGCGCCACCCAAGGCTTTACCAAAAGTCCCGCTCAATATATCGATGCGGTCTTCCACTCCATAATATTCAGCCGTACCCGCACCCCGCTCGCCCAAAACACCGACCGCATGACTATCATCCACCATCACACTGGCATCATACTTTTCCGCCAGGTCACAAATACCTGGCAGGTTCGCCAATATGCCATCCATTGAAAAAACACCATCTGTGACAATCAAGCGAAAGCGCGAGCCCTTGGCCGCCTGTAACTGCTTCTCAAGCTCAGTCATGTCATTGTTGGCATAACGTAAGCGCTTCGCCTTACTCAGCCTAATGCCATCAATGATCGAGGCATGATTTAAGGCATCTGAGATCACGGCATCGCGTTCGTCGAATAGACATTCGAATATTCCTGCATTGGCATCGAAGCAACTGGAATACAGAATCGCATCTTCCTTTAGCAAGAATTTACTTAACCGCGACTCCAGTTGTTTGTGCGGTGTCTGCGTACCACAAATAAAGCGCACAGAGGCCATTCCAAACCCGAACGAATCTAAGGCGTTTTTTGCCTCCTCAACAAGATCTTTCGCATCTGCCAAGCCCAAGTAGTTATTGGAGCACAGGTTTAAAAGCTCCCCCTCGTTAGTCATAACCTTTGCGCGCTGCGCGGTCGATAGCGCATGTTCTTGTTTGAATAAACCCGCTTGGCGCAACTCAGAAAGCTGCGTGTCTAGGGCATTACAGAGCGAGGACGTCATCTAGAGTCTCCAGTTTGAGATTAAGCATGAAATTGAGAGTCATCCAAAATCGATAGAAATCAGTATATAGATAGAAATACGGACGCAAGCATGATCAACAGCCTTACGATTTCAAGCAGTATACCCAGTAGCTACTTTAAGTTAGTGAACTTCATCATCTTTCAAAGCGTGTGGTGTTTGGGTGTATTTACTGGCAACACTTACGTCCTCGTAAGCGCCGCGCTAATAGCGGCACATTTCTTTTTAAGCCAAGAGCGCAGAACAGATCTCCAGGCTTTACTTATCATCGCGCCCATTGGAATCACTGTCGATCTTTTCTTATCTATCTCACAAGTCTTCGTTTTTGATATAAGCATAATTCCTGTTTGGCTACTGCTTTTATGGTTTGCATTTTCGCTCACTATTGTGCACAGCTTGGCATGGATTCGGAATCTACCTATGGTAGCTCAAGTATTTCTGGGCGCCTTTGGTGGCACGAGTAGCTATTACGCCGGTTATCGGTTTGGGGCCGTCGACTTTGGCCACCCAGAATTACACACTTGCATTATTTTGGCGCTTGTATGGGGCTGTAAAATACCACTATTTTATTTTCTGGTAGATCGTTATGTTAAAAAATAGTTTTCTTGCCGGTTTCATCTTAGTCTTGGCGTTTTTAAGCCAACCCTCAAACGCCAGGGCAAATGAAAGAACACACTGGGACTTGGTAGGGCAAGGGTCTATGAAAGTGGCTTTTTGGGATATATACAATGCGCAGCTATTCGCTAAAGACGGGAAATATATACCAGGCCAACCTTTCGCCCTAGAAATTGAATATCTACGCAGTATAAAAAAGTCGCGTTTGATAAATGAAACGATCAACCAGTGGAAACATATTGGCTTGAGAAACCACCCCTCGGCGCAAGACTGGGCCGAACAACTTGAACAAACGTGGTCTGACGTGAGGGCATCGGACACACTCACGATGATTGTCACTGAGAATCAACACGCGACATTTTTATTAAATGGAACGACTCTCGGAACCATCAAAGACCCAGAGTTTTCTATCGCATTTTCATCTATCTGGCTTTCTATAAAGACTAGCCGCCCTGAATTACGAAAACAACTTCTGGGCGCTAATTAGGTATTAAACTATGAGAACTTTCGTTAAATCTGTGGTAACTCTATTGGCTCTAACGCTTGCCGCGTGCTCTGGACCCAAAGTTCAGGATTACACAAATAGCACCCCAAAACTGGATCTAAAAACTTTTTTTAATGGGGAATTAAAAGCTTACGGGATACTTGAAGACCGACAAGGTAGCGTCACACGAAAATTCAGCGCAAATATAAAAGCCTGGTGGGAAGGTGACACCGGCTACCTCGACGAAACCTTCTATTTTGATGATGGCGAAGAAAGTAAGCGCTTCTGGACGTTGAAGATAGACGACAACGGAAAAGTTAGTGGCGACGCAGGAGATGTTGTTGGTAAGGCGAAAGGGCAAGTTTCTGGAAACACACTACGCTGGCAATACACGCTCGAAATCCCCTATAAGAACGACACAATTAATGTATTTATCGACGACTGGCTTTACCTCGTTACTGACAATCGCCTCATTAACAAAAGCGATTTAACGAAGTTCGGTTTTAAAGTAGGTGAATTGACGCTAGTCATCGAAAAATAGGAGATCTTTGGCCTACTGCATACACAAAACGCCTGTTTTCGCGACATCTATATCGCCTCGCCAATATAACTCTTAATTTTTTCATTTAACGCATCAGCATCTATTGGTTTAGTTGTGTAGTCATCCATTCCCGCTGAGATACATTTTTCACGATCACCAGATAATGCATTTGCGGTTAACGCAATTACTGGCAGCCGCCTTAGTGAATGCTCTTTTTCATGCTCACGAATACGTGCACACACCTCATAACCATCCATCTCGGGCATTTGGCAATCTAACAACAGAGCGTCCACATCGTCATGATATTCAAATAAAAATTCCAATGCCTTTTTACCTGACGTGAAAGACTTACTTTTATAACCAAGGTCCTCGACAATCATCTCGCAGACTTCCACGTTTATTTCATTATCATCAACAATTATAAGTCTTGGCTTTTCTACCCTACTGCCTTTCTCATTGCCAAGTTCATCACCCTGACTAGATTGCTCTGAGGCCATTGTAAATGTAAGGTCTAACTCACCTTTTGGAAGCATAACGCTACCAACATTTTGAGCCGCAATATAAAAGCTGAAGCAGCTACCCTTGCCCAATTCGCTGTCGACACTAATCTCGCCACCTAGCAACTCGCATATTTTCTTCGAAATAGAAAGCCCTAGACCTGTACCACCATATTTTCTTGTCGTAGATCGATCTGCCTGGCTGAAAGAATCAAATAACTTTTCCACTTTCTCAGGCGCTATACCAATACCACTATCTTCCACTTTAAACGTCAGAGCGCTTGTCGATGAATCCCAAGCACATGAAAACCTCACCATTCCATCACCCGTGAACTTTATGGCATTCCCAAGCAGGTTATTCAGCACTTGCCTCAAACGAAACAAATCCGTTTCGATCATTTCCGGAACATCTGTTTCTAATATACAACTAAATTGAAGCCCTTCCATTTTTGCCTGTTCACGAAAAATACAGGACGTATTTTGTAAAATTGCTTTTAGCGATCCGCCTATTATTTCGATCTCGACCTTATCAGCATTAAGCTTTGAAAAATCAAGAATTTCATTAATAAGATTTAGCAATAAAGCGGCGCTATCTTTCGCCACAGCGACATTTTCCCTCACGCCATTATCGATATTTTTTCTATCAATAACTTGCAACATCCCAACCACACCATTCATTGGCGTACGTAATTCGTGACTCATATTTGCTAAAAATTGATTTTTGGCTTCGAGCGCATGATTTAACGCTTCGTTTTTTTCATGCAAACGATTTTTTAGTCGAGCCATTGAGTTACACAGAAATGCAATTATGGCAATACAAGCACTCATAGTAACCAGTGAAAACACGCGATCCGTATTTGATCGTAACGTTTCTACCTGCGCAGATGGGTATAGGTTAGCAATACAGATAACTACAAATAGAAAACCACTGTAGCGGTAAAAATCTCGCGCTCTCGCTTTAAAGATTCCGAACACGAGAATAATCAAGATGATCAAATAGATTTCGAGTGCCTGCGAAGGAATAAACAATAAACTGATTGTCGATGACAGGCCCGCCCAATACATTTGCGGCAAGGTCAAAGAAGGGTCTTTCAAGCGTTGTACCCAGTCCCCTGCAACCAGGCAAACAAACAGGAGATTTACCAGCCAAAAAATACTAACGAACGTCGCAGCCACCCACAATCCAGCAGCTACCCGATCAAACACAAGGGCATACACCCACACGGAGGTAAGCAGCACCCCTCCACTTGCGGCTAGTAAGGTATTAATAACTCGAATTTTTTTACGCTTGTTCATTGATCTACTTGTCGGGTATATCCCTTAAGTATAGAAGCTCAGCCTTAGGGCATCAGCAGATTTCAACGCCACACCACTTGCAATGACTTTGGCGCCAACAAAAGTAAAACACTACTCACTCAATTGAAATTAGATCAGGTACAATTCGTTCGTATATTGCCCTGTAAAATACCCCTCATAACTAAGCGCTAATACGAAATGAATTTAGAAGACCCCTATTACTTAAAGGTTTTTGCGCTTTTATCTGAGCGCTACCCCAAGGAGCATAAAGCCAAAACAATCTCATTCCAGAAACAGGAACAACACACCAAAGCTGCGATGGCTAACAATATGGCAAGCAATCGCAAACTTGCCAACCTTTCACAGGCTCAAGTCGCAAAATCTTTAGGGGTTTCTTTATCTCAATATAAAAAATATGAATCTGGGTTGGACACGATGAGAATCGACGTCGCTCAGCGTTGGTCAATGGTATTTTCACAACCCGTATTTCATTTACTTCAAGGTTCTGAGTTCGAACAATATTTACCAAGCATTAAATATGACAAAGAACTCAACTACCTGTGGTGTCTAGCAAATTCGCTTACCGATAAATATTTTTCAATATTACTCAACAACCTTTTGCAATTTGCTAGCGGGCAGCACGCCAATGTAGCAAGCTTTTCAAACTCTGGCATTACACAAGAGAAAATGACGCAAGTACGTCAGGAAAGCCAAGATAATATCTATGTTGCTATTGCCTATGGCCTGCGCGCAATGCGAGACTATTTTTCTTGGAGCCAAGAATACACCGCAGCCGTAATTGGCGTATCCCTTTCTACATACCAAGATTATGAAAAACCTGAACCTTTCCCTAGATTTAGCGTACTGGTTTCTGCTCGATTTACAGTTGCGACGCAAATCGACCCTCTGATTATTTTGGGCGCTACACATTATTCAGAAGTGAGGAAAATGCAAAACGCCCGGCTTGAACTAGTGCGCAGCATTTTGGATGACATTGACCCTATACTTCTTTTACAAATTCGCCCGTTAATTGATGGTTTTTCAAAATCCGTCACACGTATTCCTGAAGCACGATTAACAATATTGAAGTAAGCATAAAAAAGGCGCCTCTTGGGCGCCTTTCAGTGTTTAATATATAGCTTTGCTTTAGTAATGCTAAGACGCTGTATTTTTATCAGCATGGTCCGACATACTCACCACATTATCACCAAGCTTTTGTCTTGCACTTAGCACACGCTGCATTTGCTGATCAGACATTAATTGAATTAAAGGCGTTAAACGTTCTATCGCGGCATCAAGACGCTTAGCTACTGCAATTTGATCACCCACCTCGATTCGCTCCAGCAAACTATCGATTGAAAGTGAACGGCGCGCTTCTTCTTCAAGCTGTTTTCGATATTCAGACAAACTCAATTCGTGAATTTGACTCGCGCCTTTGTTAGATGCTTTTTCTAGCGCCTCTATTGAAAGACCAATTAACGTGTCTGCATCGACATCGCTATCAATCACAACCGAACTTACGCCAATGGAAACCGTAATTTTAATCCGCTTACCATCAAGTTTCGCTTTTAAGGTCTCGACCGTATGACAAATACGATTGGCCATTTCCATCGCATTTTCGGTTAGCGCCATCGGCATAGATACGACGTACCGCGCGAGACTAACACGGGCGATACTGTCTTCTTTTCTAAAGGTATCTTCTAATACACGCGCTACACGCTTGATAACTTTTTCTGTGCCCTCGCGACCGATGCGAACAAACAGATCTTTGTAATGATCCACCTCTAAGGCAATCATCGTGAGGTTAGATTCGTGACGCTGCGCAAAAGAAATCTCTTTTTCTAACTGTAATTGCAAACCACGGGTATTGAGCAAACCCGTAAGCTCATCAATCGTAGAATGCTCTTTTAGCGAACGCGCTTGCTCATGGAATTTAGCGTAAGAACGCGCACGAGCTTTTATGTCTGTCGCATTAAACGGCTTGGTAACAAAGTCTGTTGCGCCCAAAGAAAATGCTTTCTGCTTGGCCGATTCTGGGTTGCCCGCACCAGTGGCAACAATAACGGGCAATTCACGAATGTTTTCATCTGTATGTGAGCGAATAGCCTCTAGCAGCTCAAAACCGTCCATCTCTGGCATGGCTAAATCAGAAAAAACCACATGAATGTCGGGATCACGCTCAATAATTGCCAAACCGTCGGCACCATCGACACCCAGCAGCACCTCAAAGTCTTCATCGAACATGCGCGTTGCAGCAACTCGCACAACACGAGAATCGTCAATCACGAGAACTTTGATTTTATTCTTGGTCGCAGAAACCATGTCCACCCTCTAAAACACAAATCAATTACTTATCTAGTTGAGAATAAACCAAGAACACGTACCTCGCTAGACGGAGACGCCACTGATGGAATTTTGACCGATAAATGGTCGATAGCTGCGACGAAAAGACTGGAAATTCCGTCAAAATCGCTTAAAGCGTTATAAACAATCAGGCTTTAGAATCGAAAGAAATCGATATGAGCGGCCGAAGAAGTATGGAGAAAGCTTCTTCGGCGCTATAGAGAAGGTATAGCAAAAACCAAGAAAACGGCCAAAACAGACGCTTAGTGGACTTCACCCGCCCCCGGTTTTTCACCGGCAGCTTTTTGGGCTTCTGCTTGAGATTTTGCGTAAACAGCATCGAAATTAATCGGTGGCAACATTAATGGCTGGAAGCCGCCACGCGTCGCTAAACTGTCTATCGTTTCACGTGCATAGGGAAATAAAATGGAAGGGCACGTAGAAGATAAAACGTGCTTGAGCTGACCTTCTGGCAAGCCGCTAACGAAGAAAATACCTGCTTGATGCACTTCGATTAAGAACAATGTTTGCTCTTCTTGTTTGACCGTAATCGTGAGGTGCAAGGTAACTTCGTAGTTATTTTCACCAATTTTGTCTATTTTAGTGTGCAGGTCTTGAGCCAAAGCCGGCTTGCCTTGCGGACGGTTCGTTATTGGCAGTGGTGATTCGAACGAGAGATCTTTAATGTAGATGCGTTGCAGTGCGAATTGCGGCTGATTAGCTTGCTCTTCGCTGGTGCCACCTTGTGCGTTTTCATCAGTCATGTTTTTCCCCAAAACTTTATTCAATGTTGTGCATGTGGGGGCCTTCCGCCACAGTTTCAACGTTATATGTTTATTGCTGCCTATAGGCAGGGCTAGCTAAGCAGCTCATCTAGAGAGCCCGCTCGGTGAAGCGCATATAGCTCGTCGCTGCCACCGATATGCTGGTCACCAATCCAAATTTGCGGAACAGTGTGGCTACTCGCACGTTTCATCAACTCAATACGGCCAGCGCGGTCACCATCCAATGGAATTTCTTTATAGGCGACACGCTTACTATCTAAAATCGCTTTCGCTCTGCGGCAATAGCCACAATAGCGCGTCGTATAAACGGTAACTTCTGGCACCTTAAAGCCCCTAACCTTTCACAACAGGAAGATTCTGGCCAGTCCATTCCATCATGCCGCCTTTCATGCGGTTCACGCTGAATGCCTGATCTTGCAAGGTCTTAGCTGCCGCGCCAACGCCCTGGCCCATCTTATCGACGATCACAACCACTTTGTCTTTGTGCTTTTCGAGTTCAGACACTCGCTTGGCTAGCTTTTGTTGTGGAATATTGATCGCATCCACAATATGACCCGCTTTGTAATCTTTCGCCTCGCGGATATCTAACACCACGGCTTCGCCTTTATTCACCAGCATGGTAACTTGATGCATGGTCAAAGCTTTGCCACCACGTTTACTTTCTACAAACATCAAAGCAGAAACAAGCACCGCGAGAACGGAAACCAATATCCATTGCTCTGACAAAAACAACATTATGTCCACGAATTCTTTACCTTAACACCAATTAAAATCGGGCGGCAGTATACATGTTTTAGGCGAACTTCGCCGCGAAGAAGCCTTATTTACTCGCGCCGTATTTGCCGCCACAGGCCCAAATTACGTAGAATTGCCGCCTTACGCTCGCAACCACTATGCGCAGAACAGCGCCGATACCCGGAAACCCCTAATGACAGAAGTAAAACGCCCCGTTGCCCTGATAATTCTCGATGGTTTTGGCCACTCGCCAGAATCAAAATACAACGCCATTGCGGCAGCGAAGGCCCCCACTTGGCAGGGCTTGTGGGACAAAGCCCCACACACAACCATTGGCACCTCTGGTATGGCCGTAGGTTTGCCTGAAGGCCAAATGGGAAATTCTGAAGTGGGGCATATGACCTTAGGCGCGGGGCGTGTTGTGTATCAAAATTACACACGCATCAACAAAGCGATTAGCGACGGAGATTTTTTCACCAACCCCGTCTATTGCGACGCCATCGACAACGCCATTAAGGCAAATAAAGCGGTTCATGTATTCGGGCTACTTTCCCCCGGCGGCGTCCACAGCCACGAAGCTCACATACTTGCCATGCTAGATCTCGCCGCAAAACGTGGCGCAAAAAAACTTTACCTGCATGCCTCGCTAGACGGCCGCGACTGCCCACCAAGAAGTGCCGCACCTAGCATCGAAAAAGCCGAAGCAAAATTTGAAGAGCTTGGCGTAGGCCATATTGCTTCCGTTTGTGGCCGCTTTTATTCACTAGACCGCGACAATCGCTGGGATCGCGTGCAAGCCGCGTACGACCTAATGAGCAGCGCAACGTCTGAATACACCGCGGCTTCAGCAATGGATGCCCTCAATGCAGCCTATGAACGCGACGAAAACGACGAATTCGTAAAACCCACGGCCATTGCTAACGACACCAATGCACCGGTAGGCATTGAAGATGGCGATGCAGTCATCTTCATGAACTTCCGCCCTGACCGTGCACGGCAAATCACTCAAGCGTTCGTGAATGATGACTTTGATGGTTTTAAGCGCGATAAATACGCCAAGCTCGGTTCTTTCGTTATGACTACCGAATACTCGGCAGACATAGACACCCCTTGTGCCTACCCGCCAAATGAGGTTGTAAACTCCTTTGGTGAAGTACTTGAAAAACAAAACCTAACGCAGCTGCGCATTGCAGAAACTGAAAAGTACGCCCACGTCACCTTCTTTTTTAGCGGCGGCCAAGAACAAGAATACAAAGGTGAAGACCGCATTTTGGTGCCATCACCCAAAGTTGAAACCTACGATTTAAAACCCGAGATGAGCGCTTACGAAGTGACTGACAAACTTATTGAAGCCATTACATCGAAAAAGTACGACGCCATCATCTGCAACTATGCCAATTGTGACCAAGTAGGCCATACCGGTGTTTACGATGCAGCAGTCAAAGCCGTTGAAGTTGTCGACGAATGCCTGGCGAAAATTTTTACCGCGTTAGAACAAGTGGGCGGTGAAGCACTCATTACCGCTGACCATGGCAACGTGGAAGAAATGTTCGACGAAGTAAGTGGTCAGGCCCACACCCAACACACAACGCTACCCGTGCCGTTAGTTTACGTCGGGGCCAAAGCCTTAACGCTAGCCAATGGCGGTAGCCTCGCAGATATTGCCCCTTCGATGTTAGACCTCATGGGGGTAGAACAACCTCAAGAAATGAACGGAAGAAGCCTAATTCAAAGATAAACCGCCCACGCTGCGAACTTTCTTTGCTTGTACTGTCTTTACTAGTACCATTTTTATTATTCGCCGTTTACTTTTCCACTTGGCGAGTGCGGGTTATGATGCCTGCACTCGCTAACAGCAATACTTCGATAAGATCCATTTATCATTAATTTATGTGCAATAACCATGTGGACGCAGTAGTAATGCGCTTAATTTCAGCCTCGCCAATACGTCAGTTTAGGTCCAATCTTACCCTACTTGCCTGCGCCTGCTTTTTACTTGTGAGCACCCCTCTGGCACAGGCAGGCGATGACGACAACGCTAAAAGGCTGAAACAACTCAAAGCCACAATTCAAGCGTTACGTAACGAGCTAGAAGCTGCGCGCAACGACCGCGACGACATCAATAAAACCCTAGAAAATGCCGAAAAAGATATTGGTGAACTGAGCAAGCGCGCAAACAAGATCAAAAAAGAGCTAGATAAACGCCAGCATAACCTCAACGATCTACGCGACGAGCGCGGACAGCTAGAAAAAAATAAAACGCAACAACAAAGCCTGGTCGGGGATTACATTAATTCAGCCTACCGATTGGGCCAACAAGGCAATTTACGCTTGCTGCTCAATCAAGAAGACCCTTCTCGCGTATCACGTAATTTGCGTTACTACGATTATTTTGTAGAGGCGCGCTCAGAAAAAATTCGCGCCTTTTTAAGCACCATCGAACGCATCAATCAGATCGAACCAGAAATCGCCTACCAAACAGAAAAAGTGAGGCAAGATTTTGGCGCGCTTCAATCGCAAAAAGAAAAATTAAAGGGCGCCCAAAACACGCGTCGCCAACTGCTAAGTAAAATTGAAAAACAAATTAACAACCAAGATCAAAAGCTGCGCTCAAAAATGGAAGATCGCCGCCAACTACAACGCTTGCTGAGCAAAGTGATTGAAAATATTGCCGACATCAAACCTGAAAACAACAACGCAAGTTTTTCCAGCCTAAAGGGGAGCTTACCGTGGCCCGCGAGCGGTCGAGTGGTAAGGCGTTTTGGGTCAAATCGCATCACCAACAAAATGAAATGGGAAGGCCTACTCATCAAGTCGAATGCGGGCGAGCCAGTTCGCTCAGTGCATTATGGCCGTGTGGTATTTTCCGACTATTTACGCGGTCACGGCTTGCTTATTATTGTGGATCACGGCGCTGGCTACATGAGCTTGTATGCACACAATCAGGCACTTTATAAAGAGCTTGGCGAATGGGTTGAGCAAGGCGACACCATCGCGTCGGTTGGCAATAGCGGTGGCAGGCAAGACTCCGCGCTATACTTTGAACTACGCTACCAAGGCCGACCCACAAATCCTCAATCATGGTTAAGTCGCGCCTAAATTTAAATTGATGAGCGTTTGCCTAATGCATACAACGCATATCAATTAAGGAGACCTTTTTGAACACCTACATCACCCAATCTTCCTCGCGTTTGTTTTTAGTGACTGCACTTTTTGGCTGCCTACTTCATTCGCCAGCCTTCGCAAAAAAAGAAGACAACAAAGCACCCGCGCCAGAATCTAAATCTGTGAGCGTATTGCCGCTAGAAGATTTGCGTGTTTTCACTCGTGCTTATGAACATATCCGTAAATCCTACGTTAAAGAGATCGACGACCGCACGCTACTGGAATATGCGATTCGCGGCATGCTCGACGAGCTCGACCCGCATTCTGCCTATTTAGACGCATCTTCCTTCGAAGATTTACAAGTCAACACCACTGGTGAATTTGGTGGCCTTGGAATTGAAGTGGGCATGGAAGACGGCTTTGTTAAAGTTATCTCCCCCATCGATGACACACCCGCCGCACGCGCAGGCGTAGAAGCTGGCGACCTCATCATCAAGCTCGATGGCACCTCAGTAAAAGGCCTATCTCTAGATGAGGCTGTCGACAAAATGCGCGGCCCCAAAGGCAGTGAACTCACTATTACGGTCGTACGCGAAGGCTCCGATAAACCATTCGACATTCTGCTGGTACGCGACACAATTAAAGTTCGCAGTGTAAGAGCAGAATTAAAAGAAGATGAATTTGCCTACCTTCGCATCGCTCAATTCCAATTGCACACCGGCAAAGATATCGTTCGTGAATTCAAAAAAGTACAAAAAGAAAACCCAGATTTAAAAGGCGTGGTACTCGATTTACGCAACAACCCTGGCGGCGTATTACAGGCCTCTGTTGAAGTGGCTGATCACTTTCTGGAAAGCGGTCTCATTGTATATACCGAAGGTCGCCAGCAAGATTCCAACTCTAAACACTTTGCTAAACCCGGCGACATTACCGGTGGCCTACCTATGGTTGTTCTGATAAACGACGGCTCTGCATCTGCGTCCGAAATTGTTGCCGGCGCGTTACAAGATCACGGTCGTGCATTAATCATGGGCACGCAAAGTTTTGGTAAAGGTTCTGTGCAATCCATTATCCCCATCACCCAAGAACGTGCACTCAAGCTCACTACCGCCTTGTACTACACACCAAGTGGCCGCTCTATTCAGGCGGAAGGAATCGAGCCAGATATCTCGGTTGAGCGCGTGCGCGTGACAGCGGTTCGACAAAAATCAGGCGTGTCCGAGTCTGCATTAAGCGGGCACCTGTCGAATACAAAAAATGGCAACACCGAGAAATCGAAAAAAGCCACCACAAGCAACAATACAGAATTACAAAACACCGATAGCCAGCTCTACGAAGCAATAACAATGCTGCGAGGTTTAAATCTACTCAAACAAAGACAAGCTAAAACCCAAGACGCAGACCAAACATCCAACAACCCCGACATAGGCATTGAAGCACCCAAAATTAACTGAATACTCAGCTTGGGTGAGTGAAATAGATTGTATGCAAAAGCGAACATCCAGAGCGGCCAAAGGCTATTACACATCATTGTTATGCCTATGTTTTATGCTGCCGCTTTGCGCTCACACCGAGGACATTGCAGAAAGCATTCCGGCGGCGGCAGACCGCGCCCATGTAACCATCATCATTGACGACCTTGGTTATAGCATGCCGCCAGCAGAAGCAATTTTACAACTGGCCTACCCTCTAACACTCGCGATCATTCCTTTTACCCCCTACGGCAAACGTATTGCACAAGCGGCAAACGCCATTGAAAAAGAGGTGATGCTGCACGCCCCCATGGAAACCCTTGCAACCAACAAATGGGAAAATGGATTGAGCGTTTCCATGGATGAAATCGAACTACTCTCAACGATGGATGCAATGCTGACCGATATTCCCTACGTAGTCGGGGTAAACAACCACGGCGGCAGTAAGCTGACACAAGATCACAGCCGTATGGACTGGGTCATGAACTTTTTGGCACAGCGACAACTATTTTTTATCGACAGCCGCACCACCGCGGCTAGCATTGCCGTTGAGGCCGCCAAAAACAATGCCATTGCCTACAGTGAACGAGATGTCTTTATCGACAATGAAAAATCACAGGAATACATTGAAAACCAACTTCAGACACTCTTTAAAATCGCCCTAAAGCAGGGAAAAGCCATCGGCATTGGCCACCCTTACCCCGAAACCTCAAGAGCCCTCCAAAACACGCTCCCTCAACTTCAAAAAGCCGGTATTCGCCTAGTAAGTGCATCTAAGATGGTTGGAGCGAACAATACCTCGACCTCTCTGGCCTTTGAACCCGCCAAAACAGATCAAAAACCAACCAGAAATGGCGTCCGAACGCACATTTTGTACGTCGATTAGCCCGCAATTTTATAAATTGCCCCTCAAAAGCCTCCTTTTTCCGACAAAATGCGTTGTGTAAGACAAAAAAAACCTCGAAAATAGCGTTTTTGGTGTGCATGAAGCAGTACTAAGGCTATACTTTGACCAATCGTGTCGCTTTTATCGTTTTTGCATATGAGGGACGCGAAATTAAAATCGCTAAAGTAGATATTGATCGGCTCACTGATTGATAGAAACCAAGTGATTTATCACACAGAATGAAGATGTCAGCTAACGACAACTCAGCATGTGAACGCCCTAGAGCGTAATTAATTTCAGCGGGAAAAGGACCTACTCGGTCAAAATAACGTGAAGACGTGTTTGTAAAAGGAATGAATACATGAGGAATACGACTATGAACAGAACTGGCGAAGGCGGCAACTGCCCAAATCGTAAGAAACGCTTCTTTCAGAAAGCGGACTACTGGTACTACAGCACGCGTGAAGGCGTAGATATTGGCCCATTCGACACCTTAGGTGAAGCGGAAACAGGCGTAAGTGATTTCATTGATTTCATTATTCACGCCGAGCCAAGCGTAGTTGAAACACTAGAAAAATACGGTCGCGCAGCAGCGTAACCCACTCGAATTTCTTAGGCCATTGTCGTGTAATACATGGCAATGGCTTTTTACACCCCTCTTTTTACTCCCCTAGCACTCTATATCTGAGCGCACGTATTCTATTTTTTACTCATACACATAATGCGGAACAAACTTTTGCTTAACTTAACGCCTTGAGCTTCTTCTTAAGCCGTTATCGTACTTACACCGTCTTTTTCGAGCGATATCGACGGCTTTAATATTACGATACGCAGCTAAGCTACCGAGCGCTATCTTAAACTCAACAATGTATCGTATCGAATGTAGTTACCCTTATGATCTTCCTAAGAAATAGCCGCTAAAGTATCTAAAATATTTACTATTTACTAAAGCGGTAACAGAACGGTTGCTTGTTTTAGACCAAAGTAACGGAAACAATATAAAACGAGTAAAGGGAAATAAAAAAATGACTACCGGGCGAACTTGTTATTCTTATATACCAAAATTAGAAAACTCTTCTTGAAGATCACTTTTAACTTCAGAAGGCTCCATAATCCAAACGTCTGGCCCAGAGGTGGGAAATACACCAACTTGAAGACCATCACCTTCCAGACCAGAAACCCACTTCGTAAAAAACTCCGGAATAGAAACACATTTAGCAATTAATTTTTCATTTGTTCCAGTTCTATGATGTTTAGTGAAATCTGAATGCGGCCAAACTGGTAAATATTCAATTTCATGATCTTCAGAGTGAATAGTTAAAAACTCATTCTTCTCATTGATAAGAACCCACACATCTCGTTCTTCAGCCACCATCTGTAGAAATATTTCATACCGACTTTCACAATCCAACTTTTCAATTTCTTCGAAACTTATGTCATTCACGATTAACACTCAACTCCTAAATTCCTGGGCGAACAAAATATTCTAATAAGGGGCGTAGATTTCAACGACCTACATTTAGCGCTTATAAGCGTGGACGTTACTTTAAACCCAAACTACCCAATACGCAGGGAGTGTTTATATGCCCTGGACAATGCTCTGTAGGCTGGGCATTGTCGTAGTAAACCCAAACTTCACCTTTCATAGCTTTTGCGCTTAACGCAGCAGAAACAAGAACACTATTGTTGTTCTTTATTGCGACCCAACCGTTTGCACACGCAAGATCTATCCCAGAAGAGAATCTCACACAACTTGTTCCTACACTTGGAGAATCCTCGCCGCCATTTATTGCTAAATAATCAACCGTGACATCGTTAAGATACATAGCCTCAGAATGAACGATTTGCGAACACAATAAACAAGCCAACGTGAAAGCCGTCAATATTTTTTTTAATTTCATAAATTTAGTCCTTAAAATTACTTAATATAACTATAGAAGGTGGCTACTATTTGTGGGGCACACGGACGCATAATGCCTGCCTCAACTGCAGGAAGCCAATGACGCTTTTTGCGGGTTTATGCAAAAAAGGTGACCGTGCCCGGAGGTCAGATTGCAGTCGATTGTTAGGCATTATTTATACCTACACAACCTCGGCCACTTCATTTTCCAAGGCTCGAATTTGATTAACAATACTAACAAACTTTTTTCCAAATTCAGTGAATTCATATTCCACCCTTGGTGGAATTTCTGGAAATGAATTCTTTTTTAAAATACCAAATCTAACATTTGTTCTTAAACAGTCATTCAATACTTTAGTGCTCAAACCATCGACATTCCTAGCCATTTCACCCGGCCTGTAGATTCCGTTTGAAACAAGATCAAGCACGGTTAAAGACCATTTGCAACGGAAAATTGACTCTATTAAACCACCTGCTTTTTGAGGTGAAATTTTTCTTTGATACTTAAAGTCTTGGCTCATCAAAATTACTACCAGAAAGTACCTACCTCACCAAAAAGTGCTTACTTTTCAATAAGGCAGTTTATTAATAAATTGTTAGCTCAAGGACAAGCATGCAGTGTTTGTAGAATTGAAACAAGTCAAATCAATACTTAATGGAGCGATAAATGTCCAATACAAAAGATGAAGTAGCCTACATTATTGGTGGAACTAGCGGCATAGGAATGGCAACCGCCAAATTACTCCTAGAGCAAGATATCTCAGTTTGCATAACAGGCCGATCCCCAAAACATATAGAGTCATCTCAACGCGGGCTTGGCGAATTGGGCGTGCTCGAAATTTATAAATGTGACTTATATAAAGCTGAAGATGTAAAAGCATTAGCAAAAAAAGTAGATAACGAGTCACGGCACATTAAATACCTTGTAAATGCTGCTGGTTGTTTTGTACCAAAGAGTTTTTTAGATCATAAACTTGAAGATTATGACGCTTACCATGAGATAAATAGAGCCTTATTCTATATCACTCAGTCAGTAGCCAGAAACATGAAACCGTACAAATCTGGCTCAATTGTAAATATTGGCTCGATGTGGGCAAAACAAGCCATCAAAGCAACACCATCATCCGCATATTCAATGGCAAAAGCAGGCGTCCATGCATTGACACAACACCTAGCAATGGAACTTGCTGACTATGGCATTAGAGTCAACGCTGTTTCTCCTGCAATTGTGAAAACAGCAGTTTATGAAAGTTTCATTCCTATTGATCAAATTGATTCAACACTGACTTCATTTAACGGCCTTCACCCAATTGGCCGACATGGTGAACCTCAAGATGTTGCCAATGTAATTAAACTTCTTCTTTTGGAAGAAAGCTCGTGGGTAACGGGAGCAATTTGGGATGTTGATGGCGGAGTGATGGCTGGAAGGAATTAAAACTCATCAAAGACCTGATATACAGGTTACCCAACGCTTTGCTAAGGGGCCGCATTGTGGTGATTGCTTTTGTGTTACACAAACACAAAACAAGCGACGCAATAGCGGTCCAGCGGAGGGCCAAAGGCCCGGAGTTGCTTTGAACAACTTGTATGTGATTCCATCATTTACCCAAGAAAAAGATTAAGCCGCCAACAACTATCACTGTCACACCAACTGCAATCCCGATTGGGCTAGCAGCCATCGCCGCTTTACATACTGTCGCAGCACTTCCAAGAGAAGTCATTATTTGGCTAGCACCGAGAAGAGCAACAGTACCACCTACTTTTTCTTGAGAGAATTCACTTTCATTAGCTCTTTCTTCTTTTTGTTTATCTAAGTACGCCGAGTTTTTTTCTTTCAATTTCTCTTGCAACTCTGACGTAAGCTCAGGGTGCAGAGATTTCTCACTCTCTTTTTTATTTTTCGTTGTTTTCTTGCGTCTTTTTGGCTTTTCTATTTGTATTTGCATGCTATTACTTCACATAACGCTTTGCTAAGGGGCCGCATTGGGTTGATTGATTTTGTGCTACACAAGCACAAAACAAGCGACGCAATAGCGGTCCCGCGGAGGGCCAAAGGCCCGGAGTAAACTTGAGCACGTTGTATGTATAAAATTTAAAACGGCGACTCAAAATCGCCCACTTCAGATATTACCAAACTAACATCAGCAGCCTGTCTACCATCATATTTTATTTCGCTAATTCTGACAGTGTGTTTAACTCCTGTAAGCCTTTCTAGCGATTCAGAAAAAGTCAATTCAATTTCTTGTGTTGAATATTCCTTAAGTTTCGTACTCAAGAGGTCTTCCCAGATTTCTTTTTCTTCATTCATTTTACATGACCATATTGATTCTTTGTGACTTACACATAACACCTAGCTCAGGCGACCTTGGAGTGGAGCTATTTGTTATGGCTTACACCCATCTCTAATAATGGTTTTAGTAATATCTGAGCTTACAGATCCCGTCCAGTTTTTAAATCGCCCCTCATATAAGTCCGGCATATGATAGGTAATTATCACATCAGAATAGAGCTCTTTTGATACAGTAACGCCTTTAATTCTACCCCCTTCAGATGGGCCTATTTTAACCAAGCCAAGCTCATAATCAGTTGGGATGATTTTTACACCATTAATTGATGACTCACCTTCATCAAGGACAATCTCTTTAAATTCACCGTTAAATTTATTATGAGAATTTGTCGTATTGGTTATCAATATGAGATCATTTTTGGATATATTTTTTGCCACTGCATGAATTTCATATTTGTAATATCCATTACTCAATTTTTCTTTACAAATTATATTTGCCACAGGTAAAGATAAAGCACTTCCAAAGGAATAACCTGAAAGAAAACAAAGAAAGCATAAAATATATTTAATCATACTAGTACCATAACGCCCCACTACGGGACCGAAGCTGTTTTGATTGGCTTGTTAGGGCTTTTCAAGCTCAACCACCATACCAGAAACAACCATAGCTATTTTTGCAGGATACTCTGGTATTTTCGAAGATACCTCTTTACCAGATATTATAAAAAGTACCCTATTTTTAGACGGGAATGAATACCCGAACGTATAATTTTTATTTAGATCAAGGTTCGTATGAACAGCACTCTGCTTAATAATATTTTCGCCTCCGCCAAGGGCAATATAAGAAGAAAGGCCTTGAACACCATCGGTTTTAACGATACCGGTAGAAAATATAATTTCGCCCTGCTTCGAATAGAACTGTATTGAGACTGTAGGAGCATAGGATGGATCTTGGTCGAAAAGTTCATGTATTTTCCAATTCATGAGTTTCGAAGATACATCCAGTTCTTTTGAAAGATATTTACCTGCATCCGCCTCAAGTTTACCCGCAAGGCAATTTGACGAGAAAAATATCAAAGCAATAATAAAAATCGTTTTTAAATAGGTCATAGGTTCGCTGCGGTTTAGGCCCTAACGCTGAGTGCAGCTGCGTTTTAGTTGGTGTGGAGTTTTATGTAAAATGGCGCAGCCATACATAAAACGGAACAACGACAAAAGCGTCGGCTGGCACGTATTGTTATACTAGGCCTTGACACTCTTCTTTTTAAATCGTTTTTCAGCCGCTTTATACTCTTTTAATACGTCTTCTCGATTTTCGCTCCTCATTAACTCTAGCATTGAAGTCAGGTGCTCTGAACCACCAACTTTTGATGCTGCCCTAATACATTTTTTTATATATGCTGAATCTCCGTCAGGTATGTAGTTTTCAAACCGAATTAAATCTATAATTTCGACAGCCAGGCTTGGCCCACAGCATTTGTGTGCAATATCAAGCAATCGCTTGTACGCGGTAAGGTGCAAATCTGAGAAATTAAATCTTTCGTTCAGAAAAAGTCTATAAAGGCTTTCAAAATCTCTCCCTGCGACCTCATTTAGAATTTTTACTATACTAAAATGAGCAGTTTTAAGCTTTCCCACAGAAAATTCACCATAGCGCCAAGGTAAATTAAGATAATAAACGAAACTCCTTTCTAGCGGTTTGCATAATCTATGCGATTGCTTAGAGATTGAGGAAATAAACATATCGGCGACGTAACTGTAGTGTGAGTTTAACCCTGTTTTTACTATCAAATTAAAAATCTCATCATCTTTACATTCCACAAGCTCACTAACTACAGATTCGTCTTCTATATGACTATGAAATAAGCTTTTTAACGCTGCCTCCAATATATATATTTCACTAGAGTATGCTTTTTCCCAATCTTTATTTAGAATTGATGATTTGACCTTGTTTGCTGCTAAATTATTTTCTTTTGCCTCTTCCTCTGTAAATATCGGCCAAGCCTTTCCATGAAATCTTGTTTGTGCATCCTTAAATCTTTTCAAAGTCAATTCATAATTTTTAGATATAAACTCTTCATTGAAATTATCAAAGAACATTTGTTGATCTTTGGATAGAGAGACTTCCTCTAACTCTAGGATATTTAATTTGGGAAGGTTTAGAAGGGCCTGTTCATTGTGAAAATCTACGCGATCTAACGTCAGATGCTCTAGGTCGACTAAGTGGGAAAGGCAAGAGAGGTCGACTCTATCTAAGGACTTTGACAACACCAACGAGTATATCGAAGTGCAGTTTTCTAAGTCTTTTAGTCTAGATGATGAGAAGTTATTTATCTGAACATCGTCTTCATTATTCAATACTTTGATCGGTCCCCATAAATTGTGCCACTGATTCTTTTTAGCCATAAATAGTGTTTCCGATTTAGGTATAACGCCGTTGTAAATTGCAGTTTTGAAGGAGCCCGTTTGTGCTATTCAGCACAAAAAGGAGTGACGAAAAAACTGTCAATTTGACAACCTTGTTATGCGGATTATGTGATGACAAGACTGCCATCACTATTGAACTCCCAATTTTCAGAATAAGCGACCTCCCAGAAGTAACCATCTGGGTCTGAAAAGTAACCACTATAGCCACCCCAAAAAACATCTTGGGTTGGCTTTTCAATTTTACCACCAGATTTTTCTACTAACTCTAACAAAGCATCTACTTTTTCTTTGGACTTTACATTGTGCGCAAGTGTAATGCCAGAGAACTTCCCTCGCGACGATGATTGGCTTGGAGAAACATCTTCGGCTAGCTTATCTAGTGGATACAGGGCTAAGCAAACACCATTTGTTTGAAAGAATATAATTCCAGAATCCGGTTTTCTAGATGTGGGTAAGCCTAACCCCTTATGATAAAAATCGTACGACCTTTCCAGATCGGAAACCCCAAGGGTAATAATGTTTACTCTAGGTTCCATGCTGATTCCTTTTCCGCATAACGCCCAAATAATTTTCCGGAGCAAAATGGCGGTTTTTTTGCCCCGCAAAAAAGGCGACAGTTTGCGGAGGTCAAATTGATTTGTTTGTTATAGCGTACTAGTAAAGCTTGGCTGGACACTTCGTTGTAGCCCCCTTACTTAGCTTTACAACAGGCTTACGATCAAAATCTTTAGAGTTACCATCGTGTGTAACGTATGTTGTATAGCCTTCTTTAGTGACGCACCAGTTCCAATAATAAACTTCCATACCATGCATGATCATAACTTCCATCCGCCACTCCTTAGAGCTAGGAAAGCGAGCCTCACCTTTATAGTTTGTGACGACTTCCATTCGAGTTTTTTCATTACCGTATGGATACGCATTCGATACCAATACAACGGTAGCTCCTTGTAATGGCGCACCGGATTCGTCTACAACTAAAATGTTCGACTTTGGCTGTAATGTTTTGTATACCGGATAGCAACCCGACAATAAAACACAAATTAAGAGAACAGCGATAATTTTCATAGATTTGAGCTATAACGCCTTGGTATGTGGCGCCTTAATAGTTGTTTTGTTTTTGTGCTATTTAAGCACAAAAATAAAACGACGCAAAAGGCGTCCAAATGACCAACTTGTTATACACATTATTGATGATTATTAGAAGACCCATCATTTAGACTGCAGTAATACTCTTTACCCTTAACCCAACTAGTTTTGTCAGTTACCAAAAAGAATATGTATACATAGGCAACCAATATAAGACCAACTGGAATAGCATACGGAAATACACTCTCGTAGCGGTAACCACTCCAACCTAGAATTACGACACCAATACAGCCCGGGACAAGCCACAACACGTAATAGAGAGCAGATAGATAAAAACGCTTTTCTCGATTTTCGATCTTCTTCTTTTTTAGAAAATCTTTCGAATGCCCTTTCACTTTCTTATTCTTCTTACTCAGACTTATCTCCTTGTGTATAACGCTCCGCTAAGGGGCAGTTTTGGAGTAGAGACTTTTGTGGTAGCAACCACAAAAGGAACGACGGAAAAACTGTCCCTGCCTTGAGCGGCTTGTATGGTTGAATTCCCAATATATTCATTCCCTTTAAGAAAGG
>JAILXW010000001.1:0-1522913 GCA_045430305.1 Agarilytica sp. | reverse complement strand
CCTTTCTTAAAGGGAATGAATATATTGGGAATTCAACCATACAAGGCGGTCAACTTGACAACTTTTCCGTCGCTTGTTTATGTGGCGGCCGCTACGCTGCCACAGCACAATCAACTACAAAGCTGCAATTTACCGCGGCGTTATATTTTTTCAGGAGATTAAATGAAATACATCAAGTATCTTGCATTCATTGTAACTGTATTAGGATCAACTTACGTAAATGCCGCTTGGCACACTGCAAAAATAGTCACCATACATACGTACCTCAATGGTGGTGTAGTTGTTTACGTGAGCACCGATCATCAATGTGGCTCCAATAAAATTTCTCTAGATGAAACGGCACCTGGTTTCGATAGAGCGTATTCTGCTCTGCTTGCATACGAGGCTCAGAAAAAAGATGTTAAGTTTACAATTCAAACCTGCAATGGCGAGACTGGTGTAACGGATAGAATTGTTAGCATTAATTAATCACAATATATTTAAAGAAAAATATAACAAAGCAATCTACCAATGCCAGCAAGCTGTCTGGACCGCCACTGCGTTGTTTGATTTGTGCTTTTCAGCTACGCTGGCACAAAAAAAACAACTACGTTACGGCCGGTAATTGCGGCGTTAGCCCGCAGGAGAAAGTATGAAGTATACGTTAATTTTTACCATAGTCCTTTTAGCTTCCTGCGATTCAACGAAGGGGTTTATATCTGGCTTTCAAGGGGGCTCGAGCTCAGATGTTGGCATTGTTTGTTCTAGGCAAAATCAAATATTGTCAGTTAAGTTAGTAGATGAGACTGATCAGTCTGCATATATAGAAGTTGAATACTTTTACGATAACGCATTTGGGCCTAATGCGAGTATTCATATCGAGCCAGTAGTTGATGTATATTGGCCTCACCAATCTATCAAGCCTATGATGGGGCACCATAAAGTCATTGTTAAATTGTCTCATCCTGGTATGGGGAATAGTCCTGAAGTTATAAGTGTGAAAAAAGCTGAAGTTATGCTTAGAGTGAAAGAATATGATAACAAGCGTGATAGCTACAGGTCTTCTAAACTTACGTCATCTTTCTTCAAGCTAGAAAAAGTATTCAATAAACCTAGTCGTGGCTAACGAGTTTGTCCATTTGACGTATTGGTCAACGCTCCGTTTTGGGGTGGCTTCGCCACGTTACCCCAAAACTCCACTATAACCAAAACGCAAATGACAAAGGCGTTAGCAGGCGTTTTTTTAGTTTCGGCTCCGAACGGTCCGAGGTAAATGTTAAAGCCTGAAATATTTCAGCCGCTTAGCGGTTAAAGTTTCGTGCCGTTACAGTTGGGCGGTAAATTAAAGTTCGGGGTGCAGCAAAGCTGTTTTCGGCTTCATGGCAGCTTCGGGTAAACTCCGTAGCTTAGTCATGCTCAAGCAGTAGATCTTTGGCGGTAGTATTAAGTTTTTGAGTTATTCAATATCATGGCTTCGGTACTGCTAACAAATTACTCAATGTTGTTCCGGCCGCAAGCGGCCTCCACGGGACGCCCGTTTCGGCGCTTGGTTTTGCATTGGCTTCGCCAATTCTATGCAAAACCAATCACCAAACCGTGCGCCCCTTAGTAAAACGTTATGTAGCACTAGGGATTAGCCATGAGTTTTAATATAGCGTTTTTTCCGATTCTTGCCTTGCTTATAGGTTTTTCTACGATGTTTGTAGTAATTAAAATTCTAAGTAAAGAAGTTTCGCGGGAAAGGCTGAATTCAGTCGAAGATTTAGGTGCGCTATGGAAAACAAGCTTTCCTCCAAGTCAGGTCCTGACTGACCGGGGGTTAAAGATTCAGCGATGGTATCGTATATTCGTTGTAGTGCTTGTATTGCTGGCGACAGTTGTTGGCGTATTTGTAACAGGGTTTAGTAATTCACCGATTACAGCTACATAACAAGCCGGTCAACAGCGCCAGCACGCTGGCTAGGACCTTCACGGCGTTGCTTGTTTTATGCTTACCGCTACGCTCGCACAAAACAATCAACACCGTTCCGGCCTGTTACCGGGGCGTTATGCATTAAATTAGTGGTTGTAGCTAATATATGGAAGTTTTGATAAAAATTTTGGTTACTGGACTGCTAGCTACAATTGCCATCGATATCTGGGCTACGTTCTCAAACCGAGTTTTAAAATTCCCACGGACGAACTGGGCTATGGTGGGCCGCTGGATCGGGCATATTCCTTCAGGTAAGTTTATTCACGATCCGGTCAGTAAATCGACTGAAATCAAATATGAAAACGCGATTGGTTGGTTGTTTCACTATTTTATAGGTATCGTGTACGCAGTATTCTACGTTGTATTTGTTGTTTTATATTTAGGCTTAAGCGCTAGCCTTCTGTCGGCTTGGGTGTATGGGCTGGTAACTATTTTATCGCCTTGGTTTATAATGCAGCCTGCTCTGGGCTTAGGTGTGTGTGCGGCTAAAGCGCCAAAACCAAATATGGTTAGGCTTCAAAATTTTGCAATCCATTCCATATTTGGCGTAGCACTTTTTTTTAGCTGGCAGGTATTAAATGCATAACAAGTTGCTCAAAGTAACTCCGGGCCTCTGGCCCTCCGCGGGACCGCTATTGCGTCGCTTGTTTTGTGTATGTGTAACACAAAACAAATCAACACAATGCGGCCCCTTAGCAAAGCGTTATGTGTAAATCGTGAAACGTGATGATCAATTTCGAAAAGAAGATTTGGAAAGTTCATGACCCGGATAAGATCTTACTCGAAGAAATAGGCGCTTTTTCCAAGAGAGATTTAGGGTTTCTTGGGAAATTCCGTCCGTGAGAAGATTTCCTCGCTTTCGAGAATGCAGAATCAGGAAAGATAATTGATTTTGGGTATTACGGATGCGAAATTGAATTAAATGGCGATTGGTGTGTGTACGTTATCGATGGCAAAGCCGAAGATGCCTGGGAATCCCCAATCGAAAAACATTCATTTGAATACGAAAAATTCATACTGGGCGTTGAATGTGTGCAATCATTACTTAATAAATACACATAACAAGTTGCTCAAAGTAACTCCGGGCCTATGGCCCTCCGCGGGACCGCTATTGCGTCGCTTGTTTTGTGCTTGTGTAGCACAAAAGCAATCAACCCAATGCGGCCCCTTAGCAAAGCGTTAGCCGAAAAAGTATTAAATATAAATGTGGGTATAAATTTATAGCCCCGCTTTTAAAAATTATAGCTACAGCCGCGCGATTGATTTGTTTGTATCGCATAGTTGTACTCCGTAGCTAAGTACTATGGTCGTTAGTGTTTCCGTAAAGATATGCGCGGAGCGAATTTTTCGATTTGTTGTGGTGTGCAGGCTGGCGCATCATGTACCGCCTGATGGCGGGTTAAAATTCGTAGTATCCCCTGCGGCGATTACTGCAGGTTTAGGTTAGTAGCGATGCTAACCACTAAATAACAGGGCTCTTTGTTACTCCATTGCGGCAGGGTGCCTTTTTTAAATAACTAGTCGTTACGGCTAACAAGTTGGTCAAAAGGACGCCTTTTACGTCGCTTCATTTTTGTGCTTGAATAGCACAAAAACAAATCAACTATTAAGGCGCCAATTACCAAGGCGTTATGTGACTTAATTGGTATCAGAATGAAGTATATAATTTGTTCTATTTTTGTATTCCTTATGGCATCGTGTTCTTCGGTAATTCCCTACAAAGCCAGTGATGTCAGTAGTTTCGATGAAGCGAAAATGCTTATTGAAAAACACACATATAGTCAGCATAAGCTTTGGCGTCCAGACTACATTCAAATTGGTAAAGATTATATGTTGTGGGGTTTTGGTCAAGTAAGTCACACAAACGCAGGGGCCGTTTCTTTGGGTTCAGCGGCAGTAGGGCATGCAACTACAACCACGCGCGGCAGAAATGAACGACTTTATTATTCTGATATAAAAAGTTTTCAGGTGATTTCATGGAAGCGAAAATTTAAGCAATGGTATGTAGCTTCTGTGTTAACTAATCGAGGCCAAAGTCAAGTCTGCGCTAGAAGACGCTTTAGAAAGGCGAAGTATTACACCAGGGTTGATATTGCACTCTGATCGAGGTGTTCAATATCGCTCTCAGAAGTATATCGACTTCGCAAAATCTAAGGGGTGTGAGTTGAGCATGAGTCGAAAATGCAATTGTTGGGATAATGCACCTATGGAATCTTTTTTTAGTCGTTTAAAAGTTGAGTTGATTTATGCAAAGAATTATCAGAGCATAGAAGAGGTAAGAACGGGCTTGTCTGAATATATAGAAATATTTTACAACCGCAAAAGAAAGCATTCTGCGAACGACAACCTTAGCCCTGTTGAGTTCGAAGAAAACTATGCGATAGCGGCATAGTTATAATGGCTACTTTTTGTGGGACAGACCAGGCAAAGGATATTGCAGAAGGGATTGGCATTCATCCTGTCATGTTGTATCGCTGGCAAATGGAACATCGAAACGGTGAGTTGAGAGTAAAGATAAAAATTAGCTATCCTTTAAATAGAAACTGGTATTACGTGTAACCAACCAACTAGATTCATATTATGAAATTATATATTTTTAGTTTTTTATTGATTTTAACTGGGTGTAGTTCGTCATTTCCATATGTTCCGGAGAAACAGCCACTCGACAGTTCTAGCCTACCTGCGCCTGATTTGACATTATCAATACCAAGCTTGAGTGTTTGTACTGATTCTGATGACAAATCAATAGTGATCGATTCTCAGTCGCCATTAACCGTCTTGGTACATGGGTGTAATGGATCAGCTGGTCGCTTTAGGTCTCTTGCACAACTTTATGCTTTTCATGGGCAGCAGGCGGTCTGTTATAGTTATGATGACAGGGATAGTTTAATTCAAAGTGCCGATAAGCTAGCCGTCGCTGTTGGCGAGTTAGCCAGCAACACTACCAATCAAAATATCACCATTATTGGGCATAGTATGGGAGGTTTAATTGCTCGTAAGGCAGTCGAGAAGAGTAATGATTACGCCAAAACTCTTAGTGATATTGATCTGGAGCTCATTACTATATCAGCCCCTCTCTCCGGTATTGACGCTGCGAATCATTGCGGACTTAAGCCCTTACATTGGTTTAGCGCAGGAATTATTCCTGGTATATGTTGGTTAATTACTGGCGATAACTGGTATGAGATTACGTCTTCTTCGAGCTTCATTAGGAATCCTGAGCCATTAATACCGTCTGTTGAAAAATATCTCAAGATAGTGACGAACGAGAAAAATACGTGTCGCCGGAAAGCCAAGGATGGAAGTTGTATTGAAAGCGACTACGTATTTGATTTATCTGAACAATATCATACGAGAATTGATAATTACCAAAATGTTACCGGAGTACAGGTTGACGCTGGGCATGTGGAAATTGTTGGAGATAAGCGTATTGTCCCTAGAAAGCTTCTATCAATTTTACAGGAATATGACATGCTTTCCGATACTCCACCCAATAGGAAAGAAGCGCTTGAACAGTTGTTCGCAGATCTGTACTGAGGTGCTTGGCGGGAGCTGGTCGTCTCTGCTTTGCACGTTAGACCTTATAGGGAACGGATGTGGCCGACGAAGCGCAAATTTTTAAAAAAATATAATGATATATTTGACAACGGCGATATGAAAGATTCTCAATTCATGTTTAATGAGCCTGTGATCAGCGTCAGGCGGGATGGATTAGTAGCCTGCATCCCCCGACTAATATTGCAGAAAGGTTTTTAAAAATTCTTTGATACAGCGACGATGCGAAGGGTATAAATATTTCTTTACTAGAGGTTGCCGTGTCACCCCAACGGGAAAAATGGCATTCTTATAACTCTAATTTGAGAGTTGCTCGATAAAAATTGAAATGCGATAAGTGCGTGGCGGTAGCCTTACAAGTTATTGTGCTACGATGGCCTGTGGAAGATAATTGCATTGACGTTTTATGCTACATAATACCTAACGAAGTTATCTAACGCTCACCAGAGTGTTGTTGGGGCTAGATTCTCGTTACTCATTTCCTGCATTTTCTCTACGCAGCAAAAAAAATCAATGGGTTGTTACCACGTTAGTAGATTCCTCGCGATCATCTGGCGTGGGGCTGTTAATCGATTGAGGGTTTGAGGGGTTCTGTTGTACCGATTAAATATGGTAAATTGCTCGATACCGCTCTGCGCCAAGTGTGGTGTTCGGTTCTGTGTAATGGTCTGTGTTTTTATCGCTAGGTGTCGCTAAGGTGTCGCTAAGGTGTCGCTAAGGTGTCGCTAAGGTGTCGCTAAGGTGTCGCTAAGGTGTCGCTAAGGTGTCGCGCGATACGAGCGAAAATTATGCTTATTAGGGAGGTGCGATGAATATATTTGTGAAAAGTTTTCTGGTGTTCGGTGTTTGTTTGATGTCAGCATGTTCAGATTCAAACGAGAAAAGCCGCTCTGAGAGCTCGAATGGTCAGTTAGCTATCGATGCGCAACAAGTTATTTCTCGTATGGAAAAGCACGATATAGAATTTGAAGCGCATAGTCGTTACTTTAGTTTATATACGTACGGTAAAACGAAGAATTTTATCTCTTTCAAAAAGCAACATATCGTTTACGAAGTGACATTTCACTCTGAAGCGTCAGTGTCGGCAACGATTAATCAATTTGCATCAAAGGATAAAGAGAAGATTTCTTTGTGGGTTAATAACCAGCATTCCGATGGCTTGTATGGCGATGCACCTATTCCTACTACTTTAGAAATAGATAGTTCTCATGTTTCGATTTTGGAGCGGGCTAAAGCGGGTGAAGAGAGCGGTGAGAATGGCGATGCCTACGATGTGTACGTTGTTAAGTACCATATTGCGCCACAAATATTAGATAGTGCGCTTGAGTTACCCGCAGTAATATTTTCTACAAAGGTCTACATACGCACAAAAGATATAAGTTGTGCTCCGGTTTGTGAGCAGTGATTTTTTTTCGCGCATTAAGCCAATACGTGGCGGTTATTGATTAATTTCTAATTCGCAGGGGTGAAGACGAATTTCCCCTCGGCGGCGATCGATAATACGTTGCCCCCAGTTTCGTGAGCATTTACGAATTGCTTCTCGTGCGCGAAAAATTTGAATGTTCAAATGATTTAAATCGATTCGTAGATTGTGAAGCAATAAATCATTGCTCATCCATCCAAGCTCTGTCTGGGTTGCGGCGTTGTCTTGTTGGGAATGTCGCGCCATTTCGAGCAGTAAATAGTGGTGCGTTTTGTGGCCGAGGTCGAAGATCTTGCCATCGCAATCAAAAATAAGCTGCACATGCTCTTCATTGCGGCTCACGTTAAAGGTGAGTTTAGGTGGCTTTGCTTCGACGTTCTCGTAAAACGTTGTTTCTTGCACGAGTTCATTGGCGTGAAAGCTCCAACTTTTACCGCTCATCTGAAAACGAAAACCATCTTCAATTAGGCGAGAGTCATCCCCGCTTTCAATCATCCATTCCTCACCCTGCTTAAGAATTTGGTACTCAGCGGCACGTTCGTTGGGAAGAATGTTGAGCGCCTGTAATTCGATAAAATCGCTATTGTCATCCGAGATTAGAACAGGGCTTGGCTTTTGTTCATTTTCCAATTGCCATTGTTCGTTACCATCACTGGTGAAAGAAACAATGTCACCTTTATTTAGGTTTATGGCCCGGCCTTTCTCAATCCGTTTTCCATTAATAAAGCAGCCGTTGCGGCTTTCGTCCGTCAGCATCCACAAGCCGTTCTGCCAGCGCACAACGCAGTGCATTCGGGAGCAGGAGTCTGAGTTCAACACATAGTCGGCTGAATTTGGGTCCCTCCCAAAAATATGAACGGGCTTTAAATAAATAAGTGCTTGTGAGTTAAGGGATTTGATGTAAGCCATGGTTTGCTGTCTTGAGGGCCATATTGGCCGGAAAATGTGCAAAATCGTTGATCAAATCAATCAATTCGACCGAAGGGTCACATTATAGGGTTTGTGCAACGAGAAGTGTAATGTCGTGTAATCGCATATATTCTCGAGGTCGCTAAACTCACTATCAATGCTTAGGTAAGGAAGCGAAAGTTGACGCCACATGGAGTAGGGCGAGCCCAAGGAAGGACGCTCTGGGGCGCATATAGCAGGAAGTGCTGCACGGATCGCATCGGCAGGAGCAACGCCAGAAAAGGAATTAATGGGCTAGAGCATCAAAGGGTTCATGGAATGAATTAAGGTTAGAAGGATCTGAGATGGTTTAGGGAGTAGCCATTTAAGTGATGGGATGCGCTTCGGTAAATAAGGGAGTTGTCAGCAGGGAACGAGCGTTTTTAAGTGATCAAGGAAGACCAGCTATTAAGGACAGGCTGACACGGTGGCCTACACTACACTAGATGAGGAACGATAGCCGAGAGACATCGTACATTCTAGGTCATTAGTTTTCTAGGGTATGAGCTTGTTAGGCGCAGGCTGCTAGGGGCTAAATGTTTAGGCGAAAAGGGCAGTGCAATTATTCAAGGATTGGGAACATGGCCGACGTAGCGAATTGCTAGCGTCGGTTTATTTTTTATTAAGACTAAACAAGCCTATCGCCTCGCCAAAACATTCTTCAAAGAAACGCTAGTTGCGGCTATAAAAACTATTTTATCTATATTTTTCAGTTTTTGAACGATATTATTTCTCTATTCAGATCGTAACTTCCATAGTAATCTTTACCTGAAGCCTGTGTTCCCACTTGCATTGAATCTGAAATCTAGGGGCGAGTGATTTATGTGTTTTTCTGCGCCGAACATAATTTTAATTTGTTTTAGATATAGATTATTAATGATCGATAAATATAACGTCATTTTTAGCGAAGTGAGTTGTGGTAAAAAAATGTTATGAGAATATTTTCTTGCTCTGATGTTCACTTAGATTATGAAGAAAATGTCGAGTGGCTGCTAAACTTATCCCGTTGGGATTTCGTGCAAGACACCTTGATTTTACCTGGTGATATTTCAGATGCGACTGACAAAGTATCGTTTTGTTTTGATCAGTTAAAAAGACGTTTTCAACATGTAGTGTTTGTGCCTGGTAATCATGATGTTTGGGTGAAAGCTAGTGATCCATTTGATTCGCTCGATAAATTTGAATCGCTGTTGGCGCTGGCGGAAGAATACGAGGTATTGACGGAGCCGGTCCGTATTAATGATACGATGATAGCCCCAATATTTTCTTGGTATGACTTTTCATTTTCGAAACCGAGTGAATATATTCGCAAAGCATGGATGGATTTTCGACGTTGCCGTTGGCCCGAGCCGCTAAGGGAAGAAAGACAGCTATGCCAATATTTTTTGTCGCGTAGTAAAAAGCCACAAGGAAACTATGAAAACCTAATTACTTGCTCGCACTTTCTCCCGCGTATCGATGTTATGCCGTGTGCGATACCTGCTAAAAAACGAGAGCTATATTCTGTATTGGGTGCCCACTGTATAGATGAGCATATACGCGCCCTAGGGGCAGATATTCATATCTACGGTCACAGTCATGTAAATCGGGATCTTTCCATCGACGGTGTTCGCTACATCAACAATGCTTTGGGCTACCCCAACGAAATTCGTATTACCCGTAAAAAATTGCTACATATTGTTTAATCCTTCTAATATCATTTGAGTATAAAAGGGGATTTTACATGACAAATTTACCGATTTGAGCGAATCCATCTGGTGATTGCTAGTTTGCTTGCTTTTCGCCGACTATACTTATTGTCTATACGTGCATGGCGTCAAAGCCGGGTGTACGTTGTCTGTATACGGTTCAAGGTGAGTTTTCAATTGGCGTGTGCCCTACTCTGAGACTGTATCTTGCATGAACAACCTAGTTAGGTGGCTGTATGATTGCCTCGGCTCTCATTGTTGATGATTCTGCTTCTCAGCTTTCGATTTTGGAGGCGCAACTTGCAGATCTTGGAGTGCACACGCTTGTTAAAGCAAGGGATGGCAAAGAAGCTCTGGAACTTCTAAACCACCAGCCCTATCGCTTTCAATTGGTGGTCACTGACCTGAAAATGCCAGTGATGGATGGCATGCAACTGATCGAATCTATTTCCGATACAGGTTATGTCGGTGCTGTCGCAATTTATTCATCATTGGAAAACCGCGTAGTAAAACTTGCAATTGATCTCGCGCGTGAGCATCAGGTGCATCTGATTGGTAATCTCACAAAACCGTTTGAAGCGGAGCACCTGTTGTCGTTATTGGAACGAGCTGGGCGCATTCACGCAATGGCTATGTGTAGTGGTCAATTCTCAAAACAAAAAGTGCTTATAGAGTCTATTGAGAAAGGCCTAATTACCCCCTATTTTCAACCACAGGTAGATTCTCATACTTTAGAATTGGTGGGGCTAGAAATTCTATGCAGAATTAAAGCGCCAGGAGAAATGGAATTCTTACGCCCTGAGCTATTTATTCCGATTGTTGAAAAACATGGTTTGATGGATTTACTTACCTACAAAACCCTCGAACAGGCTTTGAGCGATTTTTCTAACGTTAAAAGCGACATACCGGGTTCAGAAAATTTAAATATATCACTTAATGTTTTACCTCAGCAGCTGACGAATGACAAACTTCCAGAAATGATAGCGACGATCTGTGATTTAGCAGAATTCCCTAAAGAACGATTGATTATTGAAATTACGGAAGGCCAGGCACTCGATACCACAAAAAAAATAATGACCCTGGAACGCTTGCGCATTGCCGGATTTGGGGTGTCGCTAGATGACTTTGGTACAGGCTTTACTAATATGGGGCAAATACGCCAGTACCCATTCACCGAGATAAAAATAGATAGGAGCATGATTCAAAATATCTACGACGATCGTGTGTCTCAAGTTATTCTCAATACGATGCTAGAGTTGAGTGATAATTTCGATTTAAATATCGTTGCCGAGGGTGTAGAAAAAGAAGCGGAGTTTAACTATTTAGGTTCGAAAGGAAGAATGACGTTGCAAGGTTACTTAATTTCTCGACCTAAACCGGCGGAAGAGTTAGGCCGGTGGTACAGTGCGTGGTTACGTCAGTTTAAACAAAGTGGTACCAGCTCTTAAGGTAAAACGATTCAAATACCGCCGTCAGACTATTCCTATATATTGTCTTTCTCATTTCTTCCTTATCATCTTTTCCTTTTATGGCGTCGAGTACGCAGGGCTATCTGCATCTTGAAGTGTTACTGATGGTGAGCGGTAAGAGAAGAGAGGGGGCTTTTATAAAAGAAGGGAAAACTAATCGTTTGTGAGGAGTGGCGCTCGAGCATTGTCCAGGAATTCAATCCATGTATCACCTGCAAATGCCGGTTGAGCCATCCAATACCCTTGTGTCGCATCACAACCCGCTTGCTTGGCAAACTCAAGTAAAGACGCGTTTTCTACACCTTCGGCCACTACCGTTAGGCCCAGTTCGTGCCCAAGCGCTGTTACGGCTTCAATAATGCGTCGGTTTTTATCATCGAGTGAAAGGTTTAAAAAGAATTTTTCGTTGATTTTTATTTGTTCACAAGGGAAGTCGGCCAGGTATTCCAAAGAGCATTGGCCTGAGCCAAAATCATCTATGGCGACGCGTACCCCTTTGTTTGAAATGCTGGTGAGTACGTCTTTTGTTAAGTCTGCGTGACGCATCATTTGGGCTTCAGTGATTTCGAGAATGATGTCTTGGGGTTTTACTTCGTGAAATTTTATTGCGTCAAAAAGTTTTTCAATGATCAAACTGTTATGGCACAGGTTAGCAGGCATATTCAGTGATAGTTTTAAATCAGGCATCTCTTCATGCCACAAGCTAAGCTGGCGAATTGCCTGATTGAACAGCCAGTCGTGGAAGGGGGTTGCCATTGAGCCTTGGTTGATCAAATGCACAATTTCTTCGGTGTGAATATCTTCACCCTCGAAGTTCCAGCGCACCAGTGCTTCAACCGAGATGCAGCGTTTGGATAGAGAATCAAATACCGGCTGAAAGGCCAAACGAACATCTTGGTTTTTTAACGCGTTCGGTAAATTTTTGCTCAGGTGCAATTTTCGTTGCCACTGATTTTGGTTTTGCTTAGAAAACTTAACGTATTGTGAGCGGCCTTGTTCCTTCGCTTTATATAACGCCGTATCTACTTGCTTTAATAATTCTTGGTGGTCGCTTGCCGTATCTGGAAAATTGGCTAAACCGATAGACGGGTACACGTATAAGACAATATCGTCGAATTCAATGGGCTGTGGAATATGCTTTAGCAGTTTTTGCGCTACGTAGTGCCCTTCATGCGACACTGCGCTGGGTAGCAGTATCATAAACTCATCACCGCCTAAACGCGCAACGCTATCGGTTTTACGTACGCACTCGCGAATACGTTCAGCAACGATACAAAGAATGCGGTCGCCAGTGTCGTGACCATAGGTATCATTGATTTGCTTAAAGTAATCGATATCGAGCGAAAGCAAACACAAATTGTTTTCGTAGCGTTTGGCTTCACTAACGGCTTGTTCTAAGCGGTTTAAAAATAGCGAACGGTTTAAAAGGCCGGTAAGTGAATCAAAATGCGCCATCATTTTTAACTGCTTTTGCAGTGTAAAGGTGCGCAATGCGTTTTTAAGTGTATGCATGAGATCGTTATTGCCGATCTCTTCTTTTATTAAATAGTCTTGCACGCCCATTTGCATTAAGTCAGCGGCCAAACGCTCGTAACCCAAGTTAATACTAAGCACAATGGCGAAATCGGGGCGACGCACAGAACGCATCATTTCTTGTAGCAGCTCTAAAGCGCTACCGTTTTCAAAGCGGAAATTTATGATGCAGCAAAGAGGGGAATTGTCCTGAAAATATGCAAGTGCTTGCGCCATGCTTTTCAGTTGCACAATATCGCTGAAAATTGATTTTTGCTTCGGAAGCAGTGAGCGATAACGCTCAAAATCTTCGTCGCTACTATCAATTATGATGATGTTTTGATTGCGATTCATGCTTCTTTGATCAAACAATGATCTTTATTATGGTTTGGTGATACCCAAGGTGCGATTCGGTGCCACATAGGTGCAAATCAAGCCTGCTATGATTGACGATCGAATCTGTCGAATCAAGCTGGATGCTGAGAAATCTGCGCTGTGTCCGGTTTTTAAACGCTTTGCCCCTAGAATTGCTAAAAGTGGTCGCTATTTCGACCATTTTGCTGCCGTATTTCACGAATTACTCATACTACCCACCATCTACTGCAGTTAAATTCACGACACATAGCTTCGTTCTCGGCGACATCGGTAACGCTTATACTGTTTCATAAAATGGCAGGCGCGTAAATTCCATGAATCAACACTGTTGCCCGCATATAGCGGGCAAACAGTCACGATAGAAAGCGGTACACTAGGCGCTAAGAATTCAGTCGTTATGACAGTATTTGGCGGCAAATCGTGGTTGGGAGTAGAGATGGATTGTGGGAATAGAATTTTACGTAGACAGTAATATGGCGGTGAGTTGGTCTTGGGCCGTTGCTGCGTTTATTTTAACCTTAGGTTGTGCCATTCAAACCGCAGTGGGTTTTGGTATGGCTGTGATTGCTGCGCCGATTATCATGCTGGTAAAGCCTGAATGGGTGCCTTATACGCTTACCTCTACTGCACTGCTGTTAAGTTTAATCAATGCATGGCACCAGCGTGCTTACCTAAATTTTTCGATGATTTTACCGGCAGTGATCTCGCGTATACCGGGTACTGTCGTAGGGGCTTGGCTATTGGTCAGTATCAGCCTCGCCTGGCTGCATTTGGTCGTGGCGATTTGTGTGCTGGCGGGGGTCTTGGTAAGTTTGAGTAATGTGCGTTTTGATGCAACGCCATCGCGCATGAGTGTTGCCGGTTTTTTTAGTGGTTTTATGGGCACTACCACCTCAATTGGTGGCCCGCCTATGGCGTTAGTGCTGCAACACGCGGACCCTAAAACCGTGCGCGCGAACTTAGGTTTTTACTTTGCATACGCCTGTGTCATCAGCATGCTAAGTTACGCCATTGCGGGCCTACTCACACGGGAAGTTTTAATTGCCTGTGTAAGCTTTTTCCCTTCTGCAATTTTAGGATTTTTACTCGGTAAAGGTTTGCATGCCTGGGTAGATAAAAAGCACTTTAGGAAAATAATACTTTTACTTTGTGGAATCGCAAGCTTGATCGCGCTGATAGGAGCGGTCAGCGCATTTATATAAACTTGTAGGGCTAAAGCATTTCTCTATTAACCGAAAACGGCGACCATGCTTGGCAGGTGGGCATCACTTCTACATTATTAATGTTTACGTGTTTGGGAACGCTTGTGGCCCAAAACACGACATCGGCGATATCTTCAGCGCTCAGCGGTTGAGTACCGGTATAAACGGAGTCTGCTTTATTTTGGTCGCCTTTCAGGCGTGTAACTGAAAAGTTAGTGTCGGCTAAACCGGGTTCGATATTTGTCACGCGCACTTGCTTGCCAAGTACGTCACTGCGTAAACCGCGTGAAAATTGTTGTACGAAGGCTTTAGTACCGCCGTAAGCGTTGCTGCCGGGGTAGGGCCAGGAAGCTGCGACGGAGCCTATATTGACGATGTGGCCGTTATTGCGCTCTACCATTAACGGTAAAACTTTTCTTGTCATGCGCATCAGGCCTTTGATGTTGGTATCGACCATGGTTTCCCAATCGTCTAAATCTACTTCGTGGGCCGGTTCAATGCCAAGGGCTAGGCCTGCGTTATTCACGAGAATATCGATGTTTTTAAAATCTTCTGGAATAGATTGAAAAAAGTGTTGGATGGAATCGGTAAAGCGTACATCGAGTGGTACTACACAAATATTTTCAGGCTGTTTAGCGGTGCTTTGAAATTCGATCAACTTGGCAAAGTTGCGTGCGCCAACAATTACTTTGTAGCCATGCTCGGCATATTTTTTTGCACAAGCTGCGCCAAAGCCTGAAGAGGCACCTGTTATTAGTACAGTTCCAGTCATTTTTTTAACTTCCTTTCAATAACGAAATAATTAAATAGCTAAAGGGTTTGATTCCCACGGTGAAGCAAAGAAGGCATCGACGAACGCCTCTGGAATGTCGCGGTGAGAAGCGTAGTGCCACTTTGGATCGTTGTCTTTATCGATTAATAGCGCGCGAACCCCTTCTGAAAATTCCGTGAATCGTGCTATGTTTGCAGATAACACCATTTCACTTTTAAAGGCTTCTTCGAGTGTGTAATTTTGGGCTCGCTTAAATTGCTCATCAATAATGAGCGCGCTTAATGGCGACCCATTTTTGAGGTTGGCTTGCGATTTTTTAATCCAAGCGTTGTCGGTTTCTATTGCCAAAAAATCATCGATTAGTTGCTTGCTGTCTTCTTGCGTGAATACTGACCCTAGTAATTTCTTAGCTACTGGCAGTTCAGAGCTGGGTAGGTCAAATTTATGTGAGCTTCGCAATATTTCTGCCGCACTAAATAGCGCAGTGAGGTCTTGTTGTTTTTCGCCGCTAAATGCTATGTTTGAGATTGTCGAAAGAAAGATGTCTTTCTGTGCGTGCGAAAGTAAGGTGTTTGCCAGGCCTAGCTCCAAGGCGTCGGTTGCGTTAGCTATGGCGCCGGTTAACGCCATAAATCTGCCAATGAGCTGTGGTAGGCGGTTTAAAAAGTAACTTGCGCCGACATCAGGAAAAAGCCCAATCGTGATTTCTGGCATGGCAAGACGAGATTTTTCACTCACGATTCGAATATCTGAGCCCATAAATATTCCCAAACCGCCGCCCATTACTATACCGGTTCCCCACGCAATAATAGGCTTGGGGTAGGTGTGTAGGGTGTAGTCCATTCGGTACTCGTGCTCGAAAAAGTGCTCCGTTTTTTTGCCTTGGGTTTCTTGCATGTCAAAGTACATGGCTTTGATGTCGCCACCGGCACATAGTGCTCGATCGCCAGCACCTTCAATAAAAATGCAAACGATACTATCGTCGCTTTTCCACGATTCCAATTGCTTTAAAATGGCGCTTACCATATCTAAATTCAGCGCATTAAGGGCTCTTTCTTGATTGAGCGTCACACGCCCAATGCGACCGCCTGATTGAGTTTCAATGGTGTTAAAAAGGACTGTTTCGTTCATGAAAACTCCAATGTATTGAGCGTTGATAATTCGACGGCTACATTTAGGCAAAAAAGATGTAAAAGCAGAGTGTAACGTGATTGGCTGGCAAGCGAAACCGAAGCGCTATGGGGTAGGCGTAAAGTAAGTATTGTTCGAGCGTAAGGGGGTAAAAGGAATTTAATCGCTCAATATCTTTTTGGTATTCTGCGATTCAACAGTAGGTAACTTTACTGGAGTCGCCAAAAGTTAATACTGCGGCCAGCAAGTTCGTGAGAAAGTTTTTTACTGGGTACTCTGTTGATGTCTAGGGAATCAATTAACGTTGAAGCATCTAAGCCATTTATAAATAGGGTTTTACTGTCTAATGAAGGGGCTGTAAATTCAAATTGTTCAAAAGGTTTTCCAAATTCTTCACAGTTTACGGCGCGAGATTCTTCGGTTAGATTGATCAAAAGCAAAGTGCGTTCACCTTTGGTGTTTTCGTGGCAATACGTGCGTAGGTATTTATCTTTACAGTGAACCGGATGTACGCGAGTACCCATTAATTTTACCCAAAATACACTAAGCCAATAGTCGGGGCGTGGTTGCAAGGTACAACGATCGATGAGCCCGTAATCTCCTCCGATTAAGCTTTGTCGAATCATTACACTCTGGCCGAGTTTTGCCCCCAGGCCCAATTGGTCTGCCCACCAAAAGCTTGAGGCCCAGCGATCGCTAATGCCTGCTTGCCCACCGCATTGCGCTGAACCGCTTTCGCCAGTCCACAGTTCGGCTTCAGGGTGATAGCGTTTGCGCCAAGATTTGAGTAAGCCACAATACTTCGCAAAATCTTCAAATGAGCGCGGGTTAAGCATCGAAGAATAGCGTGCCGTGCGTGTTCTTACTGGGCTGCGTTTACTCTGAAAGGGGTAGTAGTGCCAGTCAATAATGTCTAAGTCGTCGCTAATGTTTTCCAAAAACGAGCGTGTGATATTGGAAAAAGGCGCAATCGGTTCACCGAGTTTGGGCCAGAAGGCACTGCCCGGGCCAGAAATACGGACTTCGGAGTAGTACGATTTCATTAGTTGAGAGAACCGACGGTAATCTTTGGCGAGGTTTTTAGGGCCCGGTTGGGCAGTGATGCCGTGAAAAATCCAATAGGCATTTAGTTCATTGCCAAGCTCTGCAATATTTAATTCGTAGCCTTGTTGTTTTGAGTATTGCAGTAGTGATTCTAATTCTGTGCCGTCCCAATGGCCGTGCTGTTTGCGATCAAACACGCCGTATTTAGCGGTGAAATACAACTTCAGTTTGTTGCGCTTTACGAAAGTGTGTAAGCCGTCCCAATGCTCTTGGCTTAAAAGCAGGTTCTTTTTTTTCTGTGCGACGGGTAAAAAATAATCCACTGTGTCTGATTCTGAACCACCAAGACGAATGTAAAAAGGCGCCAGCGGCGCTACCAAACGATCTAGTTCCGGGTTATTTAAATTGAGCGCCTCAACTTTATTTGCCCCTAAACCTTTATGTACTGCGTTTGAACCTTCCCACCAATTACCACCAGCCAATACAGAAATATCAATAGACAGCGATAAATACTTGGGGTCTATTTCTCTGAATTTGTTTAATTTGCAGCGACGTAATTCAATTGTGAGTGTGTCTTGTTTGGTCGCTTTTGTGCGCGAACTAGTTAAAGAGTGATTCGGAAAAGCATGGGGTTCTAGAGGTATATTCTGCATAAGGTTGAGACGCATTAATACAGTAAATGAGTGCGCAGATAGTAGGGCTAATAAAAGTGTAGCAGGTGTTTGTGGCAGAAATTTTACGGTTGTAAAGGGTTTTGAATACTGCGCCTTAAGCATTGTTTATGAGGGGGGGGGAATGGATAGAAAGGTGTTAGACGCTAATATTTTCTATCGCTGCGGGATCTATTTTTGAGATCTACATCACACAAATTCGGGATACTCGCGCCAACAAGAGATATGACTCAACATTCATGATTCGATTGTGATATATTAAACCCCACAGTTAGGACGTACAGGAATATACCGCCCGCGCGGACTGATGTGAATGAACACAGATAGAACAAATAATAACCTTCCAGGGAAAAGAACGCTTAAGAAGTTAACAAGCGTCATCACATGCTGCTGAATATTTAATTCACTAGGAATGTAAACAAACACAGAACATTTTAATCGCTGGATGCTTATCTGGCGGCTCTGTGCTGCCTGGTCGGTTGGTGGGTGTTAGCGACACACCTAAAAAATAGCGACTTATTTTAATTTCGATAAAAGAAAAGGAATCATATTTTATGAAAAAGCTAAATCAGTGGTTGGCCACTGCAGCACTCGGTGTTGCTGTGTGTTCCAGCGGCTCTTTTGCAGAAACGCCCGTAGAGTCGTTTATGGCACGCGTGCAATCCCAACAATTTAATACTCAGGTTATGACTGTACCGGCGACTCTTCCGTCGTCTGTTCAAATGTATTTAGGTAAACCTGCGAATCCAATCAATATTGATCTCATTGAATTATTCGAGTTGCCCGATTTTAAAATTGAAATGCCGGGGTTGAATAATCTCTACGCAATTAAAGAATATGTTAACAATAACCAACTTGGCGGACAGAGCTGGGTGGGGAATGTGTTTTATCTTGACCCATATGGTTTCGAGACAGGTGTACAAGGTCGTGCGTACTTCGTAGAGCGTGACGGTAACATCACCGGCACGATTCACACTCAAGATGAGGTGATACAAATATACCCTGACGGTGCGGGTGGCCAAATTGTGGTGAGCTCAGACCCAGCTGAGTTTGATGAAGCGGAACCAATCGTAGACGAAAGCGCTGCGGCGGCTCCAATTATTGGTGGTCGCATTGATGGGGAATCCCCTGCAACGCTAGAAAACCCTTATACCATCGACATCATGGTGGTTGTGCCTCATGAGCTTAACCCTGGCATAACCGATGTACCTGGATTAATCGAAATAGCGATGACTGCAGGTAATGATACCTTAGCGAATTCGCAAATTCCCGCGCGTTTACGTTTAGTCGAAACACACTACACCCATTATGATGAATCACATGATGATATAGGGCGGAGTCTCGGAGATTTAAGGGGCACCAATGATGGTTATATGGACGAGGTTCACGCGATTCGTGAGCAAGTCGGTGCTGATATGGTCATGCTTGTGTCGAATGTGCGAAATCCCTGCGGTATGGGTTACCTTGACGCCACAGCTGCGACCGCATTCAGTGCAACACTTCCGAACTGCATGACCTGGTATACACCCATTCACGAGCTAGGTCATAACTTTGGTGCGACTCATAATACGGAAAGCGGTACAAATTCTAATTACTCTTTTGGTTATGGGCTTTACCACGATACGACCGAGCCTTATTGGCGCACGGTTATGAGTTATGTCTGCCCAGAAGTATCTTGCCCACGTATTCCATATTTTTCTTCAGCTGAGCTTATGTATAACGATATCCCTTTGGGTGATGCAGAAACTCACGACAATGCGCGAGTATTAAAGGTGCGTGTTGCAGAAGTAGCCGGGTTTTTTCCAAGCGAAGTAGCGGGTTGTACAGAGTATACAAGCACTAACGATCAGCACGTATCTGCGGGGCGTGCCTACACCGAATCGTCTGGCGGGTTTTTCCCAACTACAACCTATCGCGCTACAGGCTCTGCTGAAAGCATGGGTAATTATGGATTCACTTCCAGTACGCTGGCAGAAGAGTCTCTAGGGTATTACACCGTTGGCAGCTGTGACTCAGTGGGTGCAGGCGAAACTGCATTTGCTCCTGAAGTACAGAACCTTTCAACGCGCGTCGACCCTGGTTTATTTAGCATCAGTGGTGAAGTCTTTGATGCAAACAGCGATGACATTGCTAGCGTTGAAGCGAAACTAGAAAGTGAAACCGAATGGAATACCGCAAGGCTTTATGACGGTAGTTTTACTGTTGAGATCGCTAATGCTTCCGTAGGTGATCTGGCGGTAGATATCCGCACGACAGATGTTACAGGTGAATCTTTTACATTCACGAAAAGCTTAACGTTTACCGCAGGTAATTTACCTATCATACAGTCTAATCACGTTACCGTTCATGACCAAGACGTCCGGATTAGTATGCGGTCGACCAATCCTGAGCATCCTGCAACGGTGATGTTTTATCAAATCGATGGTGAAGGCGATCCGCAAGCGGGTGTTTGGCAACCTTACCCTGTTACGAGTAGTTACTGGCAAGTAGAAATTGCAGATTTGTCGGTTGGAACTCATACAATCCACATGTACAGCCTCGATGCGGACTCTCAACGCAGCAATGTTGTGACTGTTTCTGTCACGATCACATCTCCAGTTGCGCCTCATTGTGAGATCTTGGGTTCGACCGCGTCTATCTCTGGCTCTGCCGGTACAGTTGAAATCTGGGGCGCAGCTGAAGATGCTAACAACAGCGATGTACTCATTGAATATCGGATCAACGGCAGTAGTTGGGGCACTGCGGGGGAGCTTGCCCGCGTATATGATCGCCATTTGTGGCAGCTTATATTGCCGCAAACCTATGCGAACGACGAGGTGCTTACTATCGAAGCGCGTGCAACGGATTCTACTGGTTTACAAAGTCTTTGTGGCGCTATTACACATACTGTGACAATCCCTACGGGTGATGAAGCACCGATTTGTGAATTTAAAGGAATCGAGAAGCATGAAGGCTACTTGCGATATTACATGATGACCTCAGATGCAAATGGCAATCAGCAACAAATGTATGCGAAAGAATCTTCTCAATCCGAGTGGATGCAAACATGGCCCAGCACCATGGTTGTTGGAGCGCTACCAATTCCCGGTTTTGGTGAATTTACTGTGCAAGGGCGCGTGATAGATAGCACCGGTTTAGAGGGGTTGTGTGAACGAAGCGTTACGATTATTGACGAAGGTTATACGCCGACCGTTGGCAGTGTATACGGTCGATATGAAGACAGTTTAAATACGGCTGTACTTGATATATATGTGGAAGACTTTGATGGCTCTCACAGTGTGGCCTCTGCTGAGTATAGAGTGCTTGGTTCGTCAACATGGCTCGCTGCAGCTCAGATTGACGGTGTACATTGGCAAGCAGATCTCGGCCCTTTAACAAGTGGGCAGTATCACTATGAAGTGCGCGGGGCGGATACATCAGGACTTGTCAGCGATGTAAGCGTTGCCAGTTTTACCATTGACCGAGTGGAAGCGCCGGTCATTACCTCGGTCGAGGTGACCACTGCAGGGCAAACTGCGAATGTGAGTGTTGTTGCCACAGATGGTAACGATGATATTGATCAGCTCACGATAGTACTCGATGGCGTTGACCTACAAAACTATTCGAACAGTAATAACGGTACATGGAGCATTAACTATTCGGATCTCGCCGTTGGTACGCACGACGTTGAAATTAGTGTTACTGATCTTGCCGGTAATACTAGTCTTGTTGAAACACGTCGGTTTGAAGTTTCAGCCGTACAATCGTGTTATACAGCTAGCAATAATGAACATGTTAATGAAGGGCGAGCTTATACCAACGTGGTTGGCGAAACCTGTTTCGGAACCTTTTGTTTTGGTGGTGCTACAACGTACTTTGCTAACGGTTCTGACGACAACATGGGCGCTAGCGCCACAGCGACCACGTCACTCAATGAAGTGAGCGCAGGCTACTTTGAGATTGGCCAATGTAATGTGGTTGATACGACAGCGCCGGTAATTACTTTAAGTGGTAATTCGCCGATGAACGTATCGGTCGGTTCCACTTTTATTGATCCGGGCGCGACAGCAAATGATGATATTGATGGCGATATTTCTGCCAATATCGTTGTAACTGGCACCGTTAATACGGCAAGTGTTGGCGCATACACCTTAACGTATAACGTATCGGATGCAGCTGGTAACGCTGCACAGCAAGTAAGTCGTACTGTAAACGTGGTGGAAGGATCGACCTGTTTTGAAACTACACTTGCTAATCACTCAAGTGCGGGTCGTGCTTACGAGCAATATTCTTTGTATTACGCTACTGGTACTGCCGCTTACCTGGGTAGTACGTATGCCGACGCTAGCAAAGTCGTTGCTCTCGAAGAAAGTTCAGCGGGTAACTGGAGTGAAGTGAACTCGTGTAATTAATTTATCGTTTTAATTACCCAACAAAAAACCCGCTAATTATTGGCGGGTTTTTTTATGGAAGATGAATAGTGGGAAACGGGTGAAATAGGAAGTTGATGTTAATCAGTGCAAATTATATGTTTGTTATTCAGCAGCACAAATATCTCTTATAACTTTTCGAAACCAAGCGTGTTCAGTACTTTTGTTTACTCGCTCATGCCAGAACTGGTTTATGAGCGTTTTTTCAACGTGAAAAGGTGGAATCAAAACTTCGAGGTCAATGTCGTTTTTACACATGTTCACTAAACGCATGGGGGCGTCACCAATATAATTTGTTGTTGAGACAACCTTGAGAATGGAATAAAAATTTGGCAGTCTTAATACGCACCTTCTATCAGTTTTATGAGACTGTAAAGCAGAGTCAATGGCGGTACCTTTTAAACCTCGGAGACTAATGGAAACGTGTGATAGGTCAAAAAACCTCTCTTCTCCCCACGCTTCGTCTAATACGGGGTGGTTTTTTCTCGCCACACTGACAAACGTATCTTTTACTAAGTTTTGACAGTAAAACCCATTCTCCAAATACGATAACGACCCAAGTGCGATATCGATTTTCCCTTCCATGCAATCTCTAGCCAGCGTTTGTTCGTTTAGTGAAACAACATTTAGCTCCACGTTTGGGGCGTTCGCTTCAAGCCAGGCCATTAGCTGAGGCATGATAATCTGCTCGCTGTAATCACTCATGGCTAATGAGAACTTTCTATCCAGTTTCAAGCAATCAAATTCATCACCAATGCAAAATGTATCTTCTATTTTTCGTAAAATATCATTTATAGGTGCTGACAGTTTGTCAGCCTTAGATGTTGGCAGCATTCCGTTGGGGGATCGCACAAAAAGCTCATCGTTAAATAGTGTTCTTAATCGAGCCAGTGCGTTGCTTACTGAAGATTGACTCATGCACAATCGATTGGCAGCCTTGCTAACGCTTGATTCTGTATGAATTGCATCAAAAATTGTCAGCAAGTTGAGGTCGATACTACGTAAATTCATTCAACTATCACTTATCACTAAAGCCAATGCTTAGTGCGATTCCAGTTCGTTTTAAATAGAGGTTGTTCGGTGGTTAAATTATCACAGGTTTGTATGTTTTTTTAAACATAACATTGAAAAATAAATATGTATTTTTACATGGTTTTTATAATGTTTAAGTCTTTGGTTTGATCTCTATAGCCCCGCAATTGTTAACGCCCCCATGTTGGTTTAACAAACCTAAAAAATCGTCGTAAAAAAAGCGAATAATAAAATTTTATGACCTATGTGGCGATAAAAAAATTGAGTCACTATGGGGTATAGATAAAAATATCGATCAAATGGTTATCGGGTTTTATGATATGGCGTATTGGTGTTTTCAATTATCTTAATGAGGATTTTGTTTTTATAGTAGCTAAACCAAAGTTAAGGTGTTTGGTATGCCTTGCGAATGGAGTAACATCAAAAAATATAGACTATTAATCAATATGGAGATATCACAATGAACTTTAAATCATCTTTAGTGTTAGTCGGTTTTCTTTCTGCCAGTATTTTTGTAAATGCTTCCCCAGAAAACGATTACGCGGTATCGATTGCGGAGCTTGATGGCGATGTAAACTCGGTCTGGGGCGTCGATGTCGCCAGCGAAGAGTTAACCATTGGCAGTACGAACCCGTTCTTCCCCAACAACCACAAAGCGATTCTTACGTTTGATACCAGTCACATCCCAGTAGATCAAGAAATACGATACGCAGAAGTCAATTTATATTACTCGAACCTTCCCGATGGTATGGGCCACGCGGAGCTGTGGGAGTATCTAGACGGCAACATTAAAGTTGAAGTTGCAGGGCCATTTGGGTTTGGCGGATCGCATGTCATCACAGCATTGGATTACTATTCTTTTCCTTTAACAACATTGAGTACAGATGCAGTTCATTTCAACTTCTACCTTCTGCCAGTTTTGGATCTAAAAGGCCACATTAATCACTACGGCATGACTCAAGTTGCCATTTCATTAATCAACAACCCAGAAAATATTTCGGTTAACTTTTCTAGTGGTGAAGTTAGCGGGTTTCCTGTTTCTCACAATGGTGAGCCGTATTTAGTCGTCGACTACAAGTAAGGCTGTTTGATAAAAAATAAAAAGCCATATTCATTATGGGTTTCTTATCGATCGATTATGGTGTTTTTATATTGCGTATCGCCAAGAAAATGGCATTAGAGGCGCAATAAAAAGGGGTTTGGCGCCAACCCCTCTATTTAATTTATTATTTTAATTCTTATGGAGAAGTATCAATGAACGTAAAATCTATATTGTTATCTGGCTTTTTAGCTGCCTCAAGTACAGCTTTCGCTGCCCCTGTTACGTATATTCAATCAACACCATCACTCGATGGCGATGTAAACTCATCTTGGGCTGTTGATATCTTTAGTGATGAACTCACAATCGGTAATACTGGAACACTGATTCCTAATAACCATAAAGCTATTGTAACTTTTGATACGACTCAAATTACCGCAGGGGAAACTGTCGATGCTGCGCATGCAGTACTCAGCTTTTCCGAATTTCCTGAAGGTATGCAGTATGGCGATTTAATCGAATACCTAGCGGACAATATCAAAATTGAAATAGCTAGCCCTTATGGGTTCGGTGGTTCTCACGCCATTACCGCTTACGATTACTATTCGTTACCTGTTGCAACCGTTGATAACGATGATATCGATCTTGGCTGGTATGTCGATCTAGGGTTCGAACTTACTGACTACGTAAATCCATTTGGGCTTACCCAGGTTTCGATTTCACTCATCAACAACCCTCAAAATATTGCTATAAAATTTAAGAGTGGCGAAGTTGAAGCGCCTTATATCTCATATCACGAATCACCTATAATGATCGTGTCTTATAAATAGTTACAACAATAAATTTATATGCAAATAAAGCCGTGTCATTCACGGCTTTCTAATAAAGATGTCATGACGTTTTCGGTTTGGATAAGGCTTTGATTTATGAGGCCCATAAAGCGAAGTGATACCACTTAGAATGCTAAGTGTGAGTCGATAGTCATATTTTGATGTGCTATATTCTGCGCCTCGTACACGAGCTCTGATAGTTAGGTTTTTTTATAGAAATAGCTAACGATACAGTCAAATGGAAATAATAACGCCCTAAAAGATAGAACGCTTAAAAGTTGAAAAGCGTCTTCTGAACGCTCATCCGTTTTATAACTGATGTGTGCATTAATGCTATAAACCCTTACATCACCCGATAGTTATCAGGCGGCTGAGCCCTGTCCGTTAGGTTGCTTTTGCTATGGCTAATACATACTTAACATTTAATTGTCTTATTTCGTTCATTAGGAACGGATTAATATTATGAATAAAATGGGGCCGTTACGGGTATTTTTGTGATGAAAGAAAGGCGGCGCGTTCGGCAACTTTTGACGGCCTTTGTCTTGCGAAACCTTTTAATGAAAATGATGCTAGTGCAACAGAAAGCGCCAATACGGTTGAGTATCTTACCGAGTGGCATCCATTGGTATCGGTATTGAAATTTCCTGTTTGAAATTGGTGGGTTGTTATCAGTGAGCAAATGAAAAGGGCGCACAAGGCGCCCTATCAACATTCGAAAAACTGATTAAAAAATATTTTTTTTAGTTCTCTGTATAGCTTTGTAGCTGCCAATCCACACCGCTTTCCACGTGAATATACCGTGCTACGCCAGTTTCATTACAGAAATAATAAATACGTGTTTGCGGCCCTTCGCCAAAATTCACCAGGTCTTCAATAACTAAGCAATTTTGGAAGTCGCCAGCGGGAACGCTAACATTTTCAACGGCAATAAAGGTTGTTTTATGATATTCGGTACCGGCTGGAAAAGGCGTAGAGTCGGGAAAGTGAACGGTACGCTGGTTATAATTACCCCAGCTTTCTCCTTCTCGCATTTCTTCTTTTAGCACACGCCAGATTTTGCTCAGGCTAATGCTGTAGTCTGTTGGGTAGCCATTGTATACAACTTGATAGCCCTTAGTTTTCAATCCGTGCGAATAATACCATTGGTAGTTAAGCTCAAGGCAGGGCGCATCTGTAGTTTCATTCATCAAGTTGACGTTGTGAATGTAGGATTTGGCGATGGTATTAAAGTCGAAATAATCGACGCGCTTATCGCAGCCGTCTTCACTTGCTTCGCCGACGTTCAAAAATGTACGCGAGGTTAAGTTTTCATTTGTTTCGTAAGGGGTTGCTGGCACGGGGGCGGCGAAAACGCTTGCGCTAGCAATGCTGATCAATAAGGTGGAGATTAAACGAATACTCATACGAGACTTCCTTTTATTATGATTAGATCTGCTTCCAGAATGCTTGGCTGGATATCGACCCTGATAGAAATGCGGATGACACTTGAAGTATTCCGCTTCCTTTTGGTTGGTTTTTAAACATATTGGGTGACTTATTTGTCGGGCGAAAATTTATCGCAATAAAGACAAATAATAAAGAGAGAAAATGTAAAAATGTGTGATTGTCGCCACTGGGAGGGGGGTGTTTTGAGTGATTTAGATTGAATTTTGTGCAGTCGTAGTGGGGTGGGCGAAATATAACAGCGGAAATAAAAAGGGCGCTGTTGGCGCCCTGTAGATACTCAAAATTATATGTATATTAGTTTTCTGTATAGCTTTGTAGCTGCCAGTCTTGGTCGTTCGTTAGGCTAACCCATCTAGCTAAACCTGGCCCTTCACAAACATAATAGAGTCTCCGGTCTTCAGCTAAGCCAGTGAATATTCGCACATCTTCAAGCATTAAACAGTCTTCGAACTCACCTGCGGGTACGCTTATATCTTTCCGGCCAAGGAGCGTAGTTCTGTGATATTCCTGCGTTGTTGGTGATGCCGCTCCACCGTTAATGGAAAGATTTCTTTCGCTGAAGCTTGCCCAACTCTCTCCAATTTTCATCGTTGCTTTTAAATAGAGCCACGGCTCGTCATGAGTATATAAGTAGTCGATAGGGACGCCGCCGGAAGTATTCACCTGATACATTGTCGCTACGATGTCGTTTGAGTAATCCCAAGTGAAAACGTACTCAGTACAATCTGTGCCGTCACTATTGTTTTCAAAAATGACGGTCTGTTCAAAAGTTTGAGCAGTGGTGTTAAACGAGAAGCTATCGCTTCGCTGGTCGCATGTTCCAGAATCGTTATTCACATCTAGAAATGTGCGGCTAGCGAGCTCTTCGTTAATACTCGAGGTGACTATTTGAGTATTCGCTTCCAATGTCGCCACGCTGTTTTCCAATGCAGTAATATCGCTTGAGTTGGCGTCTATGGCGCTCGAATTAGTGGCTATATCAGTTGTGTTACCGGCTATATCAGAGGTGTTGTTGCCAATATCGACCGAGTTGGCTGTTATGTCGCTGGTGTGGGTGTTGATGGTGCCTGTGTTGGCTGATATGGATCCGGCGTTTGAGCTGATGCTGCTTGTGTTTGTAGTAATGTTTGAAGTGTTAGTGTTTATATCTGTCGCATTTGTTTCGATGCGATCTGCCAGCTCTTGGAAGTTGGCATTTACTTCGCTTGCGCGTGCTGGTTGACCAGAAGAAAACTGATTCGTTACTGGCGTGGCTTGCGCAAATGTAAGACTGCTGATTAGGCTTGTTGCTAGTGTAATGGGTAAGATTTTTTTCATGAGGAGTCCTCTCAATATTTTATAAATTATTATTCCGTTAGTCCCACTGACCGTTGTCCCAGGTCATGGTGGTCCACTTTGTACCATTGCTTGCATCGTTTGGAAGTGAGTCTTCGCTATCAACCAAGCCGTCATTATCACTATCGGCTGCAGAGGGGCTTGGGGTCTCTCCACCACCACTACTGCCGTCGCTGCCACCACCACCGCATGCGGTGAGAACAAGAAACGTGGCTAATGCCGTTAGGGTTCTTATTTTCATAGTTATCGTACTCCTTGAATTTCGTGCCTATAGGGTGACTTTCGTGTCACGGGCGGTATGTTAGGAGTAAATCAGCCATTTTTCTAGCATTTTGTGATCATGGCTGGTCTTGTTGTCGTGAAGTGTATTGGGGGGGGGCAGGAGGTGTGTTATGCAGCCGAGTGTAGGGCTGCTGTTTTGCCCGAAGGGGTTTAATGGGGTGGCGAGTTAGGAAGAGGGGTGTTGTTGTGGCAATTGGGCATGCCTTGTGATGACTAAGGCATGCCCAAGTAAGATATTTATTTTGGCTGTGTCGCTGCAGCAGCTTGGGCCTGCACATCAGAAACAACTTCTTTAAGAATTTCACCACTTTTTTCCTGAGCTTCAGAGATAACGCCGTAAGCATCTTGAGCAGCCGCTACGATAGTGTCTTGCAATGTTTGCGCATATGCTTTTTGAGCTTCGATGGCATTTGTAACATCGGTGTTTGTTTTAGCGCCTTCTGCAAATTGTTGGCTTGTGTTCAGTAAAGAAGTAAATAACTCCTTTTGCTTTTCTGCCAAGGTTTCAAGCGTCTTCACATTAATGTTAGTAAGGTCAGTAACTGGCTTAAGCGATTTTTGTAGTTGTTCGTTCAGTTGGTCGTGCATAGCGGACTCCAAGAGTTAAATTAAGGTGCGCTGCATTGCAGCAATTCAATGATGGCAAGTCTAGATCGATATAGGTGGTGTGTCAATATTAATATTGTGCAGTGCAGCAATCTGTGCGATTTTAATGGAATATAAATATGTCTTTCTTAGAGCAATTTCTTTTGTTTATGGGGGCTGCGGTGAAGGGTTGGCGCTAGGCGGGCTGAAAAGAGGGGTATTTTTTACGGCAGAAGGGCGGGGGTATAACCCGAGTGGATTTTGTGCTCGGTCTTCGAGGTCTGCGATACACATACAAACACGCCTGGAACTATAGGGCGGGGCGGGCTTATATACGGTGGAAGGGCGGCCTCAACGATTTTGTGGTTGGTCGAGCCTTCCCGAATATTTCAGGACGGGACATACATACAAAAAAAGCCCGCACTAGGCGGGCTTTTTTTGTATGGCGCACTCGGAAGGATTCGAACCTTCGACCGCTCGGTTCGTAGCCGAGTACTCTATCCAGCTGAGCTACGAGTGCGTAGGGGCGCGTATACTAATGACTTCATTTAGGGGCGTCAAGAGGAAGTTGGCGGGTAGTTTTGTATAATCGATCGCAGCTAGACAGTGGGCGTCATTCCCGCCAATATAGTTGCCGCATTTCATGGCGCAGTGTGCGTCTCTTTAATTATAAGTATTGGCTCTGATTGGGCCGATCAGATTTGACTAGCTTTTATGACGACTGATATCAATGCGTTAAGCCGTAACCAACTTATAGAGTTGGTGACATCTAAGATCATGGAAGGTTTTGATCGTCACTTTCGAATTTTTAACCAGTATACCGCTCATGCTACGCGCTTTTTTGAAGAGGCGAATTGGCAAGGTATTCAGGATGCTTCCAAAAAGCGTATTCAGGGGTACGATTTGCGTATTGTTGAGACGACGGATGCGTTGGCGGTGATTTTTGGTGATAGCCCATCCTTACACGATGAAGAGCTATGGAAAGATATTAAGGCCAAGTACGCCAAGCGCTTGAAGAAGCATTTGCAACCCAAGTTGGCAGAGAGTTATTACAACTCGGTGTTTTGTCGTATCCATCATCGTAGTTATTTTAATAACAATAATATTTTTGTTAAGTCGTCGTTGGCGTTTAATGATATTCAAATCACATCGCCGGTCATAAAAAGCTATAACTGCCCAGCCAAAAATATTCTTGAGGCTCTAAAGAAGATTCTTCTAGACTATGATTTTGGTCTGCCTTTTGACGATTTAGATCGTGATGTACGCTTTGTATTGAAACGTTACTTGAAAACCTCTCGTTATGAGGTAAGTAAGCAGACGGAATTTCGTTTTGATGTGGTGAAACGCCCTTTTTATCGCAATAAAGGCGCATATATTATTGGTCGTATTATTACAGAGTATGGTGATCAGCCGTTTTCAATTCCTGTTTTAAATAATGAAGATGGTTCGCTGTATCTTGATACCTTGATTCTTGATAATGAAGAGTTGAATGTGCTGTTTGGTTTTACTCGCGCCTATTTTATGGTCGAGTCTGAGTCGCCAGCCGCATTAGTTAGTTTTATTCAGCGCTTGCTTCTGCGTAAGTCGCGTACTGAGCTATACAACCAGATTGGCTTCCAGAAACACGGTAAAACACAGTTTTATCGTGAGTTTTTGGAGCACTTGGAAAACAGCACCGACAATCTTTGTGAAGCGCCTGGTATTGAAGGCATGGTGATGGCGGTGTTTACGTTGCCATCTTTTCCGTATGTGTTTAAGTTAATTAAAGACAAGTTTCCCCCAGAAAAAGAAACGACCGCGAAAGAAATTCGTGAAAAATACACCTTGGTAAAACTGCATGATCGCGTTGGGCGAATGGCGGATACCTTGGAGTATTCTGAAGTGGCTCTGCCTCGCTCACGTTTTACCGACGAGCTTTACGAATATTTAGTACGTGTTGCACCGTCCAAAATTTATATGGACGGAGACCAAGTGGTCATTAAACATTTGTATATTGAGCGACGTATGACACCGCTCAATATTTTTCTGCAAAGCGCGTCGCCTGATCAGGTACGTCAAGCGATTTATGATTACGGCGATGCCATTAAGCAATTGATTGCGGTGAATATTTTCCCCGGTGATATGCTGTTGAAAAATTTTGGTGTGTCATCACGAGGTCGTGTGGTTTTTTACGATTATGATGAGATCGAATACCTCACTGACGTGAATTTTAGAAAAATACCCGAAGCACGCACAGAAGAGGATGAGATGTCAGACAGGCCTTGGTATCACGTTGGCCCGATGGACGTATTCCCTGAGCAATTTTTAAGTTTTGTATTGATCAAGAAGGAATATCGAGATCCCTTTATGGAGCGGCATGCCGATTTACTGGAAGCCTCATATTGGCAGAAGAAGCAAAATCTCATTCAAAAAGGCATTTATCAAAATGTCTTTCCCTACCCAGAAGAGACGCGATTCTGTAACTGTTTCGAAGATCTGCTCAACGTCGATTAAACTTCAGCCGAAAATAGTTTGGCTGGCGAAGTTCGCCATCCAGCGTATAATTAACCAAATTTATCGCGAATACGCTGGGTATTTTTTTCATGAATCTTCATGGTGTTGATCTTAACTTGCTGGTGGCTCTCAACGTACTTCTTAAAGAGAAGAGCGTGACCCAGGCTGCCGACTACCTGGGTATTACCCAGCCAGCCATGTCGAATACCCTCAAGCGCCTCCGTCAGCAGTTTGATGACCCGCTATTGGTCAGAACAAGCGAGGGTATGAAGCCTACTGAGCGGGCGAAACAGCTAGAGCCAGAAGTGCGTGACTTGATACTGCATGTGGAGAAGGTGGTGCGCCCGGTGCAGGAGTTTGACCCTAAGGAAAGCGATAAGCTTTACCGTATCGCGGTGAGTGACTACGCAGAATCAACCTTGATTCCTGAGTTGTTGAACTTCATTCGCAAAGAAGCGCCCAATATCACCATCGATATCATGACGCCCAGTGACGTGAGCTATCAAGATGTGGAGCAGGGCCACATCGATTTTGTGGTGAACCGCTTTGATGCATTACCTGACTCCTTCCATCAATCCATCCTTTGGCGCGATAGCTTCACTTGTATGTTGTGGAAAGATAACCCCATTGCTGAAAATTTTAATCTCGATACCTACATAGAGGCGCAACACGTGTGGGTGAGTAAAACTGGCATGGGGGTCGGTGTTGGCGTAAACCCGGAAGATGTACAGCGCTTGGGTTGGGTGGATGCAACGCTCAATAAGATCGGTAAGAAGCGTAGTATCAAGGTCTTTACTCGCCACTATCAAGCGGCGATGTCTATGGTCGAAAATAAAGACCTTGTGTTGACGATTCCCACACGAGCAGCAAGGTTAAAAGCCAGCAATCCTAACCTGGTCTTTTTGCCGCCTCCCTTCGAAATTCCTGAAATAGAACTCAATATGGCTTGGAGTGGTCTACTTCATCACAATCCAGCACACAGATGGTTTAGAAGAACGGTAGCTGAAGTCGCTCAGAAGTATTAGAATGAGCGCCCTTTATGTGTCGGCATATTCATGAGAATGATGTGCTAAATAACAGGCATAAATTAGATTAATTAGCCTCTGCCCAATAAAATCGCCCGTTCCGGGAGTTTTAACCCTTGGAACTTGACGAGCGTTGGCTAATTGAGTGACGCCTCGATACGAACACTGTCAATTAATTGAGACGAATAACTGGACTGAACACTGTGACACAAAACGCTTCTGCTACTGCTCAATACTCACCAAACAAGATTTCTGACGTAAGTGCTTACCAACAGGTCAGCGACCTTTGGGTTGATAAGGACTTAAAAGCTTTTATTGACGAGAAAGCCATTCCTGGAACTGGTGTCGACGTCGATGCATTCTGGGCTGGGTTTAGCGCAATCGTTAAAGACTTGGCGCCAAAGAATCGCGCCTTAGTTGAGTATCGCGATGAGCTGCAGGCGAAAGTTGATGCTTGGCACGAAACACGTAAAGGTCAGGCGATCGATACGGCAGAATACAAAGCCTTTTTGCAAGAAATTGGCTACCTCGCAGCGCCAGTTGACGACTTCAAAATCACTACCCAGAACGTCGATGATGAAATCGCCACCCAAGCAGGCGCCCAATTGGTGGTACCTGTTAAAAATGCGCGCTTTGCACTGAACGCAGCGAATGCACGATGGGGTTCATTCTACGACGCGTTATATGGTACCGATGCTATCTCGCAAGAAGGCGATTTGGCGATTGGTAAAGGGTTTAATCAAAAGCGCGGTGCGGAAGTTATCGCTCAAGCCCGCACGTTTTTGGATTCCGCTGCGCCGCTAACTGGTGGCTCGCATAAAGATGCAGTTGCTTACCGAATTGAAAATGGGGCGCTTCTCGTTGAGCTAGAAGGTGGCAGCACTTCAGGGTTAGAGCAAAAAGAAAAGTTCTTGGGTTACCTGGGTGAAGTTTCTGCGCCAAGTGCGATTTTGCTCGCTAACAACGGTTTGCGATTTGAAATTCAAATCGATGCAGAATCCCCTATCGGTAAAACAGACCCTGCTTCTATAAAAGACATTCTTCTGGAAGCGGCTCTTACCACCATCATGGACTGCGAAGATTCTATTGCCGCAGTTGATGCAGAAGACAAAATTGAAGTTTACGGTAACTGGCTTGGTTTAATTCAGGGTAATTTGACGGCTAATGTGAGCAAAGGTGGTAAAACCATCGAACGTGCGCTCAACCCAGATCGTGAATACACGACTGCCGACGGTTCTACCCTAACGCTACCTGGTCGTTCACTGCTTTTCGTTCGTAACGTGGGTCACCTGATGTACAACCCAGCGATTTTAGACAGCGAACAAAATGAAATTCCTGAAGGCATCATGGACGCAGTGGTCACTTCGTTGATCTCTAAGCACGATGTTCTCGGCAAAAACAAATACAGCAACTCGCGCAAAGGCAGCATTTATATTGTTAAGCCCAAAATGCACGGCCCAGATGAAGTTGCATTTACTAACGAATTGTTTGGTCGCGTTGAAGGTGTACTTGGTCTTGAGCCAGCTACTATCAAAATGGGTATTATGGATGAAGAGCGTCGCACGACACTCAATCTAAAAGCCTGTATCGCACAAGCAAAAGACCGTACCGTATTTATTAACACAGGCTTTCTAGATCGTACGGGTGATGAAATTCACACGAGTATGAAGGCCGGTCCAATGATTCCTAAAACACAGATGAAGCCACAACCCTGGATTCAATCTTACGAAAAATGGAATGTAGATATCGGTATCGAGTGTGGCCTTCCAGGCAAAGCACAAATCGGTAAAGGCATGTGGCCAATCCCCGATCGTATGGCTGATATGTTGGAACAAAAAATTGGTCACCCTCAGTCGGGTGCAAATACCGCATGGGTTCCATCGCCAACGGCTGCAGTGCTTCACGCAACGCATTATCATCAAGTTGATGTGTTCGCCAAGCAAAAAGAAATTACTGGCCGTGCAGATAAAGACTTGAATGCCTTGTTTGAAGACCTCATTACCATTCCGGTAATGGCCGATACTTCATCGCTTACGCCTGAGCTCATCCAGTCAGAAGTTGAAAACAACTGCCAGGGTATTTTGGGGTATGTTGTTCGTTGGATTGACCAAGGTGTCGGTTGTTCAAAAGTGCCAGATATTAACGATGTTGGTTTAATGGAAGATCGTGCAACCTTGCGCATTTCTTCTCAGCACTTGGCCAACTGGTTGCACCACGGTGTATGTTCAAAAGAAGACGTTGAAGCTGCACTCGCACGTATGGCTGCCGTTGTTGATGAGCAAAACAAGTCAGACCCAACATACGAGCCAATGGCAACAAATTTAACCGATAGCATCGCTTTTAAAGCTGCGTCGGATTTGGTTTTCCTCGGAGAAGTACAACCAAGCGGATACACAGAGCCTTTATTGCATGCGTATCGTTTGAAAAAGAAGGCAGCACAGAAGTAATCAATAAGTTGCCCACGAGATAGAAAAACGGCCGATCTACAAAGTCGGCCAAAGCGCGAAAAATTTACCCTTTAACCTTTAAGTCAACGCGGTATGACAATGAACGAAAAAATTCTCGCCTACGTAAACGGCTTAGGCATCAACAACGTCGAAAAAATCATTTACAACCCAAGTTACGACGAGCTTTACGAAGCCGAAACGGACCCAAGCTTGCACGGCTACGAAAAAGGTATCGTGACAGAAACGGGTGCTGTTTCCGTGGACACGGGTAAATACACTGGTCGTTCTCCAAAAGACAAGTACATCGTTATGGATGATGTGACTCGTGATACTTTGTGGTGGACTTCTGACCATAACAAAAATGACAACAAGTCAATTACCCCTGAAGTATGGTCTGACCTTAAAAAGACCGTATTAGACGAAATGTCTGGCAAAACGCTTTACATTATCGACGGGTATTGTGGCGCCAATAAAGACACATGTTTGCAAGTGCGCTTTATTGTAGAAGTGGCCTGGCAGGCACACTTTGTTAAAAACATGTTTATTCGTCCAAGCGACGAAGAGCTTGAAACATTCGAACCAGATTTTGTTGTAATGAACGGTTCGAAAACAAGCAATGCGAACTGGCAAGAACAAGGTCTTAACTCTGAGACGTTTGTTGCCTTTAACATGACAGAAAAAATGCAGCTTATCGGCGGTACTTGGTACGGCGGTGAAATGAAGAAAGGTATGTTCTCTATGATGAACTACTACCTTCCGCTTCGCGGCATGGCTTCTATGCACAGTTCAGCAAACGTTGGTAAAGATGGCGACGTTGCATTGTTCTTCGGTCTTTCTGGTACTGGTAAAACAACACTTTCTGCTGACCCTAAACGTCAGTTGATCGGTGATGATGAGCATGGCTGGGATGACGATGGTGTTTTCAACTTGGAAGGCGGTTGTTACGCAAAAACAATCAAGCTAGATCCAGAAAAAGAACCAGACATTTACCGTGCAATTCGTCGTGACGCTTTGTTAGAAAACGTTACAGTGAGTGATGATGGTAAAATTGATTTTGATGATAACTCGAAAACAGAAAACACTCGTGTTTCTTACCCGATTTATCACATCGATAACATCGTGCCACCTCCAAGCAAAGCGGGCCACGCTAAGAAAGTTATCTTCTTAACGGCTGACGCATTTGGTGTGTTGCCACCGGTTTCTCGCTTAACGCCAGAGCAGGCACAATATCACTACCTAAGTGGTTTTACTGCAAAAGTAGCTGGTACTGAGCTAGGAGTTACAGAGCCGACTCCAACGTTCTCTTCTTGCTTTGGTCAAGCTTTCCTTTCGCTTCACCCAACCAAGTACGCTCAAGAATTGGTTAAGCGTATGGAAGCTTCTGGTGCTAGCGCTTATTTGGTTAATACTGGTTGGAACGGTAAAGGCGAACGTATCAGCTTGCCTGCAACTCGTAAAATTATCGACGATATCATGAGTGGTGAAGTAGATAATTCAGAAGCGGTTATGTTGCCTTACTTCAATTTGGCAATGCCTTCGAACATCGACGGTATCGACAGCGCGATTCTTGACCCTCGCAACAGCTATGACGACCCTGCACAGTGGGAAGAGCAAGCGAAGAAATTGGCTACCTTGTTCGTCAATAACTTTGAGAAGTTTACCGACTCAGAGCACGGTAAAGCGCTTGTGGCTGCAGGCCCACAACTTTAACTCTTATCAAAAGGGGCTTTCGCCCCTTTTTTTATCTTTGTTTTTTGTTTTGGGGTAACGAATGAAAGATCCTTTGACGCTGAATGAGTTCATCATGCAGCAGCAAGCCGAAGCGGAAGCACGCGGCGATTTAAGCCAGATTCTAGGCGCTATACAACTTGCTTCTAAAATTGTTCACCGCGAAATTAATAAAGCGGGCCTATTGGATATTACCGGTAGTTCGGGTGTAGAAAATATCCAAGGTGAAGATCAACAAAAACTTGATTTGTACGCGAACGAAAAGTTTAAACAAGCGCTCGCGGCACGCGGTCACGTTTGTGGTATTGCTTCAGAAGAAGAAGACGACTTCGTTGAATTTACGCCAACTCACGGCATTCCTAGTAAATATATTATTGCTATGGATCCGGTAGACGGTTCTTCGAATATCGATGTAAACATTCCTGTCGGAACAATTTTTTCTATTTATCGTCGTGTTTCTACTCAGGAAGAAGGCGTTAAATTAAAAGATTTTTTACAGCAAGGCACTGAGCAGGTGGCGGCGGGCTACGTCGTCTATGGTTCGTCTACTATGTTGGTGTATTCAACGGGTTCAGGTGTAAATGGGTTTACTTTTGATCCTTCGATCGGGACGTTCTACTTGTCGCATGAAGATATGCGATTCCCTGAAAAAGGTGCGATTTATTCTATTAATGAAGGGAATGCGCTTAACTTTTCTGAAGGCTTAAATAAATACATCACAACCTGTAAGAGCCATAAGACGCGTTTGGGGCAACCCTACAAAGCGCGTTATGTGGGTTCCTTGGTGGCTGACTTTCATCGCAACTTATTAAAAGGCGGCGTATTTATTTACCCTTCTTACGAAGGTGCCCCTAATGGCAAGCTGCGCGTTTTGTACGAATGTAATCCACTCGCTTTCATTGCTGAACAGGCAGGTGGAATGGCAACCGATGGTAAAACTCGTATCTTAGATTTACAGCCGCAAGAGTTGCATCAGCGTGCACCTTTGTATATTGGTTCGAAAGATATGGTGGAAGAAGCTCACCAATATCTTAATGCTTAATTTTTTTTAAATTTTTAATCACAGTTAAATGAGGTGATTCCATGTCAGATATCGTATCGATTTTAGGTGATGAAGCAGGTTCTTTGCTTGAGCACACTTGTGAAACTATTCCTAAAAGCTCGCTTACTTTGCCCGGTGCAAACTATGTAGACGATGTATTCTCACAAACAGATCGCAATCCAAATGTTTTACGTAGTTATCAGTCTCTTTTAAACGGAGGCCGATTGGGTGGAACAGGTTACGTTTCTATTCTTCCTGTTGACCAAGGTATCGAGCATAGTGGTAGCGCAAGCTTCGCACCAAACCCAATGTTTTTTGATCCAGCAAACATTGTTGAGCTGGCAATAGAAGGCGGTTGTAACGCGGTTGCATCTACCTTGGGTGTACTTGGTACCGTTAGTCGTAAATATGCTCACAAAATTCCATTTGTGCTTAAGTTGAACCACAACGATTCTATGGTTCATCCTACGAGCTACGATCAGCGTATGTTTGCTAGTGTTCGTCAAGCGTGGGATATGGGCGCGGTAGCTGTTGGTGCGACAATCTACTTTGGTTCTGAAGAGTCTCGTCGCCAAATCGAAGAAGTGGCTGCTGCTTTTGAAGAAGCCCACTCACTTGGTATGACGACCATTCTGTGGTGTTATTTGCGTAATGGCGCTTTCAATAAAGACGGTACCGATTACCACGTGTCTTCTGATATGACCAGCCAAGCCAACCACTTAGGTGTGACTATCGAAGCAGACATCATTAAGCAGAAGATGGCTGAAAATAACGGTGGCTTCAACGCAATTAAAGTGAGTAAAACTCACAAGAAAGTATACGACGAGCTAACCACTGATCACCCAATCGATCTTGTACGTTACCAAGTGGCTAATTGTTACATGGGCCGTATCGGTTTGATTAACTCTGGTGGTGCTTCTGGCGAGAACGATATTCAGCAAGCCGTGCGTACAGCAGTGATTAACAAGCGCGCTGGCGGCATGGGTTTGATCTCAGGTCGTAAAGCTTTCCAAAAGCCATTTCAGGAAGGTGTTCAGATTCTTAACGCAATCCAAGATGTGTATTTGGACGATAAAATCACCATTGCTTAACTGATCATTAAAAGAAGCGTCGGGCTTTGGTTCGGCGCTTTTTTGTTTGAAAAACGAACAAAAACAACTCAAATATTACCTCGTTTGAGCTGGTCTATCTAAGACTTCCTTCCTTTATTTTATTCGCAGACATCAAACTGCCATAAATCGGCAAAAATCCCACGGTATTCACTGCTTTGGCGTAAAAAGGTGTTGAGTTACGGGCCTTTAGCCACTACATTGACGCACCAAAAAACGCCAGATAGCTGGTCAAAATAAATACGATCCCTGTAAAACCCTAACGTGCTCTGTGCAAAGGCGCGTTTGTAAGCGTTTTGCGCTCAGAAAGATATTAGAAAGGGGGAAGACAATGAAAATAGTCGTACCTATAGAGCGCCGTGTTGCCGAAAGGCGCGTTGCCGCGACACCTGAAACGGTGAAAAAATTTAAAGGTATGGGCTTCGACGTCGCGATAGAAAGCGGTGCCGGTCTTAATAGCCGTTATACCGATGCGATGTACGTAGAAGCGGGAGCCAGTATTGTTGAAGATACGGCTGCCTTGTATCAAGACGCCGGTATCGTACTTAAAGTGCAACGCCCTTTACTCGCTGGTGAAGGCGATGTTGATGAGCTCGCACTGATTCCCGAGGGCGCGTTGCTGATCTCCGTTCTGTCGCCTTACAACGCTCCAGAATCCTTACAAAAATACGCTGATGCCAAAGTTACTGCTATGGCCTTGGAATTTGTGCCTCGCATTACACGTGCGCAAAGTATGGATGTACTCAGTTCGCAAAGTAACTTGGCGGGTTATCGCGCCGTACTTGATGCAGCCTTCGAATACGATCGCGGAATGCCGATGATGATGACGGCTGCGGGTACCGTAGCCCCGGCACGAGTCATGGTTTTGGGTGCGGGTGTTGCTGGTTTGCAAGCGATTGCAACAGCTAAACGTTTAGGGGCAGTTGTTTCTGCAACCGACGTTCGCCCAGCGGCAAAAGAGCAAGTCGAAAGCCTCGGCGGCAAATTTGTCATGGTCGAGTCTGATGAAGTAAAAGAAGCTGAAACAGCTGGCGGTTACGCGAAAGAAATGAGCGATGACTTTAAGCGTAAACAAGCTGAACTTGTTTCAGAAACGATCAAAAAGCAAGATATTGTGATTACAACTGCTCTTATACCTGGCAGAAAAGCACCGATTCTTGTCACTGAAGACAATGTGAAAAGCATGCGTGAAGGTTCAGTGATCGTAGATCTTGCGGTTGAGCAAGGTGGTAACTGTGAATTGTCAAAGCCCGGTGAAGTAGTTGAGGCGCACGGTGTTTCGATCGTTGGTCACCTAAATGTGCCCAGTCGCTTGTCGGCCGATGCCAGTGCTTTGTATGCGAAGAATTTATTTAATTATATTTCGCTCATGGTAAAAGAAGGTGAATCTCTTGAGGTAGAAGTGCCTTGGGATGACGAAATTATTACCGCCAGTACATTAACGCGCGATGGCCAAGTGGTACATCCCGCATTTACAGAAAACAACTAAGGGGAAGTTCGATGCAAGCTGAATTTGTTTCTCAACTTTCTATTTTCGTATTGGCCGTTTTTGTCGGTTATTACGTTGTTTGGAGTGTAACACCTGCATTGCACACGCCGCTTATGGCTGTCACCAATGCTATTTCGAGTGTGATCATCGTGGGTGCGATTATCGCTGTTGGACCAGAGGGCTGGAGCATTTCAAAAATAATGGGTTTTATCGCCATTATGCTCGCAGCGGTTAACATTTTTGGTGGCTTTGCTGTAACTCAGCGTATGCTCGCCATGTATAAAAAGAAGAAGTAAGGGGGACTCATGACAGATTTTCATGCAAGTGCAACGGCCCTCGCTTATTTAGTCGCGGCGGTTATGTTTATTCTCGCTTTGCGAGGTTTATCTTCACCAGAATCATCACGAGTTGGTAACAACTTGGGTATGCTGGGTATGTTGTTAGCGGTAGGTACTACCATTTTCAGCCCAGAAATTACTTCTTACGCCTGGATCTTTGTAGCTTTAGCTATTGGTGCGGTTATCGGTATCGGTATCGCATCCAAAATTGCTATGACGGCGATGCCACAACTCGTTGCTGCATTCCACAGCTTAGTGGGTATGGCGGCAGTACTGGTTGCCGGCGCAGCTTATAGTAACCCTGAAGCGTTTAACTTGGTGAATGATGCAGGCAGCATTTTTGTCGCTAGCCGAATTGAAATGGCATTAGGTGCCGCTATTGGTGCAATGACCTTTTCTGGTTCTGTGATTGCGTTTACCAAGCTGCAAGGTTTGGTATCTGGTGCTCCGGTTACCTTCCCTGGTCAGCATGCGGTTAACGCAATTTTCGGCTTGTCTATTATTGGGTTGATTGTGTATTTCTGCATGGACCAAGCTCCCTGGGTCTTTATTACGATCGTGGCCTTGTCATTCATTATCGGTGTTCTAATCATTATTCCGATTGGTGGTGCCGATATGCCCGTGGTTGTTTCCATGCTTAACTCTTATTCGGGTTGGGCTGCAGCCGGTATCGGTTTCACTTTGCATAACAGTGCATTGATCGTAACGGGTGCTTTGGTTGGTTCATCTGGTGCAATTCTTTCTTACATTATGTGTAAGGGCATGAACCGTTCATTCTTTAACGTGATTCTTGGTGGTTTCGGTGGTGATAGTGGCGGTGCTTCAGCTGCCGCTGGCGGCGATGCAGATCGCCCAGTAAAACAAGGTTCAGCAGAAGATGCAGCTTTCATTATGAAAAATGCGGGCTCTGTAATAATTGTACCGGGCTACGGTATGGCAGTAGCTCAAGCTCAGCATGCTTTGAGTGAAATGGCCGAGCAACTAAAAGCAGAAGGTGTAAAAGTTAGTTATGCGATTCACCCGGTTGCGGGTCGTATGCCAGGGCATATGAACGTATTACTTGCAGAGGCTAATGTACCTTACGACGAAGTGTTTGAACTTGAAGATATTAATAATGAGTTCCAGCAAGCTGATGTTGCTTTTGTTATTGGTGCGAATGACGTAACTAACCCATCTGCGAAAACAGACCCGCAAAGCCCGATATTTGGTATGCCGATTCTCGAAGTGGCCAATGCTAAGACGGTATTGTTTGTTAAGCGCGGAATGTCAGCAGGTTATGCCGGTGTTCAAAACGAACTCTTCTTTAATGACAATACCATGATGTTATTTGGCGATGCCAAGAAAATGGTTGAAGGTGTTATTAAGAATATTGACTAAGCGTGTTGTTTACTTGGTTTAATAAAAAGCTCCTTCGGGAGCTTTTTTTATGCGCGTGATTTGTCAGTTTATATTGAGGTTCTAAGTGTTAAAAAGATAGTACGAGGATCACCTAACTCCACCATATAACGTACACCGTAACTACTTTTATAGTAGTAGGTGTCGAAAATATTTCTTGCTGTCAGCGCTAATTGAGTGTTCTTCAAACCGGAATATTCAATCGTCATATCAAAGCGTTCATACGGCTTGAGAATGAAAGAGTTTTCGTCGTCACCATGGCGTTTCCCAACATGCTTTGCACCGATATTCCAACTAAAATCTCTCAGTATGCCCTGTTGAGGTTTGTATTGTAGCCAGAAGTTAGCGACGAGCTTGGCGGTTGAAAGTAAACGCTTTTCTTTTATCTCGTTCGCAGGGTTGGAAATATCAAAGTTTAGATAATTCGCTGCGGTTACGATACTTTGCTGGTTGGTGTTTCGAGAGTAGTTGGCAAGTATTTCAAAAGAATCTGACAGCTTCCCTTTAAGATCTAACGAATAGCCTTTTGACGTACGGTCATTGAGTTTGGTGTTTTGGTAGGTGTTTCCATCCTGTGACACGCCAAAAGAGTATATGTTTTGGCTTTCAATTTGGTATAAAGATAGCTGGCTAGAAAGCATTCCATCTAAGAGCTTTTTCTCTAGTGATAACTCGTATTGATAGTTTTTAACAGGGGGTAAAATACTGCCTTCAACTCGAAATGGGTCGTCAACATCATCTGCATCCACTACTGCCTGGTAGGTGTGTGATTGTGAGTGTGCGCTGTAGAGTTCTGTTGAGAATGGAAGCTTGAACCTGACCCCCAGTTCGCCAGAAAACTCCTCAAACTTGCCTGAGATATCCCAATCGAATACTGAAGTGCTAGATTCTTCGCGGTGGTCTTGCAGGCGGAAGCTTGTATCATCGTAACGAATATCGATGTTCCACTGTGCTTTGCTATTTAGCGATTGAAGAAATGAGTAGCTTGCTCCTAAAAATTGTATTCGGTGGTCAAGAGAACCACCGTTTTGGACATCGGTATGCGAGATATCGTAATTTGGGTTGTGAATATTGAACGTGTCTTGCAAAAAAATAGCTTTATAGTGAGGTGTAGTCTGGTACAAAATTTGGTTGTCGAGGCTAAATTTTGCGAAAGCATTCTTCGAGAATAAATTAAACTCTGATTCGAGCGATAAGTTTAATCCATAGCTTAGGTATCTTACGTCTTTGTTTGTAAACTTTAGTACTGGAGCATCACCGGGTTGGGTATCTGGAAAAAAACCTGGTGGAATGGGTTCGCCAATGATGGCAAGCTCGCTGTCGAGAGTGTAGTCGCTCCAGTTTATTTCTGTGCTAACTAACATATTGTTGTGGGTTGGAATTGAATAATGAGCGGAAACGAAGCTGTCACTGGATTTTGCGAATGACCAATCGGCACCGAATATCAGGTCGCGATCGGGTTTATAGCCTAAGACTGAATGATGGTAAGTAATTGTTCTTGGGTTTTCTTTTTGGAATGCATGATAAAGGGATATTAACAGTTCATCCTCTGAAAATAGAGATGTGCTCAAGCTTGGTGCCAATGCATATTTTTCACCAATAAGGAGGTTTTTATCTTTACGCTCTTCATATAAAGAAACGAGTCTAAAACTTGTGTTGGTTGAGCTGTTAAGGTTTATATCGCTTGCTAAACGGTAGGTTCCGTTATCACTACTAAACCCTTCTAATAAAACTCGACTTCTTTTTGTTGGTTTTTTGGTGACGAAGTTTAGCGTAGCCCCCTGTTCAACGTAGTTGATACTGGGGCCTTGAAGAATGTCGATACGTTCCAGGAAAAAAGGGTCAATGACATTGGTTGTAATGCGGTGGGGGTTGCCATCGATTGTAAATACAGTCGGAATGCCTCTAGAGTAAAACTTGCTTTGAAAGCCTCCTGTAGTTTGAAAATATTCTACGCCGGAAACTAAATCTAAGCTATCTTCTACGCTGTTCGACTTATTAGCATTCATGTAGCTTTTTGAAATTGTTTGTGTAGGTTTAGCAATTCTATTGTTGAGTGAATACTTGGAAAGTGTGCTGGAGTTTGACACCAGAGTTTTTTCTGTATTTATTTCGCCGAGGACGGTAATAGGCTTTAGTTTAGTAGTTGAGGCCTCTGTTGTATAAATCCGAATTTGATTATTGATTAACTCGTAACTTAATTCTGTTTCTGAAAGGCATATTTGCAGCGCCTCAGAGATTGAGTAGGTGGTGTTGTCGAAAGCTATCTTTCCCGGCGGGACTTTTTGTGCGGAAATAAGTAGTTCCATGTTCGTCTGCTTGGCTATACGGATGAGGGCGTCAATCCGTTCTTCTTTACTATTAGTAGAAAAAAACTCTGGGTCCAAATCAGAATGCTGGGTGCTCGAATGAGCCTGAAACGCATGGAGGGCGCATATACACATGAAGGCTGAAAGCGCTGAGGAAAACTTGAGCGTTCCTTGCTTGGAGTGGTTATCTTGTCTCATTGACGACTGTTATTGGGCTATTATCTTTATAGTTCGAATTTGAACACTATTGCCTTTAAAAAAGTGAGAGTGGTTTCGTTTTTTAGTTGATTGTTTTGGTTTTAATTCCAAAAACGTGCACGAGCTAGAATTAGGGCTCCTGCTATATATAGCGAAAGTGAATGATTGGATGTTTAGCGTGCAGAAGTTTAAAAGTCATGGGAAGATTTGAAGGTCAGGTAAAAACTTCTTGGGTCACCTTCTTCAGTAAGTTCAGGCACGCCCAGGCCACCCTTGTAATAATATTCGTCTAGCATATTCCGAATAACAAATGCAATTTCTAGCTTTTCAAACCCACTGTAACGCGTAACAAATTCCACTGTACGATACGCGGGTAGTTTGAAGGAGTTTTGGTTGTCCCCGTATCGGTCGCCAATATATTTAAGGCCTAGTCCAAATTCATAGTTTTTAAACGGGCCTTGCTTTGAGTCGTAACTAAGCCAAGCGTTACCGATTGATTTGGCCGTCCCTGGGACGGTTTTATCTGTTTCAAATACGGGTTCTGATATTGCAATGCCGTTAATGTTACCTGTGGGCAAAGCGACCGCCGTTTCGGTTTCATTGTAGGCGTAATTCAACACGATATTGATGGCGTCACTCAACGCCCCGTTTATATTAAAACTCAAACCGCGTGAGTGTTGATCTTCAAATCTTCCGTTGAAGAAGGATGTTCCATCGCTCCAAATATATTGCATATTTGATACTCTAATTTTGTATAGAGTCAGATTGCTAGCTAGCTTTTCGTCGAATAGTTTGTTTTTAAACGCGAGTTCCCATTGGCGATTTTTAACTGGATCAACATATTCGCCGTCGATTGTAAAAAAATTATCGACGGTATCTGCATCGGCAATGGTCTGAGCGGAAAATGACTCAGAATACGAAATGTGAGACGAAAAACTATCTGTAAATTTGAAATTGGCCCCAATTTGAGGAGTAAATTCTGAATACGTTACGTTTAGATTCCAATCGCTTGGAGACGGTTCTGAGTCTTGAGAGTGAAAGTTTGTCTGCATGTCTTCATAACGGAGATCCAGATGAACAGTAAGCAAGTCTGAGAAATAAAAATTTTGTGAAACAAACAAGCCCCAGAAATCAGTGATTTGTTTTGTTCTTCCTGTGGCCGTGGCTTTGACAGGCTCAGGAATATCGTAGTTTGGATCGTAGATGTTAAAGAGGTCGAGAGGCTGTAGATTACCTCCTCCAGGGCTGGAGTATATAGGCCCATTGATATTCCAGTTTTGGTAGTCAAGCCCAACTCTCAATAGTGTGGGAATGTTAAAGATATCCGCACTGCGCTCGATGGCGGTGTCGAGCCCCCAGGTTTCAATTTCTCGGTCATCTGCGTTAAAGCGGAATGCGAAACCGTCGCCTTCGCGAGTATAAAAAGGGTGATCTTCAGGGAAAATACCAATAGCAACTGGTGAGTTGTCTATTTCAGACAAATACCAATTGCCACCACCGTTAAAACGCCAAGTACCAATTTCTAGGTTGCGATAATCAAAAGCTGCATGAGTTTCTTTGCTTTCTGCCTTTGACCAAGGCAATGAAAGTAAACGATCTACGGGAATACTGCGAGGCAAGAAATCTTTGTGAATTGTTGTAGTGTTAGATGTTTCGTTTTTGTGGCTATAACTCCCGTTTAGTAGCAGTTGGCTTCCATTTTTAAATTCTTTTGTAAAGCTAGGAGCAGCAACATACTTATCCTTTTCTACATGCTGTTTGAAATGCTTTTTATTTTCGATCACCCCAACAAAACGGAACCCTTGTATTTTTTCAGGATTATTATTTAGGTTTAAATCAAATTCAGAACGAAAAAATCCCCAAGAACCGCCCGTTAGGCGAAACTCTGCAAAAGGGTTATTCTCTGGTTTTTTTGTTACAAAGTTTAGCATTCCGCCCGGAAGCAAGAAGTTTGCACTTGGCCCTTGTACCAAGTCGATACGTTCAAGAATGGCGGGGTCTTGGTCAAGTAGCGTACGGCGGTAAAACTTTCCGTCAATGCTAAAGGGCGTACCAATGCCCCGTGAATAGTATGACGGGGTGATTCCAGCGTTTGCGTTTAAATATTCCACGCCGCCTATATAATTAAGAATATCTTCTAACTCTCGGGCTTGAACTTCTTCTATGTATTCTCGGCTTATCGATTGAATGGAAAGTGGTACTTGGTACAAAGGGAAGCGCTCTTGAGTGTCGTCGCCATGCGAAACGTTTTTGTTAGAGCTGCGTAAATAACCCAGTACTGTTACTGGCGGCAGGCGTGAATATTCTTGCCCGATACGCGAAATACGAATTTGTTTTTCAACGATAGTAAAACGCAAATCGGTGCCTTCGAGTAGTTTTGAAAGCACATCTTCCAGTGGTAGTGGGGTAGCATAAGCTTCTACTGTGTCTTTGGGGCTGGCGTCGTAACTAAAAAGAATTTCGTAGCCTGCTTTTTTTGCAAGTTCTACCAAGGCATCTCGGCGTGACATTGGCTCTATTTGATAGGTGTTCGTTGTAGCGTCTTCCGCTGTAGCAACTGTACTAACAACTAGCCCCGGTAGGAATGAAAGCAAAAAGATTGAAACCCAAAAAGATTTGAACAAAGAATGGCGCATATTTTCTCAAATAGGTTGGAGGTGCTTATTTTTATTATGGGGTCGTATGAATTATAAGCGCCTTTTATTAAGTTGATGAAAAATTTCGACTTGGAGTGGCGCGAAATCATTGTAGGGAACTTAGGGGGCGGGAAACGTCAACTTGCGCACATTTTGTCGTTGAACTGAAATAAAAAAAGGGGCGCCAAAGCGCCCCCGATAATCGCCATAAAATGGCTTACTGACAAGCGCCAGAGTAAAACACACCAGACCCTAGGTCTGTTTCATGAATTGTGCTTTGAGTAACACTCCATTGCGAACCCAAGTTGTTACCAGAACCGCTAGCGCAAGCGTTTAAGTTCCAGCTGCCACAGGCATAAGCGCGACCGGCGCTGATATGATTTGAGTTCGTATCGGTGTATTCGGAGCAAGGGTTCACAACGTTGATGGTTCGATAGACATTTTCTGATGTGTTACCGGATTCGTCTTCAACCCAGTAGCGTATGCTATACGTGCCAATTGTGTTGGTGTCGTACGTACCTTCGCGGTGAGTGTTTGGGTACGGGTCCAAATCGTCTGAATACGCAATCCATGGATCGTAGTAGTTTTCACCAAGATCAATAGTGACAACGGCATCGCCATTCAAGCTAATGGTGGGAGGTGTTATATCGTCGACTACGTGAATCGTTTGGTAGGCCTCAGCGGTGTACCCATCAGTATCTGTATAGTGATAACGAACAACATAGGTGCCCGCAGAAGCGGTGTTATCGATCCCATTTTCAATTGAAGTACTTTGGTATTTGTCCTTCATGTCCATAGCGTAAGCGTTATTTTGAACCGAGTTAATGGTATAAGACCCCGTTGCAACACTTACTTCTTCATCAGACTCTAGGAAAATGTGCGGGTATTCTGCGTCGAGTACAAATACGAGACGGAAAATACTTTCGTAGCCCCAGAAAAATTGGCCAGCAGAGTCAACAACGTTATAGTGAACTTCGTATTTACCGACAGTGCTTGTGTCATTAATTACAGATCCATCTACTTGAACATGTGATGTTAAATCACCGTCTAATTCATCCACTGCGATGTAGCCAGGTTCAACGTAATGGGTGTTTTGTTCGATATACATCGGAAAACAAATAAGGGGCATACGACAGTGGTCGCCAAATAAAACAATGTCTGGTGCGGTGTCTACAGCAAGTACTTGCACTAGGCGACGTTCCGTCGCTGCGCTATTGCCTGCGCTATCAGTAGCGTTGTATGAAATGACGTAGTCACCGGCAACTGAGGTGTTTACGGAGCCACTTACAGAAACATTGAGTGAGCCGTCTTCACGGTCTGTGGCGGTTGCGCTAGGAGCGCTGTAGCTTGCGCCAACAAGGATACGTTTTTCAGGTTCGCCATCCATTGTAATAACGGGAGGAAGGTCCAGGCCGGTGGCTTGGCAAGTGCCGGTTTGGAAATAACCTGTAGCCGTTTCAACTAGTTCGACAGAAAGTGTAACAAAACGAGAACCTAGATCTTCATCACTTCCGTCGGCACACACGTTGTAATTTAAGAAGCCGCAATAATGTGCACGACCTGCAGTCACATGGTTTACGACAGAGTCGTTGTAAGATGTGCATGATGGGCCTTCTGCCAAAGCGGCGACGGCATTTGCAATGTTTAATCGGGCACTGCTGCCGACGATGCCAGCGAGGTTTGGAAGGGCGTCAGCAGTATTCATCAATACTGCTTTTGCTTCTTCAGGGGAAAGCGTGTCATTCATGGCAAACAACAGTGCCGCTGCACCAGCGACATGAGGTGCTGCCATGGAGGTACCGTTTAAAAAATCATATTGGTTGCCGGGCATAGTGCTATAGATATCAACGCCGGGCGCCGCAAGATCCACTTCTACTTCACCGTAGTTAGAAAAATTGGCAATCTCATCGTTACGGTCAGTCGCGGCGACGGTAAGAATATTGCTCAGCGCTATACCTGCTGGGTAAGCAGAATAGTGACCGTCTGTATTTGCGCCATTATTGCCTGCCGCCGCTATAAATAAATGACCTGCCTGCCCCGCAGCTTTAATCGCATCTTTCAGTGGTGCGTCGTAAACTTCTAACAAATGAGTTCCGGCATAGCTTCCCCAACTATTGTTAGAAAGCACTGCGCCGTTATTGGCAGCATATAGAACGGCGTTGATTGCATCGGATGAGAAACCGTTACCGTTTTCGTCCAAAAACTTTAGCGCCATGACTTGTGCATTCCATGCAATACCGCTAATTCCAGAACCATTGTTGCCCTGGGCAGCGATGGTGCCCATCACGTGTGTACCGTGGAAGTGGTCATCCATGGGGTCGCCATCATTGTTGACGAAGTCATAGCCATGAATATCGTCGATGTAACCATTGTTATCATCGTCGATGCCATTACCTGGGATCTCGTCTTCATTAGTCCAGATGTTGCCTGCAAGATCCACGTGTGTGTAATCGATACCTGTGTCAATAACAGCGACTACTACATTGCTAGCATCGGTAATCGTGTCCCAAGCCTCAATTGCATCAACGTCAGCATCGTAGGTGCCACCGTATTGCCCTGTGTTGTTTAAACCCCATAGTTGGTCATCAAGGTCATTCGGTGTTGCTGCCAAGCTTACGCGTATGTCGGGAACGATGCTTTCTACGCTGGGGTTACTTTTCAAACTTTGAAACGTTTCGCCAAGGTTTACGCCGTTGGCAAAACTTACCACTCGCCATTGCTTAAGAGCGTTTATCCCGGGTAGGCCCAGGTTTTCAAGATTGCTTGCTGCATAAAAAGGCGTCATCGAATCAAGGTTAAATGCTTGCAAGATGTGCAGCATATTAGATTCAGAAGTAGACGCACGAAACTTAACAAGCAAGCGATCAGCACTTACTTCGTTTGATTGAATCAACTCGTTCAGGCTTGGCTGAATAAGATCAGGACTGGCAGAAACGCCGCCAGCACTTAAAAGACTTGTGACAAGTGTCGCAGCTGCTAAGCGTATATAAGATTTCATTGTAATCGGCCCCCCGGCCAAATAAAGAAATTGTCACCAATCCGCGGTGAGCTTCCGTTTTCAGTTGTGCCTTCCTGACATGCGCTTTTATATCGTTAAAAGCGCTGCGCAACATTTCTCTATGCTGCGATGCAAAATATAACGCTGTATAAGTGGGGGGGCAAGCAAAAAATCAACAGGTGATGAATTTTTGCGAAAAAACTACTCTGTTTGTGAAATACTAGACGTTTTGGCTAAAAAGCATCCGTTGTTGGGTGAAGGTGCGGTAACTCCCCAGATAAAACAAACGTTTAAGCGCTTCTGCATTCATCGATTGGCGTGTTAATGGCTAAAGGGGGTAGGTCAACTTTAGAGGAAGGCCTGGAGCGTGAAGAAATATCGTCTGTGCTGCGCCGCGAAAAAACACGTGCTTTCTCAGCGATGAAACAGCCATATTCAAGGGGGTAGTGGTGGTTCGTGGGGCTTAGTTTGGCGGTAAATGGTTTGTCGCCGCGAATGCATCAGGGCAAAGCGGCTGAGTAATATTGTGCCTTTAGGTGAGTGCTGCGAGCAGCGCTTGCAAGGGGTGAGATAGCTTAATATTCGCTTCGCGTTTGGTCTGGCAACGACAAGAAAACCCTGTGGCAAGTGTTTGTACCTGACCGGTAGAGGCTTCAATAGCTGGCTTCCAGCTCATATTAAATAGTGCTTTTGACGTGGCTTTGTTTCTGGCCTCGTGACCGTAGGTACCCGACATGCCACAGCAACCAACGTTGGCAATATCAAGTTGGTGGCCAAAGGCTTTGAAAATTGTTGCCCAGCGAGCAACGGAAGACGACGCATTACTGCTTTCGGTACAGTGCGGTAGCAAACGATAATGCAATGCTTCTGTTTTTGCTGCTGGAATATTTAGTTGGTGTATATTTTCGACCAGCCAATCTTGAATCAAGTGAACTTCAGGCACTTGCGTTTTGCTGACATATTTTCGGTATTCCGATTGATATGTCAGCGTCATTGAGGGGTCTATACCTGCGAGGGCGACACCGCTTTTGGCCAGCGTATTTAATAGGGCTGTGTTGCTCTCGGCGACGGCTTTAAATTTGTTGATGAAGCCGTGCACGTGAAGGGGCTTTCCATTTGCTCTAAACGGTGCAACAAATACTTTGATTCCGAGCTTTTCCAGAAGACTTGCAACGTCGTTGACGAGTTCGGTTTCGAAAAAACGGGTGAAGGCATCGTGCACGAGCACAAGGCTACGGGCTTTATCTTCAGCGCTTAGTGCGGCTAGGTTGTGTGCCGTTGCGACTGGAATTTGTGCAAGTGGTTGGCGAGAAAGTAGGGGGCTATCGACAAACCCGACAACTTTTTCTAAAAACAGTGCGACGGGTGGAAGCTGAACCAGCGTGTTGTACAGAGCCGGAAATTTTGCGCACACAGGCAGAAGCCATTCCAGGCTGCCGACTAAATAATCTTTGAGTGGGCGAAAATAACGGGAGTGGTACATAGACAAAAATTGACTACGAAATTCCGGTACGTTGACTTTAATTGGGCATTGCCCGGCACAAGACTTACATGCCAAACACGTAGACATGGATTGGTACACTTCGTGGGAAAAATCGTAGTCACCACGGCGCTTTTCTCGCCAAGCGGTAATCTTATCGGGTAAACGATTTACTTTTGAAAATAAACTAGGCTCTGCAAGGTCTTTATTTTTTCGGTCTTCGTAAGCGACCAATGTTAACCATTCGCGTAATAAAGAAGCCCTGCCTTTTGGTGTTTGCGTACGATCGCGAGAAACCTTCCAGGAAGGGCACATAGCATCATTCGGGTTCCAGTTGTGGCACGCGCCGTTGCCGTTGCAATACACGGCATCATCAAAAGTATTCCAATATTTTACAGGTATTTCACGATCGCGCTGGCCACGCGTAGGGAAATCATCAATGGCAATTAGCGCAAGCTCTTTTTCCGGTGTGGCAATTTTTCCTGGGTTTAGTTGGTTGCGTGGATCGAATATACTTTTTATACGTTGCAGTTGTGGGTAAAGGTCGCCGAAAAATTCGGGCGCGTATTCAGAGCGTACGCCTTTTCCGTGCTCGCCCCACAATAAACCATGATATTGCTGAGTAAGCTCTGCGATACGATCAGAAATTTCCCAGGCGATTTTTTCTTGCTCTGGGTCTTTCATGTCAATGGCTGGTCGAACATGCAGTACTCCGGCATCAACGTGGCCAAACATTCCGTATTCCAAATGATAGGCATCGAGTATTTCTCGAAACTCCATAATAAAATCAGCGAGGTGTTCTGGCGGCACCGCAGTATCTTCCACAAAAGGAATAGGGCGCGCTTCACCCTGGGCATTACCGAGTAGCCCTACTGCGCGTTTGCGCATCGCCCAGATCTTTTTGACAGACTCTGACCCCCAGGCCATTGACCAACCTAAGCGATTTTGTTGTCCGCCAGCTTTGTCTTGTTCAAGCTGGTCGCTTAGTTTTTTGATTTTGTCTTTTAGGTCTTGTTCGTTGTCTGATGTATATTCGACAAGGTTAACCCCTTGCACCTCCGATGCATCTTCAGCGTCAAAGAACTCTTCTACCTGATGCCAGATAAAATCATTCATTGCCAAATTCAACACCTTAGAGTCAATGGTCTCAATAGAGGTAGGGTTTGCCTTCATTAATTCTGTGGCGTCTCTTAGTGAGGTATCAAAGTCTGCGTATTTCACCAGAACCAAGGCAGAGTATTTCGGAATAGGCAGAATATTTAATTTAGCTTCGCTAACGAAACCTAAAGTACCTTCACTACCGCAGACGATATTGTTGAGATTAAACTTACTTTGTTCGTCGTATATGTGTGCAAGGTCGTAACCGGTTAAACAGCGATTTAAAGGTGGAAAAACTTCTGCGATTTTTTCTTTGTGTTCTTTATGAATGCTTTTGATAATGCGATGCACTAAACCGACCTTGTCTTGCTGGTCGCAAAAGGCATCAAGTTCGCTGTCTTCTATTGCGCGAGAGGCAAGCACCGAACCGTTCAGCAAAACGGTTTTTAACTCCAATACATGATTGCGTGTTTTTCCGTAGAGGCAAGAGCCTTGACCGGAGGCGTCGGTATTAATCATGCCGCCAATAGTGGCGCGGTTACTGGTCGAAAGTTCGGGGGCGAAAAAATACCCTTGTTTGGCAAGGGCGGCATTGAGCTGATCTTTTACAACACCACTTTGTACGCGTACCCATTGTTCGTCGAGATTGATTTCGAGAATCTCGTTCATATGTTTCGAAACATCTACCACGATACCATCGGTGAGCGATTGTCCGTTTGTACCGGTGCCGCCACCGCGAGGTGAGAGCACGATATCGTTAAATTTTTTGCTCTCAGCGAGTTGGCATAGCACCACAAGATCGCTTTCTGTTTTTGGGTAAAGTACGCCTTGAGGTAAGACTTGATAGATCGAATTGTCGGTCGATAGCACCGTTCGGCTGGCGTAGTCTGGGCTCACATCTCCACAAAACGCGCTGTTTTTTACGGCCTCAAAAAAATCGAGGTAGTGAGATTGTATCGAATTAATGTTGCGTAGTTTTGGGATCATAATGTGTATTGTGAGCTTGCTGGTACGAAAGTGCTGTATTAAAGCTTGAAATTCTTGCTGAGCGGCACGCTAATATCGCGTTATCTATGGTTCCAATTGTACTAGAAATTGTCTCAGACGTTGGTGTTAAATTGGCTGTGTCAGTACGCTACTGCGCCAGGTTCAGGCTTTGGCCGACACGAATCGAGGCGTTGGAGCCAGGGTTTATTACGCAAGCATTGACGCCAAATGCGGGTGCTTTAGGCGTGTTGGGCATGCTGTTCAGTTGCGCGAGGGTTTTGAAGGGGTGCGCTTTGGGCAGATATTCACCCGTGTCGGGCTGTACTGTGATCATTGCGCAGCGCTGGCAGTGATCCACCAGGCGAAATAGGCATTCTGCCCCTTTCACCTGCATACTTGAGAATTGATGCTCGGAAAACGCCTCTATGCCCTCTATCACGATGTTGGGGCGGAAATGGCGGATATCTACTTCGGTTAAGTCTTGTTTGCGACAGCGTTGGTTAAGTGCGTCTAGAGAGCCTTGGTTGACGATTAGATACGGCGCGGCATCGGAAAAATAACTGGCTTGAACATTAAAACGTTCTGGATGAATAAATTTTCGTGGGTGATGCGTATCTACTTTTGCAAGCGAAAGGTTTTGCGGTTCTTTGAGAACGTCGCACAACCACTGAGAGACGCCTTTCTGTTTTTCTTGACTGAGTTGGCCTTGGGTATAACACGTATCGCGCCAAATAAAACACGCATTATCGGAGCGCTCTTGGCGATTACCGCGTTCGTCAAAGTCAGAGTCGGAAACGGAGATATTGCCAAAGCCTTTGGCGGAAAGGGTCAGTCGCGATGCGTCAATTTTTGGCTGGATGAGCACCATGCGTGGGTTTTTTCGCTGCGTTAACGGGTGGTGGTCGTCGCGAAAAATGGCCCATTGTCGGTCATGCTGTAAACCGCTTGAACTCAATGTACTGCTAGACAGTTCGATGCCAGCTAATGATTTTACAGGGTAGGTAAATAGCGAATGTACTTTGGCGTCGATCACTTGGAATCTTGAGAGGCATTAAATGCCTCTAGCTGTTCTTTACTAGCGGGCGTTTGATGTTTTTCTTTCCATTCCGAGTAGGGCATTCCGTAAATTATTTCCCGTGCTTGAGTATCTTCTAGCTCGACACCACGTTCAATCGCTTCAGCGCGGTACCATTTTGATAAACAGTTTCGGCAAAAGCCCGCTAGGTTCATTAAATCTATATTCTGCGCATCTTTTCGTGAATCTAGGTGAGCCAGTAGTCTTCGAAACACAGCGGCTTCTATCGCTTGAGTTTGCGTGGCATCGTCACTGTTGGTGGTTTGTTTTGCTTCTGTTTGATTTGAGTCTGACATATATAGGCCGCAAGAATTAAGTAGGCGTTGAATGGGCGATAACGAGAGGGTTCATTATAATCCAAGCCTTGCTGCTCGTCTCGTCTTGCGCCGAGCGTTGTTAGATTTAATTTGTTTTAGAAAATTTTCCTATTGTGCTGTGTACACTTTTGGTGAGCGACTGAATGTTTTTCAGGCTTTCTTGCATGTCGAGAGAAATGTCTTTACTCACCATTGTCTGTTGGTTGAGATGGTTTAAGTGACCATTGATTTTTTCGCCGACAGCCGATTGTGCCGTGGTTGCGTGAGTGGTGCGCTCAGACATATCGCGTACTGTAGAAATTAGATTTTGTGTTTCTGATAACAGGCTTTCAATTTCAGAGGAAAGCTCCACGGCGTTACTCACTTTTTCGAAGCCTTCTTCAATTTTTAGAACGACGTTGTTCACACCTTGCTGAACGGCCTCGATCATACCTTGAATACTATCTGTCGACTCTTGGGTTTTACTCGCCAAAGATCGAACTTCATCGGCAACCACTGCGAAACCTCTGCCTTGTTCACCTGCGCGGGCGGCTTCGATAGCTGCATTTAACGCGAGAAGATTGGTTTGTTCTGCAATGCCGCGAATGACATCTAGCACGCTAGAAATGTTGTTCGATTCATCTACTAGCGTGCGCGCATCTTTTGATGCGACTTCAATGGTTTGATATACCGCTTCGATTTGTGTCACCGATTTTCTAACAACGGCAACGCCTTGTTCAGACTGCGCCATGGCGTGTTCTGATTCTTGGTTGGTTTGTTGGGCTATTTCTGCAAGCTCTTGCGTTGCGGAGTTGATTTCATGCACGGCGGTTAAAATGGTTTCGCTTGAGTGGCTTTGTTCGAGTGCAACGTCACAGGTTTTTTGGGTGGTTTTTTCAAACGCCGACTCCATCGTTTCTAGGCGAGTTAAGTCTACTTCAACTTTTTGAACGCAGTCAGAAAAATTCTTCGTGAGTAAATTGATACTTTTGACGACCGGCGCTAAGGGTTTTATATCGTGTGCGTCAAGGGGTTGCTCGAGAGAGCTTTCGCCCGCTGCAAGTGCCGTCAATTTATGTGACAGTTTACCGATGTGAGCATTAAGCCCAGGTTGTGCGAAAAAGTGAGTCAACACGGTGGCGGCAAGCGCGAGCAGAGCCAAGCTCCATACAATAACTGTCGTACTGCCAATGTGATCAGCGGTTTGTTCGTTGATCTCCTGTACTTTAGCTAGCGCTCGCTCTCCTAATTTGTCGTAAATTGCACGCAACTGTATGAAACTCGCATTGGTCTGTTTCAGCGCTTGGATCGTGTCAGTGGCTTGGCCGCTGTGCAGGCTAATTTCAACATCATAAAACCAGCGTTCATAGATGTTTTCAAAGTCCTTTTTGTTTGAGCGTACATCGGGGTGATCACTCAAGTGCTCGCCGAATGTGTAAAACTTTTCTTTCGCTTGTTTGGCTTTTTCATTGAATACGCTGCGATGCTTTTCCTTAAGATTGTCGGGGTCTGCAATAAATTGTAATTCCGCATAGCGAGCTTGATATAAGTCTTTTTCGGCGTTCAATGCGGTGTTAATGGCAGGTATAAAGTCTTCTGACAACGCCTTCATGTTTTTTTCAAGTTGCGCGTTGGAATACGTAATATGTATGGCAATGATGATTAAGGCGGCACTGATTCCAATGGCGGGTAAGGCCTGAATGACTCGAGCTCTAAGGGTGGTCATGCCGAAACCTCACAAGATAAATAGTTTTAGGGTGTAGATGTCGCGTTGGCGTAACAATCTATAGCTTTAGTGAGTACCAAGTATAGGCGTAAATAGGGCGGCCTGCGTGAGATAGGCTGGCGCGAAAATTAACGGGTTAAACGTTTTTTGCTTTCGACTATTTTAATAAGGTGTCTATAGGGAAAATACGTACAGGGTCGCCCTCGTTAATGAGGGTTTGGCTGGGAATCAATGCCAACGCATTTGACCAAGTAACTGAACTGAGTACGCCTGAACTTTGATTCGGAAAGGCTTCGGCGCCCTTGTTTGAAACAGATACGCGCATTAGCTCGGGGCGAGACTTCTTTTTCGATATTTCAAAACATGCGGGTACGGTGATACTAAACGGGGATTCCAGCATTTGCCCCTGGAGTTTTTTAATTACTGGCAGGGCGAAAAACGCGAATGTGACAAATGCCGAGACAGGGTTGCCGGGCAGCCCCAGAAAGCGAGTAGATTTGATTTTTCCAAACGCCAGTGGTTTGCCCGGTTTGATATTGACCTTCCATAAATCTAATGAGCCTAGTGCCTCAACCGCAGTTTTTACGTGGTCTTCTTCGCCGACAGACACGCCACCAGTAGAAATAATTAAATCTGAAGTGGTTGCCAGAATAGAAAGCTTGTCTTTAATAGTGTCAAGCTCATCGGCGGCGGCGGGCACAGTTTTAACTTTTACCCCGGTAGACCTAAGCATGCTGGCCAGCATATATTGGTTAGAGTTGTATATTTGCCCCGGTCTTAATGCGTCGCCAGGGTTTACCAATTCATCGCCAGTGCACAGGAGGCTAACGCAGATCTGCCGTTTTACCTCGACAGACTCTTGACCAATAGATGCAAGTAAACCGATGTGTTGTGCCTGTAGTTTTTGTCCCTTTTCAAGTATGCAAGTATCAGCCGCAATGTCTTGGCCTTTTATGCGAATGTTTTCCCCTAGGTGCGGCATTTTATTTATTGTTACAAATGGGTCGTCGTTGTACTCGCAGTTTTCTTGCATAACAACGGCGTCGGCATTTTCTGGAATAACCGCGCCGGTAAATATTCTGGATGCCGTTTGCGGTATTTGTGGCGAAGCTTTGTCGCCAGCGGCAATGCGTTGGCCTACAGGCAAGGTGGTAGGCACTTCTTTTATATCTTTTATGCAAACCGAGAAGCCATCCATTGCGCTATTGGTTTCTGGTGGAACATCCATGTGTGAAATAATATCTTTTGCGAGAACGCGTTCATGAGCGTCTGCAATAGAAATAGTGTCGGTGCTGCGAATTTCTTCTACTGCATCATAAATGTGTTGTTGTGCTTGATCGATTTCTAGCATGGCGTTTTAAAAATAAAATTAACCAGTATTTTACGGGTTGTTTTTCTTAACGAGCTGGCCCACGAAGTTACAGGGGCGAGTGGTAGAATTGAGTTGCGACTCGATGATTTTTGTCCAGGCTGTTTTAACTGCGCCGGTTGAGCCGGGCAAACAGAATATTAACGTTTTATTCGCAAGGCCTGAAAGTGCGCGCGATTGAATTGTTGAAGTGCCAATTTCCTCAAATGAAATTTGTCGAAAAAGTTCGCCAAAACCTATGACTTCTTTATCGAGTAAGGGGGATATTGCCTCAGGAGTACTGTCTCGTCCTGCGAAGCCCGTGCCGCCCGTTATCACAACGACCTGAGCATCTTGATCGAAAACCCATTGACTGGTGATGGCTCGAATATGATAAACGTCATCTTTAATGAGCTCTCGGCGATAAAGTTGGTGGCCTGCTTCCACGAGCATGTCTTCTAGTGCTTGCCCAGAAGTGTCATTTTCTAGGTTGCGGGTATCACTTACCGTTAACACACATATATTAAGGGGAATAAAGGTGTCGAATTTTTCTGACATAAAGCATCTCTACCGCTAGCGACTAGCCCCCGGTAGCATTCATAAAACGCAATATTTGGGGGGGCTGATCTAAGTTGAATTCGTGTTTTTCTGGTTTGTATTGCATCGCTGCGATGATGGCCTGTTTAATATCGTCATCGTTGCGTTCTGAGCGTATTAAAGCTTTTAAATCGAGGCTGTCTTCGTTGCCTAAGCACAAAAGCAATTTACCTTCGGCTGTTACTCTGACTCGGTTACAGCTCGCGCAAAAGTTTTCACTGTGCGGGGAAATAAACCCAAGCTTGTTTTTGCACCCATCGACGCTCCAGTATTTTGAGGGGCCGCCGGTTGTTACTGTACTTTCTTTAAGATCAAACTTCTGAGAAAGAATATTACGTACATGCGCACTACTAATAAATTCCTGCGCACGTGAGTGGGAGCTTATTTCCCCTAATGGCATTTCTTCAATAAAGCTAATATCACAACCACGTTTTAGCGCAAAATCTGCCAAATCAATAATTTCATCAATATTGTATTGCTGCATTAATACAGCATTGATCTTGATACCTTGGAAGCCTTGCTCAAGTGCTTTGTCGATTCCGCGTAACACCACATTTAAATCACCGTGGCGAGTCAGTTGGCGAAAACGCTCGGGCTTTAGGCTATCCAAACTGATATTGATGCGTTTAACACCTGCCTGGTAAATGTCTTTTGCCGTTTTTTCTAGCTGCGAGGCGTTGGTGGTTAAACACAGCTCTTCGAGAGAAGAAAGGCGCCCTAGCTGTTTGAGCAAGAGCAAAGCGTCTTTGCGAATTAAAGGCTCACCACCACTCACACGAATTTTTTTCACGCCCAACTGAACAAATATGTCACTTACGCGTATCAGTTCCTCAAGCGAAAGCACTTCCTTTTTGGGTAAGAAAGTCATTTCCTCTGCCATACAGTACAGGCAGCGAAAATCACAGCGGTCAGTGACCGACAGTCGTAAATAATCGATTTTCCGATCAAAAGTATCGCGAAGAAATGTTTGTTCCATGCGATGCATTATTCACTTTTAACCCTTAAAAGGCTATCTCTTCCTTCTATCTAGATTTGTTCAATATCAAGGATAGGCGCTTGTATCTTGCTCAGGAATATAGTGAATACCTACAAGTAAAACCCATGTGTTAGTCATGGTTGTGTTTCATTGTGGTGCATTTATGGCGCTAAATACGTGATGAACCCCGTTTAGATGAAAGGTGAGCACCATAAGGATGCGCTCGACTGGTGCAAAAAAGCATCTTATTGGTGCGTTATTCAATCTTTAAAATGCTCCTTGGAAATGAAAAAAATCAGCTAGGGGTGTTTTAACTGATTGATATATATAGAAAAAATAATTGTGGTTGCGATCTCGCCGTAAGTGGCACTCAATTTGCTCCGTAGGCGAATAGGTGCAATAGATAAGATCTCAACATGGCTCGCGACGGTTACTTTTATTGTAATTGTGGCTAATAGTTGAGCACAGAGGAACATCAAAAATGAGTAAACAAAGAATCGTCGTCATTGGAAACGGCATGGTTGGGCATAAATTTATAGAAAATATGCTGGCCGATGAAAAAGCCGCTGGGTACGACATCATTACATTTTCGGAAGAGCCTCGCTTGGCGTACGACCGGGTACAACTTAGTTCCTATTTTTCTGGTGCAACGGCAGAAGATTTGATGCTGACATCGGAAGAATACTACGAAACCAACGGTGTCTATTTTGTCCTTAACGACAAAGTCGCTGAGTTAAAGCTCGATGAGAAAAAAGTTGTTACAGAAAGTGGTAGAGAAGAAGCGTACGACAAGCTTGTACTCGCTACTGGCTCATACCCCTTTGTGCCGCCTATTCCTGGTGGCGAGCAAGAACATTGTTTGGTGTATCGCACGATTGAAGACTTAGATGCGATGACCGCTTCATCAAAAGTTAGTAAAACTGGCGTTGTTGTCGGTGGCGGGCTTTTGGGTTTAGAGGCTGCAAACGCTCTGAAAAATTTAGGCTTAGAAGTACACGTGGTGGAATTCGCGCCCCGCCTGATGGCTGTTCAGCTGGATGAAGGCGGCGGTAAAGTACTTCGCAACAAAATTGAAGGTCTTGGTGTAAATGTTCACACAGGAAAAAACACCAAAGAAATAGTTGAAGGCGAAGACGCACGCTATCGAATGAACTTTGCAGACGGTTCTCATTTAGAGACGGACATGATTTTATTTTCTGCGGGTATTCGCCCCCGCGATGATCTTGCTCGCAGCTATGATATTGAAATTGGTGAGCGCGGCGGCATCGTTGTCGATAACTTCTGCCGCACTTCTGTGGAAGATGTGTATGCCATTGGCGAATGTGCCCTTTGGGATGGAAAAATATTTGGTTTGGTTGCGCCAGGCTATCAAATGGCGAAAGTTGTTGCTGCACAAATTAAAGGTGAGCAAGAAGAGTTTACCGGTGCAGATATGAGTACCAAGTTAAAATTACTTGGTGTAGACGTTGCGAGCATTGGTGATGCACAAGCAGTTACCCCCGGTGCTCGTACATACGTGTATCAAGATGGTGTAAATGAGGTTTACAAAAGCCTAGTTGTAAGTGAAGACAACAAGACACTTTTGGGTGCCGTGCTCGTTGGTGATGCTGAGGCCTACGGAACACTGCAGCAGATGTGTGTTCACGGCATGGAATTACCCGAAACACCTGAAGCATTGATTTTGCCTGCTTTAGATGGCGCAGCCCCAGCGGGAATGGGTGTTGATGCTTTGCCAGATGAAGCACACATTTGTACCTGTCATGAAGTGACAAAAGGTCAAATTTGCCAATCGGTTGCTGAAGGCGCTTGTACTATCGGCGATATTAAATCGAGTACCAAAGCAGGTACAGGTTGCGGTGGTTGTATTGCGCTAACAACACAAGTTATGAATTCTGAATTGGAAAAGCTTGGTGTGGAAGTAAACACCGATCTCTGTGAGCATTTTGCCCACACGCGCCAAGAGCTTTACCACATTGTTCGTGTAGAAAAAATTCAAACCTTTGATGAGCTTATCGAAAAGCACGGTAAAGGTTTGGGCTGCGATATTTGTAAGCCCACCGTTGGTTCGATTTTGGCGAGCTGCTGGAATGAATATGTTTTGAAAGATCAGCATGCTGCTTTGCAAGATACCAACGATCACTTTATGGCGAACATGCAAAAGAATGGGACTTATTCGATTGTCCCTCGTATTGCAGGTGGTGAAATCACACCAGAAAAACTCATTGTGCTTGGCGAGGTTGCCAAAAAATATAATCTTTACACCAAGATTACTGGCGGCCAACGTATCGATTTGTTTGGTGCGCAACAGCACGAACTACCTGAAATATGGAAAGTGCTAATAGACGCTGGATTTGAAACGGGCCATGCCTACGGTAAATCAACGCGTACTGTAAAGTCTTGCGTAGGCAGTACATGGTGTCGTTATGGTGTACTTGACTCTGTCAAAATGGCGATCGATATTGAAGACCGATACAAGGGCCTGCGCGCGCCCCACAAACTAAAATTCGCTGTTTCTGGTTGTACACGAGAATGTGCCGAAGCACAGAGTAAAGATGTTGGTGTGATCGCAACAGAAAATGGCTGGAGTTTATACGTATGCGGTAATGGCGGAATGAAACCGCGACACGCAGACTTATTTGCGACAGGGTTAGATGACGAAACTCTTATTAAATACATCGATCGCTTCTTGATGTTCTACATTCGTACTGGCGATAGGCTGCAGCGTACATCGGTATGGATGGACAACTTAGAAGGTGGTTTAGATTACCTTAAGTCAGTCGTAATCGATGACAAGCTAAATCTCGCAGAAGAACTCGAAAGTGAAATGGCTATCGTAATTGAGAATTATCAGTGCGAGTGGAAAACCACAATCGAAGATGAGAATAAGCTCAAACGTTTTAGAACGTTTGTGAATAGTGACGAAAAAGACAATACCGTTGTATTTGTAGAAGAGCGTGAACAAATTCGCCCGGCTACGGAAGAAGAAATTGTTCGTATCGTCGATAACAACGAAATAAAAACATCTGCGTAAACGTTGAAGGAGTAAAAACATGTCAAATAAAGAAACGGTATCGCAATGGCAGCGGGTGTGCGCCACAGATGAAATTATTCCTTCTATTGGCGTGCGTGCGCTTATAGGTGGCGAGCAGGTAGCAATATTTAATGTAAGCGACGACTACTACGCTGTTAGTGCAATTGATCCGTTTACTCAATCGGCTGTGCTTGCAAGAGGTATTGTTGGTGATCTTGATGGTAAGGTTGTTGTGGCATCGCCTATCTACAAGCAGCATTTTGAATTGGCATCAGGCCAGTGCTTAGAAGATGAAAATGTGAAAATCAAAATCTTTCCAGTGCGCATAGCCGATGACTTCATTGAACTCGGCGTAGCTTAACGTTTAGCTTAAGTTTTCCTCCAAGAAGCAATTTGCACCTAGTTGGCGACTTCGGTCGCCTTTTTTTATTTTGAAATAAACGCCCCTATATAGAGCCTTTCTGTGTGTTGCATCGCGTGCTCTCTGGAATGTGCGTGAGTACGATGAGCGTTTATTTAACGTCGATCCCTAACGTAGAAATAATTTCGTAATAGCCAAAAATAACAAAGAGAAAAAACACAAATAGGACTATTTCGTGTTTGAAATGATGGCTAAGGTAGAATTTCCGATGTTTATGATGGAGTACATCCATTAATTCATCACCAAAACGAATAGAAAGAAATGTTCCAATCCCAGAGAGTAAGATCACTAACCAGTATGGGTAGGGTGTTGTTAATATGATTTTCATGGTTTTAGTGATGAATGTAATTTCATAAAACTGACTAAAATATATTAATGAAACGATATTGATAATAATAGCAATAGCCCAAACTGCGATTTCTGACCATATCATTCTAATGTTAAACAGTACCCTGATCGGGAAATCTAACAAGAAACCTGCATCTGCGATTGGAGTGCATAGCACGAAGAAACTCCATGTGATTAAGGCTGCGACACCTCCGGTTAAAAGATCGTATTGATATGTTAGATAAGAGAAGTATGAAAATAAAATCAAGCACAGCATTGTGAATTTTATCAACACTTGATGTCTAGGGTGCTTCATGTTGTTTCCTATGTGATACGAGTTACATTGTCGCCAGCGTGGTCTACGCGGATAATTCTTTCTACTTCCTTCATCTAATTTCTACCGGTATATAACGCAAAAAAAGCGACGAATTGAACAGCGTGTTATGTTTTACTCGTTACCAAAAACCCCGTTCACTAACTTTTGAATCTTCCCTTGCACTCGGCCATGCTTAGATGGGTCCGCTCGTGGTGCTTTATAGGACGCGGAACCAACCAACTCTCCATCTTTGTAGAAGTTAAGATTCGCTCTAGCCAAATATAGGCCCCAATGATTGCCATATTGCACTGTGTATGTTGTATATACTGAACACTCGCCGGGCTTAGAAATTTCTTTAGTGTGAAACCCTGCGTTGTGCAATGTATCGCGGTAAGTATTAAAAAAGTCGTTACGAGTAAATGTATTTTTTACGACGCAAATTTCAGACTCAGGCGCTATACCCGATGCCTTTTGGAATGTTTGAGATACGCAACCGTTTAGTAACATGCCAAGTATTAAAATCCCTATATATTTCAATGTTTTCTCTCCTGTCAATAAACATAACGCCTCTTGGAGAGGTGTATAGTCTTTGGGGGGGTTGTGAAAAACGGATCTGATTCTTCCGTATAACCCGGGTGTCCGAATTGTTTGAGGTGGGTAATTTAGTCCCGTTCACCTATTGTAGGTAGAGCTATAGTAACAAAGATCTTTCAATAGGGTAATAAACAGAAGCAGCATCAATAAGCGTTGAAGATGTGAGCGCTCTAACGCCATAAACTTCTACGGGTATTTCGTATTTATCCTGTATTTTCTGTACAAGGATATCGAAATCCCCATCTCCAGAAGCAAGTACTGCGACATCTGAATTCTTGCAATGTTCTATCATATCAATAGCGATTCCAACATCCCAATCTCCTTTAGAAGAGCCGTCAAGTCTTTGGATGTAGGGCTTCAATTTAACTTCGAAACCGATTGCTCTCAAAATATTTTGAAATTGTTTTTGTTTTTCGTCACCTCGGTCAATCGCATATGCGAATGCATGCTCCACAGTTCTATTTGAGGTGGCTAAAGCCCAGAATTTGTTATAGTCAAAATTACAGTTAAATGTATTCTTCGTGGTGTAATATATGTTCTGAACATCGATAAATAGTGATACTTTTTGCATGTGTTATATGTGATTTTCGTTGAGTCTAAGGCCCCAATATCGGGCTAGAACGTAGTTGATTGGTTTGCTATGTGTTTTTTAGCTTCTTATCCGTAAAAGTCGGTTCTGAAGCTACTCGATTATATAAACTTTGTTAAATGTTGTATCTCTTTGCTAAGGATTTACAGTTTTCCAACGAAAATTCTTTGGCCCATTCTATTGATTGTTGTATTTCCAGTTTGTGTCGCTCTAAAGTGTTTCTTGACCATTGTTTACGAGAATTCCTGATGGGAAGATTATCTATTTCATATGCTACCGCAATAAATGCTACAAAATCAGGGTCATTCTCGTATGCACCAATTTCATGGCGTAGAGACACTAGCTCAAGCGCCCCTTCGAGATAATTCATAGATCCATCAACCATATCAGTTGCGACCTTTCCGATGCGTCTCTTTAATTTTAATTGGTTTTTCTCGTTCATAGAAAGTTTCTAACACTGCGTTAAAGGGTAGGTGATCGCGAAGCAGTTAACTGTCTCGGTGACTACAACGAGCGAATTCAATGTCTTGTTATATGCTTTCGTCTCGAACATCATTATCGTAGTGATAGTGCGCTTGCCTTGACTGAAGTAATACAATCAATACAGTCAGTTTCTTTTACAATTTAAGATGTTTTATCCGAAATAAAATTGTGAAGGCTCATTTCTAATGAGTCAGTCAAAAATTCTCTGATTAATAGGGTTCATTGGTTTCATAAGGTTAGTGTTGGGTTGTTAGTTAGGCCACAACGATCTCATAGCGTGTTTTTACCAGCTGGTTTAACAGTACTTCTGAGCTTTTTAGTTGTAGCTTAAGTGCATCACTAGACAATCCGAACAGCGAAATGCCTTGCCCAAGGATAACCGGAAGTGTTGTCACTGTTATTTCATTCAGAAAATCATGTTTCAGTGCACTCTGAATGAGTAGACCTCCATCGATATATACAACGCTTATGCCTTTATCTTCCAATTGAGACAGCATAGATGGTAAATCACCTGATAGGATGTGAGCTTTTCCCTCCAGCTCCACTGGCAGGTGCTTTAACGTATTGCTAGCCACATAGACAGGCTTGTCATAAGGCCAGAAACCAAACGACGCTACTTTCTCAAAGGTGTTTTTTCCCATTAACAGTACGTCGATAGTGGACATAAAATTAGCAAAACCTAAGTCGCTACCCTCTGGATTGTCGATACGTTCAAGCCACTCAAGTTCTCCATTGGGGCCAGCAATATATCCATCAAGACTCTGGGCCATATATGCAACAACTTTCAAAATAAACTCCCGAGGGTAGCTTCCGGTATATTAAATTATCTGAATGAAAAACCAATCGACTCAGCGGGCGCTCGATGGAGACTATGTGAGGCCGGAATAGTCTTGCGCAACTTGTATGGTTGAATGTCTAATATATTTCTTCCCTTTTAGAAAGGGTAAAGTGAAACTCGTAACCTAGCGGCAACTAGTTTTCCGGCCCTGCAGTTCGATGAGTAAAAGATCAAAAATACGTGAACAAAGGGGAGCGCAGAGCTAGTGATTCATCTCATTTCTTTTCAGGCTCTATGCCGCCCAAACTTTCAATATAGTGTTTACCGTGTTCGTTGCGGGGCACTGGTTTTACATTGTGCGGGCCGAGTAGTCTGCCGTCTTCGGCGCGAGGGACGATGGGTGGAATCTCTTCACCGGTTTCTGTATCAATAAATTTCAACGCTGAATTACCAGGGTCATCACGCCAACGCTCAGACCATTGATGCATGGTAAGTAGTACGGGTACTAGCTCCCAACCTTTGCGCGACATTTTATATTCCATGCGTCTCGCACCTTCATCTACAGGTCGTTTACGCAAAATGTCTTGTTCGACCAGTTTGTTTAATCGGTCGGTGAGTACGTTGCGAGAAATACTTAAGCCCTCACGTAATTGCTCAAAGCGGCGTACACCGCCAAAAATCATCATGTCGCGCAAGATAAGCGCGGTCCAATAATCTCCGACTATATCGAGAGCCAGTGATAGCGAGCAGTGAAGTTTGTCGTGAGAGCTGTGGGCCATATTCTTAAGTATGCTACAAAATTCTGATAAGTTTTAGTTGTTTTTTAGGACTAATCGGCGTATTGTCGGTTTCAAATAGAGACTAGTCTCTATTTGAAACTAATTTATTGTTCTGTGTAATGGCGTTTAAGTTTTTATTCGGGCGTGTAACGCATTGAAATAATTAGATATTTATACAGACAACCTAAGAGGAACTCAAGATGAATAAGTTGATTGTTGGTATTTTGGTTATGTTCGTGAGTACTTCCTTACATGCCTCTGAAAAAGTAAATAGTCGCGAATCTTTAAGAATTTGTAAGTCAGCACTAACACAAGATGCGGGTGAGACAATGGAATTGAAGTTCAAACGTAAAACGGCGACTTCTGTTGAGGCCAAAAAATTCAAGCATTGGTTCAATATTGTTGAAATTCATAATGGAGAGAAAAGCAGCAAAAAGCTCCGTTGTGAGACTAGCCGAACGGGCGAATTACTTGTGATTCATTCCGAGCCGGGCAAGTGGAATATCTAAACGCCGCAATAGCTTTTAGCTAAAACGCTCAATAATAAGTGCGATACATATCAGCCACCCGAGGCCCGCAGAAAACTGCCAAAACTTAAGCGGGTCTTTTTCTAACAAAGGCATTTCTTTTGCTGCGAGCCAATTTGGGTTTGGTCGTTTTAAATCCTGTAAGAATTCAGACAGTGCCGAATAGCGCGTATCCGGGTGTATATTGAGTGCTTTTTCCATGGCGCGGTCGAGCCATTGGGGAACGAGCGGGTTGAATTTAAGTGCAGAATTATATTTTAATCGCTGAAAAGACTGTAGCTTGTTCGCTGATTGGTACTTCTCACCGTATGGGTGTTTTCCGGTGAGCATTTCATACAAAATTACTGCGAGCGAAAACTGGTCTGACTTTGAGCTGACTTTGCCTCCGAAGCGATATTCCGGCGCTGAATAATCTAAGGTTCCTAAAATAATATCGCGCTCAAAAGGTGCCCCTGCTTCATGAACGCCAGCCACGTAGCACGAACCGAAATCAATGATGACGGGGCCGCTACTGCCAACTACGACGTTGTCGGGTTTTAAATCTTGGTGCAAGGTGTCTTTTCTGTGGAAGCCTCTCAGGCCTTTAATAAGCGACTCTAGTAGTTCGATCGCATCGGGCACCGCGAGTGGTGCCCGTTCCTTAATGATTTGTGTGAGAGTGGGGCCGGCGACGTACTCGGTTAAATAATACAAAAAAGTGCGTTCATGTTTACCAGGAATGACTCTTACGACATTAGCATTTTGAACGCGTGAACCAACCCAAGATTCCATCACAAAGCGTTCTATGTACGCTGGGTCGTCTTCGTAATTTACCGAAGGTGTTTTCATTATGTAACGACGATCATTTTCGTCGCGCACTATATACACCTGACTACGCTCAGACTCGTGAATGATTTTTTCAACGCATAGTTGATCGATCTTTTGTCCTGGTTCTAGTGCGGGTGGAAAGGGTAATTGTGAAAGTACAGTGATGGCATCGCGCTTCGAGGGCTCTCCGCAACTTTCAATGCGAGCCACCTGAATGCTTAAGTTGTCGTCTGCGTGATTTTGTTTGGCTAAGTCCATCGCGTTTTGAGCAATTTCTTCGCACGAATTGGCTGCGTTAATTAAGCTGCGAAATTGATGGTAGGGAATAAAATCGTGAATACCGTCGCTGGTGACAATATAAATATCACCTTGTTGAATTTCATCTTTCCGCATTTCAATTTCGAGTACGGAATCGGCGCCGAGTGCACGGCTGAGGTAGCGTGTTGATTTATCTATTTTTTGTACGTGGTCGGTAGTGAGTTGCTCTAACGCATTCGCGCGATAGCGATACACGCGAGAATCGCCGATATGAAAAATAAAACATTTATCTCCTTTAAATATAATCGAAGAAAAGGTAGTGAGGTAGCCTTCTTCTCTTACGCTATTCTGGCTCTGCCCCCATAAGTAACGATTCAGTGACTGAATAACCTGGGTGGCAGAATGTTGTGTTCGCCAAGTGTCGGGAGTGGCGTAGTAGTCAGTTAAAAAGCCTGTTACAGCCATTTGGCTTGCTTGCTTTGCCGCACTGCTGCTGCTGACACCATCGCCCAGTGCTAGAGCGACACCTTTGGTTGTTAGTGCAGAACCTTCAGGAATGCGAGCACCAAGTGTGTCTTGGTTTTCTGGTTTGGGGCCTTTGTCGCTGAGCTGGGCCAGCGATATTTTTAACGACGACTGAATGTGGTCCATGTTATAGCCAGAATAGTTTTATAAGAAAAAGGCGAGCAGAGCTCGCCTTTTGTATTTCGAGTGAGTTGAGATCAGGTTACTTGAATATGCTCAACGCTGCCATCTTCGTTGATTTCAACCATGTGTCCTTCTGGCTCCTCTAGAAACTGCACGACACCCAATATAACAAGTGCGCAAGAACCAATGATCATGAAGAAGGTACTGGCATCAACGAAACTGTATATCGTTAGGAAGGTTACTGCACCTACGTTACCGTAAGCACCTGCCATGCCTGCGATTTGCCCCGTAAGCCTTCTTTTAACTAGCGGTACAATTGCGAATACTGCACCTTCACCGGCTTGCACGAAGAAAGAACACATCATGACAGAAGCCACAGCCAAAACGATAGGCCAGTCGCCAGTTACTTGTGACATGATGAAGTAACCTACAGAAAGCCCCGCAATAAAGATGGTGAGTGAACGGCGACGGCCAAACTTATCACTGATATAACCACCACCTGGGCGAGCCACCAAATTCATAAAGGCGAACGCCGCACCCAGCATGCCAGCTTTTGCTAGAGTCATTCCTTCAAATGTTTCTAAGAAGAAAGCCGGAAGCATTGATACAACAGCAAGTTCAGAACCGAAGGTTACAAAGTAAGCCCAATCTAAAACGGCAACTTGTTTGAACTTGTATTTGTCATGCTCGTCAGCGCCTTTAGTGAGCATGTCTTTGTTAACTTTATAAATTTGCGAAAATTGAAAGGCGAACAGGGCTACAAGAATTCCATACATCAGGTATGTCATCTCTTGGCTAAGCAGTGAAACACCGGTTGGCGAAAGTTTCCAGGCGAGTACACCAAGGATGAGGTACATCGGAACATTCATCGCGAGGTATAAATAGAAGTCGCCTTTGCTAGTCACTTCTAAACCGCCGGATTTTTTGGGCTTAAAATATGTTGAGCCTTTAGGTGTGTTGCGTGCGCGAAAATAAAAGAAAATACCGTAAATAAAGGCAATAACACCAGTGCTGCCAATCGCGTAACGCCAGCCATCTTCACCGCCGTAAACGACGAGGGCAATTGTTGGTAATGTGAAGGCAGCAGCAGCAGAACCAAAATTACCCCAACCGCCATAAATACCTTCGGCCAAACCTACTTGGCGAGCCGGAAACCATTCACCGACCATTCGAATGCCAATTACGAAGCCTGCACCGACAAAGCCCATGGCAAAGCGTAAAAATGCGAGTTGTTCATAGCTTTGCGCTGAGGCAAACGCGAGACATAGAACGCCAGAAATACACAACAAAGAACTGTATACGATACGTGGGCCAAATTTGTCTACGAGTATGCCAATTACAATACGGGCGGGAATTGTGAGAGCGACGTTTAATATGAGCAATGCTTTCCACTGCGCATTAGTCATATTAAATGCTTCAACCATTAATGGTTTTAATGGTGCGTGAGAAAACCACACAACAAATGTTAGAAAAAAAGCAAACCAGGTTAAGTGTAGTGTGCGGATATTTTCCTGGGAAAAATCAAGCACATTTAATTTTGAAGAACTCATACAAAATCCTATTATGAAAACGAAACGCGAGTGTCTGACTTCAAGCGTTTCACCAAAAAGTAATTAGCTAATGTTAACGTTGGTGCGTAATCGCCCAGTTTTTGTGCGATAGACAATAGGGTAAGAGCAATTACCGTACCCAGAATCAACTTTTGGTGCAAACTGGCTAAAATAGTGCTCTTGGATGATTCTGTTTGTTAAGACTGCGCTTTTTGAGGGGCGCTAGTGGTGCAATATTGCCAAATATGCACCAAGATGCATCCAATATGGTGTGCGGGTTTTACATGTATATCTTTTCGGTCGGTTTTGCTGAAATGCTAATATTGCGAGCTGGGTAACGGCCGGTCACAGTTGAACGAACATTAAGGCCTCTAGGAAAAGCGGGTTTCAATGAATAAACGAGTAAAAGTAGCGTATAGCGCTGTATACGGTGTGCTCACATTTTTTGTGGCGCTGGCGCTGGCGTGGGCGGTTTTGGCAAAGTTCGACTTCTTTTATGGTGTTTGGCATGACTATGGTGGCCTTAAAGAGGGTATAGAGAGCTATGGCCCCAAAAACAGGTTTAAACCCGGCTTTGCGGAGACCACAAGGCAGCAACGCGTTGACATCTTTCATGAAATTAATGTTGCGGTACACCGCAGTGGGCAAGGGCTGGAGGAGATTACTTACCTCACACCTACAAGTCAGGGGCAGCAGAAACTCTTACGAGAGCCAGAGGTTGTGCATTTAAATGATGTGGCTAAATTACTCGATCTGATGATTGTCGTAGTTGGGGGTGTGTTGATTGCTTGGTCAGGAGCAACCGTTTACTTTTATAAAACACAGGGGCGTTTACCTAAAATAAAACATCAGCTTGTGGGTTTAGGGGCTTTGCTTCTATTTTTATTTCTGGTGTTGGTAATGTTTGGCGCTGAAAATATTTTCAATACCTTGCATATCTGGGTCTTTCCCAAAGATCACCAGTGGTTTTTTTATTATCAAGAATCTTTAATGTCTACCATGATGCTGGCACCTTTGCTGTTTGCCTGGATTGGTGCTGCTTGGTTGGTACTATCTATCGCTATCTATATCTTGATTTACTATTTGATGGAAAAAGGCGCGCAACTTATTTGACGCAAAAAAAATTCGGTTTCTTTTTTGCTAGCATGAAGTAGAAAAGTGGGCGTTAAGCGACGCTTTCTTCGCGAACTTTTAGGCGGTCAATTTGGTTATAGGAGCGAATGCAGTTCTCTAAAAGCAAGTCATCTTCTTTAGGGATTTGTTTTATGTTTTGCCACATAATGCTTTTGAATCGTTCGATTTGCATTTCAATTTCATCTTGCATGATCTTACTTTTTAGTAGTTCTAAGGCCTCTTCTGGGTCAGGCTTTCGCGCTAGATCTTCTAGCCATTCACGATATTCCTCTTGTGTAATACCTGCGCTAATAATCGATGTCGCCAAGCGGCCTAACATGGATGCTATGGATTTGGTCGTGCGTGTGCGAGTGTTTTTCATTAGCACAAACGCGAGTTTTTTAGTGGCGTTGAATGTTTCTGTTATGCGCATTTGTTGTTCCACCAATGTCTGTGCCTTTGGTGAAATATTGGGTGGGGTGTCGGGGTTTGGCCCGCGTTTCATCAGGCAAGCCGCCGCTTTATAAACCGATTCAAAATGTATGCTGCTATTGAACTGTAAAATCAGCATCATGAGAGGGTGCGCATGCGCGCCGTAGTGTTCGCATTGCTTGTAAGCTCGCACTAACTCATCAGTAAAAGCGATAACCTGGCTGGTTATGCTTAAGTCAACGCCAAAACGGTGTCTTGGGTAGCCTGTGCCATCGGTGCGCTCATGGTGATCTAATACTGCTTTTCCAACTTCTTTTGAAAGGCCTGGCACGTTATCCAGAAAATGTTTCGCGATTACTGGGTGTGCCTGGACCGTAATCGTTTCATCTTTTTCTAGTTGGTCTTCGTTTTTGGTCAGCTCGGGGTCTAAGTGTAAAAAACCGACATTGTGCATAAGGCCGCCAATAAAGATTGTGCGAATTTCTTTATCGTCGAGTTTTAATTCTTCTGCTAACACTACACCAGCCACAGCGCTGTATAGACTGCCGTAGTATATGTTGGGTAGTTGGCTTGCTAGTACGGTGAGCTTTTGACGCAACAACGGATGCTTTGCGTAGTATTTACAGTTCTTTTTAAGTAGTTCACGTACAGATTCTTTGTGTGCTACTGCATGTAGCCCCGGTAGTTGAGAGGAAAACTTTTCGATAAGTTCGAACAGGCCGTTGCTGTCTAGACTTTTTGTGACGTTTACACTGTGCTCTAAAGGTTTGATCAGCTTGTGTTGGGCGATAACGTCTGCCTGGCTGCGGGTAAGTTGCTTGCCATTAGCCATTAGCAGCACACCCTGATCATTGTAGATAGGCGAGGCCGCTGTAACGGGATTTGTTTCGTTAACTTCAGCTAAACGGTAGCCGTAAAAGTCTCTTGTTTGATCCATTTGTCGCGAAAATATTCTTTAAGGTTTTTAAAGCAACATTCTTATAGTATTAATGTATAAGTTTAGTTGATCGCGAGCAGTGTTTCAGGAAATGACTAAATTGCCAAATGTGAATAAGGGGTTTACTTGGTTGTGGGGGCTGCAAAAGAGGGCGAGCTAGGAATACATACTTTGTTCAGCTTTGGCGAGCTCTACGGTAAAACAATCGATTTTATCCCCTTGTTTTTTATCGCCGATACTTTTCTTCAATTTGACGCGCTTGGGTGTGAAGACAAATAAATCTTTGTGGTCACAGTAGTGGCGAATTTTGTGGCTTGCTAAAACTTCGCCCGGTTCTGCTGACGCTTCGAGGCGTGCAGCCATGCTCACGGCTACGCCTTCTAGGTCAGAAATATCGGTTACTTCATTGTGAATCACTGCAACCTCGCCAAGTTCCACACCTACACGGCATTCGTAACCCGCAGCGAAGAGTACACTGCGCATCATGCAGGCACAGCTTAGACCAGCAGAGGCATTTTTGAAGGTGATACGCAGTGAGTCGCCTTCCATGTTGGGGTAGTTGCCACCATATTTCTTGAGAATGGGTTTGACCAGGCCTCGAAAGAGCGAAAGTTTTTCTGAAAGCTCGTCGTCACTCCATTTCGAGAAGTTTTTCAGGTCCATAAATACCACGGTTAGCATGCGTACTTGGTCTTTTTCATGGTCTGCGGCTAATTCTAACAAGCGGGGCCAGAACTCTTCTCTAATCGAAGCAATTTTTTCTTTGAGTTGTATGTGAAGTTTACTGTTGGTGCGCAAGGCCAGCTGAGCGAGCTGAATACGGTCAGCTTCGGCTTGCAAGGCCGCTTTTAGTTCAGAGGGGTTGTGCGAGCCTACTTCTTCGACAACAAATTGTACCAACGCACCACCGGCAACATCGCTTATGGAGCGAAGGCGCAAAATAATGCCCCAATGTACCGCTTCTAAATGTTCCACAAATATAGGCAGGGTGGCCAATTCAGCGGCGGTTAGTCTATAGGGGTAGCGAAGTTCGATGGCGATAGATTCGGCAAAAATACGTTCGAATTCGTGGTTGCGATAGGTTGTTTTTTCTTTGCCGTTTTTATCCCAATAGGCGTATTGGCAAACAATGTTCGAGATAACCCAACCGCCGGTATGAATTTTCCAAAGTTTGGCGCCAGTGATATTGGCTTTGCCCAGTTGTGCCTTCGAGAGGTTCGCTTCTCGTAGGTCACAGTTGCTCAGGTTTGCGTCGGTGAAGTCCGCTTTTTGCAAATCCATATTGCTTAGATCAACGCCGTTTAAGTCAGCCCCTTTAAAAGTAGCGCCTTTGAGCGTGGCACCCTGTAGGTTTGCATTGGTGAGGTTGGCTTTTGTCAGAATCGTTTTACTTAAATTGGCGTTTTGAAAATTGACCTCTTCCAAGTTCGAGTTACTGAGGTCGATACGTGCCAATTCCTGCCCTTCCAGGTTGCTGCCAGCAAGCGAAATATTCTTAAGTATTAGGCCGCTAATATCGTGGCCTTTAAAGTCGATGTTCTCCAAGCGCGCATTGCGTGTGGACGCGGTCAGCATATTGGCGTTCGTTAAAATCGACCCGCTAAGATTGGCATTGTTTAAGCGTGCGGCGATTAACTTGGCGTTGGTGAAGTCGTTGTTCTGAAGGTCGGCACCTTCCAAGTTTGAGGAAATAAAATCGGCACCGCGAAAGTTGCAGTTTTTGACTGTGGCATCTTTGAGAGAAAGCTTTGATAAGTCGGCATTTTCTAGATCAAAATCGAGCAGCGTGACGCCGTCTAGGTCCAGGTCGCCCCTTACTTGTGTTTTACGCCATTGGTTCCATGACTCAGAACCCTTTTTCAGTTCTTTGACGATTGCTGCTTTATCCAAAATTACGACCTTAAATGACTCAAACTGGCTTTAGTGGAGAACTCAAGAATTGTTTGCTCAATTGCTGAGCGGCACTATGGCTTAATTGTAGGCGATATTCACCACTGACCAAGCGCGGTGACCCACCATTTCCGCGTATTTTACGTCATTTTCGGCGCGAAAATACAAATGACAAAAGAAAAATCATGGATAAATAGTATGATTTTGCAATATGACAGACGGATTTCATCTAAGGAGCGCTTTTCCCTTTCCTTGAGCGGAATCTCAGCTAGTTTTATTAGAAACTAGCTTATAAGCAAAGGAGTTTGGGTGCGAATCCATAGTAAATCACTCGGGTTTTCAGTTGTTTTCGGTATGATGTTTTGCTCAGCGGTGAGCTTTGCTGTTGATGGTATCAACCCCGGTCCAAATTTAACCACTGGGCCGAGTTCAAATCATTTCTCTTTGTATGCTGCCTCGTATAACCCCGCAATGGCGCCTTTGGTGGTTCCTGCCGATGAGCGTTTTCGATTTAGTTACCTTCCTAGTATTAGCATCGGTGTCGAGATTGGTGATGTTGCTAACTTTGCCGATGATTTAGATGAGCTGATCGATCTGATAGAAACCCCAGAGTCAAATACTGAACCTGTGAATGAGGTGCTGGATCGTTTTAATGCGGTATTGGCACGAATGGGGCAAGACGGCTATATCAAAAACTCAGCAAATGTTGGTTTGCCAGGTGCGCCATTTTATTTTCGCTCTGAAGGCTTACAGGGCACGCTATTTTTCGATGTGAACCAGGGGTATCAAGCCAGTGTGTCGGTATTAGATGATACTTTGAGTTTTAATGAGCCGCTGCAAACCTTTACTACTGACACTTCCATTTATTTAAAAAGTGGAATCGAGACAAAATATACCGTCGGTTACGGCAGGCAAATTGACCCAGTACCGAGCTTTATTCCTTTGGCCGGTAAGCTATACGCGGGCGCAAAACTAAATTTCTATCAGATTGAATTAAGTAAACAAGTTACGCGCTTAGAAGATCTGGATGGCGAAGAAGTTTCTGATGTGATCAAAGATGAATACGACAAAAATTTAAACTCTAGCAGTAACATCGGTATTGATGTGGGGCTGTTATGGGATGCTGACTGGTATCAGTTGGGTGTAAGGCTCGACAATATCAATTCACCCGCTTTTGAATATGGCGACATTGGTACTAACTGTGATGATTTGGATGAAAATACGATTGAGCGAAATAGTTGTGAAGTATCTCGCTCATTTATCGCTGATGGTCGACTAAAGGGCAGTGAAAAACATACCAAGCATGCATTGCTGCGTGTTGATGGCATGCTCCAAGTGTCTGATCGATGGTTTGTGAGCAGCGGGTTAGATTTAGCAGAATATGACGATATCGTTGGCTATGAAAACCAGTGGTTAAACCTAGCGATGAGTTACGAAAGTGTATCTTACTACGTGCCCTCAGCACGTGTCGGATACCAAATGAATCTAGCGGGTACCAAATTATCGAGTTATACAATGGGTTTTACTTTTTTTAAAACCATGAGTTTAGATTTTGAAATGAGTTCAGAAAGTGCCGAAGTGGATGGAAACAGTGCGCCAAGAAGGTTTGGTTTCTCGCTTGCATTCACGGAACATTTTTAAAAGCTAATTAGAAATTTTTAATTTGTAAACATTTGGAAATTGAAATGAACCGACACTTTTTTCCTAAACTTGCTCTAGCCTCAGCCGTAAGTACTTTAATTGCATGTGGTGGTACCGGTCAGGATGATGGTTCGAGTAGCGATTTTCGGCAGGAATATTCTGGTGTGGTCATTGACGGGTATCTTGCACGGGCAACTGTGTTTTTAGATAGCAATAACGATTCCACTCGGAATGCATGGGAAGCTTATGCATTTACTGATGACGATGGATATTTCTCTTACAATCCGCTCACAGATACAGATTATTGTGCAGTAGATGCAACCGCAGAACAGCAACAGTATTGTCTTACAACTAATATTGATTACGCTGGTGTTGTTATACGGATAGACAGTGGTTACGACGTGTTAACAGGCGAACCTTTTGAAGGTCAAATGAGCAGACGTTTAACTGAACCGGACGAAGGCGTCGTGACGGGAACAACAATCTCCCCGCTAACATCGTTGCTTACCAATATTGAAGGCGAAGACAATCAAACTCAAGTTTTGGCTTCGCTAGCGCTTGATTTAGACGATCTAGATGTGGACTACCTCAACCAAAACGGGGGCGGCGAGACTAACGCAAGATTATTAAATTCTGCAATTAAAGTTCACAAAGTGGTCTCCGTTCTCGCGGATAGAATTACTGATACCTACGATGAAATCGGGGAAGAAAGCGGAACGCCGAATGATGCAACAAGCTCACTTTACTCTGCGTTGGCGGAAGAACTGTTAGGTAATGATCAAAGTTTTGACGAAGTGATTGCAGACGGCGGCGCGGTCGCGAGAGTGCTTGATGCTACGGAAACGGAAATGCGCGATATATATCGCGATAACGAATTCACGCTACCTGCCGACATGGGCAGCGAATCTTCCCTCAATGCGTTTGCTAGGGTCGTTGATGTGGCTAACGATATTGTAACGATTGTAAACAGTGTTATTGATAGTAGCGCGACGGACGTAACCGAAGAAGAAGTCGTTGGGTTTGCAAGAGCGGTTGAAAGTGTGGTTATTAAAGCCCTAGATGAAACAACAACAGACACAAGTATCGACAATGCAGAATCGTTTTTTTCTGATTTAGAAAATGCAGATTTGGTGGAGGCTTTAGTTTCTGGCTTGTCTGGTGATGACGCGGATTTGTCCTCGCTCGCAGACAACTCTTTTAGCGGTAGTGAATTCGATACAGTCGAAGAGGTAAGCGCAGCGACACAGCTGCCTGAGGGCACAGCCCCTTTTACCGAAATAGCAGGCTTTGAGCTAAAGGTGTCAGATTTAGACTTGGGGAATGCGCCCTCAGATCTAGATGACAAAGAAATCGAATGGTATTTCCAGGGTAGCCCGGGTGATGCCAGTGGTGACTTTGTTGCCTGTGTGAAATTTATTGAAGGTGCGAGTACCGTTGATGGCACAATCGGTGAGGGAAGTACACGTGGTGAACGTGTGGAAGGCTTTTGGAGTTTACTGGGAGCAAGCTCTGAGTCACTTGAATCATATAGCTTGTTAATTACGATTACATTTTTAGAGACAACCTACCAAGCGATATTAAAACCTGCGGGCATGGAAACAAATGAAAACGTCGAATACCAACGCATTCGTTTTGATAACAGCGATGGTATTGAAACCTGGCACAGTGAGATGGGTTTGATGGAAATGGACACCAGTGTTCCCGCTAGTAACGACGAATGTGAAGCGCGTTTACCGTCAAGGGTCGGCGTTTAAAAATATAGCGTTCTAGAATATAAAAAGGCCGTGAATTTCTTCACGGCCTTTTTTGTTTTAAGGGTACTTAACTTACTTAGTTAATGCTTAGTTTAGGTAATGCTTAGTTTAGGTAATGCTTAGTTAAGAGGGCAACCCAACTCGTTCATGTCTTGAAGAACATTCTTAGTTGCATTGTAGTCTTGCTTAGAACCTGGGAATACAGAGTTGAAACTACCGATTACACCAGAAGTTCCCATGTCGTAGCTCACACCATCAGAAGCGGTATTCAGTAAACCAGCTACTGCGTGACGACCTAGCGCGTACAAGCCACCGCCGCCTTTGCTAAGCACTTCTATAAGTGTTGCGCCAGGGAATGCATTTTCGAACACGTCAGAGAATAGTGTGTCTGGTGTGTAAGCTACCCAAGAATCAAAGTGATGATCTTGTTTCCAGTAACCTGGTGTACATCCTTGGCCGCCAATCTCAACAGTACAAGATGCTGAACAACCGTCGCCATCTAGCAAGTTGCCGTCATCGCATTGCTCGCCTTCGTCTAAATTGCCGTCGCCACACGATGGGTTAATACCACCACAACTAGGGTCGTCGACTAGGAAGTCGACCTCAAAGTCGTGCGTGATTGTGTCGAGGCTTAGTGTCACTTCGTGTGAGCCACCTTCGGGGGCAATAACAAAAGCCAGCGAACCCAAAGTGCTTTCGTCCACACTTATTACATAGGTGCCATCGTACGCGCCTTGTTCGTGAAGAATTTCTAGGTATTCGCCGTTCGCATCGGTCGATTCAGTGAATGTGCCGTATTGGTCACTCTCAATGATAATGCCAACATTAGGAAGAAGGATGTCGTCAGTACTGATCACGCCGTCTTCGGTGGAATCACAGTATACGGTGCCGCCGATTTTATAAGCGAAGCTGTTTGATGCCATAGCAGCGATACAAACGGCCAAAATGCCAGAAGTTATTGATCGAAGTTTCATTGTTGTCCCCTTTTAACACGAATAAAAGTGATTTTGATTTGGGGGTCAAATAGGCAACTAGTGTTCCAATATTGCTAAGTGTTTGAATTACTGTAAAAAACCTAACAATTTGAAATAAGGGATGGTCTTGATTGTAAAATAACCAGACAGTTTGCTGTGCGTGAAATCACACCGAACCTGTGACGAAAGTCGTGGTTAAGGTGCTCTATGTTATTGAAAATATTAAGAAAAATCGAAGCCGCTTAGGGGTAATTTCTTGTTATTGAGGTAGGCGCCATCACTTTTCATCTCTACCTTGCCCTCTGCCAGCCATTTTATGGCCTGTGGAAAGATGAGATGCTCTTTTTCCAGCACTCTCGCCGCTAATGTGTCTGCGGTATCTTCCTTATGCACCGGAACTTTGGCTTGAATGATGGGCGGCCCACCGTCGAGTTCAGCCGTCACAAAATGTACCGTTGTACCGTGTTCCTTTTCTTCGGCGTCAATAACACGTTGATGGGTGTGCAGGCCTTGGTATTTCGGTAACAGTGACGGATGAATGTTGATCATCTTGCCTTCGTAATGACGAGTAAACCCTTCTGTAAGAATACGCATAAAGCCCGCAAGTACGACGATGTCGGGCGCTTGGCTATCAATGATGTCTTGCAGGCGAGAATCAAAAGATTCGCGGGTGTCAAAGAGTTTGTGGTCGAGCACGATGCTGGCAATACCGTGCTTTTCTGCGCGGGTTAAGCCACCGACATGATCTTTATTGGAAACAACCGCACATATATTGATAGGTAACGAGCCGGCTTCTTGTGCGTCGATAATGGCTTGCAAGTTTGTGCCGCCACCCGAGATGAGTACCACAACCCGTGCATGTTTTTTGTTCGCGTTACCGGCTGGCATTAAACTAAGCTCAACATTTCGACACGAGGCTTGGCATCATCCGCCGGTGCAATTTCACCTAGTATAAATGGTTGCTCACCGCTTTCTCGCAGCACGTCTAAGGCTAAACCTTCGTTTTCTTTTGCTACGCAAATCACCATGCCAACACCGCAATTAAACGTGCGGATCATTTCTTCTGGCAGAACATTGCCAGCTTGTTGCAACCAAGCAAACACTTCTGGCAGTTCCCATGCGTCGCCGTTGATAACCGCTCGTGCACTGTCGGGCAGTACGCGTGGAATGTTTTCCGTTAGGCCGCCGCCAGTAATGTGGGAAAGTGCATGTACTTCAACATTGGCGAATAAATCGAGTAAGGGTTTAACATAGATGCGTGTTGGTGTGAGTAGGGCCTCCCCTAGGGTTTGATCACCCAAGGGCGAGTTCAAATCGGCACCGCTGACCTCAACAATTTTTCGAATCAGAGAATAGCCGTTGGAGTGAGGCCCGCTACTGGGTAGGCCGATCAATACGTCACCGGCTTGTACCTTGCTGCCATCAATGATTTTGGATTTTTCCACAATGCCAACGCAGAAACCGGCTAAGTCGTACTCTTCGCCCTCGTACATGCCTGGCATTTCAGCGGTTTCGCCGCCGACCAGTGAGCAGCCCGACTGAGCACAGCCTTCACCAATACCCTCGACAACCTGTGTTGCAATATCAACTGATAGTTTGCCTGTGGCGTAGTAATCCAAAAAGAAAAGAGGCTCTGCGCCGCCCACAATCAAATCGTTCACACACATGGCGACTAAATCGATACCTATGGTGTCGTGCTTATTGGCGGCCATGGCCAACATTAGTTTGGTTCCAACACCGTCAGTGCCCGATACAAGTACGGGTTCCTCGTAGCCTTTAGGTAGCTCGAATAAAGCACCAAAACCGCCAAGCCCAGCGAGCACTTCGGGGCGACGTGTACGTTTTGCTACCCCTTTGATTTTCTCGACTAGGTCGTTGCCAGCATCAATATCGACGCCTGCATCTTTGTAGCTGAGATTGGTGGAAGAGGTTGAATTATCGGGTGCTTGGTCTTCGGACATATGGAATCAAACCGGGCTGATGAATAAAGCCGGCTATTCTAACATTGTCAGCAACAACGGTCAGGGCAATTTATTGTGTGTGTTGCGGTCGAAGCGAGCATCAGCGATGTTTTGTGCGTTAGCGACGAACCGGCAGAAGAGTTGGTACAATGTACGTATATGATGCTTATAATGCATACCCTTCGCTAGGTTATTAGACTCTCGGACAACTAGATGCCCCGTTTCCTTCACATACTACATTATTGCCTGATCGGTGTTCTGCTATTCCCTGGTGCGCGGGTGTTTGCACAAGATAAGCTAAATTTCTTTCAGGCCACGGTTCCGGTTACGTCGCAGCAGCGCAGCGAGCGGGTGAAGGTCACCGAAGACGCATTTCTTCAAGTTTTGATTCGTATGTCGGGCAACAGCGAGATTATCTATAACGACGCGATTTTACTGCAGCTTGATCGTGCGTCGCGCTACATTCAGCAGTATCAGTATGAAGACTTAGACTCCGAGGCGTTGCGTGAGCAGGGGTTTACCGAGCGTTTGAGCGTGAGCTTTTCACAAAGCGCTGTACGCAAGGTGCTCAGTCAGGCGGGTTTGCCCTACTGGGCAGATAATCGCCCAACAACCTTGGTGTGGCTCGTGGAAGACAGCGAGGAGTTTGGTCGTGGCTTACTGAACCAATACAGTGATTCAGATGTTGTGCGTTCACTGGGTGAAGCGGCAGGTTTACGTGGTTTGCCTTTGTCTTTTCCTGTATTGGATTTGGAAGATCAGCAAGCACTTGCCCCTGACGATGTGTGGGACTTTAACGAAGAGGCAATAATAGAAGCTTCGCAGCGCTATGCGGCAGATGTGATTTTGGTGGGGCGTTATTCCATGACCTCTGCAGGTGACATATGGAGTATATGGCAGTTTTTCCATGCCGGCGCTACGCAAAGTTACGATGCACGTATTGATGCAGAAAATATTGCCGCAGGCAAAAAAATAGGGCCTGAAGCGCTTTCACCTTTGGCCGATTTTTTAGCGAGCCGTTATGCCTTTACAAGCAGTGGTGAGTTGTCAGATCGATTAGTTGTGCAGCTTTCAGGAGTAAAAGATTTTAGCGATTACCGCAAATCGCTCGATTATTTTGAGGGCTTGGCGGCAATTTCAAATTTACAGGTGGCAGCGGTGCGGGTCGATTCGATGTTGCTCTATCTGGCTTCTGATGCCAGTGTAGAAAAATTACTGAGTGTGATTACCTTAGACAATAAGCTCAGTATTGAACAAGACGATCTGGATGTAGGCCCCGTGTGGCAAAGTGCTCCCAAAGGTAGTGCAGAAAACCCATTAAAGTTTAATTGGTCGAGTTAACGGGCTTCGCGTTTATGGAAATAGAAACAGAACCCATGCAGTTAAGTTTAGGTGTCACGTTAAAAGATGACGCAACCTTTGATAATTTTTATTGTGCAGACGATAAAGCGAATCTTGTCGTTAATGGGTTAAAAGCACAGGCCACCGGAAAAGACCTTTTTAGTCATGTAATTTGGGGCGCGCCGGGTTGCGGTTTAACGCATTTATTACAGGCGGCTTGCCACTATGCACATCAAAACAAAATGTCAGTGCAATATTTACCTGTTCGAGAAATTCGCGGTTATGCCGCCGAAGATATTTGTGAAGGCTTGGAAGCAACGCAGCTTGTTTGTCTTGATGGTCTGGAATTGATTTGTGGTAACCCCTCTTGGGAAACGTCGCTTTTCCATTTGTTCAACCAGTTACGTGACCGTGGCCACAGTTTACTCATGTCGACGCATTCAAGCCCGAGTGAATTAGATATTCAACTGGCTGATTTAAAATCACGTATCTTGGGCAGCGTGGTGTACCAAGTTCAAAATCTGGATGACCTAGGGAAGCAAGAGGCGTTAATTATGCGCGCAAGTGCTCGTGGTTTGCATATGTCTGAAGATATTGCCAAATATATCATGCAGCGTTCATCGCGTAATATGAACGATCTGTTTATGTTGTTGAACCGTTTAGATGAGTGTTCTTTGCAGCAGCAACGCCGCTTAACGATTCCTTTCGTTAAAGAGGTTTTGGGTAATAAATCTTAATTTCCTTCGTAGAGCACCGTTCTATGGTGCTCTATAGTCTAAGGCGCGCTCTTAGTTAGGGCGCTATGCAGATCCAGCATTTAGCTTGCACCGTTAAATCTTCGTTCATGAACGGCGGCAAATCTAAAAACGGCGATGCCTTCGTTGTCAGTGAATGGGTGTTGTTTCCGAAAACGTTTAGTGCATCTTCAAACAGTTGAACTCTAAGCTCTTTACCAAGCCAATGTGTTTGCTCCATTAATGCACGCATAAAGGCTTCTGTGGGGCTAAGTTCTTTTTCTATTACTTTTATCTGCCGTGTGCCCGGAGTGTGTTGCTCGCTCACCTGGTTGAGTAAATCGTCGAGTGAACCCAGTTTATCTACCAAATTTAAATTAAGCGCTTGTTGCCCGGTCCAAACGCGCCCCTCGGCGATGGGAGCAACTGTTTCGTTGGGCATGCCGCGAGCATTGGCGACTAAAGAGATGAACCGGGCATAAATTCGGTCAACACCGCCTTGAAAAACTTGTTTGGCTTGGTCTGACATTGGGCGATCGAGCTGGTAAATATCTGCCAGTGGCGTAGTGCCAAAACCATCGCTGTGAACACCCAAACGTTTCATTGATTCAGAAATGTTTGGAACCAAACCCCAAACGCCAATAGAGCCGGTTATCGTGCTTGGATTTGCCCAAATTTCTGCTGCTGCTGTCGCTATCCAATAACCACCGCTTGCTGCAGCCGAGCCCATTGATACATAAACTGGTAAACCTGAATTACGTGCTTCTTCAATTTGTGCGCGAATAACTTCTGAAGCAAATGCGCTGCCGCCACCACTGTCGATTCGAATCACTAGGGCGCGAATAGAGCTGTCATCAACTGCCTGCTGTACCAATTCAGAAAAACTATCGCCGCCTATTTGGCCGCTTTCACCCCAGCCATCAACGATGTTGCCACTCGCATATAGCAAACCGATATTGTCTTGTTGCGTCGGGAAATGATTCTGTGTGCTTTGCAGATAACGCTGATAATCAATAGCGTTAAAATAGCCGTCTTCATCTTCACCAAACCGGTCACGCAGTATATTCCCCAGTTGGATACGAGAATAAATGCCGTCTGCCAGCTGCGCTTCGAGGGCAAGTTCAGAAAACTCGGCTTTGTTGCTGCTTATGGTTTGGCTAAAGTTTTCAATGTGATCGCTAATGGCGCCAGGCGGTAAGCCACGTTTGTTTTCGATAATACTGGTGTAGCGCTGCCACAATTCATTGATCCAGGCTTTGTTGTGTTCACGCGATGCATCAGACATGTCATTGCGAACAAATGGTTCTGCTGCGTCTTTATATTCGCCCACTTTAAATAAGTGGAATTTGAGTGAAAGTTTTTCTGTGGCGTCTTTAAAGTATGACGAAAAGTAACCAAAGCCTGTTAATGATATGTGCCCTAACGGGTTAATAAAGATTTCGTCTGCGTACGAAGCAAGAAAATATTGCTTCTGAGAAAAACTATCTGCGTAAGCGACCACGCTTTTTCCAGATTTCTGGAAAATTTCAATGGCTTGGCCGACCTCCTCCAGCTTGCTGATGCTTCCGCCTTGCAGGCCGTTTAGGTTTAAAACCAATGCGGTAATACGAGCGTCGTGCCCGGCCCGGGTAATGGCCTGCGTCACGTCACGCACTTGGGTTTCGCGCTCTTGCGCATTTTCATCCATTAAATCAAAAATTGTGGGCTCATAACTTATTTGATCGACAAGCTGCCCTGTAATGCGGACATAAAGTGGGGCTGATTCTGGCATTGGCTCTGGCCCGCCTGAAAAAATTCCGACCAGAATAACGATAATTAAAAGTAAAAATACAAAGTTGCCAATTCCGCCGCGAACGACGGAGATAGCGTGCCAAAACTTTTTAAATAAACTGCCAACAAATTGAAACATGATCGTCCTTTAATAGGGGCTCAATATATGGGGGGCTAAATAGGGGCCGAATGGCGGGTTAGAACACGCCTTTTTGAATGCGCTGTAACCAACGGCTACTTGTCATAGAGGAAACGAATAGCGCAACCGTTAAAGCGAGAAATACAAAGTCGCTGTCTGTACGGGTCGATGTGAACACCGTTTGCACCGCAAATATAAAATAAAAGAGCATGATAAAGCAGAGCCAAGAATACACGCGGTAGTTGTTTTTTATCATGCCGGGTAAAAATGCTAGCAAGGGTAAGGTTTGAAAGAGAAATACTCCGGGTTTAAAGCCGCCATCGCGTATCGCGTTCCAATATATAAATAACCCAATCAACATGGCGAACAGAACGTAGTGAGTGATCACGCTAATGCGAGCTTTGCGCTCGACTCTCTGTTTCGCCGAGCTAGTGTCATTTTCAGTGTCTGTATTGTTCGTACTCATTGTATTCGCTTGATCTTGCTCGTCTGTTTTTGAATGTTGCATTAGTTGTTTTTCGCCAGTCGTTTTTCGCAGGTGATTTAGGTAGAAAGTTTTATTGCCAGTTCACCCATGCGTTTACCAAAACTCAGTGCAAGCGCATGTTCGTCATCACTCAGTTCGGTGTCGCCGTCGAAGGCTACGTGCGAGGGGCCGTATGGTGTGCCGCCGGTGCGCGTTTTATGCAGTGCAGTTTCGCTGTAAGGAATCCCCGCGATCAGCATGCCATGGTGTAAGAGTGGCAACATCATCGAAAGCAGTGTTGTTTCTTGCCCGCCGTGCATAGAGCCGGTAGAGGTAAAAACACCTGCGGGTTTACCCTCTAGCTCGCCCGACAGCCATTCTGCCACAGTGCCATCAATAAAATATTTTAACGCCGCGCTCATATTACCAAAGCGAGTAGGGCTGCCAAGCACCAAGCCCGCACATTGTTTTAAGTCGTCGATCGAGCAATATAAGTCACCGTCTTCCGGAATCGCGGGTTCAGTTGCTTCAGTGCTAGTGCTGACCTTGGGTACGGTACGCAAGCGTGTTTCTATGCCGGTAACCTGTTCGACACCTCGGGCAATAATTTTGGCAAGATTTCGGGTTGCGCCGTGGGTGCTGTAGTAAAGGACTAATACGTAAGGAGCGCTCATGGCCGATTAAATACTTTAGTTACAATGATTAAAAGTTACGATGATCAAAAAAGTGCAGTAACGTTTTCAGGCGGGCGGCCCAGCACGGCTTTTTCACCCTTAACTACGATCGGACGCTCGATGAGTTTTGGGTTGTCGTGCATGGCTTGAATGAGTGCGCTTTCACTCAGGCTTTCATCGGTTAGGCCTAACTCTTTAAATATATCTTCTTTATTACGCATTACTTCGCGTGCAGAAAGCCCCAATTTTTTTAGCACCGCTTTTATTTGAGCGGTGCTTGGCGGGTTGTCTAGATAAAGAACAACCTCAGGGGCAATTCCTTGCTCTTCAATGAGGGCCAGTGTCTGGCGCGACTTCGAACAACGGGGGTTATGGTAAATCGTGTAGTTCTGACTCATGGATATTTTCTTTTCGTTTTCTTCTTTATGTTTGCGATACGCAGTAAACAAATGCGAGGAATGGGCGAGGCGATGTAAAGGCCGCCTCCCTGTTTCGAGGCCGATAGCATAACGATCTTTCTCTTACCCTTCTATAGCTCTGCATCCTTATCTTTACCGTAGCGTGAAATCTCGGGTGTTGGCATCTAAATGCAAGACAATTCTTGTTTTTGTTTCGAATAATAAGGCTAAAGGTATCGAAATGTAAGACTTTTTGGCTTGTATGCATAAAGCCCAGATTCCTTCGTTAAGGTGTACGGCATATTCATTAGCGGAGTCATAAAAATGAAAGTTAAACGAATCGTCGCCTCTGTTGGGGCAAGTTTTGAGCAGTTTGTCGCCAAAATGGAAAACCACGATGCCGTGGCCAAATGTGTCATCAACGATATTCGCCAATCGGCGGCGCGCATTCGCAGCGAGAAAAATCGCGTTGCAGTGCGGCTCGAGCGCTACCAGAAAGAATGTGAAAAGCTAGAAACTGAAAAACAGCTGTGGTTAACACGGGCGAAAAGTTGTTTGGCTAAGCAGCAAGATGATGCCAAAGCGATTGAGTGTATGAGCCAAGTAAAAGCGGTTGAAAAGCAGTTAGAGCAGGTCAAGGTACAGGCAGAACAAACGCAAAATTTGCACGTAAAGTTACTGAATAACTTGCAGGATATCGAGCAAAAATTGGAGGAGCTGGAGTCTAAACGGGCAATTCTGTCATCGCGAGAAGCGCGCGCAAATGTGGTGAGTAAATTAAATAATGGTGGCTCGGAAGACGACCCTCTACAGATTTTCGAGCGTTGGGAAACCGAGGTTATGAGTAATGAGTATGTTGATATTAGCCCCGAATTTGAAGATGCCAATGGGCGGAACTCTCAGTTAGATCGAGAGTTTTCTCAACAGGAAGATACAGCTGACTTACAGCAAGCGCTAGAGCGTTTAAAAGAAGAAATGTTACGAGGGGGTAACAATGACTAATCTAGATGCGCAAGATCCTTCTGTGATTCATGAGAAAGAAACGCATAGTCAAGAACCTACAAAAGAAGGCGTACTAAAAAGGTTCGCCTGGATTGTGCGCTACATGGGGGTGGCGGCGGTAATTCTCTCTGCCCTTATTTTTATGTTGCAAGGTGTGGACGACATTGGATCTCTTTTTCGTCACTGGACCTGGCTTGCACTTATGGTCAGCATGGCCGGTGCAGGTGTAGTGTGTCGGAATGTGTTTGATAGTGTAAGAAGTGCACGTATTCTTTTCGCTTTGGCTGCGGCACTGGTGCCGGTGCAGTTTTCTCAACTTGGCGGCATGGCGTTCCATTACTTGTCCGGTGGTAGCGCGGCTGCTGGGGCCTTATCGGGGGCGACGTCGCTAAACCTATTGTCTCCTTTCTGGTTAAGTGTTGATGTTTTGGCTAGCACAGCTTTGGCCGCCGTTCTGGCTTATGCCGCATTCGCAATACTCGTACGTAGATCAAGCAAGGTTCTGGCCCTAAGTTTTGTCGGGATGAATTTACTTATGCTGGTTCCTTTTCGAAATGACTATTTTGCATGGGCGGTGGTGTCTGCTAGTTTGGCGACTTTGTCAGTTATAGAGTTTCGCGTTTTTAAGCGTTTCGTCGAATTTAGAACGATACAGGCGTTTGTATTGCGTACGATTCTGGCATTGCCATTTGGCATCATGCTAGTACGCAATAGTTTTCACTTTAACGGCATAGAAAATATTTTTCTTTTACTTGCGCTATTTTCTTTACTTATTAATTACGGCTTTGCTAACGGAATGCGCAGAAACGTAGCACGCGAATATGTTTTGCTCTTAGGTGGCGTAGTTGGAATGGTGAGTTGGGTACAGTTTGCGGTTAACGTGAATTTAGATTCTTTGTTATTGATCGCATTGGTACCTGTACTGGTTTTGTCGGAACTTGCGCGCTTATCTTCACATTGGAGACGAAACTATATTAAGGCGGCCAGCGTTAGCGCTACATTAATGGCCTTGTTGGTCTGTGCAATGGGGCCTAGCCTGTTAGAAAGTGTGTTTCTGGTATTACTGTCTGCGGGCGCGATCGCGATCGGTATTGTTTACCAACGGTTTATGCCTTTATTGGGTGGCCTTGTGATGGCGATAGTGAGCATGTCTGTATTGGTGGCCGAATCGCTAGGGTCTTTTTCCGTCAATATTTGGTTGCTTCTTGCTGTAGGCGGTGCCGTTTTGGTTTTGGGTTCCGCGGCAATAGAAAAATATGCCAGTCGTTTTACTGAGACTTGGCAAGCAGTTAAGCAGTACCAATAACTTTTCCCTTCTTTCTATATGTTCTTGTGGGCGAAGCAAGAGGGGTTTGGCCTTCTCTTCGCCCTCGTCTTGTTCAGGGCGATTTGCTATGGTGAATGTAAGGCAGAGAGTAAGCTTTGAGATGACAGTAGGGCGATAAGTGGCGGGCGCTGGCCCTATTGACCGCATTTAGAGGAAGAATGTAATGACCAAGCAGAGCTTGATTCAATTTGGCGAAAATATTATCGCCTTTTTTCGTAACTTAGCCTTTGAGTTTATCGACAAGAGCTGCCAAAAAAGCGCTGCGGCGCTGACCTATATGACGTTGTTTGCTCTTGTGCCGATGATGATGGTCACTTACTCGATGTTTTCTCTCATTCCTGCTTTCTCTGGTTTGGGTGATCAGTTACATACCATGATCTTCTCAAATTTTTTGCCTGAAACGGGTTCAGAAGTACAGCAATATTTATCCAACTTTTCTAAACAAGCGCGCAGTCTTACCTTGCCGGGTGTCGCCATGTTGGTGGTAACGGCATTCTTAATGCTGCGCAATATCGAAAAAACCTTTAACAATATATGGGGCGTTAAAAAAGCTCGTCGGGGTCTTACCAGTTTTTTACTGTATTGGGCGGTGTTAAGTATTGGCCCGTTATTTTTAGGTGCGGGCTTAATGATGAGCACTTATTTAATCTCTATGAAGCTCGTTGTGGGGCAGGTCGATATTATTACCGTGGCGGCTCCTATATTTCGCATCCTTCCGCTATTTATGGGCAGCGTTGCCTTCACGCTATTGTTTGTGGCCGTACCAAATTGTCGGGTACCGCTGCGCGATGCCGTTGTCGGTGGTGTGGTCACTGCGGTGTGTTTTGAAGCGGCCAAAGCCGGTTTTGGTGCTTTTGTGGCAAACTCTAGCTTTCAACTAATTTACGGTGCGTTTGCCGTGGTGCCACTGTTTCTTCTGTGGGTGAACTTCATCTGGGTTATTGTGCTGAGCGGCGCGGTGCTTACCCGAACATTGGCTGAAAAAGCCTACGTAACGAAAGCGGGTAAGCAGAGCGATCTCGTCGCAATACTGTCTTGTCTGGCAGTATTCCGTGAAAAGACGCTAAGTGGTGACACTGTAAGTGATAAAGATTGTGTTTCGATAGGGGTGAGTCTGGTGCATTGGCAGAGGCTACGTTCTCTTATGGTCGACCATAAATGGATTGCCGTGACCGAAAACGGCAACTACGTGCTAACCCGTGACCTGAATCAGCAGAGTTTGTGGTCTTTGGCTGAAATTCTCGACCTTTCTATGGCGACCGAACCGTTTGTTTACCAAGGGAAGTCTGAGCCGCCCCATTGGTTGGCGCATTTGAATGAGATCGTGGCGCATATTAGGCAAAACTCTTGTCACGCTATGAGTCAAAGCCTTGAAAATCTCTATATTGGTGAAAATGTGAGCGGTTTTTGCGATAATAATAAAGAAAATCAATCTATTAGCACCTAAAGTCCATAAAAACAGGCATCTTCAGCGAGTCTGGCTATAATCATTTAGAAAGAGAATCAATAACTTGGCAGAGCATGAACACCCCAGTATTAATTTGCGATGATTCCAACATGGCGCGTAAACAAGTCGCGCGCTCGCTACCCGAATCATGGGATGTAGATATCACCTACGCCACCAACGGTCACGAAGGTGTGGACGCTATTCGCGCCGGCAAAGGTGAAATGGTCTTTCTGGATCTGACGATGCCAGGTATGGATGGCTTTGGCGTTCTTGAAACGATTAAAAAAGAAAACCTTAAATGTATCGTGATCGTTATTTCGGGTGATATTCAGCCCGCAGCGCGTGAGCGAGTGACGTCTCTCGGTGCCCTTGATTTCATCAAGAAACCAGTAGACAGCCAGAAACTACAAAGCGTACTTATGAATTTCGGCCTGCTCTAGGCCGCAACCTCACTCTATAACTTTCTAACTATTAGCCCGATGTGTACTTGGGGCCTTCGCTTATGAAATTCGCATAGCGCCGGCGTTAAGCTTCCTGCTATCACAGTAGCGTTTACGCAGCCTCAGTAAGTGTTCTTAAATCAAGCATGAGACCTTTATGAAGCTTTCAAAACTTGGCCATAAACTCACGGAAGAATCCGCCATCGTCAGCCTGATGGAAGATCTCGGCACGGCGTTAAACGTAAATCCTGATTTATTGTTCCTGGGCGGTGGAAACCCAGCCCACATTCCAGAGTTCGAAAGTATTGCTGCCAAGCATTTGCAAGATATCGCCGCAGACCCAGATCAATTACATAAATTGCTAGGCGTGTACCAATCACCGCAAGGTATGGAAAGCTTTATCAGCCTGTTTGTCGACTATATGCAAAAACAGATGCAATGGCCGATTTCATCTCGTAATGTCGCTTTGAGTAACGGCAGCCAGTCTGCATTTTTTATCTTCATAAATTTGTTGTGCGGTACAGATGTATTGGGGGTAGAGAAACGGCAAATTGTTTTCCCGATGATGCCAGAGTACCTGGGCTATTCTGACCAGGCGTGTGAAACGGATGTGTTTCGAAGTGTGCCGCCTATCATCAATGAAACGGGAGACAAACGCTTTAAATACCAAGTGGATTTTTCTGCGCTGAATATTTGCGACACCGATGCTGCTATTTGTGTGTCGCGCCCTACTAACCCAACGGGGAATGTTCTGACTCAAGAAGAGATTGAACACTTAAACGATTTGGCTTGTGAGCACGAGATACCACTCATTATTGATTGTGCCTATGGTGAACCATTTCCAGGAATATTTTATGAGCCTTCGCCAATAGATTACTCAGAAAATATTATTTATATGATGAGTTGTTCCAAATTAGGTTTGCCAGGGGTGCGTACAGGCATTGTGGTAGCCTCGGAATATTGGATTGAAAAATTTGTCGGTGCTAACACGGTAATGTGCTTGGCAAATGGCAATTTGGGCCCACAGCTCATGAGCGCAATGCTGGAAAAAGAAAATATACCCGCGCTTTGCAGCAAGACGCTTTTACCGTTTTATCGAAAGCAGCGTGATTTTGCGATTGATTGTGTTGAGAAATACTTTTCTGGCATCGACTATAAGCTTCACGAGCCAGAAGGGGCCTTCTTTTTGTGGTTATGGTTTCCGGGTTTAGGCATTAGCTCAACGGAATTGTATGAGTCTTTAAAAGAGGCGGGTGTTTTGGTGATGGATGGCAAGCACTTCTTTTTTGGTTTAGATAAAGAGTGGCCTCATGCTAAGGAATGTATTCGTCTGACTTATTGCCAGAATGAAGCAATCATTGATCAGGCAATGCAAATTATTGCTGGGCAGCTGAACAAGTAACACTTAGATTTTAGTATTCAATCTACTCACTATGGCATCGTGGTTAGCGAGGGATACGCTGATATCCCAGATTGTCAAAAACGCTAATGCGACGACGAACATCGCTGGGGTATATCCCGTCGTGCCATCCACCTCTAAGGCTAAAAGCAAAGCAATCACCAGAAGTACTACCAGTATGTGAAACACCGGGAAGGTCAGGTGTTCAACGCCGCTTAGCTTTTTGTACGCGCCGAGTTTTTTTAAGCGAGAAAACATCAAAGTCTGGTTGTAAAGTGTTAAGCAGACAGATATGGGTAGAAGGAAGCTTAATAGGAGTGCGTCGATATTTAAGGGTTTTTTGCTAAACAGTGCGAGAGAATAAATGCCAAGAAAAAATAATGGCAAGAGCATCGCCATACCAAAGGCCCTGGTTTTTGCGAGTAACAATGACTTTGTTTTATATTGTTGAGGGTCAAATGTTTCTGCGAGAGGGATTTTCGCAAGATTGAACAGATACCAAAGAATAAATTCAAATAAGTAGAGTAGGCCTACTTGGTAAAATGTCCAGCGGCCAATAAGGGCAAATATAAAAATGGTGCCGCCGCAGATAATAGCGGGAAGCATAATGAGAAATCGCTGCCGTGTTGGCAGGGCAAGGTTGATTGAAACGGTTTTCTCGTCGTTATTCATGCAGCCTTTAGCGCCAGTATTTCTGCCAGGCCATCATTACTTTTTCCGGGTACCAAAACTTCCCATAACTTCCGTTGTATCTCGCCAAGGCATATTTCCAATCGCCTTTTTCTCGATCTAAGTAATGTTTGAGTATGGTGCAGCCGTAGCGAAGGTTGGTGCGCATGTCGATGAGGTTGTCAGATTCGCGACCAATTTCTTTTTTCCAGAAAGGCATTACCTGCATCATCCCGCGCGCGCCAGCACGAGAAATGGCGAAGCGGTCGAAGTGGCTTTCTATTTGAATGACTGCGAGTACAAACTCGGGTGGAAGGTCGGCCGCTTTCGCCGCGTAGTGGACTTCTTTAAGAATATCTAGGCGTTGGTCTGGGTCTTTAATGAATTTTTTTAAGGCTTTTGATTTTTGAAATAACCACACTTCAGCATCAAATCGGTCGTCAAAACTTTCGGCTTGAGTGGCTGCAACGAGTAGTTTTTCTCGAAGTTCCTGATCGACGGAGGTATTCGCACTCGCCCCCCAGACGTGAGGTGCGAGTAAAACGCATGCGAGTAATAGAGCTGTTATTAGCAAGCGCATGGGGCAGAGCCTAAAGGTTATTTTAGTTGTTCTTCAATAAAGCCGAGTATGTCTTCGCGAGCGATTTGTTGTTTGTCACTATTGCTGCGGCCTTTATATTCTATGTTGCCCTCGGCCAGGCCGCGGTCACCCACAACAATGCGATGCGGAATCCCCATCAGTTCAATATCGGCGAGCATTACACCTAAACGCGCTTTTGCTTCATCCATAAACAGTACATCGACTCCACGTTGGCTTAATTCGCTGTAAAGTTTTTCGCACTCATTTTTCACGTCTTCTGATTTGTGCATGTTAATCGGCGCAATCGCTACCGCGAAGGGCGCAATACTTTGTGGCCAAATAATGCCGTTGTCGTCGTGGTTTTGTTCGATTGCCGCCGCGACAATTCGTGTTACACCGATGCCATAGCAGCCCATAGTTACAGTGCTTTCTTTGCCGTTTTCGTCTAATACGGTCGCGCCCATAGATTCAGAATATTTTTTCCCTAGCTGGAAAATGTGGCCGACTTCAATGCCGCGCTTGATTTCTATGTGGCCCTTGCCATCGGGGCTGGGGTCACCCACTACTACGTTGCGTAGGTCTTCTACACGAGAAAAGTTTGCATCGCGTTCCCAGTTAGTATTTTGGTAGTGGTAGCCGCTTTTATTTGCACCGCAGGTGAAATTCACCATGCCAGCCGCTGCACGATCAACGATAACTGGAATATTCAAATTCACTGGGCCAATGGAGCCCACTTCGGCGTCGAGTTCATTTTTTATGCGTGCTTCGTCTGCGAAAGTAAGTGGCTCTGCAAGGTCTGTCAGTTTGGCCGCTTTGATTTCGTTAATGCTGTGGTCGCCTCGCAGTACAAGCGCAATTAATGGCGCTTGTGCGTTTTCGTCACCTTCGTTCTCTTCTGTAACACCGTGAACAATGAGTGTCTTCACGGTGTTTTTAGTATCGATGTTAAGAAAGTTCGCCACTTCTTCAATGCTTTTCATGTTTGGTGTGGCTACTTCTTCTAGAGAGGCGACAGGGCTTTGATCGCTTTCTGGCGCAAGCGCTTCGGCCAATTCAACGTTGGCAGCAAAGTCGCTCTCGGAACTAAAGGCGATATCGTCTTCGCCACTACCTGCGAGCACATGGAACTCATGGGATGCCGAGCCGCCAATAGAGCCGGTGTCTGCCAGAACGGGGCGAAAATCTAGGCCGATGCGGTCAAATATATTGCAATAGGCTTGGTGCATATGCTCGTATGTGTCTTGCAGTGATTCTTGTGAAATATGGAATGAATAGGCATCTTTCATTATGAATTCGCGTGAGCGCATAACACCAAAGCGAGGGCGCACCTCATCGCGAAATTTAGTTTGAATCTGAAAGAAGTTGGCTGGTAACTGCTTGTAAGACTTAATTTCGTTGCGAACTAAGTCTGTGATCACTTCTTCGTGAGTGGGGCCGAGACAAAACTCGCGGTTGTGGCGGTCTTGAATACGCAATAATTCTGGGCCGTATTCACCCCACCGCTTTGATTCATGCCAAAGCTCAGATGGTTGCACCACGGGCATTAGGACTTCCTGAGAGCCGACTTGCTCCATTTCATTACGAATAATGCCCTCAACTTTGCGCAGTACGCGTAGGCCAAGGGGCAGCCAGTTGTATAGGCCAGAAGCCATTTTGCGAATGAGGCCTGCTCGCAGCATCAGTTGGTGGCTAATGACTTCGGCATCTGACGGAGTTTCTTTTTTCGTGGCGACGAGGAATTGGCTTGCGCGCATAGGAACCTTAAATGTTATCCATTATCTATAATTAAAAGAAGCAAGTTGAAAACGCCGTATTCTAGCAGTCAGCTGAGTTGCAATACTAGATTGAGGAAACCCTATGTTTGAACTTCATGAGCAGTTGAAGAAAGATACCGTCGAAGTTGGCCAATTTAAGTTGAGTTTGGTGCTTTTACACAAAGATGCGAACTACCCTTGGGTAATTTTGGTTCCTAAGCGCAGTAGTATGCGAGAGATTCACCATTTGGCGGACGAGGATCAACTGCAATTGATTCGTGAATCTAGCCATTTATCGGAGGTGATGACGTCGTTGTTTGCCCCTACAACAATGAATATCGCTGCGCTGGGGAACATTGTTCCACAGTTGCATGTGCATCATGTGGCACGGTTTGAGGGCGATGCGGCCTGGCCGAAGGCTGTGTGGGGTTTTGCAGACGCAAAAGACTACGAAGAAAGCGTGTTGTCGGAGCGGCTACAGCGCTTACATTCGTCGTTAGTAGGGGAGGGCTTTGAAGCGGGATGTAGTCTTGATTCCGACGAGGGCAGTTCTAGTTTCTCGCCTTAAAAGAGGCTTTGATACGGCAAAAATAAAAAACCCGCCAGTTGGCGGGTTTTTTTATGGCTTTCGGTCAAAAGAAAGCGTAGCTAGAAAAGCTTACTCAGCCATTTCTTTCAATTTCTTCAATGGGCGAATTTTAACAGCGATGCTGGCAGGTTTTGCAGCAAACATTGTTTCTTCACCTGTGAATGGGTTGATACCCTTGCGTGCTTTACGTGCTGGCTTTTTCACTGTAACAATTTTGAGCAAACCAGGCATAACAAACTCACCACAGCTGCGCTTCATTGTGTGGCCTTCAATGATGTCAGTAAGCTCATCAAGTACAGATTGCACTTGCTTGCGAGAAAGCTCAGTATTTTCAGAGATTTGATTCAAAATCTGAGTTTTAGAGTAGCGTTCTTTGATTGCTTTAATTTTTTTGATTGGAGCAGCTTTCGCAGCAGCTTTTTTACGAGCTGGAGCTTTTTTAGCCGCAGTTTTGCGGGCAGCTTTTTTTGCTGGAGTTTTACGAGCAGCCATAATGATCCTCATTCTTATTGTAGCGGGGGGAGAAAAGTCGCAAATTAAAGTGCAAAATCACGCGCTAACATTCTTTCGCTGGGCTGAAGAATATTAAAGCCTTAGATTCTTCACTACATTTAATTACCGTCTTTGAGCCTATATATAGTGTATTAGCTCGCGCTAGGCAATGAAAAACACTATAAAAACAGTGTTTTTTTCTGTTTAAGGATGAAAAATGCAACTTTTCAGCGCTTTTAGTAAATTTGGGCCGAATTGTGATTAAATAAAAATGTATGGCAGAGTCAAAATGAAATAGGTCTCCTCGCGTGCTGGCGTGGTACTTTTAGTTCAATGTGGTACTTTTAGGTCAACGAGGTATCGCAACGCGATACAAAAATCTACCTGCCGATATTTCCTTAAATGACGATTTGAGGCCTCTGCACCACCCAATTTTCTCCTTAAATTGGCGCCTTCATGATCGAATCCCGCTAGGGTATAATGCCCGGCCATTTTTGCACCCGGGCTCTAAATTCAAGGCGGTTTAGGGGGGGCAATCGGCGCAAATTGACGGATTTGTCAGTAAAGCTGGCGGTTAGAGGCGATAGGCAGGTCCCGCGTTTCGAGAAATATGTGTAATTTTTAAATTTGAATGAAATTTGTCTGAGGTAAGCTTTCTCTTATGCCTATCTATGAATATAAGTGTGAACAATGCGATCACGAGCTAGAAGCATTGCAAAAAATGAGCGATGACCCGCTTAAAAAATGCCCAGCTTGTGAGAGCGAGTCATTAAAGAAAAAAATATCAGCGGCGGCCTTTCGATTGAAGGGTGGCGGTTGGTATGAAACTGATTTCAAATCAGGTAAGAAAAAGAATTTAGCCGCTGGAGATTCGCCAGCCAGTAATAGTTCGTCGAGTGACAAGGCTAAGAAATCTGAAACAAAGGCAAGTAAACCCGCATCTGCTGGTTAAGTCTTTCAACCTTTATATATAGGAAAATAACATGCGTAGCGTCTATTGTGGTGCCCTGAACGCTTCTAGCATCGATCAAGAAGTCAGCCTTTGTGGTTGGGTGGATCGTCGCCGAGATCACGGTGGTGTGATTTTTATCGACTTGCGTGACCGAGAGGGTATTGTTCAAGTCGTATTTGACCCAGACGGCGAAGAGAATTTTGCTTTGGCTGACAAGGTGCGTACCGAATACGTGCTTTCTGTAAAAGGAAAGGTGCGCGCGCGTTCTGAAGCAACAGTAAATTCGAATATGCCCACGGGCGAAGTTGAAGTTTACGGCACCGAGTTAGAGATCCTAAACAGCTCGGAAACGCCACCTTTTCAACTTGATTCGCACACCAATGTCGGTGAAGACGTTCGTTTAACGTATCGTTATTTAGATTTGCGACGTCAAGAGATGCAAGATAATTTGCGTTTCCGCTCAAAAGTAACCACTGCTGTACGCAACTACCTCGACCAAGAAGGTTTTCTCGATATTGAAACGCCTATTCTTACTCGCGCTACACCAGAAGGTGCGCGAGATTATTTGGTACCTTCACGTACGCATGAAAACAAATTCTTTGCGCTTCCGCAGTCGCCGCAACTATTTAAGCAGTTGCTTATGGTGTCTGGTTTTGATCGTTACTATCAAATTGCCAAATGTTTCCGTGATGAAGATTTGCGCGCAGATCGCCAGCCAGAATTTACTCAAATCGATTTGGAAACCTCATTTTTGAACGAAGATGAGATTATGTCGATTACCGAGGGCATGATTCGCTTAATTTTCAAAGAAATGAAAGGCATAGAGTTGGGTGAATTCCCACGTATGCCATTCTCTGAGGCAATGGAAAAATACGGCTCAGATAAGCCGGACCTGCGTATTCCTCTTGAATTGATTGAAATTAAAGATCTAATGCAAGAAGTGGAATTCAAAGTATTCTCTGGCCCAGCAAAAGACCCTAAAGGGCGTGTTACTGCGATGAAAGTGCCTAACGGCGGCGCAATTCCTCGTAAGAAAATCGATGCCTATACCAAATTTGTCAGTATTTACGGTGCGAAAGGTCTCGCTTATATCAAAGTAAATGATAAAGACGACCTCGAAAATGGTTTGCAGTCGCCTATCGTAAAATTCTTACCAGAAGATGTTCGGCGCGCGGTACTCGATCGTGTTGGTGCTGAAAATGGCGATCTCATTTTCTTCGGTGCAGACAAAGCAAAAGTTGTTTCAGAAGCCCTCGGCGCCTTGCGTTGCCAGTTGGGTGAAGACCTTGATCTTTACACCTGTGAGTGGGCGCCGTTGTGGGTGGTCGACTTTCCAATGTTTGAAGAAATCGAAGGCGGCTTAACTGCGCTTCACCATCCGTTTACCGCGCCTTCTTGTTCGCCAGAGGCTTTGGTTGCCAGTCCGGAAACAGCACTTTCTCGCGCATATGACATGGTCTTGAATGGTACCGAGTTGGGTGGTGGTTCGATTCGTATTCATCAGCAAGATATGCAGCAAGCGGTATTCAAAATCTTAGGTATTGAAGAAGACGAGCAGCGTGAAAAATTCGGCTTCTTGCTCGATGCTCTAAAATACGGTGCGCCCCCGCACGGTGGTTTGGCTTTTGGTCTTGACCGTCTAATTATGTTGATGACAGATTCTGATTCAATTCGTGATGTGATTGCCTTCCCGAAAACACAAACTGCAGGTTGTGTGATGACGGATGCACCTGGTGTTGTAGAGCCTAAGCAGCTCGATGAACTTCATCTTAAGATGAAAGTCAAAAAGGCGAAGGCAGAAGAAGACGCTAAGGGCGAAGCGAACGCAGAGTAAGTACGCATTTGTTTGGCACTCAAAACGCCCTTTGTTGGGCGTTTTTTGTATCTGTAATATGGCGGCGGCTGTGTGAGCTGGGATAATTGCGCCAAAAGGGCGTAAACTATTGCTCTACAAAACGCTGCACTAGATGCGCAGGAAACTGACAAAGGGTTTTCAATCTTGGCATACCCCACAGGCGAACTTTCAGTTGATTTGCATGCAATTGCAGAAAACTGGCAAATCATTAAAAACCAATTAAAACCGGATACCCAATGTGGTGCTGTCGTAAAAGCTAATGCCTACGGCTTGGGGGTGGATCGTATTGCTCCGAAGTTGTATGCGACTGGTTGCAGAGATTTTTTTGTTTCCAATTTTAAAGAGGCGCAACAGCTCAAAGCCTTGATTGGGTCTGAAGCTAAGATCTTTGTTCTAACAGGGTGCAATGCCGGAGCAGAAGAAGCGTTTATCCGCAATCAATTTATTCCTGTGCTTGTTTCCGTAGAGATGCTAGAACGCTGGGCTGCGTATGCTGAAAAATCATCAAATGCAGAAGCTGCTTTGAAAATAAATACTGGGATGGGGCGTCTTGGGCTTGAGCCGCTTGAGTTTGAAAAACTTGTTGAGCACAAAGTAATATTGGAGCAAGCTAAAATCCAATATTTAATGAGTCACTTTGCTTGTGCTGATGAGCCAGGTCATTCGCTCAATAACACGCAAATGTATCGCTTCGAAAAATACCTAGAAGTGTTAAAGCATATTGGAATAGAGGTGCAAGCAACGCTTGCAAACTCTGCCGGTGTTTTTTTAAGTCTGCGTGCGCACCACGATATTGTTCGCCCGGGGATAGCGCTTTACGGCGGAAACCCAGGGCAGCCACAAAACCCCATGCGCCCTGTCGTTAGTTTGAAGCTTCCTGTTATTCAGGTGCGTCATCTTCCAGCGGGTGAATTTGTTGGTTACGGCGCAACACTTAAGTTTGATGAAGATCGTTACCTTGCTGTGGTATCTGGTGGTTATGCAGATGGTTTGCTTCGTAGTTTGAGTGGCAAAGGCTGGGGGTTTCTTCTGGGGTGTAAAGTTCCTATCGTCGGTCGTGTGTCTATGGACTCAACAATTTTTGATATTACTGAAGTTGTTCAAAACAACGGCATTCCAAAAGCAGCCTCAATCGAATTGTTGGGCGCAAACGTTACGATCGATGATATGGGGCAGGCGGCTGGCACCATCAGCTACGAAGTGCTCACGTCCCTTGGTTCTCGGTATCAGCGAGCGTATCACGGGTAATATATGCTGCTAAATGAAAAAATACTTGCGGTGCTCGGCGTGTTGGCCGACGGTGAATTTCATTCTGGTGAAGAGTTGGGGCTTGTCTTGGGTGTGACTCGTGCAGCCGTGTGGAAGCATATTCAGTCAGTAGAAAGTTTGGGTCTAAATGTATCATCAGTGCGTGGCAAAGGTTACAAGGTTGAGGGTGGCGTAGACCTGCTCGATCAACAAAAAATTGTTTCTAAACTCTCGGAGGGTGTTCAAAAACAGCTACCCGACATTGAGGTTGTTAACGAGTTAGAATCTACAAATCAGTATTTACTGGATAAACTTAACGCTAAAGAAAATCTCGCATCGGGTCATGTGTGTCTGGCAGAAATTCAAACCGCCGGCCGAGGGCGGCGGGGGCGAGTGTGGCAAAGTCCTTTTGCGCAAAATATTTATTTTTCTTGTGTGTGGCACTTTCAAAACGGCATAGCCGGAATGGAAGGCCTTAGTCTTGCTATTGGGTTGGCTGTTGTGCGTGCCTTACAGAGTTTAGGTGTCGAGCAGCTTTCACTAAAGTGGCCAAATGATATTTTAATTAATAATGCCAAGCTCGGGGGGGTGCTCATTGAAATCGCCGGTGATGCCGGTGGCGACTGCGATGCTGTGATTGGTGTTGGGTTAAATGTGCGAATGCCGGCAGCGGCAATGAAAGGCGTCGACCAGCCCTGGGTGAATTTATCGCAGGTGTTTTCGGGTACGTTAGCGCGAAATACCATTGCGGCAGAAATTATTAATCATTTGATAGTGTTGATGGGTGAGTTTGAAAAAGGAGGGTTTCAAACTTTGCAAAAAGAGTGGGAGGCGTATAGCGCTCACTTGAATAAACATGTTTGCTTGCATATGCCAACGGAAACCGTTGAAGGGAAAATGCTGGGCGTTGCCGGCAATGGCGCTTTGCGACTAGAGGTTGGCGGCGAAGAAAAAAGTTTTATCGGTGGTGAAGTTAGCTTGAGGGTTTCTGTATGAAACTGCTCGTAGATATAGGTAATACACGAATCAAGTGGGCGCTCGCTCGAGATCATGCGTTGCTAGAAAGTGGCGCATTTTCGTATGAAGAAATTGAGGTGTTTCTATCGCGGCGGGTATCTAATATTGAGCTACTTATGCTTGCCAATGTTACTTCCGCGGGCAAGCCTCAAATCGTTGAAAAAATATCGACGTGGTGCCAAAAAAACGATGTTCTGCTTCAGCATGCGCGAGTTCAAAAAGAATGTGTAGGCCTAACGGTGGCATACGAAGAGTTGAAAAACTTGGGTGTTGACCGCTGGTTGGCGATGGTTGGCGCATGGCAGCTTCATCGTTGTGCGTGTGTGGTAATTGATTCGGGGAGTGCAATAACCGTCGATTATCTCGATAATGCCGGTGTGCATCTTGGTGGTCTAATAGTGCCTGGTAAGAACTTGCTGCGCAAAACGCTGTTCGATAACACGTCTGCTGTGAAGGTGCCCGAATCTGAATTGCCGCGCCAGTGGCGCCCGGGGGTAGATACGAAGCCCTGCGTAACGAATGGTTTGGCGGCAATGCTGAAGGGGTTTGTGTGCGAGGCGTTAGCGCATACAAAACTGCTTCCAGGAATGGAATGCGGCAAAATTGTACTGACCGGTGGTGATGCTCAGCTCTTGGGTAACATGATAAGTGATGCCCAATTGGGAGAAAATCACGGCTTCGAGCTAGAGATTACCCCACAACTTGTCTTACACGGTTTACACTGTGTATCTTAATTGCCTGTTTAGGGGCTGGAATAATTAATTTTTAATAATAAATAAGTAATCCTCATTCTCACTTGGCGAGCGTAATTTTTCGATTTCACTATGCGTTGGATTTTTTTCACATTAGCTGCGGTTAACGTTCTTACGTTAATGTGGGCGCTTATTGCGAGGCCTCAATCAGAAGTGCAGGCGTTACCGCAATCGCAAAAATCTCCCTATACGCAATTCCCGCAAATATCCTTGTTGTCTGAAATTGGAAATCCTTCAGGTCTGGTAACCGAAGCGTATGGGCAAGAGGGGGGTGTTGATGAGCAAGATGAAGTGCAGGTTGATCTACAGGCTCAAACGGAAGCGCCAGAAAATTCGAGTGATCAGCCGTCGGTAACGGAAATTGAGTCTGAGCCCGTCTCTACGGCGGAACCGATAATTCCTATGCATGATAATAAAATGTTATGCGATATTGTCGGTCCATTTGAATCGAATGAGGTGGCGATAGATTTAATTGAGCGACTTAAAGCAGTGGATGTGAGTGGTGAGGTTAAAGAGTTGGTGTTGCCGGCCGGGGCGGGGTATTGGGTTTATTTGGACCCTTTGCCGAATCGCCGTGAAGCGTTACGTAAATTAAAAGAGCTGCAGGTAAAGCGAATTGACTCGTATGTTATTCCGAAGGGTGACTTAGCAAATGGTATTTCCTTGGGGATGTTTAGCAAGAAATCACTTTCTGACGCCAAGGTTAAGAGTATGACCGCTATTGGTTTGGAGCCAAGGGTTGAAGAGATTGAGCGAACTTATCGCGAGCTTTGGGTCATGTTAAAGCCCGGCGAACCCTCAAAAATGAGCCAGTTAACGTGGGATCGCGTCATGGAAGGAATAAAAGACCTCCAACGACGACAAAATTACTGTTTAGATGTTGCTTCGGAGTAAAGTTTTCAATAGAATCCCGCCTCCACTTTTGCGACCTAGGTTGTTAAGTCTAAGACGGGGAAGTAGGTAGAGCTGGTGTAGCTCAGTTGGTAGAGCAGCTGACTTGTAATCAGCCGGTCGGGGGTTCAACTCCTCTCACCAGCTCCATTTTTAAAGAAAGTCGGCCTTGTGTCGGCTTTTTTTGCAGCGTGTTTTTCGCGCTGTGTGTGTCGCAGCGGTATGGGCCAGATACCCTGCTTAAAAAATATTATTCGCAGGGGTTCCCGAGTGGCCAAAGGGATCAGACTGTAAATCTGACGCGCAAGCTTCGGTGGTTCAAATCCACCCCCCTGCACCATATATATGTATATCGACCGCGGTGGTATACCAGGCTGAGTGGTAGCGGCTCTTATGAAAGGCGGGCCCAAAAGATGCGGGCGTAGTTCAATGGTAGAACGTCAGCCTTCCAAGCTGAACACGCGGGTTCGATTCCCGCCGCCCGCTCCAATAAAGGTTTTGCTCATATAGCTCAGTCGGTAGAGCACTTCCTTGGTAAGGAAGAGGTCACCGGTTCAAATCCGGTTATGAGCTCCATTTAAGAATATCGGTGGCTTGATGCTGGTGTTCAAAAGAAGTGGTGTCGTGGTTCGTTTAGGCGAGCTGATACATCAGATTTAGAAAGCGTTGATAACTTTTAATATTGATAAATTGTCCCATTTGAGGAGACCCTTGCAATGGCAAAGGAAAAATTTGAACGAAGCAAACCCCACGTAAACGTAGGCACCATTGGCCACGTTGACCACGGTAAAACGACCCTAACAGCAGCTCTAACGCGCGTATGTGCGGAAGTATGGGGCGGTGAATCGGTAGCCTTTGATGGCATCGATAACGCACCAGAAGAGCGCGAGCGTGGTATTACGATTGCGACGTCTCACGTTGAGTACGATTCTCCTGCTCGCCACTACGCGCACGTCGACTGCCCAGGGCACGCCGACTACGTGAAAAACATGATTACAGGTGCTGCCCAAATGGATGGCGCGATCTTAGTGTGTGGCTCTACCGATGGCCCAATGCCACAAACGCGTGAGCACATCTTACTTTCTCGTCAGGTAGGTGTTCCTTTTATCGTGGTATTCCTAAACAAAGCAGACCTTCTTGCTGAAGACTGTGGCGGTGTAGATTCAGAAGAATATGCAGAGATGCTAGAGCTTGTAGAGATGGAGCTTCGTGATCTTCTTTCTGAATACGAATTCCCAGGCGACGATACGCCAATCATTCCAGGCTCTGCATTGATGGCCCTTAACGGCGAAGATGAGCATGGTCTAGGTACGTCAGCAGTTAAGAAGTTGGTTGAAACGCTAGACGAGTACATTCCTGAGCCAGAGCGTGCCATTGATGGTGCTTTCTTGATGCCAATCGAAGACGTATTCTCGATTCAGGGTCGTGGTACGGTTGTTACTGGTCGTGTTGAGCGCGGTATCATCAAAGTTGGTGAAGAGATTGAAATTGTTGGTGTTAAAGAGACGACCAAGACAACCGTTACGGGTGTAGAAATGTTCCGTAAGCTGCTTGACGAAGGTCGTGCAGGTGAGAACGTAGGTGTACTTCTTCGTGGTACGAAGCGTGAAGAGGTAGAGCGTGGTCAAGTGTTGGCACATTCAGGCTCAATCATGCCGCACACTAAGTTCGAAGGCGAAGTTTACGTCTTGTCTAAAGATGAAGGTGGTCGTCATACACCATTCTTTAAAGGCTACCGCCCTCAGTTCTACTTCCGTACTACTGACGTAACAGGGGCGTGTGAGCTACCTGAAGGTGTTGAGATGGTAATGCCGGGTGACAACATTCAAATGGTTGTGACTTTGATCTGCCCAATCGCGATGGACGAAGGTCTTCGCTTTGCGATCCGTGAAGGTGGTCGTACTGTGGGTGCCGGTGTTGTTGCAAAAATTGTTGAATAAGTTTCGATAATTTTTAACTAAAGGTTGGTGGAAATGTCTGCCAACCTTTTTGCGTTTCTTTTGCCTGTGTTTTGGGTGTGCGTTAAGGCGCTCAAAAAAGTAAATCAAACAGGTAGGTGGGGCGGTAAGCGTTAGGCCAGTAGTTCAATTGGTAGAGCGTCGGTCTCCAAAACCGAAAGTTGGGGGTTCGAGTCCCTCCTGGCCTGCCATATTTATTAGCAGCTTGAAAATCATTTTTGATTTTTGGGTTGTCGACTGAAATAGCTAGAAAGAGGTCCGCCTCTTTAGTGGTTTTAGTTTCTCGCTGGGCTTGCCAGTGGTGGTGCGGTTGCATCACAAAAGATAGAGGCTTCAATATGAAAAGAAGTCTCTGTGAAAACTAGAAAGTATTGCGAAAGCAAAAAATTAGAGAGTGCCCTGTGCAGATGAGTGCAAAATTAGAACAACAAGCGGAATTTCGCCTTGATGGCTTGAAGTGGTTGGTTGTAGTCGCGTTGATTTTAGGTGGTGCGGTTGCTAACTCCTATTACTCGGCGGAATTCCCGGTTTTATATCGCGTTCTGGCGATGGTGGCTGTTGGTATTGTTGCTTGTTTAATTGCTGTTAATACGGCAAAAGGTGACTCGTTTTTCGAATTGCTTAAAGCGGCGCAAGTAGAGATTCGCAAGGTTGTCTGGCCGTCACGCCAAGAGCAAATACAGACAACGATGATTGTTGTGGTTGTTGTATTGATTGCGGCGGTGATTCTTTGGTTGTTGGATATGGGCCTTGGTGCTATCGCATCGTTGATTATTGGGTAAGGGGTGAGCGATATGACTAAGCGTTGGTACGTTGTTCACGCCTATTCTGGTTACGAAAAGAAAGTGGCTAATGCTTTGCGTGAGCGCATTGAGCTGCAAGATATGCAAGATCAATTTGGCGATGTGCTTGTTCCCACTGAAGAAGTGGTTGAAATGCGCGGTGGCCAAAAAAGAAAGTCTGAGCGTAAGTTCTTCCCAGGGTATGTTTTGGTGCAAATGGAACTTTCAGATGATTCATGGCATTTGGTAAAAGATACGCCTCGTGTAATGGGGTTTATCGGTGGTAAGGCCGATCAGCCTGCACCGATTACCGACAAAGAAGCCGATTTGATTCTTCAGCGTGTTGATGACTCTGCTGAAAAACCAACACCAAAAACACTCTTTGAGCCAGGCGAAATGGTTCGTGTTACTGATGGTCCGTTTAACGACTTTAATGGTGTTGTTGAAGAAGTGAATTATGAGAAGAGCCGGCTTCAAGTGGCGGTCCTTATCTTTGGTCGTTCTACACCGGTTGAGCTCGAGTTTAGCCAAGTAGAGAAAACCTAAGCGGTCAAATTGAGATTGACGAAACACCTCTTTGTGTTTTGTAAGATATAAAATTCAGCCTTCCCTCGAGAGTGTTAATTTGATTAACGGTGTCGGGAGAGGGCTTTTCACGTCTTTGCAAAAAGTGATGTTGGTGTCGCTCTTGCAAAGAAGGGGAGCCTAAGAAAAGCAGTTGCCGCTGCTTGGAGGCGTTAACAACCCAACTATAGGGGAAACTAACCATGGCAAAGAAAGTAGAAGCTTATATCAAGCTGCAAGTTGCAGCTGGTCAAGCAAACCCAAGTCCACCTGTTGGTCCTGCGCTAGGTCAACACGGTGTTAACATCATGGAATTCTGTAAAGCATTTAACGCTCAGACTCAAAGTCTTGAGCCGGGTGCGCCAGTTCCTGTCATTATTTCTGTATACAGTGACAGAAGTTTCACCTTTGAAACGAAGACTCCGCCAGCGGCTTTCTTGTTGCGTAAGGCAGCAAAAATCAAAAGCGGTAGTGGGCGTCCTAATACAGACAAAGTCGGTAAAGTGACGCGTGAGCAATTAGAAGAGATTGCCACTATTAAAATGCCAGACCTTACTGCAGCCGACATGGATGCAGCGGTTCGCACGATTGCAGGCTCTGCTCGCAGTGCCGGTATTGAAACGGAGGGTGTGTAACATGGCTAAGTTAACTAAGCGTCGTAAGCTTATCAACGAAAAAGTTGACCCTGCAAAGCAATACGACATCGCAGATGCTGTCGGGCTTTTGAAAGAGCTTTCGCAAGTGAAGTTTTCAGAAACAGTTGATGTAGCGATTAATCTTGGTATTGATCCTCGTAAATCTGACCAAAACGTTCGTGGCGCAACAAGCTTGCCTCACGGTACAGGTAAAGACGTTCGCGTCGCAGTATTTACTTCTGGCGCGAATGCAGATGCTGCAAAAGAAGCAGGTGCTGAGTTCGTTGGTATGGAAGAACTCGCGGCGGAAATTAAAGGCGGTATGATGGATTTTGACGTTGTAGTTGCAGACCCTGCTGCAATGCGCGTTGTCGGCCAGCTTGGTCAGGTGTTAGGTCCTCGCGGTCTTATGCCAAACCCAAAAACTGGTACTGTAACGCCTAATGTTGCTGAAGCAGTTAAAAAAGCTAAAGCTGGTCAGGTTCGTTTCCGTGCTGATAAAGGCGGCGTCGTTCATGGTGGTATCGGCAAAGTAAGTTTTGAACCAAGTGCGATTAAAGAAAACCTAGAAGCTTTGCTTGTAGATTTGAAAAAGGCTAAGCCAGCTGCAGCCAAAGGTGTGTACTTAAAGAAAATTTCTTTGAGCACTACTATGGGGCCTGGATTGGCGATCGATTTAGCTTCCATCGAGGCATAGTTCCTCGGAAGCAAACAGACTTTGTGGGCTGTTTTGCTGGGTAATGTTTTATTTAATTGAAAAACATGCAAAGTAAAGCAGGTCGTCAAAGACCGTAGGTGTGAAGAAGGTTGTTGTGTACGACTCGTGCGTACTAATGTGATTCGCTTAATCTAAGCTCTCCTTTCAGTTTGTTTGGGGGGTATAAGCCTACGCAGACGGTGAGACCCGATATTTATTTATTGGAATGTCAAAGGACAAGATATTCGTCAGCAAAGCAGGAGCCCCGCTGGCAGATCACCGAAAAATAGCTTGAGTAATTTTGCTCAAGCTTAACTTTAACCAAGAGATAGGTTATTTATGGCTATCGGACTCGAAGACAAAAAAGCAATTGTTGCTGACGTTAACGAGACAGCAGCTGGCGCATTATCTCTGGTGATTGCTGACGCACGCGGTGTGACCGTCGGCGCAATGGATCAGCTTCGTAAACAAGCCCGTGAAAACGGTGTGCGTTTGCAGGTTGTTCGTAACACGCTTGCTAAGAGAGCTATACAGGGTACCGAATTTGAGTGCGTTTCTGATGCGCTTGTTGGTCCCAGCATTTTTGGATTTTCTATGGAAGATCCAGGTGCAGCGGCTCGTATCTTCAAAGACTTCGCTAAAGAAGAAGAGAAGTTTGAAGTTAAAGCATTGTCTGTGGGTGGTAAATTGCTTGGTGCCGATCAAATCGACGCACTAGCTAAGTTGCCGACTCGTGAACAAGCGCTTGGCATGTTGTGCAGCGTCATGATTGCACCAGTCACCAAATTGGCACGTACTTTCAACGAAGTACCTACCAAAGTTACACGCGCTGTCGCGGCTGTTCGTGACCAAAAGCAAGAAGCGGCTTAATTGTTTAGCCCTTCTTAATTGTTAACAAATTTATTTATTAATGGGAGATAGAGTAATGGCTCTTTCTAAAGAAGATATTCTTGATGCAATCGCTGAAATGTCAGTGATGGATGTTGTTGAACTAGTTTCTGCAATGGAAGAAAAATTTGGTGTGTCTGCTGCTGCTGCTGTTGCAGTTGCTGGCCCTGCTGCTGGCGGCGACGCTGGTGGTGCTGCCGCTGCAGAACAAACTGAATTCGACGTTATGCTTACCGCTGTTGGCGATAAGAAAGTTAACGTTATTAAGGCTGTACGTGCAATTACAGGTCTTGGCCTTAAAGAAGCAAAAGCTCTTGTTGATGGTGCTCCAAGCGCTGTTAAAGAAGCAGCATCTAAAGACGACGCCGAAGAAGCCAAGAAAGCCTTGGAAGAAGCTGGCGCATCTGTTGAGCTTAAGTAAGCTCGAAACAAATCCAAATTTATTTGGTAACGGGCTGGCGGTTATATAACCGTCGGCCTTTCTCCGTTTTTGTTAGAAGTCAAAAGCTTTTTTCAGGCGGGGCGCGTAATAACTTATGCTTTTAAGTAAAAGTAAATGCGCAACATAATTCGGTTTTTTGTTGTTTGAAGTTGACGAAAAACCCAACAGGTACTTGTTAATAATAGCCGACGTATAAATACGTTGTTGGTCATTTAAATACTTTTCTTTCATAAGAAACTTAAGACACTAATGCTATTGAACATCCTGTTTGTTACTCATCCGTGAACAAGCTGAGGAATACATTACTAATGGCTTACTCATATACTGAGAAAAAACGCATCCGTAAGGATTTTGGCAAGCTCCAAGATGTAATGGATGTGCCATATCTATTGGCGATTCAATTAGATTCCTACAGAAAATTTACGCAGACAGGTACCGATTACGACGCTCGTAACGATATCGGTTTGCATGCTGCATTCAAGTCCGTGTTTCCTATTAGTAGTTACTCCGGAAATGCAGCGCTTGAATATGTAAGCTACAACTTAGGCAAACCAGCCTTTGACGTAAGCGAGTGTACGCTTCGTGGCACTACCTACGCTGCACCGCTGCGCGTTCGTGTGCGCTTGATTATTTACGATAAAGAATCGTCAAGCAAAGCGATCAAGGATATTAAAGAGCAAGAAGTTTATATGGGTGAAATCCCATTGATGACGGATAACGGTACCTTTGTTATTAATGGTACTGAGCGCGTTATCGTTTCTCAGCTTCACCGTTCGCCTGGTGTGTTTTTCGAGCACGACAAAGGTAAGACTCACTCATCAGGTAAGTTGCTGTATTCAGCGCGTGTGATTCCTTATCGTGGTTCATGGTTAGATTTTGAGTTTGATCCAAAAGATTTAGTTTTCGTACGAATCGATCGTCGTCGTAAATTACCTGCGACGATTTTATTGCGTGCGCTTGGTTATAGTAACGAAGAAATGCTTGATATGTTCTTCGATACTAACCGATTCATGTTGAGTGAAGATGAAGTTAAATTCGAATTGGTGCCAGCTCGCCTACGCGGTGATATCGCTGCATTTGATCTCGTTGATAACGACGGTAATGTTTTAGTCGAGCAAGGTCGTCGTATTACTGCGCGTCATATCAAGCAAATCGAAAAGAACAATATCACTGAACTAAAAGTGCCAAACGAGTATCTTGTCGGTCGCGCGTTAGCGAAAGATGTTATCGATACTGAGTCGGGTGAGTTACTGTTCGAATGTAATACTGAAATTACTGAAGAAACAATAGAGGCCTTGATTAAGGCTGGCGTTTCGGAAATCGAAACCCTCTATACCAACGACCTAGATTGCGGTTCGTTTGTTTCCGACACCTTACGTGCAGACCCGTCTAAAACTCAGCTGGAAGCGCTGGTAGAAATCTACCGTATGATGCGTCCAGGTGAGCCGCCGACAAAAGAATCTGCTGAAGGTTTGTTCCAAAACCTATTTTTTGCGCAAGAGCGTTACGACCTTTCTGCGGTTGGTCGCATGAAGTTCAATCGTCGCTTAAGTCGTGAGTCAGAAACTGGCGAAGGTACTTTGTCTAACGAAGATATCGTTGATGTGTTAAAAACATTAATCGATATTCGTAACGGTAAAGGCACAGTGGATGATATTGACCACTTGGGTAACCGCCGTATTCGTTCTGTTGGTGAAATGGCAGAAAACCAATTCCGTGTGGGTTTGGTCCGTGTAGAACGCGCAGTAAAAGAGCGTTTGTCTATGGCAGAAAGCGAAGGTTTGATGCCGCAAGATTTGATTAACGCAAAACCTGTTGCCGCTGCTGTAAAAGAGTTTTTTGGCTCTAGCCAACTTTCTCAATTTATGGATCAAAACAATCCCTTGTCTGAAATCACGCATAAGCGTCGTGTTTCTGCATTAGGGCCTGGTGGTCTTACGCGTGAACGTGCTGGCTTTGAGGTGCGCGATGTGCATCCAACTCACTACGGTCGTGTATGTCCTATTGAGACGCCGGAAGGTCCAAACATTGGTTTGATCAACTCTTTGGCGACATTCGCTCGAACGAATAACTACGGCTTCCTCGAAAGCCCGCATCGTAAAGTAGTTGACGGAAAAGTTACCGATGAAATCGAGTACTTGTCTGCGATTAACGAAGCAAAGTATGTCATTGCACAGGCGTCTGCTGAGTTAAACGAAAGCGGTGAATTGGTCGAAGATCTGGTTTCAGTTCGTCACCAAAACGAATTTACATTAAAAGCTGCGAACGAAGTGGAGTATATGGATGTTAGCCCGCGCCAGGTTGTATCGGTGGCGGCATCATTAATTCCATTCCTAGAGCACGATGATGCGAACCGCGCATTGATGGGTTCGAACATGCAGCGTCAAGCAGTTCCAACGTTAAAGGCTCAAAAGCCTTTAGTCGGTACGGGTATTGAACGCTATGTTGCACGTGACTCTGGCGTATGTGTTGTGGCTAAGCACGGTGGTGTTGTAGAGCGTGTTGATGCAGCGCGCATCGTAATTCGTGTTGCCAATGACGAAGTTGATGCGGGTGATGCTGGTGTAGATATATACAATCTCACTAAGTACACGCGTTCAAACCAAAATACCTGTATTAACCAGCGTCCAATAGTTCGTGTAGGCGATACAATTGCGCGTGGCGATATTCTTGCGGATGGACCATCGGTTGATATGGGTGAATTGGCACTAGGTCAAAACATGCGTATCGCATTTATGACCTGGAACGGTTACAACTTTGAGGATTCGATTCTCGTTTCTGAACGTGTTGTGCAAGAAGACCGTTTGACCACAATCCACATTCAAGAGCTTACTTGTATCGCTCGTGATACGAAACTTGGCTCCGAAGAGATTACTGCAGATATCCCAAATGTTGGTGAAGGCGCGTTGGCGAAGTTGGACGAGTCCGGCATCGTATACGTTGGTGCTGAAGTCGGTGCGGGCGATATTCTTGTCGGTAAGGTGACGCCAAAAGGTGAAACGCAATTAACACCAGAAGAAAAACTTCTGCGTGCAATCTTCGGTGAAAAAGCCTCAGACGTTAAAGATACTTCTTTACGTGTGCCTTCAAGTGTTAAAGGTACCGTTATCGATGTTCAAGTCTTTACTCGTGATGGTTTAGAAAAAGATGCTCGTTCGAAAGAAATCGAAGAGTCGCAACTTGAAAAAGTTCGCAATGATTTGAATGAAGAGTATCGCATAGTTGAGGGCGCGACCTACGAACGCTTACGTTCAGCCTTGGTCGGTCAATTAGCTGCTAGTGGTAAAGGCGTGAAAAAAGGCGCTGAAGTTACTAACGAGATGCTCGATGAAATTGCAGCGGAAGATTGGTTCAAGATTCGTATGCAAGACGAAGCTTTGAATGAGCAGTTGGACAAAGCCGAGCAACAGCTAGTCGATCGCCGTAAAGATCTAGATGATCGTTTCGAAGATAAAAAAGGCAAGTTAGAAAGCGGTGATGATCTCGCTCCTGGCGTGCTTAAAATTGTAAAAGTGTATCTCGCTATTAAGCGTCGCATTCAGCCTGGTGACAAAATGGCTGGTCGTCATGGTAACAAAGGTGTTATCTCGGTCATTATGCCGATCGAAGATATGCCGCATGATGAAAACGGCGACCCTATCGATATCGTGCTTAACCCGCTCGGTGTACCTTCTCGTATGAACGTGGGCCAGATTCTTGAAACACACTTAGGTATGGCTGCTAAAGGTCTCGGTATCAAAATCGACGAGATGCTCAAGCAGCAGCAGGAAGTAGCTAAGCTGCGCGAGTTCTTACACAGAATCTACAACGATATTGGTGAATCACAACGCACAGAAGACCTTGATAGCTTTAGCGATCAAGAGATTCTTGAGTTGGCAGGCAATCTAAAAGACGGCGTGCCAATGGCAACACGTGTATTTGATGGCGCCAAAGAGTCTGAGATTAAAGAGTTACTTTCTCTTGCAGATATTCCAGATTCCGGTCAGTTAACCTTGTTTGATGGCCGTACGGGTGATCAGTTCACGCGTCCAGTTACTGTGGGTTACATGTACATGCTCAAGCTCAACCACTTGGTGGACGACAAGATGCATGCACGTTCTACCGGTTCTTATAGTCTTGTGACTCAGCAGCCGCTGGGTGGTAAGGCGCAATTCGGTGGTCAGCGATTTGGTGAGATGGAGGTGTGGGCGCTAGAAGCATACGGCGCTGCATACACGCTTCAAGAAATGCTCACGGTTAAATCGGATGACGTCGCTGGTCGAACCAAGATGTATAAGAACATCGTGGATGGTGATCATCGTATGGAACCCGGTATGCCAGAATCCTTTAACGTGTTAATTAAAGAGATTCGTTCGTTGGGTATCAACATCGAGTTCGAACAAGAGAAATAATTTTTTAACTTAACGGTGGTGGGCTGCCGATTCGTCTGCAGCCCACTGTGCAATTAGCACCCACTGGAGGAACTACCTTGAAAGACCTATTAAACCTGTTGAAAAACCAAGGTAACACAGAAGAGTTTGACGGTATTCGCATTGGCTTGTCTTCGCCAGAAGTGATCCGTTCATGGTCGTTTGGTGAAGTCAAAAAGCCAGAGACCATTAACTATCGTACGTTCAAACCCGAGCGTGATGGTTTGTTCTGTGCCAAGATTTTTGGCCCGATAAAAGACTACGAGTGCTTGTGTGGTAAATACAAGCGTATGAAGCACCGCGGCATTATTTGTGAAAAATGTGGTGTTGAAGTGACTTTGGCTAAAGTGCGTCGTGAGCGCATGGGCCACATTGAATTGGCTTGTCCAGTTGCGCATATTTGGTTTTTGAAATCATTGCCAAGCCGTATTGGTTTGTTGCTTGATATGACCTTGCGTAGCATTGAACGTATTCTTTACTTCGAATCATTTGTCGTTACCGAGCCCGGTATGACAACTTTGGAGCGCGGTCAGTTATTAACTGATGAGCAGTACTTCGAAGCAATGGAAGAGTTTGGTGACGAATTCGAAGCGAAGATGGGTGCAGAAGCGATTCAGCAACTCGTTCAAGATATTGATCTTGACCGTGAAGCCGGTGAGATTCGCGAAGAGATTCCAAGCACCAATTCAGAAACCAAAATCAAAAAGCTAAGTAAGCGCTTGAAGTTGCTAGAAGCCTTCATTCAATCAGGCAACAAGCCAGAGTGGATGATTCTTGAAGCTCTTCCTGTTCTTCCGCCTGATTTACGTCCTTTGGTGCCTCTAGATGGTGGGCGTTTTGCAACGTCTGATTTGAACGACCTTTACCGTCGTGTAATCAACCGTAACAACCGTTTGAAGCGCCTTCTTGATTTGAATGCGCCTGATATCATCGTGCGCAACGAAAAGCGTATGTTGCAAGAAGCGGTCGACGCCTTGTTAGATAACGGTCGTCGCGGTCGAGCGATTACTGGCTCTAATAAGCGTCCTTTGAAATCACTTGCTGACATGATTAAAGGTAAGCAAGGTCGTTTCCGTCAAAACCTTCTTGGTAAGCGTGTTGACTACTCTGGTCGTTCGGTGATTGTGACTGGTCCTACCTTGCGCCTACACCAATGTGGTCTTCCTAAGAAGATGGCGTTGGAATTATTTAAGCCATTTATTTTTAGTAAGCTCGAATTGCGTGGTTTAGCCACAACAATAAAAGCCGCTAAGAAAATGGTCGAGCGTGAAGAGCCAGTCGTATGGGATATTCTCGATGAGGTGATTCGCGAGCACCCGGTGCTGCTTAACCGCGCACCAACACTTCACCGTTTGGGTATTCAAGCGTTTGAGCCCGTACTAATTGAAGGTAAGGCGATTCAGCTTCACCCGCTCGTTTGTGCTGCGTATAACGCTGACTTCGACGGTGACCAAATGGCAGTACACGTTCCGTTGACAATTGAAGCGCAGTTAGAAGCTCGTGCTTTGATGATGTCGACGAACAACATCCTTTCTCCCGCAAGTGGTGAACCGATCATCGTACCGTCGCAAGACGTTGTACTAGGTCTTTACTGGTTAACTCGTGAACGTGTTAACGACTTAGGTGAAGGCATGGTCTTCTCTGACCCAGCCGAAGTTTCACGCGCTTATTATGCGCAACAGATTGGCTTGCAGGCACGTATTAAAGTACGTTTGACTGACGTCATAATTGGGGAAGACGGCGAAAAAGAAGAAACGACCAAGCTCGTTAATACCACCGTCGGTCGTGTTTTGTTATTCGGAATTGTTCCAGAAGGCATTCCCTTCGCCATGGTTGATAAGCCAATGGTGAAAAAAGCTATTTCTGGTGTAATTAATTTCTGTTACCGCATCGTCGGTTTGAAAGCGACCGTTATTTTTGCAGACCGCTTGATGTACATGGGTTATGCCTTTAGTACTAAGTCTGGTTCTTCTATCGGTGTAAACGATTTCGAAATACCCGATGCAAAAGCAGCCATTATTGAAAATGCCGATGCCGAAGTTAAAGAAATCGAAGCGCAATACTCTTCAGGTCTTGTAACTCAGGGTGAGAAATACAACAAAGTTATCGATATCTGGTCGCGTGCGAATGAGCTTGTGGCTAAATCTATGATGGAAGGTATCTCCACAGAGAGTGTTAAAAATAAAGATGGTGAAGATGAGCTGCAAAGCTCTTTCAACTCAGTCTTTATGTATGCCGATTCAGGTGCTCGTGGTAGCCCCGCACAGATTCGTCAGTTGGCCGGTATGCGTGGTCTGATGGCGCGTCCAGATGGTTCGATTATCGAAACCCCAATTGTTGCGAACTTCCGTGAAGGTCTGAACGTACTTCAGTACTTCATCTCTACTCACGGTGCTCGTAAAGGTTTGGCTGATACCGCACTTAAAACAGCGAACTCTGGTTACCTAACGCGTCGTTTAGTGGATGTTGCTCAAGACGTTGTTGTGACGCTGCCAGATTGTGGCACAGACGAAGGCTTGATCATGGCACCAGTGATCGAAGGTGGTGACATCATCGAATCATTGGGCGATCGTATTCTTGGTCGTGTTGTTGCGCGAGACGTCATGAAAGCCGATAGCGACGAGATTCTCGTTCCAGCTGGCACCATGATCGATGAGAAATGGGTCGAGCGTGTTGAAGCTATGGGTGTGGACGAAGTAACGGTTCGCTCTCCGATCCATTGTGAAGCTAAATTTGGTATCTGTTCTCAGTGTTATGGCCGTGACCTCGCTCGTGGTCATCGTGCAAACATTGGTGAATCTGTTGGTGTTATTGCGGCTCAATCAATCGGTGAGCCGGGTACACAGCTCACCATGCGTACGTTCCACATTGGTGGTGCGGCAAGCCGTGCTTCTGCTGTAGATAGCGTTGAAGTGAAGCAAAACGGTTCAATTCGCCTTCACAACATCAAAACAGTTGAACGTGAAGACGGCGCCTTGGTTGCTGTATCGCGTTCCGGTGAAATCGCTGTTGCTGATCCAGCGGGTCGTGAGCGCGAGCGCTATAAGATCCCGTACGGTGCTGTGATCAGTGTGAAAGACGGTGAAGAAGTGAATGGCGGAAGCATCGTTGCTAAATGGGATCCGCATACTCACCCAATTATTACCGAGGTTGCGGGTAAGGTTGCCTTTACCGGTATGGAAGATAACCTCTCTATTCGTAAGAAGACAGACGATATGACTGGTCTTTCTTCAATCGAAATCATGGATCCAGGTGAGCGACCTTCTGCAGGTAAAGATTTGAAGCCAGCAGTAACACTACTTGATGCTGATGGTAACGAGTTACTGCTAGCCAACTCTAAGCAGCCAGCGCATTACTTACTCCCAGCGAAGTCGATTTTGAGCTTGAGCGATGGTGAGCAAGTGAAAGTGGGTGACGTTATTGCGCGTATCCCACAAGAAGGTTCGAAGACTCGTGATATCACGGGTGGCCTGCCTCGCGTTGCTGACTTGTTTGAAGCTCGTAAGCCAAAAGAGCCTTCAATCTTGGCAGAAATATCAGGCACCGTGAGCTTTGGTAAAGAAACTAAAGGTAAGCGTCGCTTGGTAATTACGCCAAATGACGGTCAGCCGCTTCCAGATGGCTCAACCCACTACGAAGTACTTATTCCTAAGCATCGTCAATTGACCGTGTTCGAGGGTGAAGTCGTAGCGAAGGGCGAAGTTGTTTCTGATGGCCCAAGTAACCCACACGATATTCTTCGTTTGAAAGGTGTCGAGGCCTTAGCTCGCTACATCGTGAATGAGATCCAAGACGTTTACCGTCTTCAGGGTGTGAAAATCAACGATAAGCACATCGAAGTGATCGTTCGCCAGATGTTGCGTAAGGCTGATATCACCTTCATGGGCGATTCCGAGTTCATTAAAGGTGAGCAAGTTGAGCACAATGCAGTGCTTGAAGTGAATGAAAAGCTTCGTGAAGAAGGTAAGCAGCCAGCTCAATATGAGCGTCAGTTGCTCGGTATCACCAAAGCGTCTTTGGTTACTGAATCCTTCATTTCTGCGGCATCGTTCCAGGAAACTACTCGCGTTCTTACAGAAGCTGCGGTTACCGGCAAGGTCGATAATCTCCGTGGTTTGAAAGAAAACGTGGTTGTAGGCCGCTTGATCCCAGCGGGTACAGGTCTGGCCTATCACGCAGAGCGTCGCCGTAAGCGTGAGGAAGAAGAAGTAAAAGACAACGTGAGCGCAGCAGAAGTCGAGGCAGCACTTACAGAAGCGCTTAAATCAAGCTAAAGGCTCGATCGAGCTAAGCGCTTGAAAGTCTAGTTAATCTTGGATTCTAGACTGCAAATTTCGCGATAAGCGGCCGTAAGGCCGCGAATCGCGGAGCTTGACGAGGGTCGGGTGGATCATTACAATGCGCCACCCAATTTGAGTCAAAGCGGGAAACCCATATTTCACGGGCCTTCCCACTTACTTGGTATGCTCCACTTATCTTTGAAGCGATTCAGAGAGAGGAGCGCTTTTCTATTTATATTTGGAGAAATGTTTAATGGCAACGATCAACCAGTTGGTTCGTAAGCCAAGAAAACGCAAGGTTCAAGCGAGCGACGTTCGTGCTTTGGAAGCTTGTCCACAACGCCGTGGTGTTTGCACCCGCGTTTATACCACTACACCTAAGAAACCAAACTCTGCATTACGTAAAGTTTGTCGTGTTCGTTTAACTAACGGATTCGAAGTGTCTTCTTACATCGGTGGTGAAGGTCACAACTTACAAGAGCATAGTGTTGTATTGATCCGCGGCGGTCGTGTAAAAGACTTGCCGGGTGTTCGCTACCACACTGTACGTGGTGCGCTTGATACTTCAGGTGTTAGTGACCGAAAACAAGGTCGCTCGAAGTATGGTACTAAACGTCCTAAGTAAGTCGTTTAAGTAAAAGAATACCCTAGCGTTTTTTTGAAAAATTAATGCCCAAGAGCTTTATGCAAATGGGTAGACAGTAAGGCCGAATTGCTTCTTTCATATCTTGACTAAAGGTGGGTAAGAGCTGATTTCGGGCAATCCTGAATTAAGAGAGAATTAGTATGCCTAGAAGAAGAGTCGTCGCTAAGCGCGAAGTCCTGCCAGATCCTAAATTTGGTAACGTGACTTTAGCGAAATTCATGAACCACGTAATGATTAGTGGTAAAAAAGCAGTTGCAGAGCGTATCGTGTACGGTGCTCTCGATCTTGTAAACGAAAAGCTCAACAAAGACCCATTAGAAGTTTTTGATGAAGCGCTAGAAAATGTCGCTCCAATGGTAGAGGTTAAGTCTCGCCGGGTGGGTGGTGCTACTTACCAAGTACCGGTAGAGGTTCGTCCTTCTCGTCGCACCGCGTTGGCAATGCGTTGGTTGGTTGAATATTCTCGTAGCCGTAGTGAAAAATCTATGCCTCAGCGTTTGGCTGGCGAAATCATCGATGCTGCAGCAAGCAAAGGTGGCGCGGTTAAGAAGCGTGAAGACGTTCACCGCATGGCAGAAGCAAACAAGGCGTTCTCGCACTTCCGCTTCTAATAGATTTTCTAGATCAAATCTATTTGAAAAAGGCAGCTTAATAGCTGCCTTTTTGCTTTCAAAAAGCAGTAAAATTCTTACCTTTAGAAATACTTTTGGAGATTGCCGCCGTGGCCCGTAAAACACCTATCGACCGTTACCGAAATATTGGTATTTGTGCGCACGTGGATGCAGGTAAAACCACTACCACAGAGCGCGTACTTTTTTACACGGGTTTGTCTCACAAAATCGGTGAAGTACACGACGGTGCGGCAACCATGGATTGGATGGAGCAAGAGCAGGAGCGTGGCATTACGATCACCTCCGCTGCGACCACATGCTTCTGGCAAGGTATGCAGCAACAGTTTGATCAGCATCGTATAAATATTATCGACACCCCTGGGCACGTAGACTTCACCATCGAAGTGGAGCGTTCATTGCGTGTGCTCGACGCCGCCGTGGTGGTACTTTGCGGTTCTTCGGGCGTACAACCACAAACAGAAACCGTTTGGCGTCAGGCGAATAAATACGAAGTACCACGCATGGTCTTCGTAAATAAAATGGACCGTGCAGGTGCAAACTTTCGATCTGTGGTGGGCCAACTAAAAGAGCGATTAGGCGCTAACCCTGTGCCATTGCAAATGACGATTGGCTCGGAAGAAAATTTCGCAGGTGTCGTAGATCTTGTCAAAATGAAATCCATCATCTGGAATCCAGATGATATGGGCATGACGTTCGAATATGAAGAAGTACCAGCAGACTTGGTCGAAGAATGCGAAGAAATGCGTGAGTACTTGGTGGAGGCGGCTGCCGAAGCGAATGAAGAGCTCATGGATAAATACCTGGAAGAGGGTGAGCTTAGCGAAGAAGAAATAAAGCAAGGTATTCGCCAGCGCACCTTGGCCAACGAAATCGTTCCAGTACTGGGTGGTTCCGCATTTAAAAACAAAGGCGTACAAGCCGTGCTTGATGCTGTGATTGAATATTTGCCTGCACCGACCGAAGTAAAAGCCATTGAAGGTACCCTAGAAGATGGCGAAACCAAAGACACGCGCGAATCGGATGACAGCGCTCCGTTCTCCGCGCTCGCATTTAAAATTGCCACAGACCCCTTTGTTGGGACGCTAACTTTTTTCCGTGTGTACTCTGGAAAATTGGAAAGTGGAAGCGCCGTTTACAACTCAGTAAAAGGCAAAAAGGAACGAGTTGGCCGTATGGTGCAAATGCACTCCAACTCGCGTGAAGAAATTAAAGAGGTGTTGGCGGGTGATATTGCTGCGGCGATTGGCTTAAAAGATGTTACTACCGGGGATACGCTTTGCGCCGAACAGAAAAGAATCATTCTTGAGCGTATGGAATTCCCCGAGCCCGTTATTTCGGTGGCTGTGGAACCTAGAACCCAAGCCGACCAAGAAAAAATGGGCATAGCGCTTGGCAAACTTGCTCAAGAAGACCCGTCTTTTCGAGTAAAAACAGATGAAGAAACAGGCCAGACGATTATTTCTGGAATGGGAGAGCTACACCTCGATATTTTAGTTGATCGTATGCGTCGCGAATTTAATGTCGAAGCGAATATCGGTAAGCCGCAGGTGGCATATCGTGAGCGCATTACAGCGACAAGCGACATTGAAGGTAAGTTTGTTCGCCAGTCGGGTGGTCGTGGCCAGTTTGGTCACGTTTGGGTGAAGTTTGAGCCTGCCGAAGACGAAAACGCAGAAGGCTTGGAATTCGTCAATGAGATAGTCGGAGGAGCAGTTCCGAAAGAATATATTCCAGCGGTAGAGAAAGGTATTTCAGACCAAATGAAAAATGGTGTGCTTGCTGGCTACCCATTGCTTGGCTTAAAAGCTACCTTGTACGATGGTTCATTCCATGATGTCGACTCTAACGAGATGGCTTTTAAAATAGCAGCTTCCATGGCGACTAAAAAACTAGCCGAACAAGGTGCGGCAGCGTTACTTGAACCCGTCATGAAAGTTGAAGTCGTCACACCAGAAGAAAATATGGGTGATGTGGTTGGCGACCTGAACCGTCGTCGAGGCATCATCTTGGGTATGGAAGAGAACCCGGCCGGAAAAATCGTAAGTGCGGAAGTGCCACTGGCAGAAATGTTTGGTTATGCGACCGACTTACGTTCTGCCACGCAAGGTCGTGCAACCTTTACAATGGAATTCGATAAATATTCCGAAGCACCGAAAAAAGTTGCGGATGACATTATCTCTCGAAACAGCTAGCCAAAGCTGAGGAAACGTTACACGCTCGGTTTGTACCGAGCGTGTTAAATAAAAATGGAATGTCGAACCGGGTGCGGCGCTTGCTGCATTGCCCCTTCAATTAGCTCCCTAATTCCCGGAATGCCCAAGGGCAAGCCAGCTGGTGTTCGTTGTATTCAGTTAGATGAATATAATCTGTGTAAACTTTTTGAAACGCCAGAAAGGCCCAAGGTGTGTTTGGAGTTTAAAGCCGAGCGTGAAATATGCGGGGAGACCTCTGAAGAGGCGATACGTATAATAAACAGCCTGGAGATTTAGGGTACGAACAGTTCGGAATGTAAAGGAGAAGAGATCTTGGGGTTAGGGGTAATAGGAGCAGGGTTTGGCAGAACAGGTACTCTGTCGCTCAAGTGTGCACTGGAAGAGTTGTTGGGAGGTCGGTGTCATCACATGTACGAAGTGATGCACAATAAAAACCAGTGGTCACTTTGGAGTGATATCGTCGAAGGAAAGACACCCGCCTGGGAAAACGTTTACGATGGTTACACGGCTGCGGTAGATTGGCCTACAGCCTTCTATTTCGAAGAGTTAATTCAGGTATACCCCAATAGCAAAGTCATTCTCACGACCCGCGATTTCGAGTCTTGGTACCAAAGTATCGTCAGCACTATTTTTTACGAAATGACCAAGTATTGGTGGATAAAGATATTCACCCAAAATACATTTCAAAAAATGGCTCGTAAAATGATTTTGATCGAAACGTTTCAGCTCAAGCATTTCGATATTGAACATGCTCGTAAAGTCTATGAAGATCATATTCAGCGCGTAAAGCAAGTTGTCCCAAAAGAACGTCTTCTTGAATTGAATGTATCGCAAGGTTGGCAGCCGCTTTGTGAGTTTTTAGAACTGCCAACACCTCATAAAAACTTTCCGAGAATCAATGGTTTGGAAGAGTTTAAGGCAAAGAAGTATTTTCAGGAATTGGATTCTGTGAGTCAGTCTGTGTAGATCGAAGGTCGAAGTAGCTTCACTGAATAAAAAAGCCCTGAGGGTTTCAATCGGTGGGCTTCCTATTTTTTAAGCGTTTAGTATTAAATGGCGCTTGCTTGTTTACTTTCGTTTCCAATTAAACCTTGAAGCCAGCATTAGAAACGATATATTTGTCTTTGTTTCGCTTGGTAGTTATGTGTTTTTCCCGGCTAGGGGTAATTGGTCGATGCGCGGGGTTTTTGTGTATTAGGCGGGCAAACTATGAACAGCTCATATTTTATTCAAACACCAAACATTCGGTGTATTAAGGGAAGCGTACTGATGTCGTTAAGATTACTCTACAAATTGTTTTATTCCTTCGTTATATGCTCACTACTATACGCATGCGGCGGAGAGGGCTCTGGAAGTGATGATGAGGAGGGTGACGAGGTAGGTGAAATCTTGACAGCTATGGGTGCTATTAGTTTACCCGAAGGTGTCGACACCGAAGGCGAATACCCCGTTACCGTACAGGCTTTTTATAATTCTGATTGCGCGGAAGCCGCACCCGAACCCGTTTTCTCGGATGAGAACGGAGATTACAATATAGATGTGGCTTGTGATGATGGGCTTGTATATTTCGTATATCTTAGCCGTTCTGGAAACTATGCATTAGTGGACCCGTTTGTTCGCCGAGATTTTGACGAAAATGTTTCTGAAGAGGTCGTGCTCTTTGCAGTAGAGACGGTTACCGTGAGCTTTGATGTTGATGATGGATTTACGGGGGCTTACGACCACATCGAGATGGAGTTTGGCATTTTTGGTAGTGACAATGAACCGTTATATTTTGGGGGCATCGAAACCTTCGACGGTCTAACTCCTTTTCTGGGGCATAACGTTACCGCCTCCGATGATAGTGATATTGCACTAGATATGCCTGTAAGGGATTCGCTAGGAAATACATTTCAAGTGAATTCTCGCTTAGTTGGGGATTATCCGACAAGCTCTGGGGTCGTAAGTGGTCAGTTAGCATCGCACCAAGAATATTTTGGGGTCGTAAGTGGCGAGGAAAATAGTGCGCTTATTGAATTTACGGGTGCGACAGAGTTGATCTCGCGCGCACTCTCTCTTTCAACAGAGGGTGTTAGAGGTGGTACATCTTTCGGTTCCGGCACCATAATTCAACATGTTGGTGGAGACGGGGTTTCGATTGTATTGTCTAATATCGCTTACCGACAAGATCGTGCATTTCTTTCTTTGTTGTTTATGGAAAATTTAGACGTGGAGGTAAATGGTGAAACGGTGGCATCTGGTCAAGAGTTAGAGTTTGATCTTACCGTTGAGTCTATTCCTGATATCGACATCGCAATTCGCAATACTCAAACAAATGAAGAGTCGAGTTATACCTATGCTTTTGGTGGGGAAAATGTCAGTGATAACGTTCGAATACTTTATCACTACTTTATAGATTCTGACGTTCGTGGCCCCTACACCAACGATACAAATAAATCCGTATTTGATTTAGCTACATCATCTGTCGAGCGTGAACAAATCGTTGATTACAGCGTTAATGACGTAGAATTATATTTTTTCAAAGATAGTGTGCTTCAAACCATCACCATTGACGGAGTGGAGTATCCGCAACAAACGGTTCTTGGCGAAACTTTCACAACCATAACCGTGCCTATTGTCGATGGTGATAACGAGATTGAAATAGTTGTTACCCCTGAAGATCGTACGATACCTCAGGTATACGCCCTAAATATCATTCGGACACCAATAGATTTTGCTGAGCTATATACGCTATCGGTGTGGGGAGGCGGTATTGAGGGGATTACCAATTTTGATAATGAAACGACGAACTATAGCATTACCACAGAAGAAGAATCGCATACGCTTAGGCTTGTTGCTAACACAGGTTCTACGTTTAACATTCGCTTAAATGCTTCAGAAGAAGTCTTCAGTTACTACACATATGAAGGCGATGTTCTATTAAATCTCGGTGAAAATATTCTCGAGGTAGACGTGTTATCGGCAGATGGTAGTGTTACGAGAACGTACACCGTTACTATTACCCGCGAAGAAGAAATGTGTCCACCAGAAAGTGAAGCCCCTGAGTGTTTAGGGCCAGCGTAGCTGGTTTGGGGAAAAGCTTGGAGTGTTTAGGCCGCGGATCAATAGAGAAACAATATTTCTCTGTTGATCAATCGGAAGCTTCTGAGCCTATTAACTGATCGTTAAAGCGAATTCTATTTGAAGTTCGCTTTTTTGTGGGCTCTAAGAACAGATTGTTTCCTTATAAATATCTATATGCATTGCCGTCAGTCACGATTATGGCGCGAAGAGTTTACTGCCTCTATACAGAGCTTTTCTGTAGAAGCCGGTTGAGGGTTGGTATAAAAATATTTAGTTGAATAGGTTTTGTTAGGTAGGCGTCGAACCCCATTGCTGCGGAGCCTTCTTCAATATCTTTGTGAGCGATAGCGGTGAGAGCTATCACTGGGGTGTATTGTGTAAGTGGGTCGGATGTTAGTATTTCTAAAGCCTGATAACCATCAATGTTTGGAAGGTCAATATCTAAGATGATTAAGTCGTACTTGTTTGTTCTGGCTTTGTATACTCCGAGTAATCCATCGGCCTCTACATCTAGCTCTATCTGTCTATATCCAGATAGGATTTTCTCTAATAATCGAATGTTTTCTACTTGATCTTCAATATAAAGTAATCGTTTTGATGTGTCGAGATGCAATTTACAGCTGTTTTCGATGTCTTGGATAGATTTGTGAATTTCTGAGCTGGATTCGCATATAGGGAACGTTACCCAAAACTCAGAACCTTTTCCTGGTTCGCTGCGAAAGTCAATATGTCCTTTCATGAGCTCAGTTAAGCGTTTTGCTATGGGCATTCCAATTCCGGTTCCTTCTATTTTTGAGTTTTCCATATCAATCCTATTGAACTCTTCAAATACTTCTGCCCATTTATCCTTAGGGATTCCTCTGCCCGTATCTCGTATTGAGATTTTTAGGGTGTTCTGCAAAGTCTTGCTGGTGGTTACAAAAATATCCCCAGATTCCTTGTTATATTTAATTGCGTTGCTTAGTAGGTTTAGCAGGACCTGTTTTAGCCTAAATGGGTCGACGAGTATATGGATGTCGTGTGTGTTGTTGTAAAAGGTTGAAAGCTGAATAGATTTTTCCTCAATTGCTATTTCAAATAGGGAGAGGCTGTCTTTCAGTATTGTTATTGCTTTTACCGGTCTAGTAGATATTTTTATCTTTCCGGACTCTATTTTGGAAAGGTCCAAGACTTCGTTGACTAGCTTTAGCAAGAGGTAACCAGATTTCTTAATTTCCTGTATGTTTTTTTTGTGAGATTTTTTTATGGAGGGGTCTTTTTCCAGTAACTGGGAGTAACCTAGTATAATATTTAGAGGGGTTCTAAGTTCATGGCTCATACTGGATAAGAATCTAGATTTTTCTCTGTTTGTTCGTTGTACCTGATTTTTTTCATTTATGGCTTTTTCTTCAGATATTTTTAGAGAACTTATTTTATTTGTCGCGGAATGGTTTTCCTCTCTAAGGGATTTTATTCTGCTGGCTAATGCGAATGATAAAAGTACTACTTCAATAGCAGATCCTATTTGTTGAAAGTATTTAAAATATTCGAACTTTTCCGTGCCTAAAACTGCGGATAGAGAAAGGAGTGATGTTCCTACCGCTAGTGATACCCATCCCCAAAATAGATATTTGGCAGGGGTAAAATTTTTAATTCGCCAGCTTGTGTAGGCTGCTGCGAGTATTAGTGTGCTTGTGAATATCGATGTAACGGCGTAGAGAAGAATTCCATCACCTCCGCGCAGTGTCGTTAATCCAACAAATAAAAGCAAAATGTAGGTTTTTATGGTTATAGTTATGGTTTTGTTTATTGGTTGGGGAGTGTTTTTTGATCCAAGAAATGATTGTGTGTAAATTAATCCTAGAATCTGCGTGATTATTTGGCTTGAAGATAGAAGCCTGTCATATAAGAATTTTATTTCGGTCGGAATCCAGTAGTGTATATATCCGTCCATGTTTAATTGAAACCATATGTAGGAGGAGATAAACAGGACGTATAGGATATAGGTTTTATCTCTGATGCTTAGGAATAAAAATAAGTTATATAAAAGCATTACAAGCATTACGCCGTAGTACGCCCCAAATAAAAAGCTATTTCTGGTTTCGTTTTTGAAGAAGTTTTGTTCTGAATAAACGCCCATGTTCAAGTCTTGGTATGGTCCTTCGAATCTCACAAGTACAGTGGTTTTGGTGTTGCCAGGAAAAGTCGTTTTTATATTTTCTAAACGATTAGGGTAGAATTGGTCGTCTGCTTTAGAAAATATGCCTAGTGTTTTTTTGTCAAGTAGGATGTGGTTGGAAAATAAATAAAGCTCAATTTTTTCTGGGTGGAGATGAGGGAAAGAAAGTATTAACTCTTGGTTTTCTTGTGTGGTTAAAAGCAGGTCGAATGCTAGCCAGTGGGGGCGCTTTGTGAAACCCTTTGCGAGATGGCCATGGCTGAATTCAAATTTCCCGTTTATGAACTCTAAGAGGGCTTCATCTGCTGTGAGATATTGTTTTTCTGAGAAAATGTACGAGTAATTGGCGATTTGTATGCTTTGAGGGGCTGCTCCGACTTTAAGTGCTTTCGGAGAGAGGTGTGCTTGGGGTGTGGTGCTTTGAGATGATGCCAGAGTGGTGTTTGAGTTGAGGGTGAATGCTATCCCAAAAAGTAGGCTTAAAAATAACTTGATAAGAGTTTTCATAGGATAGAATCTTGATTTTAATGACGTTGGGGGGCTGAAATTAACTTTAACTAATTGATTGGCCGGTGCGGACATAACCGCTCTTTTTGCCCTGGGCTAGACCAGGCAGCGTATCGTACAAAGTTTTTTTTGTCATATGCGGGTTGTGGTCATGTGAAACCGTTCTGGTTTCGGAGTGCTGGCTGGTGCGAACCGAGTTATTTGTTTTGGCTAGGATTGCAAGCGGGGGGGCTAATTTCGTGCTCATAGCAGTGCTTTTTCATGGTTCGGCGTAATTTCGTCGCCTAATTCTCTTCTGGGGGAGCTCCAGAATGGAATCTTTTTCTAGAGCATGAATATAATCTAAATTATATTAGATTATTGCTTCGCGATTTTGTGTGAGGGTCAACAATAAAAAGCCCCGCTGACTTTCATCAGCGGGGCTTTTGTTTTTCTAAGAAGTGAGTTTGTTTTACTTAGCTTCTTTCTTCGCCTTGGCTTCAGCAATTACGTCTTCAGCAACATTAGTTGGACATGGAGCGTAGTGCGAGAACTCCATTGAGAACTGACCGCGGCCCGAAGTAATTGTACGCAAGTGGCCGATGTAGCCGAACATTTCTGCAAGAGGAACGTCTGCTTTAATGCGAACGCCCGTTGTACCAGGCTCTTGGTCTTTAATCATGCCGCGACGGCGGTTCAAGTCACCGATCACGTCACCTACGTGATCGTCTGGCGTGAACACATCCACTTTCATAACTGGCTCAAGAATTTGTGGGCCGGCTTTTGGCATAGATTGGCGGTAAGCACCTTTTGCTGCAATTTCAAATGCAACAGCCGAGGAGTCAACGGCATGGAAGCCACCATCGTAAAGCTCGATTTCAACATCAAGTAATGGGTAGCCAGCCAAAGGACCTTCTTCCATCATGCCTTTGAAGCCTTTTTCAATAGCAGGGAAGAATTCTTTAGGAACGTTACCGCCCACAACAGTAGACGCAAATGTGAAGCCGGAGTTTTGCTCGCCTGGTTTGATGCGGTAATCAATTTTACCGTACTGACCAGAACCACCCGATTGCTTCTTATGCGTATAAGAATCTTCAATGGCTTGTGTAATGGTTTCCCTGTATGCCACTTGTGGCTGACCAACTTCCAGCTCAACGCCGTATGTACGCTTCAAGATATCAACTTTAATATCCAAGTGAAGCTCGCCCATGCCTTTAAGGATGGTATCGCCAGACTCTTCGTCGGTCTCAACAATAAACGATGGATCTTCTGCAACCATTTTACCGATCGCAACGCCCATTTTCTCAGAGCCGCCTTTATCTTTAGGCTTAACCGCAATCGAAATCACTGGCTCAGGGAATACCATTGGTTCCAATGTGCATGGGTGGTTAGGATCACAAAGGGTGTGGCCTGTTTGAACGTTCTTCATGCCGACAATGGCAAGAATGTCACCGGCTTGAGCTGAGTTCAATTCAGTACGTTCGTCAGCGTGCATTTCAACCATGCGGCCAACACGCTCGGTTTTACCTGTAAACGAGTTCAGGATAGTCGTACCTTTTTCAATTTTACCTGAGTAAATTCGAACAAAGGTCAACGCGCCGAAGCGGTCATCCATGATTTTAAACGCAAGCGCGCGAAGCGGCTCATCAACCGATACGGTAGCTACTTCGCCAGTGTCAGTGCCTTCTTCGTCAGTGAGAGGTTGAGGGTCAACTTCTGTGGGGCTTGGTAGGTAATCGATAACCGCATCGAGAATTAATTGAATGCCTTTGTTCTTAAATGCAGAACCGCAATACGTTGGGAAGAAGTCGAGCGCGATGGTACCTTTTCGGATACAGCGCTTGATATCTTCTATAGAGGGTTGTTCACCTTCCATATAAGCCATCATTAAGTCATCGTCTTGTTCTACGGCTGTTTCAATAAGCTTTTCGTAATATTCGTCGACAAGCTCTACCATGTCAGCAGGAACGTCAGTCTCTTCATAGTTCTCTGGAAGGCCTGAGTCATCCCAAATGAACGCGCGCTTTGTAAGTACATCAACCACGCCAGAAAAGGTATCTTCTTCACCGATAGGAAGCGTCATAACTAATGGGTTTGCGCCCAGAACCTTTTCGACTTGCCCAACAACTTTTAGGAAATCCGCGCCGACGCGGTCTAGCTTATTTACGAAGATGATCCGAGATACTTCGGATTCGTTCGCATAACGCCAGTTAGTTTCTGATTGGGGCTCTACGCCGCCGGAGCCACAAAATACGCCGATGCCGCCATCGAGTACCTTAAGTGAGCGATAAACTTCTACGGTGAAGTCGACGTGCCCGGGGGTATCGATGATGTTAAGGCGGTGATCTTTCCAGAAACAGGTAGTTGCAGCAGATTGGATGGTAATACCACGCTCTGCTTCCTGTTCCATGAAGTCGGTGGTGGACTCACCATCGTGTACTTCACCGGTTTTATGGATTTTACCAGTGAGCTTCAAAATACGTTCAGTTGAGGTTGTTTTACCAGCGTCAACGTGGGCGAAAATACCAATGTTTCTGTAAAGGGCTAAATCTGTCATTTTCTTACTCGTATGCCAGGGTCAAAATTTGGGCGGCAGTATACAGTAGTTTTTAAAATAATTTTAAGAAAATAGCGAGTAAGGCGTCGCTAAAAGCAATGAAAATTCATGGAATTGACGTGGCGGGGCGAATAACATCCACGATCAGCACAGATTTTCAGCAGGGGAGGGCGATTAATGAAAGAAATTTACCTGCGACCGTTGACTCCGCTAGATTGCTGGTTAATATTGCGACCCCAGAAATTTCATTATTTTTGCAATTGAGGACCTGACGGTGGCTAAAGAAAAATTTGAACGAAGCAAACCCCACGTAAACGTAGGCACCATTGGCCACGTTGACCACGGTAAAACGACCCTAACAGCAGCTCTAACGCGCGTATGTGCGGAAGTATGGGGCGGTGAATCGGTAGCCTTTGATGGTATCGATAACGCACCAGAAGAGCGCGAGCGTGGTATTACGATTGCGACGTCTCACGTTGAGTACGATTCTCCTGCTCGCCACTACGCGCACGTCGACTGCCCAGGGCACGCCGACTACGTGAAAAACATGATTACAGGTGCTGCCCAAATGGATGGCGCGATCTTAGTGTGTGGCTCTACCGATGGCCCAATGCCACAAACGCGTGAGCACATCTTACTTTCTCGTCAGGTAGGTGTTCCTTTTATCGTGGTATTCCTAAACAAAGCAGACCTTCTTGCTGAAGACTGTGGCGGTGTAGATTCAGAAGAATATGCAGAGATGCTAGAGCTTGTAGAGATGGAGCTTCGTGATCTTCTTTCTGAATACGAATTCCCAGGCGACGATACGCCAATCATTCCAGGCTCTGCATTGATGGCCCTTAACGGCGAAGATGAGCATGGTCTAGGTACGTCAGCAGTTAAGAAGTTGGTTGAAACGCTAGACGAGTACATTCCTGAGCCAGAGCGTGCCATTGATGGTGCTTTCTTGATGCCAATCGAAGACGTATTCTCGATTCAGGGTCGTGGTACGGTTGTTACTGGTCGTGTTGAGCGCGGTATCATCAAAGTTGGTGAAGAGATTGAAATTGTTGGTGTTAAAGAGACGACCAAGACAACCGTTACGGGTGTAGAAATGTTCCGTAAGCTGCTTGACGAAGGTCGTGCAGGTGAGAACGTAGGTGTACTTCTTCGTGGTACGAAGCGTGAAGAGGTAGAGCGTGGTCAAGTGTTGGCACATTCAGGCTCAATCATGCCGCACACTAAGTTCGAAGGCGAAGTTTACGTCTTGTCTAAAGATGAAGGTGGTCGTCATACACCATTCTTTAAAGGCTACCGCCCTCAGTTCTACTTCCGTACTACTGACGTAACAGGGGCGTGTGAGCTACCTGAAGGTGTTGAGATGGTAATGCCGGGTGACAACATTCAAATGGTTGTGACTTTGATCTGCCCAATCGCGATGGACGAAGGTCTTCGCTTTGCGATCCGTGAAGGTGGTCGTACTGTGGGTGCCGGTGTTGTTGCAAAAATTGTTGAATGATCGCCGCACTTGAGCAAAAAAAGGCCGCTTTACGCGGCTTTTTTTATGTTTGCCGTTTGTGTTTGGTGGTTTGCTTTACTGGCGGCGTTTTAGTCCTAATTACTGCTTGACGGACAGGTGGGTCGCCATTAGAATGCGCCCTCGTTTTGCCGGGGGTCCGAAGATTTGGGGTCTGGCAATAGTTCTTTAAAAAGATTTGGAGTTTGGTTCAGATGCAGAATCAGCGCATTCGAATTCGTTTGAAAGCCTTTGATCACAAGTTGATTGATGCTTCAACGCTAGAAATTGTTGATACCGCTAGACGTACCGGCGCGCAGGTTCGAGGTCCGATTCCTCTGCCGACACGCAAAGAAAAGTTTACTGTATTGATTTCCCCGCACGTTAATAAAGATGCGCGCGATCAATACGAGATTCGTACGTATAAGCGTTTGCTCGATATTGTCGAGCCTACTGAAAAAACTGTTGATGCTTTGATGAAGCTGGATTTAGCAGCTGGCGTCGAAGTTCAAATTAGTCTGGGCTAAGGCTTCAGATCACAGCCGGAAGCATGGTGCTTTCGGTATGTGTAACGCTCTGAAATGGGCGGCCATAGCGGGTCCCAAGATTGGGGAAAGCCCCGTACACTGAGAGGTTAAGATGACAATTGGCATAGTCGGCCGCAAAAGCGGTATGACCCGTATCTTTACAGACGAAGGTCAGTCAATACCTGTAACTGTTTTGGAGGTGTCTCCAAATCGCGTTACTCAAGTTAAAACAAAAGATGTAGACGGTTACACAGCGGTGCAGGTTGCTACTGGTGATAAGCGTGCGTCTCGTGTTAATAAGCCACAAAAAGGCCATTTTGCTAAAGCTGAAACAGAGGCTGGTCGTGGTTTGTGGGAATTTCGCATTGATGATGGTGAGTATGCAGTGGGCTCAGAGCTTACTGTGTCCCTGTTTGAAGAGGGTCAGATTGTCGATGTGACAGGCACTTCAAAGGGTAAAGGGTTTGCTGGTGGTGTAAAGCGTTGGAATTTCAGTATGCAAGACGCAACTCACGGTAACTCATTGTCTCATCGTGCACCTGGTTCTATTGGTCAATGTCAAACGCCTGGTCGTGTATTTAAAGGTAAGAAGATGGCTGGTCATATGGGTGCTGAGCGTGTAACTACGCAGAATCTAGAAGTTGTTAAGGTCGATGCAGATCGCAATTTGATCCTTATTAAAGGCGCTGTTCCCGGTGCTCCAGGTGGTGACGTGATTGTTCGTCCTGCTGTTAAAAAGCGCAACAACGGTTAAGTTTCCTAGGAGTCGACCATGGAATTAAGTATTGCTACTCCGCAAGGCGCTAAAGGTACCGTTGCTGTATCTGAAGTTGCTTTCGGAAAAGAATTTAATCAAGACCTTGTGCATCAGGCAGTTGTTGCTTATATGGCAGCCGCTCGTCAAGGTAGCAAGGCGCAGAAAACCCGATCAGAAGTGTCAGGCGGTGGTAAAAAGCCATGGCGCCAAAAAGGCACTGGTCGAGCTCGTGCTGGTACTATCCGCAGCCCAATCTGGCGTGCTGGTGGTGTTACGTTTGCTGCAAAGCCGCGCGATTTTGAGCAAAAGCTAAATAAGAAAATGTACCGTGCTGCATTGCGTTGTATTGTTTCTGAGTTGGCTCGTCAAGAGCGTTTGGTTGTTGTTGAAGGTTTTGATGTTGATGCACCAAAAACAAAAAATTTGGTTCAAGCGCTAGCTTCATACGATATCGCTGATGTGTTAATCGTGAGCGAAGAGGTAAGTGAAAACCTTTACTTGGCTTCACGTAATTTGCATAAAGTTGATGTGCGTGACGTTGCGGGTCTTGATCCGGTTAGCTTGGTACGTGCTGAAAAAGTACTTATCACTGTTGCTGCACTTAAAAAGCTTGAGGAGGTTCTGGTATGAACCAAGAACGCCTATATAAAGTTATCTTAGCGCCAGTGGTTTCTGAAAAGACATCAATGGTTGCCGAAAGCGCAAATCAGGTTGCATTTAAAGTTATTAAGGATGCAAGCAAGCCTGAAATTCATGCTGCTGTGGAAAAGATGTTTGATGTGAAAGTAGAAACCGTTCGCACCTTGAATGTTAAGGGTAAGACCAAGCGTACTCGCTACGGCCTAGGTCGTCGCAACGATTGGAAAAAAGCGTACGTTCGATTGGCGGCGGGTCAAGAAATTGACTTTGCTACTGCGGAATAAGGAGCGACGAAATGCCTTTATTAAAACGTAAACCAACTTCTGCGGGCCGCCGATTTGTTGTAAGTGTGTCAAGCCCAGAGTTGCACAAAGGTGCGCCACACGCGCCCTTGCTAGAAAAGAAATCCAAGACTGGCGGTCGTAATAACGCTGGTCGTATCACTACCCGTCATGTGGGTGGTGGGCATAAGCAGCACTACCGTAAAGTCGATTTCAGACGAAATAAAGATGGTATTACTGCAAAAGTTGAGCGTATTGAATACGATCCAAACCGCAGTGCGCATATTGCGTTGGTTTGCTACTTAGATGGCGAGCGTCGCTACATTATTGCGCCAAAGGCTTTAAAAGCTGGCGATAAAATTGAATCGGGTGATGCTGCAGCAATCAAGGTGGGTAACTGCTTACCGTTGCGTAACATGCCTGTAGGTAGCATGGTTCACTGTGTTGAGCTTAAGCCTGGTAAAGGGGCTCAAATGGCTCGCTCTGCTGGTGCTTCCGTTCAGTTAGTGGCTCGTGAAGGTCGCCACGCTACATTGCGCTTACGTAGTGGTGAAATGCGTAAAGTCTTAGCGGATTGTCGCGCAACTTTAGGTGAGGTTTCTAATAGTGAGCACAACTTGCGCTCACTTGGTAAGGCTGGAGCTACGCGTTGGCGCGGTGTGCGCCCAACGGTTCGCGGTGTTGCTATGAACCCAGTTGATCACCCGCATGGTGGTGGTGAGGGTCGCACATCAGGCGGTCGTCATCCTGTATCGCCTTGGGGTATGCCGACTAAGGGTTACAAAACTCGTAAAAACAAGCGTACGGATAATATGATTGTTCGTCGTCGTAATAAGAAATAATACGCTTAAGTAAAGAGGATATCACAGTGCCACGTTCACTGAAGAAAGGCCCATTTATCGATCACCACTTACTTAAGAAGGTGGAAGTGGCCGCAGAGAAAAACGATCGCCGCCCCATTAAGACTTGGTCGCGTCGTTCAATGATTATGCCCGAGATGGTAGGTCTGACAATCGCTGTCCACAACGGTCGTCAACACGTGCCAGTCTTGGTTAACGAAGAAATGGTAGGTCACAAACTAGGTGAGTTCGCTGCAACGCGCACGTACCGTGGCCACGTTGCTGACAAAAAAGCTAAGCGATAGGTAAAGCACGATGGAAGTTCAAGCTAAATTGCGCGGCGCTAACTTGTCCGCACAAAAAGCCCGATTGGTTGCCGACCAAGTGCGTGGCCAGTCAGTTGAAGAAGCACTCGATATTTTGACTTTTAGTAAAAAGAAAGGTGCGCACTTTGTTAAAAAGGTGTTGGAATCTGCAATTGCTAATGCAGAGCACAATGAAGGTGCCGATGTCGATGAATTAAAGGTGTCCACAATTTTTGTGGATGAAGGTACAACGTTAAAGCGTATTATGCCGCGTGCGAAAGGTCGTGCAGACCGTATCTTAAAACGCACCTGCCACATTACCGTGAAAGTAGCGGACGAGTAGAGAGCGAACTTATGGGTCAGAAAGTACATCCAACCGGGATTCGTCTTGGAATTGTTAAAAAGCACACGTCAACGTGGTTTGCCACAAAAAGTGACTATGCCGATAAGCTCAACACGGATCTGCAAGTTCGCGATTACATCAAGAAAACATTGGCAAGCGCTAATGTTAGTCGCGTAGAGATCGAGCGTCCTGCTAACACGGCGCGCATTACTATTCACACTGCTCGTCCAGGCATTGTGATTGGTAAAAAAGGTGAAGATGTTGAAAAGCTTCGCACTAAGTTAAGTAAGCAAATGGGTGTGCCTGTGCACATCAATATCGAAGAAATTCGTAAGCCAGACCTCGATGCAACTTTGGTTGCGCAAAGTGTGGCTCAGCAGTTGGAGCGTCGAGTGATGTTCCGCCGAGCGATGAAACGTGCAGTACAAAACGCAATGCGCCAAGGCGCACAAGGCGTAAAAGTACAAGTAGGAGGTCGTTTAGGCGGCGCAGAAATCGCACGTACAGAATGGTATCGTGAAGGTCGCGTGCCACTTCATACATTGCGAGCAGATATCGATTATGCGACAGCAGAAGGTTTGACCACTTACGGCATTATTGGCGTTAAAGTGTGGATCTTTAAAGGTGAAGTTATTGGTGGAATGGAAGAGCAAGAAACCAAAGCACCTAAGAAGAAATCGTCGAAGTAAGGCGAGACGTAAAAGTCACACTACAAGTGACGTAGATAAAGTTCTTAAGAATTGAATTAAAGAGTTAGAGAAATGCTTCAACCAAAGCGTACGAAATTTAGAAAGCAGATGAAGGGTCGCAATCGCGGTCTTGCGCATCGCGGCTCAAAAGTGAGCTTCGGCGAATTTGGACTTAAGGCTACCGCTCGCGGTCGCATTACTGCTCGCCAAATCGAAGCCGCTCGTCGTGCTATGACACGTCACGTAAAACGTGGCGGTAAAATCTGGATTCGCGTATTTCCAGATAAGCCGATTACAGAGAAACCTCTTGAGGTTCGTCAAGGTAAAGGTAAGGGTAATGTTGAATATTGGATCTGTCAGATTCAACCAGGCAAAATCCTTTATGAAATGGAAGGTGTTTCAGAAGAGCTGGCTCGTGAAGCATTCGCTCTTGGCGCAGCCAAGCTGCCGCTAAACACAACCTTTGTTAAACGGTCGGTGATGTAATGAAAGCGCAAGAACTCAAAGAAAAAACCGCTGATCAGTTGCAGGGTGATTTAGAAGCGCAGTTGAAAGAGCAATTTAGCTTGCGCATGCAGAAATCAACAGGTCAATTGAATCAAACTCATTTGTTAAAAGAAACTCGACGTAATATCGCACTAATTAAAACTGTGCTTAAAGAAAAGGCGGGTAACTAAGCATGGCTGAACAAGAAAAATCAGTGCGTACGCTAACCGGAAGAGTTGTTAGCGACAAAATGAACAAGTCTATCGTTGTTAGTATCGACCGTCGTGTAAAGCACCCGGTTTACGGTAAGTACGTGAGTAAGTCTTCAAAGTTGAAGGCTCACGACGAAAACAACGATTGCAAGATCGGTGACACAGTGACGATCGCAGAATCTCGCCCACTTTCTAAAACAAAGTCTTGGGCCCTAGTGAAAATTGAAGAGCGTGCGACACAAATCTAAGTGTTGGTAGCCCAAGTAAAGGTTTTGGAGTAAGAGAATGATTCAGACACAAACTTATTTGGATGTTGCTGATAACAGCGGTGCACGCCGTGTTATGTGTATCAAAGTGCTCGGTGGTTCGCACCGACGCTATGCCGCCGTCGGCGACATCATCAAAGTAACCGTTAAAGAGGCAATCCCTCGCGGTAAAGTGAAAAAAGGCCAAGTAATGAAAGCCGTTGTTGTTCGTACTCGCAAAGGTGTTCGCCGTCAAGATGGATCATTGATCCGTTTCGATGACAACGCAGCTGTGCTACTGAATGCTTCGGACGCGCCAATCGGCACACGTATTTTTGGCCCTGTTACGCGTGAGCTTCGCAGCGAGAAGTTCATGAAGATTATTTCTTTAGCGCCTGAAGTGCTTTAAGACATAGCGAACGGCGAGAGGAATTGAACCATGCGTAAGATTAAAAAGAACGACGAAGTGATTGTGATCACCGGTCGCGATAAAGGTAAGCGCGGTACTGTTAATCGCGTTATGACAGACGGTCGTTTGATCGTTTCTGGTGTGCAGATGATTAAAAAGCACCAAAAACCAAACCCACAGCTGGGCATAACTGGCGGTATCGTAGATAAAGAAGCGCCAATTCAAGCATCAAATGTGGCGATCTTTAATCCAAGTACGAACACTGCTGATCGTGTTGGATTCAAAGTGTTAGAAGATGGCAAGAAAATTCGCATCTTTAAGTCAAATGGTGAAGCTGTCGACGCGTAGGCGCGCAGCTAACGATTAACCAGCCAAGATTGAGTAAATAGAGATGGCCAGGCTACAAGAAATTTACAAAAAAGAACTCGCTCCACAACTGCAAGAAGAGTTGAGCCTAAAGAATCCTACAGAGATTCCACGAATCACCAAGATTACTTTGAATATGGGTGTTGGTGATGCGCTCGCAGACAAAAAAGTACTCGAAAACGCAGTCGGCGACATGGAAAAAATTGCCGGTCAAAAAGCGGTGATCACTAAAGCTCGCAAGTCCATCGCAGGCTTTAAAGTTCGTCAAAGCTGGCCGATCGGTTGTAAAGTTACGTTACGTCGCGAAAAGATGTACGAGTTTTTGGATCGACTCATCAACATCTCAATACCGCGTGTTCGTGATTTTCGTGGTGTGAGCCCCAAGCAGTTTGATGGGCGAGGTAACTTTTCTATGGGCGTAAGTGAGCAAATCATTTTCCCCGAAATAGATTATGATAAGGTCGATAAATTGCGCGGCCTCGATATTTGTATTTCAACAACAGCGCGTACCGACGAAGAAGGTCGTGCGTTGTTAAAAGCATTTAACTTTCCGTTTAAAGGTTAGGGTTTAAACAGTATGGCTAAGAAATCAATGGTAGCTCGTGAAGTTAAGCGAGAAAAAGCTGTAGCTAAGTACGCTAAAAAGCGTGCAGAACTAAAAGCGATCATTAATGGTGCTGACTCAGAAGATGAGCAAGTATGGGAAGCGATGATCAAGCTACAAAAATTACCACGTGATTCAAGTTCAGCACGTCAACAACGTCGTTGTCGATTGACGGGTCGTCCTCATGGTGTTTATAGAAAATTTGGTTTGTGCCGTAATAAATTGCGTGAAGCTGCAATGCGCGGCGACGTACCAGGCTTAGTTAAGTCAAGCTGGTAATACGGGCACAGTTAGGAGCGAATAGTTATGAGTATGCAAGACCCATTAGCCGATATGTTAACGCGCATCCGTAATGCGCAGATGGTTGGCAAAACAGTAGTTACAATGCCTTCTTCAAAGTTAAAGAAGAGCGTTGCAGATGTGTTGGTATCAGAAGGTTATATCGAAAACGTTTCGGTTTCGGAAGAAACAAAAGCCGAGCTGACGTTAGAGCTTAAATATTTCAAAGGTCAGCCAGTAATCGCTGAGATCGGTCGGTTTAGTCGTCCAGGTTTGCGCGCTTATGCGGGTAAAGACGATTTGCCTTCAGTTCGTGGTGGTTTAGGTGTTGCGATTGTTTCTACCAGTAAAGGTGTGATGACTGATCGTGCAGCACGCAGCGCTGGTATTGGCGGCGAAGTGCTTTGCACAGTCTTCTAATAGTTAAGCCTTTAAAGTACTAATCAAAGACTGATTAAATAATTTAGATTGAGTAGAGAATTATGTCTCGTATAGCAAAAGCTCCAGTTGAATTGCCAGCGGGTGTAGACGTCAAAATTGACGGTAAAGAACTAACCGTTAAAGGTGGAAAGGGCTCTTTAAGCTTGATTATCAACAACGACGTTGATGTCAAACAAGAAGATAAGAGCTTGTTGTTTTCACCTGCAATAGGTGGTCAATCCGCAGTTGCTTTGGCGGGAACAATGCGCTCCTTAGTAAACAATATGGTTAAAGGCGTAACTGAAGGCTTTGAGAAGAAGCTTCAGCTTAACGGCGTTGGTTATCGTGCTAAGGCGGCTGGTAAAACGTTGAACTTGACGCTGGGTTTTTCGCACCCAATCGATTATCAGTTGCCTGAAGGTGTTACAGCTGAAACGCCAAGCCAAACTGAGATCATATTAAAAAGCACTGACAAGCAACAACTTGGTCAGGCAGCAGCAGAAGTTCGCGCTTTCCGAGCGCCAGAGCCGTACAAAGGTAAGGGCGTTCGTTACGCTGATGAGTATGTACGACGTAAGGACGCCAAGAAGAAGTAAGGCGTAAGAAAGAATAATTCGCGTTAATCAAAGGCTGATAACGGCCATTAACGAGAACTGGGTGATATTGATTATGAATGTAAAAAAACAATCAAGATTAAGACGTGCAAAGCGCTCTCGCGCGAAAATCAGCGAGTTGCGTATCGATCGTCTTTGCATAAACCGCACACCTCGCCACACTTATGCGCAAGTTATTGCGGCAGAGGGTGGTAAAGTGGTCGCAAGTGCATCGACTCTCGATAAAGATTTGCGCAGTGGTTCCACTGGAAATATGTCAGCGGCGGAAGCTGTCGGTAAATTGATTGCTGAGCGAGCAAAAAGTGCCGGCGTTAGCAAAGTCGCTTTTGATCGCAGCGGTTTTAAATATCACGGCCGTGTAAAAGCGCTTGCTGACGCAGCGCGTGAAGGCGGATTGGAGTTTTAAGGTTCAACTATGTCGCAATCTAATATTGATGAAAGCCAACAAGAAGGCTTGCAAGAAAAATTAGTTCAAGTTAACCGTGTTGCAAAAACGGTTAAGGGTGGACGAATTTTTGGTTTTACAGCACTTACAGTTGTTGGTGACGGTAACGGTAAAGTCGGCTTTGGCCGTGGTAAGTCGCGTGAAGTGCCTATTGCAATACAAAAAGCAATGGAAGCCGCGCGTCGCAACATGATCCAAGTTGAATTGAATGGCGATACTATTCAATACCCTACTAAGGGTCGTCACGCGTCGTCGAAGGTTTACATGCAGCCTGCGTCACCTGGTACGGGTGTTATCGCCGGTGGCGCTATGCGAGCCGTGCTAGAAATTGCCGGTGTCCAAAACGTATTGGCAAAATGTTATGGCTCTACAAATCCTGTGAACGTCGTTCGTGCTACTTTTGAAGCTCTGCGTGCAATGCGTTCGCCAGAGCAAGTAGCAGCAAAGCGTGGCAAGACAGTAGAAGAAATCACTGGTTAAGAATTAATTGGATTGGCGCATGCGCGCCGAGCATTTGGCAAAAGACCATGGCAAAGAAAACAGTAAAAGTTACCTTAACAAAAAGCACCACCGGGCGCTTGCAGAACCATCGAGCTAGCGTTCGAGGTTTGGGCTTACGTCGCATAGGTCATACCGTTGAAGTGGAAGATACTCCTTCGACGCGAGGCATGATCAATCAAGTTCGCTATATGATTAAGGTAGAAGGTGAATAACATGCGTTTAAATACATTAACGCCAGCCCCAGGCAGTACTCATTCTAAAAAGCGCCGTGGTCGTGGTATCGGTAGCGGGTTAGGTAAGACAGGTGGTCGAGGCCATAAAGGTTTAAAATCGCGTTCAGGCGGCAGTGTAAGACCAGGTTTTGAGGGTGGTCAGATGCCACTTCAAAAGCGCTTGCCTAAGTATGGTTTCACAAGTCGTATCGCGCGTGTAACTGCTGAGGTTCGCTTATCTGAGTTAAACTTAGTTGAAGCGGATGTAATCGATATCGATGCATTGAAAGCGGCTGATGTGATTAATGAAAACATCAAGCGCGTTAAAGTCTTTTTGTCAGGTGAACTTAAGAAAGCTGTGACCCTCAAAGGGTTGGCTGTGACTAAAGGCGCTAAAGCGGCTATTGAAGCTGCCGGTGGCAAAGTCGAAGAATAATCCTGGCATAGAGGACAAACGGTGAATTCACCACTAGCGAATCAAAAAGGTTTAGGCGAGCTTTGGGCTCGCCTTAAATTTTTATTTATAGCGATCGTCGTTTACCGTATCGGTACTCATATACCTGTGCCTGGTATGGATCCGGCGCAGGTCGCCAATATGATCGACAACAATCAAGGCACAATGCTTGGGATGTTTAATATGTTCTCGGGCGGTGCGTTCGAGCGTATGAGTATCCTAGCGCTTGGGATAATGCCTTACATTTCTGCATCTATCATCATGCAAATGATGTCTGCAGTGACCCCGTCACTGGAAGCGATTAAGAAAGATGGTGAAGCGGGTCGTAGAAAGATCAGCCAGTACACGCGATACCTAACAGTTGCTCTAGCACTGGTTCAGGCTTTCGTAATGGTTCGTGGTCTGGCTGGCCAAGGCATGGCTTACGCGGATTATTCCCCATTAAGTTTTTATCTTGTAGCGGTCGTTTCACTCGTTACAGGTGCAGTATTTATGATGTGGCTTGGTGAACAAGTTACAGAGCGCGGCGTAGGAAACGGTATATCGATGCTTATTTTCGCGGGTATCGTTGCAGGTCTTCCTGCTGCCGTCGGTTCTGCATTCGAAAGTGCACGCCAGGGTGATTTGCACCCATTGATGTTGTTAGCGATCGCTCTCGCCGCGGTACTCGTTGTTTGGTTCGTGGTGAGAATGGAGCGCGGCCAACGCCGTATTACAATTCAGTACGCACGACGTCAAGTAGGTCGTCATGGTCAGGTCGCTACCCAAACAAGTCACTTGCCATTGAAAATTAATATGGCTGGTGTGATCCCGGTGATCTTCGCCAGTAGTATCTTATTGTTCCCATCATCTATCGCTCAGTGGGTGGGTAGTTCGAGTGAAGGGACCGGTGGAGAAATCCTACAGGAAATCGCGAGAGCGATTGGCCCTGGTCAGCCACTCAACTTTGTGTTGTTTGGTTCGCTTATTATTTTGTTTTGTTTCGTTTATACAGCGATGATGTATAACCCGAAAGAAGTGGCAGATAACTTGAAAAAAGGCGGCGCTTACATTCCCGGTATTCGTCCCGGAGAGCAAAGCGCTAAATATATCGACAGCATTCTTACTCGTTTGACTGTCGTTGGTTCGATTTATATCGCTGCGGTGGCTTTACTACCACAGTTCTTAACGGCTTCTGCCAACATTCCTGTTTATGTTGGTGGTACGTCACTCTTGATCGTTGTCGTCGTGGTTATGGACTTTATGTCGCAGGTTCAATCGCACCTAATGACACATCAATACGATTCCGTGATGAAAAAAGCTAATTTGCAGAGTTACGGCCGTTCTAAATAGGATCGTCCGCTAAACAGAGGTTATAGAAATGAAAGTACGTGCATCTGTAAAAAAAGTGTGTCGCAACTGTAAAATCGTTCGTCGCAAAGGTGTACTGCGTGTGATCTGCTCAGCCGAGCCACGTCACAAGCAGCGCCAAGGTTAAGTTTGCTACATAGCTTTTCTGAACTATTCGTAGAATAGATTTGGAGAGTTGGGCAGAGATTTAGGTGCTTTTCCGCTGTAATGGCATTTTGAGGAAAGAGCCTTTTGCATTATCACAATGCAATAAATTGAGAGGTGTTGACTGTCGTTTTGAGGGAAACCTCATAACTATTGCTTTTTGGTAGGTTTGTAGCTATCCTTGCGCGCCGTTTTAGGGCCCGCACTACTCAAATTATCGTGATTTAGGTGGTGAAGGTTTTAAACAACGTGTCGAGGGTGGTTTTTCCCGCCGTCAGCACTGAAGATCATATCAAGCTGGAGTAAATTGAATGGCTCGTATCGCTGGTGTCAACATACCAGATAACAAGCATGCCGTTATTTCCCTCACCTATGTGTTTGGGGTTGGGCGTAGCACAGCTAAACAAATCTGTGCCACCACTGGAATTGCTGAAGTTACAAAAATTGGTGAGCTTTCAGAAGCGCAGATGGACACCATCCGTGCGGAAGTTTCAAAGCTAAGTGTCGAAGGTGATCTTCGTCGAGAAGTGTCAATGAACATCAAGCGTTTGATGGACCTTGGCGCTTATCGCGGAATGCGTCATCGTCGTAGCTTGCCTGTTCGTGGTCAACGTTCTAAGACCAATGCGCGTACGCGTAAAGGTCCAAGAAAGCCAATTAAAAAGTAAAGCAACGCCTCATTAAACATTAGAGATTTGGGAAGAATTTATCATGGCTAAGCCATCAAAAACTTCGACAAAGAAAAAGGTCAAAAAGACCGTAGTCGATGGTGTAGCGCATATTCACGCGTCTTTTAATAACACCATCGTTACGATCACTGATCGCCAAGGCAATACCCTTTCATGGGCTACAGCTGGCGGGTCAGGTTTCCGTGGCTCTCGTAAGAGTACACCTTTCGCTGCACAGATCGCCGCCGAGCGTGCAGGTACAGCAGCGCAAGATTACGGATTAAAGAATTTGGACGTAGAAGTAAAAGGCCCTGGTCCAGGCCGTGAATCAGCTGTTCGTGCATTGAATAATATCGGTTACAAAGTGACAAACATCACAGATGTAACACCAGTGCCGCACAACGGCTGTCGCCCACCCAAGAAACGTCGCGTATAAGGAGAAGAGAACATGGCTCGCTATATTGGCCCAACCTGTAAACTCTCTCGTCGCGAGGGTACAGATTTATTTTTAAAGAGCGGCGTTCGTCCACTCGAATCAAAATGTAAGCACGAAACACAGCCTGGTCAACACGGTCAGCGTCGTGGTCGTTTGTCTGATTACGGAGTTCAGCTTCGTGAAAAGCAAAAAGTTCGTCGCTTATATGGCGTATTGGAAAAACAATTTCGAAGCTATTACAAAGAAGCAGCACGTCGTAAAGGCGCAACGGGTGAGAACTTACTGCAACTGTTGGAGTGTCGCTTAGATAACGTGGTATACCGCATGGGCTTTGGCGCTACTCGTGCCGAATCTCGTCAGTTGGTATCTCACAAAGCGATTTTGGTTAATGGCCAAACCGTTAATATTCCTTCCTTTCAAGTAAAAGAAGGCGATGTTGTAGCAATTCGTGAGAAAGCAAAAAATCAGCTACGTATTCAAAACTCTTTGGGCATTGCTGCTCAGCGCGGGGAAGTAGAGTGGGTAGAAGTAAACTCTGATAAAAAAGAAGGTGTATTCAGACGTGCTCCAGAGCGCGATGACCTTCCAGCAGAGATTAACGAAAACTTGATTGTTGAGCTTTACTCGAAGTAATTCTTTTGAAAATAAAAGGTTACTAACACACCATTTTAGAAACATATTTGGCAGGTGCGCATATATGCAAATTGCTGTAAACGAATTTTTGACTCCTCGACATATCGACGTTACTGAGATTGGCCCAACGCGTGCGAAAGTCGTGCTTGAGCCTCTTGAGCGTGGTTTTGGACACACATTAGGGAATGCCTTACGTCGCATTCTTTTATCTTCAATGCCTGGTTGCGCGATTTCAGAAGTAGAAATTGACGGAGTTCAACACGAGTACAGTGCGATAGAAGGCGTTCAGGAAGACGTTATCGAGATTCTTTTGAATCTAAAAAACGTCGCTGTGGTCATGCATGGTAAAGAGCAAGCCGTTCTTAGTCTAAGTAAAAAAGGCCCCGGTGTTGTTACTGCTGCTGATATTCAACTCGATCATGAAATCGAAGTTGTAAACCCAGAGTTGGTGATAGCCAACATTACTGGAGATACTTCTTTAGATATGCGCCTTACCGTCACTCGCGGTCGCGGCTATCAACCTGTTGATGCTCGTGCAACTGAAGAAGAAGAGACTCGTGCAATCGGCCGTTTGCAGCTTGATGCTTCATACAGCCCCGTACACCGTTTGGCATATAGCGTCGAAAGTGCTCGTGTGGAACAGCGTACCGACCTCGACAAACTTGTTCTGGATCTTGAGACCAATGGTACGATCGATCCTGAAGAAGCGATCCGTCGAGCCGCGACGATCTTGCAGCATCAGTTGGCAGTTTTTGTCGACCTTGAAGGTGAGAAAGAAGCAGAACCTGAGCACAAAGAAGATCAAATTGATCCAGTTCTTCTGCGTCCAGTCGATGACCTGGAATTGACGGTCCGCTCTGCAAACTGTTTGAAAGCAGAAAATATTTACTACATTGGCGATCTAATACAAAGAACTGAAGTTGAGTTACTTAAAACACCAAACCTTGGTAAAAAGTCACTTACAGAAATCAAAGACGTTCTTGCTTCACGTGGGTTGTCACTGGGTATGCGTTTAGAGAACTGGCCACCAGCTAGTTTGAAAAACGACTAATTAATCGAAAGAGTTTTTTAAACTCTTATCTGTATAACTTTGCTGAGATAGCAATCGTTTTATAAAGGGTAAGCGTCATGCGTCATCGTCAAAGTGGACGTAAATTAAATCGAAATAGTTCACATCGCAAAGCGATGTTCAAAAATATGGTGTCTTCATTAGTGGAGCACGAACTCATAAAGACAACTGTGCCGAAAGCGAAAGAGTTACGTCGTTTCGCGGAGCCTTTGATCACTCTTTCAAAAGTTGATTCAGTGGCTAACCGTCGTCTAGCCTTCGATCGTTTGCGTAGTAAGGAAGCGGTAGGCAAATTGTTCAACGAACTTGGCCCTCGCTATGAAAGTCGACCAGGCGGATACCTCCGCATACTAAAATGCGGTTATCGCACTGGAGACAAAGCCCCAATGGCTTATGTTGAGCTCGTTGATCGTCCTGAGCCGATCGTTGAGGAAGAAACCACAGAAGAAAATACAGAAGACTAAGTGCTTCGAAGTTTCTTTTGATGTTTTATAAAGTACCGGGCTAAGCCCGGTATTTTTTTGTTTGTATGTAATGAATCAAATCTAACAAATGGGTTGAGGAATACTTCTCGGTTTGAATGTTTCTTCTGAAAAACGCTTTTTATAGCCCGCCTTTATGATGTTTTTATGGGATATCAGTGTGGCATCCATAACGTCACCGGCTGCGTTGAACACCGGCTTGTAGGCCTACTCACGGAGTAATTAGGACCGGCCCTTGAACACCGGTTTTTATAGGTTTTTTTTGTGAAGCGTCGGTGGTATTACTCCAAAACCGAACTCGCTAAAGTCTTTTTTACACGTCAATAGGTACGACGGAGCAATTTTGTTTCATACAGGTAAACCGGATCCGTACAAGCATGGCGTTTATTTATCGGAACGTTCGCGAGCTAGTCTTCGGTAGACTCCACTCAATCGAAAGCAGCACAAACTAATTCAGGGACTTTTTGATATTGCTAGCCAATTGCGATTTTGGGAGTGAGATTGCTAGGTTTTCCTCATTCCGCTCGTTAAAGTCGTTGCTCGATACAACGAGTTTTTACCCTGTAAAAGCTTCTCTCAACTAAGCATCGCATATTAACCCGCGTGCGTTTTCAGTGAGGCATCCATATAAAGAGAAGAGCAAGCGGTTAGTTCGCCGTTGTGAATAAAACGAAAGTAGCTTTTTTTACGCTGGTTGCGAAGGTCTTGCAGCTGCTAATGGCAATCGTGAAGGTGGGAATTACTTTTACCGAAAGGCGAAGCTCCCAATGACTTTGGAAGCTCCGACACCGCGTACATATTGTTGAGTCTAAGCCACTGCGCGAAGCAAGTCGCTCAGTGCAGGCATCTTTCTTAAGCTAAGATCAGCTTGGTCTTTACCATGCATAACCACGGCTACAGTGGTTCACAGGCGCGTTCATCAGAACGAACCATAGCACATCATTCTATAACGTCGGTGTTTGTAACAATCGAGCCAGACACATCGCCATCAGAATTTAGGAAGGTAAATAATTGTGCTACGACTTCCGCAAAGACAGCCGGGTTATCGCCAGAACCTGGGGTTCCGTGAGTACCCTCAGTAAACCTTGAGACGACGACTGCTGCATCGCCATCATCACCAGCGATATCGCCGGTAGATTCTGGATCGAACTGCGCAAGCATGGGTTCTGTTCCTGCTAAGGGGGCAGGGAAGCCATCGATTGTAAGTGTGCTGCTCACTTCGAGGAAGAGCGGTTCTGTTCCCCAAACACTATCAGCGCCGTTCGGAATGGTTTGGTCAGGCAGGTTATCGCCACCACCTACTATCTCTGTTAAATAAACACCGGTTGTGGAGCTCTCATCGCTTAAGAGGTTTGCAAAATTCATAACGTCGATAGAATCTAACACCCCTTGGAATACACTTAAATAGGTTTCCAAACCGCTTCGGCCTTGTACCAGTTCATCGCTAGCCGCCGCTAGCCCGCCCAAAATTGACGGTGCAAAAGAAGGCGAATTCGTTAATAGCCGAACCGCACCGCCACCCGCATTTAATGCAGCCGCCGTTTTAACAAATGGTTGTGTGCTGAAAAGACTATTCTGAACAGCATCGCTATTGTTGATCGCTACGAATGGAATGCCGTCTATGCCGCCAAGCGAGATACCGACAAAATGTACGTTGTTAATATCAAAATCAGGGTTGCCGTCGTCGTCTAGATCCATCGTCGCGAGTGACGCATTGACGTTCAAAAGGTCGATCGCGTACTGTCGTAAGTTATCTCGCGCGGTCGTGAAGCTGCTTAAGTTAACGGCAAAGGCGCCAGATGCACCAAGGCCGGTATCGTAATCCATCGGTATTGGGTTTAACGCGGCATCTGCGGTGAAATTAAAGTGACGTTCAGTTAAATCATCATCCGGGACGTTATTACCGACGTTGGGTGTAATGGGGTTATTTGGATCATCGACACTTACCACACTACCCGGAAATTTTGCGCCTTCGGCCGCAACGCCGTGAAGTGGTTGATCAATAGAGACGGAAGCGAAACAGCTAGTTCCTGGTGCCGTGATACAAGCCGATGCGAGTGAGTTGGCTAAAAGTAAATTCGCTGAACGTTCGGAAGTAATACCGTGTGCAAAAATAATCACAGGCCAGCCTTCCGCTGGTTTTGTTACCAGAGCTTCGTCTGGAGTCACAGCAAGAATCGGAATTGTCACGTTTGCTTGCTGTGAAGGAAAGGGGTAGCGGTAGGTCACGCGGTCCGATGGAGGCGTTGTATCTTCAGGGTTACTGTTCGCAGCATCTATAATATCGCCGATGGCGGTATTGGCCTCCCAGTCGCCGACCACAATAGGGGTGGGGTCAAACTCGTCGTCGCCTAAATCAATCGGTATGTGTTGAAAGTACGGAAGCGTGATATCCCCTTGGTAAATTGTTGCTGGGCCAGGAAATTGATCGCTAATATCTGAAGCCGCATCTACGCGGTAGAAATTACTCGGCCGCGCAGCAGGCACAGGGAATATGAGATTGACTGGCGCACCAGCTCCTGCGGCGAAAGCATTGACAGTTCCTGCAGCTTGTTCGGCTAATGTAACACCATCTCCATTATTAACCTGTTCACTAACTTCGGCGGCGGCAAGTTGCATTAAATAAGCCGCGCTTGCATCTGCACTGGCAATGGTGGCGTAGTCGGCGTCAGCAGCAATAGAAGCCGCGACGGTCGCATTGTAGAGCGGGCCGCCTTCTGTTGTTAAGGCGGCATTTATTGTGGCGGCGATGGTGGCATCATTTGGGTCTGTGCCAGTGCTGGTGCCATCTAGTGCGTAAACGCCGCTCACCAGTTTCACAATGGCATCTTTCCGAGCGCCGGCAGTAAAAGAGGTTTCAAAAAAGGTTTCGGGTGCGGCAATGTGAGTGAGCACATCTGTAGTTCCACCAGTGGTAAAGGTCATCGAAAATACGATGTCGTCAGCGCTGGGTGCGCTTGCATCTATTGCGGCGCTATCAAACACTGCTTGCATAAATCCGAAGTAACCCGCGGCTAAGGTTTCCCAGCCTTGAATGGCTCCACGAAGTGGTTCTAGACTGGCTGCCAAGCCTTCACCAAAGCCAGCCAAGTTCGTATCTGGGTCTTTAATAAACTCATACGCTTCAGAAGCGGCAACTGGCTCGCCGGAACCATCTTCGATGTCATTAGTAACAATAACGACATATTTCGTTTTTGCCTGAAGTGGCTTTAACGGGTTGATTCGGAGTACATTATTCGTGCCACCGTCGATACTGATGACCTCTGCGCGAGCGACGGGGTCAGTAAGTGCTAGCAAAGTCGCAATTGCATCCGTATCGCCTTCTGCTGCTGCCGCAGCGGCGGCTTGGTATGTGACAGCTTCGGCGAATGTGGGAACTTCAACACTCGCGCCGCCAATGGAAGCCTGGCTCAAGCCATCGCCACTAGGATACGTGAGCGGTAAGAGAAAGACATTTTGAGCGCTGTTCGGCACGACACTTGACCCAGCCAGCACAAAATTAGCAGCGTCTAAACTTTGTGTCGCGTTGAGGCTGTTGTCAAAAGCAATATCAAAGGGTGCAAGTACGGAATTACCATCGAGGGAATCAATGCCTGTAATCACTGGGTTTGTAGGGTCCACTCCCGCAAACATGGTGCCGTCACCTGCTGCTTCTGCTGAAAATTGAAGGTCGCTGGGAACGGGTACTTGAGAAGTTGCCGGGTCAAAAATGACTTTTGTCTGGTTGATGGGGGCATCGTCTGGAATGTCTTGATCATCGCCGCCACATGAACTCAATAAAGTTGCGGAGCATAGTGCCAGTAAAAAAGGTCGTGTAAATAACATCGGCTATTCCCTCATGGTTATTATCTAGAAGTTTTTAGGGTTGCCCCGGTCCTTGGTGAAGCGTTGGGCTCCTTGCGCTGATCGCCAGATATTAGGCTGTGCGACATTTTGCATCAAAACGTTGATTTACAGTGAAAGTAATACTGTAGTTATAAGTAGAAGTTTAGTTGTATTGAAGGTAAAAATCAGAAGCTTTAGACGATTTTATTGGGAAAAGTAGAATATTGGCGCGTTGTTCTATAGGGGTGAATTTTTGAGGGTAACAAAGGCCTATTCGCGTTCTTGTTCGAGCTTAAGGTACATTTTCTGAATTTGGCTAATTGATATATCTTCGACCTCCATCGCCATCATCATAAATAAAAACATTTGCGCGCCAAGTGCGCCAGAAGTGACTTTGTTACGAAGTGTGTCCGGGTTGTGTTCTATAGCAAACTGTTCGCGTAGCTTGTTGCATAGAGTACGGTATGTGTGCCCCGAAAGATCCATATTGGCACGAATGACCCTTGCGAGCGTCTGTTTCATTGTGGGGTTTTGGTAAATATTGGCCATGTAGGAACTATTGTCTCAATAGGGCTTTGTGTGTACGCCGCAATATTGCGTTATTCTTGACTTTAAATCAACAAATAGATATATTTAAGTTTATACGCACACATATGTGTTTGTTTTGGGTTTTTTAAGTACTTGTGGGAACTATGGATGCCCCCACGAAACCTATAAATACATCGATAAAACAAAAAATAGATAAAACAACAAAAGGAAGGAGAGAACAATGTTCGGATTTGATATATATGCAATTGTATGGGCGGTACTGGCCCTCGTTATTATTGGGAAGGGTTTTAGGCAAGTGCCACAAGGGCATGAATACATGGTGGAGCGCTTTGGGCGCTACACCAAGACGCTCAAGCCCGGCTTGGGCTTCTTAATACCGTTTATCGATAGCGTCAGCAGAAAGCAAAATATGATGGAGCAGGTGCTCGATGTTCAGCCACAAGAAGTGATCAGTGCAGATAACGCCATGGTAACGACAGATGCCGTCTGTTTTTATCAAATTATGGATAGTGTCAAGGCATCATACGAAGTAAACGATATGCCTCGCGCAATGCAGAACTTGGTGATGACAAATATCCGCGCGGTATTGGGCTCTATGGAACTCGACCAAATGCTATCAAACCGCGATTCTATAAACACATCCCTTTTACTTAAAGTTGATGAAGCGACCAACCCATGGGGAGTGAAAGTTACACGTATTGAGATTAAAGACATTACGCCTCCTATTGACCTTGTGAACTCAATGGCCGAGCAAATGAAAGCGGAGCGTGAAAAGCGCGCCCAAATACTGCGAGCCGAGGGTGAGCGAGAAGCTGCCATTAAAGTTGCTGAAGGTGCCAAGCAAGCACAGGTGCTAGAGGCGGAAGGTTTACGACAAGCTGCGTTCTTGGAAGCCGAAGCGCGTGAACGAGAGGCCTTGGCAGAAGCGAAAGCAACTAACGTTGTGAGCAAAGCTATAGCGGATGGTGATACCCAAGCCATCAATTACTTTGTGGCGCAAAAATATGTAGAGGCGCTGGGTAAAATTGCCGCTTCAGAAAATAGTAAAACCATCATGATGCCACTTGAGGCATCTAGCGTGATTGGTTCTGTTGCAGGTATTAAAGAACTAGTAGACAGCGTGAAAGCGCCTGCTTAAATGTTGGTCATCTAGGAGGAAAGTATGGAATTAGTAATGACGCTCACACATTGGCACTGGTTAACGCTTGGCCTCTTGCTGTTTGCTGCAGAAACCCTCGGAACCGGGGGCTTTCTGCTTGGTGTGGCAGTCGCTTCGGTCGCAACAAGTGTATGCGCCTGGTTAGGCCTAAGTTGGCAGGTACAAGTGATTGCATTCGCTGTCATGTCGATTACCTTTTCTTTCGCTTATTGGCGTTACTTCAAAGACTTTAATTTGAAGCGTGAAAAAGGTGACATAGTTATCAATGAAAAATCAGAATCACTTAAAGGAAAAAGTGGAAAAGTACTAAATAGTGAAGACGAGTACCACGGAAAGCTATCTATAGGCGACACCCTGTGGGAATACAAGTCAGAAAGCCCTGTAAAAGTAGGTGATAGTGTCGTGGTAAAGTCGGCTGAGGGAATGTTGCTGTACGTAGTACCACGCACTTAGTTAGCATGTTAAGCATGGCTGAGCTGCATAAATCAGCAGTTCAGCCATTATTTGATCAATTCTAGTAATACTTCATACCTAAGTATTAGCTAACGCTTTAATCGATTTGTGGCCTCGTTCAAATATTTTGTAATTCTTTTCTCAAATTCACGTTTAATGTGAATTGTCACCGCTGATGCTTACGTAAATTCGCTAATATCCTAGCTGTTCACAGAGGCAGCAGGCATATGCAACGCATTTACTTTAAAATTAGACGCTCAGAATCTTACCAAGAGTACAAACATCTTGGTCTTTTTGCGTTCTTGTTTGTTTTGTTGGCGTTAGGCTTCGTTTATTTTACACACTCCGCAAAAATTACGGTTGCGACTCAAAACATGTCCGTGAACGGATCAGTAACTGCTTGTATTGATGTAAGTCCCGTTTCTAGTGAGATAGAGATCACGGGCCTAGATATGAAACGTGCGTTTGTTCGCTTATCTGGGTTTGATACGCCAATTTCTAATAAAGTGGAAACGCCAGAAGCGTGTTCCATGAAACTCGCTTAAATAAATTTCCTACAGCACACTGTTTAACGTGTGCTTGGTTTTCACTCTTCGCCCAAAATTCCTTTTAAGAAATGCCCTGTATGTGAGCGTTTGATTCTGCTTACTGCTTCAGGTGTGCCCAGGGCAATAATTTTTCCGCCACCGCTACCCCCTTCTGGGCCTAAATCGATGACCCAATCGGCAGTTTTGACTACGTCTAAATTGTGCTCAATAACAACAACTGTGTTGCCGTGGTCGCGTAAACGATGAAGCACTTTAAGTAATTGTTGAATATCGTGAAAATGTAGCCCGGTAGTAGGTTCATCCAAAATATATAAGGTTTTACCCGTATCGCGTTTAGATAATTCGCGTGAAAGTTTAACGCGCTGTGCTTCACCGCCAGAAAGTGTCGTGGCCGCTTGGCCTAAGCGAATATAAGAAAGCCCTACGTCTATCAAGGTCTGGAGTTTTTTCGCAATACTTGGAATGGCATCAAAGAATTCGCGCGCATCTTCTACAGTGAGATCTAAACATTCGTGAATATTTTTACCTTTGTATTTAATTTCTAGTGTCTCACGGTTGTAGCGTTTTCCGTGGCATACATCGCAAGGCACATAAATATCTGGTAAAAAGTGCATTTCTACTTTAACTACGCCATCACCTTGGCAAGCTTCGCAGCGTCCGCCTTTTACATTAAAACTAAATCGTCCGGGTTTATATCCGCGTGAACGTGCTTCTTGTGTACCAGAAAATAATTCACGAATAGGGGTGAAAATTCCCGTATAGGTAGCGGGGTTAGAGCGAGGTGTGCGACCAATAGGGCTTTGATCAATATCGACACACTTATCAAAATGATCGATGCCCTCAATACTTTCATATTTTTGCGGGGTTAGTGTCGTGGCGCCGTTTAAATGGGTGGCGGCAATAGGGTACAGAGTGCCGTTGATTAAGGTGGATTTGCCCGAGCCAGAAACACCTGTAACGCACGTCATGAGGCCGCAGGGAATATTGAGTGTGAGGTTTTGTAAGTTATTGCCTTGCGCGCCGTTTAAGGTAAAGATTTTTTCTTTATCGTAGGCGTGACGCTTTTTAGGAATAGCAATTTCTTTTCTGCCAGAGAGGTAATCGCCCGTTAGAGAGCCTTTTGCATTTTGAATATCTTCACACGTGCCGCACGCGATAATTTCGCCGCCGTGAACGCCTGCACCGGGGCCTACATCAATGACGTAATCTGCGCTGCGTATGGCGTCTTCATCATGTTCCACGACGATAACGGTGTTTCCTAAATCGCGTAGATGGGTCAGCGTGTTAAGAAGTCGATCGTTGTCTCGCTGGTGTAGGCCAATGGACGGCTCATCCAAAATGTACATTACACCCACAAGCCCCGCGCCAATTTGGCTGGCGAGGCGTATACGTTGTGCTTCGCCGCCGCTCAAGGTGTCTGCGCTACGGTTAATGGTTAAATAATTTAAGCCTACATCGATTAAAAACCGGAAGCGGTCTTCAATTTCTTTTAGGATTTTTCCGGCTATTTTCTTCTTGGCGCCGGTGAATTTTAATTTTTTAAAGTAATCATGTGCTTCGCTTACGGGTAAGGCGGTAATTTCTGGTAAATTTTTACCTTTAATAAATACGTGGCGAGCTTGTTCTTTTAGTCGCGCGCCGTCGCATTCGGGGCAATTCATTGTAGAGAGGTATTTGCCTAATTCTTCCCGCACGGAAGCAGATTCGGTGTCGCGAAAACGACGTTGCATATTTGGCATCACACCTTCAAAGGTATGGCTGCGTTGGTATACGTCACCACGGTCATTCACGTAATTGAAATTAATGACTTCATCTTTAGAACCTTGCAATATTGCTTCGCGATGTTTTTTTGCAAGTTTTTCCCAGGGCATATCCAAATCAAAATCATAGTGCTCGGCTAATGACTTGAGCATGTGATAGTAATACAAGTTGCGCCGGTCCCAGCCACGAATGGCGCCTTCTGAAAGTGATGCTTCTGGAAATTGCACGATTTTTTCTTCAGAGAAAAACTGTTTAACGCCTAAGCCGTCGCAGGTTGTACAAGCACCTGCGGGATTATTAAAAGAAAACAAGCGAGGCTCTAATTCAGACAATGAGTAGTCGCACACGGGGCAGGAGTGTTTAGCTGAAAAAAGGTGGTCTTCTTTTTTGCCATCCATGTCACCGACAATCGCGATGCCGCCTGAAAGTTGTGTTGCTGTTTCAAAAGACTCAGCCAGACGGGTTTGAATATCATCGCGTACTTTAAAGCGGTCGACGACGGCTTCGATTGTGTGTTTTTTCTTTTTATCTAAGTCGGGTGTTTCATCAAGGTCGACCACAATGCCGTCAATACGTGCGCGAATAAAACCATCGCGGCGTAGGGATTCTATTACATGAAGATGCTCACCTTTTCGATCACGAATAATCGGTGCGAGCAACATAACCTTGGCACCTTCGGGCATTTTTAAAACGGTGTCTACCATTTCACTAACGGTTTGTGCTGTTAATGGTTCGTCGTGTGTTGGGCAGCGTGGTTCACCGATACGCGCGTAAAGTAAACGCAGGTAATCGTAAATTTCAGTTACGGTTCCTACGGTGGAGCGCGGGTTATGTGAGGTCGATTTTTGCTCAATTGAAATGGCAGGGCTCAAACCTTCAATATGATCAACGTCGGGTTTTTCCATCATGGAAAGAAATTGTCGAGCGTAAGTCGAAAGCGACTCCACGTAGCGTCGCTGGCCTTCTGCGTAGAGTGTGTCGAATGCGAGGGAAGATTTGCCAGAGCCGGAAAGACCGGTGATAACAATGAGTTGGTCGCGGGGAATGTCGAGGTCGATATCTTTTAGATTGTGCGTGCGAGCACCGCGAACGAGTATGGTTTCCACTGCTTTGAACCTTAATTAAATCAAAACAGGGAAGTATACGTGAAAAGCATTGCGGTAGCTTTTTCTTACGCACTAAAAAATGCAACGAGGTGTTGCGGCAAACTTGTTGCTGGGGTTGCTTAAAGGCTCTCGAGGTCTTGGCGGTCACGCGCCCAGTTGCTGGCTTCCATACGGTTGCGTACACCAATCTTTTTGTAGATGTTGTAAAGGTGGCTTTTGACCGTGTGCTCGCTTAACTCTAATTCGTTCGACACATCTGCGTTGCTCATTCCGTCTTTGATCATGCGCAGAATTTCTTTTTCGCGATTGGTTAGCTGAATGGACGAAATTGGGCCGACAGTATTTTTGTTTAGTTGTTGGCGGTGTTTGTTGAAGAAGTGGTGCAGTAAGCGACGAGGTACCCAGTAGTCGCCATCGAGGAGCTGTTCCAAGCCGCGTAATAGCTGGTCTTCATCGGTGTCGAAGTAGAACAGGCCGAAGATGCAGGGCCAATCTAGTAAATCTTCATGTTCGCTGGTGTGCTCGGTATTAATCAAAGCCACATTCGGTTTTTGCGATTGGGCATTCAATTCGCGCAGGGCGGTGTTCAGCGTTTCTATAGGGGTGTGATCGCAATCGACCAGAATAAGATCTGTCGGGGTCAGCAACTCCCGCCCTATGGGCGTCACAAAGCAGCGTCCACTTAGTTGAGCTTCTAAAAATTTAGCCAGTAGTGAGGTGTGAAAACTCTTATTATTGGTTACCAGAGTAATATGGTGACTCAAGGGCAAAAACCCCCGTTGTAGTGCTGCACTTTGACTCCCATGATTCCTGTATGCGTATACGCTGGAAGGGCTTTGCTGTATGCAAATGCACCAATTCCAAAAGTAATTGTATGAGTGTAACGTATAAAAGACGGCCAAACGACTACGCTATGGCGTGTTTGGGTACCTTCATTGTAGTCGATATGTGGCAAATTACCGGCTAATGGTTGGTCAAAGACACTCCGAGAAGCATTTTCTATTCCCCACATAGGTGCACAGGCGCCTGTTATGAAATGAGGCCACCTGCTAGAATCAGCGCCTTTTCGATTCCGGAGCTTTCGATTGTCTGAAGTGCGTACCGTTTCTTCCCTTGCGCTCTTATACGCCTTTCGCATGTTGGGCCTATTTATGGTGCTGCCAGTGCTTATGCTCTATGGCAGTGATTATGCTGGTGCTAGCCCCATGTTGCTGGGTTTGGCCTTGGGTATATATGGGTTTACCCAAGCGTGCTTTCAAATTCCACTAGGGCTTTTGTCTGACTTGATTGGCCGTAAACCGGTGATTATAGCGGGCTTGGTGTTATTTGCTCTGGGAAGCGTCGTCGCGGCTATGGCCGAGAGTGTGGAGGCGTTGATTTTAGGTCGCGCATTACAGGGTAGCGGCGCGATCGCCAGCGCCATTATGGCCATGGTGGCAGACCTTACATCTGAAGAAAATCGCACTAAGGCGATGGCCGCAATCGGGGCTTCCATTGGTTTGTCTTTTTCTGTCGCGATGATTCTAGGCCCTGCTCTGGCTGCTGCATGGGGGCTTGGTGGTGTGTTTGTGCTTTCGGCCGTGTTATCTGGCATCGGTATCGCAATTGTGCTGTTTATCGTTCCGACCCCGCAAAACAAAAATGCCCACCGCGACGTGGCAACCACACCGGCTTTGTTTCTACGTACAGCCCGTAATATTGAACTGTTGCGTTTGGACTGGGGGATTTTCGCTTTGCACGCCATTTTGATGGCCTGTTTTGTCAGTGTGCCTGAGCTGCTAGAAACAACTTTGGGGCTAGCGCGTGAAAAACATTGGATGTTTTATTTGCCGGTCTTGTTTTTAGCCTTTCTTGGCATGTTGCCTTTGATGATTTTTGCTGAAAAGCGCCGTCAGATTAAACCTGTATTCCTGCTGGCTATTTCATTAATTGGTTTGAGTAGTGCGCTGCTGTTTTTGTATTACCAGAATGCATATGTGTTTGTTACTTTGATGTTGGTATTTTTTCTGGCCTTCAATTTATTGGAATCCATGTTGCCATCATTAGTGAGTAAGATTGCCCCCGCGGGCACCAAAGGTACGGCTATGGGGATTTATTCTACCAGCCAGTTTTTGGGTGCTTTTATTGGTGGGCTAGCTGGAGGTTGGGTCGCCCAATACAACTCTAGTGCGGACGTGTTTATGCTGGTTGTGGGCTTGGCGCTCGTATGGGTAGCGATTGCTTTCGGGATGACGCCACCGCAACACCTCTCGCGGGTGTGTTTAGCGTTTCAGCAAGAGGGCGATTTTTCGGGTGCAGGTGATATTGATGGGGTGGAAGAGCTTTTTTTCTCAGAAGAAGAGTCTCTCTTGTATATGAAAATCGATAAGCGCTGCCTAGACCTCGAAGGTTTCGAGGCTTTGCGGAGTAAGTCGCTCAGGCTGAGTGAGCAGGCGACGGCGAAAGAATGTGAATTGAAAGCGAATCCAGCCGTTTAAAAGCGCTTCGAGACAATGGTACTATCGGTGCTACTACCGTTTGAATGCATGTATGCGGTGATGAATACATCGCGATTAATGCTCAAAGACTAATAAGATTATTATTAAGAGGAAAACTACGTGGCTTCTAGAGGCATAAACAAAGTCATTATTGTCGGAAATCTTGGCCAAGACCCCGAAACGCGTTATTCGGCGGGTGGCTCTGCTATCACTAATGTAAGCGTCGCTACGTCTGATTCATGGAAAGATAAGCAAACAGGCCAAACTCAGGAAAAGACCGAGTGGCACCGCATTGTCTTCTTTAATCGCTTGGCTGAGATTGCTGGCGAGTACCTTCGTAAGGGCAGCAAGGTCTACATCGAAGGCAAGCTGCAAACACGTAAATGGCAAGATCAAAACGGCCAAGATCGTTATTCCACAGAAATTGTTGCGAATGAAATGCAAATGCTGGATAGCCGTAATGACGGAGCCGGTATGGGAGGGGGGTATGGTCAGGCACCTCAACAACAAGCACCTCAGCAAGCATATCAGCAGGCCCCTCAGCAATCAGCGCCGCCTCAACAAGCCCCTCAGCAAGGTGGGTATCAGCAAGCGCCTCAATCTGCACCACAAGGCGGTGCAAATACAGCCCCGCCTCCGCCTCCAGCGATGGATAGTTTCGACGACGACATTCCGTTTTAAGTAAGGGCATAACGCTTGGCATTCAAAGTTCTCGCGCGTTTGGTGCCGGGTGAATACACTCGGTACCTTCGCGAAAGTTTTGACGACAGTAATTTTGAGCTCGTATTGCTCGACGATGCACACGCGGCTGAGTGGCCGAAATTATTCTTAGATATTTCGCCTGCGGCGGTCATCAATTTTCGCCCCATCGAAGATGAGCGCCATGAGTGTTCGACGATTCAAACCTTAGTCGATTTGTGCGAGTCTGGCTCCGTTCCTTTCTTATATTTTTCGTCTTACCAGGTGTTTGGCCAGTGTGATGACGCACAGGAGTTGATCGAGGTTGATGAGCTTAACGGCGATGATCAAAACCCTTGGCAGGCCTGTGAGGCGCTCTGCTCTAAACTTGAGAAACACATCATTTTACGTTTGAGTTGGGTTTTAGGGGGTGAGTTCGAAAACGTACTTCACCGCTTTTTACCTCCCTTATTAGAGCGCAGTGCGATGTTTGTTTCTGACCATAATTTTGGTCGTCCTTTGCATGTGAAAAATATAGCGGATGCGACCGTGGCACTTATTCAGCAGGTTCAATGCGACGCTGCTAACTGGGGCGTATTCCACTTGCACGCGTCAGACAAGTGCTCTGAAGCAGAGATTACAGATACATTGGTGAGGCTCCTCAATTCAGATTTTGATATGAATCTTGAAATGCCTTCTGTCGCAGCGCCTGGTGATGAGCGTCGGCTATTAGCTGGCAGCGCATGTTTGAGTGGTGAGCGGCTAACGCGCAACTTTGGGGTTCAATGTAGTTCCTGGCGTAAGGGTTTGAAAGTGGCTGTTGCGAACGCGCTAGAAGCCCACAACGCTGAGGAAGGTCAAGAGCTGAAAGGTTCATAAGTTAAAGGCCTAGGGCCTATAGCAGAAACAGAAAGTTAGTACTTACTTTGGTGGGCTTGAGATAAAGCCGCTACGTGTAAAATGTAGGGGCACAAAAAAAGGGTTAGAGCGTTAGCTCTAACCCTTTTTTATGGGATGCTTGTTGCTTACCCGTCGTAACGTTGGAATATCAATGTAGCGTTGGTGCCACCAAAGCCAAAGCTGTTAGACATCACGCGGTTGAGTTTCACATCTTCTTTTTCACGTACAACCGGCACGCCTTCTGCGCCGTCATCTAATGTTTCAATATTGGCCGAAGCGCAAACAAAGTCGTTTTCCATCATCAACAAACTGTATATCGCTTCTTGTACGCCTGTGGCGCCAAGAGAGTGGCCTGTCAGTGACTTTGTTGAAGAAATTCTCGGAATATTGTCGCCAAACGTTTGTTTTACCGCGCCAAGTTCAGTGATATCACCGGCGGGTGTGCTTGTGCCGTGAGAGTTGATGTAGTCGATGTCGCCTTCCACTGTTTGCATTGCTTGCTTCATACAGCGAATAGCGCCTTCGCCCGAAGGTGCCACCATATCGTAACCGTCTGACGTAGCGCCATAGCCGACAAGTTCGCCATAGATCTTCGCACCGCGCGCAAGAGCGTGGTCAAGAGACTCAATCACCAAACAACCGCCACCGCCAGCAATAACAAAGCCGTCGCGGTTAGCATCGTAAGCGCGAGACGCTTTTTCGGGGGTGTCATTGTATTTTGTAGACAGGGCGCCCATGGCATCGAATAGCCCTGTGAGAGACCAATGCTCTTCTTCGCCGCCACCGGCAAATACCACATCTTGCTTACCGAGTTGGATAAGCTCCATGGCGTTACCAATGCAGTGAGCACTGGTTGCACAGGCAGACGAAATCGAATAGTTCACACCTTTAATTTTGAACGGCGTGGCCAAACAGGCAGAGGTTGTACTGCCCATAGTTTGTGTTACCCGGTAGGGGCCAACACGCTTTACGCCGCGGCTGCGAATAATGTCGGCAGATTCGACAACGCTTGCGGTAGAAGCGCCGCCAGAACCGACAATGATACCGCTGCGCTCGTTGGATACTTCACTTTCACTGAGGCCAGAGTCTTCGATGGCACGCTGCATAGCGATGTAGTTAAAGCCCGCAGCATCAGCCATAAAACGAAGGACTTTCCGATCGATGTGCTCTGATAAATCAATATCAACAGAACCAGAAACCGTACTGCGAAAACCTTTTTCCGCGTAGGATTCATTGTGTTTGATCCCTGATTTTCCAGTTTTTAGCGCTTCTAGTACGGTGGCTTTATCGTTTCCAATGCAAGAGACAATCCCCATTCCCGTTACCACAACTCGCTTCATAGTCGACCTCTTAATATAAGTGTGGAAGCTGCATGAGCCTGTGTGATCGGCTGAGCGGCTTCGCTGCTAAGTTCTTGTTACTTAATTGTTTAACTTGATTAACGCTCTAATGCTATTGCGTAATCTTAGTGTTGTTATCTATTTCAGGCTTAGAAGGTATCGGTTTGAGTAAATAGGCCAACACGCAAATCTTTAGCGAAATAGATTTCTTTGCCGTCTACAGCGACGCGGCCGTCAGCAATTCCCATGACTAAGCGACGTTCAATAACGCGCTTTAAATGGATGTGATAGGTCACTTTTTTAGCTGTGGGCAAAATTTGACCAGTGAATTTAACCTCGCCAGCGCCCAAAGCGCGACCTCGGCCTTGGTTGCCTTTCCATGCAAGGAAAAAGCCGACGAGCTGCCACATGGCGTCTAAGCCTAAGCAGCCTGGCATAACAGGGTCGCCAGGGAAGTGGCAGTCAAAAAACCAAAGATCAGGGTTAATGTCTAATTCAGCGATAATTTCGCCTTTGCCGTACTCGCCGCCTGTTTGACTGATATGGGCGATGCGATCGAGCATCAACATATTAGGTACTGGCAGTTGGGCGTTGCCAGGGCCGAATAGTTCGCCATTTCCGCATTGGAGTAGCTCTTCTGTATTGTAGGAAGGTTGTGCTTCGAAGTTGTGCATCGATTCGTATTCTCAGGGCATGTACATTGTCAAATATTCGCAATATTTGCGAGCCGCCATTCTAACGACTTGCCGATGATTGTCCAGCAAAGCCGCGTGAATCCAATTACCGTATAAGCCAAAGGGATACGAAGCTTAAACGCAATATTTTTTACATCGTTGTGCTATATTCAGCCTGTTCCTGCATTGTGCGCAATTGCTATTGGGGCCAATTGGCGTTGAGTGATATTTGCATGCATTGCAACTGGCTCTGAATGTTAGAGCAAAAAATCTGATAAAAATCCGATATAGAGAATATAAATCATGATTACAAAGTGCTTATTTCCTGTTGCTGGTTACGGTACTCGCTTCCTCCCCGCAACTAAATCTATGCCCAAAGAAATGTTGCCAGTCGTGAACAAGCCGCTGGTGCAATATGGTGTAGAAGAAGCGATAGAAGCCGGTTTAACGGAAGTTGGTTTTGTGACCGGGCGTGGCAAGCGTGCTATTGCTGATCATTTTGACGTCAGCTACGAGCTTGAACATCAAATTGCTGGCTCGTCTAAAGAGTCCTATCTTGAGTCGATTCGTGGTGTCATGGCAAAAGGCCAGTTTTCCTTTACGCGCCAAGCAGAAATGAAAGGCTTGGGGGATGCGATTTTAAATGGTCGTCGTCTTGTGGGTAACCAGCCTTTTGGTGTGGTGTTGTCAGATGATCTATGTGTTGCTGACGAAGGCGTGCTTTCCCAAATGGTGAAGCTCTTCAAACAATTCCGTTGCAGTATTGTTGCGGTACAAGAAGTGCCAGAAGATGAAATTCATAAATTTGGTGTGATCGGTGGTGAACAAATTAAAGATGGTATCTACCAAGTTAATGAGATGGTGGAAAAACCAGACCCGAAAGATGCACCCAGTAATCTTGCGATTATCGGTCGTTACATACTTACTCCAGATATCTTCGAAATTATTGAAAAGACACCTCCCGGTAAGAATGATGAAGTGCAATTAACGGACGCATTAATGACTCAAGCAAAAGACGGTTGTGTACTTGCCTATAAATTTAAAGGTAATCGATTCGATTGTGGTAGCGTTGCGGGCTTTGTTGAAGCCACCAACTACGTTTACAAAAACGTTTACGGAAGTGAGTAGAATAAGCGGTGCAAACGGAAATTACCTGTTTTAAAGCCTACGATATTCGAGGCAAAGTTCCCGAACAATTAAACGAAGACGTGGCCTACCGAGTGGGTCGCGCTTACGTTGATTATTTGGGCGCAAGTTCAGTTGTTGTCGGTCATGACATTCGTTTAACAAGCGAATCGCTTTCTGATGCGCTCATCGATGGTTTAACCGATGCGGGTGCTGATGTAATTCATATTGGCCAGTGTGGAACCGAAGAAGTTTACTTCTCGACCTTCCATCTAGAAGTCGACGGTGGTATTTGTGTGACAGCCAGTCACAACCCCATGGACTATAACGGCATGAAGCTGGTGAAGGAGGGTTCGCGCCCAATTTCTGGCGACGATGGCTTAAATGAAATTCGCGCAATTGCCGAAAGCGGTGAATTTAAGTCGAGCGATAAAAAGGGCAGCGTAACACGCACAGATATTCGACCAGAGTACGTCGAGCACCTTTTAACTTATGTCGATAAAGAAAAATTAAAGCCACTTAAAATTGTTTGTAATGCAGGAAACGGCGGCGCAGGCGCAGTGGTTGATGCACTCGAGTCGCACCTGCCGTTTGAATTTGTCAAAGTGCATCACCAGCCTGACGGCAACTTCCCCAACGGAATCCCTAACCCGTTATTGCCAGAGCGTCGCCAAGCGACAATAGACGCGGTAAAAGAAAGCGGTGCAGATTTTGGCATTGCATGGGATGGCGATTTTGACCGCTGTTTTTTCTTTGATGAAACAGGCCACTTTATTGAAGGCTATTATTTAGTGGGTTTACTTGCTCAGGCGTTTTTAGCCAAACATCCCGGCGATAAAATTGTTCACGACCCACGCTTAACTTGGAATACTATCGATCAAGTGAAAGAGGCGGGGGGTGCGCCAGTGCAAAGCAAAACAGGTCACGCTTTCATTAAGGCAATTATGCGTGAAGCCGATGCGGTGTATGGCGGCGAAATGAGTGCCCACCATTACTTTAAATCGTTCGCTTACTGCGATAATGGCAATATCCCTTGGTTGCTCGTGGCAGAGTTAATTAGTGTCGAGGGGCGCTCGCTGTCGGAGATGGTAAAAGACCGCATGGCAAAATTTCCATGCAGTGGCGAGATTAATCGTACCGTCAATGATCCCTCGGCTATATTGGCTTCTATAAAAGAACACTATCACGCAGACGACGCAATTATCGAAACTGTCGATGGGCTTTCAATGGCCTTTGCCGAGTGGCGTTTTAACGTGCGCATGTCAAGCACGGAGCCAGTATTGCGTTTAAATGTCGAATCTCGTGGAGATACGCCATTAATGGAAGGAAAAACTCAAGAGCTTCTGAACTTAGTTAAAAAGTACGACGAATAAGTCGTACTTTTTAATCTTTTCATCGAATATTTCTCAGATATTTTATAAGCCTGTATCGGTCAAACCGTGTTTGTTTGGCTGTATGCATATTCTTCGCTATTCTAAATACTATATCTTGCAAACTGATTGACATATTTCGATAACCACAAGAAGGGATCAAATGTGAATGTTCGAACTGGCGTGAGTGTATGGCCTATTGTCGCTGCGGCAATTGCAGTGCTCATCAGCGGATGCAGCCCAACGCGCACCACTTCTTCCTCGGTAACATTTATACCGGGTGTTTCAGTACCCGAAAAGTTAGACGCGCTTTTTGAAAACGCTCATGTTATTCATTATGACGGCAGTGCAGGAATAGGGATTAATCATATCGCCTACTGGGGTATGTCGTCAGAAGATGTCGCTTTATTGCCCCCCAAAGAGCAAATTAAAGTGGCTCGGCTTCAGCCAAATAATATTAGTTCTACGCTGTTTTCTCCCGATGTTTATGACCCAATTTCGGGCTACGAAGTCACAGGAATATTGACTGCGGGAGAGTCGGAAAATACGCGTGTTCAAACAGTAAGTTTAGTGATTCCAGATCATTGGAACGGGAATCTTGTTGTCTTTGGTACATCCGGTGTGCGTAACGAATATGGCACTGCTAGTTTGTTGAGCCCATGGTTACTAAAAAAAGGCTATGCCACAATCGGAGGGGACAAAGGCTTACGCAATGGCGCTGCAGATTTATATGCAGGTAAACATATTACCCGGCATTGGGGGCGTTTAATGATCGATCTCGCAATAGCGGGAATGCAAACAATTAAAGCTTCCACCGGTGTCGATCCAAAACAGGTTTATACCGTAGGCGTAAGTAACGGAGGGTTGCAGTCGCGCTTAGCTTTAGAGATTGATCATGCCAGAGTTAAAGACGGGCAAGAAAGAATTTTTGATGGTGGCCTTACTTGGTCAGCCGTGTACTTTCCTCGTGCCGAAATTATGGATGGCAATCAAGATGGAGAGGTTACGCCAGTAGAATATGCGGAAAAATCGAATTACACGCTTATCGGTACTCATATTTGTGCCGCCTTAACTATGGGGTGGTTCTACGATGAGAATTCAGCGGCAAATACAATAGCGTTTAACCTGCGTCCTGCCTTTTCTAGTGTATATGACAAAATGGTGTCGGAGTGCGGGTTTCACTCGGACTCTGCGCCAATATGGGGGGTGTACAGCGCCTTTTTTGATCGGCTTAAAGATAACGAAGGCCGCAGACATTTGGCGGGGCTTGGATATTTTAATAGAGTTCCCCAATCTTTTTTGGCCGAGTTTAGAGGCGACAATGAATTTCAGTCTCGTAAATATAGCCCCCGTAATATTGGTGTGGTGGGTCAACCAATAAAACCTACATTTTATAGTTTTATGGATAAAAACAAACGCACTTTAGGTTTTACTGAAGAAGCGGTTGAGCACATGTTAGAAATTTCTAACACGGCAGAGTTTAGTGTTCCACTTATTGAAATACAAGGTACTAAAGATGGCATTATTTCCTTAAAGGGGCAGGCTTATGCGTACCGGGATGCTGTATCGCAATTCGGTAATCCAGACCTCCATCGTCTGTACCTCATTAAAGATGGTATGCATATAGAAACTCATGCAGACCCCGGTACGCATATTGATTTTGATTTAAATGGTGTAGCGAATGACGTGAATATCGCTGACGAAATGACACCAGTGCAAGGCTACGCCGAAATTGCGATGGATAAATTAGAAGCGTGGGTGGAAAATGGTATAACGCCAGTAAAAGGGGGCTTGGTGGCGACCGACACCAAAAATGACAAAGTTATCCCGTTTTAGAAAGTTCTAAATGCCGTAACTGGCAGGAAATTTAGTCGCCTAACTTTTTTCCAAAATAATAAAACTCTCTCGCCTGTTAAGCGGCGAGAGATTTGCTTTCAGTTTAAGCGCAACGGCTTATAGTGCACTTCACTCGAAAATCGGGTTGCTTTTGGCAATAGCATGGTCAAGTGATGTATTACTTTAGGATACGGTCCAAAGCTAAATCACCACCGCCTTCTTTCAATAAGTAAAACAAAATACCTACCCAAAGAATATGGGTTGTCCAAGCTTCTGGGTAAACGAACTGGATGACGCCTGTCATAATGATAAGTCCGAGCGCGCTTAAACGGGTTAAAAATCCAAATATGATGCCTAGCGAAAGAAAGAATTCACCAAAGGTGCCGAGGTAGGCCATAACGGTGGGAAGAGGCAGTCCGTACTCGTATTCAAAGAGCATGATGGTGCTGTCTGTGATATTCCAAAAAGCAAAGTTTTGCCCGAATACGTTTAAGCCGTCTATTTTGGTTTGTACCGAGCGCCAAAAAACAAAAAAGATGGCGATGCGACCAAGCAGTAATACGCCTGACGCGGGTACGATGTCGCTAATTTTTTTGGCGTAGTTGCCGATCATGTGGAATATTTTCATTGTTATTCTCCAATAATTTTGTGAGTAAATTCGGATTGCACGAGAAGTTGAATCGCTTGAGTCGGATTAAACTTCTCATCGATTTCTGTGGCCACTTCTAGTGCTTCTTGTAATGTTTGTGCGTGTAGTAGCGAGTGGAAAAAACCATAGAAGGCGGGGTTTAGCTCATAGGCTGCGACTTCGCTCTTGGGGCGAATTATCAGTATGTGCTGGGGTGTATCCGCGTTAACCGGGTCTTCAGTTTGCCCGCTCGCTAAACGCCAAATATCGAAGACTGCAAAGTCTGAGCGAAATAAGCGTACGGAGTCGAGCGCTTGAATTCGTGAGTTTGCTAATGCCTCTGGTTTTAATTCTGTAAATGCGTCGGGAGCTAGTGGCTGGTCGTCGGCCGCGTGGTAGCTCTGATGTTGTAATAAATCAAAGGTGGCGAGATCGCCAATATAAGCGAAGTCTTGTGTCGTAGGGTGCTGGCCAATAAATTCGTTAAAACCCTGGCCGAATGCCACCATCGCTGGTGAAGTAGGAGGGTTGTGTTCTAACCATTCGCGTGCGCAAGCGCCAACGAGTTCTTCCCCTATGGTTGCAACTACGCTTGGGTAAAGATCTTTAATAGCTTCAATCAATGAGTAGTAGGTGTTGTTTTGGTAGATGCTAAGCCGTTCGCGAAGTTCGTCCTCTGAATAATCCACTAGGGTGTTAGCTATCGCGTCGGGCTCTGTTCCGTAAAAAACAAAATCGTGCATGGCGCGTTGAAATGTTGCTAGTTGTTTTGTTTTGACTGGCAGGGTCATGACAGTGCGCCTATCGCTTTTTTTTCAGCAAGAGCGGCCTGTGAAAGCAAGGTCTCAACATTGGGTACGTCAGTATCCCATTCGATCAATGTCGGGAAAGCGCGCTGGGTGTTAGAAATAAAATATTCGTATAGTGTCCAGACAGCTTCTGTTACTGCTGAGCCATGGTCGTCAATGCAAATTTCTTTGCCGTTAGTCAGTGTTTGGCGGGTGTGGCCAGCCAGGTGAACTTCTTCCACTGCTTCAATTGGAAATGCGTCGAGGTATTCTTGCGCGCTAAACTCATGGTTGTTTGCGCATACATAAACGTTATTGATATCGAGAAGAATACCGCAGCCTGTTTTTTTAATAATTTCGCGAAACATATCTGTTTCTGAATAATCGTTTTGCGTGAAATCGATATAGGTAGAAGGGTTTTCTATGAGAATATGTCGGCCCAATATATTTTGAACCTTGTCTATGTTGTTGCAAATAGTCTGCAAGCTTTCTTTTGTGTAAGGTAGGGGTAATAAATCATTTAAATAATGACTGTTCCAGTGACTCCAAGACAAATGCTCAGAGACCTGCTCGGGCTGGTAGCGGTCAACAAGCGCTTTGAGATTTTGTAAATGTTTTGAATGTATTCCTTCACTACTTCCCAAAGACATACCAACACCGTGCATAGAAAGGGGGTAGTTTTCTCGCAGAGATGTTAGGTATTGATGTGGTGCACCACCAGCGCCCATATAGTTTTCGGGGTGTACTTCTAGCCAACCAACACTATTAGGGTTTTCCAATAAATATTGATAGTGTTGGGCCTTAAGGCCTACGCCGCTGGAGAGGGGAAGTGTGCTCATGGGGGAAAAGGCAGAGAATATTTCACATTAATTCGCTCGTTATTTTAAGGTGTGTATTCGTGCGTGAATACACTGACGGCGAGGCCAGCCCCGAATCCGACAGTTAAAACCTTCTCGAGAGAGGCAAAAATAAGAGAGGGAATAAAATCGCACCTCGAGGAAGTGCGATTCATAAGTACTTATTTAGGTTCTTTGCTACCGCCAACAATTTTTTCACAAGTGCCTTTTGCAACATACATCCAAGCATCTTTCTGGGCGTCGGTTTTGCTAGAGCCGGCACAACTAGTGCCTGGGCCGGCGGCGCAGTCATTTTTGCCTGCTTTGGCAATGCCATAGCATTTTTCCATTTTTTTACCTGCGTATACGTCGCCAGCACTCGCCATCATAATACCTGCAGTAATGGCACTAGAAATCGCAATTGTTTTAGTCATTTTTTTCATAGTAGGCTCCTGAGATCACCTTATTTATGGTTGGTTGTTACAGATCAATTGTTGTTACAGGTCAATTGTTACAGCTTGCTTGTTAATGCTTGGTTGTAAACAATTGTACAGGGTATGACTAAGGGTGAAAGTCAAAGTTCTATGTCTGTGAGCGTTTGTGATAAAGCTGTGATACGCGATTAAAACGGTAATGCCTACCCTCAAAGGCTGGGTTACAAGCTTCCATTGTGATCAATATAGCTTTGAATAATCTTCTTCGAAGAGGAGTCCCACTCGGCTGGCACGTCTGTGGTGTCGATGGCGGTGGCTACATGAGTGCCGAGCACTTTGCCGAGTTCTACACCCCATTGGTCGAAGGAGTTAATGTCCCATAATGTGCCAAGGGTAAATACCTTGTGTTCGTATGCGGCTATGAGTGCGCCCAGGGTTTGCGGTGTAAGTTGTTCCATCGAAATCATACTGCTGGGGCGGTTGCCCTCGTGCACTTTGTGTGGGGCTAGAGTTAGAGCATCTTCTTCTTTGTAGCCTTGGGCGCATAATTCTGCGAACGCGGTATCGTAGTCACGACCGAACATAAGGGCTTGGCTTTGTGCCACACAATTCGAAAATAGCAGTTTGTGTTGGTGTTCTAAGGCGTGATGCGATCGCAGTGTGCAAATAAAATCGCTGGGCGCAACGATGGTGCCTTGATGTAATAGTTGGTGGAAAGAATGCTGGCCATTGGTGCCTTCTGTGCCCCAAACGATGGAGCCGGTTTGGTAATCTACACGCGCACCAGATTTGGTAACAGACTTACCATTGCTTTCCATTTCCAGCTGTTGCAAATACGCCGGTAATAATTGCAAGTGGTGGGCATAAGGAAGTACGGCTTGGCTGTGGCAGCCAAGAACGTTTGAATACCAAAAGACTGTCAGCGCCATAATGACGGGAATGTTGCGTTCAAAAGGCGCTGTAATGAAATGTTGGTCCATCGCAGCTGCGCCTTCACGCAGTTTATTAAAGTTTTCCATTCCAACAGCAAACGCAATGGGCATACCAATGGCTGACCAAAGCGAATAGCGCCCGCCAACCCAATCCCAAATCGGGAATATATTTTCTTCCGCAATGCCAAATTCAACGGCTTTATCGATTTTGGAAGAGATGGCAATAAAATGTTTGGCTAAATCTTCTTTTTCACAGCCGTTGTAGATCATCCACTGGCGAGCCGCGAGCGAATTTTGCAGTGTTTCTAGGGTAGAAAAAGATTTGGATGCAATAATAAAAAGGGTGGTTTCTGGTGCGATTTGTGCGAATAAATCACTGATCTCAGCGCCATCGATGTTCGCAATAAAATGCACGTTTACGTGTTTTGTGTGATAGGGCGTAAGCGCCTTGGTTACCATACGTGGCCCAAGGTCAGAACCACCGATTCCAATATTGACTACATCGGTAATTTTATCGCCCTTAAACCCTTTCCATTCGCCGCTGTGCACTCGATCTATCAGCGCCGACATTTTTTCCAGGCTCGCAGCCGAGCTTTTTTGTTCGTCTGTTACCGCGTGTTCGGTAAAGCGTAACGCGGTGTGAAGGGCCTGCCGGTTTTCGGTGTTGTTGACTCGGCCGCCGCGCAATAATTTTTTAATTGCGCCTTTTAAATCTGCCTGCTCGCAAAGACCAAGCAAAAGCTCAAAAGATTTTTTGTCAAAATGATTTTTTGAGAAGTCTAAGTCGAGGCCTGCACCGCTGGCTGAAAAGCGATCTGCGCGGTTTTTATCTGTTTCAAATAAAGAGGTAAGCGTAATATCTTGCCAGCGAGAAGCTTCCTCTTCGAATTCGGACCAATTGGAATAAAAATCGGCAAGGGATCGTGTCTCCATTATGTGCTCTCGGGCCTAGTTTTGGGCGGTTGTTCTTATTTTTCGCAGCCAGAAATGATGCTGGCTTGAACGTAAAACGATGCTTTTAAAGTGCGTACTGAACAAGATAGCTCATTTGACTCATATGAGTAGAGTCTAATGAGCTCGTTCGATAGAAAATTTTGCTAGGTCTAACAAGGCTCGCTTGTATTGAGATTCTGGAATTGTACTCAAGCATGCTTCAGCCTTGGCAACGTGTTCTTTTGCCTGTTCATGTACGTACTTCAGACCGCCAACAGCACGAACGGTTTCCACAATCGTATCTAACTGGCTGGCATCGCATTCGCGAATGGCTTTGCGAATTAGTTCCGCCTCCGCCGCGCTGCCGTGTTTCATTGCGTATATAAGAGGCAGGGTGGGTTTGCCTTCGGCCAGGTCATCGCCAACATTCTTACCTAGTTCAGCGCTATCGCCTTCGTAGTCTAATGCATCGTCGATGAGCTGAAAGGCAACGCCTAGGTGATAACCGTATATTTTAGCCGATTGGCGCTGAACCATATTGCCGCCAGCCAGTACGATCGCAGTCTCACAGGCAGCCTCAAATAGAACAGCCGTTTTTTTGTGAATTACAGTTAGGTAGGCTTCTTCGCTTACATCGGGGTCTTTGGCGTTGACTAGCTGCTGTACTTCACCTTCGGCGATCACATTGGTGGTGTTGGATAGAATCCCCATCAGGCTCATATCACCGATTTCCACCATCATCTGAAATGCGCGAGAGTAGAGAAAGTCCCCCACGAGTACGCTAGGTGCATTGCCCCATTTAGCGTTGGCTGTAGGGCGACCGCGCCGCAGGCTACTGACGTCGACCACGTCGTCATGCAACAGGGTCGCGGTGTGAATGAACTCGATAATAGCTGCGAGGTCAGTCTGTGTTTTATCGTTGTGCTCCAAGCTCTTGGCGAAAAGTAATACCAGTAGTGGGCGCAAGCGTTTACCACCAGCATCGACAATATAGTGGCCAATATTTTCGACCAGGCCGACATCGGAGTGGAGTTGTGTGATGATGCATTGGTTGAGTTGCTCAAATTCATCTTGAACAACCTTTTGGAAGGAATACATGGCGTTTCCAAGGCTTATAATTCTGTCGCGCGATGCTAGGGGGCAGACTTAAGCCTGTCAAGCAGGCGAAGCTTTGCTAGGTTAAGGTTGGTTGAAACTTGATCTGCATGAGGTAAAGCCCTGATGAGCGTGGCGTTGAGGCTCATTTTTTCTTGCTTCAGTCTGTCCATTTCGAGTAGAATTCGCGCCCCTCTTATCTAACGATGCAAGCTCTGCGCGCTTTTGGGCGTTTAAATGCATAGCAAACCAGAGATTCTGGTGAAGTAACGCTGCTTCGTATCGTCCAAAACAGCATAATTTGGAGCATAAATATGTACGCAGTTATTGCAGCCGGTGGTAAACAACACCGTGTAGAAGAAGGTGAAGTCCTTCGTTTAGAAAAAATTGAAGCTGCTACGGGTGAAACCGTAGATTTTGACCAAGTACTTTTGGTTAAAAATGGCGAAGAATTAAAGATTGGTGCCCCCGTTGTTGCTGGCGCCAAAGTGAGTGCCGAAGTTGTGGCTCATGGCCGTGCAGACAAAGTGAAAATCATCAAGTTTCGCCGTCGTAAGCACAGCATGAAGCGTCAAGGGCACCGTCAGTGGTACACCGAAGTAAAAATCACCGGTATCACTGGTTAATAAATATAGATTTAGTTGAGGATATAGGTCATGGCACATAAGAAAGCAGGCGGTAGTACCAGTAACGGCCGCGATTCCGAGAGTAAACGCTTAGGTGTTAAGCGCTTCGGTGGCCAAGAAGTATTGGCAGGTAACATCATTATTCGTCAGCGCGGAACCAAGTTCCACGCGGGTAGCAATGTCGGTATGGGCAAAGACCACACGCTTTTCGCAAAGTCGGATGGTGTTGTGAAGTTCGAAGTTAAAGGCGACAAAAACCGTAAGTTTGTTTCTATCGAAACAGCTTAAGCGACAGCGCACGGCTAATAATGCGCCCCGCTGCTGGAAACAGGAGCGGGGCGCAGTCGTTTCAGGCTGTTAAAAATTAATGAGTTCGCTCTGGCGGCGTTAAATCAGTCTTCAAAAATGCTCATTTACCAAGCGGGGCGTCTTAGACGTTTTTCGCTAGCATGAAGCAGCTAAGCAAACCTATACTCCATTCATACACTTACTTGAAGTCTCCCCATGAAATTCGTCGATGAAGCTCCTATCACTGTTCAAGCCGGAAAAGGTGGCAATGGCTGTTGCAGCTTCCGTCGTGAAAAATATATCGAGCGGGGTGGTCCAGACGGCGGTGACGGCGGTGATGGCGGAAGTGTTTACCTAGAAGCTGACGAAAACTGCAATACATTGATCGATTACCGGTATCAGCGTAACTACCGAGCTCAAAACGGTGAGCAAGGTAAAGGTCGTAATTGTACTGGGGCCAAAGGTGAGGACCTTACCCTCAAGGTGCCGGTCGGTACGTCTATCATTGATAGCGAGCTAGAAGCGCAGGTGGGTGACTTGACCGAACACGGTCAACGTATCTTGATCGCTCAGGGCGGTTATCACGGGCTTGGCAATACGCGCTACAAATCTAGTGTCAATCGGGCACCTCGGCAAACCTCAGATGGCTCCGAAGGCGAATATAAAGAGTTGCGCCTCGAACTCAAGGTACTGGCTGACGTAGGAACTTTGGGCTTGCCGAATGCAGGTAAATCCACCTTTATTCGTTCGGTTTCAGCGGCTGAACCAAAAGTGGCAGATTATCCGTTTACTACCTTGATCCCGAGCTTGGGCGTAGTCAAAGTACAAAAGCACCGTAGTTTTGTGGTGGCGGATATCCCCGGTATTATTGAAGGCGCTGCAGAAGGTGCTGGTCTTGGTATTCGTTTTCTTAAGCATCTTACGCGTTGTCGTATTCTTCTACATATGGTTGATATATGCCCCATCGATGGCTCTGACCCTTGTGAAAATGCAGTTAAGGTCGTGCAAGAGCTTGAGCGTTTTAGCCCGACCTTGGCACAGCGCCAGCGCTGGCTGATTTTGAATAAAACGGATTTGCTCACCGAAGACGATTTGGCATCCATAAAATCCAAACTCGTGGAAGCGCTCGATTGGCAGGGGCCAGTACATTGTATTTCTGCTGCACAGCGCGAAGGTACACAGGGCTTATGTGAAGCCTTGTTGTCGAGTTTGGAAGAGGCATGGCGAAGAGAAAAAGAAGAGCCAGAAGTGCTGGAAGAAGAGCTAGCGTTGCAAATTCGTATGCAGCAAGAGGCTCGGGAAAAAATTGATTCCTTACGAGAAGTGCAAAAAGCTAAGCGTGCAGGCGAAGTTCTCGACGATGACAACGAAGATGATGATGACGAAGACAGCGATGTCGAGGTCGAATATGTGCGTTAGAATGGAGTTAGCCCCCTAAGGCGCTCTATTAATTTTTGTGCAATTAAGTCAATTAAAGTTAACGTAAAAAGACTCAAAAACATTCTTCATGAACAGGCGTCAATACTTAAAACAAAGCCGTCGCTGGGTAGTCAAAATCGGCAGTGCGTTGCTTACCGACAATGGCCGCGGGCTTGACGTTGCGTCAATGCAGACCTGGGTCAAGCAAATTGCTTTACTGACCCAAAAGGGCTACCAGGTTACGCTCGTATCTTCGGGTGCGGTTGCTGCGGGAATGACGCGCTTGGGTTGGAATGAAAGACCGACAGCCATTCACGAATTGCAGGCAGCTGCCGCGGTAGGGCAAAGCAGTTTAGTGCAAGCCTACGAGCAGGAATTTCAAAAATATAACTTAAAAACCGCTCAGGTCTTGTTAGATCATGACGACCTGTCAGATCGCCAGCGTTATCTCAATGCGCGTTCCACTATTCGTACCTTAAACAAATTAAATGTTATTCCTATTGTTAACGAAAACGACACTGTGGTGACGGATGAAATTCGTTTTGGTGACAACGATACATTAGGTGCCTTGGTTGCCAATTTGATTGAGGCTGAAACTCTGTGCATTCTGACAGATCAAAATGCTATGTATGACAGTGACCCGCGGGACAACCCCGACGCAAAGATCTTATTAGAGCGCTCTGCGATGGATCAGTCGCTCGACGACATGGCGGGCTCTGGCGGTGCGCTTGGCCGTGGCGGCATGATCAGCAAAGTGCGAGCAGCGCGTATTGCAGCCCGCTCTGGTGCCAATACCGTGATCGTTGGTGGAAAAATATGTGATGTGATTACCAGTGTTGCCGATGGTGAAGAGTTAGGAACACTGCTTTACGCGAATCAACAACCTTTAGCCGCTAGAAAACGCTGGCTCGCGGGTAATTTACAATCTAAGGGTGTCGTGATTTTGGATGATGGCGCCGTGAGCGTTTTACGAGACAAAGGCAAAAGTCTCTTGCCTGTGGGTGTAAAATCCATTGTTGGATATTTTCGTCGCGGTGAAATGATTGTGTGCCGAGATGCCGGTGGGCAAGAAATTGCGCGTGGGTTAGTTAACTACAGCAGTGACGACGCGCGTAAAATCATCGGAAAATCATCACAAGAAATTGAAGAGAGTTTGGGGTACAAAGACTTTGATGAACTTATTCATCGCGATAATTTAGTTTTAAGCTGATACCTGATGTCCATTTTTAAATCGCATTTATACGCGCTCGCTGCCTATAAGCCGCCTCTTGAAGGGCGCGACCCTCACTCGCACACATTACTAGATTTTAACGAGCGCACGATTCCAGTGAGTGCTCCCATTCGCCAAGCGCTTATTGATTATATTCAAAGTGACCGCTTGCAGATGTATCCTGCTTACGGCGATATTGTCGAGCGGCTTGCCGCATATTGCACAGTTTCGCCTTCGCAATTAATGATTACAAACGGATCAGACCAAGGCATCGAATTATTGTTTCGTGCTTGTGGGCAAGGGGGTGGTGAAGCCATTATTCCCGCTCCGAATTTCGCGATGTATTCTCAGTGTGCTCAGGTAGAAGGCATGGCAATCGTCGCGCCGCACTACACGAGTGAAAACGGCTTGCCTGTTGCGGAAATACTGAGTGCCATTTCAGATAAAACACGCATCATCTGCATCGCTAACCCCAATAACCCTAGTGGTGTTGGGGTGGCTCGCGACGCTATCGTTTCTATTGCGCAAGCCGCGCCAAATGTTTGTGTGTTGGTGGATGAATGTTATTTCGAATATTCCCGAACGACTGTGGTCGATTTGGTGGAGCAATACCCGAATATTGTAGTTACGCGCACTTTCTCTAAAACTTGGGGTATTCCCTCATTACGTTTTGGCTATTTGATTGCCTGCGAGAAAAATATCTCAGCTTTGTTAAGTGTGCGCGGCCCTTACGATATTAATCAGCTTGCTGTGGTAGCTGCTCAAGCGGCACTTGAAAACCCTGAGTACACGGAAAAGTACGTGGCAGAAGTCATGCAAGTGTCGAAGCCTTTGTTAGAAAAATACTTTGATGCTAAAGGTGTTGTGTATTGGCCGAGCGAGGCGAACTACCTTTGGGCCTTCCCTCAAAACCCAGATCACATTGAGGCAGCGCTACGAGCAAATAAAATTCTCGTGCGCCCCAAGCAAGATGCAGACGGTGAAATGGGTTTGCGTATTACAATTGGTACTCAAGAGCAGACGGAAAACCTGATGGCTGTACTTGATAAGTGCTTGGTATAAATACAGTTTTTATCGATGTACGACGCCCTTTAAGCCAGCTTCTATCGTTTTCTAGCTTCCTTAGTTCGCATTCTCAGCTTGGGCCTATCTTGCCCGCCCCCAGTAAGTAACGTAGAATCGCTCGACTTTTAAGGCACAGAACCTAACGCATATGACTTCTGCAAACAAGGACGGGCTAGCGCCCCACCCAGTACTCTCAGATTACTACGAAACCGCTGAAAACCGCCGAGAAAAGGTCGATCAAATGTTCGACTCTTCTGCCGAGCACTACGATTGGATCTGTAATGTCATGAGCTTCGGTTCTGGCGAAATGTATCGCCAGCAGGCACTTGTACGTAACGGATTAAAAGAAGGTATGTCGCATTTGGATGTAGGTGCTGGCACAGGTGTTGTCTCGTACTTAGGTCAAAAAATAGTCGGTGACGATGGTTTTGTAACGGCATTGGACCCGAGCGCTGGCATGCTAGGCGAAGCCAAAAAGCTAGGGGTCAAAAGAGCGACCCAAGGTATTGGGGAAGCGCTCCCTTTCCCTGATGATACTTTTGATATGTTGACGATGGGCTTTGCGCTTCGTCACGTAGCCGATTTAGGAATTGCTTTTGAAGAGTACCGCCGGGTATTGAAGCCTGGTGCGAAGGTATTGATTCTCGAAATCAGTCGCCCCAAAAGCAAGCTTGCCACTTGGTTTTTGAAAGCCTACATGAAGGGCCTAGTACCTTTACTTACTCGCATGTTTAGACGCAGCGCCGATGCGCAAGAGTTGATGCTGTACTATTGGGATACTATCGAACACTGTGTTCCTCCAGAGAAAATTGTTGAGGCGTTAAAACAGGCTGGGTTTAAAGATGCTAAGCGTCACGCAGTGATGGGCGTTTTTAGCGAATACACCGGTATAAAATAGTTAAGTTTTAACTAATACGAGATTGGGATTTTTTAATGGCTGTGCAAAGTGCTGAAGAACAAAAGCTCGCAGAAATTCTTGTTGAAGCGCTCGATTTGGAAGACATCGGCGCAGAAGAGATTGACCCAGAAGCCGCCTTATTCGGATCAGCAGATCCGAATGGTTTAGGGCTTGATTCCATTGATGCGCTCGAAATCGCCTTGGCGATTGCACAAAACTACAGCGTTCAACTGAAATCTGACGATGAAAACAATCGCCAAGTGTTTCACAGTTTGCGCAGCTTAAGCGAATACGTACAAGCTCACTCCTAGCATTAATATGCAATTTTTACTTGTATTGTCCTACCCTGTGCTAGCTCACTTAGGGGTGGTACTAGCGCAGCCACTATTAATGCCACTAGCCATCGTTTTTCTTGCAGCCGGCGTCCTGTTTTCGGGCCTAAAATCGGGCAATTGGGTGACGTGGTTGATCCTCTTTATTGTGGCAGTGTTTGCAAGCGTCATGCAGTGGTTTCATAGCGCAATTTTTATAATGTATATTCCACTAGTCTTTGTCCCCTTGCTTATCGGCTGGGGTTTTGCGAGAACCTTACTGCCTGGCCAAGTTCCCTTGGTGACAGAGATTGGGGAAAAGGCCCGAGGTCCATTGAGTGAAAGTATGCGTCGGTACACTAGGGTAGTCACCCAAATGTGGGCGGTGTGTTTAATCTCTATGGCTGTTTGGGGTTTGTTGCTTGCTATTTTTGGCCATGAAACTGTATGGGTCACTTTTACAGGTATGCTTAACTACATGATTGTGGGAATACTTTTTGTTGGGGAGTTCGTGTATCGCAAATTTCGCTTTAAAGATCATGATCACCCCAAATTTCACGATTACCTTAAAATAGTATTTCGCTCGCAACGCGGCGAGTCATAATAAACACACCTATATTTTCAATGGTCATGTTTAACCCTGCTATTTTAGATCCCTCAGATAATACTGCGCAGCCCAACGCCACGTTCGCCTGGCGGGCGGGAAAACCTATTTCAAAAAGTGATCTTCTAAATGCTTCCAGCATTCTTGTTGATAAAATTTCACAATATGATCATGTTATTAATATATGCGGTGAGCGGTTAAATTTTTCTTATGGTTTTTTGGCTGCGCTACTTTCTCAGTCTATAACCGTACTTCCACCAAACAGCCAGAAAGGCACGATACGTTCAATCTCTAAAAACTTCGAAAACTATTGCGTGTTAGTGGATAGTGATGATTTTCGCGATATTCGTCATGCTATTGATGTTCGCATGTTCAAGCTAAACTCGGTTGACGAACTGCATTCGATTCAGCGGCCTACATTAACGGTTGATCCAGAAGCCTTGGCCGCCATTGCCTTTACCTCTGGTTCAACAGGCGAACCAAAAGCTCAAGAAAAAAAATGGCGAACATTGTTTGGTACGGCAGCTTTGCTCGGCGAACGTTTTTCTGCATCGATAGAAAATAAAGGGCAAATCAATGTGCTCGCAACTGTGCCGTCTCAGCACATGTATGGGCTTGAAATGACACTCTTGATGGCCTTGCAGAATGCTTGGTCAGTGAGCTCACGCCGGCCTTTTTTCCCTACCGACATTGCCGAAGCTTTACACGAGATTCCAGCGCCACGAATTTTAGTAACGACGCCCGTGCATCTTCGAGCACTGCTTGGCAGCGGCGTGACCTTACCTAAGATTGAAAAAATAGTTTCCGCGACAGCACCACTATCTAAAGAGCTAGCAGTGCAAGCTGAGTTAATGTTTGATACCAGAGTGTATGAAATTTATGGTTGTACCGAAGCGGGAAGCTTGGCTACACGCCGGACCGCTGAAGATGATGAATGGCACTTGCTAGAAGGTATAAAATTATCGTTGCGAGGCAATGATACTTATGTCTCTGGGAAGCACCTATCAGGCGAAGCCCTGTTAAACGATGTTATATCAATGACAGATACCCAGTACTTTCGTTTGCAGGGGCGTTGCGGTGATCTCATTAACGTTGCAGGAAAACGTGCTTCATTAGCAGAATTAAACGAAAAGTTGTTGGCCATATCCGGCGTTGATGATGGCGTTGTTTTTATGAATAAGAAGAATGGTGAGAAAGAATCTAGAACAGCAGCTTTGGTAGTGGCCAAGAATATATCTGACAGTGAAATAATGAAGGCGCTTTCTGAGACGGTAGATCCAGTGTTTTTGCCCCGGCCATTAAAACTGGTCGATGCCTTGCCGAGAAGCGCGACAGGAAAACTACCGACGAAAGCCTTAATGGAATTTCTACAGAGTGTTTCGTCGTGATGAGTGCTTGTGCGAATAATGTAGTGAATATTGAAAGAGAGCTAGCGGTTCCACAAAAGCACCCTTGTTACGAAGATCATTTTCCTGGTAGCCCAATCGTTCCGGGTGCTGTGCTTGTTGCGTGGTTGTTTTCGATGATAAAAGATGAGTTTCGTGATGTTAGGCCGAAACAAGTAAAGTCGATTAAGTTTGTTTCTGCGGCGCTTCCTGGTGATCAATGTAAAGTGAAACTGGAACTTGATACTCAAAGAGAAAAGATAAAGGTTCAACTAACTCGTGATGAAACGCTAGTGTTGAAGGGCGAGATGCTGGTTAGCATGGCTAAGACGGGGGAGCCTGGCCTGTGAGCGAAAGTTGGGAAAGTACAAAGGAGCGCGCGAATATATTTTGGGTTCGTCTACTATTGTGGGTCGCCTTCTTTCTAGGTCGTCGTATTGTAAGTGTGGTATTACTTCCCGTGACGTTTTTTTACTGTTTTGTCGCTAAAGACGCGGTAAATGCTTCGCGTTGCTATCTTGAAAAAATATTCCGGCGCCAAGTGAGCTGGCGAGAGATATGGAAACATTTTTATATGTTCGCCGTGGTTTCAGTCGATCGCTTTTATTTTGTAAAGGGCCGTTATAATAAATTCGATATAGAATTCCACGGAGAGAAAATCGTTCACGAACTATTAGAAAAGAACAAGGGTTGCATTATTCTTGTTAGCCATATCGGAAGCTTTGATGCTTTGCGTGCTTTGGGTATTGCGTGTCAAGATTTACCATTGAAGATTTTGATGAATCATCAGCACAATCCAGGAGCGATGAAAATAATAGATGCCTTAAACCCAGAATTGGCTGCTGCAATTGTAGACTCTAGCCAGCCTCCGGCTAAACTAGCTTTAGAGTTGGCCGAACACCTGGAAAGTGGTGGTGTGATCGGAATAATGGCCGATCGTGTTACTAAAGAAGAGGCGTCGGTAGAGTGTGATTTTTTGGGGGGTAAGGCGCGGTTACCTTTGAGTCCTTGGCAGCTTGCGGTGGTTTTAAATGTGCCTGTCGTTCTTTGTTTTGGGCTTTTTGACGGCGGCAGAAAATACTCCGTATATGTCGAATTGCTTTCAGAAAAACTAGCGGTCAAGAGGTCAGAGAGAAAACAGGTGCTAGCGCAATATGTACAAAAATACGCGAGCAGGATGGAGTGGTATTTAGGGCGATCACCTTTTAACTGGTTTAACTTTTATAATTACTGGCAATAATTTAACGGGCTTCACAATGACAAAAGCAATGCAGCCGCTTGTTATTCGGGCTTACACTTTGACTACAGCGCTTGGTGTTGGTGTCGATGAAAATTGGCAAGCACTCAAGAATGAAAGTACGGGGTTAAAGCCTTGTGATTTTGGTGTCGCGTCAGAATTAGATACCTGGATAGGGGAGGTTGACGCGATTCCCAGCACGGACCTACCTGGGAAACTCAAGAAATTCACATGCCGAAATAACAATTTGGCTAATCTCGCGTTGGCGCAAGATGATTTCGATTCTCATGTTCGAGCGATCGTTGCCCAATACGGAGAGCAAAAAGTTGGGGTATTTATTGGTACTAGTACATCAGGTATTCAACAGACAGAACTTGCCTATGATGAGCTTGCGAAAGATGACAAGTTGGCTTCAGAAAGCCTACCTGAATGGTATGACTACCAAGGCAGTCATAACATGTTTTCCCCTACGGGTTTTATTTGTCAAAAATTTGGATTAAAGGGCCCAGCACACACGATTTCAACTGCCTGCTCATCTAGCGCGAAAGTTTTTGCCAGCGCACAGCGTGCAATTGACAGCGGGTTAATCGATGCAGCCATTGTTGGTGGTGTGGATACTCTATGCAATACAACGTTGTTCGGTTTTAATTCATTACAGGTAGTGGCGCAAGATATTTGTCGGCCATCAGACAAAGATAGAAATGGAATTTCTATTGGTGAAGCGGCGGGTTTTGCAATCTTGGAGAAAGCTTCGGAAGACACTGATATCGAGTTCGCTTTGTGCGGCTATGGCGAAAGCGCTGATGCCTATCATATGTCTAGCCCACACCCGGAAGGTTTGGGGGCAAAGCTGTCTATGCAATCGGCGTTAGCAAAAGCCGGGCTGTCGGCCTCACAGATTGGCTATGTTAATTTACACGGTACGGGTACACCTGCGAACGATAAATCTGAAGGTATTGCTGTGCATAGTGTCTTTGGTAAATCATTACCATGCAGTTCAACAAAAGGCTGGACCGGTCACACCCTGGGTGCGGCTGGAATTGTAGAAGCGATATTTTCTATCTTTGTTCTCAAACATCAGTGGTTGCCTAAAAGCTTAAACACAAAAAATATCGATCCGGATATTCCCGCAAACATAAACCTTAATTCCATGCCGGCCTCAGTGGATTATGTATTGAGTAATTCTTTTGGGTTCGGCGGTAGTAACTGCAGTTTAATTATTGGGAAAGCGTCATGAATGAGATGTTTATCGAATCCATTGGTGTCGCCACTCCCGGTATGTTGAATTGGGAGCAGGCGAGAGCTGTGCTAAGTGGAGAAGAGGGTTTTTTACCTGGTGACTTTCCGCGTTACAAGCCACAGCTATTACCTGCGAACGAGCGCCGCCGTGCAACTGATATGATTCGTTTAGCATTTAATGTGTGTGAACAGGCAACAGAGTCAATGCCTGAAGAGCGTAATCAGTTAGCGTCAATTTTTTCATCTTCTGGCGGCGATTATCAAGTGATCGATCAAATTTGCCGTGTCTTGACGCAAGATGAGCGTTTTGTTTCCCCTACGCAATTTCATAATTCCGTGCATAATTCTGCCGCAGGATATTGGGGGATCGCAGCAAAATCCCATAAGGCTTCTACAAGTCTTTCAGCCTGTGATAATAGTTTTTTTGCGGGCTTACTTGAAGCTAGTTTGCAGGTGCTCGATGAAGAAAAATTGTTGTTAGCCTGTTATGAAACCATTCCGCCAGTACCTCTTAGGGAAGCGTGTGCTATCGAAATGCCCTTTGCTGCAGGATTTGTATTTAGTTCTACTCCTACAAGTAGGTCGATGGCAAAAATAGAAATGGAATTAAGTTATACAGACAAAGGGTTTGGTGACAATGATCGTTATAAGGTAACCGAAATGGCAGATAAAGCGCTTGAAGTATTAAGGTTGGGTAACCCTGCTGCGTGCGCTTTACCCCTTCTTCAAGCTGTTGTTTTACTTCAGAAAGGTTCGCTTTCAGAAATTAAAGTTGTAATCGGTGGTCTCGGGAATCAGGTTTTGGAAGTGGTTGTTTCGCAATGCTAGATTCCGAAGCAATAAAAGACCTGCTTCCTCATGGGAATGGCATGTCGCTGCTTGATGAGGTTGAAGTTTGGGACGATGTCTCGATTAAGTGCTTAAGTAAAAGTCACTTGCGGGAAGATAATCCGATCGTTTCTCCGGAATTAAACCATTCTTCGCTATTAATCGAATATGCCGCGCAAGCTGCAGCGGTGCATGCGGGCTTGCTCAATAGTAATCTTGGTGAAAACAGACCTGCTTTTGTGGGTGCGGTTAAAAATGTGGAGCTTAAACAAGAAATGATTCCGCGATGCGACGCACCGCTTGAAATAGAAGTGAAGGCTGAGCTGCTCAATGGGAGTGGCGCAATCTATGATTTTTCTGTTAAGTCAGAAAGCTCACAAATTATCATAGGAAAATTGGTCTTGGTTCAGCCATGATTTCATTGCTGGCGGGGATTTTACCGAGTAATCGCTGGGCGTGTCGATATAGAGCGCTAAATTTTAAGCTATAAATTTCAAATAGGAGTGTTGGTTATGGAGTTTTGTTTGGTAGTCAGTCGTTTTTCTATGAAATCTATATTTTTGTTTGTTGTTCTTTGCGGCTGTGCCGCTGCAAGCGAAAGTGGTTTGGATATGGAATTGAAAGATCTTCATAATTTGTACAGCGAAATTCAAGGTGCGCGAGAATTAAAGCTAAAGTCTAGATTAGCGAAGAAGTTTGGTCAGAGTGTTAAGTGGTCTGGAGTCGGTGATGAGGCTTTGTTTGATCGGGTGGAGAGCGACCTTTTAACTCAAAATATTGAACCAACTAGGACTACCAAGGGTAAATATAGAGAATACTATTCTTGGATGCTTCAGTCTTTAGCTTATTCTGGTATTGAAAAATATAAGCAAACTATTGTGAAATTTTTCGATGAGAAGAAATACGAGCAAAAAATAACCCGTCATGCAGAGGCGTCATTGAAGGTTATCGACGACTTTGCTAAGTGGAATTCGGAAATAAACCGGGGCTTGAAAGGCGTAAGCTATGATCAGCTTGCTAAAAGCCGAAATATAAACCTCATTAATTCAGGCGTACCTCAACTGCAGCGCGTGGGGGCAAGGCTGGCTATCGAGAAACTGAAAGCCGGTTCTGGTATGGATCTCATGGACTTGATAGAGCAGCGGCTATTAGTTTTGTTTACGAAAACGGAAGGGCGGCGAATGGAGCTTGATGCTGTGTCTTGGATGTGTCGGGCTCTAGGAGAAAGTAGTAATAAAAAATATGTCGCGACTCTAGAGAGAGTTGAAGCTGAGTCTGATGACGGGCCAGTTAGAAATTGGGCCGGTAAGTCAATCACAAAGCTCACCGGTCTTAGTCGGGCTGGGCGCAAAATACGTCGCTAGATTTTTTCTATTTACTGTTCGTATCGTCTAAAAATCAACGAGGTGTTAATCCCACCAAAGGCGAAGTTATTTGTCATAAAAATGTCGCATTCCATTTCGCGACCTTTTCCCATGATGTAATCCACATTGCCGCAGCGCTCATCTGGACTAGCCAGGTTTAGAGTGGGTGCAAACCAGCCTTGTTGCATCATGTTTATACTGGCCCAGGCTTCAACAGCACCACAAGCGCCTAGCGTGTGGCCAAAGTTGCCTTTTAGGGAGCTAAGCGGAATGCTTGAACCGAACAGGTTTTCGGTTGCGTTAGATTCTGCGATATCACCTTGGTCAGTAGCTGTTCCGTGGGCATTAACATATTGAATCGCTGAAGGTTCTAGTTGAGCATCGCGCAAAGCGAGCTCCATGGCAATCTGCATGGTTTTGGGGTTGGGCTGCGTGATATGTTTCCCGTCGGCGTTAGTACCGTAGCCGATCACTTCCGCATAAATATGTGCGCCTCTCGCTTTAGCATGTTCCAGCTCTTCTAGCACAAGAGTGCCAGCACCTTCACCAATTACTAAGCCGTCGCGGTCTTTATCGAAGGGGCGTGGCGTTTTATTTGGGGTATCGTTTTGTGTGCTTGTTGCATAAAGCGTATCAAACACAGCGGATTGTGACGGGCAGAGTTCTTCGGCGCCGCCAGATATCATTACTGTTTGTTTACCGCTGCGGATCGCTTCATACCCCGAACCAATACCTTGGCTGCCTGAGGTGCAGGCACTGGATGTTGTGTAGACCCGCCCCTGTAACCCAAAGAATACTCCGATATTGACGGCTGCGGTGTGGCCCATCATACGAACATAGGTAGTAGCAGTAATGCCGCTCATGTCGCCTTCATTGAGCATGCCCATGAAATCAAGAACAGCGTCTGTGCTGCCAGAGCAGGAACCGTAAGAGACGCCTGTTTGTCCGCTGGTAAGAATAGGGTCGTCAATAAGACCGGCATCTTTAAGGGCGTCTTCTGAGGCTTTGGTGGCAAGTAGGGAAACACGGCCCATAGAGCGCGTCTTTTTTCGAGTGAAATGAGCAGGGGGGGTAAAATTTTGAACGGGGCCACCTAGCCGTGTATTCAGGTCGGTGTATCTGTCCCACTCGTCCATACGTGTAATGCCACTTGTGCCGTCGCGCAGATTTGCGCCAACGTCACTCCAGTTGTCGCCGAGAGAGGTAATTACTCCCATTCCGGTTACTACTACTCTTTTATCCATTCATAAATACCATTAGAACATGCCGCCATTTACGGATATCACTTGCCGTGTGATGTAACTGGCTTTTTCACTCATTAAATATTCCACAAGGGAAGATACTTCGTCTGCGGTACCCATACGGTTCATAGGTACTAGCTTTAAGGCTTCCTCGATGGGGATGTCTTCCACCATTTCAGTTTCTATGATGCCTGGTGCAACACAGTTCACCGTAATTTTGCGTTTTGCGACTTCGATTGCAAGCGCTTTGGTGGCACCTATTATGCCTGCTTTGGCGGCACTATAGTTGGTTTGGCCACGATTTCCCATCAAACCAGAAACTGACGCCAAAGTCACAATTCTACCCGGTTTTTTTCTTCGTATCATGGGCATAATGGCTGGGTGGAGCACATTGTAGAAACCGTCGAGGTTGGTTCGCATTACTTTGTCCCAGTCGTCACCCGAAAGTGCTGGGAATGCCCCGTCAATCGCGAGGCCTGCGTTACATACAACGCCGTAATAGGCTCCGTGGTTTTCTATATCTTGCTCAATCAGGGCTTTGGCTTGTTCTCGATCAGATATGTCAAATTGTAGGCATCGCCCTTGGCCGCCAGCGGCCTTAATGTCTTCAAGCGTGGCCTCCGCATCAGAGAGTCGGCTGCGGCAGTGAACAATCACTTCATACCCAGCTGCTGCAAGCATCTGAGCGATACTCTTGCCGATGCCTCGGCTGGAGCCAGTAACGAGTATTGAGTTCATTGGTTTCTTCTATAATTGGAAAAGTGTTTTGGGGTCGTCTGGCTGAATCGCTTTGATGTCCGCTTCTGCGAGATGTTGCCCTGCGGCGCTAATTGTACATTGAAATAGTGCGATTCGGTCTTCGTCACTTAGGTACTGGCGAGTGGCGGTAATTTCGATATATTGGCCTTTCTTAAATACATCTACAAATGGGGTGTATTTCCGTGTACCCATCAAAAAACCAATTTTTGGATCTAAACCGAGTTTCTTGTGTTCGAGGCCGGCAAACACGGCTATAGCTTGTGCCATGTATTCTATCCCTACCCAGTTGGGCACGTCGCCATTTGAATTGGCGAATATCGACGGAGTATAGTGATTGATAAAGGTTTTCGCATAGTCGTCCCCATAGTCAAGAAGGCCGTCGATTAAGAGCATCGGTGGGCGGTGCGATACTAAGTCGCGAACGTCAATGTGGGGGGCATTGGGATTCATGTAGGGCAAAGGGGTGCGTTTGGCTCAGGATTACAGATTTAAAATGCACTTTATAGTTATGTTCTAGATCGTAGAAGCGTAATTCCCCGTTCCAGGCGCATTTTGTATCATAAACCGAATAGCTTTCCAAGTGACCATCTACAAAGCGTTGCCTTTTGTTTCCTTTTTGAGTAATCGAAAGATTTGGGGGTAAATGTTTTTCTAGCGAGGCCAAAGGCCAAAATGCGCTTTGTAAGCCATTGAGAATTTTTTCAATAGGCGCTTTATCGAGAAAGGTATTATTTTTACGGTCTAACACTTTGCCATTGGAAATTTTTACCCAAGCGAGTTCACGCCCCAGCTCGGAAAGTAATTTCATATGCATAATATCGTTTTTAAATTCGATTGCAGTATCGTACCGGTAGTATTTTGATTTATGTTGAATCGCCACTTGTTGAAATACCGCGAGTCCATCTTGTTGCGCAATGCTTGGATATAAAGAGTGCGTCTGCGCGGGAGCAAGATGCTGGCAGGCAGAAAGAGTAAGAAGAAAATAAAGCGCCAAAAAAGCCAGTGTGAAGTGACGTATACGAGCAAGCATTCAGTTGATCGCCTGGTTAGATAGAGAAGAACGCCCAGCCAACGCTAAGGGTGCGAGCAATAAGTTGAACAGACTGCCTAACAAGACGGTAATGCCAAAGGATTGAAGCATTGGGATCTGGCTGAAGCTCAGTAAGCCAAATGAAAGTATGCTGGTCATTGCCGATAAAAATATGGCTGATGTACAGGCTTTATCTTCACCGTGAGACTGGCTTATAAAAATACTATAATCCATGCCAAGGCCAACAATTAAAAATAACCCAAAAACATGAAAGAGGTTTATATCTACATTGAATAGGGATAAACCTATTAAGGTAAGTAAGCTCGAAATGGCAGGAATACTTACCAAACTGAGTTTGTTGATGCTTCTATATATACCCACTAAAAATACAGCGATCACAACATAGGCAATGATTAAAAGTGTAATAGCTTGATGCCTTTGTTGAGCCAAACTTCTGGAAATGTCGTTTATATTATCGATAAAGTGTTGTGAGTGCTTTTCTGCTAGCGGTTCTAAAATATGCGGGTTATTTAAGCCCTTTAATAAAATTATTGAAGAAAATTTGTTATCGATTTTCCCCAGCCATAATGTCTGCAAGTCTTGAGGGGCAGATTCTAACCAAGCGCTAATGGATAAATAATTGTTCGATCCGTTTGTTTCAGCGTTAGCGTAGCGTTGTGTGTAGCTATCGATATGCTCTTTCGAAAACCCAATGGATGACATAAACTTGGACAATGCATGGTCTTCTGAAAGCAGCTGAGAGTGAATGATTTTCCGGTTGGCTTCCTGTTTACTTAGTGAGGGGATGTATTGAGATATCGCTTGATAACTTTCCAGGTCGCCTGATTGTATTAGCGCCGCGAGCGCCTCTCCAATTTTTTCTTCTGATTCGAGAACCGTGTTGGCGGTGCTTTCTTGAATCAATAAATACTGGCTTAACGATGGTAGGTTCAATGTTTTGCGAACAACGATTTCTTCTTGTAAAAGCTCGTCTGAAGAGCTGTTGAGTGTTCGTATATCGTTCGACCAGGTTATCAATACAATACACAATGGGAATAATACTAGCAGGGCAAGTCCACTCGTTGCTAAAAGGGTGTTTTTGCTAAGGTTTCGCAACAGGTTTTGAGGGGCGATAGCAATATCACTGATGAGGCGCTTACTCGCAGTATCCTTTATGTGTTTATGACTTTTCTTGTAATGCGGGTAAACGACGCACACAAACAGCCAAGCCGCGCCTAGGCCATATATACAAAATGTAGCGATTTGATCAAGGCTAGGTAACGAAGAAAAAAGCAAACTGGAAAATCCAATCACTGAGGATGCTAAACCTAGAAAAATTGCCGAAAAAATAGATTGAATTGCGCTTCTGGAGTTGTTGTTGCTGGGGTTTTTAGAAGAGTGTTGGTAGCGCTTAGTGAAAAAATGGAGCGAATAATCTACCGTAATACCAATAAGGCTGGCGCCAAACACCAGGGTAAACAAGTGAAGTTTTCCAAAGGTTACATGTGTCAGTAAGGTTGCAGAAATACAGGCAAACGCGATAGAGCCCAGGCTGAATGCGAGTGGTTTTATTGAGCCAAAATAAAGTAAAAAAAGAATAACGATGCCAATTGTGGAACCCAGTGCGATTAACTGTATGTCGCGTTTGGCTTTAGTGGCTGACTCAGCCGCATGAAAAATGACACCTGAACGATAGATTTCTACACCGTCGGGGCGAATTTTTTCTAGATACTCCATGAGGGTGTTCGCGCCTTCCATTGTTTTAATATCAAGCGAGCTAGTCACGGGTTTAATCATTAACAGAATGTTAAATCGTTTTTGTGCGAGTTCGGGAGAGAGGTAATTGTATTCGCCTGAAAGTTCTATTGGAGTATGTGCGGTGTAGGCTTCTAAAAACCAGTCGTTGATCAGGCTAATAGGGTCTTCACTGGGTGATAAAACACCTTGTGCAGCGCCTATATCGAAAAATTTAGACGTTTCATTGGCAAGTAGTTGTTTCTTTTTATTATTTTCTAAAAACCGTTGCTGTTTAGAAGAAAGAAAATTAAATGGGTATTGTCTCAGTGTATCCATCAAAGAAAATACAGCGCTTTGTTCTGCTTTCAGGTCGGCGAGTGTCAAGGTGTTTGTTTGTTCAATCGCAGATGAGACTTCGTCTGTGAAGTGTTCGAGCGATTGCTGATCATCGCTAGAGAGCATGAGTATCGCTTTATTTCCTGAGTTAAGCTGAATACGCTCTAGTGATTTTTGAACAGCCTTTTTTTGGTGACCTGGAATAAGCGCATTTAGGTTGGTTTCAATAGAAAAGCCAGTAGAAAGAGTTTTATAGGCTGCAGTGGCTACCCCTAAAAGTAAAAGAAGAAAGGCGAGTTGGCAAAATCTTAGCAGTGTACTAACGGTTGAACGGTTCAAATTATATGCTTGCCATATAAGGTTATCTTTTAAGGTTGCAGTGAGCGTTGTTGTTTGGGTAAAACTTGTTGCACTGTTCGCTGCTGGCATGTTCGTTAGCGTTGGGGCTGGTAAAGCTTATCTCTGTCGAATCATTACCTTTTCCAATAACGCTTAGATTTTTAATATGCGTATTTCCGGTCAGTGAAATTGATTGAATCTGTTTTTCAATTGCACTTTGTTTTGGGTGAAGTGTTAGGCTCCAGTTATCGTCTTGTACTTGGCTCTCTTCAATCGAAAACTGTTTTTCAAGATGAGATATTTTTCCGCTCAACAGCGCAACAAGTATTTTGTTGATATGTTTCTGAATAATACTGGGTTTGCTCTCGTGAGCGATTTCATCTGGAGACGACCAAATGATTGTGCGATCTTTTCTAAAGGTGGTTGCACGGTAAAAGGGTTGAGTGATTTCCCAGTAAAACCCGTTTTTTTCCCAGAAGATAAAGCTGCCTTGTGATTTTAAGCTGTAACTAAAACCTGCGAGTTTCCGTTCTTGAGAAAACGAACCGTCAATAATGTTACTCTTTATCAGCCTGCTTTGGATCTGGCTAAGCAGGTCTTGTATGTCTTTTTCTGAGTTAGGTGCGGGTTTGGGTTGTACACTCGAATATGGCTCTGACGACTGTGTGAAAGCTGAAGCTAAAAGAGAAACGAAGAGCGCTAAACAGAGCAAGGCGTTAAATAATCGTTTTAATTCTGGTGAGGCAGTTAGCACTAGTTTGTTCTCTGGGGCGTGGGTGGGGGCTAGCAGTTACGCAAGCCGTTATGCGTTGTTGTATTCGCTGATGCGCTGTTTAAGAATGCTTGGTGTCTCAAAGCAGGTTTCTTTTGTTTCTATATCAATGCTCATTTGAGTGGTGTGGGCCTTACAAAGTTTTTGACCGCTTTCTTTGTCAAAAATCTCATATTTAATTTTTAGGTGATATTCCCACTCGACGATCTCGCAGCGTATACGCACTTTTTGATTTAGGGTTAATGGGCGAATATATTTGATGCGCATGTCTACGATCGGGCAAATGAAACCAAACTCGCGTATTTGTTCGAAGTTCAACTCTATTTTGTCGAGCAGGCAGCTGCGGGCAATTTCAAAATATTTCGGGTAGCGGCCGTGCCAAGCGACATTCATTGGGTCAATGTCGTGGAAGGGGATTTCAAGTTCAGTTTCTGCGCTTACCATGACTGTAAACCTTTAAAGGCGAATGTTTAGCTAAAGTTTCGGGCTATTAATTGAGGAGCACGTATTAGCATGCCGAAAAATAGTCGCGTGTGCATTTTAGAAATGCGTACGTTGTCGGCAAGCATTTTAAAATGGGAGGTGTTGTTTTCATCGTAACGAATGCTTGTTGGTACATGCTGCACGTTTACGCCTTGCCAATAGAGCCTCACCAGAATGTCGGTATCGAAATCCATACGGCGACCAATATTGGATGCGCTTAATAGTTTGTATGTGTTAGGCAAGGGGTAAACTCGAAAACCACACATGGAGTCTTTAATGCTGCCAGAAAGTGTGTTTACCCAGACCCAAAAGTCAGTGATTTTTCTACCTTGGCGGCGGGATTTAGGCATTTCGCTATAGGGGCGGGCGGCAGAAACAACATCTTCTGGAAACGCTTGTGCCAACGCAAGCATTGCCTCAATATCGTTTAGGTCGTGCTGTCCATCGGCATCAATTTGAAGGGCATGGGTAAAACCGCTTTCATAAACGCGTTTTAGGCCGTCGCATACGACTGCGCCTTTGCCTCTGTTTTCATCCCAGCGTATAAGTTCTACCCCATTTAAATGACCTAGCTTCTTTAGCACTTCGGCACATTCTTTATTACTGCCGTCGTCAAGTAAAAAACACGGGAGTGCTTGGGCACAAAAATAATCGACGATTTCTTCGATTTTCAAGCAGTGGTTGTATATAGGTATGATGGCGCAAGGTTTAAACATTAAACGTCCAGAATCACTTTTCCTGAAGAGCAGACGTTGCCGTCACTGGTATATTTAAATTCGATTGTGGAGGTTTCGGCGTTAAAGCCAATGTTTAACTGCGTTTTTTTATCTGGAAAAATAGGGTGCGTGAACTTTAAACGGTCGATACGCTTAACGCGCGAAGCCCAGCCTTTTAGCGTTGCAAAATGCATCACCCAGTGAATTTGAACAACACCGGGAAGAATAGGGAAGCCAGGGAAATGACCAGAAAATGGATTAATCGAAGCGTTAACATCTAAGTCATAACAGACGTGCTGTCCATTCGCTGTATTGCTTTCCAGTTGCGATATGACGCTTGGTGTGTCAACTGTTTCCATAAAGACGCGTTCGCGAATGGTGTTGTTTTTAAAGTTTTTGCGCAGTTATTTATTCTGCACTACCTGATGCTTTGGTTTGTTATTTGTCTGTCTTTTCTTCTTCATTTAATAGTGCGTAAATAGCATCTACAACATCTTGTACTGTTCTAACGCTTTTAAAGTCAGAAGGCTCTAAGCGTTTTTTGGTGTAGGTTTTGAGTTTCACAATCATATCGACAGCGTCAATACTGTCGATATCCAAGTCTTCATAAAGTCGTGACTCTGGCGTTATTTCGCTTTTCTCAACTTCAAAAAGCTCCGCGAGTATTTCTTGAAGGTGCTGGTATATTGACTCTTTTGATTCCATTTGGGTTAGCTCTCAAACTTTTCGAATAATGTAAATAATACGCTGTATTATGCTTATCTAGTTTTTTGCCCGCTTTATGTCGCTTCGCTAATGTGTTGTTCACAATTTGAAGTGCTTGAGCGGGTATATATAGCCTCATTAAAGGCTTGTGTCTTTTCTTTGTAATAGCTCACTAAGTCACGTGTTAATTGCCGAGCGACTTTGCATTGAGGTACGTCGTTGTCAATCTGGTTAGCATATGGGGCAATGTCAAATGGCGATTGAAACGCGATCACAAAATGTGGTGGTTTGTAGGGAATATTGTACCACTTCTGATGTTTCATTAGCGTAGCTGGTGAGCAATTTATAAGAACGGGCGCTATATCGCATTGTGCGTGCAAAGCAATGTTGGCTGCGCCGCGCTGAAATTTATAGGGTTCGCCTGGGCGGCTACGAGTACCTTCGGGGAATATAATAAGGCGTTCTTTTCGAGCAAGTGAGGCTTTGCTGTTTTCAACTAGGTTGGGGTCGTTATTACGTATAAATCTCGCGGCAGAGATAGGCGAGCGAGTAAAGCGGTTTCGCAGTAGGCCATCTCGTACGATACAGTTAGACCCGTCGATAAGCGCCATTAAAAACACTACATCTAACAGGCTGGGGTGGTTAGCTATGACAAGCTGTCCGCCTTGAGGCATGTGCTGCGCACCTTGAATTTCGTAGGTAAGTAAGCCGCAGGCTTTCATAAATTGAATGTAACGTCTAAATGCAGACCTGATGGTGTTGCGGGACAGTTCGCAACGCCGTTGTTCCGACATGGGAATAACCAGTAAAACAAGTGCAAGTGTGCCCGCGATAATAGGGCCGCCCAAGCCGAATACCGCGAAAGACAATCCTGTGGCGAACACGCGCCACCAGTAGTTAACACGCTGAGAGCCGGCTGAAATGATCTTCACGTGTTTGCCCTTAGGTGGCAGATTCCATCGATTTCCACGTTGAGGTCGTTGCGGCAAATGTCGCCTCGGCAATAACAAATAGGCACGCCTTTAAAGTGGGCTTCAACCTTTGTGCGAATGAGGTCGAGTTCGTGTTCGTGGCGCACATACACTTTCAGCATCTCTATAGATGCGGTGCTATTGGGTTGAGCAGAGCTTTGAACGTGTTTGATTAATCGCTCAATGTTGTCGATGCTGACATCGATTTGATGATTCGTTTGGTTTGGATGTTGTGTTTCGTGGCCTTTAATGCTGGCGGTACCAGAAATATAGATGCGTGATTCAGTATCACTAAGGCGTTGAAGTGTTGCGCGTGCGAAGCTCGGGCTTTTGGGGCCGTAGGTACGCGGGTAGTGAAACGCGCTGACTTGTTCGGGGTTTTCAAAATGTGCGCCGGGTGTTTTGCTGGCAACTAGGTAAATAAATAGCCCTTTACCATCGCAGCCGACCGCACTCGCTGAAGGGTACACATTTAAGTGGGCCTGGTTCGTGGTGTTTTCAAAAGCTTTGTGGCGGCCAACACAAAAGCGCCTGTAACGCTCTTTGTCACCTTCGCCCTGGTTAATCCGATCGAAATAATTCCAGGCGCGCAATATATGGGGGTAGCCTTTGGCTTCGATAAACGCCAGCATGCTTAAGTAGCTTTGCTCTGCCAGAGCTTCAATCTCTTCACTGTCACTAGTGCTAAGAGCGCAAAACATGTAGTCGCCATTTTCGCTCCAGAGAATATTGTTCTCTCGACCACGAGTCACCTCGGATGCGCTGCGAATCACTTCAATCGGTGACGGGGCTTGGTTGCCTGGCAGCCATTTTAGCCCGCAATTGGTTTGATTCGGGTTTGACGGAGGCTCTATTGGCGCATCAGAGTTATTTGGGGCAGTGGTTTCAAAATGAATCGCCGCGAGGGTATAGCGGGAAGCTAACCGAGCATCAAGTGTGTCCGTACTGTATTCGCAGAAGATATTGTTCTCTTCTGCCTTTGTGCGTTCCGATATGCCTAGCATGTGCAGCTGATTTTGATCTGATGTTAGTGGGGTGGCCCGCGTTTATACACTGGCCTTAGGTGAAATCAAAAATGGGCTTATCAAGTAAGCGCAACTTGGCGCGATTGTACCCGACTTCTTTTTGTACTTCACCAATTTACTCGTTCCTGAACGCCTCTCTACCTCGGCGGTTTTGGTCGCGTTGTGGTTTTCGTGGCGTTGGGGTTTTCGTGGGGCAGCTATGAGAGCAGGTAAAAAAAAACCGGCTGGTTAGCCGGTTTTTCTACGAAAGCATTGTGTTTATGCGGCAAGAGTTTTGATTTGCGCATTCAAACGGCTCTTATGACGAGCTGCTTTGTTCTTGTGAAGGATGCCTTTGTCAGCCATGCGGTCTAGCACTGGAACTGCTACATCGTATGCTTTTTTAGCTTCTTCTGCGTTACCCGCTTCGATCGCTGCAACTACTTTTTTAAGATAGGTGCGAACCATGGAGCGCAGGCTAGCGTTGTGTTTGCGGGCCTTGTCGTTCTGACGCGCGCGCTTTTTCGCTTGTGGGGAGTTTGCCACAGTAGTTGCTCCTATAAGAAATCTTGGAATTCAGTCTATTAACCGCGTATTCAATCCGCTTTCGCGTTCGTAAATTCACGGGCTATCAGCCCCAATGGCCGATTTAAGGACGCGGTATTATGCGGTTTTAAAGAGGCTTGTCAAGCGTGGAAGGCCAACTTGGCATATGTGTGGGGTCTTAAGCGGCAGGAAGTCGCATTTCAAAGATAACGCCGCTGTTATCGGGCACATTGTAGCCTTGAACTTCACCATTATGAAAGTCGGTGATTAAGCGCACAATGTGAAGCCCAAGCCCCAAGTGATGGCTGTTTTCTGTGCTGTTTGGGTCGCGTAACGAAACCATGGAGTCAAACAATTGCCCGTGCATATGTGTGGGCAGTGGCGGCCCCTCGTTGTGGATGGTGATAATGATGTCGCCTTGGTGGCGATAGAGCCCTATTTCGATCAGGCCCTCTTCTGGGCAGAAATCGGCGGCATTATCGATCAGTTTATCTAGCGCTTGCACGAGTAGCTCACCGGAACCGTTAACGCTTAAGCCTTTGTTATTTTTACGGATTTTTAGCTCGAAGCGCACTTGTGGGTAAACATCTTCGTAAGCTGCCTTGAGGCTTATTAGTAGATTGTCGCAGGGAATGATTTCACGTTCACTGGCATCAATGGCTTGCTCTACACGACTGGCTGCGCTCATGGCATTGAGAATGCTGGAGAGGCGTGATGCGCCTTCGCGCGCGCGTTCTGCGTAGACCTTGGCTTGTTTTTCCATGGGTTCGTGTTCGAGGTTGTCGAGCGAGGTTCGCACGATCGCTAATGGTGTGCGCAGCTCATGGGAAAGCTTGCTCGACAAGGTTCTCAAGTAATTCGTGTATTCGCGCAAGCGGGCGAGTAGGTGCGCGTAGTTTCTCGACAGTTCGCCCAATTCATCTTGTGAGCGGAATATTGGGAAGTGTTCGTTGATTTTGCCGCTTTCGCTAATCGCGTGGGACGCAGCGTGACTAAGTTTACGAATACGAATAGAGAGCCACGAGGCGTATACCACCAAACTCAGCGCTGCCAGGGTCGCAGCGAGAAAGGAATACGCGAGGATTTTGCTGAACACATCACTACTGTTAGCCAAAGCCTGGGTGCTTTGTTCCGCCAAAATAAACCCGAGATTCTCACCGTCTTTGGATGCCAAAGGAATGCTTATTCGGGTAACCGGGTGCGAACCTACACTGTACCAATAGGCTGAATCGCTCGCTGCGAGTTCTTGCTCAATAATAAGCCTACCGTCTTGATTTACTCGGGGTAGGTCTGCAAGGTCGCGATTGCCCAACGCGAATGAAAAAAGCCAGGTTAATAGCCCGTGTGACTCGTTTGATTCTTGGTTAAAACCAGCTTGGCCCGCGCTGGCGAGAAAGTGCCGGTCTTGGCCCAGCGCGTAAAGTTTTAATTGGTTGGAAGCGTATATCGCCAGCTCATCGGCGAGTATATTTGAGCTGAATATCACGCTATGGTGGGCTGCCTCAGCGTTGCTATTCGGTTTTGTAGAATCCTCACTTTTATCACCTTTGACGAGCTGAAAGGAAACGCCAGATTCAACCCACGCTTTCGGCATATTTAGCTCGATTTGAAGGCCTCCCTCGCGTTCAAGCCACTGCGCTTTAATACGATATTCGCGTTGCTGGTTTTTTGTTTGATCTGAAGCCAAGCGCACAACCGTGGCAGGCCCGGGACCGTTGGCGAAAATGGCAAAACGCTCTTGTTTATTCGCTATCAGTAGATGGGTCACCTCTTCTAAGCTGGTTTCAGTAGGGTTGAAGTAGCGAATATTGTTGAGTTGAATACGAAAGATGCCTAGTAGCGTGTCTTCGTGGCTACCCAAAGCCAAATCTATGGTGGGGTTAGAGTTTAACGGAAGCGTGCTAAGGCCTTGGCTTATCCAGTCGTCATCGTAACCGTCGAGTACCATGTTTGAGGCTAGGGGGTGCGCATAAATGCTTAGGGCAGAATCGTAGCGTGTAAATTCTTGTTGCAGAGTTTCTTCTGATTGAATCCGTGCTGCAGCGGCCTGAGCTGTAGCATGCAGGGCTTTACTTTGACCAATGCGAAGGGCTTTATCCATCTCCCGTACGCTCTGGCAGCCTACCCAGGGAAGGGCTAGGGTCACAAGGCTAATGATGAGAAGTTGTTTACGAATTTGCACTTAATATTATACCTATTGTTGCATCGAAAACAGCGTCGGGTTTAGGCCAATTAAAAAGGTATTTTAATTGCTTACCCAGCGGTAGCCCATACCGTAAGCCGTTTGAATGCAGTCAAATTCTTTATCAAATTCACGAAATTTTTTGCGGATACGTTTAATATGCGACGTAATGGTATTGTCATCGAGTACAACGTTGGCGGCATCCATAAGCTGCTGGCGGTTTTTAACATGGCCGGGGTGTTGCGCGAGTGAGTGTACAATCCACAATTCTGTCACGGTAAGATCTACCGCTTGGTCTTGCCAATACGCGGCCATACGATCCATATTGATACGCAATTTGTCGCGCTCTATTTCTGTCTCTGTGCTAGGGGGTTTTTGCAGGCTTTCTACTCGGCGAAACAAGGCTGTGATGCGCGCCAGCATGTGTACTTGGCTGATGTCTTTGGTGAGGTAATCATCGGCGCCCAAGCGTAGGCCCGACACCACATCAAATTCGCTGTCGCGTGCAGTCAGAAAAATAATCGGAAGTTCGGGCGCTTTTGCCCGCAGGTCGCGGCATAGTTCAAAGCCGCCTTCAATTTCATCGCCTAAGCCAATGTCGATAATCGCCAAATCGGGCAAGCGGTTGTTAAATGCTTGGCTGGCCTCCGGCCGTGAGGGGTAATGTGTGACTTTGTAGCCTTGGCGACGTAAGGCATCGCAATAGTTTTGTGCGATAGCGTCTTCGTCTTCAACGATGGCGATATGTTTCGGCATAGTGTGTCTCCATCTTGGGGGCTTCTTAACTTTAGTGCTCATTGAGCAGTTTAGATAATCGTAGTGGGTTTGTAGAGTCTTAAAACCCACCATAAGTTCGCGTCGATTTACCGGTCGTACGGTAGATGATGTTGAGAGAGTAAGGTCAAAAAAGTCTACTGGTTCAAAAAATACTGATTCGACGTTCCATTGTTTGCTTCTCAGCCGTCTTGGAATCTTATGGGTATAGAAGTTTGCACTCTAGGGTGGCCCCAAGAGCGCAATATAATAAACAGCATCATCTATCGGGAATCAATATGTCTGCTTTGTTCAAGTCGTTCGTCGCACGTCGTGCGGCCGTCATTTTTTTTGCGAGTATTGTGGGTGCGTTCGCTCAGGCTCAGCCTGAAGTGGCGGATTACAATCAAATGGTCGTGTTTGGTAATAGTCTGTCTGATAACGGCAATGCACATCAGGTGGTGTGTGACCCGAGTGAATGCGGGCCAGATCTATTTACCAATGGAAAGGTTGTGGTGGAATATCTGGCGGAGCTTTTTACATACCCCGAGCCTGCGCTTTCGGTAGCGCCTGCGAAAAATTATACCGTCTATGACACGATGGGGTATTCATTTGATATATACCCTCCTGAGGGCACCAACTATGCAGTGGCCGGAACGCTTGTTCCCGTTGAGCGGCAAGTGGGCCGATATTTAGCTTCTGTAAGTCGTCGGGCCAACGAGCAGGGGCTCTATGTGTTTTTCTTAGGGGGCAATTGGGTGAACTACTCTCTTCAGCAAGAAATTGAAGGTGAAGCGTGTTCAGCGGAAGACCCAAATGTATGCCCAGGGCGAAAAGCCGGAATGGATCGGCTGGCTGCATACGCACAATCTTTACGGAGCAGTATGCAAGAGTTAATTGACGCGGGTGCAAAACATATTTTAGTGATCAATACAGATAGCTTTGCCACGATTCCCAACGGGCCTGCACTATTTCCGGAATACTTAGCAGAGTTAGATGCCTACGCTTTTGAATATAACCATTTAGTGCACCAGCACATTGCCACGTTAGAGCAAAACTTTAATATCAATATTCAGTTATTCGACCTGTATACGCGAGTTGAAGAAATCAAAGCGTCACATGAAGATTTTCAAATGACTAATATCGAAGATGCTTGTGGTATTTATAATACGTCTACTTTAAGTTTTGACTATACAGCACCATGTTCTGAACAAAACGTTTCCGGTTATATGTATTACGACGGTATTCATTGGGCTGAAAGTATGCATCGTACTGTTGCTTCAACCATTTTTTTAGAAGCTTTAGATATGGGGCCAGCAAAACCTGAGTTGTCGTTTACTGGCATTGTGGTTAGTGGGAGTGATCGTGGCTTTATGTTTGATGCTTCTATTGATGTCACTGTTGCCAGTGTTCAATTTCCATATGCTAGTTACCCTGCGCAAAAAAATGGATCTGGTTTGGGGTGGAGTGTAAATGTGGAAAATATGGCGCCAGGTAAATACCCTTATTCTATTGTGTTAGAAAATTCAGAAGGGGTGAAGTCGCGCTCGTATGGAGATGCAATCTATGTCTGTGAAGAAAAAACTCTAGATCAATTTGTATCGTCTGGCCAAGTGCAATATACGCCGGGTTTCCGCTGGTTTTGGTTTTCTACACCGGGTGAATATGTCATAAGTTCTACCGGGGAAAGAGTCGGCGGCGATGACGATGGAAATACACGTTTAAGCTTGCTGCCTGTGAATGGCGCTTGGGAATACTGCCCTGAGTAAGTTAAAAAATATTTTGAACATTTCGTCTAGCGGTTATAACGCCGAAAGGAAGCGGCAAAGTGGAACTTGCGGGTAATAGGCGTGATTTTATACGGAAAACAATACCCCCAGGAGCCTTAAGACTGCTCCTCGGGGGTTAGAAAATTAAAGCAAATACATCCTATCTGATTACATCTTGCTTCCAGCGCCCCGAATAAAGCCTCCTTTCCTTGCCATTCGGTGATAAAATTGCTTCTTTGGCCGCTGTTCATGGCGGAATTACCTTTCTGCTGTATTCGATGTTATGACCGATTCTTCCCACAGTGCACGAGCTGGTTTGCTTGTTCTTTACGCTTCCATTTTACTACTTGCACTCAATGGCATTTTCGCCAAGCTAATTCCTCTTGATGCTACATCGATCACGGTTATGAGAAGTGCCATTGCCTGTGTTGCGTTGGTGCTCGTGTTACTTCTACAAAAATCGCCATTACGACTTTCCAGCTTAAAAGAATATGCAGGCGTTTATGGCTTAGGCGTAGTTTTGGGGGTGCACTGGGTAACCTATTTTTATTCTATGAAAGTGGCGACAGTCGCCATCGGTATGTTGGCCCTTTTTAGTTACCCTGTTATCACTGTATTAATAGAGCCAATGTTTAAAAAGCGCTGGCCGAAAGTGTTTGATATTACCGCGGCCCTCATTGTAATGCTTGGTGTCTTTTTAATGGTTTTCGAAGATATTATTGGCGGGGAGCTCAATAGCGGTGCATTTCAGGGGGCTATGTGGGGTCTGTTTTCTGCCTTTTTGTTTTCTTTACGTAATACCTCACAAAAATACATGTATCCGCAAGTAAACTCTATGTCTTTAATGGTGCATCAAACCTTAGCCATTGGCGTTATGCTGCTGCCTTTCTTGGACTTTTCTTCTGTGGCTGCAATGCCGGTTACAGGGTGGGGTGTTGTTATTCTTTTGGGGTGTTTGTCGACTGCAGGGGCGCACACATTTTTAGCCATGAGTTTAAAACGGCTTTCGGCAAAAACCGTTGGTTTAATTTCATGTATTACACCCGTGTTTGGTGCTTTATTTGCGTGGTTGGTATTAGATGAGGTGCCAAGTCTTATGGTGTATGTTGGCGGCGCGACTATTTTGGCGGTTGCCGCTTGGGAAACATTAAAAGGGAAATCGGAAACGTGAAAGCATCTGAGATTAGCAAATCGATAGATAAGTCTTTGCGTGAATCCGCAGATGCGCTCGATGCGCTTAAAGTAGATTTGCGAAACAATGATGGCAAGGTGTCAAAGCAAACAGAAGATATGGAGCGACGTTTGATTACTTTGCAGGATGAGCTGACCTCAGTGAGCGACAAAATGCTCGCGTATAAGCTTCGCCGTTTGGCAGACTCCAAAATGCTAGCGCGGGTTATTGCATCGGTACAGCCTCTTTCATCGCCCCCAAGGTCTCCGTCTCCGGTCTCTACTTCAAGTTTGAAAGCCTCCAAAGGCAAGGCTAACAAGAAAGGGAAGTCTGAAAAGGTAGCGGAATTTAGCTCCACCACGTTCCAATGTAAGTCCGATCTGGACCGCTGTTTGTCCTCTTCCTCCAGCGCTCTGAACAAGGCGCTTTGTTACGCATTATTTATTAGATGTGCAATTAAGGGCTAAATGCCCAGTTTACGGTGGTTTTAGCGCCGATTCACGTTTGTGAGACAGCCCACTAGCGTCTATATTGTCAGTATTCAAAATAAATAAGCTCTTAGGGGGTGTTATGAAAAAGCTCTTATCCATGATTTCTGTAATTGCGGTGCCGGCCGTGTTGTCGTCGTCTGCTTTTGCGGTAGATGCTACGCCATTCTTTTCGGTTTACGCAGGTGCTGGTAGCTGGTCCACCTCCGTCAGTGGTGATTTAGGCGACTCCGAAACCGACGTTGATGATCTTGGGCTCGATGATGAAAGCAATACATATCTGTATGTGGCTTTTGAACATGCGGTGCCATTTGTTCCTCAAGTACGTTTGGAGCAAAGCAGTGTGAGTACCTCGGGTTCAGAAACGTTAACTGAAACGTTTGAATTCTCTGGAATTGATTATGAGCTCAACGCTGATATTGATACCGAAATCGAACTTTCGTTTCTGGATGCAACCCTATATTACGAACTATTCATGTTTGATTTTGGCTTAACCTTCCGCCAGTTCGATGCTGAATTGTCAGCACAAGGTACCGATAGCCTCACTGATGAAGTAGTAACAGAGAGAGAGTCAGTAGATGGTGTTCTACCTATGCTTTATGCACAAACCAAGATTGATTTACCGTTTACAGGCCTTTATGTAACGGGTGCTGCAAACTTTATTTCTGTGGATGACAAATCCGTGGCAGATTTTCGTGGTGCACTGGGTTACGAGATCGAAATTCCAGTTATTGCAAAAATCGGCTTAGAGTTGGGTTATCGTTCATTTGGTATTGATTTAGGTGAAGAAGAAGACTTTGCCGGTAATATTGAGTTTGATGGTGCTTATTTTGGACTGAATGTTAAATTCTAATGCCCGCCCGAACAGGAAAAATAAAAAGGAGCCAATAGGCTCCTTTTTTTGTGTCTGGAATTTTTACAATAATTGGATAAGTAAAAGAAGGCTTCCTCCAATCTGTAAACCATAAGTAAGGCTTGCTCCAACCCTTCTCATAATATGTACACCAAATGACATTCCTATAGCATGAGATATTCGGCTCAAAGAAAATATGATAACCAGTGCCGCCAAATAATCTTGGCTCAAACCTAAAAAGGATAGCCCCAGTATCACTAAGCCAAAAATCGGTACTTGCTCCATGCCGTTGGCATGTACACGTATCGCCTTCAATAGATGTTTATTATCGCCATCACCATAAGATATTTTATATTTCAACCGGAGCCGGGAAACGTTGCCGGCTAGAACAACAAGAATAAGCCCATTAATTGCTACAAATAAAGAAAACCAAAAATAGTGTTGCATATGTTCTTTCCTTCTTGAGTTAGTTGTTTATAGGTTTAGTCTTTTTAGAGATTGCATTGTCAGACTTGGAAGTCGCGAGGTTTATTACGGTGGAGTAGCCCTCGTTTTTAATAAGAGAAAACTCTTTTTTTGTTTGGTTGACCAGAGCACGATAATTGGTCGCTAAATATTAGGTGGTTAAGAATGTCCATTTCTCTCTCGGTTTTTTGTTAGTCAATCAATGCTTTGCTTGAAACCACAACGCCGTTGTTATCTGCGTACACGTATTCGCCAGGGTTGAATGTCACCCCACCAAAAGTGAGGGCTACATTTAAATCACCAATACCGCGCTTTTCTGTTTTAAGAGGAATAGTGTTTAGGGCTTGTACGCCAAGGTTTAAGGCTGCAATGGCATCGCAGTCACGAATACAACCATAAATAATTAAGCCTGCCCAACCATTTTTTACTGCGTTTTCTGCAATCATGTCGCCGAGTAGTGCTTTGCGTAGAGAGCCGCCACCGTCTACAACTAACACACGACCGTCGCCAGGTGTGCCGCATTGCTCTTTTACTAAAGAGTTATCCTCAAAACATTTTACGGTTACGATTTCGCCGTAAAAATTTTTGTTACCACCGTAGTTGTTCATCATTGGCGCAAGCACGCGCACATCTTCAGGGTGGTCGTCGCAGAGGTCGGGAGTGGCAAAATTCATAGTTGTTCCTTATGTTTTCTAAATTTAAAGCCGAGATTTAAAGTTTTTGTAACCGAAGTTTTTGACTAGGCGTACTTTATTGGTAACGGAATTCCATACGGCGATGGAAGGCAAATTTATGCCATTAAAGGTCGTGGTTTTTACCATTGTGTAGTGGGCCATATCATCAAACATCAGCCGTTGGCCTAGTTGTAAGGGTTGGTCAAAACTGTAATCCCCCATTACATCGCCAGCGAGGCAGGTCTGCCCGCCCAGCCGGTAATCGAAAGTTTTTTCTTTTGCTTGGCCTGCGCCAAACACTTCTGCACGGTAGGGCATTTCCAGTGTGTCGGGCATATGGCAAGTGGCAGATGTATCGAGTATGGCGAGGTTTTTTTCATTGTGTGTGAGATCGAGGACTTCGCTCACCAATACACCGCTGTTAATCGCGACAGCTTCGCCCGGTTCCAAATAGACTTGTACGGCATATTTCTGGTTGAATTCTTTTACGCGTTTAATCAGTGCGGCGCGATTATATTGAGGGTCCGTAATGTGGTGGCCGCCGCCAAAATTAACCCATTTTAAATGGGGCAGAATGGAGGCAAGTTTTTTCTCAATGACATCTAACGTACGAGATAGGGGTTCGTACTTTTGTTCACACAAGGTATGAAAGTGAACCCCATCTATTCCTGTTATATCAAATTTTGCTAATTGATCGATGGGAATGCCAAGGCGAGAGCAAGGCGCGCAAGGGTCGTAAATTGCCATTGTGCCTTCGGAATGTTTGGGGTTAACGCGCAGGCCGTAGCTTAATTGCGGCCTTTTTTGTTTTGCTGATCGGGTATGTTGTTTAAATCGTTGCCATTGGTTAAATGAGTTAAATACCACGTGGTCTGATGTTGCTAGCGTCTCAATGAGGTCTTGTTCTTTAAAGGCTGCACAGAAGGTATGAACTTCGCCTTCAAAATACTCTTTTCCTAATTTCGCTTCGTGTAGGCCGCTGGCGCACGTACCACTTAGGTAGCGGCTGATGAGAGGCGCTAAATGGTAAAAAGAAAAAGCTTTTAGAGCCAGTAAGACCTTGGCGCCGCTTTGACGTTGTATGTCGGCTAATACTTGAAGGTTGTTTTCAATTGCTACTTCATCGACAACAAAACACGGTGAAGGCACGCTCTTTGGGTCGAAATTTTTAAAGGTGTAAGCAGCAGGTATCATATTTGGCTTCTGTTTATTTCAATAAATTAAAATCCGGGTTTTCTATTACATTCCAAGGTAAACCGTACTTCGTCATATCTTCCATAAAGGGATCTGGGTCCAACTGTTCAATATTCCATACACCTGCTTTCAGCCATTTATCTTGCATGATCATTTTGGCACCGATCATCGCAGGCACACCTGTGGTGTAGGAAATCGCTTGGGATTCGACTTCTTTATAACACACTTGATGATCACAAATATTGTAGATGTAAGCTGATTTTTCTTTCCCGTCTTTTATGCCTGTGACGTAGCAGCCAATGCAGGTTTTACCGACGGTGCGTGGGCCGAGTGTAGATGGGTCTGGCAACAAGGTTTTTAAAAACTGAATAGGTACAATGTGTTGCCCTTGGTATTCAACGGGTTCGATGCCTGTCATACCAACGTTGCCGAGCACCTCCAAATGTTTTAGGTAATTGTCGGAAAAACTCATCCAGAATTGTGCTTTTTTCAAACTTGGGTAGTGCTTGGTGAGCGATTCCAGTTCCTCGTGATACATGCGGTATATGTTGTATTCACCAACGGCATCTGGACATTTGAATGGCTGTTTTAATGACATGGCAGGGGTTGGAATAAAGGTATTATTTTCCCAGTGGCGACATTCTGCCGTAACCTCACGAATATTGATTTCTGGGTTGAAGTTGGTCGCAAAAGGATAGCCGTGATCGCCACCATTAACGTCGATAATGTCGAGCGTGTGCATTTCATCAAAATAGTGTTTGGCCAAATATGCGGTAAACATATTGGTGGCACCAGGGTCAAAGCCGGAACCCAGCAGGGCCATTAAATTGGCATCGTTAAATTTATCTTGATATGCCCATTGCCATTTGTATTCAAATTTTGCGGTGTCTAGTGGTTCGTAGTTCGCTGTGTCGAGATAATGCACCCCAGCTTCCAGGCAAGCGTCCATAATGGTGAGGTCTTGATACGGCAGCGCTACATTGATCACAAGTTTTGGTTGCTCTTGTTTTAGTAGTGCCACAAGTTCGGGTACATTGTCGGCATCTACTTGAGCTGTTTCAATATTAACCCCACTTTTTGCCTTTACGCTTTCAGCAATTTTTTTGCATTTAGATTCGGTTCGGCTCGCCAATATTATGCGAGAGAAAACATCGGGAACTTGTGCGCATTTATGGGTAACCACTTGGCCGACGCCGCCAGCGCCAATAATTAATACGGTAGACATAGTGTGCTCTTAATCTTCTTTTTCGTAGTAGGTGTAACCACGCATGCTTTCGTTAAAGTTATTGATCATATCGGCGCGTTCTCGCGCGGTGATGCGACCTTCTTTTACTGCTCGTTCTGCAGTGTTGCGAAAACGTGTTTGTAATTCTTTCGGCTGGTATTCTACGTAGCTCAATACATCTGCAATGGTGTCGCCGTGTATTTCTTTAACGAATTCGAAAGTTTCGTCCGAATTTAAACGAACACTGACTACATTGGTGTCGCCAAAGAGGTTGTGTAAATCGCCTAAGGTTTCTTGATAGGCACCCACAAGAAAAACACCAAGATAGTATTCTTCAGCATCTTTTAATGCGTGTAATGGTAATGTGGTATTTTCCGTTGTATCGCCAATAAAGCTATCGATTTTACCGTCGCAATCGCAGGTAATGTCTGCTAACACACCTTCACGTGTGGGTTGTTCGTTCAGGCGGTGAATGGGCATGATGGGGAATTGCTGATTGATGGCCCATATGTCGGGCAAAGACTGAAACAGACTAAAGTTACCGTAGTAAATATCGGCTAATTCGGCTTTTAGATTGTCTAGTTCTTGCGGGGTGTGTTCCATATTTTGCGATATTTTGAGTATGGCCTGCATAATTTCGAGAAAAAGGTTTTCTGCTACAGAGCGCATGCGCAGGTTCATTAAGCCGCGTTTAAATTGTTCGCGTGCTTCATTGCGATAGTAGTGGGCGTCGTTATAATTTTCTTGTATTCGTCGTTCGTTTAACTCTGCGCGTACATCGCGTAAGTTTTTAATTACTTGATGCTCATCTTTTTGCTTTTCTGGGATTTCTGTCGGCTCAAAGGTCGTGGTGTCGAGTATGTTAAACAATAAGATAGAAGAGTAAGCGACTGTCGCGCGCCCGGACTCGGTAACGATTGTAGGGTGTGCAATATCGAGCGAGTCAAAGGTTTGCTTCAGGGTATAAACAATATCTTCGCAGTATTCGATGAGGCTGTAATTACGGCTTTGTTCTTCATTTAGTTCTGCGCCAGAATAATCGACTGCTAAGCCACCCCCTAGGTCGATGTAGTTCAGATTGGCGCCTTCATTGACCAGATCTGCGTAAAAGCGACAGGCTTCTGAAATGCCATTTCGAATGTCTTGAATGTTTGGAATTTGCGAGCCAAGGTGGCAATGTAATAACTGTAAACAATCGAGCATCTCTTCACGTTTCAAGGTGTCTACAACGTCGATAAGTTGTGTGCTGGTTAATCCGAAAACACTGCGGTCACCGCTGGTGGTATTCCAATGACCACTTACTTTGGTCGTCATTTTTACGCGCACGCCAAGACACGGTGGTACATTCAATATTTTACTGCGCTCGATAATAATCGGGAGTTCGGTAGGTGTTTCAATGACAAAAATGCAGTTAAACCCGAGTTTTATTGCGCGTAAACCTAGGTCGATAAACTCTTCGTCTTTGTAGCCGTTACAGATAATTAAGCTGCCCGGTTCTTCAAGCGTAGTTAGCGCTACGATCATCTCGGGTTTGCTACCCACCTCAAAGCCATGTTGAAAGCGAGCGCCAAAGTCAGCAATTTCTTCCACGACTTGGGCTTGTTGGTTCACTTTAATCGGGTAAACACCGCGGTAAGGTGCTTGGTAATTGAGTGTTTCTATGGCGTTGGCGAAGGCGGTATTAAGGCGGTAAATTTGCGCATCGAGTATGTTTTCAATCCGCAATAAAACGGGCATCTGGAAGCCGCGCTCGATCATACCTTCTACGATATCGAGCAATGGTACCTGAGTGTGTAAGGTATTGGCGGTGACGTTACCTTCAGCAGAAACGCCAAAATAGTCGTTGGCCCAGCGTTCTACATTGTAAAGCTTGGCCGAATCTTCGGTGCTCCAATTTTCGGTAGAGTTTTGGGTATCTCTATGTGCTTCCACGGTCACACTCCGAACGTATGGTCGTACACGTGGGACGTCCACAGGGGGGTTGATGTAATTGACTAAAAGGGGCGGGGATTTTGCCTAATTTACGGTCGGCCAGCAAGGTATTTTAGCCCATGATTTTGGGCCAATGGAATGCTTTTGGAAAGAGAAAGATACTAGGAGTATTCGACGTACTTTGATAGATCGAGGGCGATGATTAAGCGATCTTTGTGGTGGTAGGTACCCAAAATCAATTCACTTGAAGAAGCGCCTGTATTGGGGGCCGTGTCCAGGCGATCCAGATCGATATCGATCATCTCATTTACCCCGTCAACGACTAGGCCGTAGTACACACCGTGGCTTTGCATGGTGATAATACGCCAGCTTTCATCAGGGTCCCGGTTTTGTAAATCTAGTAAGCGTCGGCCAGAAATCACCGTGACGATTTCACCGCGAACGTTGAGGATTCCAGTCACTTCGGAGACGGCACCCGGAACTGGGGTTGGCGTTTCGTAATTGAGAATTTCTTGAATATCATCGACCGTGAGACAGTAGTCTTCTCCTGCGATCTCAAAATTCACCCACTGTGTGTTCAATGTCTGCCCCAGTGCTACTACGTATTGATTTAGTGCAATCTACTATTTCGTTAGACGCTTTATGGCTTCTCGTTATTATGGAATGCCTCTTTTCATGATAGTTCAAGCTAGCACAAATGCGACTAAGAGGATGATATATAGAGCTTTTTGGGCGTATTACCTGAAAAATGGCCGTCATAAGCTAGAGAAACCTCAGATATATGGCTCGAATTAGGTGGGAAGAATTAGAAATAGAAAAAGCTGGCAATCCTTCGCCTACGATAGAGCTAGCCAAAAGCAGGCCCAAGCATCCTTTCGAAAACTATACATACAGGGTGCGCAGTTCTCCTTGAGCTGGCAGAGTGTATTTTACTGATCCCCTTGCGAGCTTCTGTAGTTTTGCGTAAATGAGAATAAGCGTTTTATGTCAGAAATAGGGCTGTTTTAGGCGGGGGTTTACCTATTTGGGGGCGGGAATCGTGGGGAAGTTCGCTGATTGACGCCAAAATAGCCAGCTCAACTCGGGAAACACCTTAAAAAGACGACTTGTGAGCGTACTTATTTAACGTTTTAGAGTTTTGACGCGCTTAAGGTAATGTCTTTGAGTAGGTGGTAGTTGTCGTATTCAAGCTGCTTTGTGATTTGAAGTAAGGCATCGTGTCGTTGCTCTTGAACGTAGCGTAGTTTGTGATGAATCGAGCCTTTGGTGATTTCAATTGGGCTGACATTTGTGGTGGCGAAGAGTCTAAAAGTAGAAAAAATACCACGATTGACGCGAACCTTACCTGATTCGTAGCGTTTGACGGTTTCTGGTGTGACTCCCAGAATATCGCCGAAGCCTTTTTGTGAGAGGCTTAACTGTTGGCGCAATTGTATGACACGTTTACCGACCACGTTACTCAGGTCGTCTAAGTACATGGTTTGCCAATTTTTGTCTTTCAGCTTTGGAATGGGTTCATCGCCAGAGACATTGGCACTTACGTGTTTCAAGCCAAGGCGACGACAAATTAGCTTGGTAAAGAGCTCGAACTCGTCGTGAGCAAAGTGATGCAGGCGGCCATTGATAAACCAGGTAATGCATTGAGAAGGGGCGGCCGTTAGTGGTGTTAGTTTCACAACATCTGTTGGTGTAATACCCGTAGCGAAACTCCAAAGGCCCAGGTTGCCAATGTTCAGCCAGGCTTCGCCTTTGACGATTTTAGAAAACTGTGCACTTTTGATATCGCACAAAACAGCAAGCTCTTTGCGACTATAGCCCGCAAGGTTGTTACCGGCTTCAATAACCTGCCCCACCTCTGTGCGCATTTTTGCTTCATCTTCAGGCCCGAGTACGACGCCTGTGACACGGGCGTTTGAGAAGTCGGGTTCAGATTTTGTGTCAACAGGGCGATAATCGACTGAAATGGAGTCGGCAGAATCATTTGTGTTCATAAAATGGCCAATGCTCAACGCTTCTGTCATCCTGAAGAAATGATGTCGAGTCTTTCTCTATGTATAGTTGCTCTATTTTTACCATGAGTTACTCTTTATGGCCAGTAAAGGCGTCTGTTCGAGCAATATTTGGAGCGATTTGTCTAGTGCGCTCTTTCATACGTGGTAATAACTATTTAATGAAGCTTCTTAAGTCGGCATTATCGCAAACATCTTTAATTCAAATTGTGCCCTCGGTTTTTCTGTTGTTGGTATTGATGGCCTTATGGTTAGCGGGGAAAAACGAGGTCTTACAGTATTCTCGTGTTGGGCTTGAGCGCGGTGAATGGTGGCGTGTTTTAAGCGCACATTTGGTGCATTTGAATTTTTACCACCTATTGCTCAACACGGGAGTGTTTTTCGGTTTTTGTTTTGCCGTTGGAAGCCAATTAAAAGCTTGGGTGTGGAGTATTGGGCTTTTTGTAATGGCTTTATTTATTTCACTTGCCCTGTATTTGTGGTCGCCAGAGGTGGCATGGTACGTTGGTTTTTCTGGCGTTTTACACGGTTTGCTCATTACGGGTTTGCTGTTGGGGGTAATGCGGCAAGGCGATATATGGTTTTTACTTGTTTTGCTAGCGCTATTAGTAAAGTTAGCACGCGAGCAGTTCCCGACTTTTAATCGAGATTATCTTAGTGATTTGATTGGAGCCCCTGTAGTTGTCGATGCGCATTTGTACGGGGCGTGTGCGGGGTTTCTTATTGCTACATTCATTATTTTGTTAGAAACATATTTTAAAAAGACTTTTTCCGCGTTTAACCCCAGTAACTAATGAAAGTCACGGGATTTAAAATTAAAATTTTCTAAGCGTGTAGAGTAATCTAACAATTTTCCGGCGATAACATGTATAACACCGTCTTTCGTTTCTAGCCTTCCTTTTACAACGAGCAGGCTAGCGTTAAGTAGGGCTTGCCGAAATAAGTTCTGCGTACTTTTCCATACCACAATATTGATATTCCCTGTTTCGTCTTCCAGTGTTAAAAATAAAGTACCCTTTGCTGTACCGGGGCGTTGCCTGCCAGTAACGAGGCCGGCCACTTGTACAAAGCGACCGTTACCTATATTGCTAAGTTCTATATGTTTTTTACAGCGCACAAAGGGCCTTTCTTGTCGTAATAATATCATTGGGTGTGGTCGCAAACTAAGCCCAATGGTTTGGTAATCTTGTTTGATGTTATTGTCTAAGCTCGGTGCTGTGGTTGTAAGTAAATCTGTCTCTGGCGGGTGTTGTACTTGCGCTAGCATGGCGTTTTTAGGTTCAACCGCAGACGCTTGCCAATGTGCTTGGTAGCGATGGCCGCTAATGGAATGAAAAGCATCGGCGCCAGCAAGGGTTTGAACTTCTGCCTGACCTAGCCCGCAACGCACAACAAAATCGTTTAACGATGCAAATACTTTACCTTTGCGAGCTAAAGAAATATGTTCGGCGTTATCTTGCGTAAAAGATTTTATACGGCAAAACCCGAGGCGAATGCCCCAGTGTAGGGCTTCTTCTCCCGTTGTGTTGGGCAGCTGTTCTATCGTGTTGTCATAATTACTATGGTTAACATCAATGGGGAAAACATCAACGGAGTGTCTGCGCGCATCCTGAATCAACTGTGACGGTGAATAAAATCCCATTGGTTGGCTATTGAGTAGTGCGCAGTAAAATGCAGCGGGGTGATGGCACTTCAGCCAAGAAGAAAAATAACAGAGCAGGGCGAAGCTGGCTGAATGTGATTCTGGAAAGCCGTAGCCACCAAAACCTTTTATTTGGGAAAATAGCCGTTTGGCAAAATCATTATCGTAGCCATTATTGAGCATGCCTTGAATAAATTTTGTTTCGAATTTTAATAGGTTACCGTTTTTCCCCCAGCTCGCCATTGCACGACGTAATTGATCGGCTTGCCCACCACTAAAGCCGGCAGCTACCATGGCTAAACGAATGGCTTGCTCTTGAAAAATAGGCACGCCCAAGGTCGGTTCTAGCACACGTTTAATGGCATCGTTCTGATACGTCACAGGTTCAATGCCATCGCGACGACGCAAATAGGGGTGTACCATATCGCCCTGAATGGGGCCGGGCCGAACAATCGCAATTTCAATTACTAAATCATAAAATTCTTTTGGCTTTAAGCGCGGCAGCATCGACATTTGCGCGCGTGACTCTACTTGAAAAACCCCAAGGCTATCGCCCCGGCTTAACATGGCGTACGTGGCTGGGTCTTCTATGGGTATGTCTGCAATGCTTTTAATATTGGGCTGATATTGCTGAACATATTCTAGGGCTTTTCGTAGCGCGGTGAGCATGCCTAAAGCGAGCACATCCACTTTTAATAAGCCCATGGCTTCTAGGTCTTCTTTGTCCCATTGAATGATCGTGCGGTCGGGCATACTGGCATTTTCCATGGGCACTAAATCACTGATTTTGTCTTGAGTGATAACAAAGCCGCCTACGTGCTGCGATAAATGGCGAGGAAAGCCAATAATTTGTTCAACCAACGCAAAAAACTGCACCAATAAATGCTTATTACTGGCGAGCCCTGCTTCTTCTATGCGCTTGATTAAATCGCCAGTGCGGTCCCACCAGGCGAGGGATTTGGCAAGATGATCGATAAGTGCCGCTTCCATCCCTAGTGCTTTACCTACATCGCGTATGGCACTGCGAGCACGATAAGTAACCACGCTTGCCGCTAAGGCTGCGCGCTGACGAGAATATTTTTCATAAATGTACTGAATGACTTCTTCGCGGCGTTGATGTTCAAAATCAACATCGATATCGGGTGGTTCATCACGCTCTTTAGAAATAAAACGCTCAAAAAGCACATTGATTTGACTTGGGGAAATCTCGGTAATGTGTAGGCAATAACATACAACCGAGTTGGCAGCAGAGCCGCGACCCTGGCAGAGAATGTTTTTGCTGCGTGCGAAGTTTACAATATCGTGTACGGTTAAAAAATAAAATTCGTAATGCACTTCTTCTATTAAACGAAGTTCGTTATCAATAATATTTTGGGCAAAACTTGGCACGCCCTGAGGCCAACGCTTTTTCTTCCCTTTATTGACTAACTGGGTGAGGTAGGCAATGGGGGTCAAGTGGGTGGGCACAAGCTCCTGTGGGTATTGGTAGCGTAACTCTTCCATAGAAAAATGACATAGCACTTCAATATTTTGTGTTTCCTGAATTAATGCTTCTGGGTATATATGATACATCTCATGCAGTGGTTTTAGGTAGGCTTCTGCATTGCTATGTAAATAAGTGCCTAACTGTTCAACAGAGGTGTTTTCTCTAATAGCTGTAAGAGTGTCGTGCAAAGGTTTTCGTGTTTTATCGTGCATGACCGCTTGACCGCAAGCGACCATAGGAATTGCATGTTGCTCTGCTAAGGCCGCCCAGCCAGAAAAAAACCTTTGTTCACCTGCGCTAAGCTGATGGTTAATGCCAAGCCATAAGCGTTGACGAAACGATTTTTTAAAAGATTCCGCTAAGGCTTTCTGATTTTCGGAAGTGCCCGAGGCGAGCCAAATAATGAAACAATTTTTCAGTCGAAAATGTAAATCTTCAAAGTGTGCTTCATAAGTGCCTTTTGACGATCGCCTTCTAGTTAAGGTAATAAAACCAGAAAGCTCGGCATAGGCCTTACAGTCGGGAGCGATGGCAATAATCTTTTCTTGGTTCGAAAGCTCAAAATAACTACCGACAATGAGTTTGACATCTAGCTCTTTTGCTTTTACATACGCTTTAACAATACCCGCAAGTGAACATTCATCAGTAATCGCAATTGACTGATAGCCGAGCATGTTCGCTTGCTCGACCAGCTCGGCAGGGTGAGAAGCAGCTTTTAGAAAGCTGTAGTTGGTGAGGGTGTGGAGGTGGGTGTAGTTCATCTTGAGTTGGCCTTTCGTATTGAAAGGTGAAAAACCTTGTTGATCAAGTAATGTGGATTTCCCATCAAGGGCTAAACTTATGGCTCACGAAAATACGCCATGTGCATACCATTCATCTTTATACAAATCATGAAACACCCAGAGGCGAACATTATCATCACGTCGCGCAACAAAATAATCACGAGCGGTGGGTTTTTTCCACCACAGGCCTTCAATACGTTCTGGCCCTTGTAATAACTCAAGCTTACCTTTCCAAAATAAAGTGTTTTGTCGTTTTCCAATTAAAATTGGTATTTTAAATATCCAACTGGGTCTATCGGTATGCGTGTTGGGTATTTCAGTAGGTGAAAATGATTGTGAGCTTTCTATAGGGTTTGTGCGATAACTTAATTCGGGAATGTGTGAATCTTTTGGGCTAAGTGCGTACACGGCGTTTTCTCCTAATCTTGCATTGAGTTTTGCGGTAACGGTGGCGAGTGCATGTTTTTCTATGTTGCCGCGAATATTGTTGTGTGTTTGTCTGGGGTTGCAGGAAATCGTTTCAAAGTTGACCGGAAGCAACTTGTCGCAAAATAGCTCTAGTGTATCGACTGCAAAAGGTAACGCCTGGTGTTCAAAACGAATCATAGTCAGTTCGACGGCGAGCTGAGCGTTGTTATGTATGCGTTCAAAATGCACTGGGAAGCTTTCTTGGTTGTGGTAGATGTCGTATAAGTGCCACTGAATGTGCTGGGTTTGCTGTTGTTTTTTTGTCAGTTCTTTTGTGAGGTAGGTAAGTAGTGTTTTTATTGGTTGGTCGAGTTGTTCACAGTTGCTAACCGGGTGGTCAAACTGAATGCTCTCAAGAAATATTTGTTTGGGCTGGTATTGCGGTACCGGGGCTTTAAAAAGTGAGTTTTGTTGTATTTCTCCGCTCATATCTAGCGTGTCGGCAATATAGTTGCAGAATGCCTCGCCAAAGCGTTTGCGCAAGCTTTGAAAAGAGCTAGTTTCTATATGCTGAATAAGGTCGGCGAAGGAAAAAAATCCACTTTTCTTAAGCTGTTGAATAACTTGTGGAAATTCATAAACAAGATCAAGAGGCAGATTTTTTAACGCTTGAATATATTCGCTGCGAGTGCTGTCGAGAGCCGCTTCTTCGTACGGGTGAGCGTTGTTAAGATATTCTCGGTAGCTAAGTAGCCATGCCATTTGTTTGCTGTGCCCAGAAGCAATTTGGTGGCTAAAATGATTGTGTTGCAATATCTTGGTAATTTCGTCGGCAATTGCCTGAACACTTTTAAACAGCGCAATGCAACGCGATATTTCTAGTAAAATACCAATGTCGTCACAGCCTTTTTGTGTGTCAACACGGTATACCTCTATATGAGGGCTAACACTGTAAAAGTCATCGCAGAGTTCTTGTAGGCTTTTGTCTTCGCTATCTAATTCGCGTTCGTAAATACGACAAGGTGTCGCATCGTCTGTTTGTTGTAATAATTGTGCGGTAGCTGTGGGGGTGCCTAACTGAATACCAAAGTTTTGTAAATTATCTGTATACGCACAAATCCGCTGCTTATAAGACACCATAATATTTTTGTTGCCACGCGCTACACCCAAGCTTTCTAAAGAGAAATGCGTAAGGCGAATCGCAATCCAAAGTGCTTGGTGTCGGCGTTTTTGCGCTTGTAAGGGTTGTCGTTGTTTTTTCTTTTCCATCGCTCGCTACCTCAAGATGAATAATCGCGCTTAACCACTTGTTTAAGTGAGCGTGATGTAATCGCAGGAAAAAGTGTGACCTGACCTTTACTAGAAGCGGTGTAGCGAGTGTTGCTTTCACGACTTTTGTTTTGCATTAATTCGGGATGCGGTGGCAGCGCTTGCCAAACCTCGGGTATAGGCAGTTCAATATCACAGTGGCGGAGTTTGCCTTTCTGTTTGAAAATATGGATATGTAAGGCATTACGCTGTGTTTGAATGCTCAAGCGTAAATTAGCGGGGGAGCTTTGTTCTTGTGCACGAGAATGACGAAACAACACATATAAACCTGCTTGTTCCGAAGTACTAAGTTGAAGCTTTCGTAGTTGCGTGTAATTCAGCGCGGGGTGGTTTTGCCAAGCAAGCACAATGGGGCAGGCAGGTGATTGGCTGAGTTCGCAAAAGCTAGTCACAAACTCTTGTGCATTCGTGCTTTGCACCACAAATAAACGTTGGGTATCGATACTCCACTGTCGTAAACCGCTAATAAAGGGTAAGGCTGGGGGGTTAAGCAAGGCCAAGTGCGCATGTGGCGACGCTTGCATTAATTGATTGATGGCCGGGTGAAATAAATACCATTCGCTGGCGTGGTAGCGCTGACATACTTCTACCATACTGGCACTTGGCCAGCCCTGCTGCTGCAAGGCCTGGTTGAGCTCTGGGTAGCCACTATCGAGCACTGTCTGCGGCACAAAACTATGCGAATGACCACGCCATACATCTGGGCGTCGCAGCAGCTGCTCTAGCGTAGGCTTATGCGCTTTATGTGGCTCGTGGTGGGTCATCATCGTTCCAAGGGGGGGTGGCGATAGCTGTATTTATATACAGTATACCGCTTGGGCACTATTGGCAAGTATGAAAAGGTGGTAATCAGGGGGTAATCGCGTTACTGTCTAGATCGATTTTTCTCAAAACCAAAGGCCTTAAGGAAGAAAAAGCCATAAGAGGGCAGAATGGAGACTAAGCAAGGATAGAAGCAGGAAACGATGATCAAAATTTCAAATAATGTCAGTATTAGCGAAGACGAAATCGAACTGACCGCCATTCGAGCCCAGGGTGCGGGCGGTCAAAACGTCAACAAAGTTTCTTCGGCTATACACCTACGCTTCGACATTCACGGCTCATCACTCCCCGAATTTTATAAACATGCCTTGAGTAACCTGCAAGATCAGCGTATCACCAAAGAAGGCGTGATCGTGATCAAAGCACAAACCCACCGTACGCAAGAAAAAAACAAACAAGAAGCGCTAGATCGCTTAGAAGAAATCGTTAAACAAGCAACAGAAATAAAGAAAACGCGCAAGCCGACTAAGCCGTCACGCTCCTCTCAGAAAAAACGTATGGATAAAAAAACACTAAGAGGAAAAGTGAAAACAATGCGCGGGCGGGTGGATCATTAGTGGTAAAAATCAAAACAAAGGAATAAAAAATGGCAGTTATACCCAAAAACATTAACGGCGTCATCGTGGAGTTTTCTAAAAGCGTGAATAATAACGTTGATCAGAAAATTATCGATGCTTTGAAGAAGATAATAAAACCAAATATAGCGCCAAATTATTCACTGGCCAAGATATACATATCATCAGCGAACGACCAGCACCAGTTTCCGAGTCGACATGTTCAAGGTGCAGGTAAGGCGATTGATATATCAAGAATCAATGGTATGAAAATGAGTGTTTTTTATCCGTCAAATTTGGCCGTGAAGGCTATTGTTACTGCTGTTCAAGATGAGTTTGAAAAGTATGTGCATCGTCGAGAAAACTTTGGGCCATACCTCAATAAAAAACTTGGCAAGTCTCATCATGTATCTGGGCATAAAGACCACATCCATATTTCGGTGAACTAGATGAAATACCTCACACCAATATTTGTTATCGTAATAAGCGCTTGTTCTTCATTGGATGAGGGGCTTCAGAAGGCGGTGGCGTACGGAAAAATTCAGGAGTTGAATCAGATTAGCCCAGAGATAGAGAAAAACCTATACTTGAGGCTTTATCAATCCCCAATATATAAAGAAGACTGTTACATCGAAACGCAGGGTGTATGTAAGTACCAATACTATTTAAGTGTATCGACTTTTGACGAGTATCCGGAGACCTATATTTATAAGGTGAAAAATATAGGGGAGATAAAAGAGGTAACTTGGGTTAGTGGAACCGCTATAGATTCTGCGGAGCTTGGTCTTAGATTGAGTCGATATTCTGAAATCGCATTAGAAAACAACTCAAAGTTAGATAAGTCTGAAGAAAAGGTAGTCTTAAAAATAACGCCGACATCAGTGGATGAAATCACGCAGTAAGTCGGGCGGTAAAATGAAAAAACTAGCCTATTCTATTCTATTCTATTCTATTCTATTCTATTCTAGCTATTTCTAACTTTATCATTAATTTTACAATGTTTTCTTTAATAATCAGAAAGATCATTATCGTTCGGAAGGGCAAAGATTAGATGGTGGGCTTTTGATGCTGAAAACCGCCATGTCAGCGTATCTCGTTGTGGTCTAATTTTTACAACCCTGTTCTTTTGTCTTACAAATAAAAACAAGAAGCAATAGCAACTATCAAGGATAAAGCATGTACAGGCTCATTCATCAAAACAAAATTCTAGGCGCCTCGTTATTGGAAAGTGGTGACCCATCCATCGGTTCTGCATCGGGTAAGCTTGTAGAGGCGGGCGCTTGTGAAGATATGGTTAAATGGATGCAGGCCGAAGGCGGTGTTGCAGAAGATGGTGTTCATTTACTGGAAATAGACAAAAACTTTCTCGTTATGATTGGCCCAGATAATGCTCTTCCTTTTGAGGTCGGTGCCATTATATGCGTGCCGGAAGAAGATGAGATGTTTCTCGAAATTAACGGCATTCCAGCGCCTGAATATGCCCACTTTTTTCCGAAGCATATGGAAGCGTTTCAAGAAGAAAACAAGTAGCACTCTTAATGACAGGAAATTTTTATGACTGACACCTATTTTATTGAAGGCAAAGTGCGCGATTACGAATGCGATATACAAGGCATTGTGAATAATGGGGTATACCAAAATTACCTAGAGCATGCCCGGCACGAGTTTTTACTGCACAAGGGTGTAGATTTTGTTGGGTTAGCGGAAAAAGGCCTAAATCTCGTCGTAACGCGCATCGAGATCGACTACAAACAGCCGTTAAAGCCGCAAGAAACCTACCAAGTGTTCGTTGATGTTGAACGAGTATCTAGAGTTCGATTCGAGTTTGACCAGCGCATTGAATGCAATGGAAAGCTTATTATCAAAGCGAAAGTGCAAGGCACTTGTATAAACGAAAAGGGCCGTCCGGTAATGCCCGAAGAGCTAGATTCCATACTGGAAATAGAACCTGCCTAGGAATGTTTAGTGACGAAGCTTAATATGACCTTAGAAAACAGCAACAAACCCAGTAAAACCAAAACCAGTTTTTTCAGACGCTTATATGTCGCTCATCTAATCGATAGTGGCATAAACACCGTACCCGCGATTATTGAAGTGACCGGTATGCCCAAGCGCACCGCACAAGATACGATATTGGCTTTGCACGAGTTAAATGTAGATGTTGAATTCGTTGGGGCAAATAAAAATGGAAGTTACCAAGTGAATGACTGGGGCGCGATTAACAAAACATGGGTTGAAAATCATATAAAACACATCAAGGAAGTGTTGCTGTATCCGTAAACGTGTTTGGTGATTTTATATGTACAAGAGAAAAAGGTATCGGAGAAATTTAAAATCAGCCAGTTTGTGTAGAGTGAGTTTTCTCTGTGACCTTAAGGTCTAAACTTTTCTATCTGCTTGCTGCAATTGTTTTATATGCTCATTCAGCGGCCGCCGTTTGTCTGTTATAAAGAATTAACGTATATTAATGGAGAGTGTGCCCGTTATGTTTTTGTTGTTTTTTTGCCGTTAATCAAGTGTTTATGAATACAGTTACTGTACATGACAAGATGCAAAGTGGTTATGAATATAAATTGGTCGAGCCAATGGGTAAGAATTTCGACGAAATATTTAAACCAGAGCTAACGCCCAAAGAAATGCTATGTTTAGGGGTTTTTGGTGGGAAATATCTCAATGATTGTACAAATGAGTTTCCGATAGATTGGTTTGTAAATGCGAAGCTAAGTGAAACTAAAAAAATTGAGCTAAACTATTTTTCTGTAGATGCATCTCAGCCTTTGAGTGAATGGATTAAAAAGGGATGGATTAATAGTCAAGATCCTCGAGGGTGGTTTCAATGGTATTGTAGGTACTTCATGGGGAGACGAACACCAATAGAAGACTTAAGGCAGATAAAGCGTTGGCGAGCATTCAGCCGACATGCCGGCGCAATTAGGAAGCATTGCGAGCCATTTGATTTTCAATGCAGAAAAAAGCAAAGGCAAGCATTGCTACATTGGGCTTATGACGCTAGGAGCATATAAAACAAACAAATCAATCCGCTTCTCACCTTTCACTCCAGGCAGCAACAAAGCTGTTCCGGTTGTTGAGGCGTTATAGGGTTCATTCGAGAATTTCATCAAACGTCTAAATTTTCCAATCTTTTTAAGTCACTGCTCTTCTTGAAATATCCCTATCTGAGAATGTATAGAAGCTAACTATATGCCAGAACCTGACCCGTTAAAAATCAAGCCATTTGCAACACCGATAGATCTCGCTGAGTGGCTGATGGCGAATCACGCAACTGAAAGCGAGTTGTGGATAAAAATATTCAAGAAGGGCGCTGGGGTTGAAAGTGTCACTTGGAACGATGTCGTGATTGAAGTTTTATGCTGGGGCTGGATTGATGGTGTTAGAAAGTCTATTGATGATCAGGCATACCTTCAGCGTATAACGCCCAGAAAAACACGAAGTAACTGGTCTAAAAGAAACACCGAGCATGTTGAACGTTTGATCCGAGAGGGGCGTATGATGGAGTCGGGTCTTGTGCATGTGCGTGCAGCGAAGGCTGACGGACGTTGGGAGAATGCCTATGTGGTAAGTGAAATGAAGGTTCCCGAAGATTTCATATTTGCATTAGAGGCGCGGCCGGTCGCGAAGCAGTTTTTCGAGACGCTGAATAAGTCGAGTCGTTATATTATTGCTTATGGTCTGACGGGCGAAAAGAAGCCAGAAACCAGAGAAAAGCGATTTAAAAAATACATGGCGATGCTTGCTCATGAAGAAAAACCTCATTAAGCGGTATTGGCTTGCTCTGAAGAAGGGTCGTTAAGTATGGTGGGTGTTGGTTGGGCTGAGGGTGTGTCTTAAAATTATGAAGACGGTCGTGAGTTAATCTCCGGGTTTTTTAATGGTATAAATGTGTTAAAAAATTCCTAAGAGGAATTTGAACGTGGGGGTTTTCATTGCATACGGCATTGGAGTTTTATGTATTGTATTTCCAACTATAAGTGGGAAAGTAATCGCTGAGTTGTTAGATCAAATTACGAAACGAAAATATGGCGCGGCTTCCGAAGAGGATAAGAAAGTACGGCCTATATTTTCTGTGCTGGTTGGGTTTGTTGTGTTAGCGCTTACATATTTTGTTCAGGCGAAGTGAGGGGCAATATCTATTCCTGTGAATCGTATAGGTTCATTCGTTTACATCTAGCTCGTAAGTTAAGAACTTACTGCCCATCATTTCGTTCTTATACACTTTTTTAGATATCTTTTGTAAGAATTTATATTCTGGCCGAGAGCTAAGGAGGTGAATGAAAATAGTAGGGTGGCCGAATTCTTTGGCCCAATCCATCAGTTCGTAAAATACGGCTATTCCTATGCCCCAATAGTTGTCTTCTATAACTATCGCTATTTCGTAGTTCCCGTCTTCGAATTGTATGCCGCACCACCCAGCCAGTTGTTTATTTGCCATAATGGCTCTAACTCTGCAGCCTTTAGTGGCGTCAACATCGATCTTGCTTTGTACCCACAGGGTTACTTTTTCAGTATCGAAAATCTCGTGATCAACTAGATGTTCCCTTGTTGATGGTTTATTCAATAGGGGTAACAATGCGTTGGGGTCTATTTGGTCGAGTTTTATATATTCTAAACGGCACATCTGGTGTCACTTTTATATGGCTAGGCTCAGCCCCTGCTTTTAGTTTTGTAGGGCAAGCATCTCTCGTAGTTTTTCTGCTATCGCGTGGTTTGCCTGTTTGTTTGGGTGCCAAGGCATTCCATTGCTATTGTTGGGCGTTACCGTACTGCCGATGCTCCACGGCTCTTGGTCACATGGGGTGCGTTCTATAGAAAGCGCGTCACTGTTGAGCAACATGGCGCCTGAATCTTTGGCTACGTCGGCTGTTATGCTAGAAAGGCGTTCGGCGATACGACGCATTCGGCGTGCCTCTTGTTCAGTTAGTGATGTTGCTGCACATAATCGTGCCGGAACAAGTGTAACGTACTGTATAAAAATAACGCTCGCCTGCGGTGCTTTTACTGATATTTTTCTTATTGTTTCTCTTAAGTTTTTTTCTAGTTGTATATAAGCGCTTTTCTCAGCGGAGACTTCCGGGAAGCAGGGAATATGCTTGCCGCCAATAACCAAGCCTTCTTCCTCAGAACAGCTCAGCGCATAGAGGTTTCTGACATAATTAAGGTCGTTGCCGCCTACCGTGATTGTGACGACTTTTGTGTCTGGCTTAATCGCATTAATTTGCGGAGCAAGTTCGCCCCATGCCTCTAGTAGGTGTATTGATTTCGCTCCGGCGCAACTGCGATCATCAAGTGTAAGGTCAAGTTTTTTTGCCAATATAGAGGCGTAGTTGTCACTACTTTGCTTGCAGCGCTTAACGCTATCAGGCTTGTTTGGGGTAATACCAGAACCTGCCGCGAAGGAGCTGCCCATATTGACGTAGTGAGACCCCGTCATTTTGTGTTTGGGGGCAGCCTCCAAAGTCGTACTTACTACTGTGGACCATGCGATTACGAGCAGCATGTATTTCATGATTTATCCAGATTTAATAAATAAAGGTGGGGCCTGCTTGCAGTGTCTTACTTCTGGGAGCTGTTTCTTGGAAAAATTTTAATTCAAACGCTGTGAAATAAGTAGGGCCTGATCTATTTTTTTGGCTAGCACAAAAATTATTTGCAACTGGGCCTCATATGTATTGGAATGTCGTTAATTACCCATCAGGATACAAATAGCATGAGCGATGATATAGAAAAGCTAAAGTACGATAACGACCAGATGTTAATGCAGCTGGGGTGGTTGCTAGAGCGTGTGGTGGTGAAAAATGGGGAGGTGGAATTACCTGATCGAGCCTTAGATTCTAAAGATATTCTCAATTCTATGAACGAGCTTAAGCAGTTGATGAGTGAGACGGTGGAGGGTTAATCATCCCAAAAGCCAGTTTTTACATTAGGGCTGTACTGCTGTAAGTATTTTTTAAGTGATTTTTCTTCTGTAATATCGAAGGTGGTATCGCTCAGCTCACACTGTTTGATTCTGTCTAAACGAAAGAGCCTATAGTCGTCTCTTAGTTCGCACCAAGCGGCTAATGTCCAGGCGGCCCCCCAAAAGATCATGCCTAAAGGCTGAACGGTACGTGTTGATGCTATTTTGTCTTCGGTTTCGTAATCTAATTTAAGTGTTCGTTGGGCTGCGATGGCTTTACGAATAACATCTGCATATTTTGCCTTTTCCTTTTTCATGTAATCGGGCACGATAAACTTGGTATTTCGATGATTTAAATCATGCAGTAGTTTATCGGGTAGCGTTGCCCGAATTTTCTGAAGGGCTTTGTCTGCAGAGTCACAGAGCTGGTCGTCGGTCCAGCTTTTGACCAATCGAATACCGAGCATTAAGGCTTCGATTTCTGATTCATTAAACATGAGCGGAGGTAGGGCGTCGCCGGGGCAAAGCCGGTAACCGATACCGGCTTCACCATCAACTTCCACACCTGTAGCAATAAGTGATTGAATGTCGCGATAGACGGTGCGTTCAGATACATCGAGCTTCTCGGCAAGTTGTTGCGCGGTGATGGAGGTTCGCCTGCCACGTAGTAGCGTTATGAGTTGTAGCAGGCGTTCCGGTTTTTTCATTTAAGCGTCGCTGTCGTATCCGATTTCACTAATGCTTTGCACATGGCGCATTTTTATCGAACTTTCATCCACGAGCGACATCATTTGTTCGGCCCATGGTTGTGCCATAAACTTTTCAGCAGCGGCTTTTGCCTTTTCTTCCGATTCCCAATACACAATATCGAGGTACTGGCCATCGGAGTCTTTTATTAATGATCTGTAATAGAAGCCTGGTTGCTGTTTTACGAATGTGTTCACAGCGGGTTGAAGGTCTGCTAATTGTGTTTCGTCTGCGTTTGGCTTTAATGCAAAAGAAACGAGTTCTAATGTGGATTGCATGGTAGTTCACTCTTGTTTGTTTTTGTCGGTATTTAAGCGAGGCATTTGGGGCCACGTTTATTTGGCTTTAGATTCGTCCCAAAAGGTCGCTTCAATTTTGTTGCCATCTAGGTCTCTCACGTAACAACCGTAATAGCAGGGCCCGTAGTCTTCGCGTGGGCCAGGTTTCCCATCACACGTGCCGCCAGCGTCTATTGCTGAATTATAAAAAGCTTGGACCATTGCTTCGCTTGTTGCATTAAAAGAAATATGCCAGCCGTTGCCAACTTCTGCTTTTTGTCTATCGTGCGGCGGGTGTACCCAGAACTCTGGAAACAATTTGCCGTAAGCGACGCCATCTGGTGAGTAGTCGGCGATGCGTTTTGCGCCAACAGTCGCTAAGACCTTGTCATAAAAAAGGAAGGCTTTTTCTGGTGAGTTTGTGCCGACTGATAGGTGGTGAATGATGCTAGGCATTTCATCTGCTTGATTGGGTGTCATGTGTTTCTCCTTGGGTAGTTATCGTTAGATGAACCTACTGTAACAAGCAGAGTTGTCAGAATGTGTCAGGAGGGCTTGGCCGCGAGTAAATATACTTCAATGGGCTTGCTAGATATCTTTCTTACTGCATAACTCGTTCTATACTTCTTTAGCACTTGTCCAAAATAGAGCGATTCCGCATGCAAACTCCCATCGACAAATTCCTCACCATTCTTGCACAGAAAGACGGGTCTGACCTTTATCTCAGTACAGGTGCGCCGCCATGTGCCAAGTTTCAAGGGGCGCTCAAGCCGCTGTCGCAGCAGCCATACAAGGCCGGGGATATTGAGAAGATCGCTAACGCGATTATGGATGAAGAGCAGCGCGAAGCCTTTAGCCATGAGCTGGAGATGAATCTGGCGATTTCGTTGGCTGGCGTGGGGCGTTTCCGGATCAATATCTTTAAGCAGCGTAATGAAATCTCCATTGTGGCGCGTAATATCAAGGCAGAGATTCCGCAATTCGACCAGCTGGGTCTACCCGAAGTGTTAAAAGAGATCATTTTGACCAAGCGCGGTTTGGTACTTTTTGTGGGGGGTACGGGGTCTGGTAAATCTACTTCGTTGGCGGCCTTGATCGATCACCGCAACGCCACTACTGCGGGTCATATCATTACGATTGAAGACCCGGTGGAATACGTCCACAAGCATAAGAAGTGCATTGTGAATCAGCGCGAGGTGGGGGTAGATACTCGCACCTTCCAAGCGGCGCTCAAGAATACTTTGCGGCAAGCGCCTGATGTCATTCTTATTGGTGAAATTCGTGATCGTCATACCATGGAGCATGCGCTGGAATTTGCAGAAACCGGTCATTTAGCCATTTCTACCTTGCACGCAAACAATGCCAACCAGGCCCTTGAACGCATTATTAATATGTTTCCGGAAGAGCGTCGCCATCAATTGCTCTTGGGGTTATCGCAAAACATGAAAGCCATTGTCTCTCAGCGTTTGGTGCCAACTGTAGATGGAAAGCGCTGTGCTGCCGTCGAAGTGTTGTTGGGCACCAAAACCATTCAAGAAATGATTTTGAAGGCGCGCTTGCATGAAATTAAAGAGATTATGGAGAAGTCAGAAAATTTAGGCATGCAAACTTTTGATGCAGCCCTATTTAAGTTGTATAAGGCAGATAAGGTATCTTTTGATGAAGCCATTGCCAATTCTGATTCGCCGAATAATTTGCGCCTTAAAATCAAGTTATCTAAAGATGGCGTTGATTCCGCCGAAGTTGAGCCGAGGTCAGAAGAGAAAGATGAAAAAGCTAGTGAAGCATCTTCAAGTTTTGGGGGGTTGAGCTTGGAAGCTATTGAAGAAGATGAGGTTGAAGAAGACCCAAATAGCATATTTAATATTAAGAAGTGATATGATGGTTAACATGTGAGTTAACATTAAAAAACCTTAACATGTGTACTGCTATATAATTGCCCGTAATGATTAAAGCAAAACCATGGTGATTGATATTTATGTTTTTCATCGCTTGTTAAGAATTTTTTAAAATAAAATAGTGATAACCAATTCAAAATTTTAATAACGAGGCGCCTTACGTTATTAAAGTTGTCACTCATGCTCTTTTATACTCTCCTACGACAGGGAAGCACTATTCAAAACAATAGGGAAATACACTATAAACCAGTAGGAGAAACACAATGTCTATTAAAAAAGTAATGGCAGGTCTTGCATTGACTGCTACAGCGTCATTTTCTTTCGCAGATACTCCACTTTGTAACGTATTGTCTGTTGCTTATATGCCAGAGGGTCGTAACACGGTGGAAGCTTCGGGCACCATGCAAAACCCATTTGGCAATGAGCACGACGAGCAGGTTGTAACATTTGAGTTTAAATTTGGTGTGTTCGGTCAATGGCAAAATGGTGGTTTTGCTCAACAGTGGGATTTTGACGAAACTGATTATTTGTTGGGTTACGGCACCTTTGGTGTAGGTCCAACAGCACCATCACTATCTCCAGGCTTTCACACTATGCACATTCGTCTTTACTCTGAAGACAGTGTCTATCGCGATTGTGGGTATGCTTACTTTCAGGTTCCTTTCTAAGTACAAAAGCTTATCGTAATGAAAAAAAGGAATTTTTAGTGCTCAAGGATGAGTAATTCAGATAGGCGGGTATGGCCTATGTTTAAACGCCGGTGCGTTGCCTTGCGCCAAGTTTATGGGGCTAAGCCTTTATTTTGGTAGGCCCTTCAAAATTTTTAGCAACGAAGGCAGTTTGGATACAACTGAAGAATATGGGGGTGTTTAATGTGGGCGCGTACAAGGGCGAGAGCCTCGAGCGATAATTTATCGCTCGAAGCATAATCTAAGCGTTTATTTTCTGGAAAATAAACGCTTAGCAAAAAGGCCTAGGCCGACAACAATAAATACACCAAATTTTTTCAAGAAAACAATTGCGACCGCTAAAAACCCAGCTTTAGATATTACCTTGCCAGCTACGAGTGCGCCTAAACCGTATGCCGCGACTTTATCTAAGTCTGGATTAAAGTCGGTATAGCGCGAGCCTTGATCAAAATCTGCAAGTGCTAGTACAGTATCTAAGTTAGAATCGATAATGGCTTTCTGATCCATACCAGCAATAAAGTTCAAAACCAAAACGCCTTTACGACCAAGAATGCGAATATTGTAGTTAAGCGTGTTAATTTCGTTATTCGCGAATTTAAGCTCTTTTGCCCAGTGAAGTTTGTGTGATTGTGCATCGTAATAGGGCGGTGCGGCCCAGCCCACAAGGGCTATACTTTCGTAGCCCATTTTTACTCGCTCTGCACTTGCTTGCTCAGTATCTTTTTTCATATCTTTTAACAAGTCTGAATAGTCGATATCGTCAGCATCTTCATCAGAAACGAAACCATCTTCTTCGTATTCAATAGTGACAGCCCATGAGTTTGGGTCGAAAGGTGTCATCTCGGCAGGAAATAGCATGCCCAACGTTGTTTGGCCTGGTGGGTTACCCCAAACCTCCACAAGTACTTTGTCTGCATCTTGTGCGTCGAGGTAGTAAAAGTTTTCTGGCACGTTGAGTGTTGCACCAGCTTGAGCAATGGATATTTGGCCGGTTTGCCGGTTGAGTGAATCCCAGATCTCGGTTGCCCATGCGAGATAGGCTTCTTCGCTATCGTTGGTAGAGGTTTGTTCTTCTGATTCAGCAAACGAAAGTGGGCTGGTAAGAATGAAGAAAATCCCTGCAAGGAGAAGGTGTCTCATAATAAATCCTTATAAATAAATTCGATAAAAGCGATGCGGGTAGGCGGTTTGCACATCGTGCCGCTATTTATTGAGAAGAAAAAATGCCGGTAAAATGAAGATGTATAAAAGCGGTGGGGTAAAGCTTATTCCCTAAGCGCGTGTATTCCAAACTTCGAGCTAGAGTATAACGTAATAAATATACTCGTCCACAAAGAAGGTAGTAATGTGGTTCTATGCGCGTGCTAAAACGGCCAGAATTGCTTAGGTATTCGGTCTTGCATTATTAACGAAGCTACATCCATGCTTACTGCGACACCTGCATGTACCAAAAAACCGCCCCAGATTGAGCGAGAGCGCAAAGCAAGTATCCCTAGAAACAACCCAAATAAAATAGCGCCGAAAGCTTCTGGCCATAGTTTTGGGAAATGAATCATTAAGTAAGGTACACACATTACCCAAACGGCATTGGCACCAATAGCGGGCCGAAGAGCATTTATAAAAAAACCACGAAAGAAAAACTCTAAGCAAATAAATTGCAGTAAATACAAAAATTCCCAAGCGATAAAGTCAAACCAACTGCGCCCGGCAAGCTTATAAAAAGGGTAGTGGTTAACAAAAGATTGACCCTGACTGGCTATCACCACAAAAAGTAAAATTGGGCTGAGCAACACAATATAGCCCATCCAGTGTTGGTGAGTGTCTTGCCAGCGCCACCCCATATCTAAAAAGCTGGTCTTTAATATGTATCGAATAATGAAAAAAGGAATGACGACGTAGCCGATTACATGCCAAAAGGTCCACCAGCAATAACCAATTAAGCGCCCAAAGCCTGTTTGATTGATTTTAGAGAGTAAATGCTGGGGGGGGGTATCAAGGGCAAGGGAAAGCATTTCGAGCGTTGCTCGAAATGCGGAGTTATATTTCATGTAATGAATTAACAATAAGCATATGGCTACACAGGCGAGCGTCCAAAATATTCGCCGTAAGCTCGCTTTTCGATTCAAACTATATGACGGCGCTTGCTCGTCTATTTCATCCAGAGCGGTAAATATATTGCGTGGGTCTAAATAATAAGGGAGTGTCATTTAATAGTGAAAGCTTGAATAGATGAGTGAGATTCCGACCAGTATCGCGATAACTTGAAAGACTTTTTTGATGATCGGGTTGCCGTATTTTACGGCGAAATGCGCACCAAAGTAACCGCCTAATACAGAACCCAGTAGCAACATCGGTAGCCAGTCCCACTTTACCGGCGCTTGTAAAGCCAAAGTGAGCGCGCCTGTTGCATTCCAAAACAAACCTACCAATATCATGGTATAGGCCGTTGCATGTTTATAGTCAAAACCGAACCATACGATTAGCCAGATGGTAACGAACAGCCCTGTACCGGAGGTGAGTGAGCCATTGAAAACCCCAAGTAAGAATAAGCCAAGGCAGCCAATCGCATAGCCGGTGATGTCTCGATGTTTGGGGGTGAATTCCTGGCCGAGCTGTTTCTTCAAAAAAGAATATATACCTATGCCCATGGTAAGAATTCCAAGCAGTAACTTGGCGAACGCTTCAGGTACAGAGAGAATAATGTTGGCCCCAAATATAACCCCTGGCAAGCCAGCTGATAGCATCACTAGGGCAAAGGGCCAGCGGGTATTTTTTGCTTGCAGATGCTTTGTTGTTGCGCCAATACCGAGCGCGACAGTGGCTATTTTGTGGGTTGCCAAAGCAATGGTAAAGGGCAGGCCAAGGAATATGAGTGCGGGCAGCTGCAGTAGGCCTGCGCCGCCGCCAGCCATAGCGGAAAGCAGATTGGCCGTAAGTGATACCGCGAGTAATGCGATTTGTTCAAGAATCATCATGCCGCGCATTATAGGAGTTTGCACAGGCAAGTGTCAGTGTTAAAAACTATGTGCTTCAGCGGGGGGGATGGTTGGTGCTTAGGCCACAGCAGGTTGGGCCTGGTGAAAAGAGAATTGCTCTGCCCGTTTTTGTTTGGCCTTGGTCAAAGCGCTTTCGCACAAATCAAGTGCTTGCTCGGGGTTTTCACCTCTAAGCCAGGTAGAAAGGCCGATAGCCGTTTTGATTTCACCTTCGATACCATAATAGGGCCAGTTGATATCTTCAATCTGCATATACGTACGTTGCAGCATAGAAATAATCCCTTGTTTAGGAGCTTCTGGCAAAAGTAGAGCAAACTGGTTTGAGCTATAGCGGGCAATCGTGTCGCTTCGTCGTAGGCGGCAGCTCAATAAATCAGACACTGCGCGAGCGACTCTTTCATGAGTTTCAGAGTCTTGTTGATCTGCTTGTGGGCTCACGTTCACTTCGATTAAGACTAGGAATAAGCTGTTGGTGTTTAATAAAGGGTTGGTCACATCTTGCAAGATGTTTTTAAAAGATTGGTGGCTGGCCATGCCTGTATTTAAGTCTTTTTCTGCAATCTTTTTTAGTTGTGCATAAGCTTGGCGTAAAGATTGATTTTTACCTCTTAAGCGATGGCGAATTCTGGATACTTCCGAATTGATAAACAGGAAGCGACCTAGGGCGGCGCTGAGTACTAGCACGAAAAGGTAAGTGTCGGTTGTACTACGAGGTACAACGCTAATGGCATCTTTCTGAATATGGCTAACACATGCAAAAGCAATCGAAACAAGTAGCCAAGCTACAATGTAGCCTTCTTTTCGGAAGTGTAAGCTGCCATAGGCTAGAGGGATGAATAAATTGATGGCGATGGCATAAGCCAATTGCGGTGCCAGAGCAAGCGCAACCAGATTAACGGCGCAGCCGCACACCACTTGGCTTGCGGTTAATGAGGGGTCATTCAAAATTTCACTTTTACCGCTAGAGATGACCCATATAAAGAATGCGTTCACCAAGATACTGATAGCGATAATTATTAATACGGTGTTTAAGTCTACTTTGGAAAAAGCAAAAAACAGCATCAGAACCGCGAGATTCAAGATGTAGTCGGCACCGGCGATCAAGGTCGCACGGGTGCGAATGTTTCGATGTTTTAGAGTAATGTTTTCCATTTGCCATTAATCTCTAAGCATTGCTTTGTTTTTATTTTTGTCTATGAAGTATAAACAAGCCGGTATCAAACATCGATGAAATAATTGCTTTATGTGAGCTAGGTTACAAATAAAACGCAGGTGAAATTTACTTTCGAAATAGAAACAGAAAAAGAAATAGCGAAGAGTTATGACCAGTGGTTTTGTACATCTAAACATTGTTCTATGGGCGTATTGGGTAAATACTTTTCCTGTAAAAAATGAATGTATTTTAACGTTCTGAAAGCATCAAACCAGATATGAAACTGGGATATAAATGCTTCTTTATCTGAGCACTGAATCACGCAATGTGATAAGAAATCGTTAAATTGGATCGAATCGATAAAAGCGGTATTTGTAGAAGCTAATTGTTTTTTCGCTTCTATGTACTGCTTTTGCCAATCGTGGTTATCGTTTTTATCGGAAAGTAATACTTCTGGGAGTATTTGGGTGGCCCAATGAATCCATTCTTTCAAGTGTTCGAAGATTTCGGCGTCATAATAACAGTACTTTTTGTTATTTTCTAACGTTGTAACAATGTTTTTTACCGCAGGCCCGGTGCCGAACGGAACGCGTTCAGAAGTTCTGGGTTCAATTTTTAGTGTGATGTCAGAAAAATATTCAATATTGCCGACCTTGGCCATTTTATTTAACAAATAAAAATCTTCGCCGCCAGCCCGTTTAGGAAAGCCTCTTACTTTCGAGTAGGTGGTTACACTAAAAGCTAAGGTGCTGCCTAAAGTGTAAAAAGCGTAAGGCGACCCTGCCCACTGTAAACCCTTTTGATAGTATTTAATGGCTTGTTCATAAAGTTGGGTTGCGCGTGAACATATATCGCTTGATTCTATATGGCGGAAATTAAATACCAATGCGTCTATGTTTTTTTTGGGTTTTGAATTGCGCGATAAAACAGAGAAATAATTATCAGGTAAAATAGCGTCGGCATCTGTCGAGAACGTCCAGGGCGTTTCCAGCAAGCCTAATTGAAAACAACAGCAAGAAATGTCTGCGCCAATTTTTCTAGCTAATCCGACGCCCTGTTTTTTTGGTATTTGATTTTTTGAGGTAAATCGATCTACCAAAATAAAATCAAAGCTAGACGATTTGCAAAGAGTTAAATTTTTTTGAGTGGTTGTTTCTTTGCAGGAGTTTTGAAGGGAAGAGAATAGTGAAATGTTTGGCTGTGTGGGTTTGCTGTCTTCAGGTTGGTTGATGACAATAATTACCAGAATGGATCTGGTGTTAGGTAGGCGTTTTAGTCGTTCGAAAAAAACTACCGTTTCGTCAAAAGCTGGAATAATAAGACAAGCCTGATATTTTTTTTCTTTCTCTTTAAATAAGTGCTCTACTTGCGAAGATTCTGGCTCGGCGTATTGGTTGAGGTACTTTTCTAGCACTGTTTTTTTCATGGGAATATGAGGCTAGCTCTATCAAGCATTAAAGGCCGCTAATGCAGTGCCGCGGTAATGGGTAAGGCGCAACATATTTTTGCTTCTTCATCTAAAAGCTCATCTAATCTGATGTCGACGACTTGTTTGTCAAAGTACAATTCAGCGAGATCAATAAACAGGTTTTCATGGCGAGATTCAGATTCAGTGATGGCCGTGTAAAACTTTTTAAGGTCACCTTCTGGCAGCGCTTCTGCAATTAAACCAAAGCGTTCGCAGCCGCGCGCTTCGATGATGCCACCAATAATTAAGCGATCAAGAAAATAGACATCACTGCCTTTTCGCATATGCTTGCGCAAATCTAATACGTAGTGGTCTTTGCTGTCTGCACCGAGAATCAAGCCACGTTCGGTCATAATTTTCACAACCTCACGAAAATGTGTCATTTCTTCAATGCTCAAGTCAATCATGGCTTTGACCAGGGCTTCACGATCGGGGTAGTGAGAAAGCATCGATATGGCCATGCCGGAGGCTTTTTTCTCTGCGGCGGCGTGATCGAGTAGAAAGGCGTCAAAATCGGAGAGTACTTTCTCCGTCCAGGCGCTGGTGGTGGTGTAGCGGAGTTTGAACATAGGGGTTACAAGACCAAAAGCGGGAAGTATAACGTATGACGGTACTCGTTTTGATTACTGATGTGAACCCGCTTCCTGTATCGCGCATGTGCGCTATAATCCCCCGCCATATAAAAGCCGCTTGAGTGGCTGGCCAAAAATCGTTCAACAAAAACGCTTCTAACGAGATTTATTATGATCATTAAACCAAAGGTTCGTGGTTTTATCTGTACTAACGCTCACCCTCAAGGCTGCGCCCAAAATGTACAAGAGCAAATCGACTTCATTAAGCAGCAAGGCCCCATCGAAGGCGGGCCTAAGAACGTACTCGTGATCGGTGCGTCAACGGGCTATGGCATGGCCTCGCGAATCAGTGCAGCTTTTGGTTGTGGCGCTAAAACGTTAGGGCTTTTTTTTGAAAAACCACCAACAGAAAAACGTACCGCGTCAGCGGGTTACTACAACTCAGCTGCCTTTGAAGCCGCTGCCGCAGAAGCTGGCTTGTATGCCAAGAGCATAAATGGCGACGCGTTTTCTAACGAGATAAAGCAACAAACCATTGAGACGATTAAAGCCGACCTCGGAAAAGTCGATCTTGTTGTTTATAGCTTGGCGTCACCGCGCCGTACCGACCCTAATACAGGGGTTACTTACAACTCGGTGTTAAAGCCCATCAATGAATCCTTTACTGAAAAAAGCCTGAACACAGATACATTAAAAATCACTGACTTGACTGTTGACCCCGCCAATGAAGAAGAGATTAACAACACCGTTAAAGTCATGGGCGGTGAAGATTGGGAAATGTGGATTCAAGCTTTAAAAGACGCTGATTTACTGGCCGAAAATTGCAAAACCACAGCTTTTACCTATTTGGGCGATAAAATCACGTGGCCTATATACGGTCACGCGACTATTGGTAAGGCGAAAGAAGATTTGGATCGTGCCTCGGCGGCCATCACTCAATCGTTGTCTGGTCATAAAGGCCAGTCCAACGTGGCGGTATTAAAGGCGTTAGTGACGCAAGCAAGTTCTGCGATCCCCATCATGCCGCTTTATATCTCGATTCTGTACAAAGTAATGAAAGAAGCCGGCAGCCATGAAGGTTGTATCGAACAAGCATACCGTTTGTTTACCGAAGGCCTTTATACCGATAGCCCGCGGTTAGATGAGCAAAATCGTTTCCGTATGGATGACCGAGAATTACAGCGCGACGTTCAAGAGAAGGTGGAGGCAATTTGGCCAGAAGTAACGGAAGAGAATCTCTTAGAGTTAACGGATTTTAAAGGTCATCACGATGATTTTTTGAAATTGTTTGGCTTTGGGGTAAGCGGTGTGGATTACGAGGCAGAAACCAGCCCCGTGGTTGAAACCAACTTCTAATCACAACCTGCCTTTCCATACACATGGGAGCACACAATGAAATTCAATAAGCTTGGCAATACGGACATAGACATTAGCGCGATTTGCCTTGGTACCATGACCTGGGGCGAGCAAAATACGCAAGATGAGGCCTTTGCTCAAATGGATATGGCCGTAGACATGGGCGTGAATTTTTTTGATGTGGCCGAGATGTACCCGGTGCCGCCTAAGCAAGAAACGTATGGCAGCACAGAAAGCTACGTTGGTAACTGGCTTTCTGAACGCGGTATGCGTGACAAAATCGTGCTGGCTACAAAGGTAGCTGGCCGCGTGTCGCGCAACAGCGGAATGTCTTATATTCGCAATGGGTGCCGGCTGAATCGTGAAAATATCAACCAGGCGATCGATGGCTCCTTAAAGCGTTTAAAAACCGATTATGTTGATTTGTACCAAGTACATTGGCCTGAACGTGCGGCTAACTTTTTCGGAGAGTTGGAATATCGCCATAGTGACGACGATGGCGTGGCCATCGAAGAAAGCCTAGATGCTTTGAACGATCTCGTTAAGGCGGGCAAGGTGCGCTATGTGGGTATTTCGAATGAAACCCCTTGGGGCATGATGGAATACTTGCGTATAGCGAAGGAAAAGGGCTTTTCACGCATTGTCTCCATACAAAACCCGTATAACATGCTTAACCGCACCTTCGATGTTGGCTGTAGTGAAATCTCAATCCGCGAAAAAGTAGGCTTATTGGCCTATTCGCCTCTGGCCTTTGGTGCGCTCAGTGGTAAGTACCTCGGCGGCCAATCGCCTGAGGGAGCACGTCTAACCTTGTTTACACGCTTTCAGCGCTACCTTAATCCACTGGCAGAACAAGCAACGGAAGCCTATGTAACGCTTGCGCGCCAGCATGAGCTAGACCCAGCGCAAATGGCCCTGGCCTGGGTGAATCAGCGTCAAACTGTATGCTCTAACATCATAGGGGCGACGTCACTTGAGCAATTACAAGACAATATTGAAAGTATTGATATTGAACTGAGCACAGAAGTGCTAGAGAAAATCGACGAAATTCATACAAAAACGCCTAATCCAGCACCTTAAACTGAGATCTGACCCTAAATATTCCCTGGAAGGCACGAGACGCTTGAGGCGCGTGTCATTGATCAGTAATATTGCCCCCCTTAAATTTCCCAACCCGCCCATATGATCGGAGCCCACTATGTTAAAAGGCAGCATGGTTGCATTAGTGACCCCAATGAAAGCAGACTTCAGTGTTGACTGGGATGCTTTGCGGAAGCTGCTCGACTGGCATATCGAAGAAGGCACACACGGTATTGTAGCGGTGGGCACAACGGGTGAGTCAGCGACCTTAGATATGGACGAACACACCGAAGTGATTCGTTTTGTGGTGGGGCATGTTGCGGGCCGAATACCAGTGATTGCCGGTACTGGAGCAAACTCGACGCAAGAAGCGATCTTTTTGACTCAGCGAGCAAAAGACGCAGGCGTTGATGCCTGCTTGTTAGTAGCGCCGTACTACAACAAGCCAACACAAGAAGGTTTGTATCAGCACCACTTGGCCATCGCCAAAGCAGTAGAGATTCCACAAATTTTATACAACGTGCCCGGGCGTACAGCGGTCGATATGTTGCCTTCAACCGTAGCGCGTCTTGCGAATGTTGAAAATATTGTGGGTATAAAAGAAGCTACTGGTGATATGGATCGCTTAATAGAGATTAAAGCGCTCGTGCCAGAAAACTTTTTACTCTTTTCTGGTGACGATCTTACAGCGCTCGAATTTATGCGTTTGGGTGGCCATGGTGAAATTTCTGTGACCGCGAATGTGGTACCGAAAATGACCGCGCAAATGTGTGAACTGATAACGGCTGGCAAGGTCGAAGAAGCGCGCAATATAGATGAAAAAATGATGGCGCTGCATCGCAATTTATTTCTAGAGTCAAACCCCATACCAGTAAAATGGGCGGTGGCAAAAATGGGTTTGATGGAAGGCTATATTCGCTTGCCTCTCACTGAACTTGACGATCAATTTCACACTGCACTCACAGAAGCCTTAACGAGCACTGGAGTATTGTAAAACTGGTGCCTAATAAAAAATGATAATTCGTTTTAGCTCTACCTTCGTAAAAGCATTTCTTTTAATTTCGCTTTTTCAACTTTCAGCGTGCAGCACACTCTATGGTGAGCGTGGTGTCTTTCGCGGTAAAAGCAAAGATTATTTAAGATCTGGTGAGCTTGCTCCCATAAAAGTGCCTGCCGATTTGCAAGGTCGTGAGTTGATATCGCTTTACGAAGTCGCTCCCATTGCGCCAAATGATGAGTTTGGAGATTCGGTGGTATTGGGTGAATATGAAGTGCCGCGCCCCAAAGCCATTAATACCGAAAAGGGCGAAGTCGGTGTTAAAATTCAACGGTTAGGCGAGAGAAAATGGATCTTTTTAAGTGCCTCTACCAGTCAAGTTTGGCCGCGAACTCAAAACTTTTTGTCGCAAGCTGGTTTTCAAGCGTTACAGAGCGACCCGGTAAAAGGCCTAATCGAAACTACTGACGTGGTATTTAAAGACGACGAAAGCAAAAAGTATCGTTTTCGCGTCTCGATAGAAAAAGGCATACACCCGGAAACAACAGAAATTCATATTAAAGAAGTCAGCTTTGCAAAAGACGAACTCGTTGGTGGGCAAACCGCTTGGAAAAGTAACATTAGCGACGGTTCTCGTTCAGAAGCACTTTTGAATGAATTGGCCGGTGCGTTGGTTCGCAATATTAATAATAGTGCTGCGTCACTTTTGGGGCAAAATGTTGGCGGTGATGCGAAGGTCGACTTTGTGACAAGCGGATCAGAACCCACGATGCGATTGCGCTTATACCCTGAGCGCGCAGCAGCAACGCTTGCTCACGCGCTAGAACGAGAAGATTTTGTTTTTTGGGAAGAGGCTGCAAATTACGGCATCTTTTACGTTGCTATTCGGCCTGAAAAAACGGGCTTTTTCGGGTCGTGGAGTCAGAAAAAAGTTCCAGAAAAGCCCAAGCATTCTTTAGTAGATGTGCTGCAGCACTTATCTGACAAGCCAGACGTGAAAACTACTTTCGGCCATGTTGAAGGCGCGAAGTACGGTGAGCCACTCAATAAGTCGCAAGGCTTGTTAGTGTTGATGTCAAACGAAGGTGAGGCAATGCACGTGGTTGTCCGCAATGTGCGCGGTGAGCGTTTACCCAAAGAAGAAGCAAAAGAAGTTTTACGTATCGTTCGTAAAAACCTTATCTAGTTCTCCATCTTTCACTTGTATTCAAGAGGTAGGCGCCTTTGAGGTTTGCATCGCTTGGCAGCGGCAGTTCTGGTAATGCTACCCTGGTTCAAGACAGTGACACCTTGCTTTTGGTCGATTGCGGGTTCACCGCCAAAGAAACCGAGTTGCGTATGCAGCGCCTAGATGTGTCGGCCTCACAACTCAATGCAATCGTTGTTACACATGAGCACAGTGACCATATAAAAGGTGTGGGGGTGCTAGCCCGTAAACACAAAGTGCCGGTGTATATGACTGAAGGTACCTTTGCCAGTAAAGACTTTGGCGTATTACCTTCGATCAACATTATTAAAAACTATCAGAGTTTTGAGGTCGGCAGCATATCTGTTGAGCCAATTGTGGTGCCGCACGATGCGCGAGAACCCGCTCAATATGTTTTTTGTAATCAAGAAGGCGTTCAGCTAGGTGTTTTAACCGACCTTGGTTCTTTAACGCCTCATATTATTGAAAGCTTTCAAGGTTGTGATGGTTTACTCGTGGAAGCGAATCACGACATCGAGATGTTGGCTGCGGGGCCGTATCCGCCCTCGCTTAAATCACGTGTAGCCAGCCCTTGGGGGCATTTAAACAATTGTCAGACGGCGGATTTTTTGGCTAAATGCAACCTCGAGCGTCTGCAAGAAATTGTAGTTGGGCATATCAGCCAAAAGAACAACAGTTTGGAAAGCGTTAAAAACGAGCTAGACCAGGTGATAGCACTTGCGAACTCAATTCATTTTGCTTGCCAAGACCGGGGCTTCGACTGGCTTCAGTTGAAGGCCGCCTAGGTACACCTTAGACCGACCGGTACAGGCTAAGCACAAACTTTCGTTTTAAATTTTTCTTCTTAGTGGGTAAATAATGGAAAAGAAATCTGAACTCTATTCCGGTAAAGCTAAATCCGTATACGAAACCGATGTTCCTGACCGGCTGATCATGCATTTTCGCAATGATACTTCAGCTTTTGATGGAAAAAAGCGCGAGCAGCTTGATAACAAAGGCATGGTGAACAACAAGATCAATGCTTATGTTATGCAAAAGCTCAATGAAGCCGGTATTCCTACCCACTTTGATAGCCTGTTAAACGACCAAGATTCAGTCGTAAAACGCTTGGATATGTTGCCCCTAGAATGCGTAGTGCGCAATATTGCCGCGGGTTCGATTTGTCGTCGTTACGGAATTGAAGAGGGCATCGAGCTTTCGCCTCCAACGTTTGAATTTTTCCTCAAAGACGATAGTTTGGGTGACCCGATAGTTAACGATTACCATATTCGTTCTTTCAATTGGGCTACAGAAGAACAAGTTGAGCAAATGAAAGTGCTTACTTTCAAAGTGAACGATGTGCTTAAACAAATGTTTTTGGATGCAGGCATGTTGTTGGTCGATTACAAGCTTGAATTCGGTATGTGCGAAGGCGAGTTAGTGCTCGGTGACGAGTTTTCTCCTGATGGTTGTCGTATCTGGGATGCCGAAACACGAGAAAAGCTTGATAAAGACCGCTTTCGCCAAGACTTGGGCAACGTAGTTGAATTTTACGTGCAGGTCGGAACCCGTTTAGGTGTCGATTTCGACTGAGGTGCTGCGTCTAGCCCTTGTTTACGGGTAACAAGAAGGTAACACAAATAACGCAATGCGTTACTTGCGTTACCTTTGTAAGTATTTACTTGCGCGCGATTCCTTAAGGTGTCTTATTGCGGCCCTGGTGTTTTCCACACGGTGTAACTGTCCTTCCCAGCAAACAAAAAAATCCCGTCATATTTGCGTTTATCAACTGTATTTGTTCTGTAAGCAACTGTTTTATAAGGAAAAGGTATTCCCATATTAGTGGTTGGTTTGTCCTTCGTTGCTAAATGTCAAGACGCGATTCAAGAAAATCTCTAATTAACATTCACAGATTTATCCACAGGGCTTGTGGGTAACTTGTTTGTGAATGGTGAAAAGAGGTAATACGTTAGTATTCGTGCCAAATTTTAAGAGAGTTTGAGCGACAACGTGAAAAATCGCGCGGCTGCGTTATACTCAAAACGATAATCAATAAGTGGCTAAAGGCCGGAGTCTATATAAGTGGATGACCGCAGACGGTTTGAGCGAACCCCCACCGCGTTAAGGGTAGAAATGCATCACCCAGCCTTTGGCACGATTGTCGGATTTGCGAACGATATTTCAGATGGTGGGGCTCAAGTCGCCATCGAGAATCACCCGACACCTCCTGTAGGTACGGTTGTTCAAGTTCGCTTCAAGAAGATGGTTGGCACCATAAACGAAGAACCGGTCAGCATGCGCGTTATGCATGCCCGTCGTAACACTATAGGTTTGATGTTTGTCCGCTAAAGCCGGGCATCGAAGTTGTAAGCACTAGCACGTCACCCCCCTGCACATTCAAAGGCTAACCTCTAGAGCGAAAGCAAGGTTAGGCTATGGTGAAGCTTCCCCCGATAATTCAACCTTAAGCTCCCGGCAGCGGTTTGCGTATACCGCTGAGGCGTTCACGTGCGCGATGTAAAAACAGGAAGTTGATCGGCACAAGAATTAAAGTGATGGCTGTGGCGAAGATAATCCCGAAGCCTAACGATACAGCCATCGGGATTAAAAATTGCGCTTGCGTTTCTTTTTCAAATAGCAGGGGTACTAAGCCAATAAAAGTCGTCAGCGAGGTTAGCATCACCGGCCGAAAGCGAGCAGCACCAGCTTTGAGTATGGCTTCCATCGTATCGCCAGTTCTATCGATCGTTTTGTTTATGTAATCCACTAACACCAAGGAGTCATTTACGATAACTCCGATGAGCGCAACGATGCCGAGAATGCTCATAATGGTGAGATTCATGCCCATTAGCCAATGTCCGACCATCGCGCCGATAATGCCAAAAGGAATGACAGACATAACGATCAAAGGCTGGATATAAGATTTGAAAGGAATCGCCAGCAAACAAAAAATCACGAAGAGCGTTCCCATTGTGCCCCATATGAGAGTGGAGTAAGTTTCGCTCTCTTCTTCGCCTTCGCCGCCAATTTTGTATGAAACGTTGGGGTTTTCCACTAGTAGCGCATCCAGGTATTTGTACAAGTCTCTCTGTAATAGCGCCATATTGGTTTCATTTTTTTCTACGTCTGCGCGTACACTTACAGTTCTATATCCGTCGATTCGAACAATAGTAGAGGGGCCGACTTGCGGCACAAAATCAACAATTTGCTGTAATGGGACTTTACTGCCTGTTGCGGTCCTTATTTGCATTCTATTCAAATGAACCATTGCAGTACGTTCTTCTATAGGGAAGCGTACCATTACACGCACATCATCACGGCCTCGTTGAATACGTTGGGCCTCTAAACCAAAAAAAGCCTGCCGTATTTGCTGAATCACGTCTGTTCGAGTCACGCCCAGTAAATAGGCTTCGGGTTTTAATTCAATCATTAATTCTTGTTTGCCGCTCGCCGGGTTTTCGTGAATATCGAATACTGAGGGGTACGTCGCTAAGCGGTCTTTTAGTTTTTTCGTAACTATTTTTAAATCTTCATAGCTTTGGGCGCGTAATTGAATATCAATAGGATCAGAACTTCGGCCTATTTCCGCCATAAATGATAATTTTTCTGCGCCGGGAATCGTTCCAATAATGTTGCGTAATTGCCGTGTGATTTCTTGACTCTCTACTTTTACTGCCCGCATTTCAGGTGGTGTTAATTCGATACGCACACGCCCTTTATTTGATGCGCCGCCGCGGTCGCCAGTGCTGGATAAAATATTTTCCACCACGCTGTCTTCGCCGCGAGAATATTGGTCTTGTATTTTTTGAGCCGCGTTGGTAATGCGTTGGATATGCTTGTCAGTCACCTCGAAAGGTGTTCCGGCAGGCATTTCCAATGAAATGCGTATGGTTTCACTTGGTATACGAGGAAAAAACGTGTAGCGAGTATGGCCGACAGAAATGGCAGTGATAATTGAAAATAAAACTCCGAAAAAGCTTATAACTGTGGCCCATTTGTGTTCTAGGCACCAGCGTAGGGCAGGTTGGTAGTAGCGTAAAATAGCGCCCTCGAACCAGCGGGAAAAATTTTGTTGTGCACGCTGTAAAGGTTTTGGCTCTTTATTTTTTTCGACTTTTAAATGTTTTAAGTGGGCAGGTAAAACAAATTTCGATTCAATTAAAGAAAATAACAAACACGGAATAACGACGGCGGGAATTTGCGCAAATATAGGCCCGCGATGGCCGCCAGTAAAAGCCATAGGTACAAAAGCTGCTATCGTGGTTAGTACACCGAAAGTAACAGGGGTTGCCACTTCTTTAGTTCCGCGAATAGCGGCATCAATGCCCGACTCGCTTCTTCCGAGGTGGGTATAAATATTTTCACCTGTCACAATGGCATCGTCAACCACAATACCCAGTACAACGATAAAGCCAAATAGGCTGACTAAATTAATGGTGATGCCAAGCAGCGGCATCATCGCGAAGGCACCTAAAAACGCCACAGGAATACCAACGAAAACCCACAGTGCTACCATGGGCCGCAAAAATAAGCTCAGTAGAATAAAAACCAACACCCCGCCGGTGATGGCGTTTGACACTAATGTACTGATACGTTTTTTCAATACGTCAGAGCGGTCGTCCCAGTGTTCTATCGCAACACCTGCGGGCAAGCTGTTTTGCTTTTCGGCGATATAGGCTTTTACTTTGTCAGCTATATCAATAGCGCTTTGATCACCTGTTCGGTAAACATCAATGCCGGCCGCGAGTTTGCCGTTAAAACGTGTACGTACGGCAGACTCTTCAAAGCCATCATCAATACGGGCAATATCGCCTAAGCGAAGAATGCTGCCATCTTTATTGGTGATAAGTGGGATATTTTCGAACTCGTTTTGGCGGTAGGCTTGGCCTTTTGAGCGAATTAAAATATCGCCACCAGCTGTTTTTAGGTTTCCAGCCGAAAGATCTAAAGAGTTTTGCGAAATCGCCTGAGAAACAAGTTCCAAATTCAGGTTGTATTCGCGCAATCGGTCTTGGTCGAGTTCGACCGCAATTTCATAGTCGCGTACACCAGAGAGTTGTACCTGGGTGATACCGGGAATGGCCAATATATCTTCACGAACACGTTCAGCTAGCTCTTTAATTTCTCGTTCGCTAACATCGCCAGACACAGTAGTGGTAATCACCGCGGTATTCCACGCGGTTAGTTTAATGATCGGCCGCTCGGCATTGTTGGGGAAGGTATTAATAGCATCGACGCGACCTTTAACATCATCGAGAATTTCTCGCGGTTCGTAGCCGTCTGCAACTTCCAGGTCAACACTAGCGCCGCCTTCGTAAGAATAACTGGAGTACTGTTTAATACCTTCTAAATCACTGATGGCTTGCTCTACATGCTGGGCAATACCCAATTCCGAGTCTTCTGGTGTTGCGCCGCGTAAACTGACGGTTACATTAATGTTTGAAGGGTCAATACTCGGAAAAATTTCTACAGGGATTGCCTTGCTCATAGAATAAAGCCCCGCCATGATAATGCAGGTCATGAGTAGGTTGGCGGCGACGTCATTTTTGGTAAACCAAGAAATCATGGCGGCGTGCTCGCCTCGGGCTGAAGTTCTATTTTATTGTCGCGGTTTTGAGGCTTTTTAGATTCAGTATTTGTTGATGAGGCGTTTAGAATTTTTGCTGCTGTTCCAGAGGCTAGTTGCCCAAGTGTGGTGGTAACAAGGTGTTCGCCTTCATCTAAGCCCTTCGCGATTAAAGCGTGTGTGGAATCACTCCAGAGTATTTCAATATTTCTTCTGTTGACGACACCGTTATCAAAAACATACACATAGCGACCCTGGTATACCGCATTGAGTGGAATGCTAATGGCAGATTCTAAGACATCACCTTCGATTTTTGCTTGTAAATATTCACCAACTTTTAATGACGGTTTATCGTGCTTTTGAGTGAAGGGGGCGCCAATGCGTGCTATCACGTGAATTTGGCGGTTTTGTGAATCTAAGGCGCTAGTGATACGAACAATGTTACCTTGCCAGCTAGTGCCTTTAGAGATTGAAGAGTCAAACCTTACTCTGTTACCTTTTTGAGCATTCGATGTGCTGTTATTCAGGCCGAGAAGCGTCAGCTCGTTGCTGTTTATAGGTATCCGAATTTCAGCCATTTCAGTTGAAAATATTTCGCCTACCGGGATGTTAAGGTTAATATATTGCCCAAGGTCGATGCTTTTACTGAGCACGCTACCGTCGTATGGTGCGCGAATTTCTGTGCGAGATAAATTCAGTTTCGCTCTTGCTACGCCTGCTTGTGCAGATTTTAATGTGGCTTTTGCGGCTTCTAACTGTGGTAATCGTAAAGCCAGCGCCGGTGGTTCACCTTTACGGCCGGAGCGTTTCCAGTCGTCTCGCGCTTCTTCTGCCAAAGCTCGTTCATTGGCGAAGCGAGACTCAGCCTCAGCCACTTGTGCTTTTGCTACATCAAGCTCTATTTGATAATCAGACTGGTCGAGCGAAAGTAATAGATCACCCTTTTTAAAAAAAGCCCCTTCGCGAAAACGTTCAGAAACATGTTCGACCGTGCCAGAAACCCGTGAAATAAGCGTGGTGTGAATCAGCGATTGCGCGATACCGTAAGATTCCACATAAATTGGGAACGCCGTACGTTGTATTGTTATTACTTCAATTTCAATATGCGGTGGTTCGTTATCGGTAATTCGCTGAACGCTGGGTTTCGTTGCCTTAATGGCGAAATACAGAAGAATAAAGAAAGCCAGTAAGGTGAACGGGAGTATTTTTTTGTTTGTTAGCGTAGTTATCATGTGTATTTAGGTAAGCGGGGGAATGAGAAATTAATTATCGGAGCAATGCTTTGGTCTAGTAATTTTGATTGACGAAGCAAACGTATTAAGTGACTCGCATTGGGCATCTTTATTTCCATCTAATTTCGCTGATCTCAGCACGCTAAGAGACTTTAGTACGCCAAAGTCTAGGATGTTGTTGTGACTTACATCAATTTGCTCAAGTGCGGGGAGCGAGCCCAAAATACTGATATCTTGAATGATATTGCCCGCAAGCCCCAATACTTTCAATTTAGTAAAGGCTTCAATGCCCTTTAAATTTGCGATCTTGCCCTCGGGGCAAGCCAATCTATCAAGCTGTTCGGCGCTGTCTATACTTGATTCTTGAATCATTGCATCAACACAAGCTCGTAACGCTTCGTCTTGTATGGTGTAATCCGATAACAAGGTTGGTGGTGTGTAGACGACTCTGTCATTTAACGAGACGGAATAACGCTGACAAGAGCAGATAAGAAGCGTAACCATCACCACGGCAATCAAAGCAAACGGCTTTTTGTGTGTTGGTGGCTTAAAGGCTAATTGTTTCAAAGATAAGCCAATTTTAGAATGATAGATAATAGACATTGATAGGTGTGGCTCATGAATGTGCGTGTTTAAAACTTAATCGTACTTTACAGGTCTATTCTTGTTAAGGTCTTAACGAGTGGAAATGACTAGACGCTTCGCTCAGTTTCGAAGGTTACAAGACTAACATTTTAATAAACTTTCGATATCACAAAATAGACAATAAAATCCAAATTTATTTTCCTGTCAGCTCATAAAACAAGGCGAAATATATGAAAATCTATGCAATTTCAGCTGTAGCATTATTTATGGCGGCTTGCGCCACTACAGACCCTTATACCGGCGAAGAGAAAACTAGTAATACTGCGAAAGGGGCCGGAATTGGTGCCGTTACGGGCGCAGTGATTGGGGCGGCCACGTCAAGTGATAAAGATCGAGACCGCGGTATAATCACAGGGGCCGTTGCAGGAGCCGCCATCGGTGGTGGCGTGGGTTACTACATGGATCAACAAGAAGCGAAAATGCGTGAAAAGCTTCAGGGGTCTGGCGTACAGGTAAAACGAGAGGGCAATACCATTCACTTAATTATGCCTGGCAACATCACTTTCGAAACCGCGAAGTTTAACATTCGTTCGCAGTTTCATTCGGTATTGGATTCGGTTACTGAAGTGCTCAATGAGTTCAAGAAAACCAGTATCACAGTATCGGGACATACGGATTCACGTGGCGGCAGTGACTACAATCAAACACTTAGTGAAAATCGCGCGGGCAGTGTGAAAAGCTACTTGGTTGGTGCAGGGGTGACTAGTGGGCGCGTCAACTCTGTGGGCTACGGCAAGCGTTACCCCATCGCATCAAACGACACGGCTGAGGGTCGTGAGCAAAACCGCCGTGTAGAACTCAAGCTAGAGCCGAATGAGTAATCAGTCTTTCTATGCCTGGCCACGGTTTTACTCGTAGGCGTCATTCTGGGGCGTGGCGAGGTATATTGTTGACCCATTCTCATGTCTGAAATGCAACATTGTATTGTTACTAGTTCCATCGCTCGTGAACAGGAAGCGAAAGCTTTTGCCGTGTTGCATGGCTTGCCCTATATCGAAAATGCGAATGACAAAGATCACAACGTCATTTGTTTCGCATACGAGGGTGTGTATCTGCATGCGCCATATGGAAAGAAGGGCCTCGAACTAAAAATCAGTTTTACTGATGGCGCTGTAGACCATCGCCGAAAGTTTGGTGGCGGAAAGGGTCAGATGATTTCAAAGGCTGTGGGTTTATCTAAGGGCTTTGTGCCACATGTGCTAGATGTGACAGCAGGTTTAGGGCGCGATGCATTTGTGTTGGCAAGTTTGGGCGCAAAGGTGGATATGTACGAACGTTCGCCCATCGTGCATATTTTGTTGGATGATGCGTTAGTGCGAGCAAGAAGCTTCGCCAATGAAGAAAGTGATACAGCGCTGGGTGCTATCGTTTCTCGTATGTCGCTTCAGGCGTGTGATTCACGTGAGAAGCTAAGTGAAACAAAAGATGCCTATGACGTGGTCTACCTTGATCCGATGTTTCCTGATAGGAAAAAATCCGCTGCGGTCAAAAAAGACATGCAAATTTTTCACGACATTGTTGGTTGCGATGAAGATGCCGATGCTTTACTAGCGCCAGCGATTGATGCGGCAAGGTATCGCGTAGTGGTCAAACGACCACGCATAGCGCCTGACCTGGCTGGTGAAAAGCCTAACTATCGTTTAGAAGGGAAGTCTTCGCGTTTTGATATATACACTAAGAAAGCTTTCCCTGTTTAGCTGTGTTGTAACAATTACTTTTCGTGCGATGACGGGGTGTCATCAAAAAAATGCAGTATGCGCGAGATAACCATTCGGGTTTGTGCCAACATGGCCATCAAAAAACCTATTCCAATCATTACCAATCCAAAAAGCACAATAAGTTCTTGCTTGAGTGATGCTTCGAGCGTGTTGCGTGCGAGATATATAATGATAAAACCGACAGTGAAGTAGATAAGCCCGTCGCGAAATTTTTTAAAGCTTACTTTCAGTGGTGCTCGGTAATATTCTTTTAGTCCGAGCGAAAACGCTTTAAATGATGAGGGAAGCACTTTTAATCGGAAAGCCATTTCTCTGCCGCTAAGGTATCACTTGCTTTGGATTCTACCCAATGATCGCCTTCCTTTTTCCAAAAGGGCGCCTCGGTTTTTAGCGTATCGATGATAAATTGGTTCGCGGTGTATGCATCTGTTCGGTGCGCGCTACTTGTTCCAACAAATACGATCTGGTCATTTACTTTGAGTTCACCTACGCGGTGAATAATGGTAGATGAAATGAGAGGCCAGCGCGATTGCGCTTCACTTTCAATTTTTGTAAGTGCTTTTTCCGTCATGCCGGGGTAATGTTGAATGTGCATGGCGGCATTCGCATCGGGCTCGTTTACGGGAGTATTAAACTCTCGAACCAGCCCGACAAAGATGACCACAGCACCAGTGCCTGATTTTTCAAGGAGCGTTTGATATTCCTTCGCTATGTCAAAATCAAGTTCTTGTACACGAATCATATTAACCCTGAATCTAACCGCCCGTTACGGGTGGAAGAAATGCCAGTTCATCGCCAGCTTTGAGCGAGACGTTTTCATGAGTGATGGTTTGGTTTATGGCGCATAACAGATTTGTGTCATTCGCCAGTCGTTGCCATGCGTCGCCGCGTGACGCCAGTAATACTTTTAATTCACTGAGGGGGAGCTCTGGCTTAGGGAGAGCGAGTTGTTCATCGCTGCAGTTAAGCTGCTCGCCGAGAGATGCAAAATATAATATGGAAATCGTATTTTTTTCTGCGTTATTCAACAGTCCAATCCCCAGATTTTCCACCAGATTTTTCGACTACCTGTAGTCCTTCGATGCGCATGTGTTTATCGACGGCTTTACACATGTCATAAACTGTAAGTGCCGCTACAGAGGCCGCGGTAAGTGCTTCCATCTCAACCCCGGTTTTTGCATCTAGCTCGCAGGTGCTAGTTATTGCGACGCGGTTGTTGGTTTTATCACAGACTAAATCGACAGATATGTGAGTGAGATTAAGCGGGTGGCATAAAGGAATAAGGTCGGAACATTTTTTAGCCGCTTGTATGCCCGCAATACGTGCAACGGCAAACACATCGCCTTTTTTATGTTCGCCGCCATTAATCATGGTTAGCGTTGTGTTTTGCATTTCGACAAAGGCGCGTGCGCTAGCGCGACGCCTCGTGACTGATTTATTGCCCACGTCGACCATGTGAGCTTCACCTTGATCATTCAGGTGTGTGAGTTTGTCGTTCATAGCGCTAGTAGGTCTTCGAGCATTTTTTGGTAAATTTCGCTGAGCAAGTCTAAGTCGTGAATGTTCACGCTTTCATTGATTTGATGAATCGTGGCGTTTACAGGGCCAAGTTCTAATACTTGTGCGCCTGTTGGTGCAATAAAACGACCATCTGAGGTTCCGCCAGCAGTGGATAATTCCGTTTCATATTCACAGACATGCTTAATCGCTTTTTGTGCTGCTTCAACTAAATCGCCTTTGGCGGTTAAAAACGGTTTGCCGCTAAGGTGCCATTTTAAATCGTAATTTAAATTGTGCGCATTGAGTATAGCTTCGGCGCGCTCTTGTAATTGTTCGTGTGTCACTTCTGTCGAAAAACGAAAGTTAAATACGACATGTGCGTCACCAGGAATTACATTGGTCGCACCTGTTCCACTATTAAAGTTCGATACTTGAAAGCTTGTTGCCGGGAAAAAATCATTGCCTTGGTCCCACTCGCTTGCGGCCAATTCTGCGATGGCTGGAGCAACCAAATGAATCGGGTTGCTAGCAAGGTGCGGGTAAGCCACGTGGCCTTGTTTTCCTTTTACTGTTAACTGCGCACCTAAGGAACCGCGCCTGCCGTTTTTAACAACATCGCCGACTTTATTTGTGCTTGATGGTTCACCAACTAAGCACCAGGTGATTTTTTCGTTTTGCTCTTCAAGCCATTCAACAACTTTTACAGTACCGTTCGCGGCAATACCTTCTTCGTCGCTGGTTATTAAAAATGCGATGCGACCTTTGTGTTCGCTGTTGTTTTCAATAAACGCTTCACATGCTGTGATCATGGCGGCGAGGCTGCCTTTCATATCGGCGGCGCCGCGACCGTATAACATGTTGTCTTTCACGGTGGGGGTGTAGGGCTCGGTGTGCCACTGATTGGCGTCACCCTCTGGCACCACATCAGTGTGGCCGGCAAAGGCAAAAATAGGCCCGCTATCACCGTGAACGGCCCAGAAGTTATCAACGTCTTCAAAGCGTAAATGTGTGACCTCAAAGCCAATGGCTTCTAGGCGCTCGCACATAAGTGCTTGGCAGCCCGCGTCTTCAGGTGTGACAGATTTGCGGGCGATAAGATCGCAGGCGAGTTGTAGTGTTGGGCTTATATTGGTGTCAGTCATTAATTGTTCGCGTGAAGCTCTTCGTTGAGTGCTATGGCACTTTTATTTGTAAGGCATTCCACTGTGCCGCTCACAGAGTTACGGCGGAACATGAGGTCAGATTTACCTGCAAGTTCTCGTGCTTTGGCGGTGCCAGCGTTTTTGCCTTGATCATCAATTAACGTGATTTTTGTGCCTGAGGTGATGTATAGACCAGCTTCAATGGTGCAGCGATCACCTAAAGGAATACCAATACCTGCGTTGGCGCCAAGCAGGCAGTTACTGCCTACTGAAATGACGATATCGCCACCACCAGAAAGTGTGCCCATGGTAGAGCAGCCACCGCCAAGGTCAGAGCCTTCGCCTATGACAACACCGGCAGAGATCCGGCCTTCGATCATGCTAGTGCCTAATGTGCCAGCATTAAAGTTGACGAAACCTTCGTGCATGATGGTGGTACCTTCGCCAATGTAGGCGCCCAAGCGCACTCGCGCGGTATGCGCGATACGTACGCCAGAAGGCACTACGTAATCGGTCATTTTAGGGAATTTGTCGACACAGGCCACGCTCAGCAAGCGACCTTCTAGGCGCGCTTGAAGTTGTTTTTGCGGTAGTTCGCCAAGGTCAATGGCACCTTCGTTCGTCCAGGCAACATTGGGCAGTACGCCAAAGGCCCCTGAGAGGTTGGTTTCGTGTGGCTTAACCAGGCGGTGCGAAAGCAAATGTAGTTTCAGGTAGGCTTCTGGTACAGAACTAGGAGCTGCGTCTGTAGCGAGCAGTGTGGCTACGAGCGGTTGGCTACTAGAAGCGAAGCTGTCGAGCGTGCTTGCTAAATCGGTGCCCGACACAGCTTGCTGTAGTTTGCTTAACGCCGCTGAGTCGAGTTCGATGGCTTGATTGCCGCCAGTGTAACTTAGTGCCGCGCCAACTTTTTCAGAAAGGTCGGGTGATGGCGCGAGTAATGGCGCTGGATAGAAAACTTCTAGCCAGTCACCTTGGCTGTTTTTTGTGCCGACACCGAAGGCAAGACTGTAGAGTTGCGTCATGTAAGGTCCTGTATTTTTTACCGTATCAAATTGTAAAAGTTTGAATGTTAATCGATTAAGTTTTTGTACAAATCTGCATTAAAGCCCACCAAGACGCTGTCGTTTTGGTTCAATACCGGGCGTTTTATCAACGTTGGGTTTGCCACCACTGACGCGAGCGCCTTAGCACTGAGGGTATCCCCTTCAAAGTGCTTTTTGTCTGCATCGCTAAGCTGTTTCCACGTTGTGCTGCGCTTGTTTATGAGCACGTCTTTACCCACTGACTGGGCCCATTCTTTTATGGTGGATTGACTAACGCCATCTTTTCGGAAGTCGTGGAATGTGTAGTCAATACTTTGTGAGTCAAGCCATTTACGCGCTTTTTTCACCGTGTCGCAATTGGGAATACCGTAAAGTGTGGTCATCTTAGAGTAATGCAGATTGTTAGTTGTGAGCGGAAAAGAGGCGCAAGTTTAGCAGAATCGGCCCCTTTATTCATCGGTTTGAGCGTGCCAGTGTGATAGCGGGTTGCTCGAGGCGCGAAGAGCTATGTAACGGCTGGTGCCGGCCAAGCTCGAGAGATATTACTGAGAGGGAATGCTGATCGGGGGGGCCGCTTTCAGGTATTGGGTTTCGAATTCTGCTTTGGGCATGGGTTTGTCGAAGAGGTAGCCTTGGAACTGAATTTTGCCATGGTGATGGAGCCAATTGGCTTGAGCTTCGGTTTCTACGCCTTCGGCTACAACTTCTAGGTCTAGCGTGTCTGCGATTGCGATAATGGCTGATACCATCATGGCATCTTGACGGTTAAAGGTGATGTCGCGAATAAAAGACTTATCAATTTTTATTTTATCTACCGGCAGTTCTTTTAGGTAGCTTAATGAGCTGTAGCCGGTGCCAAAATCATCAAGCGCAAATTTAATGCCGCAGCCGCGCAGCAGCTGCATTTTTTCTATTGATTGCTCGATATGTTTCAGTGCCGCACCTTCGGTGATTTCAAGTTCCAAGCAGTTGCCATTTAAATGATACTTTTCTAACGTTTGCATGACGATAGAGACAAAGTTGGGTTGGTGGAATTCACGCGCACTAATATTTACTGCGATACGAGTGTGTTCATCCATAATGTTTCGGTTGTGGCAAGAATGGATAAATGCACACACGTTATCGAGCATGAGTTCGCCAACTTTGCCCATCATTGGGGAGTTTTCGAGATATTCTATAAACTGATCTGGCATGACCTGACCACGTTCGGGATGCTCCCACCGAATCAGTGCTTCAGCACCGACCATTTCGCGACTCACAGAATCTAACAATGGCTGCAAGTAAAAAATAAATTGATGGTCACCAATGGCCTTGCGTATATCGGATTCCAGCTTGAGCAGGCGGCTTGCTTCATCCGACATGGTAGAGTTAAAAATGAGGTATCGATCTCGGCCCTGCGCCTTCGCTTGATACATGGCGGTGTCACCTGCACTTAGCAGCCTGTCTAAGCCTGTTTCACCGTCTGGATAGAGTGCAATGCCAATACTGGCCGATACTTCTAGTTCGTGTTCACCGATACGCAAGGGGCGTCGGATACTTTGCAATAAACGTTCTGCCAAATTTGCAGCAAGGGCTTCCGTTTTCTCTCGTGCTTCGGCAACGTTAGGTACACTTAGAATAAACTCGTCACCGCCTAGCCGCGCCAAGGTTTCGGATTTTCGAATTTGTGTTTGCATGCGATTGGAAAGCTTTAACAGTAGGGCGTCACCGGTAGAGTGACCAAAAGTATCGTTAATGCGCTTGAAATCGTCGATGTCGATAAAAAGCAGCGCGCCGTATGTGTCGCGCTTTTTAGAAACGCGAATATCGTCTTTTAACTTCTCTTCAATCTGATGGCGGTTGGGCAATTGTGTCAAGGTGTCGAAAAAGGCTAAACGCTCGATGCGGTTTTCTGCTTCGACGCGCTCAGTGATGTCGTTGGCAATTATTAGCACGCAGCGTTGCTGGTGAATTTGGTATGTCACCATCGAAACGTGCAGTACCCTTTCAGATCCATCTGCATTTTTAATAAGCATGTCACTCTCATGCGTCTCGCCGCTTCTGGCGCTTGCGCATTCAACATTTTGAAAATAGACATATGCTTGTTTTTCGTCAATTTCGCTATGTGTTTTAAAAAAGCTTTTGCCTTCTAGTTCGGCCGTGGTTTTTCTATAAAAATTTGCCGTTGCGCTATTTAAGAAAACAAACTCGCCTTGTTTATTCAATGCGAACACTTGGTTTGGGCTGGCGTTAAGAATAAGGCGTAACTGATTTTCGCTTTGTTCCAACGCTTTTTCGCGCTTATCGATAATTGACAGTAAGTTATTGGCCGAATCCACGATTTGCCCAAGCTCATTGTTCTCGTGGTTTTCAATGTATGGCACCGGCGTTTTATCAATCCCTTTGCTAATAAGGGCGGTAAAGTGCTGTGCAATTTGAAAGAGCGGTTGAGTAAGTAGTTTGTGATAGGTATAGACGAGGGCTAGTGCCAAGATCGTCGTCAATAAAAGCACAACACCAAAAATATAACCGGCGCGGTGATAGACATTGTTTAAGGCAATGTCATTGTTCAGTTTTAAAAGCAAGGCGCCACGGAAGTCATCCGACGACGAACCCAGTGCAGTTTCAAAAGAGGTGGAGTAGCCTTTGAGCCATTTTGTTAGCCAGGTGGTTGAGCTTGCTGGGATAGGCGTATCGTGAACAGCCATGATATTGCCGTCATCATCGATGATGGAAATATGATGAAGAAAATCATATTTTTTTAAACCGTTAACAACTTCTTGGGCGAGGTCGTTGTCCAGATGATAAATGGCGCGTGCAGCAGGGGTTGCACTGGCTTCAATGATGGAGTTGATGCGCGTATCGATTCGACGGTTTTGGTCGGCGTAATCAATATATACTTGAAAGGCGGCAATTAATGTACCCAAGACCAGTACCAGAAGAATGCTGGTACGCGTCAAGGTAAAAGACAACCTTTGCGTAAAGTCTATTGACATCGTTTAAACAAGTTTGTTGATTGCGAGAAAACACTAAAGCATCGTCCTGTTGTTTAGTTAATGGAAGTATAGGTCAATTATAAAAGACTGCATTCTTATGCATAAAATATCGGTTGTAGCGGTTCGGATATTCTTTAAGTGTGGGGTAGGTCACACTTGTTTGGGCTGGGGTTTCTTTTATATAACTTTTTGTCTTTTGGTGGGCCGTACTTTTATGCTTTTTTTGTTCGTTTGGCCGTTTTTCTGTTTGGATAACAGGTTTGGCATATGTGGCAGACCGTTCCATCGCAACCCCGCGCACTACAAAATTCTCGACCGTAATAAATGATTTGAAGGTGTAAGTCGTTCCAGCTTTCTTTTGGGAAAAGACGTTTTAAATCTTTTTCTGTTTGCGTTACATTTTTACCGCTGCTCAACCCCCAACGCTGCGCCAAACGATGAATGTGTGTGTCGACGGGGAAGGTCGGTTCTCCGAAGACTTGTGACATCACAACGCTTGCAGTTTTGTGGCCTACACCAGGCAGTGTTTCCAATATTTCCATATTGGCAGGTACAGCGGCGTTGTATTGCGCCACTAAAATTTCAGAAAGTTTTTTGATCGCTTTAGATTTCTGTGGCGATAATCCGCACGGCCGAATGATAGCCTTGATATTTTCTACTTCTTGTACCGCCATTTTTTTTGGGGTGTCAGCTAACTTCCATAAGGCCGGTGTGATTTTATTCACGCGTTCGTCAGTGCATTGCGCTGAAAGTAATACGGCAATTAAAAGTGTGTAGGGGCTATGGTGGTTTAAAGGAATTGGCGGTTCGGGGTACAGAGTTTGCAATTCCTTAAGGATAAACTCAACGCGATCGCGTTTATTCATTTGATTTACGTCTGTATAAAATAGTTATGTAATGTTTGAGACAAAGTTTTTAATGCGGTGCGCCGCCTCGATACATTCTTCAAGCGGTGCCACCAATGCCATGCGTACATGATTGCGTGCGGGGTTTTCACCTTTGGCTTCTCGCGCCAAATATGAGCCAGGTAAAACGGTTACGTTTTCTTGCTCAAATAATTGTTGTGCGAATTGTTCGTCGTTAATGGGGGTGGTTGGCCATAAATAAAAACCAGCATCCGGCTGTGTTACTTCTAGCGCGCCGTCGAGGATTTCCAGTACTGCAGAAAACTTTTTCCGGTACAGAGCGCGATTATCTTTTACGTGCCCCTCATCTTGCCAAGCAGCAATGCTGGTGTGTTGGGTAAATGGTGGCATGGCGCTGCCGTGATAGGTGCGATAGCGTAAAAAGCCTTTTATTAACGATGCGTCACCCGCGACAAAGCCAGAACGAAGACCGGGCAAGTTCGAGCGTTTAGATAGGCTGTGAAATACCACGCAGCGATGGTAGTCATCACGACCTATTTCTGCGCATGTTTGCAGCAAGCCAACAGGAGGGTTGTCTTCGTCAAAGTAAATTTCTGAATAACATTCATCGCTGGCGATAACAAAGTCATATTTATCGGCTAGCTCAATTAAGTGTTTGAGTTGTTCTGATGGGATTACAGCGCCGGTTGGATTACCGGGAGTACAAATAAATAGTAGCTGGCAATCACGCCACACCAGCTCTGGAACACTTGAAAAATCTGCCAAGTAATTGTTTTCTGCTAAACAGTTTACGAAGTGCGGTTTCGCGCCAGCCAAAAAAGCAGCACCTTCATAAATTTGATAGAAAGGGTTGGGGGTAACAACTACCGGTGATACTTTGCTGGGGTCTATCAGAGCTTGCGTGAAAGCAAAGAGCGCTTCGCGTGTTCCGTTTACGGGCAATATATTGTTTTCTGGTGAGAGGGTGTTTTCTGTTAGTTGAAAGCGTTTGGTTGTCCAGGTGGATATTGCTTCACGCAATCCAACTATGCCCTTGGTTATCGGGTAACTGGTGATTGTATCGAGGTGTTCTACCAGTGTATCTTTGGCGAATTGAGGTGCGTCGTGTTTTGGCTCCCCAATCGAAAGAGCAATATGTGTTTTATTTGCAGGTGGTGTGATGCCTTCTTTGAGTTGCGCTAGCTTTTCAAAGGGGTAGGGTTGTAATAGTTCTAAATTAGGATTCATTTAGGCGCCTCTCGGGTGTTGCTATGTTAGCCCTTGTCTACACGTTGATCTAAGCGATCGCAAATTTCATTTTGAAGATCTATGCATAGTTGTGCGTCTCCAAGTGGGTCACCGTTGGCGTCTGTAATAAAAAATACATCTTCTATGCGTTCGCCAAGAGTGGAAATTTTTGCATTTTGCATATGAATGTCAAAATCCATAAACGTGCGCGCAATGGTGGCGAGTAGGCCTTCTCTGTCGGGGCTAATAACTTCAAGCACTGTATAATTGCGGGCTAGGTCATTACTTATAAAAGTTTTTGTAGGAATGCTGAATTGCTTGAGAATACGCGGTGTCCGCCGTTCAGCAATTTCTGAATATTCGCCGACCAGTTTTAATTCTTCCTTGAGCGCATCTTCAATTTTGGTATATTTTTCGTGCTTATCTTGTACTGGGTCGAAGTTTTCATCCAGCACGTAAAACGTATCCAGCGTGTAGCCAGTTGCTGAAGAATAAATGCGAGCATCTTGAATGTTTAAATTGAGTTGCGCCAAACAGGTTGTTACGGCGACAAACACATGTTTAACATCTTTCACGTAAACAAATATTTCAGTAGCACCGCTAAAACGTTTATTGGAAGTTTCCCTGATCAGTACCAGTGGATCATCAGAGTTGTGGTTCAATAACGCTTCGGTTTGCCAGGCAATATCATGATGGGTTTCACGAATAAAATATTCTTCGCCCATGATTTTCCAGATGGAGTGCGCTTGCTCGGCGCTAATGTTTTTGTCTTCCAGTTTTGCTAGTGCTTGATGATGTTTTTCTTCGATGAGTTCTTTAGGGTCAATGGTGCTTTCTAGCCCGCGGCGCAATACCCGACGCGTTTCTGTGTATAGGTCGCGCAGCAGTTTGTCGCGCCAGGAATTCCACAAATCTGGATTGGTGCCACACATATCGGCAATAGTCAGCGCATATAGATAATCTAAATGCAATTGATCGCCCATTTGCAAAGCAAAGTCTTGAATGACTTCGGGGTCAGAAGTGTCTTTTTTCTGGGAAACGTAAGACATCAATAAATGCCTTTCAACTAACCATTTTACGAGTCGAGCCTCGCGTACGCTTACGCCGTGTTCAATACAAAAGTCGTAGGCGTCTACAGCGCCAAGCACGCTATGGTCACCGCCGCGGCCTTTGCCGATGTCATGGAATAGGCCGGCAATATAAAGCAGCTCTGGCCGTGCCATGTTGTTAACGATGTACGCGGCGATAGGGAAACGTTTTTCCTCTTCCGGTAAGCTAAAGCGCCGCATGTTTTGAACCACAAGCAGGGTGTGCGAATCGACTGTGTAGCGGTGGAACAGGTCGTGTTGCATTTGCCCGGTAATTTTCCCGAACGCAGGAAGGTAGCGCCCAAGTATGCCGTAGCGTTTCATGCGGGTAAGTTGTGTGACAAGGCCGTAATCGATAGAGAAAATTGCGAGAAACATTCTCTTATTTGTTGTGTCGGCACGAAATGTATCGTTGATGAGAAAGCGCTTGTCTCGAATGAGGCGGATGGTGGAAGAGGTCGCACCAATTATGTTGGGCTCATTGCCCATGAGAACGAAAATTTCTAAGAGGGCGCTTGGGTACTCATCAAAGATGCTGTCTCGCGTGACTTCGATGTAGTTGTCGCGCAATTGGAAGCGTTCATTGATGGGTCTGATTTTTCCTTTTGATTTCGGGTTGTGAATTACGTCAGACAAATAGTGCAACAGAACATCGTTCAATTCCCGCAATGTAATGACCGTGCGGTAGTACTTATGCATAAACTGCTCAACAGCTAGACCTTTTTCAGAGTCTTCATAACCAAACGTTTTGGCTAATTCGCGCTGGTACTCGAACAATAAGCGTTCTTCGGCGCGGCCGGCGAGTAGGTGTAGGCCAAAACGGACTTTCCATAAAAAGTCTTCACTGCTACGTAATAGGCCGAATTCGTGTTCGGTGAAAAAATCTTTTCCTTCTAGCTGTCGAATTGTTTTTACGCCGAAGTAGCGCTTTGCAACCCAATTAATCGTTTGTATATCACGCATGCCGCCTGGCGAATTTTTAATGTTGGGTTCGAGGTCTGATTCGTTGTCGTTGTGCTTTTCATGCCTTTCTCGCTGCTCTTCCCATTTGGCTTTAAAGAATTCCGTAGGCTTCCAGGACTTCTTGGTTGAGGTTGCTTTGTATAGGTCTTCAAGTAGCTTTGAATTACCTGCGAGGCGGCGAGATTCGATGAGGTTGGTGGCAACGGTAATATCTTGCTTTGCGAGTTTTGCGCATTCTTTCAATGTGCGTACACTGCTGCCAATATCTAAACCAATATCCCAAAGGAAGGTGACGAATGATTGTAGGTTGTCGTCGTATTTTTTTGAGGCCTTATTGTCGAGCAAAATAAGAATGTCGATATCAGAGCGGGGATGAAGTTCAGCGCGGCCGTATCCGCCAACCGCAATAAGGGCGATGTCTTGATCCCATTCGTAGGTGTGCCAAGCGTAGTAAAGTATCAGGTCGATAAACGATGACAGCTCATAAACGAGTGAGCGTACGTCTTCGTTTTGGTAAAAGCGATTCGACAAGTGAGTGTTCACACCTGCTATCGCATCTTTAAAAACGGTTAACTGGGGCTTTTCTGTAAGGTCCTTGCGAAAGCGTTCTTGCTTAAAGCAAGTTGGCTGATAAGCAAATTCAGGGCAACTCTGTATGGCCATAAATTAAAACGGTTCTTCTTTGCGTGCGGTTAATACTTCAACGCCGCTTGCTGTCACCGCTAGGGTGTGCTCCCACTGGGCAGACAAGCGGCCATCACGTGTTTCAACGGTCCAATTATCGCCCTTCAATTTTGTTTGGGGTTTGCCAGCGTTAATCATCGGTTCAATTGTAAAGGTCATGCCTTCTTTTATTTCCATGCCGGTGTCTTGCTTGCCGTAGTGAAGCACTTGAGGCGCTTCGTGGAATATCTTACCGATGCCGTGGCCGCAGTATTCTCTTACCACGGTGTAATGGTTTTTTTCCGCATAGTTTTGAATGACGTGGCCGATGTCGCCAAGGCGCGCGCCAGGCTTCACTAATTCGATGGCTTTATATAGACATTCCTGTGTGATTTTGACCAAGCGGTGCGCGTGCGGGGCCACTTTGCCGACAAAAAACATTTTGCTGGTATCGCCGTGATAGCCGTCTTTAATGACTGTGATATCGATATTAATGATGTCGCCGTTTTTGAGTGCCTTCTTTTCTGACGGAATGCCGTGGCAGACAACATGGTTTACCGAAGTGCAAATAGATTTGGGAAAACCGTTGTAATTGAGGGGCGCTGGTATAGCTTGCTGTTCGTTGACGATATAGTCGTGACAGATACGGTCAAGCTGCGCCGTAGTTATGCCGGGCACGACGTGTGGCTCGATCATCTCGAGTACTTCTGCCGCGAGTCGTCCGGCGACGCGCATTTTCTCAATATCTTTGGCTGTTTTTATCGTGACAGTTTCAGGCATTCGTTTCGCTTTCTTCTATTTCTGATGAAATTACTTGGTTTTTGGGTGAGACGGCGCATTCTAAACCAAAGTCACCCGGCTCGCACGGAAAGTGGGTTGTGTTGCTGCGTGGGAGTCTTTGTACAGGCAAGGCGTATCTCGACATCTCAGGTTTTTGTGTGAGAGATCTGAGTTTTTGTATAAAAAGTGACGCCTCAATAGTGCGCTAATTCACACTGTTTTAAGCGCTTATATCCATTTTATCGAATTTGTGATCGGGTTTGGGTTTTCGGGTGGTTCTCTCCATATACTGCGTCCAAACACAATATCTACCAACTTATAAACGAGTAAAACACAATGTCTATGATCAAAGTCCTTTCGGTTAAGGTATTGAGCGCCAGCGCTTTAGTACTTGCTTCTAGCTTTAGCTTCGGAGCAGAGCACAACGAAGTTAAGGCCGCGCAAGAGGCTATTGATGAATATCGCTTATTGCGTCGCGCATGTTCGATCACTCAAGGTGAGCAGCGTCGTGTTTGCTTTAGTCAGCTTAGTGCAGCGACAGAAGACTACAAAAAAGCGAAGAAAGTTCTCGCTTCTACTGACTCTGGTGACTCGCGCCCTCTGATAGGTCAGGCGCAATAAGCTTAATCTATATAAATTCAGCTCACAGGCTGCGGTTCCCCCTCTTTTTCAGGAGGCTCTCGTAATAAAGTGCGGGGTCAGGGGTGTCGGAACCTTTACTCTAAAAAGCCGCAAAGCTCGATGCCTTGCGGCTTTTTCATGAAAGGGCTTTTTTAGGCTCGCTCGCTGTGGTATAAAGCGCGCCCGCTTTGTGGATCATTACAAAGTAGGGCAATTCACAATTAAACGTCACACACGCACCGTCACAGTAACCTGGGTGCCGTCGCAGCAGCGGAAACGCAAAAGCGAGGGTTGGTTTATTGGGGTTCGTGGAGGCCTAACCCAAGTATAGGAAAACATTATGCCAACTGTTAGCATGCGCGATATGCTCCAGGCGGGTGTCCATTTTGGTCACCAAACCCGTTACTGGAACCCTAAAATGGCACCATATATTTTTGGTGCTCGTAACAAAATTCATATCATTAATCTTGAGCACACCGTTCCTTCTTTTAACAGCGCGTTAGAAGAAGTGAAAAAAATGGCTGCCTTGAAGAAGAAAATTCTCTTCGTGGGCACCAAACGAGCAGCTCAAAAAACAATCAAAGAGCAAGCCGAGCGTTGTAACATGCCTTTCGTCAGCCACCGTTGGCTGGGTGGTATGTTGACCAACTACAAAACCATTCGTGCTTCTATTCGCCGTTACCGCGAACTTGAAACTCAAAGCTCTGACGGCACTTTCGAAAAATTAACAAAGAAAGAAGCGCTAATGCGCCGCCGTATGATGAACAAGCTTGAGCTGTCTATCGGTGGTATCAAAGATATGGGCGGGTTGCCAGATGCTATGTTTGTGATCGATGTTGATCATGAGCGCATTGCGATTCAAGAAGCCAATAAACTGGGTATACCCGTGTTTGGGATTGTTGACACCAATAGTGACCCTGCGGGCATCGACTATGTGATCCCTGGCAACGATGACGCCATTCGAGCGGTCAAATTGTACATCTCAGCACTTGCTGATGCTTGCCTAGAAGGCGCTGCAGATTCAAACGCAGTTCCTAATAAGGACGAGTTTGTTGAAGTTAGCGAAGGCGCTCAAGCTGCTGCGGCAAAGTGATAGTGGGCCCGACGCCGGGCCGACCCACAAATGAAACAATAAAGGGGTTAATTCCCCTTTTTTTAAACCTGTAATCTGAGTAGGTCGCAGGTTTCATCTTATCAACTACTAGTAAATTATTGAGGATATTGACATGGCGGTATCTGCTTCGCTTGTGAAAGAACTGCGTGATCGCACCGGTCTCGGCATGATGGAATGTAAAAAGGCCCTGAAAGAAACTGACGGTGACATCGACGTTGCAATCGAAAACCTACGTAAAGCATCTGGCCTAAAGGCGGCGAAAAAAGCGGGTCGTACCGCAGCTGAAGGTGTTGTATTGGCAAAATCTGCTGAAGATGGTAGCTACGCAGTGCTAATCGAAGTTAATTCAGAAACTGACTTTGCTGCACGAGATGAAGGTTTCTTGGCTTTCGCAAATACAGTATTGGAAAAAGCCTTCACTAACAAAATTGCGGATGTTGCAGCGCTTGCAGGTGAAGACATAGAAAGTGCGCGCCAAGCATTGGTTCAAAAGATTGGTGAAAACATTGGCGTACGCCGTGTTGCCTTGGTTGAGGCAAGTGAAGGTGTTGTTGGTTGCTACTTGCACTCAAACAATCGGATTGCTGCATTGGTGGCCATGAAGGGCGGTAATGTAGAAACAGCAAAAGATGTTGCGATGCATGTAACGGCGGTTAACCCTCAAGTGGTGAATCCAAGCGATATGCCAGAAGAGTTGGTCAATAAAGAAAAAGAAATCATCAAGGCTCAGCCGGATATGGAAGGCAAGCCAGAAAACATCGTTGAAAAAATGATGGGTGGCCGCATCAACAAGTTCTTGAAGGAAAACAGCTTGGTTGACCAGCCTTTCGTTAAAGACCCTGAGCAAACCGTCGGCAAATTGGTCAAAGCCGCTGACGCTGAGGTTTTAAATTTCGTACGTTATGAAGTTGGTGACGGCATCGAAAAAGAAGAAACTGATTTCGCTGCAGAAGTGGCGGCTCAGGTTGAAGCTTCTAAAGCGTAATCCTCTTTATTTTATTTACGGTGTTGTTCAAGCGCCCTAAATAAAATGAGATTAAAAAGGCGGGATGCAATTCCCGCCTTTTTGCTGTTAAACTTCCGCGAATTTTGTCTTGGGTCGGGGAACGCAAATGACATCGAAATCAGATCGCAAATATAAACGCATACTGCTTAAACTCAGTGGCGAAGAGTTAATGGGGTCAGAAGGCTTTGGCATCGACCCGAAAGTACTCGATAAAATGGCCTTAGAGATTGGCCAGCTTGTGGGTATTGGTGTTCAGGTGGGCCTGGTTATCGGTGGCGGCAACCTCTTCCGCGGCGCAGCCCTTAGTGAGGCCGGGTTGGATCGCGTTACTGGCGACCATATGGGGATGCTCGCAACCGTTATGAACGCGCTTGCGATGCGTGATGCGCTCGAGCGATCAAACATTTCTTCAAATGTTATGTCTGCCATTCCGATGAGTGGTGTGGTTGACCATTACGATCGTCGTAAAGCTATTCGCTTGCTCGAAAGTGGCGAAGTAGTGATATTTTCGGCCGGCACCGGCAATCCTTTTTTTACCACTGATTCTGCAGCGTGCTTACGCGCGATTGAGATGGAAGCTGAGCTGGTGTTGAAAGCAACAAAAGTGGAGGGGGTGTTCACAGCTGATCCAGTTAAAGACCCTTCCGCAACAAAATACGACACGCTCACATATAGTAAGGTATTGGAAGACAAGCTCGGTGTTATGGATCTGACGGCAATCGTTTTATGTCAGGACCATGAATTGCCCATCCGGGTATTCAAAATGTCGAAGCCGGGTGCTTTGCTTAATATCGTTGTAGGTGATAGTGAAGGTACGCTTATTAGTGCCGAATAGAAGTGGTGCAGAATGAAATTTGCGCTAACGCTTGAGGACGTGAGGATAGAAAAAAATGATTAATGATATTAAAGCTGATATTGAAGACCGCATGAGTAAAAGTGTTGAAGTGCTTGGCACTAACTTCAATAAAATTCGTACAGGCCGTGCACACCCTAGTATTTTGGATGGTGTTTCTGTCGACTATTACGGCAACCCTTCGCCTTTATCACAAGTTGCGAATATCTCTGTTCTTGATGCTCGCACACTATCGATCTCCCCTTGGGAAAAAACACTCACACCTGAAATCGAAAAAGCCATTATGAAATCAGACCTTGGTCTGAACCCGGTTACTACGGGTGATCTGATTCGTGTGCCTATGCCTCCGTTGACTGAGGAAACGCGTAAAAACTATATCAAACAAGCGAAAACCGAAGCGGAAAATGCCCGTGTTTCTGTACGTAATATTCGTCGTGATGCTATGGCAACGGTTAAAGACTTGTTAAAAGAAAAAGAAATCGGTGAAGATGACGAGCGGAAGGCGGGTGACGACATTCAAAAAATCACTGATAAATATGTGGCTCAGATAGACAAAGCGTTGGCGGCCAAAGAAGCAGATTTGATGGAAATCTAAGGCTCAAATATTCAGCTTTATTTTGTAAGGGGCGCGATTGCGCCCCTTTTTAATTTCTAGTAAGCGCAGCCTGTGGTTTAGTCTTGGAAAAGAAGTCGATTTCATGACAGCTTTCCATTAAAGTTGCGCAAAATCGAATTTGAGAATAGTAGTGAAAACAAGCGAACTTCGGCACGTGGCCATAATTATGGACGGCAACAACCGCTGGGCTAAGCGGGAAGGCAAACAGGGCATCGCGGGACACAAGGCTGGTGTAGAGCGTATTCGCGATGTGCTATCGGCTTGCCGTAAAGAAGGTGTCGAAGTGCTTACTCTCTTTGCATTTAGCAGCGAAAATTGGCGGCGGCCGCCAAAAGAGGTCGAAGCCTTAATGGGGTTATTTTATAGCTACCTGAAGAAAGAAGCCAAAAAGCTCGCTGACGAAGGTGTGAAGCTCAAAATTATCGGTAATCGTTCACGTTTCTCAAGGCGCTTGCTCGGGGCAATAGAGGAAGCGGAAGCAATGGCAAGCACTGGCGATTCTACTCTTGTTATAGCTGCCGATTATGGCGGACGTTGGGATATTGCGCAGTCAGCACTTGCCATTGCACAAGCGGTATCTGAAGGCGTTATGAAGTCTGAAGATGTCGACGAAGTGGCCGTCAGTAACTTTGTTAGTACTGCCAAACTGCCCGAACTCGACCTCTTAATTCGTACCGGGGGCGAGCACCGTATCAGCAATTTTCTGCTCTGGCAGGCGGCTTATGCGGAGTTGTATTTTTCTGATTTACTATGGCCTGAATTTGACGCTGTCGCCCTGAAGAGTGCGGTGGAAGATTTCTATACTCGGCAGCGTCGTTTCGGTAAGACCAGCGATCAAATAGCTAGGGAAATTGCTAATGCTTAAGCAGCGTGTCATCACCGCCATTATTCTTGCACTTGCGTTCTTAGCTGCATTATTTCTTTTACCCTGGAACTTCTTTGCCGCGTTTATTGGTGCCGTGCTAGCGGTTGGGGCATGGGAATGGGCTGGCTTGGCAGGGTTTAAACAACCTCTTGCTCGGTATGGTTATGTCATAGTGGTTGCAGGCCTTGCGTTACTGGCCGGTTGGGTCAGTGATTGGGCGCAAAATGAGCAAGTGTTTCGCAGTATCATGGTCGTGGCCTGTGTCTGGTGGGGTGTTGCTTTACTGCTGATTAAAAGCTTCCCTAAAAGTGCGGTTCTATGGGGTGCGCGCGCTGTTCGCTTAATCATGGGGGTATGTGTGTTGCTCCCGGCTTGGCTGGGCAGTGTCTATTTGCGCCAGCAAGATGCGGGTGCTTGGTTAATGTTGTTTGTAGTTTTTTTGGTGGCAGCGGCTGATATTGGTGCCTATTTTACCGGTAAGGCCATTGGTCGCACGAAGCTCGCTTACGCCGTTAGCCCTGGCAAGTCTTGGGAAGGGGTTGGCGGGGGCATTGTATTTGCCATTGTTTTAGCGCTTGTGTTTAATTTCCTGCTGGGCGCAGACGCGATTCTTTCTCTCATGCTTATCGCGATTCCCACCTCTTCGATCTCAGTCGTGGGCGACCTGTTGGAAAGTATGATGAAACGCTATTGTGGCGTCAAAGATAGCAGCCAGCTTCTGCCTGGTCACGGTGGTGTGCTCGACCGGATTGACGGTTTGGTGGCCGCGATTCCCGCCTTTACCCTCGTATATATTTTCAGCCACTGGCATTTTTGAACAATGCAGCAACTCACTATTTTAGGTAGCACCGGTTCCATTGGTAAAAGCACTCTCGATGTCGTTTCGCAGCATCGCGATCAATATCGTGTTCGCGCTCTAAGTGCGCACTCCAATCATGCGCTCATGTTGCAGCAGTGCCGCGAATTTTCTCCTGTTTATGCCGTTATGACTGACGGTCAGGCAGCGGCGAGCTTGCGGGCTGCTATTTCTGAGGAAAAGCTTGATACGGAAGTACTGAGTGGAAAAGACGCTCTGGAGCAAATAGCGTCGCTTGATGAAGTCGATTCTGTTATGGCGGCTATTGTGGGTGCCGCTGGGCTTTTGCCAACGCTTGCTGCGGTCAAGGCCGGTAAACGAGTTATGTTGGCCAATAAAGAGGCCTTGGTCATGAGTGGTCGCCTATTTACCGATATGGTGACCGAGTCAGGCGCGGTGTTGTTACCTATCGATAGTGAACACAATGCCATTTTTCAATGTATGCCTGAAAACTATTCTTCTTTGCAAGAGGCGGGCATCAGTAAAATATTATTGACCGGTTCCGGTGGGCCCTTTCGAGAAACTGCGATCGAGAAATTGGATCAGGTCACCCCTGATCAGGCATGTGCGCACCCGAACTGGTCAATGGGGCGTAAAATTTCCGTAGATTCTGCGTCCATGATGAATAAGGGCTTGGAATTTATCGAGGCCTGTTGGTTGTTTAACGCAAAGCCTGACGATATCGACGTGGTCGTTCATCCGCAAAGTATCGTCCATTCCATGGTGCAATACGCCGATGGTTCAGTGTTGGCTCAGATGGGCAACCCTGACATGCGCACCCCCATTGCCCATTGTTTGGCTTGGCCGCAGCGTATGAGCTCCGGTGTGGAAGCTCTGGACTTTGCGGCAATGAAAAACCTTAGTTTTGAGTTGCCCGATTTCTCGCGCTTTCCCTGTTTGAGGTTGGCAATTGATGCTGCCAAGTCTGGTGGTGATTATGCCGTTGCCTTGAACGCGGCGAATGAGGTGGCAGTCTCGGCTTTTTTAGATAAGAGAATTCGATTTACCCATATCGGCTGGGTGGTTGCGGAAGTGCTGGAATCTTGGGCTGCGGTAGAACCAGATAGCATACCTGCGGTCATAGATGCCGATGAGCGAGCGCGGCAACTGGCGGACGAACTCGTGCGGTCTATCGTATAGAACTTGTTCATAATGAAAATAGTAGCGAAAACCTTACCAAATGTACCCGTAACCAAAGTGGAAAATTGAGTGGTCGATATTCTTATTAAAGCAGCGTGGTTCCTTGTTGCTATCTGCATACTTGTGCCGATTCACGAGCTGGGGCATTTTTATGCTATGCGCCGTTTTGGCGTTAAAGTCTTGCGTTTTTCCGTTGGTTTTGGCAATCGTTTGGTGACCTGGACCGACAGTAAGGGGACTGAATTTGCCATTTCCTCTATCCCTCTTGGTGGCTACGTAAAACCGCTGGATGAACGCAGTGAAGACGTAACTGAAGACCAAATGCACCTCACCTTGAATGCGCAGCCTATTTGGCAACGCATAATTATTTTTGCCGCCGGGCCATTGGCGAACCTGGTGCTTGCTGTCGTGTTTTACTGGGCGCTTTTATTGATCAAGGGCACTGTCTCCTATTCGCCGGTGATCGGAGAGGTTGAACCAGGCTCGATAGGCGAACAGGCCGGGCTTGAGGCCAACACAGAGATTGTCGAGATCGATGGCAAAGCAACTCCCACGCGTCGGGATGTTCGGTTACAGCTCTTGTCTCGCTTGGGTGAAACGGGGGCCATTCGCTTCGTTATTCGCTACCCAGATTCCACTTTAACCTACGAAAAAGATGTTCTGATTGAAAATTGGTTAGACGATGTAAAAGCGCCTGACCCTACAGAAGGTTTAGGCTTTGAATTTTATTACCCCCGCATTGGCAGAGAGTTAGATCTCGTCGTCGAGGGTAGTGCTGCAGAGGCGGCGGGAATGAAGTCTGGTGATGTGTTAGTCGCAATGGACGGCCGAAAAATAGAAGAATGGGAAGATTGGGTGTATTACGTGCGCGCGCGCCCAGAGCAAATCCTGGAGGTCATAGTAGATCGTGCTGGTGAAGAGCTAGCCCTGACACTGACACCGGAAAGGCTAAAAATTGATGGTGGTGACGTGATTGGCCGTGCAGGCGTTCGCGTTGTGTTGCCCAAAATGCCTGAAGAAATGGTACGCATTCACCGCTACAACCTGTTAGACGCTATGACTTCGGCGATGAATGAAACATGGGAAACCAGCAAGTTCATTCTGATTTCCATGAAAAAGCTGATTTTAGGGGAAATATCCACGAAAAACTTGAGTGGGCCTATAGGCATTGCTAAAGTTGCCGCCTCCCACGCGGAGCTGGGTTTTTGGGCCTTTTTGTCCTTCTTGGCTCACCTCAGTATTGTGCTTGGTATTATGAATTTACTGCCGGTGCCGATGCTTGATGGTGGTCACATAGTGTTCGCTGTTGTTGAGTGGATAAAAGGCAGCCCTGTGTCCCAAGAGGTACAGGCGTGGAGCTTGAATGTCGGTGTCATGCTGCTGGTTAGTGTCATGATGGTGGCGTTTTACAACGATTTATTGGGCCCGTGAGTTTGTCGGGCTATTGAGAAAGCCTCCTTTTGAATCTGGCACTCAAACGCTTCGGTTTCCTTAAATAACCTGAGCCGTTTGACGCTTTGATATTGTCAAAAGGTAGTGTTCATTGGGGTAAAGCGGGCATGTTAGGTTGTGCCTGGCAGTAAAATAAGCACAAACACATTAGTCAGAGCTAGTCGTTGCAGCATTGATAGAAACCCTGTCTGCAGCAGCAAGATTGAATCGCTAGATATTGATGACTTACTAAAAATTAAAATAGATAAGGCCTGGCATTACCTTTGTATAAACTGAAATCTCTTTTTGTCGCCGTACTCCTGTTTAGTGCGACCTCTGTTTCCTTCGCCGCCAGTTTTGTGGTTAATGATATTCGCCTTGAAGGCCTGCAACGTGTTTCTGCAAGCCCAGTGTTTGCGGCGATGCCGCTTCGGGTGGGGCAAACTGCCGACGCCCAAGCAGTGCGTGATGTGATTCGATCGCTATATGGCACCGGCTTTTTCAGCGATATCGAAGTTGCCCGTGAAGACGGTACGCTGATCATTACGCTGCGTGAGCGGCCCGCAATCAAATCGCTTGAGATCGATGGCAACAAAGCGATTAAGACGGAACAACTTACTGCGATTTTGGATGATAACGGCCTGTCTGAAGGCGAAATATTGCAACGCCACCGCCTGCAGGGCATTACTCGCGAGCTAGAACGCCAATATGTGGGGCAGGCTCGCTACGGTGCCACGGTAGATGTGGAAGTAGACGAGTTACCCAACAGTTTGGTGGCTATTAAAATTCTTGTCGATGAAGGTGGGGCTGCAAAAATTCGCCACATTAATTTTGTCGGTAACGAGCTGTACGATGACGACGAACTGTTGGATTTTTTCGAGTTGGGCGAGTCACGCTGGTACGGTCTTTTTTCTAACGCTGATAAATACGCGAAAGAACGTTTGAGTGGTGACCTAGAAACACTAGAGTCATTCTATCTCGATCGCGGTTATCTTGATTTTGAAGTGATCTCTTCACAAGTGTCTGTCAGCCCAGATAAAAAAGGCGTATTTATCACGCTCAACATGCAAGAAGGTAAAAAATACCAAGTATCATCAGTGGAGCTTGCTGGCGACCCCATTCTTGACGAAAAAGTAATTGAGCGCTTATTTTTATTAGGTGAGGGCGATACATTTTCGCAAGCGCGTATGACGAGTACCTCTGAGTATATTACGACGCTCTTAGGTAATTACGGTTATACCAGCGCCTCGGTAGAAGGTGTGCCGCAAAAAAATAAAGAAGACGGCTCCGTTAACGTCACGTTTTTTATTGACCCAGGTAAGCGTGTATACGTTAGGCGAATGGAGTTTAGCGGAAATCGCAAAACTTCCGACGAAGTCTTACGCCGAGAAATGCGTCAAATAGAAGGCGCGTCTGCATCGAACGCACGTATCGAAAGCTCAAAAGTAAAACTTGAACGCTTGGGTTACTTCAAACAAGTGAATGTGGAAACCGTTGAGGTGCCAGGGCATAGCGATCTTGTCGATGTGAAGTTTGACGTAGAAGAGCAGCCATCGGGAAGTGTGCAAGCCAGTGTTGGTTATTCGGAAGCCTACGATGTGACTCTGGGCGCGAGTGTTACGGAAAACAACTGGCTGGGTACAGGCAAAAAAGTACAGTTCTCAATCAACCATAACCGCTTTCAAGACAATTACACATTCCAATACAACGATCCTTATTTTACGCCTGATGGCGTGAGCCGAGGTTTTAGCGTGTATTACCGTAACTCTGATTTTACCAGCGCTAATTTCGGCAGTAGCTACGCTTCAGATAGTGCTGGCGCCACCGTAACATTTGGTTATCCTATTTCGGAAATCGCTTTTCTGCGATTTGGTTTGGGCGTTGCTAACCAAAATCTAAAAGTGGGCGATACCGTCGGCTCTAATATTCGTCAGAGTCCATTTTTCTTTGATGATGCTAGGGCCAATATTAATGGTGAAGGCCATACCTATGACGTCGGCTTTTCCTACATGAATCAAGCAGATTTTAATGCAACTCACTTTGCATCAATGACGCCTTATGATTTTGAATTTAATAATCAAACTTTTGCAATTACCGAGGATGTGATTCCTGACCGTGAGCCGGGCTTCATAGATAAATACGGTAACGATTATAACAGCGGCGCGATTACCGCCTCGTGGATTCGCAACACGCTCAATCGTGGTATTTTGCCGACGCGCGGGAACTCACAGAGTTTAAGTTTAGAAACCACAGTGCCGGGCAGTGATTTAGAGTTTTATAAAATACAACTTGAAGCGAAGCAGTTTATTCCACTATTTAGTGATTACACATTACGCTTGCGTTCTCGTGTTGGTTATGGCGATGGTTATGGAAAAATGGATGAATTACCATTTTTTGAAAATTTCCGTACCGGTGGTATTGGCTCAGTCCGTGGCTTTGAGCCTTTTACTTTGGGACCGCTTGATACGCCATCTGAGCTATACGTTTTGGGTTTTGCATCAGCCAATGATTTTGATAATAACGGCGAGCTCGGTGTGAACGAATATCAAACCCCGACCTATGTCTTGTGTGAAGACCCAACCACTTCCAGCACCTTTGGTTGTGAGCCAGGCAAGTTGGCTTACAGCACCTTTGGCAGTTCTCGACTTCGGTCATCTGGCGGTAATACCTTGGTTGAGCTGTCAGCGGAATTACTACTGCCAATTCCTTTTGCTGCCGATACACGTTCTATGCAACTGGTTGCGTTTTACGATGCCGGTAATGTGTTTTCGACCAGTTGTCGCCAAGGTCAATTACGTTGTACCGATCTAGATTTGAGTCGTTTGCGAACCTCATGGGGTTTCGGTTTTAAATGGCTGTCTGGCTTTGGCCCAATGAGTTTTAGCTTTGCTTGGCCTAATAAAGAATCATCACTAGATGAAACGAAACGTTTCCAATTTTCTTTTGGTGCTGGCTTTTAAATATTCCCAATTACTTTTAATTATTACTATTACGGAGAAGGTATATGTTGAATAAACTTTTGATCGCGGTTGCGCTTGGTCTTGTCGCGCAAGTTAGCTTCGCGGGCAAGATTGCCATTTTAGACCCAAATCAAGCAATTTTTGGAACTCAATTTGCCCAAGCTCGATTGGCAGGCTTTAAGGCAACCCCAGAGTTCGCAAAAATGAAAGCTGATTATGAAAGTTTTACGGCGAGTTTGGAAATTCTCGACAAAGAACGTAAAACCAAGAGTATGACTTGGGGTGACGAAGAAAAAGAAGCGCACCGCAATAAAATGGAAAAAGTTGCAGAAAACCGTCAGTTAGCTTTGCAATGGTTAAAGTCGGAAGAAAATAAATTGATGAAAACTATCGTTGATAAATATCAGCCAAATTTTCGTGAAGTTGTTCAAAAATATATGGAAGAGAATAAAATTGAATTCACTTTACGGCCAGATGCTATCTCTTCCGTACTCGATTCTGCCGAAGCGAAGTTAAATATCACTGATGATATTGCCGCCGAATTAGATAAGCTTAAGAAATAAGCTAGGAGTTGTTTGATGGCGCGCTACGCAGAGCCAAAGTCTATTTCTATTCAGGTGCTAGCAGAAGTGCTAGGGCTTGAAGTGCGTGGTGATACTTCTGGTTCGGTCGATAGCTTGGGTTCTCTAGAGGAGGGGCAGGCTAATCAGTTGAGCTTCTTGTCTTCAAAAAAATACGAAAAATTTCTCGTGGATACAAAAGCGGGAGCTGTGATTTTAAAAGCGGAGTTTGCAGATGCATTTCCGGGCACAGCCTTAATCGCAGATGATCCTTACCTTTATTACGCTAAGGCCAGTGCATTACTTGACCCTCGCCCAACGCGACAGGCCGGTGTTCACCCTTCGGCGGTCGTCGCAGAAACTGCGACTATCGGTGAAGGCAGCTCGATCGGCGCGAACTGCGTCATTGGCGAAAATGTTGTTATCGGTAATGGCTGTGAAATATATCCGGGGGTGGTCATAAGTGAAGACTCCAGCCTGGGTGATGCTTGCCTGATTCATGCGAATGTTACGATCTATTCGAATGTGCGCATCGGCAATCAAGTTATTGTTCATAGTGGTACAGCCATTGGCTCAGATGGTTTTGGCTTTGCGCCCGGCTCTGAGGGTTGGGTTAAGATTCATCAGCTAGGCGGCGTTGTTATTGGTGATCGTGTAGATATCGGAGCCTGCACTGCAATTGATCGTGGTGCCGTTGGTGATACCATCATTCATGATGGCGTCATCATTGATAACCAAGTGCACATAGCGCATAACATCGAGATCGGCGAAAACACGGCCGTTGCTGGCTGTGTGGGTATGGCCGGCAGTAGTAAAATTGGTAAAAATTGTACCTTTGCTGGTGCGGTTGCGGTGAACGGTCATATTGAAATTGCTGATAACTGCCATTTTCACGGTGGTACCATTGTGACCAAAGGCACTGATGAGGCGGGTGTTTACGCTTCTGCGACACCTATGCTAGATATAAAAACCTGGCGGCGTGCAGCGGTTAGGTTCGGTCAGCTCGACGATTTGGCGAGCCGAGTTAAAAGGCTAGAAAAAGTAAATAAGGCAGAAGATTAATTCTCGTCTTTCGTATAAAGCGGTAGTTAAGACGACGATTAAAGTTTAAGAAAAAATAATTCAGAAAAATAAAATGCTCGTTATTACGAGTGTGTACAGGGCAAGAATATGTTGGACATCCTCGAAGTAAAAAAATACCTTCCTCACCGCTATCCTTTTTTGTTAATCGATCGCGTGGTTGAGTTAGAACTCGGTGAGCGCATTCTCGCGTACAAAAACATTACCGTAAACGAAGAGGTGTTCCAGGGGCACTTTCCTCATTTTCCGGTTTTCCCTGGTGTGATGTTGATCGAGGCGATGGCGCAAGCTTGTGGAGTGCTCGGCTTTAAAACCATGGATAAAACGCCAGACGACGGCTCTATTTATTTATTTGCCGGTATCGATAAAGTGCGTTTTAAACGCCAGGTTATTCCCGGTGACCGTGTTTTTATCGAAGCAAAAATCGTGTCTGAAAAACGCGGTATCTGGAAGTTTGACTGTGTTGCTAAAGTGGATGACGAACTCGTGACTAGTGCCACAATTATGTGTGCAGACCGCAGCGTTTAAGCCAATGAGTGCACCCTTGATTCACCCGTCTGCCATTATTGACCCTTCGGCAAAGTTGGCCTCAGATGTTTCTGTTGGCCCTTGGACGGTGATAGGCCCCGGTGTTGAAATAGGGGAAGGTACAGAAGTCGCTTCGCATGTTGTGCTTAAAGGCCCCACTGTCATTGGTAAACAAAACCGCATCATGCAGTTTTCTTCTGTCGGAGAAGATACGCCAGATTTAAAATATCAGGGCGAAACGACAACGCTAGTGATTGGCGATCGTAATGTGATTCGCGAGGGCGTTACGATTCACCGTGGCACAGTGCAAGATCGCGGCGAAACGACTATTGGCAACGACAATCTTATTATGGCCTATGCGCACATCGGCCATGACAGTGTTGTTAGCAATCACTGTATTCTGGTGAATAATGCATCTTTGGCCGGGCACGTGCACGTAGGTGACTGGGCTATTCTCAGTGGTTACACACTTGTGCATCAATATTGCAAAATTGGAACCCATGCTTTCACAGGTATGGGGAGCGCCGTCGGCAAAGATATTCCTGCTTTTGTTACGGTTGCAGGAGCCCCAGCAGCAGCGCGCAGCATGAATTTAGAAGGCTTGAAGCGTCGCGGTTATACAAAAGTGCAGCTCGCAAATTTAAGTAAGGCCTTTAAAATTATCTACCGTCGCGGGCTCACGTTGGAGTCTGCTATCGATGAATTAAAAGTTTTGCCTGACGAAGGTGAAATTACTACGCTTTGCAATTCTCTAACAAGCTCGACACGCGGCATCGTTCGCTGATCTTCATTCATGAAAACACTTAAACGCGTTGCTATTGTTGTCGGAGAAAGCTCTGGCGACATTCTTGGCGCGGGCTTGATTTCCGCATTGAAAAAACATTTCCCTGATTGCCAGTTTGAAGGAATTGGTGGCCCGCAAATGTTGGCCCATGGTTTTGTATCACATTTCCCTATGGAACGGCTGGCTGTCATGGGCTTAGTAGAGCCGCTCAAGCGATTACCCGAGTTACTGGGTATTCGAAAATCACTTAAGCTGCGCTACAAGCAAAACCCGCCCGACCTATTTATCGGTATCGATGCGCCAGACTTTAATTTAAACCTTGAAGCCGCAATACGTAAAAACGGTACCATAACCGTACACTACGTTAGCCCCTCGGTATGGGCGTGGCGACAAGGGCGCGTTAAAAAAATAGCCCGAGCTGTAGACATGATTTTGACCCTCTTTCCCTTTGAGGCAAAATTTTATGATGAGCACAAAGTGCCTGTACATTGTGTGGGGCATCCTCTGGCAGACAAATTACCTATAGAAGATGCGAGTACAAGCGCGAGAAAAAAATTAGGGCTGGATTCGGATGGTTTATACCTAGCCGTTTTGCCAGGCAGTCGTCGGGCGGAAGTCGAAAATTTAGCTGCTACTTTTATTCAGGCTGCGGCAATCTGCAAAAAAACACTTCCACATTTAAGGCTTTTAATTCCTGCGGTAAACGAGCTCAGGCAGGAAGAAATACAAGCGATTTTGGACGAGTTGAACTTTGCCGGTATTCCTCAAGAAGATATTCGCCTTAGCCAAGGTGATTCCCACGATGTTATGGCAGCCGCAGATGTCGTGTTGATGGCTTCAGGCACAACAACATTAGAAGCGATGTTGTTAAAGCGTCCCATGGTCATTGCTTATTGTGTTGCGCCGCTCAGTTATTGGATATTAAAGTGTTTAGTTAAATCCAAATACATCGGTCTACCTAACCTGCTGGCCAATGAAGGGTTAGTGCCAGAATTAATTCAAGGCGCTGCGAGCCCAGAAAATATTTCGGAGGCATTGATGGAGTACTTTCAATCGAAAGAAAAGCGCGAGGCAGTACTTTCACGTTTTCGAGATATTCACCTCGACCTTAAAAAAAATGCTAACGAAGAGGCTGCTAAAGCTCTTATAGAGCTATGTAATCAAACGCTATCCAATCAAAAACAAAACGAGCAGTAACGCGATGCAACCCATAAACGGTGATCTATTTGATACTCAAGTGCAGGCTGAAGTGTTCGCGGGTGTCGATGAAGTGGGGCGCGGCCCTTTGGCGGGTGATGTTGTTGCCGCAGCGGTGGTCTTGGGTAATGCGCACGGTATTTTAGGATTAAATGATTCTAAAAAACTAAGTGAGAAAAAACGATTAGTTTTATGCGAAGAGATTAAGGCAAAAGCGCTCGCTTGGTCTGTCACGCGGGCTAGTGTAGAAGAAATTGATGAGCTCAACATATTGCACGCGAGCTTGCTCGCAATGAAGCGCGCTGTAGAAAGTTTATCTGTACAACCAGAGCACGTTTTTGTAGACGGAAACAAACTGCCAAAGTGGAATTATTCAGCGGAAGCGGTGGTGCAGGGGGATAGCAAAATAGCCGAAATTGCCGCAGCCTCTATTTTGGCGAAAGTGACTCGGGATTTGGAAATGGAAGAATTTGATAAACAGTTTCCGCAATATGGCTTCGCCGCACATAAAGGCTACCCAACAAAAGTACATATGAGTGCATTAGAAAAATACGGTGCTTGCCCTATTCATCGTACTTCTTATGCACCCGTGAAAAAAATATTACAAAAAGGTAAAATTGTTTGATGTTTAGGCGCTAATTTTGTGAAACTTCGCACAGTTGAGCTATACCTAATAATAAGAAGTGCAGAAAGAGGCGTCATTAAGTCAGTGGTAGGCGTCGTATATAATATTAAGGCGTGTTCCTCCTTCTGTATTACTTTCTTTTATTTCGCAATGTTCTAAGGGGGGATTGTGAGAGCTGAAAGGTTTTATTTTGGGGTGTTTTGCAACCCCTGGTTAGATTTTTACGCAGAATGGCTGAACTCCATCAACGAGAGGGAGGATGCTATGCGGCGTTTTATTCGTCACCCATCTGATATTCCCATTGCCTATTCTCTTGATGAAGCGCCTAAGCACTCCGATCGTTTGCGCGATGTTGGTCGTGGCGGTTTGTGTTTTGTATCTGAGGCGCCAGTAAAAGAAGGCAGCAGCATACATATTCGTATTGGCCTAGATCGTAAGCCCTTTGAGGCTGATGGTACTGTGGCATGGTGCCGACGTGAGCGTGACGCTTATGCAGTTGGTGTTGAATTTAATGATCAATCAACGCAATTTAGTGTGAGAATGATCGAGCAGATATGCCACATAGAGCATTACCGTTTTGAGATGTTTGAAGCCGAAGGGCGTGACCTCACGAGCGATGAGGCGGCGAAAGAGTGGGTCGAAAAGTACGCGGCAGATTTTCCCGCCTAGAACATTTCTACTGGTCAGAAACAAAAAACGCAGCGAGAGGCGTTCTCTCACTGCGTTTTTTTTACATTATATTTTCTACGCTGCCAATAGTTTGTCGTAGCGACGGCTTAATAGCTCATAGAACTGTTCGCGTAGCTGCATAATACCCTGCTTAATATCGGCAATCTCTTGTTCGCTAATATCTTGTCGCCCGATGTATACCTGCTTACGGAAAAAGGCGATTTTTGCAGCGTAAAGACGCAGTGTTTTTTCCATGGTTTTTTCCCCTAGCATCAGCAATTTCGCCTCTGCCGCAGCGAGACGCTCAAAGTCTCTTACTAGTGCTTCATTGATGCGATCGAGTTCTTGTTTACGAGCTGGGGGCCAGCGTTTACCAAAGCGTGTAGACTCGATTACCAAAGAAGAATACTTTGCAAAACAATGGTTTACACGACCCACCTCCGCTGAAATTTCTTCCAGCAAGAAGATCTTCTTTTGTTCAGGTCGTGTTTTCACTGGGCTGTTGTGATCGCGCCACTGCTTACTCGCCCACAATGATGCCATGGTCAACGTCATGCCCATCGCTACCTTAAAGCCCGTGTCCAATATTGCTAAATAGTCAATTGTCATGCTGTTTACACTTCCACTCTAGATTCAACTCAACAGTCAATAACTCGACAAAATGTCGTCATTAATAGGAATAAAGCAAAAAGCGCTCCAATAGTTAGCTTTTGGGGTTACTTCCAATAGGTCTATTTTCGGCGAAGGGGCGGCGCCTGTGCTAGCGTTAAACGTAGTGGAAACTTGCTGTGAGCGTGCCTGTTTTGTAGTTGAAAGGGCAAGAGGCGACGGCAAAAAAAGACGAACGACAAAAACTAGCGGCGTATACGAAAATAAGAATAAAGGCAGTACCATCTATGCGATTTTCAAAAACATGGCGTTTCGTGATTGCCATTCCTTTGGTTTTTTTGGCCCTTATTTGCTTAATTGTTGTTCTGGCATTATTGCAGATACCCAGTCAAAAGAAATTTGATGGGTATAGCTTGCCAGAATCACTTTCCACACTGGAGCAAAACTGGTCAGACGACATACGCCAACAATTTCACTTTACTGGTTTTGGCTCTAAGATTATGCCCTACGACTTGTTCATGAATTTGGAGCAAGCGACCAGCGACGTACTTTTGTCTGACAATCAACTGATGAAAGCTTTAGGTTTCATCACACAAGACAAGGCAGCGAATAACCCAGATGGGCTACCCGTTGGTTTTACTCATACCGGTACGGGCTGGATAGGCATCTCTTGCGCGGCCTGCCACACCGGGTTACTGAGCTTTGAAGGAACACGCTACCTCATTGATGGTGCGCCAGGAATGCTCAACTTCTCGCAGTTTGAAAGTGAAATTTCGACTGCATTGAATGCGCACTTGAACGATCATGAAAAGTTTCAACGGCTGGCTCAGCGTATGGGTGCAGCAAGTGAAAAGGAGCAGCAATCCTTAAAGAACGTGATTGAAGCAAGAGCTACATTTTTTGATCGACGTTTGTACACGAATCGCGTGGATGTCGATTACGGTTATGGCCGTTTAGATGCATTCGGGAGAATCTTTAATGCCGTGACCTCTGCCGCGTTAGAGATGCCTGAAAATTATCATCAACCAGATGCACCAGTGAGCATTCCCATGTTGTGGGATGCCTCTCATTTTGACTTGGTGCAATGGAATGGTTCTGCGCCCAATAAAAACCCCGGCCCGCTAGGGCAAAATGTAACAACGGCACTTGCTGTTTACGGTGAAATAAATATGTTGGAGAAGGGCTGGGGGTATAAATCGTCAGTCGATATTGTCGAACTCGGTTACATTCAGTCCAAACTATACGATTTGATGTCGCCTAAGTGGGACGAATCTATATTTGGCGACATAAATGATGCGCTGGCAGAAAAGGGTAAAAATATATATGTAGAGCAATGCAAGGCTTGTCACGAGCTCATTGATGACCGAGACCCTAAGCGAAAAATTCGAGCCAAATTAGTTGATACGAAATTAATTGGAACCGATCCTTTAATGGCGAAAAACTTTGCTACCTTTACATCTAAAACAGGCCCATTAGAAGGAAAAGACCTCGCCATAGTAGCGGGTGAAACATTTGGTGAAGAAGCTGCAACGATCAACGTTGTCATCAATGCTACCATCGGGGCGATATTACGACGTCCAATTGATACCATAACGGCGTATGTCACAGAAGATGCTGACGTGTATTCAGCAAAATTGGACTTGACGCGCCAAGCGTATAAAGCGCGCCCACTAAATGGCATTTGGGCGACGGGGCCATTTTTACACAATGGTTCGGTGCCGACGATTTATGATTTATTGAAGGGCGAAGAAGAAAGGCCGAAGCAGTTTTATGTTGGCGGCAGCGAATTGGATGCTAAACACCTGGGCATGCGTCACGATAATCAAGACAATACATCTTTGTTTGACACCTCATTACCTGGTAATGCCAACACGGGGCATACAATTGCTACGAGTCTGAGAGATGAAGATAAGTGGGCGTTGATTGAATACCTAAAAACCTTGTAAGGACTATTGCTTCAGGAATATGTGTTCATCGAGAGCAGTTATCTACTCGCAATAATAGTATGTGAATTGTTGAAGGCGAAATGAAAATTTCGCCTTCATTTTTTTTCGATACAACAAAAAAATATTCTTCAAATGATGACTAACCATTAAAATTCGTAGCGGAATCCAATCGTGGGAATGATACCTGGCGATACAGTATCAACGGTTTTAACGTCGTCATCTATTGTTTCTACATTGTCATAATCAAGTGTTCGGCTAGTCGTATTTTCTTGATTTAATGCATTTATAATGTCAACAATGACTGCGCCTTGGGTTTTTCCCATGGGTATTTCCCACTTGAAGCGAAGGTCCAATCGGCTATAAAGAGGAAGCTGCTCAGAGTAGGGGTCACCATATACGGGAAGCACCGAATCTTCAAAATACGGATTCTCTTGAGTGCCAACTATAGGGGTGTAGGCTTTACCGCTTTTTATGTTCCATCTCCAGCCGACGTTAAACATATTCGTCACTTGGTAATTTAGGACCCAATTAAACACCATTGGCGTATCTAAAAAATAATTTTTTGTTTCGCTGGTTTGTTCGTTGGTTCGTTTGCTTCGCCCTATACTCAAGGCCAGCCAAGAGTACCATTTGTCTGTACGTTCCTTGTTTACAAGCAAGTCTAAACCGTAGGCCTCGCCACTGATGTCACTGGCATACAATTGATCGCCATCAAGCCCTTCTGAATCTAGTGCTAAAGGAATATTGGTTAATTCTTTGTAATAAAGTTCGAGGTTTACACTCCAGCCCTGGGCGATTTCTTGAGTGATGCCGGTTGCGTAGTGTTTCGCTTGTAGGGAGGCTAAGTCAGGGTTTCCAAGCTCTGGTAATACAAATTCTATTTCAGGTAAGCGGTCGTATTGACCGTACTTACTGCTTAATGTTGTTTTATCCCCCAATTGAAAATCTATAGAAAATCTGGGGTGGAGAAAAGATTCATTATTGTAATCATTTTTGTGCCACTGAGCGCCTATGTTTAGCGCTAGCCAGTCGAAAGGCGTAACGGTGTTATCGATATAAGCCAAGGTGTCAGTAACATCAGCTGAGATTGTGTCTTGAATTCGTTCACGTCGATTGAGCGTACAATCCGGGTCAAACTCGGTGCAAGTAAATAAAACTTGATCAAACTTCATGTTGTAATTCGAGTTTTTGATTTGAGCACCGATATAAAAGTCGAACTTTTGGTGTAAGGATATTCTGGACTTCGAGTGAAATGTCTGGGAGTGTTCTTCTAGCTTGTTAAAAAAATCATCCCCCCAATCTAGGTCTGTGGTTGAAACCATATTCCCCGCAGTCGCTAAAAAGCTAAAGCGTTCCGATTCGAGAATCTCATAACGTAGGTTTTGCCCGTTGAAGGCTGTTGTTAACTTCGCATCGCCTTCAAAATCAGGGTTGCTTTGGGCGATATCAGATTCTCGCGTAAATTCCGCTTCTGCCTTATCGGTAGCGCCGTTAGCTGAAAATGTGAGTTTTTGACGATCGTTAATGTAATGTAAAAACTTAAATTGATAATCGGTATCTTGTGGTAGCTGGCTAATGCGAATCCCATCTTCTTCTTGCTCTGGCACCAACAAGTGAATAAAGCTTTTACGAGCAGACAAATACAATGCGGAATTTTCTCCAATTGCACCCTCGGTAAACAGGCCAGAGCGCAAAAGAGAAAAATCCAATACGGTAGAGAACGCCTCAATTTCAGGGTCGCGCAACTTCACGTCGAATACTGCGCCTGTCACATCGCCATACTCAGGGCCGAACGCCGCAGAATACAAGGCAAAATCTTGAATGATAAATTCACTAAAGACTGAGTTTGAAAAGGTATGAAATATATAGGCTGACGGAAGGTCATCCACCATAAAAAGATTGTCTTCTGGCGAAGACCCTCGTACCGATGGTTCACCACTTTCGTTGTCAGACACAACACCAGGCAGTGCATAAACAGCGGAAATAGGGTCGCCCAATGCGCCGGGCATATCGACAAGTTTTTGTGCGTTCTCGGTAATAATCGTGAAGTTACTTCGGTTTTCCCCAATGACAATAATTTCTTCATCTGCTTGAGGTGGTATATTCGCAGTATTTGAAAGAGCACAAAGTGAATAAAATGAAGTGCTAAACACCATAAGTTTGCAGATCGTTTGACCAAAGTTTGACATTACCACTCCTTTCCTTTTTTTTTACTACAAATTTTGAGTTATAGTTTATCTGTTATAGATTGATGTAATGCGTCGAATCTATTGTTGTCGCGCGGGTGTCCAGCTATAAAACTCGTTTGATTTACTGACATCTAAGGGTGTGTTGAAAAGGTTACTGAGGTTTTCACTGTTAAGCGCTAAATGTTTTTCCCCATCAAAATTTACTTTTCCTTTTTCTAATAAGGCAACGCGCGAAATCTCAGGAATCACTTCTTGCAGGTGATGCGTCACTAAAATAATGGTGCATCCTTCTCTTGCCAAATTGCGCATGTCTTGTAATATTTGAAACGCAGCGCTTACGTCTAAGCTATTCGTCGGTTCATCAAACACAAGTACTCGAGGTTTATGAATGCATGCGCGAGCGAGTAGAAGTCGTCGTTGCTGGCCTGTGGAAAGCTGCAAAAACTGCCGGTCTCTAAGGTTGCTTATGCCAAACCTTCCTAGCTCTCTTTCTGCGCGCTTAATATGTTCTTGGGTTACATCTTGATGCTGATGAAGGCCGACAGATCCAAAAAAAGCCGAAACCACTACGTCTAATCCGGTTGCTAGCGCTTCATACTTACTTTGAAAGTCTTGTGATACAACGCCAATTTTTTTTCGTAGTTGCCATATGTTGACGCGCTCCTGGCCGAATAGCTTGATATGTGAATCTTCGTGAACGACGGGGCTGATCTCCCGCGTGATGAGTTTCAATAGCGTTGTTTTGCCAGCACCATTAGGGCCAAGAATGGCAACGTGCTCGCCTTCTTTAAAACTAAGGGAGAGGTTCTCAAAAACACAGTGCATACCACGAAATACGCGTGCGTTTTTCACTTCAAATATTGGGTGGGGTATTTCTGACTGCATAGAAAGCTAGCTTGGAGCGTTAAAATAGGTGAGCTAGTGTATCAAAAATAGTGGCGTAGAATCTAAGTGCCTGCGGGTCTAGAAAGACTCGGCGAGAAAAGAGAGGGGGTAGAAGCTTGTAAAGCCGAGTTTTGCCCGGCTTTACTGTCGTTAGCAGTGAGTTAAAACGTGTAAGCTGCACCGATCATAAAGACCCAAGGGTCAATTTCGACGGTATCAAGTTCTGCGCCATCGAGTTCTGCGTCGCTATCAATGTCGATGTTCCAGACAGACACATTTACTCCCCAGTTTTGGTGAATGGCAAAATCAACACCCGCTTCTAGAGCAAGACCTACAGAGCTGTCGAGAGCAAGGTCACCTAGTACAGACTCCTCTTCAAAAAAGATCGTGTAGTTTAGGCCCGCGCCGACATACGGTTTTATATCGGATGAATTATTAAAATGATATTGTAATGTGAACGTAGGTGGTAAATGACTTACTTCGCCAACTTTATCGCCAGAAACGGTAATGTCGTGGCTAAAAGGCGTTGCAGCTAATAAACCTAAACCCAGGTTATCGCTAAGCATATAGGTAAGTGTTAAACCTATTTGCGTATCACTTTCTACGTCTAATGCCCCATCTAAGGCGCCGTCTCCATTTGGCTTTACATGGGCAAATCCAAATTTTGCGACGATTTCCCCTTTTTCATATGCAAAACTTGGGGCTGAAAATAAAACAATCATCAAACTAATAAAAAAACTCTTTTTCATCTTTCACTCTTCAATTACAAATAATAAGTTACGATAGAAATATTAAATGTTCTCTTGAATGTGATCCTTGATTCAAATCAGTTCTGCCCGGTTTAGGGGCGTTTCGTGGTGATCTCTCGAAGGGCCGTGTAAAAATCAAGTTGGTGTGGCTCAAGAACTCACCGAGTCGTAATTTCTGACCGGAGCCAAATTTCGAATGTTGTCAACGATCGTATTTGCTTCTTCTCGGCTGAGCCCCGTTGAACGCAATACACAATTTGAAAGTTGCAGACTGGCTTCGAGTGTTTCAGGTACAACTTGGGAGGCTCCCATCGCCATCAATTCTTCCGAGTGGGAAGTGTCGTGTGCGCGTACGATAATGGTTAGGTCTGGCCAGTGTTGCCGTGCGACGTGTAATGTACGTATTGCCGCTTTTGATGAGTTCATTGTGATAAGCAAAGCAGCTGCACGCTCTACACCGGTTTGTCGTAACACTTCAGCACGTGATGCATCGCCGACAAAAAGGGAGGAGTTGGTTTTACGAAGCTCGCTAATCTCTTCCGTATTATTGTCGATACCAATATATGGAATCTGTTCATTTTGGAGGATTGTTGCAACTGCCTTTCCTACACGGCCAAACCCTGCAATAACCACATGATCATGAATTTCTTGATCATTAATACAATCGGTAGTGAGGGAGGTGTCGTTAGCAAAGCGCTCGCTGGCTTTTTGGCCCACAAATGCGAGTACGGGTGTGAGCATCATCGAAAGCCCCGCAACCACAACCATGAACTGACCGACGTCAACGCTGACAATATTATAAGTTAAGGTGGCTTGACCAATAACAACAAACGCAAATTCGCCGCCTTCAGACAAAAGTAAGGCTGAACGAATGGCGTGATCGGTACGTACGCGAAATAAGCGGGCACATATAAATGTGATAATCGCTTTCGTTGCAATTAGGCCTACTACTGATGCCAGTACCCAAATACCACGTTCAAAAGCGACGACGAAATCCAGATTCATTCCGACGCCCATAAAAAACAGCCCCAGAAAGAGACCTTTAAAGGGTTCTATTTCCCCTTCGATTTGGTGGCGAAACTCTGTTTCGGCTAGGAGTAAGCCCGCGAGAAAAGCGCCTAACGCCATTGATAAACCCGCGACACCTGTCGCCATAGAAATGGCGAGAATCGTAAGTAATGTCATTGCAGTAAAAACATCAATACTGCGTGTATGCGCGGCGATCTCGAAAAATTTTCGTAAACCAAAACGGCCGATTAGAACAATAAGCCCAATCGCTATAACTGCCTTTGTGAACGCGATGCTTATGGCTGCGATTACGCCGTCGCCTTCTTCCCCTTTGCCAAAAGTGGCCAGCAAAATAAGAATTGGAACAACCGCAAGATCTTGAAAAAGTAACACAGAAAAACTACTTCGGCCGTGCTGTGAAGATAGCTCTCCACGTTCACTCAAAAGCTGGACCACCATAGCGGTGGACGAGAGAGAAAGGCACAAGCCGATAATGATGGAGGCCTGAATATCATTTCCCCAAAAATATGCAGCCAAGCCAATAGCGCATGCACAAGTTATTACCTGGCTAGCACCCAGACCGAATATAAGCCCTGAATACGCCTTTAAACGTTCAAAAGATAATTCTAACCCGATAGTGAAAAGTAAAAAGATAACGCCTAGTTCGGCGAAGTGTTGTACTTCGGTGATGTCATGAATAACGCCTATGGCATGAGGGCCAATAAGAGCGCCAATTGCGAGATAGCCCAAAATAGGGCTGACCTTTATTTTTTTAAATAGCGGTACGATAACGACCACTGCCAGTAAAAATGCAACGGTTTCCAACAAATATGGAACATGAACAGATTCAAGATGTAATTCCATTACTTTTTCCTCTAAAGCTTTTCTTGAGTCGAAGTTACATTTGCTAGAATTTCACCATCACTTACTTGCATCTTGATTGAATCCCCTGTGTTTACTTGCTGAATCGATCGTACTATTTTATTTTCTTTATCGCGGGTTACGCTGTAGCCGCGTTCAATGGTTGCCAGTGGGCTGACCAAATCTAGTTGTGAAACGAGTTGCTGGTATCTTTGAGATGAGTGTTTAAATGCTAGCTGCATGCCGCGTTGTAAAGATTTATTGAGCCTCTCTAGATCCTGCTTTAACTTAGTTACAGCGTGTGAGGGGGAATGGTGTTGTAAGCGTTGATGCAGCAATGCTATATGTTGTTTTTTGTATGTAAGGCTTTGCGTGGAATAGTTAATTAGTTTGGCTTCTATTAAGTCCAAACGTTGATGCCTCTGTTGAATTAAGTCTCGAGGGTGTTTTAAGCGCTTTCTTAAGTGGATTAAGGTATCTAGTCGCCTTTCGATAAAGCCGCGAAGTAATGTTGCGAGTTGTGATTCTACTCGTGAAAAATGCAACAACACTTCATTGGTGTCAGGGCTAAGTAGTTCTGCTGCGGCCGATGGCGTAGGCGCTCGCAAGTCGGCAACAAAATCAGCAATGGTAAAATCCACCTCGTGGCCCACAGCGCTGATTACGGGTGTGCTACATTCGGTTATTGTGCGCGCTAAGGCTTCGCTGTTAAAGCTCCATAGGTCTTCTATTGAGCCGCCGCCGCGACACAACAAAATAGCATCGTAGTCTGGTGATTGATCCGCTACAAGTACAGCATTAATGAGTTGAGCGGGCGCTTCGTCACCTTGCACGGCGCTTGGCACAATGGTGATGGGCAAGCTAGGAAAGCGTCGCTTTAATACAGAAATAACATCTCTCACTGCGGCGCCGCTCGGCGATGTTACAACTGCCAAATGTTGAATATGTTTCGGAATGGCTTGTTTGGTGGCGCTATCGAATAAACCTTCAGCTTTAAGCTTCTCTTTTAATTCTTCAAAACGCTTTTGTAATAAACCAAAGCCTGCTTGCTCAAGGTGTTCAACAATCAATTGGTAATCGCCGCGCCCCTCATACAAGCTAACGCTTACGCGGAGCTTAACGTGATCGCCCACTTGAGGCGCGCTTTTTACTCGAAGATTACGGCCTTTAAACATTACGCAGCTTACTTGGGCTTTCGTATCTTTGAGTGTGAAATACCAGTGACCAGAAGCTGGGCGGCTCATATTTGAAATCTCACCCTCGATCCATAAGAGCGGCAAATGAATTTCTAGTAGGTCTTTCACCTTGCGATTTAGCTGAGAAACCGTGAGTGTGGTGCGAAGATCATCAGAGCGGGATGGGCTAGTCAGACTCATGTATTTGCCATTGTGTAGGTGATGCAGAAGTGTAGCATTTCAATAACAAGCCTGTAACTGTGCGAAACTACTTAGAATAAAGGGCCTGAAGCGAGTTTACCGGCCACCGGCACACGGTTATAATGTCGCGCTTTTCTCACGTAATGACTGTCCCGGAGGGGGATGCACACATGTTAAGAATTTCTGAGGAAGCGCTTACCTTTGACGACGTTTTGCTTATTCCTGGCTACTCGGAAGTAACCGCGAAAGATGTGAGCTTAAAAACTCAATTAACTCGCGGAATTTCTCTCAATATTCCTCTCCTATCTGCCGCAATGGATACTGTCACCGAAGCTCGCCTAGCGATCGCGCTAGCGCAAGAGGGCGGTATTGGCATCGTTCACAAAAGCATGTCGATTGAAGACCAGGCGCGAGAAGTACTCAAGGTGAAAAAGTTTGAAGCGGGAGTCGTAAAAGACCCTATCACTATCGATGCTAGCTCAACTATTGAGCAATTGATTGGGTTAACGCGCAAACATAATATTTCTGGTGTTCCTGTGATGTCTGGCGGTGACCTTGTCGGTATCGTAACTGGCCGAGATGTGCGCTTTGAAACCAATCTTGCTGCTACCGTCGACAGCATCATGACGCCAAAAGAGAATTTGGTAACGGTGCAAGAAGGCGCAACTGCCGATGAAGTGCGAGGTTTATTGCACAAACACCGTATTGAACGCCTGTTGGTAGTGAACAAAAACTTTGAACTGTGTGGCCTAATCACAGTAAAAGACATCAACAAATCAGAAACTTTCCCCAACGCTTGTAAAGATGATGATGGTCGTCTGCGAGTTGGCGCTTCTGTTGGCACCAGCCCCGACACTGATGATCGGGTAGCGGCGTTGGTTGAAGCCGGGGTAGATGTACTGGTCGTTGATACTGCTCACGGTCATTCCAAAAACGTCATAGACCGCGTTCGCGCAATTAAGACAGCCTACCCGAATGTCGAAGTGATCGGTGGGAATATTGCTACGGCAGAAGCCGCAGAAGCGCTAATCGATGCAGGTGCTGATGGCGTGAAAGTAGGCATTGGCCCAGGTTCTATCTGTACCACACGTATCGTGACTGGTGTAGGTGTGCCGCAAATCTCTGCTATTAGCAATGTCGTCAAAGCGACGGCGCCTCATGGCGTTCCCGTGATTGCTGATGGTGGTATTCGGTTCTCGGGCGACTTGGCAAAGGCCGTTGTCGCAGGAGCCAGCGCCGTGATGATGGGTTCTATGTTCGCCGGTACCGAAGAAGCGCCGGGTGAAGTAGAGCTGTATCAAGGTCGTACGTATAAATCGTATCGCGGGATGGGTTCACTTGGTGCCATGTCGAAAACGCAAGGCTCTTCTGATCGCTACTTCCAAGATTCATCGCAAGGTGCTGAAAAGCTCGTGCCAGAGGGTATTGAAGGCCGTGTGCCGTACAAAGGCCCAATGAGTGCAGTGGTGCATCAGCTAATGGGTGGGTTACGTGCAGCGATGGGGTATACCGGGTCAGTCGATTTGGAAATCATGCGTACTAAGCCCCAGTTTGTGCGTGTCACCTCTGCTGGAATGGGTGAAAGCCACGTGCATGATGTAAGCATTACCAAAGAAGCTCCGAATTACCCGGTTTCTGGTAGATAAGTATATAAACTCGCGGTGAGGGCGGGTCTTTTTAGGCGCGCCGTCAATCCGTCCACGGGGGCTCGACCGCCGTATCCGCCGATAATTGTTCCTGCACCACCGGCAAATACCAAACCCGTGTGGTAAAGCGGGAGACGGCCTAAAAAGGCCTGCCCCAACCACAAATTACCAAGCTTAAACTTAATCCCAAGTTCTTTTGTTTTAGAACTCAAAAAGCTATTAATCCTATGACCCAAAATATCCATTCCCAACGCATTCTTATTCTCGACTTCGGTTCGCAGTACACGCAATTAATTGCTAGGCGTATACGTGAGATCGGTGTGTTTTCAGAAATTCGCGCCTTTGATATGAGCGATGAAGAAATTCGCGAATATGCACCCGCAGGTATTATTTTGGCGGGTGGGCCGGAATCCACCACCGCGGAAAATTCGCCGCGCGCACCACAAGCCGTATTTGAACAGGGGGTTCCAGTACTTGGTATTTGTTATGGCATGCAAACCATGGCTTTGCAATTTGGTGGCAAAGTGCAAGGGTCGAGTGTTCAGGAATTCGGTTACGCGCAAATCAAAGTGGAAGGAGAAAATAAGCTTTTTCACGACATTAAAGATCATGTCGATCACGACGGCGCGGCGTTACTAGATGTGTGGATGAGCCACGGCGATAAAGTCACCGAGTTACCTTCAAATTTTGAAGTGATTGCTTCTACTGAGTCATGCCCCATTGCAGGTATGGCTAATAAAGAAAAGAATTTTTACGGTGTGCAGTTTCATCCAGAAGTCACACACACATTACAAGGCACAAGAATATTCGAACATTTTGTTCATCAGCTATGTGAATGTGACGCGTTATGGACACCCGCAAATATTGTTGCGGATGCGATAGCGCGTGTAAAAGCCCAAGTAGGGAATGATAAAGTTTTATTAGGCTTGTCAGGTGGCGTTGACTCCTCCGTCGTGGCGGCGCTGCTACACAAAGCCATAGGTGATAAACTTACCTGTGTTTTTGTGGACAACGGATTACTCCGTAAAAACGAAGGCGATCAAGTGATGGATATGTTCGCCAAAAATATGGGCGTGAAAGTTGTTCGTGCCGATGCGGAAGATTTATTTTTAGGGAAGTTAGTTGGTGAAGCTGATCCAGAAAAAAAGCGTAAAATAATTGGCAATACCTTTATTGAGATCTTTGATGAAGAAGCGGGAAAATTAAAAGATGTGAACTGGCTTGCCCAAGGCACAATATACCCCGACGTAATTGAATCTGCTGCGGCAAAAACAGGAAAGGCCCATGTAATTAAATCGCACCACAACGTTGGTGGCTTACCTGAAGACATGAAAATGGAACTTGTAGAACCGCTGCGCGAACTGTTTAAAGACGAAGTGCGAAAAATTGGTTTAGAACTCGGTCTGCCTTACGACATGGTCTACCGTCATCCATTCCCCGGTCCAGGGCTAGGTGTTCGTATACTTGGTGAAGTGAAAAAAGAATACGCCGATATTCTTCGTGAGGCCGATGCAATTTTTATTGAAGAACTCCACAACGCAGATTGGTACCACAAAACCAGCCAAGCCTTTGCTGTATTCCTTCCTGTTAAATCTGTTGGTGTTGTAGGTGATGCTCGCCGCTATGAATGGGTTGTTTCTTTACGTGCGGTAGAAACCATCGACTTCATGACCGCGCGCTGGGCGCACCTGCCGTACGAACTTCTCGAAAAAGTTTCCAACCGTATTATTAATGAAATCTCCGGCGTGTCTCGCGTCGCTTACGACGTTTCGAGCAAACCGCCGGCTACCATTGAGTGGGAATAGAAACCTAGCCCCAGAAACAAAAAAACCCGCACAAGTGCGGGCTATGTTTTTTCCAGGCGGGGACGAGGAAAATGGAAACTGGTTTTGTACTCGCCTTAGCGAACTACGTAGCGACCTTTAAGGTGCATGATGGTTTTGTGATCTTCAACCATTTGGAAAAGGGTATCGATTTTCTCATCCATCACTTCTTTTGCTTCGTCTTCAGTGGCATATGAGGCTCCTTGGATCAGCGCGCTAAACTCACTACCAACGCGGTCGATGTTTGCCAAGATTGCTTCGGTTGTTTTGTCGTCGTTGAAGATACGCGAGCCCTTCGTTTTAGCAAGGTAGTCGTCGCACTCTAGCAACCACTCTTTGCGTTGAACTAGGTAGTTGCGTGTGTTCTTCAATGGGCCTTTGTATTTGGTGTTGAAGTGCTTAGTACGGTAACTATCGAGGCTGCGGATGGTCGAGGTCATAAAGTCCATTGCAATGCCGTCGCAGTACTTGTAGCTCAAGTAACCTGGGAAGGTAACACCGTGAGTGGCCTGAGCTTTTTCTTTCATGCAGTTTTCATCGCAACTAAAAGCTTGTTGGCAGATTAGTGTTAATCCTATTAACGCAGTACTCAATAACTTTTTCATAGTGCTTGTCTCTTGCTCAATGTTGTCGTTGTTCACATAGGTTTTGTGCGACGGTTCACACTAATTAAAATAAAGGTTTGCAGACTTGTCAACTTGGGCTTTCGGAAAACTTCCTTTAAAGTCAATGCCTTAGAAGGCTTTGGGTATCAAAAGGTGCATATTGCTTGTGTTTAGACATAACAAAACTCGATTAAAGCGATAATCTGAAGAAGTTTTTAACATGTCACCCAAATAGGTGTTTTATTTCGCTAAATTCAACCCTTTGACACCGCTAAAGCGATTAAAACGATATTGTGGGGTGGGGGGATAGAACAAGGCGGGAATATTGCCCATAAATCAAAGACTTCGACTTAAGGTTCTAAGAAAGCCGAGTCGATATAAGCGATAAAAATAAGAAGGGTAATTGCACGAGAGTGTATGCTTGACGCCTAAAACAACATTTGGATGTCGAATGGCTTTACAGGAAAATCAAGCGAGAGATTTTTGTAAAATATTTGAAATTTTTTCTGGAAAGTGGATTTTTAGGGCAGCTTTTTGGCCTTTATCCGACATTTTGCCCCAAGTCTTTTGCACAATATCGATTATTTTTTCTTCACTGTGCTTAGCCGTAAACTCTTCGAAGTAGTATTCCAGGAACACTAAGCAGGCGACATCTTCTAGACATTGGGTCTCGGGGTCTCGCTTGAGGTGGCGTTTTTGAATGAGGAATTTAACTCGATCGACGTCCTCTTCCGAATACCCTACGTCGGTCATCAACTCTCCAGCTCGTTGGGCATGAAAAAGCGAAAGCTGCGAGCGCCATTTCTTGTAGCCTGCTCGACCTTCTGGGAAGTCACTGCGTGGTGATTTCCAGCGCTCTATGTGCTGTGCTCGTGCGGAAAGCTGCAAATGTTCCGAGGCTTCGGGGGCAAACTTGGAGAGCACTTCACTCATACGCTGCCCATAAAGAAGCTCTTTAGGCAGCGGTACATCTGTCAAAAATTCTTGATTAGGGTCTGCACTGTTTGCGTTGTCGAAGGCGTCTAACGCTGCTGCTAATAATTGAGTGTTCACGAACTATAGTGCCGATGCGATATTTTTAAGAGCGTCCATATCTTCAATTTGAACGTGTTTTTTATCCAGCGCAATAATGCTCATTTTATTGAGGCGGCTGAATACTCGGCTTACGGTCTCGATGGTAAGCCCTAGGTAGTTACCTATGTCTGAACGTGACATAGGCAGAAAGAAATCTTGTGGTGACAGGCCTCGATTGCCATTACGTGACGAAATGCTAAGCAATATAGAAGCGATACGCTCTTCAGCACTGTTTTTACTGAGAAGCGTAATGAGTTGCTGATCTTGAGTGATTTCTTTACTCATTAACTGAAAGAAGCGACGCTGAAGGCTGGGAATTTTTGCGCTTAACTCTTCGAGACGAGCAAATGGAATTTCACATATTGCTGATGTTTCGAGCGCGATAGCGGAGTTGCTGTGGTGGTTGGTGGCCAATCCATCCATACCGATGATTTCACCGGGTAGATAGAAGCCAGTGATTTGTTCTTCGCCATCTTGGGTGACCTTAACGGTTTTAATTGCCCCAGAGCGCAGAGCATAGACAGAACTGAACGCATCGCCAGCATAATACACGTGGTCTAGCTTATGTATGGGGCGACCACGCTGAATAATGTCGTCTAGCCGGTCAATGTCTTCAATTTGAAGGCTAATAGGCAAACATATCGACGCTAAACGGCAGTCGCCGCAATTAACTTCGGGGTTGTGATGACAGCGTTTTTCTACCGTTGGAATATTCATAGTCTTACCAGCGCTCAGCGAGAGAGAATTATACTGGTTTTTACGCGAGTGATCAGCGCCAATTATCTCACTTTTGCATTAGTAAGTCGTAGGCTGTGCTTGGCTTGTGAGAGATGTCGTTTAAAGGTGGGGGTAAATGGGGAGTTTTTGGGCTTCTAAGCTGTTTTGATACTTTTTGCTAGAGCAGAAGTTTTGTAGGTGTATATCCCCCACACTGCTTTTAGCTTCGGGCCCAAGCGCGAGAACGTCGATATCATCTTTTTGCAGTTCGCCACCAAAATCGGTGCCGTTATCTAAAATAAGCTCAAACCCGTTTTGATGATTGCTCAGGCAGAAATAATCAGGCTCGCAGTGGTGCTGAAGCTTTTTGATGGCGTCACGCGCTTCATTCAAGCAATCGGTGTTTTGCAGTTGAATGCCTATCGAGTCGACGTTGTACTGCCGTAATAGCCCTATTTTTTCGTGCAGTTGTTTCAAGCTGTCGCTACATTCTTGGTTTACAACAATTTGAAAGTGGGAAAACCCCAACCCTTTCGATAGTGCTAGGTGGCTGGTATTGATGTCTTCTGTATGGGTGATAACGGCGAATTTTTTTTCTTGATCTTCTGGGATGTGAAATTGGCTCGCGATAATGTGCAGCAAGCGCGTTAGCTCAAAAGTGGCGATGTGCTGAAAAGGGTGAAACACCCACATCGAATCGATTGTGCGTTGACCAAGCACAGATGCCCAAGCCTTGATCTCTTGTTTCATAAAATCAATCAGTTGAATACTGTCTTGGCTGAGATCGCTAAATGGCTGAAAATTCACGATCAAACGCAACGGGCGGCAAGGGCTTTTCTCGAGTCTAGAAACAATCGAGCTGTAGGCATCGCCCGGTGAGGAAGCACCGAGTATAGGGAACTGTACAGCTTTTGACGGCGCGCCTTCAGATTTCATAGCTTCGCAGTGTAGGCGGTTCAGTTTAAATGGGGTTGATTGATATCAACTTGAAAAGAATTCGTCTACAACTTCTGTTGCGGGGCCGTAGTATGCATGCTGAAAATGTGAACAGCCATCGCTTGGCTCCATATTGAGCTCTACTGTAGTTGCTTTTGCCCAAGACGCAACTTGGACAAAACCAGCCGCAGGGTAAACTTGGCCCGAAGTGCCAATCGAAACAAATAGGTCACATTGCGCCAGGGCTTTTTCGATACGTTCCATTTGTAAGGGTATTTCACCGAACCATACGATGTGAGGCCGCAAATTGCCGCGAGTTTGGCAGCAGGGGCAAAGGGTTTCTGTGTCGATATCTTCTTCTATTTCAAATACTTGCTCGGTGGCGATGCAGTGGGCTTTTAACAATTCACCATGCATGTGGATGATATTCTTGCTGCCGCCTTGTTCATGCAAATTGTCGACATTTTGGGTGACCAATAAGAAGTTGCCATTGAAGTTCTGCTCAAAATTCGCCAAGGCCTTGTGTGCCGCATTGGGGGCGGCAGATTTCAACAACTGTTTTCGGCGCATATTGTAAAATTCGTGCACCATGCTTGGGTTGCGAGCAAAGGCATCTGGTGTTGCGATATCTTCTACCTTGTGCCCCTCCCAAAGCCCACCGCTATCGCGAAACGTTTTCAGTCCAGACTCAGCAGACACACCTGCGCCGGTGAGCACCACAACCGATTTAAAACTTTTTGCACTTATCATTATTTTGTTTCTTGCGTTGTGGTGTTTTGTTTAAAGCGAACTAAATAACGTCGAGGCCAGTTTTTACCTGTGACCCAAAATGCTTTGCGTTGTTCGTCGTAGGCGATACCGTTGAGCACATTGCGTTGCGGGCTTGAACTGTGTTTTTTGACTAGTGTGTCTAAATTCACGATTGCGAGTACGCGCCCGTCTTTAGGGGATATTTTGAGTACTAATGCGCTTTGCCAGACATTAGCCCAAATAGCACCTTCTGCGTATTCCAGCTCATTAATGTTTTTATATTTTCGCCACGCGTTGTGAACTGATATTTTTCTTAAGGGTTTAAAGTCATCGGGGTTTCGAAAAGTGATGTCTGAGCTACCGTTGCTCATGATGAGATCTTTGCCATTATGCGTTAAGCCCCAGCCTTCGCCCTGATAGCGCATTTGTTTTTTGGGTTGTAGGGTTTCGCGGTCAAGCATCAGAGCCAATCCTTCACGCCAAGTAATTAAAAATAGTTGACCGTTTAGTAAGGTAGAGCCTTCTGCAAATATGTGTTTTGGTAGAGGAAATGTTTTGCCTCGCTCGGGCTGTTCTGGGGTCTCTTTTTTTAAGAAAGAGCGGCCATACAAACCGCTGGAATAGTAAAACGTGTCGTCAACTTTGGTAAAACCTTGGGTGAATATGGCTGGGTCTTGTGTTTGTTCTGTCAGCACCTCGTAACTCAAATTTTCTTCCGCCTCAACAATAGCCGTGCAGGCAATGCATGCTAGAGAAAGCAGTGTTGCAACAATACTATGGGAAATTAGGCTGCGAAGCTGTGTAAGAGTGGGGGTGAAATTCGAAGAGTTCATAATGGAATGCGTTCACGAGTGGAGCGTAAACCGCAACAGCGGGTCTACATTCTTGATATATAGGCCAAGGCCTGGTAGCCGGCTCACATTAACGCAGAAAGTATAAGGAGCTTCACCGACTATGTCACGATGGGGAATGTGTGGCGCTCACATCTGTATGGGATTGCGCTTTTAGTTGCTGGGCTGGCTGTGGAGTGGAATAGGGCGAGAGTGAGCTTTCGTTTATTCTGTATCGTTGTTTGCTTCTTCCGCTTCCCGACTTTCTACGTATGAGATTGCATCATTTACCGCGTAGACCACACGTTCGACCATGTCTTCTAGCTCATTCGGGGTCATGAAAAAGGTCATGTCTACATCATGACGGACATAGCGCGATGGCAGCCGGTTGAGAGCAACACAGGCAACGTCTGCCAGGAATTCACCGTCGGTTTGTGAGCGATCGTTGGAACGTAGAATTTGTTCGAATACCATTTGCTCATAATAGTTGTGAACAGAATCGGCAGTGGATTCGGCGCGGTAACGTTGACGGCCTACATTAAGAAGCATGTTTCTCCTCGCTATCGTACTCGATGACAAAATCGAAAATGGTTAGATTAATATCGTGATATAAAGTTTAGTTCAAACTGGAAGGTGTGGATACTTTATTGCGTTTGAGGTCCCTGAGAATGAAGCGCGCCGGGTGTATATAGCGGTACAAGCTGTGTTCGACGGGAAGAAAGTCGCCAGAAACAAGGCTGGCGATTACTTCTGCGCATATTGGTGTATAACAAAGCCCCCTTGAGCCATGAGCAATATTGACGTACAAGCCGTCGTGGAATTCGCCTGGCGCGTCAATAACCGCATTGGCCTTTTTGCTCAGGAAGGCAAATTGCGTCTTCATGGTGTCTACATCTGCCACCGGGCCTACCAACGGAAGGTAATCTGGAGCGGTGCAACGAAAGCCAACTTTACCAGCCGGTTCATCGAGTTCGAATGTGTGATCGACTATGGCTGGCGATAAGGCTTTCAACTTTTGCAAATTCGAGTCGTGGTCTGGCTGGTGTAATTCTAGTTTTGTGTCGCCCAAGTTGAAGCTAGCTCCAAGGGCGTGCGCACCCTCTATAGCGGGCGGCAAGTAGCCGTCGCCGCAGAGTACGCATTGAAGTTTATTGCTTTCTGGGGTGGCCTTAATGTGCGTCACTTGCCCGCGAATTTTTTTAATCGGCAGGTGTTGTAACTGAGAAAAATGTAACGCGTCGTGTGCACTAGCCACCACCAAAATATCTGCAACTACTGGTTCTGCTTGCGCGTTAGCTGTTTGTTGTGCGCGCTCTGTGACTTTCCACCCGCCTTCAGTCTTTTCTATTTTTTCGGCATCAAAGTGAGAGATATGTTGAATGTTAGGGTGTGCTATTAAGTGTTGGCAAAGTTTTCGTGGGTCGAGCCAGCCAGTGTTTTCGAAGTATAAACCAGTGGAGTTACACGGAAGGCCTGCGATTTTGGTGCTAACGTCTGGTGTGACAAAACGTACAAATTCGGATTCCGCAGAAAAGCGGGTGGCGAATTCACGATACTGTGTTTCCAGTGCATGATTGTTTGCAAGTTGCAGTACGCCACAGGCATCGCCACAATCTTTGTAAAAGTGATTGGTGTGATAAAAATAATTGGCAAAGAGCAATGCGCGCAGATTAAATTCGTTAATCGGTGAGGGGCTTAGTGACATTTTTCCATACACGACACCTTGGCGATTGCCTGAGGCCTCCATAGCGAGGGCCTCATTTCTTTCCAATAGGGTAACCTTAAACCCTTTGTTCGCCAGCGCTCTAGCCGTATGACAACCGCTAATGCCGCCACCGATAACAATGCATGTGCGTGGTTTATTCTTATTGGTAACCTTTTGAATGTGCCAGGCTTCGTCGGCGTCAATCGCTTGTTTTTTGTATTGACGAAAATGCTCGGGTACACTTTTTTCTGAATCTTTGGTGTTAGTTGTTAGCACAGAATGAGCTTCGTGAAATCGCCCTGTAAGCATTTCTCGCTTGCGCCCATAACCTTTGATTTTTTCACATATAAACTTTTCATTTGTGAGGCTCTTTCTGACAAGGCTAGCAGCGGTAAACGTGGCGAAAGTTGTATTCGCTTTACTTAGGCGCCGCATGACAGAAAAAAGAGATTCACTCCACATGCTTGGGTTTTTTGCGGGTGCAAAGCCATCTAAATACCAGGCGTCGATGTGTGTTTCTTTCTCGCCCAGGGCGTGAGCCACCTCTTTTAGATGCGGCCCCTGTTTATCATATGGTAGTAACTGCTTAAACCCACTGTCTGCCTCATCAAAAATCATCGTGAGAGTAAGATTGTCGTGGGTAAATGAGCGTTTGTGAACGCCTTGGCTTGGTTGTGGTGGGTATGCTGCGAGAAGCGCTCTCGATAAAGACGAGAGCTCGGGCCATAAGGCGAGAGCTTTGGTTAAATCGCCGCGTGAAAGCGGGAATTTTTCAGCCGAAATATAGTGTAGGTGGGGGGCTTGGCTTGGCTTAAGCGTATGCGTTGCAATAAAGCTTTTCCAGGCGGCCCAGGTGAGTAAAAAATTTAGCCCTGTGCCAAACCCTGTTTCACCAATGGTAAATATAGATGGCGCAACCTCGCGAGAGGCAAAAAAATCGTTCCATCTATGTGGAAGTTGATTGCCTTGTAAAAACACATAACGGCTTTCGGCAATACCATCTTCCTTTGAAAAATAAATGTCATCAAAGCTGGTGGAGTAAGGTTGGCCTTTTGGATCCCAAGAGAGTTGAGCGGTTGCAATGTCAGAGTTGTTAGGGTTTTGAGCCGAGGGGGGAGTTTGGGAGTGGCTTTCTTTTTTTGTCATGGTGTTAATCACCCGCTGGAAGATCAAATTCTTGCATGACCTGTGAACACCAGTTTTTTATTCGCGTTTCGCTAAGTGAAAATTCATTCTCTTCGTCGAGTGCAAGGCCGACAAAACATTCTTTATCTTCCGTTAGCGCTTTAGAGGCTTCAAATTCGTAGCCCTGATTGGGCCAGTGGCCGACCATCGTAGCGCCGCGTGCACGGAGTTTGTGGTAAAGGTAACCCATCGCATCTAAAAACCATTCGGGGTAACCGATTTGATCTCCGAGGCCAAATACAGCCACTTTTTTTCCTTCTAGTTCAAGCTCATCAAGCTCTGGCCATATTTCTTCCCAGTCTTCTTGCAGTTCACCATAATCCCAAGTGGGGATCCCCATAATAAGGCGGTCATAGAAATGAGTTTCAATAACGGGTGTTTCGTCGATATTAAATATGTCGACGAGAGGTTCACCAATGGCAGCTTGAATTTTTTCTGCAGCCATTTCTGTGTAGCAGGTTGTACTGCCGTAGAATAAACCGATTTTTTTTCGCATAGGATATAGGTGTAATAATTAAATTAGCTGCTGCCACTCTTCCAGCCAGATTTTAGTAGCCTTTTCTGGTGCTTCGTCAGAAAGCGCATCCAACACTAAAATCTCCCCTGTGCGTTGTGCGCCGATGTCTGCAAATGCTTCGTCTAGTCTATGACCTGCTTGGGCAAAATTCGGGTAAGAGGAATCCCCCAAACTGATAACCCCATATTTCATACCTGCAATGCGTGGAAAATCTTGTGTGAGATGCAAATATAAAGGAACGATGTTTTCAGGTAAGTCACCCATGCCCGTGCTCGAGGTGCAAGCCAATACTACGGTATTCGGATCAAGTGCAGATGCTTCAAAGGTTTCGAACAGATGCACCTGATGCCCGAACCCTTCAAGAACCGTTTGAGCAGTCTTCGCAACGCTTAAGCTAGTGCCCATTACTGTACCAACGAGAATATGTATCTTTGCCATTTACCAATTGCCTAAATGTCATGTTATCGAGAAAAGAAGGCGGTTTTACCGAGTGGTAAGAGGCCTGTCAATAGCTAGCTTGGCTTTAGTTGGAAGGGGCAAATGTTATACTCGGCGCAACAGCAGAGCCTAGCTCTGTATTCCCTATTCAAATCACCACTTAGCAGGCATTCAAGCAAAGCGATGAGCGACAAAATAACACCTGGACGATACCGCCATTATAAAGGCAATGATTACGAAGTGTATGGGCTTGTTAAACACTCAGAAACGTTAGAGAGCTTGGTGCTTTACCGGCCCCTCTATGGTGTAGGTGAGTTGTGGGTGCGACCATTAGAAATGTTTTGTGAGGCGGTAATTGTCGAGGGCAAAGAGGTCGCACGATTCGCCTTACAAGAAAGCTACTCAACAGGTTTTAACTCGCCGTCATGACCATCGAAACCGACAAAGTCTTGTGGTCGTGCCCTGTGTGCCAATCACCATTAGTAAACAATGCCGCGGGTTTGGGGTGTGAGCATGGTCATCAGTACGATATGGCAAAGCAAGGCTACGTGAATTTATTGCTTGCGAATCAAAAGCGTTCGAGCGAGCCCGGTGATAGTGCAGAAATGGTAGAAGCCAGACGGAATTTTCTGGCGGCTGGTCACTTCTCGTTTTTGATGCAGGCGATTCAGGCCTGTGTGGAAAAATATACTTCAACGTCAGTGTGCAATTTACTTGATTTAGGCTGTGGAGAGGGTGCGTATGCCCATTTTTTGGAGCAAGCGCTACCCGACATCAATATTCATGCATGTGATATTTCTAAATATGCGGTTAAGCGTGCGGCTAGCGCGCTGAGCGATGCAAACGTTGCTGTTGCGAGTAATTTTAATTTGCCCATTCAGGCGAATTCCCAAGATCTTGTGTTGGCGGTGTTTGCGCCTGTCAATTTTGATGAGCTGCAGCGTATATTGAAAGAAGGTGGCGTGTTTGTTCGGGTGTCTCCTGGTGAGCAACACTTGATGGAGATAAAACACGAGCTGTATGAAACCGCTCATGAACATGCGCCTCCCCAGCAAGAAAAAGCAGAAGTGATTGAAACCATCGAAGTAAAAAAACAGGTTAGCCTAGACAATAGCGCTCTGGAAAATTTACTTGCGATGACCCCGCTTAACTGGCGAGGAAACGCCGATGCTAAAGCGCGTCTATTAGAAAAAGACAATATGGAAGTGCAATTCGATTTTTTGATTCAGGTAATGCGATGCTAAGTGATGATGAATATTGGATGCGCGAAGCGTTAGCGCAGGCAAACCTTGCTTTCTCTAAAGGGGAGGTGCCCGTTGGCGCTGTGATTGTGCAAGACAATCGTATTGTCGGAAAAGGGTTTAATCAGCCCATTTCATCAAATGATCCGAGTGCGCATGCAGAAGTCGTTGCGATTCGAGATGCATGCAAAAACTTACACAACTATCGTCTGGTAGATGCGACTCTGTTCGTTACTATCGAACCTTGCACAATGTGTTTTGGCTCTATTGTTCATGCGCGTATACAACGAGTGGTATACGGTGCAAATGAGCCAAAAGCCGGTGTACTTTGTAGTCATAAGCATCTTATTGAAAGCGATATTTATAATCATCGTTTCGAAGTGCTAGAGGGGGTTCTGGCGAAAGAGTGCTCTTCCGTGATTCAGGATTTCTTTAAGCTGCGGCGTGAAGAAAAGAAATGTAAAGAAAACAAATCAGAAGAATAACGATAGGCATAAAAAAAGGCTCCAAAGGAGCCTTAAAAGTTTAAGCATAGTGAGTGCTTAAGGGAGTTCTCATCAAAGTGAACGACCAGGAAACTGTCTTAAATTCGAAATGCTATCAATAATGACCTAATTATAGGGCCGAGGTCGCAATGGACTTTACGGCTTTAGTCATTACCGGACTAAACTGAGCAAATTGTTGTTGAGAAATGTTGTCGTTTAGCGCAATTTCGAGTTTTTCTTTCTCGTTCCACGCAATAATAGTGTGGAAGTTTCGAATATTTTGTACATACTCAACCGCTTCCCAGCCGCGAGCATAACCATGTTTTGTGTGCTTATAGTATTTACGCTTTGCGAGCAATAACATGTTTTCGCGTACGTCTGACCACTTGTCTGGGTTACCACCGTGATGCTCGGTAAGAATACGTGCATCCTCTAAATGGCCAAAGCCAATGTTGTAAGCGGCTAATGCTAGCCAAGTACGATCGTGGTCTGCAATACGTGCAGGAATACGCTCGTAAATACTTTTAAAGTATTTTGCACCACCAGTGATACTTTGATCTGCGCTTAAACGATTTTTAACTCCGACTTCTTTTGCGGTGTTTAACGTTAGCATCATAAAACCACGTACGCCGGTAGGTGATTTAGCACGAGGGTTCCAATGAGATTCTTGGTAACTAAGTGCTGCGAGCAATTGCCAATCCAAATCGTTATTCTCGGCGGCAATTTTTAATTTCTCTTCCCACTTTGGCAGGCGAGCATCCAAACGGTGTGCAAATAAAAGTGCGCCGCCGTAATTCAGTTCACCTAAGTGGCCGTAATAGGTTTCTTTAATATCTGCCAGAGCTTTGATAGTTTCTTGATTGTCGAAGAACCGCTGCGCTTCGAAAAACAAGGATTGATCTTTACCGTGAGGAAATGCCCATGCAAGATTTTCTGCGCTAGAAATATCGAAGGCGACACGTGCACGAGGGTAAACAGACTCGCTCATTTCATAGGCGTTGGAATCGACAATCGTTATGTCGGCTTCACCATTATGCACCAGCTCTAATAGGTCGAGCATTTCTGCGTCTACGACTTCTTCCCAGGCTAATTCTGGGTGTAAGCGTTGTAGTTGGCGAAGAGACTCAGAGTGAGATGAGTTGGCAATTACAACAATGTTTTTTCCGATCAGCTCTTCGACAGTTGCGGGCTTATCGTCGCGCGAGTTGTATATAAGTTGTTGTGTGATTTCTAAATAGGGCGAAGAAAACTTAACTTTTTTTGCACGCTTTTCTGTTTGAGTAAGGCCAGCCGCAGCAAAATGTACTTGCTTGTTGGCAAGAGCATTGATCATGTGGGCCAAATCTTCTTCATCATGTATAACAAGAGATACGCCCAAATGGTCAGCAAAACGTTTGGCAAGGTCGTATTCAAACCCCATCAACCCGTTTGGGCCTTCATAATATGTAGTAGGGCCGTTGCGAGATATCATGTGCAGTTCGCCAGAGGCCAAAACGGTCTCTAATACGGTGGGGGCGCGACTGGTGTTAAGGGAACCGGCAGCCACCAACATCAAGCTCATCATCACAACGAGTTTGAAAATGCGGGCTACGATCCATGTGGCCTGTTTGGCGAGCTTTAAGGGCATGTTGGGCTTCCTGTACTTCTGTATCTCAACAACTAATCTATCGTTCAAGGCCTAAAGGGGTATCTCTATGACTCTGGTGTGAGTCTAAACGCCACTCTTGGCATAATCTACAAGCGATTTGATCGATATTTGGACTTCTTCTGCGGGAAAGTGTGTAATATTGAGACGTAGTGCACATTTTTCCAGCAGTTCAGCGATGTTTGTGGCTCAATTCTTTCATAGACGGATTTCTAATAGGTAGCGACCCGATCTATTTTTAGCGTTATAAACCTAGAAAATTGTGAATTTTGTTAGGTTAGTCAACTTTTTAACGATTAATGGTTATAACGCGTCCAGTGCAAATTGGCATCAAATTTAATAATGCAGGTAGTGTGCCAGATGCTGTTAGTGATTTATGGGCGTTTGTCGCAATGCGGCATTGTTCAAAGCGATAATTTTTCCCGCGGCAAAGCTTTTGAAGTACAATGCCGCCCTGAATACCCCGCAACACCTGGTCTCAACTGTCTTCGAGGTTTCCCAATACGATGCTAACGCTGCGTGGCTCCGCCGCTCTATCCGAATTCCGCCGTTCTAAACTTCTCGCAAAAATCAAATCTTCAGGTATCGAAATAAGCGATTTATATGCTTGGCATGTACATTTTGTCGACACTATTGAAGATTTAGACGACGAAGAACACCAAAAACTCCAGTCGCTACTGACGTATGGCCCAAAAAACGATGCGGATTACCCCGAAATCGGTGTTGAGCTAACGGTGACGCCGCGCATGGGGACGCTATCGCCTTGGTCATCCAAGGCTACAGATATTGTGCGCAACGCTGGTTTGAGTAAGGTTAAGCGGGTAGAGAGAGGGGTGCTTTACCGCTTAGTGAGCAATGCCGCACCGCGAGATTTATTGCCATTAATTCATGACCGTATGGTCGAAACGGTATTTGAGACCGCAGAAGAGGTCGCCGTACTGTTTCAGCACACCGAGCCAGCACCATTGCAAAGTGTCGATGTATTAGGGGTGGGTAAATCAGCTTTAGAAGATGCTAACCGCAACCTTGGATTGGCTTTGGCCGATGACGAAATCGATTATTTACACGATGCATTTAGCCGCCTTGGGCGCAATCCGAACGATGTCGAACTTATGATGTTCGCGCAGGCGAATTCGGAGCACTGTCGCCACAAGATATTTAACGCGTCGTGGACGCTTGACGGCGAAGAAAAAGACCACTCCCTTTTTGGCATGATCAAAAATACCTATGAGTGTGGTGGCGAAAATGTATTGTCGGCCTATGCCGATAATGCCTCGGTCATTAGTGGTTCAGAAGCAGGTCGTTTTTACCCTGACCCAGAAAGCAAAGAATACGAGTATTCCATCGAAAATATTCATTTGTTAATGAAAGTGGAAACTCACAATCACCCCACAGCAATTGCACCATTCCCTGGTGCTGGCACGGGTTCAGGGGGTGAAATTCGCGATGAAGGTGCTGTAGGTAAAGGTTCGAAACCCAAAGTGGGTCTAACGGGCTTTACGGTGTCGAATTTGCAAATACCTGAATACCCATTGCCCTGGGAAGAAAATTACGGCAAGCCTGACCGTATTGTTTCAGCCATGGACATTATGGTCGAAGGGCCAATAGGTGGGGCTGCATTTAATAATGAATTTGGTCGACCGAATATCTGCGGATATTTTAGAAGTTTTGAATTAGATTTTGATAGTGAACGGCGCGGTTATCACAAGCCCATTATGCTTGCAGGGGGTTACGGTAACATTCGCGAAGAACACATTGCACAAACTGAATTTTCGCCCGGTACAAAATTAGTTGTACTTGGTGGCCCAGCGATGTTGATTGGTTTGGGCGGAGGTGCGGCCTCTTCAATGACATCGGGCACTTCATCAGAAGATCTCGATTTTGCTTCCGTGCAAAGACAAAACCCTGAAATAGAACGTCGCTGCCAAGAAGTGATTGATCAGTGTTGGCAGTATGGAGAAGACAACCCAATTGCGTTTATTCACGATGTGGGCGCGGGTGGTTTGTCGAATGCATTTCCTGAATTAGCGAAAGACGGCGGTTGCGGCGCAGTGTTTGAATTGCGCGAAGTACCCAACGACGAACCGGGCATGTCGCCACTAGAAATTTGGTGTAATGAATCGCAGGAGCGATACGTATTAGCCATTGCACCTAAAGACCTCGCGGTGTTTGAAAATATTTGTCAGCGCGAGCGTTGCCCTTATGCCGTTGTCGGGGAAGCAATTTCGGATCAAGAAATTGTGTTAAATGACAAACACTTTGACAATAGGCCGATCGATTTACCAATGAATGTCCTTTTTGGTAAGGCGCCAAAAATGCATCGCATTGCGGAAAAGCGCGAATACCAAACAAACGCTTTTGATTATTCAAATATTTCTTTTTCTGAAGCGCTCGAACGTGTGATTCAGCATCCCGCTGTAGCGAGTAAAATGTTTTTGATTTCTATTGGCGATCGCTCTGTGACGGGGCAGGTTGCACGCGATCAATTAGTTGGCCCTTGGCAGGTGCCTGTTGCGGATTGTGCGGTGACAACGGTTGCCTACGATTCTTACGCTGGCGAAGCCATGAGTATGGGCGAGCGTACTCCTTTAGCTTTGTTAGATGCTCCAGCATCTGGCCGCATGGCAATTGGTGAAGCGATAACGAATATTGCTGCTACACGTATCAACGACATTAAAGATATAAAACTTTCTGCGAACTGGATGTGTGCTGCCGGTCATCCAGGTGAAGATGAAAAACTCTATCGCACGGTAGAAGCCATTGGTATGGAATTGTGCCCGCAGTTGGGAATTACAATTCCAGTTGGTAAAGACTCCATGTCGATGCGTACCGCGTGGCAAGACGGCGGTGAAGATAAATCAGTTACTGCACCGATGTCTGTAGTCATTTCTGCTTTTGCACCCGTACTCGATGTGCGCAAAACGCGTACGCCAGAATTAAAAACAGGCATTCCTTCGCAGTTGTTATTTATCGATCTCGCCAAGGGTAAACAGCGTTTGGGTGCATCTATTTTTGCTCAAACCTATAAGTCTTTAGCGGAAGACGGCGCGAACGTTGAAAGCGCTGAAATCTTACTTGGCTTTTTCAATGCCTTACAAACATGCTTGCAAAACGAGTGGATCTTGGCGTATCACGACAAAGGTGACGGTGGTCTCTTTGTTACTTTGTTAGAGATGGCTTTCGCTGGGCGTTGCGGATTCGAAGCGAATATTAAGGCTTTAGGTGGCGACGACCACAGTGCACTGTTAAATGAGGAACTTGGTGCGGTCATTCAAGTGTCTGATGAGCATCTTGATAAGGTGTTAAACGTTTTTGCTGATGTGAGCATGTCGGATTCGGTGCATGCCATTGGTAGCGTATGGGAAAAAGACTTACTTATGGTTCACAATGGTGACCGTAAGGTATACGAGTCTGACCGAACTTCATTGCATCAGTTGTGGAGTCTAAATAGTTACCATATTCAAAAGAACCGTGATAATCCAGAATGTGCGCAACAAGAATTTGATGCACTTGCAAAACAAAACTCTGGTTTAAGTACCTCCTTAAGTTTTGACGTAAAAGAAAACCCAGTTGCGCCATATATTAACTCTGGTGTTCGCCCCAAGGTCGCGATTTTACGTGAACAGGGCGTTAACTCGCATGTTGAAATGGCAGCAGCGTTTCATCGTGCCGGTTTCAATAGTATTGATGTACATATGAGCGATATTCTCGCGGGCCGAAGTTCACTCGCTGACTTCAAAGGTTTGGTTGCTTGTGGCGGCTTTTCCTATGGTGACGTATTAGGCGCTGGCGAAGGCTGGGCAAAAACAATTTTGTTTAATGAAAATATTCTCCAGCAGTTTGCTACATTTTTCCAGCGTAACGACAGTTTTAGTCTTGGTGTTTGTAACGGCTGTCAAATGATGTCAAACCTAAAAAGTTTGATACCAGGCGCACAGCACTGGCCACATTTTGTGAGAAACGTTTCCGAACAGTTTGAAGCGCGATTTAGCATGGTGAAAATAGAAGAAACGCCCTCTATTTTCTTTAAAGGTATGGCGGGTTCCCATATGCCGATCGCGGTTGCGCATGGTGAAGGTCGTGCTGAATTTGCCGACGATAGCGCTATTGCTGCGGCCGAAGCCAGCGGTACCATTGCTATGCGTTTTATTGATAATGGCTTGCAAGTGACGCAAAACTACCCGGCCAACCCCAACGGCTCACCGAATGGTATAACCAGTTTGTGTAGCAGCGATGGGCGAGCCACCATTCTTATGCCTCATCCGGAGCGTGTATTCAGAACGGTTTCTAATTCTTGGGCGCCAGACGATTGGGAAGAAGACAGCGCCTGGATGCGTATGTTTTATAATGCACGGCTGTTTGTTTCTTAAGACGCTATTAGTGTGTAGTGTAAATTGTATATTGAAGAGAGAGGGAGTTCATGATGGCAAGCCCCAGTGAAAAAAAACAGTCCATTCGAGTGCGGTTTTTAGGTGTGGGAGGGGCTAGCCAAGAAGGGTTAGGGCACGCGTCTGCGGTTATCGAAGTGGGGGGTAAAACCCTATTGATCGACTGTGGCCCCGGAACAACGGCTGCTTTTTTCAAGCATTACGCCAAACTCCCTGACGCTATTTTTATCACCCACTGCCATCTCGATCATGTGGGTGATTTTGAGAATATGTTTGTGAAGTGCTGGTTTCATCAGCCAAACAAACACCGCCCGCGTGTTTTTATCTCTTCGGAAATAATCCCTTTGTTTAATAAACGTGTTGGCTATTACCCTGCGGTATTGGCCGAAGGCGGCGTAAATTTTTGGGATGCCTTTCAGCTTGTTGCCTGCGAAGACTATTTTATCTTTGAAAATCTACGTTTTAATCTTCTTGAAGTGAGGCATCATGCACCAAAGAGCGCGTATGGGTTGCTTTTAAAAGAGCAGTTTTTTTACACCGGTGATACTCGCCCCATACCTGAAGTGATAGAACATAGCGTCAATGCGGAAGAAGTTATTTTTCACGACTGTGGTGTGGTCGGCAACCCATCACATAGCGGTATCGATGATGTGCTGCGAGAATATTCCCCTGGTATTCGGCAGCGTTTACGATGCTATCATTATTACAATAAAGAAGATGTTGAGCACTACTCTGGTGCGAACTTAAAAGTGGTCGCGATGGGCGAGTGTTTCGAGTTTACATTGTAATCGCCCAAGTCTTTCGTTTTCGTTGCGTTCACTCCACGAGAAAAATAAGCCATAAGGAATACCTGTGAAACCAAAAATCGCTGCGCAATACGAAGTGGTCGGTCACCGCGGTTTCCCGCAAAAATTTCCAGAAAACTCTTTGGTTGGCGTGCTTGGCGCACTCGAAGCCGGTGCTCGCTATGTGGAAATCGATGTGCAGATGAGTAAAGACTCGGTGCCCGTTGTTATTCACGATGCAGACTTGCGGCGTGTCTGTGGCGTTGATCGAAAGGTGGCTGATCTTACGGTTGAGCAATTAGAAAAGATTTCTTGCCATGAAGAAGCGCGATTTGGTGACGCTTTTGCACCGTGCCCGCTGGTTACCTTAGAAACCTTAGCGGAAGCGATTTGTGAGCGTGATGTACAGCTCTTTGTCGAGCTTAAAGCCGAGTCTCTGGAGTATGTATCGCGCGAGGTCTTTTTTACTGCCGTAGATCAAGCCTGTAAGAGTATGCGCGCGAACATCAGTATTATTTCTTTTGATTTTGATTTGCTAGTGTTAGCGAAACAAAAATACTCAATTGGTTGGGTCTTGGCTGAGTGGAGCGATGAGGTCCTAGAGAAAGCTAAGCAGCTAGCCCCCAACATTTTGATATACGATGTAAAAAAGCTCAGCGAGAAAGATATTGTGTGGGCAGGCCCGTGGAAGTGGTTCTTGTACGACATTGTTGAGCCGACATTGGCTCAAGCTTGGGCTGAGCGTGGTGTGAGTTATATAGAAACTTGGGATGCTAAAAGGCTGCTGGCTTAAACTTCTTTTGTGAGTTGGTCTAAGCGGTCATACAAATCTGTCGGAAGATCTAAATCTTCTAGGACTTTAATGGCTAGCTGTTCGTTTTGTTTTCTTAAGGTTACATACGCTTCTGAGACAAAGTTTGCTTGATACAATACATGAGCAAAGGGGCTGACCTTTGCCCCAGCTTTTATTGTTGGTTGTTCCGCAAGGGCATGACAAATCTCTTTTGGTAATTCCCAGTCTTTGGCAACCCAGAAGGTCACGGCTGGCCCTAATACTTTCATAATAGGGACAAAGGCATTGTAGCCAGGCTTTATTTCTTCACCATTCTTCTTAAATTGCGTACACAGCTCGCTGAATATGGTGGTTTTACCAATATCGTGCACAAGCCCCATAACGTAGACTTTAAACTTTTCGATATTTCGATGCTCAGCTATTAGTTCACAGGCCACGGCGCAGTTTAAACTGTGGTACCACATGCGTTGGCCTGTGTGCGAAAAATAAGGCGAGTCACGTTGAATAATGGGCTGCATCACTGCGGCGGAAAGTACTGAGCGTAGGCCATCAATACCGAGCTTTACTACGGCTCTTTCAATGTCGTGAATGCGTTTGCCAATAGGGTTGAAGTACACGCTGTTAGCGAGCTTCAATACTGCTGCGCTCATTACCGGGTCTTTTTTAATCAGGTCCACGTATTGCTTTGCTGAGCTATCGGGGTCGCGCAAACTTTTGAGTAGTTTTGGAATAACCATTGGTAGCCGCGGCACTGCTTTTCTGCGTATATCTTCCTTTTGTAGCGATGTCTTCAGCATATCGACAACAAGCTTTTGCGGTACGGTTAGCTTCTGAGCGCTATTTTTGGGGTATAAATAGCGAAAGAACGCCTCTTGAGAGTGGGCGTAGGTATAAAGCTGCGGCTCTACTACTTCGAGTTTGCCTTTCTCATCGTTCTTTGAAAAAACGTTTTTAAGTAGTGCCATTGGTGGGCTAAGTCTCGTGTCATTCAGAATGTTACTGTTTTTAGCCCAAACCAACTGGGTTTAAACAAATACGTCTAACTATTGTAGTCAGATTTATAGCGTTATGTGCGGCCGTTATTTGAGGTGAGCACGTGCTATAAGAGAGTGGCTTTGGCGTCGTGTTTTGCGCGAATGAAGTCGCCATGCCCTACGTGCAGTAGGTCGCTGGTTTTGCGAATAATATATTCTTCATATTTGTCGAGATCCCCGTCCGCAAAGGCGATACTCCACATTCCCTTGATTAAGGCAAATTTGTCTTCTGCCGAGCAGTATTGATTCACTCGCTGGGTAAACTGATAGAGGGAGGTGGCATCTGCACATTCTTGCTGGGCCATTTTTACTAAGGCGTCACACTCGTGGGCCGCGATGCCGTATTGTTTGTGCAATATTTCAACTAGCGCCGCGAATTCTTTAGCGTCAAACTCCTGATCTATGACTGCTACTTCAATCAATAGTGCAGCACAGGCAAGGTTGAGCTGGTCTTGGCTCAGGTCTTGCCCGTGGTTCAGGTCAGTGTCGAAAAAGGCTTTTATTCGCGACAGCATGTCACTTTTTTCCGTTTAGATATTGCTCTAAGTTAATTTGGTCTTTAACGAAATTACGAATGCCTTCGGCCAGTTTTTCTGTTGCCATGGCACTGTCGTTCATCGAGAAGCGGAACTGAGCTTCATTTTCTATATTTTTGGCAATGGCCTCACCTGAGTTTTCTGGTGAAAGCACGCGAGCGAGCTCACCCTTATCATTCTCAAGTTCGCCTAGTAGGGCTGGGCTAATAGTCAAGCGATCACACCCGGCCAGAGCTTCCAGTTCCCCTGTATTACGGAAACTTGCTCCCATCACTACGGTGTCGTAACCGTGCTGCTTGTAGTAATTATAGATGTGCGTGACCGATTGTACGCCGGGGTCTTCAAATGCACTGTATTCTTTTTTGTCTGTATTGGCTTTGTACCAATCGAGAATACGGCCAACAAAAGGTGAAATCAGAAAAGCCCCCGCGTCGGCACAGGCCGCTGCCTGACTAAACGAAAACAAAAGCGTTAAGTTACAGTTGATGCCTTCTTTCTCTAAGATTTCTGCTGCGCGAATGCCTTCCCAGGTGGAAGCTAGTTTAATCAAGATACGGTCTTTGCCGTATCCTGCCGCCTCATATAGGCCAATCAGCTTTTTGGCTTTTTCGACGCTTGCTTTAGTATTAAAAGAAAGGCGAGCATCCACTTCGGTAGAAACGCGGCCCGGCACGATTTTGAGGATTTCAGAGCCAATTGCTACAGCTAATGTGTCACAGGCTTCTTCGATGCTATCGGTATTGCCTACCGCGTTTTGCACAAGGCCCGCGTATTGCTCCATTTGAGCGGCTTTGAACAGCAAGGAAGGGTTGGTCGTTGCGTCTAGGGGCTGGTAGCGTTTGATGGCTTCGATGTCGCCAGTATCGGCGACTACGTCAGAAAATTGCTTTAACTGAGCAAGTTTGTTCGTCATTTAAACCTCAAAGAAAGTAGAAGTGTTGGTATTGAAACCGGTTTGCTGGAATTGGGGGCTATTATCCGGGTCAGGCAGTATGAACACAAATACAATTGTAAATATTGGCTCCGGCTTACTTAGGCGACAATAGCGAGCGCTTCTCGCAGAACATCTGCAGTAGCACCCGGTTTATGCGCGTGCTCACTAATGTGTTTACGAAAGAGCCGAGCGCGCGGCTGCCCCTGAAACAAGCCTAGAATGTGCCGGCTCATAAAGTGCAAGCGTTGGCCCTGATGTATTTGTTGTTCACAATATTCAATGTAACGTTCGACGACTTGCTTGCGATCGAGGCTAGGGTTGGCGAGGTTAAAAATTTCATGATCTATGTCTTTAAGAAAGTACGGGTTGTTGTAAGCTTCGCGCCCAATCATCACACCGTCGACATGTTCGAGTAAGGTCTCGCTTTGGGCGATAGTGCTGATACCACCGTTGATAACAATGCGAAGCTCTGGCAGTTCCTCTTTTAACCGGTATACAAGGTCGTACTTGAGCGGTGGAACCTCACGATTTTCTTTAGGGCTTAACCCCTTCAGCCATGCCTTTCGGGCGTGCACAATAAAAGTGTTACAGCCGGCATCGGCAACCGTAAGCACAAAGCGCTTCATGTCTTCATAGTCTTCCATGTCGTCAATGCCAAGGCGATGTTTTACCGTGACGGGAATGTCGCATGCCCCAACCATTGTCCTCACACAATCGGCCACTAGTTTGGGTTCGGCCATTAATATCGCACCGATTTTACCGCTTTGCACACGGTCGCTGGGGCAACCGCAGTTTAGGTTTATTTCGTTGTATTGCCATTTCTCTGCCAATTCCGCACAGTGAGCAAGGTCTTTCGGGGTGCTACCGCCTACTTGCAGTGCTAATGGGTGCTCTTCAGTATTAAAAGTAAGAAAACGTGCAGGGTCATTGTGAATCAGTGCACCACTGGTCACCATTTCTGTGTAAAGAAAGCTTTGCTTAGTTAAAAGTCGCCAGAGAAAACGGCAGTGACGATCTGACCACTCCATCATCGGAGCGATACAAAAACGGTGATGATCTAAACCTGGCTGTTGTGTGTTTTGATTCATGACGCTGATTTTATAGAGAATCGGACTTTTTATCTCGCCTGAATTACATATCACTACTTGGTTTGACAGTGACGCCGCTGCTACTAACCTTACCTTATGCTCTTCTACAATATGGATCATTCCAGCCATGTATATTGTGACCCGTTGTTTGCTCTTACTTTCTTTTATTGGCCTTATCTCTTGTTCTGAAGCCCCAAAACAACCTATTAAGCTTGGTTTTAATGCTTGGCCCGGTTATGAGTTTCTGTACCTAGCAGAACAAAAGGGTTTTTTTGAGCAAGTGGGGGCCAATATCGAGCTTGTTCAGTTGTCGTCGTTATCTGATGGTCAGCGTGCATACGTGAGTGGCAGAATTGATGGTATCGCCAGCACCTTGGTCGAGGTTGTTCAAGCAACGCAATTGAGTGACCGCCCTTTGAAGGTAGTACTCATGGCCGACTACTCAAACGGTGGCGATGTTATTGTCGCAAACAAAATGATTGCGGGAATGCCTGATTTACGTGGTAAGCGGGTAGGTGTCGAGTTGGGAGCTTTAGGCCTAGTTTTCTTACAAAAAGCACTGGCGAAGTATGAGATGACCGTAGACGATGTTGAGGCGGTGAATGTTGAACAGTCGGAAGGGGAGCATGCCTTGTTAAGTGGTGACATAGCTGCTTTTGTTTCATATCCCCCAGCCTCACTAAAAATACTTAGAGGCGATAATGTTCATCAGATATTTTCTAGTGCAGAAATTCCATACGAGATAATTGATGTTGTAAGTGTCGATGCTGCAAAGCTTGAAGACGATGCCGAGTTCGTTGGTAAGCTCCATAAGGTATGGCAAATGGCACTGGAGTACGCTGCCAAAAACCCCGAAGAAAGTAATGCTTTGATGGCCGAGCGGCAAGGCGTTTCGGCGACCGAGTTTAAAGAATCATTGTCTGGCGTGGAGCCAATATCTTTGCACGAACAAGCAGAATTTTTGTCTGCGAATGGTCGGCTACAAAATTCACTTCACGAGGTGTGTGAAATCTTAATCAGTATGGAAGCATTGGAGTTACCCTGCAGTACTCTGCCCAGTATGGTATACACGCTCGAATAGGGTAATATGGAAAACAGCGAATCAAATGTAAAGAATAAGCATAAATTTAAGGGTTCGCTCGCGTTCAAGTTGAGTGCGCCCGTACTCGTGTTTGCTGTGCTACTTGTTTTTATAATTGAACGTGTCAGCGACTCTATTGCTCAACAAGTGGTAGAAAAAAACTCATCTAAAAAAATAGAACACATTACCGAAAGTTTAATTCTTTTTTCTGATGTTAATTCGAGTTTTGATCAGTTAGATCGTGTGGTAAATGGAGTTGCGACAAGAAATGAAGTACTTAGTCTGCGGCTTGTCGATAATAGAAGCGAACTAATTGTTTCTGATAATAAAAATCAATATAAAAACAAAAAACTTTCAGAGGTCGCAACACCGACAGAAATTGCCCTGTTCAACAAACACCTTGATGTAGGAGGTAAAAAAAGAACAAGGCTAGAGCGTGATCACAATATATACCTGGCAGCGCCTATTGCGCTTCTCGACCCGGAGGTTGACCGGTTAAGACTGTATTCAATCGTGCTGGTTTTTGATACGTCTAGCAATGTCGCCGCCTTTGAAAAATTGAAACGCTATATTGTTGTTCCTTTCTTACTTTTTTTGGTCGTTCTTGTCGCTGTAATGTATATAGTTCAGCACAGGGTGTTGATTAAGCCGCTTCGCCAAATGGGCAAAGCATTAGCTGAGCAGCGAGAGCGTAGCGACCAAATCCTGCTAGATGAAAGCAGCGGCGATGAACTGGGGTTGTTGGCGTTTTCATACAATCAGTTGGCTGAAAGTCAACATCTCCAAGAGCTGGAGTTGATGCAGGCGAGGCGTTACATCGATGGTATCGCCGATCAAGTGCCAGTGCTTCTGTCGTATATCGACCGCGATTTTGTTGTGCGCTTTGCTAACAAATTACATGAGAATTGGTTTCCAGAAAAGCCGATAGACTTTCATGGCCTTCATTTAAAAGAAGCCTATGGTGAAAGCGTATATGAGCAAATAAAGCCTTATATAGACACTGTTTTCAAAGGTGAGAGTGTCACATTTGAAATGCATTCTTTTTTTTCTGGCGACAAGTCTATGTCGGTACTTGTTACCTGTTCCCCAGACAAAAATGCCGCAGGCGAAGTGAACGGAACATTTGTTTGCGTCGAAGACAGAACCTTGTTGCGTGACACAGAAGAGAAATTAATTAGCTACGCATCTGACCTTGAGTTTAAAACTTGGGCGTTAGAGGAGGCTAAGCTAGAGGCCGAGTCTTCAACTCATGCGAAGTCAGAGTTTTTAGCATCGATGAGTCACGAAATACGCACACCGATTAATGGTGTGATTGGTATGTTAAACCTAGTTAAAAAAGGCGAACTGAGCAATAAACAATACCACTATGTGAAACAAGCATCGAGCAGTGCAGAATCATTGCTTTCGCTCATTAATGATATTTTGGACTTTTCAAAAATTGAAGCCGGAAAGCTCGATATTGAAAACATTGATTTTAATCTTTACGAAGCTGTTGGTGGGGTTGCGGAATCATTTTCATATTTGATAGAAGAAAAAGGGCTTGCTTTCCGCTTGGATATTGACCCAGAAATTCCGCTCCGCGCAATAGGCGACCCCTCTAGAGTTAGGCAAGTATTAAACAACTTTATGAGTAATGCGATCAAGTTTACGGAAGAGGGCGAGGTTGTATGTGAAGTGAAATCGATTGACGAGAACGACAAGCACATTATTGTAGAGTTCTCAGTAACAGATTCTGGAATAGGAATTCCTGAAGATAAGCAAGCGTTGATGTTTCAGTCTTTTAGCCAGGTTGATGCTTCAACGACAAGAAAATATGGCGGAACCGGGCTTGGGTTAGCCATTGTTAAAAAACTTTCTGAGCTCATGCATGGCGACGTTGGTTTTGAGAGTAAGGCTGGAAAAGGCAGCCGATTTTGGTTTCAGGCCTGTTTAAGTAAGGTGCACGGTGCTAGCGGAAACGAAGCGTTATTTGAAAACGTGACGGTCGTGAGCGTTGGCAGAATAAATCCGGTGAATTTTCTGGAGAGCTTCTGCCGAAAATGGAGTGCCGAATTAAAAATCGTATCTAATACCAAGGCGTGCCGGGATTATATTGAAACGCTATCCGGTAAAGAAGCCACTGTAGTCGTATTGTTTGAAGGCGGTGATACCAGTTTCGATTTTACTGAAGTTATGGCCGAAATCACCGATTTAGATTTACTAGCAAATATTAAGTTTATTCCTGTGCTTACCTTTCGGCAGCTGTCCAGCGGCGAATACCCTATTGCAGATTCACATAACTGCTTAACTCAGCCGCTTCAGGCTTACGATTTTTACCGCTTGCTGAACAAAGCATCAAACATGTACGCGGATGTTGATGACGACTTAGAGCAGTTAGGTGGTGATAGAAAAACAAATATTCTTTTGGTTGAAGACAATGTAATTAACCAGGAGGTTGCTTTAGGTATTTTAGAGCCTGTGGGCTGCTCAGTGGAGGTGGCAGGCAATGGCTTGGTTGCGTTGAGTGCGCTTGTGGCAGCTTCTGAAAATCATTTTGATCTTATTCTAATGGACTGCCAGATGCCTGCGATGGATGGCTTTGAAACGACGAGGTTGATACGAAAAGGTAATATAGGTATCAATACCGGGAATATTCCGATTATCGCGATGACCGCAAACGCGATGAAGGGAGACAAAGAGCTTTGCCTAGAAGCAGGTATGGACGATTACATCTCAAAACCTGTAGAACCAAGTGTTTTGATTAATAAAATATCCCAATGGACGCGCACTGAAATTATCGACCCTGAAGCGGGAATAGATTCTCATACAGAGTCAGACAAGGGGCCAAACCACGCGTTAGCGAATGCTGCAGGCCGAACGGGTTTAGCAGGGCTAGATAATGAAGAAACTACCGACTCAGCGATAGAAGCTTGGTGTCGCGATAGCCTTCTCAGGCGCGTAAGGGGTAAGCCTGAGCGCGCAAAGAAGTTAATCCAAATGTTTTTAGACGGTATGCCAGATCGAATAGAGCGCCTCAAGTCAGCAGTGGCTTCTAACGATTTAGAGCAGGTTCATTCCGTAGCGCATGAAATCAAGGGTGTTTCCGGCAATATCTCTACCCTGCGGTTACACAAAACATCGACTGAGCTAGAGCAGGCTGCTATGAAAGGTTTAGACGATGGAATCCCGGAACTCTTGAGTCAAACAGTAAGTGAGTACTTACTGGTCGAAGCTTTGCTGCGCGAATACATCGACGCCCCCTCCTAATTCAACCTACGTTCTGTATAAAATACTTGACGGTAATATTAGACCTCTCTAATATTAGAGGTATCTAATTAAGGTGTTACTAAAGTAATGGCTACAGTAAAAGAAGCTTTGTCTATAACAGCCCAAGATTTGGCCGCTCTGGCTAGTTCTGCAGGAAAAGCAGCGGAGTTGTTAAAAGCGATGAGCAATGAAAACCGTTTGATGATTCTCTGCTCGTTGATGGATGGCGAGCTTTCCGTAAGTGAGCTGAATAAACGAGTGCCGCTTTCACAATCGGCTTTATCGCAACATCTGGCAGCGCTCAGAAAAGCGGGGTTAGTGGCGACGCGACGCGAGTCGCAAACCATTTTTTACAGTGTGCAAAGTCAGGCTGCATTAGAAATTATCGTGGTGCTAAAAAATACATTTTGCCCGGAGTAGCACTTGAATACATGTGATGAGTCATCGGAATCTGGCGTGTTGGGTGAATTGAGTAGAGCGAGGAGAGTATAAATGGTACTGATTGTAGGCCTTGTTATCGGAATAGTGCTTGGAATGACGGGTGCTGGCGGGTCAGTGTTTGCAGTGCCCTTATTGGTAAATTTACTTGATTTGCCGATGCAGCAGGCGATTGGATTATCGCTAGGCGCGGTAGCGGTAAGTGCGGCGTTTGGTGTGTTGTTAAAACTACGCAGCGGCCATATTGAATGGTTGCCGGCTGGAGTGTTCGCCACGTTGGGAAGTCTTGGAGCGCCATTAGGTAACTGGATTAACCGACAATTCGACGAACAGATATTACTAGTAGGCTTTGCTGTACTGGTTGTTATTGTGGCTTTGCGTATGTGGAAGCAGGCATCGCAAAACCCGGAGCAAGCAGCGGTAGTGCGGGCGGGTAGCAATAAAGACGATGAAGAAAATGGCGCGGTGTGTGTCATGAATGAAGGTAAGAAGTTTCAGATTGGTTTGCCTTGTGTCATGGGTATGAGCGCGGGGGCAATTGCAACCGGAATATTATCTGGCTTGTTTGGTGTTGGTGGTGGTTTTTTAATAGTGCCAATTTTATTAGCTTTAACAAAAATCACAATTCAACAAGCAGTGGCGACATCATTAGTTGTGATCGCAGTGATTAGTAGTGTTGGTTTCGGCAGCTTTATTATGTACGGCAACGCGGTATCTACTAATGTTCTTAGCTTTTTGGCCTTGGGTGGTATTGCAGGTATGGCCGTTGGAATATTCGCCAGTAAATATATCGCCGGTCCAGTGCTTCAAAAAATATTTTCAGTATTGATGATCGTCATTTTAATCGTGACTTTGGTCATTAATTTATAGCTTGGTATAACCCCTAAGTGTCGAGTGTGACGGCTGACAAAAATTAGAATTTTCGGAGGTAAACACTATGTTGTTAAGACAATTGTTTGATTCAGAAACATTTACATATACGTATCTATTAGCAGATCAATTCAGTGGGGAGGCTGTACTGATCGATCCGGTAGTAGAAAAAATGAGTTGTTACGAACGACTCGTAGAAGAGCTTGAATTGAAATTGGTTGTTGCGCTCGATACGCATGTTCACGCAGATCATATCACTGCTCTTGGTGCGCTGCGTGAAAAGTTTAACTGTGCAACCTACTTAGGTAACGAAGGTGATGTTGAGTGTGCCGATAACGGCTTGAGAGACGGCCAGGAAATTAATTTCGGGTCTTATAAAATTAACGTTATATTTACGCCGGGACATACTGATGACTCTTACACCTTTATGGTGAAAGGCAATAATAAGACTTACCTTTTTACAGGTGATACCTTGTTAATTCGTGGTTCTGGACGAACAGATTTTCAAAATGGTAGCGCAGAACAACTCTATTTAAGCCTACATCAAAAACTCATGACCCTGCCGGAAGATACTATTGTTTACCCTGGTCATGATTACAAAGGTTGGACCATGTCAACAATCGGTGAAGAAAAAAGGTTAAATCCACGCATAAACCTTCCAACTAAAGAAGCATTTGTAGAGCATATGAATAACTTGGATTTACCAAACCCAAAATGGATGGACGTCGCAGTGCCGGCAAACCGTTCGTGTGGAAAAAGTTAGAAATTGAAAATTAGAGGGTACATATAAATGAATGAAGCGTACATGTTTTCTGCAATGGGGGGGCTGTTAATTGGTCTTTCAGCCACCTTGATGCTTTTATTTATTGGGCGTATTGCTGGTATTAGTGGAATCTTAAATCAGGCCTTCTTTTATGAGCATGGTTCCTTGTCGCCCGATAATATTTGGCGTTGGTTTTTTGTTGTTGGAATTCTAGCGGGCGGCTATTTAGTACATGCTTTGGGTGGTGTGCCTATTCCTCAGTATGTGCCAGAAAATTATATTTTGGTTGCTGTATCGGGGGTGTTGGTGGGTTACGGAGTCAGTGTTGGCAGTGGGTGTACTAGTGGGCACGGTATATGTGGTTTGTCCCGGTTGTCTACGCGGTCAATCGCAGCGACAGCAACGTTTATGGCCGTTGGGGTTATTACCGTTGCAGTAATGCGCCACCTCATCTAATTATTTCGGAGTTAAAACAGAATGAAACATTATGTTAATTGTCGGTCAACAGCAGCACTGGTAACGGGCGGGTTATTCGGTGCGGGTTTGGCGCTGTCAGGAATGTCAGACCGAAACAAAGTGATCGGCTTTCTTGATATCTTCGGTGCTTGGGACCCAAGCCTTATGTTTGTTATGGGGGCTGCGCTTGTACTTTCTGTGCCTGGCTTTTATTTGGTTCTGAAAAGGCATCACCCGTTTTTAGCAGATAAGTTTTTCTTGCCTACGAGTAATGTAATCGATAAGCCTTTGATTGTTGGTGCGGCTCTATTTGGCTTAGGGTGGGGGCTGTATGGCTATTGCCCTGGTCCTGCGGTTGTTTCTCTGGTTTATTTAAATTTAAGTTCGGTGGTTTTTGTGGCAGCAATGCTGGCAGGTATTGTGTTGGCGAAGTTTATCAAAATAAAATAGGCCGTTTTATATGTTTACGGAAAAAGAGCCGCGCGGTGCGCGGCTCTTTGGGTGCTTGTACAACAACTAAAAACTGTATTTAAAGTCTATTCCATAGCTCATGCCCACTGTTTTCTCAAAAGTGGTGACCTTGCCCTGCTTTATCTCTATATTTTCATCAAACAAGTTTTTCGCTTTAAATTTTATTGTGTAGTTGTTTGTGGGGTAGAACGAATACACTAGATCAAGTGAGTTAAAGGGCTGCTCAAATTCATCGGGTTCGGTATCGATCCCGGCAGAGAATAATCGCTTTCCGAATACGTTATACACCAGCGTTGCCGCGTGCTTGCCATCGTCGGAATCGAAGCCCAGCTGAATGTTGGCAACATAATCTGAAGCGCCGCGTAATGGGCGATTTCTGTTTGTTGCTGGAACTAAAAGGTCATCACCGGTGGCAATTTCAGATTCCGCTATCGTTACATTGCCGGAAACATAGAAGGGTTCCGCTGCATCGCTCAAAAATTCCAAAGAATTTAGCCACTCGACCTCTAAGCCGTAAATGCTTCCACTTTCGGCATTTTCGATTTTCGCCGTACGCCCTGTTTCACCCGATGATCGCTGATAGTACTCAATGGGGTTTTGAATGTCTTTATAAAACAACGAAACAGTTAAGCTGTCACCATTGGTATAAAACCATTCGCCGCGAAAATCGAAATTGGTAAGCTCAGATGGAACAACATCTGGATTACCTTCTACAACGACATCTGTTAGAGGATCTCGATAGCTAGCATCTGCCACTTCTCGAAGGTCAGGCCTTACGACTGTTTCACTCACGGCCAAGCGCAAATTAAAGTCTTGTGCGCCGAAGCTTTGCGTCATGTACGTCAACGATAGAGATCCGTACACGTTATCTTGATAGAAGACGTAGTCATTTTCTTCTGTATCGATAATCAGTGCGCTTCCTACTCGGCGGTAAGGTTGCCATGGTGCGCTAAATTGTTTGTACTCCTCATAGCGTGCGCCAGCAACAAGTCGCCAGGTGCTATCCACGGTAATATCGGCTTGGCCAAAGAATGCATCAGTGGTGGTTGCTGCGAGATAGCTTCGCGACAATCCTTCTTCGTAATTTATCGTGTAGTCGTAGGCGGGGTTCAAGATGTTGGCATTGTTAAGTGCCTCTCCAATGGAGTCACCGTCGGGAACAGACCCGATTTGAGAGCCCATTGAAAGGTCGAGCTGTTCATAGCTTCGTGTTTTACTGTCGTATTTACCACCTGCGAGTAATTCAAGTTCAAAGCCTTGTTGCTCATAAGGAAGTTTTAATGCGAAGCCAGAGCTTTCTACCTGATCTTCTAGCTCGGTAAAACGTACATCCATCAAGGAAATACCTTGGCGAAGTGCGGTTGATGTAATTTCTCCCGTGGAGGTGTTTCTGGTTAAATCCCCTTGGAGGTTTGTTTCAGAGGGGATGTCAGTTGTCGCTGTTGCATCAGACCAAAACCAGTTCAGTTCTAACTCACTAAAAAGGCTGTCGCCAAGACCTAGTTTTTCGCGAGTTTCGAAACCTAACACATGTTTGCCAGTAAATTGATAAACCTCTAGCTCTCGCTCTTCAAACCGATAATCATAATTGCGATCGCCTCGGCCGGAACTAAATGATTCATTCCCACTGTATACGTCAGTAAATGAAACTTCATCATCGGTATTTCGAATAAATAGGTTTTTAGACGAAATTTCGTGCTCTTCGCCCCATCTAATGCCTACGTTCGCGGCGACGGTAAGATTGTATGTTTCTGTAGATTTGTTTTCCTCAGAAAACTCTTGATCGGGTTCATTATATTCACGTTGAATTTTTGTCGTATTTCTTATGGATTCGTCCTGGCTTAAGTTTAGTAGGTAGCCAATTTCGAATTTCGAACCCAGCTCATGCCGGTTACCCAAAGAAAGAGACAGCCCAGTGTCGTGAAGTGTTTTACTTTCTTCTCTAATTGCAAGGTCACGATTAAGTTCTGCCGCAAGCGTTGTGTTAATCGTTTGAGCTTCAGTTTGTGTGATCGACGAGCCTTGCCTTGCGTATGAGTCTTGAATGGCGTTAACCGTGAGGCTTGGCTGTTCGTCTGTCAGGCCTGAGCTGTACGTGCGTAGGGCTGAATCTATATTGCCGCTTAAGGTTCTTGAACCATCGTCTTCGCCCATGTCGTGGCCAGAACCGTAGGTCATAACCTGGTCAGAATCCGAATGAATGCCAGCACCTATTTCAAACGCTATAACTAACTCGTCAGGAATGCCTTTCGTACGAATATTGACATTACCGCCGCCAAAAGCTGCCGGCATATCTGCGGTGTAACCTTTTTGTACGGCGATGGACTCAACAATCGATGTTGGAAAAATATCAAGGGGAAGCACGTTTCTTGTTAAGTCGGGCGAGGGCACAGTAGCGCCGTTTAATATTGAACTTGAATAACGTTCGCCGAGACCACGTACATAAATAAACTGACCGTCAATCAAGGTGACGCCGGGTATGCGTCGCAGCGCCGATGCTACGGTAGAGTCGCCCACGCGGCTGATTTGATCTGCACCTAAAAGATCGACAACGGTTTCAAACTCCATTCGCTCTAGTGCTAAATCTTGTGCGGCACTTTTTAGGCGGCCAAGCACTAATACATCTTCGATTGGACTTTCTACTTGAATAGTATTATTCGTAGTAGGTATAACTTTTTCGCTAGGTTGCTGCTCTTCTTGAACGGGTTTCTCAGGTGCGGTTTGCGCCTCAGGTTCTTGAGCGTACAGTACGGAACTAATGGCTAAGCTAAGCGCGCTCACCGGAAAAGCAGCAAGTAGGTTTTTTTTCTTGCTTAAATATTTTTTCATCTGAACTCACCTTTGGTAATGAAATTTTCCTAATGGAACGAGCGGAATAGAAAGGGCGCCGTATGGCGCCCTTCTTTTACGGCTCTTCAGGTTTTATTGTCAGACCTTATTCAAACCAAAGTGCTTGGCCGCGGTTGCCATCAACCAAGCCATACACCCAACCCGTGGTCCAATCATTTGCGCGTGTCACTGCGCCTACAGTTGTGCTGGCGTTCACTGTAGTTCCGGCATCAAATAAATCTAATGCAGTAACGCCATTAACCACGAGGTCTTCAACAGGAACAGAATAGAAGGTGTCGAGAATATTCAATGTGGCAGATCCGTCTGGGCTTTCAGAGCCGTCGTTAGCTGCTGCATAAGTAACGTTGTCTTGCGCTTCCAAGAACGCTTGGCCTGAAATAGCGCCGTACGTTGTACCGGCTACCAAAGTCACATCGCTATCAGTATTTTTGTTAGAAGAAATTACATTACATGCAAAAATGGTGGTATTGATATTGATGAATCCATTACCCGCATTTTCAAGATCTTCCGTATCTTCCATTTGGAAGCAGTAATTGTCGAATGCGAAATCTGCAACAGTATTTCCGTCGGCGTCTGTTGTTGCGTCACCGTAGGCCGTAGTAACAATAGAGTCGTTTACAGTAAGTTCATGACCTTCTTCCATGTTGATGCCTGCACTTGCAGGTTGGTCATCTGCGTCGCCATGTTTCGCACTTAAAATACACGTCAAGTTATTGATGGTTGCGCGAGAGGTGTAACCGTTAGCGATGTTTTGAGCTTTAAGACCGCTACCAGAACCGTCTGATTCAACGCAGTGGTTTCCGGTTTTAAAGTCATTACCAAGGCCGCCACCTTGAATGACTAATGCGTTAGAAATGGTGCCGTAGTAACCTTGGTCAATGTCGATGGAATCGTCGCGTACATACATGGCCACGTAGTTTGTTAAGTTTGCACCGCCACCAAAGAATTCAACACCATCATCTTTGTTAGAGTAGATTTGAAGGTTTTCAAGAATCGTACTTGAGCCTACAGCACCAAAAGTAATACCGTTAAGCTCGTTGCCTGTACTTACTTCGAAGCCTGCGTGCTTAACCACAACATAACTAAGTTGACCAGAAGAGTCTGTTGGCACTGTGCCACCGTAATGTACTTCACGACCGCCTTCTAAACCTTCGGTAGAAAGTGAACATTCTTGGCCGCCAACCAATGTTAAAGCGGGATCGTTGTCGGTACGGTCCCAACCGGCTTCGTAGTCACATGAGTTAATAAAACCAAAACCTGCGATAACCATACCGCCCCATTCTTGTACGGCTTCTGGTGAAGAAATGGTGCCAAGAATATCTGACTCAGAAGTAAACGTGATTGGTGCATCTGCTCGGCCAAGCGCAACAATTTGTGCGCCGCGATTAATCGCGATAGCTGAGTTAGGGTTAGACAATGCGATAGTTGCACCAGCGCGAACATTTAAAGTAGGGCCATCACCACCTTGAGTAATACCGGCTGTCGTTGCATCCGCGAGATTGTCGTAGTTCTCGCCCATATACAGAGACCCTGTGAAAATGTGTGCGCCGTCACCAATGTCTGTTAACGTTAAGTTGGTAAGAATGGGGTTGTCGAAGTTAACGAACTCCGTACCGTAAATGCAGTTTTCACCTTCGATTTGGCCTGTTTGAGTATCGCCGCTTTCATCTATGTAAGAAGCGCATTCAAATTCTTCAGTCGTACTGCCACCTGTAATCACAGTCGCGCCATCGCCAACTGAATTGTCTTCAACAAAGCTTGCGTTGTTTTGCGCATCAACGTTAATGTCGCCGCCACCACATGCAGCAAGCGCCACTGCAACTACACTTAGACTAACTAGAGTTTTAATTTTCATGATAATGAACTCTCCTAATATATTTATGGAGTGAATTAAATAAATTGTAACTTCTGGGGTTTTCAATAATTCTTGGTGAGCGGCTGGTATAAAGCAGGCGCACTTGGCTTAATTTTTTGGGTGGCAAAAAAACAGGTCGTTTTTAAATAATGATTGTTCTTGTCACCTAAGCTTGTAAGCTAGATATGCGCGCCATTTTCACGGAGAAATGTGACGTTAATGCGACAGAAATGTTAAAAAAATATTACTGGGGTGCGTGAGAAAACATGAACGCTAGTGGTGGCCTAGCGTTGCGGTTAAATGGGTGTGACAAAACGGAAAGGGATATGGGGGGTAAATAAAGATAAAATATAAAGATGTTGAAGGGCGAGCATTACGCCCCTGTTGTGTCATAAAAAATTCATAAAAGTGAAATTAAATATTCGTAAAGCTTTTACTAAGCCTTTAAATATTGGACGCGGTCTTCTAGAGATGGGCGTACTCGATCATCCGGTTTATTCGAATAACTGCCAATATACATAAAGCCGGCAATGTTTTCCCTTTCACCTAATTCCAGATGCTTTAAAACATCGGCGTCGTAGGCCGTCCATTCCGTTAACCATTGTGCTCCGTAACCAAGCGCGTGTGCCGCGTTTAAAATGTTTTGGCAGCATGCGCCTGCACTTAACACCTGCTCCCATTCGGGCACCTTGTGTTCAATAGGGGAGGCGATAACAACAATCACCAACGGTGCGCGGGTAAAGCGCTGTTTTTCGAACTCGATCAACTTTTCGCTAGCGCCTGGGTTCGCACGGTTAAATATTTGCGCGGTGGTTTCGCCAAACCGTGTGCGGGCATTCCCTTCCATTATGACAAAGCGCCACGGGCCAATTTTGCCGTGGTCGGGCACGCGATGCCCAGCGGCGAGTATCTTTTTCAACTCACCTTTATTCGGACCAGGTTCGCATAGATCAACCGCTTTTACTGAGCGGCGTGTTAGCAGTAATTCGAGCGCGTCGTTGTTCATTTTTTCATCTTGAGTGTGATTGTTTCATAATATAGTGGCTTAGCTGCACGGGCTTGTAAACGTGCGTATAATCGCCGCCTTTGCAAGATCTTGATTTTAAGAGGAATTTCGATGACGGTTCGCACGCGTATCGCGCCTTCTCCTACCGGAGACCCCCACGTAGGTACTGCCTACATTGCCTTGTTTAACATCTGCTTTGCCAAGCAGCATGGGGGTAAATTCGTACTTCGCATAGAAGACACCGATCAATCGCGTTCAACCCCAGAATCAGAGCAGGCGATTTTCGACTCTTTGCACTGGATGGGGCTAGATTGGGACGAAGGCCCAGACATCGGCGGTGAGCACGGCCCATATCGCCAAAGTGAGCGAAAAGACATATATAAGAAATACGTCGATCAATTGCTCGAAGCCGGTCACGCCTTTAAGTGTTATCGCACTAGCGATGAATTGAACCAACTTCGTGCCGAACGTAAAGAAGCCGGTATTCACAGTGCGCTTAAAGCAGAAGATTTATACCTGCCTGAAGAAACCGTAACAGCGCGAGAAGCCGCTGGCGAGCCTTACGTGATTCGCATGAAAGTCCCGGTTGAAGGTGTATGCCCAGTAGAAGATCTACTTCGTGGCACCATCGAATGCGACTGGGGCCAAGTCGATGCGCAAATTCTTATGAAATCAGACGGTATGCCGACTTACCATCTGGCCAACGTGGTAGATGACCACCTAATGGGCATCACCCATGTGATTCGCGGCGAAGAGTGGATTAACTCCGCGCCTAAACACATTCTGCTCTACCAATATTTTGGTTGGGACATTCCCGTGTTTTGTCACCTGCCGTTACTGCGCAACCCAGATAAAACCAAGCTCAGTAAGCGCAAAAACCCCACTAGCATTCTCTACTACAAACAAATGGGTTACTTGCCTGAAGCGCTGACGAATTACCTAGGCCGCATGGGCTGGTCAATGCCAGATGAAAGTGAAAAGTTTTCACTGCAAACCATGCTCGACAACTTCGACATCAAACGCGTATCACTCGGTGGGCCAATCTTCGACGTAGAAAAACTCAATTGGTTAAATGGGCTTTGGATTCGTGAAGATCTCGACAAACAAAGCTTTTTGCAGCGCCTACAAAACTGGGCAATCGATACAGACAAACTCGACAAACTAGTCGACCTCGTACAACCGCGTATGAGCACGCTTTCAGACTTTGTTCCCGCCGTGGCGTTCTTGCTTTCTGGCAAACTAAACCTGAGTGAAAGTGACTTTTCCGTTAACAAGCTGGCACTTGAAGACCAAAAGAAAGCCCTTCAATTTGCCCTATGGGAGCTAGAAAAAGTACGAGAGTGGGAGCGAGACACACTCTTTACCACCATCAAAGCCCTGGCTGGCAACATGGCCGTTAAACTAGGTGACTTCAACGGCCCGCTCTTCGTGGCCGTATGCGGCACTAAAGACTCCTTCTCTGTGATGGACGCCATGGAACTGTTGGGCTCAGACATGACCCGAGCGAGAATAAGAGAAGCCATAGAGGTATTGGGCGGGGCAGGGAAAAAAGTGCTCAAACGCTACGAGAAAGAATACGCCCAATTGGGCCAAGCGCCCCAAACCTCTGAAGGTTGACAGGCAACAGGGGGCTGATACAATTCGCCCCCCTCAGAAATACGGGGCCTTAGCTCAGCTGGGAGAGCGCAACACTGGCAGTGTTGAGGTCAGCGGTTCGATCCCGCTAGGCTCCACCAAAAACAAAAAAACCGCCCTTGTGGCGGTTTTTTTGTTTTCAGCGAGCCCTAACGGTATCGAACATTCGCTACGGTTCACTAATTTGACGGGATCAAATTAGCACGACGAAGTCGCCCGCAGGGCGAGGCACATGGATGTGCCGAGTGCATCCCGCGCTCGCATTTCTTCCGTACTTCCTTGTGGCGGTTTTTTGTTTCTGTCTGAACCGTGCCTGATCTTTTTAGGCAACGGTTCCAGCATCGCTCTGTTACAGCCTTTTTATTCTTGTGGCTTTGAGTCACTTCTTTGGTTTGGCTATTTGTGTGAAACAGCCATCGTGAAAGGTGGTAAATAATCGATATAATCCCTCGTAAGAAGAACTTCTGGGATCAATTAGTTAAGGAAAAAACAATGCGCCAGACCACCTCAAAACCACAAAGTGTTCTTGAAAAAGCCAAGTTCGAAAGTTATTCAGAAAAAGATCATGGCACTTTCAATCGTGTAGAAAAACGAATGGCGCGGATGAATCAAACACGTTTAGCAGGTAAGTTGGCTGCTTTTCGCCGTGAAGGTGCAGATATGACATCTCACCAGCTTTTTACCGAGAAGCATTCGTCGACCCTACTAGGTAAGTTCCTACGTGTGAGTGGTGTAGCTCGTCCCGGTGCAAAGTGGGAGGCGCACCACCTAGTTTCAGGTAAGCACCCTGAAGCAACGGCTTCGCGTTTAGTCCTGGCTGAAGAAGATATTAAGATTCGTATTGATGACCCTGATAACGGTGCTTGGATGCCTAAGACCAAAGCCGATGCCAAGCCAACACTTTATCCTAACGCGATTGGGCATAACCGAATCCACCGCGAACTCTATTACAACTGGATTGAGCGAACGATTTCCATCATGGATACTGATTTGGAAATACGAGCGTTTCTAAACACTGTGCGGGTGCAGTTACTTCATGGCAATATCAAAGATGAAATGAAGCTTCAGGAAGAGATAGACGAAGCAGAATACAAAAGTTGGTTAAAAAAGAATCGAAAGCTATGATCTACCGAATTGAAAACGATTTTGAGAATTGCTATTCATTTTTGCCCGATGGTTCAGATTTACTCCTCAAAATGCCTTCTTACAGTCAGCGGTTTAGAGCAAAACCAAGGCTAGAACACTGGGTTGCGCCGATAGCGTCGTATTATGCCAGTGAGAATTACGCGGGGCAGGGAGAGCAGTTACCCGATGTAACGACCTGGGCTATTGGAAATATTGTATTAAGCCCAAAAGCCTATGAAGTGTTCAAAGATTTGCTTGCGCCCTCTGGTGAGTTTTTACCGGTACATGTAGGTATTGATACGTACTACATATTCAACACTCTGTACGTTATCCCAGAAGAAGGAATAGACCGCTCTCACGCTGTTGAGGCCGTAGATGCAGGGGTGCATACGGGGCAAGAGCGCGTTTTATTTCGTGAAAGCGTGTTGAGTGACCATCACGTATTTAAAAGCCCCACAAATAAACTGAGCTATAGCTTTGTGACGGAAGCGTTTAAGCGGCTTTATGTAGAAAACAGTTTTTCGGGCTTGGTTTTTCGCGGGGTAAAATAAAGTTTTCTTGAAGTAAATAAAGTAGCAGTAATAAAGAAGTATAAACTGCTACTAGGCCACAAATGACTATCTACATACTAAGGGCATGAGACCTCGGAAATATCGGTATCTCGAGATTCGATATTTACAATACAAATGCATGTGCTGGGGTTAACTTCGCCTATTACTACATAGCCTCCTTCGGTTACATTTTCTAATTCTAGCTTTGGCAAAATGAGCTTAATTGTTTTTCCATCAAGCTGGTCGCTTGTGTTTTCTATTGTTCCTTCAAATACATATGGGTCAGGAAACCCCTCTACAATCGAGGCCGGTTTTTTTAACAGAAATAGACCACCGCTATCAGCCTTGATTGATGAAACTTTGACTAATAATTTTTGATCTGGTTTTCTATCCGCTGGCCATTCCCAGTTGAGTTCAATATCTGCAGACATAGCGTATGCTCCTAATAACATCCCGATAATAAATATTGTTGATTTTATTGTTTTATTTCTCAACGATAAGTTCATATTTGTTTCCGCCTAGCGGTTTGGTACCTACATAACCACCATATATTCGTATGGAACCTGAATGCTTTTCCTTTGACTGTTTATACAGGTTGTTTGGTGTGTACAATACAGCATTGCACAGACTTTCAAAGGGTTCTCATACTAAGTATTAGGTGGGCTGTATCTGGCCAGTTGATTCGTCAGTAGAGGGGGGCGTTTTTCGAGAAGAGATCCCGTTGAGTGGGGCTCGCGTGCTGCCAAAACTGTCCCCGCTCGCCTTCTTTTTTGTCAGTAATTATAATACCTGCACAATTCTCATATCTGTGGGTTTGCTATAAACCCTTACGCACAAAAAATGATTAATACCTATAGTTTCTGTTTATATCAATTCCCTTTACGTCTTCGAGAAGTTTCGCCTCGATCATGTTCAATGGATATGTAGGCGTGTTGCTCTCGTTATGATTGAGATTGAATATTCTATTGCAGACGCAAAAACATCCATGTTTACTGATGAGGAGCATCCTTTTTACGTTATTACTGAGGAATGGGTAACGGCTGAAAACCTTAATGAGGGAGACAAAATATTCACCCTTGTCGGTACCGTAGCCGAAGTAGTGAAAATAACGACAATCGAAGGTCGACAACATTGTGGGAATGTAAAAACCAGTAATAATCATCATTATTTTGCAACTGCAGAGAGTGTGTTGGGTCATGACAGTCTCTGCGAAAGAGCCCCGACAGATCCGCTTGAGCTCATCTCATACAACTTGGCAAATAAGCCCTCTCATTTCCCGAATGGAAAACCAACGGGTGATCACGCTGGCCCTTGGGTAGCAGCTCGATATTCACACAAAGATTCTGGGAGCGAGACCATAGGTTGGGGATGTGCAAATAACACCATGTGTGCTGAAGATGCAGCGGTAAGTGATTTGAGAGATAAGCTGGGAGATGTTTTTGAATTACATCGCGGCAATGTAGAGATCTCGCATGCATACGTTAGAAAGTATTCTAGAAAAGGCCGCTTAGTGAACAAAATGAGCCCTTGTATTCACTGCCGTAATAATTACGGTGAAGCGCTCAATGACGAAACGATGGGAACGAGTAATTTAATTAAAAACGCTCGTGGGTATTTACCCATGCCTCCTCCCTTGGGCAAGTGATTATCATGCCTATTTGTAGTCATTGGTATACCAACACAGGTTCGAAAGATCTTGATCAAGCGGCCGAGGTTTTTTCGGTGATTTGGGCTGCATAAACTCGGTGCCTAAATTGCCTGAGAGATTAGACTGTTAGGTGTTTGTAGTTTTTGAGTGATTCTTCGAGTGTTGCTTTGATTAATGTACGGGGCGTCATTGTTTGGTTTTTATCACATTCTTATTAATTTATCGGATTCATTATGCGTGCAGACTCACTTGTTGTTCTCGATTTCGAAACCACGGGCTTATCCCCGGATATGGGCGACCGTGCGATTGAGGTCGGTGCGGTACGTCTGGAGCGTGGAGAAGTGGTGGATAGTTTTCAAGAGCTGATGAATCCGGGTTTTCGTGTATCAGATTTTATTGCTAACTACACGGGCATTGATAATACGATGCTAGCTCAGGCGGATGATTGTGACGCAGTGATGGGGCGGTTTTCTGAGTATATTGGTGATGCAAATCTAATTGCACATAATGCCTCCTTCGATAAGAAATTTTTAGATGCCGAGTTGGATCGAATCAATGTAGGTTATGGGGGGGAGTTTTCCTGTTCGTTATTGCTCGCGAGACGAATTTTCCAGGGCTCGCCTAATCACAAGTTGGCACAGTTGGTGTCTTACGCGGGTATCGAAAGTGGTGGGGGGTATCACCGAGCGCTTTATGATGCAGAGATGACGGCGAAGGTGTGGATGGCGATGTTGCAGGACATTACGCAACGTTTTGGTGTGAGTGATTTATCTTTCGAGCAGATTAAGAAAATAAATAAAACACAGAAAAAGTCGGTAGATAAGTTATTGTCGACATGGTGAGATCCGGTTTATCAATTAAAAGAGTCAGATCCCTTTTAGTAATAAGACTCCCGGCCTAAGCGCTAGCCTGTAACTGATGGAAATACTAAACCGCATTTGTAGGGGCAGAACCTTTATAACAGCGCCAAACTATGTCATATGAAAAATAGACAGGTCTCTTTTTGTTCTCATCTCTAAAAAGACTGTATTTCCCCACGAGCCGAATAGGCGTTATTATTCGGCTCGTAATCTGAGCTGAATAGTGTGCTTTACTCAGCTTATGATCAAGGCTTAGCATAGCTAGGAATGGCTTCGAACCTAAGCGCTAGCCTGTAAAATGACGGGAATACTATACAGAATAGCTTATTAAGCGATCTCACAAAGGAGGCCAAATATGGCAACAACTCAGGAAAAGAAAATATTGCGAACGGCGCTCGAAAAATACGAAGGTAAAATCGAGCATATGTATCTGGATACGAAAGGTTATGTCACGGTGGGTGTTGGGCACTTACTCAAAGATGTTGCGGCTGCACAAAAATTAAATCTGATTCAGCAGAAGGGCGGTAAAAAGGCGACAGCGGCTGACATTAAAGCGGATTATGACGCAGTAAAGAAACAGCCCATGGGGTTGTTCGCGGCCTTGTATAAGCAGCACACAAAACTAAAGCTTTCAGCAGCAGATATTGACGCTCTGACAGATAAGCATATCGATAGTTTTGAGAAAGAGCTGAATATTATTTATGGCGTAAGCGAATTTACAGCCTTTCCCTCAGAAGTTCGGCTTGCTTTGTTTGATATGATTTTCAATTTGGGTATGCCCAAGTTACGCAATGGCTTCCCGACAATGAACAAGCACATAAAAGCGAAAGACTGGGCTGCCGCTGCTGGTGAGAGTAGCCGTAAAGGGATCGCAAAAGCCCGAAATCAATACGTAGAAGACCTATTTTTGAAAGCCGCAAAAGCAAAAACACCGTGAGGGCTGTTATGTTCTTTGATATGCGTTTTATTTCCCAAATTAAAATAGGGGCGATGGTCTTACTCGGAATGTTAAGCGTAAGCTGTACCGGCGCCGCCAATAACGATTCCGCTAAGCAATCACTGCCAGTGTTTGTGCACCCTGATGTCAATGTTGCTGCGTATCTGCCAAGCGATGAATCCAATATAAGCTTATCTGCACAGCTAACCGCACGCTGGGTTTTGTCTGTAGATATGCAGGCAGAGCATGTGAAAACACCTAGCGCGGTTGATTCCTGTCAGAGTGCTTTAAAAGCAGACGTTTCTGGGGCAGAGCCTTCAGTGCCTTCCATGTATGTCACCTTTCAATACGCTGTTGCGCAATGTCGGGCAGTGTTCTTGGCGTCTCGTCTTACCTCCGCAGAAAAAAGTTTTTTGAATAATTTTTCACTGAACGAGTCAGGTATACAGGCCTTGCCCATCGCTTTACTTTTTAAAGCTTCAACTGTCGAGAAGGCAAAGCTGGAACAGCAATTTACGCGTATCGGTGAAGCGGCGGTAATAAAAGACATCAGTAAAACTGATGAATATGAAGTGAGCTACTCCGTGGGTAGTGGCCAGCAAGCGTTGAAGTTATTGGGGCGGGGTGATCTCAATGGTGACAATATCGAAGACCTTATTCTGCAAGTAACTAACTCAGTTGAAGACGGATCGTACCGGACGACTGAGCTTTTTGTGTTAACGCGTGTAAGTGACAATTCGGGTGTGAAAATTTTAGAACTCGGCGAATAATTAAAAGGCGGGCTCATAGGGGCTAAGCCGTGCCTCGGTTAGGGGGGCATGCTGGGGCAGGGAAGCGAGATGTGAAAGAGAAACGCGAAAGAGAGGGCAGCCACCTGACGCGATGACTGCCCTAGTGTGAGTGCTAGCTTTTTTATTTTTTCATTTTACAGCTGTCTTCTGATATCGCTGTTTGTTTGCGTCGCTCAGCTTCGGTGAGCTTGCATACCCATTTTTTCTTTTTCGAGTTGTCGACGGATGTCCCTATCGTCACCACATTATTGGCCGCGCCGTCGGTACCGGTTGTTCCGTTGGGGTAACCGCCTTTATTTCCAGATGCCGCCGTAAGTTTTGTGTATGTATTTCCGGTATACGTTGGGTTGGAGGAATTATCAAAGTATATGCCCGTTGCATTGCCGCCATTACCGCCGTTGCCGCCAGTATTGCTGTAGTAAGGTGCTGCCGCGTTGGCGCCTTTACCGGCCAATGCCCCTGCTGTTACGGTGTCGATCGTGTTATTCGATACGGTTGGGCTACTGGAAGAGTTAACGAGAATCGCCGTAGCTGATCCGCTGTCACCACCGTTACCGCCATTGCCACCGCTATCAAACCCCGCGCCTGTACCAGCGTTTGCACCTTCGGCGCCAACGCCCGCCACGATTGATGTTGTTTGATTGTTTGTGATCGAAATACTGGGTGAACTTACGGCCCAAATTGCGATGGCTTCGCCTCCGTCGGCCCCGCTGCCACCGTTACCGCCATAACCTGCGGTGGCGTATGCTCCTTCAGAACCAACTGCACCAGCCCCGCCGGTAAGATCAGAGATTTGATTTTCTGTAATCGTGAAATTGCTGAGATTGGTTGCGACAATTCCAGAAGCTGCGCCGCTTCGGCCACCGTTGCCGCCATTGCCACCTCGGGTGACGCCTGTCTCTCCGATGCCTGCAACGCCGCCGCCACGGGCTTCGATATCTTTAATAATATTGCCATCTATTTTGCCGGTATCCATTCCTGTTACCACGATCGCTGCTGCGCTGCCTCCACTACCACCATTCCCGCCGTTGCCGCCGACCGTGCCGGTTGCGCCGATATTACCCGCGCCGCCATTACCGGCGTAAATTTTTGTGCCAATCGTATTGTCAGATATGGAGATATCACTGGTTTGCGAGTTATTACCGTTGAGATAAATGGGTACCATCATGCCGCCGTCGCCACCTCGGCCACCGTTTCCGCCGGATACGGTGCCTGCTGAGGCTAAAGCGCCTGTGCCTGCCGATAAGTTGGTAAATGTATTTTTAGAAATATCCAATGTGGCTAAGTTGCCGATCGCGAGTACGGTGAGTTGAAGGCCGCCTGTACCTCCCGCGCCACCATTCCCATTCGCACTTCCCAGCGCGCCAGCACCACCGGTGCCTGCATAAGACGCCGTAAAATCATTATCGGAAATTGTGGTTGTGCTGAAAGACCCACTTGTCCCGTCTAGATAAATAGAAAAGCTATACCCGCCGGTACCACCTGCACCGCCCGTTGATAGGCCCGGCCCACCTGCGCCGCCATTCCCACCGTTCAGACCAGCGTCAGTTTGACCAAAATAATTTGATGAAATCGTTAACGCGCTATTTGTGCCTGATGCGTTGATGCCATACGCAGAACCTCCGCGCCCGCCAGGCCGGCCACTCGTACCTAAATAACCGGTTCCGCCAGTAAAGGCATAGAAGTAATTTTTATTATCTATTGTGAAGTTTGTGACGGTATTTAACAGAATGCCCGTTGCATCGCCACCGTTCGGCGCCATGGATGTTGCTGTGGCGCCATATATTTCATAAATTTTATTTGAAGATACGCTCCCGTTTGACACACCGTTAAAGCTAAAGCCTGTGCGAATGGTTGCATTGGCCACACTGTTGTTGTGACACAAATTATCTTGAATGGTAAAAAAGGCCGTGGTGTTCGAAATGCTGATGCAAATACTTCCAGATGTGATTTCCCAGCCTGAAATGATGTAGGGGTCTGCTGATGTGCCCGATCCGCTGGTAACACCGTTTGCCGCAGTGAAATCCGAATTACTACTGATTACAATGGGGTTGTGCGATGTGGCGCTAAAAACTGATAGTGATAATGTCGATAACAATAATGATAAAAAAAGCACTGCTTTGGTCTTCATTGCATACTCCGTTATTCTGTTTGAAAGGGTTTTCCGGAATTACGCCTAAACAATAGTCGACAATACATACATCTGCTGGGTGCTTATCTGAACGGTATCATGCGATATTATTCTTTAAGTGCGGCCATTATGGCTCGTCGAAAGGAATATTACCTTCAGTTAGAGCAAGCTCTAAAACTACATGAGGGTGAGGCAGGCGAACTAAAAATAACGCGCTGGCTGGAATGCTATTTAACGGTTTTAGGTGATACGTTAACTGATGACTAATACCGTTTTGAACGTGTGTTACAAAAAGCACGCTTTTGGCGACGCCATGCGCAAACGGTTTTAAGTGAAAGGCAAGTGAATGTGCTTAATCGGTTCCTTGGCTCGTTTGGGGAAGAGTTCATTAACGGAATTAACGCAAGTAAATACCAGGCGCTTGCTAAAGTGAGTAAAGCAACAGCCACTCGCGAGTTAAGTGATTTACTTACGAAGCAGTGCGTTGTTAAGTTACACGGTGGTGGGCGTAGTACACGATATAAGCGGAAACAACCATTAATAATGGTTGTTTCTCGCAGTGTGGCCAAATGTTTAACATTCACCTGCTCAGAATGGGTGCCGCAAGCGTTTGTATATATCTGCTAAATTAGGGCCTAAACTTCACAAGTGAGGTTTTTATTTAGCATTGGTGAAATAAAAAACGCGCCTTTCGACGCGCTTCTAAATTACTACGGCTTGATGTATTAAAACGAGTAGTTCGTTAACATAAAGTTGTAGAGCACGGCTGCGGTATCCGTTCCTGTTTGTGTTGCCGTTGCCTCTGTTTGCCTTAGGTGGAAGGGAAATTCGATTTGAATTGCATCGACCACTCCACCGGCATTCGATCCGTGGGTTTGTGTTATGTATCCACCGCCGGCAAATTGATAACCCGGTGAGGTATGTGGGGCAAGGGGTGAAGGAATCGCCGGTAAACCACCATACTCGAATACCCCGCCTATACAATAATTGCCGCGCATGATGGTTGAAAAGCTGTGGCCGCTGCGTTCGTGTAAGTGGCGAATACTAGAGTTTTGTGAGTACGAGGCGTCGAGGTCGAACATCTCATCTGTGATTGTATTTTGTGGCGCGCTCGGATCGTCTCTAAGCATGTTATTCGAAATGAGGTAGCCGAGTTGTATTAGGCCGGTATTAGGGTTTTCTGAATCGGTGTAGCCATGCACGTCTACCACTAAACCATAATTATAGGTCTGTGCGCTTTCGCTTCGCCCAACTTGAATAAAGGCATTGAACTCTTCCCATGCGCGTTCTGCGTAGCTATTACCCAGTGCGGCTTCGCCGATGTCTCGGTTTGCGTCGAGTTTAATTCGATGTAAATCATTGACGACTATATGAGGGTATCGCCCCGTATATTCGAACATCTGTGTCGCGATGCTGTCTGCAAGTATGCGTGAGTTCGTATCACTAGAGGTGTTAAAAGAAGGGTACTGCCCAGTATTCGCCCGATTGGGAATTTCTGTTGGGAGCTGTTTTCCGCCGTGTGACACCACAAGCACCAATGGCATATTACCTGCCCGGTATTGCGTGTAGCTATTACGACCGTAATACCATTGGCCTTCGGTAAAATTGCCTGCTGCGATCGGTACAAAGCGAGCCGTTACAGATTTGTGTTCATCCATAAATTGCACGCACTTTTCGATGTGGTCGAGTTCTGTTTCTGGGCAGGTGCCTTCCCAACCGGCAAAAGCCCAGCCATCGGCAGGCTCGGCGGTGACTACTACCGTTGAGTCTTCAGGGAATGCAGTACAGGTGGGGCTAGGGGTTTCACATGCTGTGGTAGATGTTGGGTTTGTGCTCAAGCTCCCTTCGCCAATGACCACTTTTTCTAGGTCGCAGCCATTTAATATTGCCAAGCATGTTATGCCGCCGAGTATGCGGCTCACTATTTTTATGCCTTGTACATTCATACATTACCCTTATTACTTGTCTTGTTTTATTTAAATGTTGTGTTATATGTGTATTCAATGACGTTCGAGAAAGGAAGATGGGAATGGATTGGGAGTGGATGAGGCCAGAAATACCGAGAAATATCGATTGGTACGCAAAATAAGATATTCGATTTGCTTTTGGCATGGTGTTGCAACCCGGTGGATGCAGGCCACGTATCGTGCAATTGAGCTTTTTGCTTTAACGCGCTTGGGTGAACATTCAGGCGTAAAAATGTTAAAGCTCGATTATTAGTCAGAAGAAAAAGTAATTGAAAGAAGAGTCAGAGAAGCACGCAGTGCTGTCAGCGTATAGTTTACTATCGTTGCGTTACTTATTAGGAATACTATTGTGAAAAAATCCCTTCAAGATCAACTGTTGAATGCGGGTCTTATCGATAAGAAAAGAGCAAAAAAAATTGGTAAAGAATCAAAAAAAGAAAAGGCTCAGAAGGTACGATCGCAAGATGTTGGGCCAAACGAAGAGCAAGCGGCTTTACTAAAGGCCCGGCAAGAAAAAATCGATCGTGACAGGGCTTTGAATAAACAGCGCGATCTTGAACTTGAAAAGAAAGCAATATCGGCACAGATTATTCAGCTTATACAGCACTATAAGATTGATATAAAAGAAGGTGACGTTGAATATAATTTTTCCGACGACGGAAAAGTTAAGAAGTTACGCGTAACGACGGTTTTTCGCGAAGAAATCGTTAGAGGTAAGTTGTGTGTCGCCAGGGCCGGGCAGTCTTACGTGCTTATTCCAAAACCGATTGCAGACAAAATAAAGGAGAGGGATGAATCGGTTGTTGTCGTTGCAAACAGTAAAGTTGGCGAGAAAGAGGACTCTCTCACAGATGAAGATGAGGCATATTACGCCAATTTTGAAATTCCAGATGATTTAATGTGGTGATCATTGGTTGGTCAGAAAATACTGTTGTTTCATTATTTTTATATAAAAATGAAGGCACTAATTCAAGGTTGCAATGTGGCTAATATTATTCTCCCTCTCTTGACTACTTATCACGCTTTCTTGGTGGTTTGTAATTACATATAAATTTAATTTTATCGTTATTCATCATTTTGTAATAGTATCGGTGGTCCTTCGTTATTGAAATCTTTGTTGGATAAGTTTACAGCCATCAATAAGGCCTACTAAGCTGTTTTTTTCTATTCATTCCAGTTAGATTTGCGTTCACAATGACCAAAGTGTTTATCATAAGCCTCCCCAGAACCGGTACCACAAGCACGTGTATGTATCTGTTAGACCAGGGCTTTACCGTTGCGCATACTGCGTTTAGTGATATGGTGTTTGAGCAAGCAGATGTGATTGCAGACACGCCAGTGTTTGTTGATTTTCCTGTATTACTTGAACGCTGGCCAGAAGCGAAATTTGTTTATCTGGAGCGACCTATTCGGGAGTGGTTACCTTCCATTCGCCGTTTGTTAGGAAGTATGCGGAAACAGTGGGTGCGTGATCAAGGTGTTTTTGAACCTGAAATTCGTCGCTGCTTTATAACGGCATTTCCCGGTTTTTATAGTCTCACGGAATTCAGTGATAGTTACTTGCGAGATTGTTATGTCAAACATAAAGCATCCGTTCGCAGTACGTTTGACTCAAAGCCAAATCAAATATTGTATGTCGATATTTCTGAGAAGGGTGCAGCGGCGTCGTTACGAAATTTTTGTTTAGGCGGGAATGCTTCAGATGGAAAAAACAGCGAGGAGATTGCCCTCCCTCATGTAAATAAAGGGCGACGAATTACCTATTGGGAAGATGTTGCACACCCCAACAAAATTGATTCTAAACTATAGGCGCGTAGTTGTAAGAGTCATTTCCAATTGCTTAACCCGCCGCCCAAGCTGCTGCTCGTGCACTTTCTTGTATTTGGGTCCAATTTCCAGATTGAATGGCTGACTTGTCGAGCATCCATGTTCCACCAACACATAAAACATTATCTAGCGCTAAGTAGTCTTTTACGTTACTTATATTAACACCGCCTGTTGGGCAGAATTTGATGTGCGGCAGGGGGCCTGCAATGGCTTTTAGCATTGCGATTCCACCTGCGGCTTCAGCTGGGAAAAACTTCATGTGCTGAATGCCTGAGTCGAGCGCGGTAATGGCTTCGCTCGGGGTAGAAATGCCAGGCAGAAGAGGAATATCACTTTGGCGTGCAGTAGCAAGTAATGCATCGCTTGTACCGGGGCTGACGATAAATTCTGAACCCGCATCTACAGACTTATTAAAATCGTCTGAATTTAATATTGTGCCGGCACCAACGATGGCTTCCGGGACTTCTTTTTTTATCGCAGTAATAGCATTTAAGCCGTGTTCACTTCGTAATGTAATTTCTAATACTTTGAGCCCGCCATTAACCAATGCTTTGGCGAGAGGAATGGCGTCTTCCATTTTGTTGATGACAATCACCGGAATAATCGGACAATGTGTCATGATTTCTTCAATCGTTTTTGGCATAGGTGTGCTCATTATTTCTTTAAACTAAGGTGCCCAATATACGGCTATGTGTGAATTGGTATCTTGTAACAAGGCGCTGATAGGCATTGTATTAAAGTCGGAGTTTGAGAGCGCTTGCTTGTACACTGATAACTTTTCTTCGCCTGTCATTAGAAGAATAATATTATTGCAGGATTTGATCGCATTCAAACTTAGGCTCATACGTTCCGTAAGTTCACCGGTTACTTCACTTTGTTTGGCGTGAATGTGTGTGCAAATACTCTGCGTGTTGTCGTCGAGTGCGTAATGGAGGTTTTCTGCATGGGGGAATAAAGAGGCTGTATGGCCATCTGGCCCCATGCCTAATATGCACAAATCAAAAGGAAAGTGAATCATTTGATACGCTTTGTTGCATTTTGCCTCGCCCGCTTTAGCCGTTGGGGCCGAATTTTTCATAGGAATAAACTTTGCGCTAACGGCTTCGTTTTTTAAAAGCGTATTTTCTATAAAAGTTTGATTGCTTCCCTTATCGCCTGGGGCTACCCAGCGTTCATCGACTAGGGCGATATCAATATGTTTCCAATCCAATGCTTGTTGAGATAGTTGCTGGTATAACGGCGCGGGTGTACTGCCCCCAGAAACCAATAAACTGGCTCGTCCTCGCAATTCCACATCGTGATGAAGAATGCGCATGCAGTGCTTGTTTAACGTGCAAAATAGGTCTTCCTTCTGCGCAAAGAAAATTTCTTCAATCATTCAAGCAGGCTTCCTTTATATCGCCAGCGTTATACCAGGCGTGGCAATTTTGGGCTAATAAGGCGTTTGCATCTTCTGGCCCCCAGGTACCGGCCCGGTATAGCTCTGGTGATTGTTCTGACTTTTGCCAAGCGTCAATGATGGGGTCGATCCAGTTCCAAGCCGCCGACACTTCTTTTCTACTAATAAATAGGCTTGAATTGTCTGAAGCGGCATCCAGAATTAAGCGTTTATAGGCACTGCTACGTATTTTTGTATAGGTGTCAGAAAAATTTAGGTTAAGGGCCGCAGGTTGCAATTCCATGTCTAGGGTGTGTAAATTTTTAGACATTAAGCCCAATTGAATAAATTCTTCTGGCTGTAAACGAATGACCAGTCGGTTGGAGGTCATTCTGCCTGCACTTGCATCGTAAACACGGTGAGGTACTTCTTTAAATTGAATCATGATTTCCGCGCAGCGCTCTTTCATCCGTTTGCCGGTACGCAAGTAAAAGGGCACACGTGCCCAGCGCCAATTGTCTATAAACACACGCAGTGCAACAAAGGTTTCGGTATTACTATTGGCCGAGCCGAGCTCTTCTAAATAGCCTGGCACTAATTCATCATCATAACTGCCGGCGACGTATTGCCCGCGCACAGTGTTTTTTTCTACATCGCTGCCTGTTATAGGGCGTAATGCATCCAGCACTTTTATCTTTTCTATTTGAATGTTTTCCGAGTTCATCGTGTGTGGTGGTTCCATCGCGACTAAACACAGTAACTGCAAAAGATGATTTTGCACCATGTCACGCAGTGCACCAGCTTCATTGTAGAAGCCCGCACGACCTTCTAAACCGACAGTTTCAGAGATGCTAATCTGAACATGGTCAATGGATTTTGCATCCCACAGTTGTTCGAATATGACATTGGTAAATCGCAGTGCAAGCAGGTTTTGTACGGTTTCTTTACCAAGATAGTGATCAATGCGGTAAATGGCTTTTTCTTCAAAATAGCTAGCTATTTCAGTGTTAATCGCTTCGGCCGATTGGGCGTCGTAGCCCAAAGGCTTTTCAACCACTAATCGGCTTGTGCTCGTTATTAAGTGTTCTTCGCTTAAATGTTTACAGCACGTACCAAAAACTGCCGGAGGAATGGCGAGATAAAATATTCGCGTAGTATCTTGCTGCGTATCCATAAGGCTTTTTAAGGCCTTCCAGTATTTGTCTCGCTTAGAAATGTCTAGTGTTACAGGAATAAGGAGTTTTTCAAACTGCTTCCATTTGCTGTCATTGAATTCTTCTGCCACTAAGAATTGCTTTAAGCTGGCTTGAGCTGTTTGGGCATAATTAGCTGTCGCTTGTTCATTTCTTACCGTGGCAAATATTCGGGTGCCCTGCGCAAGCTCGCCTGATGTAAAGGCTTTATACATTGCGGGTATGAGTTTACGCAGTGCCAAATCACCTGCGCCGCCAAAAATAACTAAGTCGAAAGCTTCATTCATATTACTTATCTTTAATATTTAAAAATACTGGCACCGTCTTCTGCAGAACCTACTTGGTTGCGGAAAACTTGAAATAACTCGCGGCCCATACCTTGGGTTTTACTTAGTTCGAAAGATTCTGGAGCCCGAGCATCAAAGTCAACCACCATGCAGTTTAACTGCCCTTTAATCGCATCAAGCTCTATTGCATCACCTTCTTGGATTTTCGATATAGGCCCGCCATCTAACGCTTCTGGTGATAAATGAATGGCTGCGGGTACTTTACCCGAAGCACCAGACATTCTGCCGTCGGTAACTAAGGCGACTTTAAAGCCGCGATCTTGCAATATGCCCAAGTAGGGTGTGAGTTTGTGTAATTCTGGCATACCGTTGGCTTTTGGGCCTTGGTAGCGAACCACTGCGATGAAATCTTTTTCTAGTTCGCCGCGCTCAAACTTCTCTTTTAATTCATCTTGATGGCTAAATACGACGGCGGGAGCGCAGACCTTTTGGTGTTTACTTGCGACGGCAGAGACTTTAATGACTGAGCGGCCTAAATTGCCGGTTAACAGTTTTAAACCGCCTTCTGGGCTGAAGGGCGCTTTTGCAGGTGCAAGTATTTGTTCATCGCCGCTTGTTGTTGGGCCATCTTTCCATTCAATTTGTTTGGGTTTTATACCTGAGAGAAAAGGCTCCTGGCAGTAGGCCGACATTCCGCCTCGCGATATTCCTTTTTGTGACATTATAGTGTTGACCTTGTCGTGCAATAGGCCAGCATTCAAGAGTTCGTAAATTAAAAATTGTATACCACCTGCCGCTTGAAAATGATTTACGTCGGCCTGGCCGTTGGGGTAAATGCGGCAGAGCAATGGAACAACCGAAGATAAATCGGCCATGTCTTGCCAATTAACGATAATACCCGCTGCGCGTGCGATCGCTATTAGGTGAATGGCATGATTGGTTGAACCGCCGGTGGCTAGCAAGCCGATAATGCCGTTGATGATGGCGTGTTCGTCGATAATCTCTGCCAGTGGCGTGAAATTCCCGCTTTGCTTGGTAATGCCCGTTAATTGTTTTACCGCTGCGCTGGTGAGCGCATCGCGCATGTCGGTGTTGGGGTTTATAAAAGAGCTGCCGGGTAGGTGTAGCCCCATTATTTCCATTAACATTTGATTGCTATTGGCGGTGCCGTAAAAAGTACAGGTGCCAGCACTGTGGTATGACTCGCTCTCAGCTTTCAATAACGCTTCACGACCCACTTTACCTTCGGCATAGAGTTGTCGTATACGTACTTTTTCTTTGTTGGGTAAGCCAGTGGGCATTGGCCCAGCAGGAACAAACACGCAGGGTAAATGGCCGAAGGCGAGCGCACCAATAAGGAGGCCTGGCACTATTTTGTCGCACACGCCGAGGCATAAGACGCCATCAAACATATCGTGAGACAGCGCCACGCTGCTCGCCATAGCAATGAGGTCACGACTAAACAGCGAAAGCTCCATGCCGTCGCGGCCTTGAGTTACGCCATCGCACATGGCTGGCACGCCACCGGCAAACTGGGCGATGGCTCCGGCCTCTAATGCGGCTTTCTTGATAATGTCTGGGAAGTTTACGTAGGGTTGGTGTGCCGAAAGCATTTCGTTGTACGCAGATACTATGGCGAGGTTGGCGGCGCGATCAGAGGCGAGTAATGATTTGCCATTTTTATCGCAGGTAGCCATAGCGTGGGCGATATTTCCACAGGAAAGGCGTTTGCGGCTTACATCGTGTTGGTTAGCCGCAGAAATTTTGTCGAGGTATTGTTTTCGGCTTTCTTGGCTTCTTTCTCTAATACGATCTGTGACAGATTCTAGGCTTGAATGAAGCATGGGGCCCTCTAGTAATTGTCTGATGTTATATCTATAGAGTTCTTACTTATACTATACGCGGCAGTTTCGGGCGTGTTCTAGTTTTTGTATGGTATTTGTACTTTTGGAGCACCTATTTCACCCATTTTTCATATATTTTCGTGTAAAGTGCGTTTGTAGCCTAGCTGCGGGCAGCAACGAAGTTTAAGTGCATGCTTTTGCCCGTGCTTGCAGCGTATGCCAACTTGTAAGTTTTGAATTAATCTTTAGTTAGCAGAACTTACGCCAACTCGTTGAAAAACGACAATTCAATTTCATATCGTCATAACGTCGGGGATCTCCTTTGGCTAAAACCAGCACCTATGCAGTTGCAGATATTGGTGGCACCAACGCTCGCTTTGCAATTTTTGATATTAACCCGAAGTCTCGCGAAACGTATTCCCTGAGCAAGGTGTGGTCGCAAACCTGCGACAAATTTGATTCTGTCGAAGCGGTTGCCGAAGCATTTTTTAATACTCATAGCGATGTGAAAGTAAATGGCCTTTGTATTTCCATTGCCGGGCCTGTAAACGAAGGTGAAGGGGTTATGACTAACCTTGGCTGGGAGTTTTCTGCCAAGGCCTTAAAGAAAAAATTTCGTCTGCCTCAAGTAGAAATACTTAATGATTTTTCTGGGCTTGCTTATTCGTTGCCAGAGTTGCGCGGCGATGATTTATTTCAAATTAAAACCGGTGAGGCGAAAGCTTGGGGCCCGCTTACAGTGATTGGGCCTGGTACGGGTTTTGGTACCGCGACCTTGGTTCGTACACGCACCGAGTGGCAGGTGTTAGAGAGTGAAGGCGGGCATATTACATTTGCACCGGTCACTGCGCTAGAGACAGAAATTTTACGCGTGCTGCGTAAACAGTATGAGCGGGTGACGGTTGAGCACCTTCTTTCTGGTTCGGGCTTGGTGCGTATTTATCAAAGCCTTGCAGAAATTAACGGGCAAACCGCAGAAAAGCTTTTACCTGGCGATATTGTCGAAACGGGTTTAGAAAACAGCCAAAGCTTATCGGCACAAGTAATGGAAGTCTTTTGCGAGGTTTTGGGCAGTGTCGCGGGCGATATAGCACTCATTAATAATTGTTCTGGCGGCATGTATTTGGCTGGTGGAATACTGCCTCGTTTTCAACAATATCTTCACCGTAGTAATTTTGTTGAGCGCTTTCTCGAAAAGGCGCCGATGAAGGAAGTGGTGGAGCCTATACCGGTGCACTTGATTACTAGTGCTTCTGCCGCTTTGATCGGTGCAGGTTTCTGTATTGCGTAGGTGTAATGTTTAGCCTGCTTATGTATACAATTACACTGCGCTACCCTCGTTAGATTTCCCTATTTTTTATCGTGTGCGTTTTTATTGTGTGAGCAAACGGGCGCCATTCGAAAACGCGTCGTTTGTTTCAACTTGTAAAGATGCCGTTTAACGTAAACTTCACGACCCCGATTCTAGTCTTGGGCAAGTGCTGCGGGTGTATGGCGCGTTTGTCTACGCAGACTTTACTTTGGCTATTTTTATCTCAATTTGTTTCCAAAAAAACACCACTTTTGTCGTCAAAAACGTTAACATGTTCGTCATTCGCAACGATGCAATGTTGCCGAAGGAAAACTTGTTTGTAACAGCGTTTGATTCGCTTTGCCAACAAATGGGACTTATCAGACGACAAGGAGAACGTCATGCGCTTAGCATTTAGTTTCTTAGTATTTCAATTTTCACTTCTTTTTACATGTAATGTTGTGGCTGATCAGCCGCAATCTAGTGCGCTTGCCACAACCTCTCAAGAAAGTTCAAAGCCAGATAAGAATGAAGCAGAAGAGGTGTATGTGACGGGCTCACGTATTCGTCAGCAGAAACCTCAAGCACATTTACCTGCGCTCTCTATTAGCAAGGCAGACTTAGAAAGCTCTGGTCAAATTTTACTTGCTGATAGTTTGAATCGCTTATCTGTTTCTGGCGCGCCACTTACTTCACAAGCCACTACGAACTTTGGTCTCTTTTCTCCTGGGCTCGCCAGTATTGATTTGCGGAACCTTTCCCCCAACAGAACTTTGGTTTTGATCGATGGCAAAAGAGTAGTGGGCGGTGATAGCGAACGGCCGAATGTGGTGGACTTAAATTCGATTCCAACAGCGTTAATTGAGCGAGTGGACATCGTCACTGGCGGTGTTTCTGCCATTTACGGTTCAGAAGCGGTAGCAGGGGTCGTTAATATAATCACTAAAAAAAGTTTTGATGCCTATCAGTTAAATGTACAAACGGGTGTTAGTGCAGAGGGCGACGGAGAAGAAAACCGTATCTCATTGAGTGGTGGTATTAGTGCTTTTTCAGAAAAATTTCAGTCGGTCTACAACCTAAGTTATAGCGATGTTGCAAAAGTACGCTCAGCTGACCGAGATTTTTCACAAAACGATGAGTTTCTTGGCGATTTTCAAGATTATAGTGTGTTTGCCCCACAAGGCGCTTTGTGGACAGATTTTGGTTTGCTCACAGAAGCGGCTGACGGTACTTGGCTAAAAGACTTTAATGCAGCAGAGGATGGTTTTAATCGAGCAGACTACCGCTTACTACAAGTGCCGATTGAACGCTACAGCCTTACATTAAACAATACGCTGGCTTTTAATGAGGATCTAAGTCTTGGGGTTGATACGAGCTTCATTCATACAGAATCACAATCGCAAATAGAGCCTGTGGTTGCGGGTTTTGTCATCGGTGTTGGCGAGTTTCCGATGTATCTGCCTGACAATAACCCTTTCATACCCAGTGACATTCTTTCGCTCTACGATGATGCGGAACTTTCACTCCCTGGATTTTTTGATTTTACTCGGCGCTTCTCAGAAATAGGGCCAACGATTGCGAATCAAGAAAGGAATACCTCTCGCATAGTAGTGGACCTGTCGGGAAGTTTTGACGGTTTTCGTTGGGATAGTTATTTTCAGCTAGGGAAAAGTAAACGCGAACAGAGCACCCAAGGGAATTACAATACGCTTCGATTTCAGAATGCTTTAGACGTCGAAGCCGACCCAGACAGTGCCGGCGCATTTCGATGTATAGATGCTCAAGCGCGTGCAGATGGTTGTGTACCTATTAATCTTTTTGGAGAAAACTCAATTAGCCAAGCAGCGGTTGACTATGTCGGAATTGGTGCACAAGACTCGTCAGAAATAACCCAAAAAGTGTTTGTTAGTGAAATAGAGGGGCTAGGTGCGGCACTTACTGATGCTGGTCAAGTGCAATTTGCCGGCGGCTTCGAATGGCGCAAGGAGTCTTTTAAATCGAAGGCAGATGATTTTGCTCTTTCTGGTTATAGTTCATCGAATGTGTTTTCAGAAATTAATGGAGAATTCAGTGTAACGGAAGTATTTGCCGAAGTTTCAGTACCACTTTTGGCTGATACTGCGGCGGTCGACTACTTTGGCGTCAACCTTGCCACACGATATTCTGACTACGATACGGTCGGGCATACCAACAGCTGGCAAGCAGGCATAGATTGGCAAATTAATTCACAAGTTGGCATACGTGTAAATTACAGTAAAGCGATGCGAGCCCCAAATATTGTTGAGCTTTTTGACCCCGGCGCACAGACTTTTTTTGAATTTATTGACCCGTGTGTAAATGGCGGAGAAGACGGAAACACCGCAGATAATTGTGCAGATCAAGGTGTGCCAGATGATTTTGATCCGGGTGATTTTGGTAGTTTTGCTCTTGGGGTGCTTTCTGGCAACGAAATACTACAGGAAGAAACGGCCTATACCTTTACGGCGGGTGTCACGGTTCTGCCGTTGGAAAACCTTTCCTTGAGTTTGGATTTTTTCGATATAGAAATCGAAGATGCGATTGAGCTAATTGATCCACAATTTAAGCTAAATCAGTGTTACGCCTCTTCAGCGTTTTCTTCCAGCGATTTTTGCTCGGGTATTGCTAGAGCCGGCAGTGACTTCGGCTTCGTTATCACGCAACTCGATCTATCTCTACAAAATCTCGGTGTGATGAGAACACGAGGTTTTGATTTGGCGCTTAACGGAAGTAATGCATTTTTATCTGGTGAACTGGCGTACGATTTTCACTATACGCGTACGACAGAACGGAAAAGCGAGGTAAATGGCGGGGTGATAGACCAGCTTGGCGAACCAGGTTTCCAGAAAGATAAAGCGCACAGCCAAGTGTCTTATACGCTGGGGGCGTTCACGACAAGATGGGCATCACGTTATTTGGGTAGCGGAGTGGTTGATAATGAATTTGATACGGTTACGTGGCCAGAAAATAATGATTTACCGGCGTATTGGTATCATGATCTGAGCTTTCATTACACGCTTGCGCTAGAGCGTGAGGTTGGTGTCTATTTTGGGGTTAATAATGTGGAAGATAAGCAGCCACCTTATATTCCTTCTCCATCTTCTAATAATATTCCCGGGTCTAACACTGCAGCAGGAGTATACGATGTTGTGGGGCGCTATTTTTATATGGGCGTGAAAGCCAGTTTTTAGGTTTATTTAAAGAAACTTTGGCTTCGCTAACTACGTAGTAAAGCCAAAGTCGAATAAAAACCTAGGGGTGCCAACCAAATGCGCGTAAAAACCATAGCATGTCGCTGCCATACCAATTTACGCCATACGTTAAGGGGCTAATCATTAAAAAGCCCAAAATAATCAGCCCTATAAACGCAGGGAAAGCATATTTTTTCTCGAGTATGTTGAGTCGGTCTATTAAATAGGCGCACAGTAATACCCCAAAGCATAGTGCCGTGAGGTAGTGGTACATGAACATGACCCGCGTCACAATCACAAAAGGAAGTACATTAGATATAAACCCAATACCTAGTATCCAAAAAGCTTGGTTGTCTCGCCAGTGAGGCATTTTAAAATGACCTAGCAATAAAACAGCTACTGCAAGTGCGCTTAGCCACCAGACGAGGGGGTTACCGATTAAATAAATTCTTGCCCCATCTTGAAACCAGTAATAAAGCGGTTTGTGCATAAAGGGCCACTCGTGCCAACTACTACCATCGGGGTGCGAAGCAGAAAGCCCTTGGTTCGTTGCGTACATGACCTTGTTTAGTTCGAGAAATTTAGCGATAAAACCTGGGCGTTCATACGGCTTGTATTCAATTTGGCAAAGTTTTTTGTCTTGAGCTTTTACATGAAAGCTCTGCATGCCTTTGTGCAAGTTGTTACGGTAAACGGTGGGGCATTTAAAGCTTTCGACCGTGCCTTCTGCATCATGGTATTCACTGCCTGTTAGCGTGCTGCGAAAAGATGGCGTCATAAACTGGTCACCCTGTTGATGCGAGATAGGCAGCAGGGCGAAATGAATGTAAAACACCGTCATATAGGTACAAATGGAAATGGCGAGAAATGCACAGCCTTTACCGAAGTGCTCAAATTGCCACCCCTTCCACCACAGGCTTCGTAGCCAATCGAAAATGATGATGAGGCCAATAAGGCCCAGGAAGCTCACGCCGATCCACTTTACCGAAAGGCTACAGCCGGCAAATACAGCAGCCAAACAAAACAGCAGCCAGTTGTTACTACGCCTAGCGATCACAAAGAAATAGAGCGCTATAAAACCGAAGGTCCATAACATGGAATCCAACAAAATCAGGCGTGATTGAATCAAAAATGCGTTATCGAAAATGACCAGTAAAGAGGCAAGTACAGCGGCCTTGGTCGAAAAGTTAAATTCTTTTGCCAATAAAAAAAGAATTACAGGCAGTATTGAGCCGAAAATCGCCGGCAGTGAGCGCTCGGCCATGTAAATATCGGTAGGGTAGGCGGTACTAATTGTGCGTATTACTTCATCTGGAGCTATGCCGCCAAAAGGTAAGGCGCTTAAGGCAATCAGTAATTTAGCTAGTGGGGGGTGAATGTCGTAATAATATTGGCCGGTATAATAAAAACCGGCAAAATAATTGAAATGGACTTCGTCAAATACTGCGGAACCTGGGTGGCCTATTAAAAAAAACCGTGAAAACAGGGCGAGTAGCGCAATCGCTATAGCGATAGATCTGTTGGGGTGCTTAACGACGAATGGATGTTCTATTACATGATGGCGAACAAAACCGTTGAATTGAGAGAGCTGAGCTAGCATATAATTCAGTCTTGCGACGATTCCTTATAATTATTTTTTACTCGTTGTTATTCTTCTAAACTACTGCACTGGATATTGGCATATAATTTAGTACTTAAACGGCAGTTGTATCTGAACGATAATTGTAGTTGACGCCAGATTAAGATGTACATAGATGCGCACAAATACGAATAGCAAGCCTCTAGCGTTGCGTTATCGATACTGAAGAACGATCTGCACTAGCAACCCAGCCAACAATAAATCATAAAAGGCCGAGCGAATATGCAATATATCATACTCCTCTATATAGCGATTGTGACCTGTGCACAATACATATTTGGCTATATTTTAGCCCGCGGCCTCTCTCTAGGTTTCGCTTCCAGGCTGCCTAAATATCATACAAAAGAAGATTTTTTAACAGTCGCTTATATTCCCTATCTCTGGCTTTTTGGTTTGCTTGCTCATTTGGGCGTGACCATGCTGCTCAAATCTCAAGGTTTGCCTTGGCTTTTAAGTAGTTTGCTGCCCTTTGTGCTCTTGTATTTTTACTTTGATGAGGTAAAAGCTTGCTTGCAAAATTTGCGCGCAGCTTTGAGGTATCTGTGGAATATTCCATTTCTTATCTGGCTTGTGGTGCAGGTACTTTTAGGGGTTAGCCTTTTTAATGTAAATGATGGCGTACGTACACCTTGGGTGAACAATTACGGCGATCTTACTTTTCATTTGGGCATGATCTCGCACTTTACTTGGCAGGGGGATTTTCTGCCGGAGTACCATATTTTTTCTGGTGAATCGCTTTCTTATCCGTTTTTCGTCAACCTCTGGTCGACGGTGTTGTGGCGGCCTTTGCCGTCTTTCCCGGCCTTAAGTGCTGTATTTGCCGCACAGTGGGTATTACTCTGGAGCGTTGTTTACGCGGTGTTGGTCCAGAAGCGCGGCTTCTTTTTGCCTTGGCTCCTGTTATTGGGCGGAGGTAGTTTGATTGCAGTCTTTACAAAGCCTGAGTATTCATGGCGCTTAATTAATGAAGGCTACCCTTGGACAACTTGGTTAAGCACCGTATGGGTCACCCAGCGCAGTGCGCTTATGGGCTTAGCTGTATGTACGGCAGCAGCCGGGCTAGTATTCAATTTGCCAAAGTTTGAGTCACACGGGCGCGTACATTATGCTTTTGCGGGGGCTTTATTGGCTTTTACCCCGCTGGTGCATACGCACTTTTTTGTTGTCACAAGCTTGTTTTTAGGCGGTTACTTGTTTCTCATCGCTATCGTCAAATACCGCCAGCACAGCCTGCAAATTCAAGAATTTTCCTGGTCGAGTTTTTGCTCACTTGAATCGAGTCAAAAATTTCTCGTATTGTTTTTCTTTACATGTATCTCGATTGTGTTTTTTCCTGTATTGCTCGGAAAGTCTGGTATGGCGAGCCTTATGTTAGGTTGGAGTGTCCCTGTTACTCCGGCGGGCTTAAATTCCATTGCAACCAGTTTCATCATGTGGATGAAAAACGCATGGCCTTGGGCCGCTGTAATGCTGTTTATTTGGTGGGTGACGCGAGCACATTTGCGCTGTGCATTATTGGTAGGGCTGTTCCTTTTGGGTAATATATTGAAGTTGGCCACCTGGGATTGGGACCAACTTAAATTCTTTATTGCTATTTTTGCCCTAATGCTAGTGCTGTGGAGTGATGCGTTAGAAAAACTAAAAGTAGAAAGGCTAGGCCAAATTAAACAGTTTATTCCACACGCGCTGTTCGCCTTGTTGTTAATGATTCCCGGCACCATTGAGCTATTTAAGGTTGTGAAAGAGGGGGGCGATTACCAAGTTTATAATTCTATGAGAATTGAACTTGCAGCCCTAGTTCGAAACAATACAGAGCCCGAAGATATTATCGCTAGCCCAGACGACCACAATAGCGCGGCCACCCTTTCTGGGCGAAGTTTGTTTTATGGTTACCCTGGTACCTTGGCGAGTCATAACTTGAATTATCATGACCGCGAGGTTATTCAAAAAGATATTTCTAAAATACAAAAATGTTTTAATTTACTAAAAGATAACAAGCAGGAATGCCCCTCTTATATTGTGTGGGGTGAATCGGCACGAAAATACTGGCATCGTGTTAAGCCAAATAACGGCTATGAAGAAGTAGCGAAAACGGCTAATGGAGAGTTTGGTTTGTATCGAGTAGGTGAGTCTAAATAATAGCGTCGAAAAAAACGTGGCCGTGTATTTTTAGGTGTAGGGTGTGCGAGGCGCGCTAAGCTATTTTTTTGTATAGTTCATCCAGCGAATTTCATCGCCCTGTTTTACAAAGATCCCGCCCTTTGCTTCTTGCCGAATAGGGAATTCGGCTCCATTAATCGCAATGGAAACATTTGAAAAGGTTTCTTTAGCCACAGAAACATTCGCGTGTTTCGCTTCACGTAAATGCTGGTTGACTGAGTTTATTGTGTGAAGCATTTTTTCTTTTTCTTGTGCTAACTGCTTCCGGACTTTTTCTATAGAATTGATTTTGTTTATTTTATCCATGTCGGTTGGGTTTTCTTGTAGCAGTTTAGAATACTTTTTATGTAGAAGGTCAAGTTGCTCACTTTGTATTTCCCTATTTTTGTGAGCTTGTAAGAGTTGGTCGAATTGTTTGTGTTGGTCTTTGGGTATGCCCGCGATTACCCATGTTTTTATATCGCCATTGGCGCCTACTGAGTTGGCTTCTACGCCAGCTCTACCGTAACAGTTACCGCCGAACACTTTACCTTTGCCACCGCCCTGCCCAACCAGTACTTTATGCTTCGCTTCGACTTGGCTGTGGCTAATGTATTCTTTTACATCGACATCGTTGCCAGCATGAACTTCGGTTAGCGTTATGTATTGCGCTTTAACATTACCGCCAGCTTTTAATAAGGCTGGGGGTGATTCATCTCCATCTTTTTTGGGGTCGGTGCCGACTACACCACACTCTATTGTGATGTCGTTTTTGGCGTAAAGACTGGCTTTAGTCACCACTCCTTTTACAATGATGTCGCCAGTAACTTTGATCTGCATTCCGGCTTTTACTTCACCGCGTACAAGAACAGAGCCGTCGAAATTAATGTTACCTGTGCTCATATCGACACTTTCTACCACGATGGCTTTATCGACTTTAATCGAATGCGGCAATATGACGGGGTGGCCTTTGGTGGTTGATACCAATATGTTTGGGTCTGTCGCGCAGATTTTCGCCCCGATGAGTTCTTCATCAAAGGGGGTGTCGATAGCTTCGCGTGCCGGTATAACTTGGCCTTTTACGTTACGGCCATTTTCACCTGGAATAGCGGGTATACGCTTCATGAGCTGAATGTCGGACTCAATCTGTGAGAAACTTAATACTTCTCGCAAATCAATTTTTCCAGTTTTTGTTTCTTTGGGTTTACTGTAAACCACTTCGTCTACCAGAGGTTCAAAAGTTGCATCTACACCGTCTTTTGGTTCAGTACCAGAAGCAAACAAGAGTTTTTCTGCTTGTTTGCTTTTTAATATGTGGTCGAGCGTATTTTGGTCGCAGCAACTCGAGTATACCCCTGCATCGTCTAAGGCTTTCTTGAGCAGTTGTTGGTTTAGATCGTGTCCACCCTGGGGCGGGGAAACTGTGATATAGCCATGCATTAGCTCGTCGTCGAAACTAACAGATATTGCAGCGTCGCGGCGTTCGCCGATTTTGTAACGGCCATGATCATTTTTATTGATCTGACTAAAAAGTTTTTCTAAGGCATTTGGAGTGAAGTAATAATCGTCGTAGCCTTTTTCTTTAAGCGCTACTTGAATAGTGTCGCGGTTGACTAGCACTTCTTCTTCACAGGAACTGAGATCTGCGAAGAGTGTGTTTGTCTCTTCATCAAAGACAATATTGAGTTTTGTATATTCTGGCTTTTTAGCAATGGGGTACTCGCCCACGCTCGCATTTTTTACTTTGAGTAACAGGTTTGATATGTCCGTATTTTTAACTGGAAACTTTTCAAAGCCTTGTGCTTCTAGGTCACTTTTGATCGACTGAAAGCTTGGCGGTTCGCCGATGTCATTTTGCTCAATGATGGCGATTAAATCTCGGCTGTCTTCTTTGTAAGTGAAGCGTATGCCGATTTGTGGTGGCAGGGCGCCGAGTTCTGTGTCACCTAATTCACAGTTTTTGACTTTTCGAACCAGGCTTAAGCAGGTGTTTTCATTTAGTTCGAGGCGTTCAAAACCGGCACTCGCCAATTGAGATTTTAGGTTTTCCATACTGAAATCGCATGCCTCATCAGATGAGACGATCTTGGCAATAACTTTATCATTGACAAGGCTCAATTCTAATTTGGCAAACGATGCGTCGTTTGCGGTTTCAGCTGTCTTGTTGCTCATTGTAGTAACAATGCTCAGTGCTCAATTTTCGATTTACATAAGTATAGTTGAACAATTCCCCGTCGTTGCTGGGCTTGCGTCGTGATTGCTTCCTCTCGGGGGGGGCGTGTAAGGGCGCATAAAAATACGCTTTCTTAATCTAGATATTTCCAGAATGAATCGGTTAAAAAACATACTGTCGCGATGTTGTTGGCGTGATTTTCCTTAAAATCGTGTGAGGTTTCAGGTGAACCTTATATTGTTTAGCCGCAAAAACTCTAAATGAAATACTTTTCTCTTCTGTAGTTATCTCCTCTATGGCGGCCCAGTCTTCGTCGGAGCGATATATTCGATCGTTTTTATGCGAACTAATGAATATAACGCCGTGCTTAATACGTTTTTGCTTTTAAAACATGGCATTACTTTCGTTATGTCTTCCTGCGGAGTTATGTGAAAAGTTTATAACGCATAGACATTAGGTAGCTTGCCTAAGCTCACCTATATTCATTAGTAGAGGTAAATGTTGAAGTGGTTCACAATTTTCTATACGAAAAGTGAGCCTTGTCGTTATTGGTTATCGCAATTTAACGAATCACAAAGTGACTTTGGAAGAGAGCTTAGGCATATGAAAAATACATTGAGTTTAATCGCATCCCTCGTTGTATTAGGGCTAACCCACTCCGCATTCGCAGCAGACCAATGCGCAACAGTCTCATGTGACTGTGACAATTTACCGTCTGAATCTTGGGTGCAAACGTGTAAAAACCAAGAATCACGCATCATCGCTGATTGTGTGAAAAACAAAGTGAAAGATTTGAACGAGCTAGGCTATTGCTCGTTGCATGGGCCTGGTGCGAACCGACTTCCACTGGCTTTAAATCTCAAGGCGGCTGAAGCTCAGCCTGTTGAAGATATTCCCAAATTAAATAACAGCATTGCGGCCCTTTACTGGTCGATTATCAAAGACTTTGACAGCTTCGAGTCGAGTGTTGAAAGGGCGCAATATAAAAATGCACGCTTGAAACTACGCACGTTGAATAGCAATGTTGATCAGCTCTTCCAGTTTCAGAAAACCGTGGGTACAAGCTTGAGCGAAGACGGCAAAGAAAACCTGGCGCAACTGGCTTGGCGAGACTTTTCTGCAGATACATTGAGCTTTGGTAGTGATTTTTATATTCGAGCGGAGTCTATCTTAAATAGTTATGACGAGATCAGTGACGAAAATCAACGTGAGGAGTTCCGTGAAATTGGCCTTAAGTTGATGGATCTGTCTGGCAAAGTGTTTGAGCAGGTGGGTGTGTCTTATGCTAATGGCATGCGTCACAAGCACGCTGGTAAAGCCTGGAAAAATGCCTCTAAAGCGTCTTCGATTATCATGGCCCACAGTGCAAATCGTAGCCAAAACGAATACTACCGTTTTCAAGCCGCGTCGCGCTTGCACCGTGCGAGCTACCATTGGGTTGTTGGTACTGGCCGAGGTGGAGCAGAAGAAAGCTTGGCAGAGTCTCAAAAGTTTATGGACGATGGGTCATCGATTTCAGGGCTCGTTGAAGAGGAACGTCGCCTCAAACAAGAGCGTCCATTCTGGAGCAAATAAGTTTAGGTATAGTAAAACCGAATCGCGAAAGGGGCTTATAAGCCCCTTTTTTATGGGTTTAAAATCAGTTTATTTGCTTAAGCGCCGTTAATTTGATGCCTTGTGCGACATTTTTTTTGCTTTACGGCCAAGAGTGCGTTAATTTTTATCATATTGATATGCACCGGTGGAGTTGGTGCATTAACTAACGTTCACAACATTCGGTTTTACACGCACCTCGTCTATGTCCAGAAGTTACGCCAATTTGCTACAACGTTTGTGTCAAGACTACGCTAACAGGCGTATGAGCCAAGAAGATTATCGCAGTCGTCGACGCGCCTTAATGGAAAAAATTGACCTGCAATTTAATGGTGCATTACCTGAGCAAGATGGCGAGCTCACTTCACCCAGCCTAAACAAGGCGGAATTTGGTATCATCTCTAATCCTGCTGACCCCATGGGCAAAGCCCACTAAACCTCACCTAAATCACTAAGCAAACAACATTATGCTCAAGCTCACTCCAATCGAAGCGCGGGTATTGGGTGCTTTAATTGAAAAAGAAATCACCACACCCGATCAATATCCATTATCGTTAAATGCTGTTACTGTCGCCTGCAATCAAAAAAGCAACCGCGAACCTGTACTGAATCTATCGCAAGAAGAGGTGCAAAGTTGTATCGATGAACTTGTGAAACGTAATCTCGTATCTGAGGTGATATTTGGCAGTCGTGTTACCAAATATAAACATCGTTTTTGCAATAGTGAGTTCAGCCCACTTCAGCTTAACCCTCGGCAGCTGGGTATCTTGTGCGTTATGTTTTTACGCGGCCCACAAACCCCAGGCGAGCTGCGCACCCGTACGCAACGTCTGTGTAATTTTGCCGATGTTGAAGAAGTTGAAAATTGCCTAGAACACCTGATGAGTGAAGAAAAGGGTACGCTGGTGATAAAACTTGCGCGTGAACCGGGTAAGCGAGAGTCACGTTTTATGCATTTATTCTATGACGAAGAAAGCATGGCTGGGTGTAATACCGTGACCGATGCTAACCTCGATTTGGCCACGGGTGAGCCGGTGGTTGCAGCAACAGGTACTACCGGTTTCGGTGTAAATTCGGCTGGAGCTGAAGGCGGTGTTGGGGCAAATATAGAAGCTTCATATCAGGCACGAATTTCTGATCTTGAAAACGAACTCACATCCCTGCGCGAAGAATTTAATGCGTTGCGCGCTCAATGGGAAGATTTTAATAATAGTTAGGGGGTAACCTCTCAAACAGAAGACAATAGAAGGCGCTATGACCATTCAGTGGTATCCGGGGCACATGCATAAGGCGCAAAAGGAAATACGCCAATCACTTGCGAAAGTCGATATATTGATTGAAGTATTGGATGCGCGTATTCCATTCAGTAGTGAAAACCCCATGATCGCTGAAATTCGCGGGGAAAAGCCATGTCTTAAAGTGCTTTGTAAAAGTGACCTTGCAGACCCGGTGGTGTTAAAACTTTGGCAAGAGCACTTTGAGAAACAGCGAAACGTATTGACGCTTTTAATGCGTAAAGATATCGCGAGTACATATCAAGGGATTCCCAATATCTGCAAAAAACTATTGCCTGCAAAAGCCAATGGTGTAAAAAAAATGCGCGCAATGATTGTGGGTATCCCTAACGTGGGGAAATCTACCTTAATCAATTTGTTGGCTGGCCGTACTATTGCTAAAACTGGCAACGAGCCTGCGGTTACCAAGCACCAGCAGTTTATTCAAATAGAAGAAGATTTCGTGCTGCTAGATACGCCGGGTATTTTATGGCCGAAGCAAGAATATGAGCACTCGAGCTATCGCTTGGCCGCAACGGGTGCTGTAAAAGACACCGCCATAGAATATGGCGATGTTGCGTTTTTTGTTGAAGATTTTTTTCGTAAACACTACCCAGAAGCCATTAAAGCTCGCTTTGAGTTGGATAGCCTTCCGGAAAATACACTCGACTTTTTCGAGGCTATCGGGCAAAAACGCGGTTGTCTCACTGGGGGTGGGCGCGTTGACCTTACCCGAATCTCAAAAATATATATTCATGAGTTACGTGCGGGCCACTTTGGCCCTATTTGTCTTGAAACACCTGCGATGATTGAAAAAGAAGTCGAAATTGCAAAAGAGGCGGAAAGGCAAAAGCAAGAAAAGAAAGAGAAAGTCACAAAGAAAAAGACAAGAAGATAAATGGCCGAAGCGAAAGCGCTATCGGCCTATGGCATATTTAACGTTTATGTTTTCCACAGTATGCAGATTGTATTCAAGGGCCAACTTTTCAGCTTCCCGCTCGGCAGTTTTTCTTTTGTGGTTTTAAGACGCAAGTTTATCTGGATCTGAGGGCGCTACAGTCTGGTGGCGTTTGGCTTTTTGCGCACCTTTCTTTTTGGCTAATTCGGCATCTAATTTTTTGACTGCGTTGCCTAGGGCGGTATACATATCGCCATTTTTAGCATTCGCTGAGAAATCGTCGCCCATGTAATGGGTGGTGATTTCGACATGTTGGTCATTTCTTTCTACAGTCAAAATAACGCCACAGGCTTCCAGTTGAGGGTAGTGGGAAGCTATTTTACTGAGCTTTTGCTCTACCGCTTGACGCATTGCTTCAGTAATTTCGACATGGTGGCCAGAAAGATCGATACGCATACAGGGCTCCTTATTTGGAATTGATGGGGGGTTGCGACATACGGCGTCACCGTGAAAACTCTCCCCGCTATTTCATTGTAGGTCAGGATGAGGAGGTTTGGTTGATGTGCGTCAATTACTGTGCCCAAGTGCAAAAAGCTGACATTATTCAAACCTGGTAGTAATTCTGCGGCTCTGGCGCTATTTACCTCCGCACTGTGTGCCAGCACACTGTTGGTGGCTGCGTTCAAGTATGTTTTACTTCTAGGCTAGGAAGGGCAATAAAGTTCGGCTACATGAGAAGCATCACAAGAAATATAAAAAATATCCGTCAGATCGCACTTGGAGTGCTTCAGGCGCTTAAGTCAGCGATATTACTCACGTATGCTAGGGTGCAGGCTGCTCGCAAGGTTGCCCGGCTGTGCGCGATTGTCGCGCTGGTGTTAGTGGCCGATGCAGGCTTCGCCGTGAGTGAGAAAGTACTTCATGCGGTGGCGCTTAAATATGGCGAGCCTGCTCGTTCGAGAGTTGAAGGCTGGGGGAAGCTAATCCAAAAAGAAACCTCCCTATATCAAGACAAGGAAGAAAACACGCTGACCCGTGCAAACGACTACTTCAATCAAGTGCGTTGGCTGAGTGATCTTGAGCATTGGGGGCGTGAAGACTATTGGGCAACGCCGGTGGAAACGTTGGCTACAAATGGCGGCGACTGTGAAGATTTTTCTATTGGTAAATACTTTTCGCTTTTACAAAGTGAATTCGACCCAAATAAGCTGCGCATTACTTACGTAAAATCACTCACGTATGATCAGGCACATATGGTGCTGGCGTATTATGAACGCCCGGATGCCGAGCCTTTAATCTTAGATAATATAAACAAGAAAGTTTTACCCGCCTCACAGCGGCCAGATCTATTGCCTATATACAGCTTTAATGGTGACAGTATATGGCTGGCCCGTGACCGAGGTCGTAAATTAAAAGGCAGTAGCCAAAAAAGTTTACCGCAATGGAAGGCCTTAAATGAGCGAATGTTTTCTGATAAATAATTCAGATCAAAAAATGCAAGGCAATAAAAAAGGCTGCAAATGCAGCCTTTTTTTGTGTTTTACGATCTAGTATTTAGAACGTTGGGTTAGCAGCATCGCGGTTGCTACGTGGTGTAGTGTCGCGCTTGTCGTAACCTGTGTACAACTGACGAGGGCGACCGATACGGTAACCGTCAGTGATCATTTCGTGCCAGTGTGCAATCCAGCCAACCGTGCGGCCAGTAGCAAAGATCACGGTGAACATATCAGTTGGAATACCGATAGCCTTCATGATGATGCCTGAGTAGAAATCAACGTTTGGATAGAGTTTCTTCGAGATGAAGTACTCGTCTTCCAGCGCGATTTGCTCAAGACGCTTAGCAATAGCAAGAAGAGGATCATTTTCTAAGCCAAGCTCAGCCAAAACTTCGTCACAGCTTTCTTTCATTACTTTCGCGCGTGGGTCAAAGTTTTTGTATACACGGTGGCCAAAGCCCATTAAGCGGAATGGGTCGTCTTTGTCTTTCGCTTTCTCGATGAACTTATCGATGTTTTCAACACTGCCGATTTCTTCAAGCATGTTCAATACAGCTTCATTTGCACCGCCGTGAGCCGGGCCCCAAAGTGTAGCGATACCGGAAGCAATACACGCAAATGGGTTTGCGCCAGAAGAGCCAGCCAAACGAACAGTAGATGTAGAAGCGTTTTGCTCGTGGTCTGCGTGCAACAAGAAGATCTTGTCCATAGCGCGCGCCAAAACAGGGCTTACTTTTGGATCGTCACAAGGCGTGCCGAACATCATGTGAAGGAAGTTTTCTGAGTAGCCCAACTTGTTGTCTGGGTACATGAAAGGCTGACCTTGAGAATGCTTGTAGCACATTGCAGCCAATGTTGGCATTTTTGCGATTAGGCGATGCGCCGAAATTAAACGATGTTGCGGATCATTAATATCAAGAGAATCGTGGTAGAACGCAGAAAGCGCACCTACAGCGCCACACATCATCGCCATTGGATGAGAGTCGTGGTGGAAACCACGGAAAAAGCGTGCGATCGCCTCGTGAACCATCGTGTGGTTACGGATGATATTAACGAATTCTTGGTATTCAGATTCGCTTGGTAGCTCACCGTGAAGCAAAAGGAAGCAGGTCTCTAGGTAATCAGAGTTTTCTGCAAGGTCATCAATTGCGTAACCGCGATGTAGAAGAACGCCGGCGCCGCCGTCAATATAAGTAATGGCAGATTCACATGAAGCTGTAGATACAAAGCCAGGATCGTAGGTGAAATAACCTTTTCCTGTGAGGGCTCTTACATCGATGACGTCTGGGCCAACCGATCCAGAAAGGACGGGAAGATCAATGCTTTCATCCAAGCCGTCGACCGTAAGTTTCGCTTTCTTATCAGTCATTAAAGACTCCTATTGATAATGAACTAGAACTTGAAATAGGGAACCGAGTGGCCAAAAAAGGCACAAATTCTACCCGATTTGACTAAAAAACAATCGGATAGCTAGGTTGAAGTGGGCAAACTATATAATGCTCTGGATTTATGTCAATGAGGATGTTTAAATTCAACGGGTGTTGAATGGTGCGTCGCGGCATGCTTCTTCTTATGTTGCATCGTGGAAAAAGAACCAAGTTGGCGCATAAATTTTTTTATGGGTTACCGCCAAACCTCTAACTTTTTAACAAATTAGTTAACATGCTAGCGGTGTACAAAAAGAGATCAGATGCGCCATAAGTGCTTATAAGTATTTGTAATTTTTGCCCCGAATCTCTATAATCCGCGCGGTCTTTTGGGCGCTGAAGCGTCTCTCGAGTATGGACTATTGGCCAATAGTGTCTGCTTAAGCGTATCGCTAACATGTAGTTAACACGTGGTTGATAGGGCTAAGTCTTAGAGAGTGATTTCTAGCGCGAGTTAAGCGAATCGCCTAGAAGTTGTAGAGCTAAACATTCAAGACAGCATGTCGCTATTGTTAGCTTGCTGAAACTTGGAACCGTTTGTCCCCGAACAGTCTTCCTGCCTAACAAATTTACAATACAAGGTGTTGCACAACTGTGAATACTAATCGACCTGTAAATCTCGATCTTTCAACCGTTAAATTCCCCATTACTGCCATTGTATCTATCACGCACCGTGTTTCCGGTGTTGCTATGTTGGCGGGGGTTATTGTTTTGCTTTGGATGCTCGATCTGAGCCTAAGTTCCGAAGCCGGCTTTAACGAAATCAAATCTATCTTCGCAGCGCCATTGGCGAAACTCATCCTTTGGGTTGTTTTGTCGGCTTTGGCCTATCACTGTGCTGCCGGTGTCCGTCACTTAATTATGGATATGGGCGTTGGTGAAACACTAGAAGGTGGAAAACTCGGTGCAGGCTTAGCTATTGCTTGTTCAGTCATTCTTATCGTATTAGCGGGGTTATGGGTATGGTAACTGCAGTCACTAACTTGGGTCGTAGCGGATTATCCGACTGGCTCATTCAACGTTTTACAGCCGTAGTGTTAGCGGCGTATACCGTATTTATTGTTGCTTATTTGGTGGCGAACCCTGGTTTGACGTTTGAACAATGGTCTGGGTTGTTTGATCAGCTTTGGATGCGTGCGTTTAGTCTGTTGGCGCTTGTGTCGATCGCGGCGCATGGCTGGATTGGGTTGTGGGGTGTACTTACTGACTATGTAACTGAGCGTATGGTCGGTAGTAAAGCACTTTTCTTGCGAGTGTCTGCTTTAGGCATTTATGCACTAGTAACTATCGTCTACCTCGTTTGGGGTGTTGACGTTATTTGGGGGAATTAATTGATGGCTAACATTCGCACAATGTCTTTTGACGGTATCGTTGTTGGTGGAGGCGGTGCTGGTATGCGAGCTGCGCTTCAATTGGCGCAGTCTGGTTTTAAAACAGCCGTTATTACTAAAGTTTTCCCTACTCGTTCACACACTGTATCCGCTCAGGGCGGTATTACTTGCGCAATCGCGAGTAACGACCCGAACGATGATTGGCGCTGGCACATGTACGATACCGTTAAAGGTTCGGACTACATTGGTGACCAAGACGCAATTGAATACATGTGTTCAACTGGCCCAGAAGCCGTATTTGAGCTTGAACATATGGGTTTACCGTTCTCTCGCACAGAAGAGGGGCGTATTTATCAGCGTCCTTTCGGTGGGCAATCGAAAGACTTTGGTCGTGGTGGCCAAGCTGCACGTACATGTGCTGCTGCTGACCGTACGGGTCACGCACTGCTTCATGCGCTATATCAGGGCAATGTTAAAAACGAAACCGTTTTCTTAAACGAGTGGTTCGCAGTCGATATCGTTAAAAACCAAGACGGTGCCGTGTGTGGCGTAATCGCTATTAATATGGAAGATGGTGAAACGGTCTTTATTAAATCTAAAGCAACGGTATTAGCTACTGGCGGTGCCGGCCGTATTTATGCTTCTACGACCAATGCGCATATCAACACGGGTGACGGTATTGGTATGTCATTGCGTGCAGGTTTCCCTGTGCAAGATATTGAGATGTGGCAGTTCCACCCAACCGGTATTCACGGTGCGGGTGTGCTTGTTACTGAAGGTTGTCGTGGTGAAGGTGGTTACCTCGTTAATAAAGACGGCGAACGCTTCATGGAGCGTTATGCGCCTAACGCAAAAGACTTGGCCGGTCGTGATGTTGTTGCACGCTCAATGGTACAAGAAATTTTGGAAGGCCGTGGCTGTGGCGAAAATGGCGATCACGTATTCCTTAAACTTGACCACCTTGGTGCTGATACGCTTAATCAGCGTCTACCAGGTATTTTGGAATTGTCGCGCACCTTCGCGCACGCAGACCCTATTAAGGTGCCGATTCCTGTAGTTCCAACCTGTCATTACATGATGGGCGGTATTCCGACGAATGTTGACGGCCAAGCGCTTACACAAGATTCTCGTGGTAAAGATGAAGTTGTTGACGGTTTCTATGCTTGTGGTGAAGTGGCGTGTGTGTCGGTTCACGGCGCAAACCGTTTAGGTGGTAATTCACTGCTCGACTTGGTTGTATTTGGTCGTTCATCTGGAATGTTTATCGAGCGCGCACTGCGTGAAGGGATAGAGCTTCGTGATCCGACGGAGTCTGATCTTGATGAAGCGATGCAGCGTTTAAATAAAGTGAACGCTTCAACTAAAGGCGAATCTCCTGCGGTTTTACGTAAAGAGTTGCAAGGCATTATGCAGAATCACTTCGGTGTATTCCGTAAAGGTGAATTCATGCAAGAAGGCATCGCGAAATTGTCAGACCTGCGTGAGCGTATCGATAATCTTCACCTAGAAGATAAGAGTAGCGCGTATAACACCAACCGTATCGAAGCGCTCGAAGTGCAAAATCTCTTCGAGGTGGCTGAGGCGACAGCGATTGCGGCAGAAGTACGTAAAGAGTCTCGTGGAGCTCACGCTCGTGAAGATTTCCAGGAGCGTGATGATAAAAATTGGTTATGCCACAGCATGTTCTTCCCAGAAGACAAGCGAATTGGCAAACGTGATGTCAACTTTGCGCCTAAGACTGTTGAAAAGTTCGAGCCAAAAATTCGTACTTATTAATGTAAAGGCTAACTGGATTTAAAAAGGTTAATAAAGATGCTTAAAGTTGAAGTATACCGCTACAACCCTGAAACCGACGCTAAGCCTTACATGAAGTCTTACGAAATCGATACTCAGGGCAAAGACTTAATGGTTTTGGATGTTCTTGAGTTGCTGAAAGAGCAAGACTCGAGCTTGGCCTTCCGTCGCTCATGCCGTGAAGGTGTTTGTGGCTCTGACGGTATCAACATTTCAGGTAAAAATGGCTTGGCTTGTATTAAGCCGCTGTCTGAATGTGTGAAAGGGAATAAATTGGTTTTGCGTCCGCTGCCAGGTTTGCCAGTGATTCGTGACCTTGTCATCGACATGAGTCAGTTCTATGCGCAGTACCGCAAGATTGAGCCGTTTTTGCAAAATGACACGCCAACTCCAGCGATCGAGCGTTTACAGTCGCCAGAAGATCGTGAGAAATTGGACGGTCTTTACGAGTGTATTTTGTGTGCTTGTTGTTCGACGAGTTGCCCATCTTTCTGGTGGAACCCAGATAAGTTCATAGGCCCTGCGGGCTTGTTACAAGCATATCGCTTTTTGGCTGATACGCGAGACACTGCGACCGAAGAGCGTTTGGCGCGTTTAGATGACCCGTTCAGCGTATTCCGTTGTCACGGCATTCAAAACTGTGTGGATGTATGTCCAAAAGGCTTGAATCCGACCAAAGCTATCGGCCATATTCGCAATATGCTTCTTTCTCGAGGAACTTAATAGAAATCCGTTCCTCAATACACAACGACTAAAGTCTGGGTTGTTGTGTCGGGCCTTTTTGCGATAATGCTCTGCGTTTATACCAACGCGAACAGGCCCAAGCATTTCTATTCTATACTGGTCGGTAACTCTCTCACTTATTGAGTATTTGTCTAACTACCCCCGGCAAATACTTAAGCTCAGAAATGTAATTCGGCTGCGTGCCGAGCGAGGGCGAAAATAAGCAACGCCCTGATTGATGGTGAATAAAAAGATGCAAGAAAATTCGATGGAATTTTTATGGAGCACGTCCCATATATCTGGGGGCAATGCTGCCTATGTTGAAGAAGTTTACGAAGCCTATCTAAAGGACCCCAATTCTGTTACGCAAGAATGGCGCGACTATTTTGAAAAGCTGCCTCGTGTTAATGGTGCAGTTGGCAACGATGTGCCACATTCAGAAATCATTGAATATTTTGAATTGCTTGGCCGCAACCGCGCGCGACCAATGGTTGCACCAGGGCAAGACAGTGCCAATATCGCCCACGAACGCAAACAGGTTGAAGTGGTGCAGTTGGTCAATGCTTATCGCTTAAGCGGTCACCAAAAGGCTCACCTTGACCCACTTAATTTAAGAGAAAGTAAAAACCCACCTGATTTGGATTTGAGTTTTCATAACCTCAACACCCTTGACCTGGATTCCATGTTCCAAACTGGTGATTTAAGCTTTGGCTACAAAGAAGCTTTATTAAAAGATATCGTTGAAGACTTAGAAAAAACCTATTGTGGCAGTATTGGTGCAGAGGTGATGCATATCACCAACTACGATGAGCGTCGTTGGTTATTGCACCGGTTAGAGGGTACTCGCTCGCAACCACAATACGATAAAGAGGGCAAGCTCAGCATTTTGCAACGCTTAACCGCGGCAGAAGGTCTCGAGCGTCACCTCGATGCGAAATATCCAGGAACCAAACGTTTTGGCCTAGAAGGGGCCGAAAGTCTCATTCCTCTACTCGATATTCTCATCAGTAAGGTGGGTTCATACGGCGCCAAAGAAATGGTGATTGGTATGGCGCACCGAGGTCGCTTAAACACCCTGGTTAATATCTTAGGTAAAAACCCGGCCGACCTGTTCGATGAATTTGAAGGTAAAAAACTGGTAGACACCTCGGGCGATGTGAAATACCACCAGGGCTTTTCATCTAACGTGATGACGCCCGGCGGTGAAATGCATTTGGCCTTGGCCTTTAATCCATCGCACTTGGAAATTGTTGCGCCAGTGGTCGAGGGTTCTGTGCGAGCACGTCAAGACCGTCGCGCAGACGACTCCGGTGAAAAAGTAATTCCTGTTGTTATTCACGGTGATGCAGCATTCGCTGGTCAGGGTGTTGTGATGGAGACATTCCAAATGTCTCAAACACGCGCCTACAAAACTGGTGGTACGATTCACTTGGTGATCAATAACCAAGTAGGTTTTACCACGAGCCTTAAAGAAGACGCACGCTCAACCGATTACTGTACCGACGTTGGTAAAATGATTGAAACACCGGTCTTCCATGTAAATGGCGATGACCCAGAAGCAGTTGCGTTTGTGTCATCACTGGCCGTGGACTACCGACAAGAATTTAAGAAAGACGTTGTGATCGACCTAGTGTGTTACCGTCGTCGTGGCCACAACGAAACGGATGAGCCTTCTTCAACCCAGCCAACTATGTATAAAGCAATTCGTGCGCATAAAACGTCGCGAACGTTGTATGCAGAACAATTGGTGAATGAGGGTGTGTTAACAAAAGAAGAATCTGATGAAATGTCGACCGGTTACCGTGCAGCTCTAGATCGCGGTGAGCACGTGGCCCAAGGCTTAGTGAGCGAGCCAGACAGTTCGTTGTTTGTAGATTGGACTCCATACATTGGTCACGGTTGGCAAACACCTTACGACTCGACTTACCCAATCAAAGATCTGCAAGCGCTTGCTGAACAAGTTAGTAGCGTGCCCGATGGTGTTCAGGTTCAGCGTCAGGTCTCCAAAATATACGATGACCGTAGAAAAATGGCTGGTGGTGCCTTACCTATAAATTGGGGTATGGCTGAAACATTGGCTTATGCCACTTTGTTAAAGCAAGGCCACAAAGTTCGTTTAACCGGTCAAGATGTGGGGCGTGGTACGTTCTCTCACCGTCATGCGGTTGTGCACAACCAGAAAGACGGAAATGCCTATGTCCCACTGCAAAATATCGAAGATGGGCAGCCTGAATTTGAAATATACGACTCCTTCTTGTCAGAAGAAGCGGTGCTTGGATTCGAATACGGTTATGCGACAACATCACCCAATGGCATGGTCATTTGGGAAGCCCAGTTTGGTGACTTTGCCAACGGCGCTCAAGTGGTGATTGATCAATTTATTACCAGCGGTGAACATAAATGGGGCCGCCTATGTGGCTTAACCATGTTGTTGCCTCACGGGTATGAGGGTCAAGGTCCAGAGCATAGTTCAGCACGGCTCGAGCGCTTTATGCAGCTGTGTGCGGAAAACAACATCCAAGTATGTATTCCAACAACACCCGCTCAAGTGTTCCACATGTTGCGCCGCCAAGCGATTCGCTACATGCGTCGTCCGCTTGTGGTCATGAGCCCTAAGTGGATTCTACGTCACAAGCTAGCCACTTCGACTCTGGAAGAGTTAGCTGAAGGCACTTTCCAAACGGTTATTAGTGACGATTCGGTTGACCCGAAAGACGTTAAGCGAGTGATTCTTTGTAGCGGAAAGGTGTATTACCACCTATATGAAGAGCGCGAAGCGAAAGAGCAGAAAGATATTGCCTTGATTCGCTTAGAGCAATTATATCCTTTCCCTGAAGAGGATTTGCGTCGAGCACTAAAACCGTTTGAACACATCACTGACTTTATTTGGTGCCAAGAAGAACCTAAGAACCAAGGTGCTTGGTACACAAGCCGTCATCGTATGAACCGAGTGATTGATCGCCTAGATTCAGATGCCTACCTACGCTTTGCTGGACGTGCAGCATCTTCAGCGCCGGCGGCGGGTTACATGTCTTTACACTTAGAAGAGCAAAAGAAATTTATTTCAGCGGCTCTAGATACTAGTGTTTAAGTGAGGCAAATATTTACGAAATACGAGTGTGTACTCAAACATTCGTGCTTCTAAAATAGTGATTAATTTAGTAAAGCAGTTGTTAAATAATTTAATTGGTAAGTAATTTAAATAGAGCCTTAAGACCAAAGGACAACATTGGAAATGACCATAGAAATCAAAGCTCCGACCTTTCCCGAATCTGTTCAAGACGGCAGCATCGCAACCTGGCATAAGCAACCAGGTGAAGCAGTATCGCGTGACGAACTGTTGGTTGATATTGAAACCGACAAAGTCGTGTTAGAGGTAGTTGCCCCTGCCGATGGCGCACTTGCCGACATTGCTAAAGGCGAAGGTGATACCGTGCTTAGCAATGAAGTTATTGCAACCTTCAACGAAGGTGCAGGTGGCTCTGCAGCGCCAGCGGCTGAAAGCGCACCCGCAGAAGCAGCCCCAGCTTCTGGTGAAGTGATCGCCGCGCCCGCCGCGAAAAAGCTTGCGCAAGAGCGTGGCGTTGATCTTTCTCAAGTGAAAGGTACCGGTAAAGACGGCCGTATCACCAAAGAAGATGTTGCCAAGTTTGAAAAACCTGCCGCGGCACCAGTGGTACCAGCCGCTGCGCCAGCACCCGCACCATCAGCAGCTGCAACCGCGGCGAGTGGTGTTGAGATGCCCGTAGGTGATCGAGTAGAAAAGCGTGTACCGATGACACGCATGCGTGCGCGTATTGCAGAACGTTTGCTCGATGTCACTAGCAGTACAGCGATGTTGACCACGTTTAACGAAGTTAACATGGCGCCAGTGATGAAGCTGCGCAAGCAATACAAAGATCAATTTGAAAAAACACACAACGGCACACGCCTTGGCTTTATGGGCTTTTTCGTGAAAGCTGCGGTAGAAGCGCTACGTCGCTTCCCTGAGGTAAACGCATCGATTGATGGCAACGACATTGTTTACCACGGGTATCAAGATGTGGGTGTAGCTGTGTCTACGGAAAAAGGTCTTGTAGTACCTGTATTACGTAACACCGAGAATAAGAGTCTTGCAGACATTGAAAATGGCATCCGAGACTTCGGACTGCGTGCACGAGATGGTAAACTAGGCATCGATGAAATGACTGGTGGTACCTTTACCCTCACTAATGGTGGTGTGTTCGGTTCTTTGATGTCGACGCCAATTTTGAATCCGCCTCAGTCGGCAATTTTGGGCATGCACAAAATCCAAGAGCGTCCTATGGCGGTAAATGGTGAAGTGAAAATACTTCCCATGATGTATCTTGCATTGTCTTATGATCATCGCATCATTGATGGTAAGGCGGCAGTACAGTTCTTGGTGGCGATTAAAGACATGATCGAAGATCCAGCGAGAATTTTACTTGAGCTATAAACGCTAGTTAAATGCGCTTTGGCTAGAAAATTCGGCGTAGTTAACGCTCATGTTAACTACAAAAACCTCGCTATTCATACTAATTCGAATATCCCAGTAGCGAGCAAGATTGCGGCCCCTGTTTACGTTTAAAGTCAGGGCTCGCACATTTAGATTCAACCTTTTTGGGGATACTTTATGTCTAGTAAATTTGATGTGATCGTAATTGGGTCAGGTCCTGCGGGTTATGTCGCAGCGATTCGTTGTGCTCAATTAGGGTTAAAAACCGCCTGTGTAGAAAAATGGAAAAACGCCGAAGGCAAAGGTGTAAACGGCGGAACCTGTCTGAACGTTGGTTGTATTCCTTCTAAAGCGCTACTTGATAGTTCTCACAAATATCACGAAGCCAAAGCAGATTTCGATATTCACGGTATTTCAACCGGAAAAGTAGAGATCAATGTGCCCTCGATGATTCAACGTAAAGAATCTATTGTTAAGCAATTAACGGGTGGTATCGACGGCTTGTTCAAAGCAAACAAAGTCACATCACTTTTCGGTGCGGGTAAATTACTTGCCAATAAAAAAGTACAAGTGACTGACTTTAAAGGTAAAGAAAGCGTCTACGAAGCAGAAAACGTCATTCTTGCCTCGGGCTCTATTCCAGTCGATATTCCGGTCGCTCCGGTTGATGGTGAAACCATTGTCGATTCTACTGGCGCTTTGGAATTTCAAGAAGTACCTAAACGTTTAGGTGTTATTGGTGCTGGTGTTATTGGTTTGGAACTCAGTAGTGTTTGGAGTCGTTTAGGTTCTAAAGCCGTATTGCTCGAAGCGATGGATACTTTCCTCGCGATGATGGACCAACAAATTGCTAAAGACTCACAAAAAATCTTTAAGAAGCAAGGCTTGGATATTCGCCTGGGTTGCCGTGTAACCGGCTCAGAAGTTAAAGGTTCAGGCAAGAAAAAAGAAGTTGTCGTGACTTATTCCGATAAAGACGGAAACGAAGCCACAGAAACTTTCGACAAGCTCATTGTTTGTGTGGGTCGCCGCCCATTCACCGACGATCTGCTCTCAGAAGACAGTGGTGTCAAGCTTGATGAGCGCGGTTCTATATATGTGAACGACTTGTGTTCCACCAGTGCACCCGGCGTATACGCCATTGGTGACGTAGTGCGTGGCCCAATGCTTGCGCACAAAGGTTCTGAAGAAGGTGTGATGGTTGCCGAGCGTATTGCAGGTCAAAAGACTGTGATGAATTACGACATCATTCCAAACGTGATTTATACACACCCAGAAATCGCTGCCGTTGGCCGCACTGAAGAACAAATTAAAGCAGATGGCGAACCGTATAATGTAGGTATTTTCCCGTTTTTGGCGAGTGGCCGAGCTTTGGCTGCCAATGAAAAAGACGGAATGGTGAAAATGATCGCTCATGCCGAGACGGATCGTATTCTTGGTTGCCACATTGTTGGGCCAAGTGCGGCTGACCTGGTTCAGCAAGTGGCTATTGCGATGGAGTTTGGTTCCAGTGCGGAAGATATCGGCATGACCGTATTCGGGCACCCAACGCTTTCGGAAGCTGTGCACGAAGCTGCTTTAGCAGTTGCAGGGCACGCAATTCACATTCCGAACAAAAAGAAGCGTAAATAAACATCGATTTGTGGGCGGGAATTTCCCGCTCGTTTTACAATTGTTAAAAGCATTCGAGCAATCGAATATTGGCATGTCATCGCACTAGGTGCAGACGTAAAGTTGCTAGAAAAGCAACGGCGGTGAGATGTTGATGCATTAGGGTTTGGCGCACGCGTTCGCGAACGCCGCAAGATTATAAAATTCTCTTAACGGTAAATATCTATGAATTTACACGAATATCAGGGCAAACAATTGTTCCGTGAATACGGTTTGCCAGTGTCGACCGGGGTTGCTGCTGAAACACCTGCAGAGGCTGCAGCAGCGGCAGATACTATCGAAGGCGATAAGTGGGTGGTTAAAGCCCAGGTACACGCCGGTGGTCGCGGTAAAGCGGGCGGTGTGAAGCTTGTTTCTTCCAAAGCTGAAATTGAAGAGTTCGCTAAGAAGTGGTTGGGGAATAATCTTGTTACCTACCAAACAGATGAAAATGGCCAGCCTGTTAGTCGTATTTTGGTTGAGTCTCTAACGGCCATTGCAAAAGAACTGTATCTAGGCGCAGTCGTAGATCGTTCGAGCCGTCGCATCGTTTTCATGGCATCGACTGAAGGCGGTGTAGAAATCGAAAAAGTGGCAGAAGAAACGCCAGAAAAAATTCTTAGAGCTGAAATTGATCCGCTTTGCGGTGCTCAACCTTACCAAGCACGCGAGATCGCGTTCAAGCTTGGTCTAGAAGGTAAGCAAGTAAAACAATTCACTCAAATCTTCCTTGGTCTAGCCAAAATGTTCCAAGAGAAAGATTTAGCGCTTCTTGAAATTAACCCGCTTGTGATCACAGAAGAGGGCGACCTTCATTGCCTAGACGCTAAAATAAATATCGATGGTAACGCGATTTATCGTCAGCCTGCATTGAAAGAAATGCACGACCCTTCACAAGAAGACGAGCGCGAAGCTCATGCGGCAAAGTGGGAGCTTAACTACGTTGCTCTAGAAGGTAATATCGGCTGCATGGTAAACGGTGCTGGCCTTGCGATGGGTACTATGGACATCGTGAAATTGCACGGCGGTAAACCAGCTAACTTCCTAGACGTTGGTGGCGGTGCGACAAAAGAGCGCGTGATCGAAGCATTTAAAATCATCCTTTCTGATGACGCTGTTTCAGCGGTATTAATTAATATCTTCGGCGGTATTGTTCGTTGTGATTTGATTGCAGAAGGTGTTATTGGTGCGGTTGAAGAAGTTGGCGTAAAAGTACCCGTGGTTGTGCGCCTAGAAGGTAACAACGCTGAATTGGGCGCGAAAGTTTTGGCCGATAGCGGATTAAACATTATCGCTGCAACGAGCTTAACCGACGCAGCAGAACAAGTAGTTAAGGCAGCGGGGAATTAATCGATGAGTGTATTAATTAATAAAGATACAAAAGTTCTCTGTCAGGGTTTTACTGGTTCTCAAGGTACCTTCCATTCGCAACAAGCGATTGAGTACGGTACAAAAATGGTCGGTGGTGTTACACCGGGCAAAGGTGGCCAAAAGCATTTAGACCTTCCTGTATTTAACACAATGGCTGAAGCGGTTGCAGAAACAGGAGCCGATGCTTCCGTTATTTTCGTTCCAGCACCATTTTGTAAAGACTCAATTTTAGAAGCGGCAAACAGCGGCGTGAAATTGGTGGTATGTATCACTGAAGGCATTCCAACCATGGATATGCTCGACGCTAAAGTGAAGTGTGACGAACTAGGCGTGCGTTTGGTTGGTCCTAACTGTCCGGGTGTGATTACTCCGGGTGAATGTAAAATTGGCATTATGCCTGGTCACATTCACTTGCCTGGTAAAGTTGGCATCGTTTCACGTTCCGGTACTTTGACTTACGAAGCAGTGAAGCAAACGACTGACTTCGGTTATGGCCAATCTACTTGTGTTGGTATTGGTGGTGATCCAATTCCTGGTTCTAACTTCATTGATATCTTGAAGCTTTTCCAAGAAGACGACAAAACTGAAGCGATTGTGATGATTGGTGAAATCGGTGGTACTGCAGAAGAAGAAGCCGCTGCGTTCATCAAAGAAAATGTCACTAAGCCTGTTGTTTCTTACATTGCAGGTGTTACTGCGCCTCCAGGTAAACGTATGGGCCACGCCGGTGCAATTATCTCTGGTGGTAAAGGTACAGCAGATGAGAAATTTGCTGCATTAGAAGATGCGGGTGTGAAAACTGTTCGCAGCTTGGCAGATATCGGCAAGGGTCTAAAAGAAATTACTGGTTGGTAATTTTTTCTTGGCTTAACACTAAAAAACCGCGGATCTGCCGCGGTTTTTTTTTTGCCGATCACTTCCCCGTACAAACAAAATATAGAGGGGCCGATTATCTAATGCGCCTGATTCTAAGGAAGCCTCGGTTAACAGCTCTATTATTTTTCGCTTTTGGTGGTACCAAGCACCATAATCCCTAAGACCAATGCCATAACAAAAACTATATCGATACCTGTCATTTTGATAACCCCTTCCTTTTAATCCTGCGTTGTGACGCATTCGATGACGACTATAGTAATCGCTCAAGGGCCTATTATGGAGGCGAGATTCCCCTCAAAGCTTGTAGGAAATCGACCATTAAACCGTGCGAAAAATTGTCCGTGGCGCCAAACTCTCGAAAGAGGGTGGTTTTGTGATGGTGGGCGTTGAACCTGGTGCCGGTATAATAGTCCGATACTTCATAAACCATGAGGTCGCGTGTTTCACCGGCCAACAGTGAGAACCCGTGCAGTCACTTTTAGAACTCTCGAATAACCCAGTTTTCCTGTTTTTTGCGATTATCGTCATTGCCTGGATTTGGGAAGATGCCGCTTTGATTTCTGGTGCACTATTGGCTGCTGATACACGACTCGACGTCGGTTGGGCTGTACTGGCAGTATTTGTTGGGATCTGTTCAGGGGATTTAGCCTTGTACTATTTGGGGCGTTTAGGGCACCGATGGCGCCCATTGCGAAAATGGATTCTCACCAATCCGAACAGTCGGGCACTTAGCAAACGTTTTCGTCGCAGCACCATGACCAATATTTTCGTTATCCGTTTTATTCCCGGGTTACGTACTATCGGTTTTACACTGTGTGGTTTGTGGAAAATTACTTTCCGGCGCTTTTTTATCGCAATGGCAAGCGCGGGTATATTTTGGATCGCCATCGTTTTTACGTTGGTTTATCAATTGGGTACGAGTACCTTCTTAGAAGGCAGTCATTGGAAATGGTCGCTCATTGGCCTCGCGCTGTTACTGTTTGTATTTAATAATTTCTGGGTGCACAGGCACGCCAAACGATCTAAACATTGAGTTGTTCAGGAGTGAAGTTTTGGAAGACGTGATCGAAGACGAAAATGCAGTGGCGCAAGAAGCAGCAGAACCCCACGCAGAGCAGGATAAAAAGCAAATTAACCAAGGCTTACCGCCTCTGGATCTGCGCGAGAAGCCAATAAGCTATTTTGAATTCTGGCCCGCATGGGTATTTTACTTGCCTGTCGCGCTTTATTGGGTCTTGCTATCCATTCGTTACCGTAACTTTGGTTTACCTATGGTTGTGAATCCTTCGATTCCATTGGGTGGCATGGTTGGAGAAAGTAAATATGACATTCTCGAGCAGGGCGGTAATCATGCAAAGCAATACATTTTACCTTACCTACTGCGCCAAGCACCGCAAACAGAATTGTTAACAGAATGTGATGATTCCTTACGTGAGCATGTGGAAAATGACTTAACCCTAGCTGCAGCTCAAGGTATAGAGCTGCCTTTTGTTGTAAAGCCGGAACTGGGTTGCCGGGGGGCGGGGGTTAAAATAGTGCGCTGCAAGCAAGACCTCGAGAGTTACCTAAAGGTATTTCCTCGCGACCGGAATTACATGCTGCAAAAACTAGCGCCCTATCAGGCAGAAGTTGGGGTGTTCTACGAGCGTATGCCCGGTGATGATCTGGGGCGAGTGACATCATTAACATTAAAATACCGACCTACAGTGGTGGGTGATGGTAAACGAGATTTACGTACCTTAATTGCTGAAGATCCGCGCGCAAGTGTGCTACGTGAGTTATATTATGAAAAAAATAGTGCGCGTTTGCACTATGTTGCCAAGCCGGGGGAAGAAGTTGCGCTTGCTTTTGCGGGTAGTCACTGCAGGGGCAGTATTTTTCGCAACGGTAATAAATGGATCAATGAAGGTTTGGAACGGGCAATAGATGCTATTGCGCTGGATTTTCCTGACTTTCACTACGGTCGTTTTGATATTAAATTTAAAGACCTAGAGTCCTTACAGCGTGGTGAAGAATTTGTAGTGATAGAAATAAACGGTGTCAGTAGCGAAAAAACGCATATCTGGGACAGTCGCACTGGCTTGTTTGCCGCCTACGCAACATTAATAGCGCAGTATGCAACGCTGTTTAAAATGGGGCGCCAATTACAAAAACAGGGGCGCAAGGTGCCATCTATAAGAGAACTCATTACAACATGGTGGCGAGAGTTAAAGCGCAGCGATAACTATCCTGCCACTGATTAGAATAACGGTTAAAACAAAATCTAAGGGTGATCTGTATGAAGCGATGCTTGTTTGCTTGTAGTGCAATTTTTTATTTCTTACTCCTGAGTTCAACTGCTAGTGCCGAAAAGGTCTACACAGATTTTTTTAGCGATAAAGCGCTAAGCGGTTACGATACCGTGGCCTACTTTATCGAGGGCAAAGCCGTAAAAGGTAAGAAAAAACACACTACCACCTATTTGGATGTAGATTGGTATTTCGCTTCTGAGAAAAATAAAAAAATGTTTGAAGTCGAGCCAGATAAATATCGACCACAATACGGTGGCTATTGTGCCTGGGCAGCGGCAGCTAACAATGCCTTGGCAAAAGGCGACCCGAAATACTGGAAAATAGTCGAAGATAAGTTATATCTCAATTACAACGAAGATGTGCAACAAAAGTGGCTGCAAGATGTTGCTGGCTTTATTTTGAAGGCCGATCAAAACTGGCCGGGCCTTAACGAAGATTAGTGTAGATTAAGGAAAAACATGAACCAGATAAAAACATATTGGCGTTGGATAGCCGCAGGCTGGATCGCTTTCGTTTTCATTCAGTCGCTATTTTTTAAGTTTGCCGGCGCGCCAGAAACACAGCATATTTTTGGCACACTAGGAGATTTTTTCGGTTTGCCTTGGTTCGCCTCAATCGGAGGCTACCTGATCGGCGGAATTGAATTAGTGGCTGCGATCATGCTCTTCACCAAAATATGGCCATGGGGAGCACTTCTCGCTTTTGAAATTATGTCGGGTGCGATAGTATTCCATCTGTTCACGCCATTGGGTATCGTGATGCCAGCCTTCGACGAAGTAGGCGCTGTGATCGGTGATGATGGTGGCACTTTGTTTGTTATGGCCTGTTTCACCTGGGCTTGTGCGGTGGCGCTTGTAGTCAAAGATATCACAACAGAATCGAGTCAATTACGCGCAGTATTACCGCGCAGGTAGAATAATGAAAGAAGACGCCATTCGCTCCATTATTATTGGGAATATCGAAGCCATTGATCAGGGGGTGAGCCTCTTACGTTCGCTCAATGATGCACAATACACTTTCACTGACTCGCCTTATATCCAGAGCAGCATCGGTCAGCATTTTCGCCATATTATCGACATGTTTCTCGCTGTGTGTCGGCCAGCGATGGCAGACACCGTAAATTACGATAAGCGCAGACGAGGTGATGTGATTGAGCGGTCACGTGCGGTTGCGATTGAAGAATTACAATTAGTTAAAGATAACCTAAGTGAATACCTGCGAGATTTGAAAAGTGCAGGTCGCCAACTTGAAACACCTATCACTCTGGTGACGGAAGTCACCATTGAAGATACCCATTCTGCAAGCCTACCTTCAACAAAAATACGCGAATTGGTGTTTACCAGCAGTCACGCGGTTCATCACTACGCGCTAATTTCTATTATCGCAAAAATTCAAGGTGTAAAACTCGACAAGCGCGTCGGGGTGGCTCCTGCAACAGCAACTTTCTTGCGTAGCGAAGCGCTGATCTAAGAAGCTCAGACTTGTTTCGAAAGGGGGGCGCGTATGTGTACCATAAGCTGGTTAGTATCAGATACAGGCTACCAAATATTCTTCAATCGCGATGAACGCAAAACTCGCGCGCAAGCCCTACCTCCAGCAGTTATTCAAGAAAATGGTGTGAATAGCATCATGCCGATTGATCCGGTGGGGCAGGGCTCATGGTGTGCCGTAAACGAACATGGTATCTCTTTCGCGTTGCTAAATTATTACCAAGGGCGATTACCCAAAGGGCATTTGCGTTCGCGTGGTCAGGTCGTGCGGCAATGCGCAAGTTACAACAATCTTGCTGAAGCAAAAGATTTTGTTCGCAGCCTTAATCATCAAAAATATCCGCCTTATTCTCTTCTATGTTTTTGCCCTAAAGCACTCAGTACGCAAATATCGATGCTGCGGTGGAATGGACGAGAGTTAATTGAGTGCGAACAGGTATCACCACTGATATCCTCTGCGGTGAAATACGATGAGGTCTTTGCTTCACGCATTAACGTTTATAAAAGCTTAGTCGGAAATAAAGCCGCGCAAGCGCGTACGCAAGACGATCACTTTTCATTGCATGCGTCGCACATCCCAGAAAAATCGTCTAAGTCGATTTGTATGCATCGTGAAGAAGCGCAAACAGTAAGCTTTTCTCAAGTGAGCGTGAATACGACGGATATTGAATTCTTATACGCTGATGGCCCGCCTTGCCAAGCGCCGCTTGTAAAGGTGGCGTCCCTGTCTCGTAACTAAAGGGGTCTGAGTAACGAAAGCTAGAGTTAACTTTCTGCAATGGCGCCTTTTTCTATTCCTTCAAATGCTTTTACCAGAAACGAATTATTTGGGTGTTGCCGTTTTAATTCGTCGGCAATATGTTGCGCGATACATTCAACGGTTGTATCAACACCGATGAGATAGGTGTTACTTGTAGGTAGCTCAAGAAAAAATGCACCCTGTTCAGAGGTGTATTGAAAAGCGTAATAATCTTTTTTAGTCGCTTCTATACAATCTTCTTGGCTGCCGATATAGATGTCTTCAAATTTTATTGCCCAGGCTTGCATGTCTGGGAAACTCAGTTCGCCGTCGCGCCATATTTGAATACTAGAGCGGTGCCCATGGGCAATACGTTGGCAATTGCCGTCGTGTTTTTTCAAGCCGTGACTGTAGTGGTAAAGCGGCCCGTCGATTTCTTCTGTTAAAAACTCGACCACGACTTTCTTTACGCTCGCAGGAAAAATCTCCGCCATTTTATCTTCGCACCAGCGGGCAAGTGTAGCGCGTTCGATTTCTTCGCAATTGACCAGCGTGATCGCTTCGGCCGGTGCAGAGCAGTCAATATAGTTTTCTTTATAGTGCCAGCGAACGGCTCGACGGCCATTGTGATCTTCTTTGGAGAGGTGGGGCGATTGCTCAGGCACAACAAGGCAGTGGTCAATATATTGGTCAAGCCACTGTTTGATTTGTTTTTTTACTTTGCCAAAATCAAGCACCATGCTTTGTTCATCTAATTCGCCGTGTAGCTCGATGTTGACGCGCCAAGTTTCACCCAGCAAGCCCCGCTCGGGGTGTAGGTAACTAAAATCTATATTTGTAAGGTTGTCGACAAATAGGCGCATACTGCTTTTGTACCAAGTAATTGAGATGAATAACGGAGCCGAATTTAACGTTTAAAAGCGCTACGAAATACTAATCGTTTTAAAGTGATGGTGTTTATCACTTTTGGAGCCGGTTTGAGTTCTGAAATAAATTAAGACCGATTGTTTAGTATGTTACTTCAATTATTTGACGCATGTTAGTAAAGTTAAGGGCAAGTTCAAGCTGCGTATAACAGAGGTCTATGATGCTAAAAATTGGCTTTTACGTTCCCAGTGAACAATTGGAGCAAGTCAAAAGCGCCATGTTTGAGGCTGGTGCAGGGCGCATTGGTGATTACGATCGTTGTGCTTGGCAGTGCAAAGGGCTGGGGCAGTTTAAACCTTTGCAAGGTAGCCGGCCTTTTATAGGCGAACAAGACCAACTGGAAGTCATAGAGGAGTATCGCGTAGAAATGGTGCTTGAGCGAGATCTAGCCGCGAAGGTGGTAGCAGCAATGAAGGCGGCACACCCCTATGAAGAGCCTGCCTATGATGTGGTCGAGCTGTTCGACATATAGGCCGTTGATTGCGGCACAATGAACGGAGCGTTCAGCAATATAAACATTAGAAAAGAGGGAAGACGTTGTCGTTCAATACAGTCTTTTCCTCTGTCTGGTGTGGCCCATTTAAAGTTTGCTGTAAGTGTTGCAGCGACTGATGCATCATATTAGAAATGGCAATACAGGAAGCCATAGGTGACTCGTGAAGTTCACGCTGACAGTTAATTTGAAACTGTAGGCCGCGTAAACGGCGACGTAATTCAATAGGCTCAGCGGCAATGAGCGCCTCAACTTGTCGATTGCGAAATGCTTCCAGTTTTTCGGGGCACTGCTCTGCCATTCGTCGCAGCTCTTCAAAGCTCGGCCAGTCGTTGTGCATCTCAATACCTCTCAACGTTCCTAATAACCGCCCTCATGCTCAGTGGTGCTTAAGCTAAAAGCTTTTCCTGGTGACAAAGCAGACTTTTTTTGGCGTCAAAAACAATATGCGGTTAAAAAACATACTATCAGGCAGGGCGGGGCTATGTTAAGGGGAGGGGCTATACTTAATTCTTATAAGGCCGATGGCTTAATTGATTTGCAGCCTTCGAGAACGTATACCTTAGAGTAGGGTCTATGTAGGGCGGCTAATATGCCCATAATTCAGGAATCGACCACAAAAGAGAGTTAGTAAACGTGCAAGCCAAGCAAAAAGTAGAAAATGCTGCCGTTTTGATCGCTATCGCCAAAGACGAGCAGGGAAAAGAGTCCGTCCTTCTTACTCAGCGTGCCCAGCACCTGAAAATCCACAGTGGTGAAGTGGCTTTTCCGGGGGGTAAATGGGAAGAGCAAGATGTATCTTTACAAGAAACGGCCCTTCGTGAGAGCGAAGAAGAGGTGGGGTTAGCGCGTTCTCGTGTCGAAATTGTCGACCAGTTATCCGTTACTTACACCCGGAATGGCATATCCGTAACGCCGTATGTCGGCCGGGTTGACTCACCATTGGGCTTGGTAGCAAACGATGGTGAGTTGGAATCCCTTTTTTGGGTGCCGGTAGACTTTTTCTTAGCCGATGCGAGAGCGCGTACAGATATATTTCGGCTCGATCAGCGTGAATACTGGGCGCCAGTCTATCAATGGATGAATTACACGATTTGGGGCTTCACCGCACGGGTGATGGTGGAGTTTCTCAATAAGTGCTACGGCAGTGATATTCGGCGGGAAAGTGCTGCGCCTGAAGTCCCTTATTCTACTCGCTAAAGGGCGGTTGATGTAACGTTAGTCAATTTCCAAAACTTTGGCTTTTTCGATACGGGTTTCACCTATATCGCTGATTTCAATGCGATAACCCCCGATTTCAAAGCTCACCAACCCGTCGGGAATGCTTTCGAGGTGTTCCACGATAATACCGTTGAGCGTCTTGGGGCCACCCGTCGGTAACTCCCAGCCTAGATTACGATTGATATCACGAATAGAAGCCGAAGCATCGATGAGATACCAATTGTCGCCGCACTCTATAATCTCTTCACGCTCTTCTTCCGCCTGGTCTGTGGCGAACTCACCGACGATTTGCTCCAAGAGGTCAACAAGCGTTGCGAGCCCCATAACGTCGCCGTACTCGTCCACCACAACCCCCATGCGTTTCTTTTCTTTTTGAAAGTTAAGTAACTGCGTGGAAAGAGGGGTAGATTCGGGAACGAAGTAAGGTTTAGAGCAGAGGCCTTTGATCGAGGCGTGGGTAATTGCCGTCGTTGAGCCTTCGCTCTTTAAAAATTTAGCGATGTTGCGTTGATGAAGCACGCCGGTAATATTATTGATATCACCTTCGTATACGGGCATTAAGGTGTATTCAGAGTTTTGAATATTGTCGATAATGGTGCCGATATCGTCCTCTAAATCGATGCCTATGACCTCATTACGAGGCACTAAAATATCTTCAACGGTAGCTTTTTCTAAATCCAACACATTTAGCAGCATGCCCTGATGCTGATCGGGAATCAGGTCACCTGCTTCGTCCACCACGGTACGTAACTCTTCGGGGTGAAGGTGTTCTCCCAGGCTTGCAGAACTTGTATCTAGGCCAAAAAGACGCGCTATGCCGTTCGAAATGCCATTGATAAACCATACAAGCGGCAACAAAATCCAGAGCAGGGGGGTGAGCGCGATAGACGCAGGAAATGCGACGCGTTCAGGGTATGCCGCAGCCACAGATTTTGGTGTGACTTCTGCAAAAATCAATACCACTATGGTTAAGATGATGGGCAAGACCCAAACGGTGGCCCACTCACCAATGAGGCGCGTGGTAAGAACACCTGCCACAACAGTCGCCAGAATATTTACAAAATTATTTCCGATCAGAATGACGCCGATCAAACGGTCGGGGCGCTCTAGCAAGCGTGAAGCACGTACTGCACCGCGATTGCGCTTTTTCACAAGGTGCTTCAAACGATAACGATTAAGCGACAGCATTCCTGTTTCAGAGCTGGAAAAAAAGCCAGAAAGACAAAGAAGAAAAGTAAAAATGCCGAAAAGCAGGGGGGTAGAAAGGCCGTCCAACGAAGGGGTCACTCATTAAGGATCATGGGCACATAGTAGAACGAGAATCCCATTATGTTCAAGAAAATACATCGCTTTGAATCTATTTGTCGCTATGCGGCGCCAATAATAACTTCAATGACGAGTTTGCTGCCAAAATAAGCCAGCATCAAGGCGGCAAAACCACCAAGCACGTAACGCACTGCAGATGCGCCGCGCCATCCATACACCTGATGCCCAGCCAGTAATATGGCATAAATGACCCAAGATGCGATTGAAAATACCGTTTTATGAGAAAGCTGTTGCGCGAGGATGTCCTCAATATAAATCACGCCCGTCACGATACTGAGCGACAGAAACAAAAAGCCCGCCCATACCAAATCGAACAAAAGTGTTTCCATGGTTTGCAGCGGCGGCAAAACCCCCATCACGCCATGAAAATGTTTCTGTTTAAGCTGACGATTCTGATAGGCCAGCATCAGTGCTTGAATGCTGGCGATTGTGAGTAAGCTGTAGGCTAAAATAGAAAGCAAAATATGCATGACCATGCCGGTATCGAGCGACTGGCCGGTGGTTATCGGGCCGTCAAAAATATCACTGACGATAAGTCCCAAAATCGAAAGCGGCATCAAAAACACAAATAAGCTATGTAGCGGTTTGCGTATGCTGCTGATTAAAACCAGTAAATTGATAACAAAGAAAAGCAGCGAGGCCACTTTAAAAAAGCCCAGTTCAAGGCCGACCGGCTTTACTAGTGAGAAATACACCGTAGCTGCATGGGCTAGCAAACCGAAGGCGATAATGCCCAGTAAAAGGTGTGAGCTGAGCTCGCGTTTTTTGCGTACCAAGGCATCCAAAATGTAGACCCAGGCACATGCGTAAACAGCAATGGTCAGATAACTTGTCATAGTGTGGGTGAGGTCACCGTATGAAATTCAAACATAATTCTAGCAAGAAAAGCGATTTTGCTAGGTTAGGCGCTCACCGCACACTTGGCAAGCGCTCGTTTTTCCACGGCAGAATCTTTATACTTCCCGCCCTTGTCTTATAGTCTTTTCTATCAATAGCGAAGTAAACGAAAACAGTATGTTTGAAAACTTATCTGAACGACTCTCCAAATCGCTGAAAAAAATCAGCGGCAAATCGCGTCTTAATCACGACAACATACAAGATACGCTGCGCGAAGTACGTAAAGCCTTACTCGAGGCTGACGTTGCCTTGCCGGTGGTAAAAGAGTTTGTGAACACCGTACGCAAACGCGCCCTCGGGGTTGAAGTCGCGCGTGCGCTCAACCCAGGCCAGCAGTTCCTCAAAATTGTGGAAAGCCAGCTTGTCGAAATTATGGGTGACGCAAACGCCTGTTTAGATTTGGCCGTTCAGCCGCCCGCCGTGGTCTTGATGGCAGGTTTACAAGGTGCTGGTAAAACGACCTCTGTTGCGAAGTTAGCGCGTTTTTTGAAAGAGAAAGAAAAGAAAAAGGTTGCCGTTGTGTCTGCCGATGTATATCGGCCTGCGGCAATTAAGCAGCTGGAAACCTTGGCTGGCGAAGTGGAAGCTGACTTTATTCCTTCCACCGCGGAAGAAAAACCCATCGACATCGTCAACAGCGCCATCAAGCATGCGAAAAAGACCCATGCCGATGTGTTGATTGTGGATACCGCCGGTCGATTGCACATCGACGACGAATTGATGGACGAAATTAAAGGCCTGCACAAAGCCGTAAACCCAGTTGAAACCCTCTTCGTGATCGATGCCATGATCGGGCAGGATGCAGTGAACACTGCCAAAGCCTTCAATGAAGCATTACCGCTGACGGGTGTGATTCTTACCAAGACCGATGGCGATGCCCGTGGTGGAGCCGCACTTTCTGTACGTCACGTTACTGGCAAGCCTATCAAATTCATGGGGTCGGGTGAAAAGACCGACGCGCTAGAACCTTTCCATCCAGAACGTATAGCCTCGCGTATTCTCGGTATGGGCGACATCATGAGCCTAATCGAGGAAGCAGAGCAGAAGATCGACAAGGCGAAAGCTGAAAAGCTGGTACAGAAGGTTCAGAAAGGTAAAAAATTCGACCTGGAAGATTTACGAGATCAGTTACAGCAAATGAAAAACATGGGCGGTATGACCTCGATGCTGGAAAAGCTCCCCGGTATGGGCAACATGGCGCAAATGGCTGAACAAGCCAATATGACCAATCAGTTCGATAAAATGGAAGCGCTTATATGTTCCATGACTCCGGCTGAACGTCGTAACCCAGACATTCTCAACGGCTCGCGAAAACGTCGTATTACCGTGGGCTCTGGCACTGGCATTCAAGACCTCAACCGTCTCATTAAGCAGCACAAGCAAATGGCTAAAATGATGAAAAAAATGAAAGGCGGTGGCATGGCCAAGATGATGCGTGGCATGGGCGGTATGATGGGCGGTGGCGGCCCAGGTGGTATGCCTCCAGGTGGCGGAATGCCCCCAGGTGGTGGATTACCGCCAGGGTTTGGGCAGTAATTACTTCTTCCCTAGCTTTGGTATAGAGGTTTGAGGCTTTTGGGGATATTTCAAAAATAACATATAGATACTTTCTCGTAGTTTCGCATATTCCGCCACGAACAGGCGGTTTTTTAAGGATTCCCCCAAAGGGTGAAATCACAGGGGCGTAACTACCTGATATTTATGACTTTTTTTGACTAGTGAGCGGGAGTAAATCCCCCCTATACATCAAACCCACTTTCCATTAGAATACGCCGCCTTTCGGAGGTGGCTCCTGTGCGCTCTTAAGAAACGAGCATAACGTTGAAAATAGCCGCTGATCGGGGTGAATAACACCCGAAAACGAATACAGAATCAAACACAGTACAGAATTTAATATTTAAGGTTAAATAAACATGGTAACCATTCGACTTTCTCGTGGCGGCTCAAAAAAGCGTCCGTTTTACCACATTACAGTGACCGACAGCCGTAAATCTCGTGACGGTCGTTTCCTAGAGCGTATCGGCTTTTTTAACCCCGTTGCACGTGGTCAAGAAGAGCGTCTTCGTCTAGATGTAGATCGTCTTGATCACTGGAAAGGCCTAGGCGCACAAGTTTCAGAGCGTGTTGCCAAGTTGGTAAAAGGCTTTCAAGCTGAGACTGCAGCCTAAAAGTTGTACCTATGGCTGAAAAGCGCTCCAAGCTCATCGATCTAGGGCAACTCGGGGCGCCGTTTGGGGTAAAAGGCTGGATTAAAGTAAGTTCCGGTACCGAACCCAAAGAAAACATATTGAGTTATACGTCGTGGTGGTTAAAAACACGCCACGGTGTAAAAGCCGTTGAAATAGAAGAGGCCAAAGTGCGTAGCGACGATATTGTTGTGAAGCTTAAAGGCGTCGAAGATCGGGATCAGGCCGCGCAGCTCGCGAAAGTGAAAGTCGCGGTTGAGCGAGAGCAGCTTCCTGAGCTAGAAGACGGTGAGTTTTATTGGCACCAGCTGGTTGGTATGCAAGTGATCAGCGAATTTGAAGGGCAGAGCATTCCCTTCGGTAAGGTCAAACAATTGATCGAAACCGGCGCGAACGATGTGCTTGTAATACAAGCTGACGAAACCAGCATCGATGAACAGGAAAGGCTTGTTCCTTACGTGCCCGGTCAATACGTTAAAAACGTGGATGTAGAAAACGGCCAAATCACGGTCGAATGGGATCCAGAGTTTTGACCGAAAGGTGTCGTAGCGAAAAGAACAAAGAAAGCGGCGAAGGGTTACATCGAAAACTCCGCGCTGCAGTAATAACGCTTTTTCCTGAGATGTTCTCGGCGCTTACAGAAAGCGGCATTACACGAAGGGCCACAGAAAACGGCCTCTTCGAAATAAAGTGTTTTAACCCAAGAGATTTCGCCACTGACAAACATCGCACAGTGGACGATCGCCCTTACGGGGGTGGCCCTGGCATGGTGATGCGGGTACAACCGTTACAAGACGCCATAGAAGCCGCAAAAACTTGGATAAACGAAACACATAAAGTGATTTATCTTTCGCCCCAAGGGCAGCGACTTGATCGCGATGGGGTGAAAAACATTGGGGAAGAAAGCAATCTCGTATTGATTGCTGGTCGCTACGAAGGCATCGACGAGCGCTTTATTAAAAGCGAAGTTGACGAAGAGTGGTCCATTGGCGACTACGTGCTAAGTGGCGGTGAACTCCCTGCAATGGTGGTGTTGGATGCTTTAATCCGACAGCTTCCAGGCGCTTTAGGCGATACACAGTCGGCAGTGCAAGATTCATTTGAAAATGGTCTACTTGATTGCCCGCACTACACACGGCCAGAAACATTGAATGGCAGTGAGGTCCCGGAAGTATTGCTCTCTGGCGACCACAAAAAGATTGAACAATGGCGACTTCAGCAATCGCTTGGCAGAACCGCTGAACGCCGGCCAGATTTGCTGGCAAAAGTAGAATTAAATGATGCTCAAAAAGCCTTACTTCAGGCCTATTTAGCTGAGCAGACTTAAACTTAAAGACTTTTAGAAATTTGTACAAAGCCGGGAGGCTTTAACTAAAATCAGGAGCGAACCATGAGTTCTAAGAATCCAATCATCCAAGCGCTTGAAAACGAGCAGCTCAAGCAAGAAATGCCAGAGTTCAGCCCTGGTGACACAGTTGTTGTTCAAGTAAAAGTAAAAGAAGGTAACCGTGAGCGTCTTCAGGCTTTTGAAGGTGTTGTGATTGGTAAACGTAATCGCGGTTTAAACTCTGCGTTCACCGTACGTAAAATCTCGCACGGTATCGGTGTTGAGCGTACCTTCCAAACGCATTCAAAACTCGTAGATAGCGTCAAAGTGAAGCGTCGTGGTGACGTTCGTCAAGCGAAGCTTTACTACTTGCGTGAGTTGACTGGTAAAGCAGCTCGAATTAAAGAGAAGCTTAACTAAGTTCGAAGCCCTAAAGTGGTTTGAGTATACAAAAGGCGGCCTTGGCCGCCTTTCTTGTGTCTACAGTTTTTCCAGCCTGTCTTAAGTCGCCAGTCTAAAGTGAAGTAGCAGGGAACCATGTTAGACTCGAGGCATCCAAATTAGGCTAAACTACAATTTCAATCTCATTTGCAGGTGCATAAGCGTGTCATTTTTCAAAGTTTTACCCAGTTTCCTTATCTCTTTCATGGTCCTTAGCCTTATCGCTTGTAAAACCGATGCTGGCGATACAGAAGTTAAAGCAGCCGCTAAACCACAAGAGAAGCCAGAAGAACAGTCTGAGCAAGACATGCTTACTCGAACAAAAGCCATGTTTGCCGCTGCGCGCCCTGATTTAAAAGTAAAAGAAATTCAGCCTACTGGCGTTGAAGGTATTTCTTTGGTGGTATTTGAAGGTCGAGGCAGTGCGTACTTGGTGGGTGAAGGGCCGCACATCTTCACCGGTGACCTTTTAAAGCTCGGTGATGGCATGATTACAAACTTAACTGAAGAATCGAAAAACGCTCCCCGTAAAGAACTCATCGCTTCAGTTAAAGACGAAGATATGATCATCTTCAACCCTGAAGGTGAAATCAAAGCGAGTGTGGTTGTATTTACCGATGTAGATTGCGGTTACTGTCGCAAGCTTCACAACGAAGTACCGAAAATGAACGCGCTCGGCATACAAGTAAAGTATATGGCTTACCCTCGTGCAGGCGTTGGCTCTAAATCGTATGAGAAAATTGCTTCTGCCTGGTGTGCAGAAAACCCGCAAGATGCGCTGACCAAATTAAAGTCAGGGGAGACTATTCCCACTAATGTTTGTGACGGTAACCCAGTGCCTCAGCACTTTAACTTTGCTATGCGTGCAGGCCTCACAGGAACGCCTGCGATTATTTTGGATTCTGGTCAGCTGATTCCTGGTTATCTCACGGCAGAAAAACTTGCGAGAAACTTGGGAATCTAAGTAAAGCCTAGGTCAGAGCATTGAACTGCTCTGGCCTTGCCTTTTCTGCCCTTCTTTTTTACTTCTTGCTTCTCGCTTTTCGGGCTGTACAGCCATTGACACCGCCCCCGGCCCTCAGTAATGTTGCCCCCCTTGAATAATCATCTCGCTATATTGCGAAGTCACTGATTTTTAACACCTTTTTAGTAAGCTATTGGTTCTGAGGTTAAATTTTGAAACGCGTAAATGTTGGTATATGTGGTTTAGGCACCGTTGGCGGAGGAACATTCAATGTTCTGACGCGCAATAATTCGATTATCAGCCAGCGAGCCGGCATCGATATTAATATTAGCCATATTGGTGCACGCAGAGCTAACCCAAACTGTGATACAGGAGCAACCAAAGTCAGCGCTGATATTTTTCAGGTTGCACAAGATCCTGACGTCGACATCGTAGTCGAACTCATTGGTGGTACAAGCGTCGCCAAAGATCTGGTTACCGCGGCATTACAGAACAAAAAGCACGTCGTTACAGCAAACAAAGCGTTAATTGCAGAATTTGGCAATGAGCTATTTGCCATCGCCAAAGAAAATAACGTTAGTATTTCATACGAAGCAGCGGTCGCCGGCGGTATTCCAATTATTGCAGCACTGCGAGAAGGTTTGTCTGCAAACAGTATTGAATGGCTCGCCGGAATTATTAATGGTACCGGCAACTTCATACTTACTGAAATGCGCGATAAAGCTCGCGACTTTGAAGACGTTCTAAAAGAAGCGCAAGAATTAGGGTACGCCGAAGCAGACCCAACCTTCGATGTAGAAGGCATAGATGCGGCACACAAACTTGTGATTCTTTCTTCGATTGCTTTTGGCATGCCATTGCAATTCGATAAAGTATTTACTGAAGGTATCAGTAAAATTGCACCAGAAGACGTGGCGTATGCAGGCGAGCTTGGTTATAGCATTAAGCATTTAGGTATTACCCGCCGGCGCGAAAATGGCGGCATCGAATTACGCGTGCACCCTACGCTTATTCCGAAAACCCGTTTGATTGCCAATGTCGATGGTGTAATGAATGCAGTGTTGGTAAAAGGTGATGCCGTAGGGCCAACCATGTATTACGGAGCTGGAGCAGGGGCAGAAGCCACAGCTTCCGCTGTAATCGCCGATATCGTACGCGTTAGCCGTGATCTTAGTGGTGAATCAAAATCGTCTGTGCCACATCTTGGCTTTAGTGACGAATCGCTAGAAAACTTAAATGTGCTTCCTATTGAAGAAACTGAAACGGCTTATTACATGCGTGTTTCTGCATTAGATAAACCCGGCGTTCTTTCGAAAATATCACAAATACTCAGCGATGCTGGTATCAGTATCGAGGCATTGATTCAGAAAGAGCCAAAAGAACAGCAAGATCATGTTCCACTTATCTTGTTAACTAATCGCGCGATTGAAAAAGACATCATCACTGCGATTGATGCAATAGAAACATTAGATTCTACCCAAGGCAAAGTAGTGCGCATTCGGGTGGAGTCGTTGAAATAGAGTTAAACCTCGGGTTTCACTCTAGACCTTTTCAAGGTATGTCGTGAACTCTGCAGGCGGGTTCGGCTCAAAACCTTTGATTTTGGTCGTGTTCGAAGGCGAAGCAGCGCTTCGCTAAAAGCTTACAACCCCATGGGGGCTCGTGTCCGTTGTTTCCTTGCAATTGGCGGTCTTAGAAAGGCCTACAGTAAACCCCCGCGAAGATTTATATACAGGTCAATGAATGTGAAATACATCAGCACTCGTGGCGAAGCGCCAACTCTAAAATTTGAAGATGCCGTACTTGCAGGTTTGGCCAGCGACGGTGGCTTATACGTTCCAGAAACGATTCCGCAATTTTCGCAGGAAGAAATTGCCAGCTGGGTCGGCCTTAGTTACCAAGAGCTAGCGTTTAAAGTGATGGCACCATTTGTTACTGGTGAATTAACGGATGACGAGCTAAAAAGCTTGATTGAAAAGTCTTACGCGTCTTTTCGTCATGATGCCATCGCACCACTTGTGCAAACAGGCCACAACGAATGGATTCTAGAGTTATTCCAAGGCCCAACCTTAGCATTTAAAGATTTCGCGCTTCAGTTTCTAGGTAACTTACTCGATTTAATACTAGAAAAGCGCAATCAAAAAGTGTGCATCATGGGTGCCACTTCTGGCGATACCGGTTCAGCCGCGATTGAAGGTTGTAAAAAGTGTGCTAATGTCGATATTTTTATTCTTCACCCACACAATCGCGTGTCTGATGTTCAGCGCAAACAAATGACGTCAGTGCTCGAAAAAAATGTCCACAATATTGCATTAAGCGGGAATTTTGACGATTGCCAAAACATGGTAAAAGCCAGCTTTGCTGATCAAAGCTTCTTACCAGAAGGTCGACAGTTAGTTGCTGTTAACTCGATTAACTGGGCGCGTATCATGGCGCAAATCGTTTACTACTTTTATGCTGCATTAGCCCTAGGTGGCCCGCATCGCCCCGTATCGTTTTCTGTTCCAACAGGAAATTTCGGCGATATATTTGCAGGGTACTTAGCTAAACGCATGGGCTTGCCCATTGAACAATTGGTTATCGCTACTAACAGCAACGATATTCTTCACCGATGTTTAAGTGCAAACGACCACAGCAAACAACCGCTTGTGCACTCCTTATCGCCCAGTATGGATATTATGGTGTCCAGCAACTTCGAGCGCATGTTATTTGATTTATACGATCGTGATGGCGCTGCGATTAAATCGTTGATGGATGATTTTAAAGCGGGCAACGATATGCACTTAAATGAAGAAGCGCTAAAAAAAGCACGTGAGACCTTTAGCTCATACCGCTTAGATGATGATGAAATGTTGGCGGTTATTACCGCGGTCTTTGAAAATACTGAATACTTGCTTGACCCTCACACCGCGATTGGCGTGCAAGCCGCTCGTAAGACCCGCAAAAACACAACAACACCTATGGTGTGTTTGGCTACCGCGCACCCGGCTAAATTCCCGGATGCGGTTAAAAAAGCTGGGCAAACAGACGACCCCGCGTTGCCACATCATATGAGTGACTTGTTTGAGCGAAAAGAAAAATTTGAAGTCATTGATAACGACCTGACAAAAGTGCAGGCCTTTATTGCTAATAATATTGTGGCTTAGATTTCTTTTACCGTTTATACAATTAGGCGTTTGATGGCAATATGAAACTCACTGTCAAGCGCCGCCCCCACGCACAAAACTATCAGCATCTCGCTAACGACCCAAATGCGGTCGACACTATTCTAAAAGACATTTTCGCTTCTCGTGGTGCCGACTATGAAAAGCAGCGTGATTATGCACTCAAGCATATGCTGCGCCCTGAGCAGCTCAAGGGCTTACCTGAAGCACTCGATTTACTTCTACATGCCCTAAGAAACAAAGAAAAAATACTTATTGTTGGCGACTTTGATTGCGACGGTGCGACAAGTACGGCAGTAGCAGTAAAGTGTTTACACATGTTTGGGCATAGCAATGTGGATTATTTAGTGCCTAACCGCTTTATTTACGGCTATGGCTTAACGACGGAAATTGTTGAAGTCGCAAAAGAGTTTAGGCCCGACCTGATTATCACCGTAGATAATGGAATATCGAGCGTAGATGGTGTGCTCGCGGCAAAGCAGGGTGGCATTAACGTACTTATTACTGATCATCACCTTCCAGGAAAAGAGCTTCCTGAAGCGAATGCCATTGTTAACCCCAATCAGCCAGGTTGTAACTTCCCGAGTAAAAACCTCGCAGGCGTCGGCGTAATTTTTTATCTGATGTCAGCCTTACGAAAAGTACTAAGAGACCAAAACTGGTTTGAAGAAAAAGCGCTGCAAGAACCCAGTATGGGCGCGGTGTTAGATTTGGTTGCCTTAGGCACAGTGGCAGATGTGGTGCCGCTGGACTACAACAATCGAATACTCGTTGCTGCTGGAATTAAGAAAATACGCGCAGGCCAAGCATGCCCAGGAATTGCGGCGCTAATTCAAATCGCTGGTAAAAACTTCCAAAATCTTTCATCGACAGACTTTGGGTTTGCCTTGGGGCCGCGCCTGAACGCGGCAGGGCGCCTGGATGATATGTCCCACGGTATTCAGTGCTTGTTATCAAATAACTTCAATCAGGCGTTACAGGGCGCGCAAGACCTTGACGACCTAAACAAAGACCGAAAACAAATTGAAGCTTCAATGAAGCAAGAAGCGCTTCAACAACTTGAAACACTTTCAGAAGAAGAGCTAAAAAAACAAGAAAGTGGCGTTTGCTTGTTCCACCCTGAATGGCATCAGGGTGTAGTGGGTATTCTTGCGTCGCGTATAAAAGAAAAATTGCATCGCCCGACCATTGTGTTCGCAAAAACAGATAACGGCGAAATTAAAGGCTCTGGTCGTTCAATAGAAGGTGTTCACCTGCGAGATGTGCTCGACGAAGTTGCGACTCTAAACCCTGGCCTGATTAATAAGTTTGGTGGCCATGCTATGGCGGCGGGCTTATCCATTCCGCTTGAAAAACTTCCGCAATTTAAACAAAGCTTCAACTCTGTTGTTGCACGGTATCTTACCGAAGAAAATAGCGAGCCAGTATTATTAGCCGATGGAGAACTCCCAGAAAGCTTAATGAATGTGGAATTCGCGCACACTCTCAAAGATATAAGCCCTTGGGGCCAACACTTCCCAGAACCGTTATTCAGCGGTGAGTTTACTATTGTTAGTCAACGCATTGTTGGATCAAACCATTTAAAGCTTGTGTTGGGAATGGGGGAATACTCAGGGAACGTTGTTGATGCGATTGCTTTTAATGTTGACCTGGACAAATGGCCGAACGAGCAAGCGAATAAGGTCAGTATTGTATATAGCTTGGATGTGAATGAGTTTAGAGGGCGAGAAAGCGTGCAGCTGCTCGTTCGCGATATAAAAGCAATTGCAGTGTAGTGGTGGTCTGGTTAGTAGAGGCTGGGTTAGGAGTGAATCTTATTTAACCAGCCGCACCCGATGTGTTCGGCCTTTGAGTTTACCTTGCTGTAGTTTAGTAAGTGCCGCATTAGCTATTTCACGTTTTACCGCTACATAAGCTGTTTGTTCAAAAATATTTATTTTGCCTACGGTGTTACCTTGTACGCCGCCTTTGCCTGTTAATGCGCCGAGTATATCTCCGGGTCGAACCTTTTGTTTTTTACCGCCTTCAATCTGAAGCGTTACCATCGCGGCTTTGGGTACGGTTTGATTTAATAATGTCTTTTCAGGGAGTGCTTCTGTTTCAGGTAGCGAGGTCACGTCTTCTAGCCGTTCTAACTTGTACGCTTCTCTGTCGCTAAATAAAGTACAGGCGATACCACTTCGGCCCGCGCGTCCGGTTCTGCCAACGCGGTGAACATGCACTTCGGGGTCTCGCGCTAGTTGGTAATTTAGCACTAGGTCTAAGGCTTCTATATCTAAGCCTCGCGCAGCAACATCGGTTGCGACCAATACAGACAAACTTTTATTACTAAATTGCACTAGGGTCTGGTCTCTATCTCGCTGTTCCATGTCGCCGTGTAAGGCCTTTGCAGAAAATCCGTGGCTTGCCAAAAGGTCTGCCACGTCTTCTGTCTCGCGTTTGGTATTACAAAACACCAGCGCAGACTCGGGCGTAAACTGCATTAACAAAAGACGAACCGCGAGTAATCGTTGCTCATCAGATGTTATGCGATATACATGTTGTTCGATACTGGCGGCAGAATGCGTCGACTCAATTTTCACCATTTCAGGGTTATGCATTATACGTTCAGCAATGCTGCTGATTTCGTTTGGGTAGGTCGCACTAAAAAGTAAGGTTTGTCGCCGGCTCGGCACGTGCTCAATAATCGCATCTAAGGATTCTTGAAACCCCATTTCTAACATACGGTCTGCTTCGTCGAGTACAAGTGTATTCACGTTGGCGAGTATTAACGTCCCTTTTCGCAAATGGTCTTCTATGCGCCCAGGAGTGCCAACGATAATATGCGCACCGTGTTCAAGTGACCCAATTTGTGGGCCAATGGGTTTGCCCCCACAAAGTGTCAGTATTTTTATATTGTGCTGCGCTCGTGCAAGACGACGCATTTCTTGTGCAACCTGATCAGCAAGCTCTCGTGTTGGGCACAAAATTAAAGCCTGAATACGAAAAAATTTAACATTCAACTTGTTGAGCACACCCAAGCCAAATGCCGCTGTCTTTCCCGAGCCTGTTTTCGCCTGCCCGATTAAATCTTTACCGGATAATATTGCCGGTAGGCTTTCTTCTTGAATTGGGGTCATTGCCTCGAAGCCAAGCGACTTGAGGTTATCAACCAATTCAGAATTCAAAGACAACGATGAAAACGCTGAAGCCTGCAAAAGTGTTCTCCTATGTGATTGGTAACCAATCACCAAATATGTATGTTACTTCTTAGTCGTGCTGCCACTGGCAAAACCGAAAAGCTCGGCGCGCAGTGATTGTACACGCTTCTATTCCTACGAGATATTCCGGCGATGTCCTTGCTGGAAGAGTAATATCTGGGCGTGCGGGGTGAACAGGCAGATATAAAGCGCGCAACGAAGGCCCTATATCTAATGCCATGAAGCGTCGATATTGAAAATAAACATTGAGGCCTTCGTCGAGTTGTGTGTCTTACGTGGTTATTGGGGGAAAGGTCGTAAGAATTTCGGCTTTTTTCTGTCGTGATCAGGTAAAAGGAACGGGTTTATGTGTTTAGTCTCAAATATCATTCAGGCGCGCTGCAGCCTTCTTATAGGCTTATGTAGTACGGTGCTGCTGGCTTGTGGGGGCGGTAGTGGTTCCGGTGGTTCTGCTCGGGTGCTCAATGAGCGTGAGCAGGCCTTGTCTTGTGAATCGCCATACGAATACGCCCCTCCGGTTGACCCTGAAATTGGGGTCAATATCGCGAGCGTGGAAGCTAAACCGGTCGATGCCCCTTTACTGATACACATGCTTTCCGAGATGCATTGCGGCGGTCGTGCCCACGGCTTAAATAGCGTATTGATCGAAGTGGGTGGTGAGTTGGTGGTAGAAGAGTACTTTCCTGGGTTCGTAAGCGCATCAAACCGTACAATGTTAGATTACGGTGTCGATACTTTGCATGTTCAAGCTTCGGTTCAAAAAAGTTTTGCGTCCGCTTTAATGGGGATTGCCGAGCAAGAAGGCTTTATCGATACAACGTCAGAAACACTATATAGCTTATTCCCGGAGTATTCCGACATCAACTGGTTCGAGCCTTATAACATTGATGGTGTTGATTACCAGAAGGCAGATATAACGGTTGAAGATTTTCTATTAATGTCATCGGGTTTGGAATGGGATGAAGGCTCAATTTATTATGGGCACCCAGCTAATACTCTTACTCAAATGAATGAAAGCGATGATGCTATTCGCTTTGTGTTTGAACAGCCCTTGGTGAACGCACCGGGGGCGGTCTTTGAATACAATACAGGGTTATCTGACATTTTGAAGGAAGTTATTCAAAGAAAAATGGGCGTTTCTGTTTCTGAATATGCGCAACAGACGCTATTTTCTGATCTATCAATTGATAATTTTTATTGGCAAAAACACTTATCTTTACGGCCGCGTGATATGTTGAAGTTGGGTGCAACATATCTTAATAATGGTGTATTTGAAGGCGTTCAAGCAGTACCCGAAGCGTGGGTTGACCAGTCTTTAGCAAGTACTCTGGTACTAAGCCCCGGTGAGCGAATTTCAGGGTATGGCTACCAGTGGTGGAAAAGTGATTTTACAATTGACGGCACGATTTACCAGTCTAATGCTGCGCTGGGTTATGGCGGCCAACAGATTTATATTTTTGAAGAGTTTGATACGGTCGTAGTATTTACTGCTGCAGAATATGCCGGGCAGCACGGTGATGCCCGCACTACATACTCTTGGCTTAGAGATTTTATCTTACCTGCTTTAATTGAGGGGGCAGCTCCTTAGTTCGTTTTTGCGGGAATTCACTTGGGAGTTAAGCTTGAGAGCCAGCTTAGGTATTACCGCAATAGCAACAAAGGCTTATTCGATTTTTTCAAAATCTTTGCAGTAAAACTTCCCCACAATAAATCGTGAACACGGCTGTGGCTGTATGCGCCCATTAGCATTAAGTCGATGTCATTTTCTGATTGATAGTCAGTGAGGGCTTCGTCAATTTTTCCTTTTAATATGGCCGAATTCACACTAATGCCTGCCTTTTCCAATTTTTCTTTGGGTTCTTGTAAAAAGGAGTCGTCCTTATCGCCTACGTGAACAAGGTGGCAGGGGCGATCTGATAAGGCATCGCTAGAAATAAGCATGTCTATGGCTTTTAAGCAGGCTTTTCCGCCATCATACGCGAGCATGATTTTTTTCGGCTCAGAAAATGCTTTGTTAACAACTAGAATAGGCCGGTGAAGTGTACGAATAATCGATTCAAGTTGTGCGCTAATACCTTCTTGGTTTTCGTGTTGTTCGCCTCGAATACCAAGTACAAGCACACGCGTTTGTTCTTCTAGTTCAACGAGTGATTCTGCGAGTGTGCCGTGGCGTTGGCTGAGTTCGAAAGATGCAACACCTGCTTGCTGTGCACGTTCTTCGGCGCTTCTCAGCATGACCTGGCCTTTTTCAATCAATAGCCGGCTACGTTCTTGTTCTACTTTTGTTAGTTCATCCAGCAGGTCTTCTCTGGTGCCAAGACCTATGGCTCCAGAAAGATCACTTTCTGGAACAACACGCTGGTGTTCTATAGTGTGTAAAAACTGAAGTGGCGCGTTTACTTTTTTTGCAATCCAACATGCGTAATCACTTACCGCTTCACATACGCTTGAACCATCAATACAGGCTAATACGACTGATCTAGAATTTTCCATTAGTGGCCACCCATTACTTTTTCTATTTCTTCTGGTTTATCGTGTACGCCAAATCTATCAATAATCGTTTCGCTCGCTTCGTTTTGGCCGATAACTTCAACTTCTGCACCTTCGCGGCGTAATTTTATTACCGCCATATCTAATGCGTGAACGGCGGAAATATCCCAAAAATGCGCTTTGTTCAAATCGATAACGACTTTTGAAACGACTTCTTTGAAATCAAACGAGGCTAAGAACTTGTCTGCTGAATTAAAAAATATTTGGCCGTGTACGTCGTAAGTCGATTGATTGAGTGCAGCGTTGTGTGTCTTTTCTACGTACATAAAATGGCTGATTTTGTTGGCAAAAAACAAGGCGGCAAGTAGTACACCTACAAACACTCCTAGCGCTAGGTTGTGTGTCCATACAACCACGACCACTGTTGAAATCATTACTACGTTGGCAGACATGGGGTGTTTCTTAAGGTTGACGATAGAATCCCAATCAAAGGTACCGATAGACACCATAATCATAACGGCAACCAATGCCGCCATTGGGATTTTCGCGACCCAATCGTTAATGAATACCACTAGTATTAATAGCACTGTACCCGCGATAAATGTTGAGAGCCTGCCCCGCCCCCCAGATTTAACATTAATGACCGATTGGCCAATCATGGCGCAGCCCGCCATACCGCCGAGTAAACCAGAGCCAATGTTGGCAATGCCTTGCGCTTTACATTCCCGGTTTTTATCACTTGGTGTGTCGGTAAGGTCATCTACAATCGTGGCGGTCATCAATGATTCTAATAAACCAACAACAGAAAGCGCCGCTGCGTAAGGGAAAATAATAGAAAGTGTTTCCCAGCTTAAAGGCACATCGGGCCAAAGGAATATTGGCAATGTGTCTGGTAGCTCACCCATGTCACCGACAGATCGAATATCGAGTTCTAGTGAAAGCGATAGCGCCGTAATCATTACAATACAAACGAGAGGCGAGGGCACGGTTTTACCGACGTAAGGCACATACGGAAATAAATAAATAACGGCTAAGCCACAGGCTGTCATGGCATACACATGCCATGTTACATCAGTGAGCTCGGGTAGCTGCGCCATAAAAATGAGAATGGCGAGCGCATTTACAAACCCTGTTACTACCGACCGTGAAACGAAGCTCATCAAGCTCCCAAGCTTGAGATACCCCATAATGATCTGAAATACGCCGGTTAAAAGTGTCGCGGCAAGTAAATATTCTAAGCCGTGTTCTTTTACCAGCGTCACCATGAGCAGAGCCATAGCGCCGGTGGCGGCAGAGATCATGCCCGGTCTTCCACCGATAAACGCCGTGATCACCGCAATACAAAAAGAAGCGTATAAGCCAACTTTGGGGTCGACCCCGGCAATAATGGAAAAGGCAATCGCCTCAGGAATGAGGGCTAATGCAACAACAAGGCCTGCGAGCACATCGCCGCGTATATTGCCAAGCCAATCTTGTTTGCTCGAGTGTAATAACATAAGTTTCCTGTACAGTCTTTGCCCCAGCTATTGGGTAAGCGAAGGCTTTAAAAATGAGGGGGCTTAAGGGAGGGCGTCGCGCCTTAAGTGAGCCGAAATAGCTAAATTCCGGCGTGCGCCCAACTATTTAAGCTAGCTGGGCGAAGGCGCGGAATTTTATAGGAGCGGCTGAGAGCTGTCCAGATAAGGAAGAAGGGGGTTAGCGAAGTAGTTGATGACTGCCAGTTATCGGGGTATCTGTATCTACGTATTCTGTCGAGCCAACAACAAAAAGGCGATAGTCTTTTGTTAGATAGTGGTACGAAGAGTACAAAGTTACTTCTGCTGTTAGTTTGGTACCAGCGGCAATATTGTTGAGCTGTACAAAATCAATGTAATCATAGGTGTTGGATGTTGCTACAACGTTTCCTAGTTCGTCTTTAATGACTAGATCGAAGTCATCTAAACTGTATACCGGTGTAAGCACAATCGTAAGGTAGTTATTGTCGCCACTTGTGAATTCAAAAGAATCTGTTTCTGTATAAGGGTATGAAACCCAGCCTTCTACCATAAATGATGTGTCGTTATCGGTAGAGGTTTCCGCGTAGCTTTCTGGGTAGTTTTCGAATAATTCGTAAGTTCGAACGCCACCATTGTAGTCAATATTCACTTCTCGAACTTCAACAGAATTGTCGATATAGCGGCCATCTAAATCTGTGCTGTATCCGTGGGCACCGATCGGGCCGAGTGGGCCTAGTGGGCCAAGCGCGCCTAGAGGTCCTAGTGGGCCGAGGGTCGTCCATACGCCACCACCTTGTAATTGTTTGCCAAAGTCATTGATTGCGGGTAGATCTACATCGTAAGCAAGTTCGCTAAGGGGGCCGTATGGGCCAAGTGGGCCTTGTTCACTTAAAGGGCCGTTTACATTATCTGTTTCCCAACTTGTCCAGCTATACGCTAGGTTTATCCAGTAGCTAGAGTTCCAGCTGTTGTCGCCAACGGGGCCGAGAATACCTAAGGGGCCGTAAGGGCCTAAGGGGCCGTCGTAACCAAGTGCGCTATCGCTGTCGAGATAGTCGGCGGCGTTACTAGGGGTTAATACTGCGGGCGAAACTGAATTTAGGTCACCACTAAGGTTTTCAATGTTATTTGCGGTGATGGCCCAGTCGTCTGCGAATGACGACACAGATAAAAGGAGAAAACTAAGTGCGATGGTGGAAAGTAAAAAATTCTTCATGAGTTACAGCGTCCTGGGTGTGTTCAACAACTGTTGAGTATTATTCCGTATCGCAGCATTTTTGTCAATATCGTGTGACGCGCGTCTCGTTTGTGTGTTTTTCGTACCAAAAATGGCGCAAAAAGCATCAAAATACACTTTGAAAACAGTAACTTATGTTTAAAGGGGGCGGGAATTGGGGGGTGTAAGCTGTGTGTTTAGATAAAGAAAAATGTGCTGTGAGGCCAAAAAAAATTGAAGAGGGGGCTTAATTGTGTCGATTTAGCCAATCTAGAATGGCCGTTTCTTCAGCTTCGGAAGAAAGCATTGGGTGGTGGCCTGCGTTACTGATGGTCATACTAGAAAAATCGCTGGGGCCGGTTTCCTGCATGCGGGCGAGGGAGTCGTGGGTGAAAATGTCTGAAAGTTCGCCTCTAAACACAAAAGTAGGGCATTTAACTTGCTCCCACACGTTCCACATATCGTAAGCTTGGTGGTTATACTCGTAGCCAAGCCCTTTCACTAGCGCTGTATCGTAAGCTAAAGAGTATTTGCCATTTTCTAGTTTGCGCGCCGAATGCTCAGCAAAGTGACGCCATTGTGATTCTTGTAAATTCCAAGTGGAAACGGTACTGCCGCCATAACGCGTGCGAAGCTCGGCTTCGACATCGTCAATGCTGTCAAACTGCATGTGTTCAGAAGAGTAATCGTTGATCGCGTGCACCATATCGTATGAAAGACTGGGGCCTACGTCGTTTAAAATAATCGATGTAACGTTTAAAGCAGGGTTTACTGCAGAAAAAATACTTTGCCAACCTCCAAAACTGGTACCAATGATGTGTAGCTCGGTGACCTTAAAGTGGTAAAGAACACGTTGGATGTCACACCAGTTTTGAGCTGCGACATAACGGTGAGGGTCACCGAAATATGTACTTTCACCGCGGCCTACAAAATCCATAGTGATGACTCGCCAGCCGTGCGATGCTAAAAACTGTGCTAAAAAATGAAAATCGAAACGGTTACGGGTAAACCCGTGTAGGCAGAGAACAGTTTTGTCTGGGGCGCCGGGGTACACATTGCAGGCAATTTCATGGGTGCCCATTAAATTGATACATGTCACTTTGTGTGTTTCGAATGAAACCTCGTTATCTTTATTCTCCATCACCATTCGTTTGCTTTAAATCCAACCTTGAAATAGTAGTGGTTTATTCATCTACCTTAACTTCAACGCCTAACTCATTTTTTACCTTTATATCATAAGTTAGCCGAACACAGCCCCAGTGTTTTCCATTCACGTACACGGGGCTGGAGCAATCTTTAAGCATCGCAAAAGTATTGTCGATATAGGGTAGTCGATACGTTTGAATTAGAAACGGCGAAGTGTTTTTCGCAGCTTTATCACCGGTAATATCGTTATAAATACGTTGGCTGCGGCAGTGCAAAGTATTCCATTCTGGGTCGTCTGGCTTTTGTCGGTTATGCCGGCGATTGATATGTCGAGGAATAAACCCGTTAATATCTGTTGTAACGCAGCCTTCTATGCGGGGGTCAGACGAGGTTAGTGGCTCTTGAATGCCGGGCAAAATTCGGTCACATAAAGAAACGAAACCGGTATCGTATTGTGTCGGGTTTGTGCCGGTAACGGCCTTGTAATTGAAATCGAACATCTGGCTTTCAGAAATTTGCCCAGTACGAATCGCATTTTCAAAGGCGTCAGACACTTCTTTTGCTTTTTGCTTACATATTTTCACCATGGGTGTGTCGACGGTTTCAACGCCTTCGACGTGTGTCACCATGATGACTTTTTCAATGGAATCGCGAGTAGAGTTCAATTGCTCGCTTGAGATAGACAAGGTCTTATTGACCAGCTCAACATCGTCACCAAGATTATTAAGTCCATTCACGGTATTTTGGCAATGAATATCAATATCGTTCACCGCATTAAAAATGCTCGTGGAATTGTGATCAATCGCGTCGATTCCTTCCGCCAGTGAGTTGATGGTGTTGTCGATGAGTTCGGTGTCTTTTTTGACTGAGGCCGCTTTTTCGGAGTTTATTTCGCTTTTGTTAACAAGCATTTCCATTTGTTCTGTCAGAACTTGAACTGTATCCGATATTTCTGTGGTCGCTTCACCTACTTTGCTGGCCAGTTCTTTTACTTCATCGGCTACTACGGCGAAGCCTCGGCCAGACTCCCCAGCACGCGCAGCTTCAATAGTGGCGTTCAGCGCGAGCAAATTGGTTTTCTTTGAAATAGACGTGATGGTAGACGTGATTTGTTTTACTTCGTTTAACGATGCACTGAGCTGAACGAGTTCTTGGGCATTTTCGGTCACGGATTCAGATAGCTCATTAATACTCAGAACCGAGTTGCCGATCGCAGCCTTTGATTCTTGAATACTTTCCAATACGCCTGCAACCACTTGCTTAGTCATGCTCGTGGATTCGTTCACCGTACGGTTACTGTCCATCATTGACTCTGTGCTTTTCTGCAGAGACTTAAACATCTCAGCCTCATGGCTTACTTTGTCGCTAATGGAGCTAAGTTGGCCTGCAACAGATACAACCTCAAGAGTAAGGTCGCCTACATTAATAGCCGCTTCTTGTAGGGCGTTGAGTAGTTTACGAGGCGAGCTTTCACGTTCTTGTTGGTCAAATCCATCGCTTCTATTATTAAATAAACCAAAAAACATACGTTTTACTATTCCTAATGAGTAACTGTTGTTAATAATTACTACTTTTTTCCAAGACTAAGAATAGCAGAGCAACACCAGTAGTCATGCGTTGAGGGAATAAAAACGTTCTTTGTGGTTGAAAAGTGATCTATTTGGAAAAGGTATTGCCGATATGGCTGAATCAAGAAGAGACGGACAAAAAAACGCCCCTTCAGTTGAAGGGGCGCATAGGACCCATTAACACGGCTAAGGGCTAAGGGATTCTGGAATAGCTATTCACTAATAGATAGAAGGGCTTTGTATTCTTGCTCGCCTCAAGTGCTTTCTTATTACGTATCGTATGAATTAGCCTTGCTTGTAATGTGCGTCGAAGCAGCGACTCTTTCTAACGAACGACTCTATGTGTTGTATGAAAGCTATATTGTTTCTTTACTCTTTCACTTTGAGTTCTTCCGGCTGTGTGTGTTCAACAGCTAGTAAGTCAAAGCGATGAATAAACAGTTGTGTCTAGAGACTAACTTAGTGATTTGTGTTCCATGAGTCAATAATTTTTTTGGCATATAAATCATTTCTTCTCAGTTGCGCTTTTTATTTATAAAAAAGTTATATGGTAGATGTGGCCGGTTATAAAGGTGGGGTGTATCACTGGTTTTTGGGTTTTTGGGTTTTTGGGTTTTTGGGTTTTTGGGTTTTTGGGTTTTTGGGTTTTTGGTATGAGGTGGGTGATGTCTGCTGGGGTGGTTATGCATTAGAGGTGGGGAAGAGTGGTGGTCAAAGGGGCAAGGGATGCCGCACTCTTGTTGTCATTTTGTAAGCCTTGTTTAGTTGTATTGAACTTTTCTTAAACGAGCCTACCGAGCTTTTCATCGGTTCGCCGCATTTTTTGGTGTTGGTTTTCTCTTTCTCTTTCTTTTTCTATGCTCGCAAGCCTATGTGTTTTTTGTGTCATATTCTTTTGCCGATGTCATGTTGCACCTGCGTACTTTTTTTGTTTTCGCTAAAAGCGCCAATATTACTAAAACGATAAATTATCGGCTTGATCGTTTTGCGTTACATGTTTATGTCGGTTTTAAATATTTGTTGAATATCGTTCTTATCGAGTCGGAAAATTTTATCGTTTTTGGATTTTTCTCCGCCCCGGTAATTGCTAGACGCATTTTATATTAGAACCAAAAACTCCCTAAAAAACCGTTCCAAAAACGCTGTTTTTTCCCTTCCCATAGCATATGGGTTTCATATTTCCATCCTCTTTTAGTCGTGTAGCCCAGTTTTTTATGGTTGCTAGACTTGGCTCACAACTTTGTGGCGCACATAAAAAACAAATGACATTTTGTGCTGCATCGCAAAGTAAGAAAAAAAATATTTTAACTTAACACGGCTCGGAAACGATTAAGGCTCAAATTTTTAATCGCTTCCAAAATCAAAAACATCATATGGAGAATTTGTGATGAAAAGGCTAAGTAAAACATTAAAAGGTTTGTTGGCGGTTACTGCTGCAGTAACGGCTAACTTCGCATATTCTGATTGGACAACCACAGAAGTGGCCATGGGTACTTCTGGTATCAATTCTTGGATTTACACCCCCGATTCAGCAGGCAGCGAGCCTCGCCCTGTATTGTTCGTAATGCATGGCTGTGCGCAGGAGAATGACATCCTAAAAGATTACGCGAACCTGGAGCCTGCAGCTGAAGCGCACGGTGCCATCATTGTTGTGCCTTACCGCCCCGCAGCTTGGTCTGGTGGCTCCATCGGTACAGAATGTTGGGCTTACTCTGGGCCTAAAAGTCTTTTGGGTGCAGGTGTCACGGTTGGATCATATGAATTTAGCCAAGAGACGCTAGATACTGCAGACAATATCATTACTGCGACCAATTGGGTTTTGCATCCTTCTCAGGGTTACAATATCGACCCTAACCGCGTTTATATGACCGGCTTGAGTTCTGGCGGCGGTATCGTCAATGTGATGGCATGTTACGCGCCTGACTTATTCTCTGGTGTTTCACCACTGTCTGGCCCTTCAATCGGTGCAGACCAAGGCAAAGCGCTTTCTTCTGTAGATTCTGGTGGTGATAGCTCTGCCACGCTTATTGCCCAAGGCCCTCAGCTTTGTAAAGATCTAGCTGACCTTCGTGGTGTAAAAAGCTCTTTAGATGACCAAATCGCCCTAACCGCGATTGGTGAGATGGATCTTCAAGGTTCCAACCCAAATGGCAAGACAAACGCTGACTCTAATGCAGGTGAAATCGCATTGGTATCCGCTAAGTATGCAGACATTAACTTAGAAATATACAAAGGCGCTTACGACTTAACGGGTAGCTACAGCGCTAAAACAGACGTGACAGGCTTCGGCGGAACGGGTGTTAAAGAGTCCGTTTTAGAAGACGCAAACGGCAACGTTCGCTCAGGCTTGTTGAGCATGTACAACGTAGGTCATGCATACCCTTCAGGGTCTGGCCTTTCTAACAACGTTGCTAACGGTGGCAAGTGGATGAACCACGAGCAAATCGACTTCACCAGCTACTTGGTTGAGTGGATGGAAGTGAATAACTTACGCCAACCACAAAACCCAGCGCCTGTTGTTACTGTTGATTCAACCGCTAGCACAGCAGACTCTGCATCTGTAGCGTGTACCGCAACTGATGATGTGAGTGTGATTCAAGTAGACACCAAGCTTCTTTCTGGTGCTACGGTTGTTGCTAAACACGCTAATGTGACTAACTGTGCTGATAGCTTCGCAGGCCTTGCTGACGGTTACTACAAAATTGAAGTGACTGCGACCGATGATCAAGGTGCAACGGGTTCAGCAATTTCTGATTCGATCACTGTTGGAACACCTCCTGATTACGCGCCAACAGTAACCGTAAGCGGTGCTGCTTCTGGCCAAGACTTGAGCGTAAGCGGTGTTGCAGCTGACGACCTTAGCTTGACTGACGTAACCGCTGAACTGCTTGCGGGTGGCTCTGCTGTGAATACTCAAGCGGGTTTGGCGGTAGACGCTTCCGGTAACTACAGCGCGACTTTCGCAAATGTTGCTGAAGGTACTTACACCATTCGCGTAACGGCGACAGACTCTTCTTCGCAAGCTACTAGTGCAACCACTAACAGCTTGGTATCTGAAGACTTGGGTTCTGAGGGAGATACAGCTTTCCATATTAACGAAGGTCATATCGACTACAGCACGGGTTACCTTGATTGTTACCTTGAGTACAGCGCTGCACAGTTCGTAATGGTTGAAGTTCAACTAGGTGGCGGTCAGTGTCGCTGGGAAGATGATGACGCATCTTGTGCTGGCCCTAGCCAAGCGTGTTCAGGTGGCGGTAATCCAACACCTACTCCAACAGCGACTCCGACTCCAACGCCGACGCCAACGCCAACGCCAACGCCAACGCCAACGCCAACGCCAACGCCAACGCCAGAGCCATTCGCATGTCAGGACACGTATGACAGTAACTACGACCATGTAACCGCCGGCCGTGCGTACAATAACTTGGGCTACGCTCACACCGTCGGTGGCGAAGACAATCTTGGCTTCAACAACCTTTTCACTTCAACTTGGGTGAAAGAAACTGCGGCAGGTCATTACGAGGCGGGTCAGTGTAACTAAGTCTGGTTTTCTCTACACGCTAACAAAGCCCCCTCTTGTAGGGGGCTTTTTTCGTTCTGGGGTTGTTAGGCTAATTCTGTGTAAGCGTTGAGGGAGGTAAGCCTCAGTTGTTGGGCTGAGGCTTGTGTCTATCTATGTCACCTTGGTGTGCTTCCTGCGCTTTGCCTTCCCATGTTTGACTTAAGTGAATGCCCGACGATTCCTCTCCATAGTTTCTGTCATTTTTTCCAGCTAATCCTTGTAAATTGCGTTGATCTGGGTTGGAAGTGAAGGTTGTAAGTGCAGCGGCAAGACCGGCTCATGTTGTGGCGCCATTTATAACCGAATTGCCAGATTTTACTGTGGGCTTTAGCGTTAGATTATTAAAAATATGCTGCACCCGCACAGTCGGGTTGCGCTTTGGGTGGTAATTCTTTTGGTTTATAAGAATGGTTAGTGCTTAGAGGGTAACGAGATTAGTTACAGGGTGATATCGATTTGATTATTTCTATCGGTTTCTTCAAAAAATCTGTTTATTCCTTCCTAGACTAATTTAACATCAGTTTTTACCGGTTCCGGTAATTTGGTTCTTAAAACCCCTTATTTTTAGATCACATAACATATATGCAAAAGTTGTCAATCACCTTTTGGTATGGTGGCGTATATCTCGCCAAAAGTTAGACTTACATCACGTTTTGGTGTCGCGCTAAACAACTTTAACGGCTCTCAATGGTGCGATGCACAAAAGTGGTATGACTTAACACGGTGAGGAAGCGGCTCAGAAATATAGCTTCCGGGAAATAACAAAAAGGTTCGGAGAATCACAACAATGAAATTAGCAAAAAGCATTACAGCGGCAACAATCAGTTTAGCGGCAGCGATTTCGGCCTCGACTGCATTTGCGGGTTGGACATCTTCTGAAGTGGCCATGGGCACTTCTGGAATCAATTCTTGGGTTTACACCCCTGACTCGGCAGGCAGCGAGCCTCGCCCAGTATTGTTTGTTATGCACGGTTGTGCACAGGAAAATGACATCCTAAAAGATTACGCGAACCTTGAGCCTGCGGCTGAAGCGCACGGCGCAATCATTGTTGTACCTTATCGTCCTACCGCGTGGTCAGGTGGTATGGCGGGTACCGAGTGTTGGGCATACTCTGGCCCTGCAGGTCTTCTTGGCGATTCTGTAACCGTGGGGTCATATGACTTCAATAAAGAAACGCTCGATACAGCAGATAAAATCATCACTGCAACGGATTGGATTCTCGATGCGAATCAAGGTTACAACATCGACCCTAACCGCGTTTACGTGACTGGCCTCAGTTCAGGCGGTGGTATCACGAATGTGTTGGCCTGTTACGCCCCTGATAAATTCTCTGGTGTTGCACCACTTTCTGGCCCTTCAATCGGTGCAGACCAAGGCAAAGCGCTTTCTTCTGTAGACAGCGGTGGCGACAGCTCTTCAACGCTTATTGCCCAAGGCCCTCAGCTTTGTAAAGATCTAGCTGACCTTCGTGGTGTAAAAAGCTCTTTAGATGACCAAATCGCCCTAACCGCGATTGGTGAGATGGATCTTCAAGGCGATAACCCAAATGGCAAGTCAAACGCTGACTCTAATGCGGGTGAAATCGCGTTGGTATCAGCTATCTATGCAGACATTAACTTAGAAATATACAAAGGCGCTTACGACTTAACGGGTAGTTACAGCGCTAAAACAGACGTGACAGGCTTCGGCGGAACGGGTGTTAAAGAGTCTGTACTAGAAGATGCAAACGGTAACGTTCGCTCAGGCTTGTTGAGCATGTACAACGTAGGTCATGCATACCCTTCAGGGTCAGGCCTTTCTAACAACGTTGCTAACGGTGGCAAGTGGATGAACCACGAGCAAATCGACTTCACCAGCTACTTGATTGAGTGGATGGAAGTGAATAACTTACGCCAACCACAAAACCCAGCGCCTGTTGTTACTGTTGATTCAACCGCTAGCACAGCAGACTCTGCATCTGTAGCGTGTACCGCAACTGATGATGTGAGTGTGATTCAAGTAGATACCAAGCTTCTTTCTGGTGCTACGGTAGTTGCTGAGCATACCAATGTGACTAACTGTGCTGACAGCTTCACTGGCTTGACGGATGGTTACTACTCAATCGAAGTGACCGCGACCGATGACCAAGGTGCGACGGGTTCAGCGGCTTCTGCTGTGATCACTGTGGGTACGCCTCCTGATTACGCACCTACCATAACTGCGAACGGTTCGGCTTCTGGTCAAGACCTTTCTGTAAGTGGTGTTGCGGCTGACGATCTTGCGCTTACTGATGTAACGGCTGAACTGCTTGCTGGCGGTGCTGTAGTGAATACACAAGCAGCCTTGGCAGTAGACGGTTCTGGTAACTACAGCGCGACGTTCTCTGATGTTGCCGACGGTACTTACACCATTCGCGTAACAGCAACAGATTCTTCTTCACAAGAAACAACTGCGAGTACGAATAGCTTGGTCTCTGAGTATGCCGGTTCGCTTGGTGACACCACGTTCCATATTAATGAAGGTCACATCGACTACAACACTGGTTACCTTGATTGTTACCTTGAGTACAGCGCTGCGTCATACACTTTGTTTGAAGTGCAACTAGGTGGCGGTCAGTGTCGCTGGGAAGATGATGATGCATCTTGTGCTGGCCCTAGCCAAGCGTGTTCAGGTGGCGGTAATCCAACACCTACTCCAACACCGACTCCGACTCCGACTCCGACTCCGACTCCGACTCCGACTCCGACTCCGACTCCGACTCCGACTCCGACTCCGACTCCGACTCCGACTCCAACGCCAGAGCCATTCGCATGTCAGGACACGTATGACAGTAACTACGACCATGTAACGGCAGGTCGCGCATACAACAACCTGGGGTACGCCTACACAACTGGTGGTGAAGATAACCTTGGATTCAACAACCTTTTCACTTCAACTTGGGTGAAAGAGACTGCGGCGGGTCATTACGAAGCCGGTCAATGTAACTAATCCGAAGCGTCATAGCTTCAACGCAAAGCCCCCTTTTTAGGGGGCTTTTTTGTATAGGGTGACAAATTTATTTTTTATAGAAGGAATCAATTTGGCGTAATTTATAACAAATTGTTCCTGGGTTTTGTTGCCAATTTTAAGTGGAATTTCGTATAACCTGCTTTAACCAAAGCTATACTAAAAATGCGGTCAATCGACTGAATCGATATGAGAGCAGTGGTTTTAAGCGTCTAATTCATTGCTACTAATATTTTTCTGGGCAAGGGCTAGTATGAGTCAAGGCAAATTCACCAATGAACATGAAATGAAAGAGATCAATGTCTCTGATTTACGTGTCGGTATGTATGTCGCCAAGCTAGATCGCCCCTGGCTCGATACGCCTTTTCTTATGCAGGGCTTTTTAATTGAATCACGCGACGATATCGAGGTGGTGGCAGAGTATTGTGAGCACGTTTTTATTGATGCAGTCCGAGAAAAATGGGTGCCGCCAGAAGAGCGTTTTACCAGCGATTTTAAGCAAGATAGAAAAGTTAAATACATTCACAAAGTAGAGGCGCAAGACGAGCATCGAAAAGCCTTAGGTGTATATCGCGCTTCAAAAAAAATCACCAAAGGTCTGATGGAAAAAGCCGCTTTGCAGGGCTTGGTTGATACCGAAGAAGCTAAAAACACTGTAGATGGTTGTGTGCAAAGTGTTATTCGCAATCCCAATGCTTTACTGTGGATGTCGCGCGTACGCGAAATGGATGAGTACACCTCTGAGCATAGTATTAACGTGTGTATTTACGCGGTGTCTTTTGGCCGCTTTTTAGGTTTGGAAGAAAAAGAACTTCAAGATTTGGGTTTGTGTGCTTTGCTCCACGACGTTGGAAAAATGCGAGTGCCGCCAGAGATTCTAAATAAGTCAGACAAGTTGAGTGATAAAGAATTTAAGATGATTAAAGCCCACACGGTGCATGGGCGAAATCTGTTGATGTCTTCCCCTGGAATGTTGCCCGCTGCGATAGATGTGGCGTACGGCCACCATGAGCGTATGGATGGTGATGGTTACCCTAGAAAAATCAAAGGTAACGGAACCTCAACCTTCTCACGTATAGTCGCCATTGTAGATGCTTATGATGCAATGACAGCAGAGCGTTGTTATGCACCGTCTATCCCTTCTACTGATGCTCTAAAAAATATATTTCAGGATCGCGCGACACATTTTGATGACCGGTTGGCTAAAGAGTTTATTAAGTTTGTTGGTTTGTATCCGCCGGGTACGTTGGTGGAGCTGGTAAATGGAATGATTGGTATCGTGCTGGCAAGCAACCCAGAACAAAACCGTTTGCCGAAAATTATCGTTGTGCTCGATAGAGACAAGCGCATGTGTAAGGAAAAAATCTACAACCTTATACAGATTAATGAAGGTCATCTCGAAGAAGAGTTTCTAATTAAACGCTCTTTAGTCGACGGTGAATACGGCGTAAGTATTAAAGCCTATCAAGAGAAAGGGCTGATCTTCGGTAGATAACAATAAATAAAGGCCAGACGCGACTATGCCTGTTTCCGATATCATGACAACCCGCATAATTCATGTGTCTCCAGAAGATTCTGTAGGGCACATGCAAACCCTGCTGCGTGACAATAAAATTCATCACCTTTTAGTGTTGCAAGAAGGCAAGTTGGTTGGGGTGGTGTCAGATCGCGATATATTACGTATCGTCAGCCCATTTATTAATACCACCGCCGAAACACAAAAAGATGTGTTCACATTGGGGCGCACAGCAAGGCAGCTAAACCTTCGGCCTCCGATAACCATCCAAGCAACGGCATCTATACGGAAAGCCGCGTCAGACTTTTTAGAAAATGGAATCAGTTTGCTCCCTGTAATAAATGAAGCTGGGGATGTTGTTGGTGTACTTTCCTGGAAGGATGTACTGCGTTACCTCATTGATTAAGTTGATTCTTTGATCGCCCGTTGTTAAAAAGTGGGTTCTTGTCTAATGGTTTCCAAGCTTACGTAGTTAGCCGTTTTCAGGCTGACAAATGTTGGCAATCTACAAATAAAGCCGCGTATACTTCCAGCCGAATGAGCCAAATCTAAGGTTGTAAACCGATGTTGCGACACACGTTCTCAGTGATTTTAAGCGCGTATCTAATTGTTTGTGCGGCCGGTGCATTAGCGCAAGCAAAACAGGCGCAGAAAAAAGCTCTCAATGTGAAAGTGGTGCGTGCTACCAATGACGTTTTTTACGATCGTGCAGAAGCGTTAGGTACTTTGAAAGCCAATGAGTCAGTGGTTTTGACCGTAAATGTGTCAGAAACGATTTCCTCTATACACTTTAAAGACGGGCAAAAAGTGGAAAAGGGGGGCGTGCTGGTCGAAATGGTGAGTTCTGAGGAGCACGCATTGCTCGTCGAGGCGCAAACCAATCAGCTTGAATCCAAGCGTCAGCTAGAGCGCATACAAAGCTTGGTAAAAGCAGGAACGGCTTCTGAGTCGACCCTTGATCAGCGTCAACGGGACTATGATTCTGCCCAAGCGCGATATCGCGCGACGCAAAGTCGATTAAAAGACCGAGTTGTTTTGGCGCCTTTTAGTGGTGTTGTGGGGCTGCGAAATGTGAGTGTGGGTGCGTTAGTGAGACCGGGTGATGTCATTACCACCCTTACCGACGACAGTAAAATGAAATTGGATTTTGCTGTGCCGTCTATTTTCCTTCCTGTCATTAAAAATGGTTTACCTATTACTGCGACAACACGAGTTTACCCGGATATGAAATTCGAAGGCGTGGTGACAAGTATTGATAATCAAATTGATCGAGTTACACGCGCGATTACGATACGCGCTATGTTGCCTAACAGCGCCGGCTTGTTGAAACAAGGCATGCTCATGAATGTAGATGTGTTGATGAACCAGCGTAAGAATATTGTGCTGCCTGAAGAGGCGCTTTTGCCCAAAGCAAACGAGAATTATGTGTTTGTGGCAATCAAAAAAGACCAAGGCTTTGTTGCACAAAAGCGCAAAGTGACTGTGGCGAGCCGCAGAGAAGGCGAGGTTGAAGTAAGTGAAGGTTTAAGTCTGGGTGATTTGGTCGTGACGCATGGTGCTTTTAAAATAAAACCAGGGGCCAGTATTCGCTTTGAGCTTCCTGTTTCTGAACTTCCTGTTTCCGAGAAAGCAAAAGTGAGCACTGCTCCATGATGCTTTCTGACGTCAGTATAAAGCGGCCAGTATTTGCGGCGGTACTGTCTTTAGTTTTAATCAGTTTTGGTATTGTGTCATTCGACCGGCTGCCATTGCGGCAATATCCAAATATTGATCCGCCCATTGTTAGTGTACAAACCGATTACCGTGGTGCAGCCGCGAATGTGGTCGAAACCCGTATTACAGAGGTGATTGAAGAGCGTATCGCTGGCGTTGCCGGTATTCAATTTATCGAATCAAAATCCAGTGATGGTAAAAGTAGAATCACCATTGAGTTTGATGTTGGGCGCGATGTAGATGCCGCAGCCAATGATGTACGCGATCGCATTGCGGGTATTCGAAATAATTTACCGGAAGAAGCCGACCCTCCTGAAATTCAAAAGGAGGACAGTAACGACGACGTTATTATGTGGCTAAATTTAACTGGCGATGGCATGACGGTGCCGGAACTAACCGATTACGCATCACGTTATTTGACCGATCGTTTTTCGGTAATAGATGGTGTGTCTCGCGTACGTGTTGGCGGGCAAGAGCGCTATGCCATGCGCATTTGGCTAGATCGTAAAGCCTTGGCTGCACGTAACCTGACCGTCAACGATGTAGAGCAGGCGCTTCGTTCAGAAAATGTTGAATTGCCCGCAGGCACTATCGAAAGTGAAACCAGACAATTTACCGTTAAAACTAAGCGTGCTTTTCGTTCCGCGAAAGATTTTTCTAATTTAGTTATTGCTCAGGGTGAAAGTGACACTGGCGGGTATTTAATAAAGTTATCAGATGTCGCAAATGTGGAGTTAAGCACTGAGGAGAGTCGAACCTTCTTTCGGGGTAATACCATCCCTATGGTCGGCATAGGGGTTATCAAGCAAAGTACTGCCAATATACTCGATGTTGCACAATCAGCAAAACACGTTAGAAATCAGGTGCGCGATAGTTTGCCCGAGCATATGAATCTGGAGCAAAGTTACGACGCATCGGTATTTATTTCTGGTGCAATTAAAGAAGTGTACCGCACCTTATTTATTTCTATAGCCTTAGTTATTGTCGTGATTTGGCTATTTTTGGGCAGTGTGCGAGCCATGTTAGTGCCTGCTGTCACGGTTCCAGTGTCGATTGTCGCAACTTTTTTTGCGCTCTATATTCTGGGTTTTACGATCAACTTACTCACGCTGCTTGCGCTGGTGCTCGCTATTGGTTTGGTGGTGGATGATTCCATCGTCGTACTAGAAAATATTAAGCGCCGTATGGATGAATATAATGAACCCGCCTTGTTGGCCGCTTTCCGTGGTACACGCGAAGTCGCCTTCGCTGTTATCGCCACAACGATTGTTTTAATTGCGGTCTTTACTCCCATTGCCTTTCAGCGCGGTGATGTTGGTCGTTTGTTTAGTGAGTTTGCTTTAACAATGGCTGCCGCGGTTGTGTTTTCTTCATTTGTTGCGCTTACATTGTCTTCCATGTTGGCGTCGAAACTTTTGAAATCTAATGACAAACCAAACCCTGTTTCTCAGAAAGTAGATGAGCTTTTTATTCGCGTTCAAACACTTTACCTTTCAGCGATAGAGCGCTGTATGGCACACCCCATGCGTGTACTGGTTGTGTTCGCTTTGTTAATTGTTTCCATAGCACTAATATTTAAACAAATACCCAATGAGTACGCGCCGAAAGAAGATCGAGGGGCGTTTTTTGTGATGGTGAATGGGCCAGAAGGGGCCACCTTTGAGTATATGGAAGAATACATGGATGAGATCGAGCGCCGTCTCATGCACTACGTGGATACTGGCGAATTTACGCGTTTGCTTGTACGCGCGCCACGTGCGTTTGGAAATACCGAAACGTACAATCACGGTATCATTATTATTGTACTTGACGACTGGGGCAAAAGACGCGCGGGTTTTGCCTACTTAAATGAAGTGCGCGCTAAACTTTCAGATCTTTCTGGCGTCAAGGCCTTTCCGATTATGCGGCAGGGCTTTGGTTCTTCTTTTTCTAAACCGGTTAATTTTGTGATTGGTGGCGGCACTTACGATGAACTCGTTGAGTGGCGAGATATTTTACTTTCAAAGCTAGATGAAAATAACCCGGGGCTATTGGGCATAGACTGGGACTACAAAGAAACAAAACCGCAAATAGAAGTCGATATTGATTACGAAAGGGCCGCTGAACTTGGCGTTACGATTGGCAATATAGGGCGAACCTTGGAAACCATGCTGGGCTCGCGCCGGGTTACCAGTTTTATTCAACGTGGCGAAGAGTATGACGTTATTTTAGAAGGTGAGCGCGACCAACAACGCACTGTCACTAGCATGGAAAATATTTACGTGCGCTCTGAAAGAAGCGGTTCATTGATTCCTCTTTCTAATGTGGTACGTATCGAAGAGTTTGCCGATAGTAATAGTCTCAATCGTTATAACCGTGTGCGCGCAATCACGCTAACAGCCAATTTGAAAGACGGTTATACCTTGGGGGAAGGGCTGAGCCATTTGGAATCGCTCGTGCGCGAACATTTACCGGCGCACGTAATTATTGATTACAAAGGTCAATCGCAAGATTTTAAATATGCTGGCGCATCGATTCTTTGGGTGTTTTTGTTAGGGATATTTGTTACTTATTTGGCATTGGCTGCGCAGTTTGAATCGTGGATTCACCCGCTGGTTATTATGATGAGTGTGCCCTTTGCCTTAGGTGGTGGTTTGGCTGGTTTATATTTTACCGGGGGTTCATTAAACCTTTATTCGCAAATTGGTTTAATTATGTTGGTGGGTCTTGCCGCTAAAAACGGAATTTTAATTGTGGAATTTTCCAATCAACTGCGTGATCGGGGCATCGCTTTTATGGATGCATTGCGAGAAGCAACGCGAGTGCGTTTGCGGCCCATTTTAATGACGGGTATTACAACTGCCGCCGGGTCTCTGCCTTTAATTATTACCAGTGGCCCGGGTTCTGAAACTCGCCAAGTGATTGGTGTCGTCGTTGTTTCTGGGGTAATTTCCGCAACGGTGTTTACATTATTTATCGTACCGATTATGTACGAACTTATTGCTAAAAATACCGGCTCTGTGTCTGACGTGGGCCGCCAGTTAGAAGAGCAAAGCAACGAGCAAGCGCAGTTGAAATAGTATGGTTTTGGCCCATACATTCTAGGTTAGTATTTTCAAATCATACCTTCTTTATTGCATCGTTCAGCGCGATGGGGTGCCTTCAGAAGCTGAATGTTTGTTTTATCTGGTGTGCTTGCGTTTCGATCATATTGTTTTTTGAATATACAGCTTTGCCAACTTATGAAAATATTTGGGTGCCCGATCACTATTTCGGTGCGATATAGATCCGTATTTAGGGAAATGTCTTATGTAGTATTCCGGCCCACTAATATAAAAATAAACCGGATTACTTCTTATGCAAGCTTTCACAACAGTAGCCATGAAACTGCTGGCTCTCGCTTTTCTTTCTTTTGCTTTAAGCGCCTGTAACATTACTGCAACTTCGACCGAAGGTGGCAGCGTGTCATTTTCACCCGTTAGCACACAAAGTTGTACCGCCACCGACGGCGTATGTTTTACCTATGGCGACACCGAAACGGTAACACTTTCGCCCGTTGCAGAGCCCGGCTTTGAGTTTGTGGGTTGGAGTGGTGAATGTAGCGGCATGGGGTTTTGTGAAGTGCTAGCCGATGATGACAAGTCCGTGCATGCACAATTCGTTCGTATAGAAGATCTTGTGATTACGAATACCAGTGCCGATTTAGAAACTGTATTGGAAAATAATCGATTCGCTGGAGCGTGTGACCGTTATTTTGCTGACCCTGCCGGCGCATCAGAATATTTAACACTTATGTGCGGTAAGTGGATGTTCTTCTATGATGGTTTTGGTGCATCGGGTCTGCCTCAAGGTTTGGCGGAATATATGACACAGTATTTACCAAACACCGTAGGCACCGGTTTTTCCAAATTTGGAATGATTCCGGACCCCTATTCAGAAACAGGCCTGCCGCTAGGTTTTCCTGTAGGGCGTGAACTTGCTCCGGGCATACCAACGCTCGCCTACGGTTGTGCCAGTTGTCATTTTGGGAAAACACGAGATGGCCGTTTCTCGGTTGGCCACCCCAATCATGAATACGACTATGGCAACCAAATTCTCGCTTCAGCGTATTTTCCTACGTTTGCGACAGAAAGCGAAATTTCTGAAGAAGATTACGCCCCAGAAACAGTGGCTTTGATGCAGCCCTTGCTAGAAGAATACGCAAGCAGTAACAGTTCGATTCAGTTGCTTTCTGCCTTGTTACCGTTGACGACCATTCCGGCGGAAGAGATGCAAGACATAGACATTCCTGTGGAATATCAAAGTTACTACGCAAGTTGGAAATCGGGCGTGCAGGACTTCATGATCACGCCTGTGGGCATAGATGATGAAGTGCACACGGCAACCAAAATTCAGCACCTATGGGAAATTCCAACACCAGAAGAAATGGCAGCGAGCGGTGGCCCGCACAGTGCCATGCTGTCTTCCTTCGGCGGTGCGCTTTCGTTAGAGCAGTTTTTCCAAGGCTTTTTACTTATCTCAGCGGTTGATGGCGAGTCATTCGGTATCGAACGTGGTATTCCTCTAGTGAAATATGTTTATAGTTTAGAAGCCCCATCAAATCCGAATCCTCCAGCAGTCGAATCCGTTGCAAAAGGGGAAGCGCTTTTCGCATCAAAAGGCTGTGCAGGTTGTCACAATGGCCCTGGTTATTCTGGTACGCGTATTTTTACTTTTGATGAAATCGGCACAGACGATGCGCTCCGTTTCTGGGGCGACAAAGATCAAGACGGCGAGCAAGACTTTCCTAGCGTTGATGGCACAAACGGGATTACTCACGGTGTTAAAGCGCCGCGTATGAATGGTATATGGTCGCTTACGCGCTTGCTTCACAACGGTTCGGTCGAATCACTCGATGACCTTTTCTGTATGGATCGTGCTCGCCCCACCATCGAAGAGTATGTGTTTAGCGATAAGGGCCATATGATGACCTGTGATGGGCTTTCAGACGAAGAAAAACAAGATCTTATCTCTTACCTAAACACGCTGTAACAGTTCAAACTGTTTGTATGAAAGCCCGGCGTATATCGCCGGGCTTTTTTATTGGGCGCTTATTTATTATGGGGTTTACCAAATTCTGTCTATATTATAATTTTAAGACGAATCTATAGGAATGCATATTATGTGGAAACTAGTGCTAGTTATTGGAGCTTTTCTTGCGATCACGGCCTGTTCTAAAGGGGACGAGCCTAAAAGCAGCGAGCAAGCCGCAGCGCCTCAGCCAGAGGCAAAGGTAGCGGTAGAAGAAGCTGGAGCAGCGGAGAAGCCAATCATTGAGCCACCAGTCTCTATGGAAGCGATTGAAAAAGCCGGTTTTGAAAAGCTTCAACAAAAGGGTTTGTTTCAGATTTCGGGAGCCATTGATGCGTGGGCGGGCAAGTGGAATGAAGAACTGATTACCGAAATATACCTTTATGAAAGTGCGGAGCTCGTAAATGCCAAGTTTTTTGCTGAATCTGTTGCGGAAGGGAACAGTGCTGGCTGGGTCGAGTTCTGTGAGCACAAAAACGTGTTCTTGGTTAGCCAAAGTGAAACCGCTTGCGATAAGTTGCGAAAACTTTAGCGGCTAAGTTCAAGAAGCGCCCAGCGCCAACGTTCACCGATGTGCGGCACGCGCCGCACTCTCACTCTCACTCACACACTCTCTCTTTCTCTCAGCAGTATCTACCCTGAGTTTCACCCTCTCATCGAGAAGTCTAAATGCATCGCAGCCGTGCTGATGAGCGTGGTGGCAGCAGAAATTGTTGGCTTGTCATATTTCTGCCCTACCTAGTGTTGGTATGGCGTACAAGCTTTCCTGCCCTGCAAGGGCCAAATGTGTGCCTGGCGTCAATCACCCTCTCGGCGTAGAATACGAATCAGAATAAATATTGCTCAAACCAATGATCGCGAGTCGAGCCTATGTTATTGCTTTAAGAATGCGATCTGTCTTATTGGAGAAACAAGAGTGAATACTATAAAAGGCGCTGCCCAAAATGTTAGCGGTGCTGCTCGTTTGTATCGGCATTATGAAGCGCCTAAATCACAAGGTGCCACCAAGCTTGAAAAAACCAGTTTAGATATTGATAGTCAACGAATAGAAATAAGGTCGAGTACGCCGCCGAACATAAATGAAAATGATATCGTGTCGGTCTCAGGGAAAATTATCGACGGTATTTTCCACGCGTACTCATACAAAAATCATAGCAATGGCGATTCTGGCAACGATGAAATTGTAAGCCAATTCATACTGGGGCTAGTTGACCCGGGAGTGGCATAAGCCTGTTGGCTAATGTTTTGGCTGGGTGTTTTTAAGCGTTGTAGAAGAAAGAAAAATATTTGAGTATTAAATTTTGACAAGCGAATTAGAAGTTACAGTACGCCTTTTGTCTTTAAGTAAAATGCAGGGCATCGTGCTATCGAAAGAAATAGATGGGGCGACCTATCGGCCACATTCTAGCAATGATCGATATGTAGGCTGCATTCCGTTAAGAGAAGAATTTTCTCACGATATACTTAACTTTATCGAACGTCAGAAAATTTCTAATAGCGATGTGGATATTTTGTTGTCAGCCGTATCAGAAAAATATTCAGATGTGATACCCGTGCCAGAGCAAGTGAATAACTTTCTTAAGTTATCCGATTTTAAATTAACCATGTCATTTTCGTGTTTGCCAGAGTAATTTTTAGCCGTGTGTCACCTGGGTTAGACGCCAATTACTCTACTGTGGCGTCACTCTCGTATGAGCCTTCGTGTATGCATATATATGGAAGGGCATTAGGTGTTTATTAAGATGAAAGTAATATCATTAGTGTTCGTATTGGTAATCGTGTTGCCGGTTAAGGGTTTTGCTTCAGATTGTGTCATATTGCTTCACGGGTTGGCCCGTACGGATTCATCGATGGCCAAAATGGAAGAGGCTCTGGAGCGAGAAGGGTATAAGGCTATAAATGCTGGCTACCCCTCTCGAAAGTATGAAATAGAAAAGCTAGCGGGCGATACTATTTCGGCGGCGCTTAAAGAATGTGGTGGCGACAAAAAGGTAAATTTTGTTACCCACTCGATGGGTGGAATTCTCGTACGGCAATACTTGAGCGAATATGAGATTAGCAATTTAAACCATGTAGTGATGTTGGGACCGCCGAACCAAGGAAGTGAGGTTATTGATAGTCTTGGGACTGTGCCGGGGTTCAAACTTATAAATGGCCCTGCAGGCTTACAGTTGGGTACGGGCGAGATGAGTGTTCCGAATAAATTAGGCGCGGCTGACTTTAGTTTGGGTGTCATTGCAGGTGCAAAGACGATTAATCTGATTTTATCCTCAATTCTTCCGAAACCAAATGATGGCAAGGTTTCTGTAGAAAGTACCATGCTAAACGGTATGGATGATCATATTGCTATGCCTGTAACGCATCCATTTATGATGAAGAATAAAAAAGTAATTCAACAAGTTATCTATTTCTTGAAGAATGGAAAATTTAACGCTGATACCATATAAAAAGTCCGATGTGTGAAATGCACTGATCGTACCTAGGTTTTCAAAAACAAGTAGGAGCTATTTGTGGCGATTCGCTTATTTAATGCTGATGATAGCCAGAAAGTGATAGCGCTTTTTACTCGTGTGTTTTCTGACTCAGAAGGCGAGAGCGAAGGGGCGCTGATTGGTAGTCTTGTTGCTAGTTTGATAGAGAGTACGAGCCCGAACGAATTGCTAGGTTGCGTATTTGAAACAGAAGAAAAAATTGTTGGCGGGATATTTTTCAGTCGGATGAGGTTGTCCAATAAAAATACGGCTTACATTTTGTCTCCCCTGGCCGTCTCGACTGAATATCAAAAAACTGGCCTTGGCCAAGGCTTGATTCGGGCCGGTATCGAGCACCTTACAAATAAAGATACAGACTTTTTATTTACTTATGGTGATCCAGCCTACTATTCGAAAACTGGTTTTGTGTCGATAAATGAAGATCAAGTTAAAGCGCCATGTGAACTGCAGTACCCAGAAGGTTGGTTGGTATTACCCCTTGGCGGCGAATTGCAGCTGCTTAAGGGTGTAACTTCTCGTTGTGTTGCAGCGCTCGATCGGCCCGATATCTGGTGATGCTTAGCCAAGCGTACTAACGGAAAAAGAGAATATGGAAAACTGGCAAATATCAATTATCGTTGCACTGGTGGGCCTGCTTGGCACTTTGCTAGGGCTTTTTATCGGTTTTAAAAAGTGGAATTATGAAAAAAACAGAGAAAAGCGCGAAGAGTATATAAAAGATCGTCAGAATGCCTATAAAAGCCTCTGGGAAAAGTTGGAGCATCTTCATGCTGAAATTCGTAAAGGCGAGTTTGACGCAGCGTCTTTACGGGATCTCCGGTTTGCATTTAATTCACACGTGCTGTCTATCGATATCTACCTTGATACTGAAGACAGAAAATACTGTAACGAATATTTAAGCGATGTTGAAGCGGTCGCGAAAGGGGTGGCGGAATCGGGTAATGCCTCACTACAAGACGATTGGGCGATTACAGCGGCCTTTCCCGAAGAGCACGGGAATGCTCTGCAAGCGTTTGCGTCGATGGAGACGCGACGCTCTTATTTAATTAATAAAATCAAACAAGTGTTACAAGAAGAAAGAGCGTAGCGTTTTCATCATTGTGGCGCGCGTAGGTTTGGTGTGGCGTGTTTTTCTATTCGAGCTAATTAATACTTGTATCGGCTGCTGAATGTTAGTAGTTTTGTTCAAATATTTTCATGGTGTTTTAGTGTTAAAAAATGCGGCTATACGTATATTTGTTGAATTAAACGCCTTAACGCCTTTGCTTTATCTCAGCAGCTACATCTCAATAGCGACAAGCCTAAACCAAGGGACTATTTATGAATATTGCAAACTTTGTAAAAACTATTGCCGTACCATTGGTTTCAGTGGGTACCGCAGTGATGGTGGGCTTACTAAATTTCCAGGTTTCTAAAAATGACCAAGAGCTGCGCGTGCGCGACCAGCAACTTACCGAGCGAATTAGTGATATTGATTTGTTGGTAAAACGATCACGCGAAGAAAGGGAAGAGCGCGAGAGCAACCAAGATTTTAATATAAGAATCTATGACATCGTCACCAAATCTTTAGAAGAGGGTAATGAAAAGAAACAAGAAGCGGCGAAAGCCTTTGTCGTGGTAATGGTGGAAGAGCCACTGCGTTCTTCTTTATTAAATGTGCTGAAGCAAGGTGGTGCTCCGAGCGTTAAGTCGAATATTGGGCAAATATTGGCGCAAGAACAAAGTTTCAAACGCAAGACCTATGTGGCACCAACTAAAAGTTATGACCGAGCGCCAAGTTACAATTGGGGTGAGTGGGATTTTGATATTTTCTGGTGTACAGAATCGAGTAGTATCGCGAAGCAACAAGCAGAAAAAATAGGCGCCCAATTGATGGCAGAAAATGCAAAAGGGCGGGTAAGGATTCGTGAGCTTCCAGAGTCTATTAATGCGAAGGCGAACTATCAAATCGAAGGCTACGAGATTCGATACAACAGACAAGAACGCGAAACCGCTGGCGCTTTAAGAAAGCTATCAAGAGAAGCACTGGCTCGCGACGATGCAAAGCCTGATGTGAAAATGGGGCTTACCCGTCAAGATACGCCCTGGTATATCAGTGTTTTTGTATGCCCTTGAGTCGGCATATAAAAGCTAAATGCGATTTTTTTAGTTCAAAGAATTATTACATCTAGCCTTTGTATTTAAACTCATCCGTTACAGCTTTTAGCTTTTGAGAAAGGTTTACTAGCGTTTCACTGGCTTGTGCGCTTTGTGTTGAGCGATTCGCCGTTGATTCGGCCAGGGTGCTAATCTTCGAAATGTTCTGGCTTACTTCGTTTGCGACGGCCGATTGTTGTTCTGCGGCGGTGGCGATCTGGCCAGACGTCGCATTAATCTTTTGCATTGTGTCGTTGATTTGCGAAAGTACACCAGAAACTTTTGTGATTTTTTCTACACTTTGGTTGGCTTGTGCGCTGCCCGTTGTCATGGCGCTTACCGCATTTTGTGAGCCGTCTTGAAAGCTTCGTACTTTTTCTTCAATATCCGTGACTGAATCTTGTGTTCGTTGTGATAGGTTTCTTACTTCATCTGCCACAACAGCAAAGCCGCGGCCGTGCTCGCCTGCGCGGGCGGCTTCAATTGCCGCATTAAGTGCAAGTAAATTAGTTTGCTCCGATATGCCTCTGATTACATCAAGTATTGCACCGATGTTATTACTTTCCTCTTCGATATCTTGAACCGCAGAAGCGGCTCTTTCGACTTCTTGTGAAAGCACTAAAATAGTTTCACGGGCTTCATTTGCGATATTTAAGCCTTCGGTGCTCTTGTCGCTTGCCTCCTGTGTTGAGGCGGCGGTTTGTTGAATGTTGCTAGAAACATCGCGTGTGGTTGCTGACATTTCCTCAATTGCAGAGGCAACTTGTTCGATTTCTCGATGCTGGCGCTCAACGTCATCATGTGTTTTTTGGGCGTCGGCTTTGAGTTGGGTTGATGCGGATGTTACGTTGTTTACTGAGCCGGAAACCGTTGAAATTCCATTTTGAAAAGAATCTAACATGTTATTTACTGCAATCCCGGTTTGGCCAAACTCGTCGTTGCTTGTTACATCGGTACGGAGCGTGAGGTCTTTATTGCTAGCGATTTGTTCGAATGAATGACGTAGTTTTTTGGCAGCATTAACGATGACAGAGGTGATTTGAAAAGACAGAAAAAATATGAGTACCAAATTTAAAGCGAGCAAACCAATAAACTTTCGTACTTTCCCCCAAAATATTGATTCGACCTCATCGGTGTAAATACCGGTTCCGAGAATCCAGCCCCAGGGCTTGTAGAGTTTTACGAATGAGATTTTATCAGACGGTTTACTTTCGCCTGGTTTTGGCCAAGCGTAGTCAACATACCCTTCACCGCTCTGGTCGACAACCTTGACCATTTCTACAAACAGACGTTTTCCAGTCGGGTCTGCATTTTTAGAGATATCGGTGCCATCTAGGGCAGGTTTATAGGGGTGCATGATCATAAAGGGGCGGCGATCATTGATCCAAAAATATTGTTTGCCATCATATCGAAGCGCCTTGAGTTGCTCGATAACGATATTCTGAGCCTCTTCTTTACTTATCTCCCCTCGGGTACTTTTATTGCCCCAGTACTCCATGATGCCGAACGCAGCTTCAACAACTTGCTTGGTTTCCGCTTTTCTTTCTTGGTAAAGCATGTCGCGGTTGTTACTGAGCTCATGGATTTGAAGCAAGCACATGGGTATAAGTACGCTCAATATTAAAATCGAGAGCTTAGTGCGTATGCTGGTGTTGTGAAGCCAATTTGTCATAATGAATACTCTTTTGAATCGCTTTTGGTATTCTTGCCTGAATGTTATCGGTCGTTCCGGTGAGTTGATCCTAGTCTTTAAGTATAGACAGGGGATCAGAAAGAGCGGTGTGAAAAACGAGTATGCGACTAAAGTCTTGGGCCGATTAAATTTGCCCTGCTGTACTTATGCTCAACTCGTACTCCAGCCTAGGGGTGATGCAGGTAGGGGTGTGTCTTTTATTGGGCTTGGGTATCAGAGTCCGTTGGTGTATTTATAAAGCGCGTGATATCACCTGGGCTTAGCTAAGCTTAGCTTTGCGAAAACTGAGCCTTGTATGCAGTGGTGAGGTTGAACGTTGTGTTGCAGCCTGACTTTCACCGCGAACCTCAGTTTAGGCGCACATGCCGCCAGAAACTTGGTCTGCCCACGATAAATGCATTTTTGTGCGCTCAATATAAGCAAACTCTTGCGCGCCAGTAGCGGGGTGTTTGAGATGCCTGAAAATGTGATGGTCTTCTGTTGACCCCATGTATTCCCAGCATGCCCCCATAAATAGGCAAATAGGGTCGCCTTTGTTCAGGCCGTGCTCCCCAAGAGCCTCCCACATGTCACACCATTCACTGTTGCTGGCTTCTAAAAACTCCACAATGCTGATCTCCCCAGATCATTATTATCAATAAGTTAGTTTAGTTTCGTAAAGCTTAATGTCAACAAGATGCTCTATCTTTTTGATTTATATGCTTTTTTGTTTATTAAAGTGTGATTCTTATCGCATATATCGATTTTTATCGCTATAACTCGCCAGCTTTAAGTCAATTGGACCCTGGGGTACAATCCGCGCCCTGAATTTCCCCCAAATTTAACGAGTCAAAGAGACCCTGATGGAAGTAGCCCCGCTAACGAATAAATTATCCGAGCTTCAATCGCGCACTGATGTGCTTAGGGGGTATCTTTGAATACGCTGAAAAGAAAGAGCAGCTTGCCGAAGTAGAGCTAGAACTGGCTGAGCCAGACGTTTGGAATAAGCCAGAGCGTGCACAGGCATTGGGGAAAGAGCGTTCCTCCTTAGAAGCGGTTGTTAAAACGATTGATGATCTCGACACAGGTGTAAGCGATTGTCGTGATCTCATTGAGATGGCCGTCGAAGAAGACGACGAAGGCAGTATCGAGGATATTTCGGCGGAAGTTGAGGGGCTTGATGCACTGCTGGCAAAACTCGAGTTTCGTCGCATGTTCTCGGGGGATATGGACCCGAACAACGCTTTCCTAGACGTACAATCCGGTTCTGGCGGTACAGAAGCGCAAGACTGGGCAGAAATGGTATTACGCATGTATTTGCGCTGGGGTGAAGCCAAGGGCTTTAAAACCACCTTAGAGGAAGCTTCTGCGGGGGAAGTCGCGGGCATTAAAAGCGCTACGATTCGGTTTGAAGGGGAATACGCCTTTGGGTGGTTACGTACAGAAACTGGCGTACACCGTTTAGTGCGTAAATCACCTTTTGATTCTGGCAACCGCCGTCATACGTCGTTTTGTTCTGTTTTTGTTTCGCCTGAAATTGATGACGATATCGAGATTGATGTTAACCCTGCAGATGTGCGAACCGATACCTATCGTGCTTCTGGCGCAGGTGGCCAGCACGTTAACAAAACCGATTCTGCTGTGCGCTTAACCCATGAGCCGACGGGCACGGTTGTAGAATGCCAAAGTCAGCGTTCGCAGCACGCTAACCGTGATCAAGCATGGAAAATGTTGCGTGCGCGCTTGTACGAATTAGAAATGTTAAAGCGTAACGCTGAGAAGCAAGCACTCGAAGATACAAAGTCGGATATCGGTTGGGGTAGTCAGATTCGATCGTACGTGTTGGATGATCAACGCATTAAAGATTTGCGCACGAATGTGCAAACAAGTAATTGTCAGGCTGTATTAGATGGCAAACTTGATGAGTTTATTGAGGCGAGTTTGAAGGCCGGGCTTTAACGCAGCCTTTTTATGTAAGCTTTTTTAGAGATGACGAGCGCTTTCGTGATCAATTTTTCGGACACGCGTGAATTCGTCCATGAAGCTCTACTGCGACATTCATGTCGCAGACGGTCCTTAAAATTTGACCCCGAACCTTTCTAGCAGGTTTCGAATACTCGTATTTTTAAGGCCTATTTTACGCCGCCGCTGAACGGCCGAAATTTTCAATTAAATAGAAAGTACTAACACCAAAAATTTGGGAAAAATGATGAGCGAAGAAAACACGCCACAGCAAGATGAGAATAAACTAATTGCTGAACGACGAGCAAAACTCCAAGCCATTCGCGAAGAGGGTAATGCATTCCCCAACGATTTTCGTCCAGAAAATCAAGCACAAGTATTGCAAAACGAATTTGGTGAAAAGTCTAAAGAAGAATTAGAGCAAGCCAACAATATCGTGAGTGTGGCTGGGCGAATTATTCGCAACCGTGGCGCTTTCATGGAGCTGCAAGACGGCTCGGGTCGTATTCAACTCTATGTTGCTAAAGAGGCTCGCCCTTTTGCTAAAAGCTTAGACCTTGGTGACATTGTGGGTGTAAAAGGCGCTTTGCATAAATCAGGTAAAGGTGATCTTTACGTTAATCTTGAAGAGTACAAATTACTCACCAAGGCGCTTCGCCCGCTGCCAGATAAACACAAAGGCTTGGCAGACCAAGAAATTCGCTATCGTCAGCGTTACGTTGATTTAATCGCGAACCCTGAAGTGCGTGATGTCTTTCAAATACGTTCTAGTGTGATTTCATTCATTCGTAGCTATTTAAATGACCAGCGTTTTGTTGAAGTAGAAACGCCGATGTTGCAAGTGATTCCCGGTGGTGCCACGGCTCGTCCATTTAAAACACATCACAACGCACTCGATATCGATATGTTTTTGCGTATTGCACCAGAGTTGTATTTGAAGCGTTTGGTTGTAGGTGGTTTTGAACGCGTGTACGAAATTAACCGTAACTTCCGTAACGAAGGGCTTTCAACGCGTCACAATCCAGAATTTACCATGCTGGAGTTTTACCAAGCTTACGCAGACTATAACGATTTAATGGACCTGACTGAAGACATGCTTCGCAAGCTTTCCAGTGAAGTTCTAGGCAGCACCGAAGTTGTAAATACAGTGAAAAATTCCGATGGTGAAGTGGTGAGTTCAACCACCTACGATTTTGCAAAACCCTTCCAGCGCTTGAGTGTGTTTAATTCTATTTTACATTACAACGACAATATCACCGCAGAAGCGCTTGCGGATGAAAATGCCGCGCGTGAAATTGCCGAACATTTGGATATTCCACTTAAAGATTCATGGGGCTTAGGTAAAGTTCAAATCGAAATTTTTGAAAAAACCGTTGAACATCGATTAGATCAACCGACCTTTATCACTGAATACCCAACGGAAGTATCTCCGCTTGCTCGCCGCAACGACCATAACCCTTTTGTTACAGACCGTTTTGAGTTTTTTGTTGGCGGACGAGAGCTTGCCAATGGCTTTTCGGAGCTTAACGACGCAGAAGATCAGGCCGAACGTTTCCAAGCGCAAGTGACAGAAAAAGATGCCGGTGATGACGAAGCCATGCACTACGATGCTGATTATATACGTGCGTTGGAATACGGGTTGCCACCAACAGCAGGGCAGGGTATCGGCATTGACCGATTGGTAATGTTGCTAACGGATTCTCCATCCATTCGTGACGTATTACTATTCCCGCATATGCGCCCAGAATAATAGTTGTGTTCGGTAGCGCAATGGCAAATAAAGTGCAGCTTGAAGAAAGTTGGATGACCCAAGTTGGTGAGGAGTTTGAAAAGCCTTATATGAAGGCTTTAAAACAATTTCTCGTTGAACAAAAGCAACAGGGCAAAGTTATTTACCCGGAAGGGAAAAATATTTTTAATGCCCTGAATACCACGCCCTTCGATAAAGTAAAAGTCGTGATACTTGGGCAAGACCCGTATCACGGCCCCGGCCAAGCCCACGGTTTGTGTTTTTCTGTTCTGCCTGGGGTTCGCTTTCCGCCATCGCTGCAAAATATATTTAAAGAAATTCAGCAAGAATTACAGTTGCCCATTCCAGCCCATGGCTGTTTACAATCGTGGGCAGAGCAAGGCGTGTTACTTCTTAACGCGACGCTAACGGTAGAGCAAGCAGCTGCGGGGTCTCACCAAAGAAAGGGCTGGGAGCAGTTTACCGATGCTGTGGTTCACAAATTAAATGAGCATCGTGAAGGCATCGTATTTTTGTTGTGGGGCAGCTACGCGCAAAAGAAGGGTGCTTTTATTGATCAGCAGCGGCATGCGGTTCTAAAATCGCCACACCCATCACCGCTGTCTGCCCATCGTGGGTTTATGGGTAATGGGCACTTTGTAAAAACGAATGGCATTCTTCGAGAGCGAGGGGAAAAAGAAATCGATTGGTCCCTTCCTGGGGCCGGTTAAACATCCAGTCGTCCAGTTAAAACGAACAGTGGCAATGCTATTGGAGCATGGCCATTGCCGCTTCCATTTCTTCACTAAGATCTTCTGCTTCGGCTGACTCAATATCTGGGTCAAGGCCAAGGCGCTCAAAGGCTTTCACTGCATGAAGATCAATCCCGTCTAGTTTATCGGTGTCTGCGAGAGACTGCAGTGTTGCGACGGTAACAATATCTGCATAATCGGCAGTGGGAATGTCGCGTTCGTAATCGGTGCAATGTTTGGGGATTTTTCGAACGTCGTTAGGGAATTCCCACGTCGTTAATATTTTCACGCCAATAATCGGGTGAATTTTTTCAATAATAGTGTCGAGCGTCATGCTGTCTTGCACGAGCACTGGGTTCTCTTCCGCAAAAGATAGAATTGGCAGAACACCAATTTGATGAATAAGCCCGGCCAGTGCCGCCTGATCGGGGCGCAATTTAGTGTAGTGCTTACAAAGTACGTGGCAGATGCCGGCAATTTCACTAGAGCGCGCCCACACATCACGCATGCGCTTATCAATAATGTCTGACGTTGCCTGGAACATTTGCTCCATCGCTAAGCCGGTCGCCAAATTTGCGGTAGTTTGCATGCCCAGACGTGAAAGCGCCATGGCCAGATCTTCTATTTCTCGCGCGCCACGAAATAGGGGGCTATTGGCGACTTTAATAATTCGGGCTGTGAGAGCAGCGTCATTACCTATAACGTCTTGCAGCTTGCCAATGCCTGCATCTTCATCTTCGGCGACTTCGCGTACTTTTAACGCGGTTTCAGGCATTGTAGGTAGTACGAGTTTGTCGTTGTCGATGGCTTTGATGATGGCAACGGCGACTTTATCCGCAATGGCTGTCATTGCTTGGCTGCTCCTATTTTATTAATACTATAAGTTCTGGGAATAACGGGGGTGCCATCTTCCTGTTTGTCTTTAACTTATAGCATAAGGAAGGCTTAACCATTGGATTTTTGTACGTGAATCTTCCTGTTTGAAGACGCATTCACTCTGAAGGGCATTATCTTCTGCTAGTGCAAGAAACTCCCATTGCGTCTCACTCGCTTGAGCAATTCGAAGGAGCCTGCCACAGACTTTGTCGTTGTCTTTTGAGAGGTAAATACTATCGCCTAAAGATGGTGCTATATCTGACTCAATACTTCCGCGGTACATATGTTTTTTTAGTGCGCCGCGATAGTGCAGGCGCGCGACGATCTCTTGCCCTGTGTAGCAGCCTTTTTTAAATGAAATGCCGTCAGTAAATTGAAAATTCATTTCTTGTGGTAATAACTCTTCCGCCAGTTCTGCGCGAACTTCGCCATAGCCTGCGCGAATATTTGTCAGTTGCCAAAGATTACTGGTGGGTTTAATAACGGTATCTTTTTGTTCGCTAATAAACGAAGGCAATGCTTCAAATGGGAGCCATACTTCTACGCGATTGGCATCGTGAAAAATAGATTGGGTGGACGTATTTAAAAAAGTTGTGCCGTGTTTTTCTGCCCATGATGCGTTTGGTGTATTTGAAATCAGTGCGGCGATGGCAATATCTTCTCGAAGGGTAAGTTGTACCTTAGAAAAAACTGCGTATTTTTTTAAGGCTTCAAGCGCAGTGGTGGCGATACTTTCATGGACGCGCAAGGCAATCGCGTTTTCGGTAGCTAAAAAAGGCGCCGCAAGAAAGCTCGAGATCATTCTGCCTTTGGGGGTGCAGTGTGCCCCCATTTGGAAATGTAAGCGTCCCAATTTACTTATATCGCAGCTCAACTGACCCTGTAAAAACTTCTCGCAATCTACGCCTTCAACAAGCAGCAGTCGATACTCTGAGAGTGGCTCAATAACTGTGTTGTCTATGCCGTAAGCGGTGTAGCCCCCTTTAAGAGAGGCATTTGATGTTTTCATTGGTTGGTCGATTAAGCTTGTCCAGTTCACGTCTGTAGAGTCACTTTATGTTATTGGTAAATGGTGTTAGTCAACGATGGAAGTTGGTGTAGGGGCAATAGTTGAGTAATTCGCTCAGTTTCTCATGTTTTTCACATAATGGGGAATGATTTAGCCGCGGTGGCCGTCTACGGTGGATGGGTGGTTTTAGAAAGTGGGGCCTGAATCCACATGACTCAAGGGGACGCTTAACAGTGATCTCTGATTAGCCTATACTGCGCCGCTTTAAAAGTCAGGGTATAACAATGGAAATTAATCGACTTCGCTGGGGCTGTCGACGCGGCATGCTAGAACTGGATTTGGTGCTCGAACCATTTTTGGATAACGTGTATGCCTCTATCAGTGAAGAAGATAAGGCATTGTTTGAAAAGTTCCTAGAGTCTGAAGATCAGGATATGTTCGGTTGGTTTCTGCATCATAAAGTGCCGGAAGACCCTGAGACGGCGCACGTCGTAAAACTGATTTTAGATAACACAGGGCTTCGTGAAGAAGATGGCAACGGCAGCTAACTTACCCAAAATAGAGATCCCCATTGGGTGTTCCTGCGGCCTCAAGGTGTTCTATATCTGTGTGTTTTCAGCGGTTCTTACGGCAGTTTTTTTTGCACCTGTGGATGTTTGGCTCAAAGCCATTTTTCTTGTCGCGACGGTATTGGCGACAATACCTGCCTTCAGTCAAATTCGCCTTATCGATCAGCTACAGAGTATTCGCGTGAAGGGTGAGGGGCTCGAGTTGAGCTTTCTTGATGATAAAGTGCCCGTGCAGTTGGTGGGTAACGGCATTGTTAGCCAGATCTTGGTGACATTTTCTTGCAAGCGGGAAAACCAAAACCGCTGGTGGTCGCTTCCGATGCATTTTGTCGTTTTCCCAGACGCTGCGACGCCTGAGGATTATCGCTTGTTACGTATGCTGGTTAAGAACGGCGTTTAAGTCATTCTTTGCTAGTGCTTTGCTAGTTATGCACAATCGTCTTTTGTGCCGCATGATTCATAGGGACTAAGACTGTATCCTGAGCAACCTTAGATGTTTCGGGGTAATCCAAAGAGTAATGCAAGCCGCGGCTTTCTTTTCGAGCAGAAGCTGAGCGAATGATAAGCTCAGCCACCATAGCCAAGTTACGAAGCTCGATTAAGTCATTACTGACCTTGTAATTTGAGTAATACTCGTTGATTTCCTTCTGCAACAACTTGATCCTGTGTGTGGCGCGTTCTAAGCGCTTACCAGTACGCACAATGCCCACGTAATCCCACATAAAACGCCGCAATTCATCCCAGTTATGGGAAATAACCACATCTTCATCAGAATTGGTCACGCGCGACTCATCCCAGTCGGCCACAGGCGCAGGCGCTGCAATGCTGCCAAGGTTTTCTAGGATCGCCTCAGCAGACGCTTTTGCGTAGACAAGGCATTCCAACAAGGAATTACTCGCCATACGATTCGCGCCGTGCAAGCCGGTAAACGAAGTTTCGCCAATGGCGTAAAGGTTTCGCAAATCCGTCTGGCCTTTCAAATTTACGGCGACGCCACCGCAGGTGTAATGCGCCGCAGGCACAACGGGAATAGCCTGCTGAGTAATGTCGATGCCGTAGTTCAAACAGTTTTTTCGTACCGTAGGGAAATGAGACTCGATGAACTCTTTGGATTTATGGCTGATATCCAAATAAACAAAATCACTGCCCACGCGCTTCATTTCATGGTCAATCGCTCGCGCGACAATATCGCGAGGGGCCAGCTCTTTTCGCTCATGGAATTTGTGCATGAACGCTTCGCCGTTAGGTAGGCGTAATTTTGCCCCTTCGCCACGCAGGGCTTCTGTAATCAAAAAAGACTTGGCTTGGGGGTGATACAGGCACGTGGGGTGAAATTGGTTGAACTCCATGTTGGCCACACGGCAGCCTGCGCGCCATGCCATGGCAATACCATCGCCCGATGCTCCGTCTGGGTTGCTTGTGTACAAATAGACCTTGCTGGCACCGCCAGTCGCAAGAACGACTGCTTTGGCCGTAAACGCTTCAACCTGATCTAATTCACGATTAAACACATAAGCCCCAACACAGCGTTCGCGAGGGCCTTTGGGGTCGGGTTGTTTAATTAGATCTATCGCAATGTGATGTTCGAAAAGAGTCAATGCGTTAGTTGATCGTGCTCGCTCGATTAGTGTGGAGTGAACAGCTTTGCCGGTAGCGTCGGCGCTGTGAATAATGCGGCGGTGGCTATGCCCGCCCTCACGAGTGAGATGGAAATCTTCACCATCTTTTTCTCGTGTGAAATCTACCCCGATATCGACCAGCCAATCGATGGCTTTTTTACTGTCTCTTACTGTGAGCTCGACGGCATCGCGATGGCATAAACCACCGCCAGCGGCCAAGGTGTCTTGTACGTGGGAATCGATGGAGTCTTCATCGTCGAGTACCGCTGCGATGCCGCCCTGAGCGTGCCAGGTGGAGCCTTCCATTAACTTACTTTTGCTGAGTACGGCGACTTTGCATTGTTGGGCAAGTTTAAGTGCCAGGCTCAACCCCGCGGCACCGCTGCCAATAATCAACACATCAAAGTTGTGAGCGCTCTGTGACACAATAAAAGGCCTTTTAAGATTTAATACGTAAGCGAACGCGGGAGTATACAGTTAGGGATTGATTTTCGAAATAACGCCTACATTGTTAAGTTCTGTGAGGTAGAAGGGATGGTGCAGGCAGGGCCGAGGCGAAAACACCGGATTGAGCAAATGAGTATGCTGGAAATAGGAACTTTTTGCAGTCAATACAATCTCAAGCCCGTGTTCAGCTTGGGTACAGCTTAGCGGCGTTAATCTGGAACTGTAATTAGCGCTTAATGTGCAAACACATCCAAGGCTTCTATGAGTTCGGCTACATTGCAGAAGTACAACTATGCAAATCGACGGAAGCAATACTGAAAAAGCAGGGCCTCGCATCATGAAAACGAATACACTATTGAAAGAACAAACAGAGTACCGGGGCAAATCAATGACAGCGCCAAACGCGCAAGACGCCGATCACGCGCTAGTTAAAAAAGTACAAAAAGGCGATAAGCGTGCGTTTGACTTACTCGTACTCAAGTATCAGCACAAGATCATTTCTATTATTAGCCGTTACGTAAAAGATTCTGCGGAAGTGCATGACGTTGCGCAAGAAGCCTTTATTAAGGCCTATCGAGCGATCGGCAACTTTCGCGGTGATAGCGCTTTTTATACTTGGATTTATCGTATTGCTATTAACACGGCAAAAAATTATTTAGTGTCACGCGGCCGTCGTCCACCAGCGAGTGATGTAGATGTAGATGATGCCGAATACTATGCCGGTGCTGATCAACTAAAAGACTTCGCAACGCCCGAAGGGCAAATGATGCGAGACCAGATGAAAGCAGTGGTCGATAAGGCCATTCGAGAACTTCCCGAAGATCTTCGTACTGCCGTCACCTTGCGAGAAATGGAAGGGTTGAGCTACGAAGAAATTGCTGAAGTCATGGTCTGCCCGGTGGGCACCGTGCGTTCGCGTATATTCCGTGCGCGAGAATCTATCGAAAAACAAATGTCTGCTATTGGCTAGCGTATATCTGAACGATCTATGAGCGAAACCAAGCCAGATTGGGTGAAAATTCGTACGTTTTTACAGGAAAATGTAAAAAATAAGGATTTAGGTGAAACCTTCAGCTTCAATATAGGTCGAAGCCCCATCCAGATAAGACGAGCTTCAGTGTTTGCGGTTACTGCAGTAACAAGAGCTAACGTTTCTTGTGGCCAGGGTTTAATTTGTACAAGTAATGTAAAACTCTCGGCTTTTAAACTTGTCTGATACATAAAGAAAAACTTTAATTAACACATCAATATGTAAATGCTTGTAGTAGTTAGCATTTACAGTAACCAATATTGGCGCACCTCATATGACAGAAGTTTCTCACTCTACGCTCAATGAATCACTCTCTGCCCTGGTGGATGGAGAGAGTAACGACCTGGATTTACAGCGTGTACTGAATGCTTTGGAAAATGAAGAAAGTCCCATTTCTGGTGACCTAAGAGGTACATGGCTGCGTTACCACTCGATTAGCAGCACAATGAAAAGTGGTGATTCATTCGATACATCTATAGATATAAGCGCTTCCATACGACAAGCTCTGGATGCAGATCCTTCAATCACTCCGGTTAAACGTTTTCGAATTCAGGCTGTTGCTAACGGTTTTGGTAAAACGGCAGTTGCAGCCGCCGTTACTTTTGGGGTGGTTTTCGGTGTCCAGAATTTTGGTACTGGAGCGTTGAGCCAGCAAGAGATGGCTCAGAGCTTAGAGGTTGCCAATACCGCCGGGCTTCAAGCCCCGCAAGCGGCTCAAGTAAGCCTCAATCAAACCTCCTCAGGTGCAGTAGTGCCTCAGGGCTTTGAACTTCCGCCTCTCACTGCGCAAACGGTTAGCACGAATAGCTTGGTCGACCCTGCTTTGGCGGCTCGTAATCAGGTACGTCCTCCGGTTGTCACCATTCCCAGTGGCAACGTGGCTGTAGCAGATGAAGTCTTTCAGCAGCAGCTAGACCGACTTATGTTTAAACATGCGGAGCAAAGCGTGTCTTCTGGCGCGATGGGCGCAATGCCTTTTACTCGAGTATCTAGCCTTTCTGACGAAAACGAGGAATAAGGCTTCATGGCGTCGCTACACGCGCGTAAGCCCCTCTTCAGTTTCTTATTTATTCTTTGCGCAGCCTTGCTGCCTCTTTCTTCTATTGCGGAACCCGCTTCAGGTGTCGTTACTAGCGTTAAAACTGATGCCGCGACGATGCCCTCGGCTGGAACGCTACTTTCCCGTTTGGTAAGCGCCGTGCGTACAGAAAATTATACTGGGCGTCTAACCTATGAGCATTCAGGAAAGCTTGAGGTGATGGAAGTTGCTCATGGGGTTATCGAAGGCGAAGAGTTTGAAAAAGTGTCTTATCTTAACGGCCCCTATCGGGGGGTGATTAAGAGTGGCAGAAAAAGCGATTGTGCCACTTTGGGCTCTCATCTTTTTACTGGTGGTAATGTTGCCGAAAGGGAACTCCCAATAGCCTTGCGCAATATTTACCAGGCGCGAGTGCTAGGAACTGAGCGAGTCGCGGGGCGGCCCGCGTGGATCTTACAGTTACAACCAAAAGATGAGTTTCGCCACGGTCTTATTATCGCCATTGATCAGGCTACGTATTTGCCAACAAAATCACTCGTTATAAGTGCGGCAGGCAAGGTGTTAGAGCGCTTGCACTTTGTTTCGCTACAACTGGTTTCAAGTTTCAATAAGGCTTTTTTTAACGCGACGAAAGAAGATAAGCAAGTGGCAGACCGTTGCTTTGAGTATCTATCAATCAAAAGCCAAGCGTTGTTACGGCCAGCGTGGGTGCCGCAAGGCTTTGTGCTTTCGAATTACCGGCATTCTCAAGAAGATGGCCATATGGAAACCTATTCAGATGGTCTCGCGTCGTTTTCAGTGTTTACTAAACAGATTAAAAAACCACGCAAACCTGCATTAAACATTAAAGCGGCGCAGGACGCAGCCGCGAATACCTCCGGGGTTATCAACCGACGCGCAATGAAGGGGGCCACTTTGATTCTCATTAGAACTTTGGTGAATCAACGCCCGCTAACGCAAGTGTCTGTCATTGGTGAAATCCCCAACGCCACGGCTAATCGTATTATTGCCTCTGTTAAGGCAATATAGCGTTTTTCAGAATTGATCTTATTATGTTGAAAGAAAGTGGCCTTGTGGTGGCGATTGAAGAAGACGGTTTATGGCTTGAAACCGTTCAGCAATCTGCTTGTGCGTCCTGCGCGGCAAAGACCGGTTGTGGCACTCAGGTCTTAGCAAAGTTAACCGCAAATAAAAATATGACCTTTGTAAAAGCGTTTTTCGACGAGCAAAGTCGTAACTTGCCTTGGCGAATTGGTGATCGTGCAATATTGGGGGTTCAAGAAAATGCCCTTGTGTTTGCTGCGCTCATCGCTTACGGGGTTCCTCTCATATGCATGCTAATTGCATCTTCCATTGCTACGCTCTATTTTCAGCATGATTTTTATGTCGCGCTTGGCGCGGCCTTTGGCATAGTTTGTGGCGCAGTATTGGTAAAGGCGTATATGCGAAAGAGTCGAGGGAGCACACGGTTTCATGCTCGTGTCATCGGCTTAGCCGTTGCGAGTGAAATTCTAAGCTAGAGAGTCTCTTTCGTGGATATAAATAATTCGCACGTAATTTAAAACTGATAGTCATAGCGTTAACAGAGCCATTATATTTCCAAATAAATTAGTAGGAGAGATGTAAAAATGAAAAAGCTTGGGTTTCCATTTGCCTGGTGCTTGGTAGTTGTTACTTTTATTTTTGGTAGTGCTCATGTGGTTGCGCGAAACCTGCCGGATTTTACCCAGTTAATTCAAGATAAGTCTGCTGCAGTGGTAAAAATTAACACCGAAGCTAAAGGTGACGCTTCCAAATTGAGTTTGCCTCCTGGTCATCAAGTTCCCGAATTGTTTCGACAGTTTATAGAACCGCGCAATACGCCTAAGCGTAATCTGCATTCTATGGGTTCGGGGTTTTTTGTATCAGATGATGGTTATCTGATTACGAATAATCACGTTATTGAAGGTGCTGATGAAATCGTTGTGCGCTTAACCGATAGGCGTGAATATAACGCGACGCTAATTGGTACAGATCCAATATCTGATTTGGCCTTGTTAAAAGTTGAAGAAAAAAATTTGCCGTATTTAGAGTTGGCAGATGGTGATGAATTAAAAGTTGGTGAGTGGGTGGTGGCCATCGGCTCGCCTTTTGGACTCGATTTTTCTGCCAGTGCTGGCATTGTGAGCGCCAAAGGTAGAAGTATTCCGAATCAGGAAGGTGATTATGTGCCCTTTATTCAAACCGATGTTGCGATTAACCCTGGCAACTCGGGTGGGCCGCTGTTTGATTTGAGCGGTAAAGTCGTTGGCGTAAACTCGCAAATATATACGCAGTCTGGTGGTTCCATTGGGCTTTCTTTTGCAATTCCTTCAGGTGTTGCGCGCAATGTTGTGAAGCAGTTAAAGAGTAAGGGGCACGTTGATCGCGGCTGGCTGGGTGTTGTTATTCAAGAGGTAGACAAAGACCTTGCTCAATCTTTTGGTTTGAAAAAGCCGCAAGGCGCGTTGATCACACGCATGGAGATTGGTGGTCCTGCAGAAAAGTCAGGTCTTAAAGAGGGCGATATTATTACGCGTTTTGACGACGTAGAGATAGTGGATCGTTCTGACCTGCCTCACGCTGTGGGTGTCACGGCGCCGGGTGCTCGGGTGCAGGTGGAGGTGATGCGTCGAGGTAAGCGGAAGGTTATGACCGTGAAAGTAGGGGTTCGCGGTGGAGACTCGAGCGGAGAGAATAAGCTTGGTGAGCACGCCAATTTTAGCGGTGATCGTTTAGGTTTGGTTGTTGCGCCGGTTGACGATGATAATCTTAAGCTGCTTCGCCTTAAAGGCGGGGTAAGAGTGCGCGAGGTTGACCCTCGTGGCCCAGCCGCTGAAGCGGGCATCGAGCCAGGGGATATATTGGCTCAGCTTGGTTTTGAAGAAATTAAAGACTTTGATGACTATCAGGCGGTGATGCAATCCCTCCCAGAAAATACCTTGTTGCCTGTACGTTTCTTCAAGCGCGGCCAGCCTTTGTTTAGGACGATAATTCTAGAAAGCAAATAACCCGTTTTAGTGTTTATGCTGGCCCCTCGTAACCGGGCCAGCGGTGCTAGCTTTTGAAATGCCCAGCGCCTTCGCACGTGTGTGCTGCATGCATGGCGTGCCTTCCACAATTCCTGTAGACTTGCGCAGCCCTCAAACCCACCTAAATCTAGTGATTTAGCGATAAAAAAGGCCGCAGTAACGTAGTGTCAGATCTCAGCCACATTCGAAATTTTTCCATCATTGCACACATTGACCATGGCAAATCGACCCTGGCAGACCGCTTTATTCAGTTTTGTGGCGGTCTCGAAGAGCGAGAAATGGCCGCACAAGTGCTAGATTCGATGGATATCGAGCGCGAGCGCGGGATCACCATCAAAGCCCAAAGCGTTACGCTCGACTATACCTCTGAAGATGGTAAAACCTACCAGTTGAATTTTATCGATACGCCGGGGCATGTGGATTTTTCTTATGAGGTGTCTCGCTCCCTTTCGGCGTGTGAAGGCGCTTTATTGGTCGTAGATGCGGCGCAAGGCGTGGAAGCTCAATCAGTGGCGAATTGTTACACTGCGATCGAGCAGGGTTTGGAAGTTATTCCCGTCCTGAACAAGATGGACTTGCCGCAAGCAGAACCTGAACGGGTCGCACAAGAAGTCGAAGACATCATCGGTATTGAGGCTTCAGACGCTGTGCATTGCAGTGCTAAATCAGGTTTAGGGATCCAAGAGGTTCTTGAAACGCTGGTCAAAAATGTACCAGCCCCACAGGGGGATGTAGACGCCAGCTTACAAGCCCTGATTATCGATTCCTGGTTTGATAACTATTTGGGCGTTGTTTCGTTAGTTCGAGTGACCCAGGGTACCTTAAATGTCAAAGATAAAATTGTCGCCAAATCGATCGGAAAGTCACATGTCGTTGATATTGCTGGTGTTTTTACACCTAAAAGGAAAGATACCGGTAGCTTGAAAGCGGGGGAAGTGGGCTTTGTGGTGGCTGGAATCAAAGATATTCACGGTGCTCCTGTAGGCGACACGCTTACCCATGCACAAAACGCGGATACCGTTGAAGCCCTGCCAGGTTTTCAAAAGGTGAAGCCTCAGGTCTACGCGGGTTTGTTCCCGGTTAGCTCCGATGACTATGAAGCATTTCGCGAAGCTCTAGCAAAACTGACACTCAACGATGCTTCGCTATTTTACGAGCCAGAAAGCTCTGATGCACTTGGGTTTGGTTTTAGGTGCGGTTTCCTCGGCATGCTGCACATGGAAATTATTCAAGAGCGTCTAGAGCGAGAATACAATCTTGACCTGATTACTACAGCACCCACCGTAATATATGAGGTCGAAACCAAAGACGGTCGCAATGTGCATGTCGACAACCCTTCGAAGTTGCCTGACATCGGCTCCATCGAAACCATGCGCGAGCCAATCGTAGAAGCCAATATTCTTGTTCCGCAAGATTATTTAGGGGCCGTAATTACGCTGTGCGTGGAAAAGCGTGGCGTACAAAAAGATCTTGTCTACCTAGGTAGTCAGGTGTCTGTGCGTTATGAGTTGCCGATGAACGAAGTGGTGATGGACTTCTTTGACCGTTTGAAATCTGTTAGTCGGGGTTTTGCTTCACTTGATTATAATTTTGTGCGCTTTGAACCGGCGAACCTTGTGCGCCTCGATGTTCTTATTAACGGTGAGAAGGTTGATGCTTTGGCGCTTATTGTTCATCGGGATAACGCACCGTATAAGGGCCGAGCATTAGCCGATAAAATGAAAGAGCTTATTCCTCGGCAAATGTTTGATGTTGCAATTCAGGCCGCTATAGGCGGGCAGGTTGTTGCTCGAACCACAGTAAAGGCCTTACGTAAAAACGTTACTGCTAAATGTTATGGCGGTGATATTACGCGCAAGAAAAAGCTACTAGAAAAACAAAAGGCCGGTAAAAAGCGCATGAAGCAAGTGGGTAGCGTTGAAATTCCACAAGAAGCTTTTCTTGCTGTGCTTAAAGTAGATAATTAAGAACTCGAAAATAACAAACTAAATTTATGGATATTAACTTACCTCTCATACTTTTTCTGGCTGTTGCTGGTACAGGCATTGTTTGGCTGATTGACATCGCCCTTTTTCAGGGCTCACGCCGGCTGGCTACGGCTGCAGTTGATTCTGAATATGAAGCAATGTCGGAAGAAGAAAAACTAAGTGATGATACATACCGGCAAGCAATAGAGCGAGTTGCCTCTGAGCCCGTATTAGTCGAATATTCCAAATCATTCTTCCCTGTTCTTCTAGTCGTTTTCGTCTTGCGCTCTTTTGTTGTTGAGCCCTTCCAAATTCCTTCTGAATCTATGGTGCCCACTTTACAAGTCGGGGATTTTATTCTGGTGAATAAATTTGTGTACGGGGTTCGCTTACCATTGATACGTAAGAAGGTGGTCAATATTACTGAGCCTAAGCGCGGTGACGTTATGGTGTTCTTTCCGCCACATGAAAAGCGTTATTTCATCAAACGTGTCATTGGTTTACCTGGGGATACTATTCGCCTAGCGGATAATGTTTTATTCATTAATGGCGAGCGACAAGACCAAGCGGCTGAGCGGGTGGATTCCTACCAAAATGATACGTGCACCTATGGCAATTACATGTTGGCGGAAGAAAAATTCGGCGACGACACGCATACTATGCGTAAATGCGTGACTCCGGCGCGTATACCCAGAGTGGAAGAGTGGACTGTGCCCGAAGGGCATTACTTTATGATGGGAGATAACCGCGACAATAGCTCTGATAGTCGCGTATGGGGTCCCGTGCCCGAAGAGCGTATTGTTGGCAAAGCATTCGCTATTTGGATGCATTGGGAATCTTTCGTGAGCGTCCCGTCGTTTTCGCGTGTTGGCAGTATTTAGGTTTTGGTGCTTGAGGTTTTGGTTCTATAGGTATTAATAGTATTAGCGTAGGTACTATCGACGCAGGTGCTATTTGGCGAGAGACCCTCAGGTGCACGATAAGGTGTTTTCGTGGGCTGAGTTATCGTAAAACGCTTGTTCTAGGCTATAAATTAGCTATCTTAATAAAAACGTTTACCAAAAATTCCGCGAATATATACAGCGTAGTAAAACAGAGGTTTCTATGAAAAAGCGCCAACTCGGTTTTATATCGATAAGTCACGCCGCCATTGGTTTCTCTTTGGCTGTGATAATTTTGGTAGGTATTAAAATAGTGCCGCTATATGTTGAGCAGAGCTATGTAACTGCAGCGTATCAGTTTTTGGTTGATAACAACCCGGATTTGGCGAACATGGATAAATCTGATATTCGAAGAAGCATAGACCGCTATCTGACTGTCAATGCCCTTGGGGGGGTTCAATCAAAAAGTTTTATCATAAAACGAAAAAAAGGCACTTTGTATGTGAGCAGTGTATATGAAGTGCGTGTGCCCATCGTGGCGAATATTGAAGCGGTGGTTAATTTTAAAAGCCAGCTAGATACTTCCAACCCAGATAAGTGCTGTGATTATTTGATCGACGTGGTAAATGAGAAAAAATAGTAAGCTAGTTCAAAAACTTGGCTATCAATTTGAGGATAGCTCCCTTCTAGAGCAAGCGCTGTCTCATCGTAGTGTGGGGAAGCGCAACAACGAACGCTTAGAGTTTCTAGGTGATTCGCTTCTTAATTTTATTATTGCAGAATCTTTGTTTGAGAAATTCCCGAAGGCTTGCGAGGGGGATCTGTCCCGACTGCGCGCCAGTTTGGTAAAGGGAGATACGCTCGCTGAATTAGCGCGTGAATTTGAGTTGGGCGATTTTCTATTGTTAGGGGAAGGCGAATTAAAAAGTGGTGGTTTTCGACGAGCGTCAATTTTGTCTGATGCGGTAGAAGCTCTCATTGGCGCAATTTTTAAAGAAAGTGGTTTTGAGGTGTGTCGTAGCGTTGTGCTGGCGTGGTTTCAAAGTCGCCTTGAAAATATCAGTGTAGATAATACCGATAAAGACCCAAAAACACGTTTGCAAGAATACCTACAAGAACACAAAAAAGACTTGCCTAAATATACCGTTGCCTCGATAGCCGGCGAAGCTCACGCCAAGCAGTTTGAAGTAAGCTGTTCTGTAAGTTTTTGCGATGAAATCACCTGTGCGACCGCCTCGAGCAAGCGCACGGCAGAAAAACTGGCGGCGGAAAAAATGCTGAAGATCCTGATGCCGGAGCACAGTGCGTGACCGAATCTAATCATACTCCCAAAAAAAAATGCGGGTTTATCGCTATTGTTGGGCGGCCCAACGTCGGTAAATCCACGTTGCTCAATCATCTGCTAGAACAAAAAATCAGTATTACTTCGCGTAAACCGCAAACCACGCGACAAAATATTGTTGGGATAAAAACACTGGATGATGTACAGATGGTGTTTGTTGATACGCCGGGCATTCACAAAGGTCAGAGTAAAGCGATAAACCGCTATATGAACCGCGCTGCGACTACCGCCTTACAGGGTGTAGATGTCATCGTGTTTGTAGTGGAAAAGAGCCAATGGACGGAAGAAGATGAGGCGGTAATGCAGTGGGTTGCCAAAGAGTCTTGTCAGGCGGTAGTGGCTGTGAACAAAGTAGATCAGATCACGAATAAAGAAGAGCTGTTGCCCGTGCTCAGTCGATTACAAGAAAAATTACCCAAAGCGGAACTCGTACCACTTTCTGCACTGAAAAATACCAATTTAGATCGACTGGAGTTACTTATTGCTGATGCCTTGCCTGAAGCTGACTTCTTTTACCCGGAAGATCAAGTCACCGATCGTTCTATGCGCTTTATGGCGGCGGAAATTATTCGAGAGAAAATCACCCGTCAACTCGGTGCTGAGTTGCCCTACCAAACGGCCGTAGAAATTGAAGAGTTTGTCGAAGCGCCTAAGTTGTTGACCATAAGCGCATTAATTCTCGTGGAGCGGGAAGGGCAAAAGCGTATTTTGATTGGCGATAAAGGCGATAAGCTAAAAAAAATCGGTCAACAGGCGCGTGAAGATATGGAACGCCTCTTCGATGGAAAAATAATGCTGAACCTATGGGTCAAAGTCAAAAGCGGCTGGTCTGATAGCGAGCGCGCTTTAAAGAGTTTGGGGCTGGACGAATAAGGTCTAATCAGTATGCGGGTCGACAATCAAGCGGCATACCTCATTCACTCGCGCCAATACACCGATTCTAAAGTGATTCTTAATGTACTCACGCCAGACTACGGGCGTGTATCATTAGTACATCGGCAATCGCCTAAATCTAAAAAGTCTAAACTGCAAGCCTTCACACCTCTATCTTGTTCGTGGCAAGGAAAAAGCGCGTTAAAAACAGCAATGCAGATCGAAATGTTACACCCAGCTTTTCAATTGCAGGGTAATGCACTGTATTGTGGAATATATCTAAACGAATTGGTTGAACGGTGTCTGGCACAAGATGACCCCCATGAAGAAATTTATTACTCATATCAACGTGCTGTCGCCAGATTGAGTGAGTTAGGTAGGGAAGAAACCCAAATTGATATCGAACGCTCATTGCGGAGTTTTGAATTTCAGCTGTTGGAATCATTAGGTTTTGCCATAGATTTTGAGTACGACGTACAGCAGGCTCCTATTGTTCAAAATAGTCAGAGCGCATATGTATTTGTTGTGGATGAAGGCTTTGTGCCTTTGGCGGTCGACGATGAAAAATCTAGAAATGAGAGTCTGCTTAGAAGGGATGTTTTTCCTTCTAAGGCGATACATGATATTAAAGCGGGAGAGTTTAATTCTGAGGCTCTGAAATATGCCAAGCGACTGGCACGAATAGCGCTTCAGCCACTATTGGGTTCAAAGCCCCTTAAAGCGCGTGAACTTTTCCATTAAAACGCCGTGATTCCTCAAAACGTTTCTTAAGCTGAACAACCATTTATTGGTACGCAGAGGTGGGTGTTTACTCCGTAAATATTTCATCGAGGTCATGGCCTACTTGCCAGGCCAGTAACTCTTCACAGTTTTCAAAAAATATAGGCAAAATTTTATCAGCTTGGTCGTGATCGTTATCACTTAGTGCTTTGTCGAGCTTGGCGCTAGATTCCAGTAACCTTGGTACACCACAGTAGCACGCGCCACCGTGAATTTTATGTACTTTTTCTTGTAAGCTTTGAAGATCATTTGAAGACAAATCCTTTTTCATGGGGTCGAGCTCTTTTCGAACACTCATGAGAAGCATTTCCAGCATATCTTTCGCGAGATCTGGTTTGCCTTTTGCCAAGTTTAGGCTGGTAATGATACTGACAGGCTGACTCGTTGGTGTGGAACGAAAATGCTCGTTTTCGGGTGTTGCGTTTGTATCCATCTTCGAACCGTCGGTGCAGTCGTCATTTGTCCAGCGAGTAATTAGCTCACATAATTCGCGCTCCCCGATGGGCTTGCTGATAAAGTCATCCATACCAGAAAGTAAAATTTTACTTTTCTCATCTTCAACTGCATGGGCTGTAAGTGCGACAATGGGCGTTCGGCTTTCTGGATTCTCTTGCGCGCGAATTGCAATCGCAGTGTCGTAGCCATCCATGTCAGGCATCTGGATGTCCATAAGTATCAGGTCGAATATTTTTTGCCGACAAAGCTCCAATGCTTGCAAACCACTTTCGGCACATTGGACCGTCACCCCCAAACCTTTTAATAATTCTTGGACAAGTTTTCGGTTGGCAGGGTTGTCGTCTACTACCAGAAACTGAGACCGCTTATGTTTTTTGTGTTGGTTACTTTGCGCAGGTATCGCAGCGCCAAGCTCTAAGGTTAGCCAGAAGGTAGTATGCTCTTTTTGTGTGCTAATGCCTGTTTGGCCGTTCATTCTTCCTATCAAGCCTTTCGCTATTACTAGGCTCATCATGTTTTTACTTGTGAGGGTTTTGTTGTCTAGGGTGTGGCTACTAAGAATATTGTGGGCTTCTCGAATGGCAGGGTTGTCTTGAAACTCTCCAGCAGCGCTTACGCTAATTTTTAGTGTGAACTTTCCTCCGTCTTGCTCGATGACGTCAATAAATGTGTTGAGATATTGGGCTTCGGTAAAGTCAGCGGCGCAGCTGAGTAGGTTGTTATATGCTTGCTGCATACGCATAGAGTCGCCAAGCAGTTTGTGAGGTACAGCCTGTGAAATTTTAGTATCGATCGTGATGTTGTCGTGGCCTTTGTGCGCCAAAACATAGTTGTGTGACTCAATAATAATTTCTCGTACATCGATTGGTTTGTAGTCTAAATTAAGTTTGCCTACTTCCATGCGAGAATAATCAATCATATCGTTCATGTTAAACAGAAGCACTTTCGCTGACTCTTCAATCGTATCGATATACTCAGCCTGTTGGTCGTTTATAGCTGTTTTTCGTAATAAATTAGTAAAGCCAATAATGCCATTAATTGGGGTGCGTACTTCATGGCTTGTGTTGGCTAAAAACTCACAGGTCATTTCGTTAGATTTCAAAGCGTTTTTGCGTGCGAGATCAATCTCAATATTTTGAATCTCCACGGTTTCCAAGCTCTCGCTTAATTCTTTAGTCGATGTTTCTACTACATTGCGTAAATATTCTTGCGTATTTTGAATGGCATCTGCCAAAGCGTTAATACGGTTTGTTAAAGGTGAAAATAGTCGTAATTTCGTATTGTCGCTTCTGTAGTTGTAATCTTCGTCGATCAGTTTTTGAATGCCTACTGATGCATCTTTAAGTTCGTTGGAAATGTGGTCTTTTAATTTTTTTGAGAAAAATATGATTGAAAAAAATGCGTATATGATAAGTAGTAAAAAAATGCTTCCGGCTTGGTAGTACCAAAGCGATTGAACGACTCGGCTTTTAGAGATTAGTATCCAGCCGTCTTGTTTGTGAGTTTTTCCTTGGGGGTTTTGAGCTAATAAAGTGATTTTTCGTTTGGCATAAACTTTGTCGTCTAGCGTTACCTGATCACGCTCTTTAAGCGTGTTTTTAATTGAGTTTTTCTGTGGTAGAACACCTTGAGAGTATATGAGTTCGAGGCTGTCATCTAAAATCGCGATGCCGAAATAGGAGCTTTGCTGAAGTATGCTGAGGCTAAGTTTGTCAAAAGAGTTCTTGTCTTGCAAAGACACATTCTCAAATAAGCCTGCGACAAGGTCGATTTGGATCTCCGATTGGTTTTTTTTATACTCTAAAAATCCTAAGAAAAAATAGAGAGCGATCACGAAACACACGAGCATGGTTGGCGCTAAGCAGAGTTTAAAAAGTTTGTGTTCGAGTTCTTGTTTGTTGATGAGCATGCATTTCCCTTTGGAATCGTTGCTGTTTTTATAGCTGCTTATGATTGTCTGGTGTTGTTACATTGTTACAGGTGTCTTGCCCCGATGTTGACCCAAGGAGAGGAGCCAGTTTAAAGGAGAGTGTTGCTGCTTTAACTCTGAGTTAAAGCGTTTTCTCTTATTAATTCGGGGGGTAATATAGCGCCCAGCCTTAGTTTAGCTCAATGCCCTATCAAAGGTTTTCATAACCTTCGCGGTTTTATTGTGTTTGTGCGTGGTGTAGCAAGGGGGTAAGCCCTCTTTAATAACGTAGTGATTTCTTACCATTTCCAGTGAAGATGGTATTATTGCGGCTTTTTTAACGGTCTCCTATATCCAATATGAATTTCCCTACCATTGAGTCTTGTGTTGGCGAAACACCCCTTGTGCGATTGCAGCGCTTACCTGGCACAGAAAAAAACACTTTACTCGCTAAGCTTGAGGGCAATAACCCCGCCGGCTCGGTGAAAGACAGGCCAGCGTTGTCAATGATTCGCCACGCAGAAGCGCGAGGGGATATCACGCCGGGTGACCGATTAATTGAAGCTACTAGTGGTAATACAGGAATTGCATTAGCGATGGCGGCAGCAATCAAGGGTTATAAAATGACCCTGATTATGCCCGACAATGCCACTGAAGAGCGCAAGGCAGCCATGTTAGCCTATGGTGCAGAATTAATATTAGTGAGCGCAGAACAGAGTATGGAAGGTGCTCGTGATCTTGCCAAGCAAATGGAGCGTGATGGTAAGGGGCGGGTATTAGATCAATTCGGCAACGGCGACAACCCGATTGCACACTACGAGGGAACGGGCCCTGAGATTTGGCGTCAAACCTCAGGTTCTATTACTCACTTTGTCAGTTCTATGGGCACAACAGGTACCATCGTGGGTACCTCTAAGTTTCTTAAAGAACAAAACCCTGAGGTGCAAATAGTTGGCCTGCAGCCTGAAGAGGGTGCGCGAATTCCGGGTATTCGTCGTTGGCCTCAAGAGTATTTACCTTCAATTTTTGAGGATAAAAACATCGACCAGGTAGTGAATATGTCGCAAGACATCGCGGAAAAGACGATGCGTTTGTTGGCCAGAGAGGAAGGTATTTTCTGTGGTATCTCGTCAGGAGGGGCAATGGCTGCAGCGTTGGACATAGCCAAACACACCGAAAACGCTGTGATCGTGGCGATTATTTGTGATCGTGGTGATCGCTACCTATCTTCCGGGGTCTTTAATGTTTAAGTGTCTTTTCCAGTTGCACTACAAACATCGAGTAGGGGTCTAATGGTAAAAATTCGACAAGATCACCCCATCGATGAGCGTGAGAACTTCGACCTTGCCGCGTGGTTAGACCGTGTTTGTGGTTTATCCCATTTGCGAGTTCAAGACCGTCCAAAAATAGAAAAAGCGTGTGAACTGGCAAAGCAGGTTGAGAGCTTGCCGGGCATCAACATTATCGGGTGGGGCGAGGGGCATTCCAGTTTTGCAGCCGGTATGGAAATGGCTGATATCCTCGCGGATCTACAGCTCGATTGTGACACTCTAATCGCCGCTATTCTTTATCGGGGTGTTAGAGAAGGTAAGCTCGATAACGCGAAGGTGCGTACGGACTTCTCGGATGAGGTCGCGGATCAGATAGACGGCGTTGCGCGCATGGCCTCTATTAGTTCCATTTCAAATCATGATGGCGGTGAAGTATTCGGCCTGCAAGGTGAAGAACAGGCGGAAAATGTTCGCAAAATGTTGGTCGCCATGGTCGACGATGTGCGTATTGCGCTCATCAAACTTGCCGAACGTACTTGCGCCATTCGCGCTGCAAAAAATGCTGTTGCCGATCGGCGTAAAAAGATTGCCAAAGAAGTTTCCGATATCTATGCCCCTTTGGCGCACCGTCTCGGTATTGGGCATATCAAATGGGAGTTGGAAGACTTAGCCTTTCGCTACCTGCAGCCTTACGACTATAAATATATCGCTAAATTACTGGATGAGCGGCGCCTCGACCGGCAAGAGTATATCGAAGATGTTATTGGAATTATTGAGGCCCATTTGGCGCGAGATAGTATTAACGCCGAAGTTTCTGGCCGCGCAAAACACATCTACAGTATATGGCGTAAAATGCGACGTAAAAATATCGGCTTCTCAGAAGTTTACGATATTCGCGCGGTTCGAATTTTGGTCGAAAGCGAGCGCGATTGTTACGCGGTGCTCGGTATTATTCACTCGCTATGGCGTAACATTCCCCACGAATTCGACGATTACATTGCCAATCCAAAAGAGAATGGCTATCGCTCTTTGCACACGGCAGTAAAAGGGCCGTCGAACCGGGTGCTCGAAGTGCAAATTCGCACGCATGCAATGAACGAAGAGGCCGAGTTTGGTGTGTGCGCCCATTGGCGTTACAAAGATGCCGACAGCGATGACGACCACTCTGACAGCTACGAGAAAAAAATCGAATGGCTGCGACAAGTGTTGGAATGGCATGATGAAGTGGGCGGCAGCCCATGGGATGACCACCTTCCTAAAGGGATCGGTCAAGATCGTATCTACGTGTTTACACCCGATGGCCACGTGGTAGATTTACCCGAAAAAGCTACGCCAGTCGATTTTGCTTTTCGTATTCATTCTGATGTAGGTATTCATTGTCGAGGTGCTAAGGTCAACGGCCGTATCGTACCGCTTAACCACAGCTTAAAAACCGCGGATCAGGCAGAGATTCTCACAGGCAAGCGCGCTAACCCCAGTCGCGATTGGCTCAATACTTCACTCGGTTATGTGACTACATCCAAAGCGCGTAGCCGTCTGCACCAGTGGTTTAAACATCAAGATCGTGATCAAAACATTGAAGATGGGCGGGCCTTACTCGACCAAGAGTTTAAACGCTTGGCCTTAAGTGATCTCGACTACGAAGACTTGGCAAGCAAACTTAATTTAAAAACCCTAGAGGACTTATACGCAGCGGTGGGCAATGCTGACCTCACCGTTGAAAAAGTCATGGGTGCTGCACAACGTATGTTGCAGTCAGATGATGAGCCAGAAAAGGTCAGCTCTTTGGTGGGTAAGGCGGAATATGAAGATGGCAGTGCCGAAGTGTATATCGACGGAGTCGGTAATTTGCTTTCGCATTTGGCACAGTGCTGTAAACCCATACCCGGCGACAGTATATGTGGGTATATCACTATCGGGCGGGGCGTATCCATTCATCGCAAAGATTGCGCGAACGTGTTGCAATTACAGTCAGAAGAGCCTGAGCGAATTATCGCCGTCGATTGGGCCGAAAAGCCCAAAAATCTCTATGCCGTGCGTATTGTAATTGAAGCCTTCGACCGGCACGGCTTGTTGCGAGATATTACGACCTTACTCGATCGAGAAAAAATAAACGTTAGCGCCATGCAAACGCAGTCTTTTAAAGATAAAAACACAGCAGAAATGCAACTGCATATTGAAATACCGGGTTTAGGTACTCTTAGTCGTTTATTTGCAAGGCTTAATCAATTGCCCAATGTTTCTTCGGTGCGCCGAGAAAATTAAGGGTGATCCAACATGCTTTTACTTTGGTAAGTGCTAAGAGAAGGGGCTCCATTTTTGAGGCCTCCTCCAAAGTGTGCACGGTGTAAATATTATGAGCGATGCAAAATACCAGCTAGAAAATTTAATTTATTTAATGCAGCGACTGCGCGAGCCGGAAAGCGGTTGCCCCTGGGATTTAAAACAGAGCTATTTATCGATTACCCCTTCTACTATCGAAGAGGCCTACGAAGTCGTTGATGCAATTGAGCACGAAGATTTCGATCACCTACGCGAAGAGTTAGGCGATTTATTATTCCAAGTGATTTTTTATTGTCAGCTAGCCGACGAAGAAAAGCGTTTTAATATTCATGATGTGGTGCATGCACTTACTGCGAAATTAGTACGTCGTCACCCCCATGTTTTCCCTGCCGGGACTCTCGAAAGTCGCCGCAGTTCTGGTGAAGTATTAGACGAAAAACAAATCAAAACCTCTTGGGAAAACATCAAACAAAGTGAGCGACAAAGCAAAGGTAAGGCCGGGGTGTTTGATGATGTACCAATATCTTTACCGGGGTTAACGAGAGCGGCCAAGCTACAAAAGCGTGCGGCAAAATTTGGGTTTGACTGGCAGCATCGCGATGATGTGCTCAATAAAATTGAAGAGGAGTTTACCGAACTCTGTGAAGCCTTTGAGGCTAAGAATGAAAGCGATATTGAAGAAGAGTTGGCCGATTTGATGTTTAGTTGTGTCAATCTAGCGCGTCATTTGGGCCGCGACCCCGATTCATTGATGCGCCAAGCTAACAAGAAGTTTGAGCAGCGTTTTTCTCACGTTGTTGAACGCATGGAGCAGAAACAAGGGAATATTGGTCAAGAAAAGTTCAGTGTAGAAGAGTTAGAAGCTTTCTGGGAAGAGTCTAAAAGGTAGTTTCTTACTAAAAATCTGCTCAAGCTTTAAACGACTAGAAAAACACACGGCAAATAACGGACTAGCCTGTGACTCACCTCAACCTAATCTCAATTCCCTCTACGCTGTCTGGCGCAAAAATGATAGATTAGCGGCCCTAACGCTATGGCTGGAGAAAAAACGAATGTTTACGCTCCAGCGCCGCCCTATTTTAGAAGTGGCCAACAGAAAAAGCAGAAGCACATTGGCAGTGAACGTACGATCTCTAGTAGTTATCCTTGCTCTAGCAGCGCCATTGTTAGTAACACAATTGGCGTCAGCACAAGATGTTCCCTTACCTATAGATCCGGGGACGCTCGGTCGTGAGCAAGGAGTTCCCCGGTCGGTAGAGCCCGGAACGCTCGGCCTCGATCAAGAGCCTCCCAAGCCTAAATCTATTCCGCGTGATCTTTTTCCAGACCCCAGTGCTCCGAAAGCACCGGCAGAGTCCAAATCCTATTCCTTTGTATTGCAATCGCTCACAGTGGAAGGTAGTACGGTTTTTGACCGGGTCGACTTGTTGACCGTGTCACGCCCGCATCTAGGCAAAAAAATTACCGCAGCCACACTGTTTAATATTGCCAGTGGAATCACTCGCTTATACAACGAAGCCGGCTACGCACTGTGTGTTGCTTATGTGCCAGCGCAAAAAATTGAAGAACGTGGTCACGCCAAAATCAAAGTGGTGGAAGGCTTCATTGATGAACTGGTCTTTACAGGCGAGTCACATGCGCTAAGCAAAAGAGCCATGCGCAACCTAGAAAAGTTGAAAGACGAAAAGCCCCTTACCTCAAAAACCCTAGAAGCGCTCCTGCTAAAAGTGAAGGACCTTCCCGGCCTTAATATTCGAACCACAGTCGACAAGTCTGATGTCAACATAGGGGGAGCCAAATTAGTTGTAGATGTGGATTATCACTCCTTCTCAATCAATGCTGGGCTCAATAATCGAGGCTCCGATAGCCAAGGGCCAGGTCGCGCAGAGCTTGGTTTCTCCCTGTTCGGCTTGTTGGGCAGAGACAGTGGTTTTTCGCTTCGTGGTCAAAGCGCGCTCGATAAAAACGAATTTAAATACTTGGGTTCCAACTATCAAAAAGTGATTTCTGATAGTGGCGACAAGGTGGGTTTAATCGCCTATAAAAGTGAATCTGAACCGACGCTCGAAGCGTTGGCTGAATTGCGTTATATCAGCAGCAGCGAGCAAGTATCTGTAAATTATTCGCGTCCGCTACAGCGCTCACGCGGTAAAAACATTGAAGCGACTGCGGTGCTGGACGTACGCGAGTCGACCAGTGAAGTGGCGGCAGGTGAAATTACTGGGGAAAAAACTAGAGTGCTGCGCCTGGGTTTGACTTACGATTGGGTCAGCGACGGCGGAGCTACCTCGCTCTTGGGGGCCACCTTGAGTCAGGGCTTGGAAATTCTAGATGCAACTAAAAATGGGGCAGAAAACATCAGCCGTGAGGATGCAGAGTTTGATTTCACATCGCTGCGCATTGATGGCAACCACCTACAGCCATTGTCCCGACGTTTCAGCTTGTTGTTTTCGTTGTTGGCTCAATACTCTCCCAACTCTCTTTCCTCCTCGGAAGAGTGCGGTTGGGGTGGCGAATTTATGGGGCGAGCCTATGATGATTTCGAACTATCAGGCGATGCCTGCTTGTTAATGAGCGCAGAATTACAGCTTAACCTTGGCGGCTCACCTAACGGCTTTCGTTTGATTCAACCATACGTATATTGGGATGGCGGTGAGTTGTTTGATGAATCTCGCAACCAGCGCGAAAGCGAAATTGGTCGTAGTCTCGGTGCTGGTATTCGAATATTGATTGGTCAACACCACAGTATCAATGCTGAAATAGCCAAACCGATTGCAGATGCAGTGTTACAAGAAGAAAGTGATGATCCTCGCGGTTTCGTCAGCTGGAGAATGAACTACTAGGATGATGAAACAAGACTTGCCGCCGCACACGTCGCTATTTAAAGCGATTCGCCAAATCATTACCCGTACTGCTGTTGCTTCTATGGGGCTAACTGCTGCCAGTGCGTTGGCGGGGCCAGATGGTGGGCGAGTAGTCGACGGCGATGCCAGCATTGAACAAAGTGGCAATACCACCACTATTCACCAAAATACCCGGCGAACCATCATCGATTGGCGAGACTTCTCTATCGACCACCACGAACGCGTCGATTTTATTCAGCCCGATAGCAGTTCCGTCGCGCTCAACCGCGTGACCGGCGATGGCCGAAGCTACATCGACGGCGCTCTTAGCGCCAATGGCAAGGTGTTTATTCTCAATGGCAACGGCATCATCTTTGGCAAAAATGCCCGGATAGATGTGGGGGGCTTATTGGCCTCTACATTCGATATTCGCAACGAAGATTTCATGCGCGGTGAATTCAATTTCAGTATTCCAGGCAAGGCCGATGCTGGTATATACAACTATGGCAGTATCTCTGTCGCAGAGGCGGGGCTTGCTGCCTTTGTTGCTCCGTATGTTGAAAACAATGGCTTGATATACGCCCGCTATGGTCGCGTGGCCTTAGGTGCGAGCGAATATGGTTTTGCGCTTGATTTATACGGCGATGAATTGATTCGCCTGGCCGTATCTGATGAGTTCAGTGAAAGGCTCGGTCTGCTCGACGAAGTATTTGGTGTCTCTAACGACGGCACTATTCAAGCGGATGGAGGAAGCATACTTCTCTCGGCAGAAAGAGCTTCCGAAGTGTTGAGCGAGATTATCACTGTAGGTGGCGAGTTGCGCGCAGACAGTATCGCTATGCAAGACGGTGCCATCGTGCTCAACGCTCAAGGCGGCGAAGTCGATGTTCAAGAAAGTGCCACGGTTCAATCTGCTGGAGGCAGTATTCAGATCGCTTCGGCAAGTGCAATACTCGATGGCACAGTAGATGTTTCTGCAGACAATGCCGGGCAAATTTCGGTTGATTCTGATTGGATCAGTGTCGGTGGCGCGCTTGAAGCCAATGGTGAACAAGGCGGGAGCATTACCTTAAGCGCAAACGATATCGTCACTGCTGGTGAGATCAACGCCCTAGGCAACTTTGGTGACGGCGGCAATGTCCAGCTTCATGCTGAAGATGAAATTATTCAAGTGAGCACCACAACGATTGATGCTAGTGGTGCAATTAACGGTGGCAACATTCGTATGACTGCTGGTGAGCAAATTACCAGTTCAGCAAGTATTAAAGCGAGTGGTGTAAGTGGCAAAGGTGGCAGCATCGATGTTAGCGCCCCCACGGTTAAATCTCTCAGTGCGCAGTTTATCGCACGCGGTGGTGAGCAGGGTGGCCGCGTACGCCTAGGTGGCGAATACCAAGGCGGTAAATCATTAGTGGAAGATGAGCTTCCCAATGCCGAAACGCTGATACTAAGCTCTGGTTCATTGGTGGATGTGAGTGGTGGCTCGCTTAGCTCTAGCGCTGAGAGCGGTGCTGCAGATCAAGGCGGTGAAGTTGTACTTTGGTCCGATCAATATACCGTATTCCAAGGGCGCATCGAAGGCGAAGGTGCGAGAGTCGAAGTCTCTTCCTCTGGTTCCATGCATTACGACGGTGAAATCAATATCGGCGCTGGCGAGTTACTGCTTGACCCGAAAAATATCATTATCGATGATGGCACTACGCCCACCACGCTCAACCTGATTCTTGGTTTTGGCCATGATTACGACGAGACTTCGCTAGAAGCTGACGATGGTTTTGGTTCCGCTGTAGCGCTTGATGGCACTCACCTAGCCGTAGGTGCTCCCGGTGATGATGGGGCGAGCGATAGCAGTGCAGATGCGGGCGCAGTATATCTCTACACTTTCGCAAACACTGAGCTAGAAAGCCCGAGCTTAAGTGCAGTGATAGGCGATGGCTACACGTCTATTTCTGGCCCAGGTTTTGGCGGGGTCGCTCAGCAAGACCCTGAAGCTGGGGATCAATTTGGTTCGTCGGTCGCGTTGGATGGAAACCTGTTAGTTGTTGGGGCTCCAGGTGACGATGGAGAACCTGGCTCTTTCACAGCTGAACCCGATAGTGGGGCGGTATATCTTTTTAGCTTTTCAGGAGATTTCACGGGGCTTTTTCAAGAGACAATCATAGGTGATGAATACGGTGCTCCATCAGTCGAAGATTTTAGTGATGTGATTTTGGTTGGGGATGATAGTCTTGGTTCTGCCGTAGCAGTGGACAGCGCTAATGGTCGCTTAGCGATTGCTCAAGAGGGTGATGACGGGGACTTAGGAAATTATAACAATGCTGGAAGCATCTATTTATTTAGCTTCGACGCAGGTACATCCTTTGACAATTTGGCTCGCGAGAGTGCCATTGGTGATTACCAGTCGCTCACCGGTACAACAGCATTTGATTTTGAGTATTTTGCTGTAGGTCCAGATATTAGTGGAGGGTTCCCAGATCCTGTTCGATATACGGATGATGACGATTTTTTCGGAAGTTCAATTGCGCTCCATGGTGACCTTCTAGCTGTTGGTGCTCGGGGTGATGATGGACAAGGAGATTCGGTAAGTTTGGGAGGCGCTGTATACCTTTATTCCTTTGTAGATGGTGCGCACGACTTCGATGATATTACCTTAGAAGCTGTTATTGGTGCAGATTACAGCACTCGAGCTGAGGATGTGGACAACACAAACCTAATTGCTGGTGACGAATTCGGTACTGCTTTAGCCTTGGAAGGCACTAATTTATACGTCGGAGCCCCTCAAGATCAAAGTGGTCGAGGTGCCGTTTATGGATATAGCTTTACTGGTGATTTCACGAGTATCACCGACGAAGGCCGCTATGGAAATGGCTTTGTTGGGGCGAATGACGTGGATGTTACCTTGGCGTCGGGCGATAACTTCGGCCAAGCTCTCTCTCTAGATGGTGCGATCTTAGCGATTGGAGCCAGCGGCGATGACGGTTTTGGAGACCCTGGTACAGTCAACGCAAGCGGTGCGGCCTATATTTTCCACACTGATCGTGTCGATCATAACTTTGCTTGGGGGTTTGCAGATTCCCCGGGGAATACCAGCATCATTGACGTGAACGACTTAACCACACTGTTAGATGCTGGTACTGCGGTCATCCTTCAAGCCAGTAATGACATCACCGTTGAAACCGCAATCGCTGTCAATAATGCCGGTGGTGATGGCGGAACCATCGTTTTCCAAGCAGGCCGTTCGATTATTGTCGAGGATGATATTACGACTGACAATGCGGATATCACTCTTGTTGCCAACGACACCGCTGTGAATGGTGTGGTCGATGCTGACCGCGATGCCGGTGCAGCTTCAATTACCTTCACCTCTGGCTCGACACTCGATGCTGGTAGTGGCGCTGTTACCTTGACCTTGGCAGACGGCGCAGGCAATACCAATAACACTGTTGGTGATATAAGCCTCGATGCGATAACGGCAGGCAGCCTTACTATAGCTAATGCCAACACTGGAAGTAGCGTAACGGATAATGCGGCACTCATTATTGCCGGTACGACCGATATCAATGCTAGCGGTGCCGACGTTACTTTTGATTTTGCTACTAATGATTTCGATTCGGATGACAGCGGCGATGAGTTTACCGTCGACGCGGCAACGGCAGAGATATTCGATGTCGACCAACTGAGCATCGGTACATCAAATGTCGACACAATCGTTGCCGAGGCGGGAGGTAATCTCACTCTTTCAGGTACGGTGACAGCCAGCAGTGATTTGGGAGATGGCAATAACACGGCCATTGTATTAGCTGCAGGGGCTAACTTTCTCGAAATTGGCAGCGGTGATTTAAACCCTGGTGCCGGTCGTTTTATTGTTTATAGTGCCGACCCATCAACCGATACGCTCGTGGATCTCTCTGCAACCCCTTGGTACAACACCGCATACAACAGTGGCGACCCTACAGCTGTGAGTGGTACGGGAGATCGCTTTGCTTACACCCAAACAGCAACGCTTCTCGTAACGGCAGACGATTTATCGCGCGATTATGGTGATGCGAACCCGACATTTACCCAAACAGTTACTGGCTATGTGAATAGCGAAACTAGCGCGATTCTGAGTGGTAGTGCGGGCAATGCGAGTAGTGCGGCTATTGCTACCACAGCCGTGGGAACAAGCACGATAACCGCAACTTCAGGGACCCTAGCAACAGATCGCAATTACAGCATCACAACTGCAAACGGAACGCTGACTATTGATCCCCGGCCTATCAATGTAACCGCAGATACGCGTACTCGTGATTATGGTGATGGGACTCTGGTGTTGGGTACTTCAGCGTTCACCGTGGATGACATGGCTAACAGTGAAACAATCGGTTCGGTTACGCTCACGAGCCTAAGCGGTAATGCCACCGATGCCGCAGCGGCAGCTGGCACCTACGTGGGGGATATTGAGCCCAGTGCGGCCACAGGAGGCACCTTCACCGCAAGCAATTACGCTATTACCTATACGAACAATGACTTGGTGATTGATCCCGTTGCGCTTTCTGTTACGGCCAACCTACAGAGTCGCACCTACGGTAATACCCTCGCTTTGGGCAGCACCGAGTTCACCCCGGTAGGCTTGGTGAACGGTGACACCATTGATTCGGTGACGTTATCTAGCGAGACAGGCGTTGCGACGAATACAAATGCCGCTGTTGGAGCTTACGCTGGAGAAATTGATATTTCCGGCGCTACTGGCGCTGGCTTTGATGCAGGTAATTACACCATTACTTATGTTGATGGGACGCTAAATATTGACCCGCGTGCGATCACGGTTATTGCGAATGATCGCAATCGTATATATGGCGATACGCTTACTTTGGGTACAGGTGAATTCCAGCAGCCTGTGAATATGGCGAATAGCGAAACTATTGGCTCTGTAATACTAAGCAGTACAGGTAATTTGCATTCCAGCACAACTACGGCAGTTGGAACGTATGTCGGTAATATCGTGCCGAGTGCAGCGACTGGGGGAACATTCACTGCGAGCAATTACACAATTACTTATCAAGCTGCTGATCTAACTATTAATGAGCGGCCTATTGTTATTACTGCAGACCTACGCACTCGCGATTATGGTGATGGGACCATGGTGTTAGGGACCTCTGCTTTCTCTGTCGATGATATGGCCAACAGTGAAACTATTGGTGCAGTCACTCTTGCTAGCCTTAGTGGCAATGCTACTGATGCTGGAGCTACAGCAGGTACCTATTCTGGTGATATAGACGTTAGCGGGGCCACTGGTGGTACTTTTACTGCCAGTAATTACGATATTACCTATGTGAACAACGATCTGGTGATCGACCCTGTTGCGTTAACGATTACAGCTGATCCAGAAACAAAGACATATGACGGCAGCGCCTTTACCGGTGGCACCTTGGATTACGTTGGTTTTGTTAACGGCGATACAAGTACTGATCTTGGTGGAGTGTTGAGTTTTGCCTCCGGCACGAGCGAAGGTGCGGTAAACGTAGGCAGTTACAGTATTCAACCAAGAGGACAGACCTCTAGTAACTATACGATTTCATATATTGATTCTACGCTCACTGTAAACGAACGGCCTATCAATGTAGTCGCTAACAATCGAAGCAGGACGTTCGGCGATATTATCACGCTCGGTACAACTGAGTTTCAGCAACCCGCGAACATGGTGTCGGGCGAAACGATTGGTGCAGTGACGCTCACTAGCCTCAGTGGAAACGACACAGACACGGCCGCGCCAGAAGGTACCTATGTTGGCGATATTGAACCCAGTCTTGCAACGGGCGGTACTTTTAACCCAGCTAACTACGCAATCACCTATGTTAATGCTGACCTGACAATTGGCCTTGCGACACTAACCATCACTGCATTCTCAGATACTAAAGATTACGATGGTTTGGCCTATAGTGGTGGTAATGGAGTGGACTACAGCGGGTTTGTTAATGGTGATGACAGCTCAGCCTTGGGTGGTTTTTTGAGCTTTACCTCTGGTACCAGTGAAGGGGCGGTAGACGCAGGAACGTATACGTTGGAGCCTCGTGGGCTGACATCAGGCAACTACAGTATCGTTTTCGTGGACTCAACTCTTACTATTGACCCAGTTGCACTTACTGTTTCAGCGACACCAGAAATTAGAACTTACGATGGCTCGGCGTTTTCTAACGGAAATGTCACCTACAGTGGCTTCGTCAATAGTGAGACAAATGCCGTTTTAGGTGGTGCATTGAGTTTTGCTACAGGCAGCAGCGAGGGGGCGGTTGATGCCGGTGCTTATACCATTGAGCCGCGAGGCCTAACTTCCGGCAATTACACTATAAGCTATGTTGATTCAACGCTCACGATCAACCCTGCAGCACTCTCTGTGACAGCTCTTTCAGAAGTGAGAACATATGATGGTAATGCCTATACAGGCGGTAATGGCGTTGTTTTCGATGGTTTTGTGAATAGTGAAACCGAGGCTGTACTTGGTGGGAGTCTGAGTTTTGCCTCTGGTACAAGTGAAGGCGCAACGGATGCTGGAACCTATGTTCTTGAGCCGCGTGGTCTGTCATCGGGTAACTATGCTGTAACTTTCGTTGATGCAACACTTACGATTGACCCTGCCTCACTTGTGGTTACCGCAAATCCCGAAACTAGAATGTACGACGGGCTTGCTTATTCTGGTGGTAATGGCGTGATCTATGATGGTTTCGTGAATAGTGAAACCGAGGCTGTACTTGGTGGAAGTTTAAGTTTTGACTCAGGTACAAGTGAAGGCGCAATAGATGTGGGTGCATACACTCTAGAAGCGCGAGGGCTGACGTCTAGCAATTACAGTATTTCTTTTGTTGATGCCGCGCTAGACATCACGCCTGCTCCGTTGACGATAACCGCTTCTAGTGACAGTAAAACATACGATGGTATTGCATACGTCGGCGGTAACGACGTAAGTTACAGCGGCTTTGTTGGTAGTGATGATGAAGTCGCGTTAAGTGGCGCTCTTACTTACTCTGGTTCGAGCCAAAGTGCCTCTGATGCAGGTACGTATGTATTGACACCTGACGGGCTAACATCTACCAACTACAACATCACATTTGTTGACAGCACTCTTACGATTAGCCCCGCAGCACTAGTTATTACAGCTGACAATCAAGTTAAAACGTATGGCGATGTGTTGGATTTAGGAAGTTCGGGTTTCGCTAGTACTGGTTTAGCCGCTGGCGATGTTATCGGTAGTGTGACACTTCAAAGTGCTGCTGGAATAGCTGCTGATGGTACAGCTTCGGTAGGCACTTATGCTGGTGAGGTAGAAGTGAGTGCGGCGAGTGGCGCAGCATTTAATGCCAACAACTACAGCATCAATTATCAGTCTGGTGCATTAGAAATTATTCCCGCTGTGTTGACTGTAAATGCAGACACACAAAGGCGAATCTATGGCGATTCGCTTGATTTAAGCTCAGGTACATTTACACCAACGGGCCTCGTGAATGGAGAGGTGATTGAAAGTGTAAGCTTTATAAGCGGCTCAGGCATTGCTGCAGATACAACTGCAGACGTCGGCACCTATTCCGGGGAAGTGGTTATTAATGGTGCCTCAGGTACGGGCTTTGATGCGAACAACTACACCATTACATATCTAGCTGCCGACTTTACGGTTGATCCAAGACTCATCTCGTTTGCGGCAACAGACGCGAGTAAATATACCGGTGACGATGATCCTGACCTATCGGTGAATATTACTGCGGGCAGCCTCGCTAACGACGATACCCTGTTTGATGTAACCGGTGAAATTGGCCGAGAGTCTGGTGAAGTCCTGGGCAATTACGATATTTTACTTGGTATCGGCGTGAATGCAGGTAATTACGATATTAGTTTTAATGAAAATAACGATGCCTTCCTTATTCAAGAGGGGGTAGTAGTTGATCCTGAAGTGAGTGATCCTGACGAAGGTATTACGATTGACGACGATGAAGCATTGCCAGAAATAGAATTTGACGATGTGAATATTCCGCCTGTGGTCGTGGAACGCGATGATCCAAATTCGGGAACGGTCGTGATTACCATCGACGAAGACAGCCAAGTAGTTGGGGCGATTGTCTTACCGGAAGGTAATGGTGAAGTCGTGATTGAGACCGAAAACAAACAGCCGGTACAGGCACGACCGCGTGCCTTGCCCGCTTCGCGATTTACTCGGCGCGGAAAAAAGAAAAAGACGAAAGGTGACGCGCCTGTGGTGGTTACCGCAAGTGTTATCATCGAGAAAGACGGTGGTTTGGCCATTGATTTGTCAGACGGTCGCCGTATTAGTGGCATTACCACTCCGGCTGCTAAATTCTCGGAAAAAGGTTCGATGCTGGTACTTGAGCGCGACCGAGGAATGTCTTCCTCGCCTGTAGGCTTGGCGACGACTATTTCTGTGGTGGCATTGCCACGTGAGGGCGACTCGCAATTTCTACAACACATGTTGCTCTTTGATGAGCAAGATCAAATGATGGTTGTAAACTTTGGTGGTGCTGGGCGACCTCCATTAGACCCTGGTCGTTCCAAAGCACGCGTTAAATTTGGCCTTACTGACCAGCAAGGTAATGCAATCAATTTTATTGCCATCGTGACAGAAAACGGTGTTGTTGTGCGGCCACAGGGTGAAGTTGCCACGTGGCTCAGTCAAGGTAGTGATGATGTGATTCCAACCTTGGCACTACTGGCCTTACAGACCCAGCTGGATATTAATTTAGATGATATCGTTGCGGTTTATTTGGTCAGATAAATCACTAGGTTACTTCAGTCGCAACAGCGACTACAATTTGCTTCGAACTGTTGTAACTGTGTGTTTAGGTTTGAAAGTGATACAGGTAAATTTACACGAAAGTTTCAGATAACTATGGATTAAGCTCCAGCAATATGCAGTGCAAAGGGCGAAAATTATGAGTGAAAAAAACAAACACATTATGCCGATTCTGGCAGTATTTATTTTTCTGGTGGGTGCCGGTGTTTTTTATATTTTCGGCAGTGGTAAAACCGTTGAAGATTACAGCGCGTATGCTGAGGTCATGCACGTTCGTGGTGGCGCTCAGAAATATGCATCAACGGGCGATTTATTGTCTCATTTGTCCATAGGCGATCGATTAGCCGCGGGTGATATTGTTCGTACCGGCAATGAGAGCAGTATTTCCATTTTGTTTGCTGACGGCTCCAAACTTTTACTGGCCGAAAATAGCCGCATTGTGTTGCAACAAATGCTCTATTCGGAAAAAGAAAATAGCGCTGAAACGGTCATTCAAGTTAATGCGGGTAACGCAGAAAACCGCGTTGCTAAACAAAACGGTTTTGGCGCGCGTTATGAAGTGCGTACCCCGGCAATGCAACTCGCCGTTCGTGGTACCGCATTTTTAGTGGGTTATGACGAAGACGGAGGAAAAAGCCGACTTTCCGTTCTTGAAGGAAGCGTTGCGGCCAATAAAAAAATCCCTGAGGTGAGCGCTGACGCAGGAAGTGAAAGCACTGGGTTGAGCGGTGAAATTATCGTTAATGCTGGTGAAGGTATCGTCACCGCAATGGACAGTGAATTAGGCAGTGCACGAAACCTTTTGGCTGGCCCTGCTTTGGTAGACCCACCGGTAAAAATCAATAATTGCGTACCTTTTTCTCTTGCATGGGAAGAGGTTGAAGGTGCCCAAGCGTATAAACTGCAGTTATTGTCTCGCCACAATAGCGAAGCGTTATTGTTCGAAAAACTCATTGAAGAAAACCAGATCGCTTTTGAATCTCTCGCCGATCACGACTATTTGATTCGCTTGCGTGGTGTTGATGAAAAAGGGCTAGAAGGCAATAACACTGAACATCGCTTTCTCTTAGATGCGCGGCCTTCGCCTCCAGAGGTAAAAGAACCTCTTAATGCACAGAGCATCGAATCCATGAAAGTGAAGTTTCGTTGGTCGGGCATCAACGGTGCGAGCAAGTTTCAATTCCAAGTGTCTGATAAAGAAGATTTCTCAAATATTATTTCTCAAGTTCCAGACTTACCCAGAGAAATGTTTGGTATTTCTCTGCCATTAGCTCCAGGTGAGTATTACTGGCGTGTTGCCAGTATTAATGAGTTTGGTTGTCAAGGTTCATATAGTCAGGTGCAACGTTTTAGAGTTGCTGAATCCAAACAGTCATGAAGCAAAAAAAAGCCCATAACACGGGCAAAATTCTAGCGGCCAGCGTGCCGTTGCTTGTACTTATGATCGTTTGGCTGATGTCTTTCAGCTCTGTTTACAAGCGCCTTGATGCTTGGTTTAAAGACGAACTTCAGTTTCAAACAGCAAACGAAGTTTATTTTGATGATGTGCTCGTATTAGATATCGATGACGCATCTATCCAAAAGCTTCAGGCAACTCATGGGGTGTGGCCATACAAAAGAGATGTGTATGGCAAAGTATTGGATTACTTGTCGAGCAAGGGCGCCAAAACGGTTGTCTTTGATATTCTTTTTGCCGAGCCCCGAGAGGGCGATGCCGAGCTAAAAGCTGCAGTTGGACGTCACGGTAATGCTGTGTTTGTCGCTAGCACTCCGGTAATTGCGACAGATGCGCACCTGAATGAACATAACGACCCTGGGCGTTTAGACGCGCATTCCTGGACGGTGTCTCCGCATTTTCCGGCCGCATCTTTACAAGCAGTCTTATTGCCTACAACTAGTATCACTGGGCCAGAAATCGACCCTTACAATATCGGTATTGTTGATGTTTCTGCGGATGAAGACGGAGTCTTACGCAGCGTGCCGGTGATCCATAAGATTGGTAAGAGTTATTTGCCCGCATTGCCGCTGGCGGTACATCAATTGAATAGCGGTCATCAAGATGTGAAATATTTGCAGTTTGAAGACCGTATCACGACTAATGGTCAGTCGTGGCCTGTGGATCGCACCGGTAAATTCAAGGTGTATTACCCCAAAAACGCCAATTCGATTTTAAGCTTGTCGTTTTACAAAGTAGTGGATGCATCTGAAGGGCGTATAGAGCCAGAGGGTGCGGATACCTTTTTTAAAGGTAAGACCATTTTTGTTGGTAGCACGGCGTTTAAGTCGGACAAGGTAAATACCCCACGCGGCATGATGTCAGGTACTTACTTACTGGCGATTGTGTATCAGAATTTAAAGCACAATTTGTCGATGAAGCCCGACAACGTAGTGTGGAACGTATTACTGTTGATTTTGGCATTAATACCTGGCGTCATTACGAGCTTGTATCTTCGTTATAGCCCCTGGGTCTACGGTGGTGCCGTTGTCCTTGTCATGGGTGTTATCGGTTTATTTAATTGGTATTTTCTTATCAATTACAACCAAAGTAGTGTCCTTCTTTTTCCCTTATTACTTGTATTTTTCTCCTATGTTTTCCAGGTGCTGATATACAGTTTCTTGATTGAGCAGCAAAATATGCGCTTAACGGAATACGGTCGTGAACTAAAAGGTCGCAACGAACAGCTTGAAGCCATGGCAAATACCGATACCCTGACCGGGTTGATGAATCGTCGAGCATTTCTACAAATATTCAGTCATGAGATGGATCGCTACAATCGTCATGGCACTGTATTTAGTGTTGCTGTGATGGACCTGGATCACTTTAAATTAGTGAATGATGAATACGGTCACCAGGCCGGTGACGATGTGCTGAAGCTTTTCTCTGGTATCTTGACAGAGACGTTCCGCCAATCAGATATCGCTGCACGTTGGGGTGGGGAAGAGTTTGTTGCCTTGCTTCCTGACACCCATGAAGAGCAAGCGAAAATGGCGCTAGAGAAAGTACGCAAGAATTTTGAAGCCGCCTCAGTAGAAACCCCTGAAGGCCCGCTTAAATGCACGGTGAGTATTGGTGCTGCCCAATTCGACGATGATCACCTTTCCCTAGATGATGTATTGGCCCACGCCGATAAGGCTTTATATATGGCGAAGGAAACAGGTAGAAACCGGATTTGTTTGTATAAAGGTAAAGGCGAAGCTTAGCGCTGTATTCGCATAGGCTGTGCCCGCTTTGGGCTAGGTTTTAGCTTACTTTTAAGGCTGCGGTTCTCGGTACAAAGACGCTAGCCAACCAAGGCGCTTTTCTGTCGTTTTTTTTGTCGGATTTACCGGTATCTTGGCAATCTTTCAGCGTGATCGTAAACCCTCACTGAAAGCCGTGCCCCAAACCCACCATTTTGCCTTGTAGGTCACGTGAGCAGTGCTTGCTGTATGGGTTTTGGCCGCCATTCCTTTTGCGTATCTGGCGTGAATATCTAGGTTTTTTTGTGCCGAGTCGACTAAAGTCGATGACTTGTTCAGAGCGAAATCCTTGTGAATGAAACTCTGGATGTGTATCGTATGCCGCCCATAGCGCAGGCCGCTCGAAGCCCTGGGTTGAGCACATATTTTGTCGTTTACAGAAGGGTGCTTGTCTCACATGTTTGCGATGCCGGCCTCACGAGTCTGATTCAGAGGAAAGTTCATGCGTATTATCCTGTTGGGAGCCCCCGGTGCCGGTAAAGGTACTCAAGCTAAATTCCTAATGGAATCTTTTGGTATTCCACAAATCTCTACCGGCGACATGTTGCGCGCAGCTGTTGCAGCCGGCACACCACTTGGCCTAAAAGTGAAAGACATTATGGAGTCTGGCGCTCTCGTGTCTGACGATCTTATTATTGATTTGGTGAAAGAGCGCATCGCGCAAGATGATTGCGCCAAAGGCTTTTTACTTGACGGCTTCCCGCGCACGATTCCTCAGGCAGAAGCACTTGGTTCTTCTGGTGTTGTTATCGATCACGTACTTGAGATCTTTGTCGAAGATGATGAAATTGTCTCGCGCTTGTCTGGTCGCCGTGTACACGAAGGTTCGGGCCGCGTTTACCACGTCAAATACAACCCCCCCAAACAAGAAGGTTTGGATGACGATACTGGCGAAACCTTAATTCAGCGTGAAGACGATAAAGAGGAAACAGTTCGCCACCGTTTAGATGTCTATCATGAGCAAACTGAACCTTTAGTTGCTTTCTATCAAGATGTAGAAGGGGTGACCTTCACGCGTGTTGATGGTGTAGGCTCTTTGGACGACATCCAGTCAAAAGTTAAAGCTGCGCTCGATTTATAAGACTTTTCCCCAGATTTTTGCGAGCTTTCCCAGCTATCGCAGCATTGTGAGCCTCTGGGTTATCAACAGGATCAACGCGTGCTTCAACGAAATATTCTCGCCATCGATACATCGACTGAACGCTGTTCCGCTGCACTAATTGCAGCGGGGCAATTGAGTGCAAGGTCGAGCGATCGCCCACAGTCTCACGCACAATCTTTGCTACCAATGATTGATGCACTTCTGCAAGACGCTAAACTATCCCTTGCTCAACTAGATGCCATTGCATTAACCCTCGGGCCGGGCTCTTTTACCGGCGTGCGAATTGGTCTTTCGGTGGTACAGGGCTTAGCTTACGGTGCGAACGTTCCCACATTGGGCTGCAATTCGCTTGAAGTGCTGGCTCAGTCTCAAGTTGACGCGGCTTCAACGCAAGCATTCGCAAGCGATAAACTATTGCTGAGCTGCTTGGATGCCCGTATGGGCGAAGTTTATTGGGCTGCATATCGTCAGAGTGATAAAGGCACATTGGTTTGTGTGTCAGAACCCAAAGTGAGCAAGCCAGAAGACTTTAATCACATGCTGAGCGCATTGCGAGTAACGCGTGGGCCTGAGGTCAGTGTTCATGCGGCTGGTCACGGTGTAACGGTTGAAGGGGTCGATCAGAGTTTATTCGACTCTGCGGATGACTCGGCCCTGCCTCATGCCGAGCATATTTTTGCGCTTTGGGAAGACGATCAGGTCTTTGATGTAGCCATAGAGGCACAGCGAGACATTCCCCTAGAGCCGCTTTATTTACGAAATGAAGTGACTTGGGCAAAACGCCAACGCATTCGTCACGGGGTGGCCTAATTGGATATTGTTCACGTTATTATTCTCGCGCTAGTTCAGGGCATTACTGAATTCTTGCCAATTAGCAGCTCGGCTCACCTTATTCTTCCGAAAGAATTATTAGGCTGGCTAGATCAAGGTCTGGCTTTTGATGTGGCGGTGCACCTAGGCACACTCAGTGCGGTATTGATTTACTTTCGCAAAGACGTTGTAGCGCTGCTTTCGGGCTGGTGCCATAGCGCTATCGGTAAAGGCACCGATGAACATGGTCGTCTGGCTTGGTTTATTATCGCGGCCACAATTCCGGCGGCGCTTTTTGGCCTAGTAATGAACGATATTATTGAGGCACATTTGCGTTCGACCGCTGTTATCGCCACTACAACGCTTATTTTCGGTTTGCTTTTAGCCGTAGCAGATCGACGTGGCGATACGGCAATATTAGATGTCGGTAAAATGACTCTTGTCGCTGCGCTTGTGATCGGTGCGGCCCAAGCCTTAGCGCTAATACCTGGCACGTCGCGTTCGGGTATAACCATTACTGCGGCGCTGCTGCTGGGGTTTTCACGGGTAGATGCTGCGCGTTTTTCTTTTTTGTTATCCATCCCCATTATTCTGTTAAGTGGCAGCTATAAAGGTTTGGGTTTAATTGGTGAAGCGGGTGTAGACTGGGTGGCAATAGGCTTAGGTGTGCTCGTTTCTGCGGTCAGCGCTTACCTGTGTATATACTACTTCCTTAGCTTTATTAACCGCATTGGTATGATGCCCTTCGTTATATATCGGCTTCTGCTCGGCGCTCTACTGCTGATTTTGCTAATCTAACAAGTATAGCGTTAGGCGCTTTACCTTTTAACGGCACGGCTTAAATACGTTCATTAATAAGACAAAACCCCTATCATGACGCAACTGCAAGACGACTTTATTTCATTTCTTCACAAGTCCCCCACGCCTTACCATGCAGCAAATCAGCTAGCGTCTATATTCCAGTCGGCGGGTTTTGTCGCTTTGGATGAGACGCAAGATTGGCAGCTAGAAAAAGGTGGGAAATATTATTTCTTGCGTTCTGATTCAACCATTGTTGCCTTTACTCTTGGGCAGCAAAGCTTGGCAGAAGGAGGCATGCGAATTTGTGGTGCTCATACCGACAGCCCATGTTTAAAAGTAAAAGCGCAACCTGAACTTACAAAGCAGGAATACAACCTCCTGGGCGTAGAAGTATACGGTGGTGCCCTGTTAAACCCCTGGTTTGACCGCGATTTGTCACTGGCCGGTAAGGTTTTTTACTTAGATAAAGGCGGGAAGCTAGCTTCTGCTTTGATAGATTTTAAAGAGCCAATTGCTGTTGTGCCCAGTTTAGCGATTCACTTAGATCGTGAAGCCAATGCTAAACGTACGGTTAACCCCCAAACTCATATGAATGTATTGCTGCAGTCTAGTGAAGATGGTTTTTCTTTACGAGACATACTCCTTAACAAGTTAAAGGAAGATGGGCGTGCAGAGGTCGAAGAAGTGCTCGACTACGACTTACGTTTTTACGATTGCCAAATGCCGCACCGGGTGGGCCTAAAACAAGAGTTTATTGCCGGCGCGCGTTTAGACAATTTACTTAGTTGCTATTTAAGTGCAAAAGCATTGACAGAAGTTGATGATGAGGTCACCTCGATTGTGGTTTGCCATGATCATGAAGAGGTTGGCAGCGAATCGGAAACCGGAGCGGGAGGTTCGGTTATGGAATCCTTATTAGAGAGACTGATTCCTGAAAATGAGCAGCGTCATCGCGCCAGTCGCCAGTCGTTGTTTTTATCGCTAGATAACGCACATGGGATTCACCCGAATTACCCCGATAAACACGATGAAAACCATGGCCCGATCCTCAACAAAGGGCCGGTGATAAAATTTGATGCAAAACAGCGTTACGCGACTTCGCCAGAGACCTCTTCCGTGCTCAAGAAGCTGGCAAAGCAAAACCCAGAGTTGCCTTTGCAATCATTTGTTACGCGTTCAGATATGCGCTGTGGTAGTACCATTGGCCCAATGTCGTCGGCCAAACTCGGTATTAAAGCGCTAGATGTAGGCATGCCGACCTTTGCGATGCATTCAACGCGTGAGCTTTCTGGTACTGAAGATTTATCAACGATGTACGCCTTGTTGAATAGGTTTTTCACTAGTAAAAATCTTTGGTTATAAGCCAAAGAAATAGCTGTTTAATTCTTGTGGCAAAGGTCACAGAGCAAAAAAATAGTCCTTTTAAAGAATAAAAACCCCGCTAATTTCAACCATACTTTATGGTAGAAAACGCGATGAAGGTACGTGCTGGTATGAGTTTGGATATAGAAACCCTTAAAAATTACGTCCCGTTCAGTGAGTTAGACGATAAGTATTTAGAAGACGCGCTGGAAAGTATTCAAATTAAAAGCCTGAATAAGGGCGAAATGCTTTTTAAGCGTGGTCGTTCCATCGCAGAGCGTTACTATTTGCTTTCGGGGCGCGTAGATCTTATTGATTCGAATTACAACTCTTCCTCTTTGGAGGCCGACCACGATGAAATAAGCAATACGCTCAACGCGGAATCTCCTACTCGCTGTTCCTGTATTGCCAAATCTCCGGTGGAATATTTTGCGATTGCCACAGAAGTGCTAGACCGTATTGTTTCATGGAGTGAATCTGCGGCCTATGCTCACGAGCAACAAGAGTCTGAAAGTGAAGACATGAGCATCACTGGCGAGATCGAAGTTAGCTCTCTGGCCGATGAAGATGCGACGGACTGGATGTCAGCATTGTTGCAATCACCTCTGTTCAATAAGATTCCCATGACGCAAGTGCAAGAGCTGTTTATGCGCTTTAAAGACGTAGAATCTGAAAAGGGTGATGTGGTCATAAAAGAGGGGGAAAAAGGTGATTTCTTTTACGTGCTGGCCTCCGGCAAAGTGCGGGTGACCAATCATTTGCAAAGTGTGGATGTGGTATTAGGCCCCGGTTCTTATTTCGGCGAAGAAGCGCTATTAGGCGATACGCTTCGAAATGCGTCGATCACTATGTTAGAAAATGGCGTCGTTAAAAAGCTCGAAGCGGAAGATTTTGAAGCGCTGTTAAAAGCGCCTATTTTGCATTATCTCGAAGCAGATGAGGTAGAAACGATCGGTAAGCCTTACAAAGTCATCGATGTGAAAATGCCTTTGGAATTCCGCATTTTTCATGTGCCCGGTAGTATCAATGTACCTTTGGCTCGCTTGCGCGTATCGATGGAAGAGTTGGGTAAAGGTTCTGCCTATGTTGTACCAGACGATGCGGGTAGCCGCGCCGAAATCGCTGCCCACCTGCTTTGCCAGTCGGGTTTCGATGCTTATATTTTGCGAGCGCCGAAAGAGGCGCTAGAAAATGATCCTGAGCCTAACGCTGAGCCTGAACAAGCGCCAGTGTCTGAACCCGAGCCTGCCACTAAGCCCACGCCAGAGTTGGGGCTTGAACCTAAAGACGACGAGTAAAAGAGAACTTCACCGCTTTTGAAGGTTCTATTGCTTTCTGCCTACGATGCCGCTAGCCATGCCTATTGGCGAGAGGGCTTGTACCAGGCTTTTCCCGAATGGGAATGGCAGACACTTGCTTTGCCTCCTCGCCATTTTAGCTGGCGTATTCGCGGTAACCCTATTTCCTGGTATAGCGAAGAAGCGCTAAGGCGAGATTATGATCTCGTTATCGCCACCTCAATGGTCGACCTGGCCACCTTAAAAGGTTTGCATCCACAGCTCGCACAATTACCTTGTTGGCTGTATTTTCACGAAAATCAATTTGCCTACCCAGATTCTGTATCACGTAAAAAAGCGCATGTGATTGAGCCTCAAATGGTGCAGGTTTACAGTGCGCTTGCCGCTGAGTGTTGCATATTTAACAGTGCCTACAATCGCGATAGTTTTTTTGCTGGGGCTGCTAGTTTACTAGAGCGATTTCCTGACAAGGTGCCTGGGGGTATTTTTGAACAACTGCAACAGATCAAAGGGCAAAGTGCCATCATTCCTGTGTGCCTGAATAATCTGGATGAATATGTGGTGGCGAACCACCGCGTAAACTGTACAGATCATGTGAAAGACTCAGGCCACGTTTATGCCCCCGGTCGTGTTTATGACATAGTTTGGAACCACCGCTGGGAGTATGACAAAGGCCCAGAACGATTATTGGCGTTGTTAGAAAAGCTGGACCCTAGGTTGACGTTGCGCTGTCACATTGTTGGCGAGTCTTTTCGCCATGTACCACCGGTTTTTGAACAGATTAAAGCGCTATTGCATGCTCGTGGTTGGCTAGGGCAGTGGGGTTTCCTAGAAAGCCGAGACGATTACCTTGAGGTGTTGGCAAGTAGCGACATAGTGCTTTCGACTTCAGAACACGATTTTCAGGGGCTTTCGGTGTTAGAAGGTATCGCGCATGGGTGTATTCCCTTGCTGCCCAATCGTTTGGTTTACCCTGCTTATGTCGACGAGGTATTTCTTTACCCCAGCGATAAAAATATCGAAGAAGAAGCAAAGGCTGCGGCGCATTGTCTCAGCACTCAGTTGGTGAATTTACCGGCCATGAGAGACGCTCTACCTTCGCTCAAGCATTTTTCCTTGGAATCATGCCGTAAGGCTTATCGCGAATTATTGATTTCGTGATATCAGGCATTTTACGCGGAAGGGAGCAAGAGAATTTGAAATTAGCATCGCCGCAGGTATGATGCCGTTTTTTCACATAGAGATTAAGTAGAAGCTCATGGCTAATCAACGCGTTCTTACTGGCATTACCACTACAGGAACTCCGCATTTAGGGAATTATGTTGGAGCCATTCGCCCGGCAATAGCCGCGAGTGCGGTGCCCGATGTGGAATCTTACTTGTTCCTTGCAGACTTGCACGCCTTGATCAAATGCCATGACCCTGACCACATACACCAATCCACCAAAGAAATCGCAGCCAGTTGGCTTGCGTTGGGCCTCGATCCAGATCAAACGGTGTTTTACCGTCAATCTGATATACCAGAAATTAGTGAGCTGTCTTGGACCATCTCATGTATGACCGCGAAAGGCTTAATGAACCGAGCAGTTGCCTACAAAGCCGCGGTAGACAAGAACGAAGAAGACGGCGAAGACCCTGATTTTGGTGTCACCATGGGTTTGTTTGGGTACCCTGTATTGATGGCGGCCGATATTTTAATCTTCAATGCGAACAAAGTGCCGGTAGGGCGCGATCAAACTCAGCATTTGGAAATGGCGCGTGACATCGCCAGCCGTTTCAATCACCATTTTGGTGAAACGTTTACCCTTCCAGAAGCGGTAGTCGACGATAAAGTCGCCGTGTTAAAAGGTCTTGATGGCCGCAAAATGAGTAAAAGCTACAACAATACAATTCCTATTTTTTTGACAGAAAAGCAGCTCAAAAAACATATCAATAAAATCAAAACCAACCTATTGGAGCCGGGCGAACCCAAAGACCCGAATGACTCGACATTGTTTGAAGTATGGCAAGCTTTTGCCTCTGCTGAGCAGACCGAGTATATGCGTAAAGAATTCGAAAACGGCATCGCTTGGGGCGAAGCAAAGAAGCAACTTTTCGAATTGGTGAATGCCGAAATATCACCAGCCCGCGAACGTTACAATGCGCTGATGGACGATACCTCTGAAATAGAGCGCACTCTCACATTAGGGGCAGAAAAAGCCCGTGACTATGCATCACCGTTAATGGAAAAAGTGCGTCGTGCAGTAGGAATTCGCCCACTCTAACTCGGCATTCATTTCTGCTAAATTCCCATCTGTGCACCGCTGCCGCCCAAGTTCATTGGGCGGCAAAAAGATCGTCTTATTCAAGCACTTACGACTGGCGAAGGGGCCTATACAATACTAGGCTATAAGGGATTCCTATCAGTTTTAGAATAAGTGGAGTATTAGGTGCAAAATCACTGGTCTCGTGTGGGGCTTCTCACCGCAATTGCTGTTGTCGGTATCGTCGTTAGCTTATGGATTGACTCAGTCATCGCTGCGGGCGTCGTTATGCTGCTAATGGTTTGCGTCGTTGCATTTATCTTCAATCAAGAAATTGAGTCTGACGATGAGAAAGGTGATCTTGAAGCTGAGCACCTCACCAAACTAAAAGACCTCAGCGCTACACTAGATGTCAAAATAGAGCCTGCCCTGCGTGACATAGATTCGATTTCAGGCGAGATTCAGCATTTAGTGGAAGATGCCAATATGCGCCTCCATAACAGTTTTCAAGGTCTGTCCGAATCGGCCAACGCGGGCAAAGACCTCATGATGGGTATTGTGGATCAGCTATCACCAAATGGTAGTGGTGATAACGAAGAAGAAGTGACGCTGAAACGCTTCGCCAACGAAGTGGGTTCAATACTTGATGACTATGTACGCTTGTTTATTGATATTAGTGAGAAAAGTGTACAGGCCGTGCATAACATTCAAGACATGGTGAAACACCTTGATGGTATGTTTGGTCTGATTAATGACATTCGTGGTATCGCCGATCAAACCAATCTACTTGCATTAAATGCTGCGATCGAAGCCGCGCGAGCAGGTGAAGCGGGCCGAGGTTTCGCGGTCGTAGCTGACGAAGTGAGAAAGCTGTCGCAAGATTCTAATGCGCTAAACGAGCAAATTCGCGAACGAGCAGAAACTGCTAAATCCACGGTTACAAATGTAGAGCAAGTCGTTGGCGATATCGCCTCGCTTGATATGAATATTGCTATTGATGCCAAGGGCCATCTCGATAGCATGTTGCACGAACTTGAGCTGGTAAACGAGAAAGTGTCACACAGCGTGACTCAGGGTGCTTCTATTGGTGAAGAAATTAATCAAGAAGTGAATCGAGCGATAACAGCGTTGCAGTCTGCTGATCGTGTCGCGCAGTATTCGCGTCATATTCACTCCACTTCAGAGTTGTTAGCTAATGCAATACAAGCACATTCCCGTAGTATTGCGAACGAACGAAGTTTGGATGCGGCGCTGACAAGCGCAGCGCGTGAAATCAATAATCTACCAGAGTATCGCCCACCAAGTGGTGTCGGCCCGAGTGCAAGTGGTGCCGGCGACGACGATGGAATAGAGCTATACTAGCGTCTAAGTTGATAACACATAAAATTTTTACATCTATCAGAAGCCATATTCTATAGATGAATAGACATAACCTTACTAGGGCTAAATCCTGGGGCGCTAAATAGACTAGTGTCTCACATGTTTTTGGAGGAAGAACGTTGACTATTAAAGTTGAAAAAAATGACGATGGTGTTTCGATCATACTGGCAGAGCGTTTCGACTTTGAGTCGGTTGGTCCATTTCGAAAGAGCTACGAAAGTTTGTCTGATCTAAAATCAGGTCCGGTTATTTTGGATTTTCGCGATACCCGTTACATTGATAGTTCGGCGCTAGGTATGCTCATCAATGCGCGAAGTTTTTTCGAAAAAAACAGCGTAAAAATGAAACTGATTAATACGAATGATCAGATAAAGAAAATATTTAGTATTTCTCGTTTTGATAAAAAGTTTGAAATTTCGTAGTTACAAAACTGAAAGTTATACAACCTGAAAGTTAAACGACCTAATAGTTAAACGATTCTATGAAAATCCTAATTGTCGATGATCACGAGTACAATCGTGAGTTGTTGACCTTCATTTTAGAAGACGAAGGATATGAGTTTTCGGTTGCTACCAACGGAGTGGAAGCCTGTGACGCGGTCAGAAATGATAGCGGCATAGATATGATTTTGATGGATGTTTCTATGCCCGAGATGGACGGCATTGAGGCAACCTCCATTATCAAAAAAGAGCAAAGCGACCATTTCATTCCCATTATATTTGTTACCGCCCTGCATGATACCGACGAGCTAGCCAAATGCCTCGACGCTGGTGGTGATGATTTTGTCCCCAAGCCAATTAACGAAAGTGTGTTGTTGGCAAAAATAAAGGCTCACGGCAGAACCCGTGAATTGACCATGTCGCTTCACGAGGCAAATAAGAAGCTCGAGTATCACAAGCAGACGATGGATCGCGAACATGCCATTGTTGAGCGTATATTTGATCGGGGTGCTCAGCGCATAAAGACAGAATGCGTTAATGTCAAAACCTACAGTTCGCCAATGTCTATGTTCAATGGCGATATTGTGCTCGAAGCGCCTTCACCCTCTGGCGGTGTTTATATTCTCGTGGGCGATTTTACCGGCCATGGCTTGGCCGCCTCGATTGGAACTTTACCCGTAACAGAAATTTTCTATCGTCTTTCTAAAGAGCAAGCCAGTATTGGTCTTATCGCTAAAGAAATAAATCGTTCGCTTGTAGATCTGTTGCCAGAAACTATGTTTTTCTGTGCGGCTATTTGTTATCTTGATAACTTGGGGAAAAACTTTTCTCTATGGGCCGGTGGCATGAATGACCTTATGCGATTGAACCAGAAGGAACAAAAGATAGAGAAAGTTCAGTCAGAACATATGCCGTTAGGGATACTGTCAGAAGAAGAGTTCGACGATACGGTAACGTTGTTTGAGTTAGAAAAAAGCGAACACCTTTTTATCTATACTGACGGGGTCAATGAAGCCTCCAATGATTCCAGCGAGGAATTTGGTCTTGGTGGCATCGAGCGGGTGTTGCTTTCGGGGAAAGATAATTTACTAGAAGTGCTTATTGATGAAGTGCACGAATTTCAAGGTGAAGCACAAAATGACGACATTACCCTAGTAGAAGTGCTTTCTGGCAAGCTCGAACATAAAAATAAAGAAAATGGAGAAGTGGTTGATATTCAGGAGTCTTTTCATGTCGCAGATTCTTTCCCATGGAAATTCACCATGCGGCTTGAGGGTGAAGAGCTAAGAAACTCTCGAATTGTTGACCAAATTATGGATTTTGTGAGCCGTATTCACGGTATAGAGTTACACCGCGAAAAAATATTTACTTTGGTAAGTGAACTTTACAGTAATGCTTTAGAGCATGGCGTATTGGGGCTTAAATCTGAACTCAAGGAAAGCGCCGATGGTTTTGAAGAGTATTACCGGTTACGTGGAGAGCGTTTGGAAAATATTCAAGGGCACTTTATTGACCTAGATTTTACCTTCAACAAAAATGAACCGAATAATGTTGAATTGACCATTACCGATAGTGGCAAAGGTTTTGATTATCGGAATATGATGAAAAAACTGGAAGAAAATGCAGACCCGTTTGGGCGCGGCATACCTTTACTAAAACATTTATGTTCTGAGCTTGATTATACCAATGAAGGAAAAACGGTTCGGGTTGTTTACCAGTTAGCTCTGAGCGAAGAAACTTTTTAGGCGGTTGTAGCGCTACTAACGTTTCAAATACTCGTTGAGTACCTGCGTTATTCTTAAACACAAGTGTTCAATTTCTTCATCTTTGGCGATAAAGGGCGGCATGGTATACACCAGTTTGCCGAAGGGGCGAATCCATATGCCTTGCTCAACAAACATCGGTTGAATGCGCGCCATATCGACTACCTCCTTTAGTTCTATCACACCAATTGCACCGAGGCAGCGTACGCCATTTACACCTTTTATTTCTTTACACGGCTCTAACCCCTTTCTTAGTGCAGTCTCAAGCCTGTTGACATTGGCTTGCCAGTTGGACTGCTCCAATAGATCAATAGATGCATTGGCAACACTACAAGCCAAGGGGTTTGCCATAAACGTTGGGCCGTGCATAAATACACCGGCTTCACCACTACAAATGGTAGTGGCAATGTTTTCTGTGCATAGCGTGGCGGCGAGCGTCATGTAACCGCCGGTTAAGGCCTTGCCTAAACATAGTATGTCTGGGCTAATGTTGGCGTGTTCGCAAGCGAAGAGTTTACCTGTGCGCCCAAAGCCAGTGGCGATTTCGTCGGCGATAAGGGGAATATTCAATTGGTCGCATAATTCACGTACCCGCGCGAGATAACTCGGTGAATAAAAATGCATGCCGCCGGTACCTTGTACAATCGGTTCAAGAATAATTGCAGCGATATCATTTTGGTGTTGCTCGGCGAGTGTTTTAAACTCTTTAAAATATTTTTCGTCCCATTCTTGGTCAAATGCACATTCTGGGCTCGGGGCAAAAATATTTTTTGTCATAAACTCAGAAAAAATTTGGTGCATACCTGTGACGGGGTCACAGACTGACATGGCTGCGAATGTGTCACCGTGATATGCACTTCGTAGCGCTAAAAATTTGGTTTTTGATTTGCCCTGCGCTTGCCAATACTGCAAGGCCATTTTCATTGCCACCTCTACGGCAACAGAACCTGAATCACTGAAAAATACCTGGCTTAACCCTTCGGGGGTTATATCTACGAGTTTTCTCGCTAGTTGAATTGCTGGCTCATGAGTCAGCCCGCCGAACATTACATGTGACATATTCGCGACTTGCGCATGTAGTGCTTGATCAAGTACGGGGTTTTTGTATCCGTGAATTGCGCTCCACCACGATGACATACCGTCAAAAATACGTTTGCCGTCTGCAAGTGTTAAATAGCAGCCTTCTGCTGAGCGAACCGGAAAAAGAGGCATATCACTGTGACAGCGAGAGTAGGGGTGCCAGATGTGCGAGCGATCTATGTTGAGTAGCTGTTGCCAATCTGAGTCAGCGAGAGTGTCTTTCACGAGTTTTATACCTACGTGTAGAAAACCCTATTGTAACTAGCGTTTGGGGGCAGACACTAGCGCTTGTATGAAGTCTTAGGCAAAGTTTGCCGCTTGCGGAAATGCTGACCTATTGGCGACGTGAAAGAGGTTCGAGCTTTGATTAAATGTATCAATAAAGTTTTCTAGTTGCGAGTAGGTCACACTGGTGTGATCATTAAACATTACTCTTAGCGTTGTTCGCATCGGGTTTCGCTGTAGAGAATAGTTTTTAACATCCGCAAGTAGTTTCATCTCGAATAGCTCGTTGAATCGAACGCGGCTTTCGCATTTTTTTAGGCCAGCCATGTACTCACGGGCGTCATTACCATAGAACTCGACTAGTGCACCATGCACACTTAGGTTTTTAATATGGCCTTTTAACGGTAGTTCGTAAGGAATAGCAAGTTCGATCTCTGGGCCTTTGCGGGCGTCAAAGCTTATCCGCGGGAACCAGCGTTGGTTCTCACTTATTTCATGTTGTAGTACCTTCAACGTGTATAAATCGTATTTATGCTCTAGCACGGTACAGTAAACATTCACGTAGTGTTCGTCTGCGCGAAGCTGTAACCAGAAGGGGATCTGCCCCAGCTGTTGTAGCTGGTGTCTAGACAGGGGTGGGTTGAAGGCATCGAGTAAGATGGTTTGCTCGTAGTAGTCAAAACCCAAAATAGCACTAGCAAGCGCTTGTTGCCCATTGGGCAGATACACTTTTACAGCCTTGTGGTGTTGCTGGGCATCGAGTAAGGCTGTAACGAGGTCTGTGTTTTGAATGTCTTCCACCATGTGTACCTTGTATGCAAAGTCAGTTTCTTTTTATCAGCGGTTGCGGCTGTTGGCTTTTCTTATGAATCATTCAGCAAAACCTATGCCTGGTTGGTAAAAAAAATGAAATTGGCGCTATCGCTGGGCTGCGACGCCCTGGCTCCAAAACAACTAGGGCAAGATGAGGAAGGGAATTGCCAAATTTTCATCTAGCGGCAAAGCGCTACGGCACAGCTTTTCCTCATACGAATGTGATGGGGGTGTTGCCGCATTTCCTCCTTTTCAGAAAAACCGTACAATAGCGCGCCTTGTCGATGTTGATGTGAGACCTAAAACGTGATTCCAGATCGAGCGGATAGAAAAAACCGTTTAGAATTCAATAAGTTGAAAAAACGGTTGCGGCGTAATATGGGTAAAGCCATCATCGATTACAATATGATCGAAGAGGGTGACCGTGTGATGGTATGCCTGTCTGGCGGCAAAGATTCCTACGGAATGTTGGATGTGCTCTGTGGCTTACAGAAGTCATCACCGGTAAAGTTTGAGGTGATTGCAGTCAATATGGACCAGAAGCAACCCGGCTTCCCAGAACATGTATTGCCAGAATATCTGGATGGCCTCGGTATTGAGTATCACATTGTTGAGCGCGATACTTATAGTGTCGTGAAATCGGTAATCCCAGAAGGGAAAACAACATGTGGGCTGTGTTCTCGTTTGCGGCGCGGCACCTTGTACGGGTTTGCAGAAAAAATTGGCGCCACGAAAATCGCCCTTGGTCACCACCGCGATGACGTGGTGGAAACCCTGTTCCTCAACCTCTTTTACGCTGGCCGTTTAAAGGCTATGCCGCCAAAGCTGTTATCTGATGACAAGCGTAACATTGTGATTCGCCCTTTGTTTTACTGTAGCGAAGCGGATTTGAGTGCTTACGCTGAATACAAAGCATTCCCCATTATTCCCTGCAACCTTTGTGGTTCGCAAGAACACCTCCAGCGCCAGGCGGTTAAGCAAATGCTGCTGGCGTGGGAAGCTAGTAATCCGGGCCGTATCGACACAATATTTGCTTCGTTACAGCGGGTCTCTCTCTCTCAATTGGCGGATAAATCGCGCTATGATTTTGAAGGGCTCGCCCTTGATCGTTCTGATATTGCTAGGGTGCTTGAGCCCGCGATGGAGGGGTTGGACTTGGTGAAGGCCATCAATCTCTAGATTTAACTGTGCTTTGTACAAAATTACCTCACTTTATGGCATAAATACGTGCTGTCGTTAGAATTTACATCGCCTAGGTGATTCTATAGGGGCCTTAAATTGATATGATGCTTGTTCGGAAGTATTGAGACCGTTTACGTTTTGTAGGGTTCTGTGGGGTCTCTGGTCAAGGAGTGGTAAAATAAACAATCAAAAATAAAGGTATTGCGTGCGAAGTCTTGCTCAAGGGATCTCTTTTCGGCTAGCGAAGGTGGGTGTTGTAATCGCACTCATCGTAGGCTTGTTGATGAGCGCGATACAGATGTATATCGACTATCAAGTTCACTCGACGGAATTTAGCCGTCTCATTTCTCGAGTTTCTGCCGTTTCTACGCCGCCTGCTGCACGCGCGGTACATACCCTCGATAGCATGCTTGCACAAGAAGTCACCAGTGGTTTGATGCGCTATGACTTCATTATTGCCGTTACTATCGAAGATGAGTTTGGCGGTGAGTTAGCGGGCCAACAAAAAGACAGGACAAAGAGTAAAACCTCTTGGCTGACTGAGTTGTTTGCGGAAGACCTCAAAATATTCTCATCGCCACTGTTTGCGAATCAAAGCCAAACCCCCAATGGGTTTATTAGCTTCGTCGTTGACATGGACAAAGCCTTCCAGCCTTTTTATCAGCAATCTCTGGTGCTTATCAGCATTGGCCTCATTAGAAGCTTCTTCTTAGTATTATTTCTTTTTATCGCTTTCTATTACATGCTGACCAAGCCTTTGATTCGTTTGTCTAGTCAGATGAAAACGATTAACCCCGGCAGCCCTGGTGAGCAGCGACTGCAAATTCTAGATAAAAAACAAGATGATGAATTACAGCAATTGGCTAAGAGCGCGAACCAGCTGCTCGATGCGGTCGATATTGCTCTCGCTAAACGTCGAGCCGTTGAAGTGGTTCTGCGAAAAAGTGAAGAACACGTAAGGCAAATTATTGATAGTTTGCCTGTTTGGGTTGGGGCAAGAAATCGCGACGGTTATTATATTTTTGCCAATAAAGCACTGTCGGACTTTTTAGAAACCACGCCGGACCAAATGCGTGGCTCACATATCAGCGAGTTTGAAAAATATTTTTCTACAACATCTAAAGACGTTATTGAGCTGGATGCAGAAGTCATAAAAATGCGTAAGCCCGCGCAAATTTGGGAAGAAAAATGGGTTGATCGCTGGGGCAAGGCTCATCAAATGCATACCTATATTATGCCGATGGAGTTTTACGATGAGATTGTAGCGTTGGTCGTATCTTCAGATATCACCGAGCTTAAAAGCACGCAACAATTAATGGAGCACATGGCCTATCACGATGCTTTAACTGACCTCCCTAATCGTAGTTATTTGTTGGAGCGCCTGGAAGAAGAGCTAGCGAGAGCAGCTAAGCTCGAAACGGTCGGAGCTTTACTCTTTATCGACTTGGACCAATTTAAAAATATTAATGATTCTTTAGGGCACCCGGTAGGCGATGTGGTGCTTAAGCGTGTTGCGGAACGTTTAACGTCCGTCATTTCAGAGAACGATGTTGTTGTGCGCCTAGGTGGTGACGAGTTTGTTGTTATCTTGACTCAGTTAGGCACTGACCTTTCGACCGCAATTTTAAGTGCGGAACAAATTGGCGAAAGTATCAAAACATCTATTGCCCAGCCCTACCTCTACAACGATTTCGAATTACATGTAACTTGTAGTGTAGGTATCGTGATGTTCCCTGAGCAGGGTGCGGGGGTGCATGAGTTATTGCAATACGCTGATACCGCCATGTACCAAGTAAAAGATCAGGGGCGTAACGACATTCAGTTCTTTAATCGCCATATGGCAGATAACGCACGAAATGTCTTGGTTATGGAAGGGGAGTTGCACCGCGCCATCAACAGTAACCGTTTCAGTTTGCATTTTCAGCCTCGTGCTGATGCTAGCACAGATGAAGTGGTAGGTGCTGAAGCACTATTGCGTTGGCATCACCCTGAGCGCGGTATGGTGTCGCCAGATGAGTTTATTCCTGTTCTTGAGACTTCCGGCCTAATTGTTGAAGTGGGGCACTGGGTGATGCGTGAAGCCTTACAGCAAGTAAAAACCTGGCAAGACAAAGGCTTGTGGGGCGATCACATGCGTATGGGGATCAATATCAGCCCTCGCCAATTTTTATCGGTTAAGTTTGTTGATCAAGTAGTAACCCTAATTCGAGAAATAGATGTACCGGCGCATTTGATAGAAATGGAAATCACCGAAGGCATCGTTATTCAAAACCTTGAAGAAACCATTGAAACGATCGATATTCTAAAATCTCAGGGCATTCACTTCGCCCTTGATGATTTTGGAACGGGCTACTCTTCTATTAGCTACTTAAAGCAATTACCGGTGTCGATTTTAAAAATTGACCAAAGTTTTATTCGGGATTTACATGACGATCGCAATGATCGTGTACTCGTGCAAACAATTAGCGCTATGGGCAATATGTTGGAGCTAGACGTAGTGGCAGAGGGGGTAGAAACCGTAGAGCAACTGAAATTTATTCGGGATTCTGGCTGTCGTTACTATCAAGGCTTCCACTGCAGCAAACCCTTAACCGCAAGTGATTTTGAAGAACGTTTACTAAGAAGCGGAAAAATTGCACTAGGTGTTTAGCGGATTAGCGAAACTCCGGTCATTACACTTCATATAGTTTGGCGAGAAGCACTGGCACTGCTGTTTCCACTTTCAAAATTCGTTGGCCTAAATGAATACCCTCAAACCCGCAGTTTTTAAACTTCGTTACTTCTTTCTCTAAAAAGCCTCCTTCAGGGCCAACAGCTAAACTTAGCTCTTGGTTTAGGCTATGAATTGCGGGCCCTGCCGTTTCGCCGGGGTGAGCAATATATTTGTTACTATTTTCTGAGAGCGAAAAAAGCTCATCTTCTACAAAAGGAATGAAGCGCAGATGTTTTGAAACTATCGGTAGCTGGGTCGCGACGCCTTGTTCCAAACCAAGCATCAATTGTTCCTCTATTGCATGATCTGTTGCTGAGGGCGATTGCCAAAAACTTTTTTCTACTCGACCACTTTGTATAAAACATAGACGCTTAACCCCCATGCAAGCAACCGTTTGCAAAATACGTTTAAGCATCTGTGGTCGTGGAAGTGCAAGAATTAGTGTGATGGGCAAAAGGGGGGGCGGTGCCTTATCGGCTAATATATCAACAAGTCGTATAGAGTTTGATTGCTCTTGGACAATGGCGTGGCCAATTTTTCCGTTTAAGCGACCAACTGCTATTTTGTCCCCATCTTTTAACTGTAGAATACTTCGAATGTGTTTGTTCTGACGCTCGTTCACACGTGCTGAACTTTCAGTTAAAAACTGTTCGTCTTTCAATATAAGTAAATTCATAATTGAGTATAGTTAGCTCATGAAAATGGATGACAAGTAGTAAGTTATCGTGTCAATTTTTAAAAGATGTATAAAGTTTTTTTAAATAGATCTTTATACTACCGGCCTTTCTAGTATTTTCTGTACGGTTTTGGTTGGTCGCTTATTTAGATGTTATTCGCAACGCAGTATTACCAAATTGTACTGAGGGGTAGGGTTTATGTCGATTGAGAACGATAACAACAAATCTCATACATTGGTAAGTAACGGTGAAATAGCGCTTTCTATAAAGGCGCTCACCGCCTTAGCTCAGCAAGTTGTGAAAATCTTGATGCATTTGGATGGCACTCATGGGGTGCATCGCCAATATGTTGGTGCTGACAAAGTGCTACAGTGTGCCGCTGAAAACCAATATATATTGTTAGATCTAGGCCATGTTCTGCGCTTGTACTTTGGTGATGATTATTTTGATTTACATCTGGATACAAAAATACCATATGTTCGTTCTGTCAAAATGGCGCAATTAGTCCAAAATGTGATCGCAGAAAATAAGCTAAATGAACGACGAAAAGGTTTAGTGGCGCTAAATTGAGTATACAAAACCATCGTCTTTTCTGTGAGCCACTATCAGTCTTAGCGCTAGAGCTTAATCCTGTCTAGATAACTCCCCCCTTAATACGTTATCCTTTTAGTCTGGTAGGTAAACAGCCCTTTTGGCCTCGTAGCATAAAGGATAATGCAGTCCCCTCCTAAGGGAAAGATTACAGGTTCGACTCCTGTCGAGGCCGCCATTAATAAGAAGAAGGATAATGACGTCTCTCGGGAGTGCCGGCGCTACGCAAGCTCGCGCGTTCGAATTCCGCGAAGCAGAGCTTCGCACAAAACGGAATTCTCACCCTGTCGAGGCCGCCATGCTTAGAAGTGTTAAAGCAAAGCTTAATGGCACACTCTTGGGAGTGCCGGCACTAAACAAGCTCGCGCGTTCGAATTCCGCGAAGCAGTGTTTCGCAAACAACGGAATTCTCACTCTGTCTAGGCCCTTGTGAGTTAAGTATTGCTGTTTATATTCGTCTCTGGTTGTTTTGATTGTGATCTAAAAATGAAGATTTCATCGGCCTGCTTACGCTACAATCGGTTCAATATATCATTCAGTCACACCTTAGATTATGTTAAACACTGAGCCATACCTTAAAAATACTGATTTCCCTTCTATTTTTCGTGATGCTACGTCAACACTTCAAGTAAATTTGGGGTATTTATGTAATTTGAGCTGCTCGCACTGTCACGTAAATGCCGGGCCAAAAAGAACGGAGCTTGCCAGTAAAGAAACCATCGATACCATTCTTGAATTTCTCGACGTTAGCTCAGTTAAATTATTGGATGTGACCGGTGGTGCTCCAGAAATGAATCCTCATTTTCGGTATTTAGTTGAGCAAGCAAGAAAACTTAATGTCCAAGTGATTGATCGCTGCAACCTAACGATTTTGAATGAAGGTGGTTACGAGTGGTTGGCTGATTTTTTGGCGGAACACCAGGTTCTGATTAGTGCTTCGCTACCATGCTACAGTGAGCAAAATGTTAGCGAGCAGCGCGGCAAAGGCGTTTTCGAATCTTCCATTCGTGCTTTAAAAAAGTTAAATGTTCTTGGTTACGGTCGTGGAGGTAAGTTAAAACTCGATTTGGTGTATAACCCCAATGGAATGTTCTTACCCCCCAATCAAGAACAATTGCAGGAGTCTTACAAAGAGGCGCTAAAACGTGAGCATGATATAGACTTTGATGAGCTTTTGACGATTACCAATATGCCCATTTCTCGTTTTGGTAGTATGTTGTTATCAAAAGGTTTATTGCAAGATTATATGCAGTTATTGCGAGATAATTATTCAGAAGAAAACCTCACGGGTGTTATGTGTCGCAGCCTTTTGAGCGTTGATTGGCAGGGGTTTGTATTTGATTGTGATTTTAATCAGATGCTCGATTGGCCGATGCAGCTTAAGGGTGCCCACATCGCCAGTGATAAAAATCGCGTGCATCTATCAGAACTCATTCGTCGAGATATAAACGGGAATTCCATTGTCGTTGGCGAACATTGTTATGCGTGTACTGCGGGGCAGGGGAGTAGTTGTGGTGGTGCTCTTGCTTAACAAACAATGTAAATTCTAGTTTTCTTGCTCGTGCTCTCGATTATTATTCCAGTATTAAACGAATATGAACGTGTGCGCTCAGATGCATTCCTTTCTTATTGTAACGACCTTCAAACACAACAAAGTGAGCTTATATTTGTTGATGGCGGGAGTGGTGATGGCACGTACGAGTGCTTACAATCCCAAGGGTTTAAGGTTGTGGTCAGTCAACCTGGGCGAGCCTCACAGATGAATATGGGTGCGGCTCAAGCAAAGGGCGATACGCTCTTGTTTTTACACTGCGATACTCGAATTCAGGCATCGATCGAAAACCTTGCTATGGCCCTGCACGGCAAAGAGTGGGGTTTTTTCACGTTGCAGCTCGATAACAACGGTTTTTTGTATCGTTGTATAGCGAAAGGAATTCGTTTTCGCGCGCGAGCTTTTTCTGTGGCAACCGGGGATCAAGGGATTTTTGTCAGCGCCAAGTTATTCCAAAGTGTGGGAGGCTATCCACAAATAGAACTAATGGAAGATGTGGCGCTCAGTCGATCACTCAAGCGAGTATCGTCACCGGCTATACTTTCAATTCCCATTATCGCTTCGGCCCGTAGATGGCAAAAATCTGGTGCAATAAAAATGATTGTTCTGATGTGGGGAATACAATTGGCTTATAAGCTCGGCGTTTCCCCGAAGCAATTGAATCTTTGGTATCGATGATTTTTTTGAATTAAAAGCCCGTATCTCCCACGCTTGAATTACAACAATGGGTATACGTTTCATCGCTTCTCAAGCTGGAACTACGGATAAAAGATTAACTGGCCCTATAAGAGCAGCAAGGCTATGACGATTGGCATCGTACAATTTGTTAAGTCACCCATCGTAGATTCGGTAAAGACTCGGATGCAACCGACTCTGAGTGAGAATGCCGCAAAAGCTTTGCATGTTAATTTGGCGCATCATGTTGCCAAAGTGCTTTCTCATTACAAGCACGCTAATACGGAGCTTTGGAGCAGTGCAGAGTGTGAGTTTTCAAAAAACATGGCGCAAACCTACAGCATTCCTTTGTTCTCTCAAACGCAAGGCGATTTGGGTGCGCGACTTAAACATGCGGCGCAAGAAGCTCTCTCAAGGCATCAAGCGGTTGTGATAGTCGGCAGCGACTGCCCATTTTTAGACAATAACTACCTCGACATTCTTTTACGGAAATTACACAACCATGAACTTGTTATTGGCCCAGCCAGCGATGGCGGATATGTCGCGATAGCGTTTAAAGAATTTTACCCGTCGCTATTTGAAAATATAACGTGGGGCGGTGATCAAGTGTTTTTACAAACATTGCAGGCGGCTGACGTACTTTCTTTGAGTTGTGCGACAATGACAGGGTTAAGTGATATCGATCGACCGGAAGATTTACAGTTACTGGAAACAAACAAATACGCGCACCTCTTAGATGGCGTTCCCTATCTGCACTAACATAGCCGTTTAAGTTGGTATTTGAAGGTTTAGGCTTCATCAACCTTGTGAGACGCACGATTATTGGTTGCTGCGCCATAGGCATTGTAAAGGTTTGGCGCTTGTGTTTGGCCTCGCATTATCTCTAATAAGCGACCGTAAACTTGCTGTTGGCGCATTAAAATTTTGCCGTTGATTTCATTATGCTCTTTACATTGTTTTGTTAACTCTCCCAAATTTTGCCAATCCAGCTTAATTTTTTCTTGGTTGAGTTCGCTGAGTAAGGTTTGAAAGCCCTCAGTAGACTTATCGATTTTTGAATTCGTCGCCCAAATGGCACGCTGTTTCGCGCTGGCTTCTAAATGGGCCAGTTGCGGCGTCTTCAGTTCAATGATTTCCGCCAAGCTCTCGGCGTCGCGACTTTCGAGCGCAGTTTGTTCGCGTTCTAGTAATGCTAGTAGCGTCTCGCAGGCCTGAATGTCACTGGAAATTTGTGCTTCGATAGTTGCGGCGGAAAATGCAAGTGTCATATGGGTCACCACTGTTACTCTGGTTTTACGTGTTCTAAATTCGTGTATTCGGGTTTTAACGAGCTGTTAAAGTCTACGGTGTTCGCTGCGCCATGCCTGAACGCCAATTATTTGTCGTTTTAACGGCGTTTTCTTAGAGTACTGCAGATTCTGTGCCGAATTTTCGGGCGTTAAACTACGTACAACTTTCTATCAAGTTGCTTGGGGCGTGTGAATAACAGGGGAGGTGTGACTGAGGAGCGCCGTTTCTATATTACTTGCATCGGTTTTCGGCGTTAAACTGCTTTTTAACCTAAAAAGCGCTCTTCTAGTGAAATTTTGTCTGCGATAGCTTGAGCATCGACGCTGTAGCTGCCTGAGTCGATTGCGGCTTTAATGTCTGCGACTTTACCGCTATCCACATCACCACTCTCTGCTATTTTTGCTTCGATTTTAGAGATGGCAAGGCTTGCACTGCTCAGGGAAACACTGTCGTTGCTTGTAGGTTTAGCGCTTGGTTGCTCACTACCTGAACCACTTTTACCAGCGTCAAGTGGCTGCGCCCTACCGGACGACGCTCTTTGATTGCTAATATTGTTGCTGCCAGGCTCGATAACCATTTCTCTACCTATTAAAACTAAGTGATAACAAAATTTTCTTTTACTGTGTATTGATTCCCAACCAGTGTTGGGTCAATTACTCCAGCTCTACCTTCCTAGTTCGGCACATTTGTCTAAAACTTTAGACCTTTTTTCAATTTTAGTTCAAAAACACCTGAGCTGTTCGTTATTTGGTCTTTAGGCCAGTGTTTTCGGGGCCTTGCGCGCTATCGCGCAGCCACAGTGACCTTGCCTGGGCCGGTTACTTCCACATCTACAACACGGTTTGAGCGTTCATTTTTTACTTTGATCGTCTCGCCTAGGTACCCATTGGTGAGGGCGACAGCAGATGTTTCAATGTTTAAAAAGCGCGAACCAGAAGTCAAAACCACAATTTGGCCTTTGCGTACGATATCGGGGTGAGTCAAATAGGGTAGGCGGATCACTTCACCCGCGTTAAGCGAGCGTTTAAGTTCGAAGCCAATGGCGCGGGTAGGGTCTTCTATGTGGCCACGGCCAACGGTAGATATATTCATTCGTTGATGTGAAATGTCGTCTTCTTGTAGGACCTCGCCTCTCGAAATAGATTTATTTAAGACCAGTACGTCAGAATAAATATCAATAGAAACAGGCACATAGATCGTCCAGCGACGATCATTGTGGCAACTGGTTTTTACTGTGATATTGCGGATGTTGTGCGGAGGTTCTTGAATTTTAAAGCCAAGTTGATCGTCGCACCTTGCCAGCCGTAGGCGTTTATCTATATTACCAACACTGATCTCGACATCTTCTTCGAAGTTTCTGTGTTGCAACGAGTGCCTATAGTGCTCTGACGTGAATGCGTGAACGGCTTCTCTCAAGCGTTCTATATCCTGTGTGGTGTCAGCGTTTGCGACGCTTGACGCGAATACGGCGAATAACATTGAGCAGACTGTAACGCATCTCATAAGGGGGAGCCTTTGTGAATACCATCTGTCTTAATAGTAAGTGAATAATGAAAAAAACCCAGTTTCATTAAGGTTTTTTTTGCGCGTCAAAAAAATTTCCTTATGCTCCGAGTAGCAAAGCCTGTGCCTCTTGCTAAACTACTCTTTATACATTTCCATATTATTATAGCGATTTAGGGGTTAAACATGGCTGGTATACTCGATAGTGTAAATCAGCGCACTCAATTGGTTGGGCAGAATAGGTTAGAGCTATTACTGTTTAACCTTGGTGGGTCCCAAACCTATGGCATTAACGTGTTCAAGGTGAAGGAAGTCTTGCAGTGCCCGTCACTTAGCGAGATACCTAAGCGTAACCCTGTCATCCGTGGTGTCGCGCACATACGTGGCGGCACCATTCCTATTATGGACTTAAAGCTAGCGACGGGGCACCCAGCCTTAGACGATATTGCCAACTGTTTCGTGATTATTGCGGAATACAACCGGAGTACCCAGGGGTTCTTGGTGCGCGGTGTAGAGCGAATCGTCAACATGAATTGGAGTGATATTCATCCACCACCCAAGGGCGCAGGTAGGAACAACTACCTAACGGCTGTGACCGAGGTCGATGGCAGACTTGTTGAAATTATCGACGTTGAAAAAATTCTTGCCGAAGTGGCTCCTGTCCAAGAGCACGTCAGTGCAGAAATTATTGAAGCTGCACAAGAAGATATCGAGGTCCAAAAACACATACTCATTGTTGATGACTCCTCGATTGCACGTAAACAAATTCAAAAAGTGGTTGAGGCTTTAGGGGTAAAAACGACTCTGCGCAAAGACGGCCAGGAAGCTTTAGAATTTTTGAACAGTTTGTTAGAGCAAGGAAAAGATCCGTACCACGAGCTACTGTTGGTGGTCTCGGATATTGAAATGCCTGAAATGGACGGCTATACCTTTACTGCGGAAGTTCGTGCGAACCCGAAGCTTCAGAATTTGCATGTGATTTTGCACACCTCGTTGAGTGGGGTGTTCAATGAGGCGATGGTCCAAAAAGTTGGGGCCAACGACTTTTTGGCGAAATTCCACCCTGATGAATTAGCCAATCGTGTTAATGCACGTATCGCGGAGTTAACCAAATAAATAGCTTAAACGACTCGTTAACCGATCCGTATTACGATTGGTGTTCTTTGACTGACTGTGGGAAATTAGATGGAAGCGCTTAAAATTAGTGCTGGAGAATTCCAAGAATTCAGAGATTTCCTACAGGATGTTGCTGGTATTGACCTCGGTCATAATAAGCAATATTTGGTTGCTACGCGTCTTCGTCGTGTATTGATGGAATACGATTGTGAAACGCTAGCGCAACTCACGAGCCTTATTAAGTCACCTTCAAGCTCGCGAGCAAAACAGAAAGTGGTTGATGTCATGACGACCAACGAAACTTTCTGGTTTCGTGATTCTTACCCCTTTGAGTATCTCAAGGCTAAAATTTTGCCGGATCTCGCGCAGGAAAAGCGCATTGGGCGCTATCGTATTTGGTCTGCGGCATGCTCTTCTGGGCAAGAGCCTTTTTCAATTAGCATGATGATTGAGGAAGCGGCAAAAGAAAATTTACAGACGAAAAATCTAAATTTGGAAATTATCGCAACCGACTTATCAAGTGCTATTTTAGATAAGGCAAAGTCGGGCGAATACGATCGCTTGTCCATTACCCGTGGGCTTTCGCAGAAGCGCATGGATACCTACTTTGAAAAGCTTAGCGATGACAATTGGCGTGCAATACCAGAGTTGGGAAAACGCATTACATTTCGCTCGCTTAACTTGCTCGATAGCTATGCATCATTAGGGAAGTTCGACGTTATATTCTGTCGTAATGTGCTAATTTATTTCTCGCCTGAACTCAAAAAAGATATTCTCACCCGTATGCATGCGGCGTTAAAGCCTGGCGGTTCGTTGTTTTTGGGGTCATCAGAAAGTCTCGGGGGCGCTTCGTCCTTATTTGATATGGTGCATTGTAACCCTGGCGTTATGTACCAAGCTAAGTAGCTGTATAAGGTTGATTTTACTAGCGTCGTCGTCTTTCATTCCTTTCGTTACCCTCGGCCCTTTGTTGTAATAGACGATGACCGTGATCCGTATCGCTCACAGCCCTTTGCGTGAGTATAATTTCCGTAATTAAACCGTCCTATTCAGATTCCTGTCCTTCTGGCTCGCCATTGATTCACCTTTCTCTTTCCTTATCTGCGGCAAGCCCATGCCGCTATTTTGTCGCTTCGTGCCAATCACCAAAAGCCATATTATGAAAAGTTTATATAAAACAATAGCTTGAGTGGTTTTTTGGTCTTTGGCACAGGCTTTGCTGTTGTTTATCCAAAGCGTTTGTATGTAGAAATTTATTAACACTTAATTCTTTTGCTCTACTTCAGGTCGTGAGAATTAAATAAAACAATTTAAGAATCAAAGTATGGCTATCAGTTTTGACAAAGCATTTGGATTACATGAAGCAGCGCTAAAGCTTCGGGTGGAGCGTGCAGGCGTGCTCTCGAGCAATCTCGCCAATGCAGATACGCCGGGCTATAAAGCGCGCGATATTGATTTCCAGTCAGCACTTCAGTCTCAAATGAATGGTAAGGCTGGCCGCATGCAAGCTTCTCAGTCAGGGCACGTAAATTCCGCTAACGGCGCACGGCCAGAGCATGAATATATATACCGCGCACCGACACAACCTTCTATTGACGGTAATACGGTAGAGGAAAACGTGGAGCACGCTGAGTTCATGAAAAACAACATGGAATTTCAAGTCGCGTTCCAACTGTTGAACAGCAAATTTAAAGGTTTGTCCAAAGCCATACGTGGTGAATAACAAAAATAAACGCTAAACACAGCATTTATTGAGAGAAAAATTATGGGTATCACAAGTATTTTTGACATCGCCGGTTCAGGAATGAATGCACAAAGCGTTCGCCTCAATACGACTGCAAGCAACATCGCAAATGCTGAGACTGCAAGTTCAAGTACCGACGAGGTATACAAAGGCCGACACCCTGTTTTTTCTACGATGTATAACAATATGACTGCAGAAGGCTATCAGTCGCCAGCGTCCGCAGGCGTAGCCGTAGACGGTATCGTAGAAAGTGATGCGCCCCTGCAGCCACGTTACGAGCCACACCATCCTAAAGCCGATGAAGACGGCTACGTGTATTACCCCAATGTAAATGTGGTAGAAGAAATGACGAATATGATTTCGGCTTCACGCTCGTTTCAAGTGAATGTCGAAATGATGAATTCAGCCAAGCAAATGGTTCAACGTGTTCTCACGTTGGGTCAATAAGCAAGCGGCCGAGATCTGAGGAGTCCAAAATGCCAGAAGTAAATGACTTAGCGAGCACAAGCGTATTTCAGGATTTTTCTATCCGCAATCAAGAGACGGAAGAAAAACAAGACAATGAATTAGGGCAAAGTGCATTTCTGGAACTGATGATTACGCAAATGAAAAATCAGGACCCACTCAGCCCGCAAGATAATACGGAATTTATTGCACAGCTCGCACAATTCAGTTCTGTCGAAGCGCTCGACAAAATGAATAATAACTTCGACACATTCACCAATAACTTTGTTGCAAACCAAGCCTTACAAGCGTCCACCTTAGTTGGACGCTCGGTCACGGTACCAACCGATCGTGCCTTACTGGAAGCAGGAGAGGTTGTAAGCGCTAGCGTTGATGTGCCTGTGAGCACTGGTGATGTAAAAGTGAATATATATACCGAAAATGGTGGCTTAGTCGATCAAGTCAGTCTCGGTACCCAGCCAGCAGGTGAATTAGTTATGCGCTGGGACGGTATGAATATGGAAGTCAACGGTGATTTAATGGACTGGTCAAGCAGCCAACAAAATGGTGCGCCGGCAGGAAATTACCGTATTGAAGTGACTGCAGAAATAGACGGTAAACCAACAGAACTTAGTACCGCGCTTAGCGCAAATGTAAATAGTGTCACTGTCGGCGCAAGCGGACAGCTTGTGCTAAATCTCGCCGGAGTCGGTGCGATTAGTTTGAACGAAGTAAAACAATTTAATGAATAAGCTTGTAGTAGAGTAATAGGAGAGAGTTATGCCTTTTGATACTGCGCTAAGTGGCATTCGTGCCGCTTCAACAGAACTAAATGTAACCGGTAATAATATTGCCAACGCATCGACAACGGGGTTTAAATCCTCCCGCGTGGAATTTGGTGATGTTTATGCGACGTCCGTTTTAGGTTCTGGTAGTAATGCCATTGGTAGTGGTGTTCAAGTACAGCAAGTGACCCAGCAGTTCACTCAGGGTAACGTTGCCTTTACCGAAAAAGCTTTAGATTTGGCGATCAACGGTAACGGTTTCTTTGTCTTGAGCCAGGGTGGAGAAGTGAGTTACAGTCGAGCGGGAGCCTTTGGTTTAGATGATCAGGGGGTTATCGTGAATTCTACCGGGTCAACCCTGCAAGGTTTTCCGGCCGATGCTCAAGGAAATATTTCCGGTGTGCCTGGTGATATGAGCATTCAAACGAGCAACCTTGAACCGCGTCGATCCACGCTCGTAGAGTCAGTCTTAAACCTTGATGCGTCAGAAGCTGTTCTGCAAACGAATGGCAGGCAGTTGACAGCAGAAGGGGTGGATATTGCTGTCGCTCGTGTTGGGCTGCAAGATGCGACGACGACAACTCTAACCGGTAATACTTTTACTTTGCCGTTGGCAAATGATTTCAGTACCACGTCAATGGATTTTGATATTGATTTAGCAGGTCAGGGTACAAATATCGGCACAGTGAGTATTAGTTTAGATACCGCAGCAGGCGTACCTTCTACCGTTTCAACATTTAACGATTTACGAATTCTTGCCAGTGCAATTAACTCTCAAATATTTTCACCCGGGGGCGGTCAGTCGAGTATCGATGTGGTTGCAGACGCTGTTGATCTTGGCGGTGGCAACTTCGGGCTTGAACTTCAGGCGGTAGATGAAGGCTTAAACTCTACAATTACATTATCAGCTCAATCTGCCAATGCCACCCAAGTGGGTTTAAGTGGGCCAACGCCTACATCGGTGTCTGGTATTGCTGCGGTCACTAATGGTTACCCCGGTGGTGCAATTGAAATTACAGATCCAGACGGAACCGTTATTACCTACAATGCCGAGGTAGGTGATACGGCATCTCAAACAGCATCAGGTTTGAATGCTCTTCAAGGTATAACTGCAACTGCAGAAACAACTGTAACATTTTCAAATTTCAACAGCTCAAATGGAAATTTGCGAGTAACGATTAACGGCGTTCAGTTAAGTGGCGATTCATTATCGGCGTTAGAACAAGAAATAAATAGTTTAACGAATACCACCTTACCGGGAATTTCAGCATCTTTAGATACAGGTACTTCAGTTGTGACACTTGTATCTGCAGGTGGTGACGACATACAAATAAGTATCGACAGTATTGATGATGGCGATACATTGACTGTAGTGGGTGACCCAGATGCGACAGCTGTAACGCTCGAAACAGATCCTGCCGCAGACGGCGTGGCGGTAACCAGTGATACAGCAACAGATAACTCTGTAGTTGTTGGTGGCGTTATCGACATTGTTTTTGATGAGGGCTTTGATCTTGTGCTGCCAGCGCCTTCTGGCATTTTCCAGGCTATCAGCCCTGCTGACTTTACAGATATTGTCATTAATCAATTTGACCCTGCAGATCAATCAACATACAACAGTGCAACGTCGATGACGGTATACGATAGTTTGGGTATTTCGCACGTAATGACACAGTTTTTTGTGAAGCAAGATTACGATTCAACAGATCCAACATCTGCACCAAACCACTGGCAGGTGCATGTACAAATTGATGGCGCAGACGTAGGTGACCCCGATACAACTTTGCCTCCGCCCGCGAATACTGACCCAACACGAGCGACCTATAATTTATATTTTAATGATGACGGTACGCTTAACGAAGGTTTGAGTGATGACATTTTAATTTCGAATTGGGTTCCTCTGGATGAAGACGGACAACCAAATTCAGCAGCAGGTCCGCAAAATGTTCTGGCAGGTGGTACGGTTCCAATTCCTGAGCCTCCCACAAGTTCGAACTTCGTGATGGATTTTGCGGGTACCACGCAATTTGGTTCAGAGTTCTCAGTGAACGATGTTGATCAAGATGGTTATACGACAGGGCGACTTTCGGGGTTAAGTATTGATGATAGTGGTGTGATCTTCGCGCGATTTACCAATGGTGAGTCGCAAGTACTCGGCCAAATCGCCCTCGCTGACTTTCCAAACCAAGAAGGTTTACAGCCTTCAGGCAACACCGCATGGGTAGAAAATTTCCGCTCGGGTGAACCAAGAATTGCCGCTGCAGATACCGGCGCCTTGGGTACCATTCAATCTGGTGCGTTAGAGGAATCGAATGTCGATATCTCGGCTGAATTGGTAAACTTGATTTTGGCGCAACGTAACTTCCAAGCAAGTGCTAAAACCATTGAAACTGCCGATGCTGTAACACAAACAATTATTAACTTACGTTAATCATGAGGCCGCACGCCTAGCGTGCTCCGAAAGTGCAGGTTTTACCTGTTTCGAAAGCGCGTTATTGGTGCTGCGGCCGTTTTTCTCTTCTTCTTTCTCTTCTATTTTTTTCACGTTTTTCTGATCTCGAAACGCGCTGTTAAATACGCGTTCAAATCACGTTTCCAGTTTTTTGGCACTTATCTTGCTGAAGTTCATTTAATTGTATTAATTAATGAATTTTTGACGGAGTAGTTATGGACAAAGTTTTGTACGTGGCAATGACCGGAGCCAAAAACAATATGTTGGCTCAAGTTGCCCACTCCAATAATTTGGCCAACGTCAACACCACCGGTTTCAAATCGGATCTCGCGCAGGCTCGTAGTATGCCGGTATACCACGGTGATGGTTTACCAACACGTGCTTATGCAATGACAGAAAGTCCTTCTACAGATCATTCGCATGGCCCATCTATTGAAACTGGACGGGACTTAGATATATCGATTCAGCAAGACGGGTTTATTGCGGTGCAGGCGCCTGATGGCCAAGCAGCATATACACGAGCAGGGTCTTTACACATCGACAGTCTTGGTATTTTACGTACAGGTAGCAACTTACCTGTACTTGGTAACGGTGGACCAATAGCGATACCAGCCGCCGAAAAAGTCGAAATTGGTTTGGATGGCACGATCTCGGTATTACCCCTTGGCGAAGATGCTGAAGCAATTGCACAAATTGATCGTATTCGTCTGGTGAATCCGCCAATTGAGACCTTAGCAAAATCACCTGACGGTTTATTTCGGGCACTTGGTGCCGAAGATGAAATTCCCGCAGATGCCTCAGTTCGAATTGTCTCGGGTTTTTTAGAAGGCAGTAACGTCAATGCCGTTAATGAGCTGACCGGAATTTTAAGCTTGTCTCGTCAGTACGAAATGCAAGTAAAAATAATGCAAACAGCAAAAGAGAATTCTGAAGCATCATCACGCTTACTGTCCTTGCAAGGTTAAGGTTTAGTCTTCGTTAGTGATGGATGTTTTAAATCAAAAAATAGAGGTGAATTATGCACGCCGCACTTTATGTCAGTAAAACAGGTCTTGCCGCGCAAGACACACAACTAACAACAATTTCCAACAACTTGGCGAATTCCTCAACGGTTGGTTACAAGCGTGATCGTGCAGTGTTCGAAGATTTGTTATATCAAATTCAACGTCAACCGGGTGCGCAAACCACAGAAGAAACGCAATTACCATCGGGTTTGCAGTTGGGTACTGGTGTACGGGTTGTCGGTACGCAAAAACAATTTACTGCCGGAAGCCTTCAAGTAACTAATCAGAACTTGGATGTAGCCATTGATGGCCGAGGGTTTCTTCAGATACAGCAACCTGATGGAAATATTGCATACACCCGTGCGGGGCAATTACACCTAAATGGGGAAGGGCAGATAGTAAATGCCAGTGGTCTTTTGTTAGAACCTAACATCACGGTTCCAGAAAACGTTCGCAATATCACAATTGGTACAGACGGTATCGTAAACGCCTTTATCACTGGCGAGCCAGACCCCCAGATACTAGGCAATATTCAGACAGTAGATTTTATTAACCCTGCAGGTTTGCAATCCATTGGCGGAAATCTATTTGTTGAAACTGGGGCGAGTGGAAACCCTATATCGGGCGTGCCGGGTGAAAATGGTTTAGGGCAAATTAATCAAGGCATGCTAGAAAATTCTAACGTCGATGTCGTGGAAGAAATGGTAAATATGATTACCACCCAACGTGCCTATGAGATGAATTCAAAAGTTGTGTCAACCGCAGATCAAATGCTGCAGTTCTTGTCGCAAAACGTTTAATTTGTATCGAGTTCGTTATGAAAATTACAGTCGTTTTATTAATGTTTTGGAGTTTGTCGGCTTGTGTGTTGCATCAACCAGCACAACCGAATGACCCATACTATGCCCCAGTGTTAAAAACACAACCGCAGGCAGATACTGCAATTAATGGGTCTTTGTATCAGCCTAATGTGGCATTGAGTTTATTTGATGATGGTAAAGCCGCTCAAATAGGCGATATTTTAACGGTTGTTCTACAAGAGCGAACGTCGTCTAGTAAATCGTCAAATATAGAAATCATCAAAGAAAGTGATGTCAGTATTGCACCAACTGGACTTGGAACCATATTGGGAACAACGCCAAATGTGGTGGGGGGCTTGAATCTAAATAGTGCATTCGGTGGCGATCGCGAGTTTGTTGGTGAAGCCGATGCGGATCAAAGTAATCGCTTGTCGGGTAGTATTTCTGTCACGGTCACTGATGTATTTCCGAATGGAACGCTCGTCGTTCGTGGTGAAAAATGGATTACCCTAAATCGCGGAAGTGAATTTATTCGCATTAGTGGTCTTGTTCGACCTGAAGATATTTCGCCAGATAACTCACTTTCTTCTACCAAAATTGCCAATGCGAGAATCGCGTATTCTGGTACAGGTGAATTAGCAGAATCACAACAGATGGGTTGGATAACTCGATTTTTTAATAGCCCAATTTGGCCGTTCTAATTTCCCCTGATTAAAAGGGTAAAACTGATTACATTATTATGAAAATTAAATATGTCGCACTTATATTGTTTCTTTTAAGCCCCTTAGCTGGCGCTGAAAGAATTAAAGATATTACGTCTGTAGACGGCGTGCGAGTCAATCAGCTTGTAGGTTATGGCTTGGTAGTGGGTCTAGATGGAACTGGTGATAACACCAACCAGGCAACATTTACCGCGCAGTCATTTAAATCTATGCTGAAAAGTTTTGGCATATCCATGCCAGATGGCTTGAACTTTCAGGTAAAGAATATTGCTGCTGTTGCTGTTCATGCAGAATTGCCGCCGTTCGCCAAACCGGGGCAAAAAATCGACATTACGGTTTCATCAATTGCGAATTCAAAGAGTTTACGCGGTGGCTCTCTCTTGTTAACCCCTCTGAAAGGGCTAGATGGAAATGTTTACGCCATCGCTCAGGGCAATTTAATTGTTGGGGGCTTCGGCGCTGAAGGTAAAGATGGTTCACGTGTAACTGTGAATATACCAAGTGTTGGCCGTATACCTGATGGCGCGATGGTCGAGCGTGCAGTGGCGACTACATTTGGCGGAAAAGACAATATTGTTTTTAATCTACATACGGCTGATTTCACAACGGCAAAACGTGTGGCGCAAAGTATTAATGAAATGATGGGGCCAAACGTCGCTCAACCTTTAGATGCCACGTCCATCTCAGTGCTAGCGCCAGAAAATCCATCGCAGCGGGTCGATTACCTTTCACTTTTAGAAAACATTCAAGTCAAGCCTGGTAAATCTGCAGCGAAGATTATTATCAATTCGCGCACCGGTACCATTGTGGTGGGGCAGCATGTGCGCGTCGAACCTGTTGCTGTGACCCATGGGTCTATGACTGTTACCGTAAAAGAAGATGTTTCTGTAAGTCAGCCCAATGCGCTAGGTGAAGGGCAAACGGTTGTTGTTCCCGATAGTGATGTTACCGTCGCAGAAGAACAGGGGCCAATGTTTAAGTTTTCTCCTGGTCCGACGCTCAACGATATTGTGAAAGCGGTAAACGAAGTTGGCGCTGCGCCGGGAGACTTAATGGCGATACTAGAAGCGCTCAAACAAGCGGGTGCCCTCAAAGCTGAGATTATGGTGATCTAGATGAAAATGGATGCCATGCCTTTTATTGATCACGCCACAACGCAGACCGATGTGTATACCAATCTGCAAGGTTTGCAGAGTATTAAAAATATTGGTGAACGTGATGAAGCACTAAAAAAGGTATCTCAGCAATTTGAGTCGCTCTTTGTCAATATGATGATGAAGAGTATGCGTGCAGCAAATGCAGTATTTGAAAAAGATAACCCTTTTACTAGCGAAGAAGGCAACTTCTATCGCGATATGCTGGATCAGCAGCGAGCGCTTAGCCTCTCTCACGGTCGAGGCTTAGGTATTGCCGATGCCATGTATCGACAACTGAAAAGAGATTATTCGGACTCTCCTAGCGCATCGAGCAATAGCCAAGGTTCAAAAGGGTTTGAAGATGTTTCTTCAAGTAGAAAAATTTCAAAGAGCTTTCCGGCAACGTCTAGATCGGTTAGCAATAGCGCTGAAGATAGAAGTCCTGGTTTCGATGGTGATCCCAAGCGTTTTGTCGATGAGCTTATTCCCATTGCGAAAAAAGCCGCAGATGCGATTGGTGTCGATCATTTGTTACTGATCGCGCAAAGCGCTTTAGAAACTGGCTGGGGAAAACATATTCTTGACGATGGTAAGGGTGGTAGCAGTCATAACCTGTTTAACATAAAAGCCAATAGCCCAGCTCGTGAGCCAAGTGCTTGGCAAGAAACCTTAGAGTTTGTAGGCGGGGTTTTCCAAAAAGAAAAAGCAGCCTTTAAAGTCTACGAAAATTTAACGCAAAGTTTTAAAGATTATGTTGAATTGGTGAATGGTTCAGAGCGCTATCAAACGGCCAAGTCAAACGCGCATGACGCACAGCGATATATGCTTGCATTGCAAAATGCGGGCTATGCGACTGATCCAAAATACAGTGACAAAGTCATGTCGGTGTACCAACGTGTTAGCGAAATCGCTGATACAAGTAATCAACTAGGTGGTGCCAAATGACCGGTAGTTTGCTGGGAATAAGTATATCGGGCTTGCGAGTTGCACAAACTTCGCTAAATACGACAGGGCATAACATTTCGAATGCTGGTGTAGACGGGTATAGCCGCCAACGCGTACTTTCGGAAACCAATCCTGCGACGTTTAGAGAAGGCGGTTATGTAGGTAACGGTACACGAGTCCAGTCAATTGAGCGTGTTGCCAACGAATTTATTGAAACTCAATTACGTTTTGATACTGCCTTATTCAAAGATTTGGAAGTGTATCAGGCTAATATAGATCAGCTAGATTCACTTTTGTCTGATGTTTCTACCGGGTTGTCCAGTGGTTTGGAATCCTTTTTTGCTGCGGTACAGAATGGGGCTGATGACCCCACGTCTATTCCGGCACGTCAGCTGATTGTGAGCGAGACTGAAAACCTTTCGGATAGATTTAATTCGATATATTCGCGCATTGAAGCTATTGAATCGAATCTCAATAGCGAATTAAGTTCAACCGTGACCGAGATAAATTCTTTAACAGCGAGTGTTGCCGAACTAAATCGAAAGGTTGCTGATGCGCTAGGTACTGGTGCTCTGCCAAATGACTTGATTGATCAGCGGGCAGAAACAATACGAAAACTTTCAGAACTTGTCTCGGTACAGGTAATCGATGAAAGTTTTGGTCAGGTTAATATTGTGGTTGGTGGTGGTCAAAACTTGGTCATTGGTAACGAGGCAAGAGAACTCGACTTATCCACGAGTTCTGATGACGCAAGAAAGCTAGATATCTTTTTTGCAGGAGGCCGAGAGCAGTCCCGGCAAGTGATCACTGATTTGGTGTCCGGTGGCGAACTAGGTGGCCTAGTGCGCTTCAGAGACTCGATTATGGATACGACATACAATGAACTTGGTCGTGTTGCTGTAGTGTTGGCGGAAACGTTTAATACAACTCACCAACAAGGCGTTAATTTAAATAATGAGTTTGGCGGAAACTTTTTTTACGACGTGAATAATTCTGACATTGCTCAGAATCGCGTCGTGGGTAATGCAAATAATGCGCAGCCGTCAGACCGAATATTATCTCTTGATATTGTCGAAAGTTCTGAGCTAACGGCCTCTGATTATGAAGTGGAAATGGGCCGTGGTGGCTTATTTACCATTACCCGCTTGTCTGATGGTGAAGAGGTTGCTAGCTCGACACTAAGTGGTAGCTTTCCTTTTGTTGCAGCCTTTGATGGCTTGGAATTGAACTTTGAATCTGGAACCTTTCAAGAAGGTGATAGTTTTAAGTTAGTGCCATTTCGATCCGGTGCGCGTGATTTTTCGAGTGGTTTAATCAACCCAGAAGATATCGCTTTTGGTAGCCCTTTGTTAACCGATACGTCTCTAGGGAATCAGGGTACGGGCTCAATCACTCAAGGCGAAGTGCTTTCGTTGCTAGATCAAAACAATCTCCCCATTCCTTTGTTAGCAACGCCTGGTGAAATGAACCCACCATTGTTAGTGCATTTCACTTCACCTACAACCTACGATATTTTAGATAACTCTGACCCGGGTAATCCGGTACAACTGGACCCACCAATTCGAAATCAAAATTTTGTTGTCGGAGCAAATAACCCACTGTTTGGAACTGATCCGGGCGAAACCCTTGTTAGTACCAGCGGTGATTTGGTTGGTTTGCCCGAAGGTCGACGTGAAGTACTTTCTGCATCGATTCAACTAGATGCTTTATCTGCAGTGCCTCCCGATTTCACTGTTGCTGATTTCAGCGCCACCTCAAACCAGTTTGGTTTTGATGTGGTGGTTACCAGTACTTTGAGCGGCGCAAACGATGGCACCTTTCCTGTCACGATTTCTGGTGGCGCAATTACTGATGAAGATGCGCTATTGCAAGAAATCAATACGCAGCTTTCACTAACCGATGTGCGTGCCTATATTGCCGATAATGGATCGCTAGCATTTAGGCTTGATACGCCGGGCTATGGCGATATTACGATTAATAATTTCGATGATGACCCCGATGGCAATGGCGATGCAATTCTGGCGGGGGTGGCCAATAACCTTTTAGGTTTTGATATTGAAGGGTCGACATTTACTTCCATTGGCGGAGCAGACGGAATTTCCGGTGACGGAACAACGACCAACGGATACCCTGCAGAAGCGATTGCTATTACGATCCCTGCGGGTATGCCGGGTGAAGTGCCAGTAGTGGAAAATATATTTACTAATTTAAATGCTTCAGCACGCGAGACCGCCAGTTTATTGAATAATGTTTCTGGGGTCTCTGCAAATGCTTTTAACTACATTGAGTTGAGTAATTTTCAACTGACTCATGGCGAACCTTTACAGTTCAATTTGAATGGTCAAGACCTGGTTGAATATGGCTTTGATTCTGTCACTGGCGAGCAAGTATTAGATAGTAGTGTTCCAAATTCGCAAACTGACCCAGAAGATTTTTACGACTATTTGGCCAGTCGTATTAATGAAAATGACACTTTGTCAGCGTTGGGGATACATGCCACAGGTGGTATCGATGCAGTAACCGGAGCACATGAATTAAGAATCTATGAGCATCGGGGCAATGATTTGCAAGTTGCTTTAACCGCTTTAAGTGGTGACACGATTGATGTCAGTGATGGCAGTAACCCGAATTTACGATTAAACGCCACAGGCAACAGCACGACAACATCCGTCACCGTGGGCGGACAAATAGACATAACGTTGGCCGATGGGATTACACTTGAAACGTTTCCTCCCAACAGTATGTTATTTGGCGATACCACCGCATCCAGTTTTTCACAATCAACCTATTATGGTATTCAAGCCGCTTTAGAAGGTATTCCCGACCAAGGGGATAGTTTTACGCTCGACTTTAACGTCGATGCAGCATCTGACAATCGTAACGCTTTAAATATGGTGGGATTAGAGAGTGCCAGAATTATCGGAAACGGCGTTGCAAGCTATTCAGAGAGTTATTCAGCATTAGTGGAAGATATCGGTATTGATACTGCCGCATCGCGCATAAATTTAGATGCGAGCGACAAAGTGCTTAACGAATCTGTTGCGCGTCGAAACTCGGTGTCTGGTGTTAACCTTGATGAAGAAGCTGCGAACCTTATTAGATTTGAACAATTATATTCGGCTAACGCACAAGTGATATCTGTTGCGCGAGATTTATTTGACCGATTGATCAGTGCTTTCTAGGAATTATTGGTGTTTATGTTATGAGAATTTCAACTTTACACATGTTCAACCTAGCGACCAATAGTATTTCTAGTGCTAATCAAGCGTTAACAAAAACACAAGAGCAACTATCGACGGGTCAGCGTGTTAACCGGCCTTCAGATGACCCCGTTGCGGCCACTAAAATTATGTCGCTCAGTAGTGAGCTGGCAACGATCACGCAATATCAAAAAAATATCGATATTGCGAATAATAACTTGGTGTTAGAAGAATCGATTTTGCAAAGCGTCAATAATTTGGTTCTAAGAATGCAGGAGCTCGCGATACAAGCCGGTAACACTGCAACTTTAACTGAAACGGAATATGATTCTCTCGCAAGTGAGGTAGATTCCAGACTCGACGAATTGGTTAATCTACTGAACTCACAAAATGCTAATGGCGATTTTATTTTTGCCGGTTATAAAAGCCAGTCTGAACCTTTTACAGGTTCGGCCGATACCGGCTTTCGCTACAATGGTGACGACGGCCAGCAATTTATTAAAGTAGCGAACAATACGTCCGTGGCATCTAGCGACTCAGGTAAAGACATATTTCTGGATATTGCCAGTGACAACAATACCGTTCGTACATATGCTAGCCCGGCAAATACATCTAACCCGCCGGTTAACATATCGGTAGGGCGCGTGGTGAATCAAGAAACGTACGACGATTTTTATCCGGAAGATATCATTGTTACTTTTAATGCAGATAACAACGTAGTCCCGCCAGGGAAAAATTTCACCGCGACAGAACGTTCAACAGGCCGAACTCTAATTGAGAACGAACCGTACTCTCCAGGCAATGAAATTGTAGTCGAAGGGGTGAGCTTTAGAGTTTCTGGCACACCAGTGTCTGGTGATCCTGCTGAGCCTGCAACTCGAGTGTTCGGGTCTGAGGGCGCGGTTGCATTCCCGTTTGATTTTACCGCTACGCCTGAAAGTTTTGATATTACTGTTGCTGGTCGAACGGAAACATTTGTTGTCGATGCCAACGTTACTAGCTGGACAGATCTTGCCGCTATTTTAAATAGTGGCGCAAATGGAAATGGGGGAAACCTTGCCGCTTTAGGTTTAACTGCCGATAGCACCGGCATACGTATGCCAGAGGGTATCGATTTTTCTATTCGTAATGGTTCAGCCAATATCGATGGTGTAATGGGCTTGGATTCTGTCTTTGGTTCAAGTTCAACGGATGGCGTGCGGGAAACGGCGGGCGACCGAGTGTTTATAGATGCAACAAACCGGCAAGACATATTAACAACCCTGTCGCGGTTTAGTGATGCGATGAAGTCGTTTGACGGCTCATCTGAGTCACGCAGCGACTTGGCGTCTACCGTTGCCTCAACAATTGCTAACTTAACGCACTCTCAAACCAGTGTGCTTGAAGTTACTGCAAAATTAGGTGCGCGTTTTAACACATTACAAAGCACCGAATCATTACATCTTGATACCGAATTAGTGACACAGCGTGTGCTGGCGAATTTGCGTGATACTGACTACGCAGAGGCGGCAACGCAACTTTCTGCTCAGTCACTCATTTTACAGGCCGCCCAATCATCATTTATTCGGGTCAGTCAGCTTTCACTTATAAGCCAATTATAAGAATCATTTCGCAGTTTTATCTCGCAATAAAAAATAGAGCCATGGTAGAAAATACTTTGGCTCTATTTTTTTCTAACCTTTCGTTTTAAGTGACTATTCGTCCAGAAAATCGATAGCGTGTATTTCAAACCTTCTCAATTTCATTTAGTGCCCATATGTTTCCGCATTAAATACCGGCAACAAATTTCACTTTAGACCCCGCAAAGCATTGCCGCTTTTTTGTCGATGTATTTATCTTTGTTTTGCAAGCTGTTGAAATATAAGAAGTATTTCATTTTGGCATATCGGTTGCAGTAATGGATGTAAATTAAGACAACTGCCAAAAAAACGTAAATTCATCCCGGCAGTTAGTGAGGTTTCAGTAAGTTACTTTCGGGTAGCAGGAGAAAAATTATGCCTTTAGTCATTAATACCAACGTGCAGTCTTTGAATGCCCAGCGTCAGTTGGTGCACTCAGGAAATGAACTTGCGACTGCAATGGAGCGACTATCGTCGGGCCGGCGAATTAATACTGCCGCTGATGATGCCGCCGGTATGGGTATTTCAACACGCATGACCTCGCAAGTTAGAGGCTTAACTCAAGCGGTGCGAAATGCGAATGATGGTATTTCTCTGATCCAAACCGCAGAAGGGGCTTTGGACGAGTCAACCAACATCTTACAGCGTATGCGAGAGCTAGCCATCCAATCTGCGAACGGAATTTACAATGATGAAAACCGCGCGACTTTGGATGCAGAAGTTCAGCAACTGATTTTAGAGCTTGATCGAATTGCAACATCCACTACTTTTAACGGCCAGACATTACTTGATGGCAGTTTGGGCGAGGTGGAATTACAGGTGGGCGCAGAAGCGAACCAAACCATCGGTATTCAAATTCAGGCGATGGATGCTCAAACCCTTGGCATGGGGTCTGTTAGTGTAGATTTGCTCGGCGCGGAAGTCACCGCAAACTTGTCGACATTAACGTTAGCGGAAACAGATGTCTTAATTAACGGCCAAAGCCTGGGCCGGTTTGAAGGTAGCACAGATACCTTTCAAGACCTTATCGATAACATAAATGACAACGTGCTCGGTGTAGATTCTTCCGGCTTTACTTCATTAGAAGGTGAGACTGTCGGCGATGGGGTGTTAGAGAATGGCAACACCTTACGTATTACTGTGGTATCTGCCGATGGCAGCGGTAATAATATTTTTAATATTACTGAAACCAAAAGCATGGATGAGTTGATTGAGAAAATTAACACGGTTACTGGCGGTATTATCGCTGCAGATACAGACGACAGCGGTCAATTAGTTATTACCAATAACAGCGGTTCTACGATTCAAGTCGATGGTGTCGACGCAACAGGAACCGTAACCGATGCGGCATCACAACTCGTTGAGCAAGCTTCCGGCTTTAATGTTTACGACCCAACTTTAGCGGTCGCTTCGCAAGGCATTACAGATTCTGCCGAAGGTCAAATTATTTTGACTTCAGAACACGGCGACCCTATTACTGTGTCGCGTGGTGCAAGTGGTACGATCGAGACGCTTCAAAATCTAGGTTTTCGTGAATATATAGAAGGTGGTGTAATTACCGGTGTTGGCATTGGTTCTGCCGCCGCAGCAACGCAGTGGAGTGTGGGTGATATAAGTATTAATGGCGTCGCGATTGATAACACCGACAGTGATAGCCTACAAGGTAAGGTCGATGCGATTAATGATATGAGCGAAGACACTGGCGTAGTCGCCAATGCATTTGCAACCGCAACACTTGACCTTAGTAATGCAGACTTAACCTTGGTGAATAGCACGGCTGACCAACTCGAAATTAATGGTGTGGCTATTGATTTAGCATTGAATACCGCATCCACTTCACTTGATATCGTCGATGGTTTTAATGACAACACCGATTTGACAGGTGTAACGGCGCGGCTTGCCGGTACTCGTGTGGTATTGGAGTCTGACCAAGGTTCCATTCAAATCTCTGCCGTAACCACAGCAGCGAACAGCATTATTGATACTGGCGGTGCTTTACAGGGCGGTTCATTCGTTTCTTATATCTCTAACTCAACCGGAGCCTTGGTTTCGTCCACATTGGCTGCAAGCTCTAGCATTGCGCTTACCATTGAGGCGGGTATTAAACTTTCTAGTACGAACGGTAATCCTATTAGTGTCGAAATTGGTGATAACGCAAACCCTGCGGCCATTGGTCTTATGGAGGCGAATTCCACTGCTGGGGGCCGTTTTGGTACAGCGATCGCGAGTGTCAGTATCGATACGGCAGCGAATGCACAGTCTGCCATTGATGTGGTTGACCGAGCACTCGATGCGATTAACTCCGTACGATCACAACTGGGTGCGGCAAATAATCGCCTCGACTTTACCATTAACAATTTATTGTCGGTAACAGAAAATACAGCGGCGGCGAGATCTCGAATTTTAGACGCTGACTTTGCGGCAGAAACCGCCGCCTTGAGTCGAGCGCAGGTGCTTCAGCAAGCGTCGCAAGCAATGCTGGCGCAAGCTAACGCTTCTTCGCAACAAGTGTTGCAGTTGTTGCAAGGGTAAGTCGCCTTTACACAAGGGGTTTAGCCGGGGGGTAAAGAGACTTAAAGCAATTGAGCCGGCTTTGAGTCTCTTTCTTTATATAGCTTTCTTTTTTTTGCTTTTTCCTAAGAGTACCTCATCTTTACTAAATTTGTATTTCAGATTTTTCAATTCCTTTAACGCAGTATATGCGTAAAAGTTATGATTATTTTTCTTTTATAATCAGAAATGTTTTTTAATAACCGCTAGGTCTAGATATAGCACTGTTATAAGCTAAATTTATAGCGGCAATCTTTTGCCGTTTTTTTTCCTCTTTTCCCTAAAGTAAATGTATTTCCGGTCGAAACCTGAACTAGAAGCGCTCATATATGTTGAGTTTTCTGGTTGCTAGCTGGGGTTCACCAGGTAAGCAATCTAACAAATTTACGGGTTAGGAGGCTTACCATGCCATTATTTGTAAACACAAACGTCAGTTCTTTGAATGCTCAGCGCCAGTTGTTGCAATCAGGTATGGAACTGGACCAAGCGTCAGAGCGTTTAGCCTCTGGACGACGAGTTAACACTGCTGCCGATGATGCTGCGGGTCTTGCGATTTCAAACCGGCAAACATCTGCCATTCGTGGTTTGGATCAAGCGGTTCGTAACGCGAACGACGGTATTTCTCTTATTCAAACAGCTGAGGGTGCTCTCGGCGAAACAACTAACATCTTGCAACGTATGCGTGAGTTGGCCATTCAGTCTGCCAACGGCGTGTACGAAGATAAAGACCGTGCAACACTCGATGCCGAGGTGCAACAACTTGTATCGGAATTAGATCGTATTGCAACTTCCACCGCGTTTAATGGCCAAAATATTCTTGACGGTTCATTGGGTGAAGTTGAATTGCAAGTAGGTTCTGAAGCAAATCAAACCATTGGCTTTAGTATTGATGCGGTAGACGCAGACACGTTAGGCATGGGTTCACTTTCTGCTGACGTAGTTGGTGCTCAAGTAGGTTCAACCGGTACGTTGCTTGGTTTGGACGAGCAAGACATTCTAATTAATGGTCAGGCCGTTGGAGCTGTTACAACCTCTGCGACAATGGGCGAAATCGTTACCCAAATTAACGACAATATTAACGGTGTCACGGCTTCTTCTGTAGTAGAAATCAACGGTACATCGGTTGGTACAGGTGTTGTGGGTTCTGCTGGTGTGACTTTCACTCTCACTAAGAACGATGGTCTTACTTCAACATTTACGGTTGCCAACACTTCAAGCCTAGATGAATTCGCCGAGGCGGTCGTTGAGCAGTCTGGTGGTGTGTTAAGTGCAAATATCGATGAAAGCGGCAAGCTTTCTGTATCTGCACAAGATGCTCGTTCACTAGGTGTTGCCGCAGGTAACCACGGTATGACAACGACCGTACAAGAAGCCAAGCTTATTTTAGCTTCTGACTCTGGTGATGAAATCACGATTGAGCGTGGTTCTACAGGTACTTTACAAGATCTAGAAAATTACGGTTTCCGTGAAACTGATACAGGTGGTGTGATTGAAGGTATCGGGATGATCGCAAGCTCTGGCGGCGCTAACGAGCGATTAGATGTTGGCGATTTGACCGTAAATGGCGTAGAAATTGATGTTACTGGTACAAGTTCATTGGCTGGTAAAATCGATGCGATCAACGATGTAAGTGACCAAACTGGTGTTACTGCCAACGCATACTCTACGTTGACGATCGATCTTGAAGGTGCGCTTGGTTCTACCTACGCAGCGAACGACTCGATTGAAGTCAACGGTGTTGTAGTTGACTTGGCCCTTGCTAACAGTGCTTCAGCTTCTGAAATTGTCACAGCATTTAATAACAATTCAGATGATACTGGCGTAAGTGCTCGAGTATTGGGTACTTCAATAGTACTTGAGTCTGACCAGGGTGCGATTAACATTGTGACCGCTACGACAGGGTCGTTCATCGGTACTACTACCGGCATTCAAGATCTGACTCGTAACTATGTGACTACTACTGGCACATTTGCAGAGTCTACTAATACCTTAACGACGGGTAACTCCTTAACTGCATTGGCCGGCTTGAAGTTAACTAGCGAAAACGGTAACCCAATTAGCATTGAAGTGGGTGACACTGCAGAGCTTGCTAACTTAGGTCTTCGTGAGTCCAATACGCTAGGCGAGGGTTCATTTGGTACGGCCATCAGCTCTATCAGTGTTGATACTGCCTCTAACGCGCAGAAAGCTATCGGTGTTATCGATAACGCGTTAGAAACGGTGAACGATGTTCGATCTGAGCTGGGTGCGGCGAATAACCGTCTCGATTTCACAATCTCTAACTTGTCGAACGTATCGGAAAATACTTCGGCAGCGAGATCACGAATTGTAGATGCGGACTTCGCAGCAGAAACAGCGGCCTTGAGTCGAGCGCAAGTACTGCAACAAGCATCGCAAGCGATGTTGGCGCAAGCGAACGCAAGACCGCAGCAGGTACTATCGCTTCTTCAGTAAGCGTAAGAGTTAATTAGCTAGACGTTTAAAAAAAGAAGCATGAAAGTACGAAGGCCGGCGGGGAAACTCGCCGGCTATAGTGCTAAGAGAGGTTAACCCATGAATGAAGTTAGAACAGTACAGGCGGTTGCAGGTTTGAATGCGACGCGGTCTGCTTCATCGACTGGGGCTGTTGATGCGAAGGGAAAGTCTGCCGATGGCGGCAATTCTTTGCCGGAAAATACGGAAGTAAAGGATACCCAAGCACTCAAAAAAGCACAGGAGGGCTCACAAGGCCAGTCTCCTGAAGTTGTTGAAACAGCCTTGGCGCAAATGAATGACTATGTTCAATCTATTCAGCGTGATTTACAGTTCACGGTTGACGATGAAACAGAGAAAACCGTTGTGAAAGTCGTAGATGGTAGCTCTGGTGAATTGATTCGACAAATTCCTGAAGAGGTATTTTTAGAACTGGCAAGAAAGTTGAATGAAGATGGCGAACTAAGGTTAATGAATGCGCTAGGATAAATGCCGATAAAAAAGCTTGCTAAGCTTATTCGTGGGGTGCGTGCCTTTGTGGTTCGCGCCCTGTCGGCGTTTTAAGATCCAAAACGCTTGAACCCTTAGTCTGTTAGTCGAAAACAGTCCTAATACTTTGCACGTTTTGACCGTTAAAGTAGTAAGGGCCATAGTACGCGTAAATAAAGCGTGTGCACGATGGAGCAGACGGCGAGTAGTACCCAGTCTGAAAATGATTGCCTCTCACCAAAAGTGATTTTATGGCAAGCACATTTGAAAGAACACCCTACGCAGTTATTGCGGGAGTAAGAGCATGATTGACAACAATATTATCCAATCGCTAGGCGTAGGTTCTGGTATTGATACTGGAAGCTTGGTTGAGCAGCTGGTGGAGATCGAACGAGCCGCGCCACAGCAGCGTATTGACGATAAAAAAGAACTCACCGAATCCCAAATTTCTGACTTCGGTTTAATGAGTTCAGCACTTGCTACCCTCAAAGATACTACATCGGTATTTACCGACGAAGAAGGTATGTTCAGTAAAACGGCCTCCTTTACGGATAGTAATGCCTTGATACCTAGTGAGCTGGGGGCAGATGTAAACCCAGGCACATACAATTTTGAAGTAACGGCTGTAGCACAATCGCAGTCGCTCTCATCTACAACCTTTGCGAGTGATCGTGATGCCGTAGGGGAAGGAACTTTAACGTTTAAGTTTGGTGATTGGGATGCCGGTTTAACCGCGTTTACGGAAGACTTAGACAGCACTTCTGTCGATATCGTCATTGACAGTAGCAATAACTCATTACGCGGCATGCGCGATGCCATCAACGATGCTGATGTGGGCGTGCAAGCGAGTATTGTGAACGACGGTTCAAATTATCGTTTACTCATCACCGCCGAGTCTGGCGAGAACAGGCAGCTTTCAATTGATGTTGCGGAATCCGGTGGTACGCCAACGAATGATGATGCAAGCGGGCTTTCGCGCTTTGCTTTTAATGACACAGATATTCCCGTCGATGAGTTCGATACCGTACACACGCAGCAAATGACGCAAAACCAAGCGGGTGTTGATGCTGCATTTTCCATAAACGGGCTAGATGTTACTCGTTCAAGCAATACAATAAATGATGTCGTTGATGGGCTTACAGTAGAATTGCTGCAAGCATCTCCTGGTGAAACCATTACTGTAACTGTAAGCGACGACAAGTCGTTTGCTGAACAAAATATTCGCGACTTTGTCGATGCCTATAACAGCTTTCTGGAAGAGGTCGATGTAGTTTTCAGTACAGATGAAGAGACTGGCGAGCGAGGCTCATTAACGAATGATGCTTTGGCCAAGTCTATTATTTCTCGTGTACGCACAGTCATTAGTTCGGCTATTCCTGGCCTCGCCGACGGGAACTATACAGCCCTGACGAATGTGGGTATTCGAACTGAGCTTGACGGTTCCATTAGTATAGAAGAAGACGATTTCACCAGAGCCTTCGAAAACAATTACGAAGACGTTCAAAAATTGTTTGCTCCGTACACCTCTTCAGATGCCGCTGACATTACCGTTAACAGTTTTGGTGGTCAAACGGTGCCAGGCAATTACGATGTAAATATCACAACCAACCCGGTACAAGGTTATTTTACGGGCACAGCATTTGATGTTGGGGTGACATTTCCATTTGATACAACGGGTAAAACATATACCTTAGAGCTTTCTTTGAATGGTGAAGCGTCTTCTACCATCACCATTCCTACAAATACGACTTACGATACAGAGGAAGACCTAGCAGAAGCGCTGCAATCGGTAATTAACTCTGATGCCACTTATAGCAGTAGCGGCACATCTGTTAGTGTCGGTTTTGATACAGACCATTTTGTCATTACTGCGACGAAATATGGTGCTTCTTCCGTTGTGGATATTACGGCGGCAAGTACTGATTTGAGTACAGATCTTGGTTTGGCTGTTGGAAATGGTACTAACGGCATCGATGTGGCCGGCACCGTGGACGGATCAGTGGGCTTTGGCCTGGGTAACGTATTGCTTCCAGGGCTTGGCGAGGATGCCGAAGGCTTAACTTTGTTGGTGGGTGAAAATGCTACTTCTGGAACCGTGAATTTTTCACGAGGTTTTGGTGGCGAGTTAGAAAGCCTACTTGACGACTTTTTAGAGTCCACCGGGTTAATTAACAATCGTGAAGATATATTAGAGGCCCGACTAGAAACGATTGACGATGATCAAGAAGCGCTTGATCGACGCATAGGTATTTATGAGGAGCGACTCATTCAACAGTATATCGCTATGGAATCCATTTTAAGTGGCCTGAGTTCTTCTGGCGGTTTCCTCGAAAGTCTGATTGATACACTTCCGTTTACTGCTGGCAACGATTAATCTCTCGCTAAAACGATTTTCAAAAACCTAAAAAAGGGGTCAGAGCCAACGCTCTGACCCCTTTTTTATGGTTGTTAAGGCAGTATACTTTGTGGTTACAAATGAGCCTCCGGGTTTCGAAATCTAAATTCAATATAAGGCATAAAAAATGCGCAAGACGAATTCGATCCTTCGATTAGTTTTCGTTAACTTGATTCTCGCAGTAATACTTGGCTGCGCGAGTATCCCACCGATTGTTGAGCGCCCGACCTTTGCGTTAGAAAGTGTGGAGTTGGTCAGCATTAATCCTTTCTCTCCAGCGTTTCGAGTAAACCTTCGTATTATGAACGGCAATGTTATCGCGCTGCCAATAGATGCAATGGAATATGTTATCGCGGTGCAAGGGTTGGAGATTTTCAAAGGGAGTAAGCGCGATATTCCAAGTATTCCAGCAAACGGTGAGATTTCTTTGGGGTTGGATGTGACAGCCGATACTGTAGCGGCGCTTAAGTTGATAAAAATATTTCGCAGCCTGCCCACAAACGAAGTTAATTATCGTTTGAATGCTACTATCGGTATGGCGGGGTTACTGCCGAATTTCAGTATTGAGGAGCTTGGGACGGCAACGTTGGGCAATTAAATTTTTCGCTATAAACTATTACGTTCTATTAGTGGGCTTTATTAGTGGGTATGGTTTAAATTTTGGGTCTGTTTTTTTGTTCTAACTAAGCACTTCACTTTACACCTCTTTTGTTAATAATTTCTCTTTCTCTCCTGTTTGGGGCAATATGTTGCCGCTTTCAAATAGTCTATTTTTCCTTCCTAAAAACAAAAGCGGCAATATTTTACCGCCTTTGTTATAAAAATATTTTTTTTATATCTTTTTCTAAAGTTTGATTTTTTAACGCCGATAGCAGGATCAGAAGCGCAAAGCATATTGAATCAAATGTCCTAACCCGTAATTTGTTTTTTAAGCGCGCGTTCTTTTTTATATAAATTTAGTTTTCGATTAAACCTTCGAGGCTAAGGAGAATGTTATGCCGTTATTTGTAAATACCAATATCAGCTCTGTTAATGCGCAGCGTCAATTGTTGACCTCGGGTTTAGAGTTAGACCAAGCGTCAGAGCGTTTAGCTTCTGGTCGTCGAATCAACACTGCTGCCGATGATGCCGCCGGCCTTGCGATTTCAAACAGACAAACATCTGCTATTCGTGGTTTGAATCAAGCTGTTCGTAATGCTAACGACGGTATTTCATTAATTCAGACTGCAGAAGGTGCTTTAAGCGAAACGACAAATATTTTGCAGCGTATGCGAGAGCTGGCCATTCAGTCTGCCAACGGCGTGTACGAAGATAAAGATCGTGCAACACTAGATGCTGAAGTTCAGCAGCTTGTAGCAGAGCTTGATCGTATCGCAACGACCACATCTTTTAATGGCCAAAATATTTTGGATGGAACATTAGGTGAAGTGTCTTTGCAAGTTGGATCTGAATCCAACCAAACCATCGATTTTAGTATTGAGGCAGTTTCTGCTGACACATTAGGCATGGGCTCACTTAACGCTGATGTTGTTGGTTCAACTATTGGTTCAACGGGAACTTTGCTTGGTTTAGATGAGCAAGACATTCTCATCAACGGTCAGGCAATTGGTGCCGTATCAACAAGCGCAACAATGGATGAAATTGTTACGCAGATTAATGAAAATGTCATTGGTGTTACCGCGTCTACAGTTGTGGAAATAAATGGTTCTGGTGTAGGTACTGGCGTCGTTGGATCAGGCGGTGTCACTTTTACGTTGACCAAAGGTGATGGTTTAACTCAAACATTTACAGTTGCGAACACCGAGAGTTTGGATGATTTTGCAGACGAAATTGTTGCACAAAGTGGCGGTGTACTAAGCGCAGCGGTGAATGAAAATGGTCGGTTGACTGTATCTGCCGCAGATGCGCGTTCTTTGGGTGTGGGCGCTGGTAATCACGGTTTAACCACAACGGTGCAGCAAGCGAAAATCATTTTGACTTCCGATAGTGGAGACGAAATAACGGTTGAGCGCGGTTCCACCGGCACTTTGCAAGATCTGCAAAATTACGGTTTCCGTGAAACCGAAGAAGGCGGAGTGATCGAAGGTGTTGGCCTTATTGCTAGCTCTGGTGGTGCCAATGAACGTTTAGATATTGGCGACCTTACTATCAATAGTGTTGATATTGATGTAACTGGTACAAGTTCACTCGCTGGTAAAATTGATGCCATTAACGATGTGAGTGATCAGACGGGTGTCATCGCAATGGCGCACTCTGAGCTAATCGTTTCTCTCGAGGGCGCTTTAGGCTCTACTTATGCAGCGAACGACACAATTGAAATTAATGGTGTCACCGTTGACCTTGCGCTCGCAAACAGTGCGACGGCATCAGAAGTGGCAACTGCCTTTAACAACAACACAGACGAAACCGGTGTTTCTGCAAGGGTGTTAGGTACAGCGATTGTGCTCGAGTCTGACCAAGGCGCAATTAACCTTGTGACAGCAACCACAGGGTCATTTATTGGCACAACCACCGGCATTCAAAATGTAACGCGCAACTATGTGACAACTACAGGCACATTTGCAGAGTCGGCAAATACCCTTGCCACGGGTAATTCACTCACTGGCTTGGCCGGGTTGAAACTTGTTAGCGAAAATGGCAACCCGATAAGTGTTGAATTTGGTGATTCCGTTGAGCAAGCGAACCTAGGTATTCTAGAAACCAATACTTTAGGTGAAGGTGCATTTGGTACAGCAGTGAACTCGATTAGTGTCGACACCGCTTCCAACGCACAAAAAGCCATCGATGTTATCGATAATGCGTTAGAAACGGTTAACAATATTCGGTCGGAACTCGGTGCTGCAAATAATCGGCTTGATTTTACGATTTCGAATTTGTCGAATGTGTCAGAGAATACGGCCGCTGCCCGATCCCGAATTGTGGATGCTGACTTCGCTGCAGAATCGGCTGCATTGAGTCGTGCTCAGGTATTACAACAAGCTTCGCAAGCCATGTTGGCTCAGGCGAATGCTCGACCTCAACAGGTTCTACAGCTCCTGCAATAAAGTTTACCTCTCAATAACGCAGGCACGACGTAACCCGGTGGCGAAAGTCATCGGGTTTTTTTATGTGTTCAAATTAGAAAGAGGGGCCAGAGGTTTTTCTCTGGCCCCTCTTTTTTTGGGGGGTAACTAAAACAGGAAAGGCTTGTTTTAGTCGTCTAATGGTTCGCCTTTTTTTAGTTTCACCAAAACGCGATCGGGGGTGTCGTCGTGTTTTAGCGGAATCGTTTCCATCATTTGGTACGCGCGTTTTAAAAATGACATATAGGCACTGCGGCCTAGTTTGAACGCTATGTTAAATTTCTCTCCGCTCTTATGGTGAAGACAGTTTTTCAGAAGTAACGTGAAATAGCCATTCAAACTTCCGCGTAAAAGAAGCTCTGTTACACCATTGGTTTTACTTCTGTCTCTGAGGGTGAAATATATTTTGTTAAACGCCTTTATCATTTCTTTTGCATTTTTAATATCTTTTTTAAGAACGAGATCGCCACGAATGTCGAAGAAGTTTTTCAGGTACTTCTCCTTGGTCAAGTCTGCATCAATCCCTGGAGACTCAAAAAAATAAAAGCTGTTTTCTCGAATTTTATCTAACTCCAATGATTTGTCAGAGACCTGTGGTAATTCTGGAAGATCCTCTAGCGCGATGGGTTTAGCGCCATTGATTAATGCTCCATCATTTGAGTTGTAACATGTTATGTCGTTACGCGTGTTTTCAATATGGCGTAACAATATTTCAAGGCTTGAGCGTGTACCGTGAAGAATTGGGTTGGTATAGACTTCTCCGCCGAAGTTACCTGGTACCAAATAATCGCTGTCTTTTTTCTCAAAAGCACTGTGGCCTTTTTGTTTGGTTTTCTTTTCTAGGTCAGTGTATAGGCTAAATTGAGAATGGTGAGCACCGTCGGGGCGGGTGCCGAGATCGACTCCCATTAAATAGATTTCTTTAAACCCCATATGAATAGCAAACGAAAGCCCGGCATTAGCAACAGTGGGGTTACATAACGCGAGTCTATGAACGCCTGAACTATTGGGTAGAATTTCATCGAGCAATGACTCGCCGGCATCGTTGGGTTTTTTCGCCATACAGATCTCATCAAAAATTTCGATCATGTTGGGCGGTGCCGTATTCAGGCAGAGTAGGGTAATACCTTTACGAAACTCGGCGTCAGTACCATTAATAATCCAGTCGGTTTGGTTGCTGACACGCTCCATTTCAACGTGAAAGTCAGGTTTTAAACCGATTTTACATAGTGAGCCGATTGTTGTACCGCAAGAAAAAATAATTGCGTTTTTGTGGTTTCGCTTTATGTACTCGACGTGTTTATCGAGTGATGGGCCGTTACCTAACACAAATGCCGGTGGTAGCTTTTTGTCTGACATGCTGTGGCGAAACCAGTTAACACTATGGTTAAGGTTGTTAATTGTGTGGGCAAAACTGGTTTGCTCATCGTCAAAGAAGCCCGTGGCAGAGGCTGCCAAATGGAATTCTTTACGATACATTTCAACAAACTCTTCTTCTTTCTTGCTGTTGAAATGACGATAAATATAGGTGTACACAAGGTTGTAAAGACCAATCTTGTCGGTCAATAATTTCATATCAGCCATTGCTTCTTCTGGCTTAACACCAATAAAAAGCTTAAGCATACGATTTGGCTGGAAAAAATACTCGAGTATAGGTACCCAATCGATAACGTGTAATGCCGCGTAGAAGGAATCTTTATGCGGGTCGAAAATCACTAGGTTGTATATGTCCAGTGTTTCAATCAAGTGGGGCAGATGGTGTCCAAGGCCACACCCGGTCATCAACATAAGCCCAATGGGCACATTAGAATGTGGCTTGGCTTGTGCCATTTCTCTATATTCATCAATGAGATTGTTCATAATCTCTACGTGAATATGGTTAGGGTTATGCTGTTTGGCGTTGGTAAAGGAAATGACAGACATCACCGGCGTTTTGGTGAATTGCTCGGCTTGCTTCAGTGAAAACTTTTCTGGGTCGTCACTGTATACCGGCTTGTTGTTGAGTTTTGAGTTAACCAGGTTCAAGAACCCGGCTTTATCAAAGCTTAACTGCAGCTCTTCCGGCTTATAGTTAATGTATTCGTTGTAGATTTCAGGTGCTTTAACCTTGAACAGTTCCATATTCCTCTTAAACTGAACCTCCAGCTTTAGCTGCATTTGCTGCATCTCCACTTTTCGGAGAATTTGTGCCATTGGGTCGTTTTCAGAAGATGGAGGTTGTTGAGGCGAGTCGTTCATGGGTGTAATTTTCTTGGTCAGGGTATCGGAAGTTGGCATTTTGACGCTTTTCCTAGAGTCTAGACGTTTTGGTATATCTACGCAGGTTTTATGCCTAAATTGCATAGTGAAGAATCAAAAAAGATTAAAGGACTGGCGCAAGAGGCCGAAAAGCTTTTTATAGAGATACTGACAGTCAAAGAGGGTACGCAGTGAATACTCAAGTCGCCTTAGATTCATACGCAAAAGTTCATTACAACGCCAATGCAGAAATTGCTTCTCCCCATCGATTAATCGATATGCTTTTTGAAGGCGCTTTAGACCGCATTCAGCAGGCCAAGGGTGCGATGGAGTACAAAAACATTGAGTTGCGAGGAAAAAAAGTCAGTGATGCGGTAGGCATTGTTGGCGGATTACGTGAAAACCTAGATAGAGAGCAAGGCGGTGAAATCGCTGATAATCTCGACGCACTCTATATCTATATTCAGGGTGTATTGACTAAAGCTCATTTCAAAAATGATCCTGCGTTCCTGGATGAAGCGGCGGATCTTCTTGGGGAACTGCGCGGCGCTTGGAAGCAAATCGGCTGATCGTTCGAGTTCGAAAAATCCTTTAAGAAGGGGTCAGAGTGAAAGCTCTGGCCCCTTTTTTATATTCATGCGGGGGCTGGTCTCGCCTCAGGCAATGTTTTTATGGGTGACACAAACGCACACAACCTAAAAACTGGCACTATCTTCGCATTTACTCCTACGTAACTAAAAAGTGGCAGTTTTTTGCCGCTGTTCTAACCAAATTAATAGTTTTACGACATCAAATAGGAGAGTACACAATGGCAGTTGCACAGACTAACGCCGCAGTTGTGATGCAAGAAAGATCTGCTGAGCTTACATCGCACCAAGTAATTTCACTTTTGCTGGACGGAGCGCTAGAGCGCGTTGCTCAAGTAAAAAAGGCCATCGCTGAAAAAAATGATGAAGACAAAGTTATTTTGTTTGGCAAAATTAAAGCAATCATTAACGGTCTTCGCAATAGCCTCAATATGCGTGAAGGCGGTGAAATCGCAGTAAACCTCGACAGCTTGTATGAGTATATGGTTGCGCGCATCGAAGGTGCTTCAACTATCGAAGAATACGCTGTTGCAACAGAAGTCGGTAAATTACTTACTGAAGTGCAAGACGGTTGGGTCCAGCTAGAACCAGCTGAATAAAGCGTTTTTACATAAAAGCAGACACGTTTTTATGTTGCTATAACGGTTAAAGTTTCTTTGTTGTGTGCCGTAAACCTATGTGAAGTGGCTGTGAAAACGCGTAGCGTGAAGCAGCCCTTGCTTTGGTTCTTTACGCTAACAACGGAGCTCTTATGCCACTGGTTCCTTCCTCTTCTTTTGCGCTCAAGCGTGCACACAAAGAGCTTAATAAAGCTTACGAGAAAGGAGACTGGGAATCCGTTCGACACTGGGACAAAGAGTTAGCTGCATCTCTAACCGAGGCCTGCAACGATGATGGTCGTTCCGCTCGAGACCTAATCTACGATATGGAAAAAATTCTTAAATCCTATTCCAAGCTCGTTTCCGCCTTGCCAGACGCATTCGTCTTTCAGCAGCCTAAATAATTCTCTCATCTCAATAAAGCAAATATCCTCCGCATAAGCGCTTACCGCCTGTAGTGGCATTAGTGTTGCTATACTGTGTAAAAACAATGATAAATTGACAGATTTCAACGGCTTAGCCAGTTGAGGGTGGCAAATGACGAATAAACGACGGCTCGCCATACTTGGTGCTAGTGGTCACGGCAAAGTCTGTGCTGATATTGCTGAACAGCTGGACTATCGCGTCGAATTTTTTGATGATCGTTCCCAAACGCTTGGCACTCGCATAGAGCTGTGGCCTTTGGTTGGCGACACGCAGACTTTGATTGATCGTGTTGATGATTTTGATGCTGTATTTATTGCCGTTGGCAACAATCAAGCGCGGCGTAAGCTTTATAAAAGATTCTCCGAATTGGATATAGAACTCGCAAGCCTCATCTCTCCTGCGGCGGTTGTTAGTTCCTACGCGTCTGTTGCAGAAGGTGTTGTCGTTATGCCAAATGCAGTGATTAATGCTTATGCCAAGGTTGGAATGGGGGCAATTGTGAATACCGCAGCAGTGGTTGAGCACGACTGTGTTATACAGGCGTGCGCACATATCAGCCCTAATGCTGCGCTTGCCGGTGGTGTTGCACTGGGTGAATGCGCCTGGCTAGGTATTGGTGCTTGCGCCAAGCAATTAATTAATATTGGCAATAATAGTGTTGTGGGGGCCGGTGCCGTTGTAGTGAAAGATGTTGCCGATAACCTCATCGTTGTGGGAAACCCTGCACAGGTTAAGTAAATTGAGTATGAAAAGCTATTCTAAATGGCCCGAGTTTTCCGATTGTGAAGGCGACCTCGTACGTGAGGTTTTACTGTCTAATCGCGTTAATTATTGGACGGGTGATAAAGGCAAAGCTTTTGAAAAAGCCTTTTCTGAATATGTTGGAACAGCACATGGTATCGCTGTTGCGAATGGAACACTGGCACTAGAGCTGGCCTTGCGGGCCGTAGGTGTAAAAGCTGGCGATGAAGTGATTGTGCCTGCGCGCACTTTTATGGCAACGGCTAGCGCGGTTGCAGTACTTGGTGCGATCCCAATTTTTGCCGACCTCGATATTGAATCACAAAATATCAGCGCAGAAACTATCGCTCCACTCATCAATAATAAAACTGCTGCAGTAATCTGTGTGCACCTAGCGGGAATGCCTTGTGATATGGCGCCGATTATGGCGCTCGCTCAAAAGCACAGTATCAAAGTAATTGAAGATTGTGCCCAGGCGCATGGCGCTATGTATCAGGGCAAGCGTGTCGGTAGTATCGGCGACGTAGGTGCCTGGTCATTTTGTCAGGACAAAATTATGACCACCGGTGGTGAAGGTGGCATGATCACTACCAACAATAAAGAATATTTCGACACAATGTGGTCGTTTAAAGATCATGGAAAAAGTTTCGATACTGTGTATAACAAAGCGCACCCCCCAGGGTTTCGTTGGTTGCATGAAAGTGTCGGCAGTAACTATCGCATGACAGAAATGCAAGCGGCTTTGGGCTTGTATCAATTAAGCCAACTTGAAAGTTGGGTGGCGCGCCGTGCCGAAATTGCCCATAAAATCGATGCAGTATTAGCAGAATACCCCTTTATTCGTAGGTTAAAATTGCCTTCGCAGCAGCGTCACGCCTACTACCGTTGCTACGCTTTTTGGGAACACAAGGCGGTAATGCGAGATGAATTTTTAAGCGAGTGTAAAGCGCTCGGTATTCCCGTTGATCAAGGTGCATGTCCAGAAGTGTATTTAGAAAGGGCTTTTGAAAATACTGCATCTAAGCCTAAGCAACGATTAGAAAATGCCAAACAACTCGGCGAAACAAGCCTTATGTTTCTCGTGCACCCAAATTTAAGCGATGACGAAGTCGAAGATATTTGCTGTTCTCTGAGCACAGTATTAACTAAGGTGAACCAATGATAAAAAATATTTTAATCATCGGTGCCTCAAGTGGTGGTCAGCTCGTGGCTTCTGAAGTGCTTAAACGTGAAGATAAATATAAGCTCGTCGGCTATCTAGATGCCGACGTGAATAAGCATGGGCAAAATTTTCACGGGGTAGAAGTGCTTGGGGGTTATGAGGATCTCGACGATTTTTTTGCCGCTCATAAAGTCGATGAAATGATAGTTGCGATTGCTAACCTAGAGAAGCATGTACTCGATTATTTTATTGATGCATCGGATTACGCCGGAGTAACACTCAGTATCATTCCCAATGTACTCGAGACAAACTTAAAAGAAAGTTTGCTTGGCCAGTTGCGAGCAGTAAATGCGACGGATCTTTTGGGGCGGCCATCACTTACGGTAGATAACCAGTTTTTACGTAGCAATATATCGGGTAAAACCGTATTAGTTACTGGTGCTGCAGGCTCAATTGGTAGTGAAATTGTTCGGCAGTTAGCAAAGTTTTCCCCCAATTTAATCATTGGGGTAGATATTAATGAGAATGAATTGTACTTCCTAAAGTTGGAGTTACAGCGCAATTACCCCGAACTCGTTTTTAAAGCCTATATTGCTAATATTCGCGATATAGAAAGTCTGGAAATGCCATTTTCTCAACATATTGATATGGTTTTTCATGCGGCAGCACACAAACATGTGCCATTAATGGAAGAGGCGCCCGTCGAAGCCATTAAAAATAATGTTCGTGGCACCTTAAACGTACTTAAAAAAACGGCAGCGAGTAAAGCCGATACGTTTGTTCTGATTTCTACCGATAAGGCTGTAAACCCCTCCAATATTATGGGGGCATCAAAACGTTTGGCTGAACTGTTAACCTATGCTTTTGCCGCACAGAGCGACAAAAAATACATGAGTGTGCGCTTTGGTAATGTTTTAGGCAGTAACGGTAGTGTGGTGCCCATATTTAAGACTCTCATTCAAGAGGGGCGCGACCTAACAGTTACCCATGAAGATACCACTCGCTATTTTATGACGATTCCAGAGGCCTCTCAGTTGGTCATTGAGGCAGGGTGTCGTGGTGAGGGTGGTGAGTTGTTTGTGCTTGATATGGGTGAGCCAGTAAAAATTATGGATTTGGCGAAAAAACTCATAAAACTTTCTGGACTGCGAGAAGGCATCGACATCAGTATTAAGATTACGGGTTTTCGCCCTGGTGAAAAACTGCATGAAGAATTATTTTACGACCCCGATGCCGTATTGCGTACTGAAAACCCAAAGATATTTTTAACTAAACAAGATGTGCAGGAGTCGGCAGATTTAGTTGCAGTAGAGGCGGCGCTAGGCTCTGGGGAATATGTAAAAGAACCAAAGGAGTTTTTCTGTACCTTTGTCAAAGAATATGATCAGTCTCTATGTCATTAGAAACGCCTAAAGTGGCACTTGTTGCTTTCGTTTACCCGGTGGCAGAGCCGTACTATCGCGAGACTTTAGCCTCCATGCAGGCGCAGAGTTACATAGATATGGATCTTATCGTCATCAATGATGGTTTAGATTGTGTCGACGTGCCGGAGTCTATGGAATTGCGCTTTAATGACGGCTGTTTGGGCCTGGTTCCTCTACGCGAGCAGGTGTTTAATAGCTTAATCGACGAAGGTTATGACCTTGTTATTCACATCGATCCAGACGACACAATGTCAGAAGACCGAGTGGAAGGGGTTGTAAACGCCTGGAATAAGCAGCCAAAGGCTGGGTTTTATTACTCTAGTTTGCATTATATGAGTCAACCCGAACTACCGTTTTTTTCTGAATTACCAGAAGACATTAAAGCGATTGATGAGGTGTTAGCAAGCAATTGTATAGGTCTTTCCCATTTTAGCTTTAACGCCAAATTGTTAAGAGAGCTTAATTTTCGTTTTGCTTTTCCTGCAGAATTAATTGCTCTGGATTGGTATATGGCAAGTGTCATGCTGGAAGAAGGCATGTTTGGTGTTAAAGATGCCGGTCGGGTGTATTATCGAATTTATGAAGATAATACAGCAGGTGAGCTAAAGGAGCTTTCCATAGAAAAATATACGCGCGCGGTGGATGTTAAGTTGCAGCACTACCTCGCCTTGCGAGCATTGTCATTATCGGACGAACACAATGCATTTGCCTTAGGTGAAACTGAGCGCTTAATAGAAATTAAAGAAAAAATAGATACCGAGCAAGATATTGGCCTTGTAGCGGTAAATTCAAAATTGTCGCAAAACACCAAGAATTATTGGTGGGCAAATATCTGAACACCTGCATGTATATATGCAAAGAGCGAGAAAGGTAAATTTTAATGGCCATTTTTGATTTTAAAAAACTCGTTGAGGGTGGCAGCCCTTATGTAATCGCAGAGATTGGTTCCAATCATAACGGTGATATGGCGCTCGCAAAAAAGCTTATCGATGCCGCTAAAGAAAGTGGGGCACATGCAGCAAAGTTTCAATCCTGGACAAACAAATCGCTCATATCTCGACAAGAATACGAAGCTAACCAAAGTTATGACGATGACCCTAAAAAGCATTTTGGTTCACTCGAAGAGATGGTCGACAAATACTATTTGCGCACTGAGCAGCACCTAGAGTTGAAGCAATACTGCGATAAGATTGGCATTGATTTTTGTTCTACACCATTTTCACTGACAGAAGTGGATATGTTGGATGAACTAGACGTACCATTTTTTAAAGTGGCTTCGATGGATATTAACCATTTGCCGTTGTTGCGCTACATAGCCACAAAAAATAAGCCTGTCATACTCTCTACCGGTATGGCCGAATTGAGTGAAATAGACGAGGCGATACGTTTACTCGAAGGTCTTGGTATTAAAGAAATCGCGGTATTACATTGTATTTCTATTTACCCTCCTAAGAATGAAGATATCCATCTAAATAACTTGACCATGCTCAAGCAGAGTTTTGACTACCCTGTAGGCTTGTCTGATCACAGTATTGGCGCGGCCATTCCTTTGGCTTCGGTTGCGCTAGGTTCGGTCATTATCGAAAAGCACTTTACGATCGATAAAGGCCTTGAAGGTTGGGATCACATGATTTCAGCTGACCCAGAAGAAATGAAAGCGATATGCGCTGGTTCAAAGGCTATTGCTGAATCTATGGGGGCGCATAAACGTGTTGTGTCTCAGGCAGAACAAGAAAAACGTCTTAAGTTTCGTCGCAGCATTGTGTTAAGCCATGCGATGAAGGCGGGTGATGTCATTCAAGAATCGGATTTGGATTATAAGCGGCCAGGCACAGCGATAGCGCCTAATGAAAGCGAGTTCGTTATTGGAAGAACCTTAAAAACAGATCTGCAAGAAGATGCACTTTTGCAATGGGATAACTTAGTTTAAGGCGCTCTAATGAAAAAGCCGATTGCGATTATTCCTGCACGCGGAAACTCGAAACGCATCCCCAAAAAAAACATCATCGACTTTAATGGCCAGCCTTTAATTCAGTGGACCATTGAAGCGGCCCTTCAATCACAGTCTTTTGAACAAGTTTTCGTTTCTACTGATAATGAAGAAATTGCAAAAATTGCTCGTGAGTGTGGCGCCGAGGTTCCATTCTTGCGTGATGCCTATGCCGATGATCAGAGTACTGTAAGCCAATCGACGTCTTGGTTTGTAAAAAAATTACGAGAAAACGCTGCCGACGCGAGTTGTGAATCTGTTGTGCAACTTATGGCGAATTGCCCCATTCGCACTATTGATACTATTCGTGCGTTTGTGAGTTTTGCAAGCACCAGTCCAAGCAGTGTCATCAGTGTCGTCGAGCCAAAGTTTGGCAGCCCATATTGGGCGATGACCTGTGATGAGTCAAAACGTGGCCGGTTTCTATTTGAAGAGTACTCGAGTCAGCGTTCACAAGACCTTCCTCAAAATTACTACCCAACCGGTAGTTTATGGTATTCATCGGTTGAGCGATTGATTGAGGCAGAAAGCTTTTACTCTGCAGACTATCGTGTTTTTGACGTGCCCTGGTTAGAGGCGATCGATATCGACACTCGGGAAGAACTCGATATAGCAGCTTGCTTACATCGTGCTATGTTTGTAGATAAGTCCATTTAATGGAGTGGCGCAGGCTTGGTTAGGTATGTTGTATCTTCGCTTAAAGCGTTGGTCGCCTGGGTGCAAGCACGCTAAGTTAACGTTTCGCGCGTTTAAGTAAAAATCGAGCAAGCTCAAGGAGCTAACCTCATGAACTACGGTAAAGCAAACCCCGGTGTATACAAATCTGTCGAGCTGGAATCCAAGGTTGCTTCAGCCTCGCCGCATGAGTTGGTTCAAATGCTGTTTGATGCGCTTTTACTTCAATTACAGCGTGGTGTGATCTGCATTGAAAACGAAGATCAAGAGCAGCTTCATATCTGTATCCAAAAGTCAGTAGATATACTGACCGAATTACACGCCAGTTTGTCCACTGAAGTGGATACTGAACTTCCATACAACCTCGCAAACCTATACGAATACATGCAGCGTCAGCTATTACGCGCCCGTATATCAGACCCTAAACAATACATCCTCGAGGTAATAGCTCTAGTTGAGCCTATAGCTTCAGCCTGGAAAGGTATTGCCCCAGCATCAAAGCGTTAAATCAACTAATTAAGGCAACTTGCAATAGCGTCGATAATTTGACTACTGGCAGACTATTGACTATTACTTAGCTAAACACTGAAAAAGGCGACGCAGGGTCAAGAATTAGTCGCTGTTGAGTTGTTCTAGTGGGTTTTAAGGTCGCGCGTTGGTTTTAAAGTAGTGGGTTACTTTAAAACGGGCAGTCGCTTTTAAGTTAGATTTTTTATCTCGAGCTTGATTGCCATTGTTGGAAACATTTGCACAAAACCTAGACTCAGCGCCAAGTATAAAAAGTAGCATCACAATTGAGTTAAGGCCTGCATGCTCCACGATAAAGTCATTTTAGTTCTCGACGAAGATTCAAGCCGTCGTCACACCTCGCAAACGGTACTCAAGTTTATTGGCGAACATACCATGGGGCATGGGCTGCAAGAGTGGCTGCAGTTAGACCACTCGAAAGTAGAGCTTGGTGATATTGGCCTAATCCTTTTGGCGAAAGATTCCCAGCAAATTAGTCTGACCCTGACGCTGAAACAGATTGCAGAAACGTGCCCAAACGCTCCAATCGTGGTGATTGAAGACGAGGGTAGCGAAGAAGAGTTCGATGCAGATCTAAAAAACCGAGTAGTTGCGAATCTCACTTGGCCTATACAGTACAGCGACGCGAACGATGCCATCCATCGTGCGCAACGCTATAACGAAATTCTATTGACCGGTCGCGAAACTCGGGGCGCTCGGCCAACGCATTTATTTCGTAGCTTGGTGGGTACAAGCCGCCTGATTAAAAATGTCAGAACGGTCATGGGCCAGGTAGCTGATAAAGAGGTGACCGTGCTGGTTGCCGGTGAGTCTGGCACTGGTAAAGAAGTCGTTGCTCGCAACCTTCATTATTATTCTGAGCGTCGAGATGGGCCGTTTGTACCCGTTAACTGTGGCGCAATTCCCGGCGAGTTATTAGAGAGCGAATTATTCGGCCACGAAAAAGGCGCGTTTACTGGCGCTGTAACCGCACGCGCTGGGCGTTTCGAGATGGCAGAAGGTGGCACCTTGTTCCTGGATGAAATCGGGGATATGCCACTGCATATGCAGGTGAAGATTTTGCGTGTGCTACAAGAAAAATCCTATGAGCGAGTCGGTAGCAACAAAGCCACTGCTACTAACGTAAGGATTATTGCAGCAACGCACCGCCACCTTGAAGAAATGATCGAAGAAGGGAAGTTCCGCGAAGATTTGTATTATCGCCTCAATGTATTCCCTATCGAAATGCCATCATTACGTGAACGATCAGAAGACATTCCTCTATTGATTAATGAGCTTGTGTCGCGAATGGAACATGAAAAACGTGGCTCTGTCCGTTTCAATTCGGCGGCGATACTGTCTCTGTGTCGTCACCCATGGCCTGGGAATGTACGTGAACTAGCCAACTTGGTTGAACGCATGGCGATCACTCACCCGTATGGTGTGGTCGGCGCACAAGACTTGCCAATGAAATATCGGCACGTCGAAGTCAATGAAGAAGAGCAGCTGGCAGAACAAGAGAGTGGTCAAAACCAACCCAACGTCGTTGCCGAAGGCGACGTCGCACTGCTGCCAGATAATGGCATTGACCTGAAAGAGTACATCGCAGGGCTAGAGCTCAGCCTCATTCAGCAGGCGCTCGATAACTCTGGTGGCGTCGTCGCTCGAGCGGCAGAACAACTCTCTATTCGCAGAACGACCCTAGTTGAAAAAATGAAAAAATATGGGCTGCAAAAAGAACAGAAAGCCTAGCTAGCGAATTTCTTTTAAAATACGAGATATCACGCTTCTGTCTCTATGAAGCGTTTGACCTTCTTTCTTTTTTCAAATAATCATCTCGCATCTCGCATCTCGCATCTCGCATCTCGCATCTCGCATCTCGCATCTCGCATCTCGCATCTCGCATCTCGTATCCGTCAATTCCCCGACATCGCTTTCTCAAGGATTACAGCAGGCTCTGTAAGTTACTGAAACTATTAATAAAAAAAATCTGGCATTGCCTTTGCAAACTCATAAAAAAAACCGATTAGTGTCAAATATTTGGGAGCCAAATCTTGCAAAGCCAAGCGAAGCCCAGTGCAGTAGATCCGATTGAAGATAAACGCGAAAGCCTATCTGAAGCCTATGCGTTTTTTAACGAGACCTCTCAGCAGTTAGCGCGGTCCTATCAAATGCTAGAACAGCGTGTTGAGCAGCTCACGCAAGATCTGGATAAGACAGCGAAAGAAAAAGACGCTGAGCATGAGAAAAAGCAAAAGCTCGCCAGCCAAATGCGGGCTTTACTGAACTTCCTGCCTGGTGGTGTGATCGTGCTGGATTCAAAAGGTTTTGTACTAGAGGCAAACCCTGCAGCGAATCAATTATTAGATTGCGAATTAGAAGGGCGTTTGTGGCGGGATGCAATAGCCGACTGCTTTGCACCGAAAAGCGATGACGGCTTAGAAGTGTCTACCCCCTCAGGTAAGCGGATCAGCATTGCGACCAGCTCGTTGGGTAACGATGGTCAAATTATATTGCTAACAGACCAAACTGAAACTCGAAAATTGCAAGAGCATTTAAGTAAACATGAACGTCTGTCTGCGATGGGGAAAATGGTCTCTGCGCTAGCGCATCAAATAAGAACGCCACTTTCGGCTGCCATCTTGTATGCCGGTCACTTATGTAACGATGATTTATCGCAAGACAAAAAATCGAGCTTTGCGGCCAAGCTTTTTGGCCGGTTGCAGCACATGGAAAAGCAAGTGCGCGACATGATGTTATTCGTTAAAAGCGAATTGCCGCTAAACGACGTTATCAGCCTTGCTGACTTTGAAATCGGCTTGCGAGAAGCTGCAGAAGTCGTTATTTCTACCAGTAATACGGCTTGTCAGTGGTCAAATAGCCATCCGAACAAACTGATCAAATGCCATCGTGAAGCTTTAATTAGCGCAATCATGAACTTGGTCAATAACGGTATTCAGGCGAGTAGCAACACCCCAATATTAAATATTGAAATAAATGTGATAGAGGGGCATCGCAGACCTTATGTACAGATAAAAATTATTGATTTTGGTGAAGGTTTAAGTGAGCGCGCGTTAGAAAGCTCGAAAGAACTGTTTTATACATCGAAAGCACAAGGTACCGGCTTAGGGCTTAGCGTGGTGCAATCGATTGCGCGTGCGCATGGCGGAAGTTTTGATTTGTCCTCAACGTTGGGCAAAGGTACAGAAGCAATTTTTGAACTCCCCATTTTTAGCGAAGAATCGCAGTGTTAATGGCAAAGGCTTAGAGGAAACTAGAATGCGAGCAGTTAATAGTAAAGATAAAACGCCTAAGATTCTCGTTGTAGAAGACGACGCAGCCCTAAGAGAGGCGCTTGTCGATACGCTTAGCCTGTCAAATATGGAGGTGGTAGATGATTGCTGTGCAGAAGATGCACTGCTAACGCTGAATAAAAATAGTGATTTTGATTTGATTATTTCAGACGTTAACATGGGGGAAATGAGCGGCCATGATTTACTAAAAAAAGTTAAACAAGAATTTCCGCATATTCCGGTATTACTTGTAACCGCGTACGCATCTATCAGTGAATCTGTTCTAGCAATGAAAGAAGGGGCTGTCGATTACCTAGTAAAGCCATTTGAACCGAATCTATTGGTTGAAACGGTTGAAAAAATTACCGGTGGAAATGTTAGTAAATCCAACGAACCAATTGCAGAGGCGGATTCTAGTAGAAAACTATTACAGCTATCTGCGCGAGTCGCCCAATCAGAATCAACCGTTTTATTACTGGGTGAATCTGGTACAGGTAAAGAAGTATTAGCTCGATATATTCATGAAAAATCGCCACGGGCCGAACAACCTTTTATTGCGCTTAACTGTGCGGCAATACCCGAAAACATGCTAGAAGCCATGCTGTTTGGGCATGAAAAAGGCGCTTATACGGGTGCGCATAATTCTGCACCTGGTAAGTTTGAGCAAGCTAATGGCGGCACCATATTACTTGATGAAATTAGCGAAATGGATATGGGCCTACAGGCAAAACTCTTACGAGTATTACAAGAAAGAGAGGTGGAGCGATTAGGCGGTCGAAAATGTATTAAATTAGATGTGCGTGTTATTGCCACATCTAACCGAGATATGCGCCAAGAAGTTGCCGAAGGTAAATTCCGAGAAGATCTGTATTTTCGTTTAAGCGTATTGCCTTTACAGTGGGCTCCACTGAGAGATCGACCTGACGACATAATTCCTTTAGCAACCAGTCTTTTAACAAAGCATTCGAGAAAACAAGGTCGTGGAAAGGTGAGTCTTTCAGGTGGTGCAAAACAAGCACTGCTTTCATATGCTTGGCCCGGCAATGTGCGCGAGTTAGACAATGTTATGCAGCGAGCGCTTATTTTGCAAACATCTAATTTAATTGAAAATGAAGACCTTGGCTTGCAGATGAGTGAAGGGTTTAGCCAAAAGCCATCTCTCGTAGATTCAATCGCGGGTGAAGTGAAGTCGCACATTCAGACTGAAGCATTTAATGCTATCGCTGCTTCAGGCGCAGAGCTTGAGGCATCAGACAATGCAGAGCTAGAAAATAGCGATGCCCTTTTGGGTGCCGATATGAAAAAGCATGAGTTCGAAATTATCGTTAAAACACTTAAACAAGAAAACGGAAGTAAGAAAAATACCGCCGAAAAGCTTGGAATTAGCCCTCGTACTCTACGGTATAAATTAGCGCGCTTACGTGATGAGGGTTACACATTAGAATCGGTGTGATGCGGGGGTGCAGCATAAACCGTTAGATAATATTTCGGTATTAAAATATTTTTATCGTAATTTAAATGTCATATTAATTTTGATATTACCCCCATCATAATTCCCCACCAATGCCGGTAAAACGGCATTCTTCTATATTTTCTACTTCTTAAAATAAACGCAAAAGAATAAATACATATATCGATCTATTTTATCGGTTTTATTGCGAAATATATGTTGATGTTAATTTTGTTGTCATATTACTCTTATAAACTGGCGGTGTTGGAAAATTACCACTAGATTTATTATGACTGTGTTTAAAAAGACAGTGATGTTGAACGCAACAGCTGTTTGAATATGTTTATCGCCAAATGGCTGTGGTAGTTCGAAAACTCTCCAAAATTGATTGTGGGCCAGTACAGACTAATTAGCAGCTGTCTGTAAATTAGTAAGAGCCGGCCTTTGCTCAGTTCACAGACTAGGAGTTTGGTTTATGGGTATTGAAGCTCTAGATACAAGTACAGTAAACAATATCATGCTAATGGATGATGGGTTCGATCACGATGAACCGTTAAATGGCACAGACGCCAGGCGTCGATTGGAAGATAAAATTGAAGAGTTACGTCTTCAGCGTGAGTTACAAGATTTCGATTTCGATATATAAATTGAACAGCATCTAAATCATATTAGAGCATGGGGCCGAATGATCGGTTTGGCCCCAAGACTTGCTTGTAACCCCTAACTTTCCTCGTAAAAGCGAGGGTGTTTCTATTTCACCTCTGTTTCTATTTCGCCTCTGTTTCTATTTAGCCTCTGTTTCTATTTAGCCTCTGTTTCTATTTCGCCTCTGTTTCTATTTCGCCTCTGTTTCTATTTCATCTCTGCTTCTATGGCCCCATCAACTACACACTAGATTTCTCTCTGATTTCCGCTTAGGAAAAACATTTCCGCCCTCTATCATCCCCACTTCCGCTTTCGGCAATTTCTGGCCTGGAATATGCAATAAGTATTGCGCAGGTCATAAAAGCCTGGTTTTTCGGCCATAAGTGCCAATATTCCGTCATGGTATTTAAGCTTTTTAGCGTTTATTACAGAGGTCAGTAACATGAGCGACAGAATGGACATCAACCGTTTGATGATGGAGATGCGAGCCCTAAAATCGCAAACTCAAGCGTTTAGCGGGCCGGGGTCCATCGCAGCACACGACGTTGCTAACCCAGCGGGGAAAGTGAAAGGCCCGAATTTTTCGGATGTCATGTCACAAGCCGTAAATAAGGTTAATGAAGTTCAGCAAAGTTCTGGTGCCATGCAAAAAGCGTATCTCCGAGGCGACCCCAATATAGACATTACCGATGTGATGGTAGCGTCGCAAAAAGCCAGTGTTGCATTCGACGCGACGGTTCAAGTGCGTAACAAGTTAGTTGAAGCGTACAAAGACGTCATGAACATGCCAATTTAATAAGTCGCGAAAAAAATAAACAAAGGTACGAATTATGGCTGACCAACTTGCAGCGACTCCTAACGACGACATTATCGAGGGTTTTAATAACCTCAACCTATTAAGGCAGGCGGGCTTGATGGTGGCGCTTGCTGCCAGTGTGGCATTTGGCGTTGCAATTGTAATGTGGAGTATGGGTAAAGACTACAAGCCGCTATACGGAAGTTTAGATAGGCTAGACTCTGCAGAGGTTGGGCAAATTCTTGATTTTAATGAAATCGATTACAAGGTCGATGGCTCTACAGGTGCCTTATTGGTGCCCGTGGGCGACGTTGAGAAAGCGAGAATATTGCTAGCGGAAAATGGTATTCAAGGGGAAAAATCTTACGGGTTAGAGATGCTTGAAACAGAGCAGCCTCTAGGTACCAGTCAATTTATTGAATCGATGCGTTATCGTCGAGGTCTTGAAGGGGAGCTTGCACGCACTATTGCAAGCATCAACACTGTTCGTTCGGCTCGTGTGCATCTCGCGATACCTAAACGTACGGTCTTTATGCGTGATGGCCGAAAGCCTAGCGCTTCTGTATTCCTAGATCTATTTCCTGGTCGCCCCATAAAAACAAAACAGGTACGCGGTATCGCGAATCTTGTTGCCGCCAGTATTCCTGAGCTTGAAATAGAAAATGTGACGGTGGTTGACCAGAAAGGAAATTTACTATCGGTCGGCGCAGAAGATGAGCGTTTAGTTATCGCGGGCCAACACCTAGATTACACAAGAAAAGTAGAAGACGACATTGTCTTGCGTATTCGTCGTTTACTTACCCCAATTGTCGGTGAAGGCAATTTTAAAACGGAAGTCGCGGCAAACATCGATTTCACCGAAATAGAACAAGCAGAAGAAAGTTACAACCCAGACCTACCCGCAGTGCGAAGCGAGCAAACGGTAGATGAGCAGCAAGTCGGCGCAGGAGGTGTTGGCGGTGTGCCTGGTGCGTTAACGAATCAACCGCCTGCAGCAGGCCAAGCGCCCGAACAAGCAGGTCTACAGCAGGGTGAAGGAAATGCTCCCGCGCCAGGTCGAAGTCGATCTCAATCCGTCAAAAATTACGAGCTTGATAGAACGGTTAGCTATACGCGTTTTGAGAAAGGGCGTCTGCGCCGGCTCACTGTCGCAGTAGTGTTAGATGATAAGCTGTCGTCTAGTGAAGCTGGCGCAGAGAAAGTTCGTTGGGCGCAGGCTGAACTCGACCGACTCGCTATACTTGTAAGAGATGCTGTCGGTTTTTCGGCGGCGCGAGGCGATAGCGTAAATGTACTCAACGAGACTTTTTTCCCGTTGCCCGCTTTCGAAGAGGTGGATGATTCCATTCCTTTGTGGGAGCAACCAGCACTCTTAAACGCCTTAAAACCTTTAGCGGGTGCACTTATAGTGATGGTGCTGTTGTTTGGCGTGGGTCGGCCTGTATTAAAGGCTTTGGCCGGTTCGGGTGTAAAGTCGAAAGAGCGTCAAGAGGCAAAAGAATTAGAAGCCTTGCAAGCCGCAGGAATTGATTCGTTTGATGGCTTATCAGATGAAACCGTCACGCTCACCGGCGGTGATGCACTAGGCCTACCTAGCCCAGAAGAAAGTTACGAACAACAACTTAATGCTGTAAAAGGTCTTGTGGCAGAAGATGCAGGCCGAGTAGCACAAGTTATCAAGCGTTGGATTAACGAAGAATGAGTACGCCTCCAAGCCAAGCTGAACAAAACGTAAAAAATCTAACTAAGTTAGATCAAGCGGCGATTTTACTCATGTCGATGGGTGAAGCGACTGCCGCTGAAGTGCTAAAGCACATGGGGCCAAAAGAGGTGCAGCGCTTAGGTACTGCCATGGCTACCCTTAGTAATATTCAGCAGCAAGAAGTAGAAATTGTCATCTCCAATTTCATGGAAGAAGTGCGTACGCTTACCGGTTTGGGAATGGGCGCCGATAGTTATATCCGCAATATGCTAGTTACCGCTTTGGGCCAAGATAAAGCCGATGGCCTGGTCGATCGTATTCTACTCGGTGGTAATACCACTGGCCTCGATACCTTAAAATGGATGGATGCGCGTTCTGTCGCGGATATTATTCGTAACGAACACCCTCAAATTCAGGCCATTGTTATTGCGTATTTGGACTCAGACCAATCTGCGGAAATTTTGGATTTTTTCCCAGAAAAAGTTCGCCTAGATGTTATGTTGCGTGTCGCATCGCTAGACACTGTGCAGCCAAGTGCGTTGCAAGAGCTGAATGATATCTTGGAAAAACAATTTTCTGGTAATGCCGGGTCTCAAACAAAAGATATGGGCGGCTACAAAGTGGCTGCTGAAATCGTCAACAATCTAGATAGCTCCATTGGTGGCGAACTACTCGACTCCATTAAAGAAATCGACGAAGATCTCGGTACTCAAATTCAAGATCTTATGTTTGTGTTTGAAAACCTCAAAGAAGTGGATGACCGTGGTATTCAAGCATTGCTACGCGAAGTGTCTTCCGATGTTCTCATTCTTGCTCTCAAAGGGTCTGATGATATTCTCAAAGAAAAAATCTTTGCCAATATGTCAAAACGCGCTGCGGAATTACTTCGTGATGATCTTGAGGCCAAAGGGCCAGTTAAGCTCTCTGAAGTGGAAGGTGCGCAAAAAGAAATTCTTACTATTGCAAGACGAATGGCCGATGCTGGTGAAATTAATCTCGGCGGTGGTGGCGAAGAGATGTTGTAACGCGCTATATCTGTGATAGGTTTTAGTATTCAATGTACTCTTTACACCCACCATTTTTTACCCCGCACTTCTGAGTAAAATAGATAAATATGAGTGACTCACCTAAAAACATGAATCGTATTCCTTTTGAGTCACTTGAAAATGAAGGTGATATTAGCTCATGGAAGATACCTACCGTCGCGAGCAAAAAGTCTCGCCTAGTCTTCAGCGCAAAAAAAGATAAGCAGAAACAAAAAGATGCCCCAGAAGGGTCAGAGTTAGTTGAAGACTATAATGCCCCGGTAAAGCCAAAGGCGCTTACCGCAGAAGCGTTAGCTAAGTTGGCCGAAGAGGCAAAAAAAGAAGGCTACGAGCAAGGTTATCAAGAAGGCTTAGCAAAAGGTTTGCAAGATGGTACTGCTAAAGGGCAGCGCCAGGGCGAACAAAAAGCCTATAAAGATACGCATGCGCGTATAACTAGCGAGGCAAACACACTGAATCACATTGCTAGTAATTTGTTAGCGCCCATGCAAGAGCAAGAAGGGTCTCTAGAAAAAATTATTGTCGATATGGCCGTACACTTTGCTCAGGGTTTACTGCAAGATGAAATCTCATTACAACCGAAAAAACTGCTTAAAATTATAAAGCATGCTATTACTGCGTTACCTGCAGGCTCAATCAATATCGAAGTCGTGGTGTCACCACATGATGCCAAACTGGTAGAAAAACACTTACCATCGAACCTACGAAACTGGTCGGTTAGTATTGATGACAGCATAAAACCAGGCGGTTTTCGTGTTGAAACACAAGAAAGTATTGTCGATTACACCATTGAAAGTCGTTTGCGAAGTTTTCTTGATAATATTTGCGAGCAAGGCGACGTTGAAGAATCGCAGGTTGCTCCAGTAATGGAGCTTCCAGAAATAGAAGCGCCCCAAAGTGATGAATCGGAAGCGCCAAAGATGGCGGAGACAGCTCCAGATCACACTGCGCTCACTCTTGAAGGCAATGCCTCCCAAGAAAACCACGACCAAACAGGTGATGAGAATGAGCCTGGAGACGTCTGAGTTTTCACTCAAAAATAAACTGCATAAATACCGTCAGTACGAACGGTTACAAGAGCCTGTGCTCGCCCAGGGTAGATTAACGCGAATGGTTGGGCTTACTCTGGAAGCTGTTGGCCTTAATGTTAGCATTGGCCGTCAGTGCAGAGTCATCATGCAAAACGGCAGAGAAATAGAAGCCGAAGTAGTTGGTTTTCACAATCAAATCACATACCTAATGCCGGTGCAAAAAGTCGAAGGGTTGCAACCCGGCGCTAAAGTAGTTCCAGTAGATGACCATAAAAAAGTGTCCCTGGGTGATCACCTTATTGGCCGCATACTCAATGGTGTTGGTCAGCCGCTTGACGGAAAAGGCCCAGTAAATCAGGGCGACCAAGTAGAGCTGCACGCCTCGACAATTAACCCTTTGAAGCGTCACCCCATCGATGAACCTTTAGATGTTGGTATTCGAGCGATAAACGCGTTATTGACGGTTGGCAAAGGTCAGCGTATCGGCTTATTTGCTGGTAGTGGTGTAGGTAAAAGTGTTTTGTTGGGCATGATGACACGCTTTACTCAAGCGGATATCGTCGTCGTAGGTTTGATTGGTGAGCGTGGTCGAGAGGTACGTGAATTCGTTGATCATATCCTTGGTGAAGAAGGTTTGAAGCGAGCGATTGTCGTCGCCTCGCCTGCCGACGATGCACCGCTAATGCGTCTGCGTGCCGCGCAACTTTCTTCACGTATTGCCGAATATTATCGAGATCAGGGCAAAAGTGTATTGCTGCTAATGGACTCCTTAACGCGATACGGTCAAGCGCAACGAGAAATTTCACTCGCCATTGGCGAACCGCCTGCAACTAAAGGGTACCCGCCTTCGGTTTTTTCACGCATACCCGAATTGGTCGAAAGGGCGGGGAATGCAGATAAAGGCGGCGGCTCAATCACTGCTTTTTACACCGTACTTACCGAAGGGGACGATTTACAAGACCCGATTGCAGATTCGGCACGAGCAATTCTAGATGGTCATATTGTTTTATCGCGAAACTTGGCCGAGCAGGGCGTCTATCCAGCGATTGATGTTGAAGCCTCGGTTAGCCGTGTAATGCCAAATATCGTTGATGATGCGCACCTCACCAAGGCACAACGCTTTAAGCAGCAGCTAGCGACTTACAGAACGAATAAAGATCTCATCACCATTGGTGCATACAGCAAGGGTAGCGACCCAGAAATTGATGGTGCTATCGAGCGCTATCCGCATCTGCAGAAGTTTATCGGGCAAAAAATGGTGGAAGCAGCGCCCTACGCGCAGAGCCTTACCATGTTGAATGCCGTCCTTAATCCGGGGCAAGCGGTAAACGCGCCGGCTAACCCTGGTAATCAAAATACTCTGAAATCCCCTCCACCAAAACCACGAGCAGCAAGAGCTTCTGGCTCGAAACCGGGTGCCTTAAAAAGGCAACACGCAGGTAAACGCTAATGCCTCGCGCCTCAAAACGTCTGGTCGTTGTGGCTGATATGGCTAAGCGCAAAGAAGACGAAGCGGCAGCAATACTGGCAGACCGGCAAAAAAAGCTTGAAGAAGAAAAGCAGCGAAGTGGTGATCTGCTCGCGTATTACAGTGAGTACGAAACAAAGTTCCAGCAGCGCACGCAAGGCTTACGAGCGGAATCGCTCATGCAAAACCGTGAGTTTCTACAGCAGCTAGCAAATTCTTGTGAGATTCAACGCAGTGAGGTCGCCCGAATTCAACAGGAAGTGGATATTGCGATTGCTTTTTGGCATCAATGTCACCTAAAGCATGAAAAGCTGAGAGAGCATATCGCTAAGCTGAGCAAAGATGAAGACAGCGCGCTTGAGGCTCTGGAGCAAAAAAGTGTCGACGAATGGGTGGCACAAAACTTTTCCCGTAACAAAATATAGCACTGCTAATTACCTTCAATCCGTATCCGAATAACGTGTTAAGTGTTTGCTGGGCGAAAAATCTTTTGGTTTTTAAGTCGCTTTAGTTATGTCTATCGGAGATTATCAAACTCAAAATTCTAACCATTAATCGGCGAAGTGTTTAGTTTCTGCTTCGTATCGATTTAATTAGAATTTGTAGCAAGATTTGAAACTAGGGCTAGAATTAGATGAAAAGCAATCTCTGGCGAAGGGGAAGGCAGCATGGCGTCTACAGTCGATATCTCATTACCCGAAAATCTTACAATCGCAAATGTTCATGGTTTGCATGAAGAGCTCGAAACGCTCGTTGGCCAACATGAAAACGATCGTGTCGTCATTCATGCTGAATCTGTCGCGCGGGCGGATACCGCAGGCCTACAATTATTATTGGCCTTTGTGCACTCCGCAAAAGAGCATCAAATTACCCTTGACTGGCAAGAACCCTCAGAAAAACTTATCTCTGCGGCAGGTGTGCTTGGCTTAGAAGAAGAGCTTGGCATTCACTAATAATATTTTACAGAAAACCTAATGGAGAAATCTTAATGGCAAAGATTCTAGCTGTCGATGATTCGGCTTCAATGCGACAGATGGTGAGCTTCACTTTAAAAAGTGCAGGTCACGACGTTCAAGAAGCAGAAGATGGTGTTGATGCGCTCAACAAAGCAAAGTCAGCCGGTGGTTTCGACTTGGTTATTTCCGATATCAATATGCCGAATATGGATGGGATAAGCCTCATTAAAGAGTTGCGTAGTTTACCAAGCTTTAAATTTACACCGATTCTTATGCTTACAACCGAATCTAGCTCAGATAAAAAGGGCGAAGGTAAAGCAGCAGGTGCCACTGGGTGGATTGTGAAGCCATTCAACCCAGAGCAGCTATTAGCCACCATTGGTAAAGTACTATAATTAATCCGCCCTCTATTCGGCCTAGCCTACACCTTTAGCGAAAATATTATGGCTATCGATCTATCGCAGTTTCAACAAGTCTTTTTCGAAGAAAGTTTTGAAAACGTAGATGTCATGGAAACCTCATTAATGGAGTTAGATCCAAATGAGGTTGATGCAGAAGTGATTAATGCCATTTTTCGTGCGGCACATTCTATTAAAGGTGGTAGTGCCACTTTTGGTTTCAAAAATATATCTGAATTTACCCATGAGATGGAAACTCTGCTCGACCAAATTCGAGCGGGTGAACGTGGGTTATCGAGTTCATATGTAAATTTGTTTCTGCAATCAGTAGATTGTTTACGCGAAATGCTTTCCATGTTGCAAGACGGTCAAGATGCTTCGACAGAACTATCAGATCAAGTGCTGGCAGAATTCAAAGCCATCTTGGAAGGCAAAGACGAAAGTGCTGCGAAAGATGAAGGTACAAAGAAAAGCAGCAAACCGAAAAGTAAAAAAAGCGGCTCTAAAAAGACATCTCCAGCCAGTGAACAAACCGCCGTTCAGAAAAATGATACTTCTAGTGATGTTGCTCAAGAAATTGAATTAGAACAAAGTGGTGAGTGTCGTTATTGGTTTATCGACTTTCATCCTAATGAAGAAATATACAAAACGGGTAATGACCCGCTTAGACTCATTCGGGAACTTGCCAAACTGGGTGAGCTTCGGTGTTACACCGTCACAGATAAAGTGCCCTCATTTGCTTCCTTCGATGCAGAAGTAAATTATTTGCATTGGCAGCTCGAACTAAAAAGCAATGTAGGCAAGCAAGACGTAGAAGAAATATTTGAGTGGGTTAGTGATGAGTCTGACCTTGAAATACAAGAAAAAACAGCATTTTCGCGAGGCGAGGTTGAGGACGCTGTAGGGGAAACCTTTTGGTCGATAGATTTCATCCCAAATGACAGTGTTTTACTTACCGGAAACGACCCGCTTAAATTGATTCGTACATTGTCAGATATTGGCACAGTATGCTCAATTAAAACGCATATCAAACTCCCAGAGTTTACCGCAATGAACCCAGAACATTGCTATCTGGGCTGGACCATTTTAGTCGATGCTAAGTCAACAGACGAGCCGGCATTACGAGAAGTCTTTGAATGGGTTGAAGATGAAGCGCACATCGAAATTAAGTCTGTTTCCGGTGTTTTTATTGACGATGCCGAAACGCGAATACAAAGTACAGATAGTGAGCAGGCAGCAGAACTAGATAGCGACCAAGAAGCGGTGCAGGACACCACAGTGAAAGACACTACGGTGGCTCCGGTGAGCAAGGCAAAACCAAAACAAGCCTCGGCAGAGTCTACATCGATTCGTGTCGGTATTGATAAAGTAGACAACCTCATCAATATGGTGGGCGAACTCGTTATAACTCAGTCGATGCTAGGTCAGCTCGGTAGCGAATTTGAACTCGAACGCTTGCCCAACTTACTAGAAGGTTTAACCCAGCTCGAACAGAATACGAGAGAATTACAAGAAAGCGTCATGCGTATACGCATGTTACCCATCAGTTTCGTTTTTAGTCGGTTTCCCCGAATGGTGCGAGACCTTAGTCAAAACCTCGGAAAAGAAATCGAACTTGATATCCTCGGAGACCAAACCGAATTAGATAAAACGGTACTCGAAAAAATAGGCGACCCACTCGTACATTTGGTGCGAAACGCCGTGGACCATGGGGTGGAATCTTCAGCAGATCGCATTGCCAAAGGTAAAACTCCCAGTGGCACAGTACGTTTAAATGCGTACCACCAGGGTGGCAATGTCGTAATAGAGGTTACCGATGACGGCAAGGGTCTTGATGCACAAGCGCTTATCAGCAAAGCCATAGAAAAAGGCGTGTTAACCGAAGCTGATGCAGAAGGTTTAAGTAAAGAGCAAGCCTTTGATTTAATTTTCCACCCTGGTTTTTCCACTGCCAATGAGATTAGTGATGTCAGTGGCAGAGGTGTGGGAATGGATGTGGTTAAGCGCAATATTCAAGCGCTTAACGGTGTTATCGATATTCAATCGGAGATAGATGTAGGCTCAACAATCACGATACGTTTACCCCTTACGCTCGCTATTCTCGATGGTCAGCTCGTTCGTGTGGCCAATCATACCTATATCTTTCCTATCGTCTCAATTGTCGAGTCGTTGCAATGTAAAAACGAATTTATTAATCGAGTGGCAGGCGGTAGTTATGTTTTCCGTTTGCGAGAAGAGTATGTGCCAATCATTCGGCTCGCTAAGGCGTTTGATATTCCAGTTGATTGCGAAGACCTCGAAGGTTCGCTCATGGTCGTCGTAGAATCTGAGGGTGAGAAAGTTGGCATTGTGGTAGAAGAGCTATTGGCGCAGCAACAAGTGGTGATCAAGAGTTTGGAACAAAACTATGAAAGAGTTAAAGGTGTTTCTGGTGCAACAATATTAGGCGACGGTACCGTCGCCTTAATTGTCGATATTCCAGGAATTGTCCGTCTCGCGGGTGATAACTACCGCCTTATGCAAGACGCTGCGCAGAATTTAATCGCACAAGCACAAGCACAAGCTCAAGCGCAGCAAAAACAAAATTCAATGCAACCGCATTCAGGCCTGTAGGGGACGACTATGCAAATTCAAAAATCTGCACACATAGATTCTGAAAAAGTAAGAAATATTGAATCAGCTTCAGGAATGGAGCTAGAGTCGGATGAAACAGATCAGTTTCTTACATTTATTGTCGCCGGCGAAGAATATGGTGTGGATATTTTATGTGTGCAAGAAATACGAGGGTGGGAAACTGCAACGCCTATTCCAAATGCACCGAAACACATTAAGGGTGTTATTAATTTACGCGGAACGATTGTACCTATTATTGATCTGCGACAATGTTTTGGAATGGAGAGTATCGAGTATACCCCCATCACGGTAGTTATTGTTTTGAAGGTTCAGACAGATAACGGCGAGCGTATTATGGGAACAGTGGTGGATGCAGTATCAGATGTGTATGCATTATCTGAACAAGATATGCGCCCAGCACCAGATATCGGTAATTCCTTAAATACCGAATTTATTAAGGGTTTGGTTAATGTAGACCAAAAAATGGTGATTTTGTTGAACATCGACAAATTGCTATCGGTTGAAGATATTCCGAATCTTTCAAATATTAGTGCGCAATTAGAAAACGAAGAAAAATAATATTTTAACGGTTGTTATAGAAACTCGGTGACGGGAATACAGGGCGAAAAAAATATGAAAAACTTTCTGAAATCTCTTGGTGTAGGTGGCGGTGGTGATTACAAAGAGCTTGCCGATAAACTTGAGGCGGTCAGTCGGTCCCAGGCGGTTATCGAGTTTGATGTGAATGGGAACATCATCACTGCTAACGAGAATTTTCTAGCGGTAATGGGTTACCGTTTAGATGAAATTGAAGGTAAGCATCACAGTATTTTTGTTGAGCCGACCTACAGGCAATCCATAGATTATAAAAACTTTTGGTCAGACCTGGGCCGAGGTCAATCGAAAGTTGCGGAATTTGAACGCTTTAGTAAAACCGGTGATAGTGTCTGGATTCATGCTTCTTACAATCCGTTAATTGGCGACGATGGCCAGCCTTACAAAATTGTGAAGTTTGCCACTGACATTTCCGCCAACAAAAAACAATCGCAGTTAGCGAATGCTCTTAAACTGTGTCAGGCCAATGTTATGTTGGCAGATATGAACAACGATATTGTTTATATGAATGAAACCGTGACGGCCATGTTGCGCGCAAATGAATCGGAACTGCGCAAGGCGCTATCTGGATTTAACGTTGATAAGCTCATAGGTACGAACATTGATAACTTTCATGAGCACCCTGAACATCAGCGCCGCTTACTCAGCGATTTAAAAGAACCTTATAGTACTGATATTCACGTCAGCGGGCTCATCTTTGGCCTTATCGCGACGCCTTGGTTTGACTTGGCGGGCACTCGAATAGGGACGCTCGTAGAATGGGAAGATAAAACAGCGCGAGTTTCTAAAGAGCGTGAAGAGCAGCTTCAGGCGGCGGAAAATGAGCGTATAAAACAAGCGCTAGATAACGTCACAACCAATGTCATGATTGCAGACCCCGATGCCAATATTATCTACTTAAATAAATCTGTAGAAAATATGATGCGCAATGCGGAAGCCGATATTAAAAAGGATTTACCGCATTTTGATGTGAACAAACTTATGGGGGTGAATATTGATATTTTTCACAAAAACCCAGCGCATCAACGCAATATATTGCGAGACTTAAAAACGACGTATCACGGCAAGGCTAGTGCTGGTGGACGTACATTTACCGTAATCGCCAACCCGGTATTTAGGGGGGACGAACGCGTAGGTACCGTAGTTGAATGGGCAGATAGAACACAGGAAGTCGCGATCGAATCTGAGATCGATAACATGGTTGAAGCTGCCAGCTCAGGAGACTTCTCGGTAAATATCAGTACCGAAGGTAAAGATGGTTTCTTCCTCAACTTAAGCCAGGGTTTAAACAACTTTGTCAGCACGGTAGAAGTTGCCGTTAATGATGTTGTGAGAATGCTCGGCGCAATGGCGAAAGGTGATCTTTCTGAGCGTATTACGCGTGATTATCGAGGCGCCTTTGGTCAAATGAAAGATGATGCCAATGTAACGGCTGACAAATTAACAGAAGTGATTAGTAATATTCGTATTTCTGCAAATTCCATCGCGACAAGTTCAGATGAAATTGCACAAGGTAACGCTGACCTAAGCCAGAGAACCGAAGAGCAAGCTTCTAGCTTGGAAGAAACCGCTGCCAGTATGGAGGAAATGACTTCTACGGTTAAACAAAGTGCAGATAATGCACAAAAAGCGAATGATATGGCTTCTGGTGCGCAGACGCTGGCCCGAGAAGGTGGCACGGTGGTCGAAAGCGCTGTTACCGCGATGGAAGAAATCAACAAAGCCAGTAAAGAAATAAGTGACATTATCGGTGTTATCGATGAAATCGCATTCCAAACGAACCTACTTGCACTTAACGCGGCGGTAGAAGCTGCGAGGGCGGGCGAACAAGGCCGGGGGTTTGCGGTAGTCGCTGGTGAGGTTCGTAATCTAGCGCAACGATCAGCTGGTGCAGCGAAGGAAATTAAAGATTTGATTCGCGATAGTGTATCTAAAGTAGAAGACGGTACATCACTTGTTAACCGCTCGGGTGAAGTGTTAACCGAAATTGTAGAGTCCGTGGACCAAGTCACGTTAACGATGCAGGAAATAGCTTCTGCCGCGCGTGAGCAAAGCAGTGGCATTGAGCAAGTGAACACTGCGATAACACAAATGGATGAAATGACCCAACAAAATGCTGCTCTAGTAGAAGAGGCTTCGGCGGCCGGGCAAGCAATGTCAGACCAAGCAAGGGCAATGAACCGCGTTGTGGAATTTTTCTCGAACGTAGGGAGTGGAGCAACAAGCGTAAACCATGGCGCTTCGGCGAGCCCTTCAAGCTATTCATCCGATCGTACATCGTCTAAAGCCAGCCCTGCCGCCAAAGAGCGACCCAGTGTTGATGGTGATGACGACTGGGAAGAGTTCTAAGCGATAAGAGCGAAAACCCAGATGAATAATGCGGTAAAAAAAGATATTAGGGATTTCTCTGAAAGAGAATTCCCTATGACCGATAACGATTTTCAACGTATCAAAGAACTCGCGTTCACCATTACCGGCATCACATTAAGTGAGCATAAACGGAATATGGTTTATGGCCGCCTATCACGACGTTTGCGACGCCTACGTGTTCCAAACTTCGCCAGCTATTGTGAGCTACTTGGTCAAACGGGTTCTGAAGAAACGACAGAATTCGTTAATGCGATTACCACAAATCTCACCTCTTTTTTTCGTGAGAAACATCACTTCGAGTATTTAAAATCAACCGTTATTCCTAGACTTATCAAAACCAATGCCAAATCTCGTCGTTTACGTGTGTGGTCAGCGGGTTGCTCGACAGGTGAAGAACCGTATTCAATTGCCATGACGCTCGCGTCTTGCATTCAATTAAAAAACTGGGATGTCAAAATTTTAGCGACGGATTTGGACTCTAATGTCGTCGAGAAGGCCAAGACTGGCGTATATAGTGTTGAACGGGCAGAAGGTATTCCTGATGAATACAGAAGATTTTTGTCGATTGATAAATCCAAAGAACATGTAAAAGTAAAACATAGTGCTGCTGATCTAATTACTTTCAAACAGTTGAACTTGTTGCATGAATGGCCGATGAAGGGGCCTTTTGACGTGATTTTTTGTCGTAATGTGGTGATCTACTTTAACGCTGATACACAGCGGATACTATTCGATCGTTACGCGGACATATTAGCTGAAGACGCCATGCTGTTTATTGGGCACTCAGAAAGTTTACATAACATTACCACGCGATTCCGTAGCTGTGGGCGTACTATTTATCAAAGGAGTGCCTAGGAATCGTGTCTTTGTTACGTCAAAAAATTACTACGCCAGCGCTTCAAGGGTTTGAGCATATTAATCGCTACTGGGATCCGCGTATGCGCCAGCCAACGGCGAAGATATTGCCTGGCGAATGTTACGTCAGTAAAACTGGTGAAATGATCGTAACCGTGCTTGGTTCATGTATTGCAGCCTGTATTCGCGATACACGCTTAGGTGTGGGGGGAATGAATCATTTTATGCTTCCAGTGCAACAAAACCATTCCGGTCGGTCTGCAATAACCGCTGAACTTGCATATGGTAATTGGGCTATGGAGTTCTTGGTTAACGAAATACTTAAGCTTGGTGGCAAGAAATCCTCTTTAGAAATTAAAATATTCGGTGGCGGTAAAGTACTCTCGTCCATCAGTAATATTGATATTGGCGCTCGTAATATCGATTTTGTTAAACAGTTTATCGCAAATGAAGGTATGAGTATTCTTGCGGAAGATGTAGGCAGTAATTGCCCACGAAAAGTTTTATATTTTCCTGATACAGGTTCTGTAAAGCTCAAGCGCTTACGAACAACTGCTAATAACACAATCCAAAAACGTGAACTTGAATACTTCGAAACGATGAAGAAAAAACCCGATCAGGGCGAAGTGGAACTCTTTTAAGGTTGTTGATCTTAAAGATATTAAAATTGATTTGGTTTGGAACAAATTAAAATGGCTAAAGGTTCACTAATAAAGGTTCTTGTTGTTGATGACTCGGCGTTAATACGAGCCGTGCTAACAGAAATTCTTGATTCAGACTCAAGGTTGCAAGTGATCGACCAAGCAAAAGATGCCTTCGAAGCGCGTGACCTAATTAAAAAGCACAACCCTGATGTGATAACGCTAGATATAGAAATGCCGAAAATGAACGGCATCAGTTTTTTAAAAAACTTGATGCGTTTGCGGCCGATGCCGGTGGTAATGATATCAACGCTTACACAAGAAGGCGCGCCTTCAACCCTTGAAGCGTTAGAGTTAGGTGCAGTTGATTTTGTACCAAAACCAAAAACCGATGGTGGCGGGTCATTAGAGCATGCGCGTGAAACCATTATAGAAAAAGTGGTGAGTGCGGCAAAAGCTCGGGTAAAACCTTTCCAAGATAATGTCTCGCCCTCGGTCTTACAAGAAAAGGCAAAAATAAATGCTGGCCTGGTCAGTAAAAAGCTTTTAAGGCCAAATTTCATCTGTGCCATAGGCGCTTCTACTGGTGGAACCGAAGCGATTAAAGAAGTGATTACTGCCTTGCCAGTAAATTGCCCGCCTGTTGTAGTGGTGCAACATATACCAGAATCATTCAGTAGATCGTACGCGAAGCGAGTGAATGCAGCTTCTCTCGTCGAGGTACACGAGGCGGAAAATAACCAGGTGCTTCAACCCGGGCATGTATATATAGCCCCGGGTGACAGCCATTTGTCGATTAGAAGAGGCGCAAGTGGTTTTGTCTGCCAGCTGGAACAAAGTGATTTTGTTAACCGTCATAGACCTTCAGTAACAGTGTTATTTGATTCCGTACTTGCGCATGCAAAGACGAATTGTATGGGGGTGCTTCTGACGGGCATGGGGAACGATGGATCAGAGGCGTTGCTACACATGAAAGAGGCGGGCTGTCACACGATTGCACAAGATGAAGAAAGCAGTGTTGTATGGGGCATGCCGGGGGCCGCGGTAAAAATGGGCGGTGCTACAAAAGTGCTGCCATTAGATCGAATCGCGGGTGATATTCTAGCGAACGCGTTCAAGTAAATGGGCTATGCTTGTAAAAGTAGGTAAGGCGTCGTGCGTGTTCAGGTGTTTGTGTTCGAGTGCTGGCGCGTATTATCATGTTAACTTACGTTACACTGGCGGCCAGGTGCTAAGTTTTGGTGTGCAGACGATGAGACAAATCGACTACCAAAACAGAGACCATGTAAAATAGAACGTCAGAGTGAGAACCCGAACATTAATAGCCAATACATGGGTTTACTGCAATGGTATCGGTTGTGCGAGTGTTCTCTTAGTGACAACACCAAAAATTAGAATGAAATACTCATCAGGAAGCATTTTGTATGTCCATCACATCATCTCTATCTAGTAACGGTGAAGTGTTAACTATTGCAATTGAGGGGCGTTTCGATGCTTCCTCGCTAGAGCAGTTTCGACGCAGCTTTGAAAATGTTGAAGTCAATGACGTAAAAAGTTACGAAGTTGATTTGGCCAACACCGTGCATTTAGACAGTTCTGCGCTAGGTATGTTATTAGTCTTACGTGATCACGCCGGCGGCGATAAAGCGAATATTACGATTAAGAACTGTTCTCCTGAAGTGAAAAAAATCTTTGCGATTTCGAGCTTCGAACAGCTCTTTTCTATTCTTTGAGTCTTGCGCTTGTTTAGGTCTGGTTATTATCTAAGTCTAACAGCGGCTAAGGAGTGGTGGCTCGATTGAATACCGAACCTAGCGATTCATTTAAAATTCTTATTGCAGAAGATTCTGCAACTGATCGTCTCATACTTGAAACCATTGTGACCAAAGCGGGCCATACCGCAATTGGTGTGAGCGATGGTCTCGAAGCCTTAGAGGCTTACAATGAAGAAAGCCCCGATCTAGTCTTACTCGATGTGTTAATGCCGAACATGGGCGGCATTGATGTCGCACGTAACATTCGTGAAAGTAATACGGAAAACGTTGTTCCGATTATATTTTTAACATCATTAAGTGATCAAGAATCGCTCGTCGAGTGCCTCGAATCTGGCGGCGACGATTTTATCCCCAAGCCCTACAATCAAGCGGTCTTAAACTCAAAAATCAAGGCTTTTGGGCGTTTGCGCCGCATGCACTCAGTGCTGCTTGAACAAAAAGCGCAGATTGAAGAGCACAATCGTCATCTCATTCAAGAACAAACGGTTGCCAAGCAAGTCTTTGATAAAATTGCGCACCGAGGCTGTTTAGATATGGGCAACATTCGCCACTACATGTCTCCGCTGGCGGTGTTTAATGGTGATGTATTGGTGTCTGAGTTTAGCCCTAACGGTAACATGGTTGTTATGCTGGGCGACTTTACCGGGCATGGTTTACCTGCGGCGATTGGCTCCATGCCTTTAGCTTCCACCTTTTACGGCATGGTACGTAAAGGGTTTAGTGTTAGCGATATTCTGCGAGAGATTAATCAGAAACTGAACGACATTCTGCCGATTGGTTTTTTTTGCTGCGCCATATGTGTCGACATCAACTTTAAAGAGCACAGTATAAAAGTCTGGAATGGCGGCTTGCCCGAAGCCTTTCTCTACCACGCAAGTCGAGACGAATACGAATTAATACCGTCACAAAACTTGCCTCTGGGCGTGTTGCCGAGCAACAGTTTTAATGGTGAGGCAACAAGCTTTCAGTTGGAGTATGGCGATCGCTTATATATGTGGTCTGACGGCGCCTTCGAAGCGCGAGACCTAAATGGTGAAATGTTTGGTGAAGAGCGCTTACATCAGGTTCTATACGATAACCCAGGCAAAGAAGACCTTTTCGATACAATTTTATCTGAGGTGCAAGGTTACATCGGGTCGTCGGGCAAAGACGATGATATGTCGCTCGTTCAAATTGAAATGCAAGACATTGATGTCAAGGCTGAGGTTGAACACGTGACAGAGCGCAAACACGGAAGTCTCGCCGATTGGAATATGAACTTTGATTTGCCCGAGAGCAGTCTTAAAGAGTTTGATCCATTGCCCCTATTGATGAACATTATTTCTGAAGTGCCTGGGCTGCGGCAGCACCGAACACCGCTATACACTGTATTGGCGGAACTCTATACCAATGCGTTAGAGCATGGCGTATTAGGGTTATCGTCTGAATTAAAATCTTCGCCTGATGGGTTCGCGACCTATTACAATCAGCGCAACGAGCACCTGAATGCCCTGGCGAGTGGCCATGTCAGTTTCAATCTCTCGCATTACGCCGATGAAGACGGTGGTTTGTTGATTATTCGCGTGAAAGATTCAGGTAAAGGCTTTAAGCGGCCTTCGACAACAGGCGATGAAGACAAGCGTCTCTTTGGTCGCGGTTTAACGCTTATTTCAGAGCTTGCAGAATCTATTAATATTCATGAACCGGGCAATGATATTGAAGTTCAGTACCGCTGGAATATTGAAGAATAAACACCCGAGTCACGTTATCGTATATTGAAATTAAAGACCCAAGAGCTGAATGACCGTGAGCGAAGAAATCGACGAAAACAACCTAGCAATGCTTAAAGACCTTCTTGGCGATAAGTTTGATGAGCTAGTGGATACCTTCCTACAAGATTCCAGACAACGCTATAAGGCCATGCAGGTTGGTTTAGACAATGGCGACATAAACGAGCTGCGTCATCAAGTACATGGTCTCAAAGGCAGTTGTCGTAACATTGGCGTTAACCCCCTCGCAGACCTATGCCAAATACTCGAAACTCAGGCAGAAGAGGGCACCTTAAAAAATGAGCTGCAACAAATGGCCGCCATCGAGCAAAAGCTTGCCGTCGTAAGTGAGCTTCTTAAAAAAAGCGTATAAAAATCAGTTAGTTAGTTTCTGGCACAGCTTCTGCAATACCCCCCTTGATACAACCACATGCGCCGCATATAACAAGCGCGTTCGTTTGGCTGTGTGTCCAAATTAGACCAATACATAAGCAATTTCTTAGTTCAAGGGGCCGTAATGACCGCGTTAAGCACTTCGTTAAATCTCTCGCCGGAATTGGATACTGGCGCCACGACGCTTATGAAAAATATGACCACCAGCGAAAAAGGTGGGCCTTCTTTCAAAGAAACTTTTGACAATAAACGTTCGGAAACCGTCGAGCGTAGAGACAAGGCACGTAAAGATGTTCGCCCTAAAGAGCGCCCTGAACCTCGAGAAAGTCGTGCTGGTGCGGTGAATGCCTCTACCGAAGAAAAACCCGCGGCCGTACGCTCGGCAGAGAAAATAGCGAAGGGTAAACCCCACACTTCGCAGCATGGCGATACTGACGCTAATGGGGGCAACCCAAACAGCAAAGTAGAATCAAAAAAATCAAACGTTGCAGAACAAACGGTAGCCGGCGGTGGCGAACACAAAGCACAAGCCAGTGTGGAAGAACCGTCTGAAAGTGGCGTTGTAACCGAGTCAACAGAAACAAATTTGGCACAAACTGCAGGGCAAGGTGACGTAACTTCTGAATTTGAAAGCGCCATGTTTGAAAGTGATGCCGTTGGTAATGTTGTTGGGCAAACGGCGGAAACACCTTTAATGTCTGGCGAATTAGCATCAGATGAGTTAGTGCCAGATGAATTAGTGCCAGATACTGCGGGTATGAGCACGCATGCTCTCAACAGTAATGCAGCGTTGGCTCAAAGTGTTGTTGATGGCAGCCAAAACACCGAAGAGGGTTCAATAGAAACCGGCACTACACATGCGCTCGGGCAAGTACCCGCTTCAGAAATTGGGTTTGCCCTAGGTCAACAGCAAAGCACAGAAAACCCGGGTGTAGGTAAGCTGGGTTTGGGGGCCGAAGGTCTTAATGTCGCAACAGGGCAACAACAACTCAAGGCTGCGTTAAACCAGTCTGAATTAAACGCCGGCTTTACGAAAGCCTCCGTGGTAGATGATGCGCTACAGACGCCAGAGCAAAGTACTAAAGCATTCGTATTAAGCTCTACGGTAGAAAAACTCACGAGCAAAGTGCTGAGTGATGAACAAACGGCTACCGCGAACCAGAATACTGTAGGTATTAAAAATAATGCTGTCAGTAGCAAACTTGCACAACCTGAGGGGGTGGCCGCAATGCTGAACCCGCTTGGTGAAGGCAAAGTGATGAATGAAAGCCTGCAAAACTTTTCACAACTGTTCGGTGACAACACTACACATCCAACATCACAAACGCCTACACATGCTAGCGCAAGTTCTAACGCGGCAATAACACCATCTTTGAGTAACTTTGCATCGAATATCGCTGGTCGGGTGCAGCTGCCCGTTTCTATTACGTTTGGTGAAAATGGTTGGGCGAACATGGTGGCAGAACGTTCCGCAATGATGGCTTCTCAGTCGTTAAAATTTGCAGAGCTGCAATTAGACCCTCCTGAGCTTGGCCCCTTACAGGTAAAAGTGGTCATCAATCAAGATCAAGCATCGGTGAGTTTTGTTACGGCGAATGCGAATGTGAGAGATGCCTTAGATCAAAGTGTTGCCAGGCTAAAAGAATTATTACAAGAGCAGGGTATCGACCTAGTTGATGTCGACGTGAGTGACCAGCCTTCGCAAGAACCTGAAGATGAAGCCGACGAATCTGGTAATCAGCTTGCATCGGGTGAAGACGCAGAATCGGCAGAGCATGCAGAGAAAACATTGCAAACCGTCACCACAACATATGGTGTGGACCACTATGCTTAAAAAATAATCAAATGGTAAGTTCTTAAACACTGATGCGCACTGCTTTGTAATAAGTAGGTGCAATCAGTGCTTTCTACCCCCTTTCTATCTCCAAAAATTCTAAATCCCGTCTATTTTATAAGTAGGCGCGCACTTTCTCGTGCGTTTCTACCATAATGTGCGCTAAAACAATGGCATATCTCTTGCTCCGAAGCTATTCAGGAGCCCAAACGACGAAATATTGGCATGGCTGAAGAAGACGAAGACGACAACACCGAAGGCGGCGAAGTAGAAGCGAAAGAATCTTTATTCGCAAAGCATAAAAAACTCATAATTATGGCTCTGATTGGGTTGTTGCTAATTGGCGTTTCGGTAGGTGGCACCATTGCAGTATTCACACTACTTAACGGTGAACCTGAAGTAATCGAAGGCGAAGAAGGGGCCGAGGGCGAAAGTGCAGCCGCGGAAGAAATCGTCAAACCCGCGATTTACTACCCTCTCAAACCACCGATTTTGGTTTCCTTCGACGCGCGTGGTAGGCAACGGTTGTTGCAAGCGGAAATTACCTTGCTCACACGAGATGCCGAGGTTGTTGCTGCGATAGAGTTGCATATGCCAATGATTCGCAATGCATTAGTGCTACTCATTGGTGGCAGAACCTACGAAGAAGTTCAAACTGCCGAGGGTAAAGAGTTTTTACGCGTTGAATGTTTACAAGAGCTTCAACGTATTTTGGAGCAAGAAATTGGTAAGCCCGGAGTTGAGCAAGTGTTGTTTACAGGCTTAGTTGTGCAATAAATTACATAAATTGCATCTAAATATAGCGAACGGCCAAGTGACAATAATGGCCTGAAGTAAGAGAAAAGAAACGTGCAAGATTTATTATCACAAGACGAGATTGATGCGCTCCTCCACGGGGTCGACGATGGCGATATCGATACCGCTGGCGATATCGACGATAGCGGCATTAAATCTTACGATCTAACGAGCCAAGACCGTATTGTTCGTGGGCGCATGCCCACGCTAGAAATGATCAACGAACGTTTCGCTCGTTACACACGCATAAGCATGTTTAACCTATTGCGTCGAACAGCAGATGTTTCAGTAGGCGGCATCCAAATTCAAAAATTTGGTGAATATGTACATACGCTATACGTACCCACCAGTTTAAATATGGTGAAGTTTCGCCCCTTGCGCGGTACAGCGTTAATTATTTTGGATGCGAAGCTCGTTTTTAAACTGGTAGACAATTTTTTTGGTGGCGATGGTCGTCATGCAAAAATTGAAGGTCGTGAATTCACACCCACAGAATTGCGCGTTGTTGCCATGGTGTTAGAGCAGGTTTTTGTCGACTTGCGTGAAGCCTGGAAAGCAGTAAAAGAAATTGATTTCGAATATATGAATTCGGAAGTAAACCCTTCGATGGCGAACATTGTAAGCCCGAGTGAAGTCGTGGTGGTTAGCACGTTTCATGTCGAGCTAGATGGCGGCGGTGGCGAGCTTCATATCACCATGCCTTACGCAATGGTTGAGCCGATACGAGACGTTTTAGATGCAGGTTTACAATCAGACACAGACGAAGCCGATGATCGTTGGGTGAACGCACTGAAAGAAGATGTGATGGAAGCGCGTATTGATTTGGAATGCGACATTGCAAAACGCCAAATACCTTTGCGTGATATTGTCGATTTAAGAGATGGCGATGTAATTCCCATCAACATGCCCGACTTCCAAATCATCACAGCCAATGGTATTCCCGTTTATAAAGCTACTATCGGTAAAAGTAACGACAACCTCGCGTTAAAAATCCTGGATCATATTGAAAGGCCTCAGGTGAAACGAGTTAACTTAGAAGAAGAGAGTAAGTCATGAGCGATGACGATTTTGACCAGGAACCCGACCAAGAGTCTATGGCCGACGACTGGGCCGCAGCGATGGAAGAGCAGGCAACAGAAGACGAAGAGGCCGAAAGCGAAGCCTTTGAGGCCGACTCGGTTGATTTTGAAGAGTTCGACGCTGCAGGTGCACCGCAAAACATCAACGGAAACCCTGACTTGGATGTTATTCTCGATATTCCGGTTAGCATTTCCATGGAAGTGGGGCGCACATCCATCACCATACGAAACTTGCTGCAGTTAAACCAAGGCTCAGTGATCGAATTAGATCGTCTTGCCGGTGAACCGCTAGATGTACTTGTAAACGGTACATTGATTGCGCATGGTGAAGTGGTGGTCGTAAATGAAAAGTTTGGTATCCGTATGACAGATGTCATCAGCCCATCTGAGCGAATTAAAAAATTACGTTAACACGCCAACGAGTGAATAGAATGCGATGTGTCGCGCTCACCTTATTTATATTTGGATTAAACGCACTGCTTGCAACGAGCCGAGTCTTTGCTGCAGAAACCCCCGCGAGTGTCTCAACGGTTAGCGACGCTGTGAGGCCGGGCGCCATGAACTCAGGCGCTTATAGTACTGGCTCGATGACAGTGCAAATACTCATCGCTCTTGCGCTTGTATCTTTATCAATCTTCGCATTGGCTTGGCTTGTAAAACGTTTAGGCAATACCTCGTTCTTACAAAGCAAAGGCCTAAAAATTGTTTCCTCAATGCCATTGGGTACCCGAGAAAAGCTAGTCGTTATCGAAGTTGAAAATAAAAAGCTGCTTTTGGGGGTAACTGCCCATAACATTAATACGTTACATGAATTTTCTGATAGTGAGCCTGCTCTTGAGAGCGAGAATGTCTCAGAAGAAGCGGGCGCGGCCACTAAAGCGTCGAACTTTCTTTCGGGTGAAAAGTTAGAGTTTTCCAGTTTTATTAAAAAACTATTACCGGAAGCAAAGGCAGGTTCAAAAACGGAAGGGAAAGCTGAGGGTGATCGTGAATGAACAGTGTTTTTCAAGCCCCTAATGCTGCCTATTACCAAACCTGTATAGGGTTTGTTGGCAGAATTTTTTTGGTTCTTGCCCTCAGCTTTACTAGCTTCGCTGCGCTTGCTCAGAGTGCAGCCCCAACCCCCTCCGCGTCAGACGAATTAAAGCAAGTATTAGACAATAAAGGCTTCAGCCCGGTTGAAGCGATTCCTGTACTTACGGTAAAAACAAACGAAGACGGTTCTCAAGACTATACGATAACGCTTCAAATTCTCATGTTGATGACCGCGCTGACTTTCTTGCCGGCTATTCTCATGATGATGACCTCATTTACACGAATTATTATCGTGTTTTCTATTATGCGGCAGGCATTGGGGTTACAACAATCACCGTCAAATCAAATTCTTATTGGGCTTGCGTTGTTCTTAACCTTTTTTATCATGTCGCCAGTGATAGAGCGTGTAAATGCAAATGCATTACAGCCATATATGAATGAGCAGATTTCGGCGAAACACGCGTTGGAAGCAGCGAAAAAACCTTTTCATGATTTTATGGTGATGAATACCCGCGAGTCAGACATTGACCTATTTTTCAAAATAGGGAAAAAAGAACCGGTTGCCTCAAGGGCTGATATTCCTTTTAGTATTCTCATGCCGGCATTTGTCACGTCTGAATTAAAAACAGCCTTTCAAATAGGGTTCATGATTTTTATACCATTTCTCGTAATTGATATAGTGGTTGCCAGTGTATTGATGGCGATGGGTATGATGATGCTATCACCACTCATTATTTCTCTTCCCTTTAAGGTAATGTTGTTTGTTTTGGTCGATGGTTGGGGGCTTATTATTGGTACATTGGCCGCGAGTTTTGGCATTTAGTTGATCGGTAAAGTAAATAATTGGTAAAGAGAGACTCACATGACACCAGAATTTGCCTTGCAACTTTTTGGCGACGCCTTTCAGCTCACCATGCTTATGGTGGCGGTGATCGTTGGGCCGAGTTTAGCCGTGGGCTTGATTGTTGCCACGTTTCAGGCAGCTACTCAGATCAATGAGCAGACTCTAAGTTTTTTGCCGCGTTTAATGGTAACGATTGCGACGATTATGGTGACCGGGCCATGGCTGTTGGCAAATATGATGGATCTGTTCGAGAGCATCATTCTCGTTATTCCTGAAATTCTCAGTTAAGCAACCGATGTTGAGTTATTCCGACGCCGATGTTGCTGCTTTTATTCAGCAATATATGCTGCCACTTTTTCGTATTGCCGCAATGTTTATGGTGATGCCGATTATCGGTGCTCGTACTGTGCCAGCGCGTGCGCGCTTAGCTTTGGCTTTAACCGTAACGCTTCTAATTGTGCCCTTGTTACCGCCGTTGCCTCAGGTGCCCAGCCTGTCTCTTCCTTCGTTGCTATTCGCGGTTCAAGAAGTGCTTATCGGTATTACGGTGGGTTTTATCTTCCAAGTTGTGTTTCAGGTATTTGTACTCAGTGGCCAATTTATGGCGATGAAAATGGGCTTAGGTTTTGCTTCCATGAACGACCCCACCAACGGGGTGCAAACCACTGTGATTTCACAATTTTTTCTAATGCTCGTCACTATGATGTTTGTTTCGGTGGATGGTCACGTCGTGTTGATTCACCTGATTGTCGAAAGTTTTCAAACCATGCCTCCGGGTGTTTGGATTGTTGAACCTGGCATGTTCAAAACGATAGTTGACCTTGGCTCGTGGATGTTTAGCGCCGCGTTAGTATTTTCATTACCGGTATTAACCTCTTTATTGTTTGTAAATATTGCCTTTGGTGTCATGAGCCGTGCGGCACCACAACTTAATATTTTTGCAGTGGGGTTTCCATTTACCCTAGTTGTAGGCTTGGCACTGATTTGGGTGGGGCTACTGAACTTTGTTCCAGCCTTTGACAATATCATTTCTTTCGGTTTTCTATCTACCGAATCTTTATTGAGGATTCGTTAGTGGCTGAGAACGATGATTCGCAAGAAAAAACGGAGGAACCCACCCCCCGGAAACTCGACAAGGCGAAGGAAGACGGTCAGGCTCCCAGGTCAAAAGAGTTAACCACCACAGCAATAATTCTTGCCGGCTCATTGGGGCTAATGTTTTTAGGCGGTGCGATCACAGACAAAATGGCCGACATAATGCGCTATAACTTGGATTTGGATCGAGAAGTAATATTTGACCCCACCCTCATGCTAACCCGTTTCGGGCAATCTTTTTACGACGCGATATTTTCTTTATTGCCTCTTTTTTCCGTATTACTTTTTGCTGCGATCGCTGGGCCAATTGCACTCGGTGGCTGGATCTTCAGCGCTAAGTCACTTGCGCCGAAATTAAATCGTATGGACCCCATTGCGGGTTTAAAACGGATGTTCTCAGTGAAATCTTTAGTGGAGCTAGCAAAAGCCATTGGCAAGGTAGCAATCGTAATCGTTGTGGCCTACATACTTCTTGCGGCTATGCAGGCGAGATTGCTTGGGCTTGCAAGTGAGAGCGTCGAGGCAGGCATTGTTCATTCGCTCAAACTCAGTGTTTATGCGGCAGTGATCCTTTCTGCGGCAACAATACTGATTGCCATGATCGATATACCTTTCCAAATTCATGAGCATACGAAAAAGCTAAAAATGTCTCGCCAAGACATTAAAGACGAAATGAAAGACACCGAAGGAAAGCCCGAAGTTAAAGGGCGTATTAGGCAATTACAACAGCAAATGTCGCAACAGCGAATGATGGGGAATGTACCCGAAGCCGATGTAGTAATCACAAACCCAACGCACTTTTCTGTGGCGTTAAAATACGACCCCGAAACGATGGAAACCCCAATTTTATTAGCGAAGGGGGTGGATCATATGGCAATTAAAATTCGCGAAATCGCAAAAGCGAACAATATAGAATTCGTTGAAGCACCGCCATTGGCTCGTGCTATTTATCACACCACTGAAATTGACGATACCATCCCATCCGGCCTATATCTGGCAGTCGCCCAAGTATTGGCGTATGTCTTTCAGTTACGTGAGTTTAGAAAAGGAAATAATGAAAAACCGCTCTATCCGCGTAATCTTGAAGTTCCGCCGGATATGAAATACTAAATAGCGCATCAAGCCGATTGAATACAAGCCCAGCGCGCAGTAAATAGCGCTTGCGGCGGCGGCCTTATCGATGGGGTCAATTTTTATTCGAAAGGCTATATTGAGTTACGTAAATCACTCCCTGATTTTAAAAATAAAATACCAATAATTCCAGCCACAGAAATGATTGGTGTTTGGCTTGTCTCGCTAAGGGTAAAAGTTGACGGAGGGATTCTATTGCGACAACACAAATTTAAGCACGAAATCGAGTCACACTTAGATCGTCGTGTGACTCGAGTAAAGAGCGGCTTAAATCTGACAAGTAAGTAGGTAGTGAATCGCGAGAGTCGTTTTATGGTTTTTACACTGCCCATCGTATCTCTCTAAATATTCCAGACCGCTCGCCTAAGCGTCGCCCTTCACGCACACATACACTGAGTTCGTCGACTCGCCGTTTTGAAATGGGTTATAAAATGAAACTACCTTCGATTCAACGTGTTCAAATACCGTATTCAGTAACGCTTCAAAACTTTCTTCTGGGAGGTTCTGCGACCACATCGCAAACACACCTTTGGGTTTAAGCTGTTCGGCCATTAGCGTGAGGTTTTTGGTGGTGTAAAAACTGGCATTCGCGGCGTTTAGGTATTCGGTAGGGGAGTGGTCGATGTCCAACAATATCGCGTCAAACTTTTTGCCGTTGTTATTTACATCAAAGCCTGTGCCTGGGTCTGTGGCGAGATCGAAGAAACTGCCATGCACGTAGCGGTTGCGACTATCGGCATTGAGGATTTTACCTAAGGGCGCTAGCTCTTTTTTATGCCACCCGATAACTACATCTAAAGCATCGACCACTAGCAGCTCGGCAATACGGGCATCCTTTAATGCGGCCACCGCCGTGTAGCCTAAGCCCAGCCCACCGACCACAACACTGAGCTGTTCACCCTCTACTGCTGCTAAGCCCAAGGTAGCAAGCGCCTCTTCTGCTTCGACAAACATGCTCGACATTAAAAACTCATCCCCGAGTTTCACTTCATAGATATCTCTGTCGCCAAACACAGGCATACGTCGCCTGCGCAGGGAAATTTCACCCAAAGGGGAGGCTTGGCTGTCGATCTCTTCGAACAATGGGGGCATGGTGTGTGGTCCTAATATGGGGTGAGGGCGGCAATGATATACCAAGAAAGGGGGCTTATTTTGTTTGGGTCGCGTTTCTACACCGAGAAAATAGGCTGGCCCCAATTTCGCTTACCCTAAGGCCCGCTAAGCGTTTGTTTTTTGGACAATTGTGGCGCCTTAAACTACGCTTACAACAACAGCTTCATTCTAAACTTGAGGTTTTTCATGGTGATAGTTGTAGATCGTCGTCGAGAAAAACGATTCACGCTAGACCGCAAGATCACCAGCCTTGCGGTTCTTTCGACCGCGTCGAAGTTGTATTCGGGAGAAGTACTCCAATTTATCGACTACAGCCGTTCAGGCTTTTCATTTTTCTCTAAATGCTCATTCCTCGTCGGCACTACACTCTCACTGCAACTGTCTCAGGAAAGCTGCACACCCATTGTGTTTGATGTGGTGATTTGCAATAGGAAAAAGTTTGGCCGTAAATTTCGCTACGGCGTATTTTCTGAAGGTGAGCAATGCAGTATTGTTAGCACGCTTTGACTGTTCGCCACAGGCAATACACAACGTTACACGTGAACAGGCGGAAATCAATGGGTGAAAATCAAAGGGTCTGAGCACGTGATCTGATTTAATCGAACGCCTGGTTTTGGCCAGGCTTTTTTGTGCCAGAAATGTGTAGAGGAATGTGTCACTTTCACCAGTAGGCCGGTCACACCTTTCCGCTTTCGGTGGTCAGCCTTTCCCAGAAGAACTGTCAATCTAGGCCTGCACCTTTATGCGGGCCTCGTTGGAACACCGAAAAAGTTGGCTGACACGAACCAATATCTTGTTTGGGAAGTAGAAAATAAGACGCTATTGAAACCCTGGCTTTGTCGCTAAATTATTCTTGAATAACGTGGTTGGTCGACTGCCTTGGGGGCTTTTTGTAGGTAAGCATCGAACACCATGCAAATTCTTCTTACGAGTAAACGCCCCGAGTAGAGCACGCTAATTTTCTCGTCGTCTATTTCAATTAGCCCATCTCTTGCGAGTTCGTGTAGCTCGGGCATTTCATTTTGGAAATAATTGGTAAAATCGACGCCGTATCGTTGTTCTAAGCGAGCGAACTTTATTTCGAAATTACATACCAGCTCGCTGATCACGTATTTTCTAATCAGGTCGTCACTGTTTAACTTGAAACCTTTGATCATGGCAAGCTCACCTTGGTCGATGCTGTTTTGATATTCGTTCAACCCTTTGTGGTTCTGGAATAGTTGATTGCCGATGTTGCTAATAGAAGAAACACCAAAGGCAAATAGGTCGCAATCATCGTGGGTGGAATACCCTTGAAAGTTACGATGCAGATTTTTCTTTTGTTGGGCGATGGCGAGTTCGTCATCTGCCTTGGCGAAATGGTCCATGCCAATGTATACGTAGCCTGCTTCAACTAGCTTATCGATACTGTGATGCAAAATACGCATCTTTTCTTGTGGTTCAGGAAGATCCTCCGTGCGGATTTGCTTCTGAACTTTGAATAAGTGCGGCATGTGAGCGTAGTTAAATAGAGATATTCTATCTGGTGATAATTCGATGACATGATCTAGCGTTGTGTTAAAGCTTTCATAGCTTTGCAGCGGTAATCCATAAATTAAATCTACACTGATAGATTTATAATTGGCATCTCGCGCAGCAGAAAATATTTTTTCTACTTCGGCGACGCTGTTAAATCTATTTACCGCGCATTGAACTTTTGGGTCAAAGTCTTGTACGCCTATGCTAAGGCGGTTAAAGCCAAAGCTTCGCAAGTGTTCTATGCGCTTGGCATTCACCGTTGCAGGGTGAATCTCAATAGAAAATTCGCCTTCTTTATCATTGGCAAAATTCAGCGTTGCGCTAATATGCTGAAGAATCCTCTGGATTTGATCATCATTGAGATAAGTGGGCGTGCCGCCCCCCCAATGCAGTTGTTTAACCAGACGGCTGCGATCAATGCTCTCGCATTGTAAGTCAAACTCTTTCAGTAGGTGCTCGACATACGTGTCTGTAAGTTTAGTGTTAGCGGTAATGATTTTGTTACATGCGCAGTAGTAGCAAACAGTGCTACAAAAAGGAATATGAAAATAGAGCGATATAGGTTTTTGGCTTTGGTTACTGGCTTCAACCGCATTGTGCCAGTGGGCTGTACCGACTTCATCGTGGAACTGTAGCGCCGTTGGGTAGCTTGTGTACCTTGGGCCTGCGAGATTGTACTTTTGTATAAGGTCGCTGTTCCAAAGTGGGGTAGCGCTATGGTCTGGAGTGTTCAAAGCTAGTCCGTTTCTTACCGGTAAGTAAATGATCGGGGTCAAGCTTACGTGGTATGGGCTTGGGGGGGCTTGATTTAGGTCAGCTTTGTTTAAGTTAGATTTTCTGGCCGTATGCGCGGTGGCGCTAAGATATTTGACTTGCCTCGGCATTGGCAGAGCCGGCCCTTCACAGATTTCGTAGGGGGCGGAGACCTGCTTTATATTGGGCACGTTTGTTTTCATTGCGGGTTAGTCAGCAAGTTAGTCGATAGAGGTCTATTTCCTGCGGGGTATGGGTTGTCTGGTTTCTTTGCCTCGAGAAGTTTTTTCGGCCCAAAGAAATCTGTATGCTGACTGTTAAAAGAGAGTGTTCGCGTAAAATATAATTTAGCAAAAAGCCCTGTGACCAAATAAGGTCACAGGGTTGAGTAAAGCTATTTAATTAAAGAGTATTGGCGAGAAGTTGTATAATCTTGCAAACCAAAATGGCCGTAGCTGTAGGTGTAACTTTTGTTTTCACCTTGAATCTGGCTTGAGTGTTTTCCGTTAACTAAACACGTACCAGTTCCACAAACGATTTGGTCTGCCCAGCTTTTAATTGAATATACACGGTTAGCTATTTTCTTTCCGTATAACCAATCTAAGAATGGGCTAGAAACTGAAAGACCATTGCTGCCACATGTAGAATTCCAAACGTTCCAGGGGTATATGCCGCAAGAATAAAGTCCGCGATAAGCGCCAGCGATACCAACAAATGCATCTACTTTCGAGGTTTTACCTAATTTAATAATTTGTTGCGCAGCGAGTGTTACGCCCATTGAATGCCCGATCACGTCGATCTTGCCAGTGCAAGAATTACTAATCGCACTGTTGATGGCATTTTTTACTGGCGTTTCTTCAGATCCGCTGTGGTTGTTACAAGAAGGGCATGATCTTGAACCCCAGTTTGGGCGATAGATCTGACTGCTTGAATAGCCTTCATCTCGGAGTTTGTTGTATGTGTTATTCCAGTCACTTGAGCTACCGGCATTGCCGTGAACAAGTACGACGTTGTCAACGCATGCTGAGAAAGCAAAGTTAGAAATTACTAGAGTGAAAAGTGCTGTGATGAGTGTGTTTATTTTCATTATTTTCTCGTCTGTTTCAATTGGATGATAGTCCTGGTTTGAGCACGAACTTAATTTTTCTAACTACGTGAATGTTCGTTGCTGTCCTTGGTACTTTTCAAACTGCTTATTGAAATGCACGATGGCAATCATAAATATCAAAGGAAATAAAACCATTAGACGAAGGTACTGCGGAAAACCTATATAAACCGATATTGTTTTTATAATTTATGTGCAATATTTCACATAAATCACGGTTTTCATCCTTCTTTAGTAGGACGTTTTTTGTGTGGATGCCTGCGCTTACGCATATAGATAACATGTTAATAAAAATCGGCATGCTACCTTGGTAGTAGAGTGCGGTGCAGTTTGGTACTAAGGTCTCTACCTACTAAAGTAGGGCGTAGCGGTATAATTTTGGCGTTTAGTTGTTTTAAAAAATAATTTAAAGAAAATTCATCCATTATTCGTATAAATAAAGGCAGTTTAGGTTTTATAAATCTCACGAAGATGGGGGGCAGGGTTTTCAATTTTTACCTCGCTTGAGGGTGGGCAGCGCTGCATCTGTGCTTATTCTTCCGCTATAACACTGGTTTATAGTGCTACACGCTGGGCCAATACCTTATCTATTTAGGTGTTCCATGGGCTAATCTGGTTGCTGTGTGGTCTGGCTGAGACTTTTTCTAATAGAATCCGATACTTAGAGCTGCAATTCACTTTGCAACGAAAGTAAAAAAAGCGCTTCCAGAGTGTTGACAAGAAAGCCGTTTAAGGTAGAATGCGCGGCTCTCAACGAGGGTGGTTAGCTCAGTTGGTAGAGCGGCGCCCTTACAAGGCGTAGGTCACAGGTTCGACCCCTGTACCACCCACCAATCACATGTTGAGTACTACCGCGGCCCGGTAGTTCAGTTGGTTAGAATGCCGGCCTGTCACGCCGGAGGTCGAGGGTTCAAGTCCCTTCCGGGTCGCCATACAAACAAAAAAGCCCCCATGCCGAAAGGCGTGGGGGCTTTTTTGTTTGTGCTTTCGTTAGGTGTGTATGTGGTTTAGTGAGAAACTAAAGCCGAGACGAGGGTTCACTAATTCGTCTGGAACGAATTAGCACGCCGAAGGCGCCCCGGCTCGCACAAAGTTGTGCGTAGGTAGAACCTGTGGGAGCCATCGTTGAGGGCGAGCACCTGGGAAGCGTTTTACGCGTTGCCTTGGCTTGCGCTGTTAAAAACGCGTGTGACATGCAGGTTGGGCTAAAAGCGCACTAGGCCTTATACATGCCTGCATGCTCCGCCTTCATTCCCTTTCTATCCACTTTCCCCATCGCATTCTTCGGTAGCTCATCCATAAAAATCACTTTCTTAGGCACCTTATAAGCGGCGAGAAGGGCTTTTGCTTGTTGGATAATGCTGTCGGCTTCAATGCTAGTGCCTTCTAGTACAACGGCTGCTGTTACGCCTTCACCAAAGTCTGGGTGAGGTAGGCCAAATACGGCGGCTTCTTTAATGCCGTCTTGATCGAGTAGGGCATTTTCTACTTCGCGAGGGTAAACGTTAAAACCACCGCTAATAATCATGTCGCTTTCGCGGCCTTGAAGGGTTAGATACCCCTCATCGTTCAGCCTGCCAAGGTCGCCTGTAATAAAGTAGTTATCATCGGTAAAGGCTTCTTTTGTCTTTTGTTCTAGCCCAAGATAGCCTTTACAAACATTGGGGCCTTGTACTTCAACAATGCCTACTTCACCAGTCTCGGCAAGTTCACCGTCGTGTTTGCGAATACGCAGGGCGATTCCAGGAAGTGGAACACCCACTGAGCCTGCAATGCGGTCTCCGTCATAGGGGTTAGACACTAGCATGTTGGTTTCTGTCATACCGTAGCGTTCGAGTACGCGTAAGCCGGTCTTTTCAAAAAACAGGTCAGAAGATACTGCGTCTAGTGGTGCAGACCCGCTAATAAACAGGCGCATATTTTGGGTCGCGTTTTTGTTTAGCCGCTCGTCAGCGAGCATACGACCGTAATGCGTTGGTACCGCCATAAACGTGGTGGCATTGGTGAGGCGTTCGAATACGCGGTCGAGATTAAACTGGTTTTCCCAAAGGATTTCACAGCCAGAACAGAGCGAAGTATTGCCCGCAACGAAAAGCCCGTGGGTATGGAATATTGGCAATATGTGAAGTAAGCGGTCTTGGTCACTTATCTTCCACGCGTCTAGTAGCGTCAGGGCATTAGAAAGCAGGTTGTTTTGGCTCAACATTGCGCCTTTGGGTTTGCCGGTGGTGCCAGAGGTGTAAAGAAGAGCGGCCCAGTCATCTGCATTTGCTTGGTAATCGTCGTAGGGCTCGGCGTTCTGCTCAAAAGCCAATAAGCTGCCTTCTCCCTTGGCATCTAGGGTAAGCAGGGTGGCGTCGCAGAATTTGGCGAAGCCTTCTTTTCTAGATGGGTCGCAGATCACTACCTTGGGTTTTGCATCGCCAATTAAGAAGCTTAATTCTGCATCGGTGTAGCCGATATTGGCGGGGTGGTATACATACCCGACGTATTGGCAGGCTAGATATACGGCAAAAGCTTGAGGTGTTTTCTCAACGACGGCGGTTACCCGCTCGCCTTGCCGTGCGCCCTGTGACCACAGCATTTTTGCAATGTTATCTGCTAGCGCGTGAAATTCTTGGCGAGTCCAGCTTTCACCTGTTGGGCCGTGTAAAAAGGGGCGAGAAGGGGCTGATTGAAGATTGAGTTTAAAGGCTTCGCCAACGGATTTTACAGACATTCTTGCTCCTACTTGATATGAGTTACTTTTACCGTTCGGGTTTCTTGCTACGGTGTCGAGAATTGAGGGGTTAAATGCGGCGCGTAGTTTAGCTTATAAGCGTAGGGGTAAACACTATGGCGCGACGTAAATCGTATTGTCGTTAAACTCGATAAGTTTATTAGAACTGATTGATCATACGTGGGTCTCATAAACTACACTGCTATTGTCAAACAATTGTCATATTGAGGGAATAGCATGTAACCCCGGTGCAGAAGTATTGCGGAAACTTGGTGAATAAGCATCAGGTAAACGTAAATCGCCACCAGAACAATCAAAACACACCCGCTAATAAAAAAGCAGGTTTAAACAACTAGGTTTGAACAACTAGGTAAAAACGAATAGGTTAGGCGTTATGCAAGATTATTTAGAAGAACTATTGGAAATGTCATTACTGTCGTCATCGGAATACGGCTACGCAGACAGCGATGAAAGTGAAGTTTTAAGCGAAGTGGACGATTGCGCCAGCGTATAGCGCGGTGTCGGTTGTCCGTTTCTACACATTACTATTAACTCGATTACTGCTAGCGAACATTGCTACTAGCTAAATTGCTACTCGCTATAGCAGAACCTTTTCTTTCCCCTCCCTCCCGCTTTAATTAATGCCTCTTGGTTCTCGCACATTTACCAGCTCTAAATTGAACAGGGTTTATTCGCGCTAAGGCCTGTGTACAGGGTTGAGTTTTGTCTTAAGTTATATATCGAATTCTTATAAATATTTCGAAATGGCGCTAAAAACGCCGTATAATTGTGCGCTATCACTCATATTTGACCAAACTCTATAGTTAAATCGTCTAACAGGCCACGACAGGTTCACATTTTTCTTTTTGTGGCTCGGCCATACTAATTTGGACGTTAATTTTTCAAAAACCCTTCTAAAAGGGAAGCTAAACTTAAAGGTATATACCCTAGTAAAGGCAGTGATGTGATCTACAACGACAACGATTTGGCCAGCGCCGTATTCATTTTCTCGAAAGACCGTGAACTTAGCCGAGAGCTGAATTATTGCGAATACGAGGCAATGCTAGATGCTTACGTGCCAGCGCCAGATATGGCGAATCGAGAGTTGCCAGCGACCTACGTTGAAATGAATTCGCGCTATCAAATCGTGAATGCAGTCTTTTTTATGGTGAAATTTGATTCTCGAGGCTTCATTGATCAAAGCACATCGGTACCGCTTTTTCAGCTTGCACTACATGCTCGCAAGGGCCTCGACTTGGGTAATGGACCAATCGGGTTTGTATGTGCGAGCCAGTGCCCCATCAAGCACATGTCACAGTTTTTATGGAACCCAGACCTTAAAACCAAACGTGAATTAAAATCGCTAGTAGAAGCGGTGAAGCGCAATCGTATCTCTATTCAGTTCCACGAGGCAGACCCTGAGGTTGTGCGCCAGCAAGAAGAGGAAGCTAAATCTCGTAAACTTTTGGAGCAAACGCTTTCTAACAAATTGCGCAAAGATTTTGATAAAGAACTTCGCGACCACATGGCGCAAACTATTCGCGAGCAAAGGCTAAAAACACAGACACTTTTGCAGCAGCAACAGCAATCGATTCTAGAGCTTAAACAGCAGTATAACGCGCGGATTGACGAATACCGCCTAATGATGGATCAACAAAAAAGCCTTTTGGATGAAGCGCGAGATAGAAATGAAGCGTTGAAAGAAACTATTGATGGTCAAGCACAAAAAATCCAAGGTTTGAGAGAATACTTTGAGGTTAAGCTTGAGCAGGCCGAGACAGTTGACCACGACCAGTTAGACGAATTAAAGCATAGCCATGAAATAGAATTACATGCGACGCTTGAGTCAGAAACAAAAGAGTTGAATGAGCTATTGCAAATGCGTGAAGTTGAAATACTTTATCGCAATGAACAAGAAGCAAAATTACTTGAAGAAACGGAGCGTCTACGCAAAGAAAATGAAATGCTTATTCAAAACAGTGGCGATCACTTGCTCGCTCAGCTAATTGAAAAGGGCATTAGTTTTGTTAGTTACCAGCCGGGGGCAGGGCACATTACTGTTCCTATGAGTGATATCGCTAGTTTTATCGATAGCCCCACACGTTATGTCGCGGGTAAATGCGGTGTTAGTGAGCAGCATTACAATGAGTGGTTAGAGCATTACCATGTTCCTATTTGCCAGTCGGTGGATGGATCTGGCAATATCTGCGGTGAAAATATTGGCCGAATCGAAAGTCCGGCGGATTTTATCGTCGGCGAATCTGATTGTTGCCATCAGCATCGTAGCAACGGAGCCCCTCGACTTAAAATCGCAGGCAGTCAATAATTTCACGCTTCCCCAAATATAACTTCTGAGCCTCATTCGCAACCGAGAAAGCCGTGTTACCTTCCCATTGGTGGGAGAAAGATCTCGCCACAATTGCCGCGCTTGCACCACTGCAGGAAATATTTCTTGAGCCGCTTCAAGCATTTGACGTGCGAGTTTTTATTAAGCGCGACGATTTGCTCGACCCCTATATTGGCGGCAATAAAATATACAAGTTACACGGCCATTTGCGCCATCATATAAAAACACAAAAATCACAACACAAAGAGCTGCCGATACTGAGCTTTGGCGGCGCTTACTCTAATCATTTGTACGCGTTGGCGGCTGTGGGCAAGGCAATGGGAATACAAACCATTGGTATTGTACGCGGCGAAAGGCCGCAACAGCTAAGTGCCACTTTACACGATGTAGAAAAGATGGGCATGCAGTTGCACTTCGTTACAAGATCACTTTACAGGGAAAAAAACTCGCGTGATTTTAAGTGTGCCCTAGCGCGTGATTTTGGCGAGCACACCTATGTGCCCGAAGGTGGCGGAGGCGTTTTGGGGGCACAAGGCTGCACCGCCATGGCGGGTGCGATTATGGGCAAACTCAACGAACAAAACGTACATGGCCCATCTGCTGTGGTGCACGCTTGTGGTACAGGCACGTCATTAGCAGGTTTGGCTTACGGGTTTGAAACGCTAGGTCAAGTCGGCTCAGTAGCGACACAATGTATCGGTATACCTGTACTCAAGAACCTTGAGGGCTTACAAAAAGATGTTGCTGAAACGCTCACGCTATTAGGCTCTACAGCAGCGTGTTGGCGCCTGCAAGATGGATATCATTTTGGGGGGTATGCAAAATTTCCAGCGGATCTGCGTGACTTTTTAGTTCAGTTTGAAGCTGAGATGAGCGCTGATAAAGACGGGTGTGGCGAAGAGGGGTTACTGCTTGATCCAGTGTATACTTCTAAAACGATGTTTGCGGTAATGGATCTTGTACAACGACGATCTTTTGCTCCGGGGTCTAACGTGGTTGTGGTGCATTCTGGTGGGTTACAGGGGCGTCGAGGCCAAGGGCTGTCATTCATGGCTCACTAAACAATAGGTCGCCTTGTTTTAGGTGTCAGGGGTAAACACGCGTCAGGGTGTTTGTCGCAATCGATTTTAACCGCGAGCGAGTGAGCAAGCGCTATAATGCAGATAGCAATTGGTTGGTTTCTAATACGACATGACATTTGAAGTTTTATCAAACTCTTACGGAAAGTTGGTACTCGATGCGATCGATACCGCTAGTACGCTCGTTCCGCTAAAGTCGCTGCGCCCAAGTTTTTTGGAAGATTTGTTCAGGCAGGCGGCTGTGCAAACGGTGTTTGCTGGTGAGGTTATTTTTGAAGATGGCGCATACGATCATCAGCATATCTATTTGCAAAGTGGCGAGGCTCGCTTGCAGTGGCCTAATGGTCGTGAACTAGACATACAATCTCAAGATACCTGCTTGCCTCTCGCACATCATCAACCACGCATGGCGCGTTGTCTCGCGCTCACAGACTGCACCATTCTTCGTATCGATAGTGACCGCGTAGACCGCACCTTGAGCTGGTCGCAAATTGCCGATTATCTGCTTTCTGAATTGTCTACGGTGCGAGAATACGACGAAGATATCGAATGGATGCAAACCGTTTTAAACTCTAATCTATTTCTTAAAGCGCCCCCGGTAAATGCCGAGCAGATATTTTCTCGGTTAACACCCATGGTGGTAGAAGAGGGCGAGGTCATTATTCGTCAGGGTGAAATGGGTGATTGTTGCTACTTTATAAAAAGTGGCGATGCTAAAGTAACGGTAATCGACGAAGAGAATGCTCGCCCAGAATTGCTCGCAGAAATAGGCCCCGGTCGATGCTTCGGTGAAGATGCCTTGGTGAATGAGGCTGTTCGCAATGCCACTGTAACGATGAAGAGCAGTGGCATTTTGATGCGTTTGGAAAAGAGCGATTTTCTTTTACTTTTACAAAATCCAGCGGTAGATGAAATATCGAAAGCTGAAATTGGGGGCCTTATTGAACCCCCTATATACGTCGACGTGCGTACGGAAGATGAATATGCTGCGGGGCACCTTGCCTATTCGGCGAATATACCACTTTCATTGTTGAGTATTAAAAAACGATTGTTGGCTGAGGAAAAGCCGCATATTTTTTACTGTGATACGGGTCGGCGTAGTTCCGCTGCGGCCTACCTGTTAGGGAAAGAAGGCTTTAACGTGACGGCGTTGAAGGATGGTCTGATTGGCCAAAGTATGGATGATGATCTGGTGCAAGGCGAAAATTACATATTACGCAATGGCGAGTTAATTTCCGGCCAGTGATCGGGCACTATCATGACCCGTTTCAGATTGTCGTGTCGTGGGCTTGCATCGTCAAACATTATTAGCATCAAACCAGGCGGCGAGAGTTTGTTTTCATATGCGCGGCTATATACGTCGCGCATTTTCTCTGTTACTTCATCTAGACCCAGTGATTCTTCCATGTTCTCTGGGCCGGTTAACCAATCCATTTTGTCGCATAGAATGCACTCGCCTAGATTATTGTGCTCATAATCCAAAAACTCGCTAATACGCATCCATTCGCCGTGCAGTAGATGTTCATTAGAATTTTTTGGCCCTCTAAATCCACTGCTTTCATCTTGAGTATGGCTGAATAACATACCCTTGATTAAATGATGTGTTTGTAAGGCGCTGGTAATTTTGTATTGATCTGAAAATTCGGTAAATAATTCGCGGGCCTCGTCGCGTTGGGGTAGAGGCAGTTGGTGGTCGATCATACGGTTTAATTTTATATCCAACCGATCAATCGCATTGGGGCCGCGCCACGCGTTCCAGGCTCGCTCTGCATAAGGGTGTTGTAAAAAAAATTTCACCGCCAGTTCAATGTGTTCTGCAATACCGGAAAGATAAGGCAATACAAAGTCACATTCACCAATGGTTTGGGTCTTACCTTGCACTCGAAAATTTCGAATAACATCGATAGGCCCTTCGTCTTTTCGCCACGGGGCCTGAGTGAAAAAAAACTCTAATAAGGTTTCACAATAAATGCCTAAGCGGCGAAACTTTTGTCTCGAAATGGTTTCGCCTCGAATATTTAAATACTCCGATGGCGCCGAGTCTATTTTATGTAGCCACTCTTCAAGTGGGGTGGTGAGTTTTTCCTCCGCGATAAAATATGCGGGAAACCCTCCTAAATCGTGGACAAAAAGCTGAGGTGATTGCAGCAGCCATGCGAGGTCTCGCACAATCGCGTGCCGGTATTGGAGCCACGGGCTTGCAGTGGCGTCGTATTGAGATGTCTCAGTCATAGCCCTTAGTTTAGCCGTTGCTAAGCTCTGTGCTATGAGAATGTTGTAAGTGGTGTAAAATCGCGGTTCAGTATCATTTGGGTGACATCATGTATCACAGTTTTTCACTAGCTCTTCTCACATTGAGGGGCTGCCATGAGTGAATTTTCAACGATCGGCTTAATTGGCCGGCTCGCGAGCGAAAGTACCCGCTATTCCCTTCAGCGCTTAGTATCTTTCCTTTCAAAACAAGAGGTTACCGTCTATATGGACGAAGAAACCTCTGCTGCGTTACCGGAAAGTGGCCTCAATGTTCAAGCCAGAAGCAAGCTCGCAGAGGTCTGCGACCTGATTATTGTTGTCGGCGGTGATGGGAGCCTACTCTCGGCAGGGCGCGCTTTTGCTGGTCACGATGTAAAAATTCTCGGGATTAACCGTGGGCGCCTTGGTTTTCTTACTGATATAGCCCCAGACGATATTGAATATAAAGTCGGCGATGTTCTTGAGGGTAAATATACCACTGAGCGTCGCTGGCTCTTGAGCTCTATCGTCAAGCGGGGCGGCCAGCCAGTGTCAGAAGGTATTGCCTTAAATGACGTTGTGGTTCACCCCGGTAAGTTCATTCGTATGATTGAATTCGAACTTTATATTGATGAGCATTTTGTGTATCGCCAGCGTTCCGATGGTCTGATTATTTCGTCGCCTACAGGTTCTACTGCTTACGCGCTGAGTGGGGGTGGCCCGATAATGCACCCACAGCTAGACGCTATTGCATTGGTGCCCATGAACCCTCATACCTTGAGTAGTCGCCCGATCGTGGTGAACGGCAATAGTGAAATTCGCTTGGTCGTGAGTGAAAGTAATCAGCTGCACCCCCATGTTACCTGCGATGGGCAAACACATGTTGTGTCTCAGCCGGGTGACGAAGTATTTATTACTAAAGCTGAACAGGTACTACAGCTCATTCACCCAGAAGGGCACGACTTTTACGAAACGTGTCGCTCCAAATTGGGCTGGGCTAATCAAGCGTGGCTAAGTTAGTGAACGCTTGAACTAACTAAAATTAACTAAACAAAGTAGAGGCTTTCTTTAAGCGGTGAGTGTTTCGGGCTACGATATCATTGGTGACGTGCATGGCTGTGCTAATACACTAGCGTGTTTGTTAAGGATGCTCGGCTATACAAAGCAAGACGGTGTCTTTTATCACCCAAGCCGACAAGCCATATTTGTGGGCGATATTGTTGATCGTGGCCCTCGTATTCGCGAAGCGCTACACATTGTTCGCAACATGGTGCTCGCAGGTACTGCGCACTGTGTGATGGGTAACCACGAATACAATGCGCTAGGCTACACCACCGCTACGCCAGAAACCGAAGGCAGTGATACCATAAAATATGTGCGAGCACACAATGCTAGGCACAATCGCTTAATTGCAGAAACTTTGATGCAATTTGCATCTTACCCAGAAGAGTGGCGCGTCTTTTTAGAGTGGTTTCGCGAACTTCCAGTGTATATAGAGTTCGACAGTTTTCGCGTTGTTCACGCATGTTGGGATCGCCAACTGATACAAACATTTGGGCAAAGCAATCACGTTGCAAAATTAGATAAGTCCTTCATTCAACGATCTCAACACCGTAGTGCATTCGAGGGGCGTTTTCTAGATCGACTCACACGCGGCACCGATTTAGCTTTGCCCAAGGGCCGAACGATTACCAGCAAAGATGGCTACGAACGCCATATGTTTCGCACAAAATTTTGGGCGCTTGAACCGGAAACCTTTGGTGATGTTGTGTTTCAGCCAGACCCTCTGCCAGACGACATCGCACAAATCGCGTTGACAGAAGAAAATAAAAAAGCGTTAATTTTTTACGGCGAAAATGAAAAACCAGTTTTTTTTGGCCATTATTGGTTACAAGGCAAGCCGCGACCATTGAGACCCAATGTGTGTTGCTTAGACTACAGCGCAGTTAAATACGGTCGTTTGGTTGCTTACCGTTTTGATGGTGAAGCACAGTTAGCATCAAACAAGTTTGTTTGGGTCGATGTAGCTCCAGAACATGAGGCTAAACAGCATTAAATTTAACACCGTCAATATGAAGAGAAAAGCAAACTAAATGCTCTACGGTGAATTTCCTCTAGGCCAAGACCTAAGTGCGATTAATCGAGCGCTTACGCTAAACAACATTCCACATCGTTTTACGGAAGAGACGGGTGTGCAAAAGCTATGGTTAATGAATGCAGAAGACGCTGAGCTGGTAACGCAAATTTTGCAAGAGCCGCAGCGTGAAGCTCCGCCCCCTTCAGAAGTAAACTCATCAACGCAAGAAATACCCTCGTACATTCGAGAACTCTATCGTTTTGACCCAAAGCGAAACTGGCTGAGTTTAGCCATCATATTTCTCGGTGTTGTGGGCTACGCGTTGGTTAAGCTAAAACTAATGGGGGTGTTACAGTGGTTTTGGTTCGCGCCTATGGGGTACCTTGTTCATAGCAGTGAATATTGGCGCTTGCTTACCCCTACATTTATTCATTTTTCGGAACTTCATGTTTTGTTCAATTGTATTTGGATATGGGAAACAGGTAAGCGGCTGGAAATTTTTATGGGCAAGCGAGATTATGCATTGCTTTTTATCTGTTGTGCGTTAATGGCTAACATCCTACAGTTTGTTTCTAGTGGTCACATAACATTCGGTGGTTTGTCTGGCGTGGTATACGGGTATTTCGGATGCCTTTATGTTTTTTCTCGGCGATGGCCGCTACCGCTGTTACTTATGCCGCCCGCCATTTATGGGTTTATGCTCGTAATGCTAGTCTTGGGTTTTAGTGGCGCTCTAAATTTATTTATCGACGGTAAAATGGCCAACTGGGCGCATTTAGGGGGCCTAATTGGAGGTCTGGTTTTCGGGTTTTTGTATCAAAGTATTGTGAAAAAAGAGGTGGAATAACGTGGATATAGATCAAGTAACAAGTGCCTTGTCGCCAGACATAATTGATCGCTTTAAACGAGCCATAGAAACTGGCAAATGGCCAGACGGTAAAACGCTTACCGATGAACAAAAAGAAATTTGTATGCAAGCTGTGATCGCCTATGAACACAAACATCTAGGCGAAACAGATCGCACTGGCTACGTACCGCCGAAAGAGACGCCCTGTGCGCCCAAAGAGGAAGAAGCGGTTAAGTGGAAGCACTAACCGCTAACGTGTAACACGCTACCATTTAGCGGTTAATCTTCAAAGAATTAAGCGCAGGCTCAATATAATAACAACAATTTTTTGCCAGTTTAAGCGCAAAAAAGAAAGCGAGGCTATTCCATGCAGGCAATGCAATCAATGAACGACGCGACCCCCAAAGCAATCTTTCTAAAAGACTATCAAGAACCGGATTACTCGATAGAGCAAACCTTTCTTGAGTTTGAGTTGGGTGACGAACACACCATTGTTCGCGCAGAATTGCATCTTGTTCGTAACGTCCATTCAAAGCCTGGCGCGGTATTGCAGTTACATGGCCAAGAGCTAGATTTGCTGAGCTTAGAGCTTGATGGCAAGGTATTAAACGAAGGTGACTATAACGTTGATGGTGAATCGCTTTCTGTTCAAGGCTTGAAAGAAAACAGCGTATTAACGTGTAAAACACGCATATACCCTCAACACAATAAATCACTAGAAGGTTTGTATCGGTCGAACACCATGTACTGCACACAGTGTGAAGCAGAGGGGTTCAGAAAGATAACATACTATTTAGACCGCCCAGATGTAATGAGCGTATTTCGCACAAAAATCATCGCCGATAAAGCGCAGTTCCCCGTCTTGCTTTCAAACGGAAATTTAATGGAAAGCGGTGAACTAGAAGGCGGCAAACACTTCGCTACTTGGCATGACCCCTTTAAAAAACCGTGTTATTTATTTGCTTTGGTGGCGGGTGATCTCGCATGTGTTGACGATGTATATACCACCATGAGTGGGCGAGAGGTTGACCTAAAAATTTATGTAGAAGAAAAAGACCTAGATAAGTGTGATCATGCGATGCGGTCACTTAAAAACTCCATGCAGTGGGACGAGGAGGTCTTTGGTCGAGAGTATGATTTAGACCTGTTTATGATCGTCGCAGTCGATGATTTTAATATGGGTGCAATGGAAAATAAGGGTCTTAATATATTTAATACATCGTGCGTGTTGGCAAAACAAGAAACCACCACTGACGCAGGGTTCCAGCGTGTAGAAGCGGTCGTTGCACACGAGTACTTTCACAATTGGTCTGGTAATCGCGTGACTTGTCGTGATTGGTTTCAGTTAAGCCTGAAAGAAGGCTTTACCGTTTTTCGCGACCAAGAATTTTCTTCTGATATGGGCTCGCGAACAGTTAAGCGAATTGAAGATGTGTCTATGTTGCGAACCATGCAATTTGCCGAAGACGGTGGCCCAATGGCGCACCCGGTACAGCCTTCATCTTTTATAGAGATTTCAAATTTTTATACGCTCACAATTTATGAAAAAGGCGCTGAAATTGTAAGAATGATTCATACCCTGCTAGGGCCTAAACTGTTTCGTGAAGGTTCCGACCTTTATTTTGAACGGTACGATGGAAAAGCGGTCACCATTGAAGATTTTGTTGCCGCTATGGCGGACGTGTCAGGCCGGGACTTTAGTCAGTTTATGAACTGGTACCGACAAGCCGGTACGCCACAACTTAAAGTACATGGCGAGTACAACCCGCAAGACCAAACATATACCCTCAACTTTAAACAAAGTTGTAGGCCAACACCTGAGTGCGCAACAAAAGCGCCGTACCATATTCCTGTAACCATGGGCTTGCTTGGTGATGCCGGTGCGTTGCGTTTACAAACACACAGTGTCGATACCTCAGAGCAAGAAGACAACACTCAAATTACGCTTAATATTACTGAGAGTGAGCAATCATTCGTATTTGAAAACATTCCAGAAGCGCCGGTACCATCTTTACTTCGTGGATTTTCTGCGCCAGTGAAATTGGAGTACGATTATTCACGTGATGACTTAATGCAACTAATGCGTTCTGATGATGACGGTTTTAACCGATGGGATGCCTCACAAAAGCTAGCAACACAAGTAATTCAAGAGGTGATGGGCGCCCTAGTCAATGAGCCTGCACCTTCGGTAGATGAACGTCTTATTGAGTCTTGGCGCAGTGTCATCAGCGATGAAAGTTTAGACCCCGCCATGGTGGCGTTTATGCTGGCATTGCCGAGTGAGGCCTATCTCGCAGAAATTTCGACAACGATAGACGTCGAAGGTATTCATCACGCACGCGCGCGTGTAGAGCGAAAAATTGCTCAGGCACTTTCGCAAGAGTTTCATAACACTTATGAGCGACTCCATGACGACGTACCATTTTCAACCGATGCAGACGCTATCGCCAAACGTAGTTTAAAAAATATTGCTTTGCATTATTTAATGATTGAAGGCAAACAAGAGGCCATCGATATTTGTTTGAAGCAGTTCAAAACGGCAAATAATATGACCGATGAACTGCATGCCTTCACGTCTATCGTTCACAGTGGGAAGAAAAGCCTCGCAGACGATAAAGCTCAATGTATCGAGAGCTTCTATCAAAAATGGCAAAGCGAAAGCCTGGTTGTAAACTCTTGGTTTGGCGTACAAGCGAGTAACCCACTGCCAAGTACACTAGAACAAGTAAAAGCACTTGAAGCTCACGAGGCTTTCGACATCAATAACCCCAACAAAATTCGTGCGTTGATTGCAGGCTTCGCTGCACGCAATAATATCAACTTCCATCGTTTACAGGGTGACGGTTACGAGTTTCTTGCTGATAAAGTCATCTATCTCAATCAAACTAACCCGCAAATAGCATCGCGTTTAATCACACCGCTTACAAAATGGAAACGTTATGATGAAACGCGCCAAAATTTGATGAGAACCCAGTTAGAGCGGATCAAAAACCAAGAAAATTTGTCTAAGGATGTTTACGAAGTTGTCACAAAAAGCCTGAATAATTAGTCGCTAAGCGCTAATTAGTTATCCAAAAACGGGAGTGTATCGTATGCAGATTGGCAACACCGAAGCAAAATGGGGCGTTGTAAGCATTGGTTTTCATTGGCTAACAGCTATGGCTGTAGTCTGTTTATTTGCCGTAGGCCTGTGGATGGAGCGCCTAGACTACACGCACCCCTTGTATAAAACAGTGCCGCACCTTCACAAGAGTTTTGGCGTGCTGTTAATTGCGGTTGTTCTCTTTAGGTTGATCTGGCGATTTAAACAAGGGGTGCCCCATCCGCTCGAAAATCATCAGCGGTGGGAGAAACTCATGGCGAAAACAATTCACATTGCATTTTACGTGCTGATTCTGTTGATGTTTCCAACCGGGTATTTAATTACTACGGCAAAGGGGCAGGGGCTAGAGGTGTTTAGCCTATTTTCAATCCCATCTGTTATCTCAGGTATAGAAAACCTGGAAGACATCGCTGGTGAAATACACGAGATGATCGCATTCACCATTATATCGCTAGCGGGTTTCCATATGTTGGGTGCTATTAAGCACCACTTTATTGATAAAGATAACACTTTGAAAAGAATGTTGGGTTTATAACGTCTTAATTTTTATCCGTGATTACGTGGTGGTAGAGCAGGCATGTTCAAATCATCACAGAATCAATCGTAGACTGTACCGTTTCCACCACACCTTCAGGAGAAGATAATGAAAAAAATAGGTTTATGTTTTCTATTGGTAATATTGCCAGCGGCGTTTTCTTCAGCGGCTGATACTTACGTGATCGATACAAAAGGCTCGCACGCCTTTGTTCAATTTAAGGCCAAGCATCTTGGTTACAGCTGGTTGTACGGCCGCTTTAATCGTTTTGAAGGTGAGTTTACCTACGACCCTAAAGATGACGCCAAAAATAAAGTAAATGCTACCGTTGATGTAACGAGCTTAGATAGTAACCACTCAGAACGCGACAAACACCTGCGTGCAGGTAAATACCTCAACACAGGAAAATATGCTGAAGCTAAATTCGAAAGCACCTCTTATAAAGCGCTCGGTAACAACAAGGCAAAAATGAAGGGTAAACTAACCCTTATGGGTACAACCAAAGAAGTGGAGCTTGATGTAGAAGTGATCGGTGGTGGCGAAGACCCTTGGGGTGGCTACCGACAAGGCTTTGAAGCAAAAACCACCATCAACCCCAAAGACTTTGGCATGAAAGCCAATATCGGTGAGGTGGAACTGACGTGGTCTGTTGAAGGCGTGAAAAAGTAATTCCCTTACCGTGAGCAATAGCGCCTTGATTTAGGCGTTATTGCAAAAGCCAAAAAAACTAGCCTATGGCGCCTAAACCCGCTACAGTGCGCGGTTTTAGGGGTTCCCCACATACATGTTGTTCTCTTCTTTAGCGCTTTCTAAGCCGATTCTCGATGCGATTACCAAAAAAGGTTACGAGAATCCTTCTCCTATTCAAGCTCAGGCGATCCCTCCGATACTCGAGGGGCGCGATGTTATGGCCGCAGCTCAAACCGGTACGGGCAAAACTGCAGGCTTTACGCTTCCTATTTTGGAGCGCTTGAGTGAAGGTGAAGCAGCGAATAGTAATCAGGTTCGGGCTTTGGTACTAACGCCTACACGCGAGCTAGCGGCCCAAGTCGAAGATAGTGTGAAGACCTATGGTGCGGGCTTGCACCTTCGTTCGGCCGTGGTTTTTGGTGGGGTGAAAATCAACCCCCAGATGATGAAATTGCGCAAGGGTGTGGATATCTTGGTGGCGACGCCAGGAAGGCTGCTGGATTTATACCAGCAAAATGCCGTGAAATTTGATCAGCTTGAAGTGTTGGTATTGGATGAAGCTGACCGCATGCTTGATATGGGCTTTATTCATGATATTAAAAAGATTCTTAAAGCTTTGCCCGCCAAGCGACAAAACTTACTGTTTTCGGCTACCTTTTCAGACGACATTAGAACACTCGCAAAAGGCTTGGTTAAAAACCCTGTCGAAATTTCTGTAACACCTCGCAATGCCACAGCCGCAACTGTAAAGCAGAAACTGCACCCGGTTGATAAAAGTAAAAAGTCAGCATTACTCGCTTGGTTGATTGGCGATAATAACTGGTCGCAAGTTCTCGTTTTTTCGCGCACTAAACACGGCGCTAATCGTTTGACGCGATTTTTGGAAGAAAGCGGTATTCGCGCAGTTGCCATTCATGGGAATAAAAGCCAAGGTGCGCGCACTAAAGCATTAGCCGAGTTCAAAGCGAATAAAGTACGGGTGTTGGTAGCGACAGATATTGCAGCACGCGGGTTGGATATAAGCCAACTGCCTCACGTGGTGAATTTTGATTTACCAAATGTGCCTGAAGACTACGTGCATCGAATTGGCAGAACCGGTAGGGCAGGGGCGTCTGGTGAAGCGGTGTCTCTCGTTTCGGCTGATGAAATTAAACAGCTTAGTGATATTGAGCGACTGATCAAAAAGCTTATACCTCGTGAATATGTTGATGGTTTTGAGCCAAAACATGAGCTGCCAGAATCTAAACTAAACGCAAAAGTTTCTGCACCTAAAAAGCCAAAGAAACCTAAAAACCCAAGACATTCCGCACAAAACTCTAAAGAAAAGAGTGCCAAAGATGGGGGCAATAAATCGCGTCGAGGTGGTCAAGATAAATCCTCGTCGGCACCATCTAAACCTTCAGCTACAAAAAGAAGGCGGCCTCGCGCTGGTGCTAAAGTTGCGACAAGTAGAGGTGCTGCGCCGAAAAAGACCAGTTAATTGGTCGTAAATTTAGGCCTTCGACATCGCCACAAAGATTGCCGTGTTTTTAATGCGGCGATCAATTTCTTTTATTATCGCTTTATACGCTTCTGATTCTGTATCAGAAAATTGTTGCTTGAATTTCGCCTCGCTTAAACCCTCTGGTAATTGATCAATGCTCGGGAAAAAGTCTTCTTCCTTGAGCGTGTGCTCGCTCAACTCCTGAAGTGTTGCTGCAAGTTTTTTTGATATTGCCTGCTTGGAAAACGCTATACCGCAGCGATCAGCGGCAAGGTCGGCAAAACTAAACCCGCTACCACCTTTAATTGCATCTATTAGCTCTTTGGCCTCACCAATTGAAAAGCTAATGCCTTGTTCCGCCAAAATGTGTAAGCCAAGGGAGGTGATAAAATGCTTCGCAAGATCGGTTCGTTTGTTGAGCGTGGGCTTGTAGTGTTTTGACTTGATTAACGCATCAACATCAATGTCGGGAATAAAGCTGGCAAATAAATCTGGTGAAGATTGAATCGCAAGCGCGTAAAGCGCGTGTAAATTCTCTTCATGGGCGGGGTAAGATGTTTTTATGGTTTGTTGCTTCGCTTCCAAAATCATAAGCGTAATAAGTTCGCTTAATGATATTTCTTTCGTCGTTAATTGATTGTTAAAATGGAATATATGATCGATGTAATGCTGTAAACGTTCTTGTTGCAGTTGAATATTTTGCCCAGTGTATTGCCCGAGACGCTGCGCGGCTTGCGCAAAGTCTTTCTGGGGGTTGCCTATTGGGGTAAAGCGAAAACTTAGTTGGCGGGGGGTTATTTTAAGGGCATGAATTCCCTGAATAACACGTGTTGCGTACTGCGCCCCTAAGGCTTGTTCTAAGCTAAAGTTAAGAAGGCGGTTCGCCCACTCTTCTTTGAGCTTTATGTTCCCGATTCGTGAGTTTGAAAGCTTAATTCCACTTTTAGATTCTACCAACGTAAACTCGCTATTAAGATACACCGGTATTTTAAAAGGTAGTTGCAGTGGGAGTTTAAGCGATATGGAAAAATCGGCCTGCTGGTTCACCATATCTACGGATCCGCTCATGCCTAGCTGACTGCGCTCGGTAAATATGAGCGTGCTTCGTAGCTCTTTTTTGGAGGCTTTAATCGTAGTGGTTTGGGTACTGCCAATAATCTTTTTGCTAACGCGTCGAATAAAATTTGTTGTTTGATTAAATTCGTGCCCGCTGAGTTTTTGTGCGCTTGGGTGTTCGGCTTTGAAATCGAATATCAAAACGAAAAGAACGATAAAAACGAAAGCAAATGCAGCTAAACATCCACTTACCAATATCCCAATTTTTCTAAGAGCGGATAGGGCTGCTGGCGGCGGAACTTGATCAGGTTGAATTGATTTAGTCAAACTTAGGTCGCTGATGGATATAAGGCTGCGATAGCGCTCTTACTATTTTTATTGCTTTTCTTTAACGTGTCGAGATTTTTTAACATAGATGCAATCTGTAACGCGTCGATTTGTTGAATTTCTTTACCAGAGTATAGCGCGGCATCGATCTTTTTGATTTGTTCTGTAAGCGCTTGATCGTTTAATTCGTGAATGACCTGGTCAAGGCTTTGTATGCTTGGTTTTTGCCATTTTATTTGTGCCCAGGTAATAAGCGCTTGGCGAATTTGAATGTTACTGCCGGATTGGCAGGCTTTAAGTAGCGCTGAAAAAGCTTGCTTGGCGCTTTTCTCACGTAAGTCTTGAGAGTGCTCGGTGGACCCGTTTTTTGATCGTGAGGTGGGGGTTAACCATAAGCAAGCAATAAGTGTTATCACGATAACGAATAACCCAAGGCTAATCAGTTGCCAGGTGCGAAGGTGCTTATTGGTGCTGGCAAGTTGATTCTTGAGTTCGCCAATGGCTTGCTGATTTTGTTGAGATATGGCTGGAGTATTAGTGAATTCCCTAGTCGTTTCACCCAAGGTGGTGGCCGAAAAATTCTTATCGTTGGTCGCCGGTTTACTTCCGGCTGCACTAAGTGTCACCTCCGGCAACGCGGCGTATTCTAAGGCATTGGTTCTTGTGTTCCACCAAGGGATTTTTACCGCTGGCAACTTCGTGCTGCCATTTTTATTTAATACAATCGCTGAGCTTTCTATACGCAGCGAGTTAAACCCATCGGCGCTAGGTTCGTCTTTCAGTTCGGCTTGATCGGCGTAGACCTTAACATCACTGGTATTGGCGTTTGACCATACCGGGGGTAGCTGTGCAGCCATTAAACCTTCGGTTTTTAAGGTAATGGTGCGAGTAATGGGTTCCCCTATGTTGAGATTTTTGGGGTCGCGGCTCCAGGTTTCTTCAAGCGTTACGTTGCTGGCCGGGACCCATGCGGCCGTGTTTGGAAAACTATCTGGGCGAGGGAGAACTTGAATCTTTTTTTGCTCAGTACGTAGTCGCAAGGTTTCCGTTCTACCTGTCATACCAAAGAATGAATTACTACGTACCGTTTTGGGTACGTTTACGTCCCACACTAGCTGGGGTATTACCAGTTCACCACTTTCTTGTGGAAATACCGCATAGGCAAACTCAGCAATGGCGTAGAGCTTGCCATTGATACGACGATTGTAGCGAATGTCTGGTAGCACTTCTTGCACGGCATTACTTATGTTTAAATCTTCATTATTCAAAGAGCTGACATTGCGCGAGTAAAACAAGCGGTACTTAACAATGATTTGTTCTTGCACGTATACGCTATCTTTTTCGATGAATGTTTCGAGAAAGATATCTTTTACTTTACCGCTGACTTTTTTCTGTGGTGAGACTGTGACTTGCACGGCATCACTGATGAGGCTGCCAAATCGAAAAGAGGGGATGAGTAGCCGACCTTCCTTTTTTGGCTCTAGCACCAAGACCCAATCAGTATAGGATGTCACTTGGCCGTTTACAGAGCTAAATTGATTGCTTTGGCGTGTTGAGATGACCTCGAAACTAGTACTGAGCTGTGTAAAATCGGGTTTTCCGCGTTTACTTGGGCCGTAATAGCGCACTTGTAGCTCGATAGTTTCATCGATGCTGATTTTTGTGCGACTTACTGTCGATACCAAAGCATCTTGTGAACGGTTTTGGGCGCTTGATGGCGAAATAAATAGAGAGAAGATCAAAAAGGCCAATATGCCCTTGATCGCTGAAGTGGATAAAAATATTTTAAGTGTTTTAATCATAGTCTTTACCAGCGCTCTTCATTCGTGGCGCCCTCTGGCATTCGCAAACCTTGATCGAAATTTTCTCTTCGACGTTTGTTGTGCTCGTATTTGAATTTTTCTCTTAGTAACCCGCTGGGGTCGTCAGGAACACGGCGCAGCCACTGCTTGAGCGCCTGTTGCTGTTCTTGTTCTTCTGGGCTTAGTTGCACTTCTGCAATAGCTTGAGTGTTCGGTTCATCTGTATTATCGCTGCTTTTTTCTTGTTGTTGTGCTCGCGCTTCTTTTTGCTCGGCAGTTTCTTCTTTATCTTGTTGGTAGTGTTGTTTTAGCGCTTCCTTCGTTTGCTCTTCTTGTTCTTGGGCCTGCTGAGGCTGCGCATCACTATCTTGTTCACCGTCTTTGCTATTGTTTTGATTTTGCTGTTCTTGGCTTTCACTCTGTTGATTCTGGCCGTCTTGGTTTTGCGATTGCTCGCCATCTTGCTGTGAATCTTGATCAGCCTTATTTTGCTCACCTTTTTCCTGCTCGCTTTCTTCTTGATCAGCGTCAGATTGATCTGAATCCTGACCTTGTTGGTTTTGCTGTTGTTCTTCTAGGGCCTTTAGCTGTCTTGCAATTTGCAAGTTTTGTTCGGCTTCGGGGAAGTCTTGTTTTTCGCCTAACGCCTTTTCATAAGCGGCAATCGCGTCATCGTATCGCCCTTGATGCGTTAGACTGTTACCTAGGTTGTAGAGTGATTCAGTATCGGAGGTGCTTTCAAAATGTTTTTGTGCGTCTTCAAAATTACCAGATTTATAATTGGCGATGGCTTTCCAGTTTTTATCTTGAAATGTTTCGGCGGCTGCATCTGCTTGATTTTCTTGTAAGAGTTTCTGTGCTTGCTGGTCTTTGTTGTACCATAACGCTTGCCATTCAAATGCCATCACGCGTTCTGGCTGTAATGTAAAACCGATGATTAAGCACATTAACCACCCTCGACGAAATGCCAGCGCTGCAAAGGGTAAACAAAATAGAACAATCCAATGGCCGACTTCCTTCCATTGGTCGATCATTCTTTCTGGCTTGGGTTGCGAGTCTGATAGAGCCATGTTCTCAGCTTGAAACCCAAAATGAACAATTGATTCAATATCAGAATGATCATTAGAGAAGGGGATGTACGTACCGCCCATTTTTACCGCCGCTTCTGAAAGGGCATTATGGTCTACTCGTGCTACGACAATCTCGCCTCGCGAATTTTTTGCAAAACCACCGTTAGGCAAAGGAATAGGAGCGCCTTCTGATTTTCCTATGCCCCACACTGTAATGCGGTGTTTGGTTTCAGAGCTAAGAGTGTTCAGCTCTGTGAACGCAGAATAGGGAATGTCATCGGTAATAAATACAATATCGCCCTTGTCTATGTTGCTGTCTTTGATTAGCTCGATGGCGTTACGAAGCGCGTGTTCTGGGTTGCTGCCTTTCAAGGGCATGATGGCAGGGGAAAGGCCAGTAAGTAGGTTTTTAATCGTTTTGGTATCGTCGGTGAGCGGTGTTACCACATGTGCGTCACCGGAATAGGCGATAAGCGCGGTTAAGCCTTCTTTTCTTTCATCGAGCAAATCAGATAGTTTGAGTCGTGCACGTACAACGCGTGAAGGTTTAATATCTTGCGCATACATGGAAGGCGAAAGGTCCCACAATATGACGAGGGCGCTGGTGTCGCGTTGTATTGGTTGGGGTTGTTTTTCCCAGGCGGGCCCAGCAAGTGCTAAACAAAGGGCAATGAGCAGTATTAAAAATGCGTAATACGGGAATTGTTTGGCTTGCGAAATATTGCCTTCGAGTAAATAAGGCAGTAAGCGTTTATCTATAAGCGTACGCCACTGGCTGTTACGTTTTTCACTGTGTAAAAGCACCCAGAATGAAAGAAGGCATAGAGGGATTAAAAGTAATGCCCAAGGTCGAATAAAATGAAAGTTCTCTACAATCGTTTCCATCTTTCTAAGCCTTACTCATTCTATTTTGCATTTTGGCGCTGGTGTCAGAATGTGAATGGCCTCGGCGCCCGCTAAAAAGAATAGGAAGTTTGATTAAGCTTCTCACGAGTATTAACACAAGAGCGATGCCTAGCGGCCAATAATATAAGCTCAAGCTTGGGCGAAACACTTCTTCATCTTGTTCAATTGGTTCTAGCTTATCTAACGCGCGATAAATTTCCTCGAGTTCTTCTGGGCTGCGTGCACGGAAATATTTACCACCGGTGGTATCCGCAATGTATTGTAAACTTTCTTCATCTAAGTCGAGCGATGGGTTTACCTGTTGGCGGAAAGGGCCTAAAAATTCGACCATAGAATCTGCACCTACGCCGACCGTATAAATCTTCACCTTGGCTTGTTTGGCAAGGTCGGCAGCTTTGCGTGGTTCGACTTCTCCGGCGGTGTTTGCACCGTCGGTTAATAAAATTACAACACGTTGAGATTCTGGACGATCTTGTAAGCGTTTAATCGCTAACCCAATGGCGTCGCCAATGGCAGTTTGTTTGCCAGCAAAACCCAATTGAGCTTCTTGAAGCAGGCGGTTAACCGTTGTTCGATCGAAGGTAAGAGGCGATTGTAAATACGCCTGACTGCCGAACAAAATAAGGCCTAGCCTGTCGTTGAACCGGCGTTCTAAAAAGTCACCGACCACATACTTTACCACTAAAATTCGGGGGATCTGGCGGTTCTCTACGATCATATCTTCTGTGATCATACTGCCGGAAATGTCGACTGCGACTAATAGGTCTCGCCCGCTACTGGGCAAGGAAATGGGTTCCCCTAGCCATTGCGGTTTGGCGGCAGCGCTTACCAATAAAAGCCAGATCAGGCCATAAAACATCGCGCGAAATATTGGGGTTTTGTTGAAGCTCGTAGAACTTGTTCCCATGGCAGATTCAACACGCTGATAAAAAGGAATTCGAAGCGCGGCCTCATCGCGTTTTGCCCGAGGAAGCAAAAAAAACACTGCGATAGGTAATGCGCTAAAGAGAAAAACCAAAGGCCAGTCGAAACTAAGCATTGTGCACCTCTGGGTCTTGTTCTTCGTTTACAGGTTGCTCGATGGTTTTTTCTTTGAAAACGCTACGATGTTGAGAAACCCAAAAATCAGAAAAACCTTTTAGCTTTTCTAGAACGTCATCTACGTGGGCGTAGGCATCGCGATATAGGGCTTGGTCTAATTGGTGTTTGAAGGCATCACTATCATCAACTTTTTTATAGGGCTTAGCCAGCGAGCTATCTAAAAGCTCGAACCAATCACTGCCGTAAATGCCCGCGACTTGATTCCTTTTTTCGGGGTATGCGGTAAAAAATATTCGTTTCAAGGTCAGCATGATTTGAATTGCCCGTTGTTGTGCGGGCATATCATCTTGCGTATAGATGGAATGTATTAAACGTTTGGCGAGCTTGCGATAGCGCTGGCGTTTATAGCGTTGAATGAGTGTGTAGATTAGTAGGGTAACCAATGTAACTGCTAGAAAAAACACCACCCACCAACCGATTGCTGGCGGCCACCAATTAACCCCTTCAGGAGAAATAACATCAGCCATTTGTTGCAACAACTGCTGCCTTGGGTCGGGCATTTGACCTGGGGCTTGTAGCTGAGGCCGAGCTAGGTGTAGTGCAGGAATATTCTGAACGAGGGAAAGTAAATGGTTGAATATAAACATTAGCGCCCCCTGGTCTTGCGTTGGCGACGCGAGCAGAATAAATCTTGAACCAGCGAAGAGAGAGATTCTTCTACTGAGAGGCTTGCGAAGTTTACGGCGTACTGATTACATACTGTTTTCAACTGGGAACGCAGATCGGCAAAGTTCGCCTTATAGCGCTGGGAGAAATGTTGCGATTGCCCGGCGATATTGAGTCGGTGTTGGCCGTCTGTGACTGTCAAAAAGTGGTGCGATGGTAATTGTTGTTCTAGCGCGTCATACACATGAAGTGCCGTGACATTACAATGCCTTGCCAGCACCGCCAAAGGTTCTTCGCAGTCTTCTGAAAAATCGTGAAAATCACTTATAACAAATACAGCGCTGCCGGGCTTGGCTACTCTGCGAATAACTTGGAGCATTTCTGCCATGCTATTTTCGCTGGCGTTGTTAGGCGATTTAAGCTGCTGATTAAAGGCGACAAGATCATGAATAATCCCTAATGCGGCGTGTTTCCCTCGGCGTGGGCGGCTGTCAGTTTGATCTTTGTCAGAAAATATGAGGGCGCCAATACGATCATTGTTTTGCATGGCGGCCCAACTGACGATAGTTGCTAATTTGGCAGCAAATACCGATTTAAATTGCGCTACGCTACCAAAAAACATTGGGGAGCGTTGATCTACTAATATGTAGACCGGGCGTTCGCGCTCTTCTTGAAATAATTTAGTGTAAGGTTTTTGCGTTCTGGCGGTAACGCGCCAATCTATATTTCGAATATCGTCGCCTGCCTGATAGGGGCGTACTTCAGCGAATTCCATACCGCGTCCACGAAAACTCGTGCGGCTATCGCCATCCATCAGCGCGGTACTTTTTTTGTTGGTTTGCAGGCTGATGTCCTTCGCCAAGTGACGAAGTTTGAGTAGCGCGTCTACGGAAACATAAACGCCTTCGGGTGCCTGTTCTATGTTTTCGTTTTGCATGTTATTTTTCAACACGGTACTGCGAATGGGTTTTCACTAGGCGAGAGGAACTCGTTTGATGAGTTCGTCTATTATTTTGTCTGGGGTCATACCATTGGCTTCCGCTTCAAAGCTCAATAACAAGCGGTGGCGAAATACATCATGCAAAACGGCACGTACATCGTCAGGGTTAACGTAATCTCGGTTATTTAATAACGCGTGTGCGCGGGCACATCGATCGAGACTAATGGTCGCGCGTGGGCTAACCCCGAAGTCTAACCAGCGGGCTAGATCTTCACCGTATGCACTCGCGTTTCGAGTCGCCATGGTTAATTGCACAATATACTCTTCTACGGCCTCTGACATATGAATCGCCAGCGCGTCTTCCCGAGCATTAAACAACGTCTCTTGGCTGACGACAGTCGGAAGGTTGGCATCTGACGATTGGTTGCTGGCCTCGGCTCTACTAAGCTTTAAGATTTCTTTTTCTGCATCGCTATTTGGGAAGTCTACCCGCACATGCATTAAAAAACGGTCTAGCTGGGCTTCGGGCAAGGGGTAAGTGCCTTCTTGCTCGATGGGGTTTTGTGTTGCCATCACCAAAAATAATTCGGGAAGCGTATAAGTGGTTTTGCCGACACTGATTTGGCCTTCGGCCATCGCTTCTAGCAGTGCTGACTGTACTTTTGCTGGCGCGCGGTTAATTTCATCAGCGAGTACCAAATTATGGAAAATTGGCCCTTGCTGGAATTCAAAGCTGCTGGTTTCGGGGCGGTAAATGTCAGTGCCGGTAATGTCTGATGGAAGTAGGTCAGGGGTAAATTGTACGCGATGAAAATCGCCTTCAACGCCCTGAGAAAGTGTTTTGATCGCCTTGGTCTTGGCTAAGCCTGGCGCCCCTTCTACTAGTAAATGCCCGTCTGCAATCAAAGCAATAAGAAGCCTTTCTATTAGCGTTGGCTGCCCTACGATTTGCCCTTCAAGCCAGGTTTTCAAGCTTTGTAATTGTTCGATGGTTGTCGACATAGTGAGTCAGTATCTTTTTGTTGGGTTTAACACGTGTTTTGGCTCATACCACTCTATTGGGTACGATTCCGAAAATATGGCACTTTTCGGGCTAAATTCCCCCTACATAAGAGGTGGTGTTAAGCCGATAGTGCGCATTTCTAGACTTTGGAACGGAATAAGAGTTCCTTGGTGTAAAAACAGACGCCAAAGCTTAGTCATAAGGCGCATCACTGGGCCTGTTATGAACTATTCTTATGTAAGGCCAGTTGTTCTAATAATCAATAAGATACGGCCACTTTTTGAATTAAATTCTGCTCTTTTCGCGACGAAAACAATAACGAGGGCTTTGCGGTGGAAATTAATAGCAGTCACATAGAAAATCACACGTCATTGGTTAAAAAATATTCAGCCCTGGCAAAAAAAATGCTCGATGGCGAGGGTGGCGCAGAAAAGGCCGAGAAGCATCTCGAATTTGCTAAAGCCTATCTGAAGTATTTCCCGCTTGATGCCTGGGTTGGACGTGAACTAAGTGACCTATACGGGTTCCTTTTTGAACTCAGTCTGTTTATTGAGAATGGGCCGAAAACAGCCGCAAAGGTACAGGTCTTCAACCCCAATTTGGACGAGCACGGCTGGATGTGCGGTCGTACGGTCATCACCGTTCTTCAAAAGGATATGCCTTTTCTGGTGGACTCCATTCGCTTGGAATTGAACCGTCGTGCAGTACCCATGCACGTGGTGCAGAGTTTTGTTTGTGTGGTTGAGCGTGATTCACGAGGCAAATACAAGCAGCTGTGCCAAGGCATGATGGGGGATGCTAAAAACAAGCAGAGTGGTACTGAGCTGCCCAAGGGCTGTGGTAAAGAAGCGCTTATTTATCTCGAGATAAATTTGCATACTGATGATGCCCAGTTGGCGGATATTCGCCGCTCGATTCAGACGGTATTAAAAGATGTTGCGAACGTTGTGAATGATTACCCTCCGTTAGTTGAACGTTTAGAGCAGTGTCGTACCAATATAAAAGACTGTTGTGCTAGTGCTTCCGAGTCTTTTGCATTTTTAGGGTGGCTGCGGGAGCACAATTTTACTTTTCTTGGCTTTCGAGAATATGACCTCGTAAAAACAGGGCGAAAAAAAGGACTTAAGGAATTAACGGAGAGCCGCCTCGGTATTTTCAGAAAGCTTAGCGACGATAATTCAGACATTATTTCCATTGATTCAAATGAAGGCATGCTTAACTTTCACGAAAGTAAGGAAGCCGTTTTCTTTTCTAAATCTTCCACGCGATCGAATGTACATCGGGGTGTATACCCTGATTACATTGCCGTGAAAAAAATAGATGAGAAGGGGAACGTTTGTGGTGAATACCGTTTCTTAGGTCTGTTCACGTACGGTGTTTACGCGATGTCTCCGCGTCATATCCCCTTAATGCGAGAAAAAATAGATTATGTAATTGAAACGTCTGGCTTAGATACTAATGGTTATTACGGTAAAAACCTGATTCGTGTTATTGAAAATTTCCCCAAAGAAGAAATTTTCCAGTCAGACAAAGAAACCTTATTCAAAAATATCTGGAATATCGCATCGATCAATGAGCGGCATGTGGTCCGTCTAATTTTGCGTGAAGATCCATTTGGTAGTTTTGTAAATTGTATGGTGTATGTACCGAAAGACCTGTACAACACACAGGTTCGGATGAAAATAGAAAAGCTTATTGGCGAGGCACTGGGGAGCAATGAGTGCGATTCTACAAGCTACTTTTCTGAATCAAATTTGGCTCGTGCTCAATTTGTATTTCGTATCGATTGCGGTAAAAAAATCGAGGTCGATCAAAAAGCACTAGAAGACTCCATTGTTGATGTCACCAGAAACTGGGCAGAGCACCTTCAAGACGCACTTATCGAGCATTTCGGTGAAACGCGAGGCATAGCCAACTACAAACTGTACCATCACGCCTTTTCACAAAGTTATCAAGAACAGTTTGATGCTCGTTCGGCAGCAACAGATATTGAAATGTTGGAATCGTTGTCAGATGAAAGCAGTGTGGCAATGAACTTGTACCGACCCATTGATGCGGCTGAAGATACGATGCGATTTAAAATTATGCATCTACACGAGCCGTTGGAACTGAGTGATGTTATTCCTATTCTCGAACATCTAGGCTTGCGCGTGTTGGGCGAGCACCCCTACAAAATTCATACAGAATCGCAAGGTTTGGTGTGGTTACACGATTTTCAATTGACCTTTGGTTTGCCTGTGCACGTTGATGTGCATGCCGTACGTGCGCATTTTGAAGATGCTTTTTTTAACGTATGGCGTGGCAACAGTGAAAGTGATGCGTTCAACCGATTGGTGCTCGGTGCGCGGCTCAATTGGCGAGAAGTGACAATGTTGCGCGCCTATGCAACCTACTTAAAGCAAATTGGTTTCAACACGACACAACAGTTTATTGCAGATACTTTGGTACACCATTTAGATATTACACGTAACTTGGTGGCATTGTTTAAAGCGACCTTTGATCCGCGTGTGAATAAAAATGAAGATGTCGAAGATGGCCGAATTGAGCGCTTGCAAAGTAAAATTGAAGAAGCGCTAGATGCGGTTCAAAACCTCAACGAAGATCGTGTGTTGCGACGCTACCTCGATCTAATAACGGGAACGTTGCGCACAAACTTCTTCCAAAAATGCTCGTCAGGTGAAGATAAAAGTTATATCTCCATTAAATTCAGTCCACGTGATATTCCGGATATCCCCGAACCTCGGCCTATGTTTGAGATTTTCGTCTATTCACCACGAGTAGAGGGTGTGCATTTACGAGGCGGAAAAGTATCTCGTGGTGGGTTACGTTGGTCAGATCGATTGCAAGATTTTCGCACAGAAGTACTTGGTTTAGTTAAAGCACAGCAAGTTAAAAATGCGGTAATTGTACCCCACGGTGCAAAGGGTGGGTTTGTCGCGAAAAAATTGAATAAATCCATGTCGCGAGAAGAGTTTTTCAACGAGGGTGTTTCTTGTTATAAAACCTTTATTCAAGGTCTGCTCGATATTACAGATAACTTTATTGATGGTGAAATAGTCGCACCGGAAAGCGTAATACGAAAAGACCCTGATGACCCTTATCTGGTCGTAGCAGCAGATAAAGGTACAGCGACATTTTCCGATATCGCAAACGAGATTTCGATCGCCAATAATTTTTGGTTAGGTGATGCATTTGCGTCTGGTGGCAGCCAGGGGTATGACCATAAAGGTATGGGAATCACCGCGCGTGGCGCTTGGGTGTCAGTTCAGCGGCACTTCAGAGAAAAAGGCGTCGATATTCAAAATGAAGCGTTCACTGTTATCGGTGTCGGTGATATGGCGGGTGACGTGTTCGGTAACGGTATGTTGTTGTCTGAGCATATTAGGTTGCAAGCGGCGTTTAATCATCTGCATATTTTTATTGATCCAAGCCCTGATTCTGCAAAAACATTTATTGAGAGAAAACGACTTTTCGAAACCCCTGGCGTAAGTTGGGAAGACTTTGATAAAAAGCTTATTTCCAAAGGGGGCGGGGTGTTCTCTCGCTCGGCTAAATCGATTACGATTTCTGCGGCAATGAAAAAAGCGTTTGATATTAAAGACGATAAGCTAGCGCCAAATGATCTCATTCACCAACTACTCAAAGCACCGGTAGATCTGATATGGAACGGCGGAATTGGTACATACGTAAAAGCCAGCTGGGAAACACACAGCGAGGTGGGCGACAAGGCCAATGACAGTTTGCGTGTAAACGGCAATGAATTGCGATGTAAAGTATTTGGTGAGGGCGGTAACCTCGGCCTGACCCAGTTGGGGCGAGTAGAATTTTCTCTACATAACGGCTCATGTAATACCGACTTTATTGACAACGCAGCGGGTGTTGATTGTTCCGACCATGAGGTCAATATCAAAATTTTGCTAGATGAGCTTGTTGCAAACGGAGATTTAACATCTAAACAGCGCAATCGTTTTCTCGCTAACATGACCGATGATGTAGCAGATTTGGTGCTCAAAAATAACTATCGCCAAACGATGTCTATTAGTATGGCCGAACATGAGGTTGTACAGCGTCTTACTGAATATCGCCGTTTTATTAGTTTCTTGGAAAACCAAGGAAAACTCAATAGACAGCTGGAGTTTTTGCCAACGGATGAAGCAATCGTTGAACGTCAGGGCCAAGGCAAGGCGTTGGCGCGACCAGAATTATCCGTAATGATTTCTTACGCAAAGGTCATGATGAAAGAATCGCTGATCGCTTCTGATATTGCAGAGGACGCCTATATCGTAAAAGAAATTGAAACAGCATTCCCGGAAAAACTTAGAAAAAAATATCCAGATGAAATATACCAACACCGTCTAAAGCGAGAAATCGTCGGAACTCAAGTCGCCAATGATCTTATCAATAATTTGGGTATTACGGCTGGCCATCGCTTAATTGAAACGACAGGGGCATCGCTTGCTGAGATAGCCCGTGCATACATTGTGTCTCGCGATGTGTTTCAGTTTGAACGGTTTCAGGAATACATTAAGTCGCTCGACAATAAGGTCCCTGCTGAGTTTCAATATGAAATTATGGCTAACATGGTGCGTCGCGTACGCCGTGGAACACGTTGGTTTTTACGGAATAGAAGAGCGGGGCTAATGCCAGCGAAAGAAGTCGCCGTTTTCATGGAAGGTGTTAATGCCGTTCAGAAAATGATGGGCGAGGTTGTAAAAGGAACCGCGCGAGAGGAATGGTTGCAGCGTGGAGATAAGCTTCGCGAGGGTGGTGTGTCAGAAGAGTGGATACTGCCACTTTCTATGCCAGCCAATTTGTTTTCGGGTCTCAGTGTAGTGGAGGCCTCCATAATGTCAAAAAGCTCGTTAATCGATGTGTCTAAAATATTCTTTAGAGTGTTTGAAGACCTTGGGCTAAATTGGTTTGCTACACAAATCTCTAATGTAAATGTAGAGACGTATTGGCAAGCGCTTGCCAGAGAAAGCTATATTGACGATTTAGAAGCGCAACTACGCAGATTGACGGTTGCGATGATCAGGTTGCAAGACGAGCGAGATTTAGAAGAAGTGCTCAAGCTCTGGTCTGAAAAGAATGCTTATATGGTAGATCGTTGGCGCGCTATGGTGAATGAAGTGCAGGGCACACAGCAAACCGATTATGCGATGTTTTCTGTTGCGATGCGTGAGCTTATTGATTTGGCGCAATCTACCGAGCATTGCGAAAAACTGTAGCGCCTAACCAGAATTGAAATAACACTGGTATAGCGTGGTGCCGCTGAACGGGAGTTCGGTGGCGCCTTTATGGACTGGGCTCGCTACGGGTTTCTACCCTTTAAAACATTTCATAATGTTTTCTTTCGCGTTTATATAATCCGCTTCTTTTATGGCTCCACTTTCAAAAATACGCCTGTGCTCTGTCATTTCTAGCGCGTACTTTTTGTTGCCATCGGGGAGTTTCTTTTGTGCTTTCTGTATTGCACGTTTCAAATTGTCACAAAATTCATGAAACTCTACTTTATTCGGCAAGTTGAAAAACAACTCTGCTACTTTTAGCTGCCCGTTTTTTGTGTGGATGTTAAGCCGGTAAGTGGAGTTGAATATGCCTAGTATTAGGAATATGGCCGAGATTGCGACTAGGCCTATAAAAGATAGAAGAGATAGATTCCCGTATGTTTCGACCAGTAAGCTGCAGCTGAATAACACGAGCCCCATCGAGATGATCTTCCAGGAAATGTTAAGGTTACTTTCGAACTCTTCATCAAGGAAGCGAATGTCGGAGATTAATTCAGGTCTTTTACTTCCGCTGCGTTTGTGAGCTAAAAAGCAATTGTCAAACAGGTAGGTTAAATGTTTTTTGCGGCGAATTTTATTTTCCTGACGTAGCGAAAAATTTATTCTTCGATCTGACTTTTCTGGAATGGATGTTTCGTCTGCTTCAGCGGGGGCAACACTTGTTAATTCAACGTTTTCTATCACAATATCATTCATATTCTACTGCCCATGCCTATCTACAAACGTCATAAAGCTAGCGTAGCTTGTGGGTAATGTAAAGGTGCTTTTTGATTGCGTGAGCTGGCAGTCGGTTCCATCGATTTTCCTTAGATGAATTGATTGGTTATTAAAAAGTAAGGGCTCTGCTATATCGAATATATCTATTGCGACATTACAATTAAATCGTTTAGAAATTGTGAACGTTCAAGTGCTTTGGTTTTATCCCTTCAGATTTAAAAATACCTCACGGGTTTCACAATACATGAGTTGGCATTAAATACATCAAACCTGCTATCAATGGTCAATTTCCTACACGCTTTATGGCAAGGGTCTGCTGTTGAACTTAACGAATCAAGGCTAAGCTGGGTCAGTATATCGAAGGATATTGAAGGGCAGGGACGTCTGAGTATGGCTACTAATAGCGGATATTTCTCGTGTAAATATAAGGAACCCAAATGTCTAAACGCATCGCAGTGATCACCGATTCATCGTGTAGTTTGCCCTCGAAAATTATCGATAAATATAATATTCAGCAGGTACCATTATTAATTTCCATCGATGGAAAAACCATTTCAGACCCCTGCAAACAAGACAAAAATCTCGCTATTTTTCAGTCGGGGCGTCTATCGAAAAAACACGATGTATCGACTGCGCCACCCCGCCCAGAAGATTTTGAAGCAGCCATTGTCAGAGCGATAAAGTCGGGGCACAAAATGATCGTTGTGCAAACGGTCAACCGCACTCAAGGTGACACTTATAACAATGCCAATGTGGCGGCGTCTTCTGTGAGGCGAAAGCTTGGTGATCGACATCGCGATATCACCATCCGAGTAATGGATAGCCGCACCGTGTTTGCTGGTCAGGGGCTGATGGTGGCAGAAACAATACGCCGAATTTTAAAAGGCCAAGACCCACAAGAAGTTAGGCGAGAAATGGATGTGCTGTCTTCCAATATACATACCTTTATTTTGCCTCGTAAGCCATTACTGGCATTAGAGCGCTCGCAAAAACGCAACGAGACATCGGTAGGCTGGGCACAAGTCTTTATTGCCGACACGCTCGGCATTCATCCAATTTTGTGTAATCGTAACGACTCATCATACCTTGCGGCGAAGTCATTTGGTTTTCGAAAAGCGGCGAAACAACTCTTTGAGCATGCATCAATCCAGATCGAGTCGGGGTTGCAATTTCCTATGCTAGTTCTAAATTACGCAGGGCCATTAGAGGAGTTAGCGCAGCTGCCAGGTTATCAAGAGCTAAAATCTACTGCAGAAGCACATAAGGTAAAAATGATGACGTCTGTTATGAGTTTGGCGGGCGGAATATATACGAGTGTTGGCTCCATCTCGTTAGCGATGGCGTGTGAGCCCAATAAATGGCTGGAAAAAGCGGCTTAGATCGCTTTTTTAAACTGTTAGTGGGGGCTTTGAAATCGCGTTTTTATCTTTGCGTTTGGTATATAGTAAAAACAATATACTTAAGCCAAAGGCTACGCAAAGGGTGTAAAACATTTGTGTATAGCCAATATAAAAAACCAAGCTACCAGCAAGTACCGGCATACCCCTAAAACCCACTTCGTAAACTACCGCCAATATACCGGACGATTTTCCTCGTTTGTCAGCGTCTACCATCTCAATTATTTGTGCATTGACCGAGGGGAAAATTAAGCCGTAAGAAAGTCCAAAACATATGGAAATTAGTAATGATGCAAATTCACTGCGAATAAAAGGAAGTGCCGCAAGAGAGAAAAGCATGACGACAAAACAGACCTTTAAGATTTTGTCTCGATGTATGCCATCTGTATGGTGCCCTATAAATAGGCGAACCATTGCTACCGTCATTAAACACGAGGTCATAAAATAAAGGTTAGAAATTGGAGTTTGCACGAGTTCTTCGCGCAATAAGAAATCGAAATATATTGGCATAAACTGTAATGCGATACCAAAACTACAGCCGAGTATAAGCAGTACAGCTAAGTAACCAAAGTATTGGTTTGGTAAAGCTGTCGTTTGTTGCGTGTCGCTAATTTTTTGTTTCGAGCTGTTTTGGGGTTGTTGTTTTGTTGATTTAATTCCAAAAAGCGCAATGAGTGCAGTTAAGCCAATAAAGGTTGCGATGTTAAAGAGCGACGTGTATGACCACATCTTAATACAAAGTTCACCGATGGAGCTTCCGAGCGTATTACCCGCTTGAATAGAGACAGTAAAATATCCGATACCTGCAGCGCGATAGCCATCAGGAATGATGCGTGCCACCTCTGCGAGCAAGGGGGAAAACACAAGCGCGTGGCCCATGCCTTGAAGAAACCTCAAACAAAACGTTTCATACCCGGTGTCTGTAATATAGCCCTGCAAATAGGTCGATAAAGAAAAGAGAATGAGCCCCGACATTACCAGTGTTTTTGAGCCGTATTTATCCGACATTGAACCGATAAAAAGCGAAAAGAGCAGCATTGGTATGAGGCTGACACCACTCAACCAGCCCGCTTGTTGTTCGTTGCCCCCTAAATCGACAATATACTTTGGGAAGTACAGCATCATTGACGCAGAAGCGAAATACAAAAACGCCACTGCAATGATGAGTAAAAATTGCCAGCGCTGTTTGGGAGATAATTGTCTAAACATGGCCGTCCTAGTGGCTGTACATCGATAAATCGTGCCCAGAGTAATCGATTTTGCAGTATTAACCAAGGTTATATCCTGCATAGAGGGTATTTATTTTGTGAATAGTGGAGGTGTGGGCGCCCAAGTTGGCGTCTAGATCCCCTGCACTAGCTTGTGTTTAGACGTAGAATGTCCAGCCGCTACCACGCTGGTGTGCTGATTGTTTTGTGAGTGTGCTCAGCAGGCCTTTGAGGGGGGGTAGACCTATGGATTCTTGGAGAAAATATAAATATGAAAAAATTCGCAACTCTTTTACAGATCGCTCTATTCGTTTTGATCGCTCCAGTCGCATTTGGTGAGATTAAGAAAGGCGACAAGCTTCAAACCATCGTTAATTTACATCCTGATATGAATAAGCGGCTTGTTTATTCAATGAACTATCAAATGCCGGGTTTAATACCTGTTTGTTCTGATGTGACGATCACCAAAGTTAAGAAGAAAGTGATTGAGTTTGATTGGGAAGGCATGGGTTACATTTTAAAATGGGATAAACATACTAGAAGTGCCGGCGTTAGCCTGATGCAGGTGGCAGAAGGTTTTTTTGGTTCAGAATGCGATAAAAAGAAGATTGATAGTATGAGTGAAGTCGATATTCAAGGCATTCGTTTAGGTCAGCCTAAAGTCGGAATGTCTCGTGAGGGTATTCATATTGCGATGGGTCGTCCTCCGTATCATGCAAACCCTTCACTTTCAGCTTATCGCTATACGTTTTGGCTAAATCGCTTCAAGAAAAAGGCCGTTGAGTTTGACGAAAATAATAAAGTAATTAATGTCAGGTTATAGATACGTTTTTGAAGTAAAAAAGCCACCCAAATCGGGTGGCTTTTTTTTGCTATATGAAACTACCGGTAGAGTGACGTAAGTAAAAATAATTATTGATTCACGAAAGAGCGATCAATGAATTCCGAAGAAATTACGGGAATAGCCAAACTATACCCATTTGATAAGAGTAAAGAATACTTTTTTGGTGAAGGCTGCCATATTGTCGAAGTGCTTAACTCTGAATCGAGTGAGGATCTATCCGTTGCCCGCGCGCGACTAGAGCCGGGGGAAACAACACGTTGGCATACTCTGGAAGGCGTGTCTGAACGCTACCTAATAACAGAAGGGCAGGGTGTTGTAGAGCTTGGTGATGGTGTGTGTGAGGTCGTAAAACCTGGCGATGTGGTTAACATCCCTCCAGGCTGTAAACAGCGTATCCGAAACTCAGGTGGCGGAGATCTCATTTTTTTCGCCATTTGTACACCGCGTTTTCGAGAGGCGTGTTATCGCGATGTAGACAACGATTAGCGAGCATTGAGCAAGAGATAAAATTGAGCGGCAAGAACGGTTGCCGCGAATATACCTGCAAGTATCAGCCAGCGTTTTGTGTTCTTTCTGCCGTGATGATGTTTTGGGCCTGCGCCAGGCGAAATTGAAGCATGGGTATTGGTAGCGCGAACAGTCGTAGCCTTTTCATCGAACAAGGCGTGTAGGCTAGCAGCTACTTCTGAAAACGATTCAATACGTTTATCTTTATCTTTGTGAATCATCTGGCGAACAAGGTGTTGTAGTTCTTGAGGCAACTTGGAAAAACGATATTTTTTAACCAAACTTGAAGTGTTGGTTTCCGGTGCTTCGCCCAATAACATTTGATAGTACACCATGCCCGCAGCAAAAATATCTGCTTTTGTGCCACTCTCCTCATTTAGGTTGGTATACCAGTTTTCGTCAGACATTTGATAGTGTTCTTGTAGACCAAAATCGACCAGTTTGACTTGGCCTTGTTCGTTAAATAAAACATTACTCGGTCGTACATTACCATGCACAATATTTGCTTTGTGAGCAGCTTGCATTGCTTCGGCTATGCCAATGGCAATAGGGTAAAAAGTATTTAGATCAAACCGCTGGATCAGCTGGTCTGCTAAAGAGCCCCCCGTGCAATATTGGGTGACAAGTATAAATACACGGGCATTCTTAGAAGCACCATACACAGGGTTAATGTTGGGGTGCTCAAATCCAACGAGACGCTTCGCTTGTTCGTAGCCACCAGATTTACTTGGCTTCTTCTTAATGACAAACAAATTTTGACTGGTTGTTTCTTCAAATAGGTAGATAGCACCAAAACGTGTTTCTTTAATTACATCAAGCAGTTGAAACGATTTTTTAACATCTGCTTGTGCGCGTTGTTTTTGTTTGGTGTTTAGGTGGTCGCCTTGAAGCACTTTAAGCAAGGTGTTCTTTATATATTCAGCGCTTTCTGGCCGTGCTTCAGCTTCTTGTTCCAAGCAGGCAAGCACTACATCGTCGAGTAATTTGGGTATCTTGCTGTCAAAGTTCGACAAACTAAGGGGTGGTTTTTCTGGGTGCTGACGCGATAGAAAGCGATACATCATAACGCCAAGAGAATAGAGGTCGCTTAGTGCTGTGGTGTGCGAAAGCCCGAGTTGCTGCTCTGGCGCCATGTAGTTTTCTGTACCATAGATATAGTTTTCTTCAACTGTGTTACCTTCGCTAAATAACTGAGATATTCCAAAATCCAGAATTATCGCGTTACCCTCAAAATCGACCAAAATATTTTCTGGTTTTATGTCGCAATGCACCACTTTGTTTTTGTGTGCATAGGCGAGCCCCTTGCATATTTGGGTGAATATATTTAACACCTGGTGTTGCTGTAGTGCCTGTTTCTTATATGCGGTTTCGAGGCTGGCGCCTTTAATAAAAGGCATGACGAAGTACGGGCTGCCATCGGTGGTTACCCCTCTATCGAACACTTGAATGATATTGGGGTGGTTCAATTGGGCGATGATTTGTGATTCTTGAAAAAACCGTTCACGAATTTCGTTTTCGTCCGCGAGTTTTTGCTTGAGAACCTTGATGGCGACGTCGCGCTCGAGCGAGCACTGCACGGCCTTATATATGTAGGCCATACCACCTTCGCCTACGAGTTTAAGATTGCGATAACCTTCTATTTCCATCAACGTCTATTACTTGAATGAATCGTAAAGAAAAATTATAAAAGCCTACAGTCAAAGGATAGAAGAAAAGGGCCGTTGTTGCGAGCTGGCGTCACTTTCGGTGGGGGGGCAAAAAGAGGTATAGCGCTACTCGTCGCGCAGGGCGTCGATAGGGGGTAGGCGTGAGGCCTGCATGGCGGGTTTAAGGCCGGAAAACACACCTACAAGCGCAGAAACAAGAAGTGCAAGCACAAGAATAGAAAAATCAAAGGCAATTGGAAATTGTGGCAACGCTAGCTTGGCCAGTAGCATGGGGGCCATGACAAATGCATAACCAAGCACGCCACCGCTTAATGCCAGTACAACAGCTTCCGCCAGAAATAGATTGCGAAGCTGTTCTCGTGTAAAGCCCAGTGCTCGCAATAAGCCAATTTCTTGCTTGCGTTCGTTGAGAGTGATGTTGAATATTGTAAGGATCCCGACAGCGCCAACTAGTAAAGAAATGGCGCCAAAACTTGCGATAGCGATTTTAACAATCTTCAAGATGTTGTCTAAACTTTTAAGCATTGCGTCTTGGGTAACAATGGTAAAGTCTTCTCTTCCGTGTTTTGCAGTAAGAAAGTTACGAATCTTTTGCTCTATTTGCTTAGCTGAATTGTTTTCACGGTAAAAAATATCAATTTCCATGAGTGATTCGCGGTTAAATATCTGCAATCCCTTTTGGGTGGGTATATAAATCAGGTCATCGAGATCGGTTCCCAAAAATTCGCCTTTTGGCTCCATTACACCAATAACGCGAAAACGATTCTGTGCAATGCTTACTGTTTTTCCTAGTGCATTTTTGTCGCCAAACAATTCCATTTTTAGTTTGCTGCCAAGTGCGGCGTATGCCCGAGGTTGTTGTAAATCGTCTTCTGGTAAAAAACGCCCTTGTGCGACAGATATTTTCCAGGCGCGTGCAGCTTGAGGGCCAACAGCCGCTATATCGGTATAGCGGCTATGGGTGGCTGATTTAATTTGCCCGCTACCAAACACAAGAGGCACCACGTATTCGACAAACCCTAATTGTTGAATTTGAACCGCGTCGTCGAGAGACAGTGGGCGAGTTGTATTTAGCATACCACCCAAACCAAAGGTCTCGGTTTTTCCTGGTGTTACTACCACAATATTACTTCCGAACTGGGTGAACTCATGCATTATAAATTGACGCATTCCTTCGCCTAGTGCACTAAGCAGTGATACAGATGCGATACCAACAGCAAAGCCAATCACCGTTAATATTGAGCGTAAACGGTGTTCGAGTACAGCTAACATGACCCATCGAGACATATCGAGAAAACGCATTAGCGGATCCCTCGTAGCGCCAGTATAGGGTCGAGTTTGGCGGCGTGTTTTGCTGGGAACCAAGAGAATACAAAACTCATAAAAAAGGCAGTAAACAGGGCTGCAAACAGCGCCCAAGATGATGCTTTAATAGGAAATGAAGGCCAAAACCAATGTACCGCTTGAATGAGTGACAGCGCGATAATTAACCCACCGATTGCACCTGCAAGTGTTAATAACAAAGCCTCTCCCACAAATATATATTTTATTTGGCTAGCGTCAGCGCCGAGCGCTTTTAATAAGCCAATTTCCTTTCTTCGTTGTGAAATCGAAATATAGGTCACGTTCATAATTAAAATACCCGCGACGATTAAACTGATACCTGCGACCGAACCCACAACACCTGTGACAACGTTGAGGATTGAATTAAATGAACTCAACATGGCATCTTGGCTAATAAAACTAATATCATCTTCACCTTCGTGCCGTGCTGCAATAATTGTACGAATGCGCTGCTGGGTATATTGTTCACTATCGGTGTGACGAAGCTGAACGAGTACACGAAACAGGGCTGGCGAATCAAACACCATTTCTGCTGAGTGAACAGGAATAATCGCCATGTCACGAAAATCTAATCCGAGAGATTCACCGCGTTCGGCCAAAACGCCAATGACGCGAAAACGATAACTGCCTAAACGCAACCATTCTCCAATGGCGTTGGCACTGCCAAAGAGTTCGCGCTTTAGTTTTGCTCCTATGACGATTACGGGTGAGTGAATATTGAAACTGGATGTTGGCAATTGAACGCCTGAGTTTACGTTTAGATTACGAATAGGGAATATATGTGGTGTTGAGCCTATTGTGATGGCTTCGCGGCTTCTGTTTCTATAAGAAATTAGGGCGGTACCGGCAATAATGGGTGCAATTCTTTCGATGGTATTGATGTGCTCAATAGCTTTTGTGTCATCTAGCGTTAAGTCTCTTGGGGTTGCGCCATAAATAGGTGGTGCCCCCCCTTGCGTTTCTTTTTTTCCTGGCAAAATAATCAGTAAATCGCTTCCAAGGGAAGAGAATTCTTTTTCGATAAAGTTTCTAGCGCCTTCGGCGAGGCTTGTTAGTAAGATAACAGAGCTTACGCCGATAGCGATTGCTAGCGTCAACAAAAGTGTTCGCGTTGGGTGCCGTAAAAATACCGGTAAACTGAATTTCCAGTAGTCAGGTAAACGCATGATGCTCGTCAACTTCCTGTATTTTGCCATCGATAATCTGTAACTTACGCGGCGCCCGTGAACCAAGCTGTAAGTCATGAGTTACAACGAGTAGTGTGATGCCATCAGAATTGAACTTTTCGAGTAGTTGAACAACATCTTTACCAGAATGTGAATCTAGATTACCCGTGGGTTCATCGGCGAGTAAAATTTGAGGCTCAGTGACCAATGCGCGGGCGATAGCAACACGTTGTAACTGCCCCCCTGAGAGCTGTTTTGGTAAATGGTCAGCCCGGTCGGCTAATCCGAGGTTTTCCAGCATGTTGTGCACGCGCTGTTTGCGTTCTTTAACGCTCATCTGAGAAAGCATTAGCGGTACTTCGATATTCTCTGAAGCGCTTAAGCGTGGAATTAAATGAAAAGATTGAAAAATAAACCCGATCTTTTTCTGGCGAAGGTTAGCCCTTTTTTCCTCTGAAAGGTTAACCGTGTTTTCGTTATCAATATAAAGGCTGCCAGAGTCCGGTCTGTCTAACAAACCTATCGCATTGAGCAGAGTGCTTTTTCCTGAGCCAGATGGACCCATAACAGATAGATAGTCGCCGGGCTTAATCTCCAAGTCGACATGGTCTAATGCCCTAAGTGGGCTGTCGCCAACCTGATATGTTTTGCAAACGTTTTTTAGTGTGATCATTCGTGTTTACTGTTCGTTGGCCAAACTATTTTTTGCACTTATACCGGGGGCTAAATTACTTATTCCGAGAGAGGTTATGATGCGTTCACCTAGGTTGAGGCCGTCTACAACTTCCGTATATTTCCAGTTTCCAATACCAGTAGAAATTTCTTTTTCAATCACTTTTTCCTGGTGCAAGACCCAGACTTTTTGACCCTCCATGATCGCTTCAGTGGGTATTCGAAGCACATCTTTTTTGCTTGCAAGTATTACTTCAACATCTGCACTGTAACCTGCGAGCAGTAATTGGTTTTGGGGGTCAAAACTTACTTCAATTTCTACAGTGCGAGCCTGTTTAGCGAAATCTTCGACATAGGGCGAAATTCTCCGTACCTCACCCTCAAAAGATGTGTTGCGAAATGCGTCGATGGTGACACGTGTGGATTGTCCAACCTCTACCTGCGCGGCATCCACTTCATCAATGGGCGCGGCTAAATAAAAGCAGTCAGCGGTAAGTAGATCAATGGCTGGCGGTGTTGGCACCCCAGGTGGGGAAGGTGTTGTATATTCGCCAACTTCCCCCGTAATGTTTGCGATGGTTCCGTCGAAGGGGGCGCGAATATACGTTTTTTCTAGCAGAGCTTGTTGAACTTTTAGATGTGCTTGGAATTCCTTTTCACGTGATTTCTCAGCAAGACAATTGGCTTCACTGGCGCTAGCACGAGATACCGCACGATCCACAATTTCCTCAGCGGCAAGTTCTTGCTGTGCCAGTTCGGCTAGACGTTTTGCTTCGCGGTCGTCACTCGCCGCTGAAATACAAGAGCTGTGTTGTTGTAAACGATGTGCTTGAAGTGCCGCTTCGGCGACCTCGACGGTGGATAGAATGTCACGATTCCAGAGTTCCAGAAGAAGTTGCCCAGTTTTTACCTGCTCACCTTCTTTAACATTGATTGCTGAGATCTGCCCACCGACCGCTGTTGCGAGTTTTGATCGACGGCAGGCTTGAATGGTACCGCTTCGGGTATTCGCCACATTCGACTGTACCGCGCCAACTTCTACCGCTTGTGTTTGAACCTCAATGGCATCGTCGCGGTTTATAAGTAAGGCGGCGATGCCTGCGGCGCAGACAATGACAATTGTGGTAAAGATTGTTTTTGATTTTTTTACACTTCCAGACATAGGCGCTCGTTGAAAAGATTCAAAGTTAAAGGCGAATTGTTAGAAAGTTATTAACGAGGTTGTTCGTGACGCGATATTTACTGCTTAGTCAGCGACATTGTTTTTTGATCAGAACCACCTTTAGAAACTCACTCTCCCAGTATACAAGTTCTAGTATAGAGGTTAGTGAGTTTGACGTATTGATAGGGGTCAATAAGTGAGGGCTCTGCTAGCCTTACGAATAGCAGAGAGAAGGTAAGTGTATTCTGTTTAGCGGTGACGAAAGACAACCGTAGAGGGTTGTCCATAGGCCGTTTGCCCCATGAATATTCGACCACGATGAGATTGAATATGGCGCGTTAACACTTTTTGAAAATCACCTTGAGCGTGTGCATCACTGTGCTCAAAAACTATTTTGCAGATACTGCTGCGGCAATCGATCGAGGTAATGTCGCTATGCTCGATACCCGCGTTATAAAAAGCGCCCCACGTTTCTGACTCTACTGAGGCAGCCCACTCCGTATCGTAATCTTCTTGTTGTAGAAGTTCGTCGAGTTTCACCTGTTGCGGATTTAAGGCCGCATTTGCGTAATCGCCTTGGGGCCCCGTGTCTGATTGAGGGTCGCTAATTGGAAGGACATCAAACGCGGAATCGCTAGCTTCGGGTAATTGCGCTAGCGGGGTATTGTTTGTAGTTATTAGCTTTGTGCTGGTTTCGGGCTTTGTATTTATGTGTGTTTCGATATTGTGTTGCTGGCTTGAAACTAAATTGCTTATAGGTTCAGGCTTGTTCGTTCTGTTAGAAATGTTTTCGTTTTTAGTTAAGCTTATTGTTGTAACTTCTTTTTGTTCTGGTTTCGCTACCTCTGCCCCGATTGCTGAAATACTATTAAAATAGTAAACCAACGAAAATAATAATGCGCCGAGCATGAGGGTGATAATTCCAAAGGCTTGTCGGAGTGGGCGCTTGTGATCCACGCAGTGGTTTTGAGTTCGGTTGAGACTTAAGTCTTCCATTTTATTCTTCCTTAAATCAAAAGGGCTGCCAGAATTAACCCTGTAGGTGTCTGGCAGCCTTGCTTTTTAGCGGTAATAGCGTGATTTTTTATTCGTATGCACTAAGAGTTTGCTCTGAAGATAACGTATGGAATATTGTTGTTTGAGTTGGAATAGGTTTTTGTGCAACCGTCTCCAATCCAGCCCAACCAGCTGCCTGCTGCGCCATTCTCTCGGCCCAAACATTCTAAGCCGTTGATATCAAAGGTGCTGTATTCATCGCCATCTTGAAGTGCTCGAACAGCGGCATACCAAATACCGTTGCCAGGGTCTTGCCTCCAGCATTGGTTGGGCAGCTGTGCTTTCCATGCGGCACTATAAATACGTGTGCCGAAGGTATCCAGCGCGCCGGGCAAATCTGGGTTTACCGTTGTTATGTGGTGCCATGTTGGCCCCCAGTATGGGTATAAACCACCATGATATGCCTGTGAACATTGGAAGGTGATCGGCGAGCTACTGTCAGTCGTCCATGCTTGAATGGGTACTTGGTCGGTGTGGCTGTTAAATACTTGATTCCAGTAAGGCGCAGTAAGAAGGCAGCCGCTTAAACTAATCAGCAGGCCGGCGGCGGCAGCTACTTTTATACTCCGAGCAACGATTTTCTGATTAAAAAATTTAACATGTTCCATTTGTCTGTCCTTTTTGTACTTGATAGAGGGGTTTCTCTTGCTAACGTGTGCAAAGTACTGCAATACGAATGAAATGTTTGTGACAAATTCACATTGCCTTTGTGACGCATTGACCATGGAGGGTTTTTATAAACAAAGGGAGCAAAAGTAAGGCGTAAACAGCGTCGTAGAAACTTTTACGTATAACAGGTAAGTTAAAATTGTTAACTGTATTGTTTAGAAAAATAATCTAAATTAAAATTAACAAAATAGCCGAGCCTTCAAACACTATCGTAAGCTTAATCTGTGACTGAGGTTTTTTTAGTGCAGATTACCCCTAGAGTTAAATGCAAAACCTGATAATCGATTTAAGTATTGCCCCTGACGAATACCTCAAGCTCTACCAGGGTGTCGCCTCATCGGTACGCGCCAGAGCGCGTGATGGGCGAAGCATTCGCTTTCCGGCCCATATCCTGAAGCCCTTTGTGACTCATGATGGGGTTTGTGGTTGTTTTCAAATCGAGTTCGATAACGATATGAAATTTCGCAGTATTCATCGACTGTAGAGGCTGAAAACGGTATCCTTGCGCGCTCGATTATTGGGTGTAAATGCATGTATTCCAGTTTACGCAAGTTGTTGTTTTTGCTCGATCCAGAGCTTTCTCACGAACTTTCTTTAGATTTTCTCGGTGCCGCCGAGCGGCTCAAGCTCTTGGCGCCTTTTTGTTCTGATATCCCTTCTGATGAAACCGAAGTTATGGGCTTAACATTCCCTAATCGCGTTGGTTTGGCCGCGGGTTTAGACAAAAATGGTGACGCCTTCAACGCGCTCGGCGCACTAGGTTTTGGCTTTGTAGAAATTGGCACCGTTACCCCCAAAGCGCAGGCGGGTAACCCTAAACCCCGCATGTTTCGCCTCAAGCAAGAAGAAGCCATCATTAATCGCATGGGCTTTAACAACAAAGGTGTGGAGCATTTGGTCGAGAATGTGAAGAATCGGCGCTATGGCGGTGTACTTGGCATTAATATCGGCAAAAATAAAGTCACACCAGAAGAGAATGCCCTAGGTGATTACCTCTTTTGTATGGAGAAAGTCTACAATTACGCCGATTACATCACCGTGAATGTGTCTTCCCCCAATACCCCAGGTTTGCGTAACCTACAGTTTGGCGAAGCTTTTGACGTACTTCTGGGCGGGGTCAAAGCAAAACAAGCCGAATTAGCTCAGGCGAGCGGAAAATATGTTCCTATTGCAGTAAAAATAGCCCCAGATATGAGTATGGAAGAGCTACAACAAGTGGCTGATAAGCTAGTGGAGCACAAGATTGACGCCGTCATTGCTACAAATACCACTATCGGGCGTGAGGGCGTCGAACGATCGCCGCATAAAGATGAAGCCGGTGGCCTGAGTGGGCGCCCTATAAAAGATAAATCGACACAAACAATTGCGTCGTTGTCTAAACACCTTCAAGGCGCGATGCCTATTATCGGTGTCGGCGGTATTATGGACGGTAACGACGCAGCAGAAAAAATCCAAGCGGGTGCCAGCTTGGTGCAGGTATACAGTGGTTTTATTTACAAAGGGCCACAACTAATAAAAGACTGTGCTCAAACTATACGCACCGCAGGCACCGTTCGTGAAAACGGCGCTTGAGATTGCGCGGTGTTTGAAAGGCTACGAGCCTAAAAAGTAGCTACATGTTACTGAGTCTCTGAACTTGCGCCAAAGTATTCATACCGCTCCAGTGGTCTTCGCGCCCGGTACGCCAGCCCGTAAGCCACTCGTGACGCATTTCGCCACCTTCAAAAGGGCATAGGTCACGTGACTTTCCATTCATACCGGCTTGGTAGCCACGTTGTTGGGCGCGATTGATTGCAGAGCGTTTTTGACGTTTCATATAGTGCTTCCAGTAGTGTGTAGTACTAATGACAAAGAATGTAGAGGTTAGGTATCGAGGCTCCGTAATGAATACATGTGTTCACGCCTTGCCTTTTCTTGTTGTTCGCCTCGCTTTGTTTGAGACAAATGGGTAAGAGCACATGCGTGTTTTGAGAACACAGTTTTTGAACCCCAGTAGAGGGAGCCAGCCTGTAAAGCGCTTTGAAAAATGCAGCCTTACAACAATAGGTTATGCGAGCACCTGAGCTCATCCCCTTACCCCAAGCAGTGCTAGGCACTCCAGAGACCAAGGGCGATCACAACATCAGCGTGCTCGCAAAAAGTAGAGTCGTCTAGACTCTTTCAAGGCCGCACAGTAAAGGCGGATACTTAGTCTCGCAAAGCTGAACCAAAAAGTGAACGATCAATTGTTTATAGCAAACTCATTCAATATGGCCTGATTGCATAATGAAACATGACAAAACCGAACAATACTTTGCAAGTTGCCCCAAAGGTATTGAAGAATTACTACGCGACGAGCTAAAAACGTTTGGAGCGCAAGACCTGCGATTAACCGCTGCTGGTGTAGGGTTTCGGGCAGACAAAGCCGTGTTATACCGCACGCTGTTATCAACACGTTTTGCCAATCGAATTTTATGGCAGCTTCAGCAGGAAAAAGCGTCAACGGCGCAAGAAATATACAGCGCTGTGTATCAAATTAGTTGGGAAGATTTTCTATCTGAAGGAAAAACTTTCGTCGTAGATTTTATTGGTACAAATAAAGATATTACAAATTCGCAATTTGGCGCAATGAAAGTAAAAGACGCCATTGTTGATCGGTTTAAAAAACTCGCTCTTGAACGCCCCAATGTTGATAAACGCCAGGCGGATGTTCGAATTAACTTGCGCCTAAATAAAGGCGAAATTTTTGTTTCTTTAGATATGAGTGGCGACAGTCTACATAAACGAGGCTATCGCACGGCGCAGGGTGACGCGCCGCTCAAAGAAAATCTGGCTGCGGCGATTTTATATCGGGCAGGTTGGCCTGCGCTGGTCGAAAAAGCGGAAAAAGAAAATAAAAAAATAGCGCTCGTGGACCCCATGTGTGGTTCAGGTACTTTTATTATTGAAGGGTTAATGATTGCGGCGAATTACCCCCCAGGGTTGTTGCGTCAAGATTTTTCATGTCAAGGAATGTACGATTTTGACGCTGAACTTTGGCACAAAATAAAAGAAGAGCTGCATAAGAACGTTAAATCAACCACAGCAGATAACTTCCCTGATTTCGTTGGTCGTGATAGCGAAGCGGGTTTGGTAAATGTTGCAGAAAAAAATATTGCGAATACGTCATTTTCGTCTTGCGTTCGTTTTGAAGCTGCTTCTATGGAAAACCTCACTCGTGAGGCGCTAGGCAACGTTGAAAGTGGCTTGCTTATTTGTAACCCGCCTTACGGTGAACGTCTAGGTGTGGTTGAAACCCTGCGTGAAGATTATCGTACATTCGGTCAAGTACTTAAAAGCCAGCTTTCAGGTTGGCGCGTTGGCATTCTTACAAGTAATGTTGAACTAGCAAAAGAAATGCGCTTAAGGGCAACCAATAAATACAAGTTCTTTAATGGGAAATTGCCGGCTGAATTACATGTTTTTGAAATGCATGGTGAAGAGGCGGTATTGCGAGAAGAGCGCGATTTGCGCACTATGCCGCTCAGCGAGGGTGCGCAAATGGTCGCGAATCGCCTGACAAAAAACGATCGAAAACTAGCATCATGGCGTAAAAAATCGAACATTAGTTGTTATCGTTTATACGACGCCGATATGCCAGAGTATGCTGCAGCGATCGATGTGTATGATGGGAAATACCACATTCAAGAATACCAGGCGCCTAAAAGCGTAAACGAAGATAAAGCACGTAAAAGGTTTGAAGAGGTTCAGCACGCGGTTGCTCAGACTTTCTCATTAGATATTAAAACGATTGCCTGTAAAACACGTAAAAAGCAAAAAGGTAGTGCGCAGTATGAAAAGCTGTCAGGTGAAAACTCTACATTTGAAAAAGAAAAAACAAAACAAGGCTATTTTCAAGTACAAGAAGGCAAGGCGAACCTAGAGGTGAACTTGTTCGACTATTTAGATACGGGTTTGTTTCTGGATCATAGGCCGCTACGTCGACACATATTTGAAAGTGCTTCAGGAAAGTCTTTTCTTAATCTTTTTTGCTATACGGCAACGGCGACAGTTCAGGCGATATTGGGTGGCGCGACCAACACGGTGAGTGTTGATATGTCTAACACTTATTTAGACTGGGCGCGGCGAAATTTTAAGCTCAATAATATTCATTCGCGCAGCCATGAACTTGTGCGTGCAGATTGCGTTGAGTGGCTGGCAAAGTGTCGGCGGGGCTTCGATATCATCATGCTTGACCCACCGAGTTTCTCTAACTCGAAATTCACCTCGACCGTGCTAGATGTTCAAAAAGACCATGGCAAACTGATTAGCCGCTGTGTTGATTTACTCAACCCTGGTGGGGTTTTATATTTTTCTACCAATCTACGAAGCTTTAAATTAGACCCTAAGCTTTCTGATCGTTTTAAAGTTATAGATTATCACGCCGAAAGTTTAGACCCGGATTTTGAGCGAAATAAAAAAATTCATTATTGTTGGAAAATTACTTCCGCTTGATTCTTTGTAAGAAAAACTTGCAATACAATACAGTGTTACGACGTTAGCAATGAAAAAACCATTCAAAGTTCATAGTAAGTATAAACCAGCAGGCGATCAGCCTTCGGCAATTGATCAGTTGGTGGAAGGGCTCGACGATGGTCTCGCTCATCAAACCTTATTGGGTGTTACAGGCTCAGGTAAAACGTTTACGATTGCTAATGTAATAGAGCGTGTGCAGCGGCCAACTATGGTGATGGCTCACAATAAAACCTTGGCTGCACAGCTTTATGGCGAGTTAAAAGATTTTTTCCCTGACAATTCAGTAGAATATTTCGTTTCTTATTACGATTATTACCAGCCCGAAGCGTATGTGCCGTCGTCTGACACGTTTATTGATAAAGATGCATCGGTAAATGAGCACATTGAGCAAATGCGCTTATCGGCTACAAAAGCGTTAATGGAGCGCGACGATGCGATTGTTGTGGCAACTGTCTCAGCGATTTACGGTTTGGGTGACCCCGATGCTTATTTGAAAATGATGTTACATGTGGTGCGTGGCGACCAACTTGAGCAAAGAAACATTTTGCGACGTTTAGCTGAATTGCAGTATGAGCGCAACGATGTCGATTTTCGCCGTGGTACTTACCGAGTACGTGGCGATGTGATTGATGTGTTCCCGGCAGACTCTGATGCTGAAGCTGTACGTATTGAGTTGTTTGATGAAGAAGTTGAGAATATTTCAGTTTTCGACCCGCTAACTGGGGAGATTTTCAATAGAGTTCCGCGCTACACGATCTACCCTAAAACGCATTACGTGACACCACGCTCTCGTATTATTGAAGCGATAGATCATATAAAAGTAGAGCTTAAAGAGCGTCTTGAGCAACTGCGTGATAACAACAAGCTTGTTGAAGCTCAGAGACTAGAACAGCGCGCCAAATATGACCTAGAAATGATGCAAGAGCTGGGCTACTGCAATGGCATTGAAAACTATTCGCGTTATTTGTCAGGCAGAGACGCAGGAGCTGCACCGCCTACCTTATACGATTACCTCCCTAATAATGCCTTGCTCGTATTAGACGAATCACATGTTACGGTGCCGCAAATAGGTGCCATGTATAAAGGGGACCGTTCTCGAAAAGAAACGTTGGTAGAATATGGTTTTCGCTTGCCTTCGGCACTTGATAACAGACCAATGCGATTCGACGAGTGGGAAAGGCTTGCACCGCAAACAATATTTGTTTCTGCTACGCCCGGTAAATACGAAAGCGAAAAGCAGGACAAAGTGGTGGAACAGGTCGTACGCCCCACCGGGTTAATCGATCCAAAAGTGGAAGTGCGTTCGGCGCAGACGCAGGTGGACGATTGCCTTTCTGAAATTCGTAAGCGTGTTGCGTTAGGGCAGCGGGTTTTAATTACCGTGCTGACAAAACGCATGGCTGAAGATTTAACTGAATACATGTTAGAGCATGGTGTGCGTGTTCGTTACTTGCATTCAGATATTGATACCGTTGAACGAGTGGAAATTATTCGCGATCTTCGTATTGGTGAATTCGATGTGCTCGTGGGTATTAACTTATTACGTGAAGGCTTGGATATGCCAGAAGTTGCCCTTGTCGCAATTTTCGATGCCGACAAAGAAGGCTTTCTTCGCTCAGATCGTTCATTGATTCAAACCATTGGCCGCGCGGCCAGAAATGTTAATGGTCACGCGATTCTGTACGCAGATAAAGTGACGGGGTCAATGCAGCGCGCGATGGAAGAAACTGAGCGTCGTCGCAACAAACAAATTGCTCATAATAAAAAACATGGTATTACACCGAAAGGCATTTTGAAGTCTGTTGCAGATATTATGGAAGGGGCGCGAGCGCCAGGGTCAAAACTAAGTACGCGCAAAAAAGTTTCGGACAAGTCTAAAGCCTACGAAATTGATATCACCGATGGAAAGTCTCCTTGGGAACACTTAGAAGCGCTGGAAAAAGAAATGTTCCAAGCTGCAAAAGATTTAGAGTTTGAGCGTGCGGCTAAACTCCGAGATCAGATTCAAACGTTAAAAACACAAGTTCTTTAACGCCCTCTGGCTGCGGTGTTTGCGACCTAGGCTGTTCATGAGTTTTGCACCGCAAAATCGGGTGTGTGACCTGGTTCATATTTCTATATCGAATAAATATCGCTTATATCGACTCTAAAACCATATAAAAATCACACTTTCACCTCTTTTTTAGAATTAAATTACCTTCTTGCTTAAAGTTATATTTCATTTCGAAATATAAATGCTTTGCACCTACCATGAATTTCAAACAAGTCAACCAGTCGTTCGCGTCTGTGCAAAATGGGATCAACTGGTAGACTCGGCTCCAAATTCACAAAGGCTTTATCGCAACAGTACGCCGAATCGCAACAGTACGCCGAGCCTGAACATATTATTTTCATATTAAATATTGCTAGCTGAATATCGAGGTACACAAATGCACGTGCGCATCATCAAATCTTTAAGCTTTTCTCTATTAACCTTATTGGGTGCGTCGTATGCAAATGCTCAGGCCGTAGAAGGGGCTTGGGTTACAGAATCGAGTTTGGCTGGTATGCAAGTGCATCTTTATACACCGAGTACAACAACCAAGACGGGCAAGCGCGCGTTGATGATTTCATTGCACGGATGCGGACAATCGAACGAAACCGTGCGCGACAATTGGAGTTGGCAAGATGAGGCCGACCAGTATGGCATGGTCATCGCGGCACCTGCGGCACCCAATGGCGGTGTAATTGCGGGGTGTTGGGATTATTACGGTAGCAACCATAGTGCAACAGCTCCCGGTGGCCACGACGATAACCTAGCAGCCTTGGCAACCAGCTTAATTACCAATACAGCCTTCAATATTGATGCCTCTCAGGTTTACATTTCAGGTCTTTCCTCTGGCGGTGGTGAAACATTTGTAATGGGGTGCTTGGCTCCCGAAATTTTTGCCGGTATCGCAATAAACGCAGGGCCAGCACTTGGTACATCGGCGTATCAAACTGGCCGACCACCAACAGGCTATACCCCAGAGAGTGTTGCGCAAACGTGTCGTAGTTTCGCAAACAGCGGCAATGGGGCATCGTTTGAAACGCAGCTGACATCGGTTATTCACGGTACTTCAGATTACACAGTTGGTGTGGCTTATGCAGATCTTGACGCGGCAGCAATGGCAAATGTGTACGGTGCAACAAAAGATGCATCTACCAGTACGATTCCTGGTGGCGGTGATGAAGAAACTTGGAGCGACGAAGAGGGTGTACGCGTTTCAAAAATAATTATTAGTCGAATGGGGCATTCATGGCCCGCCGGTGATGATAGTTCTGGTGGCAGCTTTACAAACCACACCACTGTGGATTACCCCGCTTTTGTTTCTAAATTCTTTTTTGATAATAATCGTAGAGTAGATCGAGAGCCTGATATCACGCCGCCAGCAGTTCCACAAAATATTGAAATTGTTGACACTAGCGATGACAGTATTTCAATTACTTGGTCAGCGGTGGGTGACAGAGATCTTGATTTTTACAGCGTGTATTTGGATAACGAACTTTATTCGTTGAGTGAAGAACCAAGCGCAAGTATTGAAGGTTTACAGTCGAATACAAGTTACAGTGTTTCGGTATCTGCTACCGATAGAAGTGACAACGAATCAGTGCAAAGTGATGTTGTTATTGCGACAACGGATATTGAAATAACACCGACTCCGACTCCGACTCCGACACCAACGCCAACACCAACGCCAACGCCAACGCCAACGCCAACGCCAACGCCAACGCCAACGCCAACGCCGACTCCGACTCCGACTCCGACTCCGACTCCGACTCCGACTCCGACTCCGACTCCAACGCCGACGCCAACGCCGACTCCAACTCCGACGCCAACTCCGACGCCGACGCCAACCCCGACACCGACACCAACGGCTTGTGAGTCATATTCGACGTACAACTATAGCCACAAGAATAGTGGGCGAGCTTACAGCAGCGGCAGTTATTTTGCCCAAGAGTACTTTGCTGTAGGGAGTGATGAATTGGTGCCCGGTTCTACCTGGAGCCAAAGCAGCCTTTATTCGATAGACGGCGGCCAAAGTTGGCGCTTGGGTGAGTGTAATTAGAAATCTTAATAAGTGGAGTTAATCTCCGCTTGTTTGATTGCTAGTTTTTTGTTTCCGGTTGTGTTCTTTATCTGTATCGATCACAAGTTTTTTTACTGCACGAGATAAATAATAATTTACCTCGTGCATTCGAGCTGAAATTTATTTTTGGTGAGCTTAAGCGTTGATTATCGTGCTTGCGATTTTAGCGGTTGACTCGATAACGTGAAATTCCTGCAATCATCGAAAAAAGCGCCTCAGGTGGGTTCTGGTGTGTCACTCGATTTTATGTTTTAGGTTGTGCATCCACTTGCGCGCCATTTACTTCTTTGCTGTCATCCCCCATCAGGTACAAATAAGGTGTCATGATTTCTTCTGGTGTCACTACGGTTGATGGGGCTTCTGCCGGGTAGGCCGCGGCGCGCATGTTTGTGCGAGTGGCGCCGGGGTTAATGGAGTTAAATCGAATGTTTCCGTTGCCGTCGTATTCGTCAGCAAGGGTTTGCATCAAATTTTCACAGCCCGCTTTTGCAACAGCATAAGCGCCCCAGAATGAGCGGCCTTTTCTTCCCACGGAAGAGCTTGTATAGATAACGCTAGCGCCTTTTGAATTTTCCAGTAATGGCAATAAAGATTTTGTCATCATGTAGGGGGCGGTTAAATTCACTTGTAGAATTTTTTGCCATTCGCCCACTGGGTATTGCGCAATGGGTGTGCGTGGGCCAAGTTCGCTGGCGTTATGAAGAATGCCGTCTATATGTGAAAACTCATTGTTTAAGGTGTCGAACATGGCTTCATAGTCGTGCTCACTGGCGCCTTCTAAATTCATCGGAAAAATTGCCGGTTGCGCGTAACCCTTATTTTCAATTTCGTCGTACACAGCTTCGAGCTTTTGCAGCGTGCGCCCAAGTAAAATCACCGTGGCCCCGTGTTTCGCGAAAGTGAGTGCAGCTGTGCGACCAATGCCGTCACCTGCGCCGGTAACTAAAATGATTTTATCTTTTAGTAAATTGTTGTCAGCTTGGTATTGTTCGAAAAATTGTTTGTCTAGCATAAGAATTCCTAGTTAGATCAAGTGCTAGTTTAAATACTGTCGCACTATTGGCCAAAGTTCGTTGCCGTGTTCCGCCACGTGGTGGGCTTGCCAGTCGTGTGCGCTATCGCCTTCATTAATATAGCCATAATTCACTGCAATTGTATGCAGTCCCGCGTTTAATCCGCACTGTATGTCACGTATGTGGTCACCTACATAAATAGCGGCGCTTGGTTCACACTCTCCGATTTTGCAAGCCAGCTCCAGTGGTTCTGGGTGTGGTTTTCGGTGTGTTACATTTTCAGGGCAAATCAAACATACCGGGGCAGAGGGAAAATCAAAACTGTCAATCAAGGGTTGTGCATAAACTTCAGGCTTGTTGGTTACTATGCCCCAGCGAATATTATGTTTGCTGAGTTGAATTAAGAGGTCTTTAAGCCCAGGAAAATATTCGGTTTCGGAGCTTAAATCGCTTAAATAAAAATCCAATAATTCCTGGCGAAGTTGCGCTGTATCGGGGTGATCCCGTTCCACACCAAAACCCAGCTTCAACATCGCATAGGCCCCGTCAGAAACTACACGTCGTATATCATCTTCGGGTAGGGGTGATTTATTTTTTGTTTGTAATAATTTATTTAGGGCTTTGGCGAGGTCTGGCGCGGTATCTAGCAGTGTGCCATCTAAGTCAAAGAAAACAGCGTGTAAAGTCATTAAATGTCAGGGGGCCTAGTTAATTCGGTCTTTTCGCGTGAACGATATAATTAACACCTACATCGTGCGCATCAATTTTAAACTGTTTGAAGATTGGGTTGTATGTAATGCCGCTCACATCGACCAATTCTAGACCTGCTTCTCGTACCCAAGCGCTTAGCTCAGATGGGCGAATAAATTTTTTGTATTCATGAGTGCCTTTAGGGAGTAAACCCAGAATATATTCTGCGCCAAGTATGGCGAAGGCGTATGATTTTGCGTTGCGATTTATGGTAGAAAAAAAGATATCGCCGCCGGGCTTGCAAAGCGTTTTGCAAGAGTGAATGACACTAGCGGGGCTTGGTACGTGCTCAAGCATTTCTAGACAAGTCACTACATCGAAGCTAGCAGCATTCTTGTCAGCAAATGATTCTGCGTTTGTATGTTGGTAATCGATGTTAAGCGAACGCTCTAGCTTGTGCAGCTTTGCTACTTCTAAAGGGGCTTCGCCCATGTCGATACCGGTTACATTGGCACCGCGAAGCGCCATGGCTTCCGTTAAAATGCCGCCGCCGCAACCTATATCTAGTAACGTTTTTTCTGCAACTGCGGCCCGTTGGTCAATATAGTTTGCCCGCACAGGGTTCATGTCATGCAGCGGTTTAAAATCACCTTCTGGATCCCACCAGCGGCCGGCCATACGCTCGAATTTTTCAATTTCTTTTGGGTCAACGTTAGTTGTCATCGTGTCGCTCATAGTTTTTGCGATAGTTAGTCGTTGGACATTTTAACTTGCCAGCGGCGCGCGTTGCTTTTAATCGCTGTTGTGTCCAGTGTTTGCAATTGGAAGTCTTTTACTAGCTGTCTTCCATTTACCCAAGAGTGCGCAATTTTGTGGCCGATAGATGTGTACACCAACTGGCTAATTGGGTCGTATAAAGGTTTGTGTTGTAGGCCGTTTAAATCAACGGCAATTAAATCTGCTTTCTTGCCTATTTCAAGTGAGCCAATGGTGTTTTCCATGCCCATGGCTTTCGCGCCATTGATTGTTGCCATTTCTAGTGCTGTCATAGCATCAATAGCGCTGGCATCATTTGCGGCGATTTTACCTATTAGTGCTGCAGTGCGCATATCGCCACTTAAGTCTAAATCATTGTTGCTGGCTGCGCCGTCGGTGCCGAGGCATACGTTGATGCCCATATCTAAAAGCTTGGCGGTGGGGCAAATGCCACTAGCAAGCTTGAGGTTTGACTCGGGGCAATGCACAACATGTGCGCCGGTATCGCTAAGCAGGTTAATTTCGCTTTCTTCTAGCTGGGTCATATGAACGCACTGGGTGAGCGGGGTGAATAAGCCGAGTTCATGTAAGCGTTCAATGGGTCTGCGGCCAGATTGTTCGGTGGCTGTTTTAATTTCTGTCGCCGTTTCGTGTAAGTGTATTTGTATTGGAGCTTGTAGCTCTTCTGCGTATGTGACGATACGTTTGAGTGGTTCGTCAGAAACGGTGTAAGGCGCGTGTGGGCCGAACCCGACTTTTATCAAAGGGTTTGCTCGAAACTGGTCATGCAGCGCGACACCCTTGCGCAGATATTCATCTGGGCCGTTTGCCCAGATGGTGGGAAAGTCCAAAATCGGAAAGGTGAGCTGAGCGCGTATTCCAGCTTCAAGCGCAACGCTTGCGACTTCCTCTGGGAAAAAATACATGTCAGAAAAGCATGTGGTGCCACTCAAAAGCATTTCGGCAATGGCGAGCCTTGTGCCGTCGGCGACAAAACGATCGTTTACCCAGCGCTGCTCTGCCGGCCAAATGTAGTTTGGGAGCCAGTCCATTAAGCTTTTGTCATCGGCATAGCCTCGTAGCAGCGTCATGGCAGCATGACCATGGGTGTTGATAAAACCGGGAATGAGGGCGTGGCCTTTCAGGTCGAGGTCAGTTTTGGCTTCGTAGCGGGCGTCAATCTCGTGAGGTAGGCCAATGTCGATGATGGTGTCGCCGTTCAGCGCGATGGCACAGTTTTCTAAAACGCGCGATTGCGGAACGACAGGTATGATCCATGAGGCTTTGATAATGAAATCGATCATTTTTTTGTTTGTATTTTGATCAGCTTTATCGTTGTTTTGGCTGTTTTGCATTCTGAACTCCCCACTGCGACGCCGCTCAGTATAGCGGCAAAAGCCTGGGCTCGAAAAATCTTAAGTTTAGCGGCCTAAAAAGCAGCTGTTGGCTGCCTATCGTACTGATTTTTATGGTAGAATTTCGCGATTAAGCAGGTCAAATAATGAGCCTTGCGTGTCCCTCTCGGCCTAATACGTAAACACACTACAACTCTGTACCTACAATAATTTCAAAACTTACAGGAATGCCAGAACTGCATGGGTGAAATAGCTAAAGAAATCCTCCCGGTCAACATTGAAGACGAACTCAAACAAAGCTACCTCGATTATGCCATGAGTGTAATTGTGGGGCGTGCATTGCCTGACGTGCGCGATGGCTTAAAGCCCGTGCATCGTCGCGTGCTCTTTGCAATGAGCGAGCTCAACAACGACTGGAACAAGGCTTACAAAAAATCGGCTCGTGTTGTTGGTGACGTGATCGGTAAATATCACCCACATGGTGATACCGCTGTATATGACACTATCGTACGAATGGCTCAGCCATTTTCCTTGCGCTACATGTTGGTAGATGGGCAGGGTAACTTCGGTTCCATTGATGGCGATAGCGCAGCAGCGATGCGTTATACCGAAGTGCGTATGGCCAAAATATCGCACGAACTGTTGGCTGATCTTGAAAAAGAAACCGTCGACTTTGTTCCGAACTATGACGATACAGAGCAAATCCCAGCAGTATTGCCCACGCGAGTACCTAACCTGCTAGTAAATGGTTCTTCCGGTATCGCTGTAGGTATGGCAACGAACATTCCGCCACACAACCTGACGGAAGTCGTAAAAGCCTGTATTCACCTCATTGACCAGCCAGAAGCGTCGATAGACGAGTTAATGGAAATTATTCCTGGTCCAGATTTCCCGACCGCCGGCATCATTAATGGTCGCGCAGGTATTTTACAAGCCTACCGAACAGGCCGTGGTCGTATTTACATTCGCGCTCGTGCAGAAGTTGTTACCAACGAAAAAACTGGCCGCGAAAGTATTCTTGTTCATGAAATTCCTTACCAAGTTAACAAAGCGCGCTTGATTGAAAAAATCGCCGAACTAGTTAAAGACAAGAAAATCGAAGGTATTTCTGAAATTCGCGACGAGTCAGACAAAGACGGTTTGCGCATTTGTATAGAAATTAAAAGAAATGAAATGGGCGATGTTGTGCTCAATAACCTGTATGCCCAAACGCAAATGCAAAGTGTGTTTGGCATCAATGTAGTGGCCTTGGTTGACGGCCAGCCCAAGCTTCTGAACCTGAAGCAAATGCTTGAGTTTTTTGTTAAGCATCGCCGTGAAGTTGTTACGCGTCGCACAATCTACTTACTGCGAAAAGCCCGAGAAAAAGGCCATGAACTAGAAGGTTTGGCTGTTGCGATCGCAAATATTGATGAAGTGATTGAACTTATTAAAAGCTCATCAAGCCCCGCCGAAGCTCGCGAAGCGTTAATGACTCGCGGTTGGCCTGTTGGTGCGATCAATGAGTATTTAGAGCGCGCTGGTGCAGATGCATGTAAGCCTGATGATTTAGGGCCTGAATTTGGTGTAAGTGAAGATGGTAAATATTATTTATCAGCTGCGCAGGTAAAAGCGATTCTAGAATTACGCTTACACCGGTTAACGGGTATGGAGCACGAAAAACTCATTGAAGAGTACGAGCTCAAGCTAGAGCAAATCAGTGAATATCTTGAAATTCTCGGTAATTCAATGCGCCTCATGGAAGTAATTCGAGAAGAACTCGAAAAGATACTTGCAGAGTACGGCGATGAGCGTCGCACCGAAATTCTAAATTCACAACACGACCTGACTGTGGAAGACCTTATTACAGAAGAAGATCGGGTTGTGACTATTTCTCATGGCGGGTATGCCAAAAGCCAGCCACTAGATGCTTATCAAGCGCAACGTCGTGGCGGCATGGGTAAAGCGGCGACGTCAGTTAAAGATGAAGACTTTGTCGAGCACCTTCTTATTGCCTGTACCCATGATTACATTCTTTGTTTCACTAATGCCGGTAAAGTGTTCTGGTTGAAGGTTTATCAAATTCCTGTGGCGGGTCGCCAATCTCGTGGTCGCCCCATGGTTAACTTGTTGCCTCTGGAAGAGGGTGAACGTGTAACGTCAATGTTGCCGATTCGCGAGTTCGATGAAGACCATTATATTTTCATGGCGACTTCAAACGGTACCGTGAAGAAAACGCCTCTCACACAGTTTGCACGCCCACGCTCTGTAGGCTTACGCGCGATTGAACTGGTTGAAGGTGATCACCTTGTAGGAACAACCGTTACAGATGGCAAGCAAGACATTATTTTGATGGCTTCTAACGGTAAAGCTGCGCGCTTCGCAGAAGAACAAGTGCGCTCCATGGGCCGAGTTTCTCGCGGAGTACGAGGAATAAAACTTGCCGAAGGCCACAGCGTTATTTCAATGGTGGTTCCTGTAGAAAATGGCAGAGTGCTAACCGTAAGTGAAAATGGCTTTGGTAAACGAACAGAAGTTTCAGACTTCCCAACCAAAGGTCGCGGTGCACAAGGTGTGATTGCACAACAAACCTCTGAGCGTAACGGTGATTTAGTGGGTGCTGTACAAGTGCTTGATGGCGAAGAGATTATGTTGATTTCTGACCAAGGCACTTTAGTACGTACACGTGTTGATGAAGTGTCAGTGCTTAGCCGTAATACCCAGGGTGTTCGCCTCATTAAAGTGAAAGAGGGTGAGCATATCGTCGGAATTGAGCGCGTTGAAGAAAGCCTTGGCGATGAAGACGAAGCGTCCGAGGGCGAAGCGAGTTCTGAGGAATAAGTTCGAGAATATATAGTGTCTGAAAAAAGCGAATCACAAGCCAGCGAAGCGGAATTACTAGGTCAGCTTCGCGACAAAATTGACCACATTGACAGTAAACTCGGTGAGTTGATTAGCGCGCGTGCGCAGTGCGCCTTGGATGTTGCAAAAGTGAAAGCGACATTCTCAGACACTGAAGAAACCGCCACCTATTATCGGCCTGAACGCGAGGCGCAGGTATTGCGTAGAGCCATGGAGCGTAACCAAGGCCCGCTAAGTAACGAAGAAATAGGGCGGCTGTTTCGCGAGGTTATGTCTGCGTGTTTGGCGCTAGAAAACCCTATTCACGTGGCGTATTTGGGGCCAGAAGGTACATATACTCAAGAGGCCGCACTTAAACATTTTGGCCATTCTGCGGTGCCTGTGTCGATGTCTGCAATCGATGCAGTGTTTCGTGAGGTGGCTTCTGGAGCAGCACATTATGGTGTGGTTCCCGTAGAAAACTCGACTGAAGGTGTTGTCACTCATACGCTCGATAACTTTATCGAAAGCAATGTAAAGATTGTGGGTGAAGTGGTGCTTCGCATTCACCACCATTTACTTGTCTCGGATGTGACAAAAGTAGAAGGCATCACACGTGTTTATTCTCATTCGCAGTCGCTGGGCCAATGTCGCAAATGGTTAGACGAGCATTACCCTAACGTAGAGCGTATCGCGGTAAGTAGTAATTCTGAAGCGGCCAAGCGTATAAAAGGCGAATGGAACTCTGCGGCGATTGCAGGAGAGATTGCAGCGAACGTATATGGTTTAAAAAGCCAGGCGAAAAATATTGAAGACCGGCCCGATAACTCGACACGCTTTTTAGTGATCGGTATGAATGAGGTCGGCCCAAGTGGTGACGATAAAACATCGATTGTGGTTTCCACTCGCAACGAGCCAGGAGCATTGCACGACTTGTTAGCGCCTTTCCATAAGCACGGTGTTGACCTTACCCGGGTAGAAACACGACCGTCTTCTAGCGGTACTTGGAATTATGTTTTCTTTATTGATTTCAGCGGTCACATAAGTGACGCAAAAGTTTCTGCGGCTTTAACCGAGGTTGAAAAGTGTGTGGCAGATCTCAAAGTCCTTGGTTCCTATCCTGTTGGCGTACTGTAAGGTGCAAAAATAGGGTGTACAAGCAGGAAACGCAAACTTCGTGATAAATAAACTCGTTGTCATTGGCTTAGGTTTAATTGGCGGTAGCTTAGCAGCTGCGGCAAAAAAGCGCGGTTTATGTAAAGAAGTTGTCGGTGTTGCGCGGCGCCAAGAAACGTGTGATAAAGCGCTTAACTTAAATATTGTTGATCGCGCGACAACGTCTCTAGAGAGTATTGCAAAAGAATTATCGCAAGATGATCTTATTTTTATCGCTGTTCCAACGCTCTCAGTAAAAAAGGTTTTGCAGCAAGTTCACGCTTGTGTTGCTACTGATGTCACCATCACCGATGGTGCAAGCGTTAAAGGTAGCGTGCGTGAAGATGTAGAACACGTTTATGGTGAGCAAGTGGCGCAAGTGGTACTGGCTCACCCCATTGCCGGTTCAGAAAAAAGCGGCGTTGAGGCTTCTGACGCTGAGCTTTACGATAAACACCGAGTCATTTTGACGCCGTTTGAGTGCAATACAGAAAAGCACTTAAATAAGGTTGCTCATTTGTGGCAGGGCGTCGGTGCCGAAGTGGTCGAGATGGATATTGATGAACACGATATTATTCTCGGTGCGACCAGCCATTTACCGCATGTAATCGCGTACTCGCTGGTCGATACCTTGGCGCACGACAACCAAAATGAAAATATTTTTCGTTATGCCGCAGGAGGCTTTCGTGATTTCACGCGTATTGCTTCCAGTGATGCGATTATGTGGCGTGATATTATGCTGGCCAACAAAGATGCTGTGCTGCATTCGCTGGATATGTTTTCAGATAATCTCGCACGTTTGCGCGAAGCGATTGTGCAACAAAATAGCAATGATATTACTGGCGTATTTACGCGTGCAAAAGCGGCTCGAGACCGTTTTACCGCTTCAATATCCCATCAATCTTATAGTTCAAAGATGCAAAATACAGAAGAAAAACTCATTACCTATAAAGTGGCGCCAGGCGGAAAAGTGCAGGGCAGTATTCGCGTGCCGGGTGATAAATCTATATCCCACCGTTCAATTATGTTGGGCGCGATTGCAGAGGGTACCACGCACATTCAAGGCTTTCTTGAAGGTGAAGATGCGCTGGCGACATTGCAAACCTTTCGAGATTTGGGGGTGGTGATAGAAGGCCCAGAAGAAGGTTGCGTCACGGTGAATGGTGTTGGGCTAAATGGCTTAGAGCCACCTACCGGAACACTTTATTTAGGGAATTCTGGCACCAGTATGCGATTGTTATCTGGTTTGTTAGCCGGGCAAAACTTTGATTGTGAACTTACCGGTGATGATTCTTTAACAAAAAGGCCGATGAGCCGTGTCGCAAACCCTTTGCGAGATATGGGTGCAGAAATTGAAACTGCTGAGCAGGGGCGCCCACCTTTAAAAATTACCGGTAAGCGCACTTTAAAAGGCATCGATTACAAACTGCCAATGGCGAGTGCACAAGTGAAGTCTTGTTTGCTGTTAGCGGGGCTTTATTCGCAGGGCGAAACAGTGGTGACTGAGCCTGCACCAACACGTGATCACACTGAACGCATGTTGCGCGGTTTTGGCTATGAGGTAAAAACAGAAGGTAACCGTATTAGTTTGCAAGGTGGCGGTAAATTAACGGCCCGCGATATTGATATTCCCGCTGATATTAGTTCGGCCACTTTCTTTTTAGTGGCCGCCGCAATCACCCCAGGTTCCGATTTAACGCTCACCCATGTGGGCATTAATCCCACGCGTGTAGGGGTGCTCAACATTTTAAAACTTATGGGCGCTAACCTCTCTTTGCAGAATGAAAGAGAAGTGGGTGGCGAGCCTGTTGCCGATATCCATATTCAGTATGCACCTTTAAAAGGTATCGACATACCAGAAGAGCAAGTGCCTTTAGCTATCGACGAATTTCCAGCGCTCTTTATCGCTGCAGCGTGTGCCGAAGGTACAACCACGTTAAGCGGGGCCGAAGAGCTTCGTGTGAAAGAAACCGATCGTATTCAAGCCATGGCGGAAGGGCTTGCTGCGATAGGCGTTGCGTGTGAAACCAAAGAAGACGGTATCGTGATTCAGGGTGGTGACATCATCGGTGGTACGGTTGAAAGTCATCACGATCATCGAATTGCTATGTCTTTCACCGTTGCGGCACTGCGGTCTAAAGGTGAAATCACCGTAAACAACTGTGCGAACGTGGCGACCTCCTTCCCTAACTTTACTGACCTTGCGCGCAGTGTGGGAATAAGCTTAGAAATGAATCATTCTTAAATTTGCGCAGCGTTTTCGCTATACTCTGCGCCGAAATTAGCGGCCTAGATATTTTATTTAAAGACTGGCAGTTTGTTTATTGATCAATGCCGGTAACAACTATCGCTGGTAACAACTCCGGCTGGTATTAACTACATTAGTGACGATTATGACTATTGATTACTCCATGACTCACCTCAAACAGCTTGAGGCTGAGAGTATCCACATCATTCGTGAGGTGGCTGCAGAATTTGATAACCCTGTGATGCTGTATTCCATTGGGAAAGATTCCGCTGTGATGTTGCATCTAGCGCTTAAGGCTTTTGCGCCTGGTAAATTGCCATTTCCTTTGATGCATGTTGATACCACATGGAAGTTCAAAGAGATGATTACCTTTCGCGATAACTTTGCGAAAGAAAAAGGCTTCGACTTAATCGTTCATAAAAACCAAGAAGGTATTGATATGGGCGTGGGGCCATTCACGCATGGCAGCGCTAAACATACCGATATCATGAAGACGCAAGGCCTTAAACAGGCGCTCGACAAATATCAGTTTGATGCTGCGTTTGGTGGTGCACGTCGCGACGAAGAAAAATCTCGTGCAAAAGAGCGTGTATATTCTTTCCGTGATAAAAAGCATCGTTGGGACCCTAAAAGCCAGCGCCCTGAGTTGTGGAACATCTACAACGGTAAAGTGGACAAAGGCGAAAGTATTCGTGTATTCCCGCTGTCAAACTGGACCGAGTTAGATATCTGGCAATACATTCATCTCGAAAGCATTCCCATTGTGCCTCTTTATTTTGCGGCTAAGCGCCCAGTTGTTGAAAAAGACGGCGTGCTTATTATGGTCGATGACGATCGTATGCCAATTGAAGAGGGCGATGTTATTGAAGAAAAAATGGTGCGCTTCCGTACGCTTGGTTGTTACCCATTAACTGGTGCCGTTGAATCTGAAGCGACCACCTTGCCTGAAATTATTCAAGAAATGCTTTTGACGACGACCTCCGAACGGCAAGGGCGCGTGATCGATCACGACAGTTCAGGCTCAATGGAAAAGAAAAAGCAGGAGGGGTACTTCTAATGTCTCATCAATCCGATCTTATCGAATCCGATATCGACGAATATCTTCGTCAGCACGAACAAAAAGAACTGCTGCGTTTTTTAACCTGCGGCAGTGTAGACGATGGTAAATCAACATTAATTGGGCGCTTACTTCACGACTCCAAAATGATTTATGAAGATCAGTTGGAAGCCGTTCGGTCAGACACGTCTAAGCATGGCACGACGGGCGGAAAAGTCGATTTGGCGCTACTGGTTGACGGTCTACAGGCCGAGCGAGAGCAAGGCATTACGATAGACGTAGCCTATCGTTATTTTTCGACCCAAAAACGTAAGTTTATTATTGGTGATACGCCTGGGCATGAGCAATACACGCGCAACATGGCGACAGGCGCTTCCACTTGTGACCTAGCGGTGATACTGATTGATGCGCGTTATGGTGTGCAAGTACAAACTCGACGCCATACCTTTATTGCCTCTTTACTTGGTATTAAGCATTTGGTTGTCGCCATTAACAAAATGGACTTGGTTGAGTTTTCTGAAGAAAAATTCAATGAAATTAAAGCGGATTATAAAAACCTGTTAAAAACACTGGGCCAAAACGAAGACGCGTTTTTCGTACCTATGTCGGCGCTTGACGGCGACAATGTTGTAAACCTTAGTGAGAAAACGCCTTGGTATAAAGGCCAATCTTTGATGCAAATACTAGAGTCGGTAGAAATTACTGGCGATAAAAACATTACAGATTTTCGTTTTCCGGTGCAGTACGTTAATCGTCCTAATCTTGATTTTCGTGGCTTCTGCGGCACGGTAGCATCTGGCTTGGTTAAAAAAGGCGATAAGGTCAAGGTGTTGCCATCAGGGAAATCAAGCAAAGTTAAATCTATTGTTACCTACGATGGTGATATTGATCAGGCCTTTGTCGGGCAGGCGGTAACGCTGACTCTAGAAGATGAGATCGACATTAGTCGTGGCGATATGATTGTACTTGAGAAAGATGAAGTGACTTTCTCTAACCGTATGCGTGCGCACTTGGTATGGATGTCTGAAGATGTCTTGCAACCCGGTAAGCAATACTGGTTCAAATTTGCCAGTAAAACCACGCCAGGGGTGGTGAGTCGTATCAATCATCGTGTAGATGTGAACACCTTCGAACATACAGAAGCCGACAAGGCAGAGCTTAACGATATTGATGTGGTTGAGCTAGACTTGGAACAACACGTAGTTATCGACCCGTACCAGAATAATCGTGCGACGGGCGCATTCATTGTGATTGACCGCATTAGCAATATCACTGTAGGTGCGGGTATGGTTGAAGAGGCTTTGGAAAAGGGTGAGCTTACACGTTCTGAGTTTTCAGAGTTCGAACTGGAATTGAACGCATTGGTTCGCAAGCATTTCCCACATTGGGGCGCGAAAGATCTGCGAGATGTCCTAAAGTAAGGAAAACAAGAAAGCCTGTTAACAGACTTTCTTTAAAAAGAGATAAAAACATGCACTTTCGTGAAAAATCGTTAGCAACGCGTGACATATTCAAAGCCAGTATATTATTACTGGCTTCTTTGTTTTTTGTGAACACGTCTTGGGCTGATAAAGACAAGGGGGTTTACGTGGGTGCAGGTATTAACTTTGTAAACGTGGGCGTGTTAGACCCGTTCGCAAACGAAGTGAACTTTAAAACCGGCGACCTGTTTGTGGGCTACAAATACAATCCTTATTTGGGGGTGGAGTTGCGTTACGGAGCTAGTCTGCAAGATGAGACAATCTCAGTAGAAGACGAAAATGGGTTTGACTCATCGGTAACAGCGACCATCAGTGAATACACGTCTGTTTATTATCGGCCAGAATTATCGAATGAAATTGCAAAACTCTACCTTTTACTTGGCCAAACATCTTTAAAAACATCCTTAGAAATTGATAGTGATGTTTCCACAATTGAAACGGCCGAAAGCGGTCTTTCCTACGGTTTTGGTTTTGGTTTATGGCTAGATGAAAAAATGAACCTGAATTTCGAATATAAAGTGCTAGTGACGACTTCTGCGGATTCGTTTACAGGTACAACGCTAAACGCGGATTATCGCTTTTAGAGTCAGACTATTAATTGTTGTAACCTCGTTTTTCTGGCCCCGAGTTCTTTGTGGTCTTTAGTCTTCCTTCGAATCTGTAAACGCACTGGCTTCAGATTCGCTTTCAAAAATATGCGGCGCAGCACCGCGTTCGCCGATCGATTCTCCCAGCTTCATGCGTAAGAAAGCACTTGTGGTATAGCGGGTGACTTGCTCATAGTATTTGTCCACAAGCTCTTTAACGGCTTCGCTATAGTAAGCAACCAAGTCAGGGCGAATGGTGAAGTTGTCGTAATTTACAATTACATTCACGCGGCAGTTTAACGGTTTTAACATGTTTTCGACCGTTTCCTTAATACTGTCAACTTCTTCAGGTACCGTAATAGCTAAGGCTTCAAAGTTGATGAACAGTAGGTTTGAGTCTGCGTCGTAATCAATACGACGTTCAATGGGTACGTGCAGCAGTACCGACTCTAGCCCCATTGGCTCTTCCTGAAAAATTCGACGATCCATAGGAATTAGATTTTCTGAAATAATGGGCTCAAAATTCATATGGTCGAGAATGTCTTTTTGAAGATCCAAGCCAGGTGCAATTTCAATCAGGTTTAAGCCTTCGGATGTTAGCTTAAAGACGCAGCGTTCCGTAATAAAAAGCACTGGCTGGCCTAAAGATGCCGAGCGCGTTCCCGAAAAAGTAACGTGTTCAACCTCTTCAAGAAATTTAGTAATTTGTTTGCCATCCCCCAAAGAAATTTCACCTTCTTTAATGGTGCACGAGTATTTTCCGGCTGAAAAAGTACCGACAAACACGAGCTTTTTGGCATTCTGACTTATATTAATAAAGCCGCCTGCGCCCGCTAACCGCGAGCCAAATTTACTGACGTTAACGTTGCCGTGCCTATCTGCTTGAGCAAGCCCCAAAAAGGCTATATCGAGCCCGCCGCCATCGTAGAAATCAAATTGAGATGGCTGGTCTATCAGTGCGTCAATATTTACGCCGGCGCCAAAATTTAATCCGTTTGCGGGTAAGCCACCAATTAAGCCTGGTTCAGCGGTAAGCGTGACTTTATCGAGTACATGTTCTTCGTTTGCAACTTGTGCAATGCCTTCAGGCATTCCTATGCCCAGATTTACCACCGCGTTGGGGCGCAACTCGAAGGCCGCACGCCGAGCGATGATTTTACGGGCATTCATATCCATAGCCTGCATATTGTGCATGGGTTGTCGCACTGCGCCGGCAAACGCTGGGTTGTATGGTTCGGCAAAGGTTTGCCAGTGGTGTTTGGGGTCTGCAACCACAACGCAGTCCACCATGATCCCGGGTATCTTTACATCGCGCGGGTTTAGGCTGTGGTTTTGTGCAACCCGTTCAACTTGCACAATGACCAGCCCGCCAGAATTGTGTGCCGCCGTGGCAAGGGCTAAAGACTCTAAATACAGTGCTTCTTTTTCACAGGTAACGTTGCCAGCTTCATCTGCGGTGGTGCCACGAATAAAAGCCACGTTGATCGGAAAAGATTTATAAAATAAATACTCTTCACCTTCAATTTCCAGCAGCTTTACTAAATCTTCTTGCGTACTCTCATTTAATTTTCCGCCATCAAAACGAGGGTCAACAAAAGTTCCCAGGCCAACACGAGAGATGGTGCCAGGTTTACCTGCGGCAATATCACGGAACAAATGAGCCAGGCAGCCTTGTGGTAAGTTATAGGCTTCTATTTTGTTGTCGTTAGCAAGCTTTTGTAGCTCTGGTACTAAGCCCCAATGGCCACCAATTGCGCGCTTAATTAAGCCTTGTTTGGCAATGTGGTTAAGGCCTTTGTCACCACCGTCGCCTTGGCCTGCAGCGTAAACCAACGTGAGGTCTCTGGGGCTTTGGTCTCGGTCGAACCTTTCGCGCAGAGCAATGGCTAGCTCTTCGGCAAACCCAATTCCAACAAAGCCCCCAGTCGCTAGAGTGTCGCCACTATTAATAAGGTTGACGGCCTCTGAGGCGGACACGATCTTATTGCGGGTAACGGGCTTGTGTTTGGCAGTTTGAAACTTGGCGTACATGGCTTTGGCGTCTCAGTCTGAAAGTCGAAGGCGTTTATTGTTTACGCTACTCATTATAGTCGTGCTGCTGGTCACATTTGGCGCTTTGTAAGCAATATCCTACATGAAGTATGGCTAATCTCAGCTTTTCCTTTGGCGTAACAGGTATTATCTTGGCGTCATGGCTCGAGGCCATATCAAAACTAAAGGACCACATCATAGGAGATGACCATGACTAATCTTAACCACACAATCAATACATTCTTTTGCAAGCACTTCTATTCTGCATTTTTAGTAGCGGCATTGGGCCTGTTTGTTGCTGCGCCATCGAGCTTTGCTGATACTGACTCAGGTTACGATGCGCCTCACCAGGTCGAAGAGGTGATATCTTTCGTCAATATAAATTCAGCTGATGCAGCAACGTTGAGCCTTTTAAGCGGCATTGGTGAAACCAAGGCTCTGGCTATTATCGAGTATCGCGAGACGATTGGTCAGTTTGAATCTATTGAGCAATTGACGGAGGTCAAAGGCATAGGCGGTCGCACCATCGATAAAAATCGCAATGTGATTGTCTTGTGATCGGCGTTTGGGCCAACAGGCCATAACGCCGCGCAGCGTCTATAAAACTTAAGCCTTCAAAGCCTGGGTCTTCCCCGGGCTTTTTTGTGTAAAATGCTCGTATTATACGTAGTAAACTTCTAACACCGACCAGAGAGCATTTGTTTGAGTTCCACTAACCCCCCCACAAATCAGAATGAAGACACGCTTAATTCTAATATTGAGCCTCAAATTGACCCAAAAATAATCGTTGCTTTGGATTTTAGCTATAAAAACGCATGTCTTGATTTGGTCGATCAGCTCGACCCAAAACTGTGTAGGTTGAAAATCGGCAAGGAGATGTTTACGGCCTTTGGCCCCTCAATTGTAGAGGTGCTCCAGCAGCGCGGGTTTGAAATTTTCCTCGACCTCAAATTTCACGATATTCCCAATACCGTAGCCAAGGCGGTTAGTGCAGCCGGGAATATGGGGGTATGGATGGTCAATGTGCATGCATCCGGCGGAAAGCGAATGATGACTGCGGCGGCGGAAGCGTTAAGTGCATTTGAGCACGCGCCAAAGCTCATTGCGGTTACCGTACTAACCAGTATGGATGAGGCAGACCTTGCAGGCGTGGGTATTACCGATTCGCCCGAAGTGCAGGTGAAAAGGCTGTGTTCACTGGCAAAAGAAAGCGGCATGGATGGTGTTGTTTGTTCGGCACAAGAAGCGGCTGCTGTAAAAGCATCTTGCGGAAACGAATTTCTTACTGTGACACCGGGTATTCGCCCAGAAAACTCTGAAGCGGGCGATCAGCGTCGAATTATGACGCCCGAAATGGCGATAAAAAACGGCAGTGATTATTTGGTAATAGGGCGCCCCATTACACAAGCGCAATCTCCCATTCAGGTGCTTTGCGATATTCATAAAACGATATCAGGGGTTATATAAATGAACCAACATATTCCCGTTGTTTGTGTTGATGGCCCCAGTGGTGCAGGTAAAGGTACGCTGTGTCGCTTGCTTCAAATCGAGAGCGGATTTCATTTGCTTGATAGTGGCGCGATGTACCGCTTGGCAGCGGTTGGCAGTTTGAAATCGGGTATTAATTTGGATAATGAGCTTGCCGTAGCTGAAGAAGCAAAGAAATTAAATATAGAATTTAAAGTAGATGATGAGCATATTCGCGTGATGCTAAATGGCGAAGACGTTACTTCAGATATTCGCACAGAGCAGGCTGGCATGGGGGCTTCGCAAGTGGCCGCACACCCACAGGTACGTGAAGCGCTGTTGCAGTGTCAGCGCGATTTTAAAAAATCTCCGGGTCTTATCGCTGATGGGCGTGATATGGGAACGGTGGTTTTTCCGGATGCGCCAGTAAAAATATTTTTAACCGCGAGTGCCGAAGAGCGAGCAAAGCGCCGAAAATTACAGTTAGATGAGTCTGGGCAATCGGTAGATTACAAAAAAATACTGAGCGATATTCAAGCACGCGATGAAAAAGATATGAATCGATCGAGTGCTCCATTGAAGCCTGCCGACGACGCAATCGTACTCGATTCAACACAATTAAATATTAAAGAAGTGTTTGCCGTTGTCTTAAACGAAATGAAGCGGAAATCAATTTAGAGAAAAATCCATATGATAAAAAAACTCTTTAAATGGAGTGCCCGTCTCCTTATTGTGGCATGGTTTATATTCACCATGATTATTGGTATGTGGTTGTGGAAAGAAAATAGTGCGCCGGTTGTAGTGCGTTATTTTGGCTTCGAATATCAAGACTGGACGCTGGGTACAATCATGACGGCAATGCTCGTACTTGGTTTTGTTTTTGGTTCTATTCCGCTGTTTTTTACTTCTTTACTGAAAGAGGGTAAGCATCGCATGCAGGTGCGCAAAATTCGAAAAGAGCTTACGCACAGCCCTTCTAATTCGCAGGCTCACGGTCAAGTTAAGGCGGAAGGGTAGTCAGCATGTTGAATGCGCTCGTATTTGCATTCATATTATTAGCGCTTGCCATCGGTTATGCGTTTGGGCGCTTTGGGTTTGCAAAAAAGAATACGCCGGTTAACCAACGTTACGCTTCTTATAGTAAAAGCTATTTCGAAAGTCTTACCTTTCTTTTAAACGAAGAAACCGACGAAGTGATCGACCGCTTTATTGCCGATATGGATGTCAATGAGCAAACCCTAGAAGTGCACTTGTCGCTAGGTGGTCTACTAAGAAGAAAAGGGGAGTTGGCGCGCGCTGTACGAGTGCACGAAAATCTACTTTCTAAAACACTACAAGATAAAACACGTGATCTAGTGCAGCTGGAATTGGCGCAAGACTATATTCAATCGGGCTTGCTTGATCGTGCTGAAGGTTTACTTAAAAAAATTATTGAACAGAACTCCGTCGATATAAAGTTGCGCGCCAACGCCTTAGAAAAGCTTATCGATGTGTATCAAAATACATCTGAGTGGTTGAAAGCCATTGACGTGGCTGATCAGCTAACCGAAAAAAAATTCTCTGAATCTTGTGATCGTTGGACGCTTGCACAAGCGCAATTTTCTTGTGAGCTGGCCTTGGAAAAAACGGATGATACCGAAGTTTTAAAGTGGATTCGGGCCGCTCTGAGGTATAACCCAAACTGTGTAAGGGCGACATTGCTTCAAGCAAAGCTGGAAATTAAGGGTGGTGAAAAATTAAAAGCTATCGTCACCTTAAATAATGCTTTTTCACAGGATGATACGTTAGCGTCAGAGGTGATCGATGAGCTGGAAAAACTGTGCGATAACCCTGCGTTACTAGCAGACTTTATTCGCAGTATGTGCCGTTACCTGAACAAAACTCAAAACGCTTATGCATTGGCAACCTTGTTTCGAGTGTCGAGCGCAGAAGAGGGGTTTGCCTTGGCGCTTGAACGAATCAAACCTTATCTTCCCCAATACCCGCATTTAGCGCCCGCCTTAGCTATGGTAAAAAGTATCGAAGCGCTCGATAGTAAAATCCTCGCTGATAGTTTGAGGCCTCCCTTGGAGTCGCTTCTGAAAACAAACAAAAGCTATGAATGCCAACGCTGTGGCTTCCGTGGTTCCGAAATACATTGGTTGTGCCCGAGCTGTAAGGTTTGGGAGAGTGTCAAGCTACGCTAGTCTTGCTTTTAAGTCCCGTTCCTGTTACTCTCGCGCGCCACGCTATACCTGCTTGAATGGTTTTGACCATAACGTCAGACATATCAAGCACTTAGCACTTAAATCTACCTCTTTGGTCGTACCAGTAAACGCCCTGGGGGTTCATTATTAACTGAACCGTGTACTGGTAACGCGGTGAGAAAATCGGCACTCATTCGAGTTCCGGTCTTAAAAGGTATATTCATGAGCGAATCATTCGCAGAACTCTTTGAAGAAAGTTTACAGACGATCGATATGAAGCCCGGCACCATCGTGACTGGTGTTGTGATCGATATCGATCAAGACTGGGTTACTGTACACGCAGGCCTCAAATCAGAAGGTGTTATCCCAGCAGTTCAATTCCTAAACGAAAAAGGTGAATTGAACCTTAGTATTGGCGACGAAGTGCAAGTTGCCCTCGAAACTGTAGAAGACGGTTTCGGTGAAACACGACTATCGCGCGAAAAAGCGAAGCGTGCAGAATCTTGGAAAGTGCTTGAAGCAGCCCATGACAAAGAAGAAGTCATTATGGGTGTTATCAACGGTAAGGTTAAAGGTGGCTTTACAGTCGACGTTGCAGGTATCCGTGCATTCTTGCCTGGTTCATTGGTAGATGTTCGTCCGGTACGTGAAACGAATCACCTAGAAGGCAAAGAGCTTGAATTTAAAGTGATCAAGCTTGATCAGAAGCGCAACAACGTTGTTGTTTCTCGTCGTGCAGTTATGGAGCAAGCGAACTCAGAAGAGCGTGAAGAGTTGCTCGCTAACCTGCAAGAAGGCATGTCTGTTAAGGGTGTGGTTAAGAATCTTACTGACTACGGTTCGTTCATCGACCTTGGCGGTGTTGACGGTCTTCTTCACATTACTGACATGGCTTGGAAGCGCATCAAGCACCCAAGCGAAATCCTTAATGTTGGTGACGAAATCGACGTTAAAGTGCTTAAGTTCGATCGCGAGCGCAATCGCGTATCGCTTGGCTTGAAGCAATTGGGTGAAGACCCTTGGGCGCAAATCACAGCGCGCTACCCAGAAGGCGCTAAAGTTAAGGCGAAAATCACCAATCTTACAGATTACGGTTGTTTCGCTGAGATCGAAGAGGGCGTTGAAGGTCTTGTTCACGTTTCAGAAATGGACTGGACTAACAAAAACATCCACCCATCTAAGGTTGTAAACCTTGGTGATGAAGTGGAAGTGATGATTCTCGACATCGACGAAGAGCGTCGTCGTATTTCTTTGGGTATCAAGCAGTGTCAAGAAAACCCATGGGATGCTTTCTCATCACGCTTCGACAAAGGCGACAAAATCTCTGGCAAAATCAAGTCGATCACCGATTTCGGTATCTTCATCGGTTTGGACGGAGGCATCGACGGTCTTGTTCACTTGTCTGACATCTCTTGGAACGAACCAGGCGAAGAAGCCGTTCGTCGATTCAAGAAAGGCGACGAGATTGAAACCGTTGTGTTGGCTATCGACCCAGAGCGCGAGCGTATTTCTCTAGGTGTTAAGCAGTTGGATACCGATCCATTCACGGCTTACATCACTGAAAACGACAAAGGCACCATCATCAAAGGTATTGTGAAAGAAGTAGATGCTAAAGAAGCGACAATCACATTAGCCGAAGACGTAGAAGCCACTTTGAAAGCCTCTGAAATCAGCCGCGATAAAGTAGAAGATGCACGTAACGCCCTTAAAGAAGGCGACGAAGTAGAAGCGAAGATCACGAATGTTGATCGTAAAAACCGCACTATCTTGTTGAGCATCAAGTCGAAAGACATTGCTGACGAAAAAGAAGCCGTTAAAGAGCACAGCCAAAAATCTGCAGAAGCGTCACAGCCTGCAACCATTGGTGACCTCATTAAAGCGCAAATCGAAAGCCAAGATAAATAAGAATTCTGGCTTCGCTAAAAACATAAAACGGTCCGAAAGGGCCGTTTTTTTTGTCTAGGCTTTCTGTTTTCCATTTTGATGCTGCACTAGCATCAAAATAAACCCTCTACATTGTAAGTTTTTCCTAGAGTTCATTCTTTTCAATCCTATACTTAATGCGTTCACTTTCCGTAGTGTGGCGCTGGCAGATATTTGTTGAGTATCTGGAAAAGTGTGTCGACTTAGTTGGAATGGTGCGATATCGCTTAAGCAGCTCGAAGGAAGCAGAGGTTTAATTCCTTAGAGGTGTAAATTTTCAAATAAATACTTTGATTAATATGTGGTGTAGATAGACAATGCATGAATCCGGTGTCATGTTTCGGGTGCTGCGAGATACCACCTCATAACGGAAAATTTAAGCTAGATTCTCTAGCTTCGTCGGAAAACGAAAATTAGGTTAGCGTATGCAACTGCAAACAGTCGAAAAGCAGAAAAACTTTCTTGATCTCTTACTGCTTCATTTCGAAACCCACCCTCAGCTTGAAGTTATTACCTACCTACCAGACGATGGCAGCGATCCACAGATACTTACCTATGCGACCTTAATTACACGGGCTAAGGCGATTGCAGTTGAATTAAAAAATCATTGTGAACCCGGCGATCGCGCGCTAATGATGTTTAATTCTGGATTAGAGTTTGTTGAAGCGTTTATAGCATGTGTATTTGCCGGGGTGATCGCAGTTCCGGCGTATCCACCAAAGCGAAATCGAAACCTTGATCGTGTTGAATCGATCATTGTCGATTCTGATGCCAAAGTGCTGTTGACCTCGTCGGTTATTTATCGAGTGTCAGGCGAAGTTTTCACGAGCCATGAATTATTAAAGACGCGACCATGTATCCGTGTTGATGAGATAGCATCAAATTTAGCTAAAGACTGGCAGCAACCTAAAGTCGATTCAAACGATATTATTTTTTTGCAGTATACCTCTGGTTCAACCGGTAACCCTAAAGGGGTGATGGTTAGCCATAAGAATACAATGTCAAACCTCTCTATGATTTGTCATGGTTGCGGATATGACGAAACTACAATTAGTTGTAGTTGGCTGCCACTTTTTCATGACATGGGTCTGATTGGCGGATTATTGGCACCAATTTACCTCGGCTTTCCGGTTGTGGTCATGTCCCCGGCGTCCTTCTTAAAAAATCCTCGCCGCTGGCTGCAAGTGATTTCCGATTATGGTGTAACAGAGACCGGAGGACCAAACTTTGCGTATGAATTATGCGTCAACGAAATACCTCTCGAAAAACGCGAAGGTATAGATCTTAGCTCTTTACGGCAGATATCCACTGGTGCAGAGCCAGTAAATTTTCATACGATTCGACGCTTCGTAAATAGTTTCAAATCTCTCGGTGTGCGAGAAGATGTATTTACACCAACCTATGGTATGGCCGAATGCACTGTATATGCAACGGGCGCAGTACGAAACCATTTTCTTAACGTGTTGCCTGAGGCGATGGAGCAGCACAAAATTGTTCCCACGCAAAACCCATGGAATGCGAAAACCATTACAGGTAATGGAGTGCCGAGTGGTGATTGCGAAATTATTATTGTTCACCCTGAAACCAAAGTGTGCTTGCCAGAAGGTGAAGTGGGTGAAATTTGGATGTGCGGTAGCCACGTTGCTCAGGGCTACTGGAATAAAATAGAAGAGACTAAACAAACATTTGAAGCTTACACCTCTGACACGAGAGAAGGCCCTTATTTAAGGACCGGAGATCTAGGTGCACTGCTTGATAAGCAACTGTTTATTACGGGTAGACACAAAGATCTTATAATCATTCGTGGCTCAAACTACTACCCTCAAGATTTCGAAGGTTTAATAGAGCGTATTGCAGAATACAGCGATGCCGCCTTACCTCCATTCGATCCAAGCTGCGCAGCAGCTTTCAATGTAAATGTTGCTGATGAAGAAAGGCTCATACTTGTAGTAGAGCTAAACAGGCATTATTTTCGCGATGTAAAACGGGCTCGTGATAAAGGTGTTGATGGCAGTCTACCACCACTCAAGGTTGCAGAAGAGATTACTAAGGTTGTTGCCGAGCAATATGAGTTAAGCGTCGATGATATTGTTTTTATTAAAACTGGAACATTGCCTAAAACGTCCAGCGGTAAGGTGCAGCGAAGAAAAGCTAAAGCGTTATATCTAGACGGTGCGTTAGATATAGTCTGGTCAAAACTAAACAAGCTCGATACTCAGTTTGACTCTAACAATGGTGAACGAGATAAAACGCAGGTAAACCCACAAGATAACGATAATTCAAAGAAGAGGGGGGTGCAGGAACTTACAGAAAAATCCGAATTACCAATCTGGATACAGAGGTATTTGTCGAGTCAACTTCAAATAGATAAAAACGCAATAGACAGCGATACCAATTTCTTTCAGCTTGGCGTGAGTTCTGTCGTGTTAATGCGTTTGACAGGTGAGCTTGAGGAAAAATTAAAGCTAAACCTTTCCAATAGTTTTTTGTGGGAATATCCAACACTATCTGAATTGGTGGGTGCGCTTGAGGCTCTTAAAGCGAGCACCGTTTCACCCTCCCAAAAAATACAGCCGTGTGAGATTGATACTCACTACAAACTTTCATCCTCTCAAAAAAGGTTGTGGTTTTTAGATAAGTTAGAAGGGCCTAGTGCGACTTACAATTTGAGTGAAACACTAAAGCTTGGTGGGCCACTGAAAATTGAAGTATTAGAAGATAGCTTTAACAAGATTGTTAGTCGTCACGCATCGCTGCGAACGGTCTATAAGGAAATTGAAGGCGAGCCAGTTCAAACGCTTGTTAGTACGGCTAGATTTTCTATCAATGAAATTGATTTACGAGATAAAAGTTTCGATAGTGAAAAGAAAAAGTTCGATCAAGTGTCTGAATCGGTATCTCAGTTCTCGAACCTTACTTTTGATTTGTCGTCTGACCTGATGCTAAGAGCTCAGGTTATTCTTGTTTCGGATAGTGAAAGTTATCTCACAATTACGATGCACCATATTGCTTCTGATGGGTGGTCAATTGGTGTTTTTGCTCAGGAGCTTTCACATCTTTATCGAGCCCTGTTAAACGGTAAGCTACATAATCTCGACACTCTTGTGGTTCAATATAAAGATTACGCTGGTTGGCAAAATGATCGACTAGAAAAAGGTGAGTTTTCTAACCAATTGTCCTATTGGAAGGAAAATCTGGTCGGATTGCCGCCTTTGCTTGAACTTCCAACGGATAAGGTACGACCACGCAAGCAAAGTTTTTCTGGTGCAAACATCTACGGAAATCTGCCTAAAGATCTGGTAGATAGACTTAATGCTGTGGCTCGTGAGAACAGTTGCAGTTTGTTTACTCTATTAATGACCGCGTATCAAATTCTACTGTTTAAGTATTCTAGACAAAATGAATTTGCAGTCGGTACCCCTGTGGCGAATCGAACGCATAATGAAACAGAAAACCTAATCGGGTTTTTTGTTAACAATCTTACTCTTCGTGCAGAAGTGGAAGAGGCAATGACTTGTGATGTGCTAGCCCTCAACGTTGCACATACATTTAAAGACGCATATCAAAATCAAGATATTCCCTTTGATCAAGTCGTAGAGGCCGTCAATCCGGAGCGAAATTTAAGTTTCTCTCCCATTTTTCAAGTGGGGTTTGCGCTTCAAAGCACTGCTCTTAATGCTCTAGAGCTAGAGGGTTTGGAGGTTGAGTGGCAACCAAGAAAAGCCAATACCTCTAAATTTGATTTGCATTTGGCCTGCTGGGAGGACAGCCAGGGGGCAACTTTAGATCTGGAATACAGCACCGACATTTTTGAGAAGCATACAGTTGAGCGCATGCTGGAACACTATCAACGTGTGCTTGAGCAGTTGGCAGAAAAGTTTGGCCAGAAAGTCGGGGAAATCTGTTTTACGGCAGAGGCAGAGGTAAATCTGCTTCTGACCGCTAGTGAAATAGAGACCAAATTTGATAAGCAAGATACGTTAGTCAGCCGATTTTTTGACCAGGCGAAGCAGTCATCTAAAGATGTAGCGATACGATATTGTGACAACGAAGTTACTTACGAAACATTAGACAACGATTCCAATCGTCTCGCACACCATCTTCGTAAACTGGGTGTTAAAGCCAATAGTTTGGTGGGCTTAAGTGTCGAGAGAAACGAAAATATTGTTCTCGGTATTCTTGCAATATTAAAAGCCGGCGGGGCGTATGTGCCCATTGATCCAGCTAATCCGCGTGAGCGTATTTCCTTTATTCTTCAGGATTCCTCGATCGATATCGTGTTAACAGAACGAGCTGTTATTGAATCGCTTTCGTTTGGGGAGACAAAAAAATTATTGTTAGATGCTCTCGAGTCGGAAGTGGGGCAGATTTCTGATGAGGCACTAGATTCCGTCAATACGGCTGAAGATCTTGCCTATATTATCTATACATCAGGGTCTACCGGAAAACCCAAAGGGGTTCAGGTTACCCATAAAAATGTACTCCGCCTTTTTGATGCTACTGATCAGTGGTTTCAGTTTGATGCGAGCGATACATGGGCCTTATTCCACTCTTACGCGTTTGACTTCTCGGTTTGGGAAATTTGGGGCGCTTTATTGAATGGCGGCCGCGTAGTTGTTGTACCAAAAGAGACAGCGCGCTCTCCTGATGAGTTCCTGAAGCTCGTTATTGATGAAAAAGTGACGGTTCTCAATCAAACGCCATCGGCTTTTTACCAATTCATTAAAGCTGACGAGTCAAATCAAGCATCAATAACGAACTTGCGTTACGTTATATTTGGTGGGGAGGCCTTGAACCTTCAGTCTTTGATGCCTTGGGTCGAGCGTCATGGCGATAAGTCGCCCCAGTTAATCAATATGTACGGCATTACCGAAACCACCGTACATGTCACCTATCGACCAATCACACGAGTAGATATCGAAAATAATTTAGGGAGTGTTATTGGTAAGCCGATACCCGACCTGAGTTTATATATTCTCGATGATAATCAAAATTTGCTTCCAGTAGGGATTCCGGGGGAGATCTGTGTCGGCGGGGCAGGGGTTGCTCGCGGATATCTAAATAGAGATGAGCTGACGGCCGAACGTTTTATTGATAATCCATTTAAATCGGGTGAAACCTTATATCGTTCTGGCGATTTAGCTCGTAGGCAAAAAAATGGTGATTTGGAATATATTGGTCGAATAGACAACCAAGTTAAAATACGTGGTTTTCGTATTGAACTTGGAGAAATGGAATCTGCGATTCTAAATCAAGAAAATGTGAGGGATGTGGTCGTACTCGTACGAAATTCAAACGAGAATGAACAAAATGTAGTTGCGTACGTCGTTCCGGAAGATAAGAATTTTCATGCCTTTGGCCAAGAGTTGCGAAAGTCTCTGAGAGCACTACTTCCTGAGCATATGGTGCCCGCGGGTATCGTCTTGGTTGACGTGATGCCACTTACCGCCAATGGCAAGGTTGATCGAGAAACACTTCTGAAGTTGGAGTTTCAGCGCGATACATTATCCTCTGAGTTTGTTGCTCCAAGTAGTGAAATGGAACAAGCGCTAGCGGATATATGGAAAGATGTTATTCAGATCAAAAAAGTCGGCGCTTACGATAATTTCTTTGAGTTAGGCGGGCACTCCTTATTGGCAACGCAAGTTGTTAGTCGAATAAATGAGGCCTTTAGTGCTGATCTTCAGGTTCGCTTGGTATTCGAATACCCGATTCTATCCGAGTTTGCGAAACAGCTCGAGTCTCTGATAAAAACCCATTCAGAAGAACATCAGATAATCGAAAAAATTTCTGAACGCGATGGCCTGCCTGTTTCTTTTGCGCAACAAAGGCTTTGGTTTTTAGATCAGTTAGAAGGGCCGAGTGCCACCTACAACATGTCTAAAAGTTTAGATGTGAAGGGCGCGATTGATATCAAGGTATTGAATCAGAGTTTCTTAAAGTTAGTTCAACGCCATGAATCGTTGCGCACTGTATTTGTAGAAGAACATAATCAGCCTATACAACGTATTCTCGATGTAACTGACTTTGATCTGGATGTAATTGACCTTAGGAGTTACAAAGAAACTGACCCCTTAAAGACCGAAAGCCATGTTGTTGAAAAAACACAAGAAGAAGCATCTCGTCCATTCGATTTAACAGCCGATTTAATGTTGCGTGGGCAATTGTTGTTAGTGGAAGACGAGCACGCGGTGTTAACCATTACGATGCACCATATTGCCTCCGATGGTTGGTCTCTCGCGGTATTTGTACGTGAGCTTGCGGAAGAGTACGAGTGCATCGCAAACAGGTCAGGAAACACGCTAAATGCATTACCCGTTCATTACGGCGAGTTTTCAAGCTGGCAGCGCCAGTGGATGGAAGGTGAACGCTGCGCTGCGGAGTTAGATTATTGGCGAGAAGAATTATCGGGTTTACCACCGCTTCTCCAATTACCTACCGACAAACCTCGCCCTAAAGTACAGAGTTTTCGAGGTAAAAACCTACTTTATGAATTGCCATTGCATTTGATGCAAGATATTCGAGCGCTTGCTAGTCGCTATGAAGTATCTCCGTTTATGGTGACGGTGTCGGCCTACTACATCATGTTGGCGAAATATTCTGGTCAAAGTGATATTGCCATTGGATCCCCAATTGCAAACCGCACCAGAAAGGAAATTGAAAACCTTATTGGTTTTTTTGTTAACACACTTACTCTGCGTGCTGAGGTAAATGCAGAAGATAAGGTCGAAGACTTTATTCGTCAAATAAAGCAGGTGACGCTCGGTGCGTATAGTAATCAGGCGGTGCCTTTTGAATACATCGTTGATGATATTAATCCCGAGAGGGATCTCGCTTATTCTCCGCTTTTCCAGGTGGTATTTGCTTTTCAAAACGTACCACAAGAGAAGCTGGGCTTGAGTGGACTAGAGCTTATAGAACGGCCTCGACATGTTTCTACTGCAAAATTTGATTTAAATCTAGCCTTTTGGGAAACCGAAAACGGTGCCGTGCTGGACTTTGAATACAGCACCGATTTATATGAAGAAAATTCTATACAGGCGATGCTTGAGCGATATCGTCATGTACTTGAACAGATAGTAGAAAACCCAAAACAAGAAATTGGCAGTATTTCTTTTATCGATGAAGAATCTGAAAAGCAATTGGTACATGAGTGTGCGGCAAAATCACAGGTAGATGTAACACAAACATTGGTAGATCGCTTTCTGGTAAACGTCCACTCACACCGAGATACAGTTGCATTGAGCTGTGGAACGAAAAACCTAAGCTATCAAGAGTTAAATTACATTAGTAATCAGTTAGCGCATCGTTTGATTGAACTGGGTGTTCAGCGGGGCTCGTTGGTTGGTTTAAGTGTTGAGCGAAATCAAAATATCGTCGTTGGGATCCTTGCGATTTTGAAAGCTGGCGGGGCTTACGTGCCCATCGATCCGAGCTATCCACAAGATCGTATTCAATACGTACTTGAAGATGCGGCCATTGACGTTTTACTCACTGAGTCGATCGTGCTCGATCAATTACCCAAAACGGGCGTTAAACATGTATTACTGGATGCAGAGCCTCTAGAAGCTTTTTCACGAAGTGAGCCTGATGTACCGCGAGACATTAATGATTTGGCTTACATTATTTATACCTCAGGCTCTACAGGAAAACCGAAGGGTGTCCAAATAACCCATGCGAACGTTGTACGACTTTTTGATGCGACCAATACATGGTTTGGTTTTGATGAAAATGATACATGGACGTTATTTCATTCTTATGCATTTGATTTCTCCGTATGGGAAATCTGGGGTGCTTTGTTCTATGGTGGCCGTGTCGTTGTAGTGCCCAAAGAAATATCGCGTTCACCAGAAGAGTTTCATCGACTTCTAAGCGAAGAAAAAATCACTGTATTGAACCAAACGCCTTCCGCTTTTTATCAGTTGATCCAGTCTGATGAGAAATATTCAGAACGTAAGCTTGAATTACGTTATGTGATATTCGGTGGAGAGGCACTTAACCTCCAAGCTCTAAAACCCTGGTTTGATCGATACGGCGATGAAACGCCGAAGTTGATTAATATGTATGGTATTACCGAGACGACAGTCCATGTTACCTACCGAGTGATTTTACGGCGTGATGTTGAAAACAATCTAGGTAGTGTTATTGGTGTTCCTATACCCGATTTAAGCCTGTATTTGATGGATGCCAAACAAAAACTCTTGCCCGTTGGTATCCCTGGTGAAATGTACGTCGGCGGCGGCGGTGTTGCTTTGGGTTACCTTAACAGGGAAGAGCTTACGGCAGAAAGGTTTATTGATAACCCTTATTCTCTGGGGGAAAAACTGTATCGTTCTGGCGATTTAGCTCGACGTTTGGTTAATGGTGATTTGGAGTACCTCGGACGTATAGATAGTCAAGTGAAAGTACGCGGTTTTCGTATAGAGCTAGGTGAAATTGAAAGCGAGATTCAAAAACACGCTCAAGTACGTGATGCCGTCGTTTTGGTGCGTGAGGATAAAAGTGGCGATAAACGTTTAGTTTCCTATGTGGTGTACAAGGTATTGACCGAATCCAGTAAAGAAGTCGATCAGGATCAAGTCGACGATTGGAGTGATATATTTCAGGGCACATACGACGAAATTACTGAAGAGCAGGATCCTCGTTTTAATTTCGTAGGTTGGAACAGTAGTTATACCAACGAGAGAATTCCAGATTCAGAGATGATTTTCTGGGCCGATGAAACTGTAGATCGTATTGCTACGTTAAAACCTAAAAACGTGTTGGAAATTGGTTGTGGAACCGGCTTGATGCTTTTCAGGCTCGCGGATCATTTTTATTCCTATAAGGGCTCAGATTTTTCGAGAGGACCTATTGAACATATTCGAAAAAAATTACATCGGTTAGAAAAAAAATCGGAGAATGTCGAGCTGTTCCACCGGGAAGCAACAGACTTTTCTAATTGGGATGGCGATCAATTTGATGTGGTTGTACTCAATTCAATTGCGCAATATTTTCCGAGTGTTGAATACCTGTATGAAGTGATTGAAAAATCTATTCAGCATATAAAGCCTGGCGGGGCTATGTTTATTGGGGATAATAGGAACCTATCCTTGATAGAACATTTTTATGATTCAATTGAATTTTTTTCAAGTCATAGTGAAACCCCGACAAATCAAGTTCAATATGGCAGCAAGCAGCGGCTCTTACAAGAAAAAGAGCTTTTGCTTGAGCCTGAGTTTTTCCTTAGTTTGAAGCAGCACATACCTGAGATTGAGCATGTGCAAGTAATGCCAAAACTTGGGGATTACGTCAATGAATTGAGTAAGTTTCGTTTCGATGCCGTGCTTCATATTCGAGGCGGGGAAAACGAAAAGGCTGAACGTTCTTTTACCAATACACAGTGGATGAAATGGTCTGCATCAGAAGAGTTTAAATCTGATTTGGAAACGTGCCTGCTAGATGCCGGTTCAGTGGTTGCGGTAAGTGCTATACCCAATTATCGATTGCAAAATGATACTCATTTGCACCAGATCTTACGTGATCGAAACCCGCCAGAAAATGCAGGACAAATAAAAGCACAGATAGAAAAATCACAACCCAGTTTACCTGTCATACGCGAGTGGCTTGAACTAGCAGACAAATATAGCTGCGTATTAGAGCTCAGTTGGTTAAACAGTCGCGAAGGTGAGTATCATATTGCGTTTAAACCGCAGCAATATGCGGCGTGCTTTATTGATTACCCTGCGTCATTAAATTCTGACGATTGGCATAGTTATGCTAATAACCCTTATCACGCTCAGGTGGTTCGTACGTTAGTGCCTGAATTGAGAAAACAGTTAAAACAGGCCTTGCCTGAGCACATGATGCCTTCAGCTTTTGTGTTGCTTGAAAAAATGCCTCTCACACCGAATGGCAAAGTTGATAGACGGAAATTGCCAGAATCAGAACTGTTGCGGCTAAACATCTCAGAAGTGTTTATCGCGCCAAGAAATGAGCATGAACGCATGCTTGCTGATATTTGGTGTGATGTCTTGGGAATGGAACAGGTGGGCGTTAAAGATAACTTCTTTGAACTCGGCGGACACTCGCTATTAGCAACGCAAGTAATGTCTAGAATCCGCGATGCATTTCAAGTTGAGCTGTCAGTCCGAGAGCTATTTGATGCTCCAACGATTGAAACTTTATCTGCCAGAGTGGTGAATTGTGAAGCTGACAGTGGCCAGTTTGTATTGCCGCCAATTGAGGTTGCAGCTAAGCCCGAATTTACTCCCGTTTCATATGCTCAGCAGCGTCTTTGGTTTTTAGAGCAGTTCGAGCCGGGTAATACTGCTTACAATATGACCTTTGCGGAGCGTTTTCATGGTGCGGTTGATGAAGTAAGTCTACGCGAGTGTTTTTTACGTTTAGCGCAGCGTCATGAAGTATTCAGAACACAATTTATCGAAAAAAATGGTGAGCCATATCAGCAGGTTATCGATCTGGAACAATGGCAGTTACCGATCGTTGACTTGAGTGAGGAGGGGGGCGATAAGCAATTTCATTCACTTGAACGTGTCATTCAAGAAGAGTTACATAACCCATTTGATTTGGGGGCTGCTCCCTTACTTCGTACTACCTTGGTAAAACTCTCATCTGATACGTGTGTGTTTATTGGCAATATGCATCACATTATTTCTGATGGCTGGTCGATAGGAGTATTTGCCAGTGAATTTGCAAGAATTTATAACGCGCTTATCGATAATCGTCCAAACCCATTAGCGCCCTTAAAAATTCAATATCGTGATTTTACGCTATGGCAGCGAAGCTGGCTTAAAGAAGATGAGTTACAGCGTCAGATCGATTTTTGGAAATCGCAGTTGAACGACGTTCCGACGCTGGTTTTGCCGACGGATAGACCCCGACCAAAAATCCAAAGTTTTAACGGTGCGTATTATTATTTCAAACTTGATAAAGAGATTACTGAACAGGCGAAGCGATTTTGCCAACAGCATAATGTTTCCTTGTTTATGGAGTTGTTGGCGGTGTTTGAGCTGCTCATTCATCGTTACAGCGATCAAACGGATTTTTGTGTCGGTACCCCTATCGCGAATCGTACACACGAAGACCTGGAATCTCTTATCGGGTTCTTTGTTAATACTCTAGCTCTGCGTGCAGATTTCAGCGATGACCCTGATTTTATCACCCTGATTGAGCGTGTGAGAGAGGCGACTCTGGGCGCGTACTCACATCAAGATTTACCCTTTGAACGTATGGTTGATGAAATTGATGTGTCGCGAAATTTGAGTTATTCGCCACTCTTCCAAGTGAGCTTTATTCTTCAAAACGCTCCGCCGGTAAACTTTGATTTAAATGGTATAACGACCGAATCAGCCAATCTCGATCATTCAACATCCAAGTTTGATTTGACTATGGAGTTTATGGCTGACTCGCCAGAGTTGGCTGGGCGTGTCGAATACAATACCGATCTTTTTGATGTCAACTCGATTGAAGTTTTTGTAGAACGCTTTCAGCGTATTTTGCGACAGTTGATCAAGAACCCTAGTGTGCGAAGTAGTGAAGTATATTTACATGGCGAGGGTGAAGCGAAAGGGATCGTTTCTCGTGGGCTTACAGATGAGTATTCGCAAGATCAGGAACTGAACATCAATACTGTCTTTGATTTATGCGTTTGCGACTACGCTGAGCATCTTGCCGTTAGTGAAGGAGATTCTTCGCTCACTTATACAGAGCTCGACAAGGCTGCGAATAAGCTTGCAAATTACCTGGTATCGCTAGGTGTGAAGAAAGAAGATCGTGTGGGCCTTGCGTTGACTCGATCTTCGAAATACATCACTTCCGTATTTGCGGTGCTCAAGCTAGGCGCATCTTATGTGCCCCTTGACGAAAACTCACCAGAGCAGCGTATTGCTTATATCGTTAAAGATGCCGCACTTAAATGTGTTTTGACGACCCCGGCATTTAGTAAGAAGGTGAATATAGAAGCGTCATCGTTAATCGACTTGGATTTGGTGCATGAGAAAATCCTAGAGCAAAATGAAGAATATTACTCGCCAGAGTGTTCCGGTGAGACGGAAGCCTACCTAATGTATACCTCAGGCTCCACGGGCCAGCCGAAAGGTGTTCAAGTGCCGCACCGAGGTATTGTTCGTTTAGTTAAACATTGTAATTACTTAGAGCTCGATCAGCATGTTGTTGGTTTGCTTTTGGCCGCAACAGGTTTTGATGCTTCGACGTTCGAAATTTATACCTGTATTTTAAACGGCGGTCGTATTTGCGTTATGCCGCCCGGTTTGGCCAGCTACCAAGATATTGCTGAGACGATAGCGCGTGAGCAGGTAAATCTCGCGTTACTACCGACGGGGCTATTCAGTGGTTTGGTGTCGGAATCACCAGGTTACTTGCAAGGCCTGAAACAGCTTGTTGTTGGCGGTGATGTGTTGACGAAAGCGGTCGCAAAAAAAGCACTGGATCATCTACCCGATACAACCCTGATCAATGCATATGGCCCAACAGAAAATACAGTAATTACAACTACGCATGCGGTAAGTAGAGAAAGCCTGGCCTTAAGCAGTATTCCTATTGGTAAAGCCATTCAGGCAACACATGTCTTTGTGCTCGACAAAAACTTAAAACCAGTTCCAGAGAATATTGCCGGTGAACTATATACAAGTGGGCTTGGCCTTGCAGTTGGTTACCTCAATTCACCTGATCAAACTGAAGAAAGCTTTCTGGAAAATCCTTTTTCAACAACAGAGGTAGATAAGCTTCTATACCGGACTGGCGATCGGGCTATGTGGAGTTCCGAGGGCGAACTCATCTTCTTGGGTCGATCAGACCAGCAGGTAAAAATTCGCGGCTTCAGAATCGAAATTGGTGAAATCGAAAGCGCCATACTCGCTCAGGATAATGTACATAATGTTGCAGTGATCGTGCAGAAAGGCGCAAATGATATTAATCAGTTAGTGGCGTACATTCATCCGGAAAACTCAGAAACATTTGATGAAGCTGAACTGAAGCTTTCTTTAGCTCAGACTGTACCGAGCTATATGATGCCTGCCTTTTATCCCTTGGTTGATATGATTCCACTGAACAAAAGTGGCAAGGTTGATAAAAAAGCGCTGCCTCGCGTCGATGTGTTCAATGTTGCAAGCGAATATATTGCTCCAGAGGGAGAACTAGAAAACAAGATTGCTGCGATATGGGCAGAGGTGTTACATGTCGATCAAGTTGGCCGAGAAGAAAACTTCTTCGATTTAGGTGGTCATTCTTTATTGGCGACTCAAGCGGTGTCTCGTGTGCGTGATAAGCTGGAGACGGATCTTTCCGTAAAAGATATTTTTGAGTCCCCAACGATTGCGCAACTGGCGAAAAAAGTTGAAGAAAATATCAGCGGAAACAAAGAAAGTAAGTTGCCACCGATCACGGCTTATGAGAAACCGGAGGCTGACCTAGCTGTTCCGGCGTCTTTCGCGCAGAGACGTTTATGGTTTGTGGAGCAATTCGATCAAGGCAACGTAACATACAATATGCCCATGATTCTCAGGTTAACCGGGAAAGTGGAGCCAGAAAGGGTGAAGCTCGCCATATTGCACATTGTGCAACGGCACAAAGTCTTGCGCACGCAGTTCATTGAAAAAGATGGAGAACCATACCAGGATGTCATTACTCTAGATGAATGGTCTCTACCTCTTATCGATATTTCTGATCTTGCGAAAAATAAGCAAGATGAAAAAATAAAAGAGATCGTAGAGAAAGACCTAAAAACACCATTTGATCTTGAGCAAGCACCCTTGTTTAGAACAACCCTAATAAAGTTGGCAAGTGGCAGTTTTGTATTTGTTGGCAACATGCATCATATTATTTCTGATGGATGGTCTATGGGCGTATTTCAGAGAGAGTTTATTGATCTCTACGGGGCCTATTTGCAAAATTCAGAAGCCGTTCTGCCTGAACTAGCGATTCAATACCAAGATTTTACGCTCTGGCAGAATGCGTGGTTGAGCGAGGGGGGCGCTGACGAGCAGTTGCAATATTGGAAGTCGAAGTTAGATGCTGTTTCTATTCTAGAACTTCAAACGGATAAACCTCGCCCGGCAGTTCAGACCTTTAACGGCGAGTTTTATCATTTTGATATCCCTGAAGCTCTAGTTACGAGCATACGCCATCAATCTCAAGAGCAGGGCGTTAGTTTGTTCATGGCGTTGTTATCTGTGTTTCAGATTCTCATGCAAAAATGCAGTGCTCAAGATGATTTTTGTGTGGGTAGCCCCATCGCGAACCGAAATCACCAAGGCTTGGAAAGCTTAATCGGGTTCTTTATTAACACTCTGGCACTTCGAGCCGATTTGTCGGGTGCTCCTACCTACACTGAATTGTTGGCGAGAGTAAAAGAAACTACCTTAGCGGCTTATGATAATCAGGATGTCCCGTTTGAGAAAGTATTGGATGAGCTAAATCTAAGTCGTAGCGTCGATCGTGCTCCTTTATTTCAGGTTATGTTTTTGTTGCAAAACCTTCCACAATTAAAGGATGAGTTGCCCGGTTTTATAAGTGAAGCCTTAGAGATTGAACATAAGGTTGCAAAGTTTGATTTTACACTTGAGTTTTTCCAGGGAGAAAATACCCTGAAAGGTCGTTTTGAATACAATACGGATCTATTTTCTGAGAAAACGATAGAAAGTTTTGCTAATTTTTACACTCATTTACTTGAACAGGTAGTGGCGAATCCTGATCTTGCTATCGATCAATACGCCTTGTTGTCACAACAACAAGTGCGAGACCTGGCCATTTCAACTAGTGGAACCTTCGATGTTAAAAATACACCCACGTGTGTTCATCAACGTTTTGAGGTAATGGCTAACACTTATCCGGATCACACAGCCGTTGGCGATAATGCTCAAACCCTGAGTTATCTAGAGTTAAATGAGAAAGCTAACCGGCTTGCACATTTGTTGCGAGAGCATGGTGTAGAAGTCGGGGATTATGTCGGTATTTCGATTGACCGATCTGTAGAAACGATTTTGGCAATGTTAGCGACACTGAAAAGCGGCGCTACTTATATGCCGATCGACTCTAGCTATCCGCGGGCTCGTATTGATTACATGCTGAACGATTCTCAACCGAAAGTTTTGCTCGTAAGTGGTTTGGAAGAGAGCGTTAGCGATGAGGGTGATGGTTCGACGGTCTTAATTGATATTGCGAAGGCTCAAGATACTCTGGCTCGCCAGCCAAATAATAATTTAATTCTTGAGGTTGATCCTGCGCAAGCTGCCTACTTAATGTATACATCTGGTTCTACAGGAAAACCAAAAGGTGTATTACTGCCGCATCAGGCTATTGTGCACTTGGTGTGTGATACGGATTACACCGAATTCAAACATTCATCGCGTGGATTACTGCAAGCGGCGTTAGGGTTTGATGCATCCACCTTAGAAATATATTCAATGATACTTAATGGTGGTTTTCTTCATATTGCCCCTCCGGGCTTGGTATCTTTAGAAACGTTAGAGCAGGTCATTGCTTCAAATAATTTAAATAGTATTGTGTTAAGTACTGCAATCTTTCATACCGCTGCAGTGGAATGCCCGAAAATATTTGAAAACGTCGAGCAGATATTTATTGGAGGTGACGTTTTATCTCCGAGCCATGTGAATAAGGTGTTAGATCACTGTCCGGGGGTAGCAATATATAACTGCTATGGACCTACCGAAAATGCCGTTATTACAACCACAAATAGGCTTACAGAAAAGCTCCCCGAAAATAAGGCGCTTTCAATCGGGAAGCCTATCTATGGTACACAGGTGTATGTGCTCGATGCAGCCAATCAGATGGTGCCTAAAGGTTTACCTGGAGAGCTGTGTACCAGTGGCCGTGGTTTAGCGCTTGGTTATCTCAATAAGGATGATCAGACAAGCAAAGTATTTATAGATCACCCTCTTGCTCAGTCATCCGGCGCTAAGCTTTATCGCACTGGCGATAAAGTTCGTTGGCTGGATGATGGAAGTCTCGAATTTTTGGGCCGAATCGATACTCAGGTCAAAATACGAGGGTTTAGAATTGAATTAGGCGAAATAGAAAATACGATTCTTCAGCACACTCTGGTGAAGGAAGCCGCCGCTATTGTACGCGATGATGTAACGGGTGAAAAATCTTTGGTCGCATATCTCGTACCCGAAAATGTCGTTAACACTGATGGCGATGCCTACCTGGACGATGTAAAAAGCTTTCTTGTTGGAAACCTTCCAGCGCACATGGTGCCAAATTTCTTTGTCGTCATGAAGCAATTACCGTATACCACCAACGGCAAGTTAGATCGTAAAGCACTGCCATTACCGCAACGCGCAAGTAAGGCTTACCAGGCTCCTATAAATGAATCGGAGAAAAAAATAGCTGCAGTGTGGGAGTCTTTGTTGAGTATTGAGAAGGTCGGCCGAAATGAAAACCTATTTGAGATTGGCGCCTCTTCGATCATGATGGTGCAGGCGCATAGACGTATTCAGGTCTTCGCACCGAATTTACAGGTAGTCGATTTATTCCAGTACCCAACGGTGCATATGTTAGCGCGATTTATCGACAATGACGGTGAGCAAGGGAAAGCACAATTGGACGCAGCGCAGCAACGCGCGAAAAAACGTGCAGGCTCTAATACACGAAGAGCAAGACAAAACAGAAGAACACGTTAAAACACATTTGAAGATAACGATAGAAGACCAAGGTAGTTTGGGAGTCAGCTATGCAGAATGAAGAATTTATTGAAGAGAATGAAAACCTAATTGCTATTGTAGGGATGGCGGGGCGGTTCCCGCAGGCGCCTTCGGTGAGCATGTTTTGGCAAAATTTACTCGACGCTAAAGAGAGTATTCGTTTTTTTTCCGAAGAAGAACTGATAGAAGCTGGTGTAGATCCTGCGATGGTAAAACACCCTAAATACGTGAAAGCTGCTGCTGCGCTTGATGATATCGACAAGTTTGATGCTGACTTCTTTTCGATGACGCCCGCCGAAGCTAAATTGTTAGATCCTCAGCAGCGGCTCTTTCTGGAAAGTGTGTGGCATGCAATAGAAGATGCTGCCTGTGACCCAGAACGATTTGATGGTCGCATTGGTGTATATGCTGGTTGCGCAATCAGTTCCTATTTAATTCAAAACTTGTTAACTAACCCGTCAGAAACCGAAAAGCTTGGTGCTACCCAGGCACAAATGAGTAACGACAAAGACTTTTTACCTACGAGAGCCTCGTACTTGTTAAATTTGACAGGCCCAAGTGTCAGCGTCGGTACCGCGTGTTCGACATCACTTGTTGCAGTACACCAGGCGGTTCAGTCTTTGTTGAGTTTCGAATCTGATATGGCCTTGGCTGGCGGGGCATCAATTCGTACACGTCAAATCGAAGGCCATTTGTATCAAGAGTCTGGAATTTTGTCGCCAGATGGCCACTGTCGTCCCTTCGATGCAAAAGCGCAAGGCACAGTGGTAGGAAGTGGTGTCGGTGTCGTTGCCTTAAAACGTCTTCAAGAAGCGATTGATAACAAAGATAATATTTATGCGGTGATACGAGGATCGGCCATAAATAATGATGGTCAAGTTAAAGTAGGTTTTACCGCGCCCAGTTTATCAGGGCAGGCAGAAGTTATTACTGAGGCCCAAGCGATTGCCGGCGTTGACGCTTCTGATGTCGGTTATATAGAAGCGCACGGTACAGGTACCGTTTTGGGTGATCCCATTGAAGTTGCTGCGCTCACGCAGGCGTTTAATGCATGTGATTCTGAGAATAAGAACAAGTGCGCCCTGGGTTCTCTTAAATCTAATATGGGGCATTTAGATAGTGCCGCTGGTGTTGCCGGTTTGATCAAAGCAGCGTTGAGTGTAAAAACCGGCGTCGTTCCTGCGAGTTTAAATTACCACGAGCCAAACCCCAAAATTAATTTCAGTGAAAGTCCGTTTTTTGTTTTACCTGAAACCAAAGCTTGGTCTGATATAGAGGGAATTAACCAAGCTCAGCGAATCGCCAGTGTGAGCTCTTTTGGGATTGGTGGTACCAATGCACATGTGGTGGTAGAGCAGCCTCCAGAGCAAAGTGAAGGTGCCAGCAGCTGTGATCAGATGTTTCTATTTTCCGCCAAATCCAGCCAGGCGATTAGTGAACAACGAAAAAACCTTCAGCAATATTTAAATGAATATTCGCGTAATATTTCTGATGTTGCGTATACCTTACAGGAAGGCCGAAAAGCATTTGAAAAACGTCATGCGCTATTAGTAAAAGATGGTGAGCATGCGATATCACTTCTATCCGATGATGCTTCGGGTTTTTACGGTGAATGTTTAGAAGATCCAGCGATTGTCTTTCTGTTTTCTGGTCAGGGAAGTCAGTACCGGAAGATGGCGGAGTCTCTTTATCTTAGCTCTGAACCTTTCAAGGAGCATTTTGATCAATGCAACGAGATTGTCTTTAATCAATTTCAAATTAATTTGAAGGATATTATTTTTGAAACTGAGAAGAGCGGTCTCATTAACGAAACAAAGTACACTCAGCCTGCAGTGTTTTCACTCGAATACGCACTAGCAAGAACGCTTGAAGAATGGGGCGTAACTCCCAATGCCATGGTTGGCCACAGCATTGGAGAATATGTTGCCGCGACGTTCGCCGGTGTTTTCACATTAGAAGATGCTTTAAAAATTGTCGTTCATCGAGGCCGTCTCATGCAGAGTTGTGAGCCCGGAAGTATGATTTCTGTTGAAGCACCCATTGAAAAAATTCGTTCTTATTTAGGGGGGCAGGTATCGCTTGCTGCGCACAATAGTTGTAAACATTGTGTACTTTCTGGTCCGACAGAAGAAATCGAAGCTCTGGTGACGAATTTTGATGGTAAAGAAATAAAATCCAAACTTTTGAAAACATCACATGCATTTCACTCTCAGATGATGGAACCCATACTCGTGGAGTTTGAGTCGTTGTTTACTGATGTTAATCTGAAGATCCCCGAAAAACCCTTTGTGTCCAATGTCAGTGGCGATTGGATACAGCCAGACGAAGCAACTAGCCCGAAATATTGGGCGCGGCAGTTACGATCTTCTGTAGAATTTTCCGATGGGATTGACTGTGTGCGGAATAATTTCGAAAATATTATTTGGTTGGAGATTGGGCCTGGTAAAGCACTAAGTTCTCTCGTTCGGGCGCATATTCAAGATGATAATTCCAGCGCAAAATTCAAAATTGTTAATACGCTACCTCAAGCGACGGAAGCTAAAGACAGTTTTGATGAGTTCCGTCAGGCTCTTGCCAAATTGTGGTTGTATGGAGTGAACGTTGACTGGGCTATGTGGCACGGTGAAGATTCACCACGCCGTTTATCTTTGCCGCAATATCCCTTTCAGCAGAAATCTTTTTGGGTACCCCCCGGAAAAGGCATGGCGATGGGCGGCCCCGGATTTTTACCCGAGGAACAATGGCAATATCTACCAAGTTGGAAACGGGTGCCTCTTGCAGAAGGTTTAAAAACCCCCAGTCTAGACCAAATCTTGGTGATTTCTGACGATTCTGATTTTGTTAAAAACTTTATCGTAGCTGCCCAAGGAAAGGGTTGTAACGTTATCGTGGCTGAAGTGGACGATGCCTTTTCCGAGAACGGCAGAGGAAAATATACGATAAACCCGCAAGATGAAGAAGATTATTTGTGTTTGATTGATTGTGTAAAATCCACGCCGCTTGATGCAATTGTATATGCTCTGGGTATAGATGGATCGAACAGAGAAATAGAGGAAGGAAAGACGCTTTCTTTTTACAGCCCGCTCTATTTATTAAAAGCCTTAAAAGAAGAGAATTTCACTGAAAAGGCATCAATATTCTACCTAAGTCAATATGCCCATTCAGTTATTGGTAACGAAACCCTCAACTCGGAACAATCGTTATACGCTGGGCCATTATACGTTGGCGGCATTGAGTTACCGTATCTACGAAGCCGTTGGGTTGATATAGAAAATTTGGTTGATTCAGGCAAAGAAGTTTCATTATTACTTGATGAGCTTGCCCGTCAAGATTCTTCTGATGTGGTGGCGTTTCGCTTTGGCGCACGCTGGAGCTCCTGTTTTACCAAAACGAATATCGATATTTCGCCAGAGAGTGTTCCACAATTAAAACGAGAGGCGAGCTATTTAATTACCGGAGGCCTAGGTGGTATGGGCCTGACGTTTTCAGAAATGCTGGCGGAAGAATATAACGCGAATATCATTCTTTTGGGGCGAAGGGAATTGCCGGAACAAGACGCTTGGTCGACGTTAGTGAATGACCCTGAGTGCGATGACAAAATCAAGCGTACATTATTGCGTTTATTAAAGATAAAAGAAAAGGCGAAAGGGCTTGTATATTATCAGTGCGATGCCAGCGATGGTGATCGTTTATCCCAAGTTGTTGATACCGCTGAACAAGCATTTGGCGCGATCAGTGGTGTGATCCACGCCGCAGGCGTTCCCGGTAGTGGCCTAATACAGCAAAAACAGAAAGAGCAGGCTGCTAAGGTTATGGCACCCAAAGTAGAAGGCTCTAATAATTTACTTTCTGCCTTTAAGACGCGAGAAAATTTAGATTTTATCGTTTATTGTTCATCGCTATCTGCCCAGCTAGGGCTGCTCGGCCAAGTCGATTATACCTCGGCTAATGCTTATCAAGACGCATTAGCGGCCAAATGGGATCGCAAAGCTGGTTTCAGAGTTATTTCCATCAACTGGGATGGCTGGAAAGAGAGTGGCATGGCGAAAGATAACGAAACCCCGCTGTCACAAGATCACGTGATTCATATTGGCCTTTCAGACGAAGAAGGCGCACGGCAATTAAAAGCGATATTAGCATCTTCATTTACTCAAGTATTAGTGTCTACGCTCGATCTTGATCAGCGGCGTGAAGAAATCAAAAACATACAGGCCGCGGCGAAAATACCCAAGGTTGAGAGTGAGAGGCCCGATTTATCGACGGCATATATCGAACCGCGTGATGAAATCGAAAAGCAATTGACCACAATGTTAAGCGAATTGTTAGGAATCAGCCCGATAGGCATTTTCGATGATTTCTTTGAGCTTGGTGGTCACTCTCTACTAGCAGTAAATTACTGCTCCCGGGTGGCTGAGATGATGAACGTTGAGGTAAGTGTGGCTGAGTTGTTTGAGCGGCCCAATATTGCTGCGCTGGCAGAAATTATTTCTTCGAAAAAAATGGCATCCGTAGGCGAAGACGACCTCGATTCGATGCTTGACGAATTGGAATCGATGTCTGACGAAGATGTTCAACGAATGCTAGAGCAAGAGTAGGCTCAGGAGTAAGATAAAAGCTTATGAAGGATTTAGAAAGCAAATTAGCCAAGTTGTCCCCTGAGAAACGTGCGCTGTTGATGAAAAAACTTTCTAAGGTGAAAGTTAAGGGTGCCGGGAATTCAATTCCGAGAGTGGATCGGACTGTAAATAGCTACCCCTTATCGCTGGTGCAACAGTCTTATTGGTTTATCGATCAGTTGGAAGGGGGCAGCTCTCTATACAATACCGGCGGCGCATTTCGAATATTAGGCGACGTAGATATCTCACTGTTTGAAAAGGCCTTGCAAAACCTGCTTGCGCGTCATGAAAGTTTGCGAACGAACCTGAAAGCGGTCAATGGAAAGCCCAAGCAGGTCATTCGGGCGGAAGAGCCATTTCGTTTAGAGCTGGAAGATATTTCACCAGCTAGTCCAAAAAGCGAAGCAGTGAAACGTTTGCTAGCCGATGAGTTTGATACTTCATTTGATTTAGAAAACGATGTGTTGGTTCGCGTAAGGCTTATAAAGCTTAGCGAAAATGACTTTATATTTACTTTCCTTGTTCATCACGTGGTTTTTGATGGTTGGTCTATAGGTTTGTTTCTAAACGAACTGCTAACAAGCTACTCAATGCTTAGTGAAGGGCAACCAGTCGATTTTCCCGAGTTGCCTATACAGTATATTGATTATGCGGTATGGCAGGAAGAATGGACGAAATCAGAAGCTTTTGAAAAAGAAATTAGCTATTGGAAAGAAAACTTACAGGGGGCTAGCCCCTTGCTTAATATGCCAACGGATTTTCCTCGCCCGCCGACCCAAAGTTATGACGGTGCAACAGAGAAGCTTACTCTGCCAATTGAGCTAATCGAAGATCTGAACAAGCTAGCCCGTGAAAATGGTGCGACACTGTTTATGGTGATGCTAGCGGCATTAAATATTGTGCTTTCTCGTTTTGCTAATACGAAAGACGTACTCATCGGAACTGCAACCGCAAATCGTACTAAGCCAGAGCTAGAAAGCTTAATAGGGTTTTTCGCCAATACTATAGTATTGCGAAACCAGGTCAACTTTCAGAAAAGCTTCGTTGATTTCTTGGCAGCTATCAAACATAACACCACACAAGCGTTTAACCATTCTAATGTACCCTTTGATATGGTGGTAGACGCGGTCCAACCAGAACGTAGCCTTGGTGTACCTCCTGTTTTTCAGGTGAACTTTATTTTGCAAAACGCCCATGTTCACAGTTTGGAAAGTTTAAATACGAACCTTAAACTTGAAGCGATACCTTCTGAGTCAACAACTGCGAAGCTTGACTTAAACCTGTTCGTGATAGAAGGTAAAGACGAGTATTTGGTATCGCTAGAATATGCCACGGCGCTGTTTAAGCCAGAAAGTGTCCAACTTATTTTGTCTTGTTTTAAACTCCTGTTGGAACAGGTTGCCAAGGATTCAACGCGAAAAATTGGTTTTTATTCCTTAGTCACCGAAGAAGAAAAGCGTCGTATAGAGCGCTGGAACAAAACCACAAGTGAGTTTGATGGGGAAGGGTGTATACATCACTTGTTTGAAAAACAAGTGGAAAACACACCAGGTAAACTTGCCTATGTATTTGGTGCACGTACTTACACATATAGAGAATTAAATAGTGAAGCGAATAAATTATCTAATTATCTAACAAGCCTTGGTGTTGGGCCTGAAGTGAGAGTTGGGGTTAGCGTAAACCGGGGGCATTTACTTGGTATTGCTATGCTGGCAGTGCTTAAATCTGGTGGTACTTATATACCTTTGAACCCTTCCTACCCCGATGATCGTTTACAGCACATGGTCGAAGATACTCAGCCTGTGTTGATATTAACGCAACAGGTGTTGGAGTCTCATTATAAAAGCGCTGCTACAAAAGTTATCTCATTAGATGAAAAACAAGAAGAGTGGTGTAGATTTCCATCCGAAAACCCCACCACAGCTTTACGCCCTGAAAATTCAGCGTATGTGTTATACACCTCTGGCTCTACCGGTTTGCCAAAAGGAATTCTTGTTGCGCATAAGAGCTTTCGCAATATGGCCTTGGCTCATCAATTGTCAGGGTTTTGGAATGAAGATAACCGCGTGCTTCAATTTGCGTCCATGAGCTTCTCTATTTCATTGTGGTCCAGTTTTATGGCCTGGTTGTCAGGTGCAACTTTGTATCAAGTAAACGATGATCAATCAATGCCCGGTGAGCCACTGTATAAACTGATTGATAAATACCAAATAACGATAGCAACATTACCCGTATCGCTTTTGTCTGTATTACCGGAAGACAAAGTATCACCTAGCTTAAAAACCATCATATCTTGTGCAGAGCCATGTAATTTAGCCGTTGCAAAAAAATGGTCATCGAATGGAAGACGGTTTTTCAACATGTACGGAAATTCAGAAGTGTCTTTAGGCTCGTCACTTTACGAGTATATTGAAGGAGACCCTTTTACGATCGGAAAACCCTTCCCCAATACAAAAATGTTTTTATTGGATGAGAACCTGCAGCAAGTACCGGTCGGGGTATTGGCCGAGATTCATACTTCAGGGCTTGGGTTGGCAAAAGGTTATATCAATCGCCCTGATGCCACTGCCGAAAATTTCATTCCCAATCATCTCGATCTAGATAAAGGGAATCGCTTGTATAAAACTGGTGATCTTGGCCGTTACTTATCAAATGGTGAGATTGAGTTTCACGGACGTGATGATTTCCAAGTCTCGATTCGGGGCTTTCGTATTGAAACCAACGAAATTGAAAAAGAAGTCCTTGAGCGAGAAGATATTGAAGATGCCGTGGTTGTCGCGCGTCCGGACCCTCGCGGCATCGACAGGCTCGTGTGTTTTATGGTTGCGATAGAAGAGGGCGTTGAGCTCGACTTTTCTGATATTCGAAAAGACTTATCCGGTAAGCTGCCAAATTTTATGGTGCCCAGTATATTTCAACAACTTGAGCGTATGCCCCTCACTCCAAATCGAAAGGTAGATCGCATCGGGTTGCCAGCGCCAGATTTAAGTAAGCAGCTTGAAGCCGAGTATTGTGAACCGTCCACTGAAACTCAGCAGCGTCTGGTTAGTATTTGGGAAGATCTTATGGATCTGAAAAAGGTAGGCATCCGTAATAATTTCTTCGAGATTGGCGGTCACTCATTATTAGCGACCCAGCTTGTTGCTAGAATTCAAGATGTGTTTGATATTCATCTTCCTGTCAGAATGGTGTTTGAGCACGCAACCATCGAAGCGCTTGCGGAGCGCGTAGAAGAATTAATTGAGCTTCATCAATCGGCGAGTGACCTTGATGACGACGACATGATGGAGTTAACCATATGATCATATCGGAATTTCTGAGAAATTTGAGACGGGAAGGGGTTTTTGTTGAGGTTGACGGAACAGATCTAAAAGTAAAAGGAAAAAAGCAAGCCTTAACACCAGAAAGTATTTCTCAACTTAAAGCGCATAAAAAAGAAATTATAGCATTTCTAAATGAGTTTTCTGGTGACTCCCGTTCGCCAGAGACGATATTGAAACAGAGTCGAGAAGGTGGAATACCACTTTCGCTTGTTCAACAATCGTATTGGTTTCTAAATCAACTTGAAGGACCGAGCCCGACTTACAATATGCCTTTGACTTTTCGTTTACAAGGCCAGCTAGATAAAGAACGCTTGCGTCGAGCGATAGAAACTATTGTGCATCGCCATGAAATTTTGCGTACCAACTTCCAGAATGATATCAGCAGCACACCGCAGCAGATTGTTCAAGAGGTTAACAGGGTAGAGCTAGAATATACAGATAAGTCTGAATCTGATATCGCACAGAGCATTATGGCGTTTGTGAATCACAGCTTTGATTTAGAGAGCGAGCGGCTATTTAAAGCCCTTCTGATTACCTCTTCAGAAAACTCGCATGTTCTGGTGCTTAATATGCACCACATTATATCAGATGGCTGGTCTCTAAATGTTATCTTTAAGGAACTTGTATACAACTACAAATATTTGGATGTGAAAAACCCCCATGGAAAGGTGCTAGAAGATTTAGCGATACAATATGCCGACTATGCTATTTGGCAAAAAAATTACGTTTCTAGTGCGAAATACCAAGAACAAATTGGCTATTGGAAGAATAAGCTCGATGGGTTACCTCCATTATTGAGTCTACCAACTGATTTTTCTCGCCCACCGGCACAAAGCTTTCGGGGAGATAGCTATAATTTTCAGCTTTCTCCAGAACTATCGAAATCACTAAATCACTTAGCAATAAAAGAAGGAACAACACTGTTCAATGTGTTGTTAACGGCCTTGTCTGTGTTGCTAGCAAGATTTTCAGGTAGTGACGATATTGCGATTGGCACCGCGATCGCGAATCGCGGCCGCGTTGAACTTGAGAGCATGATTGGTTTTTTTGCCAATACAATCGTTGTTCGTTCTAAGGTCAGTGAGGGTGTTCCCTATAGTCGTTTGTTGAGCGACCTAGGGAAAAATATGATCGAAGCCTATGAAAATTCTGACGTACCATTTGATTCAGTGGTTGATGCTATTCAGCCACTTCGAAGCTTAGGCGTTCCGCCTGTATTTCAAGTCATGTTCCGTTTACACAATCAATTTGTGAAAGATGATGGCGAAACAGTTGAAGGTCTTAAAGTCTCCAATTATAAAATTGGTGTCACAACAGCGAAACTAGATCTTAACTTTTCGATGGTCGAGCGTGGGGACTTCATTGTGGGCAACCTTGAATATGCCACTGATTTATTTAAAGAGGCGAGTATTCAACGCTTGTTAGATCATTATATTGAGCTGCTCGAAAATATTGTTAGGAACCCAGAGCGTGATGTATACCAATACGACATGTTGAGTAACCAAGAAAAAGTAGCGTTAGAAAACTGGAACCAAACGGACGAAAAATACTCCTGGGATGGCGCATTACACAATATATTTGAGCAGCAGGTCGATAAAACCCCAAATAAGCTGGCCTATGTTTTTGAAGATAACCGGTATAGTTATCAATCCCTTAACGAAGAGGCAAACCAGCTCGCGCACTATTTAATGTCTTTAGGTGTTAGGCCTGGTGTACGGGTCGGGTTGTTTGTAAGGCCGAGTCAATATATGGGGATTGGTACTCTTGGAATTTTTAAGGCTGGTGGTGTGTATGTTCCTTTAAACCCCAGTTATCCAGATGACCGCCTCGCGCATATGGTGCAAGATACAGAGCTAGAAATTATTCTCACTCACGAAGTTATCGAACAGCATTTACCAAAACACAGCGCAAAAGTCATTTGTTTAGATCGCGATAAAGAAAAGATTCTTACGCAAAATAAGGTGAACCCACCACTGCTTGAAGATGTCGATGCGCCTGCTTACGTACTCTATACCTCTGGTACGACAGGCATGCCTAAAGGAATCTTGGTCAATCATCTTAGTTTCAGAAACATGGCGCTGGCCCACAAAAAATTTAACTTGTTGGACGAAAGCCATCGAATATTGCAGTTTGCGTCGATTAGTTTCTCCATTTCCTTATGGGGGAGTTATATGGCCTGGTTGTCGGGTGCAACGCTCTATCAGGTAAACGATGAAGAGGCTATGCCTGGTGACGCTCTTTATCGGTTGCTCGATGAAGTAAAAATCAGCATGGTGTCGTGGCCAGTATCTTTATTGGCAGTGCTGCCGGTCGCACGCATGCCCGATTCATTAAAGACCATTATCTCAACCGCTGAACCTTGCACAGACGCCGTCGTAGAAAAGTGGCTTCAGGGCGGCAGACGGTTTTTGAATATGTACGGAAACTCAGAAATTTCCTTGGGGTCGAGTTTATTTGAATACGAGCAAGGTAAAGTTTTGACGATAGGGCGGCCCTTCCCCAATACGCAGATGTATGTTTTAGATAAGCATATGAAACCCCTGCCTTGTGGTGTTATTGGTGAAATTTGCACCGGGGGTATTGGTGTGTCTGAAGGTTATCTCAATCGTGAAGATGCTACTCGTGAGAATTTTGTTGTAGATCCTTTTGGTAAATCCCAATCTGGGAAACTTTACAAAACTGGCGATCTCGGGCGCTATTTAGAAAGTGGTGAAATTCAATATATAGGTCGTAACGACTTTCAGGTGAGTATTCGAGGTTATCGAATCGAGCTTCAAGAAATCGAAGACAAGCTACATGCGCATGAGGAGGTCGAGGATGTTGCCGTTGTTGCACGCCCGGATGGGAATGGGATTGACCGCCTGGTATGTTTTGTTGTTACTAAATCGGCTGGGCGGGAAACCTCTATTTCAGACTTACGAAAATACCTGAAATCGAAACTTCCCAATTTTATGGTGCCCTCTGTGTTTCAACAACTGGATAAAATGCCCCTTACCCCAAATCGTAAGGTAGATCGCCTCGCTCTACCACAACCTGATTTATCTCAATTTATTGAGAACCAATACATCGCGCCAACTAGTGAAACAGAAATTCGTATAGCGGATATTTGGTGTGAACTTATCGGGATAGATAAGGTAGGTGTTCAAACAGACTTTTTTGAAGTTGGCGGCCACTCGTTGTTAGCTGCGCAACTCTCCGCTAGGGTGATGGAAGAGTTTTCTGTATCTTCCACAGTAAAAGAGATATTTGAGAACCCTACGATTAGTGAGCTTGCTGATCATGTTGACCTGAAAATCGCTGCTAATAAGCTCACTTCAGAAGCTAACCGTAGCGATAATGACGAAACTGAAACCTTCGAGTTCTAATGGATACTAAGCACGAGTTAACAGTAAAAAACCTGATTAAACGCCTTGCCGAACTTGGCGCGAGCTTAAGCCTCGAAGACGGTAAGCTAAAGCTCCATGCAAAAAAAGGCAGCATTGATGGTGACTTGCAGTCAGAGATAAAAAATAATAAGGCTGCAATTATCGAGCTTCTTACAAAGGCAAAGGGTGAGTCTGAGTTACCTACGATAAAACCTGTGGATCGTACGCAAGTACTCCCTCTATCGTACTCTCAGCAAAGATTATGGTTTCTTGATCAGTTAGAAGGGGCGAGTGCGACTTATAATATCCCTTCAGCGATATTTTTATACGGGGAAATAAAAGAAGAAAAGATAGAGGAGTGTATTCAACATATTATTAACCGGCATGAAATACTTCGAACTATTTATCTCGATACGGAAGAAGGTGCCAAGCAGCGCGTGCTGAAAAAAGCCGATTTTTCATTGGTGTTAGACGATGTATCTGAAGCATACGAAAGCATGGCGAAGTCAGATAAAATTATTTTTGTACATAAACTAGCGAAAGAATATGCCGCACAGACTTTCGACTTGTCTTCTGATATTTCCCTTCGCGTAAAACTGATAAAAATAGAAGATAACGCGTATATTTTACTGCTAAATATGCACCATATAGCATCAGATGGTTGGTCTACAGGAATTTTAATTGAAGAGTTTGTTAAACTGTATCAAGGGGGAGGTGATGCTTTGTCGCCGCTTCCGCTTCAATATGGTGACTTTGCAAGTTGGCAAAGGCAGCACTTTGATAACGGCACATTAGCTCAGAGTTTAGATTATTGGAAAGAGACTCTGGCTGGTTTGGACCCCATTCTCAGTCTACCCTTCGATAAGCCTCGTCCAGCAGCGCAACAGTTTTATGGCGAGCAAGTCCCCGTAAAAATCGATTCAGATCTGGCCGATAAACTACGTGTCGTAGCAAAACAATACGATGCAAGTTTGTATATGTTGCTAATGGCGGCATACCAGTATTTGTTATCGTACTATTCCCGCTCAGAAGATATTGCGATTGGTACACCTGTCGCAAATCGAAATCATCCACAATTGGAAGCCCTTATTGGATTCTTCGTGAACACGCTAGTCGTGCGTTCCGATGTGAATATGAATTCGACGTTTTCAGACCTTATGTCCAGTGTTAAAACGCAGGTGCTAGATGCGATGGCGCATGGACAGGTTCCCTTTGAAAAAATAGTTGACCATCTCGCGCCTGAAAGAAGCTTAAGTTATCAGCCCTTTTTCCAGAATATGTTTAGTCTGCTGAATAAACCTATGGAAGAAGTGAAGTTTGAAAATTTTAAGGTGGAAAAAATTGAACTCGACAGTGGCGTCGCGAAGTTCGATCTGCACTTGAGTCTTGTTGAGAGCTCGGAAGGTTTAGAAGGTTTTTTTGAGTTTTCAACGGCTTTATTCGAGCGCCGATCGATTGAACGAATGCTCGCACACTATATTAAAATACTTAATCTTGTTTCTACGTTCGCAGATATTCCATTAAAAGACATTTCGCTGCTAGATGAAGAAGAAAGTAACTTGCTTGATCGCTGGAACGAAAACGATCATGCAGTAACGTTCGGTACTGTTCATGCTTTCTTTGAATCTCAAGTAGAGCGAAACCCGAATGTAATTGCATTAAGCTCCGATGAAGGTTCGATGACCTATCGTGAGTTAGATTTTGCTGCGAATCGGTTGGCCAATCATCTTCTAGAGAATGGTGTTTCAATTGACAGTCCTGTTGGTTTAAGCCTTAAGCGATCTAACGATATGATCATCGCTATGCTTGGCATTCTAAAATCGGGCGCTTGTTATGTAGCGCTTGATCCAAATTATCCAATTGCTCGTTTACAAGCGATGGTAGAAGACAGTGGTTTAGGTTATTTAGTCACTGATACAGAATCACACGAAAAAATCACACCTTGTTTAGATAAACATATTCAGAAAAACACTATCTTGATGAACCTAGATGAGACGCCAGCGTGGGCCGGCTGTCCTGATACGAGGCCAGATCTATCGATTCACAAGTTGTGTGCGGCCTATGTCACCTTCACATCGGGTTCTACAGGCAGGCCAAAAGGCAGTTTAGTTACTCATGGTGGCTTAGCAAACTTATTACAGTGGCAAATTGAACGGTATCCCATTAACGAAGGTGAGGTTTGTTGCCAATATACGACTATTAACTTCGATGTAAGCTTTCAGGAAATTTTCGGCACACTCTCATGTGGTGGAACGCTGGTTATCGCGAGTGAAAAAGAGCGCCATGACCCTGCCTTGCTAGTATCGCTTTTAAACAAAGAAAAAGTCAGCTACCTATTTTGCCCCGTTGTTGTTTTACAACAGTTGGCTGAATATTGTAGGCACGTAAATACCATACCAAAATCTCTGCGTGTTGTGACAACTGCTGGTGATGCCTTACGGGTAACAAAAGAGGTCGAACATTTATTTGATCGCTTGCCCAAAGCTGAATTACACAATCATTACGGCCCATCAGAAACCCATGTGGTGACGGCCAGTCACTTTAAGCCTGAAGCGAAACCTTGGCCTAAGCTTCCTCACATTGGTAAAGCTGTCAGTAACTGTCGGTTGTATGTGGTCGATCAAAATCTACAAAGGGTTCCAGTGGGTGTGGCAGGGGAGTTATTGATCGGTGGCGATCAGTTATTTCGTGCCTATTGTGGTCGCCCCATTCATACCGCTGAGGTCTGCATCCCAGACGCTTATTCTGGACGAGGTGGACAACGGCTATATAGAACGGGCGATTTAGTACGATTTTTAGATAATGGCGATGTTCAATACCTTGGAAGAATTGACGAACAAGTAAAAATCCGTGGATTTAGGGTCGAACTTGGCGAAATTGAAAATGTATTCGCATCGAATGAATGGGTCAGTAACGTTGTCATTGTGGCCCGAACGAATGAAAGATCTAATGAAAAGTACTTGGTTGCCTATCTGGTTTTAAATCACCAAGAAGAAGACAGTACGACTGAACAACTTAAGGTCTATATCGCAAAAAAATTACCAGATTACATGCGACCCTCGCATTTGGTTTATTTGAATGAAATTCCTAAAACAAAGAACGGTAAAATTGATCGCACGGCACTGCCAGCACCTAGGCAGATAGAAGAGGTATTCCGGCCGCCAGAAACGGAAATGGAGGCCTATGTTATTTCCCTATATGAACATGTCCTAGATGTTACAAATATTGGACGTGACGGACATTTCTTCGATCTTGGCGGCCATTCTTTAAAAGCGACAAAATTGGTGACGCGTTTGCGTGAAGAGCTTGTCGGCGAGTTCTCTGTTCAAATGGTATTTGAATATCCCCGAGTTTATGATTTAGCAAGACTTATTGATGGCAGCCCTAAAAAACAACACATAAAGATAGAGTCGATCGCGAGAGACAGAGACATTCCACTGTCGTATCCACAACAACGCTTATGGTTTCTAAATCAGTTAGAAGGCTCGGATTCCATTACCTACAGTATGCCTATGGCCTTACATGTGGAAGGTAATCTGGATCCGGGGCTGGTGAAACGTACCCTCGATTGTCTGGTGGCGCGCCACGAAATATTGCGAACAAGTTTTTCAGATAGGAACGGTGTTGCCGTTCAAGTAATTCATGATTACCTGGAGCCAGAAGTTCGCTACCTGAAACTACAGTCTGAAAATAATAGGGGCCTGGATTACGAAATTAGAAACGTTGTAGAAAAGGAAATAAATACGCCGTTTAACTTAGCGCGTGGGCCTTTGCTTCGCGTTAGCATACTTTCTCTGGATGAAGGTGCATGTGTTTTTATATTTAATATGCATCATATTATTTCAGATGGCTGGTCAATCAATAACTTATGTCAGGAATTTTGCGCAATATATGCAGCCTCTCAAACTGGTAGTGATGCTTTACTAGACGACATCACTATTCACTATGCTGACTTTTCTGTTTGGCAACGACAGTGGTTAGAAAGTGATGACGCTAAGGGGCAGCTCGATTATTGGGCTGCGTATCTAAAAGGGTTGCCGGAGTGTATTAACCTCCCGCTTGATCATAGTCGCCCTCCAGTACAGAGCTATAGAGGTAAGCGAGTAGAGATAAATATTGATAAAGCGCTTAAGGAATCTCTAGAAAGATTCTCAAAGGAAAATAATGTCAGTCTTTTTATGACCCTTATCAGCGCGTTTTCAGTATTAATTTATCGTTGGTCTGATCAAAAAGATATTTCAATTGGCTCTGCGCTAGCCGGTAGAACCCGTTCTGAACTGGAGCCTTTGATTGGTTTTTTTGCCAACCTGTGGGTGCTAAGAGCAGACCTTTCTGGAGGGGTAAGCTTTAACGATCTGCTTGCTCAAGTAAAGTCAGATACGCTCCGAGCTTACTCAAATCAGATGTTGCCCTTTGATATGGTGGTTGATGCGCTTAAGCCCGACCGTAGCCTTGCTTACTCACCAATTTTTCAAATTATGTTTTTGTTGCATAATAATGAGAGTTCGTCTTTTAAATTAGAAGGCTTATCTGCAAAAAGTATTGATGTTGATTTTGACATCGCGAAACACGACCTCACAGTAAATTTGTGGCCCAGTGATGATGGCATTGTTGGTTCATTCGAGTATTCAGTTGATTTATTTGAAGACGGTTCGATTGTTGATCTAGTTTCCAGTTTTCACAGCCTTCTCGGTCAGATTGTTTCTGAAAATCCACAGTCAGTGGATGATTACGAGTTGGGGTTCTCACGCGCTTCGTTAGGAAGCGGAAGTGTTTTACCTTTAAAAGGCTTAACGCAGTTCTTCCAAGCCCATGGCGCGACTTCATGTGCCGTACTTGAAAACAACAGAGCTGCAGGTGTTGAGCTCAGTGCCTATGTTGCGTCGGCTAGCGATCCGCAGCTTCAGGAGTTAAATGTATCGCTCCAGAAAAACCTACCTTCTATTCTTCAGCCAGTCAGCTTGGTTCCTGTGAGCCATATTCCGCTTACAAAAAATGGGGCGGTAGATGAATCCAAATTACGTGCAATACACCACCTTTCAGAACAAGAAATACTTAAGGCCAATGCACGATTAGAACAGGATTTCCCTGATAAACAGGCACGTTATAGCTTAATGGAAGTGTCTTCATCTTCGTCCTCTCTTCACCTAGCCGATATTACACCTGGTTGGCGCTGGCTTGCACACGGCAGTGTCGTTGACGATGTATTAACAAAAGCAGAGGTAAATACTCGCACAGACAACGTATTAACGCGGCCCGATGCCTATGTAAATGGCGGGTCACTCGAGGGTAGCGATACACCGGTCACTTTAGTAGAGGCCTTGCAAAACACTGCCCTACATTTTCCGGATAAAGGTATTACCTTTGTATTGGCGAACAATGAGTGTAAATTTCTTAGCTATTCTGCACTATCAACAGAAGCGCAGGCGGCGTTATATGGCTTACAACAGAAGGGCTTAAAGCAGGGTGATGCTGTTATTCTACAGCTGGAAAATACCTACGCTCACCTCGTTAGTTTTTGGGCATGTGTATTAGGTGGCTTTAGGCCTGTCACCGTAGCGATAGCACCGAGCTATTCGCAAAAAAATGGTGTGGCTGACAAGTTGTTTAATATTTGGACCTTACTTGATTCACCGCTGGTGTTAACCAATGAAAGTTTAGAGAAAAGCTTAGGTGGTATGCCTGAGCTTTATGAGATGTTTAACTTTCAACTCGCCACGTTCGAATCCCTCATTTGTAAGGGTGAATTAGGGGATATTTACCCTGCAAAACCGGAAGATGTGGTTTTTTATCAGTTAACTTCTGGTAGTACCGGCGTGCCTAAATGTATTCAGGAAACACATCGAGGCATTATTTCGCATATTCTCGGCTCTTCTAAATATTGTAACTATTCAACAGACGATCGTTCGATGAACTGGTTGCCGATGGATCATGTAGTTCCGATTTTAACTTTCCATCTAAAAGATACGTTTCTTGGTATTGATCAACTAGAAGTTGCTACGTCACTTGTTTTGCACGACCCACTACTATGGCTTGACCTCATTGAAGAGTTCTCAATCACGCATAGTTGGTCGCCTAATTTTGGTTATAAACTAGTGGCCGAGGCTTTGAGTGAAGATAACAGCAGGTCTCGTAATCTCAGTTCTATAAAAATTCTAATGAATGCTGGCGAGCAAGTAACACTACCTGTTGTCAAAAAGTTTCTTGCTTTAGTTGCGCCATTTGGTGTGAGTGAGCAGGTAATGCAGCCAAGCTTTGGTATGGCAGAAGCCTGTACCTGTATGACATACCAGAATGGGTTTTCTGCCGAAACTGGTGTTCGTTACTTTAAAAAGTCGAGTTTACAAAGTGATTTAGTAGAAACCAATGCGCAAGATAAAAGTGGGATAGGGTTTATAGATCTTGGTGGCACAATACCAGGGGTCGAAATACGAATCGCAGATGAAAATAACACGCTTATACGAGAAGGGCAAATCGGCCGTTTTCAGATTAGAGGCTCTGTGATTACCCCGGGTTACTACCTCAATGATGAAGCAAACAAAGCTGCATTTGTTGGTGATGGCTGGTTTGATAGTGGCGACCTTGGTTTTATTTTGGACGGTCGATTAACACTTACGGGCCGAGCAAAAGAAACGATTATTGTTAACGGGGCGAATTTTTACTGCTACGAAATTGAAGATGTGGTGAACTCTGTCGACGGTGTTATACCGACGTTTAGTGCGGCGGTGAGCGTTGATGACGAGGAAAGTGGTACCGAAAACCTACTTATTTTCTTCTGCCCTGAAGAGGCAGGCGCAGTCTCGGCGGATACGATATCGCGTATCAAAGGTGAAGTGACACGCGCTTTGGGTGTTAGCCCAGCATATGTCATTCCTATTGATACAAAAGCGTTCCCTAAAACAACTTCTGGAAAAATTCAACGGGTTCAGCTTAAAAAAGCGTTACTTGCCGGTGAGTACGCAGCGCGCTTAAGGGAGATTGATTTAGTGCTGAATTCGCCGGATGTGATTCCGAGCTGGTTTTATCAGGAGCGTTGGGTTAAGAAAACCCTCGAGTTTAAGGGAGGGGTAAGCCATCCAGGTACTTACTTGGTTTTTAATGATAATTCGCATGATTTAACGGCGTTGATTACTCGATTACGCTCGCAGGGTAGAGATGTTGTCGAGGTTGTTAAGGGAGAAAACTATCAGAGGCTAAATGAGGTCTCTTTTTCTCTAAATCCAAATAACCTTGAAGATTTTAGATGTTTAATCAACGATTTGTGTAGGAGCCACCTGGCTCCAACCACTGTTGTTTACACCTGGTATGCCTGCCGAGAGATTGTAGCCAAAGATCACAAAGCGTATTTGGATATCGCTTTAAAGCAGGGTGTTTATGTTTTAAAGGCGTTATTGTCAGCACTTATATCATCCACTCAAAACCAAGAAGAGCCGCGATTTTTTATTACTGCCTCAGATGCGTTGAGCCATTCTGCTCACGAAGCCAGTGATTACGCTAGCGGATATCTACAAGGCTGGCTGTCATCTGTTAACGCAGAGCTTGGCAATCTGCAGACGGCATTGGTTAGCGTCTCTGAAAGTGAAAGGAAAAATATAAGTTCGATTCTACAAGGTGAATTATCGCAAGTCTTTATTGAAGACGTTTGTTATCACGAAAATAAGCGCTATTGTCAGCGTTTTGAGACTGCGTTATTAGATAATACGGGCTCGTATCGTGGACCACGGCCAGAAGGTTTTTATCTCGTGTCGGGCGGTTTGGGTGGTATCGGCTCGTTAGTATGCCAATGGCTATTGAAAGAATATCGTGTACGTCTACTAATTTTGGGGCGGTCAGAACTCGTGCCTGGTAGCGAAAAGTATGAAAGTTTCGCTTCTATGAAAAAAATATCGAATGATATTGTCTATGTGCAAGCAGACTTAAATAATTGCGAAACACTAGAAAATCTTGTGAATGATCAGGCGCAAGCGTGGGGCTGCAGTTTGGATGGTGTATTTCACCTAGCAGGTATTTATAACGAAAGCATGTTGCATGATGAGACTCAGTATGAAGTCGACGTTGCGGTCGATGCAAAAGTTATGGCAGCCTTTAATTTGTTTAACCTTCTTGTTAAACATCGCGAGCGCGCCAAAAGTCGTGAGCCAGCGTTATTTGTTAACATGTCTTCTGCCTTGTCGTACTTCCCAGCAGCTGGAATTTCCACCTATTCAGCGACAAATGCTTTCTTGAATAGTTTTACCCAGTACCAAAATCAAGATCACGGTGTTGCCTTAGAGAGTTATGCCTTGGTATCAAGTAACTGGGATGCCATTGGTATGAGTTCAGATATCCCATTTAAGAAAGCGGTCGAGCAGCGTGGCTTTCATTTCATGCGGCCAGATCACGCACTTGCTTCAATTAGAAGTATTCTCTCGCAGAAGCCTGGTGTTTGGATGTTTGGTATAGATATGTCTAAACCAGCTCTGAGGTCACGCCTTGTAGATCAGCCAGCCGAAGTATTGAAACCCTATTTGTTTGTACAAACGCCTACAAGCTCTCAGGTTTTGAATGACGTATCGTCAGCACATGCTGATCGTTTTGGTAAAGCTATACACATTGATGCCTGCAGCGTGGACAAGCTCCCTACCATTGTAAATGGTGTGGTTAAGGAGGAGGCGGGTGCTTCCGCACAAATATCTGGTGCAGGAACCTCAATTAAAATGGAGCCAAAAAGTAACGTTGAACGAAAGTTAGTTGACCTGTGGAAAGATGTTCTTAACTTGGAAAACCTGGGAACTAATGAGAACTTTTTTGAGTTAGGCGGCAACTCCATTCTAGCTGTAAACCTTTTAGGAATGATCAACCAGAAATTTTCCCAAGAGATAAACTTGGCAAAGCTTTTTCATGCGCAAACTATTGTAGATTTAGCGATAGTAATCGAAGAAGAGCAGGGCGATCTTTGGAACCCGATTGTTACCTTAAACAGCAAAGGAGATAAGGCTCCTTTGTTTTTGGTTCACCCTGGTGGTGGGTGGGTCACGAATTATCAATTGCTCACTTCGCTTTTGGATGACGACCAACCTGTTTTTGGTGTTCAGGCGCGCGGTATCATTCCAGGGTTACGTTCACATCAAACTATCGAAGAAATGTCTTCAGCTTATGCCGATGCGATTAATGAGGCTATGAAAGAATCAAACCAAAATGTGTGTTCTATTGGTGGTTGGTCCCTTGGTGCTGTTATCGCATTTGAAACCGCTAAACAGTTACAAGAGCGTGGTATCACGTTGGAAAACTTGTTCTTGATAGATTCTGCTCCACACCCTTTTGATGAAGACGAGATCAAAATTCTAGATGAGTACGATGATGTCGATATGTTAGCGCACTTGAGCGAAACACTCTTGTCACAAAAGGATATGCTTAATTCTCTTTCGCCAGATGAACGATTAAATTACACCTATCAACATTTGCTGGATGAGGGAGAAGTACCGCCAGGAACCGGGGTAGAGCATTTAGAAAGCCTACGCGATGAAGCGCTAGCAAATGCTCAAATTCGTCGAAAAGGTGTAAGTGATTCAATGATTGAGAATGTTAAAATGTTGCTCATAATATCGAGTGAGGTAAATGCACGTTCACATGGCTTGGAATATTTGGGTTGGGGTAAATACGTTAAGGGCAAAATTAATGTATTCGATGTGAACGGAAAACACGAAAATTTAATGGCGTCGCCATGTGTCGAAAAAATCGCGTCGGCGATAAATCGGGTTATAAGTGATGGAAATCACACTATATAAAATTAGTCTAACGTTTTAATTAGTACTATCGATAATACCGAATTTTTATTTTAGGAAAATCAAGCAGAAGTTAAGCATCTTTTGATATTATATTGTTAGTCGTTTGGTTTTATTTTTGTCAGCAGGTTTTCTGTTTTGATTAAGCTATTTAGCTTAGAGAGGGTCACATGGTAGGTGAAGTTCATTATTTAGTCGTAGTTAATGAAGAGGGTCAGTATTCGATTTGGCCTGCAGGAATGGAATTACCAAATGGGTGGGATTCTGATGGCAAAGCCTCAGAGAAGTCTGAGTGCTTGCTTCGCATCAAAAACGCTTGGAAGGATCTACGCCCGGCAAGCTTAAAAAGTGCATTGGCAGCTCACTGATCTCTTCCCGATTAATACTGGTTTCCGCATACTGGATTTCACCAGCTTGCTAGGAAAGCAGGCCACACGTAATTCTGCTATACATATCGAGTATGTCGATTCAAGAAAATCCGTGGTTTCAAGTCTACTCCAGCACGAGTGTAATCGAATCCCGTTTGTTTTGTTTTCCTTTTGCTGGCGGTGCGGCCACAGCGTTTAGTAACTGGCATCGCTTTTTACCTGAAGGCGTACAAGTGTGTGCGCTGAAACTTCCGGGGCATTTTGGCCGGCTTTCTGAGCCCTGCCTCACCAATCTCGAAGTTCTGGTTCAGCGTATTTTTGCAGAAATTACCCCGCTTCTAGAGGAGTATCCTTTTTACTTTTTCGGCCATAGTATGGGGGCCCGGGTGGCATATGAGCTAAGTGTGTCACTGCAAACTGAGCAACTCCCGTTACCGAAAGAGCTATTTGTCTCTGCGGCAGTAGCACCGCACCTTGAAAGACGAAAAAAACTCATTCACAAAGTAAACGATACTGACTTCATGACGGAAGTGGTTCAGATCAATGGAACTCCTCTGGGGGTTTTTGAAAATGCCGAGCTAAGAGAGATTTCACTCCCGATTCTTCGAGCTGACTTTGAGTTGTGTGAAACCTGGAAGAACGAAAAAAGGGCTACCCTACCTACACCGCTACGTGCTTTTGGTGGGCTTAGAGATCCAGGGGTAAATACACAGGAGCTCGATGCCTGGCAGGAATGTACCGAATCAGAGTTTAAGCGGCACTTATTTCCTGGTGACCACTTCTATCAGCTAGAAAACGAGCAAAAGCTTCTATCTTTATTGAGTAGGTATATTTTACTAAGCGAATAACTAGCGATGATCAAGATAAGCCCTTTGGCTACAGTTGGATTGACCAAAAAGAAAAAGCCGGGCCCCGCAACCGATGACTCAGCTTCCCTTTTATCACCTTTGGTTAATCTCAAGAGAAGAACCCAAATCCATTTCCTTGGTGAACGCCGTCCTGGCGCAGCTTGACCCCGCTTCCTTTTTGAGAGAGCCCGCCAGCCTCATCCTGAGGCGAAGTAGTAGCTTGGCGTATCCATCGGCCAACCTTGGCCTTGCGACTTCCGTGTGTACCTCCTTGTTGATGCGTATTATTCAGAAAAGAGACAAGAGAATATAGGCGACAAAGTCAGTGCTTGGTGTGAGATATATCCTACAAGCGCGGTGACTTTTTCTCTGCTGAATGCTTACCTGTTTAAGCCGGTAGTATGTTTATAGACAGATACCATTATAGTGGTCATAATGAGTGTTGAACCCAAAAAATACTAATATTATGGTAATTTTTAGTGCTGCGATTAGATAGGCTAGGTCAAAACCTACGTAAAGCCAGAAAACGACACTACCCTGGCGACGATATGAAAGCCTTTGCAATCAGGCTGGGTATAAGTCGGGCGACCTTGCAAAAAATGGAGTCTGGTGAGCTAAGTGTTTCAATGGTTTATTATTACAAAGCTGCAGATTTACTTGGTTTAACAGAAGGCTTTAGCCTTCTATTTGAAGAACAAGGAAGTCTCTTCGATGACGAATAGCAGAAAGCAGAAGTACGATGTTTACCTTAATCTTCCTAGTATGGGCGTGATCAATGCTGCTCAAGCGGTTTGTGTTGAAACCGACGGAAGGTTGAATCAATTTGGTTTTCGATATACCCCTCAGTACCTTGACATCGCTTCTGCCATTCCCTTCGACCCATTACAGCTTCCGCTCTCAAATAAAGAGTTTCAATTTCGCTGCGTTGGCGGAATTCCTGGAGTTCTCGACGATTACCTCCCGGACGCGTGGGGAAGAAAGGTTCTATCTTATCTCTCGTTCTATCGTGACAAAAAAAAGATTAGCCATCACAGCTGCATAGATAGTCTTGCGCTTATGGGGGGGAGTCGAATCGGAGCGATACAATTTGTATCCGAAGGAAATAACCCTCTATATGAATTTGGATGCGAATTCAGTCAATTGCAAAAAGCCGAAAGTGCAGCCCAGCATGTTGATGAGAACAATATTGAAAACGCAGATTTTGATGAGCTAAGCCTGCTCTATCTTGCAAATGCGGGAACGGGCATAGGAGGGGCGCGACCTAAGGCACTTATTCAAAAAAATGGAAAAGCATATCTCGCCAAATTCAACCGGCTTCAACACGACGAATACAATAATGCTCGTGTTGAGCTGGCGTGTTTACTAATGGCAAAAGAAGCCGGCATCAATGTTTTTGGTGGAGTGATTGAACGCGGAATTAACGGTCGAGAGGTATTGCTACTTGAGCGTTTTGATACATGCGCAAACCACCGGCATCACCTTATTACAATCAATGCGCTGCTGAAATCGACAGTGACTCAGTCAGATAATAATGGTGTATTTCGATATGACGACATAGCAAATATTATCCGAAAATATTCTATTTCAGTGGAGTATGATCTACAGCAACTACTTCGTATCATGCTTTTCAATCGTGGAATCAATAACACCGATGATCATGAGCGCAATTTTAGTCTGATCAACCGTGGAGAAGGGTATCAGCTCGCCCCGGCCTATGACTTGGTTCCGTCATTGGCGCGTGGTGCATACCATATTGCCGGTTACCAGCATTCCCCATCGCCTCCTTATGCGAAAGAGGCTCATGCGCTAGGAAAAATATTCGGTCTCCCTAAAACCCAGGTAAAATTAATTGCTGACGAAGTAATAGAAGCATTTAAAAGCTGGGAGAAACACGCCGAAATAACCAATGTCTGCGAAGGTGACCAGGTAAAGCTACGTTCGATTATTCGAGCTTAAAAGGCCGAAGGCTTGCTTCTCGCGTAAGGGAAGAAGAGCGGAGCGCAAAATCATATGACAAAGAAAAAGCCGAGCCCCACAACCGATGACTCAGCTTCCCTTTTATCACCTTAGGTTAATCTCAAGAGAAGAACCCAAATCCATTTCCTTGGTGAACGCCGTCCTGGCGCTAGCTTTCCATGATTCCCTACCAGCCTCATCCTGAGGCGAAGTAGTAACTTGGCGTATCCATCGGCCAACCTTGGCCTTGTGACTTCCGTGTGTACCTCCTTGTTGATGCGTATTATTCAGAAAAGAGACAAGAGAATATAGGCGACAAAGTCAGTGCTGAGTGTGAGATATATCCTACAAACGTGGTGTTCGGCTTCAGGTGTGTTGATTGGAGTGGATCTCTAGTCTGCTTCCCCCGCCGTTACTTAGTCCTAAAAAAGAACGCATCAATAGCCTAGGGGCCCAATTAGTGGCTTTGCGTCTAATAATGGCGTAAAACTCAACCAAAATTAACGAAGCCGCCGGTACGCGACGCTGACATTCCGCTATAATCGCGTGCGGTTGCAGCAAACTAAGATAATAAACAGGTCATAAAATGGTTCAAAAATCTGCTTCGACAGTCGTCCCTGTTATTTTGTCAGGGGGAAGTGGCTCTCGCCTCTGGCCCAAGTCCCGTAAGGCTTTCCCAAAACAGTTGCATAAGCTCTATGGTGATCACACCATGTTGCAGCACACCTACAACCGTGTCAGCCATTTAGAAGCCCCTATTGTTGTGTGCAATGCAGCACAGCGCTTTATGGTCGCAGATCAGTTAAGTGAAGTGTGTTGGATCGACCCTCACATCATTCTTGAGCCGGTAGGCCGTAATACTGCACCAGCGATTGCTGTCGCAGCGTTGCAAGCGCTGAAGCAGAGCGAAAAAGCAATATTGGTTGTATTGCCTGCAGATCATCAAATCAAAGATAAAAATGCTTTCCAGTTTGCCCTCGATGAAGCGGTAGAAAAGGCAAGTGAAGGTAAGCTGGTGGCGTTTGGTATCGTGCCTACCCAACCAGAAACGGGTTACGGCTATATTAATGCGGATGCAAAAACCGACAGTGGGGCAGCGATCAACAGCTTTGTTGAAAAGCCCAACAAGGAAACCGCGGAACAATATCTCGAAAGTGGCGAATATTTCTGGAATAGCGGTATGTTTGTTTTTTCCGCCAAAACCTTTTTAGAAGAGCTAGAAAAGGACGAGCCAGAAATGATTGCCCACTGTAAGGCATCGTTAGAGTCTGCGCAAACAGACCTCGATTTTATCCGCCTTAGCCAAGAAGCCTTTGAGCAAAACAAAGATATTTCCATTGACTACGCAGTGATGGAAAAAACCGATGCTGCTTGGTGTGTACCGCTTGATTGTGGTTGGAGCGATTTGGGCAGCTGGCAATCTTTATGGGAAAGCTCAGAAAAAGACGCCAAAGGGAATGCCACTGAAGGCGATGTATTCGCCATCAATTGTGAAAATACACTTCTTCATAGCGACAAAAAACTCATTACGGGTATTGGCCTAAAAGATATTGCCGTTATTGATTCTGATGATGCCACCCTTGTTGTCAATCTAAATCAAACGCAAGACGTTAAAAAGGTCGTAGACTGGCTAAAAGAGAACAACCGCAGTGAGTTTGAACTACACCGTGAAGTGCACCGCCCTTGGGGGAGTTACGATTCCATCGACGAAGGCGAGCGCTACCAAGTAAAACGCATTGAAGTGAAGCCAGGTTCCAGCCTTTCGCTTCAAATGCATCACCACCGAGCCGAGCACTGGGTGGTGGTAACGGGCACCGCACTTGTTCAGCGCGGTGATGAAGAGTTAATTCTCAGTGAAAACCAATCGGTATATATCCCTTTGGGGGAAAAACACCGCTTGACCAACCCTGGCAAAGTGCCGCTTCAGCTTGTTGAAGTGCAAAGTGGAAGCTATCTGGGTGAAGACGATATTGTAAGATTTGAAGACAACTTTGGAAGATCCTAAACGATCAACTTAGCGAGCGTGTAAGCAAAATTAAAATCAAAAAAATTGCTGTACGAATATAAATAGAAAACTCGCACGCACACAAAAGGTAATAACGTGGACCAAGGGCTAGTGATACTGGCGTTCTCTTTTTTGATCGCCTTTGCCATCGTAAGAGTATTAAAACCCATAGCCTTCTGGGCCGACCTTGTCGATAAACCCGGTGGGCGGAAGCAACACGACGGGTTGATACCGCTGGTCGGAGGGATCGCTATCTACCTTAGTGTCTCCATCACGACGCTTTTCTTTTTAGAGCAACCTCTCTTTATACGACTTTTCTTGCTTGCAGGCGGGTTAATCGTGTTTCTAGGTATGGTAGACGACCGCTACGACATTAGCGTGCGTTCGCGCTTAATCGGCCAAATACTTATTTGCAGTATATTTGTTTACGGTCTCGACGTTCGCATAGAAAGCTTTGGCAACTTGTTAGGCCTGGGTGAAATAAAAGCGGGTATACTAAGCTACCCGCTCACAATACTTTCCTTAATGGGTGCCATGAATGCCTTTAACTTCCTTGATGGAATGGATGGTCTTGTTGGTTCCGTAGCAATAGTGTCGTTCCTTGCGCTAATCACATTGTTCGGGATGAACGGCGACGTTAATCTGCAATACCTTTGCTTAACGTTTGTGGGTGCGACAGCAGCCTTTCTTCTTTTTAATATCTGGGGCAGCCCCACACGTAAAAACTTCAAAAAAGTATTTATGGGCGATGCTGGCAGCATGTTCTTGGGGCTTTCTTTAGGTGCGCTCCTTATTGTTGGTTCGCAAGGTGAAAAAGCGGCATTTAGCCCAATCACTTCTTTGTGGCTGGTACTCCTACCGATGACTGATATGTTCACCATTATGTATCGTCGAATTAAACGCGGTAAATCCCCAATGACGCCAGACAGAACACATATTCACCATATTTTTTTACGAGCGGGTTTCAAAAAGCACCAAACTTTACATGTCATGATACTCATCCAATTCGGCTTTGTGGGGTTGGGTGTGCTTATGACGCAGCAAGGTTACCCTGAGTTAGCATCATTTTTTCTCGCGGTCGGATTTATTTTGGCTTACCAAGTCGTTATGAAAAGATCTTGGCGGTTAATTCGTTGGGCTAGAAAAAACCTTATATAAAACTTTGAGTTGTGCTTCAACAGCGTGAAGGTTTAATTGTTTTGTTCATAGAGTGAACGGTGATTAGTATAATGTCCGCAGGAATTTCCGATCCGAAGTTGCCAGACGAGTTGCAATACAAGTTATTAAAAGAGTTAGAAGATCGGCCAGATTTGAGCCAGAGAGAGCTTGCAGAATCTGTCGGAATTAGTTTGGGTAAGACCAACTATTGTCTGCAGGAGTTGATAAAGGTGGGGTGGGTGAAAGTAGGGAATTTTGCCAAATCAAAATCTAAGTTTGGATATGTTTATATTTTGACTCCTAGTGGACTTAAAGAAAAGACTGCAGTTACTTTAAGGTTTCTGAAAAATAGACAAGAACAGTATGTGATGTTGAAGGCTGAGATAGCAAGACTTAAAAAAGAAGTTGGGTCACCTAAAGAATGATCCTCAAGATATTTTAAAATCATTCTGTTAAATAATTAACTAGCTAAAAAATTATTGGGTGGGGTTGTGGAAGTTAAAAACAGAGTTTCATATAGTTCTCCGGACTCTGATATCGGAGAGATTAATTTAAAAAAAGTTGCCCATGTTTTTTGGGAGGGGAAATGGCTGATGCTAATAATTACTATAGCTTTTTCTTTGTTTGCGGTGTTCTATTCTTTATCTTTACAAAATGTATATCGATCTGATGTGTTGCTTTCGCCGTCTAAGGAGTCGCAGGGGCGGGGGTTGTCAGCGTCGATGTCTCAATTGGGTGGCTTGGCTAGTTTGGCTGGTATCAATATTGGAGGTGGTTCCAGTGATGACGTGGTTAATGCACTAGCGACTATTAAATCAAGAAAGTTTTTAGTGAGTCTTGTAAAGAAACATAACCTGATATTGGAGGTTATGGCTTTTAAGAAGTGGGAGCCAGCTGGTAACAAAATTATATATGATGAAACCCTGTATGATTTCCAAAAACAAAAATGGATTCGGCCTGTTAAACCCCCTCTAAAAGAAGGGCCAAGTGATTTGGAAATTTATGACTCAATTAAGAAAAAAATTTCTGTAGTAGAAGATAAAAAAAGTTCGTTAGTTAGAATATCTGTTGAGCATTACTCTCCATATATTGCAAAAAAATGGGCTGATCTCGTGGTGGAGGAGATTAATAATTCCATGCGCCAAAAGCATATTGATAATGCTGAAAGGAGTATCGTCTACTTAAACGAAGAATTAAGCCGTACATCTGTTTCTGACATGAGAACCGTTTTTTATCAGCTCGTTGAAGAACAAATAAAGACAATAATGATAGCAAATACGCGAAACGAATATGTTTTTGCTGTTATAGATCCGGCTTATGTTCCGGAAATGAAAATAAAACCAAGAAGGGCAGTAATTTGTGTGTTGCTAACGTTACTTGGGTTTGGTCTTGGGGTGGTAGTAGTTTTTGGTAAAGAGTTTTTAAACAACGACAAATAGTATTCTAAGAAAATAATTTTAGTATTAGGGTGATTAGATGAAAGTAGTGATTTTTGCGGGTGGTTTAGGGTCTAGATTAAGCGAGGAGACTAGCGTAAGGCCCAAGCCGATGGTTGAAGTGGGGGGTATGCCGATCATATGGCATATTATGAAAATATATTCCTTTTACGGATTTACGGATTTTGTAATTTGTCTGGGGTATAAAGGTTATGTTTTTAAAGAGTTTTTCTTAAATTATTTCGGTCATAAATCCAATCTAAAAATTGATCTACAAAAAAACAATATAGAATATAGCGATTCTGATTCTGAACCCTGGAAAATAGAGTTGGTGGATACCGGTCTACATACAATGACTGGTGGGAGGCTTGCTCGAGTGAAAGATTATATTGATACGGATCAATTTTTGCTGACATACGGCGATGCTGTTACAGATCTTCCTATAAATAGGGTTGTCGATCAACACTTACGCTCCGATAACTTATTAACGTTGACGGCAGTTCACCCTCCTGCTCGGTTTGGTCATTTGGTTCTAGATGATGATCATAAGAAAGTGGTCGCATTTAAAGAAAAAGATAAGTCTTCGACTGGTCTGATTAATGGAGGCTTTTTTGTGGTTGACAAAAGAGTAATAGATTGTATTGATTCAGACGATTGTGTTTGGGAGGAGGGGCCCTTAGATAGGTTAACTAAAGAGAGAAAACTGGGGGCTTTTGTTCATCAAGGTTTTTGGCAGCCAATGGATACAATATACGAGCGGAATTACTTGGAAAAACTTTGGTTGGAGGACGACTGTCCTTGGAGGGTTTGGGGATGAGTGGTGGCGAAAGACAGTATCAAAACAACATCCCGTTTGCAAAGCCTAGTATCACGCAGTTAGAAATTAAATACGGTAGTGATGCAGTTGAAAATGGTTGGGGGGCTAAATGTTATGAATATATTTCAAAATTTGAACATTCTTTTGCAGACTATATAGGCGTCAATCATGCGATCTCAACTTCAAGTTGTACGGGAGCACTACACCTTGGATTGAGAACTTTAGGTATCGGTCCCGGTGACGAGGTGATTGTTCCAGTTGTTACCTGGATCGCGTCTGTTGCACCTATTACATATCAGGGAGCGACTCCGGTATTTGTTGATATTGACCCGAATGACTTTTGTTTGGATTTAGAGCAAGTAGAAAGAGCAATTACAGATAAAACTAAGGCGATAATTGTTGTTCATTTATATGGAGCAATGCCTGACATGGAAAGGCTAAAGGATATTGCTAAAAGGAATAATGTTTTTCTTATAGAGGATGCCGCTGAGGGCCTAGGTTCGACCTGGGACGAAAAGCAGGCGGGAAGTTTTGGCGATTTTTCAGTTTATTCTTTTCACGGTACTAAAACAATGACGACCGGTGAAGGGGGTATGTTGGTTTGCAACAATAAAGATTTTTATGATAGTGCGTCTGTTCAATCGAATCATGGAAGAGTGCCGTCTAAACATGTTTCTTTTTGGATGGATGAAATTGGGCTGAAATACAAAATGTCTAATGTGCAGGCTGCTATAGGTCTAGCTCAGGTTGAGCGTATGGATGAATTCATAGCTAAAAAAAGGAAGATTTTTGATATCTATGAAAAGAACTTTGTTGGTAGCGACTTGGTTTTAAATAAAGAAATAGGTCTATGTAAAAGCTCGTATTGGTTGCCTGCTGTTATTAAGTCTGGGCTGACTGAAAATGACAGAGATGAGATATTAGCAGTAGCTAATAAAAAAGGCATTGGGCTGCGTCCATTTTTTTACCCTATTACAAAATTCCCAATGTTTGAAAATCAATCTCGCGAGTTTCCTGTTGCCGAAAGTGTATCTCTTTCAGGTATAAACCTACCGAGCTTTCATGATATTACTGAAGAAGAGCAGAAAATTGTAGTAGCTGAAATCAAGGGTGGGATGGGAAATGAATAAGGAGTTTTGGGAAGGCAAGAAAGTTTTTTTAACTGGTCATACAGGGTTTAAGGGAGGTTGGTTAGAACAAATTCTGACTAAGTTTGGTGCGCGGGTAACTGGATACTCAAAAGACGAAGGGTATAGCTATGGAATCCACTCTGTATGTGGCATGAAAGACAAAATAGAAAATTGTATTTTGGGAGATATCCGCGATAGACAAAAACTAACAGAGTCAATCAATTTATCGCAACCTGATATTGTTATACATTTTGCAGCTCAAGCATTGGTGTCAGAAGGTTATTTAGATCCTTATGAAACGTGGACGACAAATATGTCGGGCACTTTGAATTTGATGGATGCTATATCTTCTTGTGCCAGTGTGAAATATGTAGCAATTGCTACTACAGATAAAACATACCGGAATAAAGAGTGGGTATGGCCTTATAGAGAGTCTGACGAGTTAGGTGGTAATTGCCCTTATTCCTCATCTAAAGCGTGCACTGAGTTCCTAATCAGAAGTTACTCAGAAAGTATTTTTAAAGATCGAATAAAGTTAGTTAGTATAAGAGCTGGAAACGTTATAGGGGGGGCGGACTGGTCTGAAAATCGCTTAATTCCAGATACATTTAGATCTATTTCTAAAAAACAGCAACTGGAAATTCGGTCGCCAAACTCTACCCGCCCTTGGCAGCATGTGTTGGATGTACTTGACGGTTATTTGAAAGGGGTTGAGCATATTGCGAAGGATGACTCGAATCGATACAACGTTTTTAATATTGGTCCTTTGGACTCGAACGTTTCAGTTGGAGATGTAATTGATATGTTTAGCCTTTATGTTAAAGGTTTAGATTGGTATACAAAAGAGAATCGAGGATTTGTCGAGACTAGTACTCTGGCGCTAGATCCTGCGAGCGCAATTAAACAGCTAAAATGGAAACAGAGGTTGTCTATTGGTGAGAGTGTCAGGCAAACGTCTGAATGGTACAACTGTTGGCTGTATTCAAAAGAAAATCTAGAGAAAGTAACTAATAGACAAATTAATGAATATTATGGGGGTGCGTCGTAGTGAAGCAGTCGGATAAATTGAGAAATGAAATTATAAAATTAGTAAAAGAGTATTCGTCGGCTTTGGATCGAGAAAAACAAATGTGGGTGCCTGGGGAAGGGGTGGTGCCACCTTCTGGAAAGGTTATAGGAGAAAAAGAATATACAAACTTGGTTGAAGCTTCTTTGGATGGCTGGTTAACAACTGGAAGGTTTAATGATCAATTCGAAAGAAAATTAAAGGAATATTTTGATGTAAATTGGGCATTTACCGTTAATTCGGGCTCCTCGGCTAATCTTGTAGCCTTTATGGCATTAACTTCACCTCTTCTAAAAAAACGGGCAATTCAAAAAGGAGATGAGGTTATAGGCGTTGCTGCAGGCTTTCCGACTACTGTAAACCCGATTGTTCAAGCCGGAGCAATTCCGGTGTTTGTCGATGTTGATCTGCAGACCTGTAATATAGATGTCTCTCTAGTTGAAGCCGCTATCACTGAAAAAACAAAAGCAATTATGATTGCTCATACTTTAGGTAACCCTTTTAATGTACAAGAGATCAGAAAGCTATGTGATAAATACAATTTGTGGCTTGTAGAAGATTGTTGTGACGCTTTTGGGGCGATGTATGATGGTAAGAGAGTTGGTGCATTTGGAGATATAGCGACATTAAGTTTTTATCCTGCGCACCATATAACAATGGGGGAAGGCGGAGCTGTCTTAATTAACAATGGCAATATTAAAAGAGCTGCTTTGTCATTTAGAGATTGGGGACGAGACTGTTACTGTGAGCCTGGAGAAGAAAACTCGTGTGGCAAGAGGTTCGAGTGGGAGTTTGGTCAGTTGCCCGCGGGATATGATCACAAATATATATACAATCATTTAGGTTATAACCTAAAGATTACGGATATGCAGGCTGCATGTGGATTGGCCCAGATAGAAAAAATTGATGATTTTGTTAAAAAAAGAATAAGTAATTTTGAATACCTATATTCAAAAATGGAAGATTTGCAAGAGTATTTAATTTTACCGAAGGCAACGAGTAATAGTGAGCCTTCATGGTTTGGTTTTTTGATCACACTGAGACCGGATTCGAATATTAACCGTGAAAGATTACTAAATTATCTGAACGATAGAAAAATAGGTACACGCTTAATGTTTTCGGGGAATATAACTCGGCAGCCTTATATGACAAATGTTGATTATAGGGTCAGTGGGGAGCTAGTTAATAGTGACATAGTAATGAAGAATTCATTTTGGCTTGGTATTTATCCTGGGTTAAGTCGAGATCAGCTTGACTTTACAGCATCTACTTTAAGAGAAGGTGTAGCTAAACAACTTAATATGATATCGGTTGTATGATATGAGCCTTGCAGCCCCTAAATTGATAATAGACTTTTCTAATCCAGATAAGCGCGGTTGGTTTAGGAAGAATTATAACCGGAAGAGTTTTTTAAAAGAGTTCGACGACTTTGAAGTTAGAGAAAGTTTTTTTTCTCTATCAAAAAAAGATGTAATTCGAGGTATGCACTTTCAGTATCCTCCTTATTGCCATTCAAAATTGGTGAGCTGTATTCACGGCCGAGTTATAGATGTGCTTTTAGATATTCGAAATGATAGCGAAACTTATGGGAAAGTGTTTCAGTTTGAGCTAAATGCAGAGGATTCGAGCTCAGTATATATTCCAAAAGGATTTGCTCATGGCTTTAAAGTTGTTAGTGATGAGGCGATCTTGCACTATATGACAGATTGTGAGTACGAACCAAATCATGATAGTGGAATCAGGTGGGATTCATTTGGGCACGACTGGAATGTTTTGAAAGTCGATAAGCTTATTAGTGATAGAGATAAACAATTACCTGAATTTGGAGCGCATACTCCTTTTGTTTTAAATGGGGAGGTGCTTTAAGTGGAAAAGAAACTTTTGGTAACAGCATTAGTTTTAAATTATCAAGGCGAAAAGATTATTTCAGAATGTCTGGCATCAGTTGAAAGTCAGCGAGGTGATTTTGATCTTTCTATTAAGTGTTTAGATAATGGTTCGACAGATGATTCCAGGATTATAATAAGTCAGAAACATGCAGGCGTTAAATTGTTGCTAAACAACAATAATGAGTCGTTTACCTATAGTTATAACAGATTAATAGCAGACGAGAAATCTGATTATTATGTAATTATTAGTAATGATGTTTCTCTACCTAATTCTGATGTTTTTCAACGGTGTTTGAGTGAACTTGTAAATGATCAAAGCGTTGCGGCTGTCGGGGCTAGAAGTGTTAGGCCGGATGGTAAGTTGGATAGAATTCACAAAAAAAACCTTACCTTTTGGGAGGTTTTTGAAAGTTTTTCTCTGCCGGCATTTCTACGCAACGATGATAGGAAGAATGATGTGGTAAATCAAACGGAAAGATCTTACGTGGAAGTTTTACAAGACTCCTTTGTTTTTTTGCGCTCAGATTCATATGATAGAGAAAAGTTTTTTAATGAAAATATGAGGTTTTATTACACTGAAGATCAAATCTGCAATGATTGGACGGACGCTGGTTGGAATTTATTATATGAACCGAGTATTAGAGTTAATCATATATTAAGCTATAGCACGAGAAAAACCAATAAATATAAAGTTTATAAAGGCTATCTTAATGATGCTATAGCATATTCAAGATGGCGATTCGGTTTGGGGCAAGGTTTGTTGGTATCTATGGGGGGGTATGTTCAGCTGCCCCTAAAGTTCTTTTTTTGGAAGTTAAAGAGCGCTGCTTAATGAGGGTGTTAGTCATATGTCGGGAATGGCAAAAAACATTCATTAATAAAAATATAGGTAAATTGTTATCGCGACTAAACCATAAGGGTTACGAAATAATTTATGTATGTCGTAAAGTTGATGATGAGCAGGCCTTTCGAAAAAACTTTCCGAGTGTCCATCTATGGAATCTAAATAGTACTGACCTTACGACAAAGGGAAATTTATTGGCTATGTTGAAAATATTTTTTCGACTGCTCGTAAAACGTCCTGATATCGTACTTTGGTCCTATATTGGCTATATGGAGAACAGTGTTTTAAGGTTGTTAAAAATACCATACATCTTGAAGTCTGATTCATTTTGTTTCAATGACGCGCCTGTTAAGGGGGGAACAGCAAGGGTTAGTTCAAGGATGAGGTTAGAGGCGACTCAAAATGCAAAACTTATCATATCCGAAACGCAAGAAAATAAAAAATACTTAAGTGACCGTCTGTATCCCCCTGTAACTATTATGAAAAACGGAATTCCTATTCTCGAAATGTCTAGTATTGGGAGGGTTGAACAGTCGATACGGAATATGAACAAAACTATTTTGGTGACAGGTCGGATTTGTCACGACAAGGGGATAGATATTTTGTTGAATGCTTTTGGACAAATAAAAAACAGACGTGGGTGGAAGATAAAGATCATTGGAGACTGGCCGAACGATTCCTATGGTGTAGACCTGGATGAAATTATTGATAAATATAATTTGAAGGGTTTTGTAGAAGTTAGAGGGTTTCTGACTGGGCAAGAATACTATAATGAAATTTCTATGGGAGCATTTTTTGTAAACCCGTCTAGAGTAGAGGGATTGCCTAACCGGTTTCTGGAATTAATGTACTATGGTGTTCCGATTGTTTCACTTGATGTTGGTTATAGTAATTACTTTGTATCCAATGAAACGGGTATTTTGATCAAAAAAGAAGGAGGCGAGGAGTCTAATATCGCGAATAGTATAGAGTCACTCATTTCAGATCCAAATATTCTTTTGGAGAAGAGTAAAAACTCTATATCTTTTGTTACGGAAAATTTCAATGATGACTATATCTTCAATCAATTTTTTGGAGAGCTAGAGAAACGAAAGTTATTAAATTCTTTTGCCGGGTGATAGTCGTAGTGAGTTTTCTAGCAAATTTAAAATTGTCTTTTAAGTACGATATTCTAAATCTTACGATAGCGTTAATCACGGCTTCACTTTTGGCTCGAGGCTTAAGTCTTGAAGATCGAGGCAAGGTTGCTGTAATAATTATGCTTGTTTCTATTGTTTCGATTCTTGGTGCGATCGTTCATAGTGCAAATGAACTGGAGGTGGGAAAACATCCGGATAAATCTCGGTTGTTTGTTTTTAAAATATGTAAAGATTCTTTTTTTTACGCTGTTCTCGGAAGTTTCGGATCATATATTTTCTTGAATTATACGAATGGTTATAAATATTTTTTGGATCTTAAATATTTTGGTATTTACTGTTTAATATTGTTTTTGACTGTATATTCAGCTGGTGTACAAAGGGTGTTAGCAGCGAACAGGAAGTTTTTATGGGTGAATCGTTCAGTTCTTGTCGGATCTGTGACTTATTTGGTTGGGATTTTAATAAATAAAAGCCTTTATGGGTTTTCAGTTGAAGGCGTGTTGTTGTCAAACATGTTGATGCTGTTTGTAACAATGGTTTTATATGTTGTATCAATATATTGGCTATGCCCTAAACCAACTGAAAACACTTTGTTGAGTTTCAATATAAAAAATAAGTATAAGATAAATGCCAAGTCTACGTTACAAGATATTAGTTTGTCAGTTTTTTTGAGAGTTCCTCTACTACAGGTTTCATCGGTGTTAGGCTTGGAATCGGCAGGAGCTTTCCGTATAGCTAGTACTTTCCAGGATTTGGTTTTGAAAATACCTAGAATTATTAATAGTGTTTTAAAAGGGTTTGCTGTTTCTCAAGTGGGTGGTTGGAAGCGCGCAATCTGTTCCGCTAATATCTCCCTGGTGGTGATAATTGCGGCCTCCGCTGTGTTTTATTTAATAGGTGAGTACGTGATTTTGCTTTTATTTGGTGAAAAATATGTACATGTCAAATCATTATCAACTATGTTAATTGCTGCGCTTGGGCCTTGGTCCGCATTTATGATTTTAGTGGGTCAACTAAATGTAAAACGGCATTATCCGCTAGAAATAACCTTTATATTCTTGGTGTATGCAATGGTTTTTAGTGTGTTGTGCTGGTATGGGTTGACTTGGTTCGGGTTAAATGCAATTGGTAAAGTTTTTTTTGGAATGTCATTTCTCCAGTATGCGACTTTGATTGTTGTTATTTGTAAACGGACCAAGCTTAGATATTCGCACATGTTCGTGCTAAGTGTTCCTCGTTAAATGGGTTTTGGGAAAATATGAAAGTTGGTGACTCTAAAGTAATTCAAAAGAAAGGGATTTTTATTATTGGTATTCAGAAGTCGGGCACAACTTGGTTGCACAATTTGCTTTGTCAAGTGAGCTCTATTTCTAGTAATAAAATAAAAGAACCTCACTTTTTTTCTTTAAAGGAAAAGCTCTTAGAAAATAATCTGCTTAAGTATTGTGGTTTATATGATGATCAAAAGGAGATGTTTCTAGACTCCTCTGTTAGCTATTTTAATGATAAAAATAGCTGGAATAACATCAAAAAATATGTGCCGGATCATAAGGTTATTGTCTTAACTCGAAAGCCGGAGTCCAGAATACACTCGGCATATAATCATGCTTCTTCTCTTCCGTATGGAGAAGAATCAAGGTCTTTTGTTAAGTGTATGGATGATATTTGGGCCGCCACAGGGAATAATTTGTATGAAAAAGAAAAAAATGCAATAGAAATCGCTGTTCAAAATGGCGAAATTAACAAAGATGATGCAGATTTTCATCACAGGAATTTTGGCTGGGATTTTGTTTCAGAGTTTAATTGTCCGTATTGGCATTTTCACTATTTCTCAAATAGCTTTTGGGAGGAAACAGTAAGGGAGCTAAAGGAGCATTTTGGCGAGCAATTGGTGGTTGTTTCATTTGAAGAACTTAAGAATGACTTTGAAGGAAACTTTAAATCTATACAGGAGTTTGTAGGTGTAAACCCCGATCATATTGTTGATACAGATGTTCAGGAGAAATATCAAACATTTGTTCATAGAGGTGTTTTAGCGGATAAGATTGCTCGAACTCTGGGAGTACTTTATAGAAAACTACCGGTAGGCGGTTTGGATGGAGTCGATACCTTTAAAAAGAAAGTAAAGTCCATGTTTTATAAACGCCCACAGCTAACAAAGTTTGAAAACAAAAAAATGATTGAATTATTGGACGCCTTTCGAGAGAGTAGGAAATGTTAGTTTCCTCGGATGTTGTAGTAATAGGGTCAGGCATTCTAGGGTGCGTAATGGCGTCCGAATTAGCTGAAGCTGGAAAGAGTGTTGTTTTGATTGACGTCATTGACAATGAAATTCCATATTACGTTAACTCAACCGGCGTAAAAATCGATCAATCTCTGAATAATTATGGTTTAGGAGGTAACGAAGAAAACTGGGGCAAACTATCTTCTTTTTTAACTAAAGGAGAGTGGTTGGGTTATTGTCAAAAGACAGGAGCCGAAATTTCTTATGACACATTGCTTGATTGCGCCAAGATGGCTAGCCTTTATGGTTTTACCGCTATTGATGATTTTTTAATTGATGACGCGAATCCATTTTTGGAAAGGTTTGGAGTTTTAAGAAAAAAATTTATTAAAAAAAACTCTAACTATAGTTTTAGCGAATTACTTGAGAACAGGGAAAATATTAAATTTTTTAGTGGGAGTCTTACGGATGTGGTCTATGCAGACGGATGCTGGAGACTCTTTATGAATTCTTCAGGTGCGCAAGAGGTTGTGTCAAAGAAAATTGTATTAGCTGCGGGAGGGTTGGGAAATATATATATCGCAAATAGGCTTTTTTCTTCGTATACAAGTATTGAAAAAGATAAATATATTTATCTTCACCCCAAGACTTTTATTGGAACATGTTATGTTGATGCTGAAAGAAAAGAGTATGAGGACCATTTTGGTTGGAAGCATAGAAATGAGATAGATTATTTTTATGGTTTGATTCCATATGACAGAGACGGGAAGGAATATTCTGAATTGATGTATCAAGTGGTGTCTGCCAGGTTTTATGAAAGTTTTAGTCTTGTTTGGTTGAAAAACATACTGGTTTTTAGGTCGCCATTAAAATTAATCGCACAGTTTATGAATAATTGTAAGGTGCATGGCCGAAGTACGGTGGTGTCTCCCTTTTCAAGGTTAGTAGCGAAGCGAATATTTCTTGCTTCTTTTAGCGTTATATTACACTTTGTTTTTAAGTTTCTGAAAATTACTCCGTTAAAAAGAAAGTATTTTGTTTACGCTCACCTTCCGTTTAAGGCGAAACTAGAGCTGAAAAAAAACGATATTTCAATAGATTATCGTATAAGTGCGGATCAGATAAAAGAGGCGAAAACCAAGTTTTGTAAAATTTCCAGCTCATTTGAAGGTTTAAAATTTTGTGGAAATCGTGGGTGTGAAATGGAAGATTCAAGCCACTTTATCGGTACTTTAGCCGGTAATTTAAAGCTGGATGCTACAGATGCTATGTTTGGTCGTATCGATCAGAAAAAGGGGCTATACAGCATAGGAACTTCTAATATCCCGTTTTGTGTAAATGTCAACCCCACTTATTTCTCTTTGGTTTTATCGTTTTTAACTCTAAAAGATATTCTAAAATGAAAAATGGCCTAGATTTTTCGAAAATATATTTATTCGGCTTCGGAGGTAGAGCTAAGCATGATGTATTGCCTGTTTTATGTAAATTATTCGATTTGAGTAAAATTGAAATATACGCGTCTTCTTCCAAAAAGGTAAATATAAATGGAGTGATGAAAAAAATTAAGTCAATTGATGAGTTTAGTGAAAATGATATTCTTCAAGGTACCTTAGTTTTTATGTCGATTCCAACTTTATATCAGGAGTCTTTACTAAGTAGATTTTCAACCGTGCAGAATCGGATAAAACATATTTTTGTTGATACCCCATTTATTTCAAATGTTGATTTTCCGAATAAAATCACTGTTATGGAGGACCTGCCTTTTTCCTCGCTCGGGAAGATTTGTGAAGCGTTAGACTACTCTGATGTGCGGGGTATGATTTTTTATAGGTGTTTGTATCGTTATCACGGAATTGCTTTGTTAAGGTGTTTTGATGAGAAGATTGTAGAATCAAGCGAAAACATATTTAAGATTTTGGGCACTAAGATTTCGTTTCTGAAGAGTAAGTTATTGAGATTTGTCTTAATATCTCCTCGCAGATACGAAAACGGCAAAATATATCTTCTTACAAAGAAAATGAACCTTAGAAAACTGAAAATGCATGTTGATATTCAATCAAGAAAATTTTATGCGTGTAATAGAGTGATTGACCAATATAGCGAAGACGAAATGAGTTTTCTGTGTGATTACTCCGAAAAGAGTGGAGTAATTTCATATATTGATGATTTTAAGAGAATTGGATTGTATCGTTTGATTGCGAAAACCCTATTTTCAGATGGGGTCGCATATGCTTGTAGCCAAGCAAAAGAAGACTTGGAGGTCGGGGATAGATGGCTGCTATAGAACATTCGATTCCTCCGCCTAAATCGATTAGCAATGTTCCGGCATTGTTTGTTTTTGCGTTGTCGATAATTGTTAGTTTGTTTGTGATTGTTGATCAGTCACAGCCTGAATTTGATGGCTATATTTTTCTCACTGTTTTTGTGGTTTATGTGCTGAGAATTATTTTAAATTTTGTTGTTTGTTTGTTCGTTATTCAGAATCTTGGCTACTATTTTTTGGCAATTGTATTGGAGTTAAGTTTTTTTGTTTTTTATTTTTTTGTGGATGATCAAGTATTTTTTGATTTTGATTTGTTTGTAAGGTCAGGTTGCTTCACTATATTGATAGTCGGTTTGGTGTTTGTTTTTTCTAATGTCGTGGTTGGTTTGTGGGTAGGAAATTACGGGAAAAATAGCATAACTTCTACGTATGCAGATAGTTATACTCGCCCTGTTGAAAAAACAACGCTGTTATTTTTAATTGTCGTATATTTTTCTGTTGCCTTTCTGACTACATCTTTAGCTCATAAATTTGGCATAGCGAAAATGGGTGTTGCCCCTCAAACTATATTGCCGTTTAAACTAGGCGGGGCAATTAACTATGTTCATGGGTTTATTGTTCCTTTTTTTATTTACATAATCCTCGATGTGGTGTTTGAGCAGGCAAAAAGAAAGTGCTTTGCAGTGATTGCGGTTGTATATTTTTTATGGTGTGTGTATGAAATGTACGTGATAAATTCGCGCGGATTTATATTTGTTCAAGCGGTGATGTTTATCTTTTATTTAAAGTATAGAGGTTTTCTAAATTTAAAAAAATTTATATACATTGGTGTGAAATTTTGTTTGGTTTTCATATTGTTGTTTCCTATATTGACAATGGTTCGAACAAGAAGAGCTGCAGAGTCTAATATAGACTTTTCTGAAATATTGTCATTGTTAAGTGAAAATATGTTCTTTGTGTTTGAGGCTGTCTATGAGCGAGTGTTTGCTATGGCAAATGTGCTTTCGAAATACTACGAATACGAAATTAGTGTTGGGAATAGCTACAGCTCTGTAAAGGAATACGGAAATTTTTCTGAGTTTCATACGCATGCTATTGACGGATTCCCTGTGGAAATGGCTCATAGTTCTGGTTCATCGTCGTTGGGTGAAGCATTTATTTTGGCGGGTTGGCCAGGTGTGGTGGTTACAGTTTTAATATTTGTATTATATTTTAATGTGGTTACATCTCAGAGAAATAGAAATATATTTCGCTGGGGGCCAGGAGTTAAATTGGCAACAGATTGGTTGTTTGCAACTTTTATCTTAACCGGGGGGGTTTGGACATTTTTTATTTATCGGCTAGAAAGTGTTTTGTTATATTTGTTTTGTTTTCTTTTGGCTGCGGTTTTTATGGCTCCGTCCAGGAATAGCTATAATATGAAAGCTGTTGAAAAGACCTTATGAAATTACTTTTTCTATCAAATTATTATCCGTTTCCCGTCTATGCCGATGGCGCGACTGTTAGGGTATTCCATTTATTGAAAGAGATGTCAAAACGTGCAGACGTTGAGTATGTTTACATAGGTGATACGTCAGGCCTTACCAATGAAGATTTGGAAGGTTTAAAATCACTAAAGGTTCCATTTCATTTTGTGTCAATTCGAAATACAAGAAATATTCAGAGTGTAGCTAAAAAAATATTTAGTGAAAAACGATTTTATTCGAAAGACGCGGTTAATAAAATAGCGTTAATTGTAGAAAAAGTTAAGCCTGATATTATATTTTGCGAACAGCCATTTAGTGCAGCCCTTGTTGGTAAGGTTAAAGTACCCGTTTACGTAAGCAGTGTGGATTGTTCATCCTTAGCAGCAAAGAAGGCCTCGATGCGTGTTACGTCAAGCTTGATAGATAGGGTTGTTAGCCGATACATTTGCCATCAAAGATCTCGTTTTGAAAAGAAATATTTGAATGATGCGAATGGAGTGTCAGTAGTAGCTCAAGAGGATGCGGATGTTTTAGGAGCGCTAATTAAAAAACCGGTAGATGTTATTCCAAACGGAGTTGATTTTAATAAATTTAATGCTCCTGGTTATCATGCAGATGGTAAATTTGTGCTTTTCACGGGTAACTTAAGTTCTAGGTCTTCGATGAACGAAGAGGCGGCTTTGTTCTTAATCTCGAAATCTAGTGATTTATTTAAAAAAACGGGAAAAAAAACCCGAATTGCAGGTCGCGCTCCAAGCAATAGAATACTTCAAGCTTGTCAAGAATGTCGTTATGTTGAGCTAATGCCAGACTTGGAAAACATGGAGTCAGCTTTTGAAGATGTTTTTTTATATGTTTGTCCCGTCATATATGGCACGGGAATTAAAAACACAGTATTACAAGCAGCGTCAATGGGTGTGCCGTGTTTGATTACTACTTTAGTCGCTGATCCGGCTGAGTTTGAAGATGGTATTTCCGCTTTTATTGATAATGACAGGGAAAGATGGCCAGATTTGATTGTGAATTTTGATAGAGAAAAACTGATGCTAGTTGGTGAAAACGGCAAGACACACATTACGTCAAATTTCACATGGGAAAATATATCTGATCACCATTTGCGGAGACTGCAGGAAATCATTGATTTGCCACTCTAACGCTTGCTTTCACATAATCAAATTTTTATGCTGATAAACGTGCCAAATGTATTGATTAAATATATTACAATGAGAGCTAATAGATAATGCTGTATTTCGCAATGTAATGATCGATTATTAGGTATCATATAGGGGCGGTCTAGCTGGCAAAAATACTCCAGCGAGGCCTGGTGTGGTTGATAGAAGTCCCAGTAAAATTATAAACGCGGTATTTGGAGAGAGGCTATGAAAAAAAGCAGTATCCTTTGGGAAGGTTATGATTCTTTTTATTCAATTGAAGAGCATGCATGTCCAAGGTTTTTAGTAAATGAAGATCGAATTCAAAAATTCGGGTTGTCAACTAATGCTCTTCTTACTGCCGGGACAAAATTTGGTTCTATGTTGTCACGCGACAACGTTTTAACCAACTATTTAAAAAATGCCGGTGTTAAAAACGTTTGTGATATAGGTGGAGATATTGGTGGGTTTGCAAGTACTCTTAAGAACGAGGGGGTAGACTGCCTGGTATACGAGCCTGATGAGCGGTGTCATAAGGTTTTGGAATCATTGGATATTAAATATTCAGCTAAAGGGGTGCAAGATATTGTCGAGGGGAGCGGTTTTCCTGAGCATATAGATGCCATTACTTGTATGAACTTTACTCATGTACCTTGGGCTGACGAACAAGTGAAAATAGACCTTTTTAAGAGGCTAAATGAGTCTGGCGTTGATGTAGTCATTGTTTCATTAATTGGAGATAAATATAAAAGTTTATTCTCTAATTATGAAGAAGATAAGAAATTCAATCCTTACATACTCCAGTTTAGAGCCTTAAAGGCAGTGCAATATTTAGTTAGAAGGCTACGCATGGAATGGAAGTTTCTAGATTTTATAATAGGAGGCGTCGAATATTTTGCTTTTCAACGAGCGTTTGTAAGGAAAGCTAGCTCTTAAGGTTTGATTTTTGTTCGATCAATGGCTGATATTGGATATTTGAATGTTGGAAAAACGAGAGATGACGAATGGTACCACTTCGAGAAAAGGGTTAATCGTCGGGATAGATGCTTCTAGAAATAGATCTGGTGGTGCCGTCGCGCACATTAAGGGCATATTATCGGGAACTGATATACAAGATCACGGTATTGAAAAGGTCTATTTGTGGTCTCACAAGAATCTATTGGATCAAATTCCCGATTATTCTTGGCTAGAAAAGGTCAGTACGGTTCAGTTAGATAAGTCGATGATACACCAGCTCTGGTGGCAGGCTGTTTGTTTGAAAAATGAACTTTCAAGATTTGGTTGCGATATTTTATTTACCGTGGGTGCTAGTACTTTGTGTCGTTTTTCTCCTCAGGTAGTTTTGAGTCAAGATATGATGTCATACGAACCTGGTGTTATGGAGTATTACGGTTTTGGGAAAACTCGCTTACGTTTAGAGCTGATTTTACAATTGCAAAACTTGGCGTTTCGGCGCGCAGAAGGTGTTATTTTTCTAACTAAGTATGCTGGAACTGTGATACAGGGGGCTTGTGGCCGCTTGAAGAACGTTGAGTATATCCCACACGGGATTAGCGAAAATTTTCTGCTACAACAGAAGGAATATTTAACTAGTTTTTCAAATGAAAGCTCTATTAGCGCGGTTTATGTTTCGCAAGCTGATTTATACAAGCATCAATGGGAAGTTGTTAAAGCCATAGCGCAACTTAGAAAAAAAGGAATAAATATATCGTTGATGTTGATCGGCGGTGGTTCAGGGAAGGCTAAACAGCTTTTAGATACGCAAATAAAAGAAAGTGATCCTGAGTGTTCTTTTGTGAGGCAGGTCTCGTTTTTACCAAACGACGAAATTCCAGAAAGGCTAGTATCTTCTGATATTTTTATATTCGCGTCCAGCTGTGAAAATATGCCGATTACCTTGTTAGAAGGAATGGCTGTCGGCCTACCGATCGCTTGCTCCAGCCGAGGCCCTATGCCAGAGGTATTGGGTGATGCTGGAGTATATTTTGATCCAGTTGATTCGAATTCTATATCCTCAGCGATAGAGCAATTAGTGAAAAATCCAGTGCTCATGAAAAATACTGCAATGAAAGCAAAACAGGTTGCAAGTGAATACACCTGGGCTAAATGTGCAGAAAGAACTTGGTCTTTTATTGTAAAAACATATAGTGGTTGTTGCGACAATAAAGCTTGATTCTTAAATTGTTAATTGGGTTTTCGTTCAGTTAAATATGTAGTGATTTGCGATTCTGTCTTTTGGGCAATAAATAAGAGTTTCAGTATATTACTGTGAAATCTTTTTAAGAGTTTCAATTGTTATAGTATGTGTTTGGCTTTGGTATGTTGCTTATATATTTTGCTGTGCATCTGTGATGTGCGGCGGTAATGAAAAGGAAGGTTGAAGTAAGGAGTGCAATGATTTACTTGTAATTCAAATTTTAGGTGAATATTTAGCATAAATATTGAATAGTTACATTTTATATTTGAGTAAATGATTTTTAAATTGTAGCTTCAATGATTACTTTTTGTTGGGTTGTTCTGTATATGTTTAAAAATAAAGTGTTGCTTATTACTGGTGGAACTGGGTCGTTCGGAAATGCTGTTCTTCGACGTTTTTTGGCGAGTGATATCGGTGAAATTCGAATATTTTCTCGAGATGAAAAAAAACAAGATGATATGCGAAAAAAATATGGTTCTGATAAGCTGAAATTTTACATTGGGGATGTAAGAGATTATCAAAGTGTTTTAAATGCCGTGCGAGGAGTTGATTATATATTTCATGCTGCAGCGTTGAAGCAGGTCCCGTCGTGTGAGTTCTATCCTCTGGAGGCAGTAAAAACAAATATTTTCGGAACTGAAAATGTTTTAGAGGCGGCGATAACATCTGGGGTGGAGAGAGTGGTTTGTTTGAGCACCGACAAAGCCGTTTATCCAATCAACGCGATGGGTATTTCAAAGGCTATGATGGAAAAAGTGATTGTCGCTAAAAGTAGGAATTTGGAAAAAACAAGAACTACGATATGCGGTACCCGCTATGGAAACGTAATGGCGTCGCGAGGCTCTGTTATCCCCTTGTTTATTCGGCAAGTGGTTGATAATCAACCTATTACTATCACAGATCCTAATATGACACGCTTTATGATGACGTTGGAGGATGCTGTTGATTTAGTTTTATATGCATTTGAAAATGGTAATAATGGGGATATTTTTGTTCAGAAAGCGCCTGCTGCAACTATTGAGATTCTAGTAAAGGCTATTTTGAATATATTGGATAAAGAAGGGCATATTGTAAATGTTATCGGTACTCGTCATGGGGAAAAACAGTACGAAGCGTTGTGTAGCCGAGAGGAAATGTTTATCGCTGTTGAGGAATTAGATTATTATCGAGTTCCTGCTGATAATCGTGATTTGAACTATTCAAAATATTTTGAAGAAGGTGAAAAGGATTTGTCTTCTGTCGAGGATTACAATTCCAATAATACTCAAAGGCTCGATGTTAAGGGTATGAAGGAGTTATTACGTAAACTTGATTTTATAAGAGAGATTGAGTCAGGAAATGTCATAGTTCCTGAAGGGGTTTGACTTTGAATGTTTTGATTGTCGGAGTTACAGGAATGCTAGGGTATAGCATTTTCTCTAATTTGTTAGAGGTCGATGGCCTTAATGTGTATGGAACTGTCCGGTCAATTAAAAATAAGGAGCAGTTTTTCAGGGAATCTAAAACAATGTTGATTCAGGAGGTAGATGTTTCAAGAGTTGATGGCCTTGTGAAAGCGGTAGAATCATGCAAGCCAGAAGTTGTTATAAATTGTATTGGTTTGATTAAACAACACGATGTTTCAAAGCAACATGTTGAAGCGGTTAAAATTAATTCGTTGTTGCCCCACCAAATAGCAAAAATATGCGACGATAATAATTCAAAACTTATACACTTTTCAACAGACTGCGTTTTTGATGGCGAGAAAGGAGGTTATGTTGAAAGTGACAATCCAAATGCTAATGACTTATATGGTCGTTCTAAACAGCTGGGTGAAGTTGATTATGGTAATCACTTAACATTAAGAACTTCGATTATTGGGCATGAGTTAAGCTCTAATGTAAGTTTGGTGGACTGGTTCCTTTCTCAGGAGGGAGAAGTTAAAGGTTTTAAAAAAGCTGTTTTTTCTGGTTTGCCTACTTCATATATTGCAAAGATATTGTCGGAGCATATTTTGAAATTAAATACATCTGAGTTAACGGGGCTTTATCATTTGTCGGCTGACCCGATTGATAAGTACTCATTGCTTTCGACTGTTTCAGGTGTTTATAAAAAAGAAATCGAAATACATTCATCAGACCAGTTGGTAATTGATCGCTCTTTAGATTCTTCTTCGATTCGAAATAGGTTAGGGTTGAGTATCCCTTCTTGGCCCCATCTAATAGAATATATGCACTCAGATTATGTTAAAAGGTATCAATAATGGATAAACTTAGGGTAATTACTGTAGTTGGTACTCGGCCTGAAATAATCCGTTTGTCGAGAACAATTGCAAAGCTGGATGAATTTTGTGATCACACATTGGTGCACACAGGCCAAAATTATGATTATGAATTAAATCAGATATTTTTTGAGGACTTGGGTATAAGGGCTCCGGATGTTTTTCTAGAGTGTGCTGGGAGTAGTGCGGCTGACACGATGGCTCAAGTAATAAGTAAGTCCGATAAAGTCTTTTCAGAAATAAAACCTGAGGCGCTTTTAATTCTGGGGGATACTAATAGTGCACTTGCAGCGATTTCAGCTAAGAGAAAAAAAATCCCGATTTTTCATATGGAAGCAGGTAATCGCTGCTTTGACCTCCGTGTTCCTGAAGAAATTAACCGTAAAATTGTTGATCATATATCGGATGTTAATCTGCCATATAGTGATATAGCTCGAGAATATCTATTGTCTGAAGGGATATCGCCAGACTTTATCGTAAAAACCGGTAGTCCAATGGATGAGGTTCTTACATTTTATAGAGAAAAAATTATCAAGTCCGATGTGTTAACACGTTTAGAATTAAAGTCAGAGCACTATTTTTTAGTTAGTGTGCACAGGGAAGAGAATGTGGATTTTGAACGAAATTTAAATAATTATGTCGCTTCGTTAAGTGAGATAGGTGAGAGTTTTGGTTTGCCAATTGTGGTGTCCACACATCCTCGTACTCGCAAGCGTATTGATGATCTCAATTTGAAGTTTCATAAAAATGTACGATTGCTTAAGCCTCTTGGCTTTACTGATTATGTTAGGCTTCAGACTGAGGCGAAGGTTGTGCTTAGTGACAGTGGTACGATTACAGAAGAGTCTTCTATTTTAAATTTTCCTGCAATTAATATTAGGGAGGCGCAAGAACGCCCAGAAGGATTCGAAGAAGGGGCTGTAATGTTTACGGGGATGAGCTTAAAACGAATTATGCAGGCAATTAAAATTTTAGAAAGCCAAGCAAGAGGTGATCGAAGGCTAATTAATAAAGTTTTTGATTATGAAGCTCCAAATGTTTCTGATAAAGTTTTAAGAACTATCCAAAGTTATACAGACTATGTTAACCGGGTTGTTTGGAGAAAGTAGCGTTGAAGCTTGCGCTGGTGATAGATGACTATATGCCGAAAAGCACTCGTGTTGGTGCTAAAATGTTTCACGAATTGGCTATTGAATTGCAAAACAGGGGCTGTAAAGTTACTGTTATAACTCCAGAGTCAAAACTAGATAAAAGTTTACAGGTAGATGAGTTTGATGGAGTGACCGTGTGGCGGTTTAAATCTGGCCATATTAAGGAAACGGGGAGAGTTAATCGTGCGATTAACGAATCACTTCTCTCGATCAGGGCTTGGATAGCGCTAAAAGGACAAGTTGAGGAAAATACATTCGATGGTGTTGTTTACTATTCTCCAAGTATATTCTTTGGTGGGCTGGTAAAAAAAATTAAAGCACGTTGTAATTGCCTGGCTTATTTAGTTTTGAGGGACTTGTTTCCTCAGTGGGTAATTGACGCCAGGTTAATTAAGTCGAACTCTCTGATTGCAAAATACTTTAGGTTTTTTGAAAGGTATAGTTATCGACAAGCAACAACGATTGGACTTATGTCAGAAAAAAATATGGAAGTTTTTCGACAGCTTAATTCTCGTACATATCCTACTCAAATTCTTAGAAATTGGGCAAGTACAAGCTCTTATTCAGTCGTCTCAGATCAGTATTCGTCAATTCGAAAAACATTTTCTTTGGAAGATAAAGTTATTTATTTTTACGGTGGAAATATCGGTGTTGCTCAAGATATGCCAAATCTTATGCGGCTCGCGAAAGGTATGAAACCTTATAGGAAGGCACATTTTTTGTTTGTTGGGCAAGGTGATCAAGTGGAGTTGGTCAAGAAATTGGCTGATGAATGGAAACTAAATAACTTTACATTTTTACCTTCTGTGGATCAGAATACGTTTAAGTGCATACTCTCAGAAATCGATGTGGGTTTGTTTTCGTTAGCTACCCATCATACTGCACATAACTTTCCAGGGAAGCTGCTTGGATACATGGTAGAGTCAAAGCCAATTCTAGGTAGTGTAAATGAAGGGAATGATTTAATTGATATTATAAGCGGTTACAAAGCTGGGTTGATTCACATAAATGGTCATGATGATCTGCTCCAGGATTCTGCCGTAAAGCTATTAAATAGTATTAAGTTACGCAAGGAGATTGGAACGAAGGCAAATTTCTTGCTCAGGAATGAATTTTCTGTAGAGGCTGCAGCGGAGTCTATTCTTACTAGTTTGGCAAAGGGCTAACTTAGGCATGAAAACGCTGGGTTTGCAAGATTTTGAAAATTTATATCATCGGGCGAGAGAATCGAGTAGAAAAGGGGCTCATTTGTTATTGCATGATGACCTCAATCAAAAGTTGCAGCGACTGTTTATCGGAATGGTCAAGGGCAGTTTTGTTGAGCCTCACTTTCATTCATTGCCAAATCAGTGGGAAATGTTTCATGTTATAAAAGGAAAAATCGAAGTTAAGCTATATGATGAGAATGGTCGTGTTACAAACCAGTTTTTAGCTGGGTGCGTTGGTCAGTGATAGATAGGTTTAATGGTTTGTTATTTGTTACTCCTAAGACATAAAGCCCTCGCGCTAGTTGCGCAAGAGCTACGTGAAAGCTAAAAAATATGCTTTTGCAGTGGGTTTGCTAGCTCGATATTTTTTGGGCACTTACAATGAAACCAGATGCAAAAATTTCTAAATTAAATTTTTTACATAGGTTTTCGAATAGCGTGATAATGATAAAAAAAGGTGTAAAAAAAGCAAAATAGTCGTTTGCACGATAGTATGCTTTAATTTGTATTTTAGAGAACCCTTGATCGTCCAAAAGTCTTCTCATTGCAGGAATTGAGCAATGGTCAAAGTAGGCAGGATAACCTGTTACATCTTCAGTACCGGGCCGTAATATTGGTATAAGGCGCTTCTGCAGTTTTGGGCCTACTATACGTAGCGCTATCGCATATGGGTGCCATTTTGAAGGGATGTAGTGGTGGGTTTCTCCGAAGTCTTTTAGAGATGAAAATATATTTTTAACGCTAGCGGTGTTGTTGAGAACGTGTTCTAAAAGCGTGATTGAAATAATAACGTCGTAACTTTTGTTAAGTGGTTTCTCTATTGTTTGGACGAAAAAGTTGTCGTAAATTTCGTGGCACTTCTCTTTAGGTTCTATATCTACACCATCGTAAACGTATCTTTGGTTTTTAGAAAGAAGAGGTCGGTCTATTCCTCCAACTTCTAGTATATCGCTATTATCTTTTATGCTGGAATCTATCCTACTTTTAAGCTCGTTCGAGTATGAAATGTATCCAAAAAACGTTGGAAATTTATTTTCTAAAAATCTAGAACATCGAATGTTAAGTTTGAAGATGTATTTTAAAACTTTCATTTTAGCCCCCGCACTTTATTACAAATCTAGGGTAGATTAAGTACTCAAAGAAATTAGACGGCCTAGCTATATTTGAATATCTCGAAAGATTTTTAATTAATGGAAGCGACTTAAATTCAGCATAATTCTTCCAAGCAAAGCAAGTTTATTATATTTGATTTGGCTCCGCCAGCTGGGCTCGAACCAGCGACCCAATGATTAACAGTCATTTGCTCTACCAACTGAGCTATGGCGGAACGGAGCGATAAGGCTTTGCCCTAAGGAGTATTATGTTATATGGGCGATCTTGGCTAGTCAAGTTTTCGGGATGCTTTAAGTTGTTGTTTTGTAAGGGGAATTGTGAATTTTAAAAGTATGGTATGAATTCTGAGGAGAGGTGCTTCTTTGTTCAAATGTAGTCGAGCTGGACCCAGCTTGCTTTGTTAATGTTGGGGGTAGCAGTTAAGGGGCTAATAATTTGATCACAGGTAAAGAAAAAGGCCATCCGTTTCCGAATGGCCTTCTCTTGAAATGGCTCCGCCAGCTGGGCTCGAACCAGCGACCCAATGATTAACAGTCATTTGCTCTACCAACTGAGCTATGGCGGAATGGTCTTACTTGGTAGGACCGGGCGGATTTGAACCGCCGACCTCTACCATGTCAAGGTAGCGCTCTAACCAACTGAGCTACGGTCCTGAGGTGTTCTGTAAAGGAGGCGCATTTTATATGGCTCATAATCAATGGGCAAGTAAAAGTTTGGATTATATGATTTGTGAGTTCTTTATTATTTAATATTCCAATATAGGCTGAATAGGACGCTATCAACATCAATAAATATATCGGGCTTTTCGCCTTCAGGGTCATCGTCTAACAGGCGATCTCTTCCTAAGCCTTCCGCTCTACGAAATTCAAAACCAAGGCCAAATGGGCCGTTAGATATTTGCCAATGCCCACTAATGCCAGCGAAGTAGCCGTTCTGGGGCAGGCCTGAATCTAAGCTAGCGGCGCCTAAGAAAAGCCCGTAAGAGAGGCTTTGATTGAGGTGATACCGATAGTCGATAGCGCGAAACCCCGTGAGGGTTGTGTCAAGCACCTCAGAAATTTCGATTCCGGCCCCTAAATGATGCCGTTCATTGTTACCGTTTCGGTTGTGTATGGTGAAACCGATCAGGGCACTGCTGCCGTTTTCTTTCTGGCTATCAATGGAGGAATCACCTGTGAGTTGCTTGGCAGAAAAGGTTTGCCAGCCTAAAGAAAGCTGGGTTTCGTAAGCGAGAGCCGGTATAGAAAAAAAAGCGCAGCAAAAAATTAGTTTTTTAAGGTATCTTTTTATCACCATTGAATACCACCAGAAAGTAATTGATAGCTCTCTCCAAAAACATCTTCGCCTTTAACCAGCTCAATATTAAGCCAACACTTTTGAATTTGTGTTGAATAGCTTAACGCAAGCTCCTGATTAGTTTCGTACTGGTGGGTGGAGTAGCTCTTATTTTTTAAAGATTGAATTTTAGTGGTAAGTAAACTATTTCGGTTCAAGTCCCACACCAGTTTTATGGTTTCCGCTGTGGCGCCAACCGAATCGTTTATCGCTCTTCTATCTCCGCCCCAATGCCCAAGTACGCTGTTGTAGTGTGTAAGCCCGTCACCATAATTGCCATTTGTGTACCAGGCATTTTGCCACTCAGCGAATTCGTACGTGAAATCTAGTGAATCTGCGATTTGAGGGGCGTGAAACCCGAACATTAGAGCCGAATTACTAAAGGCGTATTTTGATGAAAACGATGTGTCTTCGCCAGCGTATTCCATATATATAGAAATGGGTCGTTCACCAGAAAAGGTAAAGCGAGTAGTTATGGAGGAGAGCTGATTACCAAAGTCATTTTCCTCTTCGCCACCAGAATTGTCGTTGCGGCGGGGGTTGTAAAGCGCTTGAGCGATATCGCCCAAGCCGTCTTCTCGGTCGGCGCCGCCGTATTGAGCAAGTCGATTAAACCCAATAGCAAACCCTGGTAAGGGGTGGAAGCCCAAATGAAGGCCAAATAGTTTTGGTTTGCCTTGTAGTCGCTCGCTACGGTCTTGACTACGAATGACGTTACTTTCTGATATTTCCAAAAAAAACATTTCGTACTGGAACCCCAAAAAGTTAGCGGGTGTGGTGTTAGAAATAGTGATGCCCGGCAGGCTGGTCGTATTGGTGGAAAATAGCATGTCGCTTTCTTGAAATGGGCCAAGCCAATGGGGCCGGTATCCAAAATCGAGTTGCATGGCATCCCAGCCGAAAGACAAATAAGTGCCGTCTGGAAAAGTTTCTTGAGGCGATTCTTCGTTGCTGTTAGGTTCCCGTTGTCCGCTAATAACACCAAGGTTTAGTGCTAGCCAGTTATTTTGGTAGAGGTGACCAGAAAGAGAAGCCGTGTAGTCGCTGGATGATGTATAGCCCCGGTTGTTCGCCAGTGGTGTCGACCCTTCTCGTTCATTGGAAAGTTTTAACTCGGCGTGATGAAAGCCTGATGTATTGTTGTACCGCTCTAGGTAGCGTGTTAGTTCCCGTGAGAGCGCAGGTTCGTTCGATTCAATTTTTTCAATAGCCGTTTCGAGTAATGCGACTGAAATTGGGCGCTTAACAATTGCAATATTTGCCAATATTAATGCGCGCTCTATCTTTATCTCGATTTCTGGGGATTGGTGTAGTGGTAGATATAAGCTTATAGCCATTACGTTTTTTGTTAGCCCAAGCAGGGCCAGCAGAAAAGCCATACGCTTAAATATGAAAACTCCTTTTCTCATGGCGGAAGTCACCATTACAGGCTGCTTATCGCAGCAACGCCCAATGCCGCTTGATACATAATCTGTGTGACGCTGCTCCACATGGTGAGTGAATCTACTCTATCGGTGTCAATCGGTATAATAATGGTGTCACCGGGTTCTAATGATTTTGAGCGCGCTCTAAACCACGAAGAGGAAGAGGGTGAATATACGCGACCATTCGCTTTAACCACGTAGATGCGTTTTTTATCTGCGTTTTGTTTTGTGCCGCCCGACATGTCAATGTAGTCACTTACATTGAGTTTGTCGTTAAAGAAGTGCGAAGTGGGGTGCTGAATTTCCCCCACAACCGTGACAGAAGGTTTGAAGCGAGGGATCTCCAAACGGTCACCGTCTGTGAGCTCAAAGTCATAAGTTCTAGGCTTTCTTATAATTGCGGGTAAGTCGATGACCATACGGCCTAGTGCCTGAGTTTTATCAATGTTTTCTAGAATTTGGCTGGTTTCTGCTTGGTCAATACCTGAAGAGGTTTGTGATTGTTCGATATTCGCGGCTGCTATATCGGCCTCAATCTGAACCTTCAAGTTTTCCAATCGGTCCAGCTCTAATATTCTCAACTCTTCGCGCGAAAAAATGGCGCCTTCTGGGTACCCGTGTGGGGTGAGGCCTCCTGCGCGTTCGATCACGTCTAATAAGGATTCGCCGGGAATAATATCGTAAACACCAGGGTAGTTGACTTCCCCAGTTATCTCGACAGATTCACGAATTGTCCATTGGGGAATTTGTTTAACGCGTAATGTATCGCCGGGTTTGAGTATTGGGTTTTCAATGGCTAAATCGAGGTCAATTCTTAAATCGATGCGCTGCCGGTCATCACTCAAATCGTAACGCGTAATTTCTGCACCGGAGCCGAGCGCGCTTTCGGTAAGGCCGCCGGCAAGGTTAATTAAATCTTTAACCTTCATGCCAGTGGAAGATAATGGGTATTCCCCTGGGAAGCGTACACTGCCAAATACTCTTACGACTTGTGTTCTTTGATCAAAGCTTGATTGAATTTTTAATTTGTTAATCAGGCTCTGTAATATCGCGGCACGATCACTGGTGTATTCAAACATCGTAACCGTGTCACGCGGCATTAATTTTGGGTCTTCACTGCCTGCGGGGTCGGCAAACGCTAGCCGAGGTGAAAATATACGTACCTGAATTTTGCGAGTGACTTTTTCTTCACGTTGAATCAGGCCAACAACAATGTCTGGGTTGGGGAGTAGGTCATCGGCGTTGGGAACGATGTCTGTGAATCGCATATTCTCACGCCAGGCGAAACCTCCAGGGCGTTTTACGTGGCCGTCGAGTTTGACAATGTCGCGCATGGTGTCGAGTGTGGAAAATATTTGGATAACATCAGCATCTTGAATCTTGAAGCTCCGGCCGCGCACGGTGCTTACGTCCAAATTAACCAGTGTTTTCTCGCCTGCGCCAGTGATTCGTTCAATACGAGATGCGGGAACATACGCGGTTGGCAATAGGCCGCCTGCAAGCTCAATGGCATCCTCAACGCTTTTTTCATTTTTTAATTCGTAAATGGCGGGGCGTTTCACTTGGCCAGAAACACCAACCGTTTTACCAATCGGGGGAATGAAAATCACATCACCTGGAAGTAGGCGAGAATCTTTACTGGTATCGCCATTGAGTAATAAATCGTATAAGTCGAGCCGTGTCACAACTTCGCCATTGCGTTTAAGTTGCACATTTCTTAAAGAGCCAATTTTAGTAATGCCGCCGCTGGTAAAAATCGCATTGGTCATGGTAGAAAGTGAGCCAATCACATAAGAGCCAGGCACTTGCGCTTCGCCCAAGACAAAAATTCGAATTGTACGAAGGGCGCCCATGGTCACGGAACTTTTTACGCCGATCATTTGTTGGCTGACTATTTCGGAAATCTTATGTTGCATGTCTTGATATGAAAGGCCTGCAAGTGAAACGGGGCCAATACCAGGAAACTGAACATTACCTTCACGGTCGAGTGTTAGTGCGTGCGTGGCATTGTCTTTTCCGTAAAGTTGGATGACCAAACTGTCGCCGGGGCCAAGCACATAGTTTGCTGGAATGGGGATGTCGCCAGCGGGGGCAAAAGCATCGGGCCCGTATTGAAAAATGTCGTAACCGAAAAGCTTTAATTTTTCTTGTGTTGCTTCAGGCGCTTCATCTTCGTGCAATGATAATTTGTCAGTGCCTTCGGAGCCAATTTTTTCTAGTTCGTCACTGTTGCCGAATTTATTGGTAGAGCCGCTACCGGGGTTGCGTTTGGATGAAATAGCTTCACTTGTAACCGTTTGTGCAGAAGAGCCTCCGCCCCCCGCTATGCTGGAAATATCAATTCCGAAAGACCGAGCCAACGCTTGTTGCTCACCGGGCGACATTCGCTTGAATTGCTCAATTTGTTGTTGGGTGGGTTGTTGCGCATTGATGTTATTGGTCAGCGTTAGCGCGAGAAGGCCTGCAAAAACGTATGTGAATTTGCGAAACTTGAATCGTAAAAGTGTGTTTTGGCTATGCATATTATTTCTGTTTTAGATCTTCGAAAGTTAGTAATAATCGCGAATTAAAAGCGTATTGTAATGCTTAGGTTGGAACCGCTATCGATGGTTCTGTCTTGTAGTTCCAATGTTTCACTTAATTGAAACGTTCCAATCTCTATCTTGGTCATCTCATTAAAAGGGAAGGCGTATTTTAGCTCCCCTAATTGTTGTTTTATCGCGCTGCTGCCATGCATGTTGAGCGCACCGCCAGATTCATTAATACGGATGTCGCTATATCGCCAACTTAGTTGGTGACCATTGGTAAAAAAATGCTCACCAGAGAGCGTGTTTTTAGTGGCGTTTCCACCGGCAGATTCCGCTAAATTTCGGCCTTTATATCGATAGCCATTTTCAACATGGGAGTGATCGTATTGGCTCACAAGCAAGCTGCTGTTCGTCGCTTCACTTGCTTCCGTATTAGACGTTTCGAAAGTAAGACGGCTATGAATATCTTGGAGTAAAAAAGTAACTTCTGAGCCAAACACTAACGCCGGATCTACGTCGGAATTCGAGCCTTTTTGCTCGAGCAGCTGACCGTAAATTGCAAAAGTGTAGTGCTGTATATTAAACCCCAGGCGCGCATCATACCCGATGAGTTCCATTCTTTCTTTATCTTGTGCTTCTGCGTTTAGGTCTTGCCTTTCTTGATCGCTTTCAATGGCCGTTGTGTTGACGCCTAATTCTAAAAACTGTGTTGGGTTAATGGCGAACCTACCGCCAAAGAGGTTGGAATTAACGCCAAATTCAGCTTCCTCAAGCTCGCTGGCAAACAATTCAATCGTCCACGGCCCGAAAATAGATAAATATTGCGAATCGGCACCTAAAGACTCCAAGCGTTTTGCAAAAATACTGGTTGTCGGCCGGGCGTTGTTGCTAAGTATGAGGCTGGAGTGGGCGCCAGGCCCCCACCAACGTTCTATATTTCCAATTCCAAACACCCAATTACCAAGCGTGGCTGCGGCGAAAGAACCATCAAGGGAATATTGGTCACCATCAAAAGGATTGTGAACGACTTGCGCTTCTATATTGACGGCGAAGCGTTCGTACATAAACGTTGTTTCTGTTACGGCAGAGGCTTTTTCACGAGTGTCAGATGCAAAATGAATAAATGGAGTTGCGTTGCTGCTTCCGTGAAATCGTTTTGTGGTTTTGACGCCTCTTGTTGCTCGACTTAGTTCGTGACGCAAATATCGGTAGGACCACAATTGCGCCGCACTTAATTCATCCAAACGCATCTGCGTCATTTCGCGGCTGATATCCACCCAGTTCACGGGCCAAGAGGTGAGCGGCATATTTATCGCGCCAGAATCCCGAAGAAACAGTAAGTGGTGGCGAGTACGTTCATCGCCGACCTCTACCCAAGGTGTGGCGAAAGATAGCGGTGCGATACCCCAGAAAAGGATCGCCAATAAAGAAAAGTGGATCGCTTTGATGCGGGAGCCAGTCCTGTTCCGCAAAGCGTAAATGAGCCTATTATTCAAAGCTTCCCCAAGCATTTTTTATTTCACTCTAGTGGCGGGGCATATTAGAGCTTTCTCTTGTGGAGTCAATGGGGGCAGCAGCCCCCAATAAATGGAACTCTTCGCGAGAATACTCGATTCACGAGCGCGAAAACTAAATGTTCAGCCGAGGCTAAAACCAAGTCTTTTATTCGTCATGGCACAAGCTTGAAAATATTATTTGAACCGTTTTCTCCCTTATGGCACAATTGCGTCCCTTCGCAGAGTGACAGACAGGAATTTTTCTAATTTTTGTTTGAAATCAATAGCTTAGGCGCTTTGTTTGAAAGACATTTTTAGTTCCATATGCATAGTTGTTTAAAGGAAGGTTATTTAACAGCTAGTTGTTTAAAGCAGTGGATAGTGCGCGGTCGTGGCGGAATTGGTAGACGCGCTAGATTTAGGTTCTAGTGCCGCGAGGCGTGAGAGTTCAAGTCTCTCCGACCGCACCATGTCTTTCTTCTATTTACATTAAGAAAACACACGTAAGTAGAAACACCTTCAAAAGATCACATAGAACCATCCGAGTTCGGCGTGGGTGAGCCTTCAGTGATTTCTTTTGGGCATCATAATTAATACCCTTTAATTTAGTACCTATTACTAAGTACCTCTTTCTATAGTTTCACGAGGAAGCACCATGCAGGTTTCAATCGAAACAACTTCAGGTTTAGAACGTAAACTCACTGTGGGTGTTCCCGCTGAAGTAGTCGATAAAGAAGTTCAAAAACGCTTACAAGATGCTGCTAAGTCAGTTCGTATCAACGGTTTCCGTAAAGGCAAAGTGCCGTTTAAAGTTGTTAAGCAGCAGTACGGCAAAGGCGTACGCCAAGAAGTGGTGGGCGATACTATCAACCGTACGTTTTATGAAGCCGTACAAAAAGAAGATATCAAACCTGCCGGTCAGCCCGCCATCGAGCCTACCAAGATGGAAGAGGGGCAAGATCTTGAATACGTTGCGACCTTCGAAGTGTACCCAGAAGTCGAAAGTATTAACTACGAGGGTATTGAGGTTGTGCGTCACGATGCCGATATCGCTGACAAAGACATCGACAAAATGATCGAGAACCTTCGCAAAGGCCAGGCTGAGTGGGTAGACACCAAAGCGATGGCGAAAGAAGGTTTTAAGGTAAATATTAATTTTGAAGGCAAAAAAGACGGTGAAACCTTTGATGGTGGCACCGCAGATAACCACGAATTAGAACTTGGCTCTAACACCATGATTCCAGGTTTTGAAGATGGCATCGTTGGTATGAAGCCGGGTGAAACAAAAGATGTTGACGTGACTTTCCCTGAAGAATACCAAGTTGACGACCTAAAGGGCGCAGCGGTTACTTTTTCTGTCACCGTTAACTCTGCACAAAAACAAAAGCTTCCAGATTTGGATGATGCGTTCTTCGAAAAATTCGGTGTAAGCGAAGGTGGTGAAGAAAAATTTCGCGAAGACGTAAAAGGGAATATGGATCGCGAATTACAAAAAGCAGTAAAAACGAAAGTGAAGCAGCAAGTGCTTGATGCGTTGATTGAAAAGAATTCGCTTGAAGTGCCATCAGCATTAGTCGCAAACGAAATTCAAGCGTTGCGTGAGCAAACGATGCAGCAATACGGTGGTGCAGTTAAGGGCTTGGATATGACAACCTTGCTTCCAGACGACATGTTCCGTGAGCAAGCAAAAAAACGCAGTGCGTTAGGTTTGTTGGTTTCTGAAGTTGTGATTAAAGAAGAGTTGAGTGCAGACAAAGATACTGTGCGTAAACTCATCGAAGAAACAGCGGCGACCTACGCAGATCCAGAAGAAGTCATTAACTATTATTACAACAATGAGCAGTTGTTGAAAAATGTTGAAGCTGCAGCGCTAGAAGAGCAAGTCGTTGAGCTTGTACTAGGTAAAGCCAGTGTTAAAGATGAAAAAGTGGCTTACGACGAGGCTATAGCGCCTTTACCGCAAAAAGAAGCTGCGCCAGAAGAAGCTTAAGTCGCGGAGTCATTACCTTAAGAAATATAGGTTTACTTTGATACGTCAAACGCCGGCATTGCCGGCGTTTTTTGTTTTGGGTCTGTAGGTCCGCGGTATTCTATGCGCAGGAGCGTCGGCGCCACCTGTTTGTTATTTAGACAAAAAATAAAGAAGCGCCGCTAGGCAGCTGAATTTAAAGCAATTTCCATATTAAACTGATAATATCTTTTCTTTAATGCCTCACAAAAAGGCCATTCATAGGCTAGGCTTTTAAAAATAAAATTAACATTCTTGGGGAGCACTATGTCATTCATTGACCCTAATTTTGGCGGCCTTAATCCTGCTGGGGTGGGCGCAACGCAAGTGGATAATTCACTCGTACCAATGGTTATCGAGCAAACCGCTCGCGGCGAGCGTTCGTTTGATATCTATTCGCGCTTATTAAAAGAGCGTGTCATTTTCTTGGTTGGCCAAGTAGAAGACCACATGGCAAACTTGGTGGTTGCTCAGTTATTGTTCCTTGAAGCGGAAAACCCAGATAAAGACATTCACCTTTACATTAATTCACCGGGCGGCTCAGTCACGGCTGGCTTATCGATCTACGACACCATGCAGTTTATTAAGCCAGATGTTAGCACCATGTGTATCGGTCAGGCATGCAGTATGGGGGCGTTCTTGCTTACCGCCGGAGCTAAAGGAAAGCGTTTTTGTCTGCCAAATTCTCGCGTGATGATTCATCAGCCGTCTGGTGGGGCACAAGGTCAGGCTTCAGATATTCATATTCATGCGCAAGAAATCTTGAAGATTCGTGAAAATCTCAATGCCATCATGGCCGAGCACTCCGGGCAAGATGTTGAAACGATCGCCAAAGATACTGAACGTGACAACTTTATGAGCGCGATGGAGTCGAAAGACTACGGTTTGATTGACGATGTGCTTAACGCTCGTGCAGGTCTAGAGTAGGCTACCGCGCAGAGTGATAGATCGGCGGAAGATAGCCATCGAGGGTTGATATGAGCGCCTTTTTTGGTGAAAAAACAAGCGTAGTCCCCATCAAAACTGCCAGAAGCCGACTAATATAGACTAATAGAGTCATTTAAAGAGGTAAGTAGGGCGATTATTTAGCCCTCAAAGCTTGAAACTTGAGCCCTTCACAACCATCTTGTGAAAGGTGGATTTAGATAGACAAGTTGGAGAATCAGATGCCTGATAACAAAGGTGATAACGAAGATAACGGCAAACTCCTTTACTGCTCGTTTTGCGGTAAGAGTCAGCACGAAGTTCGCAAGCTGATAGCCGGTCCTTCGGTATTCATCTGTGACGAATGTGTCGAACTATGTAATGACATTATTCGCGAAGAGATTCAAGAGAGTGCAACCGAAGGCAAAGGCGAAAAACTGCCCACGCCACAAGATATTTCTTCAACACTAGACGAATACGTCATTGGCCAGAAAGACGCTAAAAAGGTGCTCGCGGTAGCGGTTTATAACCACTATAAGCGCTTGCGTGCTGGCGATGGTAAAAAAGCTAAGAATGAAGTTGAGCTTGGTAAGAGTAATATTTTGCTTGTGGGCCCTACCGGTTCAGGTAAAACGCTTCTCGCTGAAACGCTCGCGCGTATGCTTAATGTGCCGTTTACGGTGGCGGATGCCACCACACTGACCGAGGCGGGTTACGTAGGTGAAGACGTTGAAAACATCATTCAAAAGCTACTACAGAAGTGCGATTACGACGTAGATAAAGCTCAGCAGGGTATTGTTTACATCGACGAAATCGACAAAATCTCTCGCAAGTCAGACAACCCATCCATCACGCGTGATGTTTCGGGTGAAGGCGTGCAGCAAGCACTCTTGAAATTAATTGAAGGCACGGTCGCTTCCGTTCCGCCTCAAGGTGGTCGCAAGCACCCGCAGCAAGAATTCTTGCAAGTAGATACAGCCAACATCCTCTTTATTTGTGGTGGTGCTTTTGCGGGGCTAGATAAAGTCATTCGCGACCGTTCTGAAAAAGGTGGTATTGGTTTTAGTGCGGAAGTGAAGAGTAAAGACTCTACTAAAAACGTAGGCGAGACGCTTAAAGAACTCGAAGCGGAAGACTTGGTACGTTACGGTCTTATTCCAGAATTTGTTGGCCGCCTGCCGGTGATCGCAACGTTAGATGAGTTAGATAAAGAAGCGCTCGTTACTATCTTGACCGACCCCAAAAACTCACTGGTCAAACAGTACGGTAAACTTTTTGAAATGGAAGATGTGGAAGTCGACTTCCGCAAAGAAGCGCTTGCAGCCGTGGCAGAAAAAGCTATGGAACGTAAAACAGGTGCTCGTGGTCTTCGATCCATCATGGAAAATGTATTGCTAGATACCATGTACCGTCTACCCTCTGAAGAAGGCGTGTCTAAAGTGGTCGTTGACGAAGCTGTGATCAAAGGCGAGTCTGAGCCTCTATTGGTATACGAAACAAGCGAAGCACCGCCTAAAGCATTGCCTGAAGAATAAGGCTGTCGATATATAGAACGTAAAAGGGGCTTAATAGCCCCTTTTTTGTGTGTGGTTGCGCTATTCTTGTTTAATTGAATGTGGCTTACACGCTTGTAAAACGCTGCTTTGCCCCCAAAACTGTAGATTGAAACTCCTAATTTTGAGGTCTTGAATGGAACCGACTGAATCCTCCATCGATTCACCCATCCCGCTACTTCCGCTGCGTGATGTAGTGGTATACCCCCATATGGTGATCCCATTGTTTGTGGGGCGAGCTAAATCGATTGCTGCACTCGAGTGTGCTATGTCGGATGACAAGCAAGTACTCCTGGTGGCACAGAAGCATGCCTCTGTCGATGAACCTCAGAAAGATGACCTATACGCCAGTGGTACGATCGCTACGGTGCTGCAACTATTAAAGCTTCCAGATGGTACGGTTAAGGTATTGGTCGAAGGGCAGCGTCGTGCCAATATCAGCGATATCGTGGAGCAAGATAATTACTTTCTCGCGGAGTTTAGTGAATTTACTGTAGAAGAAGAGGACGAAAAAGCCCTCGAGGTGCTCACGCGCACGCTTATTTCCCGCTTTGAACACTACGTTAACCTAAGCAAAAAAGTGCCTGCCGAAGTTATGACTTCGCTCAGTGGTATTGATGAGCCTGGCCGCCTGGCAGATACCATCGCTGCGCATATGTCGCTTGAACTGGGGCAAAAACAAGAGATTCTGGAAATCGTCTCCATACGTGAGCGTCTCGAACATCTTATTGCGTTAATGGACACCGAAGTGGACTTAGTTCAGGTCGAAAAACGTATTCGTGGTCGTGTGAAAAAGCAGATGGAGAAAAGCCAGCGCGAGTATTACCTCAACGAGCAAATGAAAGCCATTCAAAAAGAACTGGGTGACATGGGCGAAGAGGGTAACGAAGGCGATGAGCTTGAGAAAAAGATCTCTGAAGTGGGTATGCCCGACGAAGCCAAAGACAAAGCCATGGCGGAGCTTAACAAGTTGCGCATGATGTCGCCGATGTCAGCAGAAGCTTCTGTGGTACGTTCTTATATAGATTGGATGGTCAATGTTCCCTGGGCCAAACGGAGCAAAGTAAAGCACGACCTAGACCGTGCTGAAAAAATTCTCGAAAAAGATCACTACGGTTTAGATGAAGTTAAAGAACGTATTCTAGAATACCTTGCCGTGCAAAAACGGGTGAAAAAAGTGAAAGGCCCGATATTGTGTTTGGTGGGGCCGCCAGGTGTTGGTAAGACTTCTCTTGGTGAATCTATTGCGCGGGCAACCAACCGCAAGTTTGTTCGTATGGCATTGGGTGGCGTACGTGATGAAGCGGAAATTCGTGGGCATCGTCGTACCTACATTGGTTCTATGCCGGGTAAACTTATTCAGAAAATGTCCAAATCTGGTGTGAAAAACCCACTGTTCTTGTTGGATGAAATTGACAAGATGGGTATGGACCACCGCGGTGATCCGGCTTCAGCGCTTTTAGAAGTGCTCGACCCAGAACAGAACTCCAACTTCAACGATCACTACCTGGAAGTGGATTACGACCTCTCAGACGTTATGTTCGTTTGCACCTCGAATACCATGAACATTCCTGGCCCGTTGCTAGATCGAATGGAAGTGATTCGAATTCCCGGGTATACCGAAGATGAAAAGCTCAACATCTCGAGTCGTTACCTCATTCCTAAACAGATGAAAAATAACGGCCTGAAAAAAGGTGAAATGGGCATTGAAGATGAAGCGATTCGCGACGTTATTCGCTACTACACACGCGAAGCCGGGGTGCGAGGTCTCGATCGAGAAATTGCCAAGCTCTGCCGTAAGGTTGTGACTAAAAACGTCAAAGCCGACGCGCAAGACAAAATCGCAATCGCTGCGCAAGACCTTGAAGATTATCTCGGTGTACGCAAAAGCGATTACGGTAAGGCCGACGAAGAAAACCAAGTTGGGCAAGTAACTGGTTTGGCCTGGACTCAAGTGGGCGGTGAATTGCTCACGATTGAAGCCACTGCTGTTCGCGGTAAAGGTCGATTTGTAAAAACAGGTTCGCTAGGCGACGTGATGCAAGAATCGATTCAAGCGGCTATGACAGTGGTACGGTCGCGTGGTAAAGCCCTAGGGTTAGCGCCTGACTTTCAAGAGAAGTCAGACCTTCATATACACGTGCCCGAGGGTGCAACACCTAAAGATGGCCCAAGTGCGGGTATCGCAATGTGTACAGCCTTAGTCTCGGTTTACACCGAAATTCCTGTGCGTGCCGATGTTGCAATGACTGGTGAGATAACCTTACGGGGTGAAGCGTTAAAGATTGGCGGTTTAAAAGAAAAATTATTAGCCGCGCATCGTGGTGGAATTAAAACTGTCATCATTCCTAAAGATAACGAAGCAGACCTGCGCGATATTCCAGATAATATCAAAAATGACCTTACAATTATTGCCGTTAAATGGATTGACGAAGTGCTTGAAATTGCCTTGCAGTACTTGCCAACGCCATTATCCGATAAAGAATACGAAGCGTTAGAAGAAAAAGCCAAAGATAATGATAAGGACGAAAATCGCATAAGCACGCACTAATTTATTCTTTGAATTGGTAAAACTGGTTGAATTACGCACACATGCTCTTGGAAGCGTAAAAACAGTGAGAATAAAGAGATTTGTTTCTTGACCGGTTAAACCTCACTTGGTATAAATCTCAATTCGTTGCAATGCGCGATTTTAAAGGCCTCCAGGGCACAATAAGAGCTATATAAACCTCTGGGCGTATACCTTTAAACAGGAAATATCAAGCGGAATTTGTAACGGCGAGAACGATAAGAAAGACAAATAAGCAGCACACAAATGCTGTGACGATATTGGTCACACTCGAGATACGTCTTACTCACTGTTTTTGCATCTGTCGAGAGACAAGCACAAGCTGAGCCGAGAACATCGAGTAGAAAAGCGCAAATAAAGCTTCGGTTGTCCTGTCGAGCCTCCCACAAATTAACAATATTTTGTACGGCGGTGAAATTTGTGTACGAGCAATAATATTTGGGTAAAGTTTTACAATTAAAACTGTCGAAATCAAAACACATACTTACGTTAAGAATTAAGCATTTAATTCGAATAATAAAAGGGGTTAATGGTGAATAAATCAGAATTGGTTGAAGCAATTGCAGGTTCTGCAGACATTTCAAAAGCAGCAGCAGGCCGTGCTTTGGATGCGATTACAGATTCTATTGCAGCAGCACTAAAAGAAGGCGATCAAGTAGCGCTTGTGGGCTTTGGTACATTCCTAGTAAAAGATCGTGCTGCTCGCACTGGCCGCAACCCACAAACTGGCGAGCCAATTGAAATTGCCGCAGCTAAAATCCCGACTTTTAAGCCAGGAAAAGCGCTTAAAGACGCGGTAAACTAAGGTCACATCTAACTGTCAGGTACTACCTGCTTCCAGTAAAGAAACTGACCATAAAAAGGCGCATACGATGCGCCTTTTTTGTTGGTGATCTATAGTAGTAGAGTTTCTTTCAATAGCATTAAACAGGGTAAAAAAATGCTACTTAATATTCGCGAAAGTTTAAAAGGCACTGTTGTTGCCGGAGTTGTATTAGTTCTCTTCATCGTACCGCTTGTGCTAACAGGTGTTGGGGGTGAGTTCCTGGGTAGTGCGGCAGGCACAAATGCAGCCAGTGTCGATGGCTACGATATAACGGAAATCGACGTGTTGCGCGGCATTGATCGCCGCCGTCAGCAGTACCTTAACCGCGAGGGCGTTGACCCAAATGCGGATTACCTCAAAGATGAAAACCTTCGTGGCCCAGTCATCGAACAACTTACAAACCGTGCAGCCCTAGTTGTCGCGGCACAGCAAGGCGGCATGGGCATCGCAAAAGATTATGCCAAAAATGCGATCCTTGAAATTCCGCAATTTCAAGTGGATGGCAAATTCGACCAGGAGGTCTTTCGTCAAACCGTGAGCCGATTTGGTTATACGCCAGCGTCGTTCCGTCAAGAATTAGAAAACGACTTTCTCAGTAGCCAACACACGCAAATCGTGCAGGCCTCGGCCTTTTCTACTGCGCCTGAGTTAGCATCTATCATCACGCTAACGCAGCAAAAGCGCTCGTTTTACACCTTGGAAATTCCAAAGACTCTCGTTCGTGGCAAAATAGAGGTGACAGATGAAGATGTTGCCGCTTACTACGGTGAAAATACGCAAGAATTTATCGATCCAGAAAATATGACGGTGGAATACATAGAGCTTTCCGTCAGTAAAATTGCTTCAGGGCTCGATATCACCGAAGAAGATGTTCGAGCGCAGTACGAACAAGAACTCGCTCAGTTCCAAGCAACAAAAGAATATAATATTGCCCACATTCTTCTGGAGTCAGAAGAAAAGGTCGCTGAAGTAGAAGAGAAACTCGCAGCGGGCGAAGACTTTGCAGCGCTTGCAGCGGAATATTCTGAAGACAGTGGTTCCAAAGATAATGGCGGCAGCCTCGGTGTTTTAACCGCAGGGGTATTTCCAGAAGCTTTTGAAAATGCTGCATATGAATTGGAAGAGGGCAAGATCTCTGGTGCGGTAACGACAGACGCGGGTACCCACTTTATCAAGCTGGTATCTCTTACAGAAAATCTGCCTCCTAGCTACGAAGGTCGAAAAAAATCGATTGAGCAAACACTCAAAACGACGGAAGCAGAAGAGATTTTCGCGGCTAAATTTGAAGAGTTTGGTGAATTGGTTTTTAGTTCGCCAGACTTACAGAGTGTTGCAAAAGCGTTATCACTACAAGTTGACACAACAGAAGCATTTACACGTAAACGCGGTAAAGGCGTAGCAAACAATGCCGAATTTCGTGATATCGCCTTCAGTGAAGATGTATTGGAAAAAGGTTATAACTCGAAAGTGATTGAGGTAGGCGAAAGTAAAGCTTTGGTCATTCGCAAAGCGAGCCATGCACCAGAGCGTGTTAAAGATATTGACGAGGTTAAAAGCAAAATTGTTAAAACTTTAACCAAGCAAAAAACGGAAGAAGCGCTGCAAGCAATGGCTGATGCCACCATTGAAAAACTAAAAATTGGTGAAGCTGCCGACGAATTGGCAAAGGCTGAACAGTTTAAATACCAATCTTACGATGAAGTGACTCAAGCCAACAGTGGTACTGGTTTTCAAGTGAATACTTCGGTATTTGCTTTGGTTTTAGGTGAAGAAGCCATTATCTTTGATTCTGTGAGCGACCGAGATGGCAATGTTACCGTTATAGGCCTACAAAAGGTTATTCCTGGCCAACGTTCAGATATGAAAGATCAGCAGTATCAGGTTTTAAATAACCAATTAAAGACGCAACACGGCAGATCTGACAGCAAAGCATATGAGGCGCAAGTCATTGCCGATGCTGATATCGACGTTAGATAATCGAAGAAGCGATTAAGCGCACCTTTAGTTTAACCGCGCTAAATTAAAGGTACTAAAAAGCCGAATACTATTAAAGTGTTCGGCTTTTTCAGTTTTCTACAAATAGAAAAGTTGAGGAGCAGCGTTAAGAATTCAAATACTCTAGATAACCGCCCGACAAACTACTGTCTTGCAGCTCAAAAGTGATGCGATTGTTTAACACTTCCATATTGGATGAGCGTGAATTCCGATTTTCCACGTCGCGTTGTTCCAACGCCTGCTGGCTCAATGAAACCTGCTCCCCTAAAAGGTGCTTTACTCTTCGAGCAATTGCTTGTCCAGAGTCAATCCACTGAATGTCTTGCGGGAGCTTTGCTGCCCACTGAGTGAGTTCTTCACACAACAATGGGAAGTGGGTGCAGGCTAGAACAATGGTGTCCATTTTAGCTGCGTTTGTATGGGTAAGAAATGGATCAAGTTCTTGGCTAATTGTATCTATGTGTATGGCTTTTCCCGCCAGTTTTGCTTCTGCTGCTTCAACTAAAAAGTCGCTGCCAAGTAATATCACTTCACACTCGTGGGCGAACTCAGAGATCAACTCATGGGTGTAAGGGCGCTTAACGGTTGCGGGGGTCGCTAGCACGCCTATCACGCCGCTCTGGCTGTTTAGGGCTGCTGGTTTGATTGCGGGCACCACACCAACAAAAGGGCAGCTAAATTCGCGACGCAGCGTGTCGAGCGCCAATGTGCTCGCCGTATTGCAAGCCACAACAACAAGTGCGGGCGAGTGTGCCTCCACAAGCGCCTCGAGTTGCTTCACAATACGTTGCGTCAGGGCGGCGTCATCTTTGGTACCATAGGGGAAGTAATCTCGATCGGTGGCAAGAATGACTGAGCAGGCCGGAATGAGCGAAAGGATCTCTTTCGCAATTGTGAGCCCGCCAGCGCCTGAATCGAATACCAGTATGCTGGGGAGGCTAGTAATAGTATCAGTCATGAATATGGCTCAGGCCAAAGATGCAGTAAGGTTCGAAGTAAAATTAATTGACGCCGCAATCATACGATTCCGGCCAATAAAAAAGAAGTGTTCAACGCATAAATGAATATATCAACAGAAGTTCCTTTCGCTAACCTTTGGTTTGGCCTCACCGTCATAATGGTTTTGGCGTTGGCTATAGTGGCTGTGCTGCTATACAAAAAGCTCAATCAATATATACAGGCTCACAAGCAACTAAAGGAAGCGATTGGTACGACAGAATCGCGTCTAAAAGAAAAGCAGGCCGCTGCAGAACAGACCGAGCGGCGGTATGAGCGTGAGTTAACACGCTTAGAGACACTCGTAGAAGAAAAGACTAATCAGCAACAGCAACAAGAGTTGCAGCTGGAATCTTTGAATAAAACAAAAGAAGAGCACCTTCAACTACAGGCGCGATTCGAGGAAAAAGAAAAACAACTGCAGTCAAAAGAAGCCTTGTTGGAAGAGTCTAAGCGAAGCCTGCTAAAAGAATTTGAATTGGCGGCAGGTAAGTTGTTTGACAGTAAGCAGCAAAGCTTTAGCCAGCAGAGTATACAAGGCTTAGAAACCGTGCTTAACCCCTTCAAACAACAATTGCAGAATTTCAATAAGCAGGTTGAAGAGGTTTACCACAAAGAAAATACTCAGCGTAATCAGCTCATTGGCCAAATTGGCGAGCTACAAAAACAAACGCAAAAAATCAGTGCAGATGCCAACAACCTTGCTTCAGCCCTAAAAGGCGATAACAAAGTGCAAGGGCAGTGGGGTGAAATTGTACTTGAGCGCTTACTAGAGCAAAGTGGTCTCGAAAAAGGGCGTGAATACGATACTCAGCTCGGCTTTAAAAGCGATACGGGCCAACAGTATCGCCCTGATGTGGTGATTCATTTACCGGAAGAGAAAGATATCGTTGTTGACTCAAAAGCTTCCTTAGTGGAATACGAACGGTACGCTTCAGCGCAAGACGAAAGTGACAGGGCGCAAGCGTTAAAAGGACATATCGACTCCATTAAAACTCATATCAAAGGGCTAAGCCTTAAAAAATATGAACAGTTAGAAGGCATTAAAACCTTAGATTTCGTTTTTATGTTTGTTCCTATTGAGGCCGCTTACGTCATTGCAGTGCAAAGCGAGCCAGGCTTGTTCAAAGAAGCCTACGATAAAAATATAATGATTGTCAGCCCGTCGAGTTTAATGGTGGCCTTGCGCACAGTAGAAACGATGTGGCGTTATGAAAAGCAAAACAAAAACGCCGAGAAAATAGCAACCAGTGCCGGGCGCCTGTATGACCAATTCGTGTTGGTGATGACAGCTTTAGAAGAAGTTGGCTCTTATATTAACAAAGCCGGTGAATCTTACGACACTGTGTTTAATCGACTTTCGAGTGGGCGCGGTAACATATTGAAGCGCATAGACGATATCAAAAAATTAGGGGCGAAAGCTTCCAAACAGCTGCCGAAAGAAACGCAAAAGCGGTTAGACGCAGAACGTGACACCGTGTCGGTTGCATCAGAAGCGCCTCAAAGTGGCTTGTTGTTTGAAAAAAGCGACTCGGCTGCTGACTAAAACTATTCTGAGGTGAATATGACAGTTTTAATTCTTTGCGGTGCCATCGTTATCGCGGTATTAGTGGTTACCGCGATCTACTACCAAGTGCTGCTCTATAAAAAGACGCAAACACAAAAAACAAAAAGTAAAGAGCTTGAACAGCTTCTACAAGAGCGACACGGCCGCAACAAAGAAAGCATTGTAATACTGGCGCGAGCGGTACTTGATGATCAGGTAACGTTAACTGAGGCCTGTATTCGCATCAATGCACTCAGTCAGGCCTTACCGCTTGAAGAAGAGGTCATGCAAGAGCTTCGTGTATTTCAGAAGCTTGCAGAGGCGACTCAGCATATTCCGATTTTGGAAAAATGGAAGGCGTTATCACGCAAAGAAAAACAACAATTTGATAAAGAGCGTGAAAGCATCGAAGCAAAGTTCAAAGACTTTGTACACGCTGCTTCAGAAAAAATCGCTCATCACAATTTATTGCGTAAATAGCACCGACCTAATTAACATAGGCCTACTTGCGAGCGAGTAATACGCCACACTCGCAGTGGTGTGTGTAAGGAAATTGATCAAAGAAAGCAAAACGCTCGACTTTATGGCTTTGAGACAATGTGTCTAGGTTGTGTTTGAGCGTTTCTGGGTTGCAAGAAATATATAGAATATTATCAAAACGGCTTATCATCTTGGTTGTTGCATCGTCTAAACCTGCGCGCGGCGGATCGACAAAAACCGTAGAGAAGGTGTAGTCGTCTAGGGCGATTTCCTTTAAGCGTCGAAACTCTCTCACACCTTCCATTGCTTGAGTAAATTCCTCGCTCGACATGCGCACTATATCGACGTTTTCAATATGATTTAGTGAGATGTTGTAGCGCGCGGAATGTACCGATGTCTTTGACACCTCTGTTGCAAGTACTTTATTAAAATTCATTGCTAGGGGTAGGGTAAAGTTTCCGTTGCCGCAGTAAAGCTCGAGTAAGTCCCCACCGATATTTTTAGATACAGCAACGGCCCAATTGAGCATAGATTGGCAAACACCCGCATTTGGTTGTGTAAAACCCGTCTCTACTTGTTGGTATTTAAAGGTCTTGCCATTGACGTGCATGGTTTCAATAACAAAGTCTACCTCTAATGTAACTTTTTGCTTACGACTGCGGCCAATGATTTTACAGTTACATAGGGCTTGAAGTGATCGTGCGGCGTCTTCCCACTTTGTATCTAATTCACGGTGATATATTAGTGTAACTAAGGCGTCATTAGTGGTCGTGGTCAGAAATTCAATTTGAAAGAGTTTTCTTTTAAGCGTCTCATTTTGATTGATCGCGGCCATTAAGGGAGGCATCAGGTGGCACATGCGCTCAGAGCCAATACTATATTCCTGAATTCTAACGGGCTTTTTATATTCCCCGGGTTTGTACATAGCGTAGTGGGCAACGTTTGCTTCATGCCACACTTTAAACTCAGCGCGCATGCGAAAGTGGCTGGGGTGTGAAGCAAAAGGCTCTAATTTTGGTGGGTTAAAAGCTTTAAATGCCGCGTCAATTTCAATAACTTTATCGTTAAATTGTCGATTGTATAAATTTGGCTGAGCGACGCCGAGTAAAGATTCCATCAGTTAATACCAGGTTTTAATGGTGGGGTGGGTTTCACAGAGCGAGACAAATTCAGAATAACAAATACGGGGTGACGCGCTTATTGAGTGCTGTTTACTGTTTGTTGTTAAAAGCAGTTTGGCAGAAATGCACCTTTCATGTAGTTCTTTCTGCAAAAGTTCGTGCTGCTTCAAATAAAATGCTTCATCGGTAAAAGTCAGTGTGTCGCCCTCTTGAACGTACTCTAAGAGCTGTAAAATCAATGCTGGCTGTGTTCCACTGATGATATGTAGCATATTAAAAACTAATAATTTTATCGTGCACAGAATACAAATTCTGATATTCACTATACGACAAGGGCTTAAAGGGTAGCGCGTTAGCTAAATGTGTAACTTCGATATTTGGATCAGAAACATAGTAGATATTTTCTAGCCCCAGCGTTTCCAAAAGTCTTAGTTTTTCCAAAGTCGCTTCATCAAGGTTCTTGTGAGTAAGGTTTACCACGCTTACGCACATTTTTTGTTCCATCGATAAGGCGCTTAAGGCAAAGTCTAGCCCAGCGAAACGGCTGCTTTTGTCCTGAAGGTCTATTTCAAGAATCACTGCGGGCTCCAAAAGTAATAAGGCGCTCGGAATTCACACTCGCTTCCACCAGCAGCCCCAAGCCTGCGATTGCAAATGCTTTGTTCATTGTTGTTTGAGCTAAACCCGATGAGTTTGCTAGTTGATGGTGAATACAAGAGTTCACGCAGCAGCACGCATCGAGTTGATTTTCTTCAATTAGGCTTTGCCAGTGCATGCAGAGCGTACTTTCTGAGTGGGCATTTAACACCCCGTGAGAAACAAAGAATATACGGTGGAGGGTATTGTTTGAGTCGCAAAGGGCGCGACAGAAATCTAATGCTGCAGCTGAGGCAGAGCTTTGTGGCGGTGCATTAACAAGAATGGAAAATTGCATCTTTCAAAATAAAAAAGCCCCGCTAAGCGACATTCTCTTAGCGGGGCCTTATTTAAATTCTTAAGTCTTAGAATTAATCGTCTGTAGCACCAAGAATGCTAAGTAGAGAAATAAAGATATTGTAAAGTGATACGTAAAGCGTAACGGTCGCAGAGATGTAGTTGCGCTCACCACCGTGAATGATTTGGCTGGTTTGCCACATAATCATCAACGAAGACAAGAAGGCAAACATACAGCTTACCGCTAAACCAAGGCCTGACATTTGTAGGAATACGTTGGCAATACCCGCAACGAAAGCCACCAAAATACCCGTCATGATAAAGCCGGTCATAAAGCTAAAGTCTTTCTTAGTTACCAAAGTATAACCTGATAGACCAAAGAAAATTAAAGCTGTACCGCCAAGCGCAGTAAGAATTGGTTCAGCACCAACATTCGCTAGGTAGTGATTAAGGATGGGGCCAATGGTGAAACCTAGCCAGCCTGTTAGAGCGAATACACAAACGATGCCCCAGCCGCTGTTTTTGGTTTTTTCTACCGCAAACAAAAGTCCGAAGTAAGGAAGTAGTGATAGAAGACCCAAGTACGGTACGTTGAGCGCCATTGCTGTGAAGGCGGTAAATGCACTGAAAGCGATCGTCAACGCGAGTAGCGTGTACGTGTTTTTCAATACCTTACTAACTTCTTGCGACTGCTCGATTGCAGCGCTATTTGACTGACTGTAAATGTCTTGCATAAAGGTCTCCTGATTCCCAGTTAAGTCCTAGTGTTTTATACGCATAATCATACAAGTACGATCAGGCTAATCAAGCCTTTTCTAGCACTATGACTGCGGTTAGCCAAGAAAGTTTGGCTGTTAGTAGGTAGATTGGGATATATGCTTGAAAATCAAGCCCTTGTAGGTGCCGTCGCAAAGGTAATAACCATATAAAACTGAGGTTATTACCAAGTGGGCAAGATGCAGCTTCAGGGCGGTACTGCTAGTTCGGCGCGTTTGCGATCGTGCGCTTGAATTGCAGTGCCGTAGATGAAAAGTAGTGCGTCAGGTGGGGTTGTTTGGCGCGTATTGAATCCAGGCTCTAGTGGATTGCATGTATACGAAGTCTGCGCCAACGGAATCAACGAAACGTACGTCGCCATTTTCTGGTGGGTCGTAGTCTTCTAAGCCTTCGAGCGCGAGTACATTTGCGATGGGCGTTTTCAGCTTTAGATCAGTAGGCAGGTTGTCGAGGTGAAGTTCATCCTCTGTCCATATCATTCCGTCACGTTCGACGGGAGATGCTTTGCCGTACTGGCTAGAAATGAAAACCGCTGAAGTGCCAGCCATTTTTTTAAATGTGTTTGCTTGCTGCATCATTACCCCCAAGGTTCTGATCTTTGAGTTTTTATGGTTTCAATATACGCCGAAACAATAGGGGGCTTTTGATCTAAGTCAGAGCTATGGTGGGGCGCGCTTCGCAGATAGATATCCGGCAGGGTGCACTTTGTTCGATATTAAATGCCCAGCATTTACTGTGGTTGCCCCCGCAGGGTTCTAGCAGGGGCTAAAATCATGGCGTCGTTTATGTTGAGTAGACGACAGGGGGCGGATGACGGAAGTAAAGCGATACAAAAGGAGGGGGGATGGAGGAATCTCTTGAAGCCATATATAAAAACGGCCCGCCAAATGGCGAGCCGTTTAATATGGCGGAGAGGCAGGGATTTGAACCCTGGGAGCTATTACACTCGCCGGTTTTCAAGACCGGTGCATTCGACCACTCTGCCACCTCTCCAAAACTTTTTCTAACTCCTGAACGGGTTTCAATATTGCTGCTTTCGACAGCTCAGCCACCCGGAGGGCGCAGATTATACATGGGATTTGAGCAGACTCAAGCCCCAAGTATTTCTATCTGTTAGTTGTTCTCCGTAGTTTCTGCTGCTTGGTCGGCTGCGGTCGGAGTATTTGTTTTTCGTTTGCTTCTGGGGTCGTTTGTAGGCCGCTTTAGCTCGCGAGGTTTACGTTCAATGTCTACTGGCGCGGCAGTATCCAATGCGCGGCTCATACTCACTTCAACTTGTACATTACTTACGCTGGTTTGTACTTGTTTCGGCGTTTTACGTGGGTCATTAGTTGGGCGAGCGTAGCTTTGTTGCTCTGCCGGGGCTGCAGTTTTGGCAGGCTCTGGTGTTTTTGAGCTGGGTGCTGGCGCTGCTTTACGAGTGCTTACAGTTTCACTTGAAGCCGTTGGAGCTTTTGGCGTTGGTATTTCAGCTTCAACGATCGGCATCTCACGTGTTTTTTCCAAGTTGCTTTCTGCAGGCTTAGGCGTTTTAGGGCTAGGTGCTTTTACCGCTTTTTCTGCACTCGCTTCAGGCGTTGCGGCCTCGGCGGGCTTTCTTTCTTGTTTTTGAGCTTCTTGTTTTGCTGGCTCCTGAGCAGGCGCGTTTTGAGTTTGTGCATCTACTGGCATTGGGCCGCGTTGTTTTTCTTGTGATTTACCTCGACGGTTAGAAGGGCGACGCGCAGGGCGTTTTTTCTCGCCACGCGTGTCGTCTTGCGATTTTTCCGCGTTGGTTTCTACCGCTTTGTTATCTTGAATGTCACGATTTTGTTCATCGTTATTTTGGTTTTCGGCATCGCGACGGCCTTTTCCGCGGTTACGGTTGCGGTTGCGATTTTCATTACGGTTTTCGTCGCGGTTATTATCACTGTTCGTGTTTTTGTTGCGGTTATTTTTCTGGCCGCGTTCGCTGGGCGCTTTTCCGCTTAAGTTATCGGTAATTTCATCGCTGTCTTCACGACGTTTTCGGTTGTTGTTAGTTTTGCGCTTGTTTTGCGGGCGACGGTTACGGTTGTTGTTCTGATGTTTTCTCTGGCCTTGTTTGCCTTGATCTTTGCTTTTTTTCTTATCTGAATCGTCACTAGAAAAAAGTGCGACCAAGACGGTGATCAACTTTTCGATTACACCAGGTTCTTTTTTCACCTTAGGAGCTGGTGCTGGTGCCGCAGGAGCAATTTGTTGTACCGCAGGCTTTGGAACACTAGAAGGCGTTGCATTTTCAGTGGGTTCCGGTGCTTCGTCTTCGCTTGGGATTTCTATCTTGTAGCTTTCTTCTGAAACTTCAACATCGTCGTCACGCAAGCGTTGAACTTCGTAATGTGGTGTGACCATTTCTGAATTAGGAAGAATAACCATGCGCGTATCGTGACGTTTTTCAATATCAGAAATCGCAAGACGTTTTTCATTTAACAGGAATGTCGCCACAGGCACGGGTACAACAGCACGAATTTCTGCGCTGCGTTCTTTCTGAGCTTCTTCTTCGAGAATACGAAGAATCGAAAGCGCTAATGATTTGGTTCCACGAATGGTGCCTTGGCCTTCACAACGTGGGCACACTTTAGACGTGGTTTCACCAAGAGAGGGGCGTAAGCGTTGGCGTGACATTTCGAGCAAGCCAAAACGGGAAATGCGGCCAACTTGTACGCGTGCACGGTCAATGGCAAGGGCGTCTTTCATCCGGTTTTCGACAGCGCGTTGGTTTTTAATCGGTTGCATGTCGATAAAGTCGATTACGGCTAAACCACCAATATCACGTAGGCGGAATTGACGTGCAATTTCGTCTGCGGCTTCTAGGTTAGTTTGCAATGCTGTTTCTTCGATGTCGCTGCCTTTGGTTGCGCGCGATGAGTTAATATCAATGCTCACCAAAGCTTCTGTTACGTCGATAACAATAGAACCGCCAGAAGGTAGTTTTACTTCGCGTTCAAAGGCGGTTTCGATTTGGCCTTCGATTTGGTAACGATTAAATAGCGGCAATGCGTCATCGTAATATTTCACTTTGCTGCTGTAGTTCGGCATGACTTGCTGAACAAAAGCACTCGCTAGATCAAAGGCTTCACGGTTGTCGATTATGACTTCGCCAACATCTGGGCGTAGGTAATCACGAATAGCGCGAATAATGACGTTACTTTCTTGGAACAAGAAGTGTGGTGCGCTTGCTGAGTCAGATTCTGTTTTGATTGCAGCCCACAGTTTGATGAGGTAATCCAGGTCCCACTGTAGTTCTTCTGCGCTACGACCAACACCGGCAGTACGCACGATAACGCCCATGCCTTTGGGTACTTCAATTTGACCAAGTGCATCTTTTAACTCTGAGCGGTCGTCGCCGTCGATGCGACGTGAAATACCACCTGCACGTGGGTTGTTGGGCATAAGTACTAAGTAACGCCCGGCCAAACTGATAAAGGTTGTGAGGGCAGCGCCTTTATTGCCGCGCTCTTCTTTATCCACTTGGATGATGACTTCCGAACCTTCTTTAAGCACGTCTTTGATCTTAACGCGGCCGCCACTGTCTTTAGAGGAGGAGGTGAAGTATTCGCGGGAAATTTCTTTAAGTGGCAAAAAGCCGTGACGTTCAGCGCCGTAGTCAACAAACGCAGCTTCTAGGCTGGGTTCGATACGGGTGATTTTGCCTTTGTAGATATTGGCTTTTTTCTGTTCGCGTAGGCGGTTTTCGATGTCTAGATCGTAGAGACGCTGTCCGTCAACTAGCGCGACGCGCAGCTCTTCTGGCTGAGTCGCATTGATTAGCATTCTTTTCATTTTTTATGTTCTCGATTAGCGTTTGGGGGGCTAAACCGAGAGAGAAGGGGGGTAAGAATAGAAGTGTTGTACTTTGAAAAAAGGCTGTACTAGGTACAGAGATGAGCCTGTCTTAAGTTTAAAATTACTGCAGTACTTTAGTTTGAGCTAAAACAAGGGCAATGTGGCTTGTAGTTAACCTTGTGTAACCACTTTCTGTAAAAGCGCGTTACGCATGGTAAATATGTCACGGTTGTTCTCGCGTTAACCTTCTAAAGCATCATGGCAATCGTTTAAATGCAACTAATTTTCTAGATTGCTGATGAATACCGTTCGACGGGTTCACCTTAATGTGTGCCATTTGCTTTTCATCGTCTGGTGCTTGTGTACCAGATCGAGTGTGGACCAGTTTTCTTTAGCTTTTTGTAGCGAAAGGGCTAGTCGCAATTTCAGTAAGTTTGGTGTTTCGGTTTTCGCCGCTGAGCTAATTTAAGCACATCGTCTAATGTGCCATCGCATTTGCCTACGCAAGTTGTGCGAGGTCTGTGTGCGCGTTTATTTGCCGTTTGAGCGGTTTAACGAAAACCCAATTTAAACTTTTAACTTTAACTTAACTATCTTAATTTTTTCTAACAACCCGAACCTTTTAAAGCGTTTTTTTTGTGCTCTATTAATAGAGGTTGTTTTAAGTACTAACTACTCGTAAAAGGCTTCAAGCGAAAAAGTGAAAGTTAGCAGCCGCTTTGCGTGTTCAGATTGCTTTGATATCGGCACCTGAAGTGCTGCGCGCAATCTTGCTATCAACTCAAGCGGTTCAGTCATAGATTGTTGCCCTAGGGCGAAGTATGAGCGTGTGCTTGGTTGGGGGCTGTCGGTTTTTCTCGCGAACCTTTATTTTCTTACTTTATTCTCTTTACAGTCGCGACCACGTCACGCAAGTTAACTTTTGCTCACGTAACACACGTGAGCACCTTAAAAGACTAAAAGCTACCTGAACCTGTGCAGACGTTTTTTAGCCATACAATTGAGCTATGTAATGTCATTACGCGGTTCAGCGTAGGTTGGAGCTGCCTTTGGCCCTAAACAGATATTCTTCTGGGGCGGACAAAAAGGCGCACGTAAACTATTGACGCACTGCACCAACTGTTAGTGAATATAACACCGATATGTAGGCCTTTCAAACCGGCTAAGGCAGGTAATTTGGGGGCTGCAGGCATTCCAGCGTATGATGGCGCCTCCTTTCTAAGATAACCTCTACGTATATCATGAGTTCTAAAGTCCAATTTCTTACGATTTCAGCCGACGAGGCGGGGCAAAGGCTCGACAATTTCCTACTTCGAATTTTAAAAGGTGCGCCTAAGTCATTGATATATAGGGTTATTCGTAAAGGCGAGGTGCGGATCAATAAAGGGCGTGCCAAGCCAGAGCGCAAGTTGCAAGCGGGTGATATCGTGCGAGTGCCGCCAGTACGTTTGGGTGAGCAAGCTCCGGTGGCAAAACCCAGTGAAGCACTAGAAAATATTTTGGAAGCTTCGATTTTGTATGAAGATTCGGGGCTGCTTATCGTTAATAAGCCTTCCGGCTTGGCCGTGCATGGCGGTTCTGGTATCAATTTGGGCTTGGTTGAGGCCCTTCGGCAAACCCGTGATACTAGCTATTTGGAGCTGGTGCATCGGCTTGATCGTGATACATCCGGTTGTATTATACTGGCTAAAAAACGTTCGGTTCTGCGTCAATTGCATGAGAAATTACGCGCTGACCGAGGCATCGATAAGCAGTATCTTGCGCTGGTGAAAGGTCACTGGTCGAACCGCCGTGGCAGTGTCGATGTACCCTTAAAGAAGAATGAGCTAAAAAGTGGCGAGCGTATTGTGCGCGTAGATCCGGAAGGAAAAGCCTCAAAAACGCTGTTTCATATGGAAGAGCAGTACTCAGAATGCTCATTGGTGCGCGCCAAGCCAATTACTGGCCGCACGCATCAGATTCGTGTACACGCTCAACACGCGAAGCACCCCTTAGTTGGGGATGAGAAATATGGCGATGACGCCTTTAATAAACGTATGAGAAAGTTGGGTTTTAAGCGTTTGTTTTTGCACGCTTCCTCGCTAAGCTTCACATTGAATGATGGCAAGTCGATAGAAGTACATGCGCCTTTGCCGAATGATTTAGCCTCTGCGTTAAAGAATTTAAGCAGTTATGCCTCAACGACTGAATAATTATTTCTATCACCAAAAAAGAGTAATTTGTGCTTTATATTTTTGATTGGGACGGCACCATTAGTGATTCTGCACCAAAAATTATCGCGTGTATGCAGAAAGCAGCGGAAGACGCAGGTCTTGATGTGCTCGATGATCACACCATTAAAAACATCATTGGCCTCGGGTTGCCAGAAGCCATTCATGCCTTGTACCCAGAAATTACCCCAAACAAAGCGGAAGCTTTACGGCTGAATTATGTCGATCATTTTGTGAATGATGATGTTAACCCCTCGCCGTTTTTTCCGGGAGTGATGGAAACCTTACACCAACTACTGGATCAGGGGCATATGCTGACTGTTGCAACAGGCAAAAGCCGTAAAGGGTTAAATCGTGTTTGGCAAAACTTATCGATGGAAAGTTTTTTTCATGGCTCGCGCTGTGCCGATGAAACCGCTTCTAAGCCCAACCCTTTAATGCTAGAAGAGTTGTTGCTGGAGTTTGACGTCAGTGTTGAAGAGGCCGTTATGATCGGCGATACCGAATATGACATGGCGATGGCGCATAGCTTAGGTATGAAGAAAATAGCCGTCAGCTATGGCGCGCACCATATTGACCGTTTAAAAAATTACGAGCCGGTATTATGCGTGGATGAATTTGATAAAATCCTTTCTTGGTAACCCTATTAAATTAAACGCGCTTACTAGGGTTTAAGCGCTTCTATTTCTTCACTGGTACATAGCCAGGTTTCTTCTTTTTTACTTAAACTCGTTCGCAATTCATTTTGCTCTTTAAGTAATGATTCTAACTCTTTATTTTCACCAGAGTATAAAGAATCATCTGCCAGTTTATGTTCGATTACCTTTAGTTTTCCATTTAGTGCTTCGATTTCTTTGTCTAGTTTTTTAATCGCGTTAGCGAGGGGCTTAAGTTTGTTTCGGGCATTGGCGGCGGCTTGTCGTTTTTCCTTCGCGCTCAATTTATCACTGCCAGCGTTTGAAGCTTCGCTTGGGGTGTCTATAGTCGCAGTTTCTTGATTCGCATTTTTTTGTTTATCGCTGAGCCAGCGCTGATAATCCTTTAGGTCTCCATCGAACTCAGTAACGCGATGATCGTCAACGAGGTAAAACTGATCGACGGTGTTTTTCAATAAGTGTCTGTCGTGCGATACGATGACGATGGCGCCCTCGAAATTTTGCAAGGCCAGAGTGAGGGCGTGGCACATTTCTAGGTCAAGGTGGTTGGTTGGTTCATCTAACAATAGTAAATTAGGTTTTTGCCATGCGAGTATGGCTAGCGCAAGGCGAGCTTTTTCGCCACCAGAAAAGTGTTCGATTGTTTCAAAAACACGGTCGCCGCGAAAGTCGAAGCCACCCAGGAAGTTGCGAACTTCTTGCTCGCTGGCTTTAGGGGTAATACGCTGTAAATGCAGTGCGCAAGAGGCGGTTAAATCAAGCGCTTCTAATTGATGCTGGGCAAAATAGGCGATAGATAGGTGCGTACCATCGTTGCGTTCGCCAGCAAGTAGGGGCAGGGCGCCGGCAAGAGATTTCATTAATGTAGATTTACCCGCACCGTTTCGGCCTAATAAACCGATACGTGATTGCGCATGAATGGAAAACTCTACATTGTTTACCAGTGGGCTGTTAGGTGCATAGCCGATGGATGCTTCACTTATGCTCAGTAGTACCTGTGATTGCTTTTCTGCACAAGGGAATTGAAATTGAAAGGGTGAGTCAATATGAGCGGGTGCAATACGCTCCATACGCTCTAATTCTTTTAAACGGCTTTGTGCCTGCTTCGCTTTTGTTGCTTTGGCACGAAAACGGCGAACAAAATCTTCAATTTCTGCAACACGTGCCTGTTGTTTTTTGAAAACTACTTCTTGTTGCGCCAACCGTTCCGCCTTTTGTACTTCGTGGGCGGTATAGTTACCTGTGTAAGACGCTAAAGTCGTGTTTTCGATGCTAACAATGTTTTCAACCACATTGTCCAGAAAGTCGCGATCGTGCGAGACGATAAGTAGCGTGCCTTGGTAATGTTTAAGCCAGTTTTCTAGCCAGAAACAGGCATCTAAATCTAAATGGTTGGTTGGTTCATCAAGCAGCAAAAAGTCACTGCGGCACATTAAGGCTTGGGCCAGGTTCAAGCGAATTCGCCAGCCACCAGAAAACGCTTTAACGTCTTTGTCTCCATCGCCAGGCTCAAAGCCTAAACCGCTTAATAATTGATGTGCCCGAGATTCAGCGGTGTAGCCGTCGATGCTTTCCAGCTCGGTATAGAGTTTTGCGAGTACCTCGCCATCTTCTGTGTTTTCTAGTTTATGTTGCAGTTGGCGCAGTTGGTCATCCCCATCGAGAATGTAATCTAGCGCGCTCCGCTCTGCGGCGTGAACTTCTTGCCCCATGTGTGCCAGTTGCCAATCTTTGGGAATACTAATGTTGCCTTTATCTTCGTGCACTTCACCAAGAAAAAGTTTAAATACGCTGGTTTTTCCGCTTCCGTTTTGCCCAATTAGGCCCCATTTTTGTTTTGGATAAATTCTTAAATTGGCATCTTCAAGTAATACTTTGGTGCCGAGTTGCAAGTGAATGTCATTGAGTTGAATCATATTGAAGGTAAAGCGCCTAGTTCAAGACTAACTGTTTTTGCCAGAATAGGGCTTGCCCAGCTTCTGGATCTAATTGGTATGCTTCAAAGCCAAATTTTCGATAGGCTTTTTGCGCGATGGTGTTGCCTTCTAGTACTTCTAAGGTGATTTTTTGGTAGTGATGTTTTTTTGCGTAAGTTTCAATCGCCGTCAGTAGAGATTGACTGATGTTTAAGCCGCGATAGTCTGGAAGCACGGCAAAATCATGAATGTTTACGATACACGCTGCAGAAAACGTCGAAATTGATTCTACGCAATTGGCGAAACCAACACAGGTGTTTTCATAAAAAGCGAGAAAGCTAAACGTGTAGTTTTTTTCAGTGAGCAGTGTAACGCTATTCTGAGCCTGATTATTTGAAAGCGCTTTGCCGCCGCCCATTGGGTCAGTGGCGTAGGCGATTAAAGCATTAGCTAAATGCTTGCGATGATTTGGGTTCTGATAATCTGCCTCTATCACCTTAATTTTTTCGTGTTGCAACAAAAATACCTCGAGTTGGTGCGGGGTGACCTTCTACTGTTCGCGAGGGGTCGCTGGGGTCAAGAAAATCAGAGAGCGATTGATAGCTCATCCACTCGGTTACGCGCTGTTCGTCTGTGCTTGTTTGATTTATATCTACGCAACGAACATTTTCAAAGCCACATTTTTTTAACCAAGAAACGAGGGTAGGCGCGCTGGGAATAAACCATACGTTATTCATTTTTGCATAACGTTCTTCGGGCACTAAGCATTCACCAAGTGCCCCTTCGATGATCAGTGTTTCCAGTACTAGTTCTCCGCCACTTTTTAAGGTGTTGCGCAATTGTTTGAGGTGATCCATGGGGGAAGGGCGATGATACAGTACGCCCATGGAAAACGTTGTGTCGAAGGCTTGCGTATTTTCGGGTAAGTCTTGAATGCCTACAGGAAGCACATCGACGGCGACTTCAGAGACAAATTGTTTAAGTGCATAAAACTGCACAACAAAACGTGGTGAAGGGTCGATACCAATCACGCGTTGCGCGCCTTCCCCCCACATACGCCAGCAGTGGTAGCCGTTGCCGCAGCCCACGTCGAGCACGGTGCGATTTTTCAGTGGGGCAATATGTGGTAGTAGGCGGTCCCACTTCCAATCACTGCGCCATTCAGTATCTACATGTAAGCCAAAAAGGTCGTAGGGGCCTTTTCGCCATGGGTGCAGTGCTTTCATATTGGCTTCGAGTGCTTGCCATTGTTGCTCGCTGCAATTGGATTTCTCGCCTATTTCAACTTTATCTTTAAAGTTAGTGCTACTTGCTTGAAGCGCGGGCATATTTTGCATGGCTTCAAGCCATTGCTTGAGGTCGCCATAGCGTTTGTGTGATAAACCCGCCGCGATTTGTTCTGGCAATATTTCTGCCCATGCGCGCAATGGCGTGTTTTTTATATCGTTAATAAAATGGGAAAAATCGATCATTTCTAATACATATTTTGTCGAAGGCTAAGGCGCTTTCTGGGCAATAAAAGACGCAAAATTAAAGCATTGGAACCACAAATCGACGCCTGAAAAGCCAATGTCATTTAAGCGTTGCTGGTGTGTGGCAAATGTTTCTGGAATGAGTACGTTCTCGATAGAGTTGCGTTTTTGTGCAATTTCTAAATCGCTATAGCCGTTGGTCGATTTGAAATAGTGGTGTAAATCTGTCATTAGCGCATGATGATGTTCATCTTCAAAGGCAATTTTTTCAGAGATTAACAACACGCCGCCGGGGCGCATGCCTTCATATATTTTTTGTAGTAAGGCGTGGCGCTTTTCAAGTGGTACAAATTGTAGAGTGAAATTGAGCACCACAACAGAAGCGTTCGCTATTTCAATATCTGTGATGTCGGCTTGTACCAGCGTTACATCTACCTCGTTTGAGTCAGCGTTGATGACCTGGCGGCAGCGGTTGATCATGTCTTCACTATTATCGACCGAGATGATCTTACAGGCATCGGCGTGAATACGATGGCGCATGGCTAAGGTGGCGGCGCCTAAAGAACAGCCCAAGTCATAGCAATGGCTGTTGCTCTGGCTATAGCGTTCGGCAATTTGGCCGATCATATGAATAATGGTGGTGTAGCCGGGTACGGAGCGCTTGATCATGTCGGGAAACACATCGACCACGCTCTGGTCGAAAACGAAATCGCTGATGTTCTCGATGGGCGTTGAGTAAATCGTGTCTTTCATGTGCGCGAGTTCATTATTGGGTTGGGGTGTGCAAAAAACGACCAGTGTTGGCTGCGGTGCCGGCTAAGCCTAATCAGAGCATCATGCAGGGGGCGACATAATACCCAAGCCGCTGGCGAATGAATATCTTCAAGCCATATTGAGGGCTAAGAAAGGCCAAGAATGGTCATCTATCATCTACACTAGAACGTATTGAAATGAAATAAGAATTCGAATTTTCGTGAGTAAACTTCGCTACCAAGATATTGCCGTGCTCGTGGCTGATGATTTCAGCAGTTTCCGCAGTACGGTGAACTCTATGTTGATGAATCTCGGCGTGCTAGAGGTGGATACCGCTTCTACAGGTGAAGAAGTCATCGAAAAATGTGAGCTTAAAAGCTATGACGTAATTTTGTGTGATTACGATCTTGGTGAAGGGCGAAACGGGCAGCATGTGCTTGAAGAGCTGCGCTACCGTGAATTCTTGGCGCCTACTAGCATCTTCATCATCGTTTCAGCTGAATCTAGCCGTAATATCGTGATGTCGGCCTACGACTGTGAGCCAGACGATTATCTGATGAAACCCATAACCGCCATGATGTTAGAACAGCGTATGGCGCGGTTGCTCAAGCAAAAGTATGTTTTGAAGCCGGTATTCAACGCGCTTGACCGTGGCGATACGCCGACGGCCATCGATATGCTGGTCGAACTTTCCCTCGCAGAAGACCGTAACTCAGTCGCGGCACAAAAGCTTCTAGGCAAAGTATTTCTAGAGAACGATGAATTAGCGAAGGCCGAAAAACTCTACAAGCGTGCTTTAGAAACTCGCGCAGTGGATTGGGCGCGCTTGGGTTTGGCAAAGGTCAAACACCTCCAAGGTGAATTGCGCGTGGCAGGGGATTGGCTCGACAAAATCGTTGAGGAAAACCCCCTCTATTTACCCGCCTACGATGTACTGGCCGACAACTGGGAAAAGAAGGGCGAAAAAGACACTGCGCAAGATACTGTAGAGCGGGCTGTCGATGTATCGCCGATGTCGATTTTACGCCAGAAGCGGCTAGCCAAAATTGCGAACGAAAATGAAGACCCCACAACCGCTGTTGAAGCATTACGCAAAGCCATAAAGCTGGGTAAGTTTTCGTGCCATGGCACGCCTTTAGATAGCTTTGAATTAGCGCGGACCGTTACCTCTGCACTGGAAAAAAACCTAGATATTCCACCGGGCGCGATCGCAGAAGCAATAGAGGCGCTTGATGCTGCGAAAGACGAATTTGTGCTCGACGAAGCCGAGTGGGTACAAATGGATTTATTACGAGGCCGCATTCACGCCTGCGAAGGCAAGGTAGGCCTAGCGCGTGAGCATTTAAGAAAGGCACAAGAATCTGTTGAACACGAAGAAACGGGAATAGATGTTGATGTTGATCGGGTAACGCTTTTACTATCACTTGGGCAAACTGAAGAGGCGGAAGCGTTTCTCGATCATCTGAAGAAAAAATACGCGGATGACCAAAAAGCGCTGCAGCGACTCGATCCGTTTCTTACAGAACCCGCCAGCGATAGCAACCGAGCATTGGTGGCTTCAGTTAACCGCGAAGGTATCGATCTGTATAGTCTGGGCGAATACGACCGCGCTCTGGAATGTTTTGAAAAGGCACGTAAATTATTTCCGAAACATTTGGGTATTCAGCTGAATATTGTGCAATCGCTCATAGGAAAAATGAAAGAGAACCCAGAAGACGACGCGCTTCGTAGGCAGTGCCATGAGAGCTTGGTGTTGGTTGAGTCACTCGTCGATAAAGATCATTCACAATACGAACGTTTTGCACGCTTAAAACGACGAGCAGATGTATTTCTGCGTTAACGGAGGCGCATATGTCAGACGAACAAAATATTGATTTTTCACTAGTGATCGCATCTAGTGTTCACGATATGAAAAACTCTATCGGAATGTTGCTTGCCTCGTTGGAAGGCGTCATTCAAGACACGCCACCTCAAAATGAAGATCAGGAAAAACGATTCAACACCCTACATTACGAAGCGTCACGTATAAATAGTGAACTGATTCAACTGCTCACCATTTATCGTATGCAAAATGATTTTTTGCCGACGCAAATCGACGAGCATTACGTGATAGATGTGCTGGAGGATCAAGTGGCAAGAAATCATATGCTACTTGAAACTGGTGGTGTAGAACTGTCAATGGCGTGCTCGGAAGATTTACATTGGTATTACGATGACGATTTAATTGGCAGCGTGGTTCACAATGTGTTCGTGAACTGCATTCGCTACACAAAGTCAGTTATCTCTTTACAAGCTGAAATAAAAGGCGAATTCCTTTGTATAACGATAGAAGATGACGGCCCGGGCTACCCTGATCATATGTTAGAAAAACCTTCTGACCTTGTTAATGATGCGCAAGTAAGTAGAGGGAACACGCACTTGGGTTTGTATTTCGCAGAACAGATCGCGCTTATGCATAAACAGAACAATCGTCACGGTTATATTGAATTAGAAAATGGCGGTACGCTGGGTGGCGGGGTGTTTAGGATATATTTACCCTAATGAATAGCCTTCGAAGACGTTGAATTTTACTGCGTGTTTTCGTATATGTTCATGGCGCGAGCCCCATGTATTTTTTTCATTGCGTTAGACACCGCGTGTTTATGAAATAATTGGCATGTGAGTTTATTTCGGTCATACTAGCGGGGTATACCTGTACAGGGAGCGGGCGCTTAAAGGGATCTTATGAGTTTATTGCCATATCGAATACATACTCTAACAAATGGATTTTCTTTCTTAACCATCTGTACCACCTTATTTGTATTGCCGGGCGCTGGGGTCAAACCTCCAGGCCTCAGCGGTATAGCGCATTACTTAATCACTTTTATTTTTCAGGCCTCGATCAACATACAGGTGCGATCTTGAAAAAGGCAGTGCATACGAGCGGAGCATTTCAGAAGAAGCCCCCGCTCGAGCGTTCTATAATTGCTTGTGGGTACATAGAGCCTTTACTGCTGGATAGGTGAACAGGGTGGCGCGTAAATACAATTTCCGGGTATGCTGAATGTCTTTCCGCCTTTCGAGAACCTAAACGTTTAAACCAGAAGCCAACCGCGTTGGTGCCGCTGGGTGTTAAGATAGCGGCTAAAATTGATAATCACGATAGGTGGAAAAAGTCCGGGTTATAACCTGGAAAGTTTCCATCTAATAAGACTGTTAGGGCCAAATTGAAAAAAGACAAAGGTTACTTCTAGCTAGGCATCACGAAAGCACATAGATCGATTTAGGTAATGTCTTTGTATTTAGAAGTGTATTCCGAGTGTGAAGCAAAGTGCGGCTTGGAAAGTGTAGGCATTTCGCAGCGAAGCTGCGGGTACCACTATTCTAGCCATTGCAATAAAATAGAACAGCGTCTTATGCAAAGTGAATCGCATAATTCATTAAACAAACAGCAGGGTTTCATGGCAGATTTAAGTAACAGTCACATGGCCCTAACAAAGCGGTCAGCATCGGACTTCAGTAAGCGTGGTTCGCTCCGCTCACGTTACCACGCTTACTTAAGCCGTCTACCGCGGCGTTATGAGGCGCAGCGAAATTGAAAAGCACGGAAACAAAATATTCTTGCTGCGAATGTAAAGCTGAGTTTATAGGCATGTGGTACAACCATTACCAATTTGCGGCTGGGGATGTTTTCGTAAAATGTCCGAGATGTGATTCAAAGCTAGTAATAGATTACGACTTTAACCTTTCTACGAAGGTAACGGATTACGCTTCTGATGTGTGTTTACTTACAGCGTTTGCCGTCGTCACATCAAGTTTGGTTTGGGGCTTCAAAGAAGTCGGGGTTTATTTTATGTTTGGTGGTATGGCTTTGGGTATACCACTGTATCTATTAGGTGATTTTATACGTAACCCCGAAGCATATGAAACTAAGAAAACTAGAGTATTTAAAGAAAATGTCACCTCATAACAAGTTGGTCAAATGGACGCCTTTTACGTGGCTTCAGTTTTGTGCTTGAATAGCACAAAACTAAATCAACTCAAATGCGCCAGTTACCAAGGCGTTATGTTTCAGAGGATAGTTAGTGCATAAAATTACAATATGGATATTGATGCTATTTCCGGTAGTGGCACATGCAAATGTTGTATGGCCTGCACTGTATCTAGAAACTCGATTGTTTTCGTGGTGGGCTGTTTCTGTTGGTCTGCTTGTTGAGTACGTTTTTGTGCGCCACCTTTTTAAGGTGGCACTTCCTAAAGCTATTCTTGCCACTATTACCGCTAATGCAGCTTCAGCAATTCTTGGAGTGCTACTTATCCCTTTGGCAGGCATTGCATGGGAAGTGTTTCCTGGTTTGTTGTTTTACCATTTTCTTAATATGGGCACTTTTAACCCAATCACTTGGTGCGCAACATTCCTTATAGCTTGTGCAATAAATGTCGCCCTTGAGGGCTTGGTCTACAAAAAGATATTTAAATTTAGCTTTCTTTTCAAAAGCAAAATGTTCCTTTGGTTTATGCTGGCTAATACCGCTAGTGTAGGCGTTGCAACAGCTAGTTTAATTATTAATCCGGTACAACTATGAAACATAACAAGCCGCTCAAAAATGCCAGCAAGCTGGCTGGGACCTCCGTTGCGTCGCTTGGTTTGTGCTTTAACGCTACGCTAGCACAAACAAATCAACACAACTTCGGCCCCTTAGCGGGGCGTTATAAGCCAAGGAGAGTTCAGAGTTGCATCATGTAATGTTTGATATAGACGGAACGCTAGTCGAGTCCTATGACCTTGACTCAAGGTGTTTCGTTGATGCAGTAAAATACATTACAGGATTATCAATAAATTCTGATTGGTCTAAATATCAACACGTAACGGATTCGGGAATACTAAATGAGGCCCTGCTCGCTGGTGAGTATTCCAATGGTGAAGAAATTAAAAATAGGGTAAAGCAGCGTTTTCTAGAAAACCTAGAAGTATCAATAGCTGATCAACCAGTCAAAGAAATACCGGGGGCGGCCGCTTTCTTAAGTTTGCTCCAGTCGATGAAAAATGTGACAGTGTCTTTAGCTACCGGTGGCTGGCAAGAAAGTGCCCTCTTGAAGCTTGAATCAGCGAATATTAATTTTTCATCTATTCCTCTGGCTTCGTCAAATGATCATTATTCAAGAATCGAGATAATGAAACTTGCAGCAAATAGAGCAGCCAAGAACCAATACCCATGCACCTACTTTGGAGATGGCGTATGGGATAAAGAAGCATGTAGTAGCCTTGGTTATAACTTTGTCTTGGTCGGTAGCAAATTTGCACATGATCCGAGTATTAATAATTTTCAGTCAGCTAAATCGGCTTTTTCATGTATTGGCTTATAACAAGGCGGTCAACTTGACAACTTTTCCGTCGCTTGTTTATGTGGCGGCCGCTACGCTGCCACAGCACAATCAACTACAAAGCTGCAATTTACCGCGGCGTTATGTGGTGCAAATTATTTAGAGTGTCTTTTATGTTAAAAATATTTAGAGTCGCGAGCTTGGCAGAAGGTACTTCCTATTTGCTAATCTTGAGTGTAACAGTCGGCCTTGTTGATCGAGATTTTGTTTACTTAATTGGCATGGGGCATGGAGTTCTATTTTTGTCGTACTTTATACTTTCAACTTTGCTTTCACATAAGCAAGGTTGGTCGGTGATTGTTTGGTTTTTGGTTCTTGCGGCAGCCGTTGTACCGTTTGCATTTATTCCAGTAGAAGTATTTCTTAAAAAAGAATACCGTAAAAATGAACATAGCACATAACAAGCCGGTCAACGACGCCAGCAAGCTGGCTAGGACCTCCACTGCGTTGCTCGTTTTGTGCTTTTTCGCTACGCTGGCACAAAACAATCAACTCCGTTTCGGCCAGTTACCGGGGCGTTAGGGCCAAACTGAAAAAAGACAAAGGTTGCTTCTAACTAGGCATCACGAAAGCCATTAGATCGTTTTGGGTAGTGTCTTTGCATTTAGAAGTATGTTCCTAGTGTGAAGCAAAGCGCGACTTGGAACGTGTAGGCATTTCGCAGCGAAGCTGCGGGTACCATTATTCTAGCAATCGCAATAAAATAGAACAGCGTCTTATGCAAAGTGAATCGCATAATTCATTAAACAAACAGCAGGGTTTCATGGCAGATTTAAGTAACAGTAAAATGGCCCTAACAAAGCGGTCAGCATCGGACTTCAGTAAGCGTGGTTCGCTCCGCTCACGTTACCACGCTTACTTCAGCCGTCTACCGCGGCGTTAAATGTAAGCATGAAAAACCTGACTAGAAAGATATTTTCGATATTCACAGGTCTATTTGCCATTGGTATTTTGTGGGTGGCCTATGAGTCAAAAAACGCGTATCAGTCGTTTCCAAGCTGGTATTTTTTTGCGGTCATAACCTTGTTGTCCTCATGGAGCGTTACTGGTGTTGGGTTATTCCTAAATAAAAAATGGGCCTATTACGCGGCTCCATTAATATTGATACTACATCAGTGTGCCATGGCAGTAGTTGGTGTATGGCGCTTAGATCATATATTTATGGTAGCAATACCGGTTTTATTACTTGTGTGGTTTAGCGGTAAATTACATTTAACAAAACAATCAACCGGACTCCGCTAAGCGTGGTTCGCTTTGCTCACAATACCACGCTTAGCTCCGCTCGGTTATTGCGGCGTTAGCATCATAATAAAATCGAGTGATGATGAGTTAATAGGGTTGGATAATTTTTAATTGGAGATAGGGAATGTGAACCGTATAGTTGTTGTATCGATATATAATGCATTTATCTACTTAGCGCTTATCGTGGTTGCTGCTAGTGCGAACGAAGATCTTGGAATAATACTCATACTTTTTACCACAGTGCTTCTGAGTGCATGCTCCATCCCGTTTGTTTCTGAGGGTGGTTCTGGTAAACCTTTGGCTGGCACTTTTTCAGTTTTTCTTTGGTTGATTTGGGTGTTGTGTGCAGGCGTAGCAATGTCTGGCTCAAACTATCATTAGTTTAATAGCTCACAATGCTAACAAACCGGTCAACAGTGCCAGCAAGCTGGCTAGGACCTCCACGCCGTTGCTAGCTTTGTGCTTTTCAGCTACGCTGGCACAAAACAATCAAAATCGTTCCGGCCTGTTACCGGGGCGTTAGGGCCAAACAGAAAAAAGACAAAGGTTACTTCTAGCTAGACATCACGAAAGCGCATAGATCGTTTTAGGTAATGTCTTTGTATTTAGAAGCGTGTTCCGAGTGTGAAGTAAAGTGCGGCTTGGAAAGTGTATGCATTTCGCAGCGAAGCTGCGGGTGGTTTTATTCTAGGTAACGCAATAAAATAGGTCATCGTCTTATGCAAAGTGAATCGCATAATTCATTAAACAAATAGCAGGGTTTCATGGCAGATTTAAGTAACAGTCACATGGCCCTAACAAAGCGGTCAGCATCGGACTTCAGTAAGCGTGGTTCGCTCCGCTCACGTTACCACGCTTACTTCAGCCGTCTACCGCGGCGTTAGGTTAAATAGTGAAAACCACCAAAGTACTTATAATTTATTCTGTAATTATTTCTTCGGTTGCTGTGTTGTCGTTTGCATCAGGGTATATCTTAGGCGGATGGGATGTTGATGGGCGTACAGCGGCAATGGAAGATGTGTCGAAGCGTCACGTAGAGCTACTAAGCCAGGCGATTGGTTCTCAAATGTGGTCAAGCGAGCCTTATCAAAGTTACTCCTTTTCATCAGCCTTGCTAGAAATCACTGAAGCTGACGACATCGATGACAAAATTATTTTTATTCAGAACATCTTGGCAAAAGAACTTCATAATCGAGAACGTGGGCTAAAAGATTATTGTGGTACGAGAGTGAACTACAAATTTAAAGAAACGTGTTTGAAGCTCATTGAAAAAACAACGCCTATGGTCGAAAAGTATAAAGTCGGTAATCCGCTGTTCACGAAATGATAGTTATGAAACCTAACAAGTTGGTCATTTGGACGCCTTTTGCGTCGCTTCATTTTTGTGCTGGAGTAGCACAAAAATAAATCAACTATTAAGGCGCCACATACCAAGGCGTTATGCTTAAACCTATCTGATAAGGATGTAGCAATTGAAAAATATAAAATCAAAGAAATTTATTGCCTCACTATTTTCGTTGAGCTTACTTGTTTCGTCGACTTGTTTTGCGAACGAAGAGGCGGAGCAAGATGGTGGCTTGTCTAAGGGCCAAAAATGGGTTTTGGGTTTGACTGGGGGAGCGTTGTTGGCCACCGGTGCAGCCAAGAAACGAACATATGCTCAGCAAGGCCGTAAAGCGATTTTTGTTGTTGGTTTGGTATCTTTTGCAGGCGTTAGTATCTATGACCATAACAATAAAAAGGTTGCTCTTGGCGTAGGAGAAGATGGTCCTATCCTTAGTTACAATATGCGCTTCTAAAAATGGTAAGCATAACAAGCCGGTCAACAGCGCCAGCAAGCTGGCTAGGACCTCCACGGCGTCGCTCGCTTTGTGCTTTACCGCTACGCTCGCACAAACCAATCAACACCGTTCCGGCCTGTTACCGGAGCGTTAGGGCCCCGAGTGCCCCACGAATAGTGGCCACCTTCTATAGTTATATAAACTGATTTGGAGGTGTCCAATGGCACGTAAAAAGCATCAAGCGTATACAGAAGAGTTTCGAAGAGAAGCCGTAAAACGTTCAGAGAAACCAGGAGTTACACAGGCACAGGTTGCCAAGGAGTTAGGGGTAAGCGCACAGCAGATAGCAAATTGGAAGCGTCAGTTCACCCGCTTATCCGAAAAGCAATTTAATAGTGTTGATGGTGTCGATTACTCAAAGAAAGAGAGTGAAGAGTTACGTCGTCTACGTCGTGAGAACGAAACTTTTGAGAAATTTGTTGCACGCTACGGGTCAAGACGTATTTCTGACGAGCTTAATGAGCTTGGTTTTCCTTGTTCAACCAACTACGTGGCAGACATCATGAAAAGCCAGAATATTAAAGCTCGGAATGGCAAGGGATTTAACTATGGCCATCAAAGTTTAACGATGGTGAATGTTTCAGAAAATCTGCTCAGGCGTGATTTCAAAGCGACTGCACCCAATGAAAAATGGACAAGCGACATTACGTATATTTGGGTTCAAGACAAATGGTTGTATTTGGCAACGGTTATGGATCTATATTCACGCCGTATTGTAGGTTGGGCCTTTGATACAACGATGACAGAAGCATTAGTCAAGTCTGCGCTAGAAGACGCTTTAGAAAGGCGAAGTATTACACCAGGGTTGATATTGCACTCTGATCGAGGTGTTCAATATCGCTCTCAGAAGTATATCGACTTCGCAAAATCTAAGGGGTGTGAGTTGAGCATGAGTCGAAAAGGCAATTGTTGGGATAATGCACCTATGGAATCTTTTTTTAGTCGTTTAAAAGTTGAGTTGATTTATGCAAAGAATTATCAGAGCATAGAAGAGGCAAGAACGGGCTTGTTTGAATATATAGAAATATTTTACAACCGCAAAAGAAGGCATTCTGCGAACGACAACCTTAGCCCTGTTGAGTTCGAAGAAAACTATGCGATAGCGGCATAGTTATAATGGCTACTTTTTGTGGGGCAGACCAGAGTCACCGAGCCTCGAAGTTACGTCCATATTTTTATGGAGTATTCGTATTATTTCAAGGGTTTTATTTGGAGCAATTTTGTAGAAAATAATATGACTCCCTTGAGGGAATTTATAATATCCAGGCTTAATAAAATCACAGTTTTTCCCTATTGAGGGAGAGTCGGCCAGCATATGAAAAGCTTCATCAAACTGTTTAATGTAAATATTGCGTTGCACTCGCCTCCAGCGATGGTCTGTAAATTTAGCGATAGACTTCAAATCACTTTTGGCTCGCAGAGTTAGAGTAAATGCACTCATTGCCCGCTTTCTTCATCAAGTTCTGTTATGAAACTATCGTAACTATATTCTGCGGTACCACTTTCTTCGCCGTCGGTGAGCATTTGGCGCAGTGCGGAGAGCTTGCTCTCACTATCTTCAAGCGCCCTCAATCCGGCTCGGATAACCTCGCTCGCAGAGCTATAGCGACCGGTTTCAATCTGGTGGGCAATGAAACCATCAAAGTGCTCACCAAGGGTCATACTTGTGTTTTTGGCCATATCTCAACTCCGCTATACCAATATATACCTAATTCTGGTATAAAACTCATAACAAGTCAATCAACTACGCGCCTTCGGCGCCGGACGCAGCAAAGCTGCACCGGTCATTGAAGCGTTAGGTTTAAATAAGGAGTCAACATCGAAGCTATAGCTAGAGATAAGAACCAATGGGGCTTTATTGGAACAAGCTTGTGGGCGTTACTAATCGCAATTGTCTATGTAATTGTTCAAACGGCGGTTTATCTTGCATATGCCAGGGTTCTTCATGGAGAAATATCTGAAAAGCTCCTAGCTGAATTGGAATTTAATGGAACCGTTTTCTCGTTAGCGGTTATTTCCACACTTTTCGTATGTGGACTAATGACGTGCGGAGTAATACTTTTAAAAAAAGGTTCTAGCGTAACTCAATACTTAGCTTTAAATCGGCCAACGCTGAACCAGATTATATTTTGGGGAGCGATTTCCATTCTATTAATAATAGTTTCCGATTCACTAAGTATGCTTCTAGGAAAGCCAATTATTCCAGAATATTCCATCTTAATTTATCAATCAACCAACCACCAAATATTACTATTTTTCGCCATAGTAATTGCCGCTCCTCTATTTGAGGAATTGTTTTTTCGTGGGTTTCTTTTTTCTGGTTTTATTCGAACATTTTTAGGGCCTATTGGTACTATCTTTATCACTTCTATACTGTGGGCTGTGATTCACATTCAATATGAGTTTTACCTTATAGCGACAATTTTTGTTGCAGGTATCATTTTGGGTGTCGCTCGAATAAAAACTAACTCAATTATCGTTGTTATTTCCCTACATTCGCTAATGAATCTTGTTGCGTATATTGAGGTGGTGTTATTAGTAAACAGATAAAACCATACAAGTTACTCAAGGTTGTTCCGGCCGCAAGCGGCATCCACGGGATTATGGACTCTTATATTTTTTGTGTGAGAACTGAAATATTAGCCCACTTTAGTAAGTGTGGCAGAGTCCACCTATCTAGCACAAACAAATCAACACAACTTCGGCCCCTTACTAGGGAGTTAGCTGTATATAGGATCTAGTACGTCTATGAGAAACAAATTAACTTCATCTGTAATGCTAGGCTTAATGGTTTCTGGCTGCTCTGTCTCATTTTCAGGTGTTCCTCCCATCCCTGAAGTAATAGAGCTTTCCGATGGCACCTTTAAGGTCTATGTCGCTCACCAAAGTAAAACTCAAGTAGTAAAAACTTCTAAAGGGTTTATGAATAAAACCTGTGACGATAAAAATATGAAATATCTGATTTTATCTGAAACTATAGCGATGACAGGCGAAGTAGCATCTGAAGCTTACAAACAATCTAAGGTGACCATATTCGACATCAGTAGAACAGAGTCTGAATATACTCCTAAGCATATGCATGAAGGCGAATTTCATTTTCAATGCAACATTTAAACAGCTAACAAGTCACTCAAGCAGTGACAAATAATCGTTGGCTCATAGTGGCGCGTTATGTGTAGGATAAACATCATGAAATTAATTTTGATTTTATTATTTGCATTTTCCCTGAAGGTTCATGCTGCCGACGGGGTATTCTTAGAAGGCGTATCTTCGAGCATTGATACACCTTCGGTCTATCGTCAGTTAAAGCAAGCATTTATCGCGAGAAGATGGCAAGTTATTGACCCTATAGAGCACGGGGTAATAGGAAGAATCAATCATCGAGGTGTAAAAGCTAAAGTGAGAATATACAAATCTGGGGCAGACCTGCTTTTTACCTGTGAGGGAACAAAGAATACTAGGGAGCACAATTCGAGCACAGGCTTTAAATCCAAAATAAATCAAGACTATTGCCCGCATAGATGGATTGATAATCTTCGAAAAGACATCCGTTGGCTTTTAAAATCCAGCCAGGGGTAAGTAACAATCGCATGCACCCTATGCCAACAGAGCTGGCAAGCACTCACAAAACACGTTTTTTTCGCCACTGGTACGGACGTTATGTGACAGCAGGGAAATAAATTACGCTCATCAGGTTAAATCTGACACTTATTGGCTTTTATTTTCCTCAAGCCTGGCGACTAGCGCCCCCCAAATTAATGAGCCGCCTTCGATTACACAAAGATAAAGCTGTGCACGTGAGTAAATAGAGCGTATGGTGCCCACTGTGTTTTTACCTGTATCGAGCCTACTGGCCACGCGCCTCTATCCTCCTTATCGAAATTCTATTTTTGCACGCCAATAGAATTTATCCAGCACCAACAGTTAGCGCTTCTCAATTTTTTGAGAACGGCGATTTTTTTATCGTAACACTGCTCATTCGCGCAGTGACATGCCGCGCGTGTGTTTCCTACGTAAAGTAGGTACACCTTTGGTTTCTACTTGTTTTTTATAGGAGCAGCATGACAATAGTTAGCAAAGAAGCTCAAGAACTAAAGCCCTCCATTATTTCCTATGTAAATGATTTACCCAACCTGTGTTCGCTTGCGGGATTGGCCTGCACAACCTTGGCTATTTATTTCAGTATTCTTGGCGTTTACTACGCCGCCATGATTGGCATGATATGGGCTGTTGCTTTTGACTGGGCCGACGGTCTTATCGCACGAAGAATGAAGGGGCGCACTGGTAGTGATCGCGCTTTTGGTGGCCAGCTCGACCTGCTCATAGATATCGTGAGTTATGGTGTTTCTCCCGCGATTCTATTGCTAAGCTACGGAAAATTCGACCCCGTATTTCTGCCCGCTGCTTTCGCTGTACTCACTGCCAGCGCCATACGTTTAAGTTACTTCAGCACATTCGGGTTGACTGACGAATCAAAGTACACAGGACTGGCTTTAGACAATAACAATATCGTACTAGTTTTTATCTTTCTTTTAGAAAGTGTTGTTCCAGATGGATTATTTTCCATGTTTTTCTATGGAATAGCCTTAGGGCTGGCGGCGCTCAATGTATCGAGTATTAAAACACCAAAACTTTCTGGAAATCCGCGTAACGTTTTTTTCCTTGCTTTTTATACGCTTGCAATAACAGTTATTTACGCCTGGAAGCTATTGTAACCAGAATTATTAGTGGTAAAGCGGTCGAAATAAACCCGTCCATGTTTATTATTTTAAAGAGTTCAATGTCATATGATTGTATATACCGTAGGTACGTTTGATTTGTTACATGTGGGTCACATTGGGTTACTCGAATACTGTAAATCATTAGGTGATACGCTGGCTGTAGGCGTTGCTTCAGATCAAGTTGTCAATTCGTACAAACCCAATATACCTATTGTCCCTCTTGAGCAAAGAATGGAAATGCTTAGAGCTTTGCGATGTGTTGATATTGTGCACTCTTACGATGAGCTTGAGTATGTATCCGGTTGCAAAGCCGTGAAAGCTGATATTTTCGTGATTGGTGAAGATTGGGGGCGCAACGCTCACAATCTCGCAGTGGAATCGTATCTGAATTCAGCAGGAAAGCAGATCAAGCAAGTTCTTTATAATCCCCGCACGTCATCAACTACTATAAAACAAAATGTCATCGATCAATTTAATTATGTAAAAGAGTTTGAAGTAGATGTCGCATAATGCAGATTTGTGACAATAATCCCGCCCCTGGCCTATAGGTTAAATGCCCGACATTGATAGTGCTTGCCCAAAACCGACGTTGGCTCTTGACTAGCCTACACGTAAAAACGTTAGAATATTACCTTTAAAATCATTATCTAAATAACTAGTGCTTTCTGGTTTAGAGAACGAGGATACGTAACCAAATTCAAGCAGCTTTTTCGCTAGCTTGTTTTTTCTACCTCGACCTGGGTCTACAATGATTATTTCGCATTTCGGATTTGAATGTTTTCTAATAAACCCTGTAAGTAGTTCTGTGTGCTCATCTTCATACAATAAATCACTGCCAATTATTAAATCAAAGCGCCCTAATGAATCATTGTTATCTGCCCAGCCCGTTCTTTCAAATGGAATGGCGCTGTCCCCATTAAGTTTGGTATTCCGTTTTAAAAAGTATTCGGCTTCGGGGTGATAATCAGTTGCTGTAATATCTACATTCTGCTTATTCAGCAATAAACTACTTAAAGCCGTTCCACACCCAATTTCAAGAACGCGCCTAGAGCCTATATCACGGTTGATCATGTGGTGAGCGAGCACCAAACTTGATGGCCAAACAATGCCAAAAATCGGCCATGCAGCCGAAGATATTCCTAGTTTCATAGCAATACCTTCTGGGTCGTAAAACTCTTGTCTATTTCGTAGTGTGCAGAGGTGAATATCTATTTTTCCAAACTCAATGGTCTGGTAGCATATGCGAAGATTTGTCATTTGGCTGTCTCAAAAGTGAGGGCTCGGCCAGGTATCAAGGATAAATGACAAAACGAAGAAATTACTAGGTTATAGTGATTGGCTAAGAATGCAATGCATTTAACAACTAAAGGCGGCCCGGGAACCAAAAGCTTCGCTTTTTTTTCCCGCTGTTTTAGGCGTTAGTGGTACTTCTCACGAGGAGAACATGGAAGAGATACATTCCAATACAATGATGCTTTCAGGGCTAGTTCTTTTCATAAGTGTCGCATTGACTGTGATTGGGCAACCGAAAGTTACGCACCCGAATCCAGCCACTGAAGTATTTCTTAGGTTAACTCTAATGAAGGGCTTCTACACCGCTTATTACCTTAGAGTACACCTAAAGGAAGACGACCCAAGATATATTGAGTGGGAACTGGTCAAAAAGTTAAACCCTGTAGTATGGGTGTCTTTTGTGGTGCTTACCGCGTCAGTCATTTTACAAATAACTTATTTTAATCCGCTTTAGGGCACCTCTCACAAGCGACTCAATCCGGCCGCCACAGCGTTGCTCGTTTTGTGCTTTTTCGCTACGCTAACGCAAAACATGCAATACCGTTCCGGAGTGTTAGACTCCTAAAAATGGAAACCACACATCATGAGTGACCAACAACCTATAACAGGAACATGTTCTTGCGGTGAAACCCAATACGAGCTGCTCGATTCACCTATGTTTGTTCATTGCTGCCACTGCACGTGGTGCCAACGTGAGACTGGCTCCGCATTTGCTCTTAATGCATTAATAGAAGCTACGCTAGTTAACATCACCAAAGGCCACCCAGAATGTGTACATACACCTAGCAACAGTGGTCAAGGGCAAGACATCACACGATGTACTCATTGCAAAACCGCCATTTGGAGCAACTACGCAGCGGCAAATAAAGCAGTCAATTTTGTTCGTGTGGGCACCTTAGATGCCCCCTCCTCCTTCCCCCCTGACATACATATTTTCACGTCTACGAAACAAGATTGGGTTCTGCTAGATGACCGCGTCCCGATAATGAGTGAATACTACCAAGCCAAAACGGTTTGGCCTGAAGCAAGTAAAATAAGATACAAGCGCGCGATTGGTACATAGCAAGTACTTCCATATAAACAGCCGGCATCGCGATTTTTTCTTTGTTTCACTAGCCTACAAAAGCACTTTGGCGTAAATATTATTTATCTACCATAGTTTTAGTAATGTACCGATATGACACATAAAAACATGCAGAAGTTGTGCGATTTTGCCACCGAAGCACATACGCGGTTTCAACAGGAAATTGCAGATATTGACCCAATTGTTGGCGTAAACCAGGGGATGCGTAATAACGGAATTCCGGCAGACGCCATGACAATTGATTGTCTAAAAAACGGTAAGAGAATTATCCTAATTCTGCATGATGACCAACCTGATTCAATTAGCTACCAATTTTCCTGGCACGATAAGGACCCAGCTAGTCACTTCTCAAAAATTCCCTTTGATGACCTTTCTGGCGAATTAATCTTAGAATGGATGAAAGACTACTTGGCAGTAATCACGTAGACCGGAGCGTTTTGTGTGTATGTTGAGGCAACAAGAGGATTGATTTCACTGGGGGCTAGAGTACTAGAACGCTAGTACTCAGTTTTCAGAAAGGCGTCAGACGATGCCATTGTTTCTTTAGCTGTAATACGCCTGCGAGCGATCACTGTGGTCAGTAGTATCGCGCACACCTTTTATCTCAGGTAGCTTTTCGGTTAGGGTTTTTTCAACGCCCTGCTTTAACGTCATGTCTACCGCACTGCACCCTTGGCAGCCACCGCCAAACTTCAGAACCGCATATCCATCTTCGGTTATTTCCATCAAACTAACATTACCACCGTGGGCGGCTAAACCGGGGTTAACGTCGTTGTATAAAACGTAATTCACTTTGTCTTCGATCGGGCTGTCGTCACTCACCCTCGGCATTTTTGAGTTGGGCGCACGAATCGTTAACTGGCCACCCATGCGGTCTGCGGAATAATCCACCTTCGCGTCATCGAGAAAGGGAATACTTTTACCTTCAAAATACGCAGTAAACCCATCTAAACTCACCTGAAGATCGCCATCTTCGCGCTCATCTGGCTTCGAGTAGGCTATGCAAGTCTCTGCTTGCGGTGTGCCAGGGTTCGCCACGAACATTCTGATACCCATACCCTCGACTTCTTGTTTAGATAATAGGTCTCGCAAGTATGCTTGAGCAGATTCGGTGATGGTAACGTTGAGGTCTGACAATGTGTTTTTCCTAGAAAATGGGGTGTTCAGCTACTGATCTATTAATAACCAAGCGTTTATCTAGGGTATTCTACGCGAAATTGAGCCCTTATTGAACACCTCCGGGTTAAAGCCATCAAAATCGGCACATATACTCAATGGCGCGCTACCAAAGACACCCAAGTCAGCGTTTTGTTGCACCACACCCCGGCGTGTTGAGGCCTATATGCCGGCTGTACGCATAAGCGACACGGCGCATCTTTATGACTATCAAACTTGTTACCATCAAAGATACAAAAGCCCCCTTCCACCTTGTCTGAGGCCTGAGCTTTCACCACAGTGAATCAATCTCAATGATGCAACGAATTTAATAGGCCCAATGCCTAACCGGCGTATGTCGTCAGAACGAATCAGGAGCAGATCCAAGCTTTTTGTACATCGGCTTAGCGCATAAGCTTTAGTACATAGGTTTTGCTATTCTCTGAGTTAAAAGATGAATAAACTAAATACTACTCACATCAAAGGTCTTTGTTTTGGCTTAACCGCTAAAAAGTCTATCGTTACCTCAATAAAGATACACGCCCACCAAACATTGATATTTTCAATAGAAAATATATGTTCTATGGGCCATTTAGTTCACACAAATAAGAGTTCAAAAACATGACAACTATTCTAAAACGCGTAAGCGCTGTAATTGTATTATGCCTAACTTCTTCAATGGGGTATTCCAATTCAGAGGTTGAAGGCCTATCACCGGAGCTTCGAAAATTACTTGGAAAAGAAATGCTTGCCCTACAAGAAGGCATGAAAGCGATCATTCCCGCATACACATCAGGTGACCTTGAAGAAGTGGCCCGTATCGCGGAAAAAATGAAGAGCAGTTACATTATCAAACAGAATATTACGCGCGAACAAAAGCGTGAACTTAAGAGTAAAATGCCGAAATCTTTTTTGCATCGCGATCAAACGTTTCATAAACAAGCCGGCATGTTGGAGCATGTCGCCGAAGAAAACCATACGGAACTTGTTGGGTTCTATTTCTACAAACTTGTTGAATCATGCGCTGGTTGCCATTCGCAATACGCGACGCATAAATTTCCGAGTTTTACGAAAGAAAAACCCGAGCACAAACACCACCACTAAAGTTTCAGGTTTTAACCTAAAGACCCCGACGCGATAGGTATATTCCTATCGCCATTAGCCCTACCCCAGCTAAACGTGACCACGACAGCGGTATTTCTTTTGTGTTGAATAAAGCAAAATGTTCAATTATTACCGCTGCAATTATCTGCCCGAGTAAAATAATAAAAATTGCGTTGGCAACGCCGAGCTTTGGCGCGGTCCATGTAATGGCCAACACATAGAAGGCGACAAACACCCCACCCAGAAAGTAATACCACGGCAAGTTAACGGAAGCGAGATTAAGCACCGGTGCTCGTACCAGATATACTGCAAGTGTAATTGCGAAAGCTAATGAAAAAAGAATAAGTGCCGCGGGTATCGGGCTTCCTATTCTACTACCCAATGCGCTATTTAAGGCAGCCATAATGGGTATGCCGATACCGGCTAATAATGTAATTGCCGCGTAAGAAATATTGCTCATCTTAATTCGCTTTCTCCATTATCACGTTTTTCGTCGTTCTGTTACCGACTGCCCCGCGATCCCCCAGTTATCTGTTTCTACTTCATCAATTACGACAATGGTAGTTTCGGGGTTTTTGTTGAGTTCTTTTTCTAGTAACTGGGTTACACCTTTCATAATAATGGCTTTTTTTTCAGCAGTTAATCCTTCTGGCGTTACCTTCACATTTACGTAGGGCATAAATTCCTCCAGCAATAGTAGGTCTGGTTAAGCGATATAGTAAATTTATTCCGCTTATATGGCGCATCGATGGTGATGATGCCGTGACACGTGATTTACTAAATCAACTTAGTGTGCTTTAGATATCTCTAAATTGATATCGCGTAATTGTTTTACAAAATGCTCTAGGTTTTCTTTCCCGAGCGTCTTACACATCGTTTCATACAGGTCATCACCTAGTTTTTCGAAATTTTCAGCAATACATTTTGCTTTGTCTGTGGGCTTGATGATTTTTTCACGCTGATCTGTTCTTGAAGGTTCTCGTTGGAGCCAACCATCTTTTTCCAATTTGTCTAAAAAGCGAGTAACCGTCGACTTTTCTAACTGTAGCGCTGTTGCTAGCTGGGTTTGGGTTAAGTTAGGGCTGGTCAGAACAGCACGCATTAAATACCCATGCGAAGGCGTAAAGCCGAGTTCTGTGAAGGCTTTTTCCCAGCGGCTATTAAGCTTTCTAACAAGTGCATTGGTATTGAAATAGATACATCGTTCAAACATGAATAAATATCGCCAATTTTGTGGAAACAATGCCGAGTACGCCCCTCGGTAACGTAAAACAGGAAACCGGCCTCGGACGTTAAGGCATACAAGCGCTACACCTCGTAATCATTTTGCCGCTTCCCCTACGAGAGTTGTTGTATATGCAATGATTCTCACACAAACACGTTGTATATACAATCTAATTTCATGATTCACATCATGCAAACATCGTTTTTATCGTTTTAAGTGGCGCGCTATGCTACACTCTGGCCAGAGGTGCCTATTTATGAATCTATATGATCGTTTTTCACACGCAAATATACTACTTTCGGCGTTCCTTTTTTCTATTTGTCTCAGCGCTCAAAGCGCAGATTTACTTACGGAAAAACAGCGTTTTGTCATTAAAGACTTCAAAACCACATCTGGGGTGGTACTACCGGAAGTACAGGTAGGGTGGGAAAGCTATGGCAAATTAAATGCGAACAAAGACAACGTCATCGTGATTTCGCATTACCTTGCAGGAACGTCGCACGCCGCAGGCAAGTACAGCCCGGATGATAAGCGAGCAGGTTATTGGGATTACATTATTGGCCCCGGTAAAGCCGTAGACACAGATAAGTTCTTTGTTATATCTACAGATTCTCTTTCAAATGCTCAAACCAAAAACCCAAAGGTGTTCACGACAGGGCCTTTTTCTATCGACCCATCAACCGGCCGGCCATACGGTACTAAATTCCCGGTTGTGACAGTAAGGGATTTCGTAAACACGCAGTACGCGCTACTTAAGAGCTTAGGGGTGACGAAAATCCACGCCACTATGGGCGCTTCTATGGGTTCTCACCAATCGCTTGAGTGGGCTAACGCCTACCCAGACATGGTCGAAAGAGTCATTTCAGTCATTGGCGCGGGCGAGGCAAATGTATGGAGCAAAGCGGATATTGGCCGCTGGGCCAATGAAATTCAGAACGACCCAAATTGGAATAATGGTGATTACTATGACGGGCCATACCCAATAGATGGCATTACACGTGCGATGTGGGGCATGTTATTTTCCGTTTATCACGGTCATTTTCTTGATCAGAAACTAAAAACCTCGATCGATAAAGATCGCGGCCCCTGGGAAGACATTACAGCGAAGTTCGAAGTGACAACATGGTTAGAAAAAATTGCCGCATCGAGAGCCAGCGTATTCGACCCCAACGCGATTTTATATTTAGCGCGCTCTTGTCAACTTTGGCGCTTGGGCCACGGCGATAGCCTTGCAGAGGGCATAAAACCGATAAAAGCTAAGATTTTGCTGTTACCTGCCAAGCACGATGAAATTCTCGGAAGCTACATGACGAAACAGTTTTATAACGCCCTGCTTATGCAAAATAAACGGGTGCAATATGAGGAAATCGTCGGCCCCTGGGGCCATATGGACGGAATTTACGCCATTGGTACAAAGACCAAAGAAATCGAAGCGTTTCTAAATACTGACTAAATGTAATTAGGAGCACGTCGTACCCTTCCCCTAAGAGCAACTTCAATTAACAGTTGTTTCTTATTAAACAATGCCTAAACTTCAACTTCCCGGTCGTGACACCTCACGACCGTAGCTCACGCTGTTAATTCGGGTGCAAATTTGTCACAATAGCACCCAAGCAATATCAAAATATTTCGATATAGATCTGATTTAACCCCAAGGTAACCGCATGAACCCCAAGCTCGCACAATTGAATCAACTCCAAACAGCCCTTTCCCAGCGCATTCTGGTGCTCGACGGCGCGATGGGCACCATGATTCAAGGCTACAAACTTAGCGAGCAAGATTTTCGTGGCGAACGCTTTGCGAACCACCCTTCAGACCTTACCGGCAATAATGACCTTCTCGCTTTGACGCGCCCAGATGTGATTAAAGAAATTCACCTCGCGTACCTAGATGCCGGTGCTGACATCATCGAGACTAATACATTTAACAGCACCAAAGTATCTCAGGCCGATTATGACCTGGAAGCGATCGTATACGAACTCAATAAAGGTGCCGCTCAATTGGCTCGTGAAGCGGCAGATGAACGCAGCTCTGCAGACAAGCCTCGTTTCGTCGCGGGAATTATTGGGCCTACAAGCCGTACTACGTCTATTTCACCTGACGTGAACGACCCCGGCGCTCGCAACGTCACTTTCGATGAGCTGGTAGAAAATTACATTGAAGCTGGCCGAGGGTTAATCGATGGCGGTACAGATATCCTACTGATTGAAACCGTCTTTGACACATTGAACGCAAAAGCTGCGGTTTTCGCCTGCAAGAAGCTATTTGAAGAGATCGGCTACGAACTGCCTATCATGATTTCAGGCACCATTACCGACTCCTCCGGTCGCACGCTTAGCGGTCAAACAACCGAAGCTTTCTACAACTCTCTGGCTCACGCAGAGCCTATTTCAATCGGTCTAAATTGTGCGCTGGGTGCTGAAGAGCTACGCCCATATATGGCAGAAATGAGCCGTGTGGCAAACACACTGGTTTCTGCACACCCGAATGCGGGCCTACCGAATGAGTTCGGCGAGTATGACCAAGGGCCTGAAGAGATGGCTGCAATTATTGGTAGCTTTGCAGAAAGTGGCTATTTAAATATTGTCGGCGGGTGCTGTGGGACTTCCCCCGCCCATATTCAGGCCATTGCAGAGACAGTTAAAGCATTTGCCCCTAGACAGATCCCTAACATTGAAAAAGCGTGTCGCCTTTCTGGGCTGGAACCGTTCAATATCACCACTGAATCGCTTTTTGTGAATATCGGCGAGCGCTGTAATGTAACGGGTTCTGCTCGATTTAAGAAATTGATACTGTCTGAAGACTACGACACCGCATTAGAAGTTGCCGCCAAACAGGTAGAAGAAGGCGCTCAGGTGATCGACATTAATATGGATGAAGGCATGCTCGATGCTGAAAATGCCATTGTCACATTCCTCAACTTGGTTGCTAGCGAGCCCGATATCTCCCGCGTACCGATTATGGTCGATAGCTCGAAGTGGGATGTAATTGAAGCCGGGCTTAAATGCATTCAGGGTAAATCTATTGTTAACTCGATCAGTTTAAAAGAAGGCGAAGCGGAGTTTATTGAAAAGGCGACACTTTGTAAGCATTACGGTGCCGCGGTAATTGTGATGGCGTTCGATGAACAAGGCCAAGCCGACACAGCACAACGAAAAATTGAAATTTGCCAACGATCGTACACAACACTCGTCGAAAAAGTCGGCTTCGCACCAGAAGATATTATTTTCGACCCTAACATTTTCGCCGTCGCTACGGGCATTGATGAACACAACAACTACGCCGTTGACTTCATTGACGCGACTCGTTGGATACGTGACAACCTGCCCTTTGCTGGTGTGAGTGGTGGCGTCAGTAACGTGAGTTTCTCGTTCCGTGGCAACAACCCTGTGCGCGAAGCGATTCATTCGGTGTTTCTCTTTCATGCCATTAAAGCCGGTATGAATATGGGCATCGTTAACGCTGGCCAATTGGCTATTTACGACAGTCTGCCCGAAGAGCTTCGTGAAAAAGTCGAAGATGTGATTCTTAATCGCAATCAAAATGGCACCGAAGCATTACTCGATATTGCAGAGAAATACCGTGGTGATGGAAAAACCGCCGAGAGTAAAGAAGATCTCACGTGGCGCGAACAGCCCGTCGCTAAGCGAATCGAATATGCGCTGGTAAAAGGTGTTACCAACTTTATTGAAGAAGACACCGAAGAAGCCCGCCAACAAAGTTCACGCCCCCTTGATGTGATCGAAGGGCCACTTATGGACGGCATGAATGTTGTTGGTGATCTATTCGGTGCGGGTAAAATGTTTCTGCCCCAGGTCGTTAAATCTGCACGCGTTATGAAACGAGCCGTGGCGCACTTACAGCCTTACATTGAAGCAGAAAAAACCGAAGAGACTAAAAGTAACGGTAAAATCTTGATGGCCACCGTAAAAGGCGATGTGCATGACATCGGCAAGAATATCGTGGGCGTTGTATTGGGGTGTAACAACTTCGAAATTGTTGACCTTGGCGTAATGGTGCCTTGTGAAAAAATACTGAAAACTGCTGTAGAAGAAAACTGTGACATCATCGGCTTATCGGGTCTAATCACGCCCTCTCTCGATGAAATGGTTTTTGTCGCCAAAGAAATGGAAAAACAAAACATTAACAAGCCGTTGTTAATTGGAGGCGCCACCACATCAAAGGCCCATACGGCCGTAAAAATTGACCCCCAACTTAGTGTTAACCAATCTATCTATGTGGCCGACGCGTCGCGTGCGGTGGGCGTGGCATCTAACCTACTTTCTGAGCAACGCGATACATTTGTTGAAGGTGTACAAGCCGAATATGAAAAAGTGCGTGAACGCCGCGCTGGTCGTACCAGTACGCGTGTGGCCGTACCCTACAAAGAAGCGATAACCAAGAAGGTCTCACTAGACTGGGAAAGCTTCACCGCTCAGAAACCCAGCTTTCTTGGCACCAAAACGCTAAAAGACTATCCGTTAAATAATCTCACTGACTATATCGACTGGACACCATTTTTTATCTCGTGGGACCTGAGCGGAAAATACCCTGCGATTTTACAAGACAAAGTTGTGGGCGAAGCTGCGACCAACCTTTTTAACGATGCTCAAGCCATGCTCAAGCAGATTATCGACAACAAACAACTTACCGCCGAGGCCGTATTTGGTTTTTGGCAGGCGCAAACGGTTGACCATGACGATATTGAGATACTTAACGATTCTGGTGACGTACTTACGCGTTGTCACCACATACGCCAGCAAATTGATAAGAGCGGCAAAAATACTCTACCCTGCCTGGCAGATTATATTGCGCCAAAAGAAACAGGCAAAACAGACTACGTTGGAGGCTTTGCTGTAACCGCAGGTATTGGTGCAGAAAAGCTTGCAAAAGATTACGAAGCCCAAGGTGACGATTATTCCGCTATTATGGTCAAAGCACTTGCAGACCGGCTAGCCGAAGCTTTTGCAGAACACCTACACGAACGTGTACGCAAAGAATTTTGGGCTTACGACACGCAGGAAACACTTAACAATAACGATTTAATCAAAGAGCAATACAGAGGCATTCGCCCCGCCCCTGGCTACCCAGCATGCCCAGATCACAGTGAAAAAGAAGGGTTATTCAAACTGCTCGATGCCGAACAAGAAATCGACATTAGCCTGACTGAGCATTTCGCTATGTTTCCTGCCGCTTCCGTGTCTGGTTGGTATTTTGCGCACCCAGAATCTAAATATTTTAATACCGGCAAAATAAACAAAGACCAGGTAGAATCACTAGCAGCACGTAAAGGCATCGCTGTAGAAGAAGTTGAGCGCTGGCTGCAAAGCAACTTAGACTACGACGCCTAACCCCCTAGCGAGGCAATGTATGAGTGACGAGCCAAACAAAGAAATTGAGAGGCAAGAAGTACGCAAAATCAGTACGCTTCACCTTATCGCCACAACACTCGCTGCTGCGATTGGTGTGCAAAAACGTGAAAACCTAGAAAAAGACTTTCAATCCAGCAGCCCCTACCCCTTTATCGCAGCAGGTATCATCTTTACCTTTCTGTTTATGACGACGATTATTTTAGTCGTGAAAGCTGTTTTGTCAGAGTAAACGTCTCAAAAGGAAACTGCTCGAAAGTACACCTATAATGCCCCAAATGCATCGGTCTCACCCAACATATGAATAAAGCCAAGACAGAAGTCTTTCGCTATATTGTTTCCCAAAACCGCAGTGGCACGAGTTTCTTAACCGCTATTTGGCTCATTCTCATGCTGCCCGCCATCGTGGAAAACCCAAGCTCTAGCTTTGTGTGGGTGAATGCCGCCGTTCTCGCCTTCTTCGATATCAACTTATTAGTATACCGCCGCAAACAACACACGATCGAAGATGACCGTGAAATCGCCCAACGTGCTTTCCTTCTGATTAACCATCTCAATGCTTTATATTGGGGAGGTCTTATTGCGTACGTGCTTTATGACCCAGCGTACGTCAACGTGCGTTTTTCGGCTGCACTTATGCTGGCTTTTTCTACCATTGCAGGCTTTTACGTTTGGCTAATTTCTCGTTTTGCCGGTCGCTTGTACATGATCCTGCTTTTTGCCCCTAGCATCGCCGTACTTATTTTTTCTGGTGAGCTGAGCGCCGTCCTAAGTGCTGCATTTATTCTTTTCAGTTTGGTCATTATCGTGCAGCAAGGCGACAATCGTGCAAAGCTGTTTTTGGCCTCTGCCCAACAACAGGTGACCCTTGCAGAGCAAGCTGACCGTTATAAAAAAATCAGTAATCTGGATGCGTTAACCAAAACAAACAACCGTCGCTATTTCGATAAAACCCTGCCAACAGAGTTAGATAAAAGCCTCGAGAACGAAGACCCGATATCACTCCTAGTGATTGATATTGACCACTTCAAACGCGTGAATGACAATCACGGCCACGCCGCAGGTGATTCATGCCTAAAACATAGTGCCGCGCTTGTTCGTCAAGAAATTCGCTCAGATATTGATATTCTTTGCCGGTACGGCGGCGAAGAATTTACGCTGATTTTGCCTAACTGCCCACACGATGCGGCTACAAATATCGCCAGTCGAATTTGCCAAGCGTTTCGTGATCACCCACTAGACTATCAAGGTACGAACATCACATTCACGGTCAGTATCGGTTGCGCAAGCGTGCAGTCAAAGCCATGTTCAGATAAAGCCCTGTTTGAACTGGCAGACAAAGCGCTTTATGAAGCAAAAGAAAGGGGCCGTAATCAAGTCATCAGTAAAAAGGTTGATGACGAAATAGATTAGCCACATACGCATAAATTACGTGCATAAAAAAACCGGCTTCTGCCGGTTTTTTTATGCACGTAATTTATACTTAAATCTACACGCCAGGGTACTACTGCCCGCTTACCCACAATACGCAAGCAGCTACAAAAATAAGAACCAACGCCACTGCTGCAACTGAATCTGCAAGGCTATCACCAGGTTCCATCATTTGAATATTATCGTCTTCCATTTTCGTCTCCCAATCATTTTTGTTTTTTAGAGTTTAGAAAGAACATTCGCATTGCGTTTAGCCCCCAACAAACGACTATATGTAAGTGAATCTTGCTAGTTCTACCTTGATCGAATCAAGGAAGATCACTTACATATGCATCTCACATGGACTTAAAACGGCGCATTGAAGCTCAGGTGCCAATTCAAACTTAGACATTGATAAGAATCAAGCGTTTATGACAAATTAATAATAAAAGTGCCTAACATTTCTAACAAATAAAGCGGCTTAGCACCAAAACCTATATTTATGTGCCAAAACGGCCTTAAATCCACGCTTTTGTTATATTGTAACACTCGGATTAGGCTTCAGTTTACGTTATGATTCCGCCTCTTTTATTGAAGCAAATCATGCGATCTAATGGCGCTACTTTCTCGGGTAAGAACGTTTATCTGAGTACGCTCAATTAGACACCAACTGATTACTCCACAGACATACACTAGACACCTCAAGGCTACACATACATGTACGTTTACGACGAGTACGATCACCGCATCGTGCAAGAACGCGTGCAGCAATTCCGTCGACAAACGGATCGCTACCTCGCAGGGGAATTAAAAGAAGAACACTTTCTTCCTTTACGCTTACAAAATGGTCTTTACGTTCAGCGTCTCGCACCGATGTTGCGCGTTGCTGTGCCCTACGGCATGCTCAATACTACGCAGCTGCGCAAACTTGCGCATATTTGCCGTCACTACGATAAAGGCTATTGCCATATCTCGACCCGGCAGAACGTTCAGTTTAACTGGCCAGAATTGTCTGAAGTGCCCGATATACTCGCTGAATTAGCTGACGTAGAAATGCACGCAATCCAAACCAGTGGTAATTGTATTCGCAACGTCACGACCGACCAGTTCGCGGGCATCGCCAAAGACGAAATTATCGACCCTCGCGCCTATTGCGAAATCATTCGTCAGTGGTCTACTTTCCACCCCGAATTCGCTTTCCTGCCACGTAAGTTCAAAATTGCAGTGTCAGGCACCAAAAGCGACCGCGCGGCTATTCACTTTCATGACATTGGTTTGCAGTTAGTGAAAAAAGACGACGATACCATCGGGTTCAAAGTACTTGTTGGCGGCGGCTTAGGCCGTACACCGGTAATTGCTTCCGTGGTTCGTGAATTCTTACCAGAGCGCGACATTCTTACTTATCTCGAAGCTATTTTACGTGTATACAACCTTCATGGTCGTCGTGACAACAAATATAAAGCACGTATCAAGATACTTGTTAAAGCCATGGGTGTTGAAGCTTTTACTGAAAAAGTTGAAGCCGAATGGGACCACATACGAGACAGCCAAACAGCATTAACAAGCAAAGAAATTAAGCGGGCTAAAAGCTTTTTCACTGAGCACGATTACGAAACTTTCGACGTCGCGCAAGCCGAAGCAGAACTCAAAGCTGAAGCCTCAGAAAACCAAGATTTTGCGCGTTGGTTAGATCGTAATGTTCACGACCATAGAGTACCCGGTTATCGCGCAGTGACACTTTCGCTAAAACAAACAGGTGTTGCCCCCGGCGATGTAACCGATATTCAACTTGAGCGCATAGCAAACCTCGCTGACACCTACAGTTTTGGCGAAGCTCGCACAACGCACGAACAAAACATTGTGCTCGGCGATGTTAAGATTTCCTCGCTATTTGTGCTATGGAATGAGCTTAAAGCCATACATTTTGCTACGCCAAATATTGGTACAGTTACCGATATGATTTGTTGCCCTGGTGGGGATTTTTGCTCATTAGCAAACGCGAAATCGATTCCTGTAGCAGAAGCGTTACAACGCGAATTTGATGATCTCGATTACCTGTATGATTTAGGGAATGTGGAATTAAATATTAGCGGCTGTATGAATGCTTGCGGCCACCACCATATCGGCCACGTCGGCATACTCGGCGTAGACAAAAAAGGTGAAGAGTTTTACCAAGTTCAACTCGGCGGTAGCCAAAGTAACGACGCCTCACTCGGTAAAGTATTGGGCCCTTCTTTTTCTCGCGCTGACATGCCGCGAGTTATCCGCGATATTTTTAATATATTCACTGAACAGCGTAAACCAGAAGAAGAGTTTCTCGATACCTATCGTCGCATTGGTATAGCCCCATTTAAGGAGCGCGTATATGCAAAAGCTGATTAAAGACGGTGCTCTAGCCACCAATGAATGGTCACTGGCTGCGACAGAAGAGTTTTCTGCCGATCAGTTATCCGAAGGCAAGTGGATCATTCCGCTTAACCTCTACAATGACCTCGCTAAAGACCAGCATGATCTTAGCCAAGTAGGCGTTTGGCTAGCGAGCGATGATGATGTTCATCAGCTCAAAGAGTTCGTTTCAACTCTCCCGATTATCGCCATTAAATTTGCCGCCTTTGCAGATGGTCGAAGTTTTTCGCAAGCAAGAACACTGCGCGAACAGCTAGATTACACTGGAGAGATTCGTGCGGTAGGTGAATACATACAAGATCAGATGTTCTTCCTTGCGCGCTGTGGCGTAAATGCCTTCCTTTTACCAGAGGGCACTTGCACGGAATCGGCACTCGAAAGCTTGGCCGATTTTAACGAACGCTACCAAGCCGCCTGCGATGAACCACAACCACTCTTTCGCCGTCGCGTGTAATGATGCGATGTTCTGTGCCCTGCGAGGCAAACCACTACTAACTCCACTATATTTAGAGAGAAAACGGACGTTTTCTCTCTAAATATTTGGGTTTTCTGCCACTACGATGCGTAGCTATTTCTTTCTGACTGGCAAACTCAATTAAACCAATAATAAATTAAGTAGGTGGATATGGACGGTGCGGTTTTCGACACCTTCTTTTTAATATTTTGCGGCGCTGCTCTAATAGCGTCGGCGGCCCTGTACACCCGCCAGCCATTATTGGTGGCCTATATCGTTCTCGGTATTCTGCTTGGCCCATACGGGTTTAAAGTCGTTACTCAAGTAAACTACTTACTTGAAATGTCACATATTGGCATCGTCTTCCTTCTTTTCTTGCTCGGGTTAGACATGCAGCCCAGCTCGCTGTTTGCCGTTTTACGAAAAGCCACCAGCGTTGCCCTAGTCAGCTGTGCGACCTTTGCTTTAACTGGCTTAGCGATAGGCCTTGCTTTTAATTTTACGATGATGGAATCCATCGTAATAGCCATGGCGTCTATGTTTTCTAGCACCATAGTAGGGATTAAATTACTACCTACAACCGTGTTGCATCACAAATACGCCGGTGACCTTATGGTTGGGCTGCTCTTGATCCAAGACTTTATCGCTATATTTTGCTTATTATTTTTACTTGCAGGTTCTGGCGGCCAGGTAGAAGCGAAACCCTTGATCAGCGCGTTAATTGCCCTACCAATCTTGGCCGGCTTTGCGTATGTATTTGTTCGCTTTGTGATGTACAAGCTGATCGCTAAGTTCGACCGCTTCCATGAATATATTTTTCTGCTTGCTATTGGTTGGTGCTTGGGGCTGGCGCACCTTGCTGAAGAGATGTATTTATCTGCAGAAATTGGTGCCTTTATCGCTGGCATTTCGTTAGCGACTAGCCCTATTTCTCAATTTATTGCGCTTAACTTAAAGCCTTTGCGCGACTTTTTCTTGGTGCTCTTTTTCTTTTCTTTAGGCGCACAACTCAATATCGACATACTACCTAGCATCGCCGTGATCGCACTACTTTACACTTTTGTAATGCTTGCGATTAAACCGATCACATTCTATTTTTTGTTAAGGCAACAGCGCGAGAAAAAACCTTTAGCGTGGGATATTGGGTTTCGATTGGGTCAAATAAGTGAATTTTCTTTATTGATCGCCTTTGTGGCTACGGCACAAAACGTCATTGGAGAGAGAGCATCTATGTTGATACAGTGTGCCGCGATACTGAGCTTTGTGATTTCGAGCTATATTGTGATCTTCAACTTTCCGAACCCTATTGCTGTGTCCGATAAGCTTCGACGGGATTAATCATATTAGAACTGTTCAATTTTCAATAATGCTATAGACCACCACTGCACACATATTTAAGGGATAAATAGTCATCTAAACCGTATTTTGACCCTTCTCGGCCAAAGCCCGATTCTTTTACTCCGCCAAAGGGCGCATTTTCTGCAGAAATAATGCCCTCATTAATGCCAACCATCCCATATTCAAGCGCTTCAGAAACACGCCAGCTACGAGACAAATCTTGCGTGTAAAAATAACTGGCCAAACCATAGTTGCTGTCGTTAGCCAGGGCTATTACTTCTGCTTCACTTTCGAAAACGATAAGCGGTACCACCGGGCCAAAAATTTCATTTTGACACATCTCGAAATCTGCTTTTGCGCCTTTCACGACTTTAGGAGATACAAACAGAGAAGTGTCATCAGCCAACGTATGTGTTTCAACGATAAGCGCACCACGCTTTTGCGCATCCTCACACAACACAGTGATTTTATTTTTTGCCGCGCTATCGATTAATGGACCTATGTCGGAATCTTCTCCAATACCTTCTCCTACCTTTAAAGCCTGAACAGCTTTAATTAATTTATCAGAAAATTTTTCATACACGTCCGCGTGCACAAACACTCTGTTAGCACAAACGCAAGTTTGACCCGCATTGCGAAATTTAGAAGCCATTAATCCACTTACAGCGGCATCGAGATCAGCGTCTTCAAACACAATAAATGGGGCATTTCCACCCAACTCCATTGAGCAGCGTTTTACTGTAGCCGCAGACTGCTCTATTAGGGTTTTTCCGACGTGGGTAGAACCGGTAAAACTGATTTTTTTTACCTGTGGGTGTGAGCAAAATATATGCCCAACATCTTCAGCGTTCGCACTGCACACCACGCTGAAAAGCCCTTTAGGTAGGCCAGCGCGATCTGCACAGGCGGCAAGCGCTAACGCTGATAATGGTGTTTGCGATGCGGGTTTAACTACGAAACTGCAACCGGCTGCTATCGCTGGCGCCGCTTTGCGCGCAATCATAGCGTTAGGAAAGTTCCAGGGGGTAATAGCCGCAACCACGCCAACAGGCTGCTTCATCACCATGATGCGTTTGTCTGTTGTATTTGCTGGAATCAAGTCGCCGTATATACGTTTAGCTTCTTCAGAAAACCATTCTATATAAGACGCACCGTATTGAATTTCTGCACGAGATTCTCTAATTGGCTTCCCTTGCTCAAGCGTCATAAGAAGGGCAAGGTCTTCTGCATTTACCTGTATTTCGTCAAACCACGCCCGCAAAATGCCGCTGCGTTCTTTGCCACTTACATGTTTCCACTTTAGAAAGGCTTGGTGTGCGCTTTCAATTGCCGTGTGGCAATCTTGTTGAGTAGCGTCAGCAACCTGCGCGATTACGCTTCCATTGGCGGGGTTAAGCACGGGAAATTGCTTGCCGCCCGGTGCGCTTTGCCAAGCGCCAGCGATGTAGTTATTGGTTTTTAGTAAATCGCCATTTTTAAGCATCATATGCGCGCTTTAAAGTAAAAATAAGGTCTTAACTCAAAAATCCGCGATTGAAACGCTGCACCCAACGAGCAACAACATTTTCCATCGCATTTTCTACGTTCATACCTAACTTTTCGGTCAAGGTTTTCTTGTGTACGAATTGAATTTCAAAAATGTCGTTTTCTTTATGCTTATCAAAAAGGTATTGATCTGAAGTTTGTAATTCATCTACTAAACAACGCTCTATTGCGCGAGTACCAAACCAGATTTCACCCGTTGCGACTTCCTCTACTTCGACACCAGGACGATTTTCGGTTATGAAATCTTTAAATAGCACATGCGTGTCTTCTAGTTCTTCTTGAAATTTTTCACGCCCTTTTTTGGTGTTTTCACCAAACATGGTGAGCGTTCGCTTGTATTCACCAGCGGTAAACATCTCGTATTCAACATCATGTTTTTTAAGCAGCCGATTAAAATTAGGTAACTGAGCTACGACACCAATAGAACCAATAATCGCAAAAGGAGCTGAAATTATTTTGTTAGCTACACACGCCATCATGTAGCCGCCGCTAGCGGCCACTTTATCTACACAAATGGTTAAGGGGATGTTTTTTTCAGTGATGCGACGCAATTGACTCGCGGCTAAACCGTAGCTGTGCACCATGCCACCGGAACTTTCTAAACGAAGAACAACTTCGTCTTTTTCTGTTGCAATGCTTAGTATTGCAGAAATAACTTCACGTAGTTCTTCAGTCGCAGAAGCTTTAATATCACCATCAAAATCGGTGACGAAAATGCGTTGCTTCGCGGCTTCTTTTTCGTCGTCTTCTGATTCGTCTGAAGATTTCTTTTTAGCTATTTCTTTTTGCTTTTTCTTGAGAAGCTTCTTTTCTTTCTTTAATTCTTTTTCTTTTTCTTTTTGTGCTTTCTCTTCTGACTTTAAATCATCCTGATCCAACACCATAGATTTTACTGCGTCAGCCAACTCGTTTAATTTGTCATTGAGTTTGGTCACTTCCAAGTGGCCTTTTTCACTACCTTGCTGTCGCATACTTGCAGCAATGCCCATTATGATCACTGCGGCAATGGCAATCACAATAGTGGCCGTTTTGGCTAAGAAAAGTCCGTAGTTACTTAAAAATTCCAAGATAAGCTCCTCATAAGATAAATATAATGAGAAAGCGCGATAATCCGGTATGTTGACTTAGCGACTTAACGCCACTGATTCACGGATTCTTTTGCGATGTCATTCATGGGGGTGGCTACCAGCCCACTTTCACTCAGTGACACTTGGTAAATGGCATCGTTCTGCATTGGCAAATAGGTCGCGCTTCCGTATACCGCGTCAAAGAGCGGTAAAAAACCGCCATTCTCTTGTACCCATTGCCACATGTCCAGCCCATATTTTGATTCCGTCAATTGATGTACCGAACGAGATTTACGCCGCTCATCTTCAAGCGAGTAGTAGCGGCCAGTGATGCGGTCTAAACGATAACCAGGCTTCAGACCAAACATGGCGAATAGGCCCTTCCAACGAATCACCCTAGCGTCGATTTGCCACTGATCGCCGTACACGTCAAAGCTCTGGTCGGTAGTGCCATCAATATAGGAAACTACGGCTGTGTAGCGCTGCTCTTCACTTTGCGTGAAACTGATGGTGAGTATGGTCTTATCATTTAAGATTTGTTGGTAACTAGTTAAATCTAAGGCAAGGAATATAAAAAATATGGCGAGGCCTATGATGGCTATACCCACCGTGCCACGCAGCCAGCCAATGACCCATGAAAACTTAGCCAAAATTTTACCGCCAAAATAAACAGCAACAATGGCCAACAAAAAAAATACAACTGCAATTCCAGTGAACATCTAAGCTTCTATTTCCTCTTTAACTGTGCGCAGTTTCGCTTACAAAACCATGAATCAGCTTTCCGGCGATGGTGCCCATCGGTGGGATATTAGGTAGTTTATCGGCTTCGAACCAAGCAGCTTCAATAATTTCACGCTCATCGATGTTTAATTCTTCGCTATCGCACTCTGCATAAAAGCCCAGCATTAACTGACTAGGAAAGGGCCACGGTTGTGAGCACACGTAACGGATGTTACTAATTCTAAGCCCTACTTCCTCATACACTTCACGGGCAAAGGCTTCTTCAGCAGTTTCTCCTGCCTCAATAAAGCCAGCCAAGGTTGTGAATACGCCCTCAGGGGTTCGCACACCGCGCGCTAAAAGACAGCGGTCACCATGCTTAACGAGCCCGATCACACAGGGTGATATTCGTGGATAGGCGCGATGCTCACAATGGCTACACACCAAGGCACGATCACTCTTGGCTTGTCTGGTTGGCTGCCCGCAAACACCACAAAATTGGTGCTCACGATACCAGCGTGTTATTTGCAGGGCTCGGCCAGCGAGGTTGAAGAGAGTTTCTTCGATCAAGCCGAGTTGCGCGCGTAGATCATGCCACTCGAATTGGTTTGGCGCCGCCATCTCAGTTGCACTAAAAAATACGGCAAAACAATGCTTCCCGTCGAGATGACCGAGATAATGTCGGTGATCGGCAGCCGGTAATTGGGTTTCAATATCCGCCGACAATAATTGAAAAGGCCGACCATGCTTACACATCAGCCGGCCCCGATTAATCACTATTAATAAGTCAGCCGAGACATCTGTAACGCTGTTTTCAGCTGGTACAAATGTCATCGAAAATCAACTCTCTTCGTCTGCTTCGACGCCATAACCCAGAGCTTCCAAGCTTTCTTCCGCCAACTTGAGCACGGATTCATCCATTTGCAGGCTAGACGTGGCTGAATTCAAATAATATTCGACCGAGATAATCGAATCTGCGAAAGTTTCGAGCATTTCTTTGAGCCCCGGTTGCGGGTCTTGATCCATTAATACTTGTTCGACGAAAGCCGCACAGCGCTCTAGAATTGCCGCCGCACGATCACTGCCAAGCATTAACATACCACCGCGTACTGTGGTGAGCGTTTTTCCGATGTTACGAATATGGCCGGTATCAAAGTCTGAATCGGAAAAAGAGCTGAGCGCGCGCTTAGTTAATGACAGCCCTGCTTCTGATTCTGCTAATACAATGCGTTTTGCATCAGACAGCTCACCAGAAGCAATCACTTCTTGTTGAGCAACTTTATTCGCTTTTTCTAGTTTTTCATCAGAAAGTTTGGTGGTTTCAATAGACGAAACAGTGGACTCTAAATACAAGAGCGTATTCGCCACTTCGTCCATTTCAGATGGGTCAATTTCTTCTTGGCCACGCCAATCAGAAATACGCTCGATCTCACTTTTCAAGGTGTTTGATGCAGACACCAAACCCACGATAGAAAGAATCTCGGAAACTTTTTGTAAGGTTCCGACAAAACCTTCAATATCGTCAATACGTTGAATACTGGCTTGTGAAGCACCCTCAAGCACTTTTTTGGTATTCGTTAATTCTGCCGTTAGCACTTGGGCCAACGATGACACAGTATGCGCACTCGGGCCGTTCAGCAAATCACGCTCGCCCGCGAGGTCACGATCGGTATAAGAAAAACGATCCAGTCCATAAACACTTCGAGTATGTTTAACTTGGTCAGACTCTTCCGTAGACAGTGCAATTAAATACACTAACTCTTTGATTAAGCCTTTTGGTGGTTCAGCATTAAAAGCTTCTGGCCCGCTTTGCTCGACCTGTTTAAGTATTCGGTCAATGCGGCCAAAAAGCATTTTACGTGTTTCTATGATTTGCATTTCTTGGGTAGAAAACATTTCTAGCGTTATATCTGCCAACCACCACAGCAAGGCCAATGCTTTTTCATTACCGCTAATACGACGTATGCGTATTAACCCTCGACGCATCATTGCGACTGAGTTGTTGATTTGTTGCTCTTTAATAAGCCCCAGCAAACCAATTTGATACATGTGACGAATACGACGCACTGCGGACGTAAATTCATCGTTGGCGAGAGTAAGGCTTTCGATTTGAGGTAATTGCGGGTGCTTAGAAAGATCTACCTGAAAAAAGTGTGATTCAGGAAAAGTAGTTTCGCCCCGTAGTTTACGTAAGTCGTTAATTTGGGGAATAAGCAGTACAGGGACTTTACGTTCGACTTGTTGCACGTATTCCAAATAGCGCGAGAGCACAAAAAATGTAGCGCTTACGACTTCTAAGCAACGCTCAAACTTAGGCCCGCTATTGCCAGGAGAGATTTCTTTGGCAGCAGCGAGAAGTTCTGACGCGAGCAACTCCGCACCGCGAAATTCAATCACTTTCAAGGTGCCAACAATCTGACTGACACAATCAATGCACGCTTGCAGTGAGTCACTGTCATCTTGTGAGGATACAAATTTTTCTAAATGACGCGCAGCTTCTTCGATCGTGGCAACTAGTTCGTCGCGCACAAGGTTCAATGATTGAAAGTTAACCGTATCCACATTGCCTTCCACTTCGTTATTGTGTCAGTTGCGGGCGCCGCAACAGTGCTTCTTAGAATGCCACACGCTACGTCACCCACCTTCGCGCAGTTAGCGCGCGTATCGACGGGCCAGATTCTGGCTTGCCGTTTGATTAGTATAATACGAATTTGACAAAAATCCTTAATTTTCTGACAGTTACCTGCCATTGTTAAGTTAATCTCTCATAGCGGGTCAGGGGGAAGTGCAAAACAAGATTCGAGATTTGGCGCGCCCACGTAGGCTACGCCAAACAACTGGCAAGCTTATATAAAGCTGATAATCAGATAGATCGCAAGCAAAACGGTCACCCAAATGACCATACTACTTGAGGGGCGCCCTTTCAGAAGAATGCCGCTGGGGGCATGGGTTTCAATGTAGTAAAAAGACCCGCGGATTAGGGCTTTTAACGAATCACGGCAGCGTCGATCAATTCGCCACAGGTGGGCAAAAAACCAGCGCCCTACCCACACAGTAAACTTACGGTAAAACCAATCGAAATCCAGGCTTATGGTCAGTGTGCGCTTCATCATTGGCAGCAGCACAAAAAAGGCGAAACCAGCAAACATAAGCAGTTGGAACTGCGTCACCAGATGGTCGACAGTGTAGGGTTCGTACTCAATGGCGTAGGGCAAAATACTATACAAAGGCCCAGGGAAAAGCCCGATGGCTATACATAAAAAGGAGAATATCCACATCGCCACGCGCATATTCAAAGGCGCTTCAGCCGGCCGCAGGCCTGAATCCTTTTGAAAGAAAACAAACCAAGGGAATTTGATCCCTGCGTGTAGAAAAACCCCAGCGGAAGCGGCTAGTAAACAGAACCATACAAACGTAAGCCCCTCGTATGCTGCGGCAGATGTTTCGAGAGACTTTGTCACAAAACCTGAGGTAAATGGGAAAGAGGAAATCGCTAACGCGCCAATAATACCGTTAATCGTAGTCACTGGCATCGTCTGGAACAAACCGCCCAAACTTGAGCAATTGCGCTGGCCGGTCTGCAATAAAACAGCCCCTGCAGACATCAATAAAAGTCCCTTATAGATGATATGTGCAAACGCATGAGCCGTAGCACCATTGAGCGCCATTTCTGTTCCAATACCGATCGCGCATACCATAAAGCCAACTTGGTTAACGATACTGTATGCCAAGATACGCCGCATATCATTTTCCAGAAGCGCATAAATAATGCCATAGAACACCATGTACAGACCGATATAAATCAGAATGTCTGCACCGGCGAAAGCAATCATTAAGGTGTAAACAGCCGTTTTGGTAGTAAAGGCAGAGAGAAAGACGGAACCACTGGGGCTAGCTTCTGGGTATGCATCAGCAATCCAGGCCGAGAACGGAGGCGCGCCAGCGTTAATAAGGAAGCCTGCCATAATCAGCCAAGCCCCCGTATATTCAAGGTCTAGCAAAGTAAATGCTGTGCTTCCGGTTTCGTAGACGTAAGAAACGATGCCAGACATCAACACCACGCCACCCATCAAGTGCACTAGCAAATAACGGTAACTCGCCCGATAAGCCGCACTACCACCCTGCGCCCATAATACAACGGTCGAACCGGCAGCCATAAATTCCCAATAAATAAAGACGGAAACTAAATCGCCACAAAAGGCCACACCGATGGCCGAACCTGCGTAGATGAATGCCGCCCGCAATTCTGCCACCGAAGCGGTATTCATAGCATATATGCCGCCGACCAATGTCATGAGCGCAAATATAGTTGCGAAAACCCTACCGGTGGGGTTTGGGCTCAGTGGCAGTAAATCATATTCTAGAAAAGGCACTGCCACGTTATTGCCATCTGGCGTGAGCCAGATAAGCGCGAGAGCGACGATGGGTAAAATCAACATCAGCGCTTTACGCACGCGCGGACTAGTGTCTGCTATTACAAAAGCACCGAGAATAAGAATGACACCAGGAGGGATGAGCGTATTAATCATCGTAATAGGTATCCTTGCGCTTCAAGAAAACGCCAATTAACTTTGCGCCAAACACCATAGCGGCACATGTAGCGAAACCGTACCATGCAAAAAAGCCCCAGCTTGCATCAACATGTATACCTTGCTCTTCAAAGTGAGCGTGGTGATGAACAAAAAACTCAGGAATCATAACCAAAACTAAAATAACGCCTTGAATAAGCCATAAGGTTTTACGGTTTTCTTCACGATACAACCAGTGCTTTTTCTCGTCGGAAACACCGTGATCTTTAGCATTGCTGTTTACAGGTTCTTCACTCATGGGCGCACCTGAATCATTTCAGCTAGTTCATATGGAATTGCAGGGAAGAAAAACAAACCCACTGTTAATGCAGACGTAATACTAAGCGCGATAACAATTGGTAACGGCGCTTCACCATGCGCTACACCACCGGGTTCTTCTTTTAAGAAATACGCTCGATACACGATCGGCATAAAATAAGCTGTATTTAAAAGCGTGGAAAGTAAAATAACAATCACCGCCAAGTGTTGCTCTGATTGAAAGGCGCCTTGCAACAAATACCACTTTGAAATGATCCCAACCAATGGCGGCACACCAATCATGGAAAAACCTCCGATGGCAAAAGCCGCCATCGTCCACGGCATTCGTTTACCTATGCCGTGTAATTGTGATATTTCAGTTTTTTTCGAAGCCGTGTAAATAGAGCCTGCAGCAAAGAACAAAGTGATTTTTCCGACTGCATGGGCCGCGATATGAAAGGCCGCGCCGACTACAGAAAGCGGAGCCAGAATCATCGTCGCCAACACGACGTACGATAATTGAGAGATTGTGGAATACGCCAGCCGGCGTTTTAAATTATCTTGCTGCATGGCAATAATAGAACTCATCACAACCGTGAAACACGCCAAGTACATAAGCCACTCAGACCACGGCGCTGCGGCAAGATGGTCAATCCCAAAAATATATACAATCACTTTTAACAAGCTAAAAACGCCCGCCTTAACCACCGCAACAGCATGCAGCAAAGCGCTCACGGGGGTTGGCGCCACCATGGCTGCGGGCAACCATCTGTGCATTGGCATAACAGCAGCTTTGCCGATACCAAGCATAAACATAAAACCAAGAATCGTAACTGAAACCCCATCGAGGTGACCGGCAAGAATGCCCCCTACCTCAAAATCTGTCGTTCCAGTTACCAGCCAAACCCAAATGATGGCAGGTAAAAACAAACCGATCGACGATGAAATCAAAACGCCCAAATATATGCGCCCTGCTTTCATCGCATGTTCTGTGCCTTTATGGGTCACCAAAGGAAATGTAGACAAGGTCATAACTTCGTAGAACACAAACATCGTCAGTAAATTACCAGAAAAGGCAATCGCTAACGCCGCAGAAATAGCAATGGGGAACAGCATGAAAAAGCGCGTTTGATGCTTTTCACTATTACCGCGCATGTACCCGATGCTATATATGCTGGTCACTACCCACAGCAAGCTTGCAACCAAAGAAAACAGCACACCTAAAGCTTCTACCTTGAATTTAAGGGTCAAGCCGGGCATGATTTCTAGCCACTGAACTTCTATCAGACCACCCTTATGAAATTCACGATAAAGCATCGTCACCATGACCAGAACAGCCACACTGGAAACCATGGTAATGCTTTCACGTATATTGGGTGAGGCACCAAAAAACGCGATTAAAGGGGCCGCAACTAAAGGGAGCAAAATAGAAAGTTGAAGCAACAATTCCGCGCTCATGGGGTCGCTCCAAACAAACTAAACACAGCAAGGTCTGCAATATTCACAGTAAACTCAGTATTCACGCCAAAATAAATATTGGCCACAACAAGCAACCATGTCGGTATAAGTAAAGACATCGGCGCTTCATCAAACTTATCGTTACCATCTTCTGGTAAATGGAAGTATGCGTATTCAACGATTTTCCAAACGTACACCACCGCCAATAAAGACCCAAAGAGCACCAAAGCCACAACAGGCCAAAGCCCCTGATCCATTAATGCAACGATCAAATACCACTTGCTAATAAAACCTACCGTTAAAGGAACACCAATCAAACTTAAACCGCCAACAACAATGGCCGCCATTGTTATGGGCATTCTTTTGCCTAAGCCTTTAAATGCAGTTAAATTCGCTGAGCCTTTACCCGCAGAAGCATGGTAAACCACCCCGGCAATCGCCATGAAAATTGCCCCCTTCATTAGGGCGTGATTGAACACGTGCAACAAAGCCGCCTTTAAACCTGCCTGCGAACCTAAGCTAAACCCAAGAATCATGTAACCGATTTGAGCAACACTAGAGTATGCGAATAGTCGTTTCACATTTGTTTGCAAAATCGCAACAATCGATGCGCCGACCACACCAATTAAGCCTAAGCCCATCAGTATTTGTGGAAGCGGTAGATGAGAAAGAGAAAATTCGACCCCGAATATCGTAAAGATAAAACGCAGCAATACGTAAATGGCAACCTTTGTCGACGTAGCGGCTAAAAACGCAGTAACAATAGATGGCGCATAGGCATATGCGTTGGGCAACCATAAATGCAAAGGGAACAAGGCTAGCTTTAAACAAACGCCAACTATGAAAAATGCAAAAGCAGAAAATATCGTGAGTGTGCTATTCACCGCGGGCAGACGTTGCGCCATATCCGCCATGTTTAATGTACCGGTCATCATGTACATTAAGCCAATACCAATAAGAATAAAGGTCGCGCCAATAGTACCCATAATCAAATACTGATATGAGGCCCATAAAGCCCTGCGGTCATTACCTAGCGCGATAAGTGTGTAAGTAGAAAGCGAACTCACCTCCAAAAACACGAAGACATTGAACGCATCACCTGTCGCAATAATGCCCAGCGAACCTGCAAAACACAGTAAAAATGCAATATAGAAAAGCGTATGTTTAGATTCGTGTAATTCTTTTTTGATGCTTGTGTGCGCGCCCATCATAACAACAGTCGCAATGGCGCTAACCAAGACCAACATCATGGCCGTCAAAGCATCAACACGGTATTCAATACCTATCGGGGCCTGCCAACCACCTAATTCATATATCAATTCGCCGTGGGCCTGCACCTGATACAACAATTGAAAGCTGATCAGAAAAGCTAAGGCACAAACAATGGTTGCGAACATCCACACTAGGCGCGCCTGCCTGAGCAGCAAGCAGGCCGGTGCCGCCATTAAAGGCACTATCACTTGTAAAACGGGTAAATGGCTCAGCACTCTTCGTCGTCCTTGTTTTGAATTTCACTTTCTTCAATCGTACCGTAGGATTCTTTGATACGAACAACAAGCGCTAAACCAAGAGCGGTTGTAGCAATACCGACAACGATCGCCGTCAAAATAAGTACGTGCGGCAAAGGGTTTGAATAAAGCGTGTAAGCGTCATCAAGAATCGGCGCCGTACCCCCTTTCACCTTACCCATACTTATATAGAGAATGAAGACTGAGGTTTGAAAAATACTAAGCCCCATTAACTTTTTAACCAGGTTGCCATGTGAAATTACAATATAAAAGCCAATCATCATTAACAAGACGACCACCCAATAATTGTACTGTGCAAGAAAACTCATACTTGATTCTCTGCTTGCTCTGACACATCGCGATCAACCCGACCGGCAAATGTAAAGAAAATGGAAACCATCACCGCAGTCACTGTAATACCAACGCCCAATTCAACCAGCAAAATGCCATAATGCTGGCCGTGCAATGCATCATGGGCAAGGGCTGAATAATCTAAAAAGTTCTTGCCGTTTAAAATTGAAACGACGCCAACACTGCCATAAAGCAGCACACCGAGCGCCGCCAAAATTTGAACAATGGATTGGTTAATCACCTTACGTGCACGCCCCAAACCATAGAGCATGGAATACAGAATGATAGCGGCAGCAAAAATAACCCCAGCCTGAAAGCCCCCGCCCGGGCCATAATCGCCATGAAATTGCACATAAAGTGCAAAAATAAGAATGGGCGAGATTAAGAACTTACCGACGACACGTAATATTTTATGTTGATACATGGGCGCAGTAACACTTTCGAAAGCATCCGTTCTACGATTACGAAACCCCAATAACGCTAGCACGCCAATACCGGCGGTAAAAATAACGACTGTTTCGCCAAAAGTATCGAACCCACGATAGCTAGCCAAAACTGACGTCACAATATTGGGCATGCCCGTTTCGCCGTAAGACTCATTAATAAAATGAGGCCCAACGTGCGTTTGCACCGGCACATCAGACGCACCGAATTTTGGCATGTCGGTAGTGCCGATGACCAACATAATACCGGTGATGGTGACGACTATGGATGCCAACAATTTATTGTGTCGGGTCGGCCCATCGAACCCGCCAGTGAGTTTTAAGGTAGAAAGCATTAAAATTGTAGAAATGCCTGCACCCACCGATGCTTCTGTAAACGCGACATCAACCGCATCCATTACGACAAAAAACACCGCTGATAAAAGGCTGTAGATTCCCGTCAGCATAACGGAAGCTAAAAGGTTATTTGAACACGCAATCGAGAGCGCGGTCGCCACCAAGAAACCTAGAATTACTATGTCGATGAAAAATTCGATGACGATAATCTCTTTAATTCAAAATAGATTGATATACAAAATACTAGCGACGCGCGTCACCTTTTTTCCAGGGTCGCATCCCGGCATGAATAGCGGCTTTAGCTAAAGCATGGCCAGATGTTGGGCTGGTAAAAAAGATAAACAACATGATAAATAACAATTTCGAGACGATCAGCCAGTGCTCCGTTTGAAACATCAGGCCTAGTAAAATTAACCCGCTACCCAGAGTGTCTGTCACACTGGCGGCATGCATGCGACTAAAAAAATCTGGGAAACGTTGAACACCAACAGCACCAGAAACGCATAAAAAACCGCCTGACAATAAAAACAACCAGGAAAGTACATCTAGTATCATGGATTCGCCCCTGAGTTAGAGGGTTCTACTGAAGAGCCGTTACTTTCGCTGTCACTTTCACTGTTAGCTTCTTCGCTACTTTGCGATTGTAAGCGAGGGTCTACAGCTGGGCGGGTGTATTCAAAGAACCGCAGTACGGCGATGATGCTAATAAAATTGATCAAAGCGTATACGATAGCAATATCTAAAAACTCTGGCCGCCCCATTAAATAGCCAAGCACCGCAATTAACAAAACCGTTTTGGTACCAAACATATTAACCGCAAGAATTCGGTCATAAATACTGGGGCCAAGGCTCGCTCGTGCGAGAGCAAACGACATGGAAATAAGAATGGCGATTGATACGGCGGTATACATTACGACTCCAGACGCGTGACACGCTTATCCATGTCACCCAGCTTGAGCGCTTCAATGCCCTCTTTGGATATAGCGTGCACCAGCACTTCATCGTCTTTCAAATCTAAAGTGACGGTGCCGGGCGTTAGGGTGATGGAGTTTGCGTAAATGACTCGCCCAAGATCATTTTTCTGACTGGGCTTTAGTACCGCAACGGTAGGATCAATAGCATCGACACCACGCCATATACGTTTGACGACATCAATATTGGCCAGCACAATTTCTTTACTTAACCACAGCCAATACAGGGGTAATTTGTGAGTAAAAGAGACGGGTTGCGACTCGTGGTCAACAACATCCATTTTACGTGCAATCCAGGTGACAAAGGCAATAGACAAAGCACCCAAACCAAGAAGGAGAGGATTGTAATGCCCAGAATTTAGTAGCCAAATCGCAGCCAAAGCGATTACAAGATAAACCGTGTGGCGCATAAAATGAGATATTCCCGCGGGTTTAGATTTTCAATTTTTTTATGCAGGTGATTAAGGGGAGTATAGCATCGGCGTGCCAGTTGCGGCACAAAAATCGATTAAGATTAAAGACTTAAGTGTTTTTGGCGCATTATTCTCTGGTTTGGTGCATGTTTAGTTTTGTTCATTTTCTAAAGATTCTTTCAACCACAAACAATTTCCGTCTGACGCTTTGTCGATCGACAATAACTTTTCAGCATGACGCTCCAGTTCATCGGCATTGGCTTTTATTACTCGCAACCTTTTGCGATCGGTACCGAGACGAATGATTTTTTCTTCAACATCGTCGCCATCTTCACCGCTGCCACTCCCGAGCGCTAACTTTCTTTGCCCCCCCGTGAGCAGAAGATAAACATCGGCGAGGATTTCTGCATCGAGCAATGCACCGTGTAGATCACGTGCAGAGTTATCCACTTCGTAGCGTTTACACAATGCGTCAAGGTTATTTTTCTGACCTGGATGCTTTTTACGCGCGAGCACCAGAGAATCAATAATTTTGCAACCTTCACTCAGCGGGCGATGCTGGGTGTCTATTTGCCTTAATTCATGATCAAGGAAACCCAAATCAAAGGGCGCGTTATGAATAATGAGATCAGAGCTACCAATAAACTCGATAAAGTCAGAGGCGATCTCTTTAAAAACAGGCTTGTCGTCAAGAAACTCATTGGTAATACCGTGAACTTCGATCGCGCCTTCGTCGATTTCACGGTTTGGCTTGATGTATTGGTGGTAGTGCTTGCCGGTGAGTCGCCGGTCTACAAGTTCTACGCAACCAATTTCAATGATTTTATGTCCATCTGAGGGCTCTAAACCGGTGGTTTCAGTATCTAATACTATTTGGCGCACGAAGAAATGACCTGCTGTTGTCTAACATTTTAAGAGTGATGCTTTTTTAACGAGAAACAGAGATTAAACGAACTAGCTTTTTAATTCATCAATCCCAAGGTTCGCTAACTCGTCTGCTATTTCATTTTCCCGGTGCCCACTATGCCCTTTGACCCAACACCACTCTACTTCGTGGCGCTGATTTTCTTCGTCTAACGCTTGCCACAGGTCAGCGTTTTTGACAGGCTTTTTAGCTGCGGTTTTCCAGGCTTTTTTCTTCCAATTGTGAATCCACTCAGTAATCCCCTTACGCACATATTGTGAATCGGTAGTAAGCGTCACACTGCACGGTTCTTTTAACGCTTTTAAGCCTTCTATTGCCGCTTGCAGCTCCATGCGATTGTTAGTGGTGTTTTCTTCTCCACCATAAAGCGATTTTTCGTTATCACCAAAACGTAATAATGCGCCCCACCCGCCTGGGCCGGGATTGCCGCGGCAGGCACCATCGGAAAATATTTCAACTGTTTTCATTAATTTTAGTATTTTTTAAGTAAGGTTTTGAAAAGGAACCCAAAGCGATAACGCTAGACTTCGCGTTTTGCCCTAGGTCGAAATGGTACGATCAGGCCCTGCTTTTGAGCCCCCGTTTTTACAGCCTGCTTGCCAATCGGCATGGCATCTAATATACCCGCTTTTTCCCATGTTGGCTTAATGGGGGTTAGCCCCACTTTATCTTTGCGAGCAACCAGAACGTAAGACATACCACCTGGCATTTTATTTTTGAAACGCAACTTGTCTAGCATGCTCGTTGAAGCGAGAAAACGCGCATTATTCACAGGAATGTTGTGATAAACGTTTCGGTTAGTCACACAACTAAAATCGAGAAACTCCAACCAATCAACCAAGCGCCCCGAGCGGAGACTGCGACGCTTTGATACAGCATCGCGTGTAAAAAGAGCGCTCATTTTATGAACCAACCCCATTATGCTTATGGGGTTAAACGCAATAATAATGATGTACCCTCGCGGAATCGTCACGCGCGCCGCTTCTTTTAACACTTGATGAGGGTTTTCTGAAAACTCCAGCACATGATGCAAAACGGTAACATCTACCATTTCATCAGCAATTGGCAGCTCTTCGTAACTCGAAACAGCCTGCGCGCATTGCCCCTCACTCAATCGCGTTTCAATTGGTGCCAAATTAAAACAGTGATTAATACGGCTCGCTGACCCAAAATTAGCGCTACGCACCGAACTCAGCTGCATGAAATGATAGCCAAAAAGATAGCGCAACTCTTCAGATACAGCTTTGCGCTCATGTATCAGCAACCTACGCCCTAGCGGCGTGCTAAACCACCGTGAAATGTCTTCGTAAGACTTCATCAACGGTTGCATTTTGAGCCGGGCTTGCAGTGATTTCATGATCAGAAACTCTGAACCTATGGTCGGCTAGAAGCCTGGTTGGTCGACAATCACCAAACTCCGCTTATTTTGCTAGGTTCGGTGCTTTAAGCAGTGTTGACGCCGGAAACATCTTTTTTGACAAAGGCGCCACATATCGTTTAGTGTAATTTATACAGCTGTAGTGCGCACTTAAAGCTTAATATCAATTCGCAGCAAGATCACGACAATAATAACGCTAAATTCATGATACGTTTCCCGGCTCATTTATGATTGAAGTTTCTGCCATCCCGATCTTACATGACAATTACGTCTGGGCACTCCACGCCCCTGACGGCTCGAAAGAGGTCTGCGTTATTGACCCCGGTGACCCTCAGCCGGTCATAGAATTCCTCGCTGACGGCAACTTCGCACTTAAAAAAATCCTAATTACGCATTCCCACAACGATCACATTGGCGGCATTTCAACGCTTTTGGATAAGTGGCAAGTGCCCGTTGTTGGCCCTAAGTGTGCCGCAATACCTCAGGTTACAGAAACCGTCGCCGGTGGCGATTGCTTCTTTCTGTGGGATGCATTGGTACAGGTGCTCGGTTTGCCAGGGCATTTGCCTGAACACCTCGGCTATGTCGTTGAATACAAAGATAAAAAACAAATTTTTAGTGGCGATGTCCTATTTTCATCTGGCTGCGGGCGTATTTTCGAAGGTTCGCATGCCGAACTTAAAAGCTCACTCGATAAAGTCGCCGACCACCCTGACGACACCCTAATATATGGTACGCACGAGTACACCGCCGCTAATTTAAAATTTGCTCGGGAAGTGGAGCCTGATAACGACTACATGCGTAAACGGGCGATTTCTGTTGCCGAATTACGTGCTGACCACCTACCTACGTTACCCACCACTTTAGCGCTGGAAAAGAAGGTTAACCCGTTCTTGCGCTGTAAAGACCCTGCCGTCATTGAGGCGATAACTCTCCAACTAGGCCGGGAACCGATTGACGAGCTGGAGGTCTTTACAAGCCTTAGGGCATGGAAAGACATGTTCTAAACAAAAAGCTTTGTAAGCCCAAGTTTACGATCTGAGCCTGCAATATTTGATTTTCTCTAAGGCTTAGATAGACTGAGCGCCCAACTCACTAGCGGCTACACCATGCGTCACTTTCTCACTTCATCGTATCTATTACGCACCGTATTTTTTACGCTTTTTTTACCTCTTCTCGGCTGTAATTCTGGCAACCTAAAAGACAATGAAAGCCTGCTGACGCTAGGCGGGTACAACCCCGATTACTCACTAGACCCCGAGTGCTTCGTCAGCGACAGGGAATACGTTCAACATTCGGCCATTGACGGCGTAAACTTGTGGCAACGCATTCGAGATGGCTACAAACTCCCCGAGCATCAGCACAGCCGTATCGATATGGAATTGCGCTGGTACGCCAAGCACCCCTCTTACATGGCAAGGGTTGGCAAACGAGCTGAGCGCTACATGTTTCACATAGTGAGTGAAATTGAAGCGCGTGACATGCCACTTGAAATCGCATTACTACCGATTGTAGAAAGCGCCTTTGACCCTTTTGCTTATTCGCACGGCCGCGCTTCTGGAATTTGGCAAATAATTCCTGGCACCGGCAAAATGCTTGGTTTAAAACAAAACTGGTGGTACGACGGTCGTCGAGACATTGTTGCATCTACAGATGCCGCATTACGTTATTTAAAAGGGCTAAACAAACAATTTAAAGGCGATTGGATGCTAGCACTTGCGGCATACAACAGCGGTGCTGGAAATGTAAGGAAAGCAATTCGTAAAAATAAAAAACGAGGTAAACCCACAGATTTTTGGCATTTAGATTTGCCCAAAGAAACCAAAGCGTATGTGCCACGTTTGCTCGCATTGAGTAAATTAATTGGAGAACCAGAAAAGTACAACTTAGCGCTTACGCCGATATTTAATAAACCTCACTTCAAAAGTGTTGCTGTTGGCTCTCAAATCGACCTTGCGCAAGCCGCTGAGCTTGCTGAGATCAAAATGGATGTTCTCTACCATTTGAACCCCGCTTTTAATCGCTGGGCAACCGACCCTCGCGGGCCACACAAACTTTTAGTACCAGTTGAAAAAGCCGATGAATTTAAAGAGAAGTTAGCGGGCATACCGAACAACCAGCGAGTCACGTGGGAACGCTATACGATTAAGAACGGCGATACACTTTCGACAATAGCGCAGAAATATAAAGTCAGCGTTCCGTCTTTAAAAAGTGTTAATTCAATTAATGGCAATAATATTCGTGCGGGTAAAACACTAATGGTTCCTGTCGCGGCGAAATCTGACGGGCACTACAGCTACAGCGTAGAAGAGCGTATATCTAAGCGCTATGCCAATGTCGACAAAAAAGAACGCGGTCAACGCATAGACTACCTAGTACAGCCCGGCGATAGTTTTTGGTCAATCGGTAGAAATTACAAAGTCAGCACAAAAAAACTAGCCAAATGGAATAGCATGGCACCACGCGACCCGATTAAACCCGGGCAAGTATTAAAAATCTGGACAAAATCACCCCAAGCACCCGGCAGTAAAGGAGTGATTAGAAAAGTATCTTATAAAGTAAGAAGTGGCGACTCACTCGCGCGTATTGCTCAAAAGTTCAGTCTGAAAATTAATGATATCGTAAAGTGGAATCAAATTAATCAGAAAAAGTATTTGCAGCCGGGCCAAAAACTAACGCTATTCGTTGACGTAACAAGAGGTTGAGATTAGGGGCGTTTATCGACGCCCTCTACGTTTAGATAAAAGATTCAAACATAGCTGTGCTTGCTGGCAAAAATGTTTAAAGCTTTCAAATTGGGCTTCACTTAAGTTGCCACCAAAATTCCATCGGTCTGCATAAAAAATCGCAACCCTTCTGCCTTCTATTTCAAGCACATGAACAAAACTTGGAAATTTCCCTAGGATTGTAGTGACGTCAGACGGGTAGAACTGTTTTTTACTGTCTATAAATTCTTGATTGATCCAATGTGACCCGACATTTTCAATTGCGTAAGTAAACACATTGTCGGTAAATGGACCGACATCAACGAGGAAGGAGCTTCGCCAATGTTCTGCGCCCTCACCCAACACATACTTCGCTGCGAGTTTATGCCCCTTGATAAAAGCAATACATACGCGCTCTAAACCAATACCGCGATGCATACCTTCTAATACCATTTGAAATATTGTATTTACATCTAAACCTTCTTGCGTAGCACTCGAAAGATCGCGCAAAATATTCAATTGAAGGCTCGCATCACCTTTTAATATTTTATCGTCTAACTTAGGCTTTTCGAGAATAAAATCTTCCATGCTCTTGGGGATTAACGGACACGCTTCGGGCACACCATAGTTTAAAGCGACTTCTGCCGCTTGATCACCGCCCTGCTTTACTCGTTTCAACGCCTCTTCCAGAGACATACCCGTATAATCGGAGACTTCTTTTAATACTTTTTTAAGCTGTGGGCTTTCCCAACCATATAAAGAGGCACGACTTAATCGCTCACCAGTAACAACCGCTTTCACCTTTAGACTGGCATCTTCTTTAGGGTAAAGCGACGCCTCTAATGTTTCACCCAAATTCCACTGTTTTGCCAACTCTCTGGTTATCGCTTTAAAGCTACACCCCAACACCTTTTCCATCGCCGCACGCCGCACTTTAGGTGAGTCGGAATACAGGTCTTGATTGCTATCATCTAGGTCTTCTGACAACCAAAAGGCCATCTCTCCTAAATTAAACAGTAACCCGGCAACGAATGCCTCCTCTTCTCTGTCACTTTCACCGCCTGCACTTTTAAGCAAGTTCTTCGCCTGTGTCGCCGCATGAAAGCCCTGCGCCACTAATTCCATTACGCGGGCTTGGGGCTTATTTTTTACCAAGGAATCCATTGCCATACTACTAATGCATATTGCCCGAACACCCTTAATACCGATTAATACAATAGCGCGACTTACCGTACTGATTTTGGCGTCAGAGGAAAAATTGTAGTTCACCGTATTAGCGACCTTTAATACGTGAGAGGTCAAATTCGGGTCACGCAAAATCACTTCCGCTAGTTGATTCGCATCAGAATCATCACTACCAGTGATCTTGTTCAGCTCAGTAATCACATTACCGAGCACTGGCAAATTTTTAGTCTTGAGCTTGGTAACCCAGTGTTGAAGGCCTTGTCCCGCCATGCTACTCCCAGAAACGCTTAAAATTAGTGTTTTGTATGGCTAATTTTAGCTGCGATTATCAATTTAGCTATACGGAAAGCCCGCGAATTAGAGCCAACGTCGCACTCGTGACCGGTAATCTAGGTAGCTTTCTCCAAATTTTGCCTCTAGTGCGCGCTCTTCCGGAATAATTTGTAAGTAAGTGAGTGTAATAGCGAATGCAGGCAAACATAAAAAGCTTGATACAGCCCCCAAATAAAAACAAGCAGCGGCTAACATTAGCGCAAGCGCCAAATACATCGGGTTGCGAGAGTAACGATAGCAACCACCCAGCACCAAATAAGACGAAGATTCCGGGGTAAGAGGGTTTATTGTCGTATTGCTTTTAAAAAACCTAAGTACAGAGTGTAGCCCCAACACGAGCGCTAAAACGCACAACAAAAGTGCGGCCCACATTAATAATGAGGAGCAGAAAATAAAAATAGGAAAATATTGTTTTAGAAGGTAGGCAAGCAGAACAAAGCATACCAAAATAAGGGGTGGATGAACTTTAGTTTGCATCACTACATTTCAAAGCCGCCACCACATACGAGTACTTGCCCACTAATATAATTAGATTCTGGCGTGCATAAAAGGTACACAGCTCCTGCCGCCTCTGAGGGTGTTCCGGCCCGCCCCAACGGAATCATCAACTTAGACATTTCATACATTTCTTGTTTTACACCGACTTTTATTTCGCGGCCGTCGATATCAATCTTCTTTTCATCAGACATATTCTCTGTGGTCAACCGCGTTTCGATTAAACCAAACGATACTGAGTTAACATTCACGCGGTAGCGCCCCCACTCTTTAGCAAGGGTTTTCGTTAACCCAATTAAACCTGCTTTTGCCGCAGCATAGTTTGCTTGCCCCGGGTTGCCACTTAAACCAACTACGGAGGATATATTGACAACTTTTCTAAACCCTTCGACGCCCGCTTGCGCTTCTTCTAACGCTTGTTTTTTAAAGTGAGGCTGTGCGGCGCGCAAGATTCTAAATGGGGCAGTTAGGTGAACGTCTTGGACTGCGCCCCACTGTTCATCTGTCATTTTTTGTATGACGTTGTCCCATGTATAACCCGCGTTATTCACAATAATATCGATGCGACCAAACGCTTCGATTGCTGTCGCAACGAACGTCTCACCAAAATCTTCCTTAGTGACATTGCCGCAACAGCTAATATATTTACCGCCGAAGCGTTCAGCTTCTTTTAAGACTTCTTGTATTGGTGCTTCGTCGAGATCATTCACTACAAGTGATGCGCCTTCTGAGGCAAGTTTAAGGGCAATTTCCCTCCCGATACCACGACCAGCGCCGGTAATTAGAGCAACTTTACCGGCTAGTTTTTGTGAGGGTTTTACTTGTGTCATGCGTCACTCGTTTATGTAGATCTTACGTTATTGTTCTCGTCGTAAAATAGAGGCGCAATTTGTAGCGGCACTACCGCCAACATTTAACACCGCGCCGACTTCTGCATCTTTATGATATTTTTCACCTAGCGGGTCACCAATCAACTGCCGATATACGTGTAGATGCATGGATACTCCAGTAGCACCAACTGGGTGACCTTTAGCTTTTAAGCCACCACTTAGGTTTACACCGCAAGCTGCGTCTTGATGGGAAAACCGGCCCTCTAAAAATTCGATACCAGATTTTCCACCTGCAGATAAGCCAAGCGCTTCGGTGCATAAGAGTTGATTAATGGTAAAGCAATCGTGAACTTCGGCCACATCAAGATCATCTGCATTGATACCCGCCTCGTTATACGCTCGTAATACGGCATGTTTTGCACCAAGCAATTCATGCATATTACTTTTTTTGGAAAGAGGCATACGGTCTTGTGCATGGCCAATACCCGCGAAACGCACAACTTTATCTTTTTTCTTGCGCACATTATCGGCGTTACTAATGACTAGCGCTGCAGCCCCATCGGTCACTAAACTGCAATCATGTAAACGTAAAGGTGGCGCGATCATAGGGTTAGAACGGCCATCATCAAGAGGAAGATCCAAAATGGATTGCGTTGTAAATAATTTTTTCTTGTCTGCTAAGCCACCGGGGCCAAAATGGGCTATCGAGTTTTTTGCGCCGTATGTGTATCCGCGTGCAGACAAACATGCGAGCATTTCCCGCATTTGATCATCACTAAAGTTATATTGCGTTTGGTAGCCCTTGGCGAATTCGGCAAACAATCCGGGAAAGGTCATGCCCATGGCACCCTCTTCTGGATAGTAGGATGAATAGGACAAAATTCGTGTGACATCGGCCGTCTTGCACAGGTTCATTTTCTCAACACCGATAACAAGAACATTTTCAAATCGACCCGATTCTACGGCATATATTGCATTGTGAAGCGCCACACTAGAAGAGGCACAGGCACCTTCCATTCTAGACATCGGTTTAAACAACAAACCCTCAGGGTCTATTTCAACACCGACTGCAGCAAGGTGTTCTTGAGATGTAAAAGAAGCCGGTGAACAACTACCAATCCATACACCATCAATTTCGCTTGAATCTAACCCAGAATCTTCTATTGCACCTCGGCCGGCTTCTAAAAGTAATTCATAAATCGATTTTAAATCTTTGATCTCACCAGTTTCGCGGTTTTTTTCGATTAAAGCACCAAACTGACTGTGGTAAGCGCCCATTATGGCTACGTTAGACATTTATGATCTCCGGAATTAACGTTTATTCGCTTTCAATTTTCTGCAAAAAATCTCGTATTGCATTAATTGTTGGCTCATCTTCCAATAACGGTGCATGCCCTACATCTGGCACTTCAAAACGGCTAATCACATTATCGAAATTCTTCACATCTTCGAAGACTTCTTTCGATAATAAGCGAGACAATGCACCCCTGATCACCATGAGTTTGGAAGATTTCGCGCCGTTGAAAACGGGCCACAAGTCGAGGGGTGTTTTATGTGCGTCAAAATCTTTATAGACGTCAGCGATTCCCAAATCATATAAGCGTACAACTTTTCCGTGTTCATTTTCTTCAAACCCTTTTCTAACAAACCTTTGCCAGTCTTCTTCCGTAAACGTAGGAAAGGTGTCGCCCGCTACCGACTTGCAATAGGTAGTTGCATCGTCCCAGGTGTTAATTTCCCGTACGGTAGCAAAGTATTCAACGATTTCTTGTAAACCGCTTGCTTCTAGTGTTGGCCCAAGGTCGTTTAATACAATACCCTTAACTAATTCACTACGCATTGTGGCCATCGCCATTGCGATCCAGCCGCCCATGGAGGTACCGATTACAACAACCTTATCGATACTAAGCGTATCGAGTAACTTAAACATATCATTGGTGTAATGTAGGGGGTTATAGTTTTCCGTGTTAGTGTCGTATTCGGAGAAACCGCGCCCGCGCTGATCGGCTACAATTACGCGGTAATCTTTTTGTAAGGCCGCTGCTAACACATCAAAATCACGAGCATTTCTGGCGAACCCATGCAAACAAAGCACTGTTAGCTTTGGACTTGGATGTTGATAGTCGCGCGCATATAAGGTGAGGCCATCTTCTGATTTGTAATAGTGGTCTTCGTAAGGTTTAGTCATATTTTTTGTTCTCAAAGCGCTTACGTAATTCGCGTTTTAAAATCTTACCATTCGCATTCCGCGGTAAACTTTCAACTTCAATCACATCAGAAATTTTTTGCTGACGCCCTAAGCGATCATTGCACCACTTTTTCATATCTTCGACATCGATCGTATTAATATCTTTTGCGACAATTAATGCGATTGGCGTTTCGCCCCAATTTTTGCTGGGCGCGCCGATCACAGCAACGTCTTCGACATTGACATGCACTGCGATCTTGGCCTCTATATCTTGCGGATAAATATTTTGACCGCCAGAAATAATCATGTCTTTTTTTCTATCAACGATGTAGAGAAAGCCCTCTTCATCCAATATACCGACATCGCCGGTACGCATCCATACGATCCCGTGGCTATCTATCCATTTAGCCGCTTCGGTTGCCTCATTACGATTATAGTAGCAAGGCATTGTCACACGACTACGGGATACAATTTCACCTTTATGCCCTGCAGAGACTTCTCGCCCCTGCTCATCAACCAACTTGATATCAACACCCGGCATGGGTTTACCGACGGAATCCCAACGACCCTCGGCATCTTCTGGCGACAAAGTCGTGATCACCCCTTCTGTTAAGCCATACAACTCAATGATGCCGCAGGGAAAGTGTTTAAAAAGCTGCTTCTTGGTGCGCTCAAAAAGTGGTGAACCGCAACTAGTCATACCCACACACGATCGCAACTCGAACGACTGCGCTTCTAATATTGTTAGTATGCGCTGATACTGAACGGGCACCATGGCACAGTGCGTAATCTTTTCTTGTTCAACTGTATGGAGGAAGGCTATAGCGTCAAATTTTTTGTGGATGACGCACGTACCCCCCATTATCAATGTTGTTAATATTCCTGCCCAACTGATATTGGAGTACAAACCGATGTTTAGCATCGTCACCGCGTGACTGTGGACGCGCAGTGCCAGGGCTAAATCTAAGGCCCAATCTCTGCGCCCTTGGTGCGTGTGAACGATCCCTTTAGGGTCACCTGTTGTACCTGAGCTGTAAATGATGTTCAGGTGATCTAGGCCATTAAAGTCGACCTTCGAAAATTCGGTACTTTGCTGATCAACTCCGTCTATTAAGCTTTCAAACCCAACCCGATTTGATTTGTTGTTTTGCTCCTCGAACGCACAAAAACATTGGACCCCAAGCGAAAAAAGCCGTTGCCTTACTGATTCATCTTCAAAGTGGTGAAGCTGGTCTTGGCTTACAAACAATGCTCGCGATCCGGAATTTTGAATCATGGCGAGCAACGATTCAGTGCTAATTGAAACATTAATGGGGACTGACACTACGCCCGCAGTCATTGTACCGAGTAACATTTCAAACATCGGTACGCCATTACTCATCAGAACAGCGGCGCGGTCACCTTTTTTTAGCTGATGTACACCCAAAAAATTTGCGACTTGATTGATTCGCCCAGATAGCTCACCCCACGTTAAACGGGTATTTCCGCATACGAGCGCTAGCCGACGGGTATGCCATTTTGCATTTAAGCATATATAGTCTGGCAGCAAAGGCTGCGGAGCAGGAAGTGTTTCCATAGTACAAACGTCGTTTAAAGCTTCTTTTCGTTAACAAAAACCGGCACCCTATAAGTATAGTGAGAAACCCAAACTTCAAAGAGGCCGACACGCGATTTAACGTAAATTGCACCTAAAGCAGCATGTGTCAGGCTAAAATAACACCTGAACCACAGAATTTCAACGTTTGTTGAGTTTTTCAGTTGCAAAGAATACCGCTAATCGGCGAAACCTGCTCGAAAAGAAGCCTAGGAGCTTGCCCACGCAAGGACCACGCCGTGCGTTAAAGAAAGACCTCTAGTAAGGGGTAATTTAGAGAGCACGTAACCGAATGTTTACGTACCAGGCTTTGAACGAACTTGCCTATTCCAGCTAGACCTATTCGAACGAAAGCAAAACTTTAGATTCTGCATTTATCTTGAAGGCGGCCTGATAAACCAAAAAGGATATTAAATTGAATTAACCGCGTCGCTTTCGCCCTCGGGGCTTTCAAGCACGGGAATCTGCTGATTGTACGCAAAGATATATTCAATGATTTCACGGTCCATACCAATGCGGTATGCATAGGTTTTGTCCATCACAAAGCTATTCAATAAGCGCAACATTGCGACACCGGTTACAGCGTCAGGCATTTCAACCAGAGCGGAATTAGAATTAACGAGTATATTATTGCCCTGACCAAGCTCAAAACGACTAGGTCGTACGGGTTTATTTTTATTCGTGTACATATAGGTAAGCATGAAGGTATCTTCATGACAAAGCTGCCTAAGCGCCATGTCTATTTGGCGTATTTGGTTTGGTGTACAGTAGTTAAAAAGATCCCACGCCAAAATCACATCAAATCGCTTTGCCATCAACTTATTTAAAACCGAAAGGTTAAGCGTTTCTGTGTGTTTTTCTTTCGCACGTTCAATCACTGAAAACAAGTCAAGTCGAAAATACTCACCTGACTTCTCCACAATACGATCTTCTGGTCGATTAATAGCAGATCCCAAATCCAATACAACGCAATTATCATCGCTTTGCAACAAGCTCATAACTTCTGCAATAGACGGAGAATTATGTTCGCGGCTATTTTTATTCTCTAAGTGATGATCAGCGTGAATTTTTCTAGAGCTTTCCGACTTACTAATTAGGTGACGAGATTCAAAACTTGGCGAAAAGCGCAATACATGCTCGGTTACCCCGGGCAGCATTCCGGTTTGACCAAGTAAGGTATCTTGCATGTAGTAGCCCGGTAACGACTTTAGGAGTTGTAAGGTTCCGTAATGGGGTACTTGGCGCTCCGTTAAATCTTGATCAAGAAACTCCAAAATATATTGATCTTTTACTCGGATTTCTCGCGGTAATACTGGAATTGTTTTTTCAACATAACGCAACATATAGAGCAAGGTATTCGGTTTACAAAACTCTTGTAGCTCGTCAAATAGTTGCTCAATCTGTTTAAGGTCTAGGTAATTAAATAGATCCCAAGCGAGAATAACATCGAATTTTTCGATGTTGTCATAATTCCCTAAACTTTTATCCAATCCACAATCGAAATTTTCGGGACTATTTTTCGATGTAATATGTTCCCGTAAGCGAGTTGTTATATCTTCCACTTGAATTTTACAGCTCAAGTTTGAAAACAAATCAAAACAACCAGCATTCATCGCACCGAGGTCTAGCACTCGATTACGATCTGAATTTTTTATTTCGTTATAAATTGCCGTTAATGCGGGCGAACGATGACGCAACATGAACACCTTTGATGAGGGCTTTGAGGCCACTAATTGTAATGACCTCATTTTACCATCTTTTGGTGTAAAATTAACCAATTTATTCTGGCTTTTTGGCTGGTTTTTCATGCTTTTCATCGGTTTCTTTCAATTGGCTAGCCATAGCCTTTACATCGCTTGAATCGCCCATATCCATATCGATCGAACCGCGGAATTTAGCACCATCTTCAAGCACTACCCGTTCAGCCTTTATATTGCCCTGAACGTTACTAGAGCTGCGAATTGCGATGCGCTCTTCGCCGTGAAGATCGCCTTGAACCTTACCTTCAACGGTAATTGTTTTGGCGGTGACGTTAGCAAGTAAAGTGCCCTGCTCACCCACAGTTAGATTATGCCCCTTAAGGTCGATTGTCCCTTCAACCTGGCCTTGAACTAAAAGATCTTCTTCACCAACCAACTCACCTTTAAACCGAATCTTTGGCCCAATTACAGCGGTAGGTGATGCCGGCGTAGGTGTTTCTTGACGCTGCCGTAAAGGTGCTGAGTTTTCTACTGGAAATACTTTTGGTTCTTCATGCTTCGCTTCAGAACGATGATTTAACATTGTTGCCTCTCCTGTTTTAAGACGTGCGATCGATTTCGGTTCATGATGGCCGTCGAAATTGAAAAATTTTGAAAGCGTGATATCCACTAAAATTGACCTTTAGATAAGCTTTTTCTTTTGAACTCTAGCACTAGCTTTTAACTCGCCAGCATTCCAAGCAACACATCTTTTTTGTGTTGCCACCATTTAAATTTACACCAAATATTGAACACGCGAAGGATAAAACGCGCTAAATGTGCAATTCGTCTAAACCGATATTTTTAATACTCAAACCCATTAAAACCATTGGTAACCCGCAGCAGCAAGAGGCATTTAGTGACATAAATAATCCCAAAAACAATTAATAAAATTTTTTAATGAATTATTAATATTTCAACGATGCCAACTAGGTCACACTTTAGAATTGTGTCGCCAGCCACTACATTCCTTGTATTAATGGCTAACTTTTTGAATGCTGCACACACCCTGGGTTCACCTGCGTTTCCATTAACGTTATGGTTTGTGATAGAACATTTTTCATTGTATTAATTTTGTTTCATCAGGTTTTTTAGGCAAAAAAAATCCCGGTATTAACCGGGATTTTTTGTCGTACCAGAATTTTTAACTCTGTAAGAAATTAGAACTCCCCACACTCAAAATCAATATTCGTTTGGAATTTAAATGTAGATTTTACAGTGTGACGCTCGGCAAAGAACAAATCAAATGTGTAACGGTTGCCCGGCTCAATACCCAACTCTTCAGCAATTGCATCGATACTAATATGTTTCACAAGTACGCCATGCACACCGCCAATATCAATTGCCAACTTACCATTAATGTACACATACAAATCGTCGTCACCAGCAAACAAGAAGTGCTCACCACCCTCGTAGTCAAATACCATGTGTGACTCTAGCGTGAAGTGATAGTTGTGTGCTCGGTCTTGATTTCCGAAGCCAAGGTCATCAATTGGGAAGAAATCTAAATTACGATACTCCCAGAATCCATCATCATTTTGCGTCATGGTGAATTCCATAGGGATGGCAGTATTTACACCGTCCACATCGCGGTACCACTGGTTGAACGCCTCTTCACCGGTAGTTGTTAGTGTTTGGCTATCTGGGTGCGCATAAACAGGCAAGCCATCTTCACCAAGCTCGTCTGTTACGATGCCCTCTTCTGCACCAACCTCGTATTCCATGTCTGGGTGAGTATCTCGGAAGTCACGAATAATTGTTGGAAAGCTGCGAGCGGTATCTGTTACTTCGCACTCAAATGGCAATGCGCTTACTTCTACAACAAGCGTGTCTGTATCGCTAAGCTCGCCGTCACTGACGCTAAGCTGAATCACGTATATACCTGCTACCGCCGCTTCGAAACTCGCGTTTACTTCGGTTGCATCAATAACACTAAGATCACTGCCCTCTGGCTGCGAAATCACATTCCACTCGAAAGTTAAAACATCACCTTCGTAATCGGCACTTTGTGATCCGTCGAGACTTACCATCGCCGTTACATCAACCTCTTGGTCAGCACCAGCATTGGCAATCGGTGCTACGTTTTGAGTATCGATAACCACAATGTCAGCGTCAGAATTCGTGTAACCATCATTCACTATAAGTTGTACGCGGTATTCACCGTAGAGGTCTGGCGTCAACGAAGCGACCATTGCATCAGACGATTCAATAACTACCGAGCTGCCTTCCGGTGCAGAAACAAGCGACCAACTGTAAGTGAGCGAATCTCCATCTACATCTGAGCTTTCTGAACCGTCTAACACAATTGAGTTGAGCGGTGTTGCAGACTGATCTTCACCGGCATTAGCCACTGGTGCGATATTCTCTACATCGAGCACAACTTCATCTGCTTGGCTGTCAAGCTGACCATCGTTTACGATCAATTGAATGCGGTAACTACCATGCGCGGTGATTGTGGCTTCTGGGCGAACACCGTCAGTAGAAGAAAGTGCAATACCACCTTCTACTGAAGCTTCTACAACAGACCAATTATAGGTAAGTGCATCGCCGTCTTCATCGCTACTACCTGAACCATCGAGAGTCACGACACTGCCAACATTAACGGGTTGATCTTCACCTGCATCAGCGACTGGGGCACGGTTAGCGACACTAATTTTTAGAAGGTCTGGCTCACTGTCAACGGTACCGTCATTCACGATCAATTGAACGTCGTATTCACCATCTTCAAGCACTTCAACTTGAGGACGCTCACCGTTAACGTTAGTTAACACAACACCATCGGTATTATCCCCAAGCACACTCCAAGAATAAGTAATTTCATCACTGTCGGCATCGCCACTGCGCGAACCATTAAGAGAGAACACGTCGCCAACACATTGTGCGCGATCACGACCAGCACGCGCGACCGGCTGTGTATTTTCGATCATCACCTCGATAAGGTCCGCTTCACTGCTTAACACGCCATCGCTAACTTTCAGCTGCAACGTATAAGAGCCACGATTGTTTGCAGTAAGAATAGGTGAAGCAGTATCTGCAAGAGTTACGGTGATACCACCTTCCACTTCTTCATCAACAACAGTCCACTCGTAAGAAATCAAGTTACTGTCAGGGTCTGAACTTTCAGAGCCGTCTAGCACGACCAATTGACCTACACGTGCAACCCGGTTACCACCAGCGTTTGCATGAGGGGGGCGGTTACAGGGGTCCGCTGGATCTGCTGGTGTTGCTGCCTCGCCTGGGCCATTGGGATTAGCTGGCGTTGCAGGCTCTGTTGTACAAGGTAGTGGCTGTTCAGTTGGCGCTGGCGTAGGAGTCGGCTCTACCGTAGGAGTCGGCTCTACCGTAGGAGTTGGCTCTACCGTAGGAGTTGGCTCTACTGAAGGAGTAGGTTGTACCGTTGGCTCGATTGTAGGAGCAGGCGTAGCCGTTGGCTCAACTGAAGGTGTAGGTTGTACCGTCGGCTCTACTGAAGGCGTAGGTTGCACCGTTGGCTCGATTGTAGGAACAGGCGTAGCCGTCGGCTCAACTGAAGGTGTGGGCTGTACCGTTGGTTCAATAGTCGGCGCTGGCGTAGCGGTTGGCACTACAGTAGTTACTGGCGTAGCCGTTGGCTCAACTGAAGGCGTAGGTTGCACCGTTGGCTCGATAGTCGGCGCTGGCGTAGCGGTTGGCGCCACAGTAGTTACTGGCGTAGCCGTAGGTTCAATAGTCGGGGCTGGCGTCGCCGTTGGTGCCACTGTTGTTGTAGGTGCCGGTACAGTTGTTACAACAGGTGTTGGCTCAACAATAGGAGTAGTAACTGGTGGACCCACTATAACTGGTGTTGATGTAGGTGCTGGTGATGATGTTGGCTCTAGCGTAGGGGCTGGCGTTACTACCGGTTCAACAGTAGGCGTTGGCTCCCACGTTGGTGTCGGAACTGGCGTTGGCTCGACAACTGAAGGGTCATTACAAATAATTTGTGAGCTATCTAGATTATCAACAAAATCAGGGTTGAATGGCTCGTAAGGGAATTCAGAACTATTGTTTGGCTGCGCGATAGCGATATCGGTGTATACCGTATCTGATTTAGCGCGAACAAGAGGAAGCATTTCTTTGTTATCAACAACCCAAAGGCCATAACGACTATCTACACTTTCAACATCAGAGCCGCTGTTACAGAAAGAGCTGATGTTGTTATCGTCCAAGGTTGTACATTTTGACCAGCTCACTAATGAACGCTGTGAACCATCGCGGTATGTATCTAACGCGCTATACCAACCCTTGATTGATACTTGGTTGGGGTAAAGATCCACTTCGCCATCAACAATAGATTCTGGTGACAACTTACCGAACACCTGACTGTCGCTCTCGCCTTGAGGGGACTGCAGCTCAACGGGGTTACCACCCAAGAACTGGTTGTATTCGTGCTGTAAAATCGCAACAAGCTTTCCATTTTCGGCCTGCTTGATTTTACTGATAGCTAAAAAAGCCTCGTCAGAGCCACCAACACTTACCGTGTCGTAAAGTTGTTCTATCTTTTCGCCATCACTCGCGATGCGCAGTACGGTGTAGTGATTAGTTGGTACAACTGCACCAACAGATGTCTCTATCGCGTATTCACAAATCGCGTCACTTGACCAATCAGCCGGCTTGTCTAAACCACTGGTAGATGACTTAGTAAAAATCTCATCGTTTGCTGCATTGTCAGCGAATGTTTTTTGGAAGTCTGCTCCGCAATGCGCCACTAACTCGTAGCTACGAGACCAACGAACAAATACGACTTTGCCGTCATTTAGAGTAAATGGGTGAAGATCGTGATTATTACCGTATGTTAACTGGAGAATGTCCTCACCTTCGCTTGTCATCGAGTGAAGTAGTGAAGGACGTTCGCTAGGAGAAACCTTCACACAGTTCTCGGCTTCTTCCTCTGTATCAATAAGGTTGTTAACTGGGCTGTTGGGGTTGCCAGCGGCACGGTCAGATGAAAATACGATAGTGCCTTCAGGCGAATAAGCGGGGCTCGTATCATGACCAGCGTTGGCTACAGCGTCGTTTTCTATGATGCGGCGAATCGCTGCTGACTCGAAGTCATATTCATAAATGTTCCAGCTGAAGTCTGTTGGGTGAGCCGTAGAACCGTGTGCAGCGAATACAAGTTTGGAGCCGTCTTGGGAAGTGTTTAGGTCTTTTACGTCAAAATCTGTACTACCAAAATAGCTGGCTAGTACTTCTGTGGTGAGAGCATCGATATCAAGACTAGAGCGAACGACTAATCGAGCACCTGGATGGAATTCATAAGGAGAATGTACCGCAAGTGGTGCCTCACCTTTCTGAGCCAAGGCAGTCGTGAACTTATCTACGCTGGCCTGCGCTTCAACGCTAGCTTGACGCTCGACGTACGCAAATGGAATATCGTTAGAAGCTTCCGCCTCTTGCTCCATTCCTGCTTGTTCGCCACCACAGCCAATAAGTATGAGAGACGTCGCAGACGCCAACAGCATGCTCTTACTTATCTTTGAAAACTGAAACATGGTAATCACCTTGCTCTCAAGACCGCGATTGCGGATAAAAAATATTCAACACGCTTAGTATGCCTAATACGAAAGTATTAATTAAGGTTGTTTACTTAAAATTGAGAGATTCAGGGCACTTTTCGCTCCAAAGTGTGAAGGAGTTAATACTTTTGGAAATCCATGGAATATTTTATTAAAGCCCCATTATACGGGGGTTGCAGAGGGGTTTTTTCGCGCCAAACGCTTAAAACAATCGAAGCGATACCGCCTAAAACGATTCAATTTGTAAAAGCGATCAAACCGATTATCGACTTAATACTTTAGACCTTTTCTAGTGTTTTTAAGTAAAATAGTACCAATTTAGTACTAGTTTTTTAAAGTGTGACTAGCAGCGTATATTGAATGATTTGAGTAGAAGAAAAGACCAAAAATATGAATGTAATTAGGGGTTTAGCCCTAACTCGTTCACATATTAACCATCGTTAAAAGATATTAGACGCGTCAAACAGGTATTAATTTAAACGCCATCGAATAAGAGGGGCGATTCATTATAACTAAAACAATAATACGCGCCACAAGGTGTCTCATAAAGCGCGTTCCATGAACGCACTTATGAACGCAGGCATGATAAAAGAGTTAGGAAAAACAATGACTGAAACGCCAGAGCACTGGCAAAGTACTAGGCCGAGAAGAATATTCGTTTAGCTTGGGACAAAATTAAACTTGTATACGATCTTTCTGGCAGAAACATCCTCCGCACCAAAATCGAATTTTTTGATGGTAGCGAGTATTTTTTGCTCTAATTCGGGGTGGTTTAACTCGCTCGAAATAAGCTTCAAATTGGATATTTTGCCGTCCGCTTGAATGACACATTCGAAGATAAAGGTACCCGACAAGCCTGGAGTGTTACGCAGCTCACGCTGGTAATTCAGGTTGGTACGGCTTTTACCCGCTTCGAAAACACGTCTAATGGACTCTGTAGAGCGAATACCCTTGAGATCTGAGTAGAAGTTTTCAACGTCCACATCTGGTGAACCGTCTTCAACGAACCCATCTACTGTGGTTGAAGTATGTTGCGCCAAAGCGACGCTCTTATTCCGTAACATATCATCATCTACATTGATGCCCTGGCTCTTTTGAGAGAGACGATCTTGCCCTAGTACCGTGCTGTCTTCGCGCGCGACATTACCACTTTTACTTGTTGAAACATTTTTTTGCTGTAATTTTTTAAGATCCAGCGTTTGGCGTAATGCACTCAGTTCACTGGAGATTGCCGCCAGCCCCTGTGCTTCTGCCACTTTTTTCTTTTCTTTTTCTTTTGCTTTTTGTTGCGGAGTTTTAGGTTTTTCCGTTTTCTTTTGAAGCGGTTTCTTAGGCGCAGTTTTTGGCTGTGGCTTTGGCGGCGGAGGTGTTGGCTCTGGTTCAATAATAACGGGCTTGAGCACAATTTCAGTTTTTACGATGTCTAGCTCACGCTCTTCAAAATCAGGATCGACAGTTGGTAAAAAAGGCATGATTAAAAATAACAATAATAATGGAACAACAACGCGCTTCAGCGTGCGCTCAAACTTCTCTTGCTGTTGCTTATCCTCCTCCCACGGAAGATGGAGGTCTATGGCATAAGGCATGTTCATACTGATTGCTGACATACTTTGCCTTACCCTTCCGCCGGTACTTGAGCGCCTACAGCGGGCGTATTAAACGGCGAACCACCATCGACAATGCGATTAACGGCCAAAGAAATATTGCGATAGTTTTGTTTACGACAGGTAGCCATCACACTTTTAAGCAATACATACGGCACCGCCTTATCGCCCATAATGATGACAGCGAGGCCGTTTTTCTCTTGGAAAGGCGTTAAATCGCCCAACTTTTCAGTATGTTCAGCTAATTTAGCTTCAAGCGGCAAAATTATGTCTTCCGGCCCTTTTAGAACATCTTTTATGTCAGCAATCTTTTCTTTTGCTAACCAGATTTCTTCGGCATTCACCATTACCAACAATTCTTCGTGGGGCGTTAAACCTTTTGTAGAGTCAGGTAATTTTACGAATTTTGCATTTTCTATTTTTTGCGCTTCGCCAGAGTTTAATAGCAAAAAGAATACTAGGATGGTAAAAATATCCATAAGTGACACCAAGCTAAGTGTCACTACACTTTCCTTTTTCTTGCGCTGATGAAATACCGTTGAACTTATCATCGTTATTTTGTACTCATTTTGACTGCGTTACGCGAGTCATCAAGAGAAATTTCCGGAAATAATTCGATTTCAACAACATCCAACGCTACCACAGTTTTGTATGACTTCATTGTGTCCATTGCAGCGACAATGTGTTGGTAATGGGTATCGAAATCTGATCGCAACATAACGTCGCGCTTTTCACTCACTTGTTGTTTGATGGCCTGCAGTGTGAGTGAAAGTTGACGATTATCGTATGTTTGCCCCTCTTCCGTCTCAATAAGTGGAATTTCTTGAATTAAGGTGTTGTCGGGGTAAAACACCTTGTACCCTTCTGCGGTAATTTCTACTTCAAGCTTTGATTGCGGGTCTTGTGAAGCGTCACCACCACCGGTTAATTCTGGCAATTTAATTTCCAGTACCGTGGTTTGTGTAAAGGTCATGCTCAACAACAACACCGGTACCAGCACGATCATTAGATTCATGAACGAGGTAACGTCGATGTCGGCATTTTCACTTTCTTTATGTTTAAATTTAAAACTCATAAACTCGCTAACAATCTAATAGTTAGACCCAATATTCGAACAGAAAACTTTAGCTAAATAGCCGGCTGCCTATTTGTTGTCTTCAGAATCGTCGTCAGATGAGGCTGCACCTGTATCACTGTCATTTTCTGCAGTGTCTTCTTTCTCCGCATTTTCAGGCTCTGCCTCACTTTTTGTTTCTTCTGAGCTTGCGGGCTGAATACTTTCATCTGGTACAACTTGCGCAAATGCACTGCCTGCTCCGGGGCGTGGCATACCCGCTTCGATAAGGCGATGAATCGTCATTATGTTAAGAAATTTAACTGCCGCCATCTCGACACTCGTTACAATTTTATTGGTTTTGTTTTGCAGCATGGCGTGCAAAATAAGGAGTGGAATGGCCGAGATTAGACCGAATGCGGTGGTGTTCATCGCCACAGAAATGGACAGTGAAAGCAGTTCAGATTTTTCCGCCGGGTCCGCATTCGCAACCGCGGTAAACGCCCCTATCAGACCAATGATCGTACCAAGTAGACCGAGCAAGGTCGCTACGTTGGCGAGTACTGCAAGGTAACCTGTGCGCTCTTCGATACGCGGCATGGTTTCCAACATGCCTTCACTCATGGAATTCTCGATGTCGGCACGCTGCTTAGACACCTTCATCATATCTAGACCACAACCAATAATACGTGTAACTGGTACGCTTACTTCACGCGTATACAGCTGCATTTTATCTAGGTCTGTAGTACGTAAAAGCGGCAAAAAGTCTTCAAAAGCTTTGATGTTGCGGTGACGCTCACGCGTAAGGTAAACCCAGCGCTCAAACGCGATCGCTAGCCCTACCGCTAACACCAAGCCGATGGGGTATATAAAGAAACCGCCGTCCTGAAAAAAGCGTGTGACGATGCTGTAAATATCAACCATGTCGTTTTCTCTTTAAATTTGAAATATTACCTTCCCGCGGCAAGCTACTGCGCTACAGGAATATTTTCCATGTTAAGTTCATTGTAGATGGACATTGAGCGAACCATGACGTCACGATCGATCAAATCCAAGGTTTTATCATTTTTTTGTTCCAGATTCCAATGCAGATCGTCGGGCGTACCCGTACTTTTCCATGGAATGAAATAACTCACTGTGGGCTGCTCTTTATCCCCCATTAAGGTAGATTCTAGATAAAGCGTGGCCTCATCAGGAATATTTTTTTTCGAGGATTGCTCCGCGAAAGCAGAGCCAGCCATAAATAGTGCGATTACAATCAAATACTTCATACCGCTTCGCCTATATTTGTAGATTCTATTTCTGAACACACCCAGCCGACCTCAACCAATTCACCCAGCCTTTACTCTACTGGGGCAGCGGGTGCTACTACTGGGTGGTAGTTCTTTTCTAGTTTAGTACGACTACGCACCTCTTCCGCCCACTTTAAAGCCTTTGGGTCGGGCTCTTTGGCCAAAAACACATAGGCCTCAATGTGCTTTTGAGCCCTGATGGGATGATTCAAATATACATCGTATATTACGCCAATATTTAAGTGCGCCTCCGGGAAATCGGGCCAAATACCTAAGGCCTTGGCCAAAGTGTTTTGAGCCTGAATAAATTGCGCCTCTACACGTTGAAGTTTAGCCAGTTTGAGGTAGACATTGATATTTTTAGGGTTTACCTCAATCGCTTTTTGGTAGTGCTCCATCGCCAACGGCGTATCTTTGTTGATTTCAGCGATTTCACCACGCATTAACCACGGCCCCGAAAGCTTGCCGTCCAACTCAACCACTCTCTTCAATTCGTTTTCACAAGCATCATACTGTTCACGCTTAAAATGGCGTTTAGCTTGAATAAAAGCTTGAACCGCCTCTTTCTTTATGCGGCCTTTTTGAGCTAGATATGGGTTTTCGTTGCCCTCATAGGGTAGATAAACGCCATTGTCTTCATCAAATTCTTGCTCAGGCAAGTACGCGCTACTATCAATGAGCGTTGGCGCCGCTATGGTACTTACATCTTGCTTAACGCCACTAGCGCCACAGCCAAATAACTGCCAGCTTATCAATACCAACATTACATGCAGTAAAGCGGTTTTAACTCTTGTTACTGCCAGCACTAAAAATTTATTCATATCCGCACTGCCTCACTAGCGTATGAGTTCGCCATAACTGGCGCTCACTTCTTCTTTGTTAAAGCGTTGAGGGTTAAGCCGCTTAAGGGCATCAAAACTTTTTCCGATCCATTCATTAAAACCGCCTTCCCAAGCGCGATCGATATTCGCTTGGTACACATCCATCGCTAGCTGATCAAAAGGCTGTGCTTGGTCTTCAATAATTTCTCCGTAAAGTACCCTATCACTCGCGCTTAGGCCCTTGGGGCTCGGCGCTTGTCGAAGATCTTGAGCGAAGCTTTCAGAAAGCCCACCAATTTTGTAACTCGACATTGTGACAAACTCCAAGAAACCATAACTGGCAGCGCGCTCGTAACGCTGGGTGGCGCTTTCATAAAACTCTTTCTTTTTCGGAAGGTGTTTTGTCAAATTACGCAAACGCTTCTTACGAAATTCTTCTGCGAAGTAATCGCCATATTTCGCATTCGCCCACGCACCTAGCCATCGGCTACGCTCACTGCGATCTTCGCCACCTTGCGCGTCACCTTGAACAATTCTACGTAACCAATAAAGCTGTTTGCCCACTTCACCAATCGTTTCATAGTTGAGCGCCATGTGATAGCGCGCTTCCATTCTACGATCGAACGGTTTTTCGTAATCGTAGGCATAGCGCTTGAAATACTTAAGTGCTGCGTCGTAGTCGCCTGCTTTTTCAAACATGCTAGCGGCGAGAAATAAACCTTCTCGTTGAATTTCTGGGTCGGCATCATTTGTATATAGGTATAAATACGCATCTGCCGCCTGTACCCACTCTTCGTTTTTCTGGTAGGCCAACGCAATTTTTCGCGGAAATTCAGGTGCTAGCTCGTGGTCTGGGTATAAGGCCATAAGCTGTTTAAACTCGACGATCGCTTTAGACCATTCAGACAAACCCAAAAACAAAGTAGCCGCATCGTATTGAGCCGTAATTCGAATTGGCGAATTGGGCGCTAGATTTTTAAGCTTCAAAAGTTGATTTGCGGCAGCAAGTTTACCCTGCTCTTTTTCGACTACTTCAGCGTGCTTAAATACTGCTGCAGCAATGCGTTCGGTAATATCTTTGTATTCTTGCGACTCCGCTTTTACGTAGCTACGTTGATTAACGTAACTGGTTTCAGCCTCGTCAAAGCGCTGCAGTTTAAATTGCGAGTGCGCCATAATGCCATAGGCTGTTTTTAAAAGTGTTTTATCGGTTGACTCATCGGAAACGAGATCTTCAGCTACCGCAATAGCACGCTCATATTGATTTAACCCAAACAAGTATTCCGCAGCGTTTGTAAGCACTGAGGGTGAACGCTTATCGCTGTCAAATGCTTTCGAGAAACGCAACATACTTTCGACTGCGACAGCGCGATATTCTGCGATTTTCTTCTTGTGTTTTTTCGGCCGTAAACCGTCGATGTAATTTTGGTAAGAAATAATTGCGGCATAACCGGAATCGGCCGCTTTGTCATTAGCACTCTTGCCCACTGGTTGATACGCAACGAGTTCATAATCTGCTGCTGCATCTAAATATTGGCGCGCCTGATAGTGAGCTTCCGCTTTTAAGAAACGCATTTCGTCGACACGCACATCTTGCGGGAAGGTATCTATAAACTCGCCGTAGAAACCTGCTGAACGAGTAAAGGCTTCTATACCTTTTGTTTCAAATTTCTTCAGCTTTGTTTTGTCTGCACGGTCTTTATTGGCTTTTTTCTCTTTACCGATTTCTTTAAAGTAAGCTTGGCCTTCACCGTAGGTAAATAGCGCCAGCTCATCCAGATAAACTTTTAATAGCGTTAGAATCGGTTTTTGTATGCCGTTTTCATTACCTGGATAACGGGACGTGATGCCGTATGAGGCCACATAACGCTCTTTTTCTCGCATCGCTTCACGCGGAAACTTGCCATCGATATACGCATTGATAAGTTTTTCATGCATACGTGGTGCATGCACAGCAGCCGGGAAGTTTCTTACGTAATGACGAAATGTTTGTGCAGATTGCTCATAGAGTTCTTTTTCTAGGTAGTAATCCCCCATGTGGTCGTACAAGCGCCAAACGTAGGGCCGGCCATGAATTGAATCAAATTCTGAAATAGCTTCGGCACCGCCGAGTTTATCAAGCGCCAAGCTAATGGAATTGATGGAGTCTTCTATAAGGGGTTTCTCGGCTTTATCGAGCGTTTCAAAGGTCTTTTCTGCAGTTAGAATAGAGTTCATCACAAATGCAAATGCATCAACACTGGCGCCAAAATTCAACTCTTTATAGTAAACCCAACCAAGCATGTAGTGGGCATTAATGCGCAACCGGCCCTCGGTTAATCGCGTTACTGCCTCATAGGAAACTTTCGCTTGATTATATTGCTGCCAGTTAAAATGAATATCGGCTTTTCGGAAATGGGCTTCCGCAATATTTTTATACGTTGGGTGGCGCCGCACAAGCTCAGTTAGCATGTTCATCGCTTCATCTTGCTGACCTTCTAAATCATACGCCTTCGCCAATTGGTAAAACACTTCTGCATTGTCGGGCGAATCTGGATAACGTTCCAAAATATTGCGGTATGCTTTTATCGCTTCAACGTATTCGCTACTCTCACCATCATCTGATGGAACATCAACTGCTTCCATCATGTATACATCGGCAATGCGGCGTTCAATGCGCTCTTTGAGCTTTTTGTCTTCAAAGAGGTCGATCAATTCCTTATATTCATTTCTTACTTGTTCGTGCGAGAGTTTTTCGAATTCAATTTCTTTTTCTTTATCTTCTTCGTATTTTAAAGAGCCCAAGGTTTGTGACGAGTTTGAAGAACAGCCAACGCCAATAAGCACCAACAAACAAACCCCAAGCCTTTTACAAAGAAGCTTGGTACGCAAAGTTTCGAGAACACATGTTTTCGTTGTTATTCCCAGCATTTATTTTGACTCGTTTTCTTGTTTAATATTGCGCTGCGCATCTCTCAAAGTAGATAGTGTCGTATCGTACAAACGCGCTTTCGCTAACCGCGATTGTGCAGAGTAGTAGCTCATACGCTCTTGATGCTTATCTAGCTCGGCATTCACCAAGCGTCGCATGATGGGTTCCATCTTTATGATACTAAGCTCAGTTTTCTGCAATAGCTGCTTAACACGTTTATGAAGTGCCAAAGTCTGAGGCTTGAAAGTACTTGGCATGGTATAAACAGTTTCGAGCGTTGAAAACATGCCTACCAACTCAGAAAAATCGCCGATTTCTTTTTCCGTCGTTTTCAGAAGTGTATCCATACGCTTTTGAGAGCTTTCTTTTAACGTTAAATTAAGTAACTTAAGCTCAGATTGTTCCTCAGAAAAGCGCGTTTCAAAATCTTGGAGCTCTAGGATCAGCTCACGACTTCGGTCATCAAAGGCCTTTTGGGTAGCGTTATTCATAATAACCAGATGTTCATCCGCTTGGCGCAACCAATACAGTAAATTCTTCCGTAAGTAGTATAAGTCACCTAGTTCTCTAAGCGTTTCGTTGAAAGGGTTTCCAGCCATTAAATCGATTAAGAAAGGCGTTAGGTTTTTGTAATCAACACTTGGGTTTGCGCCGAGCCAATCAGAGTCATCAACAATGGCTTCCATATTGGTAATAAATTCTTCAGGGACATCTTTTTGCGCAATGATACGTCGCGCCTCGTCAACCTGTTCTATGCCGGAGTTAAATTCTTTAATCGCGATCAGATTTGCCTTTAGCGCTTTACGTGGCGAACCTTCTTGCTCATACAAATGCGCGAGTAGAACTTTCGCTTCTTGCACTTCTGGGCTTGCGATACTGCGTTGATTTAATAGCTTGAGCGCGGCGATGGCGTCATTAAACCGCCTGATTTTGATTGCAGCCCAAGCGTAACTTAACAGCGCGCGATTTGAGTACAAGCCAGTGGTTCTAATCTGGGTCAAATACTTCCAAGCCTGGTCAAATCGTCCATTTTGCATCGCTATCTGTGTTAGACCCAGCTTCGCCCGGTCAGCCAGCACTAAATATTCTTCACGTGTAGATGGGTAGTTCTTAACTTTTTCTAGGTTTTTGACCGCCTCTATAAACTTCCCTTGGCGCAATTGGCCGATAGCGATATTGAAAAGTAAGTATGGGTACTGGCGCGATTTTTTAATTTCGTCATCCAGTTCATCTTCCGACAGGGCTTTTTGGGAGCGAGTGTCTACCAAAGTACTCAGGTAGCGGTGATCAAACCGTAGGTCGCGTGGTACCTCGCCCTCAATGTTACTCAATGCGTTTGCAGCATTGGCAATATCAGACTTGTTGTAAAAGAATTTTGCTAAAAAATACCAAGCCCTATTTCGCGTGTGCTTGTCTGTACTATTCGCCAACAGTTCATCGAATACACGCTTTGCCTCGTTAGCCATACCATAAGAAAGCATCATGCCCCCCTGAAGTAATTCGCCATCTTGACTAAGTGCTAGGGTGTTTTTACCGTCAGAGACGTAGGCATCTTCAACTAACGAATGGAAATAACGCCGTTGAAAATATTGGTATAACACAGTCCCATATTCGAGCTGTGCATCTGAGCGAATATGAGAAGCGATTTCTTTCGCGTGTAGATGCTGCAACGTAAACATTTGCAAGGCCACCGCGGCGAGCAAAATAACGAAACGCTTCCTGGAACGACCGATATTCATGAGACGTAGTGAATGACCTAGAGGCATTGCATTACCACTTTTTAATATCGAATGTTGGTTCTTGCGCCACAGTGTCGTCGCTGATCGCAATTTCAATATACTGACTGCCCGGGCCTTTCTTAACTTCGAGCTCATTCGCGCGCTTATAGGCCCGGCCACCAGGGCCTATGCCGGTGAAGAATGCGATAATATCGTGCTTACCCTCAGATAAATTAGTAATGTGAAGCTTATGTACACCGCCGCGTAGTAATGCCTCACGCTGCTTTTCTGAATAAACATGCGTCGCGACAAAGCGCCCATCGATCTTTAGCTTAACCCCTTCGACCTGAAAAAACTGACCTGAGGTCAGAGAGACAAAAAACGAGACCTTAGTTGAAGAGGGAAACAGCAGTTTTTCTTCCATCAAACGTAGGTCTTTATTAAGGTCGATTACCTCGCCTTTCAGGAGTTGAATATCACGCGATATTTTTTGAATTTCTGATAACGCTCGTTTCTCAGTGATTTCTTCTTGGGAGCCACCAAAATTTATTGTGGGGCTTTGTATTTCAATCGCCCAAGCGCCATCGTCTTCAACTTCTTGGGCTGTTAGCGAAATACATGAAATCGATAAAAGCAATGCTAGCGATATTCTGCCAGAGAGTTTGCGCATGAACTTTCGACCTAAACTTATTGAATTTATTACAAAAATATACAGCAAAATTGCACCAAGCGTTAGTTTGTTCTATTAAACATTAGAACATTTTTTTTACTTAGAGGAAGATGAGCATGCAAAACTTGCGAACTATTCGAAACGCCAAGCTGTGGCACTAGAATCTTTCGTTCTATGGCGCGCGATTCTTCCAATTTGATATTCGTTGTCGCCCAAGATGGATAGCGGTTACATCGATTAAATAAAAATATGTTAACTAAATCGATGAAGTGCGAAATATTCATTACAATTAGAGACATACAAACAAGAAACGATTCATCATGGCAAAATATTCCCGTTTAGTAGGCCTCACCTGCGCCCTTTCATTGGCGTCTCAAATCAGTTTCGCTCAAAACGCTACTTCTGAGGGCGTTAAGGTTTTTGACCCCAAGGTTAAATCAGGCAAAGCGAACCCAGCCGCCCTAGATACAGAAAGCTTTGAAGCAGGCATTTTCGTAGGCATGCTTTCGGTGGAAGACTTCAATACGAATTCAGTGCTTGGGGTGTCGTTCAACTATTACTTTAACGAAAGATGGTTTGCCAATTTAAGTTATGGCAATTCTGAAACCGAACGCTCTAACCCTGAAACTGTCGACGGCGGTAATTTCGTTGCTGATCGCAATTTTCAGTACAGCACATTAGCTGGGGGCTACCAGTTCCTGAAAGGACGCTCCTTTTTCGGTAAAAAGCGCAAATACAATTCGGGCTTGTATGTTATTGCAGGCATAGAGCAAGTTGACGTGACCGACAGCAGGAATAGCGGGTTACTGATTGGTGTAAGTTACAAAACAACGTTAACAGACTGGCTCAACGTGAGCCTGGATTTTAAAGATCATATCGTGTCACGAGACTTCGCTGACGACACCAAGACCACGCAAAACACTGAAATCTCTTTGGGCTTGAGCACTTTTTTCTAGTGCTCCTTGCCGCCCTTCATCAACTCAAAGCGCACGCTAGATGCGTTCACCTGAGCATTTAGAAACGGACTAACTTAAAACAGATACCCTAAACTCAGGCTAAATTGAGTATTTTGAACAGTTTCTTCACCGCCACCAATAATGAGTGAAGTCTTATAAATGTGGTCGCGATAGTCGATTCGCGTTACCCATTTTCTATAGAATTCGATTTGATAGCCTACCCCGAAGGTATAAGTGAAATTGGATTCGTCACCAAAATCCGTATTGCCAATTCCACCCACGATATACAAGTTACTTAGGTGGGCATTCTCTCCGGAACCATAAAACTCACCTTGGAATATGTTGTAGCCAATCAACAAATCGTAGTGCTGGAAGGTGCGGTTTTCACCGATTGCGAAAGTCGCTGAAGCGGCGTTTTTCTCAAACGAGGATTCACCTACCTCAGTTTGAATAAAGTTGTATTGCAGAAAATAGTGCTCAGAAGCCTTAAACGTCGCGTATAGGCCATAAACATATTCAGAAGTAAAATCTTCGATATTCAAGACGCCAACCGTCGCCCCAACATCAAAGAGTTCATTATCTGCACGCAGTTTTGCAGCGTTTGCATTAGCGACCCATTGCGAACAAAGTACCAATAACGCTAGCTTTAGAAAAATGTGTTGAAACCGATTCGCCACGCTTCCAATTTCTCCGGTATGTAAATAGATGTTGAATACCAGCGGTACTCAAGTTTGATGACAAAATTACGGCCCATATAAAAACTTCCACCTAGACCATAATTATCGAAATTTGCACTAATGGCCGCTTGCGTCAGCTGCGGCGCAGATTCGATTGAAACTTCGCCGGTACTAGCAAGTAAATAAGGGGAAAATTTCCAATCAGAAAACGGTTCAACGTAGACATTGGCACCGTAAAATGAACCACTAGAGTCAGAACCGAATAGTCGGCCAAACTCTACATCACCAGCCAACCAACTCAAGACGCGATAGCCACCCGTTATACTAAAGAACTCGTAGCCCTCTAGGCCACCCGAGGTAAACTGCCCGGTAGAAAACCCGGTGACCCATGCGTTCTTGATGTAGTCGCCGTAACCCACCGAAGGCAAATCTGCAGGTTCACCAGTTGTTTGAATGGTGCGCGAGATTGCTGAAGCGGTTACCCAGCCTATTTTTCCATTCTCTGTTTTAATCTCGTACCAATCTGGACGACGGGTTAAAACTTCAATTTTTTCGCCATTTTCAATGGTATAAAACACCGGATAGCCTCTTCCTGGCCCCGAATGTACATCTGCATAGGCGTCAATCACTTCAAGAAGACGGGTATCTTCGTCGTTTGCAAAGGAAAGTGCGCTCATAGTTAGCAGCAGCAAGCAAAGAAAGCGTGTAAGCATCGCCTATAACCGTTTTAATGTTTCTGTGTTGATTAGCTGAGTAAGAGTACACAGCACGTTCTAATTTTTATACTTTTGGTAGATTGCCGCATTCGGGCAAGTTCTTATAAGTAGTTAGTATAGAAGGCTCCGACAAAAATAATAGTAAAGTGAGCAATTGTAAGAGGATTTTATCCCCTTTTAGCCTAAGGCAAAGGGTAGGAAACATACGCCATATCGAAATTGTAGATTTATAGAATACGCAGGGCCAGCATACAGCGGTACCATTGCAATCTGCTTCAGATAAAAAAATTGAATTAGCCGCCAAAAAAGCGCCTGTTATGCGACCCCCAATCTGCTACTATTTGCGTTCACATAGACATAACGATACAGCAGTTCATGTACCGAATAAGCACCCTAATACTTCTTTCCCTTTGCTCACTTCATAGCCATGCGGGCTTCATGAGTCATTTTAAGGATGCGGACGGCCACACAAAATGGCAGCACGTAGCCAACTTTTCCGGCTCTGTTCTTATCGTGTGCCTGAGCATATCGCTCGTCGCCCTATTTTTTAGCCACCGAAAAAAAGTCAAAGCCAATCGTGCGCTAGAAGAAATTAAAAATGTGCTCGAACAACGCGTACTTGAGCGTACAGCCACCCTAGACGAATCGAATCGATTATTGCGCGAATCTAATTCAGCTCTTGAAACGGAGATCGAACAGCACAAAGAAACCTCTCTGCTGTTACAGGCAAGCGAGTCTTACCTTAAAAACATTCTGCAATCTATGCCATCCATGTTAATTGGCTTAGACGACACACTCAAAGTGACCCAATGGAACCGCTGCGCGGAAGAAATTACTGGCATCGAACACGAGAAGGCTCTCGGAAAAAACCTTTGGGAAGTCTACCCCACCATTACCATCGCCCCAGAACAAGTGAAAGATGTCAGTGTAAGCGGAATCCCCTTCACTATTAAACACAGCCAACGCGGCCAATATTATTTTGATATTCGGATTTTTCCCTTAAAGGGCCATATGGACCAAGGCACAGTCATATTAGTCGAGAATGTCACCCAGCAGTCTTTGGCTCAAAACATGTTGATACAAAGAGACAAAATGTCGGCAATGGGCGAACTCGCTTCCACCATGGCCTACGACATAGCAGTACCGCTCGATGCAATATCTACAGACTTAGACCACATAAGTGAGCAGTTAAGCGATAGCAGTAAGCTTTCGGAAACTGAAAATATGCTCGCTTTATTAAAAGACGCAAAAAAACGTGGCGTACAGGTTTCAAGTATTATCAATAACTTGCTCGAATTTGCACGCAGCCACGGCAACCCTAAACACCCAGCATCGATGACGGAAATTGTTGAACACGCCATTCAACTGGCCAACACAACACTTTCTGACCCCAAAGGTTTACGCTTTCAAGATGTTAAAATCGAAAGAAAGTTTGAAGAAAATCTTCCGCAAATACCCTGTTATATTGCAGAAATGCAACAAGTCTTTTTGAGCCTGTTTCGGCATTGCGTTCACGCTTTGGCAATTACCAATCGTGAAAACACTGAGCCACAAATATTTATCGAAATCAGTGAACGCTATGATGCACTCTGGATTAAAGTGCAACACAATGGCCTGGGTTTATCCGGCGAAGAACAGCACGATCTATTCGAGCCATTCTTTACTTCATGGCCGAACAAAACCTCCGATATTGAAGCTGAAAACAGACTTTCATTTACGCACTTTATAATCACAGACCACCACCAAGGGCAACTCGCCATTACTTCTGATGAAGCGGTCGGCACCACGTTCCATATTCAGTTGCAGTTAAATTAACAGCACAGCGTCAACGAGGGTGTTGCGAGCCAATAATTACAGCTCCGTCAGTTTTTAAATATCGATTGATGCGCATATTGATACCGTACCGCCCTACTGAAAAATGCCTAGCTCCCGACTATACTTTATACAAAAGTCGGCAGTATCGACCCTCCTCAGACTTTAATATTCACAGGCTAAACCATGCGAACATATCCAGAATTTGTTGAAAACTCAGCGTTTTATCAAATGGATAGCAAAAAAGACGCAAATGAACAGCAGGCTGCGATGCTCGCCAACCTTAAAGAGTGCTTTATTCTTACTACGCGAAGTTATAAAGGGCTAGACGAGCTAGTTCGAGTTTATCTAAAAGCTGGCTTAAATATATTTGGCTTTGAAACGGGCATTGTCAGCCGGATCGAGAGTGATACATACACCGTTGTCGATGTTGTAAGTAATCAAGACGTAATTAACAAAGGTGACCAATACCCTCTAGAAGGCACTTACTGTTCAGAAGTTTTTCAGTGTGGAAAAGTACTGGGCTTTCCTCATGTTGGTGAACTTAGCTATATGAAAGAGCACCCAGTTTACGTCAACCTACATTTAGAATCTTATCTTTCTGCCCCGATAAAAGTAGATGGTGAAATTTACGGCACACTTAATTTTACATCGACACAAAAGAGAGAATCAGGATTTTCCGAACACGAACGAGATCTCATTGTTTTGATGGCTAACGCCATAGGCAACTTCTTATTGATTAGAGACCGAGAAAACAAACTTAACGAAAGCAACACCCAATTAAAAAAGTTAGTGGGTTTTGTAGCACACGATATTCGAAACCCTGTGGGCACAATTCTTTCTTTTGCGAAAATGGGGCTGCGCGACTCAACACCGACCAAACGAATTCCTCAACTTTTTGAAAGTATTGAACGCTTATCTAATCTTACCTTAGATTTCGTAGCCTCAGTATTGGAGATTAGTGCCCTTGGCACTGGCAAAATACAAGCACAATTAGAAGCCCACCCCTTATCTAACTTGTTTACTGATGCAATAGCGTCTTTAGAAGACCTAATACAGACAGAAGGCTCATCTATCGATCTTAAGTTGGACGAGGCTTCAGTTATAGCAGACGCAAACCTTCTGATACGCGCGGTTACAAATCTTCTAATGAATGCCATCAAATATTCCCCACACAATTCCCAAATATTTGTCAAAACAGAAATTTCTAACGACTCGCTATTAATTTCAATCATCAATACTATTGATGATGGCGCCCCAGGAAGTGATTCTCTCGAATCACGCTATCAATCTGTTGGCTTTGGTTTAGAAATCGCTTCAGAAATACTCCAAGCCCACGATAGTGAACTTCGCTTAGAAAAATCCAACAGCGAATTCACAGCCTCGTTTAAACTTGCCTTGAGCCCTTAACCCCGACATATACACATTCACATAAACACCTAAACAATTCACTAAAAACGCAGTGCAAGCATGGAAAACTACAGGAAACAACTAGAACAATTCCTAGAAACACACGTACCTGCAAGCCAGTACATGGGCATACAACCCAAAGAATACGATGGTAAAACACTAGCGCTCTGCGCACCTTTGGAACCCAACATCAACGACAAACAAACCGCCTTTGGCGGAAGCCTGTATTGCGTTTGCGTATTAAGTTGTTGGGGCATGTTATATATGAAAACATTGGAAAAAGGCATAACCTGTGAACAGGTGGTAACAGAATCTAATATTAGCTACCTTGCCCCGGTTTCTGGCGAGATCATCGCGACATGCAAAGCCCCGGAAGAAAGCGACTTGAAAACGTTTTTTGAAAAATATGAAGAAAAAGGTCGTGCGCGTTTAACCCTAAGCTCAACCATCGAATGCGAGGGTAATATTGCCGTGAAATTTCAGGGGAGCTACGCCATTCGTAAAATTTAATTTACCAAGGCTCGGGGGCGGAACCCTTCCATGAAGATTTAACGTTCCTTTTTTTACTATCTTAACGCCTCCCTCTAATTACATTTCGTCAGGTTCGAGGCCACGCCCCCAACACCCATTCAGAAAAAATATAGCGCGTTACAAACAAGCAGCCCATTCATCTACTGATGCCCTTACCGCTCGCTCAATAGTAACACCCTCGGTGTAGGTGCCTAGTGCACCCTGCCTAGCCACAATACCGTAATAGCCCTCAGCGCGATCCCAAAATGGGTAGGCTCCGTAAGCCCCAGGGCTAGAAATACGCGAACCGGCCTCACAATCAAATGTGGCGTTTTCACATTCATGCCAAAGCCCAAACCCGTAGTGCCACTGCTCGCCAAGCCCGCTCAATGCTGGTGAAAAAGAGATTTCGGTCGTGGCTGTGTGGTCAGTCAACATCTCTGACATAGCGTTGGAAGATAACAGTAAGCCATTGCTAAATGCCCCTAGAAAGGCCAAATGTTCCTCTCCGGTCCAATGCATACCTCCGGCCAAACGCGGATTTGTTAGCGAAGGTAAATCATATTCTGAACTCGCGAACAGACCCGTTTCGGTCTTAAAGATTGAGAAAACATCAGCCCATGCATTCACCCCAAGCGCATTAATCGCCATAAGCCCCGCTACTTGCATATGCGTGCCGGAATAATAAAAAGCCTCGCCCGGAACAATGCCATTGCCGGAATTACTGTTTGCGATATTGCCCACGCAATCTTCAAAGTCAAACCCAGGAAAATTAATACAAAGCGGCTCGTTTGTTAACCCTGAGGTAAAACTCAAGAGTTGCGCCAAACTAATATCGTAGAGCGTATCAGTGCTGTCGATCGGCCAATCGCTGATGTGGTCTTGAGGGCGATCATTGAGGGCCAAATAACCTTGCTCGACCAATCGCATAATAACGACAGCAGTAACCAATTTAGAAGTAGACGCCGACTCATAGGAAGTTTGCAAACGAGAACTTCCGCGTTCGAAACGGTACTCACGCCCATCGGCTCTCACAAGTGCGAAAGAAAAATCCACACTCGATACCACCTCAGATAGCGTACTCGTTATAGTGGCTTCTATATCGGAAAGCGTACACACCTCAACATCGGGTGAACCTGTATCACCACCTGCATCAGCATCAGAACCACTAGCGCCACCACAACCCGCGACGAGAAACATGCTCTGCAACAGCGCTAGAATATATAAAAATTTATAGTTCATAGTGTGTATAAGGTATGTAACTGACTTGCTTATCTCAAGCCTTAATGATTTCCGGCCTGAATAAACACAAGCAAAATAAATACACCGAAAATCAAACGAGATGACCGGAATGTTCAGGCTCCATATTGATGCGCGTTAAATCCTTCCGCGACATTTTTCTGGGCTTCTTTTAAGGAAACTCTCCGCTCACGTAAAACCAGCGGCCCTGTTCCCGTTTAAAGGAAGACTTCTCTCGCATCTCACACGAGTTACCGGCTTCATCTAAGTACCACGCGCAAAAGCTCACCCAACCATCGTTCCCTTTTTGGTTTTTCTCAAGAACATCAAGCTTAACCCACTCGCAGGTTTTTTCTGAAAGCGATTCAGCAGTTAACCCAGCAGCGGTTGCCGGCCACCAAGTAGCCAATAGGTACTCGCCGTAATTCCCAAGCGCGTATGCAGTAAAACGAGAGCGCATCAATTGCTCTGGCGTTTTTGCAGGGCACACGCCATTACGCGCTTGCTGATTCGTAAACACATACCGACCGCAGCATGCTTTAAACATTTTACCGCTAGTACATGGGCAAGCACTCATACCAACCTCCCCTCATAAACACGGGTAATCGCAACCAAACCGCTAGACCACCACACATCATTTAATCATTATCTTGCAGTGTTGCCCAGTGTACTTCTCTATCGCCATTATCTGAATTTATAAAAATCGAATCGCCAGTAATAGTAACGGACATGTTGACCGTTCGAGATACCAATGCGACCAGCTGTTGAATTTCATCCCATGGAAATTGAATAACGGCAACATTCAAGGTGTTCAATTTTTTCTGCTCTTGGCTCCACCACACATCCGATTTACTGTTAAAGCTATATACCTTTACCTGCTTGGACTGCCGAGTCGCTTTTTTAATTTTATCCGCCGATGGTTCGCCCACCTCTACCCAAAGGTTTATTTGATCGTCTAAACTTTTCGCCCAAATGTCAGGGGTTTCTGGCGTCGACAAGCCCTTAGTAAAGGCCAAGCCCTCGCAAGCATCAACGCAATACGCCAACACGCGCACCATCATACGCTCTACACTTTCAGATGGGTGCTGAGCAACAGTGACCTGAAGTGAATCATAGTAATCACGATTCAAATCCGATATTGATATTGTGAACTTATATATAGTGGCACTTAGCGCCATAGAACTAACCCGGTTTATTTATTATTGGGCACAATACGAATGCCGTCGTCTTCTATCACAATAACGCGCTGTTTATAGAGACTGCCAATCGCCTTTTTAAACGCGCCTTTACTAATACCCAAGGCGGCGGAAATATCACTAGGGTCAGATTTGTCGTGAAGCGATGAATAGCCATTGTGTTTGTTCAGATAATCGATAACGGTTGTGCTGTTTTTATCGAGTGACATGTGGCCGCCATTCAGCGTTAAATCAATTCGTCCGTCGGCGCGAACCTTTTGAATAAAACCCTTCACGCTCTGACCAAAGCTGAGACGCTGAAAGACATCTTTCTTGTACAACACGCCCCAATGTGAATGGTTGATAATCGCCTTAAACCCTAGATCTGTGGAATTGGCAACAATAAGGTTGACCGCTTGGCGGGGTTTATATCGATGCGGCTTGTCGTCATCGATGAACTTATCAATTTTAGAGGAAGCAACAATGCGACCATCGCGCTTATCGATATAGGCATAAACGAGGTAAGATTTACCTACTTCCATGTTTTTGTGCTGTTCCGCAAAAGGAACGAGTAAATGCTTAGCCAACCCCCAATCTAAAAAAGCGCCAAAGCTCGTTGTCTCAACCACCTTTAAATACGCAAACTGCCCGACCTGAATACGTGGTCGTTGAGTGGTTGCGATTAAACGGTCTTCTGAATCGTGGTGCAGAAATACACGAATCATATCGCCGACATCAACGTCTTCGCTAACGAACCGCTTGGGCAACAAGACTTCACCCAAATTTTCTGCATCCAGATACACGCCAAAATCTACGTGCTTGATGACTTCTAGCTCGTGTGTACTACCAACTTTTAGCATAATTCACTTCTCTCTTAATATGCAGGGAGTATACAAGCCATTCGCCTTCCAGCGTTAATCTTGGGTATTCACACTATATATATGCACTTTGAGTGAAGAAAATATCCCCTTTAACCACCGGCGATCAATAAAATGTGCGTTAAGTGATATATCGGACGGACGGAATATCCACCACCTAGATTGTTCTATTGTTAAACCCCTCAGGTACTCATATTGATGTTAAATTGGTCAGCACGATAGCTGTTCAACAGTATTCAGAGCATAAGCATACCGACGATAAATCCGATGCGTATTGGCTTGCCCATTTGCTTCGCTTTGGCATCTTACCTACGGGTTATATTTTTCCCGCCAAGCAACACGCCTATGCTGTTAACTCTAAGTGGACTGGCTTTCACGCTCAAAGGCTGCGTCTCTGATCTTTTTTTTAAACAGCCTGGTACCGAGGCGTTTCTGGAGCTATTTCGCTTGGGCGGTTTATCCGCTAGATCACGATGGGTATCTGTTACAAGGCTTTCCTTGATAACCTTTTTAGATTCAAAGGGCGCTAATGTTAAACACCAAAATATCTTTTAATTTTGCAGCCTCACTATAGGTTTCCTGGGGGACTATTTTCCGCTGACAAATTCTGGCTTATGGGCGCCCCTTTAACTTATTATTGCGCGGCATAAAGCACTAGAATCCAGATATTCCATCGACATTACCCTGCTATTCAGGCCTAAAGACAAGCCCAAGAAGTCATGCATGAAAATTAAAATCGGGAACCAAACTTGGACTGTTCTGAACCAGCTACAGGTTGGCGGAACATTCTTCGGCGACAACTCCGAAAATATTAGTGACTAAAAACAGCCTAATTTCTGGGAAAGTTTTTCACGCGCATCAGCCAATATATATCGCGTGTATTTATCTGCATCATCACCGTAGAGGCTCTGAATATTTTCCACCATGGAAGGGTCAATATACTCTTTTAATGAATATCTGATTGCCTCAGGTTGACCGTATAGGATTTCAACCCAATCATTAACACAACAAATATAATACTGAGGGCTCAATGAAATGTATGGCACAAGCCGATGATGAACACCTTGTATATTCCTTTCACCGACACCCTCAATATCAATATGAATCGCCACCAGTTTACTAGACACTTTCCAGCCTCTCTTGATGATCTGATGACTAAAGACGACGAGATATTCTTTAAGCAGCTAGGGCAGCGTATTGCCCTCCAACGGAAAGAGCTTGGCCTAACCCAGGTACAGCTTGCCGAGATTCTGGAGATTTCCCAGCAGCACATGGCTTCATTTGAAGCGGGACGCCGTAAAGTATCCAGTTCGGACATTCCTGTGTTGGCTAAGTTATTTGGGGTTTCAACGGATGAGCTGCTGGGCATACAAGACAAGCCAAGTAAGCGCGGGCCTGCCTCGAAGCTACAGCGGCAAATGGATCAGGTAAACATGCTACCCAAGAACAAGCAGAAGTTTATTAGTGATATGTTGGAAGCGCTGATTAAACAGCAACAATCAGCCTAAAACGAAAAAGCCCAGCACTTGGCTGGGCTTTTCATTAGCTGGGTGATTTAGTCGTCATACTAATTAAAATACTACCTTCATATTCTTCCACAGTAGCCCAGCATCCACTTTTTTCAGAACAAGGAAACTTCCAATAACGCACTTCCTTTCCATCTATCTTTTTTTCTCCATCAAAAGTTAAATCACCAACTCTAATTTTTTTATCTTCCTGATAAATACCATATTCCAAATTTAAATAATCAACTATTTGGTGCTCTACATTTTCTGGTAAATCCATACATTTCTCCACAATTTATCTTTGGCAACCTGGCAAAGAGTTTCTTGTTGTTGTGTTTATGAATAATGATTTTTCTGCTTCAAATCTAGACTTGAAATTTGCATTCCCAGCATACCAACCCGTGCTATAGAAACTTTCTAGATGATTAGCAATAAATGACCGGCCCACTCTTGTTCTAGCCAGTTGCCTTAAGCCACCTCGGTTTGTACTAGAAGTATGATCAAATAAGGATCGGGTTGCGTCAAAACCTGCTCCATACACTTCATCTACAAACTCTGCATACAGCCGCAGGCTCGAATGTAATGCCCTATGGAAAGTTGACTTCAACGGTACCATATTAGGTGACTGCTCAACGGCGCCACACATGTATATTGGCACAGTGTGATGTGCTTGCCATGTACCATCCGAAGAGCTAGCCGCAAGAGCACGTTCAACGTCATGAGATAATTCATTGGCTTTGTAATTTATATCGCTTTTAACCTGACTATAAACTACCGTAGCCTGAAGATCATTTACAAATGAGGTTTGTGTTGCAACCGTATCATCACCCATGCCGGAGAGATAAAGAGCTCCTCCAATTGCCGCAGTATTCAATATTCCCTGAATATTTAGACTAACTGACAGACCACTCAGTGTCGCAGTAGTATTTCCTGACGGATCGATGTTGTTTACAGGGTCGGAATGAGTGTAAACATATTTATGCAAAGTCGCTGGCTCACCAATGCGCCCTTGATAAGTATCCATACTCAAAAAATTACCATTGTTAGGCGACATATAACGCGCCCTTAAATAATAATTCCCTGACTCACCGTCACGTTGTTCACCCGTAAACAAGTAGTTATTTTCAGAACTACCACTTTGATCCGACAATTCACCGAACGCAAAGTAATTGTACTCATCCGTGAACGTACCAAGACCGTCACTTAATGCTCTTGTACTCCCCAAGCCATCATAGTGGTACCAGCTTGTATCAACACCTCGTTCTTGGCTCAATAAATCATGCCCGTAAGTATAGGCGACGGTGGTGCTGCCGCTTTCGACTTCTTCTAGAACTTGCGCGTAGTCACGGTTTTCATCGACGATGAATTGGGTAGTGACACCTAATTCCGTTTTGCCGTTACGTATGCCGTTGTGGTTGTAGGTGTAGTTGGTAACGCTACCGGCATTATCAAAGTTAATTAACTTGTTCTTACCATCCCATGTGTAGGTCTTCACAACACCATCTAAGGTTTCAGTGATGGTATTGCCATTATCGTCATAGGTATAAACGGTACCACCGGTTGATGTGAGTCGATCATTCAAGTCGTAAGCGTAAGCGGTTTGTACGCCATCCACAGTTTCATACTCTCTATTTCCGACCCAGTCGTATTCATAATTCGCCACATAGTCAGCACCTGCTGTATCGGTAATACAACCGGTTGATGGTGGTATTGCTGGCGTTGTTTCAAATACAACTTCATCTGTTAAGCGATAGAGGTCGTCATAACAATACGCTGTGGTACGACCATCTAGCTCTGTAATGATTTCTCTTCGGCCTGTGAGCGTTAAGCTGTAGTTGAAGTGGTTTATGATTGTATTTATTGCATCACGCGTAACGACATCGGTGAGTTGATTCACTGCGTTGTAGTCGTAATCCGTCACTAAGCCGTTGGGGTATGCCACTGTATCTAAGTTACCGACTGCATCGTATGTATAGGTAGTGGTACCACTGCTATCGATCACATTCTCTAAACGATTGAGATCGTCATAGGTGTAGGTGGTGCTGCTTGTAATACTGCCACCGCGTGTAATTTCTACGAGTGTGCGATTCCCTACCGCGTCGTATTCATAACGCATTTGGGTACCGTCTGTTTTTATTTCTGTTAACAAACGGTTATTGCTGTCGTAGGTATAGGTGGTGGTACCGTGTTGGTCGGTAACGGTGTGCACATGGCCATTGGCGGTATAGGTAAAGACGTCGCTGTTGCCATCTTTACTGTATTGAACCGCAATGGTTCTACCCATAACGTCGTAGGCCGTGGTAATGGTGTCACCGTTAAAGTCGGTGTGAATCACCGTGCGTGGGCTTGTGGCGTTTGCACAGTTAATACCATCGGTTTGTGCACAGCCTTGGCCATCGTTATACACAAAACTTTCTACCTGACCTTCTGGCAAGGTGCGCGTTAATACACGGCCGTGTAGATCGTAAGTCCATACCGTTGTTTTATTTTCGGCATCGGTTTGTGTTAAACGGTTGCCTTGCTGGTACCTAGAGATAAAGTCTTAAAATTTTAAAGAGCATCAATAGCATAGAGGCGCATTGAATAAAGTTTATTTTAACAGCCGAAATATTTTCTAGGTGGTGCTTTTCGATAAAAACCTTTTCATATCATCTATAAGCTCGTCAAAATATCGATTGCCCACAATAAAATTCACAATATTGGTGGCTGACTAATATTTCCAGGGGCAGGACCCTCAAAATCTTTTGATTCTGGGTATAAATGATCCGCGACTTTGTGTAGTAGCTCATGCAGTCTAGACTGATCCAAGCGCGCCATCGCGATATCGATGTCTCTATGGGAATGTCCTACGTGATACTTATCCGCTTCCTCACGAAGATCGGCCGCGGCTCTTGAGCGGATATCAATGCTAGCGGCTGAGTCGCTAGACAAATAGTCATCAATATCTTTTGTTAGTACTTCATCTGGAGAGTCAAAGACTAAATTCAAGCAAACGAGTCCAGAGAACGCTGTTTTTAAAGATCCCCAACCGTTTTGAAATTTTCCGATCTTGCATGTCCAGCGAAGAAGCAAGTTTCGAATTTCAATTGCTTCGTCTAAACAGTCACGATTATAAGCGTCATACGAAGACTCAAATAATCTATCCGAAATCCTGAAAGTTTCCAGAAAACGTATCGTATCTCCATTCACCTGAACCCAAGAAAATACATTTATCAACCTCCTTGCCGATTCTCTTAATTTATCCCGATGAAGATCATCGCATGCTTTTAAAGAAGAAACCGCGAGAAGAATTTTTGTAACCTGAACAATCCAACGAAGCAAATCTTGAGTAAATTGTGACCTTTTTTCAACAGCCATTATTAATAACTGTTTTTCAGTTAGGTAAAGGTTTTCGGACCATTCATCAAAGTGGCGAATAATTTGTATTGCAGTTTCATCTTCGCTGGGTGAATTAGATAGAGCGTTCACTAATTCTGTTAATTTTTCCAGTAGCCCATCATGATTAGAGGCTGAATAGTAATAGGCCAAAACGAAACTGTGGGTTCTTGATAGTGGAGTTTCAGGAAGCTGCAGGTACATTTCTGCAATCTGCTTAACACCGTCTCGCACCTCCTCAACTAAATAACGTACATCAAATGATTTACTCCTCAATATTTCAAAAGTGAGATCGGCGAGTTCCTTAACCGCCACCTGCGCTACAGGCTGGTAACTCCTATTTACTGCGCCCACACATGCCACTGAAGAAATTTTATTGGAAATTGTCGCTACATAGTTGTTCTTATCATTATGCGTAATTATCTTTGCGGATTTCCCGAGCTGTCGCACACCTTCAAGCAATACATCAGCCATACCGTGGGGAATAACACTTTCAACAGAGCGAGCTAGATAACCAAGTACCAAATGTGCATGAGTAGGTTCTGCATACTTATTTGCATATTCTACAGTCAAATATGATTGTGCGAGGTGAGTATAACAATGTAAATTCAGCTCCAAAAACTGCTCATCTTTTCTGGATAAAGCTAATTGAACATTTTGTCGAATATGTTCTAGTGTTTCTGATAGAAAATCATCATGAGCCAGAGGGTTTTCCACCATAAAACTGTTTGAAAAAAATGTTTTTCCTTTAATTTCAATATAAAACGCATGAATCGCGACTATTCCATTAAGTGCTACCCTAGAAACTTCGTGGTCACGTTGCTCAGCATAACGCCTTGAGAAGGCGATACAATAGGATGTGGTTTGCTTGGCTAGTGATGTCCATTCCGGATGCAACTGAAAATAAGTAAGTCGCTCCAAATCACACATGCTTTTTAAGTCATTTCCCTCTTCTTCATAAGTCATATTAGCTCGAATTATAGGTGCTGTGCGTCTAACTGCTCTGTCCCAACGGTTAAAGTTCTTTTTCGTGTCCAGTACTACCAGGCTTAACTGTTTTGTAGGGCTTATCAAGTCAAGAGCCCTCCGATAAGCAACCATAAATAAGACAATTATTAAAGATGAACACCAAATAGACACTAAGATCGCGATTGCTACAAAAGACTTATCTGAAATCAGTGAAAGCACAGTAATGATGATCGCTAAAGAAAAGGTTGAAGCAAACACTCCAAGTAATTTTATATCTGAACTAAATTTTCTAAACAGACCATGAGGCATACGCTCTACATTTACTTGCATCGCGAACATGATAAGAGAGAACGCTATCGCGGTAGCACCGATCATGGCGCCACCAATAGCAAGAAATAAAGATGTGAGTGAGTCTAATCGCCCTGATTGAGCAAATTGTGGCTCTAAGTAATTTTGAAGGGGTGACACAAAAATAGCGCTTAAAGCTAGTAGAAACAAAAGCAAAACAACCCTAATTCGGCCAGCGTACCGCGACCTGGTATTAGCTAGCCAGTGATTAACCAAATATATTTTTTGCCAAGCTTTGGCTCGCCACATGACTAAGGCCTTGCGAACCCCAAAATAAAATATATTTAGCGCTTTATTTACACTATTCCATCTAGGTAAGTATTTATAAATCAAAAGATAAGGTTCTCTTTTCTAGGTGCTTTCAATGGTAGTTGTCCACAAGACTGCATTTTATTTCGTGAAAATATCTGTACATTCAGTTTAAACGCAATAATTTGCCTCTAATCGATATGAAATTCTGATCTTTTTAGTTTTTTAGAAAGTGTGTGATGACATCTATTTCATTATCCAGGTTAGAATCTGGAAAATAAACCTTCTCCAAATATCGTTCATTAACCGTACTTTTTTCAACCTGCCAACCAAACACCCGAAGGAACATCCTTTCTAACACCACCTCCAAGTGAAACGAAGCAATCTGCATGGCTCCATATACTGATTGAGGTAGAGGATCGCCATGTGAAAGCTTATTTCGAATATCTACTAAACCTGATCGATTTTTATCGCCAAAAACTGGCCATAAATCATCTAGCGGGACATCGTAAGCTCTACAAAACTTATCGAAAACATCTTTTAGTGGGATTCTATTCATCCCGGATATGTTTTTATAAAAAAATGATCTTTGCTCGCTATCTATAAACTCTAGGCCTGAGTTTTTAAGGCATGATTTAAGTTGAGACCTAAACTTTTTCCAATCTTCACCATTGAGTATGAATTCCGATTGATTCTGTTTCCGGAATCCGAGCACAAGAGATTCAATCCCAGAAAATAATCGTAAAAACTTTAACTCCAATACACTTTCAGATACTGGTACAGCCGCATACAAAGCACTCCTCATAGTAACTTTGCTTTCAGACTCTGAAAACACCTTGTATGCCTGTGTAATAAACTCTGATGCGTAAGTGCGCTCAATGACTCCTTGAATGGTAGATTCTTTATCTCTCTCCTTCGGAAATGCGAACTCGCCTCGATAGTACTCAGATGCATGGTCATTGTCACATGCCTCCCAACCCAGACAGCAAATTCTTCGTCTTTCGGCAAATGAACAAATTAGTAAAAAGTCATCAATTAGCGGTAAATATTTATTGTTTATGTCTTCTATGGCGTTGGATGACAGGGGTGTCTCACATTCCCCTATCAAATACGGCCAGATAGTTAGATCCCCATTATCTTCATCTCTGTGAGAAAACAGCAGCTTGAACTCGATATTAATCTCGCCTGAAAGGAGGTAAGATGGTCTATCTTTTTGGTCGTAATTAACCTCTCCCTCTGCCGTAATTGACCTCCCTCCAATTGGCTCAAGAAAACTACAACTACTAACCCAAAAATGAATTTTTCCAGAATCTTTTTCCGAGGCTTTCCTTGAAGGATATTTTCTGACAATTTGAAAGTGTTCCAAATCTAGCTCTAGATAACACTCTGTATCAGTGCCACCCCAATATCGTGCAGAAGACTTTATTATGTTTGCTTCCGGAGCTATAAATAATTCATAGTCCGAATCGTTCAATTCACCACGAATTGCTTCAACAGAGCAGGTCCAATCATTAGACATTTTTTTGTATGCCTCTCTGGTTGGACGAATTTCAATTCGTGGCTTGTGATACTTTCTTTCCGGCACAAAGAGTATTATTTTTTCATCTTCTATCACTTCGCCAGATTTAGTCGTGATAGTTGCTCTAAGTAGTTGACCTTGATCGTTTTCCATAATCGAAGCTGTCGTTTTTTAAAGTTGTAATTCCTGATGAATTTTTTTCAAATGCCCAATACTTACCTTGGCATAGATCGATGTGGTATCTGTTTTAGAATGCCCCAATAGCTGTTGTATCAGCCTGATATCCATCCCCGATTCTAAAAGGTGTGACGCGCAGGAATGACGCAATAAGTGACAGGAACCTTCCTTATCAATCTTGGCTTTCACCATCAATCGTTTCACCAATGCGCTTAATCGACTTTTGACAAAGGCCTCACCATTATCATACAAAAATAAGACACCTTCATCCTCTCCAGCGACAAACATCGGGCGTACTTCTAAATAGTACTTTTCCACCCAGGCTAAAGCATGATCCCCAATAGGCACGATACGTTGATGACCGCCTTTACTGCCATGCTGGATATAAATAATACCTTCATTGAAATCGACATCCCCTTCTCTCAAATATGCCAGCTCATTACGCCTCATCCCTGTGCTGTAAAAGGTCTCCAGTATGGCTCTGTCACGGATACCTAGCGGTGTTGTGATGTCAGGCACATCGAATAGAGAACCAATCTCACTGCGGCTCAGATGCCTTCTAGGGAGCCTCCTAGGGATACGTGCTAACTCGATTTGATCAGCCGGGTTAAACGGTAAATGGTTTTCCCTTACCAACCACTTCATGAATGTACGAATAATAATCAGGGTCTTATTCTGTGTATCTTTCGCTAGCGGTTTACCGTTCTGTTTACGGAAGTAAAACAATGCTCTTTGGTAGGCTTCTATTACAGGCTTAGTAATGCCATTAGGTGTTTCAATATTTCTCTCCAAGCACCAATGAGTAAATCGCTTGAGGGACAATCGATGGCCATTAATCGTTTCTGTGGAATACCCTATGTATTCCAGATACTGAAGGTAGTGCTTCACGTAGGAAGATAATGGAATGGCTTGTTCAAAATTATCCTGCCGCTTTATCTCAGATACATTATTCATGACATTTCTTTATCTATTTGAATTACTTCAAAAAAAGCACAAGCGATCAATCAAACTTGAGTCAGACTTGGCCCACACTTAACCCAGACTTTATTGGCTAAAAGCCAAACTTTTGAGCAACCTAAGTCAATTCTGCTTCTGATTTGTGGATATCTAAAAGCCCCATAGCGAAGCTATCTCCCTCTAATCCTTCACCATTCCATAGCAGTTGATACTCGATGACTTTGCCTCGTCCTCCCTTGTGTCTAACAAGGTATTCAAGCTCCTCTAAGCGCTGACAATGGACTTTTAGTTGAGAGATAGACCATCCGCTGTAGGCTCGAATATCACTCCGCGTAAACCTGTAGTGGCTTTGCGGGATGTTTTGCTGATGACTTTGTAACGATACAAATGCATGTATCTTTAAGAGGAGTTGCTGTGTCTGGGGTGGTAAATCCTCAAGCAAACAATTCCCTAAAACTTGATATGCGATTTGATTTGCCAGTTTGATATCCTCAACCGTGGATTCAATGTATTCCACTGTTTCACCATCAATATCAATGGTTTTCACCGGTCTTTGATACTGGTGAAGAAAGGTGATGGCCTTGATTAAACTTAAATACTTTTGATGGTCACGACGTGTACGCGTTTTTCCGGTGAAGAATGTAAGTTGTGGTGCATAGGGATTTACAATCACAACGGATTTTAAACACTGCTGAATCCGGTGATGCTGTTCAATAATACGTTGCCGTATTTTCTTTCCTTTAATTCCTGCGAGCGTTTGTCGTTGCCTTTGCACTTTATGTATCGCTTCTGTTACTCCTGGGTCATCACTGATACTCACAACCAGAGTTCTATTTAATAACTCATCATCCACATCAATGCGTGTGGTGGTACAGAAAAACTGTACTGGGCCCTCTACGCGCTTCTCCATTGTTCTGAGATTGCCTTTCTCATCCTTTAGTGTTGTTGCAATACTGATTTCTTTTTCAGACTGTAAGAGTTTGAGGCTGTAGGCACTGCTGCCTTTATTAACCCCATCTAATTCCGCTATCGCTAGAATCTTATGTTTAAGCCCCGATTCTTCCATGTAATACAGAGACTGACTGGTAATACTGCTAAAAGAAACTTTATGATCTTCCGGTATCAGCTGTAAGACACCATTCATTAACGATGTTTTACCTGATGCACTGGCAGATTGAATGGTGATGGCAATAGGATCATCTAAGAAACGAGAAGTGACCGCTAAATAGCACACCAATACGTTCTGCTCCTGCCCTATCACATCCAATGTGTTTAAGTCTTGAAGGATATTGCTGATTAAATTGGGCTGTTTGAGATATTCAATCGCGGCAGACCTTTCTGTAGACGTTAAAGCATCCACAGGTTCATTGGAATGGATTGCCACATCTGATTGGAGCTTTTTATGAAGACATTCTTCTAAGATAAACACTAAACGCCCAATATCGGACTTCACCACTTTTTCAGATAAGCCTAGTTCTGCTGATGATTGAATAATGAATACAGCTCTAGAGCGAGACTGATAAAGGTTTAAGTCATCAATATGTATCTTGTCATCCACACTGGCAAAGAGACTGACTTTAAGTCTGTGGTGGGATGTGTTGGTATATAAGCCTCGAATACGGTAGGTTCTATCCGAGAATTGAATAACAATCTGATGGGCTTCTTCTTTGATACTTTGTTCAGGTGGGGGTTCAGGTGTTCTTACTGCGGGTAGTGGCTGTAAGGTTTCAATTTCTTCTTCCAGTTCATTGAGGCAATCATCCAAGTCTAAGTTTTCTAAAATGGCTTCCTCATCCCCCTCTTCTAGCGACGCATCCTCAGACAAGATACCCGAATCATCTTTATGAGATATTGGGCTTTGCCATTGCGCATGGCGAATTAACTGGCCTAAGGCTTCTTGAGCATTGGGAACGGCTAGGCAATAGTCATTAATACTGTATCCGTGTGGTACTGCAACCTCATAGATTTCTGTGTCACTAGGCACAAATTCCCGAATCCTCTGGAAAATTTCAGGAACCACCAAGAGTCGCTTACACCCTATTGTCTTGAAGAATTCAAAATATTGAGTGGGGTCATTATCTTCGAAGATACAAGTAACATTGGGGTAGCCATGCACAAGAAAGCTCAATGCATCGAGCATTACTCCGACTAAAATTATTTCTGGAGCACTTTTTAAGGTCTGGGCGTTAAAGATGCCCGAATTACAAAATATCTCACGGTGTGTATCTGGCCTAAGCTTACTTGAAATCTTGTAAGAGAAAATATCAACGACATTTCCTTCAATATCCATATTGGGAACCACCAATCCCCCTCGATGGACTTCAATACCATTGCCTTTAGTGATGCCAATACGTTTCAGCTTATCTCGGATAATACGACCGGCTTTGTAGTGGGTCTTGGGTATCTGCGTGCCTAAGGTGCGATCACAAAATCCGATGTGATATTGCTTTAGCACTTCAGGGTGATTGAGTTTTCTGCTTTCCAGAAATTGTTGAGCTTTTTCATTACTCATAAGCGAGTCGCTATAGTACTGAACCACAAGTTCAAGGCAGGACTGATCCTCAGCCTCTTCTAGCTGCTTAACAAAAGACATAGCAAGTCTCCTAAAATTTTTCGAAACAAGGTCTACGCGGATAAGCGCATAGACGTTCTATCTTGAAAATATCGTTAGACTAAGGAGACAAATAAGACGATGAGAAGAAGTGAAACATCAGAATGAAGTAGAAGTGATAACTGTTCATGATTGGTTCCTTGTGCAATTTTGAAGTTGCGTATCTCTTAAAGGTGATCGGGAGGTTCAAAACAGCACAAGGCGCCGCCTCAGGTTTTTCCCGAAGGTATTATATAACCCAAGCCTCCCGACCATAACGAGAGGTAGCTTTTTACAGGCACAAAAAAACCGCAGTGCTACCAGTTGCGGTTTGCCTGCCTTGTGGAGTTTTGAAGCTCCGTTCTAACAGAATAACCTCTAACACATAGGTAGTGTCAAGCTGGTATCAAAATAGTAGAAATTTATATGCGCGGCGTTCAGCCAGGAAGATACATGCCAACCAACATCGCCAATAATTTCAAAATATCAGGGAGAAACCCAATACTCTGCAGCCCTCTCTGGCGCCTTCCTATCCACACTTCTCCGATGAGACCAAATCAACAACTTACTTTTCTTAACCCTCCAGAAGTGACCACAGAAAGAAACCTCCATTTAGGGTTCACCCTAAAGATAGATTCAAAAAAACCTCTATTTATAGTTGATCGCCACCCTAAATAGAGTATTCTATTAAGATCTAAAACCTAAATAGAATTAATGGAAAATGACTACCTACATCTACGCTCGTGTTAGCACCATCGAACAAAATTCGGAGCAACAAGCTCAGTACCTAGCAAATAGGTACATTCATGACTTTATCGTCGAAGAAAAATTTTCGGGTACTACGACAGAACGGCCTAAATTTCAAAGCCTCTTAAAGAAGGTAAGGAAGGGAGACACTCTGATTGTCAAAGAGGTATCAAGAATCGGGCGTAAAACCTCAGAAGTGCTTGAAGTTGCCGAGCAACTTAAATCCAAAGGGGTCCATCTTGTAGTTGATCAGCTTGGTGGAGTAGATGTTACTTCTAGCGCCGGAGAGATGATTCTAACGGTTATGGCTGCTTTAGCTAAGATGGAGAGAGATGTTCTTCTTGAGAGACAACGAATTGGAATTGACCGAGCGAAATCTGAAGGCGCATATAAAGGAAGAAAAGCAATTGATGATTCAGTAATCTCTACCGCTAAAGAGCTCATTGCCAGGGGAATGAAAAAAAGCGCGGTTGCCAAACAACTGAGAATAGGAGAAAGCACCCTCTATAAGTATCTAGCATTGGATTAAAATAACTTAGTACAACTTGCAGGCTATTTAACCGACAAGTCCACATACAACTTCGAAGTCTGAGAAATGAGGTCTTCAGGCGTAATACCAAGTGCATCAGACAAATCAAAGATCACTTGCAGCGAAGGCTGCCTTAAGCCCCTTTCGAGCATAGACACATATGTACGATCAATTTTCGCACTAAAAGAAACCTCCTGCTGAGTAATTCCATTTTTCTCCCTAATACGTTTCAACGTTATCCCAAAGCATTGCTGTAGATTCAATTTAGTATTCGCCCAAAAGCAACAAACACTAGGTTGCTTGTAGACTATGGTCGACGTACTATAGTCTACAAATTCTACCCGTTACGGATGACCCACAATGATTTCTAATACGAAATACACACCACTGCTATCGATTATTTTAAGCGGTATTTGTGCCGCTGATATTCCATATACTTTCTCTCCAAACACCAAGGCTCGAGCGGCTGAAGTTAATGAAAATTTTGAATCGCTAGATGCGAGAGTGACGACAACCGAATCCTCGCTTCAAGACAAAGCTAGCGCCACAGATGTGAACAGCAGACTTTCAAACATGGAAGCACAGATAAATTTAATCGACGTAAACAGTGAGAGCATTGAATCGCGAATTGAGGGTTTAGAGAATCCCGAAGAACCTGATTACTACCCTCACGAACTTGATGGGTACTCTCTTAAAAGCGCTGAAATCGGAGAGATCATCGATACCATTGAAGATAGAATTTTCGTATTAGGAGCCTACCCGTTTCGAGAATACGGAAGCGGTAATATATATAGGCTAGTTTTCCCCGTGATTGATGAGGGAACACAATACAAGGGAGCGTTCAGAGTTCAGCACCATCTGCAGCCTTGGCCAGCAGCGCTGACGTCAGGCCTGACTATTTCTGGCTATCCAGCGCACTTCGCACCACGTACAGGGGAATCTACAAGTTTTATATTGGAGCGCGGATCAGGCCCTGCCACTCAAATTAGTAGTCGCTGGAACGGACAAATCACTCTCAACGTTCATATTGGTGAAACATGGCTTACTGTCACATACGCCACTATTGACACCTCATTCGTTAGGGAAGAGGCACAAGAACTCTCTCATGAAGACGGCCCCGATTATTCAGATGATATTGACACAACCATCCTGAATGACCACTACAACACAGGTTTACTAAACCAATATAAAAATCTTTTTAATTACATTCAAATTGAAGAGATGCAGCCATGATCAAGGCGTTGTTTTTGTCGATCACTGCAATTGGATTAGTAAGCTGCGGGGGCGGCTCCACTGGAGCAGATAATAATTCCGGCAAAGGCTCTTCACCGATACCAACCCCCACGCCATCAACAACCCCAACTATTTCCCCCTTAGCAAGCCCAACAATAACCACCTCCCCTTCACCAACAGCAACCCCATTGGCGAGCAACACATGGGATGAAACTAACTGGGATGATATTGATTGGGAGTAGGCGCTACAGGAATAGCCAACCAACTAAAAATAGGACGATCCACCGTCTATAAGGAATTGGAGGAAGCTCCAATATAAATACTGTATGTATTGACAGCAAAGCTATAACCGGATATAATTGCGCCCGCTTTTTGAACATGGCACCACCCAATTCATGGAGCAGCAAGACCAAAGGATAAGGTCGCGCCAAGGAAGCATGTTAGCAAAGGATTATGCATATCTCGCCATTCTCCCCCTACACACATCTCTCTTTGCATGTAGCTGATACAGGTATTCTGTAATTGGGCTATTAGGCTTTTCCTTTGGGTTTATTAAATTAATTGATCAAAGGAAGATATATTTGCTAGAAGAAAGTGAACTCCCAACAATGGAAGAATATTTTGGGTCTGAATTAATCGACAACGATGAAAATGACAAGGTTGGAGTAGAAAATAGCTGCTGTGGTGGTGGAAAGACTAACGCTCTTGTTAATGAAATACATGGAAGACTCAAGAAAAGTTGCGTGCTGGTCCTGAGCCCAACAAAAGAACTTGGGTATCAAATTGAATCAAGGCTGCAGGAAGGAAACACGGACAAAAGAGAAATACGTGTAATCAATAGCGATACCGTAGGTGAAACCTCCACTGTATCCGCTGTCGCCTCTCATGGAATCAAACAATACAATTACACCAATGCTTTTGAAAGAGGCCGAAAAGACCAAGAAAACCCTGTGGTGATATGCACTCACAAAGCCTTTTTGAATATCCCGAATGCATTGCTATCAGAGTGGGTGATTGTTTTTGATGAACTCCCCAATCTTCTAGATATTGAACACTGGAAGTTCAACATAAGCGAAATGAAAACGACTGTACAGAACATCATTGAGGTCGATAAAGAAACTAAAGTCGCCAAACTGAAAATTACCAAGGAGGAAGCAAAAGTCATTACTTCTGATGCTAGTGATGCTCTCGGTAACAAACTGAAGAGCTTAGTTTCCAGAATCGCAGAAAATGGATCAGAGGTGAAAATGTTCAGCAAAGAAGTAGACGAAGAGAAAGGCGCTTCATTCCACTACAATGCATTTCATGAGAATGCTCGACAATCAATGGTGAATGCCACAGAAGTTCATATCCTTGCAGCCAACTTTAAGGACACCCTAACCGCATTAACACTTCAGCATTGGGGTTTCAAAATTCAAGAGTCTTCCATCAAGGCTAAACACAAAGTTCATTCCAACACCGATAGAATTACCATTTATCCTCTACTCCCTGAAGGGAAAAGGTTTTCAACAAGTCTTATCAATCGTGAATACGAAGGTGACCATAAAGAATTGGTTGCAGATAGGCTGAACATGAAAGTACAGGGTATGCTAAGGGATGACTTTATCTATTGCTACATCAAGAAAATGGGAGCGAATTTTTCTCCTAAAAGTAATAAAGCAACAAATGTAGTCGAAATTCCTTTCGATAGTAGAGGCAAAAACGATTATTTTGGATTTCACAAGATCGCTGTTTTAGCTCACTGTAACCCCAACCCAGTCATGAGTAAAAATTTTACTGAACTTGAAAATATAACTTCGATTCCAGCTAGAGAATGGCGTAAAGCTTGGGACATTACCAATACATATGAAATGGCATATCAGTTAACTGCTAGGACATCAGCACGAATGATTGACTCAACCGAACCGGTAGAGATTATTGTGCCTGACATGGAGTACGTAAAGTATCTCAAGGAACAGTTTCCTGATGCCGTTGTAGATACAGATTACGCGATATATTTGCCTGAACAAGAGGATGGAAGAAAGACTGTTAAGAAAACTGATAAACGAAGAACCCCTCAGAGCAAGAAAGATCTGGTAATTGAGAAATATAAAGAAGGAGCTGCCACTAACACCGCAATTGCAAAAGCATTGGGGCTCGCCAAAACAACGGTAAAAAACATTATAGATGAGTGGTCTGAAACATGGGATTACTATTATTGGTGCAAAGACAGCTATTTAATACTTGAATCAGTCGAAGAGTTTTTTCATCAAAAAAGACTACAGGAAGAAGCCGAGCTTGAGGAATCATTAATCGAATGATTTGTAAGACTATGGCAGTAACGTAATTCGTATGGCAATACGAAAAAGTATGGAGCTCCTTAGTTTGTGGGCTTGGATTGAGTGTGTGAGTGTGCGATGCTGCATTACAATAGATCAAGGATTGATCAAACAGGTAACCAATATCCCTTTAATATATAAAGGGAAATACGTTACCACTTCGGATGTTTTTTAATCAGTCGGTATTTTTTGACTTTGGGGATGCCTATCCCCATATGCAGGCACATCCATATATATTTACTGAATTTATTACCTAAGTAATACAATTACTCTCCATGGAATGGAGGGTTACACCTATTGAATTAAATAGAATTTATTCTTTAGGGGTTATTATTGTAGTGTATGCGGGTTTGCTAGATCTAATAATCTCCATAGCTAGGGTGTTTTCTGGGAGAATAAATACGCGTATTCATTCTCCTTACGGAGAAGCTAATATTTAAACTCCGTTTAAATAAGAGTATTACTCTCAGGAATAGTAATAATTTCTATTAGATCAAGGGTATATCCATGGAATGGATGACTAGACCAACAACTACAACCATAGCGTAGCTAGGGGTGATCCTAGACTTATCCCTATTCTTCTACTTACAACTTGTTCAGGCCTCATTCTGAGGATGTACAGGCATATAGGAAGTTCAGACCTATTTAATGCAACGCATTAATCCTTAGCAATACCAATAATAAGCACCTACATTAATTCTTATTATCAGAGTAATTCTGTTCCTGAGTTTTTACATCATATCTTATTAATAAGATAGCTTTCCCTTCATTTGCATAAGCAAATATATATTCCCCCTTAGCCTAAACCACCATTCATAGATTCCTACACATGGTGTCTGCAATACAACTGTGTCTGCCTTCATTGACCCCTGATCAATTATCAATTACTTCCGAATATTTTCACTGTATTAACACCTGTTAATGCTTCTATTATTCGCCTGTTATTTTTCAACAACATTGAACTTATCGGCGAGAGGAATTTGTCGAGCAAGATACCCAAATAGACCTCTATATCCAGTACCTGACATTCAGGATGTGCATGCCTTAATAGTTTCATTATTACCCTTAATATTCCTCTTAATCAGTATTCTTATTATTTATTTTTCTGTGTATGCATGTATTGAAATTTGGGTGTTAGCCCATATGTATTACTGATTAAGGAAACAGGAGATAACAGGTATTAACAGGATAGTGATGTCAGGGAGTAAAGGATTATGCCAAAAAATAAAATAAGAGAAGCTTTATACCTTCATGGTTGGGATCACCGCACTGGAGTTAAACATCATTTACTAGCCAAAGCTAGAAGAGTAACACCTAGTGAATGCGAACCGGAGATGTATGGCCATATCTTCTGTCCAGCCTGCAAATCTCCAATTTCTAGAAGCCCCCGTATTGGAAATACCGATTCCAAAGGAAGAGCTGCATACTTTCGTCATACTATTCCAAAACAGCTTGGCGTTCATTGTCCTATTCGAGCTCCAAGAAGCAAAACCTTCGAAACATTCAAAGATGCTCAAACGGCTATTGATAATCAAAGCCTAGTAATTGTGGATAGTTTTGTTCAGAAGCGTCCTGAGCGTGTCCAGGATGAAGATGGGAATGAGGTAGAGCCAATCCCAGAAGATCAAGCAGGCCCCCTAGCAGCTAGAGCCGTGAGCGCTACGAAGGGTGAAACGTATCAACTACCCTCAGTGATAACCACTGTAGAAGGAATCTGTAGAAACTTTGGAGATAATCTTTATAAAAACTACCTTCTCCCAGGACAAAGATATGCATTCATGCTTACTAGCCTGTTACATGATATTCGTGATGTTCAGGAAGAAGATGATAGGCCTAAGTTGTATTTTGGAGTAATTAAGTACACGAATGTTGGCTCAGATAACCCCAGAGGAAGTAGTTGTTGCGCCATATATTTTGAACACCACAAAAGCTTTAGGGATTTCATATTAAGATCTGATATTGATACTTGTAATGCGAAACGTATTAGGTATGACCGTAACAATGATGGAAGAATTGTACTTGCCTATGGTGTGGTAAGGGAGAAAGGTATTGGATTGGCTTTTGAGAGAGTTCGATGGGGAGAATTTACTTTGTTACCTGAAAGGTACAATGATTTATTGCTTTAGTGGGGTTAAGGAAAATCAACCCGCTGTAAGACATATCCTACAAGCCATATAGCCAACCTCTGCTTCTTCTATTGTGACTTATACCCCACAATACACGACCTTAAAGGAACTACATATAATCACATTAGGAGCATCACAGGACGTGTCACATCTAGCACTACACCTAAACACAAAGCTATCTATCATCGCTGTTAAGTTTGACGAACAATACTACTCCGTACGTTGCTACTACGATGGAAAAACGAATATCTCCGATCTACTCACCTCCAAACAGAATAGTGAAACCTCGGCTATCAGATTTGTCTCTTTGGGCGATGTTGAACTCTCTCGGAAGAATGGGTTTCTTGTCTTAGACAGAGGGAACAACTCTACGAACAACAAAACACAAAACCATAGATCTCCCCTTAAGCTAGTGACATATGCCTTAGAGCAAGGAAGTGAGAACCTTCATACGTTTGAGAATGGAGAGTGGCAAGTAATGCCATTGCTCAGCGAGGAGCTTGTTATCGATGGGGTTGTTTAATATTGAATCTCAACTACTAAAAAATGACAAAATAAACGGAGTTTAAACATGAAAGGCCTTCTAAGTAAGAGAAAACGAGCCAAAACAGCACGTCTTTTTTTAAACCTAAGTCCGTCACAAAGAGTTTATTTTATTTGGATTGGCCTGTCTCCATTCTCGATTATTTACATGCTGATGCCTACCGCGCAAATGAAACTAGCTGGAGCAGCCCTGCTCATTATCCCACCCACAATAGCAGCGATTATCGACGGTACAAAAGTATATAAATGGTTGTGGAACTCAACCTTGGGAAAACCTCTTCTGTTGGTACTGTACGCTTTGGTTATCAATCTTACATATTCAATATCAGGACAAGTTCTTTACGAAATTACAGGGCACAATGCGAGTTCTCTTACCCTACCACTAACTTTTGTTTCAATTTTACTTATACCAATAGGCTTGCTGGGGGCTTTATTTGGTCTTTTCGTGATTCAGTTTGTACTTGGGCAGATATATTTGATACCAAGATTAATGTTCCTTGAATTGAAACACTCGGCTGTAGTGAAGAGAATTTTTCCAGGTCACACCGAAACCTACCCTAGAATATCGGCATTAATAAGATTTTTCTCCGGTATTTTCATAGTCTCAATGCTAATGACCTTAGGAATAAGGTTATCCCCTCACTACACAAACTTTTTGTACTCAACTACAAGCTGGTATTTGTATCATTTTCATAGTTATCCAACCTATAAATGTGACACTGAAAAAAAAGTTCGAACACTAGACCTAGGGAATAAAAATATTGTATTCGCAACAAAGATAGGTGATAAGTACAAGTTTGAAGATAGCAATTGCCCCAAAACACAGTAACAAGGTATAAAAAGAACTCGGACAATGCCTAATACACTGTCACCAACTAGCAGCCACCTCCTCAACCAAATTCAGTTCCTTATCTACTGCAGTAAGCAATGCTTGTTGGCTTTGACTAAGCTCTCCTTGAGAAAAGGTAGCTGTGGTATTGATCATTTCCAGGAGGGATTTCTTATGACGCTCTTCGAATTGTGCAATCGTAGGTGCTAAGATTTTTTTCACTTCTTCTGCTATATTGGCCACATCTTTTAAGTGGTGAGAGCAAAGAGCATATAGATCCAATGCAGCGCGCTTGTCAGTACCAAACTCTTCAATGAAGAGACCTATCACTTTCTGCTTATGTTCTTGAGTGACAGCGCCTTCCAACTCAGTCATAGCCACAACTAGTACAGCGGCGGCTTCCATGGAGTTATCTAGCCTATGTAGGGGCTTAGTACCGTACTCCTTTTCCCACTTCCTTCTTCGCATCCAATAGAAAGGGTTAAAAGAATTAAGGTTAACAGCATTGTGTAAGTGATACAGTGCCCATATAGCACCGGCGATTGTTGTGATTAGCCCTATTAGTATGTGCATATTTATTTCTCCTTTAAACCCCTGCTCTATATTCCAATAGTTAGAAACTTTCCTGGCTTGTTCTCGTTGATCCTAGGTAAAGAGAAGGGGTGATTAAAATTAAATCCTTCCGTCACCTTTAATCCTAATCGGTCCAGTTACCAAAACGATCACGTTCACGATCTGCATTACCTGCTAGGTCGTATTCGGTTTCTGTATAGGTGCCGTCGTATTCTAAAAGGGCTCTGACCCCTTAAATCTCTGACCCCTTAAATTTCCTTAAATTTGACCCCTTAAATTTGTGCATATTTATTTCTCCTTTAAATCCTTGCTCTATATTCCAATAGTTAGAAACTTTCCTGACTTGTTCTCGTTGAGCCGAGGTAAAGAGAAGGAGTGATTAAAATTAAATCCCTCCGCTCCCTTTAATCGCTCTACTTATTTTGGTTGAACTGAGCGACTTTCGCGATGCTATCCAACCTCTGAATTACAGAGGCTTCAGACTCCGGATGATCCGACAATGGAAGGTAGAATTGAAAAAAACTCCTAGCAGCCGTCACAATATCTTTAAAAAGATCTTCCTTTTTAACTACTGCGTGCTGATCCCCCACCCTGACCTCCGCATATAGATCATTCATATCTTTGAAGATAATCTCGATAGGCTGCCCAGGGAAATACCCCATATAGTGCTTGCGTTGCAATACATGCTCAACGCCGTCGATTATATAAAACCATAGCTGATCAATATAATCCCACATATTCTTTGAAATTAGCGTTTTTCCTTCTAAGACCAGTAAGATAACTCCTTCAGGATACTCTGCATTGGGCAGAGCACCTGAGAAATCCTTAATGTTAACAAGTTCATTTTGAACTTTAATGTAACTTTCAATTTTATTCATTAAAACTCATCAAATGGGAACCAATCCCCCAGCCCAGTTTCCTCACATCTCCTCCATATATTCTCTTCCGGAATCCCAACGGCGAACTTTGATTTGTTCGATATTTCAGGACCATGAAGGATACAAGTGTCTGTAGTTTCAGAGAAACTCTTTGCAATTAACGAAATCGCGTGGCAAAACGGCTTTACTTTTTCATGTGGCATTTTGTCTAATTCAGAATCTACGATGTCAGCAGCGCCCTCAACACTGTCTGACAGAACAATAAACTCTGTATCAGCACCATCGGCACCTTCAATATCATTCCCAAATCTCATAACTGAATAAAGATTCATAATATTTACCTTAATTAATTACTTCGAAGATACCTTTGAAATTCTTCTTTGGTTATAGGGTGCCCGTGTATACTATCACTTGTCTCATCGTATTCTAATCTTTGCCAACGGCTATCTCGACCAAACTTAGCTCCAATGACATCGGGGTGCTCTACAACCTTGAAATTAGGATTACTTCTAACTGGAACACCCTCTTTCCAAGCTTTTAATTCAAGATCTTTAACCTCCCTAGCCGAGGTTAAGTAATACTTAGCAGGGCCATTTTGCGTACCCTGTCTAACTTGCTTCTGAGAAAGCCTTCGGCTAGCGATATGCTTACCATTCTGGTAAACATGCCAATTCGGCTTTTGATAACAATTATGAGCCAAAATTTCGGTTTTACCGACAAAGTAATTGTGATCATTCGCTACGCTTAAATTGTAGACTTTGATGTTTGTAATATATGGAGATAAGCTTCTTACTTCTTTATATGTCTCATCTAATCCATACAACTTAACACCGGAATATAAATCTCCCGCTTCAACCCAAGCTGAATCTTCAGGAGTTAAAAACGTGTGATCCCTAGTAGTAGTAATAACTTCCCCACTATCAAGATCAATATCAATTAGCTCCTTTGATCCCTCTCCCTCAATTAGATGAATCACCTCCTGTAGAGATATTTCGCCTGAGCTTTCATTATATGACCAAACTTTATCCCCGATTGATATTTCTGAAATAGGAACGTGGCCAAATTCAGTTTTAACCAATGTATCACTGGAAAAACTATTTCTACACCTAAAGAACGAACGCGGTAGAAATCTTCCGATCGTATAAGTCAGAGCAAGCTCTGTGAGGGTTACATCTCCTTCCGCAATATCCATCAACAAGGTGATATTTGAGTAAGTATTCAATGCTGTTGTAGCTAACCGCCCCAACACATTGATTCCTGACATCACCGACCCCATCGAGAAATTCCCTGAAGGATCAACCATATTCGCCGGATCAGCATTGGCATACAAATACTTATTAAGCGTAATGGGCTGGCTGTTCACCCCTGCCCAAGTATCTTGCTGAGTGAACCGCCCTATGCTTCCGTCATAGTAGCGAGCCCGCAAATATATCTGCTCTAAACTCGCGTCATACTGTTCGCCCGTATATTTATAACTATTCTCGGTGCTCCCTGTTTCATTCAGCACTTCACCAAAGGCTTCATAGTCATACGTATCGGTAAACGCGCCTAACCCATCAGAAAGTAATCGTGTAGAACCCAACCCATCATAGTGGAACCAGCTTGTATCAACACCTCGCTCTTGGCTCAATAAATCATGCCCGTAAGTATAGGCGACGGTGGTACTGCCGCTTTCTACTTCTTCAAGAACTTGCGCGTAGTCACGGTTTTCATCCACGATGAATTGGGTAGTGACACCTAATTCCGTTTTGCTGTCACGTATACCATTGTGGTTGTATGTGTAGGAAGTAATACTTCCAGCATTATCAAAGTTGATGAGTTTGTTCTTCGCATCCCAGATGTAGGTTTTCACTACCCCGTCTAAGGTTTCGGTAAGCGTATTGCCATTGTCGTCATACATATAAACGGTGCCACCGGTTTGAATGAGTCTGTCATTCAGGTCATAGGTGTAGGCGGTTTGTACGCCATCCACAGTTTCATACTCTCTATTTCCGACCCAGTCGTATTCATAATTCGCCACATAGTCAGCACCTGCTGTATCGGTAATACAACCGGTTAATGGTGGTGTTGCTGGCGTTGCTTCAAATACAACTTCATCGGTTAAGCGATAGAGGTTGTCATAACAGTAGGCTGTGGTGCGACCATCAAGCTCTGTAATGATTTCTCTTCGGCCTGTTAACGTTAGGCTGTAGCTGAAGTGATTAATAACCGTATTAATCGCATCGCGTGTCACTACATCAGTGAGTTGATTCACTGCGTTGTAGTCGTAATCCGTGAGTAATCCATTCGGATAAGTGACCGTATCTAAATTACCTACATTGTCGTAGGTGTAAGACGTTGTACCACTGCTATCCATTACATTCTCTAAACGATTGAGATCGTCATAGGTGTAGGTGGTACTGCTTGTAATACTGCCACCGCGTGTAATTTCTACGAGTGTGCGATTCCCTACCGCGTCGTATTCATAACGCATTTGGGTGCCGTCGGTTTTTATTTCTGTTAACAAACGGTTGTTGTTGTCGTAGGTATAGGTGGTGGTACCGTGTTGGTCGGTAACGGTATGCACTTGGCCATTGGCGGTATAGGTATAGATGTCGCTGTTGCCATCTTTACTGTATTGCACCGCAATCGTTCTGCCCATAACGTCGTAGGCAGTGGTAATGGTGTCACCGTTAAAGTCGGTGTGAACAACCGTGCGTGGGCTTGTAGCGTTTGCACAGTTAATGCCATCGGTTTGTGCACAGCCTTGACCATCGTTATACACAAAACTTTCTTGCTGACCTTCTGGCAAGGTGCGTGTTAATACACGGCCGTATAGATCGTAGGTCCATACCGTTGTTTTATGTTCGGCATCGGTTTGTGTTAAGCGGTTGCCCACTTCGTCGTAGGTGTAGACCGTATCTGGAACAGGGTTTCCATCAATACTCACTTGTGGTGTGACGCTAGTGAGCCTGCCTAAATCATCGTATGCATAGTGCGTAGAACGACTTTCTTGGTCGATGCTATGCGTACGTGTGCCCATAAAGTCGAAACGTTCTTGCATCGTAGTCGCATTGTGATATTGCACTTCAATGCGTTGATCGAGTTCGTTCAATAGATAGGTGGTGGTACGACCGTTAGCATCGGTTTCAGACTGTAGTTCACCGTTGGGGTAATAGGTAAATGCATGACGCTGCGTGGTGCCATCGATATGACGTACCACGGCTTCACGCCGCCCTGCCGGGTCGTATTCATATTCGGTGAGGTTGCCTAGTGCATCGTACTCGGCAAGCACCCAGCCGTGTTCGTTGTAACGTGTTTCTGTGAAGGTTAGATCGGTGTCATTGTGAACACGCCATAAACGCCCGGCGGAATCGTATTCGTTACGTGTAATGGTGCCGTTGCGTGCGGTAACGGTGTCTAATAAACCTTCACGTGTGTAGGTACGTGTTTCAAAAGAACCATCTGCATAGTCGGTACGCGTTAATCGACCGTAAGCGTCGTAGGTGTAATCCGTCCAGTTACCAAAACGATCACGTTCACGATCTGTATTGCCTGCAAGGTCGTATTCGGTTTCTGTATAGGTGCCGTCATGACGTGTTGTACGTATTAATCGATCACGGGTGTCGTATTGGTAGGTGGTGGTTTCGTTCACAGGTGAACCATTTACCGTACGTTCACGGGTTTCCGTTGCCACGTTGTTGTTCGCATCGTAGGTGTAGGTGGTGGTACCACTAATGGCATTACTTTCCGTATGTTTTTGGCCTTCATTGGCATGACCCGATGCGTAATAGGTATAGTTTGTGGTGACGCCGCGTAAATCGGTGGTGCTTGTTACTTGGCCCACAGTATTCATCACATTACTGGCGAACGGTTGCGATACCGCACCAGAATCTGGATCGGTCACCTCGGGTGAAATAACCGTTTCTAAATTACCAACACTGTCGTAGGTCATACCATAGGTATGGCCACGTTCGTCGGTAATACTGCCCTCTTGCCCACGCGAATTGTAGTTGGTGTAAGTCACACATTCATTCAGTGGGTTACATGCACTTTCTACATCGTTGTTGGCATTGTGCAGTGTGGCCCAGGTACTGCCTGCGATGGTTTTGGTTTCTTGGTTGTCGTTCACATCGTAGGTGTAGGTGGTGACGATATCAGAGGCGTAATTGCCATCGGTAATGACTTTAATGTCTTGCAGTACGTTACCGCGTTCGTCGTAATTAAAGATGGTGCTGCGTCCATCGAGATCGGTCACGATCGAACTGCGTGCATCTAAATCGTGATCGAAGGTTTTACACACGTTGTTTTGATCACACTGGCTGGTTAAGCGGCCATCATTATCGTACACATTTCTTAATACGCGTCGATTTAGCGGGTCGATAATATCCACTAAGCCGTGTGTATTGTTGTAGGTGTATTCGGTGATGCTGCTATCGCGCTGCGTCACATGTGTTAAATCAAGATTGGCATCTCTGGTGTAGTCGATTCGGTTGCCTTTCGCGTCGACGATTTCATCGATTAAGCCTAACGAATTCCGAACAAAAGAAATGGATTTACCATTGGAGTGATAAATACCACTTTCTGAATACGTAATGGTATGACCATTCGGGTCGGTGATATGTGTAACACCCGCATTCTGATCAATTTGATACACATAACCATTACGAGTAGTGAGCTGATAGAGGTCGGGGTCTAGCGTTACACCCACGTTGCCTGGGTCTTCCAAGTTTCCGTTAATTAATCGACCAAATTGATTTTCAACAGCCGTCAATGTTGATTGCGTATCGCCGATCGCGACAAACTGTAATGCAACATCTAAGGAGGGTGAAGACTCTGCACATTCAGGGTTGGCAACTGCGCTGAATTTTTCTACATCGCCGTTTGGCAAAGTTATGGTCACGATATTATCAGCAAGCGGTTTGACACAGAAGATGGGTGGAATCGCAAAAATATCTTCTATATACCAACCGGTGCCTGGCGCCCTATTTTCTTCAAGTTTGATATTCTGATAGTCGATGCTCCAACCGTAGCCAAAATCAAGAAGCTCAGCGCTTCGTCGACTGTCGTACGTGCGGTTCACTTGAATCGGGATACCTTCGAGTGGAATATTCAGGTCTTCCACGGTAAAGCTAAAGTTACCAACTTTTAGATCGCCATCTACCGTCACAGTAACAGAGTCTTGCGAGGTATTTCCTGAAAGATCTGTCGCCATTACTTGTATGTGATATTGCCCATTGATGAACATACTCGGGTCGAACATGGCCACGTCCATCGCAACAACGTCACTGCTTCCTTCTGCAAGAACTTTTTCAAACGTACCATTTAGTGGCGATATGCTTACACTCCAGTGTGACATATTCGTATCACTCACACTGACTTGAATTGGGCTAGGTGACGTAATTTCGGAGCCATCGAGAGGGGTATGCAGCTCGACTATTGGCGCCGTAAGATCACTGCCATCGCCGACGTAAAATATCGCTGTACGTGTCATCGTTTCAGATGCGTCTTGAACCTCAAGAAGTACATCGTGAACACCTAAAATAGAAGGTGTAATGGTTACGGCCAACGTTTCATCAAGAATGTGTTCAACTGAATTTACGTAGAGACGGGTAGTCACATCACCCACGGCGTGTTCAACGTCGGCGGTAATAGTGATACTTTCGCCCAGTGTTAATGCAGTGCTTGATAAAGAAATTGAAGCATCTAACGAAACATTCGCTACGACATTCACCGCCCAAGATTGCTCGGAATAGAAAATCCCGTCACTCACGCGGGCAGTAAAATCAACACTGCCTTCAGTGCTAGGCGTCCATGTTAGTTCGCCACTTGCACTTAATGTTGCACCAGCAGGGGCATCGATGAGCTCATAAATGATGGGATCATTTTCGGCATCTACCGCCTGAATCGAGTATGTATAAAGACGATCTGATTTTGTGCTCGTTGCCGGTATGCTTGTAATTTCTGGCGCACTGCCTTCTGGAAGAGTAACGGTAATCGAAGCCGTATAAGAGTATGAGTTTCCGCCCATATCTTTGATAATATACAACCATTGATTACTGCCTACGTGGTTAATCGAAGGAACCCAAGAGATGATTCCCGTAGCCGGGTTAAACGTAGGGCCGCCTTCTGAATTAACCGACGGGGCACTATTAAGAGGCGATAAACTAAATAAGACATCGTCACCTACACTACCGTCATTCACATCAGGCACGAACGTATAGGTCGTTCCGGCGGTGACCGTAGCAATTGGGCGTTGATTCAACCGAGGCGAAATTCTCTCTTCGTCATTTTTTAGCATATAAGCGTACGTGTCACTTCTATATCCAGACTGGTCATCGAAAACACGAAGGTATACCGGAAACGCGGAAACGAAATCGTTTTCTGTAAAGCATTGCCCCGGAGTTGTATCGATAAATTCTATATACGCAAAAAACTCCCCGGTTAATTGGGCTTCTGTGAGCGTAGCAATATCTAGCGTCATAGCTTGAGATGGGTACAGAAGATCAACAGGTGCACTTCTACCAATTTCTACACCACCACTGCTTTTGTCTTGATTATACAAAACAACATTAAATTGATCGGTTATGGTTGCGCCACCACGGTTTACTATCTCAGAACTGACAATAAATTGATTGGCTTGCGCCCGAAGATTTAATTCACCAACCCAAAGGTCTGCTAACAAAGCGCTAGAAGGTACCCCTTGCATATCAATATTTGTATTTCTTTCTGAGGATGTAATATCAAAACGTTGAGCATAGCTCCTGTTCGGAAGTCGCCACGCATCGGTTCCTGATTGCAGTGAGGCAATACCATCGGTGCCAATAACGATGATCTCACCTGCGCCGTCGTGATTGGCATCCACAATCGAAATTGTACTCGAGTACTCCCCACGCAGAGGCTCAATACTATCACTGGTTTCGAATGTACTGAGCACAACACCAGAAAGCAGATCTCGAATTTGGAAATGTTCTTGATAAGATTCAAACAGTTCGTATGCGCCATCGTTGTTTAAATCGACAAGCATTGTTCTAACGACATCAGGCGCATCTGCGGAAGGTTGAGTTGCCACCGGAATAATGAACCCGTCAAGCGTGATAATGACGCGATCACCCGGGTGATAAATATCGGGGGTTCCATCATGGTTAAAATCACCTACAACCGGAACACCATGACTGGCTAATGCAATACGCGAAATCGCCTCGGTGCCATCATGCTCCCAAATACCGAGCGAATAGGTATTGTCGTCTGGGTTATAAAGAGACGCGACCACTTCTTTTTCTGGGTCGCTATCTAAATTAGCAACCGCAAAAGCACCACGGTGCTCAGCGATATTGGCATTTTCAGAGAAGCTCCATAAGAGCGCGCCTGTCACATCGCGTACTTGGTCGTGATACATCAACTCATCAAGCCCGTCATTATCTAGGTCAGCGATGGCCGTATATGACTCAACATGTGCGACACCTCGATCAGCTGACTCAAAGGACCACATGTAATTGCCAAATGCGTCATATATTTCTGGGCCGTATTGAATTTCTGCAAAGCCATCTTGATCAATATCTTTCACAATGATAGATGTGCTGCCAGGCTGGGCGGTAATATTCCCGCTTCGCCATATTTCGCTGCCATCTATTTCAATCGCTTTTAAAATAGAAACTGATCGAGAAGACTCCAAATAAATAATTTCAAGTTGATTATCGTTATCAATATCAAAAACGGCTGGGTCTGCTGTTATATCAACCGAATTTTCGGTGGAAATTGTGTCAACCAAGCTGCCATTAGAAAGATCAACAATATGAATTTCTCCACTAGAGAATGCAAATGCATATATCTGGTCATCATCATTCACGTCACCATCAAAATTAGTATCACTGATCGGAGAAGTTACCAAGGTATAGCGCGTTCCAAGATCCAACGTCCAGTTTTCAATAGGTACCACTGATGAAAAATCTGGGTCAGACGTTCGACACAGTGGGTTTGCGTAATTTGTTGATTGAGGGTATTCAGCGGAAAGTGACTCGGCTTCGATACCGTAACGCACTAACCCCTCCACTTCTGGCATATTAGTAACGTACTCCCCAGTGGGTGGGCCGACAGTGATTTCCATTTCTTGCGGCGCAGACAATATTTCAAAATCAATGTTTTCGAATTTACCGCCATAAATTTCAATAATAGAATCGTACAGATGAGGTGACTCAAAACGTTCACTTTCAAGCGGTTTTGTCATCTCAGGAGGCGATATAAATGTAAGGTAAAAACTCTGTTGTGCTTCTGACCCCGCTGAATCAATCACTGTCACGATTACTTCGTAGCGTGACGGCGCGCGATCTTCTGGAATTATTGGCGTCCAGCGTATTTCCCCAAAACTAGATATTGTCATACCCTCAGGGGAAATATCGAGCCGATAACTAAGCGATCCGCCGTTCGGATCGTAAGCTTCAACCTGGTAGACAAATTCTTCAGTAAGAATATTTAAATCGGGTAAGCTTGCAAAACCTGGCGCACGATCAACGCCATCGGTCGGAGCATTCCATTGAACCATGTGGCTTGAAGAAACGCTGTTTACATTGATTTCAACAGTCGTTGTTACACCAGGTTGGTATTGGATGTCGCACAACTCAGACGTACCAAGCGCATCCGTATATAAAACACCCGCTTTGTTTTCAGATATATGATATTCAAACCCAATAAAAGACACAATTTCTGACTGAGCATCAAGCAACTGAATATCAAAACAGTATTCGTCACCCACTACCGCTGTGCCGCTAGGCGCTTCAAAATTTATTGCCGCTACTTTTGATGCATCTCCAATTTGTAAACCGGCCAATGTCCCATACGAATGGTCAACACCAAACCCGTAGAAAATCATCGCAAATGGGGAGGTTGATTCCACATGGTGGGCACCAAATGAAACCGACTGAGAACCGAAATAATATTCTGTTCCAGGAATTGAAATATAACCTGACGTATCTATTGCAGCCCCGTCTATCGCGAGCGAATTGAGTCCGTCTTCATGAATCGCGATACTAATATAGTGCGTAGGTAAATTTGCGTCGGTCGGTTCTGGCGTCGCGAAGTAATATTCATTGGCAAACGCTCCTAATGGCGGTAGAGCAACAAGGAAGGGATCGCCGAATTCGGCGTTATCGTATTCAGAACCCGTACTTGCCTGCAGGGCATGAATGCGCTTGTTCGCTCTTATATTAATTGGGCCCTCAATAATTTCTTCGTAGTACTCACCCGCATCAAGTTGCGCGATCAAATTATCATTCACCCAAATTTTTGTTCCATTATTAATAGCGACAAACTTGTAGAATTCACCACCTGTACGTGTGTGATGTGGCAGCCCTATATATTGAGAGCCGAGTTTATTATTCGGTAACAGCTGCTCTGTTAGGTGATCAGCATAGCTAACACCGATCGGCACATTGGCATGACTCACCCCAGCCGTCAAAGTAACTGGCTTGTTCGCATCTATCGTTGCACCTGTAAAACTAGAAGAATTTCCCTGCGCATGAAAAACATCGCCACGACCTAAAGCAATATCAAAAGTATCGTATTGCGGATCACCATCAAACCATATTGGTTCACCATATTTTGGAACTATTTTTACAATAGTTTCATCTTCTATCGCGAGGATTGAAAATTGACCACCCCGGCCTCTTTGTGCTGATCTATACATATCGGCAATCGTGTAGTAAGTACCGATCATCGTAACAGGATAGGCAAGCATTGAATCCGTTGTAGCAGATGCGTAATTCGTTGCAACAACCCCAATGGCCGTATCAGAAACAACGTGAACACCTTTATTTTCGATAACAAAATTGTCGTGATTCATGACTTGGTCAGGAAGGTCTATGCGAATCAATTCACCGGCATCAATATCGAAACTTTGTTCAAACGAAAGGCCTGGCACACTCACAACACCACTCGCTCCAGCTGGAGCAGATATCGTTAACCAATGATTTCTATCTTCAGATTCTACCGGTATTGGAAAAGGCCCATCTTTTTTATAATTCATGTTAAACGCGATCCAAAACTCTGTCCCCAAATAGGACGCACCTAGAGAAACAGGATCACCGATAACCACGACGTTCCAGTTCTGAGACACCGAATTCGAGCCGTCACTGACCTCAAGAATAAATTCATGAGCACCAATTTCATCGGCGGTTGGAACCCAAGAAATTTCACCTGAAGCAGCATCTATTGTCGCGCTAGTACTAGATGCATTTAATGTGAAGGTAAATGAAGCGCTATCTGAATCCATCACTTCGGGAGCGTATGAATACAAAACACCTTCTGTGGCTACGGTTAGCGGCTGAGAAACCATAAGAGGAACATCATTCATGGCATCCACTGTAATGCTCACGGTTACGATGCCGGAATCACTTTGTCCATCATTCACAGTAAAGCTAAACGAGTCGTCACCAAAATAATTTTCATTCGGTGTGTAGATTAAGTTAGGCGCTGCTCCGGTTAATTCACCGTTATCAGGTTGTGCAATAATCGAATACGTTAGCGCACTGCCCTCTTCATCCGTACCACTTAACGTTATTGCTAGTGCTGTGTCTTCATTTGTTGTGAGGCTTTGTGCGTGTGCGATCGGCGCATCGTTAACACTACTCACATTGATATTTATTGTTCCAGCGGCCGAAACCAGTTCGCCATCATTTACAATAAAAGTGAATACATCAGAACCAAAGAAATTGTCATTCGGTGTGTACGTTAAGTTAGGCGCTGTTCCGGTTAATGCACCGTTGCCGGGTTGTGCAATAATCGAATACGTTAGCGCACTGCCCTCTTCATCCGTACCACTTAATGTTATTGCTAGTGTTGCGTCTTCATTTGTTGTGAGGCTTTGTGCGTGCGCGATCGGCGCGTCGTTCATTGCATTAACAACGATCGTAACGCTTGCGGTATTGGAATTAAATTCACCATCACTCACTTGGAATGTGATTGTGTCTGTTCCGAAATAATGAGCATTTGGGGTGTAGGTTAAATTGGGCGCCGCGCCGGTGAGCGTTCCATTTGTTGGTTGCGTAAGTACGGTATAGCTAAGCGCGTCGGCTTCGGCATCATTCGCAGAAAGCGTGAAGCTTAAAACAGTATCTTCGTTTGTTGTTTCCGTTGAATCGTTTGCAACGGGTGCTGTATTTGAGGGTGGAGTAACCGTTAATGTAAAACTTTGTGATACTGCAGGGTTGATGTTGTCTGTTGCACTTACGTCAACGAGGTAGTCGCCAGCGACTGTAGGTAACCAATCAATCACACCCGTTGTAGTATCTATTGTCATACCAGCAGGCGCGCTTACAAGTGCATAAGTTAACACGTCATTTTCTGGGTCTGTTGCATCGACATCGTATTGGTAGGCAGTGTTAACTTCGACAGTTGTGGTTACTGCGCTGGTAATTGTGGGCGATTGATTGCCTGTGTTCACGACGGTTAATTTAAAACTGTGTTCATCTTCGCCAAGTTTACCGTCATCCGCTTTTACCATTACAAAATGAGAAATATCGAGGCTATCAATGCTTGGCGTCCATTCAAAAACACCTTCAGATGAAATTGCAGCACCTTGTACTTGTGGGTAAATTTGCAATGAATAGTTGAGAGGGTCTCCGTCGGCATCTGACGCTTGCAAGTCGTATTGAAACAATTGGCCCACATTAACATTTGTATCGCCAATTTTATTAAGAATTACGGGGGCATTATTTGTTGGGTCGTATACAAATAATTGATATGAATATTGTGTAATGCCGAATTTGCCATCATTGGCATCTACCCACACCCAGTAGGCACCCTCTTGCCCTGTTGAGGGCGTCCAATTTACGATGCCATTTGCATCAATGTTTAATCCAGGGGCTTCCGGCCAGCTGCCGACGCTTAGTGTTATATCGTCACCATCGATGTCGGTTACTTGCGGGTCGAATTGATACAGCTGATTAATGTTAGTTGCTGTTGCCGCAGTACCATTAAATACCGGTGCGTTGTTGTTGGGGTCGACCACTGCCAAGGTCACGTATTCGTGTGCAGTTAAACTTTCGTTATCGGTCACGATTACTTTGAATGTGTGGTTGCCCGCATCGTCGAGCGCTGCCGACCATGATACTAATCCATTTTGATCTATTGTCATGCCATCGGGGTAAAAACCTAAGGCATAAGTAATATCACCACCTTCGGGGTCTGTTGCTTGCACTTGGTAGGTGTAAGTTTGATTCACTTCGAGAGCCGTGGGGCCGGTACTGGTAATACTTGGGGCAACGGCAAAGGCGTTTGTTGCTAAAAAACCAAAGAGTGCAAGTGTCCGTTTAAGCAGTGAGACGTTCATAACGATCCTCGAAAAGTGATATCCAATATAGGTGTTGCGAAAAAGTTCAAATCAAAAAAATAAAAGTGATTAACGACAGCTGGTGAGGTCGCCTTCTTTAATGGCTAAGCATTGATACACGGGGGCAAACTCCCCTTGCATGCAGGCATCCATCGTGAACGTCGTTTGCATATCTGCAAGCTCAGCCGTGCGAAGGTCAAATTGTGATTGGGTAATGTCTTGATTAAGAAGTTGAGACGTCGTTTGATCAATACCCGCTTGGGTAAAGCGTTCTAGTTTATTGACCGCGGTTGAGCAGGTGTCGAACGAAGCGATCGATTGTGCGTTAACGATGAGGGGGCACACGAAAAGCGCGCCCGCAAGTGCGAGAGGTTTCATCATATTTCTGGCCTAATGGTGGTGTAAGAGAGGCCAGGGATCTTCCTTGGGGTACATCGCCAGCATCCGTTCTTTTTGTAGTTGTTCAATTATGCGGCAGAATTGTAACAAAATTGTGACGTATATTTCATCATTTGACCCGCCTAGTGAATTCGGTTCACCAGAATGTGACAGAGCTAACAAAACAAATCGGTTAATTCGATAACACGATGCAACAAAGGGCATCGCCCATTTCAAGGTGGCCTCCTTTTAGGAGGATGAAGAAAACGGTAAGCGCAAACTCCACCATAGCCTGCTGGGCTGTTCGTTCTGATATTCATCTAAGCCAATGGTAAATTCCGCATTGCCTTCTTTTGCATCGTTTTTGTAAGAAGCGCCTAAGCGATCCCAGACAGATATAAAAAATCCGTAGTTGCTATTGGTTTCTTCTTCCAGGTGGGAATGGTGTATGCGATGCATATTGGGTGTTACAAACACCCATCGTAATACCCGATCCAATTTTTCAGGTAGCTGAAAATTACTATGCGTAAACAAGGCACTTACGTTTAATAGAATATCGAAAGCGAGCACTGCAATGAGTGGGCACCCCAAGGCAAGTACACAAATACACTTGTACAGCATCGACAATATAATTTCTAAGGGATGAAAACGAATTCCGGTAGCAACGTCAAAGTCACGATCAACGTGGTGTACGCGATGAAACCGCCAAAATAGTCCAACCTTGTGAAACAATCTGTGTTGTAAGTAAATCAGGAAATCTAGTACCACAATAGATACTACAATCTTTAGCCACACAGGAAGTGCGAGCAGCGACAATAAACCCCAGCTGTTATTTTCGGCCAAAAGCGCTACCGACATTGAACTTAGGCCAGGGATGAATTTGAGTAGAAAAACAGAAACCAGAACAAGGCAAAAGCTTGTTACCCAGCGTTGTGATTGTGAAAAGAGTTTTTTTCGGTATGGGAATATTTTTTCTGCAACCGCGAACAGAAAAAAGAAAAATAAAAACAGGTATAAACGAAGCGCCTCACTATTCAATGCATCAAATAGGTTCACGAACAAAGCCTCGTTAAAGCTGCAGCAAATGATTTAAGAACTAACAGAAATGTAAGGAAATGGGGTGACTGACGGGGATTGAACCCGCGACCACCGGAATCACAATCCGGGGCTCTACCAACTGAGCTACAGTCACCATTGAAGTAGGCATCAAGCCGACTGACCGTCGAGCTGCTAATGAGGTTAGGCCAACGACCTAGACATGGCACGCCCGACAGGATTCGAACCTGTGACCCACGGCTTAGAAGGCCGTTGCTCTATCCAACTGAGCTACGGGCGCTTTTCTGAACCCATCAAGGAATGGTCGGAGTGGAGGGATTCGAACCCCCGACATCCTGCTCCCAAAGCAGGCGCGCTACCAAGCTGCGCTACACTCCGCCAATATCTCTCTCATGCTTTATTTTAGCTAGCAAATTGAAGTTCGCGAGTAAAAATGAGCCATGTTTCGAGAGCGGTGCATCATACCGGCGCCTATGATCTGCGTCAACGTCAAAATGAAACAATTTAACGTGCGGAGAATCGGGCTATGAGCTTGATTTCATTGATTTATTTGGTCGTGCAGCAAAGCTGTGGGAGAATAGAGCATATACCCTTTCGAAGAACCCCAATAGCAGGAAATGTGCATGAGTGCAGTTGTACTGGACGGCAAGGCGTTAGCCAAAAAAACCGAAGAAGAGTTGAGCAAGCGCGTTGCAGCCCTTCAAGAAAACACCGCTTCCACCCCTATTCTGGCGACTATATTGGTCGGTGACGACCCTGCCTCAGCTACTTATGTGAAAATGAAGGGGAATGCCTGTACTCGTATTGGTATGGAATCACTGCGAATCGAACTACCCTCTAGCACCACCACAGAAGAACTTTTCAATAAAATTCAAGAACTTAACAATAACCCAGACGTACACGGCATCCTTTTGCAACACCCGGTACCAGAACAAATAGACGAACGCCTGTGTTTCGATGCTATTGCACTCGAAAAAGACGTTGATGGTGTGACTTGCCTCGGTTTTGGCCGTATGGCAATGGGTGAAAAAGCCTATGGCTGCGCAACACCTAAAGGCATCATGCGTTTACTCGAAGGCTACGATATTCCCCTTGCCGGCAAGCACGCAGTTGTTGTTGGTCGCAGCCCAATACTTGGCAAACCCATGGCTGCGATGCTGTTAAATGCCAACGCCACCGTGACCATTTGCCATTCACGCACCGAAAACCTTGCAGACCATATAAAACGCGCAGACATTGTTGTTGGCGCGGTGGGCAAACCCGAATTTATTAAAGCCGATTGGATCAAAGACGGTGCCGTTGTGGTAGATGCCGGTTATCACCCAGGCGGTGTTGGCGATATTGAACTTGCGCCGCTTTATGACCGTGTATCAGCCATCACACCTGTGCCTGGCGGTGTAGGGCCAATGACGATCAATACCCTCATATACCAAACCGTTGACTCAGGCGAAGCCAAAATGGGATCTACTCAAACGTAAACTGCCCCGAGAGCGCTCATGCGTATAGACAAGTTCATAAGCCAAAATACTGAACATAGCCGCTCGGTAGTGCGTAAATTAATAAAAGCACAGCGAGTAGAACTGAACGGTGACCTTGTCGAACACCATGAACTCAAGATCAAAAGTAAAAGTGACATTATTATGCTGGATGGCGTACAGGTCGAAGCCATTGGCGACCTGTACATCATGATGCATAAACCGCAGGGCTACGTTTGCGCCAATACAGATGGTGAACACCCCACCGTTATTGATTTGCTCAACAATCAAAAGAATTTCGTTGGTAGAAACAAAAAAACACTGCCAATTAAAGAGTTACAAATTGCCGGTCGGCTGGATCTCGACACCACGGGCATGGTCTTTATTACAAACGATGGCAAATGGAATCATGAAGTCACTTCGCCCAACGTTTCCTGTAAAAAAGTGTATCGCGTTTCGCTAGAGCGCCCCATTTCACCGAAAGTACCCGAAGCGTTTGCCAATGGGCTGCAACTTGAAGGTGAAAAGAAAAAAACGCGACCGGCATTTTTACACGTTATAACACCAACAAAAGTGCGCCTCTCGCTAAGCGAAGGTAAGTATCACCAGGTAAAACGAATGTTTGCCGCCACCGGCAACCATGTTACATCATTGCACCGGGAGTCTATTGCCGGCATTTCACTTGATGAGCTTTTACAACCTGGGCAATATCGGTTTTTAAGCAAAGAAGAGCTTAAAATCATTAAGACCAACACTTTATCTGAAATATAATCACTCGATGTCAGTCTTCCAGGCGCTCGCCACATTAAACCAAAACATTCTTAATACGGCTGGCGCACAGAAGGCATCAGACAACCTTACTCTCGTTATTGCCGACGAAAACATTGAAATAGCCGAGATTTCCGCATTAGCTTCGCACTGCCAATGTTTTGTTTTGACCAACAGAAAAGATTTGGCGCTAGCCTGTGGTGTCGAACACATTCCTGTCGCGTTTACCGACTTTGAATTTAACGCTATTAGTGCATTTTTTGATAATAAAACTGAGCCTAACTTCAACACCATTATCTACCGCGTTTCTAAAGAGCGAGTACTTGTACACCACATATTTAACAACATTTCCCCCCTCATGCATGAGAACACTCGGCTTTTAATTGGGGGTAAAAAAAATGAAGGCATTAAAGGCTACCACCAAAAACTTCTCAAACACTTTCATTATTCTGGCACCTTGATAAAAGATGGCGATCGCTACACTTCGGTATTGAAGCCAAGCACCCACCCTTCTGATATACAGCCACAGCTTTTAGACGATAAAGATTATGCCTCGGTACGCGAGATAGAAGGGAAAAGCACCACAGGGAAGAACAACACCATTCGTTTTGCAAGCAAACCAGGGCTATACGGCTGGGACAAAATAGACCAAGGAAGTACTTTTTTAATCGAAACCTTGTTTAGCCATTTTAAAGAGCATACAAACGTCTACACGTTCGAATCTTTACTAGACCTAGGCTGTGGCTATGGTTACTTAAGCTTAAGTATTGCCGGTGCGATTAAGGCAAAAAGCGAAGCTGTGAACAACCTTAAAAACATCTGCGCAACAGATAATAATGCCGCAGCCCTTAGGTGCTGCGAGCTAAATCTAACAAGAGCATTAGAAGAACACTGCGTAGATTTTGAGGTAGTTGCTGACGATTGCGCCGCTTCAATTAAAAAACGGTTTGACCTTATACTTTGCAACCCGCCTTTTCATATGGGGTTTGAGCAAACCCCAGGTTTAAGTGAGAAGTTTTGCAGCAGCATTGCCAAGCATTTATTACCACAAGGAAGTGCATTCGTCGTTGTAAATAGCTTTATTCCGTTTGAACGTTTAGCCAAGCTCCGTTTTTCAAACATTAAACTTCTGGCCAATAACAATCAATTCAAAGTACTTGAACTTCGGCTTTAACCAAAAGCCCGCCGTTCAATCGCTGTATTACCTATTTACTTTACCAGCAAAGAATATTGTAATTTAGCCAAGGCTGATCGACCAAATAGCGTTTCTATAACATCGAGATTTCGATAGAAAATATCGTCTCTCGATTTAGTCTTTAAACACACACCTATGCAATTTTCATAGCCTGGGTGACGAAAAAACCGTCGCGAATTAAGCCCCACTTCTTTTAGGAGACTTGGCTTTAACACTGCCCGAGCCTGACGTTCATTTTCAAAGTTAAATACCAGCACACCATCATCTGTTAATACTGTAGAAAGTGCTTTAAGCCAGGCTTTATCGACGACCACAGCCCGCCGAGCATCGCTGGCATTGTTCTCGGCACCTGCAAAAAGGTCTTCTACGATATAGTCAAACGCCTCGCCCTTGTAGTGCTTAACATACTGAATCGCATCGGCTTGGGTAAGCTCAACACGGGCCTTATTCTTAAGAAAATATTTTTTAGCAATATACAAATGATTCTCGTCAAGATCGACCGCCTGCACTGCACCTACTTTAGCAAAATGAAACAAGGCATTGATGACGGCACCGCCACCCACACCTAAAACCAAGCAACGATCGATTTTGGGAAAGTCGTTAACAAAAAGAGAAGGCAAAAAGAGCAGATCCCACAACTGGCCACCAACAGGGTGGTTTGGGTTCCAGTGGCTGTGAAATATGCCGTTTGTGTATAAACGGAGGCTGCTTCCCGCGGTACGCACTTCGTAACGCATATCACCGTCTACTTTCATCCAGACTACTGCCATCAGTTCAGGTTACTCCGGCCAATGGCACTGTAAATTTATATCGGTTGAATTATTTTCGACAAAGGTGTTTAACACTTCCCAGTTACACTGTGAAAATTTCGCGCTAGCATGACCACCGCCTTTAATTTCACTTATCTCGGCATTCGTTAGAATATTCTCTAGTTCAACACCCCACTCTTTGGGTGTTACGGGGTCATGCTCCCCCACAATGATTAACGTTGCTTTGTTTGTATACTTTTTATTTTGAACGTGAAGGCTTTGACTAAACGGGTAGAGTGAACATGCACTATTAGAAAGCCCCTGTTGAAAATACTCTTGGTAAAATGGAAGAGTTTCAATCAAATTTTCTTGTTGTTTATCTAAAATCGCATCTGACTGCACCTGATTATCAAGACATTCTGTTGCGAAATAGACCACCGGGCTAAAATCATTCGCTAACGCGTAGTTCACATGCTCTTCCAAAACCATCATTAATTGGTGATCTATTTTTTTAGAGAATAAATAATTTTCTAAACCCTGATAAAAGGCTTGATACAAATGGGGCGAATACAGCACAGAAAAGCTTACTTCGAGTAACCTGTGAGAATTTAGCAGAAATGTGACTTTCTCATCGTTTTCCCATAGTTCAATATCTACTTTTATCGGCGTGTCATCTAACATTTTCAACAAGCGCTCGTACAATTCGTGATAACTGCTAATGCTCGTAGCACGATACTTTCCGTATACTTTTTCATGTCGTTTAAAGCTATCGATGTATAAGCGTATCCAATCGCTGTATACCCCTTTAGAGAAGGGATAAGGTGATTCCAATATTAACCCCGCCACACGGTTTGAATCAGCGGCCGTTAGAGCCAAACGCGACCCATATGACACACCCCATAAAACGGCTTTTTGATACCCAAGCGCAGCGAGCATTCCGTTAATATCTTTTGCTTGGTTCACACTCGCGAAAGCATCAAGCGTCTTACGCTTGTATGTTGAAGACGATGATGGCTTACTCAAAGCCAATTCTGCACGCTGAAAACATTTCTGCAGCGTGGCATTTAACACGTCGACTTCTTTATCAATAGCAAGGTCTTTCGCTAGCACTTCGCGCAGTACTTGCTGGTAAATGTCGCAATCAAAGGCTGGAATGCTCTTCTTGGTTCCGCGAGGGTCAAACAAAAGTAAATCAAACTGAATATTATGTTGCGCCATCCAGGCGACCCAATCGTTAATAACCGGGTCATCGACCATGCCACCCTGCCCCGGCCCACCAGGGATATAGACCACCAAAACCCGGTCTTGTCGCGCTTTTGGTAATGCGGCATCTTTAGGTGAAAGCAAAGCCAACGGTAAGATGAACCCACCCTCTTTTTCTGTTTTATAGTAAAAGCACTCTAGGTTTAAATACGATGAATAATGAAAATTACACGTGCGTGATGTCAGCCGTTCATTCCCGCTTACGTTGTCATATGTATTAACGTTTAATCGATACATTATGACCATCACTAGCGCGAGTAAGCTTAGTAAAAGCAAAGAGGCCAATAAGAGTTTTTTACGCAGCATGCAAAATCATGCCTTTAATTTAGAATGTGGCCACTGTTGGGCCTCATAATCGAAACCAAGAAGAAGCTCGCGAAATACCTTCGATTCAAAGTGCTCACCCCGCGCAGGTAGCGAGTCTATATGAATGGAATCGCCCCCATATTGAAAGCTCAAGCGCGTTGCATGTAAATACATGCGATCGGCGCTCTCACCACCGTAGCGTTCATCCCCCAGGATTGGAGCGCCAATCGATTTTAAAGCCACTCTAATTTGATGCGTTTTACCCGTGTTGGGTTTGACCAGAAAAGCCCGTACTCCATTGCCTAAGCCGAAGCTAAAAAATTGTGTTTCTGATGGGTTTTCTCGGGTTCGGGCTAGCTTCCAAGCGCCATTACGCGCACGATCCAAATCACCAATAACACTTCCTTGTTTTTTACTTGGTTTTTTTATGCTTAACGCCCAATAGTGTTTGCTAATTGCGCGAGTAAAAAACAGCTTCGACAGCTCTGCCGCTGCCTCTCGCGTCTTAGCGAGCAGCAACACACCTGAAGTGCCTTTATCTAATCGATGAACGGGCAGCAATGTCTTGTGGTCGCACTGCTTTCGAACGACCTCAACGAACCCACCGCAGCCATCTTCTGAGTGGAATGAAACGCCTTCTGGTTTTTCAAACGCAATAAAGTCTTGATGTTCAAGAAGAATCGATATTGATCTATCGGGCAACATTTCGCTCCGAACTACCTATGCGTGACATAGTTCTACCTCGGATCGCTAGCGATTGAATAGATTGTTTAGTTTGTCCTTTGCATCCTGCTTAAGCTCATCCCTTTTATCTTTTAATTTATCTTCTTGCTCATCGGCCTTTTCTTTCAGGGACTTCCTTTTTTCTTCCAAGTCTTCTTTGAGTTCCTCCTTTTTATCGCCGACATCTTGTTTAAGCGAATCTTTCTTTTCTTCAAGTTCTTGCTCAAGTTCTTCTTTCTTTTCTTTTAGTTTTTCATCAAGATCGCCAGCGGCCAGATCGAGTATTCGTTTCTCGACAGATTTCTGCGCACGCTTTAGCAAAGGTTCGAGAATAGCTTTACCCAGTTCTTCTGGGGTTAAACCTGATTCGGGGGAACCAAGATCGTGAAGTTCAAAACTCGGTATCTCAAGTGAGACTGAACCAAACTTTTCCGTTATCAAATCAATAGAATTATTTTTGAAACTCAAGTGCTTGAGCGCAAGTAAAGGTTCTGTACTGGGTTCATTTTCTGCGACGCTGCCACCAGAGCCGCTTGAGGCACTTTCTTCTTTGGGTAAATTTTTCAGTAATGCCTGAACATTGGTCTTAAAATTCTTCTCTTCAACACGAATATTCACCCCTTCGATCGCAACATTTGTCAAATGTATAACATCTGTTTTAATTGAGGCGGGATCAATTGCAATGCCTATTTTGTCCCAACGTAAGATGTGCTCATCGCTAAAACCTTTGGGGTTGCGCACCACGAAATTATTTAACTCACCACTACCCTCAATAAGCTTTATATCTACATCGCGCAACTCGACCTGAGTCTGCGTTACCGAAGGCCCATGGGTTTCAACCGCTTCTTTTACCAACTGGTTAATATTGTTGAATATGTAAAACACCACACCAGCGATCAATGCCGCCAGCAAGACAATAATGGTAAGAAATATCTTGATCGTTTTCATTGAACGCACCTTTGGGCTAGCGGGCTTATGCTAAGGTAAATTTTTAGCGATTAGACGGTATCTCGAAAGTATACATTCTAGCATGCCGACTCGACAGACATTTGCCTGCAAGGCATACTTGCCGGCAAAATTTGCAATGGTTGTGTTATATCTTCCTAGCTTTTACCTTATTGGCAACCTAGCAACCATAGCCGCTTATATAGTGGTAGAGATATTGGTAAATATAAGGCTACGATAGCCGCAAGCAAAGTGAGAAACATGGCGAGAAACATAGTGAGATCTTTAATAAGTACCCGCGTAAAACATGCCTCGCATGGCATTATGTTGCTATTGGCCTGTGGTTTTGGCCCTTACGCCATGGGGCAAACCAACCTCGCCACCTTCAACGCAGAAAACCCCTATCCAAAAATACTTGAACTGAACTGGCTAAACGAGCAGTTTTTAATCAAGCAAAGAAATCGTATCGAGGAAGTTGTGCGTCAGAATTTCGGCCAGTCGCTAAAAATTGGCGCGGGCAACCTGGCTTTGCTTCAGCGAATTATCGACCAAGAGGTCTTAGAAATAGACGATAAAATGTCTACACAGGCGTTAGGCGTCGTTTTAGGCGACATTTTCACCGATGTAGATAAACGGCTCATCTGGCAAGTTTACGAAGATGAACTCGGCAAGTCTCACGCTGTTTGCGTAGTAGACACTAAGCATTGCGTCTTCCCCGTTACCATGCTTTCGCGTCGTATTGAAGTTGGCGCACCTACAGACGTACGCAAGATATATCAGAAAAATTTAACGGCCCTTCAAAACGTATTACCTAAACGCCCCTATTTAGATTAAGCGCGGTTACAAGTACCGGGGTTGGTGGTAAAAACCTCGCGACCACCTTTTTAATGGAAGCCAAGCCTCTAAACGTTATTGCGATTGACTGCTAAGCTTTAGGTATCATCGTTTAATACAATTCTACCCTGAGCACTTAACCGCCCTTGATTCGAATGCCCAATCGACCTAGGTTTTCATTTAAAAAAATACTGTTGATTTGTATCGGCTGGTTGGCTTTAGTCTTGGGCGTAATAGGTATCGCGCTGCCCGTACTACCCACAACACCTTTCGTGCTGCTTGCTAGTTGGTGCTTTGCCCAGTCATCTGAAAGGTTTCATAGCTGGTTACTCAACCACCCAAAACTTGGGCCACTTATTTCGATGTGGCAATCAGGTACTGGCATACCCCGTATTGTAAAAGTGAGAGCCATTCTAGCGATTATTGCCGGCATGAGCCTGTCGGCCTATATTGTAGATCGCTTTTACGTCACATTACTTCTGGCAATTACAGGGGCCTGCGTTATCAGTTACTTATTGCACTTGCCAACGGCACAGGCAGAAAAAAAATAAGTACAAATTTCTAGACGTAAGATCTGCTATCTATTTGATTGCGCAATAGCGACCAGAATGCGATCTAATATTCGGGTAGGCAAAAATGGCGAAATGCACGCAAAAAGCTTTGTTGGAAATGTAACTCTGTAGCGAGGCTTAGGGCATTTAGATTCAAGCGCGTGAACCAGCGCTTTAGTCACCGCTTCCGGCCCTAAGGTAAACCGAGATGCAGGGCCAGCTTTGCGTAAGCGGAACAACGCCCCTTGATACTGCTTCTGAAAACGACTTTTCGAAAAATCGACATTAGCTTCCAAAGCTTGTAGCGCATTTTCACGGAAATTTGTCAGAATTGGGCCAGGCTCAATAAGAATAACTTTTGTATTAGTTTCACTAAGTTCAATACGTAAGGTATCACTCAAGCCTTCTAAAGCAAATTTACTGGCGTTATAAGCACCACGCATCGGCATTGCCAAAAAACCCAAAATAGAGCTATTTTGTATGATGCGTGCATCCTCATCACACATGTGCGGTAAAAGCTTTACCGTCAACTCGTGTGTGCCAAACACATTGGTTTCAAACTGTTTTTGCAATGCCAAGCGAGACAAATCTTCAACCGCGCCAGGCTGGCCATATGCGCCGTTATTAAATAGCGCGAACAATTGGCCACCACAAAGCGCCATTGTTTGCTCAATGGCCGTGTCGATTGATTCACTAGAGCGCAAATCAAGGTGAATAACGTGCGGTAAGCCTTTATCACGCAGTACTGCGATGTCTTCCGGCTTTTTTACAGATGCGATAACAGAATAGCCCCGCGAATGCAGGCTAAGCGCAGCGTCTAAACCAATACCCGTTGAACACCCGGTAATTAGAATCCACTTACTTTTTAGCATTCGCAGGTTTTTTAATTAATAGCGGCGTTTTTTTATTATACAGCGCATAGTGTTGCTTCAGGTGCCCGGCTAGTCGAGCTATTGCCGCAGACACTTGTTTCGCTGCTATTTTTTGAGAGGTCGCCGCGTAATTTTTCTCTTTGAAATCATACACAGACTTATAATAGCGCGTTGATTCATACGCCCAAGCGTCAGGGCTAAACTTATAATTTTTAACCTTTGCCTGGGGCAAAGCTACGCCACCGTCAAATACTGAGAAGCCAGCATCCCACAGCTGATGTAAATTTTGTTCACACGCCTTGCCGCTCTTTTTCGAAGGGCTTAGGCAAACCAAGTTGCCACCACGGTCATGTTTACATTTATTATCTAGCTTAGTAAACGTATGTAGTGGTTGATGTAAATCCTGGAGTAAATGTATAAAAAAGCTCAACGTAATTGCGCTTTGCTTTTCATTCAAGTCTTCTTTTAATGCATTATCTAATGCTTTTATAACATCAAGAAGTTTGCCTTTGTTTTCAAATTCACATTTTCGATTTGTGTCGTCTAACAGGGTATTGTTATGAAAATGCCAATCTGTAGTTGTCGCCAGCGCATAGGCAGCCAAACTTTTAGGTACGGCCACCTTATATGTTTCATACACTGACTTTAATGGAACGTCACGCTGAGAATCAGGAAAGCTGGCGATGGTTCGCATTTGATCAATACTTGAAAACATATTCGAGTAATGGCTTTGTATCTTAGGCTGCAATAAGAGCAAGCTTTGTAAGGCCATCCAGTCATGGCCTTTTTTGCTCCAGGCAGCCGCAAACGGACTGCCAACAACGAGCAGAAGAAAAATAAATGTACTTAGGTATTTTGCTGTGTGTATGTTATTTTTTTGCACGATGTTTTTTCACCAAGTCATAAGCGGATTGAATTTCTTGCGATCTTTCGGTCGCTAGTTTGATCATTTCTTCGGGTGCTCCGCTACCAGCCAGTTTGTCCGGGTGATATTCGCTCATAAGTTTTCGATATGCGCGTTTGATCTCTTTATCGGAAAAATCCTTTTCGACACCTAAAGCTTTATAAGCTACATCCAGTTCATTTTCTTGAGCACGGCTTTGATATTGTTCTTGTCGATAGCCTTGCTGTTGCTGAAAATGATTTTGCGCCTGAACCATACCAAGTAAATGATTGAAGGCGAGACTCGAATAACCTAGGCGTTTGGCTACATTGCGGAGAATTTCTTCTTCATTGCTATGCAGTACGCCATCAGCATAGGCCAAGGTAATAAGATACACGAGCAGCAACTGTTTTAGGTTAGCATAATTACGGCACACCTGTAGGAAGCGTTCGAGGGCCTCGTCACTATCATACGAAGCGTCTGCGCCCTGGGTAAACAAATCAATCGCTTGGGTTCTAGCCTCTGGCGTTAACCCCATACGCTTAATCATTTCTTCTGCGCTGGCGACTTCTTCCTCTGAGATTCTGCCATCTGACTTGGCGAGCTTACCTAAAAGCGGGAACACCACCTCAAAAAAGGCGCGCTCAATGGCTGCACGCTCTTCGGGGCCGGCTTGCGGTGAAAACGACTGCAAGCCCCTGTCGAAAAAATGACCAGCAAAAGCGCCAAATATTCCACCAATGAGGCCAAGCCCCATTGGCGTCATGATAATAAAGCCCAGAATTGCCCCAATTAATTTGCCTAAAAACATATTGCTCTCGTGTGTTGGTAGCATAATGCAACGACTGCCCGCTGCGCCTACGCTCGTGTATAAATTTGAGCGTATTTTACCTTGCTTGAACTAATATCAATACCCATAGCGGTATTCTTATTAGTGACCCCTTTGGACCGTAAATTAGAATGCGGGCTGCTCTGGTAGGGATCGTTTAGGAGCCCCAAAAATTTAGTTGATTCGCCTCTTTTCGCCAGGCTCATGAATTGAGCAAATGCGAGTTATCGCACAAGCGATTGCAAAGAGGTAGTTGAGGGATTCTGAGGCCGGTATGCGTGATTAATCTAGCCTGTTCACGGAATCGAGAAAACAATATCACAAAGACATTTGGCTACGTCAGTACGCCTAACCTATAAAAAGGTTAAGTTAATTTATCTATTTCGTCGTGACTTTTTAGATTTGCAGATATTGGTATAACCACTTCAAATGTCGTACCTACACCAATGACTGACTCCAAAAAGACCGCGCCAGAATGAAGCGCTGTAATTTCGCGTATCAGATACAAACCAGGGCCCAGCCCGGCATCAATTTCGGTGTGATCTTCAACTTGTGAAAATTGACGATAAATAAGGTGTTTTTCTTTATTAGAAAGGCCTGCGCTCGAATCCGTTACAGAAAAACTCACTGCTTCATCGTCAGCGAGCATAGTGGTTGCGGCTTTGAGTATAACCCCACCGCTTTCGGTACTCTGCAATGCATTTACCAGTAAGTGTAAAAGTATTTGAATGATTTTTTGCCTATCGGCATACACTCGTACATCTTCCCGTAGCGCCAATACTTCAAAGCTAAGGTTGGCATCTGCAAGCTGACCCGCCATCTGGCTACTCACATCATCCAATACCATATTGACACTTTGCCAATCAAACTTGAGATGTACACGATCTGACTCCAGCTCGGAGATTTCTACAATATCATCCACGAGAGAAAGTAAATGCGTGGCACTTCGCTGAATACCAACTAGGGTTTGGTAGTTTTTATCACCTAAATTACCACCCAACTTGACGATTAAGCGTCGGCTAAAACCTAATATTGAATTAATTGGGGTGCGCATTTCTTTTGCCATTGCCGCCAAGAAATCAGATTTGGCTCGATCTGCACGACGTGCCGATAAAATTGCATTCTCCATTTGGTTAGCATGCTTATTAAACCAATATGCGAGCAGACCGAGTTCATCGCGCTGCTCGTAATCCAAACTTAGCCCTTTTGAATGTTGATTTTGCACTGCGGATGTAAGCGATGTAATCATTCTTGTCATGCGATCGATCACGGCTATTTTCATAAACACTAGCGCAAACAGCCCGAAAATAACGGAGCTTAGTAAAATCGACACGAATAGTTTTTGGCTAATTAAGTCTGAAATAGCTCCAAAGGCTTTTCCTTCAAATACTGTCACAACCCGCCAACCCGTTGAGGGCATTTGATAAACGATAGCGTTAGCGTCTGATCGCAGGATCATGTCTTCTCGAACTTCAAAACTTCCGACCGGGTTTGGTAGCGCAGATTTATTTCTTGCCAACAGCCAACTATTACTGACAATTCGACGCGCTTCAAACGGGCCAATATGACGACCATCCGTTTCTAGGCGCTCAACGAGTCTCATATAGTCAGGAAAATTCGACGTCATTTCGGTAAATATGTTGCGATCAATTTTTTCCATCTCTTCAGAGATTACAGAAAATGCTGGGTATTCTCGTGCAAGGTCATCCACATATTCAAACGCATGGTTGCTGCTATACATTGTCGTACGCGACACATCAAAGCCCAAGGTGGGGAAAACGATAAAGCGGTTATTGCGATCTACAACAAATGCGTACCCTTCTCGCCCAGCAATGAGCTGAATAAGAAGTTCACCGATGCGTTTTAGCTCCACATCGATACTTGCAACCCCTAATATAGAATCACCTTTTTGAATTGGGGCGCTCAATGTCGCTATCGACTGACCAGTATTTTTATAAGCGCGCGAACTGGACCAATAGACTTCTTGCCCCAAGATTAGAGATGGCATGTACCATGTTTGATCGAGAAAGGCCTCAGAGGACTTTAACTTCGTCTCTTTAGTGCTGATCACCTCGCCAGATTGATCTCGTCGCCAAAGATAGTGCACATACGATGCTGAATCGTTTTCTTCTTGCGGCTCCAGCAGTATGCCACCACTCACCAAGCCACTAGGCAAATTTGGTGAAGTGAGCAAGGCCGGTAAAACTTCGGAGGCTATTAGCTCGACGTCGACATCATTTCCTACAGAAATGCTTGATGCTACTGAACGAATCACACCGCGAAGTTCACTGACCTCAAGCTCCAAGCCCAAGAGAACATTCTGACCAAGCTGAAGCTGATTTTTAAAATGCAGTGCTTGTAATGAGGGTCGACCCTCTAGCCATATAATGGAATAACTTGCGCTCAAAACAAGCGTGATAAGTGATACAAGACCCAATATCAAATTGCGACTGATTCGATAACGAAATCTTGGCGATTCGCCTAAAGAGTTAGAATCTTGCATCTACCTGAGCTTTCAACCGTATGGTCTTTAGCCTTTATCACCGCGCCTTACTGGTCTCGATTAGCACCCGGCGAACCCTGTGGCTTAAGAACGTTTATTTATAGTTAATAATAGCTCTTTTAGCTGCTAGTGCCGCACAGATTCCAAGCTTAAGGTCTGGCGCGCCGTAACTTCTCGTATGCTTGACGAATTTCGATAAAACGCGCCGAGTCGCCGCCTTTATCTGGGTGGTTTTTGGCAGCCAAAACACGATACTTGGCTTGAATGCCGTCCCAATCAGTATTCGGCGCCAACCCAAGGCACTCAAAGGCTGGCTCTATGGCTTCCATGTCGTTAAAGCGTTGCCAGAACTTGGCTAATAACGCATCCACCTGAACCTCTGTGACGGACAGGAAATTCGCAGGATCCCCAAAAAATTGGACGTTTGGAGAAAGCCGCTCAGTGTCAGATAGGTGACGGCTGTATGACTCGCCCTGCTGCATTTGTTGGGGGCTTTCGAGGTAAGCTGAAATCGGCGTCAATACCAAGTGTGCATTGCCTTCAAGCTCATACTCAAAGTACAGCTCACATAACGCTGCTTGAGCTAAGAATAGTTTTTGATAGAGACCCAGCATTGCAGAGTTCGACCACGGGTACACTTGTGCTTTTACCAAGAGATCGACGAGATCATAAATTTTACTTTCTGAAGTCGTAAGGTGCTCTCGCAACACACGACTTGCGCCACGCACTAGCTCACGAAATTGCTCATTGTTTTCCAGGAAGTGCTCCGATCATATCTTTTAGCTCACGTATTTCGTCGCGCAGCGCATCAATACTTTCACGCTCTTGCTGCTCTTCATCATGAATTGCCTCGCCAATCATACGCTGCTGTTCTTTTTCTAGCGCCGAGACCACAATACCAATGACCATATTTAAAAAGGCAAATGCCGTGAAAAATATGAACGACAAATAATATGTCCAGCTTAAACCATAGACCGTCATGGTTTCATACATCACATCGGTCCAATCTTCAAAAGTCATAACTCGGAAAAGCGTCAACATACTTACCGCAATATCACCCCACAGGGTTTCATTAATACTCGCGAAAAATGTACTGCCCACAGCGGCATAGATGTAGAAAATAATAAACAGCAGCAACATCACGTAGCCCAGCTGAGGCAGAGCCTTAACCAAAGAGTTGAGCAACACTCGCAACTCAGGAATGATCGACACCATGCGTAATACGCGAAAAATACGTACCAAGCGCCCCACTACCGCCATTTCACTATTATCGATAGGGATTATGCTAACCAACACGATGAGCGTGTCGAAAATATTCCAAGCTTTGGTAAAAAAACGTTTTTTCTCTGTATCCCCTAAAAATCGAACCGTAATTTCGATCAGAAAAATCGAGGTAATTAACCAATCTAAAACTCCGACGACTTGTTCTACCTCTGCAGGTATATCGTAGGTTTTCACCCCAACAACTAGCGCAGAAAATATAATAATGCCAATGACAAATGTTTCGAATAATTTGTTAGAGCGAATTGCTTCGAACTTTTGCTCAAGTGCTACATAATTCATGTTGTACCTATCTACCTCTATCACCTATTCCGCACCAAAATTCCCACTGTTTTTTACTCCTTTCGCCAGGAAGTACCTTCTTTACTATCAAGCAACACAATACTCTTCGCTTTAAGCGCCTCACGAATTTCATCTGCACGCGCCCAGTTCTTATCAAGCTTAGCTTGATTGCGCTCTTCGATTAGCTTTTCAACCCAGTCACCATCTTCGTCATCACCGTGAAACCATGCTTGTGGATCTTGTTGAAGAATACCCAACAAATCAGCCAATGCCCGGAGTTCACTGAGCGCAGCAGAATTACCTGGATTTTTATTTAATTCTTTTGCCAATTGATGAATTTCACTGAGCGCGATGGGTGTATTCAGATCATCCAACAGTGCTTGATAGCCTTTCTTTTCTGACAAGGCCTCTGCAGAGAGCGGCTCTGCAGCAACAGCTGCGTTTTTCAATGCACCATAAAGAGAGTCGAGACTAGCTTTTGCCTGATCGAGAAGATCAGCGGAAAAATCCAATTCTGAACGATACTGGCCTGACAATAAGGCGAAGCGTAATGTTTCGCCGTGATATTTCCCTAATAAATCATGCACGGTTTTAAAGTTGCCGAGAGACTTCGACATTTTTTCACCGTCGATATTGATAAAACCGTTGTGCATCCAGTATTTTACGTATTGTTCACCACCGTGGGCACACTGGCTTTGTGCTCGCTCATTTTCGTGGTGGGGAAAGACTAAATCGCGACCACCCCCATGTATGTCGATGGTATTACCCAGATGAGTTTCAATCATTGCAGAACATTCTAAATGCCAGCCCGGCCGCCCTCTTCCCCAGGGGCTTTCCCAGCCCGGCTCATCTTCAGCACTTGGCTTCCAAAGCACAAAATCACCCGGGTACTTTTTATAGTCAGTTTTAACATCGCGCTCACTCGCGCCACTTAACATATCGTCTAATGAACGGTTCGATAATTTGCCGTAATCTTCCATACTTCGCACATCAAACAAGACATGGCCTTCGGCTTCATACGCGTGCTCACGATTTACGAGCGCTTGCACCATATTAATCATTTGATCGAGGTGCTGAGTCGCATACGGCACAATAGTCGGCTGCTGAGCGTTTAATTGCGCCATGTCTTTTTCAAATTCGGCAGCGTATTTTGTAGAAATCGCTTCAATGGTTTCGCCGCTGTCGTTTGCGGCTTTCATTATTTTATCGTCAATATCGGTAATATTTCGCGCGTAAGTCACTTTAGGGTAAAGCGTCTTTAAAACACGAAACAAGGTATCAAACACAACCACCGGACGGGCGTTGCCGATGTGTACGTAGTTGTAGACGGTAGGCCCACACACATACATACTGACTTCGTTGTCTTTTATTGGCTGGAAGGCTTCTTTCTTACGAGAAGCGGTATTGTATATTTGTAAACCCATATTCGTACTAACCTATTGTTTAATTCTGTCTCCCTAGCGAATACCAACTGGTATTCAGGCATGCTCTGTCTAAGCATGGTATTAGGGATGTATTTTTAAAATCGAGCGTTCATGGATGAACGCTCGAAACTATAGGGACATATTTATGTGGTTTTAAAAATGCATCCCTAATGGCAGGCGTATCGAAGCCTCTACTTTATGCCTGCAAGAGACCACAGCCTCGAACGCTCAGCATTGGATGCCGCTTTCCGAAAGCGCATAAATACGTCCTTGTAGCTTCGACTATTCATCTCGGCAACTGCTCCTGCGCTGCTCTAATACCTGCCATCCATGGCAGTACTTGAATAGACGGTTTCAGAAAGCGGCACCCAACACTGAACGAGACAACGTCTTTAACTAATCGTATCGGATTCTAAAGCCAAGGAATTATTTTTTCCCAACGGTTCCTTTTGAATGACTTTTGGCATCTTGCTGCAACACTTCAATCTTACCCCAAGAATCTTTCAGCCCAATCGTACGATTGAAAACTAACTTTCCTGCAGTGTGCTTAGAATTATCCCGAACAAAATACCCTTCACGCTCAAACTGAAAACTATCGCCCGGCTGAACATCCGCTAACCCTTTTTCACCGACACAGCTTTCCAATACAACCAAGTTCTCTGGGTTTAGGTGGTCCAAGAAATTGCCTTCGCCTCGATCTGGAGATTCTTCGGTAAATAAGCGATCGTACAGACGCACCTCAAACTTCGCGTTATCAGCAGCGTCTACCCATTGGATCACACCCTTCGGCTTAATGCCGTCTTCCGGGTTATTACCTAGCGTGCCTTCAATAATTCGAGCGCGAACTTCAATGATATTTCCAGCATCATCTTTGATTGCTTCGTCTGCTTCGATCACGTAAGCGTTACGTAAACGTACACGCTTACCAATAACTAAGCGCTTGTACTTTTTGTTCGCCTCTTCTCGAAAATCATCTTGATCAATATAAATTTCTTTACTGAAACTCATCGTACGCGATGGCAGATCTTCACGCTGCGGATGCCCAGGCGCAGTCAACGATTCTACTTTTCCATCTTCATAGTTCGTCAACACAACTTTAAGCGGACGAAGCACACACATTGCACGCGGTGCGTTTTTATCAAGATCATCGCGAATAGCGTGTTCTAACATGGCTACATCGACGGTGCCGTCAGATTTCGTCACGCCAATCATGTCGCAAAATTTGCGAATCGAACCAGCGGTGTAACCGCGCCGACGATAACCGGCAATAGTCGGCATGCGCGGGTCATCCCACCCATCTACATGGCCTTCATCTACCAACTGCTTCAACTTTCGCTTAGACGTAATCGTATAATTTAAATTTAATCGCCCAAACTCATATTGATGCGGTTCACTAGGCACTGGCAAGTTTTCGATAAGCCATTCATATAAAGGGCGATGATCGGCAAACTCCAAAGTACAAATGGAGTGTGTCACACCCTCGATAGCGTCTTCCTGCCCGTGGGCAAAATCGTAGGTGGGGTAAATATTCCATTTATCACCCGTTTGATGATGTTCTTGCTTACGAATACGATACAAAATAGGGTCGCGCAAATTGATGTTGCCGTGAGTCATGTCAATTTTTGCGCGCAAGACTTTACTGCCTTCGTCGTGCTCACCGTTGCGCATTTCGTCTAACAACTGCAAACTTTCTTCTGGTAGGCGTTCTCGGTATGGCGAAGGCTTACCCGGTTCGGTCAAAGTACCGCGGTACTCACGTGCCTCGTCAGCAGACAGATCACACACATAGGCTTTACCGGATTTGATTAAAGTCTGTGCCCACTCGTAGAAAATGTCGAAATAACTGGAGGCGTATTTAATATCGCCCGCCCATTGGTACCCCAACCAACTCACATCATTCTTAATCGCCTCAACATACTCCATTTCTTCTTTTTCAGGGTTGGTGTCGTCAAAGCGTAAATTGCATTCCCCGCCAAAGCTTTCTGCTAAACCAAAATTGAGGCAAATCGATTTTGCATGACCGATATGCAGATAGCCGTTCGGTTCTGGCGGAAAACGCGTGACAACCTTGGATATCTTGCCCGATTCGAGGTCTGCTTTGATCAGTTGTGCTAAAAAATTGAGGGGCTTTTCTTCTGAGCTCATAGATACGCCGTGGTCAGGGAATTACATAATTATTGGGAAGCGCGTATTATAGCTACCTCGCGCGCGATGGACAGACCTTTAGGCGCGCCCCAGTCAATTACAATGAAAGAACTAAGAAAGGTAGTTAGATGATCACTTTGCATACAAACTTTGGCGATATCAAAATTGAACTCGATTTCGATAAAGCACCCATTTCAGCAGCCAACTTTAAACAATACTGCGAAGACGGTTTTTACAGCGGCACGATCTTTCACCGCGTTATCGACAACTTTATGGTTCAAGGCGGCGGCTTCACCAGTGACTTTTCTCAAAAAGAAACCCGTGAAACTATCCAAAACGAAGCTGATAACGGGCTGAAAAACGATACCGGCACGCTCGCTATGGCACGAACAATGGAGCCACACAGTGCCAGCGCGCAATTCTTTATAAATGTGAAAGACAATGACTTTCTGAACCACCGCAGCAAAGATTCACAAGGCTGGGGCTATGCGGTATTCGGTAAAGTGGCTGAAGGCATGGATGTGGTTAACAAAATCAAAGGCGTAGACACTGGTAATAAAGGTGGCCATCAAGACGTTCCACAAGAAGACGTAATCATCGAAAATGTAACCGTCGCTTAAGAACCAATATAACGCCCACCTTAAAAAAAGCGGTTTGTTCAGACACTATGAGCACGACACCCCCACCTGAACGAACCGCTATTTATTTCATTTCTGATCTTCACCTCGAAGCCGGACGGCAAGATCTGGTCGACGGGTTCGAATCTTTTCTATCATCTACCCAGCACGACATCGCTGAACTTTACATTCTCGGTGACTTTTTTGAAGCTTGGGTGGGCGATGATGACAGATCCGGTTTTGCAGCCCGGGTGAAAAACCAGCTAAAAGCTTTAGTCGATAAAGGAATCAATGTCTATTTCTGCCACGGAAACCGAGACTTTATCGTGGGTAACGGATTTGCTCGTGAAACTGGGGTCACACTCTTACCTGAAGAACACACCATCGATTTATTTGGGCAGCCGACTCTACTACTCCATGGTGACCAGCTCTGCACAGACGATGTGGAATATCAGGCTTTTCGAAGCAAAGTTCGAAACCCTGCATGGCAACAGAATATGCTGCGTTACCCACTCTGGCTAAGAAAGCTTATCGCAGCCTATTTGCGGTATCGCAGCCGCAATGCCCATAAGAGTAAGAGCATGAAAATCATGGATGTTAACCAAGAAAGCGTTGTTAGCATGCTTGAAAACCATAGAGTGACGCTCATGATTCACGGCCATACGCATCGGCCAAAAGTACATACTGTTTGCACCCGTTCGGGTGAAGCGACGCGAGTAGTACTTGGGGATTGGGGCAAACTCGGCTGGTATTACCGTGTAGATCAAGCTTCCGCAAAGCTTGTTTCGTTCCCTTTGCCCCGCCTTTAATTTAACTGCTGAACCACTCTGTTGCCCGTGTAAAACTTTGCTCGTATCTAGTTATTTCGGCCTTATATCTTTTTGAAATCCTTATAACTCCATCACTCAATTCTGCTTATATTATTTGAGCAAAATCGGGTAAGTGACACAGTTCACATTTCTAAATCACCCAAAAATCGACTTTATCGACTTTTATTTAACCTATTCGTCAAAATATTATCCACAAGATAGATTATGTTTGTATGCATGGAAGAGCTTCTAAGTGGTTTGGTTATAAAAATCCACCCACCTACCATACTTAAAATTTATTGCAACACGACCTTAGTCTAGTGTGTGGCGCGAAATCTATTGTTAATCTCCCCAAAATTACTGAGCAAACACCTTCGAAGGTGTCGCGACAGATAAAAAAACTAGCGGGGAAAAAGTGGTGAAACATACAAGCTATTGCGTAAAAAAATTCATAGGGCTAATTTTTCTAATCAGCGTCCTCAGCGCCTGTGGTGGTGCCGGAGGAACAGGCGGTGACGAGGGGGACGAAGCACTTAATGAAACTCCGGCACCTACCGTTGCACCAACACAAACACCAAACCCGACAAGCGCTCCCGACCCAACGATTGCGCCAGAACCAAGCACAAGCCCGATTCCAACGCTCTCGCCAGAACCGACCGCGACTACAACTCCGATCGTAAGCCCAGAGCCCACGACTTTACCTTCGCCCACGCTAACACCTACCCCTAGCGTATCGCCAACGCCTACGGCAACAACGCCCCCAATTGAAAAGCCCGTGCCGGTCGCAATGTACAGCTACAACGAAGACCTCTCTGAAGCGGAACCTTTAGAAGACGCCGTCATAGAACGGCGCGTAGCGTACTTGTTTTACACCAACACGACTGAATATCGCTCTGTCGATTTTTATTGCTGCAAAGGCATAGAAGGTGATGTCGAGGGTGAACCACATCAGGCCCCAACATCCGACAACGATGCGCCCTACTTTTTAGCAGTAGACTTTTCTGAGCATGCAGGTGGTGGCCTGCGAGAACTATACGTGGATGCCGTGACTACTGAAGACGAACTAGATAGTCTATACGCCTACTTCTCAGTTGCAGCTGCGCCAGAGCCAACATCTACTCCAGAACCAACGTCTACTCCAGAGCCTACTGTAACTCCGACTCCGACTCCGACTCCGACTCCGACTCCGACTCCGACTCCGACTCCGACTCCGACTCCAACGCCAACGCCAACGCCAACGCCAACGCCAACGCCAACGCCAACGCCAACGCCAACGCCAACGCCAACGCCAACGCCAACGCCAACGCCAACGCCAACGCCAACGCCAACGCCAACAGTGACACCTACTCCGACGGTGACCCCAATTCCAGCATCAGTGGCAATGTATAGCTACAACGCGAATTTATCTGACGCGCAACCTATTGAAGGTGCAACACTGGAACGCAACACAGCCTATTTCTTTTTTAGCAACGCCTCACAATATCAATCCATCGATTTTTATTGCTGCAAAGGCATAGCTGGAAATGTAGACGGCGAACCCCATCAAGACCCGGTATATGACACTGACGCTCCATTCGTTTATACCGTAGATTTAGCAACCCTTACCGGTGGCGGAACGAGAGAACTGTACGCTGACGCAGTAACACTAGACGGTGAACTAGATAGTTTTGTTGTTAACTTTTCAATCGAAGAAGGAAGTGTCGAAACTGTTAGTGTGACTTTATCTTGGGAAGCCCCCTATTTCCGTACCGACGACACCGCATTAAACGCAAATGAAGTGGGTGGGTTCATTATTCGTTACGGAACTGAAGAAGGTGATTACCCTAATTCCATCATCGTGAATGACCCTACAACCACCGAATACACAATTTCAGACCTGGTTTCTGGCACACACCATTTCGTTGTAACGTGTTTTGATACCGATGGAATAGAAAGCGGATACTCCGATAGCGTAAGCCTCTACCCTTAAACGAGAAACTGATTCCAGTTTAAGGAGGCTTAAATGAAAAAGTATCGTGTGAATAGACGAGTAATTTTCTACCCGTTAGCAATATTATTCTACGCAAATTTTTCGGCAGAAGCTGAACCCATGATTAACGCCGTAAATGGTAGCGTTAATCATGGATCGACAGTAACGTTAAATGGTGTAGATTTCGGAAATAAACCCAACGCCCAACCAGTACTTTGGGATATGGTTGAAAATATTGCATCGTATGCTTCATTGACCGACGGTGACACAATTCCGGTGGGGGGCGAACACCCTTGGCCTTCACCCTACGGAAATTCGAGTGGTAACAATCGTGTAAAAATGGAACGCAGCGTTTCAGAGCAACGCGGTATCAGCAGCGCATCGTACAAAGCAGTCGACCAAAAACGTGCATATTTAGATGGTTTGCGATGGGATCACACGGACGCACTATATATTTCCTGGTGGTGGAAACAAGATAGAGAACTAGGTGAACCAAACCATTCCTCAAAATGGTTACGCGTTTCCGATGACACAGATGAAACCGGTAAAACGTTTTCATTTACACAACAGCAAGCCTACGTCTATGCAGGTGATACATACTGCGCAAATGACTGGGAAGGTTTTGACGGCAATGCAGGCAACTGGACTTTTATTGAAGCATTTTTTGATAACGCCAACAAAACTTTTACGATACGTATCGATGGCGAATATCTGTTTGAGCAAGTTAGCTGGGACCCCTGCACTTCTTTTCAATTCAACGAAATATGGAAATTAGGTTTTGATGGTGGCGGCACCAGCCCACCGGAAATCACTTGGTGGATGGATGACATTTACGTCGACAACACCTTCGCTCGCGTCATGCTTGGTAATGCTAGCACCTACGCCGAGTCCAGCCATTTTGAAATGCAAAACCCCATATCTTGGGCGAACAACAGCATCAACATTGAACTCAATTCGGGTAGCTTTTCTAACAATACGACGGCATATATTTACGTCATCGATAATACCGGCGACGTAAACCCAAACGGTTTTCCCGTTACCGTTTCGACTGATATTGAACCGGCAAACGCTGCACCACGGCCACCCCGTAACATCGCCATAGAAAGCAATTCATAGCGCTTCAAAATAAGGCTAAACCCAATGTACAAATTAAGCTTAATATTTTTAATTTTTCTAACGTCAACAGCGTATGGCGCACCATCGGTTAACGGATTAAGCGGTGCAATTACTGACGGAAACTCACTCGTTCTTAGCGGCACAGGCTTCGGGAACCACGACTTAGACATTGAATTTCTGGGCGGAAACGATGGCGCCATTGAAAATATGGCACTCGGTCGCGGTAGTAGTTTTGGTAATTGGATTTTAGGCGATGGCAGTGGCTTAGACACTTACGTTCAAGTCATCAACGATGCATCCGTTGTTAGAAGCGGTTCCAAGGCCTGGTTTTTTGATATGCCGTCCGATGGAAAATATGCGGGATCAGCCCGTTTCGACTACGGTAGATCCATTCCGGAAGATACTCCCATTTATATTTCCTGGTGGGTGAGAAAAGACTGGGGGAACCATTCCGGCCAATGGAAGATGTTTCGCCTGGCGTATCAAAACAATATCCAAGACCAGGGAACCGAGCTAATGATGTCCAATTGGACAAGCAGTAATTTATTCTTAGCCCGCCCCGGTGACAACTACAACGATTACGCCATGACCTATTACGGCAACAGCGGCGCATACCCCAGTGAGAACAATGTTTGGTATCGAATGGAAATGCTGGTTACCACTTCTACCCAGGGAAATAAAGACGGCCATGTAGATATTAAAATCCACGACACCTCTACCGGCGAAATTAGAAATACTAGTTTTTCCTTTTCTGGCGATACCAGCCCCTATTTTCCAAATATATATACCTACAACGTAGACAAACGTTATCGCTGGTTTTTATGGCAAAACTATCGCGGCAATGGAATGGATAATTTAAAGGTGTGGATGGACGACATGTACGTTCAAGTCGGCACCCATAAACGAATTGAACTATGCGACTCTGCCACTTGGAGCAATTGCTCTTCACGAGAAATACAAAAGCCCACGCAATGGAGCGACAACGCAATAAGCGTTAATTTAAATCGGGGCGGATTTAAAAACGATGCGCAACAGTATTATCTGTACGTGGTTGATGAAAACAACAACCCAAGCAATGCATACCCCATTTCATTTTCAGGAAATGGTAACGCCCCGCCTTACCCTCCGGCATCATTGCAAATTCAATCTGTAAATTAACCTAAAGAAAACAAGCCCTTTGGCAGCCCCAAGATATAAAAACAGGCTCAACAGTGAAGAAATAGGCACAATGAACAATCCATTAACATTACTCTTCGCCCTAACACTATGCTCTGTCCCGGTTTTCACCTTTGCCGAAAGTTGGAGTCATACAGAGAGCCGCTGTTCTCAAACGGATGTCATTTTCTGCACCGGCTTTGAAGAAACTTCATGGCGCGATAATTGGGACGACTATGATGGAAATCCAGAGAGCACAAATAGCGTTCACAGTATTCCTGGTCCACTGAACCACCCCGACAACAAAGCCATGCGCCTTCGAGTTCCGACCGGAAGAGGAAATGCTGATACGATTAAAGTACTGCCAAGCTCTCACCAGAAACTCTATGCTCGATGGTATCAGTATTGGGAACCTGGCTATGATTTTAGTGCACTCAACCACGGCAGCGGACTTCATGCTGGTGACAGGTCCCGTCTTGGTCGCTCTGGTATTCGACCAGAGAGCGATGAATATTATTCGACATGGATCGAGCCATATAACTCTCGCTTGAATCTTTACACCTACTACAGAGGCATGTATCAGGATTGCGCTGACCCCAATGGTAGCTGCTGGGGTGACCACCTCCCCTGCACAATGGACGAAGGCAGTGGATACTGCACAAAACCAGAACATCGCGAGACTGTCATGCCACCAGTAATGGAAACGGGTCAATGGTATTGCATTGAGGTAATGCTAGATGGTGGAACCCCCTCAAACAGTGACGCGCAGGCCGATGGAAAAGCCAATTTCTGGATCGATAACACTGCATATGGCCCATGGGAAAACTTGTGGTTGCGATCTGAAGAGAGCCTCAAGGTGAATATTCTGTGGCTCTCCATTTTTCATCACGATGAACACAGCGTCGAAGGAGCCTATTTCGACAACGTGGTTGTTTCCACTAACAGAGTTGGCTGCCTTTCGACTGATACCGAACCGGCAAACGCAGCACCAAACCCGCCACACAACGTAAATCTCTCTCGTGACAATAACTAACGTTAGGCTTCCATATGGCTAAACCCAATGTTCAAATTAAGCTAGCCCATTGGCAACCTTCAAGGTATGAAACAATGAAGAATATACGAGTAATACTAACGGTGATTTTTATCACTTTAATTTCTTCTCACGGATTAGCCCAAGTGGTTGGCAATACCAGCGACGGAAGCACAATTGTTATTACCGGATCAGGATTTGGTACACACGACCTTAGCGGCGGTATGATCGGTAAAAAAAATGGCATCGTGCATTCCACATCAAACGGCCAACGCCTACCCTCCAACTCGAAATGGATTAATGGGGACGATAACGTTCGTGCGCCCTTGTATGTCGCCAACAATAACCACAGTAGAGTCGCAGGTGAAAACGTTATAACAGGCAAAACCGATAACTCTAGAGGCCATTTTAACGCCCCACTTATTTATGACCACGGCAGCCCTATTGGTGCAGGCGAAAAAATATTTTTCACCTACTGGACAAAAATGCTGTGTGAAGAAGCCAATGATGGACAATGGAAGATGTGGCGTCTGTCCAATACAAATAATATTTCTGATCATTTAGGCGAGATCACCTATTTTAATTGGGACCGTAGCGACTCGCTTTCCATACGAAACAGTTGGACCGGCGTATCAACCACTCGAACGGTGAGCTGGGTGCAATCCGCACTAAACCCCGATGGTGCTCGCGCCTATCTTCCCGAGCATGGCGTAGGAGAATGGTCACGCGTGGAAGTTCAAGTGCTTACATCGGATTACGATCTAGTAAATGGTGAAGTTCACCTCATCGCCCACCGCAATGATTTTAGCGGCCCACCTTATGATCTTCGCCATAGAAACTATGAAAACGGATGGACGTGGCCAGAAACACTTACCTACACCAACGACTCAGAACGTTTTCGCTATGTCATTTTACAAAACTACATTGGCAACGGCGATTACAACAGCATCAATTCAAAAGATGTGTTTATGGAAGATGTGTATGTGCAAGTCGGTACTTATAAACGAGTTGAGTTATGCGAATCATCCGATTGGAATTCCTGCGCGCACCGCGAAATTCAATTTCCGACATCATGGAGCGATAACGCCATTGAACTAGAATTAAATCACGGATCTTTCACTTCCGGTTCAATCGCCTACTTACATGTGATTGGTGAAAACAATCAATCACTAAGCAATTATGCAATTACCCTTTCAGGGAACAGTAGCAGCAATGCACCACCAAGAGCACCAACATCCTTGCAACTGGAAGTCGTAGAATAATCATGGGGGTTCAAGTGGAATATTTAAACACGCGTACGACAATTTTAGGGTTTATTGGCTTATTTTTACTAGTTGAAGCCAATGCCGCACCGAATGTTACTGCGGTTCAGGGTACGTTTCAGTCGGGGCAAATGTTAACCATTTCTGGCAGTGGTTTTGGTAGCAAAAATCAAGCAGCCCCACTGGTTTGGGATGACTTTGAAGGGGGCGCTAGTGGCCAATCGATTGCTGGTAACCGTCCGGCAGCAGAGAGCCTTGATGGTGACTGGACATGGGATGACTACACCAATGGCGTGGGACCAAGATACAGCAACGAATTAACAATGCCGAACTCTGCTATGAGTTCCAAACACCATTTTTCAGGGGACGGCTACAATAACTCATTGGAGATTTACCATGACGTCAGAGAGACTGGCGATGCCGTTTATTTTTCGTTTTATTACTACTACGACAGGCTCAACGACATTTGGAGCCGCAACCATAAACCTTGGGTGGTATACGGCAACACAGGGTATTACCCTTCTGCGTATATTGGCGCAGGCAACCCTACAGAGTCCGATGGAACGTTCAGAAATTCAGTACAAGATTCAGGAATAGATGCAGACATCCTTTGGGGAAACATCAGCATCAGTGACTTGGCTGGCGAATGGGTCCGGCACGAATTTTATCTGCAACAATCCAGCCCAAACGGAAATGACGGTGTATGGCAACACACAGCACACCGTGTAACTCAACCTGAGATCATCACAGTTGAAGATGAAGATAATTACAAAACACGTGCCACATCTGATTATTGGGAACAATGGCATTTCGGCAGCTACCACAGCACCAGCTCAACCGGCTCTATCGCCGACGTGTATCTAGATAATATTTATTTTGATTCCACTCGCGCCAGAGTCGAGATCGGAAATGCCAGCACATGGGGCAACAGTACAGTTCGTGAATTACAGGTAGCGAACACCTGGAGCGACACCAGCATCAGGATAAATATCGAAAGCAGCTATTTAAGAAATTTGAGTGAAGTTTACGTTTACGTCGTCGATGCAAACGGCGATGTTAATTCCACCGGCTACCCCGTCAGTGTGAGTAACGATTCCAATATTCAATCGCCACCACGACCACCTCGTAACCTTTCAATAACCATCGAGTAACTGGCATAAGCAATAGTCGATCGACAGAAATTTCTTTAGCAGGAGCTCAGGCGATTCCAAGTTTAGCTCGTCCCGCCCCGTCACAAAACTTGCGAATAGAGGAAAGAACATAGAAATAACAGTTCACGATGCTGATCGGGGGTTTTTGGATACTTCCGAGTTATCCGCATCGACTTAAATAAAAAATCACATTTGAAAATGGCGTTCGCGCGCCGCGCTGTAATCAATGACAACTCTGATTTAAAGTTCAGTTTAAGATTTTTCTTCGACCACACCTGAATGAAAACGAAAATCTACATCTCCACTTTCGACCAAGTTTTTGTCACGCGCTAAAAACAGCGCAATACGGTCTTCAACGCTTTGACCGTCGACCGTCACTCCGCCTTCAGCAGCTTGCTCAGCAAGAGTAAGGTAATCCTGATAGTGGCGGGCTTCCGACTTTAAAAGCGAAAGATAAAATTTTTCCAACTCTTCATCTAGATAAGGCGCCAACTTCTCAAAGCGTTCACATGAGCGCGCTTCTATGATGGCACCAACGATGAGGGTGTCGATTAACTTTGCCGGTTCGAAAGTACGTACAGGCTTGCGCAGTTCTGCGGCATATCGGCTCGCAGTTATCTGTGTGTACTCAATTCCACGGGCCTGCATGATGGCGATGACCTGCTCGAAATGACGAAGCTCTTCTCGAGCCAAGCGCGACATTTTATTCAGCAAATCGAAGTTATCAACATAGCGATACATTAGGTTTAGTGCAGTGCCCGCTGCTTTCTTTTCACAATTGGCATGGTCTATTAACATCAACTCGGGGTGTTTTAAGGCTTCTTGCACCCAAGCGTCTGGCGTTGCGCACAATAGAAATTCGTTAATAGTTTTCATTTTGATTCTTCACCTTGATCATGATGAGCGCTGATCTCAAAATAGCGCTGATGATGCACACTTGAGAGCACGTAGAAATCTTCGTCGATTTTATCTCGCAATTCCGCAAGTGATAGCCCTTCATATTCAGGCAAGACTCTGCAGCCAAATTCATTCAAGGTCTGAATTTGCGTTGCGCCCGCCTTCAACAAAGCAAAGACCCATGCATAGGGCTTACCTTCAGGGTTATATCTCAACTTTTGAGCATCTAGCTGGGTTTTTAGCGTATTTTCATCGACGATCGTAACTTTTGGCTGAACCACTTGGGTTAACAGCTGATCGATACGGCTCAAGATAGCCCGCTTTTCATCAACTGAATAAGCATTCCAGTTCACAATTTCATGCATGTAGCGCTTACAGCCACGGCATACGCTATCACCGATTCCGGTGGAGCAAACGCCAATACAAGGGGATAAAGTAGGATTCACAAACTTAACTTATAATTTAGATAAACTTTATAACATATTGTTTTATATGCATATTTAGCAACTTACGATCTTTCTCGCAGGGCCCTAGGGAGTATACCAGCTTGAGCCACATTAATTCCGTATAAGGCCCATTTATAGCGACTATTCCGCCCTCAAACTTAACACCAAACCCCCGTTGCTGTAGAATCTGCGCGCCTTGGAGGTACCTTACCGAGCTTACAAAGCTTAGGCAGGCCAATTGATGTGTCGAACGGCACTTTAATCGCCGGTACCCCCCACCCCTTTTTCTATGCATGTCGAGCTACATGCGAGAGAAATCACAGACTACTGAACACTATCTCAGAGTCCCAACTACAAATTTAGAGGAAATGACTGTGCTTGAAGCTTATCGCGCCCATGTAGCAGAACGTGAAGCCTTGGCTATTCCCCCAAAGCCCCTTAACGCAGAGCAAGTAGCTGCTCTAATTGAGCTTTTGAAAACCCCACCTGCCGGTGAAGAAGACTACTTGGTTGACCTTATCACCAATCGCGTACCACCCGGTGTGGACGAAGCCGCCTACGTGAAAGCTGGTTTCCTATCTGCCTTAGTAAAAGGCGAAGTTTCAAGCCCTCTTATCGACAAGCCAACCGCTGTAAAACTACTTGGTAGCATGCACGGTGGTTACAACATCGAAACGCTTGTTGCGCTACTTGAGTGCTCAGAGCTAGGTGAGCTTGCCGCTGCAGAACTTAAGCACACATTGCTTATGTTTGATGCCTTCTACGATGTAGAAGAAAAAGCAAAAGCGGGTAACGAACTCGCAAAAGCAGTACTTCAGTCTTGGGCTGACGCTGAGTGGTTCACTAGCAAAGACAAAGTGGCTGAAAGTATTAAAGTTGCTGTATTTAAAGTCACTGGCGAAATCAATACTGATGACTTAAGCCCTGCACCAGACGCATGGAGCCGCCCAGACATTCCCCTTCACGCTCGCGCAGCTTTCAAAATGACTCGCGACGGTCTTACACCAGAAGAGCACGGTGTTACTGGCCCAATGAAACAAGTCGACGAAGTGAAAGCGAAAGGTATTCCTGTTGCATTCGTTGGTGACGTTGTAGGTACAGGTTCTTCACGTAAATCTGCAACAAACTCTGTACTTTGGTTCTTCGGCGACGATATGGAAGGCGTGCCCAACAAGCGCGGCGGCGGTATCTGTATCGGCGGTAAAGTAGCTCCAATTTTCTATAACACTATGGAAGATGCCGGCGCACTTGTATTTGAAGCCCCAGTAGAAAAACTAGGCATGGGCGACATTATTGAAATTCGCCCTTACGACGGCAAAATTCTTGCGGAAGACGGTTCAGTGCTTTCTGAGTTTGAATTGAAGTCAGACGTTCTTCTAGACGAAGTACAAGCTGGCGGTCGTATTAACCTGATTATCGGTCGTGGCCTTACAACGAAAGCGCGTGAGTCACTTGGCTTACCAACATCTGAGCTTTTCCGCATACCAGAAGCGCCAGCAGACTCAGGCAAAGGCTTCTCGCTTGCACAAAAAATGGTTGGTCGTGCTTGTGGTCTTCCTGAAGGTCAAGGCATCCGCCCAGGCACATACTGTGAGCCTAAAATGACCACGGTTGGTTCACAAGATACTACTGGCCCAATGACACGTGACGAGCTAAAAGACTTGGCATGTTTGGGTTTCTCTGCAGATCTTACGATGCAGTCTTTCTGTCACACTGCAGCCTACCCTAAGCCTGTTGATATCGACACACAGCATACTCTTCCAGATTTCATCATGACCCGTGGCGGTGTTTCACTTCGCCCTGGCGACGGTGTTATTCACTCTTGGTTGAACCGTATGTTATTGCCAGACACCGTAGGTACTGGTGGTGATTCGCATACACGTTTCCCAATGGGTATTTCTTTCCCAGCAGGTTCTGGCCTTGTAGCGTTTGCTGCAGCAACCGGTGTTATGCCACTTGATATGCCTGAGTCTGTTTTGGTTCGTTTCAGCGGTGAAATGCAACCAGGTATCACGCTACGTGATTTGGTACACGCGATTCCTTACTACGGCATTAAAGAAGGTCATTTGACTGTTGAGAAAGCTGGTAAGAAAAACCTATTCTCTGGCCGCGTTCTTGAAATTGAAGGCCTTAAAGGTCTTACTGCTGAACAAGCATTTGAACTATCTGATGCATCTGCCGAGCGTTCTGCTGCTGGTTGTACTATTGAGCTTAGCGAAGAAGCTTTAACAGAGTACATGACATCTAACGTTACGCTATTGCGCTCAATGATCGCAGATGGCTACGGCGACCCACGTACACTTGAGCGTCGTGCTCAGAAAATGGAAGAGTGGTTGGCTAACCCACAACTACTGAAAGGCGATGCCGACGCTGAGTACGCTGCAGTAATCGAAATCAACTTGAACGACATTAAAGAGCCAATCGTTTGTTGCCCTAACGACCCAGACGATGCGAAATTATTGTCTGAAGTTGCTGGCGACAAAGTCGACGAAGTGTTCATCGGTTCTTGTATGACTAACATCGGTCACTTCCGTGCAGCAGGTAAACTACTTGAGCAACACAACGGTGGAATCTCTACTCGCATGTGGTTGGCACCGCCCACCAAGATGGACGAGCACCAACTCATGGAAGAAGGCTACTACAACACCTTCGGTAAAGCTGGCGCACGTACAGAAATGCCAGGTTGTTCGTTGTGTATGGGTAACCAAGCGCGTGTTGCTCCAAACAGCACCGTACTTTCCACTTCAACACGTAACTTCCCTAACCGTTTGGGTGATGGCGCTAACGTTTACCTAACATCTGCAGAGCTTGCCTCTGTTGGTGCCATCTTGGGTAAATTGCCAACACCAGGCGAGTACATGGAATACGCACAGAACTTAGATTCTATGTCTGACGAAGTGTACCGTTACCTAAACTTCGACCAAATGACAGACTTCCAAGAGTCTGCAAACGAAGGCAAGCGTATTGCTGCACTTCAAATAGAAGAAGTTAAAGTTTAATTAAAACTAAACTTTAGAAATGACAAAGCCCCGCATTGCGGGGCTTTTTTTTGCCTTCAAACACTGAAAGCTATATATGAAGGGTGTTTTCTCCCTCTACTTTTTCTCTATTTCGAAAGACATTCCGTAAACAGGAAATAACCAAACCAGACGCCTCTCCCAAAACTCCATCGCTGAGACCTTCCTGTTTGCCAAACTACGAAAGAGTTTCGCAAAGCGAACTCCGACATATGAATTCCCTTTAAAATCAAATCTTGCTTTTACAAGGTGTAAGCCATCGATGATCCCGTAGTTAGGTACCTTTCGCTTAAAGAGCGGCACGTCAATCAGGTAGTTAAACGTATATAAACCATAAAAAGTGATGTGTGTTGGGTCGGAGTAATAATACGGGTTACTAAAGTGAGGCACATAGACTTTGAGCTTCCCACCGGGTTTTAAAACCCTCTCACACTCCTGCAACACGGTTTTGGTTTCGGCGATATGCTCAAACACTGAATTCGCAATTATTTCATCGAAGGAATTATCCTCCGCCATGGGAATTCCTTCATTAATATCGCATACCCAATCAACCCCTTCATAGGGTAAAACATCCAAATAAGTAGTATTGTCACTTTTAGATTTCAGCTCACCACAACCTATCATTAAGGTCTTTTTATTCGTATCAGATGTCGCTTTCATTTACTGTTCTTCACCTTTCTTCGATCCAAAACTCCAACAGCGGCTTAACATAGTTAGCTACACGCATTTTCTCAATGTTTTTGGTATTGCCCTTACTCATATCGTTATATTTGTTTTCACCTATATCCAAAACGCCCCCCAGAGCCTCAGCATTTTCTAACACCAAAGTTTTTAAGCTGAACTCACTGCATATATTTACTAAAGCAGGGTCTCGTTCACCAATTTCAATTGGAATCAACCCTGCTTGAATATAATGCACTACCTTATAAGACATCCCTCCCGCTCGCTCACGATGACGGGACATATGTAAACCAAAGGTCGCTTCTTGCAGCTCTTGCATCACACGATCTGTATCCAACCAATCTGTAATAGCAACAACAGAAACATTTGGCGATAAGCTTTCTATCTCTGCATGGTTAACATCCGACAATTTACCGGTAATAATTTTGATAGTTTGATCAGGCGAAATATTTTCAACTAGAGTTCTTACTTGCGTACGATAGGTCACGTAAGTACCTATCCAGGCAAAAGTGTATTTTTTGTCTTTGCTTATCCACTCTTGATTCGACTGAATATTTTCGTCTAAAGGTGTAGGGTAAAAACAAACGGGGTGTTCCAAGCCAAGTTGGCGAGGGTAATCGGGGTACGCTGCGCTCACACCACTTAAAAAGGCGTTAAATGCTTTTATTTTCTTTTCACTAAGAACAACTTCATCATCAATATCGTAAAAAATTTTGAATCCGAGTTTATTCAACATCGGCAAAACGCAGAACACGAGCCATTTTGGCGAGGTTAATCGCTGTATCAAAATCCGCTTATTCGTCTTGAATAGATTTCGAATAGTGAAACCTAAAATCACCCGAACTAGGCGCTTTCTACTTCCCTTGCTATCTACCCGAGAAACGGCGATATCAGGCTGAGCCTTGAGCAAGGCTTCGAGCTGCGCAATTCTAAGTCGAACGCTCCCACGCTCTGCCCCACCAAGGGTAATAATTAGTAAATTAAGTTTCATCGACAAATAAGAGCTTGGCTACGTAGTGCGATTGTTTTTTCGGAAGCACAGTATATCAAGCTCTATTGAGCCAAGTACACGAATCTACGTATTGCCAACGATGTGGTCTAAACTAGCTTAAAAAACACTGAGTAGAATAATGAAAACGACTATTGAAAAGTCTAACGACTCTATGAGGAAAAGCATTCAATGCATGGAATGTGGCGCAAAAGCCAACAAAACCGTTCAAGGCCGGTGTGCTGCTTGCGGCTCAGCGCGAGTGAAGAATTTGAAGAAGCTCGGTGAGCAGAAAGAAAAAGAGGCGCAACCGGTGCGCCTCTTTCTTATGATTTTGCTATGGGTGTTTATGATCTACAAAAGCTACGAGACTTTTATAGCATCTTAAGCGTTAATAGCGATAGCAGCTTTAGAAACCTTAAGCTCACCCTCTAGAGTAGTATTTACGCGAAGCTGTACTCTTCGGCTTCTAGCGGGTAGAAATCATCAACAGTGATAGTTTCACGCCAAGGCGCTACGACTAGCTCTGCACGGCAACGATCAATCGGTGGTGAAAGTACGTTGATTGTGGCTTTGACCCCACGGTTCATACGTTCACATATCGCATGGCCGTAATCGTCGCGTAAGCGATCGACCATTTCACCTTCTTTAAAGTGATCCATGCTTGTATATTCAAAAACGATACACTGACCAGCGCCAATGTGAGCTGCAGCTAAACGTGATGCTGGATTTACAAATACGATTTTACCTTTCATCTTTATCTTCCGTCTTCACTCTTGCTAGTCTGCACATAAAACCACCAGAAAATACAGCGGGTTACGTGCTTATTTTTAGTTCTTATGTAAACTTTATTTTTGCCTTGCGACTTAGCATACACCAATCGTTTTTAGCGAGTTTGCGCGCCGTCACACTCCTGCATAAAGCTAAAAATAAAAACTAAAACCTGACAAAATGTCACAAACCTTTTGCCAACTGCTCCCTTTTGTCTCCCAAATTTGGTTTGTGCGCCTCCAAAAGTGCTGCACTCACCACCAAAACACAGCCTAGCCATTCGATACCGCTTAGCCGTTTATCGTCGATCAGCATGGCAGAAAAGATTGCCGCCAGTAGCTCAACGATGATGATGATGCTTGAACGCCCTGCTTCCATGCGTTCTACTGCCCACTGCGACCCAAGGTTCGCGAGTAACAGCCATGTAAAGGTGTAAAGCAACAGCCATGCCCAATTCGATAAACTCGATACAGGCAAAGCACTGCCGCTTGCACCGAGCATAAACAAGACACCGGTAATAAAAGCGCAACCCGCAAACATGGAAAACAGCTTAGTTGGCAACGAAAGGTGTCCAACACCTCTAAACAGGAGGTTATTTGCGGCAAACCCCATACCGGAAAGCAAGGCCAAAGCATCCATCCAACTCGGTGGTGCTTCAAATATTTTTGCGCCCCCCAATATCAAAAAGGCACCGATAAGCGCCAAGCCAACACCTAACCAACGAAAGCGGTCGATGCGCTCTTGTAAAAATATCCGACCGCCTAATACCCCCCATACCGGTAACAAGTAGAACAGCACCATGACGCGGACTACGTCGCCGTATATAAGTGCGTAGGTGAAACTAAAGATCGCTAAGCCACCGGCTATAGCAATGCCTACGAGGTACGGCCCGTTGCGCTTACTAACATCTGATCGGCGAACTGCGGGTAAAAAAGTAAGCGCTAAGAGTACGTGAGCAAAAAGGATAATGAATAGGCCGTTAAACCCAAGACCGTTTAGAAGACGTAACGGATACCAGCTGGTACCCCAGAAAATACACGCGAGTGCGAGCACAAGGATTGGTAGGAATTCGCGCTGATGCATAGTCTGATCTGTTGTTATGGGCAGGTTTTAGGAGTGCTTCAATTTAAAGCCGCGTTAAAGCGCGCTGCCGAAATTTTTGTTATCAAGAAATGTTAGTAACGCTTGCCACGATGCTTTATCGGAGGCTTCATCGTAACGAATAAAACCGATCTCTGCTTTTTCCCCCAATAGGGTTGAGAGTGGATTTGAGAAACCGTGGCCTGAGGGGTAATCAATAATACTGTATTCGAGGTTTGCTGCAGTCATGTCGCGTTCAAACTGCTGACGTTGCTCTAACACGGAAAACTGATCCTGATCGCCGTTAAATATGATGGCGGGAGTGAATGCATCTTCGTGGATTTCGGCAAGACCACCAAAGCCGCCATAAAAACTTGCTCCGGCGATCAGGTTTTTGCCTTTGCGCGTCATGTTCATTGCGATTGCACCACCTACGCTATACCCCACTACCGAAGTTCGTGTTTCATCACTAGCGCGATGAGCATGAAGCTGGGCCAGCGCCGCATCAAATAACTGCTCGGTTAATTGCGTGTTTTCTCCAACAGCGTCCATATGCGCGATGGCTTCGTCCATATCGTCTGAGTGAAACGCTTGACCATACAAGTCAACAACCAACGCGGTATAACCTTCTTTCGCCAACATTCTTGCTCGTTCACGTTCATGCTCGCCCTGCCCCCATATTCCATGAATAATAATGATGCCAGGCACAGGGTCTATTAAGCCAATAGGGTAAGCCATGTAAGAAAAGTATTCTGTTTCGTTGTGCCAGTAACGAATGGTTTCTGTCACGATGGGCTCTTGTTTTATTGCAATATCATTAAGCCGCTGCAAACCACGTTCATAGTGCCGCCCGATCATACTATCTAAAAATAAACCAAAATATTTTGTTAAGATAAAATCATTTTGCGTACCTAAAGACCACGTCACTTTGGTTTTGTTACCCTCAGTGCTTTCTAAAGAAAAGGTTGCGTCGGCGCCCCCGCGAGCGCCAAATTCCATATGCAATACGACACGGGCATTCGGTGAATATTCGATAACTGTAGACGTACCCTGACCAACCTTTTCATTTCCAGACCATGCCATAGAGGAGCCAACCCCAATAACTGGGCCGCTATACTCAACCAACATATCAGGATCAAACTCAGCCCATGGAGACCAACGCTGAAACTGTTTGTGCTCGCTAACTAGGTAAAATACTGTCGCGACATCAGCATCAATAATCGCGCTGCGTTCCATGTGAGATTTTTCAGGTAAAAAACTTCCGACTAAAAAAAACAAGACCGGTATCGCAACCACTATTGCAACAATAACTTTGAATGCTCGCATGCTTTCCCCGCTGAAATGTACGCATTTTATTATTTACAAAATACGAAAAAATGTACATATAGATGCACAGTTATAGTTTTTTAAATGAGATGTAACGCTTAGACTAACTAGGAGATTGATAGGATTAAAGTAGAAAACTAAATTAGCCAGATTTTAACTTGGGCTCTTGCGCGTCGTCCTCTTGCTCATCTGCAAAAAAGGCTTCTACGGCTTCACGTTCCCACATGGCATCTTGGTAACCTAATTCCATCAATTCGTTGCAGTATTCGTGGGAGAATAACAGATAACTAGCAGCTGCAGAACCGCCACCTTGTGCCGTTGCCCCGGTGCGCCGCATAAAATACCGCATGCTTGGTGGAAGGTTACGAATTTTTCGCCCAGCAATTTTATCGAGTTCTTTTGACGGTGAAATAATTAAAGACTCGACTGGTCGCAGGTGATAAGTATTATCACAGCGCTCTTGATTTGCGAGCTTCAATAAATCGTTCACGCGCTCTAAATGCTCGATGTCGCCTTCCAAAGAATCAATAAAGGCACTATTAAACAGCTGGCCAATAATCTGCGCGATAGAAGGCGAATGCTTAGGGGGCGGGACTTTTTTGTAACGCCAATGATGATATTTCGCGCGGTTGCTACTCACACCAATGATGAACACACGATTCGCACCCAGGTGCAGCGCTGAACTAATTGGGGCCATCTGACGCATCGCCCCATCACCGAAATACTCTTTGCTCAATTTCACCGTGGGGAAGACCGCAGGGATCGCGGATGAGGCTAACAGGTGTTCCACGCTAATGTCACATGGTGTCCCAACACGGCGAAAGCGTCGCCAGCCCCTTAGCGCTTGGTTACCCTGAAAAAAACTGACGGAATCACCAGAGCTATAGCCCAATGCGGTGATACACAAAGCCTCTAGATCACCGTTATCAATGCGCTTTTGAATGTTTTTAAATGGGATAACTTCTTCTAGTAAGCCGCGCAAAGGGGAATTATCCAGTAGGGCAACGGCGCGTTCTTTGCCGATGTCATTACTAAACAAAGAAGCCAATACCTTAAGAGCACCACCAATTTGAGCCCCCCAACCGACTTTGAACACTTGATCGACTTCAAGCCCCTGCCACGTATGCGAGAGGTCTCTAACAGCATCTCTAAATTCACCAGTGTGTGCGGCCAAAGCAGCAGCGTTAACAGCCCCTGCAGAGGTGCCACATATAACAGGAAAAGGATTATGAAGATGCGGGCATATATCAGAGATCGCCTTCAACACGCCAACTTGATAGGAAGCTCTAGCCCCACCACCGGATAATATGAGCGCGTTCGTCGGCATATAAGATCTCGTAAATGATAGCGTCTAACTATCAAGTAATATTGAAAGCAAGAAAACACCCAAACACTTACAACTTGAGTATTAACCTGTCTAATTTAGTATGGCGCGAAAGTACAGATTTTTCCATTGTGCAGCGCAGCTTACGCAAGCGAGACCATATTGTTTTAGAGCGCAACATAACAACGCCGCAATATCTAGTGCCGTTAGCCGTTAGCCGTTAGCCGTTAGCCGTTTCAGCCTCTCTTAATTTACGACGCAAAATCTTGCCAACGTTTGACTTGGGCAAACTCTCTTTGAATTCAATAATTTTAGGGCATTTGTATGCTGTGAGTTTTTCACGGCAAAAAGATTTGATGTCTTTAGGGGTGAGCACTTCATTCGCGGGGACGATAAACAGTTTCACAGCTTCGCCGGTTTCGTCACTTGCAACACCAATCGCTGCAGCTTCGATAACGTCCGGGTGCTGAGCAATCACATCTTCAATTTCATTTGGGTACACATTAAATCCAGAAACGTTGATCATATCCTTCTTGCGATCAACGAGCTTGTAACTGCCGTCTTCACGTTTCACTGCCATGTCACCGGTTTTAATCCAGCCGTCGGTACTAAGTACTTGTTTTGTTTCTTCTGGTCGCTGCCAATATCCAGACATCACTTGGGGACCACGCGCAACCAATTCCCCGACCTCGCCGTCAGTGACCTCGTTGCCCGCTTCATCTAGCAATCGAATTTCCGTTTCTATAAGCGGAACACCTATGGTGCCCAGCTGAATGTTATCAATTTTATTGCCGGATAATACCGGAGAGGTTTCCGTTAAGCCGTAGCCCTCGCACACTGCACAACCTGTTAATTCTTCCCAGGTGTGCGCGGCATCCTCAGTCATCGCCATGCCGCCAGCAGAAGATATATGTAATTTAGAGAAGTCGACGTCTTTAAACGGTGCATAACGCGCAAGAGCCACATACAGTGTATTGATTCCTACAAACACCGTCATCTGAACCTTTTTAAGCGCGGATGTTACGGCTGCTAAATCACGCGGGTTAGGAATGAGTATATTGTGCTCACCGTAAGAAAACGCACATAAACCATGCAAGTTAAACGCATAAATATGGTAGAGCGGCAAACAGTTTATAAAAACCTCTTCGCTTTCTTTAAATGCCTCTGGCATATGACACACCATTTGCCAAACATTGCTCGTTAAATTGCCATGACTTAACATCGCCCCCTTTGAAACACCGGTGGTGCCGCCGGTATATTGCAAGGCACATAAACTTTCGCTTGTTACTTTTACGCTGGTAAGTGGTTTAGCCTCTTGTGAAATCGCATCGCGAAACGAAATTGATTTTTCAAAATGAAAATCAGGTACCATTTTCTTAATGTACTTCACCGCGAAGTTAAGCAATTGCCGCTTGGGTGAAGGGTGTAAATCGGCCAAATCTGTAACAATTACGTGCTCAACCTGTGTGTCCTTAACCACTTCCGCTGCCACGTTGGCAACGTTAGACAACACAACAAGCGCTTTAGCGCCAGAGTCATTTAATTGGTGTTTTAATTCGCGGCAGGTATACAGAGGGTTTGTATTGACGATCACCAAACCCGCTCGTATCGCCCCATACATCGCAACAGGATATTGCAATATATTAGGCATCTGTAACACGATTCGGTCACCTTGCTGTAAACCAAGGGAGTGCTGTAAATAACTGGCAAAGCGCAGACTCAGGTCATCAATTTCTTGAAAGCTCAAAGTGTGATTCAAGCACGTATAAGCTGGCTGATCAGTATAGGTGTCAAAAGCGTGTTCGAGAAGTTCAAGTACGGTATCGTTTCGTTTCACCAAAACTCTGTACTCCGTTTTTATATTGTTTTAACTTTTCACTATTCAGCACGGCTATTTTATAACCGCGCTGAATCACCAATTACATTTCTTCGATATCGAAATCCATTAAATTACTAGCACCAGACTTCATCGTTGCAATATGAGCATTCGTTCTGGGTAAAATCCGTTGGAAATAAAAGCGTGCTGTTTTCACTTTACTCTGATAAAAAACTTTCTCTTCAGAGTCTTGCTTTTCTATTGCAATACTTGCAGCCAAAGCCCAAAAATAAGCTAGTGTGATGTAACCAGAATACATCAAGTAATCTACACTCGCTGCACTGACTTCTTCTTGGTTTTCCATCGCCATAAGCCCCACATGCATGGTCACTTCGCCCCACTCTTTATTTAACTCAGCCAAAGGCGCTACAAATTCTGCCATCGCTTCGTTACCTTCGTGGGCCTTACAAAATTTATGGATCATTTTTGTAAATCGCTTGAGTGTTTCGCCCTGCGTCATGAGCACTTTGCGACCTAGTAAGTCGAGTGCTTGAATACCAGTTGTACCTTCGTACAGCATGGAAATGCGCGCATCGCGAACATTTTGCTCAGCCCCCCACTCCGCTATGTAACCGTGACCACCAAAACATTGCATGCCGAGGTTTGCCGATTCGAAACCGGTTTCGGTTAAGAAGGCTTTTGCGATAGGTGTTAGCAAAGAAAGTAATTCACTAGAGGCTTTTTTCTCTTCTTCATCGCCATCACTATGTTCAATATCGACTAATTGCGCAGCATAGTAAATTAACATACGGCCACCTTCTGCGAAGGCTTTTTGAGTAAGTAGCATTCGCCTTACATCGGGGTGCCAAATAATTGGGTCGGCCTGACCGTCTGGGTTTTTAACGCCACCCAAAGAACGAAATTGCGTACGATCTTTCGCATACTCTAAAGATTTTTGATACCCGACTTCCGCATGCGCTAGCCCTTGTATTGCCGTGCCTATACGCGCGGTATTCATAAACGTGAACATACAATTTAGGCCGCGGTTTTCTGGGCCTACTAACCAACCAGTCGCGCCATCAAAGTTCATTACGCAAGTAGCGTTGCCGTGAATACCCATTTTGTGTTCCAACGACCCACACGCTAGCGCATTACGCTCCGCTACTTCGCCTTCGCTATTAGGCAAAAATTTAGGTACCACAAAAAGCGAAATACCTTTTGTGCCTTCGGGCGCATCTGGCAGACGCGCCAACACGATATGTACAATGTTTTCTGCCATATCATGCTCACCAGCGGAAATAAATATTTTAGTACCGCTAATTTTATATGAGCCATCTGCTTGTGGTTCGGCCTTTGAGCGCAACATTCCCAAGTCACTACCGCAATGCGCTTCCGTTAAGCACATGGTGCCGGTCCAACGCCCTTCGACGAGCTTGGTTAAATAGGTTTGCTTTTGTTCTTCGGTACCATGCTGCTCCAAGGTGTTCATCGCACCATGTGACAGCCCTGGGTACATACACCAAGACCAGTTCGCACTGCCAAGCATTTCACTTAAGATCGTGCCAAGCGATTCAGGCAACCCCTGGCCGCCTAGCTCAGGGTTGTGTGTCATAGAAGGCCAGCCAGCCTCAACATACTGTTCATACGCTTCTTTGAAGCCATCGGGCGTCGTCACCTCGCCATCATTCCATTGGCAACCTTGCTCGTCGCCAGTCCTATTAAGCGGCGCGATTACGTTCTCACAAAACTTGGCATTCTCTTCAACAATCGCTGCCACAATGTCGGGGGATGCGTCTTCAGCCTTCCCTAGTTTTTCGTAGTGCCCATTAAAATCGAGTACTTCGTCCATAACGAAGCGAATATCTCGCACGGGAACCTTGTAATCAGACATATTATTTTCCTCAAAGACGTTTTGCCCTTATTTGGCCCTTCTTTAATAGTAGTTTCAATTACCAAAATCGTCACAATCGATGACAAAGATTGCATAGCTTTTTTCGAATCTTATAGCACTAGAGGGAACATCGAGATGAAGCTTCCTTACTATACGTTCGGTTAAGTGGGCAACGGCACTATATTAAACGAAGCTGAAAGAATAGACCGTAATATACGCGACAGTTTTTTAGCCCATACAGATATATACGACGACACATAGGTCGAATACATAGGTCGAATACATAGGTCGAATACATAGGTCTAACACATTGGAGATTAAAGCGTTGGGGTATACAAGGTGCTGGGAATTAAGGTGTTGCGCTTTACGATGGCTTATCTGATTTTGTCTCAGACAAGTTGGCGCGATACTCACCGGGGGTTTGCCCAGTCCATTTCTTAAAAGAACGAAAAAAAGCACTTGGCTCATCAAACCCCAACATCTCAGCAATGGCTGTATTTGAAATATCCATGCAGTTGAGGTAATGAAATGCAGCTTCCATACGGCAATCATCTTTTAATTGTTGATAGGAAGCGCCATCTTTTTGTAATTGTCTACGCAAGGTAGTCACAGAAATATTCAGCTGTGAAGCGACCGCTTCTGCTGAGGGCATTTGGCCGCTTACGTCCTTTTTTAAGATGTTACGCACTTTATCTGCAGTACTTATATGTGACGGGTCTTCGGTCACTAAATGGTAGGGCGCCGAACGCAGAAAATCCATCAAGGTGCTTTCATTTTGCACGACGGGGTAATCTAGATATTTGGCGTCATACGCCATTCCATTCCGCGCCGCGCCGTACTCGAAAAGACTAATTTTTGGAAAATCAAAGGGTATCTTTTCGTGTTCTTTTGCGAAGGTGACGCTAACCTTTCGCAGAGGAATTTCTACCCCTATTAACCACTCTTGTAAGCGGTGCCACATAAACATGGAGGCAAAGATAGAGTCTGGCGCCGCATTGCTAACCCGGTCGTCGAATTTTTCCTGCGATAAAGAGCGCGAAGGTGTCAGGTTTAGAATTGCAACGTTTTCATTCTGGTCTAATAAATAACGTACCGATAAACCTCGACATATTTCGGCAAATTCACCACCGCGTATAATTGCTTGACGCAGGTCAGCACACCCCAACAAGGTTAAGCACATAAGGCGGAATGCACCAAGTGGCACTTTGCCTTCAGCGAATACCCCAAACCACTCGTCTTGCGTATAACGCATCACCTTCTGGTACATTTCACCATATTTGAGCGCGGATACATCGGTTTTTTCTAAAAAGAAATTTTCGTCTATGCCTAACAACGTGAACACCTCGTCCCTTTCGCAACCAGCCCGAAAAGCCCTCTCAACTAGGCGTTTCACGTACGCTATAGGAACTTTAGAAACCGTATTCACTGAGATCGTCGCCCATTTCAATTGTGTTTGGATTACGACTTACTTAGAGCTACCAGCCGCGGCGTCTTCATCCGCAATATCACTGTCGGGCGTTTCAAGCTTGCTTACCTCTTCTTTACCGTCGACACCATCTGTCATCTCATCAAAGTCGAGGCTATTTTTGTTGGCAAAATAACGAATAAGCAGCGCTAAAGCAGCAGCAATAAATATGATTGTTACTAGAAAACCAAGACTAATCCAGATTGTTTTTATCAATTCATCTTCAGGGTAGCCAAAGCGTTTCACTAACATCAATATCGAGGAGGCACAGGCTATTGTAGTAATAGCAACACTGGACCTCTTTTGGAAGCGAAATTTAACTTTCATTTTTATTCTTAGCTTCTCTTAATATAACTATAATTTTGGTATCAAACGAGACAGCGCATAAGCAACGCCATCTTCCCATACAGGTTTTGTAACATAGTCGCTCTGCGCTTTCACTTCTGGCTTGGCGTTACCCATAGCAACACCAAGCCCAGAGCGCTGCAAAAACACCACGTCAGATTGGGCATCACCAAAGCTTATAACATTGTCAGCAACGACATCATAATATTTTAACAGTGCATCAAATGCGTTGTGCTTACAGGCACTTTTGTCGATGATACTAGCGAATTGCCAATCGGGGTATTTTGCAATGCTCGCGTAGGCAAAATGGCATTCGGGAAATGTATTTTCCATTTCGCATAGCGTGTGATGCGCTTCTTTATTGTCAACAGCTACTAAGAATTTAACCACCCTGCTGTTTTCAATGACTTGTTCGAAAGGTGTATTCTGCGGCGCAACACGCATGTGCTCTGTATGCGTGTGACGAATATTTTCAGAACGATTGCTTTCGACGAAATAAGACGCCTCGGTATAAACCTCGTAGTAGATCTCTGAACGCCGTAAATATTCAGTGAGCGCTTGGCAGAGCGCAGTATCCATCCCGAACATTTGTAAACTTGTGTGTTCACGAGGGTGATACAAATGGGCGCCGGTACAAAATAAGCCTGGGTCTTGCAGCGATAATTCTTCAGCGATAAACGTTGCAGCAAATGATGGTCGGCCTGAAGCAATTGCTGTTTTTATTCCCTGGGCTTGTATACGTGTAATTTCTTGTGCAACGGTTTTGGCGTAATTACCATCTAAACCTAGCAAGGTTCCGTCTATATCAAAAAAAGCCACTTTGATATCTTTTTTCGGGAGTACCTGATCGGGAATATCACTAAGAACCTTTGTGTGCATTAAAAGACTTTGTCCTGCGTCCACTCACAATGGATACTTTTGCGATCTGCCCCTGGTTCATGGGTGTCTAACTTACTAAACCATGAGAATGTATGTACACCTGTAATTTCTGTTTCTAAATGCACAACCGCCGAAACCCAATACATGTTTTCCAATAGTTTTTCAAAGCGGTTCATCCATTCCGACCACTCATATTCGATGGCCTGATAGGAGGCGCCAAAATGAATAACTTCGGTCAAGAAGCGATCACCAGTCATTTCAATTTTGGGCAATGAAAACATTTCTTTACACAGATAAGGCCACTCATCTGCGCTAGGCAAAGACATCATTGCATCACGGTTGGTGCGACGGCGATTACTATCGATGGATTCAATAGACAGGTCTTTAATACACCCGTAGACGATTGATTCTTGGCTCATAATGAATGTTTTACCTCATTGCTGTGCGAGCAATTCAAAATAACCACCAGGAGGTGTTTAATCGTTTTTCACATTTTTTTAGCTGCGAATCGTAGCGTTTTGCCCGTTGCGACACCTTAGAGGCAACATTCAGCAGCCATTGTTTTTTCTTATGTGTGCCGCGTTTAAAGCCACCATGACCTTCGTGATACGCCAAATATAAAGCATACGCATCATTTGGCGCCACACCTAATTTTTTTACAGTAACTTTATTATACCAAGCCACAAAATCGATCGCGTCATCAAAGTCATTCCGATCTGCGCCACTATGGCCACTTTGTTTCTTATACCATTTCCACGTTTCTTTTTTTGCCTGTGAATAACCGTAAGAACTGCTTTTTCTTGGGCCAGGAATAAAGCCTAGTATTTTTTTTCGTGGCGGCTTCGCATTGGCAACGAAACGAGATTCTTGATACATAAAAGCCATATTGACAGATATGGGCACGCCCCATTTTCTTTCTGCCCTAAGCGCATCTTTATACCATCCACTTTTTTCTTCAAATATCTGACAAATATTATTTTGCTGCTTCGGCGGAGCAGAGCTACAACTCACCATTAAACAAGAAGCGACAACAAGTGTTAAATACTTAAACATCAATGGTATTGCTCCAAAAGTTGAGTAAACCCGGCTTCATCAATCACTTCAATACCCAAAGATTCTGCCTTAATAAGCTTTGAACCTGCCCCAGGGCCTGCGATCAAACAATGTGTTTTTGCCGATACTGAACCCGATACTTTTGCCCCTAGGGCCAGTAATCGCTCTTTGCCTTCTTCACGGGTCATCGATTCTAGCGTGCCCGTTAATACGTAGGTTTGCCCCAGCAAGGGCTGTTTATCTGCCTTCAGCACTTCGATCTCTGGCCAATGAACCCCGGCGTCAAGTAATGCATTCACCACTTTGATATTTTGCTCTTGCGCAAAAAACTCTACAACAAAGCCCGCAGCAACCGGACCAATGTCGTTAATTGCGAGCAACTCGTCTTCTGTCGCCTCGCGCAAAACACTTAACTCACCAAAACTTTGCGCCAGATTCCGCGCAGTGGTCTGCCCGACTTCTCGAATTCCTAATGCAAACAAAAAACGGCCTAAGGTGGTAGCTTTGCTATCTTCAATTGCGGCAAGTAAATTATCTGCAGATTTTTCGCCCATACGCTCTAACGTGAGCAGGTTTTCTTTTTGTAACGTATACAAATCTGCTATAGATCGTATTAAGCCTTCATCCACAAACTGCTCAACGATTTTATCGCCGAGGCCATCGATATCCATAGCATTACGAGAAGCAAAATGTTTGATTGCTTCTTTACGCTGCGCTTCGCAAACAATACCACCATCGCAACGATATACGGCTTCGCCCTCCTTTGCAGATACAGGCGATGCACACACTGGGCAGTGCGTTGGAAACTCTATCAGTTTCGCATCTTTTGGCCGCTTTGACAGTACGACAGATACTACTTTCGGAATGACATCCCCAGCCCGGCGAACAATCACCGCATCGCCAATTCGCAAACCCAGTCGTTCAATTTCATCTTTATTGTGTAACGTAATATTCGATACCGTTACACCACCAACAAACACGGGTTCTACTTTAGCCACTGGCGTAATCGCACCGGTACGCCCGACCTGAAAGCCGACATCGTTGAGCACGGTCATTTCTTCTTGCGCAGGAAATTTATAGGCAATGGCCCAGCGCGGTGCACGAGAAATAAAACCCAGCGCTTCTTGCTTTACAAGATCATTCACTTTGAAAACGATACCGTCGATATCGAAAGGCAGGCTCGCTCTTTGCTCTTGCATATTTTGATAATAAAGCACGCATTCTGATATGTTCTGTGCAACCTTTCGATAGGGGCTCGTTAAAAAACCCCATTCTTTAAGCTTGTCGAGTATTTCGCTGTGACTACCAGGAAGTTCACCCCTTTGGTTCCAGCCAACACTATAGGCGCACATCTCTAATGGTCGCGTCGCTGTAATCGCCGAATCTTTTTGCCTTAAACTACCCGCTGCGGCATTGCGTGGGTTTGCAAAGGTTTTTTCACCTTTTGCGATGGCATCGTTATTTAGCGCATCGAAACCTTTATGTGGCATATAAATTTCACCGCGCACTTCCAATATTTCCGGGTAGCCTTCACCCAATAAACGAATCGGAATAGAACCAATGGTGCGAACGTTTTGCGTAATATCTTCACCCGTTTCACCATCGCCACGCGTAGCGCCACGCTCTAGCACTCCATTTTTAAAAAGCAGGCTAATGGCAATGCCATCGTATTTCGGTTCGCAGGCGTATTCAATATCGTCTGATGTTTTTAAACGATCGTTAACGCGTTGGTCGAATGATATTAGGTCGTTTTCTTCGAATGCATTGTCTAACGACAACATGGGGATTTCGTGTTTAACCTGTTGAAAGTTTGCTACAGGCGGTGCGCCGACACGTTGGCTTGGGGAATCAGACGTTACAAGTTTAGGGTGTGTTTTTTCTAGTTCGAGCAATACTTGAAATAAGCGGTCGTATTCTGCATCTGGAATTTCAGGGTCGTCGAGAACATAGTAGCGATGTGCGTGATACGTTAACTCCTTTTTAAGCTCTTCCAAACGTTCTATCACTTCGGCGCTCGCCGTCATGCACAACTACCTCTTATAATTTTTATATGCTTGTTTTATATTGCGGCTTACCAAACACTTGCTAGGTTCCGCTTTTTAGCGAACAAACGGGTCAGCCATTACTCGAAGGGGGTTTTAGTTCAAATAATGCCGTAGGCTGTGCAAACTAAGTTTTTATGCTTTTGCTAGTTTCCGCTTACGTTCATATTCAACCACGCGCTGCCGGCCATGTTCAATGGTTTGCGCCGTCATAACACTACGGTTTTCGTCTTTCAATTCTGCGCCCAGTTGCTCTGCCAGATTTTTAGCGGTTGTCGCCATATCGTTGTATGCGGCGATACACTCCCCGGCCACAGGTAGGCTCAGAAAAATGCTTATGCCAGGGGTTTGAAAACTTTCCATTGCTGCAAGATTAAAAGTACCTGGCATCACCATATTTGCAACACTGTAGAGTATTGGGCCGTCGCCATCGTTGGCTTTGTGGCGATGAAAAATTTCCATTTCACCAAACTTTAAACCTTCACTCATAAGTGCGTTCAATAAGTCTGCACCCAAAATCTGTTCGCCTGGACGAGACATCACATTCATGATGAGTACTTCATCAGGCTCGCTATAGTCTTGCTCGGCTTGTTTTTGCTCAGACGTGGTTTCTTGAGCGTACCGCTCACGCTGCTTTATTTTTTCTTTTTTCTCAGTTTTAGGCTGCTGCTTTTTTTCTTGTACTTTGGCAGGCTGTGTCTGGGTATGCCCGGCGATAGACTTTTCATTTGGGCTATTCATGCCAGCTTCACGCGGTGCAGACAACCCCATATCATCAAGGCCATCGAGATTGCCGATAGAAGGCTCTTTATGAGATGAAGGCATTTGCGGCTCATCAACCTCTTCTATATATGCTTCTGCGGTATTTTCGTCTATGACTTGCTCTTGAGCGTATTCCTCTTCGCTCTCATATTCAGTATCAGCAGCGTCTTCTTCTACCGAGTCCATTAACATCGGCACAGATTCTTCTAAATTAAGTGAAACCTGCTCTGGAATGCGATTAGATACCCCGGCTGTAACACGGGTAGATTCAAAACTCTTACGAACGTTTTGGTTGAGCGATTCAACATCGCCAGGGTCCCGTTCGCGCGCTACGCGAGCGCCACCAGATGGGAACTCAGAAGAACTCACATCAAAATCATTTTCATCGTAACTATTTTTAGAGACGCTAATGCTTTCGCGTTTTGCGATGCGCATTCTGCGAATACCGTCGAGCACGATGCCAACGATCAGTAAAACAATAATGACGGTGAGCCAATCTTTCATTAAGCTTTTCCTCCGATCACCACGTTCAAATTCAAACTAAGATGCAGCCAATTCTGCAGCTTCTTCAACATCGACCGTTACCATACGGGAACAGCCTGGCTCATGCATGGTAACACCAAGAAGTTGATGCGCCATTTCCATCGCGATTTTGTTATGCGTAATGTAAATGAACTGCACGTGCTTAGACATTTCTTCAACAATGCGCGCATAGCGACCCACGTTGGCATCATCTAATGGCGCGTCCACCTCGTCAAGCATACAGAAAGGTGCTGGATTGAGGCGAAATATCGAGAACACCAAGGCAATCGCCGTAAGCGCTTTTTCACCACCGGAAAGAAGGTGAATAGTGCTGTTCTTTTTGCCCGGTGGTCGCGCCATGATGGCAATACCAGTATCGAGTAGATCTTCTCCGGTAAGTTCCAAATATGCATGGCCGCCGCCGAACACTTTAGGGAAGAGCTCTTGTAAGCCACCATTCACCTGGTCATACGTTTCTTTAAAGCGCGTTCGAGTCTCACGATCAATCTTCTTAATTGCACCTTCTAATGTTTCCAAGGCTTCTTGCAAGTCTTCGTTTTGCGCATCGAGATAACGTTTGCGCTCGGATTCCGTTTTGTATTCATCAATCGCCGCAAGGTTGATTGCACCCAGTCGCGTTATTCGATTACCAACTTTTTCCAGTTCTTCTTCAAGCGACTTTTCGGTTAGCTCTTCATCAAGCTCTGCTGCAACGATTTCGATGTCGAGTTCTTGCTCGGCTAATTGTTGCTTGAGGTTCTGACGCTGCACCTCTAGCGTTTGCGCTTGCAGACGTGCAGATTCCAAGTTGGAACGAAGACCACCAAGCACTTGCTCAACTTGCTGGCGGTTCTTTTCTGCGCTGCGAAGAGACGTTTCGGAATCTTCCATTGCTTTACGCGCATCACCTAGCTGAGCTTCTACACTTACGCGTTTTTCAAGATGGCCTTCTAACTCTAGCTGATGTTCGGTCGCTGGCTCTTGGCTTTCTTCTAAGGCTTGCTGCAGGCCTTCTTTGCGCTCTTGCATACGTTGCATTTGTTCATTCAACCGCGTTATACCCTGCTTCACCGATTCCAGCTGGGTTTTGACCGATTGATAACGCATCGCCAATGCATGGGCTTTGTCTTTATCGTGACGAGCCGTCTGTCGCGCTTCGTCAAGCGTGGCTCGAATCGCATCGCGCTTGCTCATTAGAGCTTCGCGCTCGGCTGTATCTTCTTCCATCGCTGCAATAGCGTCGTGTAATTTTGTACGAGCATCAACCAAGTTTTCACTTTCGTTGGCAAGCTGAGCCTTAGCTTCATCGATATCGCGCACGGCGCGTTCGCGCCCCTCGAGGACTTGCTCGACCTTGGCTTTTTTACCACTTAATTGCGCTCGAACTTCGCCGAGTTTACGGCTTTGATCGTCGACTTCGCCACGCAAACTTTCGCGTTTTGATTCAGCTTCACGCAGCGCAATTTTGGCCGCTTCGAGTTTTTCGTTTGTTTCTTCGATTTGGCCTTCTAACTGTTCGACACTTGCTTTTAACGACTCGATTTCTTCTTTACGAGCGATCACACCACTTTGAGCATCGCCTTCTTTGACCACGCGGATCCAGTTCGGGCCAAGACAAATACCATCTTTAGTCACGATAGATTCGTGCGCTTTCAATTGAGATCGTTTTGCCAAGGCTTCACTAAGATCATTGGCAACAAAAACTCCTGCAACGAGCGAAGAGATATCGAGATCGGTAGAAATTTTGCTCTGAAGTGTGTCCGGCGAAGCCGAGTCACTAGCCCCCCCATGAAACAACATGATTTCGCCTTTACTCAACTCACTGAGCTGCTGGCTAATACCGTCAATATTGTTTTCTGTAAACACGGCCTGCAAAGATTTACCAAGTACCACTTCTGCAGCCAAGTTCCATTCGTCTTCTACCGAGATGTGTTCAAGTAAACGCGGATAATCGGTTAAGCCGTTGTGCTCTAACCATTGATTAGCCACTTTAGATTCACCAGCCAAAGCCGCTTGTTGTAGTGCTTCTAATGAAGCTAAGCGACCTTTGTTTGTTTGAAACTTACTACGAAGTTCATCGCGAGCCTCATTCAGATCACTAAGCGAATCACGCTTGGTCTCTACTTGCTCAGTTAAGCCTTCAATTTCGAGTTTTTTATCGTCGAGAGTGACCGTTGCTTCGGCTAAGTTTTCTTCTAACTCATCGATTTCATCTTTTACATCACCTACAACCAGGTTATCGCGCTCAATTTCTAATTTGTCGATGCGCTCAATGATGCGCTGCTGCACCTGATCGAGGTATTTAATACGTGACTGCTGCACTTCAGCCTGTTGGCGAGGCTCGGCGGCTTTTTGGTTGAAATGATCCCAATCTTGCTGCCAAAGATGCATGCCTTCCTCTGCTTCAACCAGAGTAGCAGTGGAGCCTTCTTCGGCTTCTTTAATAAGTTCAAGCTCTGGTTCGATTTCGAGTACTTCGGCACTCCAACCTTCGGCTTTAATCTGGTCAGTACTGAGGTGCTCTTCGGCTTCGGCACAATCTCTAGTAACTTGTTCTAGATCGATTTTCAATTGGCGCTCGCGCTCTTGAGCATGCTGGATGGTTTGCTCTATTCGAGCAATATCGGCACCAATGGCATAGTAGCGGCCTTGCACTTCATTGAATTTATCGCTTAGCTCAGAGTGCTCTGTGCGGTGCTTTTCAATCGCGGAGTCGTGATGTACGTGTTCAGTTACACTGGCTTCAACCGAAAGCTCTAGCTCGCTGATAACACGTTTCTTTTCATCGCTTTCTAGCGCCAATATTTGATAGCGCAAAGCTTGAAGCTGAGACTTAAGATTCCGCTCTATCTCTTTGTATTCACTATACTTTTCGGCTGCCTGAGACTGCCGCTGAAGGCGCGAAAGCTGACGCTCTAACTCTTCGCGTATATCCGTTAATCGCTCAAGGTTTTCACGTGTGCGATTCATACGGTTTTCGGTATCACGACGGCGCTCTTTATATTTGGAGATACCGGCCGCTTCTTCAATGTAGACCCGCAGCTCTTCAGGTTTTGCTTCGATCAAGCGGGAGATCATGCCCTGCTCGATAATCGCATAGGAACGCGGCCCAAGCCCCGTACCTAAGAAAATATCGGTGATATCACGACGGCGACATTTGCTGCCGTTTAGATAGTATATATTCTGACCTTCACGGGTTACTTTTCGACGCACAGAGATCTCTGCAAAGCCCGCATATTCACCAGTGACTGTGCCATCACTGTTATCAAAAACGAGCTCGATAGATGCCTGACCGATAGGCTTTCGACTGCTCGACCCGTTAAAGATAACGTCGGTCATGGCCTCGCCGCGTAAGTTCTTCGCAGACGACTCCCCCATAACCCAGCGCACAGCATCAATAATATTAGATTTGCCACACCCGTTAGGGCCGACTACGGCACTTAAATTACTGGGAAAACCTACTGTCGTTGGATCAACGAAAGATTTAAAACCGGCCAGTTTGATGGATTTCAACCGCATGTGTGTTTGATTCGCTTATTGATCTAGTTATTGTGAGGCCGAGCGCGCCGTTACTGTAACGGCCAAAGAGGAAGTCTTTGACATGGTCTATTTTTCTGGCCTGCTTGAAGAGCGTTCAGTCGTTTTATTCGCGTGCGTTACATGCATTTTTTAGAGTGGTTCAAAACGCAATTTAGCCCGTCATTTTTTCTTGTAAAAACGTGCGATTCTACACACTATTCCCCCCTGAATCACCTGCTTTCGGCGGCTAAATTCAAGGGGAGGCTGGCTGCTTTTTATACACCAAAACACGTTTTTCAGCGTGAGAAAAATTAGGGAAGCTGTTCACTGATCACCAACTTTATGGTGTCTTTTTGGCTGGCGACGATGACAGGGCCAAGGCTGGCTTGCCAGTCACCCGGTTGAGCGGTGGCACTCCCTGTTTGTGAAATTCGCGCGAGCACCTCGATTTCAGGAAAAGCACTTAGATCCATACCCTGCATCATCGACATGGTCTTATCTAAGCTTACTTTGAGCGGTAAATCTGCCGCGCGAACCTTTTTAATCGCCAAGGGCATAGGCGGCCCTTGCCAAGCACGGGCATAAATAAATACGGCCGCGTCTTTGTTGACCTCTACACCTTTTCCTAGAGAAACTGACACCATCACGCTAGGACCGCTTTCAACCGGAGTTCCCTCACCTGTTTCTGCCAGTGCGATATTGGCACGAGCAATGCCGCCGTTGAGCGCGAGCGCCGCTTCAGAATTTGGATCGAGTTGAATCACTGCTTTTTGCCAATAACTTATCGCTTCTTGATAACGACCTGTTCGATAGGCATCGATACCCGCCAGCCCCAATGCCGTCGCAAGGTTTGGTGCAACGGCCAGCACTTCATTAATGTGCGAACGCACCTCGGGCGTAATGGTATTGCCCGCTCGTAAAAATAACGCCTGAGCGAGTTCAGCTTTTACTTTCGGCGTATTAGGTTCAATGGTGAGCACTTCACGATATGCACGCACAGCTTCTTCAAACTGGCCCTGCTCAATCGCGGTAGATGCGAGCAAATACCAATTTTGAGCATTTTGCGGTTTTTGTTTTACGCGCACCTGTAGGGACTGAATTAATTCAGTCGACAGCTCTGGTACTTGCGCAACTGGGGCTTGAACACGCGCCCTAGCCGCTTGAAATATGTCCCAATCTTGCTTTGCGCCCAGCTGCGTATAAATGGCTAAACTCAAAATAGGCAGAAGAAATACAAGTACTAGAACAGGAATACGGCTCTTGAATGAAGAAATAATAGGCCGATCTAACTCTTCCCCCCCCATTGAGGTTTCTTCTATTATTGTTCGCTCTAAATCTTTCTTTAGCTGCGCCAATTCGTCGCTATTTATCTCCCCTCGATTGAGCGTTTGCTCCATCTCTTTCACATGGTCTTGATACACTTCTTCATTGCTTTCAGTATGTGAATTAGAGCGTAACTCTTGCCTATGCCTTTTAGAAAAAAACAGTGTCGGCCAGAGAACAAACCCAGCAGCGAATATATTTAAAATGAGAAAAACTTGCCAAAATGCCATGAATTATTCGTTCACTCGTTGATGATGCGTTTGGGTGCTAACTGTCTTTGCCTTGCGGCTCTTCGGGTTCGTTTTGACTGTTAACTTCTAGGGTTTCAGAATCTTGCGCATCAGACGCCTGAACCACCGCGTCGAGTTGAGATTCCGAATCAATGGGTTTTAATCCTGAATCTTCGTGCGCCACAGTCAGATCATTAATATCTGCGTCTATATCGGTTTCGTAGTCTTCTTCGTTGCCGTCATCAGTATTTGATACCCGCTCATCTCCATTCTCTAGCGCTTGCGCTCGGCTGCGATTTATCAAGATAACGGCAAATATAGATAAGCCAATTAGCACCATTACTACTGGGCCCGCCCATAGCACCAGGGTATTTGCCTGAACCGGTGGTTTGTACAAAATAAAGTCACCATACAACGCAACCATCTCGCGTTTTATCTGCTCGTCGCTTTTACCTTCGAGAATCAAACGTGCGATCTCTCGCCTTAAATCTTGCGAGATAGGAGAATCGGAATCAATGAGGTTTTGATTTTGGCACTTCGGACAACGAAGCTCATAAGCAAGTTGCTGAAAACGCTCACGCTGGCTAGCGTCTTCAAATTCTACCGCGTCGATGGCATACACACGCGTGCTAGTCAGTATGAGCACAGCACACACGGAACACATTAAAACAAATGTTTTAAGCGGGCTATGGGGTTTATTACAAGACACTCTAAATCTATAGAGATTAAAGAGTCTTAAGATTTTGAAAGCTTCCACGGATCATCCTCTACGCTAAGCGCACAGTATATCAGTGCCAGGGGCGAGGCAAAACAAAGATCGAGACAAGAGATGTTACGAAAGAGCCCAGCTTAGAACGAAAATAGATAGCGGCCCAAACCATCCAGGCGAATACGGAAAGTACGGCGTGTACTTTCATAGTAGTGTTTTGCGACCACTTTGATTTTTTGGCATTTTGCGCCATCTTCACACTGAGGCAAAGAGAGACTATATTCAGGCTGAATATTCAACTCTTTCACACTCATGGAATACGCTAGATCACCATTTTTTAAATACCACTGTAAATACAGCTTGTCTCGCCCATCGCTATGCCGAGTAATAATAAAGCGATAATGACCCTCGACGCCTTCAATGCCCCAAGATCCGCCGCGCCACTCTTGTATAATTTTTTCACCTTCAGCTTCTGGGTTAACAAACGCATCTCTGCGATTCCATTCGTCAGTACTCGCGGCTTCTTTATTTTCAGTTTTTGCCAGAAGCGGCGCACTAAAAAAAAGCACCGAAAAAATTAGAACGAGTTTTGTTAACCCTAGAAAATTGAGAAGCGTTTTGATGCGAATTTCAGATAAAAGCATGGGGTCGTATTCTCTGAAAGGTGTGTCGACTCTTTAAAAGTGAATTTGATAGGCCGGAAACAAAAAGAGCATCCGAAGATGCTCTTTATATATACAAGTATACGCTATTTAGGAATGAATGAGATGGGAATTCTTTTTCTGGAAAGCTTGCTCTTTTTTCACATCCAGGTATTCCCGCATAAACTCTTTCATTCGTGGTTGAATCTCCGTTCGGAAACGTGAGCCACTGAATACACCGTAATGACCTACGCCGGGCTGGATATAGTCACGCTGCATATTTTCAGGTATTCCGGTACAAAGATCATGCGCGGCTTGCGTTTGACCAATACCAGAAATATCGTCTTTTTCACCTTCGACAGTCATGAGTGCAACATCCTTAATTGCAGATGGCTTCACTAACTGACCACGATGCATAAATTTCCCATCTGGGATTTTATGTTCTTGGAAAATATCTTTAATTGTCTGCAGGTAAAACTCTTCCGTTAAGTCGAGCACTGCGAGATATTCGTCGTAAAACTCTTCGTGACGCTTAGCGCTGTCGTCATCACCTTCCACCAAGTGGTTAAAATACTCGTGGTGAGCATTTACGTGACGATCACGATTCATCGTAATAAAGCCACCCAACTGGAGAAACCCAGGGTAAACACGACGCATAACACCCTTATTTGGCCACGGCACCGAGTAAATCATGTTTTCTTTAAACCAATCGAAAGAACGCTCTTCGGCAATTTTGTTAGGTACCGTTGGCGATAAACGTGTATCGATCGGCGACCCCATAAAGGTCATTGACGCAGGCAAATATTTAGACTTGTTTTCTGACATCACAGAAATAGCGCAAAGCACTGGCGGCCCCGGCTGGCAGATGCCTACAACATGTGCTTGAGGCCCAACAGCTTCTAGCATTTCCATGATGTAATCGATGTAATCATTGAGGTCAAAGCGACCAGCACTTAACGGCACTTCACGTGCGTCAGCCCAATCCGTGACATACACCTCATGATCAGGAAGAAATGCTTCCACGGTACCGCGCAGTAATGTTGCGTAGTGGCCTGATAAAGGCGCAGCAATAATTACGCGTGGATCTACGTGGTCTTTAGCAACGGCTTTCGCTTTAGCCTTCGCATCACGCTCGAAATGAATCAAGCGAGCAAAAGGTTTTTCCCATACGACGCGAGGCGTCACAGGAACGTCTTTACCATTGATGACGGTTTGGTCTAAGCCCCATTCAGGCTTGTCATAACGACGCGTGATCGCTTCAAAAAGATCACAAGCGGCAGAGATGTTTTTACCGGTCCATGTATACGACACTGGATTATATGGTGACAGATAGACGCGGCGGTTGAAATCCACCATTTGTCTAAGTGGCGCCACCGCGGCGTGGTTTAATTCATAAGCGTGATACAACATTTAACACCCCCTATACCTCGAGAATTGGACTGCTGTCCTTGCATACTAGCACGAACATGCTGCACTGCAGTACTTATTCGTTAATTTGTATTATTTGCGTCAATATAGCCTAAATTAACACCGCTTTAAAAAGTCTAATTATAAAACGGAGTAAAAAACGCACTATATTGGCGCATAAATTCGTTTAAAAGCCATTTACGGCGTCAATGAGATGACTATACATAATTCGGTCGCACCAATGAAAGACGACCTTAGTGCTATGCATCACAAAATAGAATTTGAAATCGGTCACAATTCCTTATTATCGATATAGACTAAAAAATCGATAACCTAGAATGAAAGCTTATAACTACTTGAGCGCAAAAATACACCTAAAATCTGCGCAAATCAGATATAACACCAGGCGAGCCCCCTCACCTGCACCCAAAGTGCATTCCTATGTAAGTGAGAGACTTCATACAACTACATCAATTAGTTGGAATCAGAGCGTGTTCCAAATCGCCGCAAAGTGTTTTTGCCATACACGTTCGTTGAGGTCCCCTGCGTGGCGGTAGAGAATGATACCGTCGGAATCGATGATGAAGGTCTCGGGAGCGCCGTAAACGCCAAGACGCAAGCCTAGGCGCCCTTCTTGGTCGACGATGTTTCTTAAATAAGGGTCACCTAGCCTATCTAACCAAGACAATGCCTTGAGATTTTCATCCTTGTAGTTAAGCCCCACAATACGGATGCCTTGTTCCGCAAGCTTCATCAAGTAAGGGTGTTCATGAATACAAGTTGGACACCAGGTAGCCCACACATTCAACAAAAACGGTTCACCAATAAGTTGCTCGCGCTCGATGATGCTTTCGTCTTTTAAGCCGGGCAGCTTAAATTCTGGTAACGACTTACCGACCAACGCAGAAGGCAGTTCGTTAGGGTCTTTACTCAAGCCAATAAATAAAAATATGCTCAGAACGGCAAAAATAATGAGAGGGACAAATAACTTAAATCTACTCACGCTTGTTCTGCCCCACCTTGCGTATCTGTTAGCGCAGCGCTTTCTTCGGTATTTTCTACGCCCGCTACAGAATTTTCTTCTAAATTACTTCCCGCTTCCGAAACATCATTCTTATTTTGTGCAAGCTGTTCCTTCGTGGCTTTTAGGCGATAACGCTTGTCCATCACTGCAATACTGCCACCAATGGCCATAAAAATTGCGCCCAACCAAATCCAACGCACCACAGGTTTGTAATGTACACGTACTTCCCAATCGGTATTATTTAACTGATTACCCAATGCAACGTATACATCGCGAAAGAAGCCAGCATCAATAGCGGCTTCGGTCATTACATTGCCACCACTTAAGTAGTTACGTTTTTCTGGCTCCAATATCACGATAAGCTTATCGCCCTGCGTAACTTTAACTTCACCAATATTGGCAACATAATTAGGGCCACGCACCCGTCTTACGTCATTTAGTTCATAGCTGTGCTCTGCGATTTCCACTGGCGTACCAATGGTCATGCGTAAATCTCGCTGCACGCTGTAAATGGTGTTTAAAGAAGCCCCAAGTAAAGTAATACCGAAGCCAATATGGGCGAAGATCATTCCGTAATACGCTGCAGATAATCGACGCATACCTCGCACACGACTCGGAGCGTGTTGTGTTTTACGCAGTACATCGGAAATACAGGCCAAAATCACCCAAGCCCCCAGTGCGATAGAAATCGCTGCGGCGATGGAATAGTCGCCAGGCAAAACCCCCGGTAAAAAAGACCCCAGCCAAACGGCAATGAGTAGCGGCGTGATTTGCCATTTTTTAATTTTTGAAAAATCCGTTTTTTTCCAGTTCAGCATAATAGCCAAACCCATAAACATCGCCACTGCAGCCATTAATTTCACAAAGAAAAAATTAAAATAAGGCACACCAACTGAGATTTTTCCTGCGCCCACAGCTTCAGTTAACAGCGGATATAACGTGCCGAGTAAAACGAAGCTAACTGAAATGACCAAAATAATGGTGTTGATTAAAATAAAGGCTTCACGAGATATTAAGCTAAAACCAGAAACACTTTTTACAACCGGCGCACGCAAAGCAAACAGCGTTAAGGAACCGCCCACGACGACACCTAGGAACATCAAAATGAAGATGCCGCGCTCAGGGTCAGACGCAAAGGCGTGAACCGAAGTCAGCACCCCAGAACGCACTAAAAATGTACCTAATAAACTGAGCGAAAATGTAAATAAAGCGAGAAATAGCGTCCAGTTTTTAAAGGAACCACGCTTTTCAGTCATCGCCAACGTATGTATGAGCGCAGTGCCCACCAACCAAGGCATAAACGAAGCGTTTTCTACAGGGTCCCAAAACCACCAGCCGCCCCAACCAAGCTCGTAATAAGCCCACCAACTGCCTAAAGCTATGCCTACAGTAAGAAACGCCCAGGCGAGGTTTGTCCAAGGTCTGGCCCAACGAGCCCACGCACTATCAACCCGGCCAGAAAGTAAGGCCGCAATAGCAAAAGCAAAAACAACAGAAAACCCAACATAGCCCATGTATAAAGTGGGTGGGTGAACAATCAAACCAAAATCTTGTAACAGCGGGTTTAAATCAGAACCTTCTGCGGGCACATTGGGAAGTATGCGATCAAAAGGGTTTGAGGTGATCAGCATAAAAAGTAAAAAGCCGACAGCAATCATGCCCATAACAGACAACACGCGCGCGACCATATCTAAGGGTAACTTGCGGCTAAACGCAGCGACTGCAAATGTCCACCCCGTTAACATAAGTACCCACAACAATAAGGAGCCTTCGTGGCCACCCCAAACTGCGCTTAACTTGTATTGGGTGGGCAACAAGGTGTTGGAATGATTAGCGACGTATTTGACAGAAAAGTCATCAATGTAAAAAGACCAGCCGAGAATCACAAAAGCAGAAAGTATAAATAGAAACAAACCTGCGGAAAGCGAACGCGATGCGGCCATCCACACGACTTTGCCGTTGTAGGTACCCATAAGCGGTACAACAGAAAGAATGCTCGCCAATAATAAAGCGATAATTAAACAAAGTTGGCCGTACTCAGGAACCATAATCAATCACTTTACATGTGTTGGGGTGACTTGCGTATTCTGACGTTTTATTTTCTATGCTGTCTGCAACTTCTTTAGGCATATAATTTTCATCATGTTTCGCCAATACTTCATCAGCTTCAAATACACCGTTGCGATACTTGCCAACCATCACCGCAGCCTCACCTTCGGAAAACATATCGGGCAATATGCCTTCATGAATCACCGGTAACGTTGCCTCACCATCAGTGACATCAAAATGCACTCGAAGGCTCGTATCATCACGTTTTATTGAGCCGGGCACGACACAACCACCGGCTCGAATCGTTCTATTTTCTGGAGCCTCCCCCATTAATACTTTTGATGGTGGATAAAACAAGTTCAGGTTTTCTTTTAGCGCAAAAAACACCAAAGCAACACCCAGACTTGAGCCCACTACAATCAGGAGTACGATGATTAAACGCTGTTTTCTTACTGGATGCATAATTGACCTGCCAATGATTGATTAAACGTCGCATTCGTTCAGCTTTTGCTTTGCCGCAAGCACCAATGATACGCCGGTATAATGTTACGCCGAAGGAGCGTTACGCCTTAGTAGGGCCGCTTGTCTTTTTAAAAAGCGTTTACGCGCAAATTTTACATTCAGAGCAATTGCGGCGATTCCGCCAAGGGTAATGACATAAGCGGCCCACACGTATGGGCCATGTACTCGGCCATCAACTGCCATCCAGAAAAAGTCACTTAAGCTAGTAAATTGAAAGACCACTTAACTCTGCCCCACTTTTTCTAGTATCAAAGCCTCTACCCACTTGGTTTTACGCTCACGTTTTAATACTTCTAAACGCGTATAAGACAAAACCAATGTCACAAACATGAGGTAAAAAGTAAGAATCATCCACACCAAGGGGTATGCCATTGAGGCGGAAATAGATGACTCGCCGGCAAATTTAATTGTGGCCCCTTGATGTAAGGTCAGCACCCAATCTACGGAATAATAAATAATAGGAATGTTAACCATACCCACCAAGCCCAAAATGGCAGCGGCTTTGTCTCCGGCTTCCTGGTTTTGAAAGGCGTCTTGAAGTGCAAGCACTCCTAAATAAAGAAAGAATAGAATCAGAACCGATACGATTCGAGCATCCCACACCCACCACGTATTCCAAGTGGGCTTCCCCCAGATTGCACCAGACACTAAAGAAATGAAGGTGAGCAGAGCCCCCACAGTCGCAGCCGCCTTCATGGTCATAAACGCAAGTTTCATTCGCCAGATTAAGCCAACTGCGCCACATATGGCCATTACGTAGTACCCCGCCATAGCCACCGCAGAGCCAGGCACATGCACGTAAATAATACGATAAGAGTTGTACTGTTTGTAATCGACCGGAGCGAAGCCAAGCCCCCACGCCACACCTATTACGAGCAAGATGATTGTGATGCCTGTGAGCCAGGGCATCCACGCATTGGTTTTTTCGTAAAACCAGCGCGGGCTACCTAAGCGGTGGAACCATTGCCAAGAAGCCAAGTGAACAAAATACCTCGTTGAATTAAGTGCTGATACTAATTTTTAACGCGCCGACTGCAGCCAGCGGCGCGAGCGCCAATGAAAGCACTAAAAAACCTGCCAGCATGGTCAACTGCCCAATGTAAACAGTCTCATTCACCGCGTTATTTACCGCCGCAGCACCAAAGACCAAAACAGGAATATAGAGCGGCATAATGATGAGCGATAATAACAGCCCACCTCGCCGCAGCGCCACTGTCAAAGCAGCACCAATAGACCCAATCAAGCTTAGAGTGCCGCTTCCGAGCAACAAACTGATCAATAGTGCCGAATAAGCATTTTCTGGTAAGGCCAACATCAAGCCCAGCAATGGTGATAAAAGCGTCAATGGTAAGCCAGTAATTAACCAGTGAATCAATACTTTGGCCACCACCATTAAGTATAAAGACTGGCCAGAGAGCATCGTTTGCTCGAGAGAGCCATCAGAAAAATCACTTTCGAATAGGCGATCAAGAGACAGCAAGGTGGCTAATAATGCCACCATCCAGATCATGCCAGGTGCTAATTTCGCCAACTCAGCACTATCGGAACTGACCCCCAACGGCACAAAAATTATCACACTTAAAAAGAAAATAAGAGGGTTGGCAATGTCGCCACGATTGCGAAAGCCAATCATCAGCTCACGACGCAAACTCGCACGAAAAGCACTGCCCATGCCTGGAATATTCACGCTTGAGCCTCTTGTATTCCAGCAGAGTCCCGCTCGGTTTGATATTCCGCTAGATCGACAACCTGAGGCTCTAGCTGTTCCATTGCCTGATGCGTAGTAAGGATAACTATACCGCCATTGTCGCGGTGATTTTGGATGCGTTGCTCCAGCTCACGTACGCCCTGTTTATCTATCGCTGTAAAAGGTTCGTCAAGAATCCAAATCGGCGCTTGAGAAATAAACAGCCGAGCCAAAGCGACGCGACGCTGCTGCCCTGCCGACATTTGATAACACGGAAAATCTTCATAACCCGCCAAATTCACTTTATTAAGCGCTGCAATAAATTCCGCCGTAGAAATATCTGTATCTGCTGCTGCGCCACTACAATTTGTTGCCCCTTTGCGGCCGTGCAAGCCAAAGAACCAGCGCAAATTTTCTAGCGGTGTTAAAGAACTGTTAACACCTGTTTGGTGCCCAAGAAAAAGTAAAGAAGATAAGTACTCATAACTGGGAATGGCAAAATCCCCCCAACTAATCTGACCGTGATAATGGGTAGACAAACCGCAAAGGATTTTGAGAAGGGTCGTTTTACCGGCACCATTTGGGCCAACAACGTGGAGCAATGCACCGGGGGAAGCATCCAACGACAAACCGGCGAACAAGACACGATCGTCGCGCTCACAACTCAGGTTTTTGATTGTAATTGAGGAATCGGCTGTTTGAGCGGGTACCACGCCGCGCTGCTCCTATTAATGGCGAAGAATATCGAATAATGGCTGAGATGAACCAATGCGCATTAGTATACATTGAACATTGGCACGCCGCTGTATTTCATTACTCAGTTCGCTACGAGACTAGTGAGCAGAAAGCACCCAGTGCTAAACTAAACATATGGACATCACGCCATCGCACCAGCAATTACTTGCGCAACTAAAACCTCTGCTAAAAGCGCAGAATTTAGAACAAGCGCTCACCCCAGGAAACCGCCTCAGCGCTACAGTAGAGAAGGTCACCGAAGTAACACCCGAACTGCGCGCCCGCTTGTTACGCCTATTTGTTGAAAGTAAGGGAGAAAGCCGCCCCAACAACACAGCTTTGGCAAATGCTAATACAAAAACCGGAGCCACAGACCCTACCGCCAATTTAGCTAAAAACTCGACGACTCATCTAGCTGCAAACACCCAAACGCCTCAAGCCAACACCTTGGCGAATACTGTATCGTCACTTCCAGAATTACTTAACTCGCAATTACTGAAACTGCTTGAGGTAAAAGTACTCAATACAAAGTTACTATTGCTGAGCCAGCTGGCTCTGCCTGCTAAAACGGTGCTGAAATTAGAAGTTCGACAAGATGGCCAACTGCAGTATGTAAACAAGCCAGAAACAAGTAGCAACCCACTTAAACCGGGCGCAGCGCTATATACTCAAACGAAAAGCGTTGGGTACACATCGCAAAATTTATTATCGGGGCAAACGAGTTCTTCGCCGGCGGGTAAGTCTGAATCATTCAATAACAATGTAATCGCAAGTAATACACCAAAAAATAGAAGTGAAACACTACCCCACGAGGCTGGCCTAAGCGCACAAAAACGCATTGAATCAAATCAACAGCTGCATTTAGCGTTAAAAACCTATTTGCCCTTACAGCAGAATTTAGCGCAATCGCTAAATCAACTGCAAAAAGTGATGAGTGCTACCGAATCAACAAACCTTACCCAAACATTGCCTAAATTGGCACCCATATTAAATGAATTAAAAATCTTGCTCGATAAGATCCCTAGCGCTTCAGAGTTAAACCATTCACAAAAGGTCCGCACCAGCATTGAATCTTCAGGTGTCTTTCTAGAATCTAGCCTAAAGAAATTAAACGAAATAATTAAAACCACGAATAGCGCAACTACAAATAATACCGGCAAGCCGACACCGGCATCATCGAGTACCACTCTCACGTCAGACACCGGGCCTAAACCAAAGAAAACCATTGATGACGTAAAAGCTAGCCTTTTACGACTTATCGATGATCTTCAACATTTACAGCCTAAAGCCCCGAATGGAACAACCACACACGCAAAATCATCTTCAGTCGACAGCCTCATACGGAACATATTTTCATTTTCACAATCGACCCAATCAGAAAAAACACCAAAAAATGAAAATACGAAACAACAACTGAGCCAAAACATTGCTCGAACCTTGCACACCACAATATTTTCCGCCGTTGCACGTATTTCTCAACTACAGATTCAACAACTACTACAGCAAGAAGGCGCACAACCCTCCCAGGGATTTAATGTTGAGATTCCACTCAAGTTTGGCGAGCAATTGCTGCCACTGTCTTTAATCGTTCACGAAAAATGGCATGACGAACGAGACAAAGACCAAAAAGAAGATAAACATAAAAACAAAAAACAAAAGCTTAAAAAACGCTGGCATGTATTTATGGAGTTTGATCTGGGTGAATACGGCAGTTTTGCTAGCGAAATCTCCCTTCAGAAGGCCTCAGTCAACACCACGCTTTGGGTCCAACAAACGAGATTATGGGAAACCACTCATGCGCATATTGGCGAACTAAAGTCGGAACTAGAAAAAAATGGTATTGAAGTTGAGTCTATTACGTTACATAAAGGCAAAGCACCAGAAAAACCCCTGCAGTTAAATCAGTCACTTGTCGACATCAGGACCTAGTTGTGGAATATAGCGACGATCAGTTAAAACAGGCAGTAGCACTTTTCTATGATGGTGAACAAGCGCCTAAAATCGTAGCAAAAGGCGAAGGCAAACAAGCCGAAGAGATACTAGAAATAGCACAAGAACACGGCGTTCCTTTGTGCGACAATGGGCCTTTAGTCGAGCTATTAGCAAACCTTGAACTGGGTGATGAAATCCCCAAAGAACTCTATCTTGCCGTGGCTCATATTATTTCATTTGCATATAAAATGCGGACGATGATCTAAGAACAAGCGTTCACAAGGAAATAAACATGGCTCGTAAGGGCGGAACCTCGGAAAAATTCTGGAACAAAATCGCCAACAAATACGCCAACCTGGCAATAAGCGATGAAGCCGCATATAAAAAAAAGCTCGACATCACGCAGAGCTATTTTTCCAACAACATGGAAATACTTGAGCTTGGCTGCGGTACCGGCTCAACCGCGATCGCTCACGCCCCTCATGTTAAACATATTACCGCTGTTGATATATCAGAAAACATGCTGGCGATCGCGAAACAAAAAGCCACCAAAAACAACATCGATAATATTTCCTTTAAATATAGCGCGATTGAACAGCTGGAATCTAAACCGCAAGCCTATGACGTGGTGCTTGCATTGAGCCTACTACACCTGCTCGAAGATAAAGACACAGCCATTAAAAAAATATTCGCCATGCTAAAACCCGGCGGTTTATTCATAAGCAGTACAACTTGCCTTGGCGACAATATGAAATACATTGGGCTAATTGCCCCTGTTGGGCGGTTATTTGGTTTTATGCCTCTGATAAAAATATTTACAGTCTCGGAACTTATTGAAGCTATCACAGCTTCCGGGTTTAAAATCGAAACACAGTGGCAGCCAGGCAAGAACAAAGCCGCCTTCATCGTTGCTAGAAAACCTACCCACCAAACGACCTAACCGCCCAATAACGACAATTAACCATCTATAAAGAGTTCTCTTATGCTTATTCCTATGTTCTGTTTAATACTGCTAACATTCCTAGTAGGTGTAAAACTGGTAACCGCGCGTATTGCTAGCGTCAAGAACCAACAGGTCAGTATAAAATATTACCGCTATAACTCTGGTGAAGAAGAAGTTCCTGAAATTTTAATAAAAACCGGGAAAAACTTTAGCAACTTACTAGAGACTCCCCTCCTTTTCTATATAGCGTGTACCCTTTACATTAGCCTTAACGTGGAAAACTTGTTGGGTATAGCCCTAGCTTGGATATACGTAGCCGTTCGCTGCATCCATTCTTATATCCACTTATCAAGCAACAACGTCGTTTACAGAATGTACGCTTTTTTGGCTTCTTTCGCGTGTATTCTTTTCCTTTGGATAAACTTAATGGTTTCCCAACTATAACTGGAACACATCAACTCAGATGAATAAATATGCCTTAATCTTCGCTATTGTATTAGCCTTTCAATTCCGTGGCACGATCATGGATGCAATCAACCCGCCGCCCGACTTTTCACACGCAAGCTCGGCCGATGTAATTATGTACTCCACTAAAACCTGCGGCTATTGCGCTAAAGCACGGCGTTTATTCGAAAAAATGAATGTCACTGTAGATGAGCGAGATGTGGAAAGCTCGCAGCAATATTCCTCAGAATTTAAACAGCTAGGCGGCCGAGGTGTGCCCCTGATCGTGATTGGTGAAGAAGTGATTAAAGGCTATAGCAAGAATAAAATTATTGAGAGCCTAGAGAAGCTATAATTTTTTATCTATATTACTTGTTTGGCTGCGTGCACACCCACGATTCTAAGATCGGAAACCTCAGGTCAGAAACATAAGGCCCCAAACTTAAGAACAGCGCACACCCGTTCCCTTCAAGCCACAATAACCGTTCGGGTTTTTATGCAAATACTGCTGATGGTAATCTTCAGCGTAATAAAAATGCTGATCTTTTTTGATTTCCGTTGTGATATTGCCAATATTTTGGCCACGTAAGGCCGCCTGATAAGACACCATCGATTTCACAACCAGCGCAAACTGATTTTGACTATGCGTGTAAATACAGGAGCGATATTGAGTACCACGATCATTTCCCTGACGCATGCCCTGTGTAGGGTCGTGAGATTCCCAAAATACTTTTAACAGTTGATTTAACGTTTCTGCCCCACCGCAATACACAACCAAAACAACTTCCGTGTGGCCCGTTTGGCCAGAACACACTTCTTCATAGGTGGCATTTGGCGTAGAACCACCCGCGTAGCCAACTGCGGTAGCATACACATTTTCTACCTGCCAAAATTTACGTTCAGCACCCCAAAAACAGCCCATACCAAATTGAATGGTTTCGCAATCATCAGGGAATGGCCCCTGCATAGCGGTACCAAGCACCAAGTGTTTTTCGCTAACTTGCACTGCTGTATCTCGGCCGGGCAATGCTTGTTCTGGGCTGGGTATTGTGTCGGTTTTGAAAAACATTGCTGACTCACTCTTCTTATTTATTTAGGTTCAACATCGAGCACCAAACCAGAAAAATTATAAGGGTGCGGAGTGGACCAATTATCGTAAACCGCACCCATTTTATCTGCCGATTTTTCTGCCAGTTCTCGGAAAGTTGGTCGACCCGGATCGGTCATTACCACTCGCACACCAGCTTCGCGCGCACGTTTGGTTAAGTTGTAGAGCGGTTTGACCATTTCGTCCCAGAAACAAATATCGGCACCGATCATCAAATCAAAATCTTTAAGATCTTCTTTACGCACCTTTTCATAGCGGCACTTCCAGGTGTTAGACTCAACCTTGTTGATTTTGGCGTGGTGCTCAAGATAGGGGAATACAGTGTCATCCGCATCGAGTGATACCACACGAGCTTTAAACGCTTTCGCGCAATAAATACCACCTAACCCCCAGCCACAACCAATCTCCAGAATTTTCGCGCCTTTTTTAGGGGGGTACTCATTCAAATAATCCATTAATAAAAAAGTCGACTTCCAAAATTTGTTGCCATGAATACTAGGGTGCCCAGTTTCTTTACGAATTTTGCGAATATCAGGATGACTATTCTTAAGAATGGTCAAACCAAACGCTTCACGTTGTAGTTTATCGCTCAAATTTCACTCCGAATTCTTCTTATATTTGTGTTCAAGAACAATACAAACCTTGCAATGCACCGGCTCACAGGCATAATCTTGGTGAGCCTAGTTTCTGTGTATTCATTTTGTTGCACATTATACGCCTTATTTTGAAATAGACCGTACCTTTGCCATGACTCAAAGCCTTGAATCGCCCTATTTCGCTGCTATCGATCTCGGTTCCAATAGCTTTCATATGCTAGTTGCACGCATTACTGACGACAAGGTAGAAGTCATTGACCGCGAAAAACAAATGGTTCAAATCGCCAGAGGCTTACAACCTAACGGTGCATTAGACGAAGAATCTCAAGAACGCGCCCTCATTTGTTTACACAAATTCTCTGAGCGCTTGCGTGATATTCCCCACAATCAAATTCGCGCGGTTGGCACCAAAACCTTACGCAAGGCAAAAAATTCCGCTGCCTTTTTGCGTACCGCCGAGGACGTACTCGGTGTCAAAATTCAAATCATATCGGGTTACGAAGAAGCGCGCTTGGTATACGCTGGCCTAGCCAACTCCGTTAGCACCACTGAACAGCGCTTGGTCATCGACATAGGCGGGGGCAGTACAGAGTTTGTTATCGGCAGCAGCTTGCGCCCCTCGCATTTGGAAAGCCTACCGCTGGGGTGTGTGAGCTTCTCTGAAAGCTTTATTTCTCACCAAGGGGGCGTGAACAAATCCAATATGCGCAACGCGTATTACGCGGCCTGCAATGAATTAGAAGAAATTCGCAAAAATTACCTTCGCACAGGTTGGGAAGTGGCTTACGGCACCTCTGGCACAATGAAGGCCGTCGCTGAGCTACTGGTAGAGCAAGATGGCGGCGCCGTAATTACCGCAAAATCGCTTCATCGGCTGGTGCAAGACACCACCGAGAAAGGCAAAATCACTTCGCCCAACGTCCCCAAATTGCGACGCGAGGTACTTCCTGCCGGCTTAGCAATACTCCAAGCAATATTCGATGAGCTAAAAATCGACAAAATTCACGTGGCAGATGCGACCCTAAAAGAAGGCCTTATTTACGACACCATCGGTCGCTTTAGCGACCACGATAGTCGCGTCGAAACCGTCGAAGATTTAATACAGCAATACAATATTGACCAAGACCAAGCGCAGCGCGTCAATAGCAGTGCTCTGGCGCTATGGCGACAGATAAGCGGCCCTAAGCTAGCCGGGGTATCACGCACTAAAATTCTGTCGTGGGCGGCGCAATTACACGAAATTGGTATGGGTATTTCCCATACCTCATATCACCACCACGGCTATTATTTATTACGCCACAGCGACCTCGCAGGTTTTGGTCGTTATGAGCAACACATATTAGCTATTTTGGTACGCTTGCAACGCAAGAAACTCTCAGATGACCGTATTGAGGGCGTAGACACGAGCGCTAAACATGCGCTTGTGCCCCTACTTGTATGCTTACGCCTGGCAGTTTTACTCAATCGCCGCAGGGAAAATTTAGAAGCGCCACCAAAACTGGAACGAAAAGAAAATAGTTACCAACTTCGTTTTGAAGACCTCTGGCTCGATGAACACCCACTCACGCTAGCGGGTTTAGCTCAAGAACAAGATTATTTGAGTAAAATCGGTGTGCAATTGACCGTTGTCTAGTACACCTGGAGCCAACTAAAACATGCTAGTCAGAATTATTCTTGCTGTGGCGCTTATTATCGCTCTGTATTGGTGTCTGAATAAGTGGCAAAAATTACCTGTAAGCAAGCGCCAGGGCTTTTTAATAAAAGCGCTTATATATGGCGCATTTGCCTTTTGCCTGATTGCGGTATTTGCTGGCAGAGCCCACTGGCTTGCAGCGGCCGTTACAGGTGGTATCGCCTTTGCCAAATTTGGCCTAGCCACGTTTTTACGCGCCCTACCCTTTTTAAACTTGATGCGCCGAGGCCGCGTGTTTGGCAACCCAAAATTTGTTACTCCCTTTATTGAACTCAATATTGACCTCCACAACGGCCAGGTATTTGGCAGAATCATCAGTGGGCCACATGCTGGAACAGAGCTAGCACAACTTACACCAGCACAGCTTGCGGAATTAGAAGAACACTACCAAGACAAAGATCGCCGCTCCTATTTCTTGATTCGCGTATTACGCCAACGCGCGGGTCATCAATATCAAGGCGGCGGCCCACATGAACAGCATCACGGCTCTCAGCAACATTCCCACGTTACAAGTTCAGACCCGAGTATTGATGAGGCCTTACAAATTTTAGGTTTGGAAAACACCCCTTCAAAGCAAGATATCATTCGTGCCCACCGATCACTCATACAAAAGCTCCACCCCGATCGTGGTGGCAACGATTACCTCGCTTCACGCGTAAATTTAGCTAAGGAAGTACTGCTAAAACACCTCTATAGCAAGTAAACTGGTAGATAACAGCAGTACAGCCACATATAAGTAAAATAACCAAATGCCACATCACGCAGTATTTATTTGGAGTCCTAATGTCTAGCACCAGCGCCCATTCCTCTTTCGAATTCAAAGGTCAACGGTTTGTTAAGTCACTCAATCTCGACGTGCAGGAATACGAGCACAAAATTACTGGAGCACAACACATACATTTATCGCCGCGCAGCGAAGGCGATAGTGAAAATGTCTTTTTAGTGGCGCTACGAACGGTGCCGCACGATTCTACGGGGGTCGCACACATTCTCGAACACACAGCGCTATGCGGCAGTAAAAAATACCCGGTGCGCGACCCGTTCTTTATGATGACACGGCGCTCGATCAATACTTTTATGAACGCCTTTACCAGCAGTGACTGGACAGCCTACCCCTTCGCCTCACTCAATAAAAAAGATTTTAATAACCTACTAGACGTATATTTAGATGCAGTATTTTTCTCACGCCTAGATCAGCTCGATTTTGCCCAAGAAGGTCATCGCCTAGAATTTTCAACACCTAGTGACAGCAATTCTGCGCTCGAATTTAAGGGCGTTGTATTTAATGAAATGAAAGGCGCAATGAGCTCGGTACCCTCGCAGCTGTGGCAAAGCATGTGTAAATACCTCTTCCCTACCTCGACCTATCATTTTAATAGCGGCGGAGACCCCGAAGCCATTCCAGACCTGAGCTATGAAGAGTTACGCGCATTTTATGAAACGCACTACCACCCCAGCAATGCTATTTTCATGACCTTTGGCGATATTAGCGCAGCAACACACCAAGAAAAATTTGAAGACCAAGCACTGAAGCATTTTGAAAAACTGGAATACAGCGTTGCTGTACCAGACGAAAAACGTTTTTACGCCCCTATTCGCGTGCAAGAAAGCTACCCCAATAGCGATGAAGACTTAAGTGAAAAAACACATGTGGCCATGGCCTGGCTTTTGGGCCACAGCACCAACTTGCGCGACAGCTTGCGTGCACAACTACTCTCTAGTGTATTACTCGACAACAGCGCCTCACCGCTGATGCATGCCTTAGAAAGTTCAGACCTTGGCAACGCGCCCTCGCCACTCTGTGGTTTAGATAGTTCACAAAAAGAAATGTCTTTTATGGCGGGCCTAGCCGGTTGTAAAAGCGATGCCGCCGATCAGGTAGAAAAACTAATTCTTAATACATTAAATAAAGTGGCAGAAGAAGGCATTCCACAACAAGATGTTGAATCGGCCCTACACCAATTAGAATTACACCAACGTGAAATTGGCGGCGACAGCTACCCATATGGCTTACAACTCATACTCACCTCACTCACAAACGCCACCCATCGCGGTGACCCGGTTGGCCTGCTTGATATCGATGCAGAGTTAGAACAGCTGCGCAAAGACATCGCAGAACCTGACTTTATTAAAAACCTGTTGAAAGACCTAGTACTCAATAACCCGCACTCTGTACGCTTATGTATGGTGCCAGATGGCGAGCTATCTAACCGCAAAGAACACGCCGAAAAAGCGCTACTTGAAAAAATTAAAGGCAACTTAAACGAAGACGAAAAACAAGCCATTATTGAACAGGCACAAGCACTTAAAGAACGCCAAACACAAGAAGATGACGAAAGTATATTACCCAAGGTCACGCTTGCTGACGTACCAAAAACAGAAACTACCGCAGAAAGAAAAAGCACTGCTATTGGCAATACACCACTAAGTTCTTACGCTGCTGGCACCAATGGTCTGGTGTATCAACAATCAGTATTCGACCTTGGCAACATCGATGAAGCACAACTACCCTGCCTGTCACTATATAGCAGCATTGTGACCGAACTCGGCGTTGGCGATACGTCATATCTCGACGTGCAACGACAACAAGCGGCGGTCAGTGGCGGTATCAATGCATTCAGCTCCATTCGCGGTGACGCGACAGACAAAAATAAAGTGAGTGCTTATTACGTTTATTCTGGCAAAGCATTAAGCCGCAACCAACATGCCTTAAGCGAATTAATGCTCAACACCATCACCCAAGCCCGCTTCGACGAAACGCAACGTATGCAAGAATTAGTGGGGCAAATTCGAGTACACCAAGAACAAGGCATTACAGGGAATGGGCATGTACTCGCGATGATGGCTGCCAGCGCCGGTTGCAGCGCATACGCGCGCCTAAGCCACAGCTTAAGCGGCCTTGCGAGTATAGAAGCAATTAAATCCCTTGATAATAGTTTGAAAAATAACAGCGACTTAGAAAAGTTCGCCCACACACTTCAAACACTTCATTCCGCCATTAACCAACAAACTCAACAACTTGTGGTAATAGGTGAAGAAGCACAGCTCTCGCACTATCAATCAGGTTTAAAAACCCTATGTTTAAATACCGGCGTTAACAGCAGCGGTGAATTTTCTGTTAACGGCGAACTTAGTCGTGTGCAGCAAGCTTGGCTCACAAATACGCAAGTGAATTTCTGCGCAAAATCTTACCCCACTGTTTCTATGGGTCATGAAGATTCTGCAGCACTTGTCGTACTCGGCGGCTTTTTACGTAATGGCTTTTTACACACGGCGGTACGCGAACAAGGCGGAGCCTATGGCGGTGGCGCCTCACAAGACAATAACTCTGCCGCCTTCCGTTTTTATTCTTATCGTGACCCACGATTAGAAGCGACGCTTGACGATTTTGACAAAGCCTTACGTTGGCTGCGCGATGAATCTCATTCACAAAATAAACTAGAAGAAGCCGTGTTAGGCACAATATCAAGCCTGGATAAATCTGAATCTCCGGCAGGCCGCGCAAAACGTTGCTTTTACGCAGATTTACACGGAAGAACACTAGAAAAACGCCAACAATTTAGACAGCGCGTACTAAACACGAGTATTGACGATCTAAAACGCGTAGCAGAGACCTATTTAGCACCCGAAAAAGCCAACACTGCAATTGTAACCAATAGCAATAATCGCGGCGCTAGCGAATCACTCGGGCTAGATATTATCGAACTGTAAAGAAAGAGAAACATTGGTGCATTGTTAACAGGCAACGTAAATGATAGAAACCATTATTCAGCCAAGATTTTCTGAAACCGATGCAATGACACATATCGGTAACACCGTATTACCCGTATGGTTTGAAGAAGCCCGTGCGCCAATTTTTGATAAATTACTACCTGGTATGAAACTAGAAGAATGGGCATTTATACTGGCCCATATAGATGTAGACTTTCACCAACAAACCCACTTAGCCTCGCCGGTTAATGTAAAAGTGGGCGTATCAAAAATAGGAAGTAAGTCTTTTACGGTGTATCACGAAGCCTGGCAAAACGGTGTAAAAACCGCCTCTGGCAATGCAGTGATCGTACACTTTGATTTCACCAGCAAACAAACCAGCCCCCTCAGCGAGGGGCAAACTAACATCCTTCGTGAATTTTTAATCGATCAGGGCAGTGATTAAACATACAAAAATCATACGAAAACCGTCGAACATTCCTAAAAATGAATTATGCGATTCACTTTACATAAGACGATGACCTATTTTATGGCACTGGCTAGAATAATGGTACCCGCAGCTTTGCTGCGAAATGCATACACTTTCCAAGTCGCACTTTGCTTCACAATCGGAACGCACTTCTAAATACAAAGACATTACCCAAATCGATCTGTGTGCTTTCGTGATGCCCAGCTAGAAGCAACCTTTGTCTTTTTTCTGTTTGGCCCTAACGCCCCGATAACAGGCCGGAACGGTGTTGATTGTTTTGTGCGAGCGTAGCGGACAAGCACAAAACAAGCGACGCAATGGAGGTCCTAGCCAGCTTGCTGGCGATGTTGACCGGCTTGTTATGCCTTGCTAGAATATCGTACATATTTACGTACATGTACAGGAAAAGACTATGCAAAGCATAAGCTATACCGCAGCCCGAAGCAACCTTGCGAAAACCATGGAGCAAGTTTGCCAGGACCACGCCCCCGTAGCCATTACCCGCAAGGGCGAAGGTGCCGTCGTTATGATCTCGATGGATGACTACCAATCCCTGGAAGAAACAGCGTATTTACTCCGAAGCCCAAAGAATACACGTAGGCTTATCAGCGCCATCGCCGATCTGGATCAAGGAAAAGGCAGCGAAAAGGAACTTATAGAATGAAGTTAATTTTTGCAGAACAAGCCTGGGAGGACTACTTGTACTGGCAAAAGACAGACAAACAAATACTAAAGCGAATAAATACCCTCGTAAAGGACGTAACTCGCGACCCCTTTGCTGGGATAGGGAAGCCGGAACCATTACAACACGCTCTTTCCGGCTACTGGTCCAGAAGGATTAACGATGAGCACCGAATGGTTTATACAATTCATGAAAACTCCCTTTTGATTGCGCAGCTACGTTATCACTACTGAGGCATAACGCTCCGGTAACAGGCCGGAACGGTGTTGATTGGTTTGTGCGAGCGTAGCGGTAAAGCACAAAACGAGCGACGTCGTAGAGGTCCTAGCCAGCTTGCTGGCGCTGTTGACCGGATTGTTATGCCTTTTTGTTTAAAAAGAAGAATACTGCAAAGAGCACAATAATAGATGAGGCAAAAAAACTAGGCAGCACGTACGAAAACAGACTTGGAGCGACATCCATTCTCTGATCTTCGTGAAGAAGTGGAAATATAAGCTTTTTATACGCAAACATAAATATGGAAAAATTCAGAAAAGTGCATGCAATTACAGCCACTACTAGAATTATTTTGTTTTTCACTTTATCTCCCAAAACCATATTTCTTTACTTTTATTTAGATTAGAAAGCGCTCCAAAAAACTCATAGATCGACCTCATAAACATACCACTGCTTGTAATCTCATCTTTGTTCCATAGATCGATATGGTCGCCACTTCTAGACTGAAAACTTTCGCTGCCTCTTTGCCAGTAATCCTTAAAAAAGATTACACCAGTTTTATCCGATAGGTCATCTTGAAAGGTGCCAGGGTTGATTTTTTTCATCGGGGAAAACCCTGCAGGAGTATTAGACTTTAGAGACTCAGCAAATTCTTGAGCTAAAAGGATATGCTTTTTGCCGGTATGCGACCAGCATTTCTTAGCCTCAAAAAGGCTAATATCAATTCCAGATCTTATAAAGCATTCACTAAGCAATATGGCGCAATAATCACTAAAGGGTTTGTTGCTATCTTTCTGTTTATTGGTGCATCTAGTCTTCATAAGCTCCTTTTCAGGAAAATTTTTCCACATACTCTCAAATTTTGTCATATCTCTTCCTTAATTGTATTGAACTAGAATTTTATATTAGGCATAACGCCCCGGTAACGAGCAATACCATGGAGGTCCCAGCCAGCTTGCTGGCGAAGTTGACCGGATTGTTATGCATTTCTTAGCTTATATCTAGATTTGACTTAATTAAGCTTTTATTCAAGGCCAAAAAATAGCCGTACTCAAATGCCAGCGCGAGACCGACCAAGCCCCCAATTTTAATCAAACCCGCACTCGCTGAATTTTCTAGCTCTGCTGACCAAATACCTAACGCAAGAACTACAAACACCAAAAATATCGGCAGCAGAATTAGATAGCTAGATTTACATCGATTTTCACAACCTGAGCATTTCACACTCGCTGGATTGGTCGCTTTTAAAACATCAACAAACTTAAACTCTGTTTTACACTCGCTACATTTAGCCATCAGATGTGGTTTCCTTTAATTGCATAACGCTCCGGTAACAGGCCGGAACGGTGTTGATTGGTTTGTGCTAGCGTAGCGTTTAAGCACAAACCAAGCAACGCAACGGAGGTCCCAGCCAGCTTGCTGGCATTTTTGAGCGGCTTGTTATGCTAATGTTCCAACCTCAAATAATATAAACCCAAACTTGATAAATCATTCCAGTTTCCCATATTACAGTTATTGTCATTACTACCGTCACTGAAATAGAGCTTTACATTTTTTGAAGATGCAAATGCAGATAATAGTGATGAGTAAATTGCCTTGCATGCCTCAGGCGTGAAGTCATATCTCTGACCGGACACGCTGCAAATCTTGTTGCTACCCCCAACACCGGTTATTGATGCGGCTATATGACCGTTGGGCTGAACATCTACGGTCTCAACCTTTCCTATACAAGTAAACGAAAATGCGTTACTGGTAAAAAATACAAATAAAAAAACTACTATTGATTTCAATTTATTTCTCCTTTTTATTAATTAGCATAACGCCGCTGTATGGCGGCATTTTTTGTGTAGTGGAGTTTTGGGGTAAAGTGGCGAAGCCACCCCAAAACGAAGCGAAGCAAAAAATGTCCCTATGACAGCTTTGTTAGGGAAGATGTTAGAACGGAATATCATTGTCATCCTCTTTCGGTTCTGGGACTTCGACACTGAACATAGATAACACCCGCTTAGCTATTCTAAGAAGCTGGTCATAGGTAATTATCTCAATACGGTGCAAATGCGCATTAAAGTTTCTAAGCGCAGTTTGATGTCGCTTGTCGCCATCTCTACCAATGATGATTCGCGCACGTATTTTTAAGGTGTCAGTACCATCCTTGGCGATAATTGAATCTCTATTTCTCTCTACTTCTTCTATATACCTGGTTACTTGACCAATAACAGGCGTTAACTTTGATGACGGGTAGAACGAGTCATGTGATTTATCATGTAGAAACAACAATTCACTAAATGCCGTTTTAATCTCAACAATTTCAAGATAGTCATCAACAGTTTTTCGAAGCATGTAATCTAGTCGATCATCACGCGTCCAAGTTTTACGGGGTAAAAGTTCACTGTATTCGCTACCAAACATCCAAGGGTTTCTCTCCAAATGCTTTTGGAAAATTGATTCCGACGTACCGGGCGTACTAATTAGGCGCTCCAATTCAGTTACAGACTTAGAGTACTCAATAAGCCGTGATGCCGTCGCGATATGCTTTAAAGTGTCAGATTTACTATTTTCAAAGACTTTAACAAAATTTTCGATATTTGATGAATCACTATCTATCTGGGAAAGTATATTGCCAACTAAGTTTAATTTGTCAGTGTCTGCGATATTTGGTATGGCTTCAATAAGATTTTCTAATTTTGCATAATCCTCAGAGCTTATTAAATGCAATGGTCCTGTTGCATCGCCAAGTGAATTTTTGTAGGCAGCGTGTAGAAATGTATAGAGCTTTTCAATTTCATCAGGCTCTTTCCCTTCCAGCCGTACAGACTTATCTGGCTTATGAAACCAGCCAGCTTTCTTCTTATCGATATGGTCAATTTTAAGAGAGTAATGATGAAACTCGCCGGTTTTTGGGTTCACTATTTCCGTTAACGTGGCTACCTTGAATGCTTGAGGACCTTCCTTCAGAACAGCTTGCGTAATAGCTTTGACATTCGGGTTACTATAGGAGCGCTGAATACGTATTTTTACGTCATCAATTGTATTCTCTGGGGGAAGCATTCCACTAGTCATGATTACTCTCGATTATTCCCTAACGCCTTGGTAATTGGCGCCTTAATAGTTGATTTGTTTTTGTGCTATTCAAGCACAAAAATGAAGCGACGTAAAAGGCGTCCTTTTGACCAACTTGTTAGCCGTAACGGTTAGTTATTTAAAAAAGGCACCCTGCCGCAATGGAGTAACAAAGAGCCCTGTTATTTAGCACTTAGTATCGTTACTAACCTAAAACTGCAGCAACCGCCGCAGGGGAAAATGCCATTTATAACCCGCCATCAGGCGGAACGCGATACAGAAACACCGCACCACAACAAATCGATAACTCACTCCGCGCACATCCTTACGGATATTTAAAAGGTTACCTTCCTTTCCTACGGAGTTACCCGCTACGATACAAACAGATCGATCGCGCGGCTGAACCATAATTTTTATAAACGGGGCTTTTGATTTACGCCCACATTTTAATTTAATATTTTTTACGGCTAACGCTCCGGTAACGGGCCGGAATGGTATTGATTGTTTTGCGTTAGCGTAGCGTTAAAACGCAAAACGAGCAATGCCATGGAGGTCCCAGCCAGCTTTCTGGCGAAGTTGACCGGTTTGTTAGGCATTACGATCTCGACTATTAGCCAGCTCAAACTCTTTTAAGTTGTCGGGTATATCACCATATATCTTAGCTTTATGAATTGACTCTAAGGCGTCACTAATAGCACCTGTACGAATACTTTTTTGTGCTGACTCAATGTGCTTACGGCGTTGTCGGTCTCGAAAACGCATACCTTCGTTATTGGCATACCTATCACAAACCTCAAAGCCAATTACAGAAAAGGGAATGACGAACAAGAATAGCCAACCATTATTAAAATAAAGAGAAACGGCCAACGAAATAAACAAAGAGACGAATGAAACCACAACGAGACTGAAACAGCCCATCTCTGCTCCACCGGATGGCGGCTGTTTATATCCGTATCGTTTGTACCACATTTGTAAGCCTAACGCTCCGGTAACTGGCCGGAACGGAGTTGATTGTTTTGTGCCAGCGTAGCGATAAAGCACAAAGCGAGCGACGCCGTGGAGGTCCTAGCCAGCTTGCTGGCGATGTTGACCGGCTTGTTAGCTATTCGTATAGTTCAGCGTTATTGATAGCTATTGAATCAGCGTTGTTACAATGATCATTGCTCGCATAAACCTTGAACTTTTTCCCTGACGAAAATGATATATATGCCATGCTTTCTATATGCTTAAAGTGCACATCACTTTCCCTAATAGCGATTACTTCGCAGCCTTTATAGCCCTCTTCGAAGGTTAAAAGCATACAAGCCCCATTTGTAGGAGCACAGTTTCCACTAGATTTAACAAAATTTATTTGCTTGACCTTTGTAGCTCCAATCCACGCTCTAACTGCAAACGCATTACTTGAAAATAAAATAAAACTAACAAGTACTAATATCCAAGACATTTTGATTTTCATGATTTATCCTTTATAGCTAACGCCGCGGTAAACGGCTGAAGTAAGCGTGGTAACGTGAGCGGAGCGAACCACGCTTACTGAAGTCCGATGCTGACCGCTTTGTTAGGGCCATGTGACTGTTAATTAAATCAGCCATGAAACCCTGCTATTTGTTTAATGAATTATGCGATTCACTTTGCATAAGACGCTGTTCTATTTTATTGCGCTGGCTAGAATAATGGTACCCGCAGCTTTGCTGCGAAATACATACAATCACCAAGCCGCACGTTGCTCCACTGTAGCCACATTCTTTTAGAACGAAAACTTCATGATATTAAGGCTACGATCTGGTGAGGGCTGCGCTAGTGGAAATTTCTATACGTTTCCATTTTGGCCCTAACGCCGCGGTAGACGGCTGAAGTAAGCGTGGTAACGTGAGCGGAGCGAACCACGCTTACTGAAGTCCGATGCTGACCGCTTTGTTAGGGCCATGTGACTGTTACTTAAATCTGCCATGAAACCCTGCTGTTTGTTTAATGAATTATGCGATTCACTTTGCATAAGACGCTGTTCTATTTTATTGCAATGGCTAGAATAGTGGTACCCGCAGCTTCGCTGCGAAATGCCTACACTTTCCAAGCCGCACTTTGCTTCACACTCGGAATACACTTCTAAATACAAAGACATTACCTAAATCGATCTATGTGCTTTCGTGATGCCTAGCTAGAAGTAACCTTTGTCTTTTTTCAGTTTGGCCCTAACGCTCCGGTAACAGGCCGGAACGGTGTTGATTGGTTTGTGCGAGCGTAGCGGTAAAGCACAAAGCGAGCGACGCCGTGGAGGTCCTAGCCAGCTTGCTGGCGCTGTTGACCGGCTTGTTAGCTGCTTTTACTTTTAACTTGCTCATAATTAATTGTGCTTTTGTGGAGAGGCTTACCTAAATACACCACAACCTCTCTTGAACCCGCGCCCAAGCATAACTCACGATATAGACGCATCTCTACGTCGGTAACCCCACCCTCCAATTTCTCCATGGGTTGAATAATTACCCTAGGCGATGGAGCGAATATTTTGCTTTGGTGTAGCAATCTAAAAGTATGCATCAAAACTTTTTCTGCTGCCTGAAAATCCTTAACTAGAAGCCTAGGATGATCAAATGGATTTAAGACTTTATACCCTGGGCAATTCTTCAGTTTATTTGAATCTGAACCAATTGCTTCAATAACAGGCTTACCATTTCGATCATATTTTAATGTAATAAGCGGCACGTCTTCATAAGACTCACCCGTAGTAATATTTAGAATTCTAAGATTTTCAGGCCATATTTGGACATAAAAATCATTCGAAAATATATTTTTTATTACCGACAATATTCTCATTTTGGTTTGCAGCTAACGCCGCAATCAGCGGCAGAGTAGTTGTTGATTGTTTTGTGCAATAATGGCGTAGCCATGCACGAAACAAGCGACGGCTAGGCTGTCCAAGCCACGAAGTTGCTTATGCTGGATTGCCTTGTTAGGCTTTTTGCACATATTCATAGTCAAGTACATCTCGTTCGAACCACTCCATGCCTCGACTTCCTTCGCATAAGGCATGTGAAAATCTCATATCAGAGACTTTATTTAGAGCTGCGCCTTTACCAAAATACTGATTTTCGTCCCCTGACAGATCGACCCCAGGATATCCGAACTGCCTAAATTCAAAAGACTCATCTTTATGTAGGGCTCGTATTTCTGATTTATTTTTCCAGGGATACGCCAAGGACACCAAGCCCACTTTCTCAACGGGCAGCTCATATTTGTAAGCTAGACTCTCAACAACAAGATGGTGAAACAAAGAATCGTTAAACTCTTCCCATGGATCATAGCAAACTAGCCCAATACTTGAAGTGTGCGGCCATATTGAATCCAAAGCGCTCGCGAAATTCAACATAATTTCTGATACGGTTTTTTCTTTAATGGAGCACATATCTTTGAGTCGAGCCTAACGTCGCCATAAAAGGCGAGCAACTTGTTGCGAGTCCAGCGCTGCAAGCGCGATTTTTGATGGCTTTGTTATGCGATATCTAATTTATATAAATATGGCCAATTTTACAGTAATCGCTTGTATCTTTGTTTGAAAATAGGGTAACTGAAGATTTTGCAAATTTTGCGGCTAATAACGCACTCAAATATGACTGATAATTTGTATCGTCTTTACTTACATACGCCCAGTCGGCATTACTACCACACGGTTTAGGTAAACCAGCCAAAGAAATTCTAAAACCGTAGTTTGTCGCAGCCGTAATTTGAATGCGGCCGATCTCGCCAGTGATAGATCCATCCCATGAAAAAGCTGGGAGGCTAACTAATATTAGAAGTAATAAAGAATATTTTTTCATGATATTTAAAACAACTCCTGTTCGGTTTATATTTATGCTGCATAACGCCGCGGTAGACGGCTGAAGTAAGCGTGGTAACGTGAGCGGAGCGAACCACGCTTACTGAAGTCCGATGCTGACCGCTTTGTTAGGGCCATGTGACTGTTACTTAAATCTGCCATGAAACCCTGCTGTTTTTTAATAACTTACGCAACATACTTTGCATAAGACGCTGTTCTATTTTATTGCGCTGGCTAGAATAATGGTACCCGCAGCTTCGCTGCGAAATGCCTACACTTTCCAAGCCGCACTTTGCTTCACTCTCGGAACACACTTCTAAATACAAAGACATTACCTAAATCGATCTATGTGCTTTCGTGATGTCTAGCCAGAAGCAACCTTTGTCTTTTTTCAGTTTGGCCCTAACGCCGCGGTAAACGGCTGAAGTAAGCGTGGTAACGTGAGCGGAGCGAACCACGCTTACTGAAGTCCGATGCTGACCGCTTTGTTAGGGCCATTTTACTGTTACTTAAATCTGCCATGAAACCCTGCTGTTTGTTTAATGAATTATGCGATTCATTTGCATAAGACGCTGCTCTATTTTATTGCAATGGCTAGAATAGTGGTACCCGCAGCTTCGCTGCGAAATGCCTACACTTTCCAAGTCGCGCTTTGCTTCACACTAGGAACATACTTCTAAATGCAAAGACACTACCCAAAACGATCTAATGGCTTTCGTGATGCCTAGTTAGAAGCAACCTTTGTCTTTTTTCGGTTTGGCCCTAACGCCACAGTAAATGGCGGTTTTGTAGTTGATTGACTTATGCGCCAGCGTAGCGCAAAGCGCATAAGCCAAGAAACGGAAAAGCCGTCCAAATTGACTGTTTTGTTAGGACCATGTGACTGTTACTTAAATCTGCCATGAAACCCTGCTGTTTGTTTAATGAATTATGCGATTCACCTTGCATAAGACGCTGTTCTATTTTATTGCAATGGCTAGAATAGTGGTACCCGCAGCTTCGCTGCGAAATGCCTACACTTTCCAAGTTGCGCTTTGCTTCACCGTAGCCACATTCTTTTAGAACGAAAACTTCATGATATTAAGGCTACGATCTGGTGAGGGCTGCACTAGTGGAAATTTCTATACGTTTCCATTTTGGCCCTAACGCTCCGGTAACAGGCCGGAACGGTGTTGATTGGTTTGTGCGAGCGTAGCGGTAAAGCACAAAGCGAGCGACGCCGTGGAGGTCCTAGCCAGCTTGCTGGCGCTGTTGACCGGCTTGTTAGCAGTTTTCTTTAACATTAACTTTCTTTGAACTATTTAAATCAGCAATATTATCTACATTGATGATAGAGGCAATGTAGAGCGGTTTATCGCACTCGTAGGTAGCGAGATATTTACCAATTTTAATCGTGGCCGTTCCCTCAACTATTTTCAGTACGCCGCTAGAGAATTCCGCCAAGTAAGATGGAGGCAATAATTTTGACACTACTTCCACAGAATTTCTAACATAAATCTCGACTACCGCGAGAGCATTGCCTTCTCGGACCAAATGAGGCAACCCATCAAATGAACCCGCGATAGGGTATAGATATAGTTGCGGTTTATCTGAGTAAGTAGATTCAACGCCTGCACTAACAATTTTAAATTTTGCTTTGATCAGGGATGTTCCGGAAAATATTTTTTCAAAGGCATAATTTCCGTCAACCTCTTTGAATTCGGAAAAAGCCGAACCACATAAAGATGAAAACAAAACAACAAAAAGAAGTGAATGCTTGAACATATCTATTTACTGCTAACGCCGCGGTAGACGGCTGAAGTAAGCGTGGTAACGTGAGCGGAGCGAACCACGCTTACTGAAGTCCGATGCTGACCGCTTTGTTAGGGCCATGTGACTGTTACTTAAATCTGCCATGAAACCCTGCTGTTTGTTTAATGAATTATGCGATTCACTTTGCATAAGACGCTGTTCTATTTTATTGCAATGGCTAGAATAGTGGTACCCGCAGCTTCGCTGCGAAATGCCTACACTTTCCAAGCCGCACTTTGCTTCACACTCGGAATACACTTCTAAATACAAAGACATTACCTAAATCGATCTATGTGCTTTCGTGATGCCTAGCTAGAAGTAACCTTTGTCTTTTTTCAATTTGGCCCTAACGCCGCGGTAAACGGCTGAAGTAAGCGTGGTAACGTGAGCGGAGCGAACCACGCTTACTGAAGTCCGATACTGACCGCTTTGTTAGGGCCATGTGACTGTTACTTAAATCTGCCATGAAACCCCGTTTTTTGTTTAATGAATTATGCGATCCACTTTGCATAAGACGCTGACCCATATTAATGCGTTAGCTAGAATAATGGTACCCGCAGCTTTGCTGCGAAATGCATACACTCACCAAGCCGCACGTTGCTCCACTGTAGCCACATTCTTTTAGAACGAAAACTTCATGATATTAAGGCTACGATCTGGTGAGGGCTGCGCTAGTGGAAATTTCTATACGTGTCCTTTTTGGCCCTAACGCCCCGGTAACAGGCCGGAACGGTGTTGATTGTTTTGTGCGAGCGTAGCGGTAAAGCATAAAACGAGCGACGCAGTGGAGGTCCTAGCCAGCTTGCTGGCTCTGTTGACCGGCTTGTTATGTGTTTTTGGTACAACACTCCTGCCCCTCTTGGATTGGTGGGCATTTAACTGTGCCATACGAACAATAAACACAACAATCTCCAGCTTTGGCCTTAATAATTTCTCCACACGACTTACATTCATAGAAAAATTGACAGTAATTCGTTGGCATTTCTTCTTTTTCTTCGTGACCACATTCAGGACACGTGATGATCGATTCTAGAGTGACAGCCATTGGTTTATTCACCCCTTTTCAGTTCATCAGGCGCCTCAGCGCCATTTACACATAACGCTGCCATAAACGGTGCGAGCTTGCGAGCATCCGGCGACCGTGGGGCGCGAATTTAATGGCCTTGTTAGTTGCGATCAAGACCAAGGTAAAAATTATTAACTTTGTCTTCAAAAACATTCCTATAACAGAACTGCCCTAATAGGCCGGAGCCACCATTTACAAGCTTTAGGAACATCGATGCATGAGAGTATATTTTTCTATCTTTACTTCGACATGCCAAATTAAGATACCCCTCCCAATACTCCCCTGACAAGTTGTAATCAATATTGAATTTTCGTTCAGGAGATACAAACGAAAACTGCATAGAACCAGTTATTCGGTGAGCATTTTGTTTGAGCACGACCGAATATGTGCTTTTAATTCCTGTATTTTCCTCGGTGTATTCCGCAAACCAACTTCCTGAAATATCCGCACCTTGATAGCGAAAGCTCTGGTACCAAGGAACCAATATTTTTAGCCAAAACTCTTTAATTAGGAATAATGCACAGGCAGTTAAGATCCCTGAGATCACACCTAGTATTATGGATTCCTGAGTGCTCATATCTCTCCTAAGTAACTAACGCCGCGGTAGACGGCTGAAGTAAGCGTGGTAACGTGAGCGGAGCGAACCACGCTTACTGAAGTCCGATGCTGACCGCTTTGTTAGGGCCATGTGACTGTTACTTAAATCTGCCATGAAACCCTGCTGTTTTTTAATAACTTACGCAACATACTTTGCATAAGACGCTGTTCTATTTTATTGCGCTGGCTAGAATAATGGTACCCGCAGCTTTGCTGCGAAATGCCTACACGCTCCAAGCCGCACCTTGCTTCACACTCGGAACGCACTGCTAAATGCAAAGACATTACCTAAAACGATCTATGTGCTTTCGTGATGCCTAGTTAGATGTAACCTTTATTTTTTTCTGTTTGGCCCTAACGCTCCGGTAACAGGCCGGAACGGTGTTGATTGTTTTGTGCGAGCGTAGCGGTAAAGCATAAAACGAGCGACTCCGTGGAGGTCCTAGCCAGCTTGCTGGCGCTGTTGACCGGTTTGTTATGCATTTGATTAAATACAACCCTCTGCCAGAATTAGTTGACTATCTGTTGTTTTATGACGCAATGAAAACAACTCTTGGGCCTCTGGGTCGGCTAAGAACGCTTTAGCATTTCTGGTTGACGGAAACTCCAAGATTACCAGTCGCTCTGGAATCCATTCGCCTTCCATTTTTTCTGGAACAACTCCTTGGACAATATACCTTCCGCCATGCTTTTCAATAAACGCTGGAATTTTTTCAGCATACTCCAGAAATCCTTCTAACACCTTGATCGATAAGTCTAGAACTAGATATCCTTTCATTTTCGTTTTCTCTGTAAGTTGCTTTTATGCATAACGCCGCGGTAAACGGCGGAGGCAAGCGTGGTATTGTGAGCGGAGCGAACCACGCTTGCCGGAGTCCGATTTTTTTGACCGCTTTGTTAGGGCCATGTGACTGTTACTTAAATCTGCCATGAAACCCTGCTGTTTTTTAATGGCTTACGCAATACTTTGCATAAGACGCCGCCCCATATTAATGCGCTAGCTAGAATAATGGTACCCGCAGCTTTGCTGCGAAATGCATACACTTTCCAAGTCGCACTTTGCTTCACACTCGGAACGCACTGCTAAATACAAAGACATTACCCAAATCGATCTGTGTGCTTTCGTGATGCCCAGCTAGAAGCAACCTTTGTCTTTTTTCTGTTTGCCCCTAACGCCCCGGTAACAGGCCGGAACGGTGTTGGTTGTTTTGTGCCAGCGTAGCGGTAAAGCACAAAACAAGCGACGCCGTGGAGGTCCTAGCCAGCTTGCTGGCGCGGTTGACCGGCTTGTTATGCGTACGTTTAGCATTTTTCACCAAACCACGAATATACCGTTGCCAAACCAACGCCAAATATAAATAAACCGCCTATTCGGATTAACCAACCCATGATGGTAAAAAACCAACTAGTTTCATCCTGCTCATCTTCAAAGTATGAAGTATCTAGACGTTTTACACCAAAAAATTCACCAGAATCAATTTCAGATTCACCATGTTCAAGAGCCTCATCTATTGCAAGCCTTAGCCTTTCAAGGCCGCGCTTGTTGCCCACAAGTAAATCTTCATATTCAGGGAAGTTACTCCCATGATAGACATGACCTTGATCACTTTCTTTATTCATTGGCTTTTACGCATAACAGTGTTATTAGGTGGAAAGTTTCCAGGTTATAACCCGGAAACTTTCCACCTATCATTTGGGTTAATTTTTAATAAGTCTCTATATCCCCCATGAGGCTTATCGATCGTATCGAATCGCGACGCTGGCAACTTTCTATATACGGATGTATGTTTGCCTGTATAAGATTTATACAAAAACGCGGCAGGTGTAAAGGTATACAGCTTTGTGCACCGTATGTTTATTGAGTTCGAGGGTAAGAAGCTTTCGCGATTGTGACGTGATTGTAGAAACATCCATATTGCCATAGTGATAGTGGGGTGGGGCAGGTCCTTATGATTGGGGCATTATACACGCAAATAGGTTTTACCAAAATCTAACCGCCTTGAACAAAAAAGCCCGCTTGAAGGCGGGCTATAAAGGTTAGCAGGGTTTAAAACGTGTTTATTTGTTTTTCGTTGCTTTTTGTGCAGTCCTGTTTAAGGCCTTTACGAACTTAAAGTCGTAGGCGTGGGAGCAGGTGCGTACTGGGTTCTTGGAGCCTTTCTTGGGTTTTTGGCACGTTGGTGGCACAACATCCGTAAGGTCGAATTTCCATAGCGCATCGCCTTGGCCTTCGTTCACGGCGTCTAGGTTTGTTGAAGTAGGGTGTTGAACGGAAACTACAAATTCGGTGGGTTTGGTGGGGTTGAATACCATGCCTGTCGCTTCTGCGCCTGCAACTTGAATGCTCATGAAGTGATCGACAGACTCTGCAACTCCGTCGTTGTTTGTATCGCGAACAAACCAAATATCGCCACCTACGTCACTTCCGTTTGGTGCATCTTCAATGATGTAGATGTTGCCTAGTGCGTCTTGTGCAAGGTTGTCAGGCGAGTTGATGATGCCTGTCGTCGGTGCAAAACCAACGTTTTTAGGTGTGTTTTCTTCACTAACAAATAGGTGAACAATGGCGTTAGTGTCGCTTTGCATCTCTACAGCGTAAACAGAGGCTTCTGAAGTAGCTGTGAAATAGAGCACTTCTTTTCCATTTGCTAGCGTACTTACTTCAACGTCTTCTGGGCGGCCGTAGGGGGTTGCTTTTACTTCGTCAGCGGCTATACGGCCAGCGCGGAATGTCGCAGCATTTTCGAATGGGTCTTGTTCTGTTAACGCCTTGCCTTTTTCGTCTGTGATTGGAACCCATGTTGCTGAGCCAGTGCGTACTTCATTGATGTTTACGTCCGCATTGTAGTTTTGCGCTGGGTCACCATCAAAAGCATCTATCGCGAGTACGAACGTTTGACCGGTGTCGAACGTTGGGTCGGAAGCTATGAATTTGTATATGGAGCCAGAACGGTCTTCGTCTACGAAATAAACTACGTTCTTGTTTTTACGGCTCCACATAATGCCTTCATGGCTAACGTTCGCGAAAGAGTTTTTTTCTACGATTTGAATGTCTTCTGGTTCAGCGTATGGGTTGAGTATTTCGATCACGCGGCCTTCACCAGACCACTCTTCAGCGGTGATGACTGTACCGTACGGCGTAAAGCGTGCTGGGTCGAAAGCGCCGTAGTCGTTTGCCCATGTGTCATTCGCACCACGTATGCCCGAACTGTCACCTGAGAAAAGGATTGTGTTCGTGTCGTCAGCGATATCGTATCGGCTAACGCCTGCTCCGAATGGGGTTTCGTGGGGAATAAAAATGTATTTGCCTGTGGGGTCGTAGGCAACCATGTCCCACATGGAAGCAGAAGCGCTTGCCCCTGGCGCGCGAACGACCGATTGGTCTACGTCTGCTTCAATTTCAGCCATGCTTGTAAGCAGTTCTTGAGAAATACCCGCTGGCGCTTGCCAAGGCGAGTGCAGCTCATTGACGTGGTTTGGTGTAGCTACCGCAATAGAATGCGTGAGCGGAGTAAAAAATGTGTCGGTACCCGCATACACTGATTGAGTGTAAATTGCTGCTACAGCGCTCGCGAGAATGATGCTCTTTTTCATTGGTTTTTCTCCAAATCTTTGCTCTTTCAAATGATGTCTTTCTGATGTTTTGAGCATTTGTACGCGTTAATGCTATTCCATTAGCGATAGTTTGCGGTGTGCATATTATCCATTTCTAAAAAAAATGTCTCGCTTCATCAGAGCGTTTTGAGGGCATCGTAAATAATCGTGTGAATGCCGAAATGAATTGTCGCGCGACCTTGTGACGTAAAAGTTAAACTAATGTGAATGTTACATTAAGGGGTTAAAGTTGCTGATTTCTTGAGTTAGGGCGAAGTGTAAAAATACACTTATGCCCTTTGCGTGTTGTAAGTGTTATTTAGCGTTTGGTGATGTGCGTGTCCAATCTAGGCGAATATTCCAGTCGTACTGGAACTCTGGTGAAAGAGTAGGGGAGGTGTTATTGTTTACCGTTTCGTAAATGTTTTTTGGTGGTGTGACCGTTGCGTCTCGTCCGAAAAGAAAATCCTGCGTTTGTACTATAACTTTATATGCTTTGTTTAGCTGTAACGCCCGTTCAACGGAAGGGGTTATTAATGTATAGACATCTTTATTTTTCATTTTAGCGATATCTACATTTCCATTTTTATCGAACCAACGCTCCATCATTTCTGGGTTGCTTCTAAATTCGTCTCCGCCACCTACGCGCTCAAAGTACGTAGCAATTTCGCCCTGGTTTTCACCAATGTTGGGGGCGTCAGGCATGCCTTTTAGGTTGATGTAGCCCCAGCCTTGGGCGCCATCCATTTTTCTGCCAAAACTAAAGGTCTTGTCAATGGTTGAGCCAATTGAATTATGGCAGCCCATACAGAATAGGTTTTCTTCAAAACTCGCTACACGTAAGCGACCGTTTTTATTTTCAATAAAGCCTTGTACTGACCAGCCCATACCATTGTCTAAACCGTGGTCATACAGGTAGGTATAACCGGGTAAATTACCTGCTTCTTTTTCAAACTCTTCTTCTAAATAGTATTGGGCGAGTACGTATTTCGGGTAGGCGGCCCACTTTTTCATATAGCGTACTTCTTTCATACGCCGGGAATAGGTGATTTCGTTGTGCTCAATACCTAAATATCGAACGGTGTGTAAAAATTCTGTGTCCTTTGGGTAGGTAAAACTCTGTTTAAAATAACCAGTAGCAGCACCAACATAGGCTGTTGTGTCGGTAATGGTGTTTATTTTAGAGAGGCTGCCGTCTTCGTTAAGGTCTTTATTGATTTCTTTTTCATCGATTGTAAGTGTATTAATGCGATTTACGCCCTTAATATTTGCTTCAACGATCGCAAGGTTTGCTTTGTATACATCGTGCGAGTACTTACCGGCTTTGGTGTTGCGATATGGCTCAGGTAAACGAATCATAACGTCATCGGTAGAGCCGTTGGTCGGCCAAAAGGTTGAAGGGAAGGGTTTATAGTTAAATGCCACCCAGTGGCTACCGTCAATAGCAAAACCTTCATGATTAAACGCTGCTGCCCCTTCTTGTAGGTTTTTTAAATCTGGAATATAGCCCTTAAAATTCCGATGTCTTAATCGTGATGCAAGTTCAGAGTAGTTGTCTTGGTTTACCCAGTCTAATATTTCACGGTCACTCATTTTATTTACGTGTTTGCTTCGATCTTCAAAAAGGTTGTACCAATGATTTTTTAGCCCAGCGTCGCTAAAGCTGTATGCGGTTTGTAGGTTTTTATCGTTCATCATGTTTTCGCGATCAGGTATCGCATTTTGGTGGCAAACATAACAAGGGTTATGCTTGCCTTCGGTGCGCGTATAACACATGGGGGGAATAATCGCTTCACGGTTGTACACTGCGTGCACTGGGTACACCTTGGGGCGAGGGGGAACAGCATCATCGCTGTTTCTAATCAATATTAACGTCTGCTCATGAAGCGCTGCGTGTTTTGGGGTGTGTAACTGCTGGCTCGATACCTGTGTATCTGATGTATCCATGGGCTTCCCGGAGTTACATGCACATAGCTGCATGGCAAGTGCCAGTACACTTACGGCAGAGCTCAGTGTTTTTAACGTAAGTCTTTGGTGAAGTTTTGCAGTACGTCGCATGAGTGTGCCTTGGGAAAAGCGATACGTTTAATTGTGTTGAGTTTTTATGGGCGTGACAATGCTAACAAGGGAATATGTCGTTTTTATGATGCGATAGTTAATGTTATCAGGTGTATTAGTGGGTAGTTTAAGAAAGAGAAGGGAAGGTCTTAGTATGAAGCCAACAAAAAAGGGCTCGAAATCGAGCCCTTTTGATTAAATCGGTCGCTGTGCTGTAGACGTTCTGTCGTTGCTCTATAGTGACGAAGCGCCTAAACCTAAATTAGGCTGCACCAACGAGCATGTCGCCATGATCAAAAATGGTATTAATGAATTCCTTTTGCCCCATGTTTTTGATTGGTCGAATACTGAAATCACGTATTTCACCGTTCTTCCATGTCACTTCGAAGGCGGCAAATTCGGTTGTACCCGCTGGCGAGTGTGAATATATGAAAATTTTCGCGCGGTCTGGCGAGGTCTGCATCATATGGTAGATGTCAGAAACAAACTCGCTCAAGGTCGTGAGGCTGGCGAGCTTTGAATTAACTTTGCTGGAAAGGAAGATATAGTCATAACCGGAAAGCTGTGTGCAACGCATCTCGCCCCAGTTGGATGAAGGATCTGCCGGTTCGCCCAACACTGAATAGATATCCGTACCTTGAAAAACGTCTGGCATTTGTTCAACTGCGTTCATACTTGTCTACCTGGTGTGTGTACGTAATTGTTATTTTTCAAGTAATTGGCTGATGCGTTTCAAGGCTTCAGCGCATAGTAATTAGGCTATCAGTAAAAGATCTTAGCTGCCAAGTTCTAAAGAGCGAAAAGCTATATCGATTTTTCCTCAGAAGTGTGACACACATAACAAAAAAACATTGAGAAAAGCGATAGAAGCGATAACGAAAAAACAGTAACCCCTTGATTATCAAGGGGTTACGCATGCTATTTTAGAAAGTACATTAACTTTGGCTTTAAGAGTTAAGCCGTTTTGGGAGGGCGCTTTTTAGCTTGTCAGCGGTCGTTGAAAGCAAATTTTCGGTTGTTTTCCAATCGATACATGCGTCTGTAACAGATACGCCGTATGTTAGATCTTCAAGGTTTTCAGGGATTTTTTGATTCCCCGCACCGAGGTGGCTTTCGATCATTACCCCCATAATGCTTTTGTTACCTTCGAGAATCTGGTTGCTGACGTTCTCCATCACCAAAGGTTGCAGTTCATGATTTTTATTCGAGTTGGCGTGGCTACAGTCAACCATGATATTGGGTGTAATACCTGCTTTTTCTAACGCTTGCTCACACACCGCGACGCTTACTGAGTCATAATTTGGCTTGCCGCCACCGCCACGCAATACAACATGGCCGTACGCGTTACCCTTTGTGGTGATGATCGAAACGGCGCCGTCTTTATTAATACCAAGGAAGCGGTGGGGGCTGCTTACCGATTGCAGTGCATTGATAGCAACGGTAAGACCGCCATCTGTACCATTCTTGAAGCCGACAGCAGAAGAAAGGCCACTGGCCATTTCGCGGTGCGTTTGTGATTCCGTCGTGCGCGCACCAATAGCAGACCAGCTTACGAGGTCTTGTAAATATTGTGGTGAAATGGGGTCGAGCGCTTCAGTAGCAGTAGGTAAGCCTAATTCACTAATATCTTGTAGAAGTTTACGCCCTACATGTAGGCCTTCTTGTATCTTGAATGAGTCATTAAGGTAGGGGTCATTGATTAGACCTTTCCAACCCACCGTGGTACGCGGTTTTTCAAAATACACCCGCATGACGATATACAACGTATCTTTTACCTTTTCGGCCAGCTTGGCCAGGCCCTCGGCATATTCCATAGCGGCCTTGGTGTCGTGTATTGAACAGGGGCCAACCACAACCAGTAAACGGTGATCTTTACGGTCAAGAATATCCCGTACAACTTTGCGACCTTCAGAAACGACTTGGTTCACTTTGTCGCTCATGGGTAAGTCTTGTTTTAGTTGCTCGGGTGAAATTAAGACTTCTTGGGATACGACATTTAAGTCTTCTACATTAGACATGTTGTCTCTCGTCATGAATTATTTAATCAGGGGCCGCATTTTACTTAAAGTTCATCATTAGTGAACGGCATTTCACAAATTCTATAAAAGTAAGTGCGGTATTGGCGTTAAAAACAATAGTAGGTCAATGTAAAATGGAAGGGCGTTCCTCTTGTGCTGCTAACTAATGGTTATAGATGAAGGCTCTCTTTAAGCTTTCTTTGGCAATGTCTTCAATTTATTTTTTTAACGCCAAATAAATTATCCATGCGTTCCAAATGAGGCTTGCATTTTGACAAAATTGTGACTAAACGGGTTTAGCGGTAAGCAGATGCTAACCTCTTATGCACACCTGTCGATCTAGGCGCGAAAAATTGTATTTTTTTGAATCACTTCGTGTCTAAAACGGTATATACACTACAAAAACCCTCTAACCTGTTGATAATAAAGGGAAAATAAAAACAGGTTAAAAAACACCCAATCTAAGGCGGGTTAAGCGAATAAGCCCATTGAGCAAGTTTTTCCTTACTCTATCCACTAAGTTATCCACAGCTTTTGTGGAAAAAAAATGATAGAGTTAGGGCTTGATTTTAATAAATTTTTAACAATTCGAATTTCCAGCTTAGCCCCGAATTTTTTATAAGCCCATTGATCTATTACAACTATCTATAAAAATGACACCAGAAAGATTTCAACGCATTACTAAAGTATTGCAGACACGCCAATCAGATCTCACTGTAATTACAGATGAAGTACATAAAAGCCGCAATCTTGCCGCCATCGTTCGCACATGCGACGCAGTTGGTATTGATAAGATGCACTGTGTAATCCCCACAGATGGCTTTCAAACGTATTCAAACACCTCAGCCGGCTCGGAAAAGTGGGTAGAGGTTGAAAGTCACCACAGTGTAGAAACTCCCATAGCGCAGCTTAAAGCGCAGAATTATCAAATAGTAGCGGCGAATCTATCGGATACCGCGATCGACTACCGCGAAATCGACTACACGAAGCCGACGGCCCTGTTAATGGGGGCTGAAGTCAGAGGTGTTAGCGAGGAAGCTCGTGCCTACGTAGACCAAGAAGTAATATTACCCATGTACGGCATGGTTGAGTCTTACAACGTTAGTGTTGCCTGCGCCTTGATTCTTGCTCAGGCGCAAAACCAACGCGAAGATGCAGGTATGTACGCCAGCACACGGTTATCAGCAGAACGGTATCGCGCGTTGTTTTTTAAATGGGCGCATCCAGTTCTGGCAGAATATTGCGATACAAATCATTTAGATTACCCCCCGGTAAGAGAAGATGGTGAGGTGGTAAACCTTTCGCAATGGTATGCAAAAGTAAATCAAACGGCCGCTCACGAAGCTTGAAGCTCAAGGGCATTTCGTTTTCACCAAATTACAGGTAAAAAAAAGCCCGACGTTTCTGGGGGGAGACCGTCGGGCTAGGACCATTAGGAGTGAAACATTAAGGACTCTCATCCTCAACGAGCTACTAGGTAGCTCTGCTGGTGGCATCGAACACTTGGGGGGATGTTTGCCATCAGCTAATTAAAGTATCGAACAAATCCGCCAAAGTGCCAGTTAAGATTGAGCCTTTTTTAAATCGAATTCTTCTAGACAGATACGTGAATTGACAATGTAGAAATAAATCTGTGCAAATAGGCGCCGATTGCTGTGCGTCAGCAGAAATCGCCAAAGATATTCGTATCTGTTAGATCATTATACTCAATGGCCAAACGGGCAATGTTGTTGGCGATTAAGCGTATTTAGGTGCTATTAACGCGGTGGCGTTAATGAGCGTTTCGTTTAGGTTGCGTGCGGTGTCGGTGCGTGGGAACCAAGAATCAATATTGCTCTGTAATTGTTTGAACTTGCGAGCGCAAGCGGGAAACCCTTCTGTTACGGGCTCATAGCGCATGCTGTGATCTGCGATACTCAACTTGCCGAGCTCATTAAGCTCAGATGTTATGGTCGAAAGAATATCGAATATGGTGTCTTTTTGAAAAACATCACTGGAATCCCAATAGGCATTAACAAGCGCATCATACAGTTCTTCTAGGGTTTCTACGGCGTTGGCAATTGTAAAGCGATCCATAACGGGGTTCCGTGTCAGTGAGTGAGATGGCGCCACACGGTAAGGTAAAAAGGGTGGCGGGTTATCTAAAGTATAGCGCTAAATATGGCGTATAAGCCCTTCTTGAAACGTCGTTGCAATAAGTTGGTGTTTTTGATTAAAAATATGCGCAGTGGCAAAGCCCCGAGCGCTGCCTGCCCAGGGGCTTTGTGTTTGACATAGCATCCATTCATCAACACGAAAATCAGTGCGATGGAAGTACATCGCATGGTCAATACTTGCTACCACCAGGTTTTCGTCGAAAATAGTCGCGCTGTGAGGCAGAAGCGCCGTGGCCAACAATCCCATATCAGACGCAAACGCGAGCGAGCACACGTGGCTAATGGCTGAATTATCTTGTAATTTATCTTTCGCTTTTAACCAAAAATACCCCTGCGGCGGGTCTATAACGCCTTTAGAGAATAACGATTGGTCGATCGGTAAAAAGTCGAAGGGGGTAAAGGTACTTTTCTGATTAAATATTTTGTCGCCCAAGTGGGATTGGTCTCGTTGATCCATGAGTTCATCAGGGCAAGGTATGTGTTCAGGGTAGGGGACTTGGTGTTCGTAGCCTTGCTCTTGTTTATGGAAAGAAGCGGATAGGTTCACGATTGGGCGCCCATATTGACGTGCTAGAACGCGTCGCGAGGATACCGAGCGACCATCCCTTACATTCTCGACATCATATATGACAGGTGTTTCACTGCTTCCAGCACGCAGAAAATAGGCGTGAAAGGAGTGCGGAAGGGCATGTTCTTGGGTTTCGTACGCGGCTTTTAGCGCCTGGCCCAAAACTTGACCGCCGAACAAGGTTTTGCGGAAGTTTTCGTAATGGTGCTGACTACGAAATAAATTACTATCCAGCTTTTCTAAATCAAGAATTTCATCTACCGGCAAGGCCATTGAATTTTACCTAAACTTAGTTGTTAATATGGCGATAACTATTCATGCAGTGATTAAGATATAGTTATCTCAAAATATGTATTCCACATATCGAAATATGATTTAAGGCGGTTTGATTGCCACAGATCGAGCCTAAGAACCATTTTTCGTAACGTTAACGCATTCTTTCAAAGCTAAATTTAACTTTTTGAGCTTGAAGAGTACTGTCGCTTGGAGCGCTAAATGCCCGTGAATGAACACCCGCAGTGTTATCGAGTTCAAAAAGTATTACTTTGGGGCTTTATTGCCCTTTTAAGTGCTTGTACGCACCAATATGTTTCTCATGTTAGCTCTGACACGCTAGAAAAAGCCTACTTAAAATCTAAATTTTCTGTCGACCGAAATCGTGAGTGGCTAGTGGATGTGAATACGCCTATTGCGTTGGCTCCGGCTGTTCATATTCAGGGGCGCAGTATGCCGCGCAATGTGTCTGCATTGAACGCCGGTCTCGATATTACTTTTCGGCAATTGTTTGCTGACTTTCAATTAATTGAAAATAATTCCACGCATGTAAAACCTACTACGAGACTCGATGTATTGCTGCAATCAGCGCGCGAATTAAAGCGTGATCTTTTATTTGTTCCAAGTATCTTGTTAGTGGAAGACCGGCTAAACACGCAACAAGAGTTGATGGAAGGCCAAGAACTTCACCCAGATAAAGATTACGGCCTCGACCGTGTTGTCTTCCAGGTGTTAATTTACGAAGTTCGTACCGGAAAAATTATGGATACGGCGCTTGTTACAAGTCGAAGTCGATTTTTCGCAAGCAATAAATCAGTTCCGCAAGACCTTTATCGTAAAGCCAGTGTCACCTTTTTGAATAAGTTCACAGGAAAAACCGCACAATAAACACCTTTTATGGTGTAAAAAACCTTACATGTTAGGGTAATTGGGGCCTCCGCCGCCTTCAGGGCATACCCATGTAATATTTTGTGCTGGGTCTTTAATGTCGCAAGTTTTACAGTGCACGCAGTTTTGAGAATTAATTTGAAAAACTTTTTCCCCTTGCGTGTTTTCTAATATTTCATAAACGCCTGCGGGGCAATACCGCTGTGCGGGTTCCGCAAACTCAGATAAATTTTTCGTAAGCGGTATGTTAGGGTCGGTCAGTTTTAGGTGGCAAGGCTGGTCTTCTTCATGGTTGGTATTACTCAAATAAACGGAACTTAACTTATCAAAACTTAATTTTCCGTCGGGGCTTGGGTAGTCAATTTTTTTGCTTGATGCGGCGGGTTTTAAACGGCTGTGATCGCTGTGTTTGTCATGCAGGGTCCATGGCAGGGTGCCATCAAATAGATTGATGTCGATAAAAGAATACGCTGAACCCATCAAATTACCCCAGCGATGTTGGGCCGGGCCGAAGTTTCGTACCTTGCGCAACTCTGTGTATACCCAAGATTTTTTGTATTCTTTTGCAAATGTTTCTAGGTCAGCATTATTGTTTTCAGCCGCGATTGCTTGGCTGACAACTTCAGCGGCAATCATGCCTGACTTCATGGCAGTATGTGTACCTTTGATTTTGGCAAAGTTGAGTGTGCCTGCATCGCAACCAATGAGCAAACCACCGGGAAAGTGCATTTTGGGTAAAGATTGATATCCACCTTTAGTAATCGCTCGCGCACCGTAGGAAATACGTTCACCACCTTGTAAATGTTTGGCAATATCAGGGTGATGTTTGTACCTTTGAAACTCATCAAACGGGCTGAGGTGGGGGTTGATATAAGAGAGGTCTGTTATTAGTCCAAGTGCTACTTGGTTATCTTCTAAGTGATACAAGAACCCACCGCCAGCAGACCCTGACTCCGAAAGTGGCCAGCCAGCAGAATGCAGCACCAAGCCTTGTTGGTGTTGCTCAGCGGGCACCTTCCAAAGCTCTTTAATGCCAATGCCGTAGTGCTGTGGGTCTTTGCCTTCGTCTAAGTTGAATTTAGAAATTAATGTTTTTCCTAAATGTCCACGAGCGCCTTCTGCGAATAGCGTGTATTTGGCATGAAGCTCCATGCCTGGCGTGTAGCTATCTTTGTGGTCGCCTTCGGCGCCAACGCCCATGTCTCCGGTTACGATCCCCTTTACACTACCGTCTTCATTCCAAACCACATCAGCCGCGCTAAACCCTGGGAAAATCTCTACACCTAGGTTTTCTGCTTGCTCTGCAAGCCAGCGGCAAAAATTACCTAAACTGACAATGTAATTGCCTTCGTTGTGCATGGTTTTGGGGGCAAACATTCCTGGGATTTTGATACCCGACTGCTCACCAGTGAAGAGAAAGATCTCGTCTTTATTCACCGGTGTATTAAGCGGCGCGTTCATCGATTTCCAGTCGTGAAATAGCTCATTGAGCGCTGACGGTTCTAATACCGCACCAGATAAGATGTGTGCGCCAACCTCAGAGCCTTTTTCAACGACACACACACTTAATTCGCTATCTAGTTGCTTTAGGCGACAAGCGGCACTGAGGCCAGAAGGCCCGGCACCCACAATCACTACATCGTATTCCATGGAATCGCGTTCTATGTCTGTATCAGTTTCCATTACCAGCCTCTTTTTTTGTGTATCTTTTTGGGGTTTTACGCGGTGTACCAAGCGTCGAACTGTTCTACTTATGGGGTATCCAATCTAACATTAGCCCTAGCGTTTTATACAAGAATACGTATTTTTCTATTACTGATTTTAGTCGTAATTGGGCATTGTGTATGAATAGAAATTACCTTCAAGGTTGAAGCGATGGGGCCATTTTATGTGTTCCACGTTATCGATCGGTGCCGAGTATAGATGCAGTTTTACGCCCTCAACCATAGCAAAACGATGCAGCCAGGGTAACAAATTCACGCAGCGACGAAAATTTGCAGGAAAAATAAAAATAAATGTGGAATCAATGGCTTAGAAAATGGTGTGGCTCGTCAAATTCCTCTTATAATGAAGTTATACGAGAACAAAAATCCTTTTAATCATACGAATAACAACAGACTCTACAAGTCTCGGAGGCAAAGCGTAATGAAGGTTCTGGTGCCGATAAAAAGAGTTGTCGACTACAACGTGAAAGTGCGACCAAAAGCAGATGGCAGTGATGTCGATCTGGCCAACGTAAAAATGTCGATGAACCCCTTTTGTGAAATCGCCGTGGAAGAAGCCACGCGTTTAAAAGAAGCAGGAAAAGTCGATGAGATTGTTGTGGTGTGTATCGGCCCAGCGAAAGCGCAAGAGCAGATCAGAGCGGCTATGGCCATTGGTGCAGACCGTGGCATTCACGTGCAAACAGACGACAATATTGAACCCTTGGCAGTCGCCAAGTGCTTGAAAGCCGTCTACGACAAAGAATCGCCAGAGTTAGTGATTCTTGGTAAGCAAAGTATCGATGGTGACAACAACCAAACAGGGCAAATGTTTGCAGCCTTGGCCGGGTTACCCCAAGGCACATTCGCCTCAGAAGTCGCCTTGCACGAAGGCGCTATTGAAGTGACTCGGGAAGTTGACGGCGGTTTACAAACCTTGAGTCTAAAACTGCCAGCGGTTGTAACGACAGATTTACGTTTAAACGAACCGCGTTACGTTAAATTGCCCGATATCATGAAGGCAAAGAAGAAGCCCCTCGAAACGACCTCCCTTGATGAGCTTGGTGTTAACGCTAGCCCTCGCCTTAAGGTTCTTTCGGTGGCGCCGCCCCCAGAAAGAAAAGGTGGTATCAAAGTGGCCGATGTAGACGAGCTTGTAGAAAAACTTAAAAACGAAGCGAAGGTGATTTGATGAGCGTTTTAGTCATTGCTGAACATGATAACAATACACTCAAAGGCGCCACTCTTAATACCGTAAGTGCTGCAAAAGCTTTGGGTGAGGTGGATGTTCTTGTTGTTGGCGCAGCTTGCGCGGCAGCGGCTAACGCCGCGAAAACAATAGAAGGAGTGCGCAAGGTAATCGTTGCAGACAACGCCGGTTATGAGCATTTTTTGGCAGAAAACGTAGCGCCACTCGTGGTAGAACTGGCAACGAACTATTCACATATTCTCGCACCGGCGACAACAACAGGTAAAAACCTCGCTCCACGTGTTGCTGCCTTGTTGGATGTACAGGCGATATCTGATGTGATCAGCATAGAAAGTGAAGATACGTTTACTAGGCCCATATACGCGGGCAATGTCATTGCCACGGTACAATCGAGTGATGCGATTAAGGTCATGACGGTGCGTACAACTGCCTTTGATGCCGCAGCGGCAACCGGCGGTAGCGCGAGTGCCGAAGACATTTCTAGCGTACATAACAGCGGCTTAAGTCACTTTGTAAAAGAAGCACTCGCTGAATCTGATCGGCCAGAACTCACTGCGGCGAGTATTGTGATTTCTGGTGGGCGAGGCTTACAAAATGGCGAAAACTTTCAACTTTTATACGACTTGGCTGACAAAATCGGAGCAGCTGTCGGTGCGTCGCGAGCAGCTGTTGATGCCGGATATGTACCCAATGATTTACAAGTAGGGCAAACGGGTAAAATCGTAGCGCCCGAGCTTTATATCGCCGTCGGTATTTCTGGCGCGATACAGCATCTAGCGGGAATGAAAGAATCCAAAGTGATCGTTGCTATCAATAAAGACGAAGAAGCGCCTATATTCCAGGTGGCTGACTACGGGTTGGTTGCAGATTTATTTGATGCCGTACCTGAACTCAATAGCAAGATTGGTTAACAGACCTTCAGCGGTTCTCTCCATGATTTCAAGCTGAGGCTTCGCTTGCCGAGCTGTGCTAACATACTGCGCTAATTGTAGTAGTCGCAGTTGCTAGTACAGGCGGCAGCGCCTTCGTTTGCCATTTCTTAATTGTCTGACTAAATGTTTAAATTTTTTCTTCCCGCTAGCAAAGTTCAAAAAGATCGTCGCATTATGCGAGAAACGGACTCGCGTCTGGCAAAGTACAGCCGCCGTGGGTTGATTCTAAATTTTCTCGCGTATCTACTCTGCGTAGGGCATGGGCGTTTTATCAGTGAAAACCCTAAGTTAATGGCTGTGCTCACTGGCGGTATATTGTTGATTACGATATTGCGCGGCTTCTATTTATTTCGCTTCGATCATTTATACCCGCGTGCTCCTGCCAAATGGCGCAACCAATATTTCTTCGCGACCCTATTAGGGGCAATCTGGTGGGGGGTAATATTGGTTTTTGTTACCTTAAAGCTCGATATGCAGGCCGAAGCACCGTTAATTTGGCTATATACCGTAATTTTCTTTTCTTCCACTGCACACGCTTTTGCGCCATACCAAAAGTTTTTATCTTACTATCAATTTTTTGGCCAGGTACCGGCTGCGGCTGCGGCTATTTATGTAGGCGGTACCAACGCTTACATATACGGCATCATGCTTTTGGGGTTTTATTTGGTTTTGACACATCAATGCCGACTTATTTCTGAAAATTACTGGGAAAGACTCGAAGCAACTTACGCACTCTCCCGCAAGACGGTGTCGATTGAGGAAGAAAAACGCGATAGTCGTGCAAATGTACACCTCAACGAACAATTTATGCGCTACTTGTACGCCGATGTCGATAAATTACTCGATCATGTACATGAAGCGAAGCAGGAAGACCCCATTGAATTTAAACGGCAAATTCTTTCAGAGTTAGACGAACTGCATTCAAACATTTCAGATTTTAGCGGCGTCATCTCAAAAGAGCTGGATTTACACGAGCATATATTCAATATACGCCACGAAATTCAGCATTTGGTGGCGGAGTTCGTCGACAAAGCTGAGAGCCGCTCAATACAGATCGAAACAAGCTTGTCTCCAACATTGCCCATGCGACTGAGTGGGGATGCCATTCGTTTAGCGCAGATTATTCGATCTTTATTGGAGATTATTCTCGAAGATGTAGAAAAATGTATTGTTTTAGTGGAGGTTGAATTTTTAAGGGAATACGAGAACGCAGGTGAACTCTATGTGTCTGTGACACGCAGTTTTGATAAAAGTAAAAAATTGTTTGCCGGTGAAACGCCGCACCGTTCGTTGAGTGGCTCCTTGCCCTTAGTGGTTGCAACTGGCATAGCTGAGCTAATGAATGGCAGTGTAGAGCTCAATGAAAGTATGCATGATGAGCAACAATTTCGTTTTAATGCGAAGGTTGATCTTGCGGAGCACGTCGGCCAGCTCGATTTCCATAAAGACTCTTTTAGTGGGCGTAATGTTTTACTCGTTCATTCACACCCGCGTATCGTAGATATTAAACGCCAGGAATTGGATGCACTTGGCTTTAATGTATTTACAGAAACACAATACAAACGCTCTGTGCAGACCTTGGCGAACAGTTACAAGTTTGGAACGCCCATTGAGAGTGTGATTTTTCATATCGATCTTGATCAAGAAGCCTCTTTAGAGTTTTGTGAAGCGCTCGTTGACAACAAAGAATTGAAATTCACAAAGAAAGTTGCAGCGGCAACGCGTGCTCAGCAAGATCGTTTTCGCCAGCGTGGGTTCGATGAGCGCAAGGGGTTTTATTACGTTGACAAACCTACTGGCTTGTTTGAAATCGAGAGCCTCTTTCATCAACTTTATAATTTGGCAGACGAAGGTGATACCGAGAAAGATCGTATCGATAGAGTCGCGTTGTTTTCCACAGATACAGACGCTGCTAAAAACTTCTCGTCGCTGCTCGATCCGCTTTGTGGAGAACTGAACCTCTATAGTGTCGATCAGCCGCTATTTGAAAGTTTAGGAAGTGTCGACCACCAATTGATTTTGATAGATTGTGATAGCGTGGATGATGTTGCGGAGTTAACGCATCGTATGCGCGACTACGAAAATACAGAGAATGCCGAAACATTTCTACCAATTATTGGCTTAAGCCGTGGCCGTGAAGCTTTTGAAGATTTTGCTTACGAGCTGGGTTTAGATGATTATGTAGATCTGACTTACAACCCTAAAAAGACATTTAAAGGCACGCTAACCTACTGGGCGACATTGATATAACTCCTGTAGAGCTGTAGAGCTGTAGAGCTGTAGAGCTGTAGAGCGTTAACTTCCTAATTTGGGGAGTGAATAAGTCCCAGTCATCCGATCGATTTTTAATACCTGCACAAAAAAGCCACCGTATAGGTGGCTTTTTTGTGCAGGTATTAAAAGTGGGTGGCGCTAATATGCGTAGGCTTGCTGTTGCTTAGATTTTTTACCGCCCAAGCGAATTACATCCATCAAGATACTTCCGGTTTCTTTTAATACTGTATCACCCTCGATATCGATCAGGCTTCTCTCCGCACGAGCTACGTCGGCTTCTTCATCTTGCTCTTTCTCAAATTTCCGGAAGGCTTCCAAGTTTTCAAACGACTTAAGTCGCTTTGCGAGTCGGCGTTTATTTTCTATTTCCATAGCCTTCAGCTCAAGGGTTTTCTTCTCTTCTATACGACGTTTTTCATTGAGTGAAATCGTGGTTCTACTTTTATTTTCTTCCATCATATTCACTTGGTCGAGTAAATAGTTGAAGTCGGGGTTTTTACGAGAGCGTTTTTTATGAAGCTTGTTAACGACAGGAAGAATCGATGAATAATCAAAATACTCGGAATGGGGAACGGCGTGAATTTGGTCCCAGGGTAGGGCGTTGTCATAAGCGGATTCCCCAACTTCTTCCGGATCGATCAAAAAGGGAATGCTAACATCCGGAATAACACCACGGTGTTGAGTACTATCGCCAGACACGCGATAAAATTTAGATTCAGTAATCTTAAGACCACCTTCAACTAATGGGTTCACAGACTGTACCGTGCCTTTACCAAAAGTTTGTGCGCCGATAATCATGCCCCGGTTGTAATCTTGAATTGCGCCTGCAAAAATCTCTGACGCTGAGGCACTAAGTCGGTTTACAAGAACCACCAGAGGGCCGTTATACAGGGCTTTAAAACGCGACCGGTTATGACGATTAATACGGTTGTCTGGCATGCGAATCTGAACCACAGGCCCCTGATCGATAAATAGATCTGTAAGGTTTACCGCCTCCTGTAAAGAGCCTCCGCCGTTATTACGCAAATCGAGTATCACGCCTTCAACGCCGTCTTTCATTAATCCGCGAAGCAATTTGGCAACGTCGTTTGAGCTGCTTTTGTAATCCATTTTACGCATGCGTTGAGCATCGAAATCGACGTAAAAGGTGGGTAAATTGATTACGCCAATCTTGTGGGTTGTATCGCCATCTTTGATTTCTAAGATTTCGCTTTGCGCCGCTTGGTCTTCGAGTTTTACTCGGCCACGATTAATGCGAATGACTTTGTTTTCGTGTTCGCCTTTGACCTCAAGTTTAACCACTGTGTTTTTAGGGCCGCGAATGAGGTCGACAACTTCCTCCAATCGCCAACCAACAACGTCAATCACCTCACCGAGGTCGCCTTGTGCTACGCCCACAATTCTATCAGCAGCTTTTAATTGACCCTGTTTGTCTGCGGGGCCACCAGCAACCAAGCGAACGACTTTAGTATGTTCTTCTTCTGTTTGAAGAACAGCACCAATACCTTCGAGAGACAGGCGCATGTTGATGTTAAAGTTTTCGTTTGTACGTGGCGACCAATAGTTTGTGTGCGGATCGTAAAGCAGGGTAAGAGAGTTAGCGATGGTTTCAAATACATCTGAGGTGTCGATTTGCTCCATCCGCTTTAGTTGTCTTTTGTAGCGCTTAGTCACGATTTCTCGCGCTTCAGGCTGTGTTTTGCCCGACATCTTAAGGTTTAATATGCTCAGCTTTACACGTTGATGCCAAAGCTCATCAGACTCGGCCAGCGTTCGCGCCCACGGCATTTTTTCGCGATCCAGTGCGACTTCTTCATTGCTTTTGAAAGAGAACACTGTATCGGGGTCTTCAAGAATGATCAGTACTGATTCAAGGCGAGAAACAACACGCTGTCGGTACAGCTGATATATGTCGAATGCTGGGGTCAAATTACCGGATTTGAAATAATCGTCAAATTGGTTTGCATGTGCATCAAAGGATGCAATGTCTTTGTGGTAAAAAAACATGCGCGAAGGATCAAGCGAACTTAAATAATTATCTAAGAAGCTTTGCGACAAGTCGTCGTTGATTTGAAGTTCACGGTAGTGACGCTGCTGGAGCTTGTGCAGAATGTCGCGAATGGTGTCTGATTGACTCTTGCTATAGCTGATTTCGGGGAGCGCTGTTGCAGCCGCAGGGCCTGCAATTACAAGTGAGACAGACAGTGCAATGGATAAAGCTACAGAAGCAAAAGAAACTGAGCATCGTTCCTTTAATGACATAAATATAAAACCCTGAGAGTTGACGTCGCGCGAATACACGAATAAACGCACGTTACTATAACATAGCGCAATACATGTAAAAGAGAGGGAAAAAGCGATAAAGTTCAGGTACTTATGATAAATTGTCGCTAAAAGTGCTGGCTAAGATGCTAAGCATAATAAAAAACGCCAGAATCGACACGTTTAACTACTGCAACCGCGGCAAACTCTCCGCAAAATGTCACTCGCCATTAAGTCGTTTTTCGTTGTTTTTCGCGAGTGATCATTAGTGATAGTGGCGATTGTTCAGATCTGGCACTTGACGTTGTGCGCCGCAGCATTTTGCGAGCGTTGAAGATAAAAGCCCCATCCACCGAAGTAGCTAAACGATTTCAAACGGCACACAAAAAGGAAAATAATATGAACGAACGTAATCATTTTGTGACTAAGTTGATCGCCGGAGGTTTTTTCTCCTTTCTGGCCGCCACTGTGGTAAATGCAGCACCAGCCTATATATGCCACCACTACGATGCGACACGCGAGATAGAGGTTGTTTACGAGATACCAGGGCAAACCGTACCCTGTAAAGTGGTTTACCGAAAACCAGACGGTGAGCAAGACTTGTGGCACGCACAAGCGCAAGACGGTTACTGTGAACAAAAGGCTGCGGCATTCGCTGCAAAGCAAGAAAGTTGGGGCTGGCAATGCGCTGACAACACCACCGCCGAATCAACAGCAGATGACGTCATCAACGCTGATAACTTCGAAGAATTCAACGCGGCTCTATCGTCTGAAGATACCAGTAAACCAGGCACTGACGAAAGTAGCCGTGCAAGTGACACAGTCGAGCCGATTTCTGAAGGTATTGAAGGTATCGAGCAAGAAGCTGTTGTAGATGGTGTCGAGAACGTTGAAGCTACGGGTGAATAAAACTTCTAACAGAGGAAATCTATTCCCCCTTTAATGGTAATAAGGCAGGTGTTTTATTACCGGAGCTATCGAACTTAGCAAGCCTCACTCGTCTTAAACGTTACAACAATCACTAACATTTTTAATTACGCACAGTTAAATTTATCAACTTCTACGACGAATAAAGGCATTAAGAAACTTTATGGCAATGACAGGCCTTCTAGCCCTCCTTGATGATATAAGTACTGTACTTGACGACGTTGCTGTTTTATCTAAAGTGGCCGCAAAAAAAACAGCAGGTGTACTAGGTGATGACCTTGCGCTGAATGCCGAGCAAGTTTCTGGCGTGCGCGCTCAGCGTGAAATTCCTGTCGTTTGGGCTGTTGCTAAAGGTTCATTTCTTAATAAGCTTATTTTGGTGCCTGCCGCTTTATTGATCGGGGTGATATTTCCGGCCTTAATTACACCTTTGCTTATGCTTGGGGGGCTGTTCTTATGTTTTGAAGGCGTAGAAAAAGTTTTACACAAGTTTTTACATTCAAAAGAGGAAGAAACGTTAGCACACAAGAAAAAGCTGCGTCGTCTTGCCGATAAAAACGCGGATTTAGTTAAACTAGAAAAAGATAAAATTAAAGGTGCGATTCGAACGGATTTTATTTTGTCTGCTGAAATAATTGTTATTGTGCTAGGGGTGGTCAAAGATGCAACCGTTTTGACGCAAATCTTTGTGGTCAGCTCGGTAGCACTTTTCGTGACGATTGTAGTTTACAGCTTAGTGGCTGGCATCGTTAAGCTTGATGACCTTGGGCTTCACCTTATTAAATCAGAAAATAGTGGTGCCGTTCGAAAAGCCATTGGAAAATATATATTGTTATTTGCCCCTTGGCTTATGAAAGGGCTTTCATTTTTCGGCACTCTCGCCATGTTTTTAGTCGGGGGCGGTATAATCGTTCATGCTTTACCTTTCTTGCATCACACCCTTCATGACATTAAACATGCTGTTGAGCACATGAGTGCGTTTATTATATTCGTAATTGAGCCTTTGACTTCCGCGATAGTGGGCATCGTAATGGGGGCTATTGTGCTGACCCTCGTTAGCGCCGTACAGAAGCTGCGCGGTATAGTGGCAACAAACTGATTAAGCCCATACAAAGGCAGCACTCTTACGTTTGCATCTGCGCCCGGCAACGCAATCTAATTACATATTTGACTTATGCGGCACAAGCATGATGTTGAATAATTTTGTAATGCGCTTTTATATCTTGTAGTGGTGCAATACTTCCATTGTGGAATACCACGACTTTACGGGAACATTGTCGAAAGCGTGCCGGTAGGCTGTGGCCTTTTTCCTGGTTGTAACGGGGAACGAATACCTCATCTACCAGTAGTTGTCGCCCTCCTGGTGATTCCACTCGGTCGCCCTTATTGAGATTGATCATGGGTTTGCCTCGCAGTAAAAGCTGTTTATGCGTACAGTGTATATGCATACAGCGTAATTGCAAGGGCTAATTGTTGATTTGGCGGCGTTTTTTGCGCTATTCCAAGAAAATTTTCGTTAAGTCGCTATAGGCATCGATTCGTCGGTCTCTAAAAAATGGCCATATTCGTCGAATTTTCTCGCTATGGGCGAGGTCAACATCTGCAACTAGGTTGTGATTGTCTATTTCTGTTGCTTGCGCTAAATACTCCCCTTGGGGGCCACAAATAAAGCTTGAGCCCCAGAAGTCTATACCTGCACCACCTGCCGGGTCAGGCTCTAGGCCAACGCGATTGGCTACAACCACCGGTATGCCGTTGGCGATTGCATGTGAACGCTGGATGGTAACCCATGCTTCTTTCTGACGAGATTTTTCTGCGGCGTCATCATTAGGGTCCCAACCGATTGCGGTCGGGTAAATAAGAAGTTCTGCACCGGCCATGGCCATTAAGCGAGCCGCTTCTGGGAACCACTGATCCCAACACACCAGCACGCCGAGTTTCCCAATACTTGTTGATATAGGCGTAAACCCCAAATCTCCTGGTGTGAAATAGAATTTTTCATAGAACCCTGGGTCATCGGGAATGTGCATTTTACGGTAACAACCGGCAATGCTGCCGTCTGCATCTATAACAACCGCAGTATTGTGGTAAATGCCTGCGCTTCGCCGTTCAAATAGAGAGCACACAATGACAATATTTAGCTCACTCGCAAGGGCGGAATAAAATGTTGTGCTCGGCCCCGGAATTGTTTCCGCTAGGTCAAATTGGGCAGGGTCTTCCTGTTGGCAAAAATACAACGAGCGATGCAGTTCTTGTAAAACAACTAGTTTCGTACCTGATTTTGCGCACGAACGAATGTTTTCACTCGTAATATTCTGGTTTAGGGCGATGTCGCTAGTACACTGTTGCTGTATAACTGCCGTTGTTACGTGCTTCATAATATTGATTGCTCAAGTTCATCTAACTGCTTGTTAAGTTTGGAATTGCCCGGGCTTTAAACAGCCAAAGGGTAGTTGCATGCTGATGCAATGCAGGCTTCCGTGCTGCTGAATGAGTGGCGAGCACTCAATGCCAATTATTGTATAACCCGAATAAGCTTCAGCCATTATTTCCAGCGCGCGTTGATCTGATTTGTCAGTGTATGTGGGTACAAGTACATGATTGTTTGATACTAAGAAGTTCGCATAAGTTGCTGGAAGCCGTTCACCGTCTGTATTGTATTTCGGGGTGGGCAACGGTAACGCAATCAAATTGAAAGGCTTTCCTTTGGTGTTTAGAAAGGACGCAAGCTGGGCTGCCATTTGTTTCAAAGGAAAAAAGTGTGGGTCGCTTTCATCGCTACAACTTTGATACACAATGGTGTTGTTAGGGGCAAAACGCGCGAGGGTGTCGATATGGCTATCAGTATCGTCGCCAATAATATCGCCATTTTCGAGCCAGAGCATGTTGTTGCAGCCCAATTCCTTATCAAAAAATACTCCCAGATCATCTTTGCAAAGGTCTTTATTACGGTTTTTATTTAACAAGCATTTCGTGGTTGTTAATAGGGTACCGTTGCCGTCACTTTCAATGGACCCGCCTTCCAAAATAATTGAGTGGTCAACTAGATCTACATCGCGACTAAATATGTTTTTTGAATACAAAGATTCAGTAACAGCGTTATCTTTTTCGTACGAAAACTTATTTCCCCAAGCGTTAAATTGAAAATCAATTAACTCATATTTCTTTCGGGGCGCGGAAAGATTGATACGGGTGATGGGGGCGTAGTCTCTCGTCCAGGTATCGTTAAATTCAACCGGAATAACCTTTAGGTTTGCTAAAAGTTCTACTAGCCCTTTTTTTTTCGAAAGATAAGCTTCTACCTGCGTGTACAGACTGGGGCGCACGAGTAAAATAACAGGGGTTGCCGGGCAAAGGGCGAGGAAAATAGCAAGGTATGTGCGTCTTACCTCGTTGAGGTTGTGGCACCAATCAGTGTGCTCATCCGGCCAGGCGAAAATGACGGCGTCTTGAGCTTCCCACTCGGCAGGTAAACGAAACATAAAACCCCTGAACAAAGTATTCTAAACAGGGGCAATTATCGCGATTAACGCTAAGCTAGGCTAGTTTTTCTTGGTGTAATTAGTGAAAGTAACGTGGTCATTTAAGCAATAACACTCGCTGCGAATACGATACCTAGCGCAGTAATTACACCAAGCCCTAAAACCCAAGTGAGATTGGTCAGTATTTTTCGATCTTCTGCATGCATGTTATTTCCCCTAATGAGTGGAATGAGAATGGGTGCAAAAATCCTATCTCGCAGAGACGATCACATATTGATCCCCGTCAAATGCGCGTTCACTTGTCGTGTCATTCAAAATCACAAAAGGCGTGATTAGTTTCTCAACTCTTCTATATTGCGAAAAAAACATCCAAAAATGCAAAACCGGGGTTTGTTTTGAGCAAAAAAAGAGCGCAATATGGCGCCGCTACCGAGGGTGCTGCTTACGTAGGGGGCGTGTCAGGAACGACACGCAATGAATTTGTTCGAGAAAAAATCGCTACCAAATAAAAAGAAATATCAAAGGGTTTTCTATAGTCCTAAAGATAATTTCATTAGGGGAATATTAAAATGACGTCAGATCTTCAAACAGCTCAAAACCTTCTGGAACAAAAGGTTCAAGATTCTTACGAGCAATTAGAAAAAGAAAGAAAACGCAGCGGTATACTTGGTCGTGCAGAAATACTCGTACTTACGGCGGCCATATTGTGCATGTTAAAGGCGATTGAGTTCGTACTTTGGGGGGCAGGTTATAGCTTATTTGCGCCAGAACAGCATAAATTCACCGTCGATTTTTTGATCAAACAGCCCGGCCCTCAAAGTACTATGGTGTCTGATGCGATAGAAACAGATGGTCACATCAGCCTTGTCGACTATCACCGCTATGTAGCAATCGCCAGCAAGCACGAAAACGCAACCCGCTAGCAATCTTCTACCGAGTGTCGATAAGGGCTTAGTGGTGATGGCCGCCTTCACCATGAGCGTGCCCGTGAGCTAGCTCCTCTGCACTTGCATCTCTTACGGCTTTCACATCAATCTTAAACAACAGCGTTTTACCAGCAAATGGGTGGTTCATATCGAGTGTCACCATGAACTTACCGGCCTTAATGACGCTAGCATCGACAACGCCTTTATCGGTATTCACCTTCACTAGCGTACCGGGCATCAAGCGCTTATGCTTGCTAGATAAATGCTTGATTGGCACTTTCTGAACAGAGGCTTCATTGCGTGGGCCATAGGCGTCTTCTGGGGCCAAGGTCACCTCGACCTGATCACCCGCAGATTTACCGAGTAGTGCTTCTTCAATCCCTTTCAAAATATTGCCCTTACCGCACAAGAATGCAATGGGAATCCCTTCTGAACTAGATTCTACTGTCGGCCCGCCGGGCTCAGAGATTTGGTAGTGAAAAGTAGCAACTTTACCGTCTTCGATCTGCATATGTAGGGATCCTCAAAAATTAAGCGCGGAATATACCAGTAGGGGGGCGTTTTGTAATGCTTTGTAATACTGTAAGGGTCACAATTAGGGATGGATTACGTGGCCTGATCACACAGAATCTAATACCATTAGGCGCTGGTAAAAAGACCTACCGTTTGGAAAAGTATGCTAATTATTAAGCCGGTTAACAGTAAAACAAGGCGCCAAAAAGGAAATTGCTAGTGATATTGAAGAAGTTTCAAACTTGGAATGGTGATCGATACAGGCTTATCGCTCGCGAGGAAGGCCTTCTACCTCACGGTGTAGAACCGGTAGCGTTCTACGATTCAGACTCTGCAGTTCAGTTCATCCGGAACCTAAAAGCATCAGAATCTGATTGGCGTGGTCTTTTGAGGGACTTTTGCGGCGATGTGGCTCCAAATAACGTTCAGCATATTGAGCACGTATTCGCAGACAAGCTAGTTAAAGGCAAACTCCGCGCAGTAAAACTTTCTGGCAAAACCAGTGCATCAAAAAAAGCTCATAGTTTCTCTTCTGGTACCGGTGTCATTTACCAAATTAAACCGTCAGTCGACCTACTTGAAGGCTCTGCAGACCGCACCAAAAACTTCGCAGATCAAAAACAAGCAGAAAAATTCATTGATAGTTTGGGAGCTTCCGAAACCCAACTAGAGGCCATCGCAAAAGATTTAGGCGTCGCAGAAACAAAAGTACCGAAAAAGCCAGCCTTCAACCAAGCAAGCCCCAGTAAAAGTGATCAGCTAAAGCAAAGCATTGCCAAGGCCCTAAGTGAAAACAATGCGGCTGTGGTTGAAAAAAATGTCCCGGCTCCTCCGGCGTCGAAAAGTAGCGTAAGCCAAGGTGTTGCAGAAATAGGGCATATGGCCGGGAATCGTCAAGCTGGTTTGGGGCCGGTGGTTGATGAAGTCCAAACTGAAAGTAAAGCTATAGTCTGTGGTGTTTGTGAAATTGAAAAGCTAGACATATCTTGTGGGCACGGAAGGTTCGCGAGTCGAGATGGTATCATTCAAGTCGTTCCTGACCCGGATAAAAATACAACACATGCTATTGAGATGTTTGGTGTTAAAGTTTCAGTAGGGAAAAAATACGGCGGAAAAGAAAAGATAAAATCTGTGTTGTCGCTCGACGGAAATAAGTTAAGCGATTGTCACAATATTACTGGAACCGATGGTGAGGTTCGTGAGATAGCCTCACTTACAGAAATTATTGAATTCCCAGGAGAAAAAACTGAAAAATGGTTAGCTGAAACAGTTCCAAAAGAATACTTGGTTGCCGGACGTGGCTGTTCTGGATCGTCAAAAACTGTACGTATACAAACATACCCCTCTGACACATATACCGTCAGCGGTGAACTAAAAATATTTAAAGATTGGGCGGATAAAGTAAACGAGGCATGGGAGGATTGGGGGAAAAAAGTATTCAACCTTGCTCCTATTGATATAAAGCCAGAAGTGCAGGGTCCTGCGGGATCGTTTTCCGCCTCGTGGGGATGGAAAGAAGATAAAGATTGGAAAACATATTATGATCTAAGTTTAAATTTCGGCTTGAACCCTATTCTGGGTATTGCTATTTCATTGAAAGTTAGTTTGGCGAAAATTGGGCTAACAGCGCTGGGAATGCCTCCCATAGTGGCTGAATTTGCGGCGAATCATTTGGCTGATATATTTCTAACGGCTGGCGCTAGCTGCCAAGGTAGTCTTGTAGGGGCTCCTCATTACAAGTTTTTCCCTGATGGAACTGAGCAGGCTACTGGTGATGCGAAATTTTCGGTAGAAGGAGCAGTTCTGCTTGCAGTGTCGGCAAGGGTTGGTAGTGATTATGTCGTATCCTGTCAGGCTGATATCGAAGGGAAATGCAAAGTCACAGCTGAGGATATGCTAGACATCAGTAGAAAAGAAGTGGCTATTCAGACGACGATAAAACTTGACCCCTTCATCGGCACGGTGAGATTAACCACTAAAATGTTTAAGATAAAGTCAAAGACAAAAGAAAAAGAGTGGAAGCCTTGGGGTGCCGTTGATCTCTATAAAAGCGAACCGAAAAAACTTTTATAGTTGTTTTTCTAAAAGGGGGCCTTATGAAACGTGTGTTTGGGTTTGTGTTGATTTTTTTTGCGGTATCTGTAAATACTTTTGGAGGCAGTGTGAGCGATTATTATTTTTTAAGTGTGTCGAGCGAAAACCTTAATTCAAGAATAAAATTGAATGGTATCCCACTTTTTGAAACAGCAAGTATGTCGTCCTCTCAGGATCAGCCGGTCAATATTTGGCTAATGCCCGCCAATAACAAAATAGAGGTGAGTGCAGAAGTGATCGACAGAAAACTACCTCATTCTCTGATGGCAAGTCTTTTTTTACATGATTCCAAAGAAGAAACACCGACACCGAAATTGGAGTTCTTTGTGTTCGACCTTGCTAAAACCTACCCTGATAAAGATGTATATACGTTTAAGTATTCCATTGATATCAATGAAAGGTTTCCAAAATTAACCGAGGTCTGGAGTTCTGGTGGCAGGATCACTGAGGTTAAAAAGCAAGACGTCGGTCAAATGGTATCGATTGTTAAGTCGCTAGAGAAGAATATTAAAGAAAACAATATTGATGAAGCGTTAAAAATATTGGACTATAAGATATCAGAAGATGCTCGCTCTGAAGGAAAAGATAAGATTAGAATTTTAGATGCTAGCAAAGAATCATTTTCTTTTCTTTTTTCTCAACAAAATATCAAATCGTTCTCTGTGTCTGACGATAATGTCGCATACGAAATAGTCGGTGGAAGCCATCTTGTTAGGCTGTTTTCGAAATCAGGTGCTGAAGCCTTAAGGTTAGAATCCGATGAGTTTGAGTTCGAAATACCCATCTACTTTGCACGCAAGCAAGAGAAATGGGTGATAGCAAGATAATAATATGAATATACCATCTATTTTTTATGTTTTAGGGGGCATCGCTATATTTGTAGTCATTGCCCTTTGGGTTTTATTTGGCTCTCTCAATTGGGAAGAAACTGAAGCTGAGATTATACGGTCTGAGGTTGAAACGGTTAAACATTGGAGAAGTGCGACAGAGGTGTCTGATACCAGATTCGATTACCAGGTTAATATTGAGTTTCGCTACAAGGTCAACGGTAAAGAATATATTGGATCGAAGCTTTTCGCGACGATGCCTAATATTGTTCAGTCCAAAAATACTGCAGAAGAATTTGTTTTTGAATATGCTGAGGGTGCTACAGTAATCGCATTCTACGACCCTGACAATTATACTAATGCAGCTTTGATCGCAGGAAGTAAGCTTCCTAAATCAACACTCGTTATTATAAGTGTTTTTGTTTTTCTGGTGTTTGGTGTGCTCGGCGGGGTTGGGCTTCTTTTTGAATCAGTCTTTTGACTTTCCCCTGTTTTCCTGAGTTCTACCTTTGATCGCCTTTAGCGCGATCTTTAAGAAGATCTATAATCTTTCGTTCTTTCAGGTTGTGTCTGGATAGGTGATAAGTTTCTGCACGATCCACTTCCAAATTATTTAAGGCCGAAAACAATTTTTACTTTTGATTCGAGAGAACATCCTGAGAGATTGGAAGAAGTGGATAGAGGCATCAAAAATCTAGAGGAAGTAGTGTTTCCAATACGTGTCTCAGAAGACGGGTATTTTCAATTTAATGCCCCTCAATAGCGATTAGTGTCGTTTCTCCAATTTTCCTGCAATCCCCTGCGGGAAGAAGTACACACACAATATAAAAATCACACCTAGCCAAAACAACCAACGCTCATGTTCAAAAAACATGGATATGGGTGTATCTACGGTAGCTGTATTTACTAAGTTGAGTAGGGAAGGGATGTAGTATTGTGCAATCATTACTAGGGTAACACCGAACACTGCGCCGTATATGGTGCCCATGCCACCGATTACTACCATTAATAATATGTCGATCATGATTTGAAGAGATGCGGTCATATCGGTGTTGATATAGCGGTTGGCGATGGCGATAAGTGCACCCGCTATAGTGGCAAAAAACGACGCTATCACCAATGAGCCAATCACATATAGGCGTGAGTTATAGCCGAGTGCATTGGTGCGAAATTCATTTTCTCTTATAGATTCGAGCACTCGGCCGAAGGGTGATTTTGTTATTCGAATCAAGACAAGAAATAGCGCTGTGCAAGTTGCAAATATTAGGTAAAAAGAAATTAGTTTGCCGTTTATTCTTACGCCCCCGATCTTTTCGTTTAGAAGTTTGAATGAGGGGGAGATTTCTTTAGGAAGTTTAATCCGCAGACCATCTTCACCGCCGGTGATACCGCTGTTTTGATTTATGAAAATCGCGACGGCGCTTGCTATAGCAAGGGTAACCATTGCGAAAAATATGCGCTTAACCCTAAAACTGAGTAACCCAAGCGCCAGAGCAAACATTGCACTTAGACCCACAGAACAAAGAAGGCCCAGCCCCAACGCTGCCCAGGTAGCCCCCAATGAAGAAAGCGCGATAGCCACACCATAGGCGCCAAAAGCAAAAAATATGGTATGTGCAAAAGAGACGATGCCGGTATAGCCAATTAATAGGTCGTAACTGGCGACCAGGAGTATAAAAACACAAATTTTGGCAGCAACGAGCAGCGCCTTGCTGCCGCCAATAAGCCATGGGTTTAATAATAGTACGAGGAATATCACCCCTAGCCCAATTTGAAGTATTCGGCTTTTGGGGAAAAATTCACGCATAGATTCGGTCAGCATTGTATTACTCATTCAAAGGGATGAGTCCGTTTGGTCGCCACACTAGTATGGCAATCATGAATAAAATAGTGGTGTAGTGAGCCAGGTCTGCAGCAACGTAACCGACATAGTTGGAAAGTAAACCAAGTAGTATTGCCGCGACGAAACACCCTGTTATCGAACCTAAGCCACCGCAGATCGCAACGACGAACACAGACACCGTCATACTATGGCCAAGGTTTGATGATACTTCCTCTTCGTAAAAACTCCATAGCACGCCACCAAAAGCAGCGAGGGCAGCACCACACACAAAGACTACGGTAAATAATAATTTGATGTTGTAACCAAAGGCTTCGACCATCTCGCGGTTTTCAACACCAGCGCGGATAACCAGCCCCAGTTTTGTACGTCTAAAGATTACTAGCAGGGCGCTATATAGAATTAGCCCCATGATTACTGCAAAAAGACGATATTTTTCGAAAACAAAGTTGCCGCTGTTCCAAGCGCCTTGAAACGTTGTTGGTTTGGGTACGATCACGGTTTCTACGCCCCAAATCATAAACATTGCCTGCTCGACAACGATCAGCCCGCCAATCGTCATAAGAATCTGCATTAACTCATTGTTATACACTTTTCGGATGAGGATGCGTTCAAAAGCCACCGCGACTAAGCTTACTAATAGCATTGCAAAAATAGTTGCTGAAACCAGAAGTAATAAGTTGGTAAGAAAGCTATCGGCAAACAGGGCAGGTATGTTGTGTTTAACAACAACGTGACTGCTATAAGCACCAAGCGTGATAAATACACTATGGCCGAAATTTAACACGCGCATCAGCCCGAATACTAAAGTAAAACCCGCTGTCACGATAAAGAGCATCATACCCATTGCAATACCGGCAATGGTCAGTGTCAGCCAGCCAGAAACATCTGGAAGAAACCCAAGAAAAAGTGCAGCGATACCAGGTATTAGCAGCCAAGAAGTGGCGTCCTTGTGCGTCCACCAGGATTCAGCAATGGGAGCGAGCAGGTCGTTTGCAGGTGCAATCTTTTTCATTGATTTAACTGTAAGCCCAGATGTTCCATTTGTAGGGACGTGCTTTGCGCAAAATTTTCCATCGGTGCAGTGCAGGCGACTTTGCCATTATTAAGAACAACCACATGATCACCTACGGCTTGAGCGAACTTGAAATCATGCTCTACGATTAGCATCGTCGTTTTCATTTGTTTTAACTCTTGGAGAACCTCTACCAGTAAATCGACAATAAACGGAGCCAAGCCGCGACTTGGTTCGTCCATCAATATTAACCGTTTTGGCTCTACCAAAGCCCGTGAAATCGCTAGCATTTGCTTTTGCCCGCCAGACAATCGCTCAGATGGCCAAAACCAGAATTTTTTAATTTCGGGGAATATTCCAAAGATCCAACTCAATCGATCTTCATTAATTGGCCCGTGCTTGGCAGCCACACGCATATTCTCTTCAACCGTGAGCGAATTGAAAATACCGAGTTTCTCAGGAATGTAACTAATCCCTTTAAGCGCCATATCGCGTGTAGTTGTATTTTCAAGGGGTTCGCCATCAAATAGCGCTTCGCCTTGGCTTGGTAACGACATGCGCATAATCGTTCTTAACGTGGTGGTTTTACCCGCGCCATTTCGCCCCAAGAGCATGGTGACGCTATTTTCTGGCACCTCGAAACTTACACCTTGCAATATGTGATACTGACCAATGTGAGTGTGCACATTGTTTAAGCGTAAAAGCGTTTTCATTCGACAAATCTCACACCGGCGTCGGGAACCACGCCCAGGTATGCACCCTGAACTTGCGGTGCATTCATAACCTGTTCAAATGTACCATCACCAATAAGGTTACCGTTATGCATTACAATAACGCGATCAGCGACCTTTTTAACGAAATCCATTTTGTGTTCTACTAATATGACGATCTTTTCTTCATCGGCATGAATTTTAGTAATAAGATCCAGAATTTCAGGAACCTCTTCCAAGCTCATTCCATTAGTTGGCTCATCTAAAATATAAACCTTTGGCTCCAAAGCCATGAGAACGCCAATTTCTAAACGACGTTGTTGACCGTGAGAAAGGGTGCCCGCTATTGAATCGCGTTTGTAATCCAAACTAACCTGTTTTAAATAATCTTCTGCTTTTTCTGATATTTCTTTAAATTTTGAGCTAGACGACCAAAAGTTTCGCCCAATACCTGTGCGCATTTGAACAGCGAGGCGAATATTTTCATGAGCCGTTAGATTGGGGAACAAGTTGGTTTTTTGGAATGCCCGACCAATGCCAAGACGAGTACGAATTGCAGGCGATTTCGCTGTAATATCAGTATTATTGAAATAAACCTCGCCCCAGGTTGGAAAAAGTTGACCAGACATTAGGTTTAGTAGTGTTGATTTGCCGGCGCCGTTCGGGCCGATAATTGCATTTACGCTATTCGACACAAAAGAACACGATACTTGGTTGACAGCTATTTGGCCGCCAAACTGCATGCTCAGATTGTTTGTTTTTATACAAAGGGCTTGTTCTGACAAAAAAGAAACTCCGCCTAAACGCTATTTAATAATTGGATTTAATCGGAACATTAATTTCCGTAGCGGGAATCTCTCTTTGCAGCTGGGGTATGCCCCAATCGACATCGTCGCGTACTTCAATTTTAAAGTGATACATCGATTGCATGGTTTGATGATCTTCTTTTCGTATTTTCATAAGCCCTTTAGGGGTGTCGAAAGATAAATCTTCCGCAGCTGTAATGAGATCTTCAGTCTCATAACTTTTTGCACGACGCAAAGTTTCAACCACTGCTAAACCGGCGACCATGCCACTTGCAGTAAACATATCGGGCGGGTATTTATATCGTTCTGTGTGGGTTTTTACCAGCCAGTCATTTATGTCATTTTTAGGCGAGGTATAGTAATAGTAGGTTGCACCTTCCATTCCAGGAAATTGTTTGTAACCGACTAGCCCTGCAAATATGTGTCCGCCAGTGGAAAAATGAATGTCGTAGCGTTCGGGGTTCATGCCCTTTAACTTATTTAATGGGTTGCCCGTGCCGCTCCAAAAAAAGAATATATAGCGTTTACCGCTGTGAGATTTTAATGAGTCGAAAATTCGTTGCCCTTGGGGGGTAAAATCTTTTGTAGAAGTGGGCGCGTATTCCTCATGTATCAGCCTAGCGCCAGCGGATTCTAATGCTTTTTTGTACGCAGCAACGCCTTCACGACCAAAAGCATTATCTTGTGCGAGTGTCGCTACAACAACGCCCGGCTTTGCAATAGCGAGGGCGTTTGAAATGGCGTCTTGAGTAGAGTTGCGCGAGGTTCTAAAAATATAACGATTACCGTCTTTGCCGGTGATACTGTCAGCAACGGCTGGCTCAACGAATAATAGTTTTTCGTATTCCTCTGCTAGAGGTAGCATCGCCAGCGCAACAGACGAAGACAGGCCACCAACGGCCAAAACGACTTCGTCATCTGCGTAGGCTTCTTCCAATAAAGACCGGCCCAAATCAGGTTTGAGCTGAGTATCTTTTACTAGTATCTCTATATCTTGCCCGTTTAATTTAAAGCTGCCGCCGGTGGCGTATTCGATACCCAGAAGGAAGCCCGCATGTGATTGCGCACCATAAAGTTCAAATGGGCCAGTTTTTCCGTAGATGTGCGCTATCTTAATAGGAGCTGCGAATAAAGGAGCAGAGAGGAAGCTAAGCACAAAATAGATTGCCAGCACGTTAGACATAGTAGGGTATCTAGCCTTCACTAAAGGTAATCTCCACTTGAAAATCAATAACTTAGAGTAAGAGTTTAAAGTTTGGTTTGATTATAGTAAAAACGTTAAGAATTTGGCGATTCGGCAACGTATGTGCCACAAAATTTGTGGGTATGTTGAAGTTTCTCAAACTTTGTACCCAATTCGTTGTCAATACAGCAACAAGTTGAGCGATTTTATCGATTTTGCTCTAATATTAGAGTGTGAATAGCTTCTATACCGAGGGCAAATCGGAGTATGCCCATTCTTAAATGATGTGTATATGGTCGGACTAGTAAAAAAGAAAACGATTCACTTATTCTCACCGCTTTTTATAAAGTCAGTGCTGACGGTGCTCTGCCTGTTATTCTGCGGTGCAGCAAGTGCTGTAGACAACACCCCCAAAAAGCTCCTCGTAATTGATTCACAAATCGGAGACCCCTACCGAAATGTCAGGGAGTCTATGCTCACCGAATTAGCCGCCCGCGGTTTTAAGGAGGGTGACGGAATGAGTTATGAGTATTATTCACTTTCTCATTATCGAGGAGCGGCGAAAAACCTTTGGAATCACCGCATACGAAAAGTCGACTACGACGTCATATTTTTAAATGGCACCTTGGCCGCAAAATCATTTAAAGATATCGCCTGGAATTCAAAAAGTTACGATTTTGTTTTTGCTTCTGTGACTGACCCAGTCGGCTTGGGAATCGTAAAAGACTACAACATAACACCGGAAGCGAATTTTACCGGGGTAGCGTTTCACGTACCTATTGAAGATCGAATGCGCTTTATTAAAAGGTTAATGCCGCAAGCTAAAAATATCGGGCTTATTTACGCCGATATGCCTCAGTCTCATAGCTATCGTAAATGGATAGAGGAAGTGTTGAACCAGCCTGAATGGCAGGGGGTTACCGTTCATTTTCGGCAGGTCGATTTTATACCTAGTGAAGGCGGCCACCGGCGCATGGCGCAAATGGCGGAAAAGCATGTACAGGAGTTAGATTCTCAAGTAGACCTATTTTTAAGCCCCAATGATCAAATGGGAGCGCAACGCCCATTCGCTAACATGGTTTACCGCAATTCAACTAAACCGTTGATTGGCTTAGGGCGTCACGATGTTACCGACGGGTGGGGTGCTACAGCATCTATTTACCCTGATGAGAAAATTGTCGGTAAACAAGCGGCAGAAATGGTACATAAGATTTTTAACGGGGAAGCGTTAACGACCATTCTTCCTGAGCGCCCAAGGGAGTATGGCATCGTTATCGATAAAGCCAAGGCGAAATATTTTGGTATTTCGATAGATGCTGATCTAGGAGCGGCTGCAGAGCTGATTCCCGTGGAATAAGCGCTTCAATTACCGGGTTACGCAGGGTCGTAAGTCGCACCTGATTTTACAGCGTAAAGAATAGCTTCCCCTTTATTTCGCACACCAATTTTTCTATAAGTATTTTTAATATGCGATGCAACTGTATGGGTCGATACGTCCATCAACCCTGCGATTTCCTTTTGAGTAAAACCCTTCGTTAAATAATTTAATACTGTAATCTCACGCGCGGTTAATTCTTTATAAATCTCTTTTTTGACATTTTCATGTTTAGCCAATGACATTGAACCCAGCATGGCTTTAGAGAGTTTTGGGTGAATGTATGAGCCGTAATGATTCATTTGTTCTATCGCTAGACTCAATTCACTTAGATCAAAACTTAGCTCTGTAAACCCTGTGATCCCGATATGTGCCATGTCCAAAATAAATTGTTGATCAATACAATCTGAGTTCAATAAAAGGATTAAGTTAAGTGACGGTTGTACCGCATAGATATTACGAACAAACTGCATGATCGTATCAATACAACTATCTACATGAATAATTCCAAGGCTCACGGAGTGCGATTGGGTGTATGTATACGCGGCTGAAACTGAATCGATAAAATCAATACGCTGCAGTAGGTCAGGCGTGTTCACGCTATCGGTAAATTTAAGTTTGGTTACCGTGTTCGATAGAAGGAATATTGAATTGATCGGTTCCATGCTCGCACCACAAAAATTATTATTATTGTTTTAATTACATATTTTTTAATAGCTAATTAGAGAGACTCGAAATTCGTTTATGAGAATTTAAAATATGACTCGATTAAAAGACTCAAAATTAAATTATTTTAAATAACAGAGTACCGGCTTTAAACTATTTTTAAATATCCCTCAAGTTAGGGATACATTCGGTTCATCTATATCGTTATTGTGATGTGGTCAGACTTTAACCTGTTTAAAGTCTGACCACAACAGCAATAAATAATAACGGTGAAAATAATGAAAACCCTTCTTTTTAGTTGCAAAATTGGCTTAGCTCTTAGCCTTCTATTAAATATATCTTCTTATGCATGGGCAGGAAGCTGGAGTAGTGAAAGTATTTCTGGGATGAATGTACAAATATATACGCCAACATCTAATCCTGCGCGAAACAACAAACGTGCGTTGATGATTAATTTGCACGGATGTGCTCAAACAAATAGCGATCTAAAAAATGGCGGCAACTGGAAGCCGACAGCAGATAAATATGGAATGGTTATAGCAATACCCAATGCGCCTGGTGGTGGTGTGATCGCAGGGTGTTGGGATTATTACGGCAATAATCAAACGCGCTCAAACAAATACAACGATAATTTAATTGGCTTAGCGAACACGCTTAAAAATCGCAATTCGTTAAATATTGATGCTAACCAGGTGTATATAAGTGGTTTGTCGTCAGGCTCATCTCAGTCTATGGTTGTGGGTTGCCTAGCTCCTGAAATATTTGCAGGCTTGGGTCTAAATGCAGGGCCGACCATCGGCACATCATCGGGTGAAATTAGTTCAGTCTCTACATCTTTATCTGCGGCCAGAAATCTCTGTAACAATTTTGCTGGTAGCCGTAAAAGTCATTTTTCAACACAGATAACGTCTGCGGTGTATGGCTCTAGTGATTATCTAGTGTCGCAGGGGTATAACCAATTAAATATTGATGTGATGGGGGGCGTAGGAAACCCGAGAACTACAATTCGAAAAGTGAATGGTATGGGGCATGAATGGCCTGCTGGTGGTGGCCCTGGTGGTTCCTATATTAATAATTCGCTTTACAACTACCCTGAAGCCTTGACGACGTGGCTGTGTAATAACAATCGCAGAGCCGGCGGTAGCTGCAACCCAACTGGCGGTGGCGGCGATGATGATGACGATGGTGGTGGCGACGACGACCTTTATTGTGGTCGAGCCAAAAATATCGATCACTATAATGCGGGCCGAGCGATTAGAAACGGCGTGCCGCCATACGAGAATTACTCAGCCAAAGGTTCTTATCAGTGGTTAGCGTACCCAAACACCTACACCCGATTACAAGAAACAAGTGCGGGGTATTTCGTAAAAGTATCTTCTTGCTAATTCAATCTAAATAACCTCACTACGCAATGGGCGTAATGCCCATTGCCTTTTTTAATATTACATTGTATATATCTTTGACGGATTTCAATATTGTTAATATGCTGCGCGCCTATAAATAACTCACAACGACTTGAACAAAATCGCCAAGCGTTCCAATATATATATGCCAATATATTAAGTATTAGAAGTCTTTCCACGCTATGAAAATTTTGTATATTTGCACCCACAACCGGTGTCGAAGTATTTTAAGTGAAGCGATTACCAATCATTTATCTAACGGTCGTCTACAAGCGTTTAGTGCCGGTAGCCTACCGGCAGGGCAGGTTCATCCTTTAACCTTAAAATATTTAGAAGAAAAAGGAATACCCACTGGTGGTTTAGAAAGTGAATCGTGGAATATGTATGAAACCGAACGGCCCGATATTGTAGTAACCGTTTGCGATAGTGCAGCCAATGAAGTGTGCCCAGTTTGGTTTGGCGATACACTAAAAATTCATTGGGGTCTTCGAGACCCTTCCAAACTTACCGGCGATGAAGAAGAAATACGGCAGGCGTTTTTTGAGGTGATGGACACCATTGAGCAGCGCATAAAGAAGATGTTATCACTCAATCTAGATCGCGTAGATAAAGAAGAGCAGTGGGCATTACTCCAGAAACTCGCTAAAGAATAAACGCCGAAGCATTCATTGTGTAATGTGTTGACTCGAACGCGAGTGCATAGGCAGTCAATTAATCGACTTTTCTGTTCTTTCCGCTTTCTGCACGACGTTTATTTTCAGTTTGAACATACACAGTATCTGTGGTGGCCATACTTGCGTGACCCAAGTCTTCGGAAAGGTCTTTGAGTGCCCGCCCTCGTTCAATCTCCATACTTGCGCCGGTGTGGCGTAGCCAATGTGTTGATGCTTCTCGCAATTTTCGTGCTTTGTCTTCGCCTTCTTTCTGATTCATTTTTTCGTAAGCGAAATCAAATATTTCTTGCACCAAACGTGACAAATGCCGCGACGTCATTCCGCCACTCCCACGAATCTTTTCTACAAGTGGAAAATTCTCAGATGGTGAGGGAAGAGGGGGCAAGCCTCGATATTGACGGTAACGTTTCAAGTATGGAATAAATTTAGGCGGTACAGTTGTATCTCTAAGTTTTCGCCCTTTTCCATAAATTTTTAGCCACCAGTTGCCGTCATCATCTTCCCAAAAATGACTGCTAAGTGGCGACCACGTTCTGCGCTCTGAAAGTTCAGAAATTCGTAGAAAAAGCGTTTTAAGTGCTGCGATTACAAATAAACTTCGCTCGTATTTATCATCGCTATCGGCTAATGCAGTTACCACGTCGAGCACATATTGCCACTGGCTCTCATTTAATCGACGTACTTCTTTCACCTGAGCGTCTTTAATAAAGTAACGACAGTCTTTTTTTGCTAATTGCGCAGGGTTAGCATAGGCGAGTTCTTCACCAATTAGGTAGTTGTAAAACGCGATAATGCCGGTAAAGCTGGCGGTTAAGGTTTGCTGTGAAGGCCGATATTTACGCTTATCAATATCGGTATCGTGCTTTTCTTGATGTTTTGGCGAGCTTAGCCTGAACGGGCGCCATTTCTCGTTAACGATAAAATGTCCGTTAGAGAGTTGGAATTTATCGTAATTGTTCGTACAAATCCATGACTCAGGTGGTTTCCACAGAAAATCTGCGTACTGTAAAATATCGGTTTTCCTAAGTGTATCTACAGGCTTTTGTTTTACGAAAAATGCCCAAATTAAAAATCGTTCGGTTTCACCTCGAAAACGTGTGAAGGTATGTTCGGATTTATTACGTGAGATAAATTTAAGGAAATCTTTGCCCCAAAGCCAATGTTGCTTAACCCAGCCTTCACTGTCTTTGAACAAAGCCTGCAAATGCGCGTAGTCATCTGGCGTTAGGTATTCAAATTCGCTTTGACTTGGGTATAACGGCTGAGGTTTGGGTATAGACACTAAGCGTCTCCAGGCTCGTTTGGTTTTGGTCTAGTAGGTAAACGGAGTATAGTTCCTCTATTGTCTCTATGTCCAATACTAAATGATATCTTTAGTATTAGGGCTATACCCCCTAATTATCTTAGCTCCATACATAGGTAACATGTTACCTATGTATGGAGCTGGTTTTTTGATTTTTCTCATTATGATCAGTAATGGCACCGGGGCCGATGTTATAAAACGAATAGCTGCACCCATCTGGGGGTCCCGCATCTTGTTTTAATCGCAGTACTTCTGATGATGGGTGCGTTGATTGATCTGTGGAAACGCCCGAGGATTAATCGATATCCGTAATGACAAGGGTGGCGTTATCGTGTCATTACTGTTTAGAGCAACAGCTTGTATTTAGCTGTATTGGCGGGCAAGGGACAGTTCCATACGAGCAATACACGCAGCAATCTCCAGCCATGGGTTTTAAAACGGTATGGCACGACTCACACTCATAAAACCACTGACAAGCATCCGTTGGCATCGTTTCCGCTTTCTTAAAGCCGCATTCCGGGCAGGTAATTTCTGAGTCAGGCACAAGTGGTTTAGTCATTGGACGCTTCCAATTTTAGGCTGGATGGAAAGCCCGCATTGGTGGTTGCGGAAATTAATGAATCAATAGAGGTGAGCGAGTTTTCGAACTTCACCGTTGCAAGCTTGGTTTTGTAAGTGACTTCAACAAAACCCACTCCTTCAACTTTTTCCAATGCTTTTTTAACTGTGATCGGGCATACCGCGCAGTTCATAGTGGGAAGGCTCAGCTCAACTTGCTGTTCTTCTGCCAATACGCTGTTGATCCCAAATAAGCTTAATAACAGAACCGTTAACTTTTTCATGTAGGTACCTTTCTATACAAATAGTGGAATCCAGTATGGGCTTGCCACAAAACCAATAGCAGCAATAAGTGACGCGACAAACAAGATCTTGCGGTTTCTCTGTGTTTCAGGAATCGCGCATGCTTCCCCTGGCTTACAATCACTGTTTCTTGGTGAGTCTGTTTTGAATAATTGCCAGCCTGCCCAGCCAAATAGCGCTATGACGGCGGCGACAAATAGGGGGCGGTAGGGTTCCAGGCTAGCCAGGTTGGCGATCCAAGCTCCACTCACACCAACTGACAATAATATCAATGGTCCAGCACAGCAAAGGCTGGCACCGATAGCGGCCCCAAGACCAGTGAGTATTGACCAAAGTGATTTGTTTATGAGCACCACTTAGCTCCTATGCAGGTTGAGATTCCCTAAGTTTATGCTCCGTACTTAGGTACGGAGTCAAGACAATAGTGGGGGTTGTAATGAATCGATGATGGGGCAATGGCTTTTGTCGTCATTCTCATGACATTGAGAGAGGAGCACTTCAAGTGCGTTTTCTAGGCGTCGTAAATCGAGTATTTTGGACTGCACTTTTTCAAGTTTTTTTATTGCAAGTGCTTGGACCTCGTTGCATGGCGAGTCTTCCAGGCTGAGTAAGTGCACGATTTCATCAAGGGTAAACCCTAGCTCCTGTGCACGCTTAATAAAATGGATTCGGTTGACCGTTTCATTTGGGTAGTGGCGGTAACCGGTTGTTGGCTTTGGTGGTTGTTGGATTAAGCCTTTGCGTTCATAAAAGCGAATGGTCTCAATATTAATACCCAGCTCTTTCGCAAGGCGGCTGATTGTTCTAGTCATGGTTTATTGATCTCTGCAACGTTCATCAGGGAATTCTAGTTCTATAGTCGTATGCTCTAAACCAAATTCCGTCAGTCTTTTTGCAATTTCGGTTTTTAATTGGATTTGACGAGCGGGCTCTATAAGTTCGCTCAACTCTAGATGCGCAGTGATGACATGGTGCTCTCCGTCGAGGGACCAAAAATGTAAATGATGAATATCGCTGACTTCTGTAAAGCTCAACAGTGATTCACGGATACTGTTGGTCGTATCATCATTTGGCGCTGCCTGTAAAAACAGTTTTATTGTTGTCCATAAATTACGAAGTACGTTGATCAATATAAAAAGCGTAAAAGCAATGGAAAGGATAGGGTCGAGTATAGGCCATTCAACAAACATTAAAATGATTGAGACTACCAGTACGGCTACCCAACCTAGAACATCTTCCAGCAAGTGCCAATTCAGCATCTGCTCGTTAAGTGACTTGCCTTTGGATAATTTAAACGCTGCATAGCCATTGACGGTAACCCCTAGGATGGCCAAGCCGAACATGCCTTCGACAACTGGCATTTCGGGATTAAGGAGTTTGGGTATTGCTTCAGACAACACCCAAATTGAACCGATAATTAATACGATTCCATTAATCAGTGCGCCCAGTAAGGAAAATCTTCGATAGCCGTAACTAAACTTTGAGGTGGACTCTCTGTTACTCAACTTACTCAGTATCCAAGCGAGGCCAATCGATAAACTATCTCCTAAGTCATGTACCGCATCCGCCATGATTGCGGTGCTATTGGTAAGCATGCCGCCAATAAATTCGATGATTGTAAATCCGACATTCAGAATGAATGCCCAAGCAATTCGAGACGTGCTTTTATCTACGTGAGCGTGGTTGTGCATGTTTTTTGCCCCTCACTAAGAAGGGGCTCCTCCGTTTATCCCGTGTTTTTTTCGTTTCGGTGTAACCAGTGATACAACACCGGCAATACCAGTAGCGTTAACAGCGTTGACGAAATAATGCCGCCAATCACCACTGTGGCGAGAGGACGTTGAACTTCTGCGCCCGTACCCGTATTTAATGCCATCGGCACAAAACCGAGGCTCGCGACCAAGGCTGTCATAAGTACGGGTCGTAAACGAATCATTGCGCCTTCGGTAACTGCCCGGAACAAATCGCCTTTTTCATGCCAGAGGTCGCGAATAAATGCGAGCATGACCAGGCCGTTTAGTACCGCAACGCCAGAGAGCGCAATAAAGCCTATACCAGCGGATATGGACAACGGCATGCCTCGAATATAAAGCGACAGTACGCCTCCAGTTAAGGCCAATGGCACGCCACTAAAAATAATCAATGCGTCCTTGAGCGAACCAAATGCCACAATCAAAATGCCGATAATGACCAACAACGTGATAGGCACTACCATAGATAAACGTTTGCTGGCCGATTCAAGTTGTTCAAATGTACCGCCATAATCTAACCAGTAACCCGGCGGTATATTCGCTTGTGTTTTTATTTTTTCTTGAACCTCTGCGACGAAGCTCCCTAGGTCTCGGCCGCGAACATTGGCTGTTACCACGACACGTCGCTTGCCATTTTCGCGACTAATTTGCGCGGGTGCCGGCGAGATATCTAAGGTCGCGATTTCTTCGAGCGGCACATAATCGCCATTGGCTAAGGGAATGGGTAAAAATTTCAAACGATCGACATCTCGGCGAAGTGTTTCTGGAAGCCGAACGACGAGTTCAAAGCGACGATCACCTTCGTACAGAACCCCAGCGGATTCACCACCAATGGCTGCAGAAACCCAATCTTGCAACTCGACCACGTTTAAACCATAGCGACCAAGTGCCGTGCGGTTTGGAATGACCGATAATGTAGGCAAGCCTGTAACTTGCTCTACACGTACATCAGCTGCGCCTTCAATGCCGTTAACGATCTTCATAATGTGGTTTGCTGTTACTACCAACTGATCTAAATCATCACCAAACACCTTAATGCCTAAATCCGCACGCACACCGGAAATAAGTTCGTTAAAACGCATTTGAATCGGTTGGGTAAACTCATAATTGTTGCCGGGTAACTCTTCTAGTGCTCGCTCCATTTCCTCCACAAATTCCGCTTTTGTCTTGGATGAATCCGGCCACTCGCTTCGAGGTTTTAGAATTACAAAGTTGTCGGCAACATTGGGGGGCATGGGATCGGTGGCCACTTCTGCCGTGCCAATTCGAGCAAAGACTTTATCCACTTCGGGAAATGCTTTGATTCGCTGCTCTAATATTTCTTGCATTTCAACCGCTTGCTCAAGCCCAGTACCCGGTATCCGCATGGCGTGAAGCGCAATATCCCCCTCGTTAAGTTGCGGAATAAATTCAGACCCCAAGGTTGAAGCAAGCCAAAGACTGAATACCACGAGTGCAGTTGCAGAACTCACAACGGCCCAGCGAAACTTAATCGCGAGCAACAGTAGGGGGGCATACAGTGTTTTTGTCTTTGTGATGACTAGGCTTTCTTTTTCATTGATTTTTCCATTCATAAAAAAGGCCACCGCTGCGGGCACCAAGGTTAAAGACAACAGCATAGCGGATATTAACGCCATCATTACCGTCGCCGCCATCGGGTGAAACATTTTCCCCTCAACACCCGTAAGCGCAAAAATAGGGATATAGACCACCGTAATTATGGCCACACCAAATAAGCTCGGACGGATCACTTCGGAGGTCGCATCGAACACGGTATTCAGTCTCTCACGTAGGTCCTGCTGCCCATTTTTTTGTTGCGCCTCAGCTAAGCGCCGTACAGCATTTTCAACAATGATGACAGCCCCATCGACAATCAAACCAAAATCCAATGCCCCTAAACTCATTAGGTTGGCGGATACACCGGCTTTAACCATGCCGGTGATTGTCATCAACATAGCGAGAGGAATAACGGCAGCTGTAATTAAGGCCGCACGTAAATTACCGAGTAATACAAACAACACCACAATAACAAGCAGCGCGCCTTCCAATAAGTTTTTGCTAACGGTGGCTATCGCTTTGTCGACTAATGCCGTGCGATCATAAACCGCTTCCGCGACGACCCCATCGGGGAGTGAGGTTTGGATTTCTGCCAGCTTGTTGGAAACATCCAATGCAACCGTTCTTGAGTTTGCGCCAATGAGCATCATTGCTGTACCCAGTACTGTTTCCTTTCCATCGCGGGTCGCGGCCCCGGTGCGAAGCTCTTTACCAATAGCCACTTCCGCCACATCCTGAATTTTGATGGGGATTTGCTCGTGCTCTGTAATAATGACATTACCAATGTCATCAACATTCGACAGTTGCCCTGGGGAGCGGACAAGTAGTTGTTGTCCATTGCGTTCGATATACCCCGCACCGCGATTATCATTATTGCTCTGTAAAGCCAGCACCAAATCTTCAATGCTAATTTTGTAGTACAGTAACTTTTTTGGATCGGGCATCACGTGGTATTGCTTGTTGAATCCTCCAATGCTGTTTACTTCAATCACGCCTTTAACCTGCGCGAGTTGGGGTTTGATAATCCAATCCTGAATTTCTCGCAACGCGGTTGCTGTATAAGGCTCGCCATTGGCCATACGAGCATTATCACTCGCTTGCACGGTATACATAAAAATTTCGCCAAGGCCTGTGGATATGGGACCCATCTCAGGCTCCATGCCAGACGGCAGCACGCTTTTTATCGCACCAAGTCGCGCATTAATCAGGTTACGAGCGAAATAGATATCCGTGTCTTCTTCAAATACAACGGTCACTTGCGATAAACCATAGCGCGATAGAGAACGCGTATAGGAAAGTTTGGGTAACCCGGCCAGCGCTGTCTCTACGGGATAGGTAATCCGTTGCTCGGCTTCCAAAGGAGAATAGCCCGGTGCCGAAGTGTTTATTTGTACTTGCACATTGGTGATATCCGGTACGGCATCGATAGGAAGTTTTTGATAGTTCCAAATACCGATACCCACGATCACAAAAATAAGACTTAAAAATAAATAGCGCCGCTCAATGGAGAGACGCAAGATTGAATCAATCATGTCGCGCTCCTTTTAGTGGTCGTGTTCAGCTTCGGATTTTTCAATGTCGGCTTTGATCAGGTAGCTGTTTTCGCTGACGTATGTTGCGTTGGCCGGTAGACCATCAACCACCTCTACAAAGTGATTGTCGTGCTTCCCTAAAACTAAGGGCGTAAACTCGTAGTTTTCATCATGCTTAGCAAATACACCTTCACGGCCGCCGAGGGTTTGGATAGCATTCTTGCTGACCGCAAAACTTACCGGAAACTTACCGATCTCAACGCTGGCCTCAACCAGCAGGCCCGGCGATAATTTAAGTTCACTGTTATCTAGTTTTACCCGTGCTAATTGATAAGGTTTATCCAATGCGGGAATCACATGGTTGACTGTCGCTTGCACGCTTTGCTTATTCACAAATATGTGTACCGGCTGACCTTGATTGATCGATGCCTGCTGAGCAGGGTAGACACGTAATTCAGCCCAAAGTGAATCGAAATTTGCAATGGAGAATAGCACTTGGTCTTGTGTCACTTCCCCCGTATTCGCATGGCGTTGAACGAGCAGCCCTGAAATAGGGGCGAGCATTTTATACGTCTTTAAACTTTCGTTAGACTCAACTTCGGCGAGCAAATCTCCGGCATTGACGGTATCGCCAATCGTGACCTGAACAGATTTCACCATGCCTTCAAAACGCGCACGAACATGGCTGAGTTGTTCAGGGCCCGACGCCAAAGAACCATAGATAGTTACCGTTTTATGAAGTGTTTGTGCCGAAGCAACGGCCGTAACAATCCCAACTTGGCGAGCCATATCATCATTAATGTGGCTACTATTCTCTTCATCATGGTCATTTTCATGCTCATGATTTTCTTCTACGTCACTGTGAATATGTTGATCATCATGGTCCGTGTGACCATCATGTTTTTTGTGGTCGCCATCTTCATGTTGGCCAGTATGCGCTGTTGTATTTTCGTGTGCGTGATCATGTTTGTGCTCTTCGCTAGCAATGAGTTGTGGTCCGCAGACCAAAAAGAGAACCGTTAAGGTCGTCGTTACTATGGTTTTCATACAAAGTCCTATTGATTCGTTTTTTTGAGAATCAAATAAAAATTAATTTATTTATTGAGAGAGAGCTTCGTTGGTTAACTGCTCAATCAATGCCTGGCTGACTAAGGCATTCGCCGCCGAGTCGATAAGTGCTTGTTTGGATGCTAGTAATTCTTTTTGTGCGGCCACCAAATCCAAATATTGGTATCGCCCTTTTTCATACGCTAAGTTCGTCAAAAGAAGTGCTTTTTCTAAAGCGGGAAGAACAGTGTTTTTCGTGTGATTAACCGCATCGATGTTTTGCTGATAAAGGGAATACGCTTCGAAAAGTTTTGTGCGTAAGCGCAGGAGTGCATCGTGCTTGGCGTAGTCCACGGCATTGCGTTCAGCTAACGCTGCTTTTACATCTCCTTTGTTGCGTTTCTTGGAAAACAATGGAATTGAAAATCCTGCTGTTAACGCCGAATCTCCCGTGTCTTCAAAACGCCTTACGCCTGCACGCCAAGTAACGTCACTTCGTCCACTCGCGCGAGCCAACGTCACTTCAGCATCTTTTAACCGTGCATGACTTGCAAACACCTGAACCGAAGGCGAGTTCTTAACACGCGCATAAAGTTGCTCGAAACTTTCGGTAGTGCCGAATTCGAATAAGTTTCCGGAAAGCTGAGAAAATTTTGGATGTGTCTCTCCCCAGAATCGTGCAAGCATAATTCTTTGTCGTTCAAACTTGCTTAGCAATGCCGCCAACCGAATTTCTGCCTGAGTTACGGCAGCCTGCGCGCGTAAGGCTTCGGCTTCAGGTGTTGCACCACGCGCGACACGTATTTTCACTGTATTCAATATCGCGTTAGACAGGCTCAACGAATCTTTGGCGAGTGCGATGTTAGCTTGGGATGCAAGCCCTTCGATATAGACTCGAGTAAGCTCTCCCAATATATCGAGCGTGGCGGCCTCCTGTTCCCACTGGGCCGTGTGCATTCGAGCATCCATTAAGGATATGCGGGCCTTTCTTTTCCGTCCCATTTCAATGACGGAAGAGAGAGTTAGTGTCGCTTCGGCACTATCGAGTCCTTTGAATGAATCCGAACCCGCAAAGTTTTCCACTTCAAACTCGAGTTCCAACGGTGGCAGCAAGGCGTCAGTTTGTTGTCGAGCTTTAAAAGCGTCGTTAACAAATCGGTACTGATATAACCGTGGATTTTGCGCGAGCGTCTGAGCAATCGCATCTTTTAATGTTAATGGAGGTGCTGTATTTGTGTAGCCTAATTGTGGCAGTAACCCACAAGCCAGAGCCAGCACAAAAATACAGATATTTTTACACCCGATTAGTGTATTAAATCGCATAATTTGATCCTAAATTAAGTCAATTTTTTCCGCGTTAGCGAAATTAAAATTTGGGCTTGTGTTAGGAGTGTGCGATAGGAGGGCGTAAGAGGGGGTTAATGATTTCGGATGGCGTATTTTCGAGATAAAAGGATAGGCAGGTCGACGACTTTTGAAGCGCCAAGCTCGTGGGCTTAATCAAAATAGCTGGGCCAGAATGACCATGACAATGGCAGCAGTGATGGCAGTCCCGTTCTTGATCGTCGACGCCATCAATCAGGGTATGATCAGCCTCGAAGCCTTCATGCGAATGCTCGTGATCGTCAAAAGAGAGATGCTCCGTGCCTGACTGATGCGACTGATGTGCGTCGGCAATCCCTACAGCGGATTGAAACACCACCAGTGCAAGGATAAAATATGTCAGGAAACGTTTACTCATTATGCGATTCTAATTAATGCGTTATCACTCGGTCATCTTAGCAAAAGTATGCGCCGAGCGCCGTTTAATACAATCAGGCCAATGATAACACCGATGGCCAAATCTGGTATTTGAGACCCTGTCAGGGCCACCAGGGTTCCCGCAATAATGACCCCGGCATTGGCCAGCACGTCATTCGCCGAAAATATCCAACTCGCCTTCATATGCGCACCCTGGTTACGCGATTTAAGGATCAACAATAGGCACGTAATGTTGGCCACCAAGGCCACGGCGCCCATACTCATCATGAGTACTGAAACTGGCTCGCTTCCATAGATCGCTCGCCTTAGCACCTCGAGCAAGACCCCCAAGGCAAGAGCGAGCTGCAACCAGCCGGAAAAGTGCGCCGCTTTGAGTTTCAGCTCTGCGGCCTTGCCCACAGCATATAGTGACACGCCGTACACCGCTGCATCGGCAAACATATCCAGTGAATCAGCAATAAGCCCCGTGGATTGGGCCACCATTCCCACGCCAAGTTCAAGTACAAACATGCTGGCGTTAATGGCCAGCAACCAGCGCAACGCCTGCGCTTCTCGCGCCTCACTAGATTTTGCAGTGTCTTGAGCAATCTGAAATGCTTCGCGACCCACCAACTCAAGCGAGATCAATTTGGCCCCAAGCCCAACGGACGTCATGGTTTTTTCCACTTTCTCTGCAATATCCGGGTGATATACCCGCACACTGCGATTGGGGATGTCGAACTCGAAGGTGACAGCGTCATCAAAGCGGGAAAAAGCAGTGCGAATCAGGTTCTCTTCAGATGGGCAATCCATTTGAGGGACGTTAAACACACTTACACGGCTTGCATCCGCTTTTTTAGTATCGGCTTTCGGATTGGGGGGCGTGGTTTGATCAAGGTCGCATCCACAGCAAGTCTTCGTTTCTGACGACATAGAAAGCTCTTGTTCACAAGGTAAGCACAAGTGTAGACTCTATAGTGACAATAGAGTCAAGCGATAACGTTTATGAAAATTGGTGCGCTAGCAAAACGCAGTGGCTGCTCAATCCAGACCATTCGTTACTACGAAAAAGAGGGCTTGATCACTTCGGTCGCCCGCACAGACGGCAATTTTCGTTTGTTTGACACTGCTGCGCTTGAAAAACTGGAGTTCATCAAGAACTGCCGTGCACTTGATTTGCCGTTAAATGAGATTAAACAGCTAGTAACTCTACAGTATTCACCCGGGGCACCGTGCGAAGCGGTCAACGATATGATCGATGCGCATCTCCATGTTGTGCAGTCCCGTATCGGTGACCTCCAGAAGCTTCATAGTGAACTTAAGCACCTACAACATAGGTGTGATACCGCAAGGTCGGTCGATCAATGCGGAATATTGAAAGAGTTGTCTCCAAAATCGCAACGCACTTAGCCAAATCCGTAAGTGTAGATGTTGATACCCTTCGCCACTCTTATGGCATGCCGGCCAATACAAATTTCGCCGTTACGAAATGGGAAAGGTGTTGTTAGTGTGGTTTTAGTGTACAAGCCCACTATAGAACGTTAGGTCGGGCTTTGCAGACTGTTAGAAACTTAATGTGATCCGGAAAGTTTCTCAATATATGCCTGCAAGAGCTTAACCTCTTTTTTAAGTTCTTTATTTTCGTTTTGGAGGCTTTTACATTTATCGCTTAATGCACGAATTTTGTTGGCTTGACCTTGAGACGATGCATTTAAACTTACGACCTTATTTCTTTCCCTTTGGATGGATGAAGGTTTTTCAGAGCGAACAAGCTTATCCAAATCAGGTTGTGAGTATATATATTTACGAGATACACCGGCTTTCTTAGCCACGGTGACGAAATTAATTTCTCTATTTAGCGACTGTAATTCACTGATTGCCTTCAATACGGCTTCACGCTTTTCTGAACTACGGGATATCTGGTGCTTCTTTAACCCCTCAATATTTTTATTCATGTTCAATTGCCTCGATAATGTTTGTTAGGTTTTTCGCAATAGTTGAATTGAGTTCGGCTTGGCGGGTAAACGATTTTTCAGATGACATAGCGACGATAGAGTTGCTTCTAGCTAATTGTTCCTGGTGAATATCTAAAAACGTAACGTCTGTTCGAAAGCTTGGACAGGTTAAACACGCATTCGCGTGGGGGCAGCTCTGTTTAACGGGGAGGGCGCATAGCCCATTAGGGAGTACTTGTGCAGAGATATTGGATTTTAACCATTGTGCGTCAAGGTCAACATTTTTTTGTTTGGTGATTGAATGAATAACTTCTTCGACTTCGTAAACATTTCCACTTATGTCTACAAGTTTTTGGCTAGCACTTTCTAGTGCCTTCCTCAATGTTCGATCATGAATATGAGCGTAAACAGCGGTCATTTGCGCAGACTTATGTCCTAAAAAGCGTTGGACAAACAATTGTGACATACCGTTATTGATTAAATTTGTTCCAACTGTATGTCGGAACATATGTGAGGTTATCTTTTGTTTACCACCATCCGTATCAGTTATTCGGCCTAGCTCACTGATTTCAGATAGATATCGGTTGAGTGTTTTAAGACTGTAGTGAGTTAGTAAGCCTCTCCAAGCATGGATAAATAAAAGATTGTCTTTGTTTGGTTTCTCTGCCGCCTGTTCAACCCGTTCTACGTGTTCAATTTGATATTGAACAATCCTATAGAGTTTTTTTGATATAGGGATAGTGTGAACTTCATTAATCTTAAGATTGTGTCGTGTGAGATACCAGTCGCCGTGTGAATCCTGTGTCAGACAATTCTTTTTCAAATGGAGAACTTCTGTTCCACGCATCCCTGTTTCCTGTATTACGGCAACCATTCTACTGAGGGGGTTGTTTTCAATATCCAGCTGAGAATTGATTTTATCTTGCGAAGTTGGCTCCATATAGCGAGGGTTAGCCTGAAAAACATTACGAGGTGCATCACCTCTGTGAATCAGCGAAGTGGCTGGAGCAGTGATAATTGACCACTCTTGCCAGCAGTGGAAAATTTCGTTAAGGCGCGTTATATGGCTTTGTTGTGTTTGCTTTGACCTATCAGATATATGAGACAAGAACCCCTCCATATGCCGTCTTTCTAAGCATTTAACATTACGAACTGCAGAAGGTAGGGTATTTAAGTAGCCATCAAATATACGAAGAGTTGAATTATAGGCATTTAGTGTTTGGGGAGTAACTGTTATTCGTTTTCGCCATAATGTTTCTTTTACAAGGCTTACTAGCCACAATACGGTATATTTTCTAAAGTTAAGGGTTTTTACGTTGCTTGAAACTACTTCATGATTCTTATATCCGAGATCCTCAAAACTCCACACAGTCTCTTTAAGAAGCGATTCCTTTAAATCTTCAATTGAAGCATTAGATATTAATGTTAAGTCGGCCATTTAGTTAACATCCTCTGTATCTCCATAAATATATTGAAGTAGGGCGCTTTCATCTCTATGGCGGTTTAATTCGTTTTTTAAGTCTTCAGCAGTTAAGTGTTCATATATTTGTTTGGTGGTTTCTATCGATTTATGACCTAGTCGCTTAGCAACGATCTCAATAGAGACACCGGCTTTTAGTAGTTCGGTAGCGTGAGAATGACGGAGCATGTGCGGAGATATTTTCACGCCAACCTTTTTTGACAGGCGCCGAAATAATGCATTCACGCTTTCGTATGTCATTGGGGTTTTCTTATCTCTTTTGTTTAAGTTGTAAAGATTACAAAAAACATAATTGCAATCAATATCATTCATGTCAGTGATTAGGTAATCTGTATAGAGATCCAGCCATTGAGACGATATATGAACATATAGCGTTTGACGGCTTTTACTAAAAACCTGATTTGGATTGTTTTCTCTGTACGTAACAGCTATTTGTTTTTTCCAGCTCTGAATGTCTTCATGTTTAAGACCTAAGGCCTGACCTATACGCATTCCTGTTTCGATCAACAACAAAATTAACAAGCGATCCCGTCTGTTATTACACGATTGTAAGGCTTTTTTCTGATCACTAATCGCTATAGTTTTTGGCGGATTATTGGGTATTTTTTGCTTCCCAACAGTTAACGCTCGCTTCAGCGCTCTTGGTTTTGATTTTCCAGCAAAGGAAAGGAGCGCCGTATGATTATTTGTAAACGGATTAGTTATGCATTCGTGAATATTCGGCATCAAAATACTATCTCGACGAGCGCTATGATACTTGTAAAACGAGTTAAGTGTGCTTAATCGGCGGTTAATGGTGGCAGCTGATCTAGCGCTTAAGTTAGGCGTTGGTAGCACATAAGAGCCACTATGACGTGTGCTGTACTTTAAGTAATGAACGAAGTTCACCCACTCATCGAGACCAACGGACACCCATGATGTGTCTTTCTGCTTGAGAAATTTAAAGAAGGAAACGATGTCGTAAGCCTGGCTCCGAACAGTATTTGGGGACCGCCCACGGTTTTCTTGGAAAACAAGGAAAGCGTTGACAACCTTAAATGGTAGTTTGTCTGTGTCATACACTCTATACAACAATTTACCGTCATCATCAGGTAATCCAACAACTTTCACGGGCGTTTCAGTACCATACAAGGGTTCAAAGAGTGCGCAGGTTACATACTAAGGATAATGCTGTAAACGACGACTGTAGCGTTATCGTAGGTTACGTGGGTAACACTATTACCCTTATGTCAGATACTAAACAGTATCGGACACTTCTGGCGGGCATGGTGGGCTTAGGTTTCCGGTCCGCCGATGCCTAGATGGTTAATCTCGTATATTCGTGGCTGTTTGATGCACTATCGAAGAATATCGCTGCGTGTGATGATTCCTACAGGTTTTTGATTTCGATCGACGAAAGGAACTCTCAACGCTCAATGTTAACTTCTCGATTATTCGCGTTGGAAATATCGTGTGCCAAGGCGTCTCTATGGGTATTCCATTTTCGATTACGTTGAGCGTGGGGCTAACATCCTCACTAAGGCTTAAACGCAATATTCCGCCGCCAAAAGGCGAGCCGCATTTGCTTTTCTATTTCAATGATTATGAATAACGTAACTCCAATCCCGAGTATGACCAAACAATCTCGGATGGGAATTGCTACGGTCGAAAAAATCGATTGAAATAGCGGTAAATAGGTTATAGAAAACTGTGCGAAAATGATCGTAGATACAACCAACCACACTACTTTTGTGCCACGTATGCTTCGCCAGCTAATCGATGCGTTGTAAATGTTGCGAATAAAAAATAGATGGAAGACCTCCATCGTAACGAGAGTATTTAATGCAATCGAACGCGCAAGGTCTACTGAGTAGCCGTTATCTATTGCGTATTGATATATACCGAAAACGCCACACAAAAACAAACCCGACACAAATACTATATGCCATACGAGCGCTCCAGTTAGTAAGGGCTCGTGACGTTTTCGTGGCGGCCTACGCATTGTGTTTTTTTCACTTGGTTCGAAAGCTAACGCGATACCTAAGGTAACTGCCGTTATTAAATTCACCCAAAGAATTTGAACCGGTGTAATTGGCAGTGTCATACCAAGTAGCAATGCGACAATAATTGTTAAGGCTTCTCCGGCATTGGTGGGCAAGGTCCAGCTGATCACTTTTTTAAGGTTATCGTATACTGTGCGCCCTTCCCTAACGGCGGCAACAATGGATGCAAAGTTGTCATCGACAAGGACCAATTCCGCGGCCTCTTTTGCCGCTTCGCTGCCTTTTTTTCCCATCGCTATTCCCGCATCGGCACGTTTTAATGCCGGCGCGTCGTTAACGCCGTCGCCGGTCATGGCAACCGTCATGCCTAGTGATTGCAAGGCCATAACTAAACGCAATTTATGTTCCGGGCTTGTGCGAGAAAACACGTCACATTCCTGCACTGCTAGCTGTAATCCATTGTCGTCTAGAGAATCTATATCCGATCCGGTAAGTACTTTATTTTGATTTTTTAGGCCGATGTATCGGCCGATAGCAGCAGCCGTTAACGTATGGTCTCCGGTAATCATTTTTACTTGAATTCCTGCGGAATGGCATTCATTCACTGCTGAAATAGCCTCGCAGCGGGGTGGATCGATCATTCCAAGCATGCCAATCATCGTTAACGATGTATTAACGTCTTCGCGTTCTAACGCTGTGTGTTTTGGATCTACAGCTTTTACCGCTATTGCTAAAACACGCTGACCGAGTGATGCGATAGATTCCGCTCGTTCTTTCCAATATTGTTTATCTATCGTTTGTATAGAGCCTTCAACGCTGAGTTGACTGATGCACATATTAAGTATTTGTTCGGGGGCTCCTTTTACAAATATGTTCGCATGGTGTTCATGATCGTGATTCAACGTTGCCATAAAGCGATGGCGAGAATCGAAGGGAATTGTGTCGGTACGCATCCATGAAGATTGGACTTGTTTAATATTAATATCGATTTTGCCACCGAATGCGAGCAATGCCCCTTCCATTGGGTCACCATCCACTAGCCATACGCCATTATTTTTTCTAAGTGCAGCATCGTTGCAAAGTGTTGCGGCCTTAGCGAGTTCATACAAAATCTTATGCTCTTTGGGAGACACATGCTTTTCATCTAGCTTTAATTCCCCTTTCGGAGAATAGCCACTTCCATCTACAGTAAAGAGGTGTTGATGGGTGAGCACTGATGCGACCATCATTTCATTTCTAGTTAGCGTTCCTGTTTTATCACTACAAATAACCGACACGCAACCGAGTGTTTCTATCGCCGGTAGCCGTCTTACAATCGCGTTACGTTTTGCCATAGATTGCACGCCGATTGCGAGCGTTATGGTTAATACTGCTGGAAGGCCTTCCGGAATTGCTGCAACAGATAATCCCACAACGGCCATAAACATTTCAGTAAAGTTGTGATGGCCGACAAAATAGCCAAGTACCAATACCAGTATTGCGATCACAATAATTAGAAATGTCAGCCATTTAGCGAAGGCGCTCATTTGCTCAACCAATGGGGTCGTGAGTTTTTCTACGCTTGTAAGCAGCCCGCTTATTCGTCCTATTTCGGTATTGCTCGCTGTAGCGACAACGATACCTTTACCTTGCCCACTCGTGACCAGTGTTCCTGAATAAACCATGCATGTTCGGTCACCAAGTGGCGACGCTTTATTCACTTTTTTAGTTTGCTTCTCTACCGCGATGGACTCGCCCGTTAGTATCGCTTCTTGAATTGTTAAGGCGTGTGATTCAATGAGCCTTAAATCTGCGGGTACCTTGTCCCCAGCCTCAAGCAGAACAATATCACCGGGCACGAGCACTTCGCCTTTTACTGTGATTCGTCTTTGGTTTCGTATTACATTCGCATGAGGGGCGAGCATGTGACGAATCGCATCCATGGCCTTTTCTGCTTTGCCTTCCTGCATATAACCGATGACAGCATTGACGATCACCACCGCCAGAATAACGCTAGCATCAACCCAGTGTTCAAGGAGAACGGTTATAAACGCAGATACGAGGAGTACATATATAAGGATATTATGAAATTGCAAAAGAAAACGGGTGAAAGGGCTGCGTACGGCAACCTGTGGCAACCGGTTGAGGCCGTAGATCTCGAGTCGTTTTTGTACTTCTTCCTGCTGTAAGCCATCCGCTGTGGTGTTGAGCTTATAACCGGTATTTTCAGCCGTTAACTCGTGCCAAGCAGTCTCTACGGCCGGAGGGGCTTCGTTATTCGCTTGTTGCATTGCGACTCCTCGTGACTACCTAGTGGAATCTATACTATTTGGTACTTATTGCGGTAAGAAAAAGACATTTGCGATTCGTAGCTGTACTAGTTGCCGCCGCCGTTGGGCAAATAACAGCCTAGGCTCGATTGTAAACGTTTTCAGGGGGGATATTTAGCCCCTTCCTTGGGTCGTAAAAAAATGGCGTTCTTTTGCTACGTTTCTTTGACTCGCTGCAGGCCTATTGGTGGCGCGAAAAATGGAGAAAAATGCTTTAAAAGCGGCCACTTGCCTTACGTTTTCCATTTTGATTTGGACTTATGATCTGTTGATTAGCGACTATACTAAACGTTGCCATAGGTTATTTAAGTTGATCGAAACACCAAGAGCTAAAGCTTTTGGCCTCATATATGAATAATTATTACCAAATTCTCTGTTTAGTGCTGTTTGTGGTTCTCGCACCGCTTGCAAGCGCCACCGTTAAAGATTGCAGCGCTATAAAGGGCTTATCTGACGATAAGTTACGAATTCAGCTGACGGAAAAGGTTCCCGCTAGCGCTGATTTACCCGAATATTGTCGTGTTATTGGGGTAATTGACCCCAAAATCGGTTTTGAAATACGTCTACCCACTAAAGACTGGAACGGAAAATTCTATATGGTCGGGTGTGGCGGGTTTTGCGGCGTTATAAAATCTGACGCGCCAGGCTTCGCAAACCGTATCAATTACGGTCTTAAAAGGAATTATGCAGTAGCGACTACCGATTCAGGGCATAGAATGAAATCTAATTGGGAAGCCGCCTGGGCCCTGAATAATCGTTTTGCTGAGTTTAATTGGGGCCATCGGGCCATTCATAAAACCACAAATGTTACTAAGCGCGTTATTGCGCGCTATTACGGGCAAAAGCCTAACCGTTCCTATTTTGCTGGGTGCTCGACTGGTGGACGTATGGCCGCAATGGAAGCTTTGCGCTACCCCAACGATTTTGACGGCATTATCGCGGGTGCGCCTGGCTTAAATTACACAAGTTTGGTAGGTAGTTATTTCGCCTGGATGATGCAACACAATACAGATGAAAACGGCAATGAAATCATCGCTCAAGCCGATGTGCCCATTATCAATCAATACCTGTTTAAAGAATGTGATGGCAAAGACGGTTTACGAGATGGTCTCATTGATGACCCAAGAGCTTGTAATTTTCGGCCTGAAAAAATCATGTGTACGCGTAACAAAACCACCAATTGTTTAAGCAAAAAACAAGTTGACGCTGTTAAAAAATTACATGAAATACCAAGAAACAGTATTGGAGAGCCGCTTTTTGCTGGTCGAAATACGGTGGGGTCAAGTTATTACTGGCCCAAATGGTTATCGTCTACCGGCATTAAAGTAGCAGAAAGCCCCCTTCTCATTCCAAAAATTGGCCGAAATTTTTTGCGCTATATGGCCTTTGATGAAGACCCCGGCGAAAGTTATTCACCGCTAGATTTTGATTTCGATTTCGACCCGCCAAAAATGGATTTAATGGGCAAAGTCTATAATTCAGATAATCCAGACCTTTCTGAATTCAAACAAAAAGGCGGCAAGTTTTTATTGTGGCACGGTTGGTCTGATACGGTGATCCCGCCGGGCATCACAATTGACTATTATGAGCGCATGATTCAATTAAATGGCAGCTTAGATGCAACGCAAGATTTCGCCCGTTTCTTTTTGTTTCCTGGTATGGATCACTGCGGCGCATTCCCAGGTCGCGGCGCGCAACAAAATGGTTTTGACATACTATCCGCATTGGAAAATTGGGTAGAAAATGATACGGCGCCAGATAAATTAATGTCGACGAAATACGATAGGCAGGGGAATGAAGTCTGGACGCGCCCAGTATGCGCCTACCCCAACATAGCAAAGTATCAAGGTGGTAATTCAACTAAGCAGGAAAGCTTTGAGTGTCAACGGAATGGTTTTACCCACCACTAAATAATCTAGCGTGTAAAACGGTAGCCTATTAACTTGGGAAATATCGTTTTAGGGTTTTTTCGAACTCTGCTGGGTCTAATGGTTTCGCTAGGTAGTCATTCATTCCAGCTTCCAAGCATTTTTCTTTGTCTCCAACCATGGCGTTTGCCGTCATTGCAACTATTGTTACGCCCTTTAATTGTTCACCGCAGTGGCCTGCACGAATCTTTTGGGTGGCTTCATAACCGTTCATAACCGGCATTTGAACATCCATTAAGATAAGTTTGTATTGCCCTGACGGTGAAGCTAATAATTTATTCAATGCTTCTTCGCCATTCTCAGCTAGCTCACTGTCGAGTCGATGTTCTTCCAGCAAGCCCTTTGTGACCACTCTATTTATTTCGTTGTCGTCTACCACTAATATTTGAGCCGCCAAAGTCGTATGCGCTTCGCCGTTGATTTCTTGTTGGCTTTTGTTCGTAATAACTTTGGCACGTTGTATAGATGCTAAGGCCTCTATAAATGTACTAGGCAATATAGGAGCGTGAATATATATCGCGTTGGGTAGTATGCCTTGTTCACCTTGGCTACGCTTTGCTGTACCAATAATGAGTTGCTGCTTAACTCTATGCGCCAGCTGGGAAAGTGCCGGACCGTATGTTCCTTTTTCTAGGGTATACAAACCATCAGAAAATAATACAACGTCTGCCAGAAACTCTCCTGAAACATCATTCTTCAAATAAGTTGGGATGTCACAAGGGGTAATACATTCTATGCTCGCATCTAATTTTAGTAAAATTCTGATACAAGAGTGAATACCAAAACTCTCGTCATCAACAACCAGAATCCGTTGATTTTTGATGATTTTGTTGGAGTTTGGCTCAAAATGTTCGTCAGCGTTATCGAAGTGGATTTCAAAGCTGAATGTTGTGCCCTGCCCGTCTTCACTCGTTAGGTTGAGTGTTCCTTCCATTAAATCACATAGTTTTTTACATATGGCCAAGCCTAACCCAGTTCCACCGAACTTCCTTGTGGTAGAGGCATCCACTTGCGAAAATGCTTCAAACAACTCGCCCTGCTTGTCTTTTGGGATACCAATGCCTGTATCTGTTATATCACAGCTAAACTTACTGATGCGTCCGTAATCAACTAAGCCTACGCTAATTGTTACACTGCCTTTTTCTGTAAACTTTACCGCGTTAGAAAGTAAATTATTAATAATTTGTTCTACTCGTACGGGGTCACCTTTCAGGTAGGAATTCGCCGCTTCGCCAAGGTCTGAATTAAGCGTTATCTCTTTTTTATTCGCTTGAATAACAACATTGTTTATGCAGTTTTCAATCACATCAGTGATTAAAAAGTTGGTTTTTTCGAGAACCAGCTTATTCGCTTCAATTTTTGAAAAGTCGAGAATATCATTAATGATGGTTAGCAATGACTTCGCACTTTTAAGTGCAATATTCAATTTCCTTTTCGTTTTATCGTCATGATCATTTTGTAATACTAGGTGCAGCATGCCAAGCACACCGTTCATCGGGGTGCGTATTTCATGACTCATATTTGCCAAAAATTTACTTTTTGCTTCATTTGCTTCTTCAGCAGCTTCACGTGCTCTCTCTTGTTCTAGCTGAAGTGATTTTGAAGCGGTGATATCGTAATTGACACCGATCATTCGCTCTGCGTCGCCGTTTTCGTTACGGATAACTGAGCCTTTAGTTTTAATATACGCAATATCACCATTACGTTTATTAATTCTAAATTCTGTGTCTAATGGCTTTACGCCATCCAATGCATCTTTTACTTGGTGTCGTAAGAATTCGACATCATCTTCGTGAAGGCAGTGCTGCATTGCTTCTACGGTGGTTTCGAAATCATCCGGGGCGAGGTCGTTTACACGATACATCCATTCGTCCCAGTTCAATTCATTCGTTACAAGATCCCAATCCCAAACGCCAATTTCAGCGGCATCTCTGGCTAACTTCAAACGTTGAAATAAAGCACTTTCGGATTCTTTCGCTTTTTCTAAGGCGTCAAGCGTGCGTTTTGATTCGTCTATATCCTGAAACAAACCGAATATACGTGTTTCTTTTGTTTTACTTTGATCTTTATCGCCGAGTGCGCGTACCCACTTTTCCTCGCCCGATTCTGTTACAAGAATAAGTTCTTCATCAAAGGGTTCACCCGTTTCTACACAGGCCTGGAAAACTTCCGTAATGCGATCTCGACTCCAGCCTTCCTTGTAAAAATTTATTCCGGCCTCAAGGTCTGGCTCAAAATATGGTTTTACGCCATGTATTTTTTTCGTTGAATCACTCCAAAAGACCGAACCCGATTCCACATTAACTTCCCAGGAGCCCATACGTGCAAGCTCACTGGCCTTTGTCGCCAATTCTTTTTCTAGAAAGAGGTCTTCATTTGCTCGTCGTAGGCTTTCTTCGAGTTCTTTCATATCTTGAATGTCGATATGAGTACCCACGATATGTGCCACTTTTCCATCAGAGTGGAATTTCACTGCTTTCCCGCGCGATAGCAGCCATTTATAACTGCCATTTTTACAGCGCATTCTAAATTCGATTTCATGATACTTCGTTGGGTATTCTAAGATCTTTTTAGCGCTAGTTAGTACGTCGTCAATATCGTCAGGGTGAATTAAACTTTTCCAGACGCCGAGATCATTCCCTATCTCTTTTTCTGAAAAACCAAGCATGGTTTTTAGTTTTTCTGAAAAGTATGAATAATTTTCAGATGGTTTCCATTCCCAATAACCATCGTGAGTGGCGTCGATAATATTGCTGTAAAGATCAAGCCGACGGCTAACGTCTATGTATTCTTTTTCTTGTTTAATGGCGGAACATACGTTCTCTATAAACGCTCGATAAACCTCTAAAAACGAGGGTGTTGTCGTTACAAAGGTAAGGTACTCGTTGCTGCCGAGGTCAACCTGGAACTCGTTCCTAGCGTCTAACGCGGGCACCAACGGCCCTACTTTGGCTTCTGTGACCTCGGGTTCACTAGCAAGAAGCTCACATAAGCTTTGTTGCAACGCGTTAATATCACAACCGTGCTGCCGGCATGTGTGCTGGAGCTGAGCGAGTGCATTGATGAATTCAAGGTTTGGCATGGATTCTTAGGTGATCGTAGAAAAGTTTTTAGGCTGTACTAATAATAGCGTAGCTGCTGCTAATATCTGTTCGTAAAAGCAACTTTTCTGGAACTCGTTGGCACAGAATCACACAATTTCATGCCAATGACGAAGAAGGGGAAAATAAAGCGCTAACCGGGCATTACCTCTGCCCATACCGACCAATGCCCGTTGGTATTGGCGCATGATACCTTGGTATTTGTGCGCCTCTTCAGCCGCAAATTCATGAGGCTTTTGGCCCGCCTTAGGCTCAGAGGTCTTGTAATCGACGATCCATAGGTCGTTGTCATCTTGTATTACGCGGTCAATGACACGACGTTCCACCTTGTCGGTGTGCGCCGCAGGCGCTAGCTGAGAAATACTATATTCACGTGCGCTGAACACATAGTTGTCTGATAACAGCCATTTCGCACGTTCATCGGTGCTCATGCTATGTAGGCACCGCGTTATCTTGTCGATACATTGATCCAGCTGCGGCGCAGGAACACCCTCACAAATCAAAAGCTTTCGCCAGTGCCGCAGGGTCGCCTCGTTAACCCCATTTAACCAGGTTTCCATCTGTGAACTGTTGGCGTGTTGCAATAGTTTGTGGATCACGATACCGGTTAATCGATTACTTAGCGCTGAGGCGCTCCAGGATTCTCGTGTGGTGTTCTCATGTTGGTAGAATGGTATATAGGCTTGTAGCGGAGTCGTCTGGGTGTATATAGCAGGCCTTGCATTGTTGGGGTGCAGACGCTTAAGCGTGTGTGGAATCGCCTCGTTTGGCGTCGTGCTTTTCGGCTCATTGACACTGACCTGCCCGCTAACCGTTGGCCACAATTTACCAATGAGGGATTGGCTAGAAGGTGGTTTCACCTTGAACGTTTGCGTGTTTTCGTCAGCCTTATTGTCTTGTTTCACCTGAGAGACTAGATGTAACCTATGTTTTGCGCGTGTACAGGCAACGTAAAGCAAACGAATTCGCTCATGGTCGTCTGATTTTTTGTCTAATGACTGAATGTATTTATATATTGGGTCTTTTTCTTTACCTGCAGCGGTAATAGATGCCATTAGTAATTGTCGGTCGCCCTCTTTCCCCAAACGTTCATACCAACGGAGTAGCTTTTCTTTCGATGCTGGAGGCGTTTTGTGTAGCCCCGGTAAAATGACTGTATCGAACTCTAGACCTTTCGATTTATGTATCGTCATAATTTGTAAATTTGGGTCGCTATCGGGCGCCGCTTGCGAATAGAGCTTATCCATAAACCTCATGAAATCTTCACGACTTGGGTAAGCCTGGTGTGTTTTAAATTTATCCAAAAGTGAAAAATACACCCGTGCGTTCTCGCCTTCGCGGGCATCAATACATGCTGGGCCACCCAGCATTACCCAAACACCTTCAACCCAGTCTCTTAGTGTCTGTCGACCTCGCTGTTCATATGCTGTTGTAAGGCAGCCCAACACACGTTTCAATATGGTGATTTGCTCTTGAGGTAAAGTGATTGCGGGAACGATCATTCCGGCTTCGTCAGTCAAATCGTTAATTTCGGGGACCAGCTCATTTTGTTTTGTTACTTGCTCGTTAGGGTTTAAGCGCTGTAATAACAAGTTTGATTTTTGAAATATTGTGAGGCGTTTGTTTTGACTGATGCTACAAATTTCATGTAGCGTTGTAAGCTCAAGCCCAGCCCAGGGTGCACGAAGCGTCGACAAGCATGCGATATCGTCACTTGGCCAAAGAAGCGCAAGAGTGAGCGAAAGAAGATCGATAACCACAGGGGCTTTTGCAAGGCTTTCTATTTCTACCGCCTGAAATTTCAAGCCAGACTTCTCAAGCTGTGGTTTCAATAGTGCTGCAGAATTTCGATCTCTTACGAGAATCGCGATACTTTGATCTAGGTTTTTTTCTCTTTCTTGCAGTACTAACTCAACAACTTTCTGACATTCTGCCTCGTTACTAGTAACAAGATCGATGCTAACTGGCAATTCTTCACCGTCTGTTTGAAAAGCAATAGATTCAGAAAAACGAACAGCCCCTGTCGATACATCATTAAATTCAGGAAAAACCTTGGTGAAAGCAGCATTATTCCAGTTTACAAGTGATGCCGTGGCCCTGAAATTGGTAGTAAGTTTAAGTGGCTCAAGCGTAATCTCACCAATACCGTGCTCGAGACAATTCAAAAATAAGCCGACGTTTGCTGCTCTAAAGCTATAAATAGACTGCATCGCATCGCCGACGCAGAAAAACGTTCGACCGTCGCCCTGCTCCCAGCCATCGATTAAGCTTTCCAACAATTCTACTTGTGACGGGGATGTGTCTTGAAACTCATCCACCAAAATATGGCGAATTCGATAGTCCATCGCTAACGCTAGGTCACTATAGCTATCATCTTGTTGTATTGCCGCGTGGGCTTTTAGGCTTACCTCACTAAAATCGACTTTTCCTTGTTCCCGAAAAGTAATATCGAGAAAGGCGCTTACCACCGGCAGTAATTCAAATAATGCACTCAATAGACGTTTTTGCGCGTCGTCATAATGTTTTTTGGGTATGAGTAAATATTCTTGTAAGGCTGTAAGAAAGCGAGCGTCTTCCTTAAATGTATTTATGAGAGCCTCAAGCGCTTGCTTCCGCTCTTTAAATGCCTTTTTTTCTTGAGCATTAGCGCCACTAGGAAACCCTTCATTCTTGGTTAACCGCGCGCGCCATGTTCCACTTGCGGTTAATAGAATATGTAAAACCCCCAGCCAAATACCTTCAGAGTTTTCGTTTAATTCAGGTATTTCATTGAATTCAAGTTCTAGGTTTAGGCATGGTAGTAACGGCGAATCACTGATGACTTGATTTACATTTGAAGCTGCAAATGAAGCAAGAGATAAAAGCTCTTGCCTTACCGTACGATCAAAAGCACTATTTACCTGGTCGTAAATGTCTTGGCGTACTTGACCAATAAAGTGTTCCAACACTTCAAATGTGCTGCTATCTGCCTGGCCTTTACCAATAATAGGAAGCCACATGCTTCGAAGTTGGAGCATCTCGACAAGCAAATCACGAAAACGAGTCGTATTATTGTCTAACATGCCCAATGTGGTTTTTAGACTTTCAACCCAGGGCAGGTCTTCTTCAATAGTAGTGATGAATGCTTCTGCAGCCGAACGGTAAAGTTGTGCTGGGTCGTCGCTAATGACTGGTGGCGCTGCAAAGGATGAGTGCATAGGTAGCGCATTGGCAAGTGAAGCACAAAGACTATCGAATGTTTTTATCTGCAACCTTGACGGGGCTTGCATTAAGCCCCATGCATACTTTTTATCGCTCTCTAAGACCTTTGTCGCTAGTGACCAAGTAAGCTTTTCATGTTCTAACTCAGGCTCACTATGTTTGGTTGCATGTTCTAAAGCGCGAAATATTCTTTCGCGCATTTCTGCAGCGGCTTTGTTGGTAAATGTTATTGCGAGTATTTCTTCGGGCTTTTCAACACGTGATAGCAGATTGAGCAAGCGTTGCGTTAGCAGCTGTGTTTTCCCACTGCCTGCGGGTGCCTCACAGATAAACGACTTTGTGCAGTCGATTGCGTTGAGTCGTTGCTGGTAGTCTTGAATGTTAGCCATTTTAAATACTTATCTGCCTAGCTGTTCATTTTGTTCGATCGTTGACACTCGACAGAGACTGCTTAGTTGGCAATAACGACAAGTACTTGAAGCGTTTTTAGGGTCGACTGCAACCGGGCCTTCGACAAATTTCTGTGCAAGATTTTCTAGGTTCGTTTTCCAATAATCTAATAGTAAACTCATTTGCTCTGGGGCGTCATAACGCTTGGCTGCCTCAAAGCTTTTTAAGTCGCTAAAAACTTCGTCATCTTCAACTAGACCGACAAATGAGACTTTATCTTTATTAAGAATGGCGAATGCGAGCCCGACACAGCGTGATTGGTTTGCTAACGCATAAAGCGGTAGTTGAGCCTCGTCTGGCCGCTCGCCAAACCAAGCGCCTATGGTCTGTTGTTGGGTTTTATAATCTATAACCACACAGCTGTTACCAGCGATAGAATCTAAACGATCTAAACGAAAGTTAATGGTTAGGCCTGCTAAAGCAATACTTGAACGAGCTTCTGTGGCCTCGACAGAAAAGTTAGGCCGCAGCTTTTCAATTTCTAGAAAAGACATTATGAGTGAATGAACTCTTGGCTTTTCAATATCTAAAAATACGGGGGGTACTATGCTTGTTCGACGAATCTTATTGAAAGCGTGTTCTATAGATTGGTCGACGACTGCTTCAATCTTTTCTTGTGTCGCTTCTAGGTATTTGTCTTGTGAGAGAAACTCATTCCAGATGTGTTCCAAACTGATATGAACAATGTTGCCCTTCTGAATAGGGCTTAACCCTTGTTGTGCGGGGTAGTATTCTTTGACGCCCAATCGGTGTAAAGCGAATGCGCGAAATGGGCACGCCGCTTGATCTTTTAATATATTGCTGCCGCCGCTGATCAGCCCGTTATTGGTAGGTTTGAATGTTTCATCGCAATATGTCTCGAGCTGTAGTTGGCGTTTAGCTTGTTCCCAATAAGGGTGTACAGTTGTGTCGGTGGAAGCCTCTGGTTGAATTTCTGATGCTGCCAACAGGCCGAACTGTTCTAGTATTGCGCTGGGCTGACACGCTTTCTGATCTCTATAGCAGGGGCTACTAAAAACAACTTCACTGGCAGATTTAATAAACCTTTGTGTCAGTTTAATGGCGAGCTGTGTTTCTTTTTCAGCGCTAGATAAAGGCATCTGATATTTTTTCTGTAACTGAATCGGTAGTAGCGCATTGGGTTTGGCCACCAAGGGCCACGATTCATTATCAAGATGCATAAACCATAAATGATCGAAACTCATACCCGCTGCTTCATAAATGCCGAGTATTTGTACGGGGGAATCTAATGTTTGCACGTGGAATGTGGTGGTCTGTAACAAAAGCTCAAAAAGATTTAGTGCTTTGTTGTAGGGTATTTCTCCATCCAAATGATCATAACGGCAAAACGCTTCTTTGGATTTTTCCCATAATTGAGAGTGTTGGAACTCGATAGTGTTGAGTGTGCGCTCTCCGGGCCAGCCCATTACGGCGAGTTGCTTGTCGAAATATTCAACCCACTCACTGGGGTACAAACACTTTCCTTTTGGGTGTTGAGCTTGTGTAAGCTTATGTAAGCGCCCGTGCAGGTCGTTTGTGTTGTCAATTATTGAACTTTCATTTGATTTTTTTTCATCTTCTGGGGTATTTAATTGCCGCCCTGCTTCTTTCTTTAATTGTTTAAAGTTTAGTACTGTGTACTGAGTTTTTATGTCGTACACGAGCCTTGAGCGTGCATCAATTTCATTCGCTTTCCCAAAGTAAGGCGAATGCAAGAGCAGGCTAAGATCATCGATAGTAACTTCACCCAGCGGCAGTTTACATAGCCTTAGTGCTGTATCGATTATGGGTGAATCGGTGAGCGATGTTGCGGCAGAGATATTAAACGGCGGCGCGTGCCGTGTGGTGGTAGGCAGTACGTACGCGGGTTCAAACACCTCATAAAATATTCGCTCTACTTCTTCGCGCTTATGATTTAGATTCGGTATAACAATCGCGATTTTTGGGTCTCGATTTGACTCAATACTTGGGTTTTCTTTTGCTTTCTCTCGTTGTTTTTCAATCGCCTCTTTCGCCCACCTGCCGGCAGCGTATAGTTCTGCGCGTTCATCAAAATATTCTCGGTGCTGGGCTTTGCTTTGTACATCCCAAGAGAAATCAAAAACCTCTTGTTCCTTTCTTTTAGCTATTTCAATGAGTGTGTTAACGTGAGGAGGTACATCGTCAAAAGCAAATAGCGCAATTTTATTGGGTAGCGTTATGCCCCCTCTTTCAACCTCGCCGAGAACCAGTGTTAGTTGAGATGCCGGGTCAATACAGTTACGTGCACTCAACTGCTCTTCATAACACTTCGCCCAGCGAGTAAAGGCCTCGATGCCCGTGCTCCACGCCTCCTGCTTACAATTAAATGCATTGATTTGCTTCCATGCAGAATATGCCACCTGGGCTGTGGCATTCGGGTTGAAAAGTTGCAGATCTTCTTCGTTGATAATATCTCGCCACAAGCTCAACGCTTGGGTGTCGTCGATAGGTATTTTCGCCCAATCGCCCTTTGAGTGCTGCGCGCTAAAGTCGAGCCATCTTTGTTGAAACCAAGCCGCGGCAGACATGCACGCAATTTCTGGCCACACTTCTAGTTGTGCACTTAGCTGGGCTTTACCAAATTCGGATTGAAGGAACCTGGCCAAACGTTTATTTGGCGTCAATATAAGACCGTCGTTCCCAAGTGTTTGTATCAGACCCTGAAGTCGTTCGCCTAACGTCGTGCTCTGCATTAATTTTCGGTTCTTATCGAGGTTACGGTGGTAAAGGTTGTCATGGTAAATATAACGAGTAGAAAGGATGACGTTTTCGAAACAGGTGTGGTTGTTTAACAGCTAAGCCAACCGCGAAGTCTAAAGGAGCTTTCGACCTGAGCGCATGATCTCTTCTACCCCAAACTTCTTATACAAAGATTCAGATGCTTGGTTGCCCTTCAACCAAGAAACATTTAAAGCGTGTGCATTTTGAGTCTGCATCCAGTTTTCTGCTGATTTAAACAATCTACTTGCGATGCCGAGCTTGCGATATGTCTCAGACACGTAGACTGCGACAACCTCGCCGGTTACCACATCTTTATCATTGAAAAGGTCAGGTTTTAATTGAGCGCATACAAACCCCAGATAAATTTTATTCTCATCTAATGCGAGCCAAGTGCGAATACTGTCTGCTTGTTGCCAGTGTGCAATGAGTCGATCGATTGTCGCATCGCTAGTATGTAGGTGGTTAAGCAAACTAGGCATAGAAAAGAGTTCGAGCTCTTCATTTAGCTGGTTGCGCAGTAAGGTGCGTAGCTGTTCAATATCAAGCTCGAAGTGTGACGATTGGCTATCTATTATGCTGTATTCGGTCATTCTGATGATGGTCTGCCTGAGGGGTGGCGCATACTACATATCATATGCGTTTTGCTTGCCTATTCTCGCAGAGATAGCCTATGGGCGAAAGAGAAAGACGACAGCATCTCAGTGGGTTATGGCGGTCTGTCGATTGCAACTCAAAACAAAAGGAATGTAGCTTTGCTATGATGTCATAAGAGATCTAATAGCCAATCAGCCGAGAAAGAAATGGTCGATATTAAACAGGTCGCCATTGTAGGCGGCACTCACGGGAATGAATTTACCGGGGTTCACTTGGTAGAACATTGGGAGCACGCCCCTAGCGATATTCAACGCAGTAATTTCAACTGTGAACTGCTGCTCGCTAACCCAAAAGCGCGCAATGACGTCAAACGCTACATTGACCAGGATTTAAATCGTCAGTTTTCCCTGAAGGATCTACAATCTCGCCAGCTTTCAGGTTATGAGCACAATCGTGCGAAAGCGATTAATCAGTTGCTTGGCCCGAAGGAAGATCCTCGCATCGATTTTATATTCGATCTGCACACCACGACCGCTAACATGGGTACGACGCTGGTTATCAACACTGACGATGCATTTGTATTGGATATGGCTTTCTATATTAAACAACAAATGCCTGAGGTAGTGCTGTTTTACGAACCTGAACCACGTTTAGAAAATAGTTTTTTAACCTCGTTAGGGCGACACTACGGTTTGCTTATTGAAGTGGGCGCTACACCACAAGGTTTGCTCCGAGCTGAAGTCGTTAACAATACAAAAGTGGCACTATTGCACGGTTTGGATTTTATTGAAAAACACTTAAATGCTAAGACGATAGCACTGGAACCGAGTTTTGAAGCGTTCCAATTCGTTAAAAAAATCCCTTTCCCCGAAAATGCACAAGGTCAAATTAGCGCGATGATTCACCCTGATCGTCAAGATCAAGACTATAAAGCCATTAAACCTGGCGATGCTTTGTTTATTGATTTTGACGGTAGTACTATTAGTTACGCAGGTGATGAAACGGTGTATGCCGCCTTTATCAATGAAGCTGCATATTACGATCGACACATCGCCATGAGCCTGATGAAGAAAATCGAGCTTACCCGCCCGTCATAGCGACTTTTATGTGTGCCCTTTATGTGTTCCAGTCTTGTCTTCCTTAAGGCTGTTAGGGGCATCGACGCCTAGGTTGTGCCGATCCAGGGAACCAAGATCCAATACAGGGGATGCATCGATGTGCTGGGCGTCCATCATGTGCGCCACGCGCTGCAAGGAAGAGATGATCATCGTCTGTTCCCACTCATGTAAATCACTGAACTGGCGGGCGAACTGGTCTTGCAGAGGCTTTGGTGCATCTTTCAATACCTCGTAGGCTTCTGCGGTAAGCAAAGCATGTACCTTTCGTTTGTCTTGCTCAGATCGTTCTCGAACGACTAGCTGGCGTTTTTCTAGCCTATCCAAAATTGAGGTTACTGTCGCCTGACTGAGGCTTACCTCGTTAGCCAGCTCGCCAATCGTAACTTGGCCTTTGTCGCGAATGGCGTGTAACAGCAGACTTTGTGGTGCTGTAAGACCGGTAGTTTTAGCCAAATGCTTTGAATATAGGTCTGTAGCTCTAATAACGCGGCGCAGAGCCACTAATACTTCTTCGATTCTATCCAATGGTATTTCCAGATGATGAGCGTAACTCGCTGAATTATAAGCGAAATGCAGGACTCTGATTAGCAATCAAAGCATTTGTGACACCTATTTTTAATCGTATTCTATGGTTTTTTATGAGTGTCTGAGTGGTTTGCGGCCTCATTTTCATTAGTATACTATGTTTAGTGCCCGGTCTATTTCATAGAGATATAATCGCTTGCATCGTATTTAAGGTCATTTATAGGTCTTTATGCGTGTAAAACTATAATAAGCTCGTACAGTATTGTTTAGACTACATTATATTAGACATCGATTTATATGACTCAATCTTTAACTGAATGCGAAGAGCTGCCGCCTCAAAAACAGCCTTCTCAAAAAACAGAAACGATAGATTTTCGTCAGCCCACCGACCGCGATGGTCCAGCAGTGTATGCGCTGGTCGAGAACTCCCCTCCTCTAGATACCAATTCCCGCTACTGTAATTTGCTGCAATGTCTGCATTTTGCTGATACATGCATCGCGGCGTTTAAGGGTGAAAAAATGGTGGGGTTTGTGTCGGGTTATTGTATTCCTAAAAAAACAGATACCTTGTTTATTTGGCAGGTCGCTGTAGATGAATCGGTGCGTGGCCAAGGTCTGGCACACAAAATGATTACGCAAATTTTAAAAAACGATTCGTGTAGCAATGTTCAATTTATTGAAACCACTATCACAGCAGACAATCAATCTTCTTGGGCGCTATTCGAAAAGCTTGCTGTACGTTTAGATGCACGAACACAAAAGACACCTTTGTTTCTGCAAGAGTGCCATTTCGATGGAAAGCACGATACTGAAACGCTTATGCGCATTGGGCCATTTTCTAGCTTATAACCTTCATTAAAACTCACGGATATTAAATGAAAATTTTCGAAGAAATTGAATCTGAAGTTCAATCCTACGCACGTTCGTTTCCTCGCGTATTTAATCGCGCGAAAGGAGAGTTTTTATATGATGAAGAATGCAACGAATACCTAGATTTTCTCGCTGGTGCAGGCACGCTAAATTACGGGCACAACAACCCATTATTTAAAGAAAAGTTATTGGCTTACATTGAAAACGACGGCATCACCCACGGCCTAGATATGCACACCAAGGCAAAAGGTGAGTTTTTAGAAAGCTTTAATGAAAAAATACTTAAACCACGCGGCTATGAATATCTTGTTCAATTTACCGGCCCTACTGGCACCAATGCAGTAGAAGCTGCCATGAAGCTTGCACGCAACGTAACCGGTCGTGAAACTATCATTTCTTTTACCAATGGTTTTCACGGCGTTACTTTAGGCGCATTAAGTGCTACAGGTAACTCACATCATCGCGGTGCAGCCGGTGTTAGCTTGCACGGTTGTGTGCGTATGCCGTACGACGGCTATATGGGTGATGACATTGATACCACAGCCTATATCGATAAAGTGTTGAGCGATTCAAGCAGTGGCGTTACTGCACCGGCAGCCATGATTGTCGAGACTGTTCAAGGCGAAGGCGGAATTAATGTCGCCAGCGCAGAATGGTTGCGCAACTTACAAGCGGTTTGTAAAAAACATGGAACCCTATTAATTATTGATGATATTCAAGCAGGTTGTGGCCGAACTGGCACTTACTTTAGTTTTGAAGAGGCTGGTATTTACCCTGATATTGTTACCCTTTCAAAATCATTAGGTGGCTATGGTCTTCCTTTTGCTGTAGTTCTTATGCGCCCTGATTTAGATTTATGGAAGCCCGGTGAGCACAATGGTACTTTCCGTGGCAACAACTTCGCCTTTGTAACCGCAAAGGCTGCGATTGATGAATATTGGTCTGATGATGAATTTTCCAAATCAATTATCCGAAAAGGGAATTATATCTCTAAACGTTTAGAAAAAATTGTCGCGCAATATGGCGAGGGTCATTTTAGCACGCGTGGTAGAGGCATGTTCCAAGGCATCAATTGTGTAAATGGTGAAATTGCTAGCAAGATAACAAAGGCTTGTTTTCAACAAGGGCTCATTATTGAAACTAGTGGCGCCGATGACCAGGTGGTAAAATTCTTGTGCCCACTTATTATTAGTGAAGTTAATATCAAACGTGGCATTGATATTGTCGAAAAAGCGATTCAAGAAGTGTGCGCAAAACAGGGTGCCTACCCTGAAGATGACGATTACTTTGACGATGTGACAAAATCAGCTTCCCTATAAACAAACACAAATGCGCCCTACCCACCTTGGGCGCTCAAGTAAAAAGACAACTATTAACCACTTCAGAAATACAGCATGATCGTAAGACATTTAAAAAACGCTCAAGAATCTAGCAGAAGAATCGTTTCCCCTGATGGTAACTGGGAAAGTACCCGCATGTTATTGAAAGATGACAAAATGGGTTTTTCCTTTCACATAACCACAATATACAAGGGTGCAGATTTTCAAATGCACTATCAAAACCACCTGGAATCTGTGTATTGCGTATCGGGAGAAGGTGAAGTTGAAACCTTAGACGATGGCAAGGTGTACCCCATTCAACCGGGTACACTTTATGTTTTAGATAAGCACGACAAGCATATTCTTCGCGCCTTTTCTGAAATGACCATGGCATGCGTGTTTAATCCGCCGCTCAATGGTAAAGAAGTTCATAACGCAGATGGCGCTTACGAGCTCAGTGCGGGGTCCATCGACTAATTTGTCGAACCCCTCTCACTAACGGTGGCCTCGGAGTCAGCCAAGGCCAACTACCAATTATTTATATGTTTTGTAAAGCTGCGATACGCTTTTCTAGTGGCGGATGCGTAGCAAATGCAGCCATAAATTTTTCCTGAAATCCAGATGAGATGCCAAAGGCAGTTAAGGTGTCTGGCATTTCGTTGGGCACCTTCTGTTGCATTTCAGCTTGCAGTCTGCCGAGCGCAGAAATCATTGAAGCACGGTCTGCTAGGCGTGCACCAGCTTCATCTGCACGGAACTCTCGATATCGTGAAAACCAAGCCACGATCATATTGGCTAAGAAAGCTAAGATAATCTCAGACACGAAAGTAGCAATATAAAAACCAATGCCATGACCTCTTTCATTTTTTAACACTACGCGGTCAAATAGATGCCCTATGATGCGCGCAAAAAACATAACAAACGTATTTATTACGCCCTGAACTAAGGCTAAGGTAATCATATCGCCATTGGCGACATGACCGATTTCATGCGCCATAACCGCACGTACTTCATTTTTATTAAAACGCTGTAACAGCCCTTGGCTTACTGCAACTAGGGCCGAATTTCGATTCCAGCCAGTAGCGAATGCGTTTGACTGTTGCGCTGGAAAAATACCAACTTCCGGCATGCCAATGCCGGCTTTTTTCGCTAAATCTGAAACTGTTTCTAGTAGCCAACGTTCTTCTGCGGTACGGGGTGTATTAATAATTCGTACGTTGGAAAATTTCTTAGCGACCCACTTCGACATAAATAGAGATACTAAGGCCCCACTAATACCAAACACCGCACAGAAAATTAACAACGCTGAAAGATTTAGCCCCGTGCCTGATTGATCTAGATAAGAACCCACGCCGAGTAAGTTCAAAGTAATACTCGCCACGACAATAATCGCTAAATTGGTCATTAAAAATAAACCGATACGTTTCACAACACATTGCCCTCGATGACAGTTTTGATGGTCTTAGTGCAATATATAGAGGCTAGTTTCCCAGCTTCAAGAGCGACCAGAAAAATTGGTATGCAACACGGTGTACGCTGCGATAGAGAAATCGCTGAAGGCCGGCTCGAAATTATGCCGGAATCAGAATAATGTGTGGCGAGTCTAGCCACAAACGAAGGCTACTAGAAATGTTTTGGCGGCCACAAAAACCTTGATTGGCACCCATAAAAAGAAAAAGCGCCTTTCGGCGCTTTTTTTATTCAACTTTTAGGTGAGTTAGTATTTGTAACCCGACTCTTCGTGTAGCACTAGGTCTAAGCCTTGTGTCTCTTCTTCTTCTGAAACGCGTATACCTTTAGTCAGCACACCGGTTAGTTTAAGAAGCACAAAGGTGACGATCGCGGTGTAGACACCCGTGGCCACAATTCCAATAACCTGCACCTTGAGCTGGCCGCCTATTGTTGTGATGCCATCGGCGAAGCCTTGGCCGCTAAACAAACCCAATTCAGTAGATGCAAAAATACCGGCTAAGAATGTGCCCAAAATACCGCCCACACCATGCACAGGGAATACATCAAGACTGTCATCGATCACCAATACTCGCTTGATGTACTGTGTTGCAAAGAAACACACGGTACCCGCGAGTAAGCCAATAATTAAAGCCCCACCCGGACCTACAAAACCAGAGGCTGGGGTAATGGTACCCAAACCAGCAACCATACCAGTGACAATACCCAACACACTTGGCTTGCCGAAGCGTACCCATTCAATGGTTATCCAAGCGAGGGAACCCGCTGCCGCTGAAATATGAGTCACCAGCATGGCCATAGTCGCGTCACCGTTTGCCGCCAAGGCACTGCCGGCGTTAAAGCCAAACCAACCAACCCAGAGCATACCTGCGCCAGTAACGGTCATTGTCATATTGTGTGGTGGCATAGCTGTGTCAGGGAAACCCTTGCGGTTCCCAATAACGACCGCCGCAACAAGTGCCGCAACCCCCGCAGTAATGTGTACAACCGTACCGCCAGCAAAGTCGAGTAAGCCCATGCTACCGAGCCAGCCGCCGCCCCACACCCAGTGGCAAATAGGCGCGTACACAAGCACCAACCACAGCGCAGAGAAGATCAGCATAGAAGAGAACTTCATACGCTCTGCGAATGCACCAACTATGAGCGCTGGTGTAATGATCGCGAAGGTCATTTGGAACATCACAAATAATGTTTCTGGGATATCGCCAGAAAGCGTGTCTTCGCCAATCCCGGCTAAAAACATCTTTCCGAGGCCACCGACAAAGGCATTGCCGTCAGCGAAGCTTAAACTATAGAGCCCAATAAACCAGAGCAGTGAAGCGACGCACGCGATAGCGAAACATTGCATCAACACCGAAAGAACGTTTTTTGTACGAACTAGACCGGCGTAGAACAGTGATAAGCCTGGCAAGGTCATAAACAAGACCAAAGCAGTAGCCGTTAGAATCCAAGCGGTGTTTGAACCGCTTAACTCCCCTTCTGCAAACGCTGGATTAACCAGCAATAGTACGATGAGGCCCCAAAATACACGAGTGAGCATTGTCATAATATGCACCTAATTGTAATTATGATTATTTTTAATACGGCTGAGGTGTTTTTAGTGCCCCGCTACATTTTATATAAACGTGACAGCAGAGAGGTGCAAATCGATACCAAATTTGCATTCAGAAACCTGAACCCCCAACAGTGCACGAATGTAGCGCATAAGCAGCGCACCACGAACTACCATTAGGGTTGTTTCGCACCAATAGTGGTCTTCCCCAGAAGAGCCGCACTTTATCAAAAGCGGGGATGGTTTGTCAGTGGGGATCGTGTTTTAAGGCAAAAACTGGCGGAAATAGGCACATTGCTATCAGAAGAGCTTAGCTAATGCCCATAGCGTTCTTGTGGGATTAAACGGAATGCCGTGACATTACGCGGCTATAAGCACAGGGATGTTTTCGGCAATACGAGAAATACGAGATTCACAATTGGGTTCAACATCCAATACGAGAAAATATACCTTAGAGGGCTGCGTGTTTTCGTCGCAGGATTTCGCGTGACTTCGTTGATGGAGTAGAAAGAAAAAACGCGCGTAATAAAAAGAAAAAGGGATAAAAACAACTAAAGCGATGGAGACGAAATCTAACGCACCTAGTGTAATCATCGATGCAGACCACAAAAAATAAGATACGAAGAGCAACATGCTTATGTGTAACTTTTTCTCGTCGCCCTGTTGTTTCGCATTTAATACTAAGGCGTCGTAAGCATGGTTAGAGTTATCTTTACATTCAATTCGCGCGGGCGTTTCACCTAGCCCCTTGCGAATGAGCGTGTTTCGTAACGTTTCTACCGTAGAGGCATTATCTGTAAAAAAGCGCATTTGCTTCATCGCAACATAACTCCTAATCACAATTGGTTACGCCAAATTAAAAGACCCTAGTCCGCAGCAATCGTTTAACCTGTACATAATTTATACTAGCACAGTAACTGCTGTGAGAAAGCGCTAAACACATGTTTTTTAAAGGAATTTAACTTCAAAAATTCGCTAGAATCAAAAGAAGCGATTAATTCGAATAGTAATACGGAATTTCTAAAAGAAATAAATGAATTTGTAAGAAAAGAAAACACAGTGTAGCGTTGATTAGAATAGAAAATAGACTAACATCGCGAGTTTGATTTTTTTGCGGGGCAGCAAAAGGTTTACACAAATATTATTTACTTAGAAATGATATACCGTCGGTAATACCATCGACTGTCAGCGGATACATGTGGTTTCCAACCAGTTTCTGGGTCATTGTGATTGATTGAGTGTACTGCCAATATTTTTTTTGTGTTGGGTTAAGCCAAATAACTTTTGAAAAATGATTTGAAATCCTATCGAACCAGACGCTACCAGCCTCTTCATTTGGCCCTTCCACGCTCCCATAGGGGCTCATAATTTCATAGGGCGACATTGATGCATCACCAACAAAAATAACCTTATAGTCTTTTTGATAAGTATGGAGGATATCAAACGTAGGAATTAACTCAGTTCTGCGGCGGGCGTTGTCTTGCCACACATTTTCATAAACAAAATTATGGAAGTAAAAATATTCCATATGTTTGAATTCACTTCGGCAAGCAGAAAACAGTTCCTCGCACACTTCTATGTAGGGGTCCATAGAACCGCCCACATCAAAAAAGAGCAATACTTTTACGGCATTATGCTTTTCCGGTACGAGCTTTAGATCTAAATATCCGGCGTTTCTCGCGGTAGATCTGATCGTATCGTCCAAATCTAGAATTTCATCTGCCCCATTTCGCGCAAATTTACGCAGCTTTTTTAATGCTACCTTAATATTACGAGTGCCGAGCTCAACGTCGTCATCAAGGTTTTTAAATTCGCGTTTATCCCAGACTTTTAGGGCGCTTTTATTACGGCTTTCGCCGCCCACGCGTATACCTTCTGGGTTGTAACCACTATTCCCAAAAGGCGACGTGCCGCCAGTGCCAATCCATTTGTTGCCGCCCTTGTGCTTGCCCTTTTGTTCTTCGAGTCGTTTTTGAAATTCCCTTAAAACCTCTTCAAGACCACCAAGGCTCTTTATTTTCTTTTTTTCTTCTTCTGACAAAGAACGTAAAAACTCGGACCGCACCCACTCTTCGGGTATGAGCGCCTCAACAACATCCCCCAAAGATTGGATTCCGTTAAAGTAAGAAGAAAAAGCGAGATCGAACTTGTCGTAGTACTTTTCATCTTTGATCAGTACGGTCCGAGAAAGGTGGTAAAACTGATCAACACTCGCGAAAGCTAAGCCAGAATCCAATGCATTAATTAGCTCTAACAATTCTTTTAGCGTAACGGGCAGGCCAACCTGCTTAAGCTCATTAAAAAAGTTAACCAGCATAGTTGCTAGCTTCCTTTTCTTCTCGCCATAAATGCAAGGCGCTCAAGCATATGAACATCTTGTTCATTCTTTAGAAGTGCCCCGTACATTGGCGGTATAGCAGAGCTTGTATCTGCGTTCTGCAGTACGTCTTCGGATATGTCATCGGCCAAAAGAAGTTTTAACCAATCAACCAACTCAGACGTTGAAGGTTTTTTCTTTAACCCGGGCACTTTTCGAATATCAAAGAATATATCTAAAGCCTCTGAGAGAAGCTTTACTTTAATCTTCGGGAAATGCACGTCGACGATAGATTTTAATGTGTCGCGATCAGGAAAATTTATATAGTGAAAAAAGCAACGACGAAGAAAGGCATCTGGCAGTTCTTTTTCGTTGTTACTGGTGATGATAACAATCGGACGGTTTTTTGCTTTAATCGTTTCGCCCGTCTCGTAAACGAAAAACTCCATTTTGTCGAGCTCTACCAAAAGATCGTTGGGGAATTCAATATCGGCCTTGTCAATTTCATCAATTAACAATACGGCTTGTTCATCGGCGTGAAAGGCCTCCCAAAGTTTGCCATGTTTGATGTAATTTTTAATGTCGTGTACTCGGTCGTCGCCCAGCTGCGAGTCCCTTAAGCGTGATACAGCGTCGTATTCATACAAGCCTTGTTGAGCCTTGGTGGTAGACTTAATATGCCACTGGATTAGCGGCTTACCCAAACTGTTAGCGACTTCTTCAGCGAGCATGGTTTTGCCTGTGCCTGGCTCACCTTTGACCAACAAGGGTCTTTGAAGAGTCACGGCAGCATCGACTGCCATTTTTAATTCATCTGTAACGACGTATTTATCTGTCGATTCAAAAGACATCTGATCGCCTCAATATATTTAAATGCTTAAAGTATTCTAGTTTCGCGCGCTGTCTAAGTGTTCGCACATTAACTGCGCGCCATCTGCAATTCTTACCGTGTGCCGCTGGATAATGTCTGGGGGTATATAAAATAGGTGATCGTTTGCAACGGCATCAATATTTTTCCACTTGCGCCAATCGTTTAGCCAGTCTGGTCGTTTATCCTGCATGCCACTCGCGATGATTGCTGCGGGGTTTCGTTCAATGACGGATTCTATGCTTAGTTTCGGGGCCAAGGCAATTTCTGCACCGAATGCATTTTCACCGCCACACAGAGATATTGTATTACTAATGATATGGTCGTTGTTAATCGTCTGGATCGGGCTATTCCACACCTGGTAAAACGCAGACACGGGTAGACGATTTGCGTATCGCTTCCGCAAGCCTGCAATTCGCTTTTCAAATGCACTCGCTTCTTTTTCAGCCACCTCTTCCGTGCCTGCCAGACGCCCAAAATCTCGAATGGATTTTGCCACATCATTTACAACACGTGGGTCACTTGCATATACGACCAAGCCAAGCTCTATGAGTTTTTCCATTACCTTGCCTCCGTGCCCCGAACGCCAAACCACAACCAGATCTGGGGCCAAAGCAACAATAGCTTCGAGGCTATACGCGCTTATTGCCCCTACTCTAGGAATTTTGTTGGCAGCCTCTGGGTAGTCACTGTAGTCTACGGCGCCTACAACGAGATTGCCGGCACCGGCAGAAAATAAGTTTTCTACAATGTGTGGCGCCAGTGCAACGATTCGTTTGACTGGTTTTTTGACGCGAACCTCGTTGCCTAAAAAATCCCTGACAACGATATCCTCAGATTCATTGCGCTGTGCAATTGCCGGGGCATCAGGGCCGTTATGTTTACTTTCAGACCAAGTAACATTACTGAAGAAAAACACGATTAGGGCAAGCCCCAGTCGCTGGGGTGATTTAAAAATCGACATCAACGAGTTTCCATCTGTTCTATAAATGTTTTGACATAATCAAACGCTGCACCGGGTAAACCGAACCGCAGTATACCTTTTCCATTATTGAGCGCGATAAGCCGTAAGAATATTTTTCCCTCTTCTGCAAAACAAGAAAATTCTTTTTCTAGGCTCGAATAACGATCGAAAACACTCACAAATAGACCTGCAGACTTGACGCAAGTGTAGCGCCCAGACAGCAAAGCACTTAATTCAGACGCGCTAGCAGCAATACGCGCCCGTTGTGAGTTTACCCACGCGATATCGTTAAGTGCGCGCTCACCAATATAAATACTTGGGTGGTTAACGCTCCACGGGGCGCTTAAACTCGATAACGATTCGATCGTTGAAGGCATACCGATTACAAACCCCAACCGTACACCGGCCAAGCCGAAAAATTTCCCGATTGATCTGAGGATTATCACATTGTTGGATTGTAAACGTTCGACGTAAGACCCCTGTGGGTAGGTGTCGATAAAGGCCTCGTCAATAATAAGCGTACAATTGTGATTATTCTTTTCGATTGCGTTTACGCAAGAGTCAATTTGGTCAGCAGAAATGAACTCGGTGCTTGGGTTGTTTGGGTTCACAATGACTGCATAATCCGTTTCAGAATGTGTTAAACACTCAATTAATTCATCGACTGATTCATAATGTGAGACGTCGTGACCATGTGCTGCCCAGTTTTTTTCATGCTCTGAGTAAGCGACTTTAGGCAGGCATACTCTGGCCTTTATTTGTAAACGTGGAATCGACGAAATAAAATATTGGGAGCCAGAGATTGCACAAAGCATCTGTTCGTCACACCCAAAATACTTCGCCGCACACTGGTGTAGCACATCACATGAAGGTGGCAGTGAACGCCAAATATCGGTTGGGATACTGGGCACCGGCCAAGACCAAGGGCTGATGCCGGTGGACAAGTCTACCCACTCAGATTTGGGGTGACCAAATGTGCGCTCTGCCCACGCTATGTCACCGCCGTGATCAGGGTATCTCATGAGTAGCCTGCCATTGAAAATCGACCACGTTCCATTATGAACTCGCGATGTGAGGCAACAGTAATGCCATGACGCAAAGACATACAACCCAAACGAGTAGCGTATGGTTTATATGACGAACAGTGCGAGATATGTCTTCGTGTTTTGGCGTTTCACCTATTCCTAATACCGGCTTTTCTTTATATTTGCCGTTGTAATACGCCCCGCCGCCTAATGTAACCTGCAGCGCCCCGGCCCCGGCGGCAACAACTGGCCCTGCATTAGGGCTTTCGCACTTCGGCGCTTGCGTGCGCCATGAATAGATAGACGAAAAGAAACTACCTAATATGGCCGAAGTGAAGGCAAGAAGCCGCGCCGGAATCCAATTCAAAACGTCATCTATTTTTGCTGCGGCGAAACCAAAATCGCGAAAACGATTATTTTTATATCCCCACATCGCGTCCAGCGTATTAGAAGCGCGGTAAAGGACAGCGGCACAAGGGCCAAACAACAGAAACCAAAAAATGGGTGAAATAATCGCATCCGCATTATTTTCTAGGCATGTTTCAATTGTTGACTGGGTCACCTGCCCCTCGTCCATATTGCTTGTATCTCTGCTCACAATTTTAGCCAGTTTTGACCGTGCAGTTTGAATATCACCTACCATCAATTGCTGTTGCACATCAACGACATGTTCAATAAGACTTCGTCTTCCAATACATAAAAACAAAAGAATCGTTGAACCAATGAATTCCATGTCTACATCAGCCAAGAATACAAAAAGTACGACCAGAAATGAAACTATGGGGGCGCATACGCTGACCCAGGCAAACAAGCCTATCAGCTTTGTGTAAGAGTAACGATGATTACCTTTCTCCGAGCTTGTCGCTGGGTTTAGGTGCTTTTCGAGAAAGTGAGCGATATTCCCAAATCCAACCAGCGGGTGAAAACGCGGAGGCTCGCCAAACACTTGATCTAGAGTAAGGGCGAAAAGTAAACTGAAGAAAGCTAATGCGCTATGATCAAAAAAGTAAAAAGACATAGGGTTTCTGAAATTTCAATGAATGCCCCGAGGCAATCACCGTTGTAACCGCCGATGAGCTTGTGCCATTTTGTCGTCCACCAAAAGTAAATAACCATTATGGTGATGAATGCGCCTAGTACAAAACTTGACTCAAGAAAGAGTAAAGATAAGACCGTAAAACCAATAAAACCTACGATAAACACGGATCTAAATTTATGAACATCTATATTTGACGCTAGCCCCTCTGAACTAACATAGGCCTTGGTCAGCATAATCACAGGAATATATAGACGGCTAACCCCACATACAAAACAAAACACCGCGAGCGATTCAAAACCAACCTGCCCCGTGTTTTGTAATAGTGTATCTAGCAGTACAAACTTTGCGAGCAAACACAATATAAGCGAAACCGCACCAGAAACACCGACGTGAGGGTCTTTAAAGACCCTTGCTAGATCTGTTTTCCCTTTATGTTGGGCGTACATAACGTCGAAACAGTCTGCAAGACCGTCTAAATGTAATGCCCCTGTAACAACTACCCAAGTAAGAAGTACACATGCTGCTACAACATTAGACTCAAAAAATGGATGTAATAAAAAGGAAACCAGCCAAAGTACGAGGCCAATAACAACACCGACCACAGGGTAAAATACCGGTGATAGGTTCAAGGTATCAGGCAGGGGTTTTTCAGAAAAAAGTGCATGAGGTATTCGCAACGTTGTGAGTAAACTCACCGCTGAGAGAAAAGACTGGAAGTATTCATTTAACTTACCCATCGTAATTTAACACGCTGACAAGTTGTGAAATGTAAGCTTGGTTGTAACACTATCGTCATATTCATAGATGCTTATTCGGCTGATACAAGCATAGGGAACGTCGAGTATTGATGCTCGCCCCAAGGGTAACCCAAAGGCATGTGAGAGTATGCAGCGAATCACGCCGCCGTGTGTTACTAGCAACACCGAATCACCGCGATTATCTTGCACTATTGATTGAAATGCCGTGACAACACGCGCCTTAAAATTCCGGACAGGCTCGCCGCCCGGTGGGCAAAACTGTTCAGGCTCTGAATGCCAACATGCCATTTCATCGGGGTAATTTAACGCTATGTTTTCTACAAGTTTTCCATCCCAGTCACCAAAGTCGATTTCTTCCAAATCAGTATTCACTACAAGTTGAATGTCTTGTTCTTGCGCATAACGTTTCGAAAAATCTAAACAACGACGTAAAGGAGACGATATCACGGATGCCCAGGATGTATTGCACTGAGTATTATGATACGCAACGCTATTAAACATCGCATCCTTACCTGAAGCAGATAATGCGACATTTATTTTTCCACGAAAAATATCGCCACCTTCACATTGGCCGTGGCGAAGTAAATCGATGTGGGTTGCAATAATATCAGTCATAGGGCGTTTAGACGTTTACCGGCCACTTATTCTTTTGCAACGCTCACACCGGCGCTTTCAAAACTTGCCATATTATTATGCAAGGCAATGGCAGTTTTGATTAAGGGAACGGCAACAGCTGCGCCACTGCCCTCGCCCAAACGCATATTTAAATCGAGTAGTGGTTTAGCGCCGAAAAAGTTAAGCGTATGTATATGACCGGGTTCGGCGGACATATGAGAAAAAATAAACCAAGGTGTAATGCTGGGGTTAATCTTGGCGGCTGCTAATGCGGCGGCAGTACTGATGAAACCATCAACCAACACCGGAATTCCCTTTTGCCCACAAGAAATATACGCCCCAGCCAGCGCTGTAATTTCAAACCCACCAAAGTATTGTAAGGCCTGAAGCGGCGCTTTTGTATGTGCGCTGTGGCGCTGGATTGAACGCTCAATCACGGCACATTTGTGCTCAATCGCCTCTCTGGCTAAGCCAGTGCCGGGGCCGACAGTGTTTTTTGGCTCAAGCTCTAACAACAACGCTAATATGGCACTCGCTGATGTGGTATTGCCAATTCCCATTTCCCCACCGATAAAAAGATCCGCATCGTTACGAACGTGTTTTCGCCCCGAATCCAACGCTTTGTAGCACTCGTCGAGATCCATTGCAGCGCGTTCAGTGAAATCATGCGTGCCGGCTCGAATAAAATCCTCTGTGACAGCGTTGTCGCTCGTAGGTGTGTTCACAACCCCCATGTTTATTACGGAAAAGTCTGCGCCCAACTCACGGCTCAACACACTGATCGCAGCCCCGCCATGACGAAAATTATCGACCATTTGCGCGGTAACCGATTGAGGAAATGCCGAAATGTTCTGAGCGCAAACCCCGTGATCACCGGCAAATACGCGTACGCATATGTTGTTTATTTCAGGCCGTAATGTTTGTTGATATGCACAAAAAGAAATAGCCAATTCTTCTAGCTTTCCCAATGAGCCTTGCGGCTTAGTGAGGTTGTTTTGATGATGACGGGCTTTTTCTAGCCACCCTTGATCTGGAGTTTTACATGGCGATAGAAACCACGACTTGGTCGCAGTGTGAGAATCAGGTGAGGTTGAATTAGATGGTGAAATATCATGTGAGGTGTCGTCGTTAATCAAAATTATTTATGCTCCGCTTTTTAACGTCATAGGTAACCCAGCGACGACGAGAGTCACCTGGTCTGAAACAACCGCTAGTTCCTGGTTTAGCCAGCCGCTTTCGTCGACAAAATCTCGAGACAACTTTCCGAGAGGTACAATTCCTGAACCCACTTCATTTGAAACGATTATGACACTCGCCGAACAAGCCTTTAATGATTCGACAAATGCACGCTTTTCTTCTTTGAATACATTTTTATGCAGGCAGTTACTTAACCATAGCGTCATACAATCAATAAGAATCACGTTGTTCGGGTCACATAAATCGTGCAGCAGTTTACCTAGGTAAATAGGCTCTTCAATTGTTTTCCAGCATTCGCCTCGAGAGATTTTGTGATTAGAAATTCTTTCGCCCATTTCGTCGTCATCAGCGGTTGCCGTCGCGATATAATATGGTGACGCACCGAGTGCCAAAGCCTTATTTTCAGCAAAGCGGCTTTTTCCACTACGTGCACCACCCAGAATTAAATGTTTCATGATAAAAGAATGTTTCTCCCGGTTTCGGGGTCTTGAAAAACGTTCATTTCAACGTCAAATATGTGTTCAATATTTCTGCTGGTGAATATTTCATTGGGGTGCCCTTGCGCAACCAAACTCCCGTCTTTAAGTGCCACAATATTTGTCGCGTGGGCTGCGGCCAAATTTATATCATGAACCACGATAATTACAGTAACGCCGCGTTGAGAAAAGTCTTTAATCACTGACATAAGTTTTTGGTTGTGCGCTAAGTCGAGAGACGACGTGGGTTCATCTAACAGTAAGCAGCGAGAAGGCGCATCTTCTTCTCGCCAGATTTGGGTTAATACCCGCGCAACCTGACACCTTTGTTTTTCTCCACCAGAAAGGCGGGTATATAGGCGTTCACTCAGATGAACCAAATCCATTGACTCTAATGCTGCATTGACAATGCTCTCGTCAATGACATTCCCCGTAGAATGGGGTATTCGCCCTAAGCGAATCACTTCTCTTACGGTAAAAGGAAAGTTAAGTACGTTATTTTGAGGAAGGTACGCGATCCGTTTACATAACTCTGAACGATCGAACACATGTAGCGCTGTGTTCTGAAGACTTATGTCACCGGAAGTTGCTTTAAGATCTCCAGAAACAATATTTAGCAAGGTAGACTTACCCGCACCATTTTGCCCCACTATTGCAGTGATGCTTCCGCTGGGAATATCTAAGGAGACTTTATTTAATAAAGGTCTGGAAGATGTGACATATGACACCTCGCGCAAGCGAAGAGTAGAATGCACGGGCGCCTCAGAAGACATAACTTCGCCTGCGTGTTAACAGAGAGATAAATACCGGAACACCGATAAGTGATGTCATAAACCCTACAGGAATTTCGCTTGGCGCGATCACGGTACGAGAAAAGGCATCGGCAACCACAAGTAATATTCCGCCGGTTAATGCACTGATTGGAAGTAAATATCGATGACTGGGGCCAATGAGCGAACGCACCATATGCGGCACAATCAAACCAATAAAAGCGATAGTGCCCGCGACCGCTACTGAAACTCCGACACCTGCAGCAACGATTAATATCAATTGTGTTTTTACGCGGGTAGTATCAATACCCAAGTGTCGCGCTTCAGATTCACCAAGAAGTAAAGCGTCTAGAATACGCGCATAGCGAGGCAACAATATAAACACGATGCAACATGTGATGGCGACCAGTGTAAGACTTGAATAATTTGCAGTATCAAGCCCTCCCATTTTCCAGAAGCTTAGGCGCCGCAACATATCGTTATCGGCAAAAAATTCTAATATGCTCGACAAACTTCCCGCCAAAAATGTAATGGCAACCCCAGCCAACAACATAGTTGCCACTGACGTTCCCTCGGGGCTACTCGACAGTCGGTGAACAAAGAACACAGCGATTGCACCACCTATTAAGGCACCCAACGAAACAAAGGATAAACCTAAAAAATCGCCTTGAATTTGGGCCATCAGTACGATGGTGACACTTGCGCCTGCCGTGGCCCCTGCCCCTACCCCTATTAAAAATGGGTCCGCTAGCGGATTACGAAAAAGCCCCTGTGTCACCGCACCACAGCTGGCAAGTAATGCACCGATGCCAATAGCAAGTAATACTCTTGGCACACGTAGTTCATGGAGGATCATCGATGAAATAGAAAGTGTATCTCCGCTTAGGTAACTCACAATTTCGGAGAGAGACACACTAACAGCACCGAAATAGAGCGACAAAAAACTCACTATAGGCAGCAGAAACAACGCGCAGAGAAGTAGTGTTTTTGTGGAAACATAACGTGCATCTGCTTTAGGCGCTACATTACCGCGAGACAAAACGAACTCCACTGAGCTTCGTGAGTTGCTCTAAGTCAATATGCTGTTCGATTGATTCTGCTAAATTATCGAAAGCGCGTTCACGAAGCGTTTCAATATCGACGCACGTTTCTCTTTCACTATCTTTAAACAAACCCGGACGAGCCCATTCAAGAAAATATTCAAGCGCGCCAGGCTTATCAAATAAACCATGTAGATAACATCCAAAAACTTGATCATCGCCACTAAAAACGCCATCGACGGCAAGGCAATCACCATCGTTATAGCGTATAACATAGGACGCTTGTTCATCCGCTACTAGCGAACTAACACCCTGATGTATTTCATAGCCAGATAATTCAACATCGCTACCGTCGCTTCTTCTAAGATACGCGTTACGTTGTTTGAGTTGCTTCTCGGAACTCATAATCGTTGTTACGGGAAGGTAACCAAGCCCTGTTGACTCTGATCGCTGAGACTCCACCTGTTCGGGATCAGATATGCTTCGACCAAGCATTTGATAACCGCCGCAAATCCCGATCACTTTCCCGCCGTAACGAAGGTGTTGCGCAATAGCGTCGTTCCAACCGTTTTTTATAAGCCAATCTAAATCATCGATAACGGCTTTGCTGCCTGGCAAAATTACAACGTCGGCCTTCAGTGTATGCCCGGCTTCTTTTTTGAATTCTACCTCGATGTCTGGGTGATATCGCAACACATCGAAATCAGTGTGATTGCTAATGCGGGGAAGAACAGGTATTACAACACGCAGCCTGTTTTTTATTGTTGAGCTAAGGTTGCATTTTTCGTTAGTATTTTTTGTTTGGGTAAGGTCGTTTTCGTTTGAATCAAAATCGACAGTGGAAATTGCATCTTCGGATTCAATTTGAAGATCGGGTATATAAGGGAGAACGCCCAACACAGGTTTTTTTGTTTTTTCTTCCAACCACGTCAAGCCAGACTCTAGTAATTTAATATCGCCACGAAATTTATTAATGACAAAACCGACGATACGATCTTGTTCGGATTGACTGAGTAGCGATAAGGTACCGACAATATGTGCGAATACGCCGCCTTTATCTATGTCGGCCACCAAGACCACGGGGCAATCGACTGCTTCAGCAAAGCCCATGTTCGCGACATCGTTTTCACGTAGGTTGATTTCAGCTGGGCTACCTGCCCCCTCCACCACCACCGCTTCATACTGATGATGTAATCTTTCATACGATTCCAACACAAAATCCATTGCTTTGTTTTTAAACCCCTGATATTCCATTGCATTGATATTTCCGAACACTTTGCCTTGGACAATAATTTGTGCACCCGTATCGCTAGCCGGTTTAATCAAGATGGGGTTCATATCTGAATGAGGGTCGAGCCCGGCAGCTGCAGCTTGTACTGCCTGCGCACGACCAATTTCAGCACCATCACTGGTGACAGCGCTATTAAGCGCCATATTTTGAGGTTTAAAGGGTGCGACTCTTACGCCTTGATTTTTTAAAACGCGGCAAAGACCGGACACAAGGGTAGACTTCCCTGCGTCAGTCGTCGTGCCTTGTATCATGAGCGTTTTTGAAAAGTGCATAATGTAAAATTAGTAATCCACACCTTTTCGAGCCTTTATTCCCGCTTTAAATGCATGCTTGATATCTTTAATTTCTGAAACAGTGTCCATTACCTCACGAAGCTCGCTACCCCCGCCCCGGCCGGTAACAATCACACTCTGTTCAACGGGGCGATTTTTGATTGCATCAACAACGGCATCCTTATTTAAATAGTCATATGCGAGCATGTAAGTTAATTCATCGAGCACCACTAAATCAATCGCGTTATCTGCAAGTGCTTTCGAGGCGACTTCCCAGGTACGTTCTGCAGCAGCAATATCGCCGCTGCGATCTTGCGTATTCCAAGTAAAGCCCGTACCCATTTGATAAAATTGGACGTGTGGACACGTGTCTCGAACATACATTTCTTCGCCGGAAAGCTGTTCGCCCTTAATAAATTGGATTACTGCCACATTGTGGCCGTAACCCAAGGCGCGCATCACCATACCGAAAGCAGAGCTGGATTTCCCTTTGCCATTCCCGGTAAGCAAGATCGCGACACCGCGCTCAATATCCGCTTGTTCAATACGCTGATCAACTTTGGCCTTTTGTTTTTCCATGGAGGCTTTATGTTTAGCATCCTTTTTTTGATCACTAGAACTAGCAGCGTTTGGGTCGTTTTCATCTGACATGGCGATTGCCCTATTTAAAGATGTGATTTCTGGAGCTAGAAGGTGTAGCTCAGTTTAGCGCTTACATTTCTACCTTCGGCATTGTATCGCTCATCGTATTGATAGTCGCGGTCAAATGCGTTATTGACCTTTACGCTCGTACTTAAGCCCGACCCAATTTCGAAGCTGGCGTAAATATCATAAACGGCGTAGCCAGCGGCGTTTTCAGCCATAAACCCAGTTGCCTCACGATCACTTTGCGTTCGAAATATCACACCCGTAGTAAGCTTCTCTACGTTGCCACTAAGGTCGATAGACAGTTTGTGTTTGGCGCGATTCCCCAGGCGCGTATTGTCTGAGTTATCTCGGGCATCCGCACGGGAGTAATTCATTTTAAATTGAATAAACCCTTCGGTGTATCCGAGCATTATATCGTGGCCTTTAAGTGATGCAGAAGCGACGTTGCTAGGCAACCAGGTTCCTTCAGAGTCTTGTGCCCACTCAATAAGGTCTTTCACATCGTTGTTGTACAATGCAACTTCGGTAAAAAACTTAGCTAACTTAAGTTTCGCTCCGATTTCGCGTGAAGTAGATTGTTCTGGTTGTAGTTCGCTGTTACCTAAGCCTGGCCAGTACAAATCATTGAAGGTCGGCGCTTTGAAGCCCTCTGAGTAGGTTGAATACAGGCGAATATTGTCGACAGGGTTAACGCCTAGGCCTGCGGTATAAGTAAAAATACTGCCGTAATCAGAACTTTCGTCGTGTCGCCCTCCAATTTGTACATCCATTACGTGAGCTGCGCCTTCATATTGAAAAAAACCAGCGGTAGTATAACGATCGTCTTCATCGTATGTCGTGTCGCCCGACACATGTTCGTCTAGGTGTTCCGCACCAAAAATGAATGTGGAATGTTCGGTAGGAGAAAAATAGTTTGTCCATTTTGCAATGCTTCGAGAAGTCTCAATTTCACTTTCTGAATTCCTTGCCTGGCGATCCTTCGTAATTGAGTTGTCTAGGGATTGTGACGCTGAAAAAGTAGATTGTAATGAGTCCAAAAATGACGCATCGATATCAAAGGTAGAAACTCGAAGGGTGTTCTCAGTGAACGGCTCGGAACCGGAGGAATTATCGTATTCAGATTCGCTTTGGGATTCGAGGTGCGAAAAATTCAGATTAAACTGTTCATTGATCTGGTAATCTAAAAATGTGTTGAAGTTAAATATTTCATAAGCGTCTTCATCGTCATTAAAGTCTTCGTCATCGACCAGATTATCTATTCCATCGGAAACTTCACCAGATAAAGAAAACTGATACCCCAAAGCACCAACACGATTACTTATGCCAGCACTTGCTTTTCCGGTGTTAAAGCTTCCATATTGGCCGGCCACAAATCCCTGCATCTCATCTGCTGGGCGTTTTGTAATAATATTCACGACACCGCCTATGGCATCAGTTCCGTATAGCGATGAACGCCCACCACGAACAACTTCGACACGTTCAATCTGCTCAGGGTCGATTAACGCAAACTGACTTTCGCCAAGCGTAGCACTATTAAAACGCTGGCCATTAATGAGTATAACGGTATGACCATTGTTCGAACCTCTAAGAAAAAGACTTGTGCTGGAAAGGCTTCCTCCCCGTTTTGAGATATCTAACCCGGCTTGTTTGTCGAGTATATCGGCTAAGTCTATAGGTTGAACTCGAACGATATCTTCAGCGCTAACAACGCTTGCAGACCCAAGTACGTCGAAGGTGGTGGTTTCCGTTAACGAGGCAGACACTACGACCTGTTCGTACTGGTCTGACGCATTAACGAGTGGGGAAATAGAAAAAGAAAGTAATACTAAAGGTTTAAAAAAAGATTTCATATAAGCCTCAATAGCTATTTAAGTTAAGCAATTGAGGGAGGCATCGCGAGGAAGAAAGGTGTACACCAGCACCAGATAGCGCTGGAAGAATCACAGATCGCCCTGGATGGAAAGCCCTCCGCTCCATCATTGAACATGCTTGAGGCTGGTATCGGGCTTGGTCTATGAGGCTATTACTAGCGTAAGACTTAACCGTTGCGGGGGCAGCGTTGGAATTTCACCAAACTTCCCATTTAACTCGCACTATTAAATTTGAAAAATAATGCAGTGAGAACCACAGGCAGCGCGCACTTTATGTCTTAAGGGTAACAACGTCAAGAACTATAACTTTTAGACGCCTTACCGACGAGGGTTTCGGTCTAGTTTGAATACAGTGCTTGTAAAGAAATTGTTATTGCATGCTGCGCACGCCAATCAAATTCACGGGGGTACACTACCTCTGGTACCAATCGAAGAAACATCCAATCACCGTAAATGTGCTGCCTAAAACCAATCTGTGCGAAATAAGCACTGGTTTCGTTGTGGCTTTCACTATCACCATAGGCACCGAGCTTATATTCCATCACCAAGTGTTCTGACCATTGATGATTGATTTGAAAACTTAAATAAGACTCCCGTAACGATTCTTGCGCACTGTATTTTACATGCGTCACATTACGAAAACTCACATTTGGCGTAAAGGAATAGCTAAAGCTTTGCCTTGCAGAAGGCTTTGCGCCTTCTTGTGCAAACCAAGGGAAATCAAATGCTGTTTTAGAAAACCACTTATTCCCTAATTGGGTTTTCTTTTTAATTTTAAGCCGAACAAACGCGTCTGGAGGGAGGTTTAAGCGGGAGCCAATATCTAGTGCGCCCCGCCACTGGAACTCTTTTTTCTGTAATGAGTATTCAAGGCTCGCGATGGCATTGTCTTCCGCCAGCTGTTCGTTTCCAATCTTCCCGCTTCTTTCATTGTCTTGCGGCGAAGCATCTTCCTCGGGGTCTGATTCAAAAATGAGTTTGAATCTATCCTCAGAGTTAGGGAGGTCGATTTTTGCATTTAATCGCGCCTTGTATTCCTGTTCGCCAGCATCTGAAAGTACGCTATTAAAATTTAGAATGAGATAACTATTATTATCTTTTTTGTTTATACGATCACGCCGAGACACCCAGCGGTCTAGCGCATCGCTCATATCAAGAAATTGGTTAGCAACTATTTCACGTTGCTTGTCTAGAAACACATTCGTAGTGACTGCCGCTTTCTCGTTTTGACGCGGGGGGCTGTTGTCTGTACCAAAACCACTGGTATCTTTTGCCGCGGACTTAACTGAATCAGGCTTAACTATTAGAGGCCCCTCTGCTATTGCCAGGGTACTGAATAGGCTTAGAGCGCTATTGTATAAACAACAGAGTAAGATAAGACGCGTAGTATAGAAAAGACCGGACTTAGTAGTAAGATTTCGAACTTGATCGATTTGGTTCACCAGATTTAAATCAGTTTATTGGGAGATAATTACGCTCTCACTTTAGCTCCGGCAAGCCCACCCCTTGCAAAGTCGTTTCTCAATACCGGTTAGGTCACAAACTAGCCGAAGATTCGGGCTAAACGGTTACCTTGGGCGCCCAGGAGTGAACACTTCGCTCTACCACATGTGACATTTGACGCTGCAAGCGTAAAACCAAGGCTAACACCTATTTGGCACGTAAAACGTCATAAACCCTATTCAGCCGTACCCGCCTAACAATTGGCGCTTAGAGTCTTTTTAGTTTGATCGAATTAGGTATCTAATGCTTTTTGGCACCGAAGTTAGCAGATTCGACAGAATCGATCTAGAAAGTGCTAAGGCTTTAGTATGAGGCCGAATTTAAATGATTTAATACATTGTTACTATTTAAACTTGTGAAACAGGTATTTTTTTTGACAAAAAACGCACACGTAGAAGTCGTTTTTGTATAAAATTGACCCAACGTTCAAATAGAGCGACATAAATAATAATTATATTCGTACAACAACGAAATATTGAAGGCAAAACCATGTTAACGCTATTTAAAAAGAACAAATATCCAGAAGAAAGCGACTGCCCTACGGTTGAACTAGCCGAAAATAGCGAAGAGATGAACGCTGCGGCTAAGCGCTTCATTGAGCAAGTGGCTGATGAAGCCACCATGAAAAAAAATATTGCTGAAAAACTTCGTAAATATCGCCCGGTTGAAAGAGAAGCAGACTTTAGCAACAACAAACTATATCGATAATATTGATTTTAGTGCATAAAAAAAGCGCCTGAAATGGCGCTTTTTTTATGCTTCGGCGTTGGCTTATACCTTAGGCATCGCCTTTGACTCCATCTGCATCGACTTCTCGAACGGCTTCACGCATCGTTACAAACTCTTCAGCAGATGTAGGATGCACACCTATAGTACTATCAAAATCATCTTTAGTAGCCCCCGCCTTTATCGCAATAGCAAGCCCTTGAATAATCTCACCGGCCTCTGGGCCCACCATTTGTGCCCCAATTACTTTATCGCTTTCTTTATCTACGAGTAACTTCATCAAGCAGCGTTGATCCGATCCGCTGATCGTGTTTTTAAGTGGTTTAAATTCGCTGGTGTAAACAGAAAAAGGCCTGCCTCTGGTAGACGCCTCGTGCTCACTTAACCCGACCGTCGCGATATTAGGCTGACAAAAAACGGCTGTCGCGATATTGGCGTAATCAAGATCTACATCTTCTTTATCGAAAAGATACCGGGCGAGCGCCATTCCTTCAGCCAGCGCTACGGGGGTTAATGCCATACGGCCGATCACGTCGCCTAAAGCAAAAATACTTTTTTCTGCGGTTCGAAAGTTTTTATCTACTTCTATTGCGCCATTCGACTTAAATTGTACGTTTGTATTTTGTAAGCCTAAACCGTCTGTTTTTGGGTCTCGGCCAACAGCCGTAAATACGGCGTCTACTTCGCGCTCTTCCATTGTGTTTAGCAACACCTTGAGAGAACCATCAGGATTTTTTTCAATGCCCTCAATATCAGCATGAAAGCTAAGCTTAACCCCGCTCTTCTCAACTTCTTTCGCGACAAATTCGCGAATTTCTTCATCAAAACCGCGTAAAAATAAGGGGCCACGGTATATGAGTTCAGTTTCAACCCCCAAGCCCTGAAATATGCCAGCGAATTCGACCGCGATGTAACCCCCGCCTTGTACTAAAATTCGTTTTGGGAATTTTTCCAGCGAAAATATATCGTTCGAGTTTATTGTGTATTCGGCGCCCTTGAAACTTGGCTTTCTAGGCCAGCCACCTACGGCAATCAATATATATTGAGATGTGAAGGTCTTATCGCCCACTTGGATCGTGTGCGGGTCAAGGATGCTGGCGTGGCCATTGATAAGCTCGACCCCTGCGTTTTCAAGAATACTGCCGTAAATTCCGTTTAGTCTTTCAATTTCTGCAGTTTTATTGTCTCGTAATGTATGCCAATTGAATTCAGGGTGAGCCTGAGACCAACCAAAGTTTTGAGCGTCTTTGTAGGCCTTTGAGTACTCTGACGCGTATACAAAAAGCTTTTTAGGTACACAACCTACATTGACGCAGGTTCCGCCAAGGTAACGATCTTCCGCAACCGCGACTCTAGCGCCTAACTGAGATGCAACTCGGCTGGCTCGTACGCCACCCGAACCTGCCCCAATGACAAACAAATCATAATCGTAAGCCACGATGTACTCTCTTTTTCAATTGAAAGGAATATCGGATAGTAGCGGTCTAAGACCGAGGCAAGCAAGCGGGGTTCGGTATTAAGCTGCCTGAAAAGGCGATCGTGATAGAAAAGTTAAACTTTGATTTCGATGCTGTCGTCACCGCGGTCTTCTTTACGGCGACCCCGGCTGGTACGCATGTCGTATAACGAGCGCTTTTGACCGCCTCTTTTGCGACGTTCTTTCACCTGGCGACGATCTTTATTGACAATGTAATCTTGCCCCGCTTCTTTATCATCGCTATGCGTTTCAACAGCGCTACTCTCCTTCACCCTCTCTGTCACCTTTTGAGGGGTAACTGTGCGGTATGTGGGGCGAATGCTGTCTACCATGACTTTTACCTCGAAACTGTTGCCCGTTGAGAACAATCTAAACTTAACTCGTGCTCAAAATCTTCGAAAATGATCGATTTTCTCGAATTTTCCCAGATATGTACCGTGATTTTGAGCTGTTAGTAAGCTTATCGGCCATTTAACCGAAAGATTTAAGTCTTATCAAGTAGCCGGCGGGTTAAGCCATGTAAACTATTTACTATTGGTTTCGTTCGCTTGACCAATGACTTTGGCCGGAGGCATTTGCCCTCCTCCTATTTTAGCACTGTAGTTATTTGCAACATAACGCGCAATATCCTTCGCCATATCTTCAATCATGGCATAGTCATTTCGTGCTAGTGACCAGCCGTTGCCATTCCTCGCCACTCTATAAAGTTTGGGTTCAGCAACCACTTCTTTGGTATCGCTATATTCAAAACTAATCTTTACCTAGTTACGTTTTATACCAATTCAACTTTTCATGTAGACCAACAACCTTACCAATAATCAGTAGTGTGGGTGCATGAACTTCCTTATTTTTTATTGAAGCAGGTAGTGTAGCCAAGGTACCAATATGAATTTCTTGGTTCGGCAGCGTGCCACGCTCTACTAACGCAGCGGGCGTTTCGGCTGATTTTCCATGGGCAATTAAGTTTTGGCAGATTTTGGGAAGCCCTTTTAACCCCATATAAAAAACTAGGGTTTGATTTTCATTTACAAACTCTTCCCAAGGGTAATTCGCCTCTCCGGTTTTTAAATGACCGGTAATGAATCTTACTGACTGCGAATAATCGCGATGTGTTAGTGGAATGCCACTATAGCTAGAGCAACCTGAGGCCGCGGTGATTCCAGGCACTACTTGAAAAGGTATTTGATTTTCAGCGAGCAGGTCAATTTCTTCGCCGCCGCGACCAAAGATAAAAGGGTCACCGCCTTTTAAGCGCAACACGCGTTTTCCTTGTTGCGCATATGAAAGCAATAATTGATTAATTTCTTCTTGCGGTAGTGCGTGTTCGTCACGTTGTTTACCAACGTAAATGCGCTCAGCATCTCGGCGAACCATATCGAGTATGGGCGGTGATACCAAGCGGTCGTGAAGTACGACTTCAGCCTTTTGCATTAAACGCAGCGCCTTGAATGTTAAAAGGTCAGGGTCGCCTGGGCCTGCCCCTACTAAATACACTTCTCCATGTTTTTTATAATCTTTATTAGCAATTTTTTCTTCTAACTTTTGTTTTGCTCGAGTGACGTTGCCAGTTAATGTTAATTCAGCAATGTCACCATTAAGCACCTCTTCCCAGAAACGCCGACGCTGATCTTCATCGTCAAAAACCGCTTTAACTTGCTGACGAAATTCACTGGCAAGCTTACCTAAGTCGCCATATGCTGCAGGAATGGAACTTTCTAACTGCGTACGCAACCTGCGAGCCAGTACCGGTGATTCACCGCCACTGGTAACGCCAACGATTAGCGGACTACGATCAATGATCGCAGGCATAATAACACTGCAAAGTTGTGGGTTATCCACCACGTTTACGGGTAATTTTCTAATGTGACAATCGTTCGCCACTTGCCGATTCGTTGTTTCATTATCTGTTGCAGAGATGACAAGCGTGACATCTTCGAGGAACTTATCCGAATATTCGCTTTGATGATGAAGGCCATTTGTATGCTCTACAAGCGCTTGCAGCTCGGGGTCTATCGTTGGCGAAACCACGATAATTTTAGCGTGAGCCTTCTTAAGTAGGCGCGCTTTACGCGTAGCGATTGCCCCACCACCAACAAGTAAGCATGGTTTTGATTTGAGATCAAAAAATAGAGGAAGGAAGTCCATCAGTACGTTTTAGCCCCTAAGCTTTATTCTAGTTATTTGGCTCTAGGGCTTTAACACCGCCCATATACCCTTGAAGCTCAGTAGGAATCACGACACTACCATCTTCTTGTTGATAGTTTTCTAAAATAGCAACAAGTGTACGACCAATCGCAAGGCCAGAACCATTAAGCGTGTGAAGCAGTGCTGGCTTACCTGTTTCAGAGTCACGGTAGCGCGCTTTCATTCTTCTTGCCTGGAAATCGCCAAAATTAGAACAAGATGAAATCTCTCGGTAGGTGTTTTGTGAAGGCAACCAAACTTCAAGGTCGTAAGTTTTACGAGCACCGAAGCCTATATCACCACCGCAAAGAATTACTTTACGGTAAGGTAATTCTAGTTTTTGCAGAATGGCCTCGGCACAAGCTGTAAGGTCTTCTAGCGCTTGTTCGGAATCTTCTGGTTTAACAAAGTTCACCATTTCGACTTTTTCAAATTGGTGTTGCCGAATCATCCCGCGTGTATCTCGGCCAGCAGAACCGGCTTCTGATCGAAAACATGGCGTGTGGGCAGTAAACTTTACGGGCAGTGTCGCCTCATCCAAAATCTCATCGCGCATGATATTTGTAACAGGCACTTCTGCCGTAGGGATCAAATAAAACTCACGCTCTTCACGAAGTTTAAATAAGTCTTCTTCAAACTTAGGCAATTGCCCAGTTCCATACAGGGAGTCTTTGTTGACCATATAAGGCACGTTGACTTCTTCGTAACCATGCTCATTGCTGTGTAAGTCCAACATAAATTGAACGAGTGCGCGATGCAGCTTGGCAACGCCGCTACGCATGAGTGCAAATCTAGAACCGGTGATTTTGGCTGCGGTTTCAAAATCTAACCCACCCAAACCTGCACCGATATCAACATGGTCTTTTACTTCGAAAGAAAACCCTTTAGGTTCTCCCCACTTTAATACTTCTTGATTGTCTTCTTCGCTTTTCCCCTCGGGCACTTCCTCAGCAAGAAGGTTGGGAATACCTGCATAAATTGTTTCTATTTCTGACTGCAGTGCATTGAATTTATTTTTCGCCTCGTTGTTTTCGGCTTTTAGCGATTCAACCTCTTTCAATAAGGGTGCAATGTCTTCCCCTTTTGCTTTAGCGCCCCCGATTTTTTTAGCGCTTTGTTTTTGTTGCGCTTGCAGAGACTCGGAATGCGCCTGCAAAGTCTTACGTTGCGTCTCTAAAGACTCTATTTTTTCAGAGTCTAATGTGTAACCTCGTTTGGCAAGATTGTTCGCTACAAATTCGAGTTCAGTGCGAAGAAGTTTAGGGTCTAACATAACAGCCTAATAATCCTATTTTTATTCAGTGAAATATTTTGATTGTAAATCGATATTATAAAATTTAATGCAGCTTGTGCGTTAATTCGTAGGTTAATGCCGCCACCGTGACACAAGCGACTAATGTGCTAATCATGTACATTAAGGCAAGCTTTGCATGGCCAGAATGAAAAAGCTGCAGGGCTTCCATGGAGAATGTGGAAAATGTCGTAAACGCACCTAAAAACCCCACCATTATGATTTGACGCCACACAATAGGTAGTATCGTTTTTTCAGCGATAATGACAAAGAAAAACGCCATAAGCGCTGACCCAAGCACATTGATAATAAACGTAGCCGTGGGAAATTTACCTGGAGTGACATCTAAGCTTATGGCAATGGCATAACGGGACAAAGCACCTAAACTTCCACCCAGTGCGACGGCTAACCATTGCATGTAATTTACCTTAGTTTTATCTATGCCTAGAAAGAAAAAGACTAGGCCTGATCATGATCTTGTTTTGCTTCAGCAGGGCTTGCAGCACTGACATTTTGCTGGCGCAGATGCTTTAATTTTTCAGCGATTTTTATTTCAAGGCCCCGTGCAACCGGCTGATAGTATTCTCTGTGTTCAATTTCATCAGGAAAATAGCGTTCACCTGCAGCAAAACCGTCGGCTTCATTGTGTGCATAACGATAATCTTTGCCATAATCCAACTCTTTCATAAGTGTTGTTGGTGCGTTGCGTAGATGCATGGGCACATCGTAACTGGGCATGGATTGCACATCACTACGTGACGCCTTGAAAGCATTATACACGGCGTTACTTTTTGGCGCGCACGCCAAATACACTGCCGCTTGCGCGATTGATAACTCCCCTTCTGGGCTGCCCAAGCGCTCTTGCGCTTGCCATGCATTCAGGGCTATTTCTAACCCTCTTGGGTCGGCATTGCCAATATCTTCACTCGCCATACGCACGATTCGACGCGCGATATATAGCGGGTCACATCCACCATCGAGCATACGGTTCAACCAGTACAGGGTCGCATCTGGGTCACTGCCGCGAACGCTTTTGTGCAGCGCAGATATCTGTTCGTAGAAGAGGTCGCCGCCCTTATCAAAACGCCGCACATCGCCGTGTAAGACCTGACCTACGATATCGCTAGATATCATAGATTCATCATCGACGAGATCTGACGCGATCTCTAATAAATTCAAGGCGCGTCGGGCGTCACCATCGGCCGCTGTAACAATCGCGGCCAACTCCTCTTCACTAATATCAAGCTGGCGTTTACCAAGGCCATTTTCTTCGTTATTTAAAGCGCGCTTTAAAGTCTGAGTTAGCGCCTCTGGTTGAAAGCCCTTCAATACATAAACACGGCAACGCGAAAGCAAGGCGTTGTTTACTTCAAAAGAAGGGTTTTCCGTAGTGGCCCCGACAAATACAACAGTGCCATCTTCAACGTATGGTAGAAATGCGTCTTGCTGAGATTTATTAAAGCGGTGAACTTCGTCGATGAACAATATCGTCGCGCGCCCTGCACTTTTGCGTTTTATTTGTGCTCGCTCTACGGCTTGGCGAATATCTTTAACACCAGAAAGGACTGCGGAAATAGCAATAAAGTCTGCATTAATTTCATTCGCTAATAGCTTCGCCAAGGTGGTTTTGCCTGACCCCGGCGGCCCCCAAAAAATCATCGAATGAATTTGTTTACGCTCTATCGCTTGGCGTAGGGGTTTTCCTTCACCTAGTAAATGCTCTTGGCCGAGATACTCATCTAAGGTATGCGGTCGCATACGCGCAGCGAGCGGTTGCCCCAGTTGTACAAATTCCTGTTCTTCTGAGGCAAATAGGTCAGTCATCGAGAATGATGTCGGTATCGGCAGGTGGTTCGAACTCGAATGCGCGTTGCGCTAGCGTCTCATTTTGCTCCAGCTTCCTAAAGCTAACTTCGGTACGCTGACCAAGCCTATCAGTGAAATTCATGCCCATAAGCACGGAGGCCTTCGGGGTGTTCAAACTGAAGCGAAAGCTTAAGCTTTCAAAATCGCTTTTTGTATTTTCAAACTGCTTGAGTGTAAATGTCTGAGTTTTGTTTTTTGTTTGCTGCGTAACACTGTATTGCTGCGTAATGCTGGAAACATCACCACTGATTAGTGCCGCTGGTGTACCTGAGAAAACGTTTTGCTGGTGAACCGTCATTTGCTCCAAATCTGGATCGTACACCTTTAGAGTCTCGGGAGTACCAATTATCAACTGTTCGTACGGCGGGTCTACGTGCCACAAAAAATACCCTGGGCGCAGTACTTTGAATTTACCTTCCGTTTCTTGAAGCGTTTGGCCGTCCGCATCAATAATTTTTTGCAGAAAGCGACCAGACAACGTGGAGATCTCAGTTAAAGAGTGTGCAAGCGTTTTCGCAACGGCCGTGGTTTCGGCGTTTTCTTTTGTGTTACCTGCCAAGGTTTGTGCGCACATTAACATTAAGAGTGCGCCATAAATCATTGTTTTCATTTAAGTTCCTTAGGGTTATCAACCGCTTACTTAGGGTGCGCAGGCGCTAATACATCGCGGCTACCGTTATTACCCATAGAGCTTACGACCCCGCTTGTCTCCATCTGTTCGATCAAGCGTGCGGCACGGTTGTAGCCAATTCGGAGCTTACGTTGCACTGAGGATATACTGGCCTTTCGCGTTTCCAATACAAAAGCCACGGCTTCATCGTAAAGTGGGTCCGATTCTGTATCGCCACCTTCTCCCTCTTCATCACCGCTGAAACCGGGTACTGGTATAGAAGAAACGCTTTCACTGAATATTTCTTCGAGATAATTAGGCTCGCCACGTTTTTTCCAATCAGCCACAACGTTGTGTACTTCATGGTCGTCCAAAAAAGCACCGTGAACACGAGTAGTCACTGAAGTACCTGGAGCGAGGTAAAGCATGTCGCCGTGGCCGAGTAACTGTTCTGCCCCACCCTGATCGAGGATGGTGCGCGAATCAATCTTGGAACTCACCTGGAAGGCGATTCGTGTGGGCACATTGGCTTTAATCAAACCGGTAATAACATCGACCGAAGGTCGCTGTGTAGCGAGAATTAAATGAATACCTGCAGCACGCGCTTTTTGCGCGATACGAGCAATAAGCTGTTCTACTTTTTTACCGACGATCATCATCATGTCGGCAAACTCATCAATCACAACCACAATAAATGGAATGGTTTCGAGCTCTGGGGCTTGGGCATTTTCTAACTCGATAACACCGTTGTCTTCTGGTACCCACAGTGGATCCAAAATCGGTTCGCCAGCCTTTTTAGCGTCACGCACCTTTTTGTTGTAACCCGCAATATTTCGTACACCCAAGGAAGCCATCAACTTATAACGACGTTCCATTTCCCCTACACACCAACGCAAGCCAGTTGCGGCTTCTTTCATGTCGGTAATAACCGGCGTAAGTAGGTGCGGTATGCCGTCGTAAACCGAAAGCTCAAGCATTTTGGGGTCGACAAGAATGAAACGTACTTCGTCGGGTGACGATTTGTAGAGCATGCTCACCAACATGGAATTTACACCCACTGACTTACCCGAGCCGGTGGTACCCGCGACGAGCAAGTGAGGCATTTTTGCCAGGTCTGCAACGACCGGCTGACCCGATATATCGTGGCCAAGCGCCAAAGCGAGTGGCGAACTGGTTTTTTCATACGTTTCTGACGCAATGACTTCGCTTAGGCGCACCATCTCACGATGCTCATTCGGAATCTCGATGCCGACGACGGTTTTACCAAGAATAACTTCCACCACACGTACACTGCTCACTGCCATCGAACGAGCGAGGTCTTTCGCCAGGTTTGAAATTTTACTAACCTTGACTCCGGCTGCAGGTTGAATCTCGAAACGGGTCACTACTGGCCCGGGTAATACCTCTACCACTTCTGCAACAACACCAAAGTCTTTGAGCTTAAGTTCCAATAGCCTCGACATACCTTCTAAGGATTCTTGCGAATACCCTTTGTCACTTTGTTTTTCTGCCGGATCTAATAAACCTATGGGTGGAAGCTCGCCAACCGGAACATCGTCAAACTCCAGCGTTTGCTGGCGCTCTTTTTTAACGCGTTCACTTACCTTGGTTTTTTGCTTAACCGGTTTGATCGTAGGTGGAATACGTTTTTCTTTTAATTTAACTTCTACCTCTACGGCTGTTTTACGCTCTTCCAGCTTTTGCTTGATTTGTCTTTTTTCAGCAAGGTTCAATTTCCAAGTGGTAAAGCGTCTTTTCGCATCGCCGACAGACCACAAAATTCCAGCGCCAATGGCATCCATAACGGCAAACCAAGAAATCTCGATAAACACAGTTAGCCCAAACAACAGCAATGCCAAAAGTAACAGGCTTCCGCCCATGTATCCGAAAGAGGAATCAATTGCCGTCGCGGTGCTTAACCCCAAATAGCCACCATTAGAAAAAGGCAGGCTTCCACTTTTGGTGCCGTATTGCATAACGGCAATACCAGTAGTTGAGACCATCACTAAAATAAAACCAATACTGCGAAGCGTGATGATGAGAGGGTCGAAGATCATGCCCAAGCGATGACGTAAATGTCGCCACACTTGAAATAGCAGCATCAAAGGGAACAAAAATGCCATCTGACCGAAGAGTGAGAAAAATACATCGGCCATCCAAGCCCCTGCTGGCCCAGCAGCGTTTTCTATTTCGCCACCGGCACCCGTTTTCGACCAACCAGGGTCGTTGGCGCTGTATGACAAGAGCGCTAACGAAAGATACGCACACAGGGCAATCAAACCAATAAGCACCCCTTCGCGGAGGATTTTGTTGGTCACAATCGGCTTTTCATTCGACAATGAATCGGAAGAATTCGCTGGCGCTCTTTCTGGTGTTGCGGCTTGTTTTCTGGGCATTCAGGATAGAATCATTTTACTTATAATAATCGCTGCATTTTACCTGAGTTTAACTCGAATGTATTGGTTGTTTGAACAGTGTTTTCCGCTACAGTGAAAGCACTCGTCATATGCCCACCATGAAAGCCCGCAATGTTCACCACCGAGAGAACATCGCCGGCGGCGCCCACATTCGTTTGAGGGTAATTAGCCTTTAAGTCTCACTTTTCATCCCAATCTCTAATAGCCTGAAGCAGATAAATTCCCGTATCATTCGCAATCACATTAAACACAGCCACAAAAACCCGTTGTAAACCAGGAGCCAGCATCAATGAGCGACGCTAAACACCACAAACTGATCATCTTAGGTTCAGGCCCTGCGGGCTACACCGCAGCAATCTACGCAGCTCGTGCGAATTTAAACCCTGTGGTAATTACTGGCATGCAGCAAGGCGGTCAACTTACCACCACGACAGAGGTTGAAAACTGGCCCGGCGGCGTAGCTGATTTACAAGGCCCAGACTTGATGGTTCAGATGCAGCAACACGCAGAACGCTTTGATACCGAGATACTGTTTGACCATATCAACGAAGTTGATTTAAAAAGCACACCTCTTACCCTAAAAGGCAATGAAACTTACACCTGTGATTCTCTCATTATCGCGACCGGGGCCTCAGCGCAATATTTGGGGCTACCTTCTGAAGAGGCGTTTGCCGGTAAAGGGGTAAGCGCATGCGCCACCTGTGATGGTTTTTTCTACCGCGATCAAAAAGTTATTGTGGTTGGCGGCGGTAACACCGCAGTTGAAGAAGCGTTATACCTTAGCAACATCTGTAAAGAAGTGGTTTTGGTGCACCGTCGTGATTCATTGCGTTCGGAAAAAATTCTGCAAGATCGTCTATTTGAAAAAGAGAAAAATGGCAACGTCACCATCATGTGGAACAACGCACTCGAAGAGGTTTTGGGTGATGATAGCGGCGTGACTGGCGCGCGTTTAAAATCGACCACCGACGGCACCAGCCAAGATGTGGAAGTGAGCGGCGTCTTCATCGCTATTGGCCACAAGCCTAACACTGACATGTTTGAAGGCCAGTTAGAGATGCACAACGGCTATATCGTTGTAAAAACTGGCTCCGAAGGTGGCGCGACGTCTACTAGCATTCCAGGTGTTTTTGCTGCCGGTGATGTTAGCGACCACATATACCGTCAAGCGATCACATCCGCCGGCACTGGCTGTATGGCTGCGCTCGATGCAGAAAAATTTCTTGATCAATAGTACATTTAAATACGCTTAAGTTCTGATTGAGTCAAAGCCATGAGCCAACTTGCCTGGCTAAATGAAAGTCTGGAATTTCCAGATACCTCTAACGCGCTCGATGACCCCGACGGCCTGCTCGCCGTTGGCGGTGACTTAAGCCAAGCGCGCTTACTTAACGCGTACCGCCGGGGTATCTTCCCTTGGTATAGTGAAGGCCAACCCATACTTTGGTGGTCGCCCTCCCCCCGTCTTGTACTCATCCCGACAGAACTCCATATTGGCCGCAGCAACCGTAAGCTATTAAACAAACAGGAATTTGAAATACGAATCAATACCGCGTTTGATGAGGTGATGCACCATTGCGCGGCGATCCCACGTGACGGGCAAGACGGCACTTGGATTATGGAAGAGATGATTGAAGCCTACGTCGAGCTCAATAAAGCTGGCTATGCGCACTCTGTAGAAACATGGCGCGACGGCAAACTTGTCGGGGGGCTTTATGGTTTAGCATTAGGCAAAGCATTTTTCGGTGAATCTATGTTTAGCCTACAAAGCGGTGCATCTAAGGTTGCCTTTATCAGCCTAGCGAAAACATTAGAGCGCTGGCAATATCACCTAATAGATTGTCAAATTCACACCGATTACCTCGCCTCTTTTGGCGCAAAAGAAATTCCTCGAAAAGCGTTTGAAGCTGAGCTTGACCGCGCGGTAAACGAAGAGGGAATATTCGACTGGGCTAAAAAGTGGCCAGCGGATATGAGCGTCGAGGAAACTTGAGACCCCATGACTGACCTTTCCGGGCTGAAGTTTTTCGCCACTAGCGACCATGACTGCGGTTACCTTCCGGAGCAACAATCACGTACGGTATTTGTTGACCCAGAAGCCCACTTAGACGGAGAGATGTATAGCGAGCTTTCTGAACTTGGTTTCCGTCGCAGCGGTTCCCATGTGTACCGACCACACTGCAGGGATTGCCGTGCCTGTATCCCCATTCGTATTGCTGCCGCCGAATTTAAACGAACTCGATCGCAAAAACGATGCTGGAAACGCAACCAAGACCTGAAAATCCGATCAGTTTCGTCCATCGAAGATATTGAATACTACGCACTATACGAACGCTATATCAACGAGCGTCATCGCGATGGGGAAATGTACCCAGCCACAACTGAACAATTTTCCAATTTTTTAACAAAGGAATGGGGCATAACAGAATTTGTTGAGTTTCGCGACCAGGGCGAATTGAAAGCCGTTTCGGTAATAGACAAACTCCAAAATGGACTGTCAGCGATTTACGCTTTTTTTGACCCCGAAGACGCGCAACGTAGCCTGGGCGTATTTAATATTCTTTATCAACTTGAGCGCGCCAAGCGCGAAACCTTACCCTACGTCTACCTCGGGTATTGGATTCGCGACTGCCAAAAAATGTCTTACAAAACCGACTATCAGCCTTTTCAAGTTTTGCTTGATAACCGGTGGGTGGTGGTTAGGGATTTTTAGCCCATGTAATAGATTCCACCAACATGCTCTTTCAGGGGCCGTTTCCATGAAACGCACGCCCCAGAGATTAAAGAAACGGCACTTAAGTTGGCCATTTCGACCTCTCGCCGCCTCTATCAGCAATCCGCTCTTGGCATTGCGTATCAAATAAGGCAAAATTGCCGCCTTTTTGAATCAGCCGAAAAAATTGCGCGATATTTTCTGCGCATAGGCGAGAAGTCAAAGCACTTAAGACGCATAAGTCGAGGATACTGGCCGAATGGCAAAAGAAGACAATTTTGAAATGGAAGGCGAAGTGGTAGACACCCTTCCCAACACCACTTTCCGAGTAAAGCTGGAAAATGGTCACCTGGTTACCGCGCACATTTCAGGCAAGATGCGTAAAAACTACATTCGTATTTTAACCGGCGATAAAGTCAAAGTAGAAATGACGCCTTACGACCTGAGTAAAGGCCGTATTACCTATCGCGCACGTTAGTAGCGATCGATTTTAGATTCAGAAAAGCGGCAATAAGCCGCTTTTTTTGTTTGCTCTTCGTCAATCTTCAGTTTTTTATCTAACACGTTCTCTCATTAGGATCGGTTTACGCTGAATTTCGAAGACTTACCCAAAGATTTTCTATTTTATTCGCCACTAGCGTACCTGCCTCGCAGCGTGAATGTTTTTTAACAAAAAACCCACTTCACCGCATTAAGTCTGCAGGGGTACGTTTAACGCATAAAAAAAGCGGCTTATAGCCGCTTTTTTTCGTTGCACAGGTCGCGAATTTACGCGGGCTCTAACACCTCTTCGTCTGTGCTCATATGGATCTCACCATCTTTGACTTCAATTAGCACAGTGCCGCCTTTTTCTGACAATTTGCCAAAGAGTACCATTTCCGCCAGCGGCTTCTTGATTTTCTCTTGGATGATACGTGCCATCGGCCTGGCACCCATTTTTTCATCGTACCCATTGGTCGCGAGCCAATCGCGGGCCTCTTCGGTGATATCCATGGTGATCTTCTTATCATCCAACTGTGTTTGCAGCTGCATAAGGAATTTATCAACCACTGTTTTGATCACTTCGAGTGAAAGCGAACCAAACTGGATAACGCCATCTAAACGGTTACGGAATTCTGGGGTGAAGGTTTTCTTCAAACTTTCCATTCCATCTGTACTGTGGTCTTGCTTGGTAAAGCCAATCGATGCACGGCTCATAGATTCGGCACCAGCGTTGGTAGTCATAACCAATATCGCATTGCGGAAATCAGCGCTGCGACCATTGTTATCGGTGAGCGTACCGTGGTCCATTACCTGAAGCAGTAAGTTGAATACATCAGGATGCGCTTTTTCAATCTCGTCGAGTAAGAGCACACAGTGCGGTTGCTTAGTAACGGCTTCGGTGAGTAGGCCACCCTGGTCAAAACCAACATACCCAGGAGGTGCACCAATCAAACGAGACACGGTGTGACGCTCCATGTACTCAGACATATCGAAGCGCACAAGCTCAACACCCATGGTGCTAGCAAGTTGACGACAAAGCTCAGTTTTACCCACACCGGTTGGCCCAGAGAATAAAAAGGAGCCAATAGGTTTGTCGTGGTTTGTTAAGCCAGCCCGCGACAATTTGATTGCCGAAGAAATCGCATCGATGGCGTCTTCTTGCCCGAACACCGTCATTTTCAGCACTTCGTCTAGCTTAGAAAGCTGAGCTTTATCATCAGAAGACACTGTTTTCGCAGGAATACGCGCTATTTTCGCCACAATTTCTTCGATGTCGCGAACGCCAATTTGTTTTTTACGCTTGCTAACGGACTGCAATTGCTGGAATGCACCAGCTTCGTCAATCACGTCGATCGCTTTGTCTGGCATGAAACGGTCACTAATATACTTAGAGGCCAATTCAGACGCAGCTTTCAACGCTTTGTCGGTGTATTTCAAACCGTGGTGCTTTTCGAATTGAGGCTTCAAACCTTTGAGAATCTTGAAGGTATCTTCAACACTTGGCTCTTCTACATCAATCTTTTGGAAACGACGCGAAAGCGCACGATCTTTATCGAAAATACCTCGATATTCTTGGAATGTCGTTGAACCTATGCAGCGTAAGTCGCCAGAGGTCAAAAGTGGTTTAAGTAGATTCGATGCATCCATTACACCGCCAGATGCCGCACCAGCACCGATAATGGTATGAATCTCATCAATAAACAAAACTGCGTTCTCTCGACGGCGCAATTCCGCTAGTAACCCTTTGAAGCGTTTTTCGAAATCACCGCGATATTTGGTACCTGCAAGCAATGAACCCAAGTCAAGGCAGTACACAGTACTTTCAGCTAACACTTCAGGCACTTCACCATCGATAATTTTCTTGGCCAGCCCCTCGGCGATGGCTGTTTTGCCCACACCACTTTCACCAACAAGTAAGGGGTTGTTTTTTCGGCGACGCGCCAGAATCTGAACGACACGTTCAACTTCCATTTCACGGCCTACTAACGGGTCGATACGACCTAGCTTAGCTTGCTCATTTAGGTTGGTAGCGTATGAATCTAGAGGGTTTTGCTGAGCGCCTTCGCTGCCAGCCACTGCTTCGTCATCGTGTTGTTCATTTTGGTCATTGTGGCTTGTACCGGGGCCACTGACTTTGCTGATGCCGTGAGTGATGTAATTCACTACATCAATACGGGCAACGCTTTGTTTCTTGAGGTAGTACACCGCCTGGCTCTCTTGCTCACTGAAGATTGCCACAAGCACGTTGGCTCCAGTCACCTCGTTTTTACCCGAAGACTGCACGTGAAATACAGCACGCTGTAATACGCGCTGAAAACCTAGTGTGGGTTGAGTCTCTCGATCCTCATCTTCTTCGGGGATCAGAGGGGTTGTGGAGTCTACGAACTCCGACAAGTCATCTTTCAATAAGCTTAAATCCGCACCGCAAGCCTTCAACACACCGGCTGCGGAGTCGTTGTCCGTAAGAGCTAATAACAGGTGCTCGACTGTCATAAACTCGTGACGCTTGCCACGCGCGGCTTTAAACGCGGTGTTAAGGGTTGATTCAAGTTCTTTGCTTAGCATGTCGTGTTCGCCTAAATTCGTTATCGTCCTGGGTACTCGTTTAAGCAGGCTTGAAAAGGTTCTGCTTAATCTGAGTCACCGTCGTCAGATGCTTCTATCTCACACATTAGAGGGTGCTCGTTATCTCGTGAGTACTGGTTCACCATGGCCGCTTTTGTTTCAGCCACATCTCTCGAGAATACGCCACAAATCCCCTTCCCATCAGTGTGCACTTGCAGCATTACCCGCGTTGCCTTTTCACGATTCATGAAGAAGAACCGTTCAAGTATGTGCACTACAAACTCCATGGGGGTGTAGTCGTCATTTAACAAGACCACCTTGTACATTGGAGGCCGCTTGAGCCGCGGTTTGTCCTCCTGTACAGCCACCCCACCGTCATCGATAAGAGGGTCTGAATCACTCTCCTTTGATAATGTTAGTTGAAGTTTTTCAGCTTTACCCATGGAATAGCATTACCCTTATAAAACGTTCTAGATTGCGGCGTTTTACAAACAAAAAGTCGTAAACTTTGGCTTGATTTCCGCTGATTTGACTGCGCTTCGACCGCTTTGGCTAAATCATCACCTAACACTAACTGGCACGTAAATCATTAGTGTTCTTGACAGTGAACGATCTCTGGTTGAAAATCGCGCAACGCCATCGTTAAGTAGTCGATAATAATAATTAACAGCCAATACTACACCTAAAAAGGCGCCCTTACCTAGTCCAAAACGCGAGGCTGTGACCTTGCGCTTGGCTTCAAATATCGGCGCCCTAAAAGCTCGTAGTATAAAGAGATATGGGGAGTGTTTTATGCCCAAAGGAACCGTAAAGTGGTTTAACAACGCAAAAGGTTTCGGTTTTATTTTGCCGGAGGATGGTGGAACTGACTTGTTCGCGCACTATTCTTCCATCGAAATGGACGGATACCGCACGTTAAAAGCCGGACAAATTGTTGAGTTTGAAATTGAAGATGGCGACAAGGGCTTGCACGCGATGGGTATCCAGCTTGCAAAGGAAGCTCTTGAGTCCAGCCCAGCGCAATCTCACGCCAGCGCATCAGAACTTAGTTTCGAGACAGATAGCACTATAGAAGCACTTATAGAACCGGCTTAACCGGCCTTTTCCATGTTTCTCTCGTCGCGTCATTTGCATGTATCTCGGCTTACCTAGCAACGTCGACTTCTTGGCCCCGAAAGGGCCAGGCAAGGCGCGCCGCTGTCTATATTTAACCTCAAAACCAACATTTTCTGCGACTGAACGCACTTACTACTCGTAACTGCTCCCGCCAACCAAAACATTCAAAAACGCACCTTTCTTCAGCTTAACTGTTCAGAAACCATCCAGACCAGATCAAAACGCTCGAATATGTTTTAATTTAGAGATATAAACCACTGATTTTATTGCGAATTACTACTCGCTAGTTTTATACTCCGACAAAAGGAAGATTAAATATGCCCCGGCATATTCACTATAACAATAAGAAATTTTGTGGTCGCAGGACTGTCTAATTATTGAACTCGCGTCTAACGCAGTACAGCTTTTGTAAAAAATAACACTGAACAACTAACACGATTTCTATGCACACAAGCAAGACCAGGGTTAAAGCGTTACTTTCGCAAAGTAAAGCATAATGCTTGGGTAGTGAGGTATATAGTGCGCAACCTGTTTTTAGTAGTTTCGATCTTTTCGATTTACAGCACTTCCTGTTTCGCCCGTGACACATTGCGCATGGGCTATATCGAGTTTCCGCCTTATTACTGGACCAACGAGTCGGGTGATACATCGGGCCATTTGGTAGATCTTGCGCGCGCCATTATTGAGGAAGCGGGCTACGACGTTGCCCTCCGCTCGTACCCGCCCAAGCGCGTTGCCAAGGCAGTGGTTGACGGTCAAGCAGATCTATACTTCGGATTACCCACTCTTTCTGATTTTAAATCTGGGGTTATTGTTTCCGAAAATTCCATCGACAAGATTTCTTTACGCGCATACCGTTTGCGCGATTTACCCGACGTAACAACCAAACATGATTTAAAGGGTAAAACCATTCTCATATTGCGTGGGTACAGCTACGGAGATTGGGGCGACTATATACGCAACCCATTGAACCGTGTGAAATATCAAACGGCAGATAGCCATGAGCAAGCATTACGCATACTCAAACGCCGACCAGTCGATTACTTACTCGATTATAAATTCCCTGTACAACTGGCTGAGCGCTATGTTGATACACCTGGGCTTCAGCACAATGATGTGTTTCAGCTACAACCACACATCATCATCTCCAAAAAAGTACTCGATGCAGAAACTGTGCTGCAAAAACTAGAAGATGCTTACGAAAAACTCTTTCCCAACGGAATCGAAAGCCTCAAAAGCTCCTATACCCGATAAGCGTCAGAACACATACACGCTTAGAAACCACTCGCGTATTCCAACGACCAGAAAACAATAAAACACCCCTGCCCGGCTAGATACTTTCACTCACCGAATTTATGTGTCGCTCGACAAGACCATACTACTGCGCACCTGAAAATTACCAAAATTTTTTATGGGCACAAAAAAGCCCGGATTACCGGGCTTTTAACGTAGGTCTGACAATCAAGAACGATTACATGTGCTTAATAATTTCGTCACCAAACTCTGAGCATGATTTAAGTGCTGCACCTTCCATCAAGCGCTCAAAGTCGTAAGTTACGGTTTTTGCACCGATAGCGCCTTCAATACCCTTAACAACAAGGTCGGCTGCTTCATTCCAGCCTAAATGACGTAACATCATTTCAGCAGACAAAATCAGTGAACCTGGGTTTACTTTATCTTGACCGGCATATTTAGGTGCTGTGCCGTGAGTCGCTTCAAATACAGCGACGTTATCAGAGATATTAGCGCCAGGAGCGATACCAATACCACCAACCTGCGCTGCTAATGCGTCAGATAGATAATCGCCGTTCAAGTTAAGCGTGGCAATAACACTGTATTCTGCTGGGCGTAGAAGGATTTGCTGCAACATCGCATCAGCGATAACGTCTTTAATGACGATTTCTTTGCCCGTTTTTGGGTTTTTGAAAGAACACCAAGGGCCACCGTCAATCGGTGTTGCGCCGAATTCTGATTTTGCTAGCTCGTAGCCCCAATCACAAAATGCACCTTCGGTGAATTTCATGATATTGCCTTTGTGAACTAAGGTTAGCGAAGGTAAATCTTGGTCGATGGTGTATTGAATCGCTTTGCGAACTAAACGCTCAGTGCCATCTTTAGAGACCGGCTTAATACCAATACCGCTTGTTTCAGGGAAACGAATCTTCGTAGCGCCCATTTCGTTCTGCAAGAAGTCGATTAACTTCTTGGCTTCAGGGGTGCCCTGCTTGTACTCAATACCCGCATAGATATCTTCTGAGTTTTCTCTGAAGATCACCATATCAACCAGGTTTGGTTCTTTTACCGGGCTAGGCACGCCAGTAAACCAACGCACAGGGCGCTGACATACATATAAATCAAGTTCTTGACGAAGCGCTACGTTAAGCGAGCGAAAGCCGCCGCCAACGGGAGTCGTCAAAGGCCCTTTGATCGATACCACAAATTCTTTTACGGCTTCAAGGGTTTCTTTCGGAAACCATTCGCCGTCGTATAGTGCTGCAGATTTTTCACCGCAGTAGACTTCCATCCAGGAAATACTTTTTTCACCGTTTGAGGCTTTTTCAATCGCCGCATCGATGACTTTTTTCATAACAGGAGTAATGTCGACACCAATACCATCACCTTCGATAAAAGGAATAATTGGTCGATTGGGTACATTGAGTGAGGAATCGTCGTTTACGGTGATTTTTTCACCATCGGTAGGAACTTGGATATGTTGATATCCCATGCGTTAACTCCGTAATTGTAGTGGCGTTAAATGAGTGAATGCAGCAAATAGAGCCCAGATCATGAGTTCTATCTATTGGCAAATCTCGTGACTGTTTGTATTACGCTCAGCACTTCTAACCGAATGATCATATGTACAACGCGGGCAATGTGCTCGCAGCTATTCACATAGGCATTTGATATGCGTGTAAGCTCAGTCGCTAGTATGTGCTTGATTGGCGCTCTTGATGCTCTAGCTGGGCAGTAACAACCTCAAAGGTCGAGATTGAGGTATCTAGCACTTCAAAATTAAGAGCACATAGCAAGTATCGGCAAGCCTTCGGCTTTTTGCAAACACGCTAAGGACGATAAAAAAGCGCGCAAATTATAGCAACATTCACGTTTTAAAGTAAGGGAAAGGCACCCTACTATGGTCAAAGATAGCGCAAGTAAGCTAAATTATTTTTCTGAAAGTCAGATTGATTCGTGGCGCAATCACGCCAGGCGCTTTTAACACCGCATGCTGCCAAAAGCGCTGTGTATCGCCCTTCATCACAAGCAGATCCCCAGATGCAAGGTCAACGCGAATTTTGTTCACTTCCCCGTTCGGCAATCGGTCATTTTTTGGTTTTAAACAAAAGCGGCGACTTTCCCCAAGACTTAATGACGCGATAATCGGCTTGTCGCCCAGCTCTTTTTCATCATCTGCATGCCACCCAACACTATCGTTGCCATTGCGATACATATTCGCCAATACACTATTAAATTTGTGGCGCGCCTCAGTTTCAATTTCGGCTTTTAAAGCGATTAAGCTTGGGTGCCAGGCGGTTGGCATAAAGCTTTGGCCCGAATAGCGCATCGCCTTGCCTTCGTCGCCATACCAAGCTTGTAAGCGTGGAATTTTTTGAGTTTTACCGAAAACAGTTGTTGTAGGCTGTTGCCAATCTAGTTCTGCCTTCAATATATCAAAGTAATGATCTGCGTCGAAGCCGTTGAGAAAGCGTTTAACGATATGCAGTTCGCCAAACCCAAAGAGAGATATGTCTTTTGTTTCATGAGAGGGAAATAGCGAGTCTTGCAGCATATTTTAACGAGGGTACGTACTCGGGTGTGTTACCTGTTGCTTTAGGCAAGCCCTTCGAGTAATTGCGGCTCCATTTCTAATTGAATATCAAACACTTTCAACACTTCCGAACGAATAGCATTAGAAACGGAAATAATGTTTTCTGCGCTACAGCGGTTAGGGTTTGTAATAACAAGCGCATGTTTCGGGTGAACGACTACCCCTTCATATTCTTTGCCTTTCCAGCCAAGTTGATCAATCAACCAAGCCGCAGGTATTTTCACTTTCGATGCATCTACCAAAAAAAATGGCATGCCTGCATATTTTTTGTTGAGGCGTTCAAATTCGACTTTTTTAACAATAGGGTTTTTAAAAAAACTACCGCTATTAGGTATCTGGTCGGGGTCTGGCAACTTTGACCGACGAATATTTACTACCGCCCTCATTACACCCTTCGCTGTAATCGTGTTGCTCGCATTTTCCTGTTCGCTACTGTGCAACATTTCCCTTAGTGCCGGGTATTCAATTTTTCCAGAAAACACTTTATCCAAACGTAAACGAATACTTGTAATAACATATTTTTTACGCAAGCGTGATTTAAAAACACTGTCACGGTAAGAGAATTCACATGCTTCGCGTGAAAACGTTTCGGGCTTACCGCTTTTTATATCAATTGCGGATAATGAATCAAATACCTGACTTATCTCTACACCGTATGCGCCGATATTTTGCATCGGTGCAGCGCCACAGCTTCCGGGAATTAAGGCTAAATTTTCGATACCCGAATATCCAAGGTTTACGCACCGCTCAACACAATGATGCCAAGACTCCCCCGCTCCTAGCTCAACACATACCGACTGCTCATCTTGCTCAAACACCTCGAACCCCATAAGTCGAGGGCAAATCACTATGCCTTTTATTTTTCGCGGTAAAATCACATTAGAACCACCACCAAGCACATGTACATCCAGGGCTTCACTTTCCGCCCACGCTAAATATTCTGTGAGTTCGCTGATAGATTCAGGGGCAGAAAAATACTCCGCAACACTTGGGCAAGCCATAGTGCTTTGGTTGTTGAGTGACTTTTCCGTTTCGATTTTCATTCAAAAAATACGCTTAGATGAAAAATTAAGACAATAAGGATGTCTGGATGTGGGCAATCAGACCCTCACTTGCTGATTCACACAAATCTAGCACGAGATCAAAACCTGTATCACCACCGTAATATGGGTCAGGCACTTCAGAGTATTCACTGTTCACTGCAAAATCCAGAAACAAGCCAAGATGGCCAGAAAAGCCTTTCGGCTTCATTAAATCTAAGTGAGACAAGTTTTCCTGGTCCATCGCCAACACAAGATCAAAATTAGAAAAATCGTCAACCTTAACTTGTCGGCCACGCTGGTTGGAAAAGTCATAACCGCGCGTAAGCGCAGCATTAAGTGTGCGACGGTCTGGCGGCGAACCGATATGCCAGTCACTCGTGCCGGCAGAGCCAGATTGAATACAACCGTTTAAATTGGCTTGTATAAGCTTATTATTAAAAACCCCTTCGGCAGTCGGCGACCGACAGATATTACCAAGGCAGACAAACAGCACACTAACTTGCGACATTGTTAGTTTTCTCGCTCAAATAGTTTTTGTACCATTATGAGATCTTCTTCGGTATCGACGCCCCCGGGCACGGGTTCGCAGGCTTCCTCCACATGAATATCACAACCGTTTTCGAGTATGCGTAATTGCTCAAGTTTTTCATTGCTTTCTAGCAAGCTTAACGGCCAACCCACGAACTGATTCAATAAATCGACACGGTATCCGTAAATCCCGATATGGCGTTGCACTAATGATCGCGATAGAAGTTTAGGTTCGCTATTGGAGTACTCGTCACGGACCCAAGGAATAGGCGCGCGAGAAAAATATAATGCGCGGCCTTTTTTATCGGCAACCACTTTCACCGCATTTGGATTAAAGACAGTATCAATGTCTGCAATCGGCTCGGACAGCGTCGACGCACTAGCAAAAGGGTTTTCCATCAAATTATGGGCTACTTGATTGATTACCGCTGCAGGAATTAGGGGTTCATCTCCCTGAACGTTGACAACGATATCATCGCCAGCCAAACCAAGCTGTGTTACAACTTCTTGCAAACGGTCGGTACCAGATGGATGGTCTGGTTTTGTCATGACAACTTCACCCGAAAAAGACAAAACTTCATTTTCGATTCGATCATCATCGGTAGCCACGATCACACGAGTGGCGGCACTTCCCTGGGCGCAGTTGTACACACGCTGAATCATGCTTTTTCCAGCGATATCTTTTAGCGGTTTACCAGGTAAGCGCTGAGACGCATAGCGTGCAGGTATTACGACAATAAATTTCTTCATATTTCTATTTTTAACTAATTCTTTAACTAATTTTAAATGTATGTAGCTGCTGCGCGTATATGGGGGTCACCTAGTCTTACGCAAAACACAGTGCGGCGGTTTAACCATTCTTATACTGGTCAATAAGCGCTTTTACCGAGCCAAAAAAATCTTCCAAAAATTGATCGGAAATATGCATTTTTGTTTTTAGAAAGTAACAGCGATCGTTGGCAATTTCTGCACATTTTACCGCGTCTTTTTCTGTCATGATGATATCACCAGAAAAACCTAAGTCTTGCGACTGATATTGATGATGATCAGCCAGAGGAACCGGTTCAAATTCTAGTTTAAGCGTTCGAAGCGTATTAAAAAATTTGTCTGGGCTAGCAATACCGGCGACAGCATGCACCTCTTTGAGGTGCGAAAGCTTTTCTAAAGGAAAGTGCTGACCTGATCGCACATTGACTAACGCTTCGGGCTTTAAAGAAATGATGGCACTGAACCCCTGCGGGTATTCAATACCAGAGCCATTACTAGCGCTTTCACACCCACTGGCATTTTTTATTACCCAATCGGCATCCGCTAAACGTGAAACGGGTTCGCGCAACGGCCCTACCGGCAGCAAATGCCCATTACCGAAACCGCGAAGGCCATCGACCAAAACAAGTTCTTTGTCACGAAAAAGTTTGTAATGCTGTAAACCATCGTCGGCGAGAATTACGTCGCAGCGCTTATTTTTAACAAGGTATTGTGCCGCTTCCAGGCGCTTGTCCGAAACCACCATACAACATTGAGTATTACGATATATCTCAAAAGGTTCGTCGCCCAGCTGTACCGCCGTTGAATTTTTATGGGCTATTTGCAAACCCTGAGTCTGGCGCCCGTACCCTCGAGATATAACGCCAACACATAGGCCTTTACTTTGCAAAAATTTACAAAGCGAAATGATCATTGGTGTTTTACCCGTGCCACCGACGCTAATATTACCAACAATTATGAGGGGAGCACCAACAGATTGAGCCGCCGCTTGTTGACGCTTCTTTCGATTAGAAACTAGAAGGCTAAAAAGATATTCGAGAGGTGTAAAAACGCGTAAAACCCCCGCGTTTCCATACCATCGCTTTTCTACGAAAGCGCTTATCGATTGTTGTAATGTCGACATGTAGGCGCTTTCCGCGAAAGAGCAAGTAGACTATTGAGGTTTCCCTTCATTGGGCTCCTTGGTGGTCATACTGAAATTCACATAGCCCATTTCGTTAGCCAAACTCATGACTGAAACAATAGCTTGGTAAGGGCTTTGGGCATCGCCAGTAATAAGAAAAGGTAAACTGGTATCGCCACCAGAAACCTCCTCGATCGCGCGTTTTAAGGTGTCGATTTGGCTGTTCACTAACAATTGACCATTTACCGAATATGCGCCTTGCGCATCCACCACTACATCGATTTGATTGGCGGTCTGCGGTTGTACATCGCCAGAGGCTTCAGGAATATCAATTTTGATATGGTTCGGTTTTTCGAGGCTCGAAGACACCATAAAAAATATCAATAACAAAAACACTACATCGATTAGGGGCGTTAAGTTTACGCCCTCTTCTGCACTGACCTGCCGCTTAAAAGTCATCGCCATTTTACGAGACCTTTAGATCAACACGACGATCACCATGAAGGGCGTCGACCAATTTCACAGCTTCTTGTTCCATCGTTACTACTAAACCATCGACTCGGCGAACAAAAAATCGGTGAGAAATCATTGCCGGTATAGCAACCGTAAGCCCGGCAGCCGTTGTGATTAACGCTTCAGAAATACCACCAGCAAGTACTGCTGCGTTCCCACTACCTTCGAGGTTTAAGGCCGTGAACACCTTGATCATGCCGATTACCGTGCCTAGCAAGCCTAATAGTGGTGCAATGGCAGCGACCGTGCCAAGCATTCCCAAAAAGCGCTCCATTTCGTGCACTACCTGGTTTGCCGCTTCTTCAATACTATCTTTCATTACATCGCGCCCCTGGCGGGAATTACTCAACCCCGCCGCTAAAACACGCCCCAAAGGTGAAGAGCGACGCAGTTGCTTTAACCGCTCGCTATCGAGTTCGTTTTCACGAATCCACGACCACACTTGGCCAAGTTGGGATTTAGGCGCTATTTTCTTGGGGTTAAGCGTCCAGAAGCGCTCGATTGTAATGGCGATTATCGCCACCGAACACAAAAGAATCGGCAACATCAATATGCCGCCCGAAAATACAATTTCTTGCACTATGAGCTCCTAACAGCTTTGTTAACTTATTGAATTATTTAAGGAAAGTTTAACCCGAATAAACGCGAAAAGCAGACTTTTTTAACTAGTTAGCGTAAACCCGCCTGCAAAATGCTCGCTTTTTAAACAGCTTGAGTGACTAATAAAGAAATAATACCCCACGCAGGTCTTTATTCCCAAGGCTTGGAAGACTTTGACCTATTTGAAGCGATGCGAGTGCCGTTTTCCTTATCAAAGGTAAGCTCGATGGCCCCATGAATGGCTGTATTCCAAAGTTGCGCGTCCGTATTGGTTTGATAGCGCGAAAGCACCTTTTTCGCAGGGTGCCGGTAACGATTTTCATACCCGGTACTGAACACTACGTGCTTGGGCCTTAATCGATGTAAGAAAGCAGTGGAAGACGATGTATTGCTTCCGTGGTGTGGCGCTATCAGTAAATCGATATCTTTCGGTAACGAACCACGGCGTAATAACGCATTTTCGACATCGTTTTCAATATCACCCGCAAAAATCGCGGTGAAATTTGGTCTCTCTATATAAAGTACACATGACTGATTATTCGAACTATAAGTTTTATCTTGTGAGGCGTCGGGCCATAGCGTGGTCACATTAAATGCGCCTACACTAAAGTGCAGGCCAATGTTACAACCGCTCGTCTCACCTACGCGGTTTGTTTGCTGCGCACCATTAAAATACAAGGCCTCTATATCGATAGTATTCGCCAAACCATTTAAACCACCGGCATGATCATTATCGTCATGACTCACCACTACTGACTCTACGTTTTGAATGTTGCGATAACGTAAAAAAGGCGCAAGTACGTCTGAACCAATGTCGAAAGATTCAGAAAACCTCGCCCCAGTGTCGTACACCAATGTTTCTTTGCCACTTTCCACCACCACGGCTAAGCCTTGGCCGACATCTAACACGGTGATACGGTCGTCGTGGGGCTTATGGTCTGAGAGTAAAAATAACACCAATAAAATCACGGATACACTGCGGGTATGAAACGCGCGCGGCATCAAAAATAAGATTGTAAACACCGCAATGCAAACAAAACTCCACACCGAATTAACTGAAAAGTACAGACTCAGATCAAGCGTATCTAAAGCCTTTAGTAAAACTACGATTACGTGAAGAGTCGTATCGCCAAACTGTAATAACGCCCCCGCTATAACCCCAGAAAACAGGGAGAATACGGTTGCAAGAAACAAACATGGCAATATCACACAGGCAATCGCAGGCACTGCAATGAAATTGGCAACCACGCCGAGTGGCGCTAGCGGCAAACCACATGAAAACAGCACTAAACACAAACCCAGTAACACCCACTGTGTTTTAGCGTTGACGGCGACAATGTTTGGCTGGTGGTTACGAAAACCCATTGTGGCCAATATAATTGTTACAGCCGTAAAACTGAGCCAGAAACCATTTTGGGTTAACACGAGAGGGTTTGAAAAGACGACTATCACCGCAATGTATAATAGCAAACGTAACGGGTTTATTTTGTGTCCACCCAGATAAAAAATGTAGAAGACAACAACCCCAAACCAGGCCCGTTGCGCTGGCACGCCCATGCCTGAAATTAAAACGTAAGCACCCGATAAAAACACGCTAGACACTGCTGGTAAAGTTCGCATAGCGGTAATCGTTTGAAGGCGCGAATAGTGTGAAAGAAGCGAAAACACCAAGAACACTTTTCTTGTTAAGAAAAAACTAAACCCAGCAAGTAGGCCAACATGAAGGCCTGAAATGGCAAGCAAATGAATGGTGCCGGTATTTTTAAGGATATTCCAATGCGGCTTAGTGACCTGGCTTCGGTCACCCAATAGCAATGCACGAATAAAGGCTTCCTGTTTTAAGTCGTTCTTTTGTAACAGTTTGGTTTCGATGAATCCTTCAACATTACTTAGCGCAGCATGAAAGACATCTTCAGTATTTATATTGAGCCAATTACGCTTTTCTCTTGCATCACGCGAAGCATCTATCGGTTCGATTGAAAGCACATATCCGCGCGCGGCGTAACGCTTAGAAAGCAGCCAAGCGGCATAATCAAAACCACCTGGGTTAGAAAGGCCACGCGGCCGCCTTAACTTTGCACGAATTAAGACCTTTTGACCCCGCTTTAACTCCATGCTGTTATGACGTTTGATCTTCCAGCTGAGCATTACCTTTCTATTTGAAAAATCCTGTAGAGGAATATTAATTAGATGCAACGAACTACAGCTAATACACGATTCTACGGCATCAACTCTTACATCGAAGCGTGTGTACCCACCTCTGCTTTCTGGTCGGCTCTGAATAGATGCCACAAGCAAAAGCTTTTCATTCTCCAGCGCTAAAGGAAGCTGTTGATTGAGCGTTGCCTGAAGTTGAAGGCTAGCGATGAGGCATCCGGCAAGTGCGCAAACAAAGGCGCGCAGGTACAGGCTCTTGAACACAAAAATAGCGAATATTGCTAGAAGAGTTAACAACACCGCATAGACATTGGACGCTTCGCCGTTAACGACAAGGTCATACATCGGGGAAAACAGAGAGAAACATGCACCTATGAGCGCTGAGATTGCACAAATTACGACCAGCATATCCGTTGCTTTTGCCTTAAACCCGAAGGTTTTTCTAATCCTTGGTATGGCGCCTAGTGTAACCAAAGCAAACGCTTCTTAAAAGCCGGATGTTTGCGCTGAACAGATCTGAACTCGACATTTGGCTGGTAAAGGTTGTGCTTCGACGGCATAATAGCGCCCCACTTGAAACGCCTAGATACCTTACACATCCCCACTGATTCACAGCAATATGCCACGGAAATTATTTAAACGCTGGATTCCTTCGCATCACAAGATTCGAGAGATTCAAGCCCTAAAATTTCTAGGCACCCTACTGCACGATCCGAACCTGTTTCATCTAAACCGTCATTCGGTGTCTGTCGCATTTTTTATTGGGCTCTTCCTGGCCTTTTTACCCATACCACTGCAAATCCCTCTCGGGGCCTTGTGTGCAATCCTTTTTCATTGCAACTTGCCAATCACCGTAGCCCTCGTATGGATTAGCAACCCCCTCACCTTTCCGATTATCTTTATAGCCTGCTACAAGTTGGGCGCGCGTATTTTGGATTTGCCCCATCGAGAATTTAAACTCGACTTAACCTTCACATGGCTTCAATCAGAATTTTTGGTGATATGGCAACCGCTTCTTTTAGGCTGCCTATTGTCAGGTTTGTTTTTTGGTTGTTTGGGCTACGTATCAATACAATGGACTTGGCGTTGGCATGTGGTAAAAAGATGGGAAAAACGCAAACTTAAACGTTTAAAAAGACAGGCTAATTCGAGTAAATAAAACGAGAAGTCTCTGTAATACTCATACGTCTATCTGGTGTTACCTTCGATGCTATTGCATAAACCTATTCGTAACGAAGCGCTTCAGCCGGCGCTACACGCGACGCTTTCCATGCAGGATACACAGTCGCACACAAACTCATCGCTATGGCGGTAATAGCAACGCTCAACAAATCGGAAACCCGAATTTCAGTGGGCAAATACGTTAAAGGGTAAACATCAGACTGTAAGAACTGCGTATTGAATATTGACTCGATACTGGCGACTGCAGTTTCTGCCCCTAGTGCGAGCAAACACCCGGCTAACAACCCGCCAACGATGCCGATGATCGCAATACTAAGCCCCATATTCAAAAATATTTTCATTACAAGGCCGTGACTTGCGCCCATGGTTCTCAGTATCGCGATATCGCTTTGTTTGTCGATGACGACAAGAACCAGTGTAGATACGACGTTAAATGCCGCGATTGCTACGATCAAAGACATCAATAAACCCACCAGACTTTTTGACATCTGAATGGCTTGATATAGATTCCAATGCGTACGCGTCCAGTTACTTGTGTAATAGCCGTAACCTAAGTTTTGTTTAAGCTCATTCACAACGCGGGGCGCATCGAATAAATCATTCAGCTTTAATCGCAAACCACTTACCGCATGTTTGTGAGAGGAAAGTGTTTTTGCATGCGTAAGCGATGTTAGTGCTAAGCTGGCATCGAGCTCTGTTTGAGAGTGAATAATTTGACCCACTTCAAAGTACGCAATCTCAGGAGTTTTTGCAGAAGCGCCTTTATTCGGCACTACCGCCATCACCTTATCGCCTGTTTTTACGGCCAATTTTGCCGCGACATCTTTACCAAGTAAGATAATAGCGTCACCATTATTTAACCGCGTTCGCGTGTCATCTTCGACATAGTGATTAACCAAAGAAACGCGCTGTTCTTCTTTTGGCTCAAAGCCATAAAGTGAGACAAACAGTGTATTGCCTTTTGCGCTTACCAGCCCTTGCAGTTGTACAAAAGGTGAAACGGCAAGTACATCTGGGTGACTACGGAGTTTTTCCGCTAAAACAGCCCAGTCTTCTATGCCGTCTCTGTGATAAATGGCCGCTTGCGGCACTAAACCCAAAATACGCTCGCGCAATTCTCTATCAAAACCGTTCATCACAGAAAGTACTAACACCAAAAGCGCTACACCAACCGCCAAGCCCGTCATTGAAACTCGGGTAAGAAACGAAACGGATTGAGACTGTGGTTTTGACGCGCTATAGCGTAAACCGATGTACCTTGGTAGGTTCATGCCGGGTGACTTTCCTCTAATACTCCATCTTGTAAAGTAAAGACTTTATCTAGCCCCCTTGCAATATGTTCATCGTGGGTGACCACGATGAAACTTGTTTCTAATTCGTCGCGTAGCGTGTTCATTAAATTCTGAATTGCGACAGCATTGTTTCTATCGAGGTTGCCTGTTGGTTCGTCCATCAAAACACAACTAGGGTTATTGGCTAATGCGCGTGCTATTGCAACCCGTTGCCGTTCGCCACCAGAAAGTTCAGAGGGTTTGTGTTGTAAACGTGAATCTAGGCCTACAGCTTGTAGTTTTTGCTGTGCGAGTCGTTTCGCTTCTTTTTTACCTAAGCCAGCGATCAAAAGCGGCATAGCAACATTCTCTTCTGCGCTGAATTCGGGTAACAAATGATGAAACTGATAAACAAACCCCATGTATTTGTTACGTAATCTGCCACGTGCATTTTCATCGAGATGAGAAAACGATTCGCCACGTAAGTACACATCACCGGCGCTCGCTTTATCTAAACCACCTAACACATTTAAAAGCGTGCTTTTACCACTGCCCGAAGCACCGATAATAGCGATACTTTGGGCTTTTTCGAGGCGCAGGTTTACGCCGCTGAGCACTTCGACGTTTTGCGGCCCTTCTGCGTAGGTTTTACATACGTTTTCACATACAAGAACGGGGGTATTTTCCATAAGTATTTTATATTTCGTATCGTAGGGCTTCAGCAGGTTCAATTGAAGCTGCGCGAATGGATGGATAGATAGTCGCAAGTAAAGAAACTAACAACGCGAATGCACAGGTAATCGCTGTATCTTGCCATTGCCACACAGAAGGTAAATGGGCCACAAAATAAACATTTTGATCGAACATTTGAAAACCGAATATGTTTTCGAAAAACTGCATAATTTGCGGTAGAAACTGAGCAACAAGAATTCCGAAAATCGCGCCGACCAAAATTCCAGAAAACCCCATTAAAGTACCCTGCACCATAAATATTTTTACAACATCTCGCCGCTGCATGCCCAACGTTCTCAGAACGGCGATGTCTGAACGCTTTTCTGCCACCATCATGATCAAACTGGTCACTATATTAAACGCAGCAATAGCGATAATGACCCCAAGCATTACCCCCACTACCAACTTTTCCATTTTAACCGCTTGAAACAAACTGCCCTGAGTGTGGCTCCAGTCTTTACCAAGATACTCGTTACCTAAGTTCGCCATAAGCGATTTTAAATAGGCAGGGGCTTTATATATCGAATCAAAATGTAAACGCAGGCCGTGCACCTCGTCGCCCAAGCGAAAAAGTTTTTGTGCGTCTCGTATATGAATTAATACTAGGCTTTGATCGACCTGGGCCCCGACTTCAAAAACACCAACGACGCGAAAACGCTTGCTACGCGGAAATATTCCAGCAGGAGTGATCGACATAACCGGCAACGTTAAAGCGACTTTATCGCCGGTAGTCACACCCAAATGCCTGGCCACGATAGACCCCAGTACGACCCCGTAGGGTGCTGACTCCAAGTCTTCTAAACGACCCGCAATCATGCTTTTGTGCAGCTGAGAAACTGTGGATTCCTCTTCTGGGGCTATTCCCTGCAACTCAACCCCCCGCATTCTTTGCCCAAACCCAACCAGCGCTTTACCTTCAATGAAAGGCGCTGAAGCGAGCAAACCTTCAGCCCCGTCTATTTGCGCCTGGAGACTGGCCCAATCGGTGAGTTTCTCGTCTTTGGTAAGAAAGCCGTGAGGCACGACTCTAAGAATTCGGCTCTTCAGTTCGTAATCGAAGCCATTCATAACCGAGAGCACTACGATGAGCGCGAAGACCCCAAGCATCATCCCCACCAGAGCGAATAAACTGACAAAGGCAATATAACCGTTGCGACGCTTGGAGATTATGTAACGCTGGCCGATATACCAAGGAATAGACTTCAACATGGCGGGAATTAAACAGGAGTTCGAGCCTGCGAACAAGAACTAAGGCGAAGACAGTATGTGAACCACATACGAACTGACTAAACTATGCTGTAATAGTAAGCCCGATGTACACTTACCGCTGAGAATGACACAGAAATCGACACACATGAACAAACCGTCTTCATCTAACAATACCGAAACACTGGCTCTCAAACAGAACCACGGAAAAGCGGAAAAACGTGAATTTTTTCGAATTTCACAAGACGTGGTCTTCGATTATAAAGTGGTTGAAAGTTTTGCTGCAGAAAATGATAACCCGGAGTCTGAATTTGAAGACGCGGTATCACTAAACCTTATTGAAGAGCTTCGCCGCTTGGACCGGGACAGCGTGCAGACCCTGCGCTTATTAAGCGAAAAAAATCGCTTACTTGGCGACTATTTGCAAACCCTTAGTAGTAAAATAGATTTAATCGCCCGCCACACGCTATTTGCAAATAACGAAGATGCTAAAAATAACGCCACCACTCGTATAAACCTGAGTGAAGATGGCATCGCCTTCAACTGCGACCGTGCGCTGTATAAAAGTAGCTATATTGCGGTTAGGTTAGTATTTCTTCCCTCGTATTCGCCAGTGATCGCTTATGCAAAAATATTACGCTGTGACCAAAAAGGTGAATTCCACCAAGTCGCTGCAAGGTTTCACCGAATACAGGAAACGGCTCGGCAAGAAATATCTAAACAAATATTAAAAGCACAGATAACGCACCGTAAGAAGAGCGTGAAGACATAACCTCAACGCGCTTTCTATGGCAGAAACACCCCAACTACACACTCAACGCATAAAAAAATAGGACTGTTCACATGATGAGAAAACTTAGCATCAGCCTCGCAATAAGTGGATGTTTTTTACTACACTCGTTTCCGCTTTATGCAGAAGATGTACGCCTTCCGGTTGGCGCTAGCACACAAGCTTACCACGGGGCACTTCCCTCTCGTGGCCTTAGCAAAGATCAAGTAGAACAACAATTTGGTAGCCCAGACAGTAAAAACGGGCCTAGCGGTCAACCGCCTATCTACTTCTGGGAATACCCAAACTTCACGGTATATTTCGAATCAGACTATGTGCTTCACGCCGTACTTAAAAACCTTAAGTAATTAAAATATCGTTTTTAATCAACAGGTTAAAAACAAATATTCAAGTGAATACTGATGCAAAAAAGATGAGATATAACCTTTGCCTGCGCTTCATAGTCAGGCTATTCCAAATACACAGTTGTCGTTAATAACAACATTCCCTAGACTTAGCTCAAGGCTTCCCAGCCCAGCGTCGGTGCCCCTTGCGGGTGCTGACGCGCCCAAAGCCCTCCATTTCAATTCTGCTATTCCAATTTAGCTATTCCAATTTAGCTATTCCAACTTCAACTTCCGCACCAAAACCTCTACCGTACTAATTTCAAAGGTATGATCATCTTTCAATGCGATAGACGGCGTTCGTTTACCCTCTAAAAGCAGTCCGTTAGTAGATTGTTTATCATGAATACTCCAGCCTCCGCTTTCGTATCGTATGTCTGCGTGATGCTTCGAAATACACGGGTCGTCAAAACTCACATCGCATTCGCTACTTCGACCAAATGACCATACTGTGCGCTCATCCGCCTGCATTAAAGATTTGAACTCAGGAGGGTTATCCTCCCTAAAAAAGATAAGAAAAATACCGGTTTTACCCTTCAAACTTTGGCTAAAACGTTCGACATAACGGTCAATCGCGGCGCGCTTTTTCTCATCGAGTTTGCCAACCTGGTTGTTAAAGCCACCACCACCATCGTCCCAGCCCTGAGGCAGTGAATAGATCTCTAAAAAACTTGTGGAATCCTGGTCGTCTTCATCTTCGTCTTCATCGATCACTGTTGCACTGGTGTTTGAACCAACACCGAGAGAACGCATCATAACGGTAGCTTCTGGAGCTTCAGTGGACTGCACAGAAAAGGCTTCATCGCCAAATTTAACAACATCGCCCGCTTTGAGAATTGTCGCTTCTTCGATTTGTTTATTATTCACGAAGGTGCCATTGGTGGAATGCAGATCCTGCACCATCACACCACCCTCCCGCTCGGCAATACGTGCATGTTCTCGTGAAGGAAAACCCTCAGTCACCGTAATATCGCACGAATCACTACGCCCAACTAAAATCGCAATTAGGCCTATTTCGAACTCTTCGCCATCACGAATACGTTTTAACTTAAATTTTGCGCTCATTCTTTCCCCCTACAAAATAAAAGCATTTGAAAAAGCGGCATGAATAATTGTATATTACATAACCTATTCGAACATGACGACCCTGCATACCAGTAGTATTTTGACATGTTTGTTTAAGCCCACCTAAACAATGAAATACTGGCCACAAAATCGATTTTAGCGAATAAAGTGTCAAATTTTGAGACTTGAGTAAGGCAATTCCGCATAAAATCACGCTATTATATTTATATATTATAGCTATAATATTGTGGAAATACGGACGTTTAAGGAAGCAGTACTTTAAAGAATACAAAGGCGTTTTTGAGGTACAGAAACAAGAAATCGCTGTTCGAGTATTAGTCGAACAATGCGCTGTAAATTTAAGTGCTTGATTGAAAACTTCTGGCCTCCCTCCTGTTTTCACAAATTAAACCCGGTTATTAATGCCAAAAATCGTACATTAAGCCCTTTTAATTGACGTCGCCGCAATCGACATGGAAAATGCCGGCCTCGCGCCCGGCCTTTAAATGCCGCATGTAGTTTCAATTGCCACATGTAAAAGCTCAAATTTAAGCTATCCAAATAAGTTATACACAACAAGAGGTTTATCAATGCTCATACTCACACGTCGAATTGGCGAAACACTTAGAATCGGAGACGATGTTTCTCTCATGGTGTTGGGCATTCAGGGTAATCAAGTTAGAATCGGCGCAGACGCACCACGCGACGTCGCGATTCACCGCGAAGAAATCTACCGCAGAATTCAAAATGAAAAAGCCGGGCTACCTGTAGACAAGCCGGCTAAATCAGAAAAAAAACCCCACGAAAAATCTTTTAACAACAATTCAAATCACGGCAACAGCTCGAACTATTCAAACAACAAGAATTACTCAAGTAACGGAAACTACGCCAATAACGGCAACGTTCAACATAACAACAGTTTCGACAAGCCGAATTCTTCCCGCTACAACGCACAAGCCCAAAACCAACGAAATAGTTTCAACAACACCAATTTCAATAACACCAGCTTTAACAATACCTCTAGTGCCAATAGTGATTACCAGAGCACTGGCAACACCCGTTTTTATTCATCAGAAGGTATTACTGAAGGCCCCGGCGGCAACAACAAAAAAGCCCCCAATGTCATTGTTAAGAAAAAGCGAACGATAGAAAACACATAAGATAGCGCTAATCAAAACGTTCAAATAATTGAACGTTTTTGAAGACAAATAAAAAGGAGCCAAAAGGCTCCTTTTTTATGCTTACCAACTTCTTTTTGCGGGTGTTAGCTGTTGAAGATGTCAACCAACCGCACAACACCCCAACATTAGCCTTGCTCTGCCTCGGGCACAACCACTTCTGACGCCGCTGTAGGCTTCTTAAAATGCAGGCCAATGACACAAACCACATAGAATGCGATACCCGCGAGCATGGCGTAAGAACTTGAAACGGCAGGGTTGTATATTCCGCCAAAAATATTCAAATATAAGTGGCCAAAAAAGCCGATTAGCGCGCTTCCAAATACCACGAACGTCGGGACGTTCTTAGGCCCTAGCACACCGAAAAGAATCGGTACTAAACTCGCTGCGGCCAAAGAATACACCCCTTTCTGAGCAAAAATACCTACCAACTTTGGAGGGTTCCAAGCGATAGCCAAAGCGATTAAGCCTAAAACAATCAGAATTAAACGCGACAACATCAAACCATGCCGAGCATATTCTTGCGGTGAAGTTGTTTTAGCAAAGGGCTTATAAATGTCGTTTACAGTCATTGCGGAAAGCGCAACCAAGATTCCATCCAAAGTACTTAAACCTGCAGCTAGTAGCGTCACAGTAATAAATGCGGAAATATAAGGGCCAAATGTTCCACTAGCGAATTCCGTAGCGAGATACACAGGTACCACCATATCCTGCCGCGGCACCTGAACGCCCGACAGCTTTGCATAAAAGCCTACGAACAAAATCAAGGTATATGCAGTTCCAACGATGACCGTAGTCCAGACGAATTTATTGACTTGCTTATCATCACGCAAGTACAACACTTTAGAAAGGATATGCGGTTGCATCATCAACGCAAAGGTAATCATAAAGCCAGATATAAAGGTAGAAAATAACCCCATATACAATCCAGATTCGGGGTTATAAACACTGGCATAATGCTCACTAACACCCTTTAAGCTCCCAAAAAAGTCGCCATCAAAATACTTTAAACCATGGAAAAACAGGAATACGGCAATGATCAACATCATCACCCCTTGAAAAGCGTTGGTGTAAGCGTGTGCGTAAACACCGCCCATCAAGACGTACGAAAACACAAAAAAGAGGCACAAAACAAGAGCGGCTTTCTGGGAAATAGGAAATTGTGTGCTCAATAAGATCGAACTACCAACCAGAATTAATACAACGAATGTGACCGTCGCGAGATTAGCAAAGGCGAAAAACAAACTCATTGCTCGACTGCCATAACGATCGTAAATCCAGCCGGGAATCGTAATTGAACCCATTTCACCACCGCTGCGGCGAAACTTCTTGGTTAACAAAATAATAGCGGCAAGAAAGCCAAGAGAAGCAGCAGTGAAGTGCATGTACGCTGACAAACCCCACTGGAACACAAAACCAGGGTTAATTACAAAAGTCGCGGTACTCGCCACAGACGACGCCATAGTGACGCCCACCAAAATGGGGCTCATATCTTTGTTGCCGATGGCAAAACCTTTGATACTTTTGGCTTTCTGCATGCCCACCCAAGACAACCAAAAGGTTAAACCAATGAACGCGATCAACAGACCGTACTTAAAAATTTCTGGACCCATAATTACTTCCGATTATTTTTATATAATTTGTAAAAACCTACTAAGCCGAGGTGTGCGATTCAACGGTAATTTATACAGGTTTCTGAACGAGTTTTAGATACGAGAGCGCTGCAAAATAATAGCCCATCGACAAAATCATAGCATAGGAACTCGATACTGCAGGGTTCACGACCCCCATATAGCTATTGAACACCAAATGCCCGCCCAGCCCTATAATGGCGCATGCAAATATGACATGCACAGGCACGTTCTTAGGCCCTAAAACACCGAAGAGAATTGGCACCAGGCTTGCGGAAGCCAAACCATATACGCCTTTTTGAGCAAAGATGCCGACCAACTCAGGAGGGTTCCATGCCAAAGACAAGGCAATCAAACCGATGACCACAAGCACAATACGAGAAAGTCGAAGGCCATGCTTTTGATACGCTTCTTCAGATTCTGGCTCAGCAAACGGCTGATATATATCATTCACTGTCATTGCAGATAGCGCGACAAGAATACCGTCGAGAGTACTCAAACCAGCGGCTAGTAAGGTAATCGTGATAAAGGCACGGATATATGGCCCAATCACGCCACTGTGGAACTCCATATGAATGAACTGGGCTACGACTAGGTCTTGTCGTGGGGCTTGTAACCCCGCCAACTTCGCATACAAACCGATAAAGAGCATGAGCGTGTAACCCAAGAAAATGACAAACGCAGTGATCAGAAAAACATTTACTTGCTTATCGTTTTTTAGGTAAAGCACTTTAGTCAGAATATGGGGTTGCAGCATGAGCGCGAATGTAATGAGAAAACCGGATACGAACGCGGAGAAAAAGCTGTAATACAGATTAGAATCAGGATTAAAGGGTTTTGCGTAGTTCTCCCCTACTTCCCGCAAATTGTTAAACATACCACCATCGAAATACTTCCACCCGTATATGAACAAGAATACCGCGATCACAAACATCATCACGCCTTGAAATGCATTGGTATAGGCGTGCGCATAAACACCACCCATTAGCACGTAGGCAAAAACGAATAAGAGACAGCAAACCAACGCGGCTTTTTGTGAAATGGGAAACTGGGAAGAAAGTAATATCGAACTACCGACGAGTATCAGCACAACGAATGTAATAGTAAAAAGGTTGGCAAGCGCGAAGAAGAGGCTTAAACCGCGATGCTGGTATCTGTGATAAATCCAGCCAGGAATGGTGAGCGAACCCGTTTGCTCACCACTGAGACGAAATTTTTTCGTCAACAAGAGCAAAGCGGTGATCATTCCAAGGCTGGCTGCTATCCCGAAATGAATGTAGGCAGAAAAGCCGTGCTCGTACACAAACCCCGGATTAATCACAAAGGTGGCCGTGCTCGCGGTGGAGGATGCCATAGTGACCCCGACCAATATCGGGCTCATATCCTTATTACCGATGGCAAAACCTTTAATGCTTTTGGCTTTTTGCATGCCCAGCCATGAAAGCCAAAATGTTACCCCAACGAAGACGAACAAGAGAACATACTGAAATATTTCCGGGCCCATAGAATATCCTGACATTTTTTTAATTGTTGTGCGTACTACCGACAGCTGCGCGAATCGCGGGTATTTACCCCAAATTTAAGGGCGTGAAGTATAGCCTATTCATACGCCAATAGGGAGCGTGACTCGCGAAGATAGATAAACACAAAAGCGCTGTCCATTTATTAACCAGGATTGGTTAATCTTTAGGAAATCGCCGGTCTAAAGGGTCGAATGCAGGGCTAAAAATCACATAAAAGACGGCAGCCTCGGCCCCTTTTGATTGGGCCCAATGGTAAGTGCCGCGTGGTATTACCACTGTATCACCAGCGGAAATCGCAACACTGCGATCTTTGAAATGAATAACGCCGTCGCCACTGACTACCGTTACAAACAAATCATGGCGGTCGTGGTAATGAGGTTTCTCTTGGCCGTGTAGGCGCAAAACCGAAACACTTAAGTTGTCGTCTTTATATACCGGCTTGACACTAAAGCTTTCCGAAAGCGCCTTTTCACTCCACTCTAGTGTTTCAACATCTTTAGTTGGTAGCGTTAATTTGGCCGCAAATACCGCTGGATTGAACACCAGTAATAGCAAAGTACAAACAAAGACTAGTAGGCGCATAAATACCTCCGACAACATGTTATAGCTAGATTCTAGACTATTCTTAATCAGGGCTTACAGGGCTAGTGTGGACGAGATGCCAGGATTCAATGATTTTGTTTGCCAGGCGATGAACTCAGCCCAAGCTTATGGTACATTTGCGACCTTGTCAGCAAGGCTGTTTTAGCGCTAGGCCTAGTGTTAGATAAGGCGTCAGTACGACGTTCCTCAAAAACATAACACCTCGCCCTAACCTCACGTTCAAGCCTCTCACTATTCGATCAAGGTTGCGGCAATGCCTAGGCAATTTGCTGCATTTAAAACACACACAACTAAAACAAAAACAGGCAGTCAACAATGACCGATGCTAATGGAAACATTCGAGATGTTGCGCGACAACACTTCGCAAGTAAGCCACTTGGGCCAGACGAGAAAACGCGCATTTGCCTATTCTTGCAGAGCGTAAAATCGACCAACGCAGCCATACTTTCCAAAATTGAATTTCAGCCTTTTGAATGGCTTCCATACAAGCACATGCACACGCAGTATTACAAAGACATTGAGCAATCTACTTTACTCGCCAAAGCCACAGAATGGAGCCTTAACCCCATTTTGTATATGGATGCCACGCGCATCAACCTGAACCTCTGGCAAAAAGCCGATGTTAACCGTTTTATGAGCGGGCACTTTGAGCTAGACGAAAACCTGTACGAATATCTGGCGCTCAGTCACGCCTTTATGTCTGAGATTCGTATTCTTTCGTTCCTTCCGCCCGATTACGATCTCAACGACCCATTTATTCATTGCCTACAAGAAATCGATGAAGAAAATGGTCGTCAAATTCAAATTCAAGTGCGCATGCTAAAAGATATGGCAATTGATATCAGCGAAGAAGCGAAAGAAAAAATCGTAGAAAATGCGAGAGCTACCGTTGCCTCGTCTTTGGATGAACTACTTGAGTCTATCGTTAAGTAAACACTGAACCAAGCTAAGACTCGAAGATACTGGAGCACATACATGCCGACCCTTAAGTACCGCGGCTACGAAGTTTACTACGAACACTACGAACGCAAGAATTGCCCGACAATTATTTTTGTCAACGGGCTGTCTATGCGCACCAATCACTGGGAGCCATTCGTAAAGCTTCTTACAGCGCAAAATATTTCTGTATTGCTTTACGACATGCTCGGTCAGGGTTCCTCGTCCAAACCTGTACTTGGCACTAAGTTTAGCGAAAATGCAGATGCTATTTCCGCCATCATGTCTGAGCTTGAAATAGATCAAGCGTACATTTCCGGCATTTCTTTTGGCGGCGTTGTGGTTGAAGAGTTTGCCCTACGCCACCCAGAAAAAGTGAAAGGTTTAATTCCGATTAGCACCTTCTCTGAGCTTGACGGCCAGCTTCACGCCCACAGCCTTAATTTGCACATGGCCATGACTAAAATCGGGTTTGAGGCTTATTTAAATTTATTAATGCCGTTAAACTTTACTAGCCCCTACTTGGATGAAATGGAGAAGATTCTCACCATTTCCAAACGTATCACGTGCTTGTCACTAGACGTATACGGTATTCAAAATTTAATGGAATCTCTGCGCGATTTTAAGAGTATTACTCATGAACTCAATAAAATCGAAGCACCCACTCTGATATTAAACGCCGAATACGATTTTTTTACGCCACGCCACCTACACGAAAAGTTGCGCCAGAACATTAAAAATTCACGCCTAATGATCATTCAGCATTACGCGCATGCGTTCACGCTAGAAATTCCTGACATTAGCTGTCGTATTATTAAAGATTTTATCGACCAAGTAGAGGGCGATAATTGGGTGGGCGACCAAAGTGTTTGGATTGCTGAAGACAATCTGGAAGCAGAAAATGTTGCCTTCCCCAGCCCCAAGGGTTATCTGCGTTGTGTCCCCATTACTGGCGAGCCTGCATTTCCAGATACAACATTGGCGAACAAAGAAAACACAAGAAAAACAAAAAATTCCTCAGCAAAAAAACAGGCACCTAAAAAACCTGTCACAAAAGCCGCTGTAAAAGCCAAAAAACCTCGCGCCAAAGCGTCGGCCTCAAAAAAGTCAGCCAAAACGGCGTCTAATGAATTTTCTATTGACCAGTTCCTTAAACCCAACCGTTCAAGTTCGAAAGATTAGCGCCTCCATTCAGCTACACACGCTTTCTTATACCGTCTCGCAGACTAATACAATCTCGCAAAAAAGCACCGCCAGGAATCAATTCCTGGCGAGTTCTTTCTCTGCACCAGCCACTAATTGCCGATAAGCGACCTTTTTCCACATCGGCAATATAGGTGTATACACCTCTTCCTTTTCTAACAACCAATACACACTTTCTTTCATTTTGACATAAAGTAGCAACTCGTCCATTAGCCGGGTGGGCGGCTGTGGCTTATCGCTTAACGGGTATATCATGCTATCCCAATGAACCGGTACAACAATATTTGCCCGTGTTGTGGCCACTACTTCTTGCCAATATTGTTGTTGATATTCAGGTGACTGAACACCAACGCCTGCAACGCCGAGAAACACTAAGTCGGCTTCCACGTCATCCAGCGCGCCGGGAACAAAACCCGCCGACCCGTTTATTAGCACGTTACCTTGCGGATGCTCTATCCATACAGCGTAAGCGCCACCTTCACGATATGCGTTTACTTTCGCAGGCTGAACTAAAGGCTGCGCGATCGTTTGCGGGCCCGGAGGTTCAAATCGCTTAACGAATTCATAATGATTAGTACGAATCATTGTAATTTTAAAATCGCCAAGGGTAAGCGTACCCCGCTGACCCACCTCAAAAATCTGGTCTTCATCTAGCCCCCACCCTCGTGCGACATTAGCAGAAGATTCTGACCCCATCATAATTGCACCCGTCGCCTCCGCTACCGCCGGTGCGTCCATCACATGGTCAAAATGAGAATGAATCGGTAAGACTGCTACGAGATTATTAATCTTAGATTTTTCAAGTGCCCATTGAATGGTTTTAATATCGCTTTGCACAACGGGATTAATTGGGTTCAGGCGGGTGCGAGTAAACCAACCGTCCGTCATAATGCTATGTTTGCCATCCGAAACGACCACATTGGTATTGCCAAGCCATTGAACACTTAGCTCGCCGCTTTCCACCTCTTCGAGATTTGTTAACGTATGATTTTCATGTAAATCGCTGTAATCCAAGCGCGAAAAGGCATACGCCATAAATACGCTTATAGAAACGACCAACACACCTAGAAGTGACAGTACTATCTTTTTCATTTAAAACATCCTTTTATATTTGGAATACTTGCCGAAGTAACGTTTTCTTTACTTGGCATTTACATTTTGAACAATTTTCATTGTTTTACGAAAGGTCTCTTGAATAATTCGCGCGTCGTTACTTGCGCGATGACGCGTAATATCAAGGTCAGCAACAACAGAATTTTTTACTTCATGCCATACATCCATTTGCGCTTCGCTTAATATGGTTTGTAAATCATAAATACGGAATTTTTTTTCCGTCTTCGCGGTGTGAAATAAACGATTAACCCATGGCTCATCAACACCCCAACCATCGCTAAACACAAACTTACCGTCCAAAAGCGCGTTCAATTCGGCTGCGACGGTTCGCACACACTTCCCTTTAGTTACGATTAAATTGCGTGAAATGTTGTGTATTTTTTCAGCTTCGCCACTCCAATGAGTCCAGCATGGCGGTGGTGAAATTAAGGAGCAATAGAGTTGGCCTGCATCCAAAGCCAAACCGATTTCGATCGGGTAACTGTCAGCCCCCATCCCAGAAGCTTCAACATCAATAATGTAGGGAACCGCAATGCCACGCATTTAGTCATTCTGCGCTAATACGAATACCTTGTGAAGTGTTTTTAGAGTGGCTTGTCGTTATCGGTCAATAATGAACCTAAGCATGAAGGCTTTTCTTTACGGATTTCACGATCACTCAAACCGACTAATTCATGGGGAAACACCAACCAATCATCGGTCGTTTTTTCATAATAGTCAGGCACTAAGGGGGTACTATTCCGTTCAGGTTTAAACCAAACGCAAGCTGTTCGAATGTCTTTCGGGTAATTGTCAGCGGCTTTTATCTGTAGCGTGTTTAGTAGTGCTTGAACAGAACGCCCGCTATCGAAGACATCATCTACCACTAAGAGAGACATATCGGGGTGGACGGTTTCGAGAACATACTCTAAGCCATCAACTTTTACATGTTTATCTTGCTTGCCAATATCATGATATGACGATGTACGTACTACAAAATGATCGGCAACATGCCCCAAATACTCAAAACATTCCTGAACCGCGATAGCAACGGAAGCACCACCACGCCATACACCGAGTATTAAATCTGGCTTGAAACCACTTTGATGAACAGACCGAGCAAGCGCGAAGGAATCTTCAAGCAATGTATTTGCAGAAATATAGACTTTATTCATATTAATGGGTTGCCGCTGAAGCTTATGCGACGAACATCGCGTTAGCTATAAAACTTACTAACGTAAGTGTAATAGCTAATGTGGTTCGAATCTAGGAATACGACAAAGCGATTGATTTAGTATTCTATGTTTGAAAATATCGCTCACTCAGATATGTAAGTTATAGAAACCGTGATTGTATATTCATCTTTAGGTTTTACATTCAACTCTGGAGATCTCGAACAAGCAAGCCGTACGCTTGCACATCTTGGGCGTCTAACGCATTCGGCAAACCCACTTTCACCTCCCAACCAGAGCCCGGTGCGCAATCTAATTTTTTATTGTTTTTGTCTGTTAGTGATTCGAGTTTAAAATGAACATTCTTATTAGGGCCCACAAATTCAAGTGAATCCCCTACTCTAAACTGGTTTTTTACATCGACCAGCACTTCGTGTGTATCAGAGAAATATTGTTTCACTTCACCAACATACTGTTGCGTTAACGGTAGAGAGTTTCCCGTTTCATAAGTCTGATATTCTGCCGGAACGTGGCGACGATAAAAACCTTCGGTATAACCGCGATTGGCCAGCGTACCTAGCTCATCCATCAGATGCTTATCAAATACTTTACCCGCTAAGGCATCGTCGATGGCTTTCCGGTAGACCTGAGATGTTCTCGCCACGTAATAGTGTGATTTTGTGCGGCCTTCAATTTTTAAAGAATGAATACCCATGTTAACCAAACGCTCGACGTGCTGCACAGCTCGCAAATCTTTAGAGTTCATTATGTACGTGCCGTGTTCATCTTCGTAGGCTGGCATGTATTCGCCTGGCCTTCCTTTTTCTTGTAAAAGTACCGGCTTTACTTCATCGATTGTTGGGTCCCATATGTGACTTTCATTTTCATTCACAACCGGAATCAAGTCACCAACATCATTTTCGTTCGCTTGATGCGCGTTATATTCCCAGCGACATGAATTCGTGCATGCACCTTGATTAGAATCTCGGTGTGTCATATATCCTGACAATAAACATCGCCCCGAATAAGCGATACAAAGCGCACCATGAACAAAAACCTCAAGCTCCATCTCAGGGCATTGCTGACGGATTTCTTCTATTTCATCGAGCGACAATTCACGTGAGAGTATTACTCGACTAATGCCCTGCTGTTGCCAAAATTTTACCGTCGCCCAATTTACGGTATTAGCCTGAACACTTAAGTGAATTACCTGGTCTGGGAAGCTTTCTTTAACCAACATGATGAGACCAGGGTCAGACATAATTAACGCGTCTGGTTTCATTCCAATGATAGGACGCAAATCGCGAATATAGGAACGCACTTTGTCATTATGAGGCGAGATATTACTCGCAAGGTAGAATAACTTTTGTTGCGTATGCGCTTCCTCAATGGCTTCAGCCATTACATCCATCTTGTTAAATTCGTTATTGCGAACCCGTAAACTGTAGCGCGGCTGGCCTGCGTATACCGCATCGGCACCATAAGCAAAAGCATAACGCATGTTTTTTAAGGAACCGGCCGGAGCGAGTAATTCAGTTTTCATACCTATGGTTACACCCAAAAATGTAAGAGTGTATAGATTCTAAACGTAGCCATATTAATCTAACTCAAGTCTTGGGCGCTTTGTCTTACACCTTACAAAAAGAGTGATATTCGGAAGCAGTGAAAGTAAACCACCGTAATAGCCGCTCATTGGGCTGAAGGCCTTGTTCTATAGGCGTTTATCGACTATTAATTAAACATACTCACATGAAAATATGCGCCTAATGGAAGAAGAATACTTCTCTGCTGATCGTTTACTTGAACTCAACATTGGCTCTGTGGTTCAAGCCGCCCGCGAAGATAATGACCAACATTACTCTGTAGTCTTGGTTGGAGCGGATTACGGCAAGTCAGTCATTACAACGCTGCCCAACGCACAACATATTGCCGATGGGGAAACCTACGACAGTATCTTTGCAAAAGGCACCGTACTAGAGATGAAAACAATACATGAAGGCCGTATCGTCGCATACGAATCACAAGTATTGAGCCTGTTTGATAATCGTTTGCTCATAGGCTCCTTCCCAGAAATGATTGAAACACGCCGCTTACGCCGCGATATACGCTTCCCATGTGTTTTGCCAGTCGATATCAAACAAGCAGACGGTGTCGCCTTTGGCGTCATCACCAATATCAGCGCCGGCGGCTGTCAGATTAATGTTCCTAAAAACAACGAATATGACTTTATAGAAAAATCCCTACAAGACGGGAAATATATAGATCTTGAGGTGCTATTTCCTGTTGAAGAGGACACGATCGTTATCTCAGCTTACGTTAAATCTTCTGTCTGCCAAATAGACGGCGCCTGTAAAGTTGGTCTTTCCTTCCAAGGTGAATATGAATGCGTACGGCGCTACCTTGAATCGTTGCAACTCGATAGCGTAGCCCCATTTTTCTACTAGCCAGTGGCGAAAGCCCTGAGCCCCTCGCACGTAGATCTCGATTACACCTCTCTAAATAAAGACTGGCTTTAGGTTGGCTATAGAACACGCGCACCAAAACGCGAGCCGTCTATACAGGGGGCCGGTCAACGTAAGAAAGTAAAAAGTGGAAGTTTTTTAAGAGTAGTTTACGTATTGATATGAGTGGTGCCGGGGCCGGACTTGAACCCCCAGTAAATCCGGGGCTTACAGCCATGCTCGGGTAATATTCGGGTAATTCTCACCAAAGTATCGGCAAAGTTGCCTGCGAATGTAGGCTACCAAATGGGCACGAATCCGCACAGTTGGGGGCAAAATTCCGACTAAAACCTCATTCCGAATCTGACCAATTAATAATCAGATGGCACATTTTTCATGTCATATATCACATCTTAAGATCCACGCCCTTTAAGCGCTTCAATCGAAAAAAAATAGCCTTACACTGCGCCTAGCACGTACCTGAGATAAACTCACGAGAAGCGTTTCATGATACATAACAAAAGCAGAGTAGATATTGCGGTTGAAGGTTTTGCAAAGAAAGAAAATCCTACAATCGCTGATTTGAACGAAGTCATCGTTTCCGGTCAGGTTGAGGAAGGAATACAGAAATATTTAAAATTTCTGTGTTGACGCCCATAGTATGAGCAAGACAGATCTTAGAAAGGAAGAGCATAATTCTGAGCTACTCGCCTCCCACATGACATCCATGGGGGAGCTTCGGCCTCATAAGCTATGTCATGCTCATGCCATTGTTTCTGGGGGGCACCCTGGTGCGGCGGGATTGCGAGCTATACTAGCCCACTTCAAAGTTAGAATAGACGATCCAGATAATGGGTGCTGGCTACCAAAGAATACGGATGCCAAAAAAAGTATGCCCACAAAACTAAGAAATGCAGTTCCTCATAGTCGCATTCACCGTTCGAATTACTATACGTGGACGAGCCGAATATTGGATTTTTCTAGGGTAAAATCGAATAACCGTTTGAGATTCGAACTCAATATGATTGAAAGATTGCTACAGCAAGGTAACCACCCAGCTTGGGTAATGAATAAAAAGGATGTGGGAGTACCTGCATGATTTATAGAGTTCACCAAGATCGAAAATATAAAACATTTTCGGTGAACAATGACGATATATGGGAAAAGTTGGGTGAGGATACTATGTTTCACATAGATAGAACTCCCTGCTCATATATAAAGAACTGGCAACCTATAAAAATTGATTTTTATAGCGACAATAAGAAAGCATTGGTCCCAGATATTACTGAGTCGAACGGAAAACTATTTTTTTCCAAAAAAGCTGCTGAAGTGCTTACCCCGATTTTAAGGGCTGATGGTGAATTTTTACCTGTTTATTCGTCAGAGGCTACAGGTTTTTTGTACAACTGCCTTTCGACATCCGAGCAGGTCGACGGGTTGGATGCGGAAAAATCTATTGACGATCCGTACTCTGGGAATAACTTTATCTCATTCAATGAAAGTAAAGTCAGGGGTTTAAAGGTGTTTAAGACTGAGCTTGATACATACCTTGGAATATTTTGTACTGAAGGCGTCAAAACAGCGGTTGAAAATAGTGACCTAAAAGGCATTGTTTTTAGTGAGGAGCTTGGGAATATGTTTCCACCTGATGTGGATTCGTCCCAACCTCTTAGCAACTAGACATGTAAACAAAAACTCAAACGTTTTCGTATAATTCCACCATTTTCTGCATTAAAATTATGCACGTCGCTCCGGTTTAGAGTGAACGAAGATGAGGTAAAACACATGAAAGTATTTAGCCCTCTAATATGTCAACAAAAATCATTTTCCTAGTAGGCACTATGTCATTCTTAAGCGCTCTATTTGGATGTAACGACAAAACAATTGATATCAAAGGCCCAAACCACGAAACAGGAAAGGTTACCGTTGTCCATCTCGATGAAACCGCGCGGATCGAATATGCCCTACCCGGGAATATCAGTAAGCAATTCGATGTTGATAGCATTCGAGAGCAAGATGAAAAAACCAAGACCTTTGATTTAGGCACTCTTCAAAATGAAGATTTTGAGCAAGATGGCTGGCGATCAAAAAGATTTATCGATGCTGGTCGCTGGGACTATTTGGGGCCAAAAAATGAAGGGCTTGCGGGAGAATTGGGTTGGCTGAATCTAACACTCGAGCTAAATAAGTCTGAGCTAGCCGATTTTTCAGAAAAAGGGATTCAGGATAATATAAAAGCCTCTTTTTTAAAAAATCTTGAAGTCGCTAACGAGGAAATTCGAAGCCATTATCCGGGTTATTCCGAAGACAACTTAGCCCACGTATTACTGCCTCCACCAGAAAGCTTTGATTGGGTTGACGTAAATGGTACTCGAATGCTGACGTGGTTATCGAACGAATCAAAAGGATCACCGAAGGCGTACTACGTTTTGCCCTTAAACCAAAACTATTTTGTATCAATTATCGTTTCCCATCATACTTCTGTTAATGACGATAAACTTCTAAAACAGATTACGCGACGTATTCAGAGTGATATCTCTCAAATATTGGGTGCCTTTGTGATCAAGATGCAATAGCATGATGTGAACCAAGAATGAGCATGATCCAAATTCGCCTTGGCATAAACGTATAGAAGCGCTTAATTACGACCTTCGCTCTGCGTCATCATTTTCTTTTTTGTCTTACTAGTCGCTATCGCAGTTTCTGGGTTGTCTGGCCAAAAATGCCTTGGATAGCGCCCTTTCATCTCTTTTTGAATGTCTCCATAACTGCCCTTCCAGAAACCCTCTAAGTCTTGCGTTAACTGTAACGATCTATGTGCTGGTGAAAGCAGATCTATCAGTAAGGGTAATTTTCCTTTTGCTAAGGTAGGCGACGAAGACAAGCCATACACCTCTTGCATACGCACCGAAAGTTTAGCTGGCCCAGTATATTGATATGTAATAGGAATGTTAGAACCGCTAGGCACCTTTATATGGTGCGGAAATAACGTATCGAGTTGTTGCATTTCATTCCAATCAAAACAGTTTTTTAACGGCTCTACAATGTTAAGTTTTTTCAACTGATCAATGTTTTTAACGCCCTGAAGATAAGGCGAAATCCAATGCTCTAAAGACGCCAGAAGATGTTGTTCGCCGATTTCTGGATATTCTTCTGGAAAATACTGGCAAGCCAACGTCATCCGTATTAATAATTGTATAAAAGGGTTTCTGTCTCTTTCTGCAGGGTTATTGGTGTAAGCATCAAATACTGAAAATCCCTTATTATGAATTAAATCAATCCACGCACTCACTCTCACTGAGTCATCGATACCGGTATGAATAGGTTTACTTTCTACAACAATAGCGCCTACCGTAACACGGTTCTCATGAATAAAGCGGCTTGTCTTTTCATTAAACTCACACACATTCGTATTCTTAAAAAGATAAGGAAGGTAGTTGCGTAATGGATTAACATCTACCGCCGTCGCGGAAAAAATGTGTGTTCCGTTCTTACCGCCTAACTCAGCAATCGCGATAAACGTATCGTTTTGCCAATAGTCGTTACGGCAATCGACCCCAGCGCCATTAGAAAGCAAATACCCCTCGCCTCGTTTTTTAGCGATTCGGTCGGGATATGCCAATGCCAGAAGCAAGGGAAGGTACGATACATTTAAACTTTTAGAAGGAGTCTTATTAAGCCTTTTGAGCCAAAACTTTAACTGGTGAGCAAATGCAGGGTGCGAGGACCTAATTTGTGATTGCAGTGCTGTAATCAGTTCTGGTTCACGGTTAGTTCGGCTTTCCAGCAGCGCCACCAAGTAAATACTTAACGCTTCAATACCCGATAATTTAGGTTCCAACAACTTCGCTTTCACTAACATGTGCGCCCAGCGAATGTCTGTACCCAACTCTAAAACTTGAATACCTAACGGTGTAATCTTCCCGTTGTTATCAATCGCTTCTAACATCGACAACAAATCGAGCGCTTGATTTTGTTGAGCACTACTTGGCGTATCTAATAGCTCAAGGTCATTGATATGGGCGCCCCACTTTTTAGTTTCGAGCAATAAAGCACTAATATCAGAACATAGAATCTCAGGGGTGTCGTGAGCCTCTCTTCGTTTAAATGTTTCTTTCGAACCCAACCTATACACAACCCCAGGCTCGATACGGCCTGCGCGACCCGCTCGCTGTATCGCCGATGCAACTGAAACGTTTACCGTTTTTAGCTCGGTCACACCGGTATTTAAATTAAACTTGGCCGTGCGTTTTCGCCCGCAATCAATAACGATACGAATTCCTTCAATGGTTAAACTTGTTTCTGCGACGTTAGTCGCCAAGACAACCTTCCTTTCCCCTGTTATCGCTGGCGCGATAGCGTTATGTTGAACTTCTTTAGCTTGATCACCGTACAATGGGCATATCTTAACATTTTCATCTAGCCCACTCAGTGACTGAGCAACACGATTAATCTCTTTCTGCCCAGGCAAAAACACTAAACAACTACCGGGCTGTTCATCCATAGCCCGTTTAATCACTGAGGGAATCTCATCTAGCCAACGTGTTTCGTTTTTAACAGGAGCGTAAATTTCTTCGATAGGATAACTGCGGCCTTCAGAAGTAATAACAGGGCAATTAAATTTCTGGCATATTCTGTCTGCATCTAAGGTGGCAGACATGAGCAATATTTTGAGGTCATCCCTTAATACTGTTTGGGTTTCTATCGCAAAGGCCAACGCTGTATCGGCGGCAATCGAGCGTTCGTGAAATTCATCGAAAATAATACAATCAACACCTGTTAGCTCAGCATCATTTTGCAACATACGCGTGAGCATTCCCTCAGTGACTATTTCAAGCTTTGTATTTTTTCCGATGTACTTTTCTTGGCGAATTCTAAGGCCAATACTTTCACCAAGATTCTCGCTTTGGCACTTCGCCAAATAGCTGGCAATGTTGCGCGCAGCAATACGCCGTGGCTCTAGCATAATAATATGTTGAAAATGACCATCGAGAACTAACTGCAACGGCAGCCAAGTAGACTTGCCGGCACCGGGCGGCGCCTGCAGCAAAGTAATTTTATGATCCTTAAGTGCTTCTACTACACGAGGGTACACTTCAGCTACAGGTAGCAAAGCCGGACTCCCTGTAGTGGTGAATTAAATTGTCTAAATTAAACAAATGATAACGCCCCTATAAAATCAAATTTTTCGATCTAGCCACTAACATTAGGTTTCCAGTGCAAACGTTTGGCCTCGACGTAACAATCCAAACGATACTTATCTACTTAATGAATATTAAATGCAGTAAATCGCGCACTAGCCGAGCTTCCAGAGTCATCCACAAGATAAGGACGCTCCTGCCCTGACATGTTCTCCGTCTAGGTCTATGCGTGCAACAGACGGGTATCCTGAAGGCCGCTCTTGGTCTTTATGCCGCTCGTCATAGTCATAAACAAACTGGATTTCGAGGTGATTCGGTTTAGCATCTTTATAGTTGGGAGTGAGATCAGGGGCCGTCACATTTGCAATCACAGTAATCGGTTCCGGCAATGTAAGATAATATTGATAACCAACGATACCTGCGCCACCTACAATCAGCACTCCCCAAAACATGCCAGGCTTCACCTTCCGGGTTTCATTTATTGAAATGAGTCAACTAGGGGCAACCAAACCAAACCGGCCAAAAATCAGAGCGAAAAGCTTTAAGGGGAATAAAAAAACAGCCTTCATGGTGTGACGTTAACAGGGCATCGTTTCAAGCCAAATTGTATTCGGCTTAAGGCTCTGGGAAAATATCTTAGGGAGTAAAGTGGTGCCCGGGGCCGGCACAGGAAATTCCAAGCGCATCAAGGAGTTAGGTAATCCGCACTCACAGCTTGTTAGCACGGATGATGACTAGGACATGCCTGCCCCAGCGCACCACCATTCTAGGTCATGCTGGTCAATGGGTTCAAGTCCTTCTTTCGGAATTGAATCGCCCCCTATTCAATCAAGCAACGCAGTACGATTTCTAATCAATTGCTGTTTCCGCTCACGGATCTGGTCTTCCAACACGGCGATTTCGGTCAGCTGCTCATATTGGGCTTCCCATTCTTCAGGATCATAGTCGTGGTAATGCTCCAACAAATAATCCAACTCATTCACTTCATCGTCTCGATCGACAACCAAAGAAAGTGTTGTCATCATCAAACCCTCAAAAAGTTCACCTCTATTATCCCCTATTTGTTCCCACAGAGAAGCCCCAGAATTAACGAAAGAGAAAAATCCGAGCAGATGATTATAAATCCAGTTACCTCTCCCTATCGTCATGTAAGGCCGTTTATGGAGACCCCCTCCAGATCGCGACCTTCTAATGTTTTGCCAAACCTACTGTCGGATCATCGGATTCAACAGGACAGTTAATAAAAAGGAAGAGCAACAGTTTCCAATCACAAAATACTTCTGAGATTAACAACGTTAAGCGAAGGCATTATCTTTTAGGCGATGCAAAGCATCGGGCGAAGTGAGTATCACGAACGGAGGGTAGGAACGATCCGCAGGATCAATTATTTAGTATCGCTTACGCGATTACTTTTATATATTCCTCAAGCAGTGAAACTGATTCTAAGTTTTATTAGGAATAAAAAGTTATCCACAGATTCTGTCTCTTGTTCTTTAATTCTTAGTAGTTCGTGTTCTTGTTCGTAGCTGAAATAACTAAGAAACTACAATAGGTTACAGAACGTAAAACTAGTTTTCGTCACGGTTAAAATAGTTTTCGTCACATTGCTGCTAGTTTTCGTCACATTACTACTAGTTCTAGTCACAGAAAAACTAGTTTTGGTCACTAGTAATAATAATACTTATCCACAGTTTTTATCCTTAAAACTAGTTTTTGTCACTCTATTCTAACCCTATATTTGAAATAATTAAATTACTATTAAACAGTATGTTACCTAAGTTTATAAGTGATATTTACTATTAGAGAACTAGTTATGGTCACAACAATTTACTAACTCCAAATTCATACTAGCATCTATTTATAAAAGCATTAAAATTCTAAGCAATATGTGACTAACCGTTCTTTATCCTTCATTTAATCACAGATTAAAAAACTAGTTTTTGTCACAATACATTTTTTTGTTGCTAGTTCTAAAACTAGTGTGCTAGTTCTTAGGCTATGCAAAATGACTTACGCACAGTTGACGTTAAATCTTCAAATAACACAATGGTAAAACCAGGTGAACTGGTCGATGTTGTTGAAGTAACTCCTCTGACCCTTACTGATCGAAAAATATATAACCTACTTATCGACAATGCCAAACAAGATATTGCTAAACCGATAGAGCACTCTATTAGTAAAGAAAAACTTCGTCTCTCACGAAGAGGAAATGAACGAGTTGACGATACAATCAACAGGCTCATGGGTGCAATAGCAAAAATAAGAACTACTCGAAATGGTGAGGCCGCCACATTAAAAGTTCAATTACTTGGTCGAAATGTAGAGCATGACAAAGAAGACGGGAAGTTTTTTTATTCCTTCGACCCTATCTTGCGAGAAGTCTTTCTCAACAGTAACGTCTTTGCTCGATTAAAAATGGATGTGATGCTGTCTTTCAATGGTAAATACGCGCTCGCACTTTATGAAATGACAGAAAAACGCATTAATATGCGAAAAAATGAAGAAATCTTCTCCATTCCAGAATTTAGAAATTTACTGAATGTACCCAAAGGAAAATTGTCAACGTGGCATAATTTCAAAGCCTATGCCATAGAACCTGCTGTTGCTGAGGTAAATCAGCTTGCTACTGATTTTAGGGTTGAAGTTTTAGGTGTAAAAGAAGGACGGCGCTATACGTCGGTAAAGCTGAAATGGTGGCGCACTTCCCCAGATGGAGAAGAAGCAGCACTTAATGAATTGAGTCAACCCAAACTAGGGCGGAAAGCCCGTAGAGAAGGTACTGTCGAAAATTTGGAATTCACACCTATTCGCCTGGAATATCTACTTTCAGAAAATGCACTCGAACAAGCCCGTGAAATTCTTATGAAAGGTGGCAAAAGAATGGGATTACAAGCTGCTCTACAACAATGGGAAGAAGCCTTCAAAGACAAGGAACGTCCCGAAAACCCCAACGGAGCTTTCATAGCATTTTGTAAAAAAATTGCTTAATTCGATTAATAGCATACCTACGATATTACTACCTACGAAGTAGTAATTAATACTTGCGAATATCGCACTTCGTACCTAGCACCTACGATCATACTAATTATTAAGTGCGACCTCTACCTTTATGTTTTGCTATAAGCATAGCCTGTTCTTTTGGGCTTTTCTCAGCCAGAAGATGAAGCCCTGCGCGCACAACATCAGACTGCGATGGCGAACCAAATTCCTCTTCTAAAATATCAGAATGTGCATTTAATGCTTTTTTTATAATGTTGGCTTCTTCTGAAAATATCGAAAAACTTTTCTTTATTAATTTTTGCTTCTTTGGTGTTTTTGATTGCCTACTACTAAACTTGCTTTGCTCTGCTGCCTTTTTTATAGAGTCTTTTGTGTCAATTATTTCTTCGGGTTGTATAACCAAAGATTCATCATTGCCAATTATCTCATCAAAATTTACTGCACTAAACGGATCAATTGGAGTTTTCTCAATTACACTCATGCTACCTCATCACTTTTTTTGTTCTTGTTATTGCGAATATCCTGAATTCTAGTTAACACCTCTACGGTAAAAGATGTAGCGTTGGCACGAGCCTTATCCAAACCACTAACTTGATTGTGATCTAATTGATAAAGCGTATTTGTATAGTCCCAAATCGCTTTAAATGCCTCTCTTTCGTTCACTTCCACTTCAAACGTATCTACATTGTTTGTGTCAAGGCTCTGCTGCATCCGCCGCATCCCTTTGGTTCGGATTGCAGGACTTGTACGAGTAAATAATAATACTGCCGGTATTTCTCTTCCAGATACTACCGATTGCCGTTTTACTAAACCAATGACCTTTGCCGCTTCCGAAGCATCTAACTGAGAGCGCTGAGAAGGAATGATAACGAGATCGGAAGTTGTAACCGCATATGCCACTGATAGGTTAGCTGTACCTTCTAAATCGATTATGACGAATTGGTGATTCTTTTTTGCCTCCTCAATATCATCAAGAATAGATTCCTCATTTTCATTTTTTATTATTGTTAGATTCTCTGCCTGTCCGCCTTGTTGTTTCCAAATCCCGAATGGGTGATTAGGGTCAGCATCAATAACAGCTACTTTCATATCTTTTTTAGCAAGAACAGTAGCCAATAAAAATGCCGAAGTTGTCTTGCCAGCACCTCCTTTTGAACTTGCAAATGCAATTACTATCGCAGACATATTCCCTCTTAGATTTGTTACTACTTACTATTTTACTAGGTACGATATTAATACTTATGATACTCGCACCTATTCAAGTGTAACCCTTCGACTTCTTCAAATCTTGTACAAACATAATTAAGTGTATTGAAGTTCAATTATTAAAATAATTTGTGGTATGACTATCACACTTATTATTCTCTTACCTACTACTTCGTACTTACTACGTACGATTTTAATACTTACTACAGAAATCAATATTTATCATTGACTCAATCTATCAGCGCTGTATGTTGGTATCTTTTTCCAGTGAGCAGTTATGATGCGCCTAGATCGAATTGTTGATTGATGAGAATTATTTTTTTCTATTAACTATTTATTAACCATTACATACTATTATATGACTATAAATTTTAATTTTTCTCTGGAGAAAAATATATGGAAGAAAATGACAATAAAGATATAGATCCTATAAGAGCTGAGCTTCAAGAAAAATATTCTGATCAAATAGAGCAAGGTACTATAGATAAAGAAGAACTAGATATGATGGTAAGAATTACTAAAGAGGTTAGAGACAGTGACCTTGATCTGGAGAGTGAACTGGATAAAATAAGCGCTGACTTAACAGGTGTTGATATTAAAGTTGATGAAACCACCTCTATTGATTCTCCTTCTCCTTCTCCTTCTCCAGAAGAAGTTACAAATGGTGGCCAAGAGCGTATGTAGCTTCGGGATATAGGCTAAGCCTTGATCCGATTTACCCGTTTTTCCTTTGGGTTGTACTTTTTGTGCTTCAACGAATTTTCTGTGTGCATGCGCCCAGCATCCCAAGCGCGTGATGTTGTTGGTAATGCACGCTGGTTGATAACCTTCGTAGCCATCCACCATTATGGCTTGGTTTGACGCTGATAGCAGTGTTTCAGGCACCGATTGGCTACGGGTTGGCGCATAATGAAACACCAAAGCAGGTTGCCCACTAAAGCTTGCCATTAACCATAGATAGCTTTTGCTTTGGGCGGGTTTGCCAGGCTCATCGAGCACTTGTAAGGTGGTTTCATCCAAGTGCAATAGCGCTTGCCGTTGCAAGTGTTCAGTGAATGCGAGAATCAACGATTGAGCGAGTTCACCCACACGCACCATCCAATTCGCCAAGTTGGTTCTATCTAATTCAATACCGGCGCGTCTAAATATTTCACTTTGTCGATATAGCGGTAACGCATCGCAATATTTTTGAGTAGCGATGTAAGCGAGCAAGCCTGCACTGGCAATGCTCTTTTCGATGGCTTGTTTCGGCTTTTTAGCTGTCACAATGTGCTGATCACAACAAGGGCAGGCATACTTTAAACGCTTATGGCGAAGCACTTTAAAGGCATTATATTATCACCTGCTATAGTGATAACCTATATTGCAAACAAGCCCTTCACCTGTGTATACCCAGACTATACCATCAGGATCAGAATAATCACTACCGCCTGTTATACAATCAGCATCATTATCATAGTCTACTGCCACCCACTTCCCATAAGTTGGTTTGCCATCATCAGCTTTTTTATCTATAGCAATTGCATCAAGCACAGGTAAAGCTGCACCACCATATGAATAGTTAGCATTGCCTGAAACAACAAGATAGTGTCCTTGACGTCGATAAATTCGGTTATTCTCAAAATACTTAAATTCATATCCAGCTTGAGGCTGTAGTCCTCCAATACTCGGTGCACCGTTATCATCCACACCAAAATTTCCTCCCCCGTCTCCAGGATATTGCCCCTCGATTAGTTCTGCTAATGATAAATGCTGCCATACACGTGCAGATTCGTATGTATCTGCTTCACCAGTACCTGTATAACGTTTTGTGAAGCCATCACCAGTCCCATTACACGTATTTGTGCCGGCATAATCTGGGCAAGCAGTAGCACCAAAATAATCCTGAGCATCTCGATGATCTCCAGGGAAAAAAGCATACTGTAGCTGATACGCATTTATTGCAGAAGCGTACTTATAAATGTTTGCAACGATTTGTTGGCGTTGTGCAGATTTGATTAAAGACTTTCCGCCCACTACACCACCCACTATCAGGCTGATAATCACCAACACGATAGAGAGTTCTATGAGCGTAAAACCATAATTTTTATTCGTTATATCCATAAATTATTATATAAAATTATTTTTCTTCGTTATATCCATAAATTATTATATAAAATTATTTTTCTTCGTTCACTAAAATAATTTTAGACTAATTACCCTGTGTCAAAAGGGAACCCTTTTGACACAGAAAACACTCCCCCGCAAAGCCGCAGAAAACCTGACCTTGAAAATGTCATAAGGGTGTGTCAAAACAAATGCATGAAAATTGGCTATGCAAGAGTCTCAACTGACGAACAAAATCTTGACCTTCAACTCGATGAATTACGACTAGCAGGCTGTGATGAAGTCTTTCTTGATAAAGGGGTAAGTGGGTCGGTTAGAGAACGCGAAGGACTATCCGAAGCAATTGAAGCGGTCGGATCAGGCGACACTCTTGTAGTCTGGAAACTCGACAGGTTAGGACGTTCTCTCGGTTTCCTTTGCACACTCATTGAAGATCTAGGAAAAAAAGGGGCTGGCTTCCATAGTCTTACCGATGGGATAGATACCAGCACCAGTGGCGGTACGTTGATCTTCCATGTCATGGGAGCAATGGCGCAGTTTGAGCGAGACCTGATATGTGAGCGCACAAAAGCTGGGATGAAGGCAGCGAAGAAACGTGGTAAGCATGTTGGTAGACCTCATGTCCTATCCGAAGGGCAGCTTCTTCACATGACCCAGCTCATATCAAAGGGAATGACTCAGAGGGAAATAGCTGACTTACTTGGAGTATCCCCGAACACTGTTGGTAGGAAGATTAAAGCCCAAAAAGAACAATAACTACGCCAAATACTCCCTTTACCCTTGCAAAGACACCAAAAAACATGTAAACAGAGAATAATATGTTTATTCTCTGTTTGGAGGCAGCCAATGTTTAACAGTTCAGACATACATACCGTAACCGATTTTAGCCGTAAACCAGCCGAACATATCAAACGGCTTATGGACAGCAAGCGCCCTGAAATACTGACCGTCAATGGCAAGGCAGCAGTTGTGGTACAAGATGCTGAAACCTATGAGCGCATGGCTGAATTGGCTGAATACGCAGAGAGTATTAAAAATATCAGGCAAGCACTTTCTGAGGAAGGTCGGCCAATCAACCAATTCACTAAAGAATTTGAGGCGAAACGCGGTATCAAGCGTTGAAAAAATACCGAGTAGAGATTAAACCAACGGCTGAAAATGACCTTGCACGACGATATGCGCAGATTGAAAAAGAGTCTCCCCAAAATGCAGTAAATTGGTATTTGGGTGTCATTGAAGCTATAGAAAAGCTCGATGAACTCGCTGAGCGATGCCCAATAGCGCCTGAAGATCTTGATATTCAGAAAGGTATTCGGCACTTAGTTATTGGAGATTATCGCGTGCTGTATGCTCTTGAGGATGATGCAGTAAGCGTACTACATATTCGGCATAGTAGGCACGATAGAAAACTATAAAAACATTTTACAAAAATATTGGGGCTTTAAGTTTTGGACTTTGAAAGTTACAAGCTATTCATCGGTAAGGTTAAAACAGGAAAGCAACTTCCTGATTCAATTTATGTCCACAATAGCGCCTTATCTGATATTCCAGAAGAACTTGCAAACACTTTAGAGAAAATAGCAACTGCTCTAAAAATTGCTTCCTCTGAATGGAACATACTAAAGTTATACAAACGTGATTTCAAAGTGGCATTCTTGAGTTACCCTGATTTTGACAGTTATAGCTACCCGCCCCTACAGCATAGTTTCACGGTTGATTTAGCAAAGCTCTCAGTCAGAAAATCATCTTACGAAAACTCTGAAAATCCCCCCATACTTCATCGAAAAGAAACGTTTGTTAAAGCGGATTTTGAATTGCGATCTTTGTTTGAAGAGATAACTGCTGAAGGTGAAACAATCGGCCTATATGAAAATCCAAGGTCAATCGGCTTTAAGAAAAATTGGGAGCGCCTAATTTCCAATAAAGGTTACTTTTTAGATGAAACAGGACGGCTTCAGCCAAAGGCAAGTCGCGACATCGAAGATAAAGTTGTTCCTATTTCCCATGAAGTTGAAGTAGAAAGACATAGAACCGCTATAGATCGAAATCAGCTATCGCAGCCAATGCAAATTTTGGCTCGCCATAATTATTTTAATGGCGATTATTCCGTTTTGGATTACGGCTGTGGAAAAGGTGATGACATGCGTGAGCTTGAAGCTCACGGTATCGACATATCTGGTTGGGACCCGGTTCATCTCCCTGACGGCGATATACTAAATACAGATATAGTAAACTTAGGCTTCGTTTTAAACGTTATTGAAGATCGTGAAGAACGACAAGAAACCCTGAAACGGGCATGGGGCTACGCAGACAAACTCCTTATTGTCTCAGTCATGATCGCAGGTGAAAGCGTCATCCGACAATTTACACCATATAAAGATGGGGTCATTACCAGTAGAAATACGTTTCAACGCTATTACACACAATCAGAATTTCGCTCCTATGTAGAATCCTCTTTAGATGAGTCAGCCATTGCCGTTGGGCAAGGTATATTTATTGTCTTTAAAGATAAGATGGAAGAGCAAAACTTCCTTCTAGAGAGGCAACATGTAAAGCGAGATTGGCAACAAAAGACACAACGACAAATTCAAATTCGCCAACCCTCTATCAAGAAAGACCTTATAGATAAGCATCTTGAGTTGTTCACGGATTTCTGGGAAACCTCTCTCGAACTAGGACGAATCCCTGCAAACAATGAATTTGAGTTTTCAGACCAAATACGTCGTATTGCTGGCTCTCATAACAAAGCGCACAACGCGCTAATTGAGCATTTTGGGAACGAGTTATTTACCGAAGCCCAAGAGAAAAGAAAAGACGATTTATTGGTATATTTTGCTCTAGGGCTATTTGGAAAAAGAAAGCCTCAAACAAAAATGCTAGATGGACTGAAACGAGATATAAAATATTTCTACAAAAGCTACAGTGATGCTATCGAACAAGCCACTACGGTTCTATTCTCTATGGGCAGTCCAGAACTCATTGAACGATCATGTATAAAAGCGCACAAACAGCTTGAGAACGGGAATTTAGAGGATGGACACAGCTTTACCTTTCACAAGCGTCAACTAGGAGATTTACCGCCAGAACTTAGAATTTACATAGGCTGCGCCACGCAGCTCTATGGAGATCTCGATAACATTCACCTGATTAAAGCGCACATTACATCAGGCAAAGTCAGCCTCATGCGTTATGACGACTGGGAAAAAAACACGCCCCTATTAGTGGAGCGCATCAAAATAAAGATGCGAGATCAAGATGTAGATTTCTTTGATTATGGCGGCAGGTTTGAACCACCGCCATTACTAAACAAGGAATTATTCTAAAATGCCACTTACATACCTATGTTATTACCTAATTCTTCCCAGGCGCATTCAAGAATATTTCTGGATCTGTCATTAACCGTTTCGTGCGTCCATTCGTCATACTCACACAAGTGAGTTGCCATCGTTAAGCAACCGCTCTCTCTTAAAATATTCACTGTTTTATTACTGAATTGCAATCCCGCCTTCTTAGCTTTCTCAAGGGCAATGGTCAGCTCTTCCTTGTCTTTAGAAGAACACGCCTCGAAAAACAGCTTCTTTTTCTCCCAACTTTTATTCCCAATGACATTATTCTCTTTCATGGGCAGAAGGGTTAAGTTACCTATTGTGTGTACGGTAGTTGCGTCCTTTTCGAATACAGCATCCCAGTCGCCTGCTGTATTCTGTGGGGCAATATGCTCAACTGTGTCAAAAGGCTCAGAACGATATATCGACAACTTCATATAATTATTGGACTCACTAATCCTTGCTTCGCCTTTTAATAGCTTCTTATTTTTAAAGGCTGAATTGTGATGAGCAACTAATAGTAAGTATTTGCACAGCTCCTGACTTCCGTTATAGAGTGGCTGAGTTGCAGCTATATCAAGCCAAGCTGTTTTAGATTTGACTTTCTTTTTAATTAACAGGTCACGAAGAAATGACTTTAAATAATTAGAATCTTTAATTTTGTTATTAAGGTCAGAACCTAGCTTAAAGCCTGTATAATTATTAGAGTTTGCCGTTCCTCCAGACATCAATGTTTTTAAAGCTGTATCTATTGCTCCGGTATTGCAGGTAAAGGCTCTCCAAATGGCAACGAATGAGGCAATGGCTTTACATGCTTCAAGGAACTCATGAGTATTCTGATTTTCTTGAAAATCCATGTAAAAGCGCATCAAAATTGGGATCACCATCGTAGTTTTCGAGTCGCGAAGAAAATCCAAATGAAAAAGTATTTCTTCTCGTTCATTAGGGCAATAGTTTAACTCTGTTGCTAAACTAATTTTATTCCAAAAGCGATCTTTGAAGTCAGTTATATCTCCAAGGCACTTAACATATTTCGTTTTTGATTCAGGGTTGTTAACATCGATTTCCTCGTACCACTTCTTTAAGCAGACACGCTGAACATCAAGTTTTTCCGCTATTTTCTCGCCTTGCGTTAAATATGCGAAACTCACAACAATTTGTTGGCTTTCCTTCGTCTTTTGCTGGGTATTTTTCTTCTTGTCTAAATACTTATCAATGTCGTCGAAAACCAGCTTAGAATCTGATCGTTCATATCCTCCGCTATCGGTAAAGTACTGATCAAAGTAACGAGCGACTACCGGCCTGAATGTCTCGATTGCCGTTAATGGTGCGCCAGTTGTATTAAGGGCTTCAAATATATCAAAACCATACCTTTCGTCAGCAACGCGTACATTTGTAATTGCTACTCGTCTTAACAAATATTCCGAGAAACACAGCATTGCCACTGAGCTGTTTATAATGGCTTCGTCTCTATTGGGTAAATACTCCTTAACAATATCGCTCTTTTCATCTTCGCTATATCCGAACAAAGCCGGGCCAATTTTTGTATTCAATATTGAATTTACAATATCATCAAAGATATCAGCGTTGCTCGCCTTAGATAGCCAATCACGAATGGCTTTTTCATTATCTATGAAGAAATTTATGTCAACGCCATCGCGCTTCTGATTCCAATGGAATTTTTTGTTCTCGTTGTCGTAAACAAAATGAATGTACTGATTTAGATAATCTGCAACTGGTGAGTCGTAATTACTCTGATGAGAACTCTTATGCCACTTATCAATATGTTCCCTAATTATTATTGGGTAATAATCAGAGCTTTTCTTCGGAAGTGGACTTTTGCTTTTAGCAAAACATGCAAATAACTCATCAAGTCTTTCCCTTATTCGTTCTGTTAGACGTTTAGAAAAATCAGAATTAATATCACCGAGGCTGTTTAGGTTGTCCGATAAGTTCTGGTGCAAGATGGCTGAAAGCAAAATGAGTGTCGTTAAACGTTGCTGACCATCAACGATGCTGCTGGCTTTGGTTCTGAAAGCTTCAACGCTAATTTCAACAAATATAGCAGCTCCGATGAAATTTATAGACTCCTTGTCCTGTTTGACAGCTACAACTCCATCAAAAATATCATCCAGTAATCGTTGAATGTGCTTATTATCCCAAGAGTATTTTCGTTGATAAAGAGGAACAAGAAACCCTATAACGTCATTGCTGGAAAGCGTATCGTAGAGAGATAGCCCTTCTGAAAAAAATAGTTCACGAATATCATTCATCCCAATTCCTTATTCTAATCTTCTTTCCAGTAACTAATAATTAAGTGTACAAGCTCATCAAAAACTGCTGGATCTGTGAAGCCTACCTGTATGCTCATGGTCTGACCTTCAGTTTTAACTATGCCATGCCCATACCCCAACAAGTTTTCAGCTCCAGACTCACCCAAAATAATTTCCGAGTTCAGATCCCGATCCACTTTTAAAGCAACTTTGGTATCAAGGTTTGCTCTTAGAAGCGGGAAAACCACATCGTTACTGGGTCTCTGCGTCGCTAATACTAAGTGAACTCCGGCTGCTCGACCTTTGGATGACAACCTGACAATAATATCCTTAGCATCCTTCTTAAATTCATTGTCCAATATCCAATCTGCCAATTCATCAAAGAAAACTACCTCTCTCGACATGCGTGAATCTGGGTTCCGTAGATTGTAGGCTTCTATGTCCTTCAGCCCTAAATCCTTAAGCTGGACATACCTTTCATTCATCAAATGCTCCAGTTCCTTGAGTCGGATAACAGCTTCTTCTTTATCTAAGACGACTGGATGAGCTAAATGCGATGAATCAGAGTATGAGGAGAATTCAACCTGTTTAGGGTCGAACAATCTTAATTTCAAATTATCAGGCGTATTTGTCATTATCAAATCAGTGATCATATTGTTCATCAATATCGATTTCCCTGACTTGGTTTGCCCTCCAATTAATGCGTGAGGACTGGCTCCATCCAGCTTGAAGAAGCAACAATTATCTCCAAACTCATTCTGACCTAGAAGGATTTTATTGTTAAAGCCGTTATCTAGCGTTTTCTGCCTATTCGCAAGCGTTCGCTTTATCAGTTCTGAGAAGTAAACTGTTTGCCTATTGTCCCTATCAAAAACAAGTACCATTAAGCCTGGCTCTGGATAGACCTGTCGTAGCGATAAACCAACCACCGACAAGAATGTGCCACGCATATTGATTATCTTACTCGCGTTTAGATTCACATCGCCGAGCAACTTAATAACGATTGAGTTTGGAGTTATTAGAGTGTCAGAAAAATTCGATGGTAAATTTGAATGGCTTAATATCTTTCTCACGCCAGACTTAACGTTTTCAACGTCTATGGGATCTTCGTCTTCAACGACGATGTTTTTATCGAGATATTCTAGGCATTGAGTAACTAATGCCATAACCGACTTAGAATTGCCTGTGGGCGTGGCTTGAATTGGCTCATGGGACGTATTAGCCTCGTGAGCGATGTCGTATATGGGCGTTTCTACAGGGGCAGCACTTGTTTCATCTGCCACAGAAAGATCAACATCAGCCTGCTTCTGCTCCTGATCCTCTTCAGGCAATATAATAGTATCCTCCGGCTCTCCTTGATCTGGCGCCACTGCTCGGTTCAATTCAAGAGCTTTAGGAATTGTTGTTATATCGAGAGCAAGCTCGGAGGTTGAATCAAGCATGTGTTTGAATACTTGCTTGGTATCTTTAAAGCTCAGTGATATTTGATTCAAGTAATCGCTATCGTAGATGCTATAAAAATCTGAATTTATCGCATCATTGTCATAGTGAAAAATAACAGAGAGGCCATAGAGGTTGATATGGATAGAGTCTTTATCGAGGTTCAGCAATCTATCAAAGTTAAACTCATTGGGCGAGAACTTGTAGTTGCCAATTACAAATTCTAAAAATTTATTAAGCCAGTAGCAGAAGTCAAATGCCATAGCCGATTCCAGCATGGATCTTACTAATTCGCATGTCGATTTTAGTTGCTTACAAGACTTAATAGTTTGATCGACAGATCCGTTTATCAGCTTGGATTCACAGATCACAAGATTAATCGTTATTTTCTTATCTTCGCTTTCGCTGAGGTAGATGCCCATCAAATCGGAAACATAGTTGACGGAACGACCTATAGATTTCAGAGCATCGTCCTCAATGGAGGACTTAAACCAACCGATGTAATCATCCAAATGCACCCAGAAAATATCAGCGAATTTATCTTGATCGCTAAGTATTGATTCAATCAATACAGTGGAACCGGCAGTGCCAACCAAGTCATGTGAAAAATTACCATTACCAACAGACTTCAGTAGTACATCGCTGCTAAAAGAATTGGATAGCGTAAATATTTTATCCACAATGCCTGTAATATCGTCGGGATGTACCAGCCGCCACTTCCTAAGACTACTTTCGAGGTTAGTGGTAATGTAGTGGGTCTCTTTTTCTGTGATGATCGCTAGAGATCTCTTGAGTCCTTCGCCTTGAACGTAGCGCAGCACTCGACGGTTTCCATTCGTTGATGGATCGCCCATATTCTCGCTAAGGTTCAACGTATCCTTACAGAGCAAATAATCATAAATAACCAGCCAATTGCTCTTAGCTAAATCAATATTTATCTCGTCCTTTAATTCGGTTTGGGCAACTTCACGGCAAAATGAAATATCTCCCTGCTTACCGGCAGTTCTCATAAATGCTTGGTGGAAGTTTGCAGAAGTCTGATCAAATATATGGTTGTTTAATGCAAATGAAGAAGTTTTTGTTATGGGGTTAGAAGGAATTTTACGTGATGCACAATATTCCCAAAACACGCTTTTACTGGGCGATACAACGTAAGCAGGTGCGTCAAGCGATAGAACGTTCGTTGTGTAGAGCGGATCAAAGCTGAATAGTAGATCGACTTCACCTTCTTGAACCTCTTCCAGACTGCTCACTACTCTTACTTTAATGTTGCTATCGATCTTGCTGGCATCAAAGCTTTCACAAATTCTTTGATAGATGACATCCAGCAGGCTTCGTTTATTGCACGTAAACGTTATAGAGAGCGAAATCTGGTCTTCCTGATCCTCTGACAGTTTTAACAGTTCATCATATACAGCAAGAATCTGGTCGTAAGAAAGTAAACCGCTACACATCACTTGCAAATGATGGCGCTCATTAGGGAACGTTTCTAAAAATTTGCTAGTGGTCGCCTTGATGACAGAACGAACTTCCTTCTCTCGAAGAGCATTTTTCGAGTTAGCCAACGACGTATATTCAAAATACCCGAATCTTGATTGCGTACAGACGAGATCAATAGATTCACGGCTTCTGATTTTTCGTAAAAATAAGCTTTTTCCATAAGATTCGTTAAGTTCGGAAATGAGCTTGGATAATACTCCATCATCTTTATTTCCGATGATTAGCTTGTCGTCTCGATAGGCTCTAGCAATATTCCTATAAATTTCGTTTTTCTGCGCCGCCATCAACAAGCTGTACGGAGACCAAGGAAGGTAGACGGCATAATCGGTGTTATCGCCTACAAGCAATGTATGGGCGGTAATGAACTCGTAAAGAAGCTCTCTGAAGCTTTCCCCAAGATTTGTTCGAGATACTAAGAACTCCAACACAACATTAAATGATTGCTCAAAATCATTCAATTCAACAAGGAGCGGATCTTTAAGGGTAGAATCTACGGCATTTTTCCATTCCAGAACAAAATTATCGTAGATGTTTTGAAAGTGGTCGTAGTCTGTTTTTGTAAGGTGATTATGTTGCAGAAGCTGGGATAACAGGTCGCTGATTTCGCTTCCTTCTTTATCCATTTTTCGTATCAGTTCACCACGACTCATTCGCGTGCTGACTGATAGAAACATCTGGCTATTATTGATGGTTGGGCTACATTCAGAGCGTTTAACAAATAACGGATCAACTGAAATGCTGTGCTTATGGCAATATCCTTTTCGATCCATGACTTTGGAGAAATCACTAAACTTAGCCGATTCAAAGCCAAAGGGGTTAAAACTCCACTTTAAATCCCATGTTTCCGATGGAGATTTAGGGTCATCGCTATAGCGTAGTACTCTGAAATAGAGTTCGTTTGCTGCTTTACCGTTTCTGCCTTTCTTAAGGTCTTTATTGCTCAGCAAATCATCTTCGGAAAAAGATTTCGGAAATTCAATCTCAAACGCATCTCCAAACTCTGACCAGAAATCAGCTATTCCCCTATATTCACTGAAGAAGAACTCAATCGCGTCCTTGTTTTTCTTTTGCATCGAACGCTTAGTCCGGTCTTTCGCAAGGCTCAACATCACCTTGTCCGCACCAATATCCATCATGAAAATCGATTTTGACAGCACGATTAATAGACCTTCAATAAAGTCTGTGCATTCTGTCATTTTGCTACTACTAATTTCTTTCAGCCACGCCTTTTCAAGCTTGGCATCTTCAGATAGCTCTTTTGAATGTGAGAAATAGAATGTCCTTAGTTCGTTTTTTTCAGGCTTGTTTGCCTTGTCATCAACACGGGTAACAATATCCATGTGTGATTCAGATATATCAATATCATTATCAGCCAAAAACTGAAGTGTCTCTTCACCTAACTTAAACTTTGTCGCGGTCTTCTTTTGCTGCAATACAGAGCTAAATGGTGCATGAGAATCATATTCTTGCTGAATGCGGTTTCTAAGTTCTTTAGCATCTTCGGGGTTCTGAAAGTATGCCGTAAAATATTGATCTACAATATCACAAAAATCTTTATATTCCGGCTCACTTTCACGAAGCTGATTCAGATTCTCATTAATTTCAGATTTATCAATCTCACGATCACGAAGAATTGCTCTCCAGAACTCAATATCCACAAAGAGAGTGCTGGAGATCAACTTGCGGAAAACTTTTCGATAGTCTTTTCCTGCGTTTTGCAGGACTCTGAACTCATCCAGCCGGTTGATACCGCCTAAGCACACACAGTTTCTCCCAACGGCATCCCAAAACAATCCGTCTTTTATCGTGTCTGATATAACCCGATCAATAAAACGGTTAATTTTATCGATTTCAATGAAAGGCCGGTTATTCCATTTAGAATGAGTCAGCTCGCTTACGAAAAGTGCCAGATCGTCTACTTGCTCTTTGCTAAAGATGACGGAGTTAGGCTGCAAATGCTTTGCTATATCAATCCATTTACCAGTCTCAGATATATCAAAAACGATGCTCTGATCAATTCTGGTCACTTGATCATGTGTCGGCTTGGTTTCCGCAATAAACATGATGCAGAAAAAGTTACCAACGCGATTACGTTCATGCGTGAGGTCAGCAAATGAATATTTTTCGATATTAAGATCTTTGTAATGCTCATGGTCTTCAACGGCAATGATGAGACCTGAATCGCTTCCTACGGGCGATATTGGCAATTGTGACTCGTTAATCGTAGTCAGAATGGATTCAACAACCTTTGGGTCGAACTCCCTAAGCACCAGCCGCCCTGGAACACCATCGCCGCTATTATTGGCATGCCAATCGCTATAATCAGCCTCAATGAGTTTAAAATAGTATTGAGCTAATGACTTCACAGTGTATCCTCCAAATACGGGTTAACTACATAACTACACGCATCTGAAAGGTGTCTAAGCATCCCCATCTGATAGAGTAAAACTGATAAATTTTTGGCATTTCGATTCAAGTCACTTTGCAGAATTTCGGAATCCTCAAATGGAGACTGATCGATAAAGATGTTATACCTTTCCCTAAGCGCCTTCATAAACTTACGGAACTCCAGTCGCTTTTCCGAGCCGAGTAATGTAATGACCAGCGAATGCAAAAAATCCTCCGTGACAACGTACCTGAAGCTTCTTGTATTTTTTCTTGAAACGAAACCGATATGGCGAAAGCAGATATGCGGATAGCCCAATATATTTTTACCTAAGTAATCTTCCGCTTCACCTGACTGCTCGTCTAAAAATATCCTTCGATCAGACTCTTCCTCTATATCAAACGCATATTGCTCAAACAAGTCGGGTATGCAGTTTGTGAGACTTCGTTTCAAGCGATTCCTTTGGGTTGAAATACTTTGTATGGAGGCTTTGCGAATACTGTTGGAGGTTTTAGTTAAAACCTCAGCGATATAGGTTGGACATTTAGGCGATCCGTTGTCAGACATGTTAGTGTACATTTCACCAACGCTGTAGATGTAATTTCCAGTGTGGAAACCTACTAAATCCGACATGATTTTGATTTTATCAAGCTTCTCTAAATTCAAACTTAGAGTACGAACCATATCTTCAGCAAATGTAGTGAAACAATCCATTTCATGTGGAGGCAAATAGCCAAGATTCTTTCGGTTTGCTTCCTCTAGCGGGTAACGTTTTTCACCAATAGCAAGCGACTTGGCTAGTGTGGAGTATGAGTCATCTTTCTCATCAAGCCATTCGGTGAACAGTCTTTCTAGTTCGAGCCTTAGTTCTTCTGGAGCGCGACATAGCATCAAATATACTAATTCACCTCCCCGAGAGAAGAATCGCCTATCCTCAGAGTTGTCAACGTTATTGTAATCGCACCATATATATTCACGATTAATCGGATAGATAAATTTAGATGACCAGCGTTTATTTGAAAGAGGATCAAAGGTTAACGAACCGAGTATTTTTATGACATTGTAAAAGCTGTCAAAGGATTTAAAGTTATTCCTGATATGATCAATGTCGGTATCTTTAAAGCAAAAGTTATCGCCTTCTAATCCCATTAAGAAATCAAACTGACGCTGCCATTTCTCCTTGTCTGGCGCAGTTGAGCGATGAATAGTCTCAAGTATCTCATTTTGATACAGCAATATTCTCAGCTTGAAATTTCTGCGGTGTCGGAAATACAGAATGTCGTTTTCTGGAGAAAATATATTCTGAATAAACTCATGTTGCTTAGCCTGATATTGGCTTTCGACAATGCACATTAATTCAAAAAGCAGCAGCATGGGAGTCTGTTCAGGTCTGAATCGATGCCCCCAGACATGCTCGACAAATGGAATATTCTTGATCCCATAAGTTTTTCTTAGATCTACCGTATTGGCATTCAAATTATCCATTTTGAACCTCCAATATGACCTGTCTAAACTCACCATCCTGTATCGAATAGGTTTCAGTGCGTCTGTTTTCACGGGTCAGTGTTGAAAGCTTAGAGCGTAGAATTAAGAGCTTCTTATACAATCTGGGGTCAGTCGTGTTAGGTGGCGCTCCTTTTGATACATGAGCGAGATAATCAAACAATTCAACAGTCAAAGACATCTTAACTTCATGCTTACGATCTATCTCCAATATCAACACTGGCTCGATACGTGCGCCTGATAAAGACATATCATTCTTGATCGACCTGATAACTATATCTCTTTCTCGTATATCTTCCCCGTGAAAGATAGAAATGGGCGTGATAGACCCTTGACCTTTTTCAGGAATAAACAGACTGTCTCTCCCCGATCCTTCTGAAATATACCGACCATGAAAAACACGATTTAACGCCAAAATAATCATCGCTATTGTATTTACATCATCTGCGCAGTCTGACTTGCTTAAGCTGTCATAGACGTTTTCATGATAACGCCCAAAATGGGAATAACGCTGGAGGTGGTAGGCATTCTCATCGCCATTCTGAAAGCAGTAGAGCTGCATTCTAGAACGACGCATAAGGGCATCCCAAAGCTCGTTGTTGGCATCAGCGCCATCGATTCGCCTAGCTTCAAACAGTTTATTATTAACATCCAACGGGATCGTAAAATCTCGTTCGGTTTTGTGTCTTAATAATCTATCCCAATAGTTTGTAGATAATTCGCCGAAACCTAATTTATTAATTTCAGAGAATGGCCGGTTATTTCTCATTTTATGAGCGCCGAGATTCATACCCCAAAAACCGACTTCGATACTTGATTCAGACGCAAAGACCGCCGTATGCTCGATCTTTGGCATAGAAGTGCAATTTAGCGTACCTACACCTGCATCCATATCCGCTATACGCAGAGCTTTTGGTTTAGGGACTGATGCCAACAAGGTGTTGGTCGCTAGATTTAACAGCTCTCTGATAGTGAAATGCTCATTATTGAGCTGTAGCAGCAGTATGATATTGCTTAAATTTTCTTTGATGTGAGGTTCAGTTTTCAGGAGATGGTATTTACTATAAATTGCGCAGCTCTGGTTTTCTTTTCCTGCGCAGCCATCGCAATGACTCCAACCCGGATGATCTAATATCGTGTCGAAGATCAACGCCATGTTTTCTTTAGCATTGAGTTTCGAGAGGTTTATTAAATTTACAAGATCCTGCCCCTCACACTCGCTAAAACCTAAATTGATTTTGTCTTCAATTATCTCTTTTAGAAGTTTGGCAGTATCCTGCTCCGCCTCATCAGACGAATTTTTAATGAAGTTTTCAAGCTCTTCAACCAGAATACCGTCATTGACCGCTACCAGAATAGGTTTCGGCACATGCTTAGTATCCAGTATGGTTAATAGCTCTCGAATCAGTAAGTTTTTATCGTCCTTTAGTTCCGAGAAGTCTTTAACAACAGTACGTTCATCTGTACTAAAGTAGCTATTTTCATTCCATACATCTTCATCAAAATCGTCGCCATCAAGAGCGCGTACAATATCTCGGCATAACTTGGTTTTACCATCACCGGCAGTACCGGTTAATATAATCAGATTATGATTTCCGTTAGATTGAAACTTAGATAATATTTCCTGCTGCCAAGGAAATTTAATATCTAAAGGCTCATCAATACCGAGCCTTTTTGCTACCTTTCTAACGTATTCATCTTGTATTTGATTCTTTCCCTTACAATACCCCTCAAGGAACTTCACCCAATGATTATTTTTCCACGTCATAATCGTTCCTGCATTGTTATTTTATTCTATAAGCTACATACCAAACATGCTTGGTCGTAAGGATCATCATCCATCATGTTTTTCAGAGTATCTTGCCATTTTTCAGATGACTTTTTATTGGTAGCTATTATGCCGAGTTCTTTTTCACGCTTTTCCGCCTTGGCAACAAGTTCATCAATCGAACCTTGTGAAGACCACGTATAGCCATGACCATTAATCGGGATCTCACCATCTTTCCAATCATATTTTGTGCGTAAGCGCTGTTCGTATTCTCTGGCCCGGTCAAATAGTTCAGGGTGATTTCGTTTCAACCCAAGCCACTCATCCTGCCGTTGGAAAAAACAGAAATAACAGCCTGAGCGAGAGCGCCACTGGTAGTATTCTGGAATACCCACAGAGTCGTCAAGCATCTGAAAGATATCGTCTCTTATCAATCCGTCTTCAATAAAAGGGAATACCGCTTTAATAGTATCTTTTTGACTAATATAACCTTCACGATTTTCATCCGCACGGATACCTATATAACTTACAACTAAGTCGTCCCCGACAAACTCCTCAAACGGCTTGATTTTCATCATACGTGTACACCAGCGCTGTTGGGCTGAAGGAAGATATTCGTTATGTACTTTTAACCAATGGTCAAAATCTTTTCCGCTACTCAGGCGAACAATCTCTTTTCCTAAATAGGCTTCGAGCTTATCTAAAAAGTCATAGACCTCTTGAAGCTCTGCACCTGTGTCAGTAAAGAAATATTCCACTTTTTCGTGAATCTCAGGATACTTATCTTTGATATAGACAGCTAACGCTGCGCTGTCTTTCCCGCCGGAAATACCTAATACGTGCCGAGCGCCATCGAGTTTTTTAATGGATTCCATTGAAGCTTTATTCTTAGCCATTTTTCACCTCTCTAACTCTTCTTTTATTTTGCTTTGTAACAGAACTAGGCTTATTCCGTTCATTCAAGAACTCATCTACCACTTCAGCTAAGGCAGCTAGTTGCAACTCGCTATCTGAATGCTTTCCAATAGCGTCGTAAATTTCTGCTTTGCAGCCTTGAATAGCTTCTTTGCGGCGTTGGTCAATGGTAACAACCTCATTGATTGGTTCACTTCCTTTCTTAAGCGACTTCAGTAATATCACATCAAACTCACCATCCACCTTACTTTTCGAGTTATCGTAATGTACTCGAAGACTTTCAAGATCCAAAATACGTTTTGCATAATCACTTAGCTTAACGTCAACTTCAGAGCAGTCGGTATCAGTCCACTTTTTAGTGGGTTTCTGCCCAAGAAACATCAATACATTTTCTAACCAACCGTCATCATCCCCTTGTCGCTTAGTTAGGCGCTTAATGAAAGCTTTTAATCCATCAACGTCAACAGTATGCTGATCTAAACCGTCGTAACGCCCAGCGACAATGCCTCGAAGATTATTGAGGTTATTATTTTTATCCATATTAAAAGCATCCAATAGCATTTGGACTTGCTGCTTTATCATATTCGGATAATTGTCTTTTAGTTCTTTCAAACAACCCTGTAACGACTGAGACAGTCCTTCTAAGTTAGGCTCTGCCTTTTGCAGCTCTTTTTCATACCCAAGAGCTTTAGGAATATCTTCAAAAATTAGGTTTTCTGGGGATTTAGCAAATTTAAATGCGTCACGAACCTTTTTGGCTTTCGTTGAAAGGTTTGAAGATTTAGTCTTCAGCGTATAATCTGGAAGGCCGCCAATAAACTGAGCCAGCGGTTTCACTAATTGAACGACAGTTTGCTTTGAACCAGTATCAATTATTTTGCAATACTCTTTATAGATAGAAGAGCGCAAACCAGTAATTCTAAAACGCTGAAAGGTGAACTCATCTGGACGCTTAACAAACCGATCTAGCATTTCCTGCGTCATAACGGGCTTGTATTGCCGATTTTCATATAAGGCTAATTCGTGTTGATAAACGATGAAGGCTGTAATGTAGACTATCGGTAAAACACCGGCTTTAACTCCGTATGGAGGAGCCATTAACACTTGATTCAAATCAGCTAAAGATCTGGGTGCTTTTTCAGTTGAATCTAGAAACTGATTTATCTCTTTCCAAACATGGTAAAACGGTGATTTCTTGTGTGGCTCCTGAAACTCTTTTGTCTGCTTGTTGTGCAATCCTGTGGCAGCAAGTATAGATCGATAGATTGCTTTCTCAGGAGGGAACTTTTCAATGCCAAGGTCTTTTTTATCTGATGGATTCTCCATCATTGCTTCTAGCAGTTTGTTTCTCGCTGCGTTAGCTTGTGAAGATGGCCGGTCACGATTAATTAATTCGTTATGCAGAGTGGGTGATTTACAATAGACTGTTTCTAAAACCCAAGAAAGCAGTTCTTGAAAATCACGCTTGGTTTTTACTTCATATTCTTCGGCCTGATAATGCCATTCGCATTCTTGAGGCCGCTCTTGCAAACGTTGTAAAAGGTTTCGTTCCGCTAGTTCTGCGGCTGTAAGACGATCTTCAAATTCTCTTTTTGCTACAGGATCACTATTAAGCTCCTGTCGTTTATTCTGGACTTGTCGTAAAGCCAGCACTTCGGCAGTGGCCTCGCGTAATTGGGTTCCATTTAGACATAAAGCAATCAAGTCCAAATCAGAATAATGCTGTATGACAGACTCCCCAAATAATGCCTCATCATCTTTAGCCGATGCTAGGAAAAATATTATGCGTGGATCATTGGTTTTCTGCGCAGATGATTTGTAGGTCTGCGCGTCTACAAATTCGGGAGTAAAGTAACGTAATGCACCACTATTAATGGTGTACCTCCTCGCTACAATAGGCATAAGTGAATTTGCTTTGTTAAGCTCGTTGGCGAGAGAAAACTCCCCAAGATTGTTTAGCTCTTCTTCTAACGCTTCCTCAAGATCAAAATCACTACCTTGCCAAACGCGGTATTCTCCGCTGAAACGTCTATAAGTGATAATCGATTTATCTGATAACGTCTTTATCGCTTTATTTAGTGCATTGGTACTGCTGCTACAAGTACCAAGTAGAGCTTTCGATGGTTTGAAGCCACCCTTACTTCCAATTATATTCAACAACCCGATAGTTTTAAGAAGGTTCAATTGATCTTCCGGCGCATCACCTAAACGCTCGATAGCCGTAACCACCTCGGCCCAGCGCCTATGAGTTCGATAATCGCCAAGAGCTGCGGGTTGATTAGTGATAAAATAGTCGTAAACATGGTGCGGGTAAATAAATTCTTCTGTTGATTCAAAACGTTCAATCATGTCCTGCAAGCCAAACTCTTCGTGACTTCCAAGATAACTAAATAAAGTCCGTTCGTTCTGCGCAACCTTCTGACAAAGTGCAGGCAACAATATGGCACTTACAGGATGTAATGGGTAACAGTGACACATCAAATCGGTCATTGCCTTTTTATCCACCACGCCTGGTAACGCTTCATTTTCCTGAAGAATGTCTACGATGTTTTTTACTGTGAATTTATGCTGCTTTTGTTCTTTCTGGGTAAAATCATAGTTGAATGCAGCGCTAACAACTCTAAGTACCTGCTCAGCCGATTCAAGGAAAGGCACGTCCTCAAATCGACCTTGAACTTTAGCCCATTCATTTTTAAGGCTTTCACCTAAACCTTTCGCATATTGCTCAAAGGATTGGTGCAGCAACACAAACAAGAACAGGTTGCACTCATCACCTTTACAGGCATGTTCAGCCAACGCCTGCAACATATAAATATCATTTGCACCATAATGCCGAGCTTCAAATTCTAAGAATTTGCCAAGCTCATCAATGACAATATAAATACCTTTACAACCTTTGTTAATTAATGCGCTTTGCAATTCTTTAATTAACGCCACGACCTCAGAAACCGTAATGGCATCCGAGCTAGCTAATTCTTCTAGTTCGGAAACGATTTTAGGGTTTCGCCCATTAAAACTGGAAAAATATTGTGCGGATGCAGTAGCCATCCCTTGTACAATTTTCTTGCCCATCGGCTCTGGTGAGCCGGTAATTAATACTTTTAGAAAGCCATTACTTTTTGAAATCTCTTTTCGAAATGCTCCGGTGATTTCAGGCGCAGATCCTTTTAGGTTTTTTAAGGCTGCTTGTGTCGACGTGGAGTCAGGAGACGACAAAAGGTGTGATAAAAATACGGATGCCGAAGACTTACCTGAACCATAGGGCCCAATAAGAGACCAGGCTCGCGGAGCAAGATCACTGTTAAATCCGTCTGACACTCGACTAAATAGCTTTAAAGCTCTGGATGTAGGGATATAAGCCTTTACCACATCTAAGGAGTCAGCATCACGTTCTAAGTTAATGGAGCGTGTGTAGTGAGTATTAATATGAACTTTATGTTTTATACTCATGCAGCGATGTCCTTACTTGGATTTCTGTAATGCTCAATAATAAATGCAATCGCATCCGTTGCGTCAGATAAATAAAGTTGATGCTGACCAGCAGTATCACGAATATCGAACACTCCCGGAATGTAATTCACTAATCTTTCAAGTTTTGCGACAAGATCACTTTCAGTTAACCTGAAGACAGAACCAATTGCAGGATAATTATCTTTGCTATACATAAAGTCTTCTACGGGAATAGCGCTGGTGTTTTTCATTTCAAACATTTCGCATACAGCAAAACCTAAAACACCTAAAGGCAAATCTGGACGCGCCATAGGACGTGACTGATAGCCTCGACCACCTGCATTCTGCGTGACGAGTTTTAACAGTGAAAACGGTGAATCTAAGGCATCCTCTATGGGGGTACGGCCATTTCCGGTGGACTGTGTGTACATGCGAGGGATAAGACCAGCATCATTTGATAATGTCGCCAACGCTGGTTTTTTCTTATTAACGATCTTGTCGTTTACAAAATCTGCAAGCGCTGTTCCAATCTCCTGACCGGTAAACTCCGGCTTGTGAAAACGATTGAAAAACCAAAACCATGATGTTGCCAGTTCTGCGTTAGTAGCTAACAACCAATGCAACAACCAAATAGTAGCTTCGTCCTCAAGATAGGGGTCAAACCCATCAACCGACAATAATTTATCTCCTATGTCTGTAGGAGAGTTTTCTACTGGATCAATCATACGGCAGGCTCGCAGCCAGTATTTAATAGCTGCAACCATATTTTTACCTACTCCTAGTCGTACTGTTGCATCGTCCGATTCAAAAATACTTTGCTTTTCAACCATTGCTTGGAAGCCTTTAGACAACCAGCCATAACGTAATGCAAAGGTCTCATGACGACCGAAAGCCATTTTATCTGGGTTGAATATCATCACTTTGCTCCTGAATTCTTCTTATCATTATCAAAAGGAAGTGTTTGCTGCTGAGCCTGATACTCAAGCAATTCCTCGACGTTCTCTAGAAACCATGATTTAAGGTTTTTGCCTTCAAGTCTAAGAGTGGCATGAAGCTGCCGCTTCAGCTCAGGCTCAATTTCAATAACAATACGTCCGCTATTTCCGATACTCATACCTACAACCCATATTACCCCATATGACGTAATGTTATGCCATATGAAAATGCTTATGTCACATGATTTATGTTACATAACATCATAGCACAGGCATTAAGGTTTACGTATTGACTTTGTTGCAATTAGATGGCTAATTTCGCTACCGATTAAATAGGTAAAAACATATATAAATCAGACATATAGAGCATTTTACGTGCACCGACCAGCAGGCGATCCTCGTGGTTATTGGGTGTTAGCAAGCAAAGGCATGGATTTGCCTGACTTCCTTTTTCCCATAAGCTGGCAGGACGGCAGATTATGGGCGCGCGAATTTAAGCGTGATACAGCCCCGCTCGTTTGCGAGGCTGCTTTGAGTTCGTTTGTCACTGGTCTTAGTGATTCCAGAAGATATGCACTTCATCATGTGCCGTTTCAATCGTGAAAATATCTCCTGACATTTCCATGTCACGCCCCATCTTGTCATAGTCAATGTAAAACTCTAAATGCTTAGGTACTTCGCTGGTTTCTTCAGTAAGTTCCTGCGCGTAATCTGCTAGGGATGAGTAACAGCCGTTATAGTTTTCTTCTAACATCTTTTTGGCTTCATCCATATCACTGAAATAAGAAAGCACTTCCGCCCCTAGCTCGCCATGCTCTTCAATAAAGCAAGCAATCTCATGCGCACTTTCAAGCCCTTCATATTCGCTTAGTCTGTAACTACCGTAACCTTCAAAATCATGAATAGCATATTCTTCTGCCTCCTCTTCCACTGGAGAGGCTTCTAGCATCGCTTTGACTTCCTCCCAGATGTCATCCATATCCTGGGTGGCATCGATCCATTTGCCGTGTAAGTATCCGTTATTGTAAGCCGCTAAACATGCTACGTAGATTCTGATTTCTTCACTCATAGTCTTTTTCTCCGTCGTTAATTCGCATTTGAGTTTCTTTACAAGCACCGCTTGAGTTGCGCTGCTCATGAAACTCTGGCGACAGAGGCCGACTCGGCGGGAGTGAGATAATCAAGACAAATTGCGGAGGGTCTGCCCAGCAAAGCGGTAAAGGCGGAAACCGTCATTTGTCTTGATTATCGGGAGGGTGCAACGCCTCCCTCTTGAGGCAAGTGGAACGCGACAGGTGTGAGTGATGTGTAGCCCTTGTTCCTCGTTATTTGAGGAATGAGCGATTAGCGAAGGCGAAACAGCACCGCCAGTATTGACACGCGCTATCGGTGTTACTCAATCATTAAGTGGTAGCTGTTTTGAACTTCACGTTCTGGGGTGATTCACTTTTATTCAGGAATACCCATCTACCCACCATAGCCATATAGTGGGTCTGCTCCTCGTCGTTAAGGCTAAAGTAATGGGCGTGGTCGGACGCTAATTCGGAAAGGCGTTCCAAGAATGGCGGGGATTCAGAAAGGACGTTGATATAAAGACGAATACCAACAACATAAAACTCAATGAAGAGTGTGACTTCATCAAAGGCATAACAATGCTCCTTGAAGAAATAACGAGGAATGGGTGTTTCCCGTTCAGCAATACAACATTTACACGAACAGGAAACATGGCGCTTACTCCTGCCACGCTGCAAGATCATAATTGCAGTCACTCAGGAAGATCACTTTATCTTTTATTAGGTCACTCCCTAGATACGTATCCAACCCCTCGGTACTGACTTCATCTGTACCCGTTACACGGGTCATAAAGGCTCCGGTAACAACAGTAGATACATAATTGGCGCAGATAATACCTCTCTCAACGTCAACCAACGCTTCTTGTACCGCATTGAAGGGGTTAGAGAGGTAGAGGCGTATATCGCCCTCTAGGTCTGTCGTAGCACTGATATTACCTACGGTAAGACCATCAGGATCAGTAATAAAGCTACCCACAACCTGTGTGCCGTTAATGGATTCCATGTAGGTGGGTATCCAATCCTCAGATATGTCAGCAGCTTGTATCACGTCACCGGCGCATTGCTGGAAGGTCACATCCGTAGCCGTCACATCGCCTATCAGGTCATTGGTATGGGGTACGTAGCCAGCAGGAGCCTGAATACACACAATGCCGTCTTCCTCCAAATACACAACAGGGAATATCGCTGCATCAGCAGTCATATTCTCAGCGCCATCTATGTCTTCCCCCTCCTGATTAGCAAAGTGGAAATAGAGCTTTTCATCTCCTTCAGCGTCGAGCTGGCGAGTCACGGTAATAGGATGGTCGTTATTGGCTATCTCAAAGGCAACGGCAGGCTCAAGGATAAAGATGGCTACAAATCCCACATCTGCCGTTGGGGTAAAAACTACAGGGTCGGGATCAGGCGTGGGTGTAGGTGTTGTTGTCGGATTATTAGAACCTCCGCCACCACTACCACACCCCACAAGCATGGCGCACAACGCCACACTCAAAGCTAACTGCTTATACATGGTTATTCTCTCCAATGGTCGTCTATGTCAGGTATTGCGGCTAGAAATCAGCCGAAGCGGTGGATTATACGTGCTATAGCACGTATACGCACGCGCTAAAGCACGTAACGATTCTCTTTTTGTTTAGGCACCGAACAGGGCATCAAATAAGAGAGGGTTAGCTATGTCAGAACAGGTCGTAAAGACGGCATTTGCAGAAACGCTGCGAAAGTACCGTACCGAAACCAATAGGTCACAACAGGACGTAGCAACCAAGTGTGATATGTCCTTCCGTTACTACCAAGAGCTGGAAGCTGGCACGAAACAGCCAACTATCACCATGCTATTTAAGATCGCAGACAGTCTGGAAGTGAATCCTGCGGAATTGATTGAACCCGCCCATGAGATGTGGCAAAGCAAGAAAAGTTAGACGGGTGGAGGCGCGTGTTTGAGAATGAGATTTACCTTATCGCCGGTATCAACGCGCCCCTTAGCATTCGGATAAATCTCAAATACATCATTGAGGGTTTGTTTGAAGAAATGCTTGAATGGACTTTCCCCATCATCGCCGTAGCGCTTTTGGAAAAGCGCATAGACTTCCTTCCACGGTATCGGTAAGGACTTTCCTTTTTTGATGCGCGGGAGAAGATCAACAAGGAACACAAATACATTCCAGAATTCACTTTTCTTGGTGCTTCCCATCACACAACTATATTTAAAGGGTAAGGCTGTATCGAAGGCAAAAAACGGATGAAGAAAAACATCTTCTTCACTCGTAAATTTAGCAAAATAAGCTTCATATTTTTGTTTAAATAATTCAGCCGTCGTTCTTCTCTTCACTTCCAATATTAACGATTTGCGCTTCAATAGAAGCTGATTGCTTAAACGTCCATACCGCAGATTGTAGGAATTCGTCATTAATTTACCGAGGCCGATTTCTTCATTTATATCCTCACTGCCTAACTGGTAACGGCAAGGGATTAAGCTCTTTAATCCAACAATACCAGGGTGGCTACTCATGGCTGTCCGACCGAAGTTATAGCCCAATTTTCTGAGGAAGGCATTGTTGCTATCTTCGTTCAGCCGGAGTATCTGATTAGGCTGAGCAAAACGATGAGCAAAGATGTAAAGCAATATTCGTCTTGCTCCCATGCCGGATGGAAATGGAGCGGTAGACATCATCGTACCGCCATCGCCGACCTTCTTTGCCGTATTCACAACCAGACGCTCATTAATCCCGTTGCCAACATTCAGCTCGGTAGTATTTGCCTCTTTTTTGATCGGCAATGCGATAAAAAACGCCGTCATTGGGAATACCCAATTTCGCTTTAGAAACACTTTATCGCCGGAAATTTGATCTGATGTGCTATTTTCGCTCATCAAATCATTATACAGTGTTTGCACGCACTGAAATTAGTGTTTACACGCTTTAGCGTTGTCTTTCATCTGACTTGGCGTTAACCGCAACACCACCTTCTACATCAATATCATCCACTGATATTGGCTTTTCGCCATATTCTTCGGCTACATAGTCAAGAAGTTGCTGCAAATCATCCGCTGAATCCTGAAAACCACTACGTTCGTCACTCGGATCAAAGTCGATACCGCCTTCATATTCGGGTTTGGAGCCTCCGCTTTTAGATTCTGGCTTATCAGCATTAAGTGCATTGCCAGCGTCTACATTAACGGCTTCTTCCACATCTCCACGCTCATCAGCAACTTCAAAGTCAATGCCATCGGCATATTCAGGTCTATCAGCCCCTTTAGCGTCAGAGCTTTTTCTCTCTACTTCTGTGTTCAGTACGTCGTCTAAATCAAGTTCGGGCGCGTCCTTATCGTTTTCACTCATATTTCCTCAAAGTTGGTTCCACTTTGACACTACAAGAAAAAACTTAAAAAAACGTTAACCTCAGTGTTTACACGCTTTTTAATTAGTGTTTACACGCACTTATCTAATTGTTTTTTAAGGGTTTACAAAGGTTTTTTCTTGGGTTTATTCTAAAAAAGAAGTCATCAGTAAGGGTGATTTCAAGCCACTCACAAGGTGGCGACAGGCAAGGCAGGAAGGCCGCTCAACAAGTGGCTCTCCTGCTCAAACTTCGACTCACAAATGAGAATCACCGCCATGTTTGAACAAGCCATATCGTGGCTTTATGCGGCCAACATCTTCGGATGTTTGGTCGCCTATCTGCCACAAGCACTCTCACTACGAAAGCAGTTAGCAACAGATCAGGTAGACAGGTCTATCAGCCTGCCCACTTGGGTGCTTTGGTCGTACTGCAACAGCGTGACCTTTGTCTTTAGCTTTCTCGCTACCGATAGCTGGGAATTCCAACTCATTGCATCAGCAAACTTTGTCCTGTCATGGATCACGCTCTATTTGGCGTGGGCAGTACACAGGCGTTACCACCAACTTCAATTCATCACCATCAAATCAGACTCCGCGCCATAAGTGCGGTAGTCCGTTATCACTCCACAAGAGGAAACACACCATGAGTAAACCAAGCGATACTATCAACGCAGCCGGTCACGCACTGACTGAACAGGCCAGAGGACTCCGAGCCTTCGGTTTGTTCCTTGCCGATCTCGGCTTCTCTCTCACTATGCCCCTACTCAGACGCAATATGGGTGAGCGTTATTTCTCTCCCTTTCTGATTGCCGTTATGAGCATCTTCGCCATCACAATGAGCCTTGTCTTCAAGGTTAATCCGACATTCATCAGCGTGTATGTGGGCGTGATTATTGTGACTTCGCTCTATCACCTTTTCGTCATTGCCAAGCGCAATCGCCGTGATGAGGAATGGCATACACGCTATGAAGGTGACTTCAATATTGATTCCTTAGTCGGCAAACTTCCCAAAGGCAAAGACTATTGGTGGAAAGAAAGTTTTTACGAACCATTGCTAGTTTTTGTCACAGGGATTGTTGTCGGTCACTTTGTTGATGCAGGGTTGGGAGCAGTTTTTCTGTTCTCTGCTCCGTGGATGATTCTCCGTAGTCAATATCAACGCTTACTCATACGTTCCACCATCCTTGATGCCAGAGATTTACGCATCGAAAGCGAACAAAAACTCTCTGCATTAAACGGCGAACCTGCCGGAGAAACCAAAGGCTACGTGGTTAAAAATGTAAGCCACATGCGTCCAAATGATCGAGAAGCACTCGCCAAGAAAATGCTTGATGAAAAGGACTTCGCTTCGCTGTCCTCCTGAAATTATTCCTTAGACCTTCACTTAATTTTAATGGGGAGTTACCACTCCCCAATAGGAGTAACAATGAATGAGCTGGCTTTATTCGCAGGCGCCGGAGGGATTCTCGGAGGGCATCTGCTCGGATGGAAAACCATTTGCGGCGTGGAACGTGATGCCTACGCAGCAGGGGTTTTGGCACAACGACAAAATGATGGACTGCTCCCGCTTTTCCCGATTTGGAGTGACATTCAAACCTTTGACGGAAGACTGTGGCAAGGCGTTGTTGATGTCGTATCGGGAGGCTTTCCCTGCCAAGACATCAGTCTCGCTGGAAAAGGTGCAGGCATCACTGGAAAACGTAGCGGACTCTGGAAAGAGTTCGCCAGGGTTATTGGCGAAGTACGACCACCATACGCATTCATTGAGAACAGCCCAGCTCTCGTTATTCGAGGACTCGATGTCGTTCTCAGTGACCTTGCCGCGTGCGGGTACGATGCGCAGTGGCTGTGTTTATCAGCAGCCCAATGTGGCGCTCCCCATATCCGTAACCGTATCTGGATACTTGCCTACGCCCGTAGCCTCAGACGGGAAAAGAACGCCCATCAAAAAGCATTATGCCTATCGACCCATCGAGAAGGATGCACCCGATTCACTGGCTCAGTGGGTTATGCGCGAGAGTGGTTTGGAACACGCCCGACTGGAGTCACCCCTATGGGAATGGATGATGGGGTGGCCTTTAGGATGGACAGAATTAAAGCCGCTGGAAACGGACAAGTTCCAAGAGTGGCAGCAACAGCATTCCTTACATTAATGCGGAGAATAAACCATGGACTTTAGAACATCTAAATCACTCATGTTTTACGACGTTGATAACGACAGAATTCATCCCTATTTGCAGCATCTCGTAGAGCTAACAGATCAAAATATACGCGATGCATTAAGCGAAGAAAATATGGCCATTGAGCGTAGTCCAATAAATACTCTGGAATCTAGTTTTATGGCCAGAGAGGTTTGGCATGTAGCCAATCAACACTATGTGACCGACCAACTTTATAGTGGATCACCCGTCGCAGACATTATTCATGGAAAAAGTGATCAAGTTGGATGGAAAGCCTCCAACGAAATCGCTGCAACAATTTACAGTGTTGTCGCTGACAAATTTGGCAAACAGCTTTCTGATAAATATGAAGGAATCGAAGCGTTCAATAAATTTGTGGTGCCGTTGGCAGACGAGGTTCATAAATTTCGGGATGCTGGTGTTTTTCTTCCTTCTAAGGATAAAGATTTTATACCACCATTTGAGGACTACAATCCTTCATCTCCTGAAGCATTAGTCACGTCCATAGACCAACTGGTAGCAACAGTTGATACGCATATCGCGGATACTGAAAGCCTGCTACTTCAACTAGAAGGCTGGAAATCACGAATAGCTTTTGAAGCTAGCAAACAGCCATCACACATAGATTATATCGAAGACAACACTCCAACAAACAACGAGACTCAAAACCGTTCTGAACCCGATCAATCACCCTCAATAGCGGGAGAATAAACCATGAAAAATGAAACCTCATCCTCACTATTTCAGCAGCAACAAAAAGAAACTGTGACTAACGTACTAGAAGACTATGCCATAAAACTCGAAGCCGAAGTCACAAAGGCAATGGAGCAATCCACTACAGGGTTTTTAGATAAAAAAGAGCTGCATGAACCAATAGATTTTAGCGAAGTGGCTAACGACATTTGGAAGGCACTAGACGAGATTGATAACTCCCCTGTAGCGCAAATTATGCACGGCGTTGCCTATGGTATTTCCGAAACCGCCGTACAAATAACCGAAGCCGTCTATCAAGTGATGGCTGAACGAATTGGCGAAACCCTCACAACATCAGTGAATGATTTAGAAAGCTATATCGAACTGATTGAACCCTTAGCAAAACAGGTACAACAAGACCTCAACGAAAATAAATTCCATAGCGAGCTTCAACATGTAGTCGATACGCCTTCTCCATCTCCCTCAGACAAAGACTATCTCAACAGCTATGTGATGGCAGATAACGAACCCTCTCAAGAATCTACTACACCCACTAATGAGCTAGAGAGGTAAGCATGATGAACGAACAATGGGAGCTTACCTTACCGTTACTTTCTTTTTCGGAAAGTGACGTATGGACACTCAAAGATGCCTGCTCTGGTGTGGGTGTTTTCGGTGTCAATGGCAGTGGTAAAACCTCTGGCCCAGGACAAGCTATTGCCCGTGCTTTTTTAAATAATGGCTTTGGTGGTTTAGTGCTATGCGCCAAGATGGGTGAAGCACAGCAATGGCTTGATTGGGCAAAGGCCGAAGGCAGAGAAAAGTCCATCATTCATATCCATCATGAAAAAGATATGAAGTTTGATTATCTCGACTACGAGATGAAGCGTGAAGGTGGTGGGCAGACAGAAAATATCCTCGATATTTTTATGCAAGTCATTTCCATTACGCAAAAGTCTGACCTCTCACAAGGGGAAAATGCCTACTTCTTTCAAGCCTGTAAACAGCTACTTAGAAACGCCATTGATTTATGTCGCATGGCGTATAACCGCGTATCTCTGGTCGATGTGTATAACGTGGTAGCCAGCGCACCTAGCCATCCTGATGATCTCAAGTCTGACGAGTGGAAAAGCAAAAGCGAATGCTTTCAGGCTTTAGCCACCTGCAACGCGTTAGAACAACAAAAACAGGACAGTGGTAAATCCTATCAAGTGAACCACGAGCTTGATCTCTGCGCCTCCTATTTTCTACGGGAATATCCGCGCTTTGGAGATCGATTAAGATCATCCATCTCCAGTATTTTTACCGCAAGTAGTGACCCTTGGCTGCGTGGACGATTAAGGAAATTGTTCTCACGCAAACAGGATGAAATAGATCCAATTTCAGGTAAGCAAGGTTTCTATCTTGATCCTGACCATTGTAAGGAAGGTGCGATCTATCTGTTTGATTATCCTGTGAAGGATGGGCTGGTCGGACGTGTGGCGCAATCGCTCTATAAGCTCATATGGCAACAGCACATGGAGCGAAGAAATATAGAGGAAGATGGCGGTCGCCCAGTGTTTCTTTGGGCAGATGAAGCACAACATTTTTTGCTACCCGATCATGACGCTACGTTCGCGCAGACAGCCCGTTCATCGCGGATATTAACCGTTCTGTTAAGTCAAAATATCAGTAACTACTACAACGCGCTTGGGCAAGGCGAACAGGGTGTTAATCAAACGGAATCATTAGTTGGCAATCTCGGTACGCTGATTTTTAACGCCAACACCCATGAGAAAACGAACCGTTGGGCCAGTGGGATTTTCGGAACGCAGTGGCGGCACTCTGCATCTGTCACAACGGGTGATTCTTCTAACCTTTCTACCGCAGATCAAGGCGGAAGTATAAGCAGTGGAACAAGCGCTAGTACCTCGCTCTCGGAGCAGCAGAGAAATGTAATTGAGTCGCGTGACTTTACGCTGCTAGCTACGGGCGGAGAAGTAAATCATTTCCAAGTAGAAGCCATCATTAATCAGGCAGGTCGCATCTGGAATGCAACCCAATCCAACTATATTCGTGTCACCTTTGACCAAATTTACCCTTGAGGAAAACGCCATGTATGAAGCACATCAATTAGAAGAAATGGTCATCGCTATACGCGATCAATCAACCCGTACATCCGTGTGTGTGATGGACGAATATTTTGCAGAAAATATCGACCAAAAAATGCAGAAATTACCGTCCGATTGTCGCGACGAATTTATGCGTATCGCCATCGAACATGGCTATCAATCTGCATCTGAAAGACGGTTGAATTTTGCTCCCGAAGCAGACGGTTTTGATGGTGATTTTTACGATGATTTATTTGGAATAGATAGCACTGATGAACTTCATTAAAACAAGAGTAAACAGGTAAAGGTTTCAATCGATGGTTATCTGAACGTTTTAAGATAACCATCGATACCGCCACGCTCTGAGTACGGCTGGTTCTGCCGATTAACCAAAAAACAGTGTGGCAAAAATACCTTTGGGCTGTGCAAAGGGGAGATGTCTGATCGAATTAGGTTGTTTTACTACCTCGATCTCTTTAAGTAATAGATTAAGTTGTGTGTAAGGGGAAATCACTCAAATGTTGCGTGTATATCAATCAAAAAGTGCTGCGCAAGCAAAGGACTATTTCAGCTCTGAATTGTCGCAAGGCGACTATTACTTTGGAGCGCAGGAAATAGTTGGGCAATGGGGTGGCAAAGCTGCCGATATGCTGGGGCTTTCGGGTGCGGTCACACAAGATGCGTTCAACCAATTGGTTGACAACATTAATCCACAAACCGAAGAGCGTTTGACTCCACATAACAAAGACAATCGTAGACCCGGATACGATATGACTTTCAGTGCGCCCAAGTCACTGTCAGTGCTGTATGAATACAGCAAAGATGAGCGGTTGTTAGAAGCTTTCCGTGAAGCTGTCCATGACACCATGCAAACCATTGAAGAAGGTATGCATGTGCGGGTGCGTAAAGATGGAATGGATGAAGATCGACAAACCGGCAATCTCGTGTACGGCTCATTTGAACATTACACGGCGCGCCCTGTAGAAGAAATGGCACCTGATCCACAATTGCATATGCACTGCTTTGTGATGAATGCTTCCTATGACGAAGAAGAACAGCAATGGAAGGCAGGACAATTTGGAGAGATTAAGCGTGACGCTCCCTACTATGAGGCACTGTTTCATTCGCATTTATCGGACAGCCTATCCAAGCTCGGAATGGATATTGAAAAGGACGGCAAGTTCTGGACGATTGATGGCATTGAACGAGAAACGATTGAAAAATTTTCCAATCGCACTTTGCAAATTGAAGAATATGCAAAAGAACAAAACATCCTCAATGCGAAAGCCAAAGATTTTCTTGGGGCGAAATTGCGTGGCGCAAAGGTTGGAGAAATATCTCGCGAAGCATTACGCGATGTCTGGTGGGATCGGCTCGATGACGATGAACGTGACGCACTGGATAAATTAAGTGGCTTTGATCCAAATGACGGATCAGATAATAGTGCTTTGACGCGCTTTGCGTTGGCGGAAAATTATCTTGATTATGCGCTCAAACATCAGCTTGAACGACAATCCGTAGTTCCCCTTACTCGCCTCAAAGAAACAGCACTGCGTGAAGGCTTTGGGCAGATCACTTCTGAGGATTTAGAAGCTGCGATAGAAGCACGTGATGACTTGATTAAAGTGCCGCAACATGGTCGCACTTTTGTATCAACCAGAGCAGTTCTTCAACAAGAAGATGACATTATCCAGTTCACACAGAACGGCTATAACAAGCTAGATCGATTCAATGAAAATTATGAAATTGGCAAAGTAACGGACTATGAGAAAAATACAGAATTTGAGTTATCCGAAGAACAAAAATCCGCTGTTACTAATATCCTTACCAGCCGTGACCGCGTGACTGCTGTGCAGGGTAAAGCAGGCGTGGGTAAGACCACCATGATGGCAACACTGATTGACGCTATTGAGGATGGTGGTAGTGGTGCAATGATACTTGCGCCCACCGCTGACGCGGCCTATAAAACCTTGCACGAAGACGGTGAAAAATATCGCAATGAAACCATGAAGAACGCGCAGACATTAGCGCATTACTTTGTTGATAAAAAAATCCAAGAAGAAAGTCGCGGAAAAACATTAATCGTTGATGAAGCAGGCTTGATGAGTGTTGGCGATATGCACGCACTTTTTGAAATTGCAGACGCTAACGATAATCGTATTGTGCTGGTCGGCGACACAACACAGCATAACTCGGTTATGCGTGGTGATGCTTATCGCATTCTGCAACAGGAAGCGCGATTGGAAACACTCACACTAGAAAATATACGTCGGCAGGATGGTGATTATAAGCGTGCAGTGAGTGCGATTTCCAAAGGTAATGTCGTTAAGGGTTTTGATAAGCTCGATAAGTTGGAAGCTATAACTGAAGAGAGTGATGACGAAGAGCGTTACCGCAAGCTTGGTGATAGTTATGCTAACTATGTAGATGCAGGTGAAAGCACACTTGCTGTTGCCCCTACTCACGCTGAAGGTAAACGAGCAACAGAAGCCATCCGCGAAGAATTAAAGGAACGTGGGCATATTAAGGAAGAAGAACACACAACGACCCGTCACCGGAATTTACAATTAACGGAAGCTGAACGCGGCTCTCGCCATAATTTCAAAGCCGGTCAAATGATTCGCTACCAGCAAAACGCCAAAGGTAGCATTACGCGTGGCTCACAGTTTTCTGTGTCAAAAGTTGATAAAAAACATGTCTGGATAACCGATAAAAATGGCAATGAAAGCAAGCTGGATTTGTCACAGTCAAAACACTTCAATGTTTACGAAAAGCAGTCTATAGCATTAGCCAAAGGAGAGGTGATACGTATTACCGAAGGTGGTAAGTCCAAGGATGGAAAACGCTTAGATAATGGTGCTATCTATAAGGTTGATAAGGTACTTGGTAATGGCGATGTAAAGCTATCAAACGGGCGTGTGCTCGATGCTGACCAAGGCAACATTAATTACGGATATGTTTCCACTTCCTATGCCTCACAAGGTAGAACCGTTAACCATGTTCTGATTGCCCAATCTACGGAATCTGGCGGTGCATCCAGCGCCGAACAATTTTATGTATCTGTATCACGAGGAAAAAAATCTGTAGAGATTTTTACTGACAACAAAGAAGAATTACGCGAGCAGATTCAGCGCAGCCATCAGCGTTTAAGTGCTACTGAGCTTATCAAAAACCAGCCCGATACCGACAAGGCCAATAAAGAACATGCCGAGTTTATTGCTTCCAGAATGGAAATGGTGAGGCAAGGTATTTTAATGCCAAATCTACGGCCACCTCCTGTACCGAATAATGACAGTTGGCAGGACAAGGCAAGGCAGCAATCGGATCGGGGGTTGTCGCGTGACTAACTCGGCTAGTGAACTAATCGGTTCCGTGAATAAAGGCTTTGCTGGAAAAGTTATTAATGAATCCAGTGATGCTAAAACCCATGAGGTGGATACACCGACCTTAACGTTTAAAGCTAAAGGCGGCTGGCCGCATAGCTTCCCTTATAGCTATGTCCGTTCGTCGCGACATACCAATGAAGGCATCACCGTTAAAACACAAGATGCCATTGTCAGAATCGAAGGTAAAGATTTAGAACAACTTTACGGATTGATAAGAAGGCAAAAGATCAACGAGATTGCTCTATCCCCTAAACAAGCCAATGACTCAGGTCAGTCTTTTGTGGAGTCAATCTCCATCCATTACATCGACGAGGAAATTACCTATGAATGAGTTAATTCAAAACACAGGAACATCAACGCCCATTGCATCCAACATCAATCTCGAAAGACTTGATGACGAAGCTATCAAGTCACTTATTGCCGATAGCTACAAACTTTTGGATCGTCGCAAGCGAGAACGTGAGAAAAATATTAAAGAACAGATTAAAGAATTAGCAGCAACAGAAGGCATAAAGGTGTCGTTCCGAGAGCCTTCGGCTCGCAAGAAACGCACGCTATCCACAACCGAAAGTAACTAGAGGTAACTCAGAAAAATTGGCCGCTAGCGCGGCTAAAAGGACACGCCTCTGGCGTGAAGATTGCGTTTTTTGGTCGCTTCGCTATGAGCGCTTTCCAAAAAACAGTTATCGAAGACCGGCTGCGTTTAACTTTAAATCACACTCAGAACCATGGCTACAACCCCGTCATGCTGCGCATGAGGGGTATTCCGCCAGAACCTTGAGAATGATTTAAACACTGCGCGCGGCTCCGAAAAACAGTTTTTAAGCACTAAGCCCGTGGGTAGGTTTAAAGAAAAGGGTTTAGCAAGATGATTGTCATATCTGGCGAGGGGTGAGTCCTATCGTGGAAAAATTATTACTGGAAATACTGAATGAATTAAAGGCACAGTCTGCCGATAATTCGGAGCTGTGGAACGCCAGTGACATAGGCCGTTACATGCGCCTCAGTACCTCCTCCGTGCAATCACGTGTGATAGCACGGAAAGACTTTCCTCGTGCCGTGAGAATCCCTACGGATGGAGGTTCGGGGGGAAGACGCTGGTATGCTAAAGAGGTAAAGCACTGGATGGGTAGAAACAGGGAACCTATCCATTAAACGTTGACACATTAATTTATGGTATTCTTCCCTATCAAAGAATGCGTAACAACAACGGGGATGGGTTATGTGGTCTGAATTGAAATATAATTTACTTGAGGCGCTGCACAAAGGAATCGATCTAGCAAAAATTACTTTGCTAATTCTTGTCGCCTTATATGTCGTTTTGGCTTTGGGGCAAATGTTCTTCTGGGATTGTTTTATGCCATCCTGTCATGCTACGGCAGATATTACGCAAGGTAAGTTTTTCGGCTTTGTTGCAGTGGTACTTATTGAGCTGGTTTTTTTGCTTATCATTTCAATCCTGCTGCCAATAGCAATTGGCATTGTAAAAGCACTTTTTTATGGCGCGGTTTTCGCTCTAGCAATTGTCATGGCTATAGTGGGAGTCGGTGTGGTTATTGGGATGTTTGGAGGCCGAGCTAAAGGCTACGCAACTTCTCAATGGGATAATTATAGCGACAGAAGACGAGAGGATGCTTTAGCTCAAGAGATCGACGACAGAAACAGGCAGTAAGCATACGCTGAGCAGCGTAAGACTGAAGAAATGGCAAATCGACTGGATAGCCCTTATCAAGATAATCCAAATTTATATGGGGAAAATCCCTATGCGAATAAATGACTTAGCATTAAGTCTTAACGGGAGTTGAAGAAGGAGAATCAGTTAAGTGTTGATCCTCGGGCAATGACTGCTTTCGGTTTTGGATAATTTCATCCATGATGCGCTCGGCTTCATTGAAGCGCTCACGCATGGCTTCAATTTCTTCAGGGGAAAGCTGTCTGGCTTTAGTTAAATCTTCCATAGTGCTGTCCCCCATGAGAATGGATTAATCCAACTGCTCGGCAATTTCTTCGGCAGTAGGGTTATAGTAAATCATCAGTGAGCGTGGGTCACGATGGCCAATTGCCCTTGCTAAATCTAGGATTTGTAGCTTTTTAGCAAGCCTCGTAATAGCTTCATGCCGCGTATCATGAAATGTCATCCCTGATATATTTGCAAGCTGAAGTGCTCGACGGAAGATCACACCGCTGCTTTCTTGATTGGATTTGAAAACTTTACCTTCCTCTTTAGGTGATAACAATTTCAGCAAACGTATCGCCTCGGTCGATAAAGGTACATCTCTCCTTGTGCCGTTCTTGGTTTCATGGAGACGGACATACTTCTTTGTGAGATACACATCCACCCAATCCAGCCCCCAAATCTCCCCCTGCCGCATTGCCGTTTCCAGCGCAAACAGAAAAGCTACCGCAATGATGTGACGGGTAGTCGTGACCGACTGCCCGTCAAAACCCAGCGCATCAAGTATCTTCTCAATTTCCTTGTCAGAGATACGCCTGTCACGCGGTTCGGGGTTCTTGGGTCGTCTGATACCTCGTATAGGGTTTACCTTAACCCAGCGCCAACGTATGGCCTGTTCAAACAAAGCTGACAACAGATTGAGGTCACGGTTAACCGAGCTGGACTGTATTCTCGTTAGTGAGGTTTTTATCCACTCATCAAAATGGTGTTGTCGAATCTCTATCAAGGGGATCTGAGCAATAGAATCACGTAGGAATTTATTGAGCCGATTAAACTCACTGCGATGACTCTTTTTGGTGGGGGATATTTCATCGCGGTAGCGTGTGAAAGCATCCTCCAATGTTTTACCTTTGACTAGCCCTTCGGGGTCGAGATTAGCTTCGGTTTCAAGCGCCCAAGATTGCGCTTGGACTTTGGAATCAAATGTCTTGGACAGGTTCTGACCATATTTACGCACATGTGCGAGCCAGCGTTTACTGGGAAGTTTTCTGATAGTAGCCATAAGGTTGATCCTCATTAGCATTGCGTTAGCAATTTGTTAGCAAAAGAACGCTAACTACTGAGAAGTTATGGCAATAAATACTATAGAGTTTGCCTAACGGATCAACCGTAAGTCATTGATTGGCAAGGAATAATAAGATATCGGAAGATATGCTATTTCAGATAGTGGTGCCCGGGGCCGGACTTGAACCGGCACGATATTGCTATCGGGAGATTTTAAGTCTCCTGTGTCTACCAATTCCACCACCCGGGCATATCGAGGGGTATTTTTTTAAGCAGGGATTGGCACCCTTCTCGAAGTTTTCACGAGTACTTCGAACTCGTTAATATGGAGGCGCGAGCCGGAGTCGAACCGGCCTACGTGGATTTGCAATCCAGTGCATAACCGCTTTGCTATCGCGCCACTGTTCTTTCGTGTTCCATGTAATGTAACCATCACATGCCCCGTCTGTAGCGGGCTGCGAATTGTACTGGATTTATTTACTAAATCCTAGCCCAAAAACTCCTGTAAAGTCCGGGACTTATCTCTTAATCATGCCTTACTTAATCACGCCCCATCAAGGCTGGCCAGGCGGCTTTAATGTAGATAATCATAGACCACAATGTAAGCACAGCTGCAGCGTATAGCGCATAGAACCCTAGCTCGTTGAGCATGGGGAAGGCATCTTTAGTGAAGGCCAGCAGTAAAACAATAGAAATGATCTGGAAGGTCGTTTTAATCTTCCCAATACTTGAAACCGCCACACTAGCGCGCTTGCCCAGCTCTGCCATCCATTCTCGTAGTGCAGAGATAACGATTTCACGGCAGATGATAACGATAGCGGGTAGCGTAAACCAAACGTCGTTATGTTTTTGTATGAGTAATGCCAGAGCGACTGCCACCATGAGTTTGTCGGCCACTGGGTCAAGAAAGGCACCAAAGGGGGAGCCAATCTGGTATTTCCGTGCGATGTAGCCGTCTAACCAATCGGTGATACCCGCTAGCCCAAACAACGCGCCAGAAGCAAGGTAGCGCCATTCATAGGGCGAATAGTAGAGCATCACCAACAAAGGGATGAATACGATTCGACAGAGTGTCAGCTGGTTAGCGGCGTTGAGCAGTGGATGTTTGGCCACGGGGGCGAGAACCTTCTAATACTTGAGACATGTGGAAGTATAGACCCGAGCAGTTTATCGGACTATTGCCATCTATCAATACGGAAACTGGAAGCGCACCCTACTCACTGCGCAAGGCGCTGTAAACCTCTTCAGCCATTTTTTTGCTAATACCCGGCACTTTGGCTAAATCATCGACATTAGCCTTAATAACTTCTTGTAAACCGCCAAAATGTTTAAGGAGTTCACGGCGTCGTTTGGGGCCAACGCCAGGTATCCCTTCTAGGGTAGATGTTTTACGCGCTTTATCACGACGCTGTTTGTGCCCGGTTATGGCAAACCGATGCGCTTCATCGCGAATCTGTTGAATTAGGTGAAGACCTGGAGCATCGCTTTCGATTCTGATCTCTCGCCCGTCTTGAAGTACTAAAGTTTCGAAGCCCGGTTTCCGCGTTGTACCTTTGGCAACACCAAGCAATAGTATTTGATCGATACCCAATTCTTCCATGACCTGCTTGCCTATACCTAGCTGGCCTTTTCCGCCATCAATAATTAATAATTCGGGTAGGGATTTCCCTTCTTTTTGCAGCCGTGCGTATCGACGTGTAAGTGCCTGCTCCATAGCGGCGTAATCATCACCGGCATTAATATTTTCAATATTGAAGCGTCGGTAGTCACTTTTGAGTGGGCCGGTTTGATCAAAGACAACACAAGACGCTACTGTTTTTTCTCCGCTACTGTGGCTTATATCGAAACACTCAACACGTTTCGGTGCTTCGTCTAAACCAATACAATCTTGCAAGCTTTCAAAACGCTGCAGCAGCGTTTGTTTATTATTTAGATGCGTCTTTAAATTTTGTCTTGCCGCCTGCAACGCCATTGCTAACCATTTTGCGCGATACGTACGTACGTTATTGGTAATTTTGACCGTATATTCAGTAACCTTTGCGATCGCTTCAGCCAAGGCCTCTTCATCTTCAAGTTTATGGCTGACAATAATACTAGCGGGCGTTTTCATTTTTGAGCCTTCTAGATACGTATGCGAAATAAACGCGCTGATCACACTGGCTTCATCACGGTCTAATGGGTCTTTCGGTAAATAGGATTTACTGCCGACGATGCGCCCCTGCCGCACAAACAGCACATGCACGCATACCGCCCCACCGTCCTCTACACAAGCAATTGCATCAAGGCTGCTGGAGCCAGCTTCTACAATTTGTTCAGCTTGTACATGACGTAACGCAGTAATACGGTCTCGCATTTCTGCTGCGGTTTCAAACGCTAAGCTTTCTGACGCCGCTTCCATTTTTTCGACCAAGGTACTGTGTAGCTGCTCACTTTTCCCTTCTAGAAATAACACCGTTTGAGCAACGTCATCCGCATAGACTGCGTCGCTGACTTTACCGACACATGGGCCAGAACAGCGGCCAATCTGATATAACAAACATGGTCTCGTACGATTTCGATAAACGCTATCTTCACATTGTCGAACACCGAAGTGTTTTTGCAAAAAGTTTAAACTCTCGCGCACTGCACCAGTATTTGGAAAAGGCCCAAAATACTGGCCCTTTTTCTTTTTTGCGCCGCGATGCAAGCTTAGGCGTGGATGCTCGTCTTGCGATAAAAAAATGTATGGGAAGCTTTTATCGTCACGTAGTAATACATTATAAGGCGGCTTTTGGGCCTTGATGAGATTATGCTCCAACACCAAGGCTTCTGCCTCGCTGGGAGCAATAGTTACTTCAATACTGGCAATGCGCCGCACCAGGTGCTGCGTCTTTATAGGTAAGCCGGTTTTTTGAAAGTAAGAGGAGACGCGATTCTTAAGGTTTTTGGCTTTGCCAACGTAAAGAATACCGCCGTCAGCATCGTACATTTGATAAACGCCAGGCGCTTTCGTCAACGAGCCAAGAAAGGACTTATAATCGAAGGGTTCTGGATTCGATTTAGTTGCCATTAAGACAAGTTTTCAACGTCCAGCAATTTATGCTTAACGGCCAGCAATGCTAATTCTACATCACTGTTAAGATCGAGTTTTTCAAAGATACGGTAACGATAACTATTAACCGTTTTGGGGCTGACGCAAAACTCATCAGCAATCTGATTCACTTTTTTGCCGTGTGCAATTTGAATAGCGGTTTGTAATTCACGCTCTGAAAGCTGCTCGAACGGTGAAACCTCTAACGCTTTACCACCAAAGTTTTTTAACGCCAGCTGTTGGGCGATGTCGCTACTCATATAAAGTGAGCCGCGTAGAACTGTGTTAATCGCATTAATGATTTCGTCAAACCCAGCGCCTTTTGTGACATAGCCACAGGCACCGGCTTTCATAAGGCGCTCGGTAAACAGTTCATCAGACACCGCTGTTACGGCAATGACTTTCGCTGTACCGCAAGCAGTCTGGATCTTGCGTGTGGCTTCGAGCCCACCAATGCCAGGCATTTTGACATCCATAAGGACAATATCAGGAGACGTTTCTCGCGCGAGTTTAACCGCCTCTTCCCCTGTTTCTGCTTCGCCGACTACCTCAATTCCATCTACGTCCGCTAGCATACGTACAATCCCCATGCGTACGAGGTCGTGATCGTCTGCGACGAGTATCTTGGTCAAGCGCTATGCCCTCTGTTCTTATTGGCTTTGGCCGCCTTTGGCAACTACTAGCTCTTTTTGCTATGTCATCTCTGTGAGAGAAGGGCAATTTAACATTGTTGTAAGGCTTTTCCTAGTGCCATACTAGCCAACGGTTTCGAATCGCAACTAAGTAGCTAACACACAAATATCGCCTATATTTCCTTTTTGGCGTCATAATTAACAGGCAGAAATGAGCAACCTACTTCTACTCAACAAACCCTTTAACGTACTCAGTCAATTTACGGATGATGCAAACCGTAAAACGTTGTCTGACTTTATTGATACTAAACGATACCCCGGTTTTTATGCCGCTGGTAGATTAGATTATGACTCTGAAGGCTTACTTTTACTCACCAATAATGGCCAGCTTCAACACCGTATTAGTAATCCGCAAAACAAAATGGAAAAAACCTACTGGGTGCAAGTAGAAGGCGAAATTGATGAAGCCAGCTGCAGTCAGTTAGAAAGCGGCGTTGAACTAAAAGATGGGGTTACACTCCCCGCTAAAGCACGACCAATAACAACGCCAACACTGTGGGACCGATACCCACCAATTCGCGAAAGAAAAAACCAACCGACTTCTTGGCTACAATTAACTATTAGTGAAGGTAAAAACCGCCAAGTCCGACGTATGACTGCGGCGGTAGGCTACCCTACTCTACGTTTAATACGTACAAGTATCGGCCCGTGGCAGCTGGCAGGTTTATTACCCGGAGAAACCCACGAAGAACAAGTGCATGCCCCCAAACAAAAAAACACCAAGAAACGACTTTATAAGAAAAAATAATGACTGATGAACTCCCTCATATTACTGTAGCCACCGTCATTGAACATGAAGGTAAATTTCTCATGGTGGAAGAAGGCAGTGCTGAACAGCCTATATTCAACCAACCAGCCGGCCATTTAGAAAACGGGGAAACACTCGTCGAAGGTGCTATTCGTGAAACATTAGAAGAAACATGCTGGCATGTTCACGTGATTGGTTTTTTAGGTGTTAGCCAATATATTGCAAAAAAAACAGGTGTGACTTATGTGCGGCACACGTTTGTGGCAAATCGTATAAGCGTAGATACTAAAGCGAAACGAGACCCAGACATCAATGACGCGGTTTGGATGAGCTACGAAGAGATCTTAGAACAAGGAGCGTATTTAAGAAGCCCTCTAGTACTCAATGACATACAGCGGTATCGCCGAGGCAAGGTGTCACCTATTGAGAATATTCAAGGTTTTCTTTAATTAGAAGATAACACGGGGCAGCGCCTCTATAATTCTGCCCCGCTATTATCGAGACTGTAACTAGCCTCGTCGATTTAAACGATTCAACCCATTCAATGCGGCAACACGATAAGCTTCCGCCATGGTCGGATAATTAAAGGTCGTTTTCACAAAATACTCGACTGTATTTGCTTCCCCTTCTTGATTCATTATCGCTTGACCAATATGAACAATTTCTGACGCTTCAGAACCAAAGCAATGCATCCCCAATATTTGTAAGGTATCGATATGAAAAAGAATTTTGATCATACCAACATTCTGAGCGTCGATTTGGCCACGAGCAGTATCTTTAAAAAATGCTCGGCCCACTTCGTAGGGAATTTTCGCTTCAGTTAATTCTGCTTCAGTTTTGCCGACCGAAGAAATTTCAGGAATGGTATAAATTCCAGTTGGCGCGTCTTCAATAAAGCGAACAGGTTTTTCTAGTATTGCACTTACTACTGATCGCCCTTGATCGAATGAAGCACTTGCAAGGCTAGGCCATCCAATGACGTCTCCTGCCGCATATATATTTGGGACGTCTGTGCGATAGTTTTCATCGACCTTGAGTTGGCCACGATGATTCGCCGTTAATCCGACGACACCTAAGCCCATGTTGTCTGTATTACCGGTACGACCATTACACCAGAGCAGTGCATCGGCCTTAATACGTTTGCCTGATTTTAGTTTTACTGTAACGCCGCCGTCGGATGGCTCGACAATATCGTGCTCTTCACTATGCCGTACCATTACACCGTTATCACGCAGGTGATAACTTAGCGCGTCAGAAATCTCATCATCCAAAAACGAAAGAAGCCGCTCGCGACCGTTAATAAGATCTACCTTTACACCTAGCTCGGCAAAAATAGAGGCATATTCACAGCCAATAACACCTGCGCCAAATACAATAAGCGTACGAGGCGTGTGCTCCATTTGAAGTATGGTGTCACTGTCGTAAATTCTAGGGTGGCTAAAGTCGACCTCTTCTGGTCGATAAGGTCGAGACCCGGTTGTTATCACAAAATTTTTCGCAGACACAACATCACGAATGCCGCTCGACTCGATGACCTCAACTTCATTCTCGCCAATAAATTCAGCCCTACCCTTATGAACGCACACGCGATTCTTCACCAAAAAATCGGTATGTAAACGTACTTGCTGTGGAATAATCTGCATAGCAGCATCGCGCACTTGCTGATAGCTGAGGCTTTTTAGTACACCCACATTTCGAAAAATTGGTTGTGTACGTGTTTGCGCAATATGCTTAACCACGTTCCGAAGCGCTTTTGAGGGGATTGTTCCGGAGTGTGTACAGTTACCGCCAAGCGTCGCCTTGTCTTCAATAATACCGACACGCAGGCCGGTTTTGGCTGCTGAGATTGCTGCCGATTCACCTGCTGGCCCCGCCCCGATTACCAAAACATCGTAATTAAATTTCGCCATGTAATTCCACTATCTCTAGTTGCCTAGTTCATTAGTACGTTGTAGGTATGTATCTATGTACGCGTGAAGGATTAACCCGTTTTATCTTCTACTTTATTGGAAACTTCATACGCGAGGTCAGATACGCCTTTATCGGTGTCTGACGCATTTTCTTCATCACATTTCTTGGGGTCGCCACCACAAATATCACATTCGGTGTCGATCCCAAGCGCGGTCATTCCACCACAAGAACCTTTTATGGGTTTGTTTGAAACAATCACGCCAATGGCCATTCCGGCAATCAACAAAGCAATGATCACGAAGCTTAAAAGGAATACTGTCATACATCACCTACTACTTATCGAGCGTATATTTTCTAAAAAGTTGTGTTTCTTCAAAACGATAGCTTTCGCCGTCTCTAATAATAAAAAACGCAGCCAACTTTTGCTGCTTAGCCAATGCCAAACCCTTATCTGGCCCGAGCACATTTAATGCTGTCGCGTAGGCATCTGCATAGCCACCACGTTCCGTTACGACTGTCACTGACACAAGTTTATGGCTTATCGGCTTACCGCTAACAGGGTTTATGGTATGTGAAATTCTCACCCCGTCTTTTTCATAATAATTGCGATAGTCACCAGAGGTTGCTATCGCAATGTTGTCTCCAGTTAACTTTTGCAATGCCCCGGAATGCCCTAGCGTGGGTTTTTCTATGCCTATGGTCCATGTATTCCCAACAGGGTTGTGGCCTCGAATTTTTAATTCGCCACCAATTTCCACCATATAATTATGAATACCATGCGACTCTAACAAAGACGCAACCACGTCAGCTGCATAGCCTTTAGCTACTGCAGATAAATCAATATACACGTCATTAAGCTTTTTTAACTGCCCTTTTCTGCGCTGTATTAATTTCATACCAATACGATGTTGAACGGCATCAATATCGGCATCACTCGGCACACGAGTAATACTTTCCGGCCCAAAGCCCCACAAGTTCACTAATGGGCCTACGGTAATATCAAAAGCCCCGTCAGACTGAATATATACCGCAGCACTAATATCGAGCACCTTAGTTAGTGCTTCACTTATCGAAAGCCACTCACCAACGGGCGCTTTGTTCAGGCTAGATAACTCAGAACCCTCGATATAAGTCGACATAATTTGATTGAAGTCTAAAAGCGTTTGCTCTATTTCCGCAGCCAGCTCCTTTTCTTCTTTGGGCACAGATGGGTCTACCGAAACCTTGACCGAATAGGTTGTTCCCATGGTGCCGCCATTGAACACCCACAGTAGGTTTTCAGGCTCACGCCCAGTTTTTTTACTACAGCCAAATAAAACTACCAAACAAAAAAAGGCCAGCATAACCGGCCTTTTTTTAATTTTTTTTATTGGCTTTAGTAAAACTAACGACATAGAAGTTAATTAACCACCAAAGTCATCCAGCATAATATTTTCATCTTCTACACCAAGATCTTTCAACATCTTGATCACAGCAGAGTTCATCATGGGAGGACCACACATGTAGAATTCACAATCTTCAGGCGCTGGGTGATCTTTCAAGTAGTTTTCGTAGAGTACGTTATGAATAAAGCCAGTTAGACCTTCCCAGTTATCTTCTGGCTGGGGGTCTGACAAAGCGATATGCCAATCAAAATTATCGTTCTCGTTCGCTAACGTGTCGTACTCATCTTGATAAAACAGTTCGCGCAAAGAGCGAGCGCCGTACCAAAATGAAATTTTACGATCGGTATTGATTCTGCGAAGCTGGTCGAAAATGTGCGAACGCATTGGCGCCATACCAGCACCACCACCGACAAATACCATTTCTGCATCGGTTTCTTTAGCGAAGAATTCACCAAACGGACCATAAACGGTAATTTTGTCGCCTTGCTTCAAGTTAAAGACGTAAGATGACATTTGCCCTGGTGGAATTCCCTGAGTGCGAGGCGGTGGAGTAGCAATACGAATATTAAACTTCACCAAACCTTTTTCTTCAGGATAGTTCGCCATGGAATACGCGCGAATGACAGGCTCTGTGACTTTGGATTCCATATTAAAGAAACCAAAACGTTCCCAGTCGCCACGGTATTCTTCTTCAATTTCAAAGTCAGAATATTTCACGTGGTGTGGTGGCGCTTCTAACTGAACATAACCACCTGCACGGAAGTCAACATTCTCACCTTCCGGCAACTTAAGCGTTAATTCCTTAATAAACGTCGCAACGTTAGGGTTCGACTCAACCGTACATTCCCACTGCTTAACACCGAAGACCTCTTCGGGTACTTCTATTTTCATGTCTTGCTTAACAGGAACCTGACAACTCAAACGCTTACCTTCTGCGGCTTCACGTTTAGTAAATGCAGACTCTTCGGTCGGTAGTAATGAACCACCACCATCAGTGATAACACAAGTACATTGCTGACAACTACCACCACCACCACACGCAGAAGGCAAAAACAAATCTGCTGCTGCCAGTGTTTGCATTAGTTTACCGCCCGCAGGCACTGTGATCGTTTTTTCGTTATTTACAACAATTTGAACATCGCCGCTGCTTACAAGTTTCGCACGTGCACTTAGGATGATGCCAACCAAAGCGAGTACGATGACTGTGAACATGCCAACGCCAAGATAAATCTCTAAACTCATATCAATCTAACCTCGCCCTAAAGTTTGATGCCACCGAAAGCCATGAAGCCAAGAGACATCAAGCCAACGGTGATAAAGGTAATACCCAAGCCCTGCAAACCTTCAGGTACATCGCTATATTTTAATTTTTCACGAATACCCGCCAGTGCAACAATCGCCAGCGCCCAGCCAATACCAGAACCCGCGCCAAAGACGACAGACTCAGTAAAGTTGTAGTCACGCTCAACCATAAGCAATGCACCACCCAATATCGCGCAGTTCACGGTAATAAGCGGTAAGAAAACACCCAGAGCGTTATAGAGTGCAGGTACGTATTTATCGAGTACCATTTCCATGATTTGTACAATTGCGGCGATAACACCGATGTATGAAATCAAACCAAGAAAACTTAAATCGACGTTAGGTAAACCGGCCCACGACAATGCCCCTTCAGAAAGCAGGTAACTATTAAGGAGGTTGTTTACTGGCACCGTAATCGTAAGCACTACGATTACCGCGATACCAAGACCAATAGCAGCATCAACTTTTTTCGAAATAGCTAAAAACGTACACATTCCTAGAAAGTAGGAAAGCGCCATATTTTGTATAAATATTGATTCTGTGAAAATGCTTAATAAGAGTTCCATTACACAGCCTCCCGCGTTGTAGTGTTAGCGGCAATTTTAAACTCTGAAACTTCCACTTGATCTTTCTTATACGCGCGAAGCGCCCAAATAATTAAACCAATTAGGAAGAAAGCACTTGGCGGCATTAAGAACATACCGTTACTGACGTACCAACCACCTTCAGTAGACAGAGGCAAAATTTCGTAACCATAAAGTTTGCCACTACCGAACAGCTCTCGAACCACTGCAAGCACAAGAAGTAACGCGCTATAACCCAAACCGTTTCCAATACCATCTAGCAAGCTTGGTAAAGGTGGGTTTTTCATAGCGAAAGCTTCAGCACGCCCCATTACGATACAGTTGGTAATGATTAAGCCAACAAAAACTGAAAGCTGCTTACTAATATCGTATGCAACTGCCTTCAAGATTTGGTCAACCAAAATCACCAATGACGCGATAATTGTCATTTGGACGATAATACGGATGCTGCTAGGAATTTGATTGCGAATAAGCGCCACAAAGAAATTCGATAACGCAGTAACACAGGTAAGTGCGATACACATCACCACCGTGACGCTAAGTTTTGAAGTAACCGCCAGAGCAGAACAAATTCCGAGAATTTGAAGCGCAATGGGGTTGTTGTCGAGAATGGGTTTAAATAATAACTCTTTAACTTTCATGGCTTAGGCCTCCCCATTTTTCAAATTCGTAAGGAAAGGTGCATAACCCATATCACCCAACCAGAATTTCACCATGTAGTCGACACCATCACTGGTTAGCGTCGCACCACTTAAACCATCTACTTTGTGCTCTGCGTTAGGTGTTGTTTCAGACACAATGCCTTTAATTACACTTAAAGCAACAGAACCGTCAGCGCTGTACACTTTTTTACCTGGCCAAACACCTTTCCAACGAGGGTTATCAACTTCACCACCAAGCCCTGGCGTTTCGCCATGCTCGTAGTAGCCTAAACCCACAACCGTGTTTAAATCAGATTCCAAAGCAATAAACCCTTTTAGCGTTGACCAAAGGCCATAGCCACGAATGGGAAGCACTATTTTTTCGATGCCTTGTTCACCGTTCACAACATACACTTTCGCGTACTTTTCACGACGACTTAGGCTCGCAATATCGTCTTCAGAAGAAAGTTCATCGCTTAAGCTTGTATTTTTAGCTGCTTTTATTTGGTCATAACTTACGACTTCTAATTCTTCGCTAAATTTACCGGTAGAAAGGTCGACCAGTTTAGTTTCGATAGATTCGAAAGCCTCGTCGATATCGGCACCGGCTTCGTACAAACCAGCTGCCTTTAAGATGTTAACTTGAATATCGAGTGCTTTATTCGCTTTTTGAGCGGGTCGTAATTGCACTGCTGCCATTGAAACAATAATCGAACAGACAACGCACAGAATAAAAGCAACCGAAATGGTTTTTGTAACAGTATCTTTATTAGCCACGCGCCAGTCTCCTCTTAACATTAGATTGGACCACGAAGTGATCGATCAGCGGCGAAAATAAATTGGCGAAGATAATGGCCAACATCATGCCCTCTGGGAAAGCCGGGTTCACAACCCGAATGGTAATGACCATGAAGCCAATTAAACCACCAAACCACCATTTACCTGCATTTGTCATTGAAGCAGATACCGGATCAGTCGCCATAAAGAACGCACCAAAGGCAAAACCGCCCAACACAAAATGCCAGTAGAAAGGCATAGCAAACATCGGGTTGGACTCATGATCCCCGACTGCTCCGTAAAGCAGTGAAGTAATGGCCGCACCAACGAAAACACCAACAACGATGCGCCAAGAGGCAATGCCCATAAACATCAGAACCAGACCACCCAGAGCAATCGCTAAAGTAGAAACTTCACCAACTGAACCATGCATGTTGCCGATAAAGCCATCGAACCATGTCATTTGGCCTTGAAGAGCAACCATACCTTCTTGCGCAGCAACACTTAGGGCTGTTGCACCGGTATAACCGTCTACGCCGGTCCATACCGCGTCGCCTGACATATATGCAGGGTAAGCGAAGAAAAGGAACGCACGACCAGTAAGTGCGGGGTTAAGGAAGTTTTTACCCGTGCCACCAAACACTTCTTTACCAATGACAACACCAAAGCTAATACCTAGCGCTGCTTGCCAGAGCGGCAAACTTGGCGGGCATGTAAGCGCGAATAAAATCGAAGTAACGAAGAACCCTTCATTAATTTCGTGACCACGCTTCATGGCAAAGAGCACTTCCCAAAAACCACCAACAATAAACACCGTGGCATATATAGGAACAAAGAAAACGGCTCCGTATATGAAGTTGTCCCACAAGCTGGAAGCGTCGTGGCCTGCCAGCATCGCGATAAGCGCGCCGCGCCAACCTTCAATTCCTGTTGCGCCCATTTCTGCCAAAATGGTATTGCTTTGGAACCCCAGGTTGTACATGCCGTAAAACATGGCGGGAAAAGCACAGGCCCAAACAGTGATCATGATGCGTTTAAGGTCGATGCCATCGCGCACATGCGCAGTTGAGCGCGTTACGGTATTGGGTTGATAGAAAACCGTGTCAACCGCTTCGTAAAGCGCGTACCAATTTTCATATTTTCCGCCTTTATGGAATAGCGGCTCCATATCATCAAATAATTTACGTAATGCTTTCATGCTTAGCCCTCCTTCTCAATGCGCGTGAGATTGTCGCGAAGGATTGGACCGTATTCGTATTTGCCGGGGCAAACGAAGGTACACAAGCCAAGGTCCTCTTCATCTAATTCTAAACAGCCAAGTTTTTGCGCTGTATCGGTGTCACCTACAATTAATGCGCGAAGCAGTTGAGTAGGCAAAATATCGAGCGGCATCACTTTTTCGTATGCGCCAACAGGAACCATGGCACGCTCACTACCGTTAGTAGATGTGGTGAAGTTGTATTTCTTACCACCAAACAATTTGGAGATGTATATTGAAAGCACAGAAAAACGATCAAAGCCTGGCTGAACGTAGTGCAAGAACGGGCGCTCACGCCCTTCTTTTAATACGCTCACTTGGTTGTGATAACGGCCCAAGAACGCCATCGGCCCATAGGCATTGCGACCGCCGAATACAGAACCGGAAACCAAGCGATTTTCACCACTTTTCATCTGGCCTGCCGCAAGCTCTTCCAAACTTGCGCCAACACGTGTGCGCACAAGACGAGGATCTTCAATTTGAGGCCCAGCGAGAGACACCACGCGCTCAGTATTCAATTGACCCGTAGTGAATAGTTCACCAATTGCAGCTACATCTTGATACCCGCAGGTCCAAACGAATTTTTCTGCACTTACTGGCGCCAAGTGATGAATGTGTGTTCCAACATTGCCCGCAGGGTGAATGCCACCAAACGTTTCGTACTGCACATTTTCCAATCCACTACTTGGAATGTCTGCACCTTCCGCATGACACACAAAGACTTTACCTTCGGTAAGACGAGATAAAACTGCCAAGCCGTTAGTGAACTGATCGGCTTTCTCAGCCAATATCACCTGTGGGTCAGCTGCGAGCGGGTTGGTATCCATAGTGGATACGAATATCGCTTTTGGAGCACTGTCGATAGCGGGTACTTTACTGTACGGACGTGTTCGCAACGCCGTCCAAAGTCCAGACTGCACCAGATTGTCGACAACTTCTTGCCGCTCGATTGAACCCAGTTGGGTCACATCGTAGCTTTTGAAGTTTTCTGCCTCATCTCCTTCTACATCAATCACGACACTTTGCAGTACGCGTTGATTGCCACGATTAACGGCCGAAACCGTGCCTGCAGCAGGAGCGGTGTACTGAACACCGGGTGTTTTTTTATCGGTAAAGAGGACTTGCCCTAGTTTCACTTTATCGCCGACCTGAACCGCCATGGTGGGTTTCATCCCATGGTAATCGTATCCAATGACTGCGACGGAGCGAACGGTGGGACCATCCTCGATGGACTGCCGGGGAACCCCGGTTATTGGTAAATCCAATCCACGACGGATCTTGATCATACGTCTTCGCCTAGTTTGAGTTGTTTAAAAGCTTGAGTTCGGCTGCTCGCGGCGCGAGTTTGGGCAACCGAGTAAAATTCGTTCGATAGTATTCTTCGTGTTCTATATGCAGCGTCGCAAGGGTACTGTCAGGCCCATGCACGTCTTGAATTTGGGGCTTTTCAAAGCACAGTCTAGATAGATGCGATGAACTTTTCTGCATGCCTCGGCATTACTGTAGCCGAGAGTCTAGGTTTGCACACGATTCACACAGAAAAACCGCGGCAATTATACGGATGAGCACCCTTCAGCGCTAGCCCAATCTCGATTAAGCCTATGTTTTTTAGATATTTTTTCGAGCCAAACAAAGTAAAGAGACGCGCAAAAGGAAGCTAAGCTAACATTTCCAGAACGTAACAACATGACTCAGAGCAATAACCGCTCATTTAAGTGCGTTCGAAGTAAATACCACCGCAACTCGCGTCGCCCGCCATGAGACTCACCATCCGATCAACTTAACTCCCAATTTTTTACAGAAGTTAGAACGTTCTCGAAGCAATCTTGATTACTGTACTGCATTGGCAAACCTACCGTTGTGGTGTGATTTACTGAATCTGATTTTTGAAGCTGTTTCCGTATAAATACCAAAACCGTATTCCCGCTCTCGCCAACCTTGCTAGAATACCGCCCTCTTTTAACCCTGCTACTGCCGACCAGAATGAATCAAAACCTACTTACGCCGCCGCAACGCCGAAAAAACGGCGACAAAACCACCTGGGGCAACCTTATTAGCAACAGCGCCATCTCATGCGCAGTTGCTAATACCGCCTGTAACAGTTCCAGCTCAACACTTCTGGTCACTCCCAATATGACCGTGGCCGAACGCGTAGCCACCGACATTCGGCATTTTCTCGACGGCAAACAGAACGCGCCAAGAGTAGAAATCTTCTCAGATTGGGAAACCTTACCCTACGATAGTTTTTCACCACACCAAGATATCATCTCTGACCGAATGCGCTGCCTTTATTCCATGGCGCATAACGAACGCAGCTTGATTATTGTGAGTGCACAGACGCTCGCCCAAAAGTTGGTGCCGCAAACCTATGTTCTCGCAAAAAGCCTAGTATTGAAATTAGGCGATCGTCTAAACCATGACAAATTTAGACAACAGCTCACCTTCGCAGGGTACACATCGGTAGACACGGTTTTTCAACACGGCGAATTTGCCTTGAGAGGTTCACTGGTTGACGTCTACCCCATGGGCAGCGATGCGGCATACAGAATAGAGTTATTCGATGACGAAGTAGAATCTCTACGCGAATTCGACCCAGAAACACAGCGCACCATTGCTCAGGTGAAACAAATAGAACTATTACCTGGCAGAGAGTGCCCGCTCGACGACGAAGGCATTGCCAACTTCCGAGCGCACTGGCACGCTAAATTTGATGTTAACCATAAGACATGCCCCGTTTACCAAGACGTGAACGCAGGCCTGCCGCCGGCAGGAATTGAATATTTCCTTTCTTTATTCTTCGAAACGACGTCGTCTTTACTCGATTACTTAGACAGCGATAGCCAAGTATTTTTAATGGAAGGCTTCGAAACTGCCTACGAAGATTTTTGGCGAGAAGTAGTGAAACGCTACGAGAGCCGCAATGGCGATCTAGAGCGCCCCATTTTGCCGCCCAACGAAGTATTTCTTCCGGTCAATGAAGTATTTTCCAAATTAAAACAATTTGCGAGAACTCAACTACAAGTCGGAAAGCTAGAAGAAAAGCAAGGCAATGTTAATTTCAACTTAAACCCGGCGCCGTTTTTGATGATCGACGCAAAGGCGAGAAACCCACTGCATCACCTTGAAACGTTTATTTGTGAGACTAAGAAGCGGGTATTATTTTGTGCCGAATCGAACGGTCGTCGGGAAGTCATACTCGAACAACTAGAAAAAATAAGCATCGAACCTGTTGTGTACGAGAGTATTCACGACTTTTTGTCTGATGATCGTCAAGCAAACACCATCGGCGTCACCGTCGCTGGCTTAGAAGAAAGTATTAACAGCTCCGAACCGCCTTTTATTGTAATTTCAGAATCGCAGATCTTTGGCAATCACGTTAAACAAACACGTCGCCAAAAAACACAGCTCGAAGACGCTGACAACATCATTAAAAACTTAACCGAGCTAAAAATCGGTGCCCCGGTGGTTCATATCGACAACGGCGTCGGTCGTTACCAAGGTTTGCAAACCATTGAGCACGATGGTCAGGCAGATGAGTTTTTAGTACTAATCTACGCCAATGAGGCCAAGCTCTATGTTCCCGTTACCAACCTCCATACCATCAGCAGGTATTCTGGTTCAGATGAAGAACATGCCCCGCTCCACCGTTTAGGTAGCGAACAATGGCAAAAAGCCAAACGTAAAGCTGCAGAACAAATTCGTGATGTTGCCGCAGAACTTCTCGATATTTACGCCAAACGGAAAGCGAAAATTGGGTTTTGCTACACAAACCCAAAAGAAGATTACGAAATATTTTGTGCAAGCTTTCCTTTTGAAGAAACCCCAGACCAGAAGCAAGCAATCGAAGCGGTGCGAGACGATATGCTGTCACAACAACCAATGGATCGATTGGTATGCGGTGATGTCGGCTTCGGTAAAACTGAAGTGGCGATGCGCGCAGCATTTATCGCTATTCAGAATTCTAAACAAGTTTCTGTACTTGTGCCCACTACGCTATTAGCGCACCAGCATTACGAAAACTTTAAAGACCGTTTTGCCGACTGGCCAGTAAAAATTGAATCGATTTCCCGCTTCAAAACACAAAAAGAAGTCACCGAAATTCAGAAAAAATTAGCCAATGGCGATATAGACATTATCATCGGCACACACAAACTTATTCAAGGAAGTTTAGAATACCCTGATCTAGGCTTAGTTATTATCGACGAAGAGCACCGTTTTGGGGTTCGCCAAAAAGAGGCGCTAAAAGCGCTTCGCACCGACGTCGACATTCTCACCATGACGGCCACACCCATTCCCCGAACCTTGAACATGTCTATGGCTGGCATTCGTGATTTAAGTATCATTGCAACGCCACCGGCTAAGCGGTTATCAGTAAAAACCTTTGTTAGAGAGAGCGATAAAAACCTCGTAAAAGAAGCCATACTGCGTGAAATCATGCGCGGCGGCCAAGTTTTTTACCTACATAACGAAGTTAAAAGTATTGAAAAAACAGCTCGAGAAATCGGTGAGCTAGTGCCAGAAGCGAAAATTCGTATTGGCCACGGTCAAATGCGTGAGCGCGAATTAGAACACGTGATGGCTGATTTCTACCACAAGCGTTTTAACGTACTGGTCTGCACCACTATTATCGAAACAGGCATCGACGTACCGAGCGCCAATACCATCATCATCGATCGGGCTGATCACTTCGGTTTAGCGCAGCTACACCAACTACGAGGCCGGGTTGGGCGATCTCACCACCAGGCATACGCCTATCTATTAACACCGAACAAAAAAGTCATGACAAAAGATGCGCACAAACGATTAGACGCCATCGAAGATGCGCAAGATCTGGGGGCTGGTTTTACTCTCGCCTCTCACGATTTAGAAATTCGGGGTGCGGGTGAACTATTAGGGGAAGAGCAAAGCGGCCAAATTCAAAGCATTGGCTTTTCGCTGTATATGGACATGCTAGACCGTGCAGTAAAAGCCATACAAAATGGTGAAGAAGTGTCGCTAGACAACCCTCACGATAATGGGGTGGAACTAAATCTACGCATACCGGCCTTAATTCCAGAAGACTATTTGCCAGACGTACACACAAGGCTTACGCTATACAAACGAATTTCATCACTTAAAAATGAAAACGAACTTAATGCACTACAAGTAGAAATGATCGATCGCTTTGGCTTATTACCGAACCAAGTTAAGAACCTGTTCCGTCAAACCCGATTGCGTTTTAACGCCGAACAATTAGGCATTGATAAAGTTGAAGCAGGCAAGTCTGGGGGGCGTTTGGAATTTAGTAAAACCCCTAAGGTCGACCCACTTACAATCGTTAAACTGGTACAAAAAGAACCGCAAAATTTCCGTCTAGACGGAGCGAACCATTTAAAGTTCATGTTCGAGATGGAAAACGCAGATACACGTCTTAAAACCGTCACTGAAGTGTTAAACAAATTAAAACAAGCGAGCTAGCAAACCACGATGAAGGCTTTTACTCCAACCTGCACTTTCGTAACGATTTCTATTCTAATCAGCGCCCTTACATATGCGCAAGCCGCTACACTCGACAGCGAAGAAATTTTTAACGAACATTTTAAAGACTGGTATCAAATTGAGATCATCATATTTGAACGCATTGAACAAAGCTCTCAAGACCAGGAGCTATGGCCGCTTGATCTCTCAATCGATTACTCGCCTCCATTCGCCTTCTTAATCGACCCCGATAAAGAGTTAGAAGAAGACGAGAACGACAACCCCAGCAAGACTGAAGAAGTGCCTACAAGCACCCAAGAAGAAAACCCTGGGGAAAATAACAGCGAATTATTACAAACATTAAAACGTTCAGACTCAGATGACCCTCTGAATAAAAAGTACCGTGACGCAATAGCGAAAGCAGAACTAGACCGCTTAACACCGAAGGAACAACCACTCGTTTTACTCGATGAAGAAATACAAAGTTTACAAGAAGAGGCTCGCATTATTGGGCGAAACCCCTATATGCGCTTGCTGGCACATCGAGTATGGCGCCAAGCACTAACATCAGGAAACGACGCTCCTTCAATCATCATTACGGGGGGCGATGCATTCGGTGAACACTACGAATTAGAAGGCAGCATCAAATTACATTTAAGCCGATACCTTCATATTCAAACAAATCTCTGGCTAACACAATTTGAAGCGAGCATAGGGCAAGAAAGCGAATATTGGCCCAACCTACCTTTACGCCCACAACCCCCTATTGAGGTTGATTTAAACGAACCAAGTGAAGAACCTTTAGAAAATATCGGCGCGGCCAACAACACTGAAGCTGAGGTAATAGTGGCGACAACAACAAGCGCTAACGAAGAAGGCAAAAATAATTCAATACCTGAGCGATCTGAAAATACCGCAATGTTACATTCAGATCTAGAACCTACTGGTATCGATCAAACTGAATTACAGGGCTTACTAAGCGGTACCGATCAAGATTTCGGGCTTGGCTATCAAAGCAAAAGCACATTTTCATTCGGCGATTCTTCTAATGCACTGGATGCAGGGTTTGAATCAGAAAACGTTTCACCCTACGTCATTACTCAAATCGTTGCACTTAAACAAAAAAGAAGAATGCGCAGTGGAGAACTGCACTACATCGATCACCCAAAACTCGGCATGCTGATAACGCTCTCAAAGTATGAACCAGAATTTGAGGCAGAAAAAGACGAAAATTAGCGTTTTGTAAAAGAGAGACCTAAACGAAAAAGCACAACGCCTAGCTTCCTTCTTAGGTTGGTGTTGGTGTTGGTGTTGGGCGTGATGTAATAGCAACCGTTTGAATTTTGGTTGTCGTGTAAAGATTACTTGGGTAAAAGTGATCTGATCACTCAGAGCAAGCTAACAAACGAATTATCGTAAAAGCAATAACCTAAGGCGATACTATCGCTTTAAGCTATTGCTTAGCAGATAAAGCCAGGGCTTTGTAAAACATTAAAAACTAAAGTGTATTCACGTCAACGACGCTATTTAAACACACTCAACATTTTCAGCTTGTAACCCCTTTTCACCTTCCTGGAGTTCAAACTCTACTTTCTGCCCTTCAAGAAGGCTTCTATATCCTTCACCGCGTATGTTGCGATAATGTACGAAAATATCGCCAGGTTTTTCTTCCCCAGTGATAAAACCGTAACCTCGTGCGTTGTTAAACCACTTTACTGTGCCGTTTTCACGAGCTGCCATGCTGCGCACCTCTTTCTTTTTTATTATTAATGAAATCTCGCAATAAATAGAACTAATTAATTGCCAGAACTACGAGGAAAACGATATTTGAAACGATATTTGATGTCTAGCCCAAGGTATGAGTTTTGAGTATTACTTCTCTAATTTCAGCTATTGAAGAATCTAAACGTGCCAGAATTTTGTTTAAAGTGATAACTTCATCACACAGCCCTGCGCACCAGTTCACAATTAAACAGAGACTTGCGTAACGTATTGTTCGCTCTTTAGCCAATGCTGCTTCTGGCATTACGGTCATACCTACCAAATCGCCGCCGTCTTTTTGCAACTTCTTAATCTCAGCCGCACTTTCAAGACGCGGACCTTGCGTACATGCGTAAGTACCAGAAAAGTAGCAGTTTGCTCGCTTGTCACCTAATACTTCTTTAAGGCGCTGACGAAGTGTTTCATCAAAAGGGGTCGTAAAATCAACATGTGTAAGTGACTCATCCACCGAACCCTCACCATCAAAAAATGTATGCTCGCGGCCGTATGTGTAATCTATCACTTGATCGGGCACCACAAGCGTCTCTGGGGCGAATTCAGGGTGAATACCCCCCGTGGCATTGAATGCGAGAATAGACTCAACGCCAAGTTGCGACATAGCGTCGATATTTGCACGGTAATTTACCTTGTGCGGCGGTATTTTATGTTTGGAGCCGTGTCGGGGTAGAAATACAACCTCAACCCCCTCGTAAACACCTTGTGTGAGTGCGTCAACTCGCCCATAACGTGTCTCGAAGGGGGCTGTGCTTACTTGGCTCAGTTCAGGTATGTCATAGAAGCCTGAACCGCCAATAATGCCGACTTTTTTCATATTAATAACAACTTATTCGCCGCGCTCTTGCTTTAGCAACACCGGGTCAGGCACATGTAAAGTAGAGGTTGGGAAGGCACATTCAGCCCCACGTGCCTCTATAAGCGTAAGTATCTTTAACAACACATCCTGTTTAATGTCATGGAAGGTAGCCCAGTCCGTTGTCTTGGTAAAACAGTAGATAAAGAAATCTAATGAACTTGCAGAAAATTCATTAAAATTCACCATTATCATCAGTTTTTGATCGATCGCTTCATGGCTTTCTAGCATTGCTTTTACATCGTCAACAATGGGCTGAACCTGTGCCGCATCATCGTAACGAACCCCAATCGTTTCATAAATACGACGATTGCTCATACGCGAAGGGTTTTCGACAGAAATTTGCGCGAAAGTCGCGTTGGGAATATATAAAGGGCGTTTATCGAACGTACGAATGACCGTGAGTCGCCAGCCAATATCTTCTACAGTACCTTCAATATTTTTGTCTGGTGAGCGAATCCAATCGCCAACACTAAATGGACGATCGAGATATATCATCAAACCACCAAAAAAGTTTGCGAGTAAATCTTTCGCCGCAAAACCGACGGCAATGCCACCTATACCACCAAAAGCAAGCACACCAGAAATACTGTAACCCAACGACTGTAGCGCGATGAGCACAGCAGTGATGATTATAGAAATACGCGTAAGTTTACCTATTGCGACGGCTGTCGTTTTATCAAATGGCTTTTGTAAATAGTCTGGGTTTATGATGTTGTTTTCTACTTTCTTAACAAAACCATGACCAAACCATGTAACAATAACGATTGCCGCAAGATGACGAATTTTTCCGACAGAATCAAATAGCGCCGAATCAGAGTGTTGCGCGACTACAGAAGCCGCAAAACTCAAACCGATAAGCCAAATAAACCATTTCAACGGTTGCGACACCGATTCTAACAGCGCGTCATCCCATAGGTTTTTTGTGCGTTGTGCGCGTTTTTCGACTTGCTTTAAAAATTGACTGACAAAAAATGCAAAAACTAATGTCGCCAGAACAACGATAAAGACTTCTAACATCCAGATATTGTCTTTACCAGTAATCGGCGCAAACAATTCACTTAATTGAGATAAGTTTTCTTCCACGACTCCCCCTGCTAGATGCTTACAATTAATTGTGGATTATTCAAAATGTTATTTTCGTGTTGTTGCTGTTTTTTTGAAAACCGCGAGCCCCATGTTTCCATTTTGCTTTTAACTCTAGGCCTTTGATTTTAGCTTTTCGACGATCGCCTGTGCGGTTTTCCAACGTTTAGAAGATTTTACCGTATTTTCGTCATAACGTTGCGTGCGGCGCATAGTCGCCATTGACCGTTGCGAATCGGCCACCCGCGCACGCTCCAAGGCTTCTATGATTTCAATCGCCCCTTTAGGGTTGTTACATACTAAGGCAACATCACAACCTGCGGCCAGGGTAAGGCGAGCACGCTCGGCGTAGTTTCCAACGCCGGCAGCGCCTTCCATTGAAAGGTCATCACTAAAAACAATACCTTGATAACCCATTTCATCCCTTAGAAAGTCTCGTAACCAAAAGGATGAAAAACTCACAAGCTCAGGATCAACTTGCGGGAAAGCAATGTGCGCCGACATTAACGCGGCCAACTTGGACTTTAGCCGCTGAAATGGGATTAGGTCATGCGCCTTTAATGTTTCCAGAGAACGATTATCGATGGGCAATTCTAAGTGGCTGTCTTCCACGACACCGCCGTGCCCAGGAAAGTGTTTTCCCGTCGCGGCCATTCCTGCTTCACTCATGCCATCGATAAACTTTTCTGCCAGCGCAGTAGCGATTTCTGGGTCTGAGTTAAAGGCGCGATCACCAATAATCATGCTTTTATTGTCATCAAGGTCGAGTATTGGCGCAAAGCTAATGTCGATATCGAAGGCAATTAATTCAGCGGCCATTAACCAGCCAAGTTCTAGCGCATCATTCAAAGCTGTTTTAGTATCGCGCGCGTATTCCTGCGCAAGACTTTGCATGGGCGGAAGATGAGTGAACCCCGTACGAAAACGCTGCACCCGACCGCCCTCGTGATCCACGCTTATCACCAGTTCAGCGCGCACGTCGCGAATACTCGCGATGAGCTCTCGCAACTGGTGCGGGTCTTCATAGTTTCGAGTGAATAAGATCAACCCACCTACTTGTGGGTGGCGCAAAACTTCTTTTTCTTCAACTTGGAGTTCATGGCCTGCGATGTCGAGCATCACTGGGCCGAGTGTATTATCTGACATTTGGCGAGGTTAACATTCTTGCAATGGGTGGGATCATCATATCGATCGCGGAATCAAGGTCTGTGTCTTGTTCGTAATCTGCATTTAAAATGGCGCGCAAAGAGTCGAACCCCGACAAGGTAAATACACCAGCCCCCAACATGAAATACAAACGCCAATAAAACTCCACCGGGTCTAAGTTCGGGCATACGTCTTTAAGCATGTGAACAAAACGCTTATACGTACCGTTAAACTCCCCTTTTACATAATGGCGTAAATGATCTTGCGACTGAGTATACGCAAGGCCCAGCAAGCGCATAAAAATTTGCGGGTTTTCATGAATCTCTTCTGTGGAGACTAAAAGCGTGTTCAGCATACAGCGTAATAGTTCTTCTGCCGAAGGCTTGCCATCAGATGTTTCTTCAAGCACGTCTAATGCTTTTTCTAGCTCACGACAATACGGCGATAAGAAGCGGTAAAACACCTGCTGAATGAGTGCCTTTTTACTTCCAAAATGGTAATTCACTGATGCCAGGTTCACCTCGGCCATACCCGTAATGGTACGTAAAGAGGTCTCAGCAAAGCCTCGCTCAGCAAATAACAAAGTAGCGGAATGTAGAATTCGTTCAGCAGTATCGTTGTTGGTCATTATGCTTTTCCTTCAAACTTTTGGCCTCGCGTTGCGATAAACAGCCTGAGCCAAAGCATTCTTCCTCTCTATCTTAGGTGGGGCTTCAATTTAGGAGACGCATCAAAAGTCTTTGACGTATTTTCGTGCGCTCGTTGACCAACAAAGCCGGTGTGAAATACTTTGATTGGCAGCCAACTACCCGTGACGACAGGCTAGATTGTTTTTATATGTACAGCCTTGAGTTTAGAAGTAATTCTTTTAAAAACTAAAATCACTCGAAACAATAATACGACATAAATCAACCACTTACGACTGTATTTTTTTCCATAATTATTAAGCCGATGAATCACAGAAAGAAACGTTATAAGCAGGCTCTCATAAACGGTGTTAGCTTAAAAGGTGAGCATACAAAAAAGGCAATGGGGCACATATGGCTTCTTTATATCCTGCAATCGGATCGTGGTACGTAGAACTTGCAACCGGGCAGTTGTTTGAGATAGTGGCCGTAGACGATAAATACGGCACAATTGAAATTCAGTACGACGATGGCGACTTGGCTGAGTACGATAATGAATCGTGGGGCCATCTAAATGTGGCCATGACGGCAGCACCAGAAACTGGCGGTTCACAATTTGGTGCAGGCTACGATAACGATTTCAGTGACGAGCTGTACAGCAACCCGTTAGAAGATTTTGAGCCTGAGACCTTTCACGGTTTCGATGATTTATTTTAGCGCTCGACGTTAAAACGTATACTGCAATTCGAAATAGAAGTTGCTTGTAGGTGTTTGATCTTCCCTGTCGGCCACCTTATCGATAATTGGCGAGGCCCCAAATAAGCTAGCACTAAAAGAACTTATATCCATCGAAAGCCCCGCACCGTAGTTAGCCAGCTTGCCAGTACTTACGCCCTCTTCACTTCCTTCAGGTGGCTGAAGTAAACCGAAAGAATAGTCAGCAAACAAATATGGTTTGAAAACGCGACTTAGGGACTCGCCAAACAGCTTTATATCGCCGAAATTAGGAAAGGAAAAAAACCAATCAACTCCCAAATACAAACCGTCATCCGCTTGAAAACCATTGATACCAAAGGCGCGAGTTGTTCCCGGCCCACTCAAACTGATTTGGTTAATATTTGAGAGAGTAGCTCCAGAATATTGACCAAGCCCCTTATAAACAACGCGTGTATCTACATTTGTAAACGGTAATTTCACAAAAGAAAGAACTGAGAAATCAAAATTAGCCATTGATTCACTACCTGAACCATCATTGCCTTCCGCACCTAGAACAGCATCAGTAGAATCTACTTTCGCGTTTGACATAGAAACATTCCCTATGTACAACTGTCGTTTTTTTTGATTTAAAACATCAAAACTATATCCCAAACTATATTTTTTCGAGCTTTCCTCTATGAGATTATTTGTATCTAATTTTGTTGCAATATCCATATAACCCAAATACATAGAAGAATTTCTTACCCGACTTCGTTTAAAAATATAACTAGCCTTAATATCAGCAACTTCAGACTCACCCGTAAACAAATCATCACTAACACCACGAATGTCTCTAGAAACGAAATCATTCGTCGAAAAGCCCGCCTCTAATCGAACGCGAGGGCTGCCAACAAATGCTTGGTAGCGAACAGACCAATAGGTAGAGGCGTCTGGGTTATACGACTGTAATAAGGCTATATACAGTTCGTCGCCAATACCAAAGGGGTTATGAATTTTTAAATCTAGGTAAGCTCTGTTTTCACTAGTGGCTTCTGAACCATGGTTATCTAATCGTACGTTACCGGTGTACCATTTTTCTTCCAATACATTTACCGTAAGCTTAGTGTCACCAACCTGCACCCCTGGTGAGAAAAAACCTTGCGCACTAAGACCAGGAATATCATTAACAAGGTACAAGTTTTCTTCCGTTCGCCAACTGGCGACCGGCGCATCAAAATCGTGTTTGAATACATTACGAATAAGGCCTTCGCGTACACGCTTGCGATTTTCTACGGTTACATCACCTAATTCACCAAGCAGTAAGGTAAGCGTCACAACACCATCGCGTACTTTCTGTTCTGGAATATAGGCTTTAGCTAGAATAAACCCCTTCTCGCGATAAAACTTAGTAATCGTATCTGCGACCGTTTCAATCATTCCCAAGGTCACACCACGACTTCTACGCTGTTCACGAATCAAAAATACAAGTTTTTGAACCTCTAAGGGGCCAACGTGCTGCTCGCCAGATTCTTTTTCAATATCAGCAATGAGGTCAGACACCTCTCCAATTTCATCAATGGTGTAACCCGAATCGAGCAACTGCCCCTCTTTCATCAAATCAAAACGAATTTTCTCAATTCGCTCAATCAATTTTTTTCGCGTAATACCAAGCTTAGGGAATTCAACCACCCCTTGTAATCTAAACTCTTGAACATTAAGACGCGGCCCAGCATTGGGGTCGGGGTCGCGATCGAGTACTGGAGGAACATCAAGATCCAGCAACATAGATTCTTCTTCAAACTCTGGCACTTCTGTTGTATCAGGCATCTGCAAAAAACCTTGTGCCGATACTTGGCCGCCGGTAAGAAGCAAAAGAATGATGAGGATGGTTATTTTATTAAACTGTAGATTCATTCTTATTTTGATTTTATAAACAAAAGAGCTACACAGCATAGCCCTTGGATGATGACTTAGAAATAGTTAAAGAGCAAACTCATCGCCCTCTTCCTCTTCTTCCTCTTCGTAGAGCTGATCGCGCGGCATTCTAATCGATATATTATCGTATGAGTAGTTACGTACTTCAGTGAAGATCGCGGGGTCGATTTCGTCGGCTGACTCAACGTCAACTAAGAGTTCACTCACATTTCCAATGGCTGATGAATCAACTAGGTCAGCATCAGTGATAAGTGGTTGGTTCGGAGGAGTGTTGAAGCCCCATATTGGGAAAATACCACCAGAAGCGCGGGAAATACTCATTTGCTCCTGGGCATAGACGACAATCGGGCGACCGTTGGTGCCACCAAAATTTCCATCTACGGAAACATTCACAAACTCACCGACGATCTCTGGCCTGTTGCGGTTTAGGCTTGGTGGGTTTGCAGCCAATAAATCGCCACCATCTACAATAATATTTACCGTACCTGAATTATAGTTAGCATTGATGGTACCCCCTGCAGTACGGGCATCGGTATCGGTGCGGTCATAGGCGTAATCTGGATCGGAAGAGTTCACCATGGTTAAAGTGCCCTGATTCGCAATACTGATGTCAGTATTACTCCTTAAAGCTGTCACGCTTAACGCACCATCATTCGCGATATTTACAAAACCAGGAGCTCCCACCCCATTGTTTAACGCATTTAGTACTGCGACTTGCGTGTCGATCGCGTCGGAAGACGAGCCAATATTGGTTTCTGTATTAATATCCAAGACATTCGCGATAAAGTTTAAGGTATCTCCATTATTGTCTTGCAAACCCCCACTATCAGAAACAAGCGTAATTGTACTTTCGATGTTGGGGTTTACTTGTAACGATGACAAAGCCAGGTCATTTTCGGCGGTTAAAGAAATGCCAGTCTCTGCAATTATCGTAGAGGCCGAAGTCATTGCAATTGCACCGCCCGAATCTAGAACGATGGTGTTTGCTGATAAACTTGCCGAACTTAAAATATCGCCGCTAGTGGTACCAGTGATAGAACCGTTTAGTGCCGCTACATTTCCGTCGAGATCAATAGTTGTTGCATCAAGTACAATATTGCCTGTTGTACTTGTTAGAGATGTGTCTTGTGCGCTCTGTAATACATCGCCAGCCTGTACAGTAACTTCCGCATCGACGATTAAGTTGCCCAGTTGATAAATATTTACCCCATTGATAATCAATGTATCAGCAATAATAGTTTCAAGGGTAATATCAGCAGTAGAACTTAATTCAACCGTTTGCCCTTGTGTTAGCGAACCGGGTTCCATATCTATATTGCCACCATTCGCAAGTGTGGTGACATTCCCTTCTGCGAGAATATCAGAAGATTGCGTAATCGACGTGGCTGATGTTAACGCGATGTCGCCACCAACAATATTTGCGCTCTGCTGCTGATCAATGCTACTACCTGTTAGTACTACATCACCGGCTACGGCATTCGAATTTGATGTATCAATACCGCCTGCGAGTACAAGTGTGCCTGCGCCAGCATTAATCTCTACCGCATTGCCTAGGCTCGTATCACTCACACGCACTTCCGCAAATACATCGACGCCTTCACCGATAAGCGTTACTGAATTATCGGCTGTTACATTCCCATTAATTGAAACTGCACCTGTATTAGACTGTAAGAATATATCTTCGCCTGTGACACCGACGATCGCAGATATCTGATTCTCGGCGACTACAGTAAAATCTCCGAGCGCACTCCCTTGTACAGAAACATCATCTACATCGACAAGATCCACATTGTTAGCGCCTGTCACACTCACATTTGAAAAATCATTAGCCGGTGAATTTAGCAACAGATTATTACTATTCATTGTGAACGATGCGTTGGCGGAAATATTAATTGTGCCTTGGTCTGTTACATTACCACCGGCGATTACCGTAAGGTTTTGAGCCGTAATATCACCGAGCAAACTGGTTGAAGTATTCGTTAATTCAATATCATTCGCCGCAACCAAATTGATAGTATTCGTAAAGCTGTTGTTTTCATTCAGAAGAATGGAGCCATTGAGACTGGTAAAATCCAAAACGCTTGACCCTGACAAGGCTGAACCGTCTGCAATATCGCTACCGGCAACCAAGTTAATATCACCTGAGTTATTACTCATTGATGTAATGTTTATAGTGTTGGCCTCGCTCAGATAAACATTTCCCTGCGCACTTTCAATCGCGACACCGTCAACATTTAGTTCGATCGGTGTATCTGCAGTTCCAATTGTTTGATTGCCAACAAAATTAACTTGGAGTGCCTGAATTTCCGCATCAGTATCGTTCGCGACGACAGACCCACTAGAAATCTCTACGGTACTGGCCAGTACAACCGGGCCTTCGATGAATACGCTATCGCCATTCTCGGCCAATACCGACAAACTGTTCTTATTGTCGTAAGTAACTTGTTCAAGGGCATTCAATGTAAATTGTGCCGTGTCTAGAACAATAGTGTCTGCATTCGCAGCAAGGTCGTTAACGGTCAAAACGCTAGCGAGCACATTGTCAGTAACACTTTCTACATCAACATAATCGACGGAATAAGTCACCAAAGCATTTGTGTCTTGGAAATTATATTCGAGGCTCGCCGCCCCTGTTAGGTCTGCGGTATAGCTGGCGGTGTATTCAATATTACCGCCAGAAGTCGAAACGGTATCAGTGCCATCACCGCCATCAAAACTTACTTGGCCGTTTACACCATCGACCACAGTCACAATAAGATCGTCATTCCCTAAACCACCGCGAATCTCGCCACTCACTGAGCCACCAGAAAGAATAAAGTCATCATTCTGAGTGCCGCCCTCTAGCTCATTAAAATCTTCAAATAGAATCGTGTTTGATAGCTGGTCAACGATTCGGCCACTATTTTCTGCACCATCTAACGTCCAAGTATTCGTTAAATTGGCTGCAGTAATAATAGAATCGGTATTGTTACCACGGTAGCTTTCTATATCGACAAAACCTGAGGTGGTATCCCCCACCACCACTCGAACAACATCGAGCTGACTCATATCCACTTGGTCGGCACCATTAACCGGCTGGCTTCCACCATCAACGACACCGGTAATATTCCCCAACGCTTCAAACGTGAAAATATCGTTACCACTGCCGCCAAATATATTCGCAAAACCCGCAAAAGAAATATTACTATTTAATAAATCACCGGTATTTTCTTCATCAATCAACCAGTTGTTGTCAATATCATCCGCATAAAGTGAATTACTCAAGGTAGCATTTGCAATAATTTCTTCGATATTCAAAAGATCCACGTCGCCATCGACAGCGGAATTGAGCGAGATCGTTACCGCGCTATTAAGCGCCGATAAATCTACAGTATCAATTTGTAAAGCCGTACCAATAGCCGGATCTGTACCATCTATTTGGCCGCTCACTTGACCATTAACATCGAAAACGAAATTATCTCGATCGCTGCCACCCTGCAGATTGGCAAAGCCAGTAAAAGCCAAAGCATTCTCAAAAGAAGCACCACTAAGTTGGCCATCATCAAAATCATTGATGACCCAGCTGTTAACCTCATCATCAGCAACAATGCGGTTGTTCAAACCTAGCGCATCAACTTGTTCGATATTAACAATGGAAATATCAGACGTTGCAGTATCGGAAACCGCCACGACCACATCGCGAATCACACCAGTAACATTCACTTGGTCGCCTACACCCAAACCACCATCAATCACACCGGTAATTACATCACTTCCATCAAGAGTAAAGGTATCTACGCTTGTACTACCGGTTAGGTTTGCAAAACCACTGAACGTCATGCCATTTAACGCGCCTGCATCTGAACCATTTATCGTCCATGTATTTGCAGCCACTGCATTCGCGCGCAGCTCATTGTTTTGCGCCGAGTTTACCGAGACATCTTCAAAGGCGAACAGGTCAACGGTGGATGCCCCTGTATCGGTAACATCATCATTCACCCCAGAAATTTGAACGACCAAACCCTGTGATGAGGTGCTCGCATTCAGAGTATCGATGCCCGCACCGCCATCGATAGTGCCGTTAATAATACCTGCACCATCAAAGATAAAATCGTCATTGCCACCACCTGCGACGATATGACTGACATTACCTGTCATGGTTAGGCTTTGCGTTCCGATGAAGGCATCGTCGCCATAAACCACACTACCCGCATTGATTTGATCAATTGTCCAGGTAGAACCGGCATCACCACCAACCATGCGATTTTCAGAACCTGATAATTCAAGCGTTTCTATTCCTTGAACTTGAACGTCAATATTTGTCGTAACTTCTGAGTCGAGCGAAAGATTTATTGCACCCGTTAAAGCAGTAAAATCAACGGTATCGTCACCCAGGCCCCCATCATAACTGTCAGTAATACTACCTAAAGAAAATACATTAAAGGTATCGTCGGCATCACCACCTACAACGTTGCCCACATTTGTAAACGTTAATGTTTGCGCATTTCCGCTCACGCTATTATCACTTCCACTTTGACCAATACTCCAAATATAGTCAGGTGTGACACCACTGTAGAGCGTGTTATTAGTTGCGGCATTCGCATCCAAATCTGAAATATTTAGAAGATCAACAATACCCGTCCGAGAGGACAAAAGTGTTTCGGTGAAGTCAACACTAGAAGTAACCCCACCGATATAAGAGACGGAAACAGTAACGTTACTCGCTAGTTCATTTAAACCAAATAATAAATCACTGAGGGCCGCGGCACTGTCAATCGTGTTAACACCCGTACCACCATTGATTGAGCCATCAATTAAGTCACCCGTCGCAGTAAACGTAAAACTGTCGTTACCACTACCACCAATAAGCTGATTCACTTGGGTAAAATCAAAAGTAATATCAATATTATTTGTGTACTGCCCAGTATTCGGCGCATTTATAACCCAGTCGTCATTGGTAGAAGCAATCGATCGAATAATCGTGTTTCCGTTACCAGTAACGGAAAGAATACGATCATCGACATCTACCAAAATTAACTCTGAAGGATCAATGGCGCCGTAGTTAAGAGTACGTAATCCATCGCCAGCAATGTACTGCCCTGTGATGTTTGTGCCCGGGTTAATATCGGAATCTTCGTTCCCATCGCCGCCTCGAATGCTTCCGAAATTTAAAAAGTCGATTCGCGTATTTTCGATCGCAGTACCGTCGGCAACAGAAACCAACAATTCAAAATATCCGTCGTTAAATGGCGTTAGCCTCCAACGAACGTCCTCCGTATAGTTAACGGCCACCCAATTATCGTCCTCGCCGGCGTCGCTGATGCCCGGAGCTGCAGTAATTTGTTCGATGTTGTCGACGTGAAGATTTGTTGTAATCGTTGGCTCAGGGTTAGAGGGCGTTACAGTATCGCCTAACTCAACAACGACTCCTGTCGTAAAGACGGTCAAATCTAAACTATCTGTAACGCTATCAATATTTGGTGCTACCTGGTCTTCACCACCATCAATTAAGCCGGAGATCAGCGCATTTATATTATTAAACACAAACTGATCGACATCAGCACCGCCGGTTAAGTTTTCGATACTGTAGAAATTACTTGCACCAGCATTAACAGCACCTTCACCATCGCCTGAGACGGTCCAGTTCGTTGTGCCCACATCATTAATATTTAAGGTATCTGTTCCGGTATCAACACCAAGCGCCAGTGCGATACCACGCACGTTCTCGATCGTTGCACCGTCGTCAATAACGAACACATCATCGCCATCATTGCCCGACACCGTTTCCACGTTAGAAAATACGGCTGTCGTATTCAGCGTTCCTGAATTATCTGAAGTAATATTCCAATCGTTTTGTTGGCCCGCCGCGCGTGCAGGGCCAATGAGTTCGTCGCTATTGTTACCAGCGTTTATATTTCCTGCAAAGGTGCTGATGTTAACGAAAATAGTGTCGTCGCCACCACCCGCTAGTAAGGTGGCAACATCAGCATTTAAGCCGATAACATCGTTACCACCACTTGTATCGATCGAACTTATTGCGCTGTTTACCACAACTGTATCAACTTGGTTGTTACCAACAAGATTTTCAAATTCTGTAAAACTAATTGAATCGACGGTGCTGGAAGTATCAATATCCCAATCACTTGTACTGGCATGAGTAATTGTTAGCGTATCGGAGTCATCGCCACCCACTATCGTCGCTGTTAGATTATCAATCGTAATATCGACATCGTCGTTACCCGCACCTAAATCTAAATCTGCAAAATCTGCATTTAACGTCACTTGGTCATTTGCAGCCAAAGTATCGAGCGACCCTGTGAACGCGGTGTTGACTACTACAGTGTCGACCGCACCATTCCCTTGTAAGTTTTCTACCGCTGAGAAGGTCACATTGTCAACGGTGTCAGCTGTATCAAATGTCCAAGTGCTAGTATTCGCGTGCGTAATATTTAATTGATCAGTTGCGCCGTTACCTGCATCCAACACGACAGTAATACCATCGACATCGATATTAATTGTGTCATTATCGTCGCCGGTATTTAACGTCGTGACATCATCACCAATATTCAAGGTATCTTCACCACCGAAGGTATCGATTCGGTTGATGGCATCGGTAAGCGTTATTGTGTCTACCGCATCATTTCCTTCGAGTGTTTCGACATTTGAAAAGCTAACGCCGTCAACAGTATTGGTGCCGTCAATAACCCATGTGCTGTCTGAGGTGTGTGTAATACGGAGGGTATCGGAATTATTACCTGTGTTCACCGTGGTGGTTAACCCGGTAGCTGCGATTCTCACTAAGTCATCGTTATCGCCGGTATTGAATGTGCCTGTGATATTTGCATTTAAAGTGACGTCGTCGTTACCGGCAAATAGATATACGTCTCCAGAAAAGTCAGAGTCTACTGTTAAGGTATCAATAGCGGAGTTGCCTTCAACAACCTCAATACCATCAAAATTGACTGTTGCAGAACTCGTTACCGAACCTCCGTCAATTGAATTTAGGGTCCAGTCGCTAGCATCGGTATGAGTTAACGTAACTGTGTCTGACTCCGTACCGCCATCAATTAACATAGCAGTAGCGGAACTATCAGAAATATTGATTTGGTCATTACCTGCGCCCGTCTCGATGTTTCCCGTGACTGAAGCCCCCAAAGTAATGGTATCGACGTTCGCTAGCGTTTGAATGGTTCCAGAAAATGCACTTGTGACGTTTACTGCATCCTGGCCATCACCGCCTATAACAACATCAACATCACTAAACCCATTAGCTAAGAAAGTAGCAATAGTTCCTGAACTTGTTCCGTTTAACGTCCAGGTAATGGATTGCCCACTTGTCGAAGACACTGTTACAGAATCACCAGCACTCGATGCACCCGAATCCGCATCGATGACACCTGAAAGCGAGCCTGTGGAATCAAATACAAAATGATCATCGCTAGAATTACCGCTCAGATTTTCGAGCTCGCTAAATGTCATTCGGTCAGAACTATCTGCGCCTTCCACGTACCCTGCATCAGAGGCATTAATTAACCAATTGTTTTCTTGTGCGCGACCAAGTAATGTATCCGTCCCACTTCCACCAACTATTTCTTCAACCTCAATAAAGTTAGAACCATCAAGATCGCCCGCGAGCGCAGTCGAAAGCGTCCAGGTATTCGTATCATCATGCCCCGTTACAACATCGGTAAATGCACCGGCACCACCTTCAACTTGTCCACTGATAGAACCACCCACTTCAAAATCAAACTGATCTGCAACTAGGTCACTTCCTATAAGTGTCGTTACACCGGAGAATTCTGCGATCGTGCCGCCGTTACCAAGCTGGCCCTCATTCGCGCCATCGATAGTCCAGGTATTCGTGCTGGTATCTAAGCCTGTGAGACTAGTATCGGAATCGTTTCCGATTAACAGCTCAGCATTATCAATACCATGAATATTTGTTGCAGACGCTGCGACAGAAATCGCACCAGCTATTCCTGAAAGATCAACAACATCATTGGCGCCGCCGCCCGCATCGGCACTACCCGTAAATGCTGCTGCAGAACCAAAAATAAATTTATCTGTACCATCACCACCAACTAAACTTTCAATTTCCGTAAACGTGGCGCTACTAGTAATAGAAGAATTATCAGCAGAGTCCGCACGGCGGACAGTGCCTGATTCAACCGAGGCATTATCCACTAGCCACAAAGTATCTTCCCCAGCCATTTCAGCGACAGAAATTTCATCTGTGCCAGCACCGCCGGTAATTGTTCCTCCAAAATAACCACTAGCACCGAAAATAAATTCATTTGATACCGAACTACCCGTCAGTGTTTGAATATTCTGAAAGCTACCTACGTAAGTATCTGCGGCACCGGTAATATCATCGACCGACCCAGTATTTGGGCCAGAGATATTCCAACGAGCGGCCATACTTCGTGCCGAAATAACATTTGCTCCGTTACCGCCGTCGATTAAAGTGTCGATCACACCTGCGGGGTCAAATGCAAAAGTATCATTCGCATCGCCACCATATAAAGATTGGAAATTGTTGAAAGCAACGCCGTCAACAGACCCTGAATTGTCGCCATCAATAGCCCAGGCAACGGTTCCCGATGCAGTTGTTGAACGTAGAATATTCGCACGCGCTGCGTTCGCAGTAATAACGTCGAAACCGTTTAACCCAATACCGCCAATTGCTTGGCCGAGCGTAATATCGAGATCTTGATTTGGCAGCGTGATCGTATCGACCCCTGTGCCACCGTTCAAAGTAATTGCAAATGCACCACCGACCGTAAAATTATCTACCGTATATGTGTCACCCTGATCACTACCTGTTATCTCTTCGATACCGGTAAAGTCAGAGGTGGATTCGTAAGCCGTTGCAGGCACACCACCATCGTCTTCACCATTTTCGTAAGTAAAATTTCCGTAGGCGAATTCGTTTCCTGCTCCGCCACTGTTATCCTCAAAAATATTCCAATCGGTTGCGACATCTCGAGCAACAATTGAATCGAGTGTGCCTGTACCACCATCAATAGAACCGCTTATTCCCGAACTTCCTGAAGCAGGATCTAAATCAAAAGTATCGTTACCCGTACCACCAACCAGGTCACTAAAGTTTGTAAAAACAATGGTGTTGCTACCAAAACTAATTGAACCATCGTTAATACCGTCACCACCGTCTGCGTCAGAAATGGTCCAAGTGGCTGAGTTGCTGGTATCTAAGGTAAGTTCACTTGAATAAGTGGTATTGGTTAAACCATCGTTGTTACCAACGACTTCTTCAATATCGTCTAGCCCTGCAACCACGCCAGCACCGACAGTAATTGCAACGTCTGCAGTTACCGCACTGTAGTTTGCGGTATCGCCAATTGATGCCCCAGCAAGAATATTGTAGTTCGCAAACACACTAAAATTAAATGTGTCTGCTGCTGAATCACTGCCGTCAAGCGTTTCAATATTGGTAAAGCTACTGACATACGTTGTAGGGCCAGCCGTAGTTTGGAGATTACCTAAATTTGAGTTAGTCAGATTCCAGGTATTCGCCACATCACGTGCAATTAAGGTGTCGTCATCGTCAGTGCTCTCTGCACCATCAATTGAACTGATTACACCAGAAGCACCCAGTGTAAAATCATCATCACCAGAGTTGCCGACGAGATTTTCGATAGCAGTAAAAGTCACGGTGCCGTCACCTGTACCACTTTCTTCTAAAGTACCGCTATTAGTGCCTGTAATTTGCCAATTGTTGTCTTGAGCAATGCCTGTGAGCGTATCATCCCCTGTTCCGCCGGTGAAAATTTCAATTCCAGTAAAAGTAAATTCACTAACTCCATTTAAGGTACCTGCGTTATCACTTGCCAAAACCCAAGCATTTGTTAGGTTGGGGGCAATAATTTCATCGCTACCGGCACTACCATTTAACGTGCGGGTAACATTCGCAGTAATTGTGAATATATCAACGCCCGTGCCTCCAGTGAGTGCCTCGACATTACTAAAATCAATGATGGAACCAGGGTTCGCATCATTAGTAAGTTGATTATTATTCACATCCCAATTGTTATCATTTACTGCATCATCAAAACCAATGACGATGTCCGTATCGTCGCCACCGTTAAACGTAACATCAATGTTATTGCCCAGAACATAAAGCTCGTCGTTACCGCCATTACCACGAACAGTTGAGCTCAACGCGGTGTTAGTAATATTAAAATCGTCGTCACCACCATTACCGTTGATACCACCAGTCACATCATCAACTAAATTGAAAACATCATTTCCAGACGACCCAGATATAGCACCCGTAAAATCAACACCGTTATCTACATTAAACGTATCAATTTCATCACCGCCTGTTAGCGCATCGAAGCCGCTAAAGGCTAATGTATCTGTCGCGCCAGTGTCTTCTACTGTGCCACCATCAGCAGAATCTAATTCCCATACATTTGTTTGCGAATTTCTTGCGGTGAGATTATCGTTACCTGAACCAGTAACGGTTTGAATATCAGTAAAAACGAGTGTGGTTGTATTAATCGTTCCATCGTTTGCACCAGTTATAGCCCAATCGGCGTCGGCATTCGCCGTCGCCCAATAACTTAAGGTGTTCGCAGTCCCGGTGGCGCCATCTACCGAAACAATCGACGCGGTATTTGCAACAGTAAATTGGTCATCCTCAGAATCCCCAACTAAATTTCCAAAATCAATAAAGCTTGTAGAATTTACACCGTTAGTAACAACACCATCATTCACACCATCGGCTACACCGCCACCATCGAAATCTGAAATTGCCCATGTCGTTGTACCAGCACCAGTGCCACCCACTACGGTAAACGTTGAAGCAGCACCCGCGCCTTGCACGATAGCGGCATTCTGCACTTGGTTAATTTCGGAACCTAAAACAATATCGACATTGCCGCCCGCAAAAACTAAATCGACAATGTCATCACCATTGCGCGCATCGACCGTTCCTTCAAATTGGCCTATATCAACACCACCGCCGTCATAGAAATTAAAATCGAAGGTATCGTTGCCGCCGTTAGAACCATCAAGGTTTTCTATTTCAGAAAAGTCGATATCGTCATTTAAGGTTCCCGAATTTTCTGAATCAAGAACCCAAGTATGATTGCCAGTAGCATCCACCAAGGCTAGGGTATCGCCAGCACCATCTTCAGTAAGCTCACCACCAACAATGGTTACAGAAATATCCGCTGTATCATCTACATTAAATGTATCGTCCCCGCCATCACCATTAACATCCGACGTTGCAGTGATACTGGTATTGATATTAATTGTGTCGTCATCATCACCTGCGTTAACTGCAACGGTAACATCTGCATCTAAATGAAATATATCATCTCCGGCTTCACCATTTAAGCTTCCGGTAATAGCTGCGTCGATATCAAAGGTATCTATCCCCGCCCCACCACTGAGCGTTCCTGTAAATACCGACGTTACATTAAAATTATCAACGCCCGTTCCACCTTGAAGGGTATCTATTCGAACAAAATCGACATCTGTCGAACCAACAACGACATCGTCGGTAGTGCCGTCTATCGTCCACGTTGTATCGCTGCCAGAATCAAACGCCGTTAAGGTATCGGTATCGCTGTCGTCTCCGCCGCCATTGTTGAAACCATCAACTATTGCAACAACTACCGCATCACCAATAACAAAATCATCTGCGCCATCGTCACCTTCTACACGCGCAGTAATACTATCGGCTGTTAAATTAAAATCGTCGTCACCATCACCACCAGAAATTGCAACCGTGACGTCTTCATCCAAGTTAAATATATCGTCGCCGTCGCGCCCTTCAATGCTCCCGGTAAAAGACTCACCACTATTTACATCAAAGGTATCGACTGTCGCTGCATCATCATCGCCGCGCAAAATCTCTACAAAAGAAAAGGTTGTTGCTATACCCGTTACGGTGCCGGTGTTATTAGCTGCTGTAACGCTCCAATCTGCGCTTTCGTTACCCGCAACAACAACGTCACTTGTTCCGCCGCCGCCGTTAACGCCGCCCGCCCACACTGTACCCGCTAACAAATTAAACGTATCGGCATGATCACCCGCATTCCCTTCCAGGTTTTCCATTTCACCAAAGGTTGTATCAGAAACACCTGTAATGGTGAATGTATTCGCGCCTGTTATATTCCATTCGGTATCTTGAGCTGCACCTATTACCGTATCCGTTCCTGCACCACCCAGAATAGAACCATCGAACTCGGTCGTTGATAAGGCAAACTGATCTGCTTCACTGCCACCTTGAAGGGTTTCTATTGCAGTAAACGTTACGGTAGAAGTTGCACCGGCGTCACTGATTGTTCCTGCGTTTGCGCCGGTAACCGTCCATAAGCTCGCAGTATTCGTAATACTCGGCCCGTTTAGCGTATCTGTTCCGCTACTACCAGTAATTGAAATATCAGAAGTAATAAAATCGGCTAGAGAAGGAAGCGTTATAGACCCCGTTAATACATCATCGCCAGTTAAAACTAAATTAACCGCACCCTGCCCGTTTGTTCGGGTTAGGTCGTCATCGTCTAACCCTGCAAGTGAATTAATGTCGCCGCTTATGGCGATATCGGGTGTTCCATCTGTAGTATCGTCGTCAGCAGTAAGTGTTACTGCACCACCGGCTGCACCAACCCCTGCTGCTGAATCACCGCCGCTAGCGTTAATTGCGCCGACGGTAACACGCTCAGCGTCAATCGTTATCGTGTTACCGGCACCACCTAAGCCCGTAACGGCTTCAGTACCATTAGTAGAAATATCGCCTGCTGTAATCGTACCCGCATCAAGGTCAATGGCACCACCCGCTTCACCGCTCGTGACTGCAGCGCCACCCGTTGCGATTAAATTACCGGTGGTAAGCGTGCCGCTACCAACGTTAATTGTAATGTTGCCACCTGCCGCATCAGCAGCGCCGGTTGTATTGATGTCAGAAGCATAAAAACTTGTGCCGCTGTTTACTGCAAAAGATGCAGCGCGAATGGTTAAGTTTTCGTTATCGGCATTAATTCCGGCAGTCGCATCAATCACAATTGCACCGAGTGACGTCGCTGCACCAATATTGCCATCAAAATCAAAATTGGCACCATTGATAGTAAGCGTTTCTGTTAATGCGGTTGTGCCGTCGATGGTTCCAGTGATTGTTATGTCGGCGGGGGTTGATGTACCGGTTGCGTTGTTACCCGCTGGGCTATCTGCGAGATCACTATCAATTAATACAGGGGCTGTTAATACAATATTTCCATCGATAGTAATTGAACCACCAGCACCGTTGGCCACACTTGGCGAAACGTTATTTACTTCAAATAAATGACCGCCTCTAGCAAAGACGTTATCAGATAAAGTGATAGAACCCGTACCTACGTTTGCTACAAGCTGAATCGTATTTGCATTACCACCATTTGCATCGTCATCGTTATCATTATCTTGTGCATCACCATTACCACCGTCAGCGGTAAGAGCTCCAGTTACGATATTATTTGCAACTGAAGTAACAGAAATAGAGCCAGCGTTCCCCCCATCAAACTCATTTGTACCGTTTCCACTATTATCAAAGCCGTCACTTCCCGATGAAGCTATAGAAGACACCGTCACTAATCCATTACCGCTAAGCAGAACATTGCCGCCATTTAACCCAACTCGACCATTGTCAGCACCTCCGCCCACTGCAGTTACAGCATTACCACCTACGGCATTTATATTTCCGGCGGTAAGTGCGCCTGTGGTAGCAGTAAGTGTTACGTCACCTGCATCGGTATCGTCTAGCCCCATTGTCGTTATGTCATTTACCTGAACCGAAGCAGCATTCACCGTTAAGTTTGAACTATTCAATGTAACGGCATCGGTACCGGTGGGTTGCGTAATATCGCCAACCGCAGTGATATTTACCGCTTCGCCATTTGTCGCAATAGAAATATTGCCTAACGCCAAATCATTAACGTCCGAGGCAATAGAAATTGGGTCAGCAAAAGTATGACCAGAATTATCTAAAACAATAGCAAGCGCACCAGATGAAGCGGTGAAGGTATTCGTGCCTTGAACAGTAATTGTTGAAGTGCCAGAATCAGAAATGGAAGAGCCTGAAATATCGACATTCCCGGTAGCACCACCCTCTGTGTCTGTAATTAATTGACCAAGCGTCACTGCGCCAGTAGATGTAATCGTTATATCACCGCCGTTGGTTGTCGAACTAATATCTTCACCAGGCAAAGGATTGGTATTTGTCGCATTATCCGTATCAAGTAAAAAACCAGCGTTATCAAAATCGACGCCAGAAGCAGTAAAATTACCACCGGCGGTAAACACATTCGCGTTTAAATGAACTGAACCCGCTCCTGAAGCAAATCCCCCCGTATTATCATTGGCAGTAAACACCATATTTAACGTATCTACGCCACCACCACGCTCATCGGATAATTGCGCATTAATAAAAATATCATCATGTGCTGTTAAGCTGAAAAGCATGTCGAGTGTGTTATCTCCCGTAGCGTGATAATCCCAGGCTGAAGACAAAGTGATATCGTTACCCGATATAACGGTTACTTCCCCACCAAGATCATTAAAACTATCACCATCACTAACACTAAAGGCCCCTAGCGTTACATCTCCGTTTGTTGTTGCATCCAGGACAGTAGTTATAGAGATGTCGCCAGCACCACTGGCAGTACTAGTCGTAATTGTTCCCCCTGCACCGGCCAGATAATTATTAAAACTGGTTGGGCGCGTCGCATTAGAATTACCACCTACAGTAAAATTTCCGCCGTCAGTCGTAACGTCTGCACCAAGCGAAACGGCACCAGTGACGTAAATATTTACATTACCTCCGCCAGTAGTAATTGAAGATGTATCGTCCGCAGTAAAATCGACACCAGTAGCGGTAAAACTTCCTCCGTTAGTATCGATGGCGGATGTTCCCAATAACACATCGCCACCCGCATTAAATTCGAGGCTTAAACCACTACCGGTTCCCGTTATATCTTGACCGTTGGTATTAATATCGCCATCTGCATTAAGAATTAATGTGCTAGCGCCGGAGCCGCTATCAGCCAACTCATTATTGAAAGTAATATCACCATCATCATCCGTACCACCACCACCGCTTGTTGCAATCGTAACCGTGTTACCGCCATCTAAGGCGTCTGTAATAGTGCCTACGGCTATTTGCGCGCCCGCGCCTGTCGGGTGAAAGTCAGGGCCATCAAGCGAACCGCCGTCCTGATCATCCATAAACCCATCAAAACTATCGATCGTGATATCGTAGGGGTCAATTAACCAATGGCCACCCTGCCCTTCAGTTGCATTAACATTGGGGGTGGTTAAAATTTCAAAACTGATTAAGCCGGAGGTTTCAATAAAGCCACCGTCGCCACCGTATTGCCCGCCTTGTGCCGACAAGCCACCGTATACACGCGCGGTATTTTCGGCAAAGGTAATTAAGCGGCCACCGTTGCCGTTACCTAGAGCATCAGCATAGATAGAGGTGTGTTCCCCGAGAAAAATAAACTGTGCGTTGCGAACTAGATTATTTGAACCAGTTTCGTCACCGCCAAACAGCACTTGGCCACCGCCACTTTCGCCAGAAGCGTTAATAGTCGCTGATTCACTTAAGCCGACTTTATTGCCAAATAATTTTATATCGCCGCCCGATCCGGCGCTGGCCGTTGCACTAACACTGCCCTGCTCTGTAATTAAGGTGGTATCGACACTATGAATTTCGATATTGCCTGCTTGCTGATTTACATTTCCATCGGAACTCTCAACGACACCAGCATCGGCAAAGATATGTCCAGAAGAAGTAATATTTTCACCCAGCACAATCACATCACCGCCGGATTCCCCAGAGGCCGAAATCGTTCCGGTGTTTACAACATTGGCACCCGCACTTAAGGTAAAGCTACCATCCTCATCTACCACCACACTACGCGCTTGTTTTAACTCGCCTGAGTTTACGGCTTGGGTAAATACATCTTGACTGGCAGCTGCACTTATTAAAACCTGACCGTCTTCTGCAGTGATTTCGCCGTTGTTTAAAATGGCAGCATCCACACCAATGTCGTCTTGTAAAATGGATTCGGTAATTTGGACACCTAATAAGCCGCCATCATCAAAAGTAAGTATCGCCTCGCGCCCCGCAGCTAAATTTACCGAACCTAATTGCGCGCTGATTACGCCATCATTTTGAATTTGCTGGCCTAGCAAATTCACGTAACCGCCGGTAGCGGCATTTAATAAGCCGCCATTAATGACTAAACCATCGGTACCCTCTAAAGCAGAAAATACTAAATCCCCATTCATAAAATCACCGGGGTCGATACTCAAACCCGAGGCGAGAATACCCCCGGCGTTTATCACTGAGTCTTTACCAAAAAATACGCCGTTTGGGTTTACAAGAAATACCTGGCCATTAGCATCGATACGACCGTGAATATGGGATGCAGAATTGCCAAGAATGCGGTTTAAAGAAATGGAGGAAGAATCAGGCTGAATATAGTGAACACGCTCATTAGCATTAACGTTATAGCTTTGCCAATCGATTGCCATTCGATCCGTAGCCTGATTAATGGTGGTCGTTGTACCGTCGCGAGAGATATTACCAGCACCACCCACCACTTCGCCGCCCTCTGGGCCGGCAAAAACACTTTGCGATAAAAACGCAAAAAGGCCAACAAAAATGGCCTTTAATGTGTGTTTTAGATTGTGATTAGATCGCTTCTGTATTTGCTTCTGTAAGCGAGTGCAATATTCTATTTGCATCATTCTTATATTCATTTCTCGATAAAATTAATTTTTTTGAGCTAATAATTCTCTGGGTTAGCCAGGTATTCGGCGTGTTTACGATCTTCTTCTTCCGTCGTCCACTTAAGTGGCTGAACATCTTGTGAAAGTTGAACGTTAGGGAATTCTTGCCTGGCACGAGCTAGTTGTTGTTTTGCTTCTTCGGGCAACTCAACTTGAACACTTTTGATAATATCGTTGGCCAACTGATCTAAAGGTTCTCGACTGATCAGTTTATCCATTTGTTCTAGCGAGCCGTTAGTCATCTGTACTTCACGAAACCGTAACAAAACAAAGACATCATCAAAAATTGGAAAGGCGTACTCCTTGAAAAAATCCCCCCCCCCATGGACTCGTGCCGTATCGTACGAAACACTCGGAGCCCCGTTCACTCCTCGAACACACCAGTTAAATGGAGCTCGCCAACTAGAAGCCCAATATGATTTTTGGTCGGAGTATCGTAATGTTAATATTTCGAATAACGAATGTTCCAAGAAACCGGGGTTAAATGCAGTTTCTGAACTTCGCTTTAATTTCGTATTGTAAAAAACCAAGTCAACACCCAGCTCTGCAATAGCTCCAGTAAAAACCGGCCCTGAAAAAGCAAAAGACCGACTAAAATGCACTCCAGAACGCCAGCGACCTTTAGTGTCGCGAGAAATATAGCTTCTAGCATCGTTTCTCGAAATTTCTTTCTTGCTGAAAATTGGCTTTTCTTCCTTTAACACCGGTCGATGAGGTGGTGCAAGAAAGCTTATCTTTACCCCATCAATATTTAGGGCAACTCGGTTACAGCCATTGATGTCTATGCCTTTAGGTACGGTATATTCGTTTAATGTTCTTAGTTTCGGGAGTCTCAAAACGTGTTACCTAATAGTTCTCTGGCGTAGCCAGGTATTCGGAGTGCTTACGATCTTCTTCTTCCGTCGTCCACTTAAGCGGCTGAACGTCTTGTGAAAGCTGTACGTTAGGAAATTCTTGTTTGGCACGAGCGAGCTGTTGTTTAGCTTCTTCGGAAAGTTCAACTTGAACACTTTTGATGATATCGTTTGCCAACTGATCTAAAGGCTCTCGACTGATTAGTTTGTCCATAGCCGCAAGCGACCCATTTGTTTCCTGTATTTCGCGAAATCGCAGCATAAAAAATGTATCGTCGAATATTGGATAAACGTATTCCTTAAAGAAATCACCGCCTCCTCGGACCTTTATTGCATCGTAAGACACTGACGAAACTCCATCTATATTGATAGGCTTCCAGTTTGATGGCGCTTGCCAGCAAGGCGCCCAATAAGCTTTTTCTTCAGAGTAATGCTCAGTTAATCGATCAAGAACAGAAGCTTCTAGAAAACTGGGATCAAACAAGGTTTCCGAAGATTTTTTCAACTTGGTATTAAACAACAATAGGTCTATCGACAGTTCAGCTATCGAACCCGTAAAAGCTGGCCCCTGAAAGGCGAAATCACGGCCAAAGTGAAGTCCACCTCTCCAACGACCAAAGCTATTATTGGGCGTGTAGGTGTTTCCGTTACCAACCTGGATTTGTTTCTTATTGTGGAGCGCTTTCTTTTCCTTGATTGACGGCCGGTGAGGAGGAGCAAGAAAACTTACCTTAACACCATCTATATCTAACAAAACTCTTTCACAAGAATTGATTCCAACCCCTTTCGGTACGGCAAACTCTTTTAATTCTTTAAATTTTGGAAGTCTCAAGACAGCAGCCCTATTTCATCGCGTTTAATCTATCCATAGTATTTGGCATATGCGCCATTACTACAGGCGCCGCAACCGCCCCGACTTTGGCTGCAGCTACAACCGCGCCTATTGTCACTGACGCAGGAGCAAATACTGCAACTGCACCCGCCGCAGCACCTAACATGGCGTTCCCTTTATTCCATATACCTTGTCCACCAGAAACCCCTCGACCATAATCGACAAGCGCGTTGATACCGGTGTAGTTATCAGATGAGTTTCGCCAACGCTTAAAAGGTAACCTTAGGCTAGAAGCGCCTATAAGCTCATTTACATTTAAAGAATGGGATTTAACAAAATCTCGAGATACTTCCATACCGAGCTTTTGGCTGGCTTTATAGGCTTCGTCTTTACTGGTAGTTGGGTGATACAAGTACATTTTATGCCCAGCGAGCTGGATATTGTGTCGCCCAAGAATATGCATCGCTTGGGTCAAAATTCCTGAACCACCTCTATCGGCAAACCATGTGATATTTTTTTGTTTGCGCGCATTTTTCATAGCCTCGGCTAACAAAATCGCAGATTCGTGTAATTCACTATCGCTTTTTGACTTAATTGCTTGCTTGTAATTTAAAAGGCCACCAATTTTCTTTTTCCCCGGAGTAAAAAATAAATCATAACCCGTATTTTCAATTGCGGGACTGATGGACTTTGCCCTCTCACCCACTAAAGAAGCGACCTTGTCTACTTTTGGCAAGTCAGAATCAGAAACTCCAACGACATTGATATCATTTTTTGACTCAACGTCATTCTGCGATTTAAATTTTGTCGACCAGCGAGAGTCTTCCTTGTAAGCTCGATGCATCCCAGGCACCAAAAAACTTTCTTGCGCTTTATGATATTCCAGAGATGGATCAATTTTACTTATAAAATATTCACCACTATCGTATTTTTGTGCATGCACAGTGCAACCGGGGAGGATGACAGTAAAGTCCTGCATACCACCGAAGTTTGCACCAGAGCTCACAAAAACGTCATCACTATTGATAATGCCATTACTTAGGCCGCGAATCCCTCTTACAATCATGCTCGCCCAGTGGTTGGCGTTGCCGCTTTTTAAGCGTAGCTGCTCGTAAACTGCGAATGCTTGAGTTGAGCACCTCACTTTGTAACCGCCAAAATTACCTGCAATGGTTTTAATACTATTATTTGCGCTGTTAAGCATATTTATTTCCCTTTAACCCTTTTTAATTCTTAACCTGGCCTTGTCTTGATCGTAAAATATTATTCGTCCGAATCACCACGCGTAACAAATACACGTTCACCTGTTTCGATATCTACCGCAAGCAATGCATCAAGTACGCTATCTACCCAATAGGCGTAACCTAAATTACCATCGTAGTAAATTTCTTCTGGAGTGAGTGCAACGTTAATAGCATTGGGCGTTGTAGCATCTGAAAAAATGGATCTTACGCCGGGGTTTGCTGTACTTGTATCAACCGAAATTAGCGCTGCTAAGTCTATCTCATTGGCCAATAGGCGTTCATTTTCTTCATCGAATGCGATGGTTTGCGGCTGATCAAATAAGGGAGCATTAGAATTCGGCGTGGTGTTATCAGAAAAAATCGTACGTGCGCCATCACTCAAACTCACAAAAACAACTTCGCCTGTAGAATTATTGTTCATTACAAAAAAACCACTGCGACTAGAGTCATATACTCCCCCAAGAACCGAACCTAATCGAGTTGTATTGTCTGGAACGGGATCATGATCCCCTTGCCCTGCAGACGAGAGAGTTGTTCGCACACCGTCTAATAGGTTTACTCTAACCAATGCACTTGAATCAAATACTACTAGCTCATTCTCGTTCTCTGGGTGAAATATTAACGCTGTTGGGTTGTTGATCACTGGTGCATCGCTTGATATCACATTGCTCGAAATTTCTGTACGCACTCCCGTGACTAAATCTATTTCATATATAACGTCATCTACATAGTTGGTAACAAACATCCGATCATTTTCTGCATCGACTAATAATCCGTCCGGTCTGTTATTTGGGAAAAATATAGATGAAGGTGTAGAGTTATCAGAAAATGTTGTTCGAGCGCCTGTATCCATATTTACCGTAATAAAGGTAGCAAGGTCTCTATCACCAAGAATAATGCGATTTCTTTCGTAATCTACTGCAATACCTTCAGGGTAACTAAGCGGGTTATCACTATCCGGAAAATCCCCCATCGCTGCATCACTTCTTACAGCAACACTGGGTTGGTCACCCACTGCAATTTCATTTGCTATTACCGCAGAATCGCTTGCGGTTACTGTTAATGTATTTTCACCCGCAGTTAATGCTGCTCGAATTTGCCATGTGGAGTAAGAGCCGTTATCGCTGGTATCGGTAACGTCAACGCCGTTTACTTGAAGGGTTGCGATACCGCTGTAGTCGTCTGTCGCGGTGCCGCGTACTAGCACTTCTGTGTCTTGTGTCATGGACGCTGGTGGCGGGAATGCAATGGCTACTGTGGGTGCGGTTGTATCATCAAAGGTTGTGATGGTGAATGTGCCTGTCACACCGCCAACGGTTAGCACCACATCCACATCGGTCGATACAGTGGCGGCTGAGGTGCCACGCACAATCACTTCTTGGTTGTTGGTGACGCGGCCATTTTCACTTGTGAATGTTGTGCCACTATCTAGACTGTATTCCCCGCCGGTGATACTAATCGTCGTAGAAGCGTCGATACCGGTAATGGTGACGGTATCGGTAAATTGGGTAGAAAGTGCTGCGTCGGTTTCTTCACCTAGGTTGATTGCATCTGGGCGTGTATCGCTAGAAGAGCCGCCGCCCCCTCCGCCACCACAGGCTGTGAGTAAGGTAATTGCTGCAATTAAGGCAAGTATGGCTCTAAAGGTCATTCGTCGGCTCCCTGGTGTGTGATCTTGGTTTTTTTGCGGTTTAGCGTGGCGCTTTATTCCGCCCCAAGTTTTTGATTTATAAGGGGAACGACGTTACATCAGTTTTGTAGAGAGGGCTATAGAGCGGTCGTTATTTTGGTGATTTAACGATGCTTTTGGCGTGACTTTTCCACTCGCTCACTTTACCACCAAACACACCTGGTGTAATATTACACCAGATGTTACGCAAGCGATGAAATCCTATGACCAGACAAAGTATCAGCCTTAGCCAGCCCAATGATGACTGGCTCAACTCCCAAGTCGAAAGCAATGAGTTTCGTAACAAAAGCGAGGTCGTTAATTCACTTATTCGATACGCACGCGAAGCTCAAAGTAGGACTGATTTTATTCGGGGCAAGCTTATTCAGGCAGAGAATAGCGGTTTCAGCGACATGAACCGAGAGGAAATTCTTGCTCAATCCAAGGAAGAACTAAAAAGAAATGGGCAGCTATAAACTCTCTGAAGATGCCAAGAAGGATTTAATACGCATTCATCAATGGGGCGTCCAACAACATGGTGAAAAAGCGGCTGACGAATATTACAACGACTTTTTCAGACACTTCGAACTAATCGCCGAAGCCCCGTATTCGTATCAATCGGTTGAAGACATTCGCCCAGGATACAGGCGATGCCCATGTGGAGCAGATGCAATTTACTACCGAGTTGTTAACGACGTAGTCGAATTTATGGCGATCATCGGAAATCAAAATTTGGGTGATTGGCTCTAAAATGAAGAACCATGTTAACCCCCTTACTTGCTCTTATTAATAACAGACCATCTTCTGCGGTGATTCCCCCCCCCCACTAACACACCCTATTGAGCCAACAACTTTCTGAGCACCCAACATATACCTTATTAAGAACTTTTAGTGACAACACGTGCACATCCACTACGCCATCGGCATTGGTGTCAACATCTAGATCCGTAGTTAGTTCGAACCCTACACACCCTTCTACTGGGCACCCCGTGCTTTCGCCATATAAGCTCGTACCATCAAGATGATTTCGAATCTCATCCAAATCGCCCAGGTCATCGATTTCTATGAGACCATCATCATCAAGGTCGTATTCGGCTCGGCCTGATGCGGCGTTTGAGTGAAGAGAAAAAATCAAAAGAGATAAAGATAGAAGGGAAAGAAAACGAACCATTTATTTTATAAGTATTATGTTTGGGTATTGCGCTACAAAGCCTAAATTGCCATAACCATTTTATGTACGCTATGGCTTATAGTTTCAACCAGGGGACTGAACACAGTTCAACCAAACCATTCCATACCCCTGAGTTTAATTTGTGAAGGGCTAAATGATATTTACACCACGCTCTGAATAATGTTGGGTTAAAAAGCACCTAGCTAGGTGCTGATTTCAGCCACTACCCGCGTTTAATATCAGTCTAAGAAGATTTTAGAGCTTGCCGCCGATAGCTGCATTCTACCTGGCCCACCAGCATCAAAAAAACGTGACTTGAAGCACATTTTTTCTGTGACGCAGCACAAACCACATATAACCTCAAGGTATAAAAATAAGCCTATTAAACCATTGACACCTCATTCATTTATTGGTCACTTTATAACCGGAAGTCGCCTGAGAGGCATTTTTACACTGCTAGCATTATATGAGCGGGTTCTACGTGATTGAAGTCACGTTTTTTATATCTAAAAAAGAGTGTTTAGTCGCAAAGCTAATAGGCAAGACTAAAATCTAAACGGATTGCTATATCCTACCAAGGTATTATGGCGCCAGTCTCACTAGAAGCCGTAGTCTGGATTCACAGCTTGCATCGTAGCTTGTATTGCAGTGCAACAACATTGCGCTCTTCGTTGGTTGAACCTTAGTCAACGGTGTCATACGGATCTGTTGCAAATACCGAGAAAAATACGGCAGCTGAATTATTTTAATAACAGAAGATAATAATAATGAGGTTAATTATGAGTATTAAGTTAATTCAGAAATGGGTTGCCACGACCCTTGCTCTTGCTTTAACGCTTTGCGCTTCTACTGCCTTTGCGGGTAGCTGGAGCAACAACGTAAGCATCGGCGGTTTCAATTTGGTAAATATCTACACTCCAGATACTGATTCACCGATTGGTGAAGGTCGCTCACTTTTAGTCGTGCTTCACGGTTGTACACAACCTATCGATAACTTCCTAACCGCAAACCTGGAAAACCCTGCTGAAGAGTACGGTATGGTCGTTGCGGTACCTGATGCAGCTAATAAAGAAGGTTTTAGCTGTTGGGGTTATTGGAATGCAACTAAATCGCGTAGCTACAATGACTACCGCAATATCTTACAAATGGTTGACGAAATGTTGGCCGATAACTTCTACGACATTGACCCTAACCAGGTTTACGTGTCGGGCTTATCTTCTGGTGGTTCTTTCGCTCATATTATTGGTTGTTTAGCGCCTGATGTGTTTGCTGGTATGGGCCTTTCTGCTGCGCCTACTGGTGGCACAAGCTCTAATGGTGCATTTGGTTTCGAATCTGTAAATGTGCCTAGCACTTGTCGCGGTTACGCAGGTTCTTACGCGTCGCATTTCGATACTCAAATTACTTCGACTGGTCACGGTACTGCAGATACTTTAGTACCACCACAATACAACGCTCAAAACTCAGAAGGTATGGCTGACCTTTACGGTGTGTCTAAGCTTTCTGGAAGCACCCAAATCGTTGACGGCGGCACGGCTACTGAAACCTTGTGGGATGGCCCAGACGGTTCAAACCGCGTTTCTCGACTAGATTTTGATGGCCTAGACCACGCTTGGTCTGGCGGTTCTGGCGCTAGCGGTTCTTATGTTGGTAGCGATAGCATCAACTATGCGCGTTACTTAGGTGGTTTCTTTAGCGAAAACAGCGTTCGCGTACCTAAGAACAAAGGCCCTGTTATCACTTCTGTTTCTGAAGCGTCTAAATCTAGCAATTCAACTATGACGATTTCTGGCTCAGTTACCGATGACACATATTCTTCTGTTGATTACGTTTCTGTGTCTATTACCGGTGTAACGACTGATCACACTGACACTCGTCAAACCAGTGCTAGCAGTTCTTTCTCTATCACGTTCTCTGGCGTGCCTAACGATTACTACATCATTGAAACAACTGGTACTGATACCTTGGGCGCTTCTGGTGCAACTGTGACTTCTACTCACCTTGTAGGTCAAAGCTCTTCACAACAAGCTCCTGTATTACGCGATGTAACTGTAAGTACTAGTGGCACTTGTGCAACGGTAAGCGGTACAGCGATCGACTTTAACGAGAACTTGAGCGGTGTTACGGTTTCATTTAGCTCAGGCAACGTAACGGCTGACTTTGATGAAAACGGTGTTGTGTTCTCTGCGAAGGGCTGTGAATTATTCGGTGGCGAAAATACTGCAACTGCGACAGCTTCTGATACAACTGGCTTGTCATCATCTGAAACGTTGACGTTCGATATTGACGCTGGTGTAAGCGGTACATCTACTGAGCACTATAACGCTGGCCGCTTAGACACTAACGGTTATCTTGCTTGTGGCGGTGCTTATGGCTACGTCGATGCATACGTAATGTTCGAAGAGCTAGTTGGCGACCAATGTCGCTGGGTTGATGAAGGTGGTCAATGTGCTGGCCCACTAGGTGATTGCACCACTGGCACGATCCCTACGTCTACGCCAACTCCAACGCCTACCCCGACGTTCACTCCTACGCCGACTCCAACACCTACGTTCACTCCGACGCCAACACCAACGCCAACGCCAACGCCGACTCCGTCGCCTGGTCCAGATTGTGAAGAGTTCACCACGACCAACTACAACCAAAAAGTTGCAGGTCGCGCGTATAGTACAGGCTTTTGGTGGGCACCTAACTACTTCGCAAATGGTAGTGATGAGTCTATGCCAGGATCTACCTATGGCAATAACACTATCTACTCTACAAACGGTTCAACTTGGCATGTAGGCTCTTGCCCATAAATAGTTAGACCGCAACACGCATCAAAGGCCGCTCAATCGAGCGGCCTTTTTTTTATCTGAAAATATCTAGGGTAACGAACCCAGTCTTCCATTGTATTTATAGTCTTAAAAGGAGAGCAGGCTTGAAGAACGTCGCACCCAAGAATCGTAAGGGTGAGATGTTCGGGGTTTTACAGGAAAAGTGACTAAAATATTAAGGTATTTTATTTTACTGCCGGCTTAATATTTAATTGAGAAAGAAATATGCATTTGCCTAGGCTCACCATAAAAAACACTTAGTGCATTCGGAAAGTCATACAATGCTATAGAGTAGCGCTCGTCAAACAGGTTGGTTACGTGTACACCAACGAGCATGTTCTCTTTTCCGTTTTCCCATGACACTCCGGTGTTTTCTATTGAATACCCATCTTGATCAAACCCATCAACGGCTACGTTCAAATGTTGCGTTTTACTTTGGAACGTAGAATTAAAATAAAAACTCATACCTCCACTCCAGATATTTCGATAATGCTCTAGAGTCAACGAAACATTTTTATCAGGCGAATGTGGCAAATGCCTTGATTTCGCGACATTAGCGCCTGAGGCATCTATAAATTTTTTGTACCTTGAGTTCAGTAGCCCCAATTCAAAATCTATTGAATAGGTGGGGATAAACTCCCACCGGCTATGCAATTCAATTCCGTTAATTTCTGCACTTGCTGCATTTGTAATCGTAGGAATATTTTGCCCCTCCTCATCGCCAGCACCTGGAAATGCAAAACCACCCTGAATTTGAATATCTGAATACACGTTGTGAAATGCAGCTATTTCAGCAAAGGTTCCACCGCCCTTTTGACTAAGCCTATAGCCCAGCTCATATGATTCTATATTTTCAGGCCGGTACCCCCGCCGAACGGGGGTTTGTGAATAGTCGCCGCGAGGATCAAAGCCGCCACCTTTAAACCCTTCCTGGTAGGAAAAATACAATAGGGAAAATCGATTCGCCTTCCAGCTTAGATTAACCTTCGGTGTGAATACGATATCTTTCCTCTCGCCATAGAAATTAGGTACGATTTCATTCCCGGCACCGTCATATATCGGGCTAACGATTGATCGTGTATCACCGCCAAAATGAGGAGAAATTAGCGCGCTATCGTCTACAGCAACAAATAGGTCGCGATTGATATGTACCTTTTTTATTTCTTGGGTATACCTAAATCCGAAACCAAGCTTCCAAGAAGATGAAAGTGCGTAACTCATGTCAGAAAAAACAGCACGCGTGGTAAGGTCAATTTCTCCGGATGTAAACGAAATCACTCCCGGGTCACCAAACACCGTATCAAATGCATTAGATGCCGTTGACTTGAGAGAATATGCTCCGGTGAGGATCTCAAAATCACCAACCCCGTAAAAATGCTGTAACTCCAAACTCGCCTGCTCATTCTCATATTCGACAAAAACATCAAGCGCATCTTCTTCTCTTGAGTCAAAGTCAATCGGACTAGCTGTATCATCAAAACGATAGGCCATAATCGCTTTAAAGTTTGTATGTTCATTTTCAGAAATATCTATGTGCGTCGATACGCCGTAACTTTCCATCTTAAACGTATCAATCGGGTGCCCGGTCTGCCCAGAGCCCGCAGCGGTATCATATTTATCTCCGCCGTCCCCTTGTAACGCGTCGTAACCTGCGATAGCGGTTGAGTTGTCTTCCGAATAGTCTACTGACGTGCGCAATACAAAAGTTTCTGAAGGCTGGAATTGATATTGACCGCGGAGTGAAAAAATATCTTTATCGTAATTCCCTTCCCCTGTCGTATTATTTTTTCCGAAGCCATCACGCTGTATCGAGCTTAAACTTATACTTACTTTGGAATTCAGGCGCTCCATTGGTGTACTTGCGTATAAGCCTAGCTCGCGGAGATAATAGCTACCAAAGCGAGACCGAAACTCGAACGCTTTATCTTCAGCTACTGCTCGACTGGTATATTTCACCGCGCCACCGACGGTGTTTCGACCGTACAACGTACCTTGGGGGCCGCGCAAGACCTCGACCCTATCAATAAAATACAACTCAGAAAGCAGCCCCTGGGGCCGGTTGATATAGATATCATCCAAATAAAAACCAATACTATTCTCAACTCCAGCTAAGGGGTCTTCGTGCCCTACCCCTCTAATAAAGGCTGTCATTGTTGAATTAGTGCCGCGGATAAGTTTGACTTTGGTGTTTGGAAATTGGCCAGATAACGCTACCGAATTTTGAAACCCTTTTTTCCCGATTTCCGTTGCTGAAACAACTGAAACAGCAATAGGTACATCAAACAGACTTTCTTCGCGACGACGAGCAGAAACTACCAAGACCTCTTCATATGTATCTGCTGGCGTATTCTCTAGCTCGGTTTCAGCGTTATCGTTCTTTGGAAGGCTTCCTTTCTGGTGGATTACAATAGATTTCTTGGAACTCGAAAACTCAAACTCAAACGCTGTGTTTAACAATAACAAATTTAAAGCTTGCTCTAATTCAAAATACCCTACCAATGGCGAAGCACCTACACCAGCCATAACATCAGACGCGTAAATAATATTAGTGGCTGATTGCAGACCTAACTGAATTAACGCTGTATCGAGGCTTTGTGCGGGAATATCAAAAAAGTGAACTGAGGGCGCAACTTGCTGACGACTTTCCGGCGAGGCTTGATTCGCACTTATCTCGCCGGTCAACGCAGGCTGAGAAAGACCCGGACCCAAAGCATACTTAAGCATCGCCAGATATATCGGTTTTAGCGATTTCTTTGACATCTATTGTTGCATTCCATTAAGGCTTCAATTTTTTTGGAGGTTGTTTATCTGTGAAGTGTTATTACTAGGCAGGCAAGGTAATATTACGCCTATTACGACAGTATAGATTTAAGCAATAAAAGCTCATCATTAACCATTACATAGACCTTGGAATTGATTGTAAAAATGAAGGATACGCTTATCGGATCATTGTATGCAAGACACTCGCAAGATATAAAAAAGCTCGTGTCTTTCAAATACAATGCCGCACATGACGCGGATGATATCGTACAAGAAACCTTTAAGCGGATTTTAACGGTGAATGAATTTGAACAAATAGAAAACCCTAGCGGCTACTTATACAGAACCGCGAAAAATCTCGCACTTAATCGTATTCGTAATCAAGCGAAAAAAAATGAATTAAATGTGCTTTACAACCAAGAAACCGAAACACCAGCTCCAGAGTTTTCTGCTTTTGCACAAATAGACCTAGAGAAGATTGAAGTATCGATCAAACAACTTCCCAAAAAGTACCAGAGGTCTTTTCTCCTCAGCCGAGTAGAGCATAAAACTCATAAAGAAATAGCCGACATATTAGGTATTTCTACCAGCACGGTAGAGAAACATATAATGGCTACATTGAAGTTTTTAAGTAATTGTATTGGCCGTAATTAACTATTTTTTACTGCGTTTGTTATATTTTCGTAGATTCGCTTATGAGACAAGCATGAAAAAAGAAAGAAACCAACACCAAGAAATGATTGAAACGTCGATCGAGTGGCTGATACGCTTTAATCGCGGCGATTTATCTGATGATGAACAATCCGAGTTTTTTTCCTGGTTAGAAGAAAGCCCTGCTCACCAGCTTGCCTATATGGAAGCTGAAGCACTGTGGGAGCAATCGGGTGCTTTAGAAAATATCTTCCAACGTAATAGAAAGAGCGCCTTAAGTGTCGTATTCTCATATATTTCAGAGCTTCGCATTCTATCCTTACCTAAAATCACACTTGTAGGCACTTCGCTCTCTGCCCTAGCGGCTTTTTTATTCGTTTTTATTAGCCTCTCACCGATCAACTCGAATACCGATATAAATGAATATGTAACACATTCCAATGATTTTCTAGAAGTTACCACATATGATGGGTCAATTATTTATTTGAATCAAAATACACACCTTAAGGTGAGAGTTGATGATAAAAAACGTTACGTTGAACTCGCATCAGGAGAAGCCTACTTTAAAGTAGCCAAAAACAAGGCGTTGCCCTTTATTGTAAAAACACGATCAGGGGTTGTTAAGGTGTTAGGCACGGAGTTTTCTGTGTCCGAAAATGGCCGCGACACCTACGTTACGGTCGTCGAAGGCAAAGTAAGCTTTCAAGAAACCCCAGCAACGCCCGTCAAAAGCAGCACTGAAAACAACCGGAATTTGGCAAGGTCGCTCGTTGGTTCTGGCCCCGATAGTAGCGAAAAGATTCTAACTGCTAATCAGCAGCTCATGGTGAACTCAAAGAAAGACTCAACCTCAGTGACCGACGTTGATGCTCAACGATATACACGCTGGATAAAAGGGCAAATTCAATACACCAACACCCCATTGAAAGAAATACTCCAGGATATACAAAAACAACACAATGTTGAAATTACACTGACGGATACAGTTAATAAAAACAACATCACAGCTGTATTAAACATACGAGATTTAGATAGCTGCCTAGAATCACTGAGCTTGCACTTAAACCTTCGTTACGATAGGAAAGATAACTTCATAATTTTTTCAAAATAAATATACGGTTCTTCTCCTTCCAGGTGTTATTAGATGTAGGAAGCACGTAACTTCGCTTTCTATTATCTTACGACGAAAAAAATAATGGAGAAGGAGCGCATTATGCGAATCGCCATATACATTTCTAAAGCAGTCACATTATCAATACTATTGTTGAGCAACACTACAATTGCCAAAGTTCAAAATCACCCCGGTACAGAACTAATTAAGGACGTGACCGGAGGCAGTATTCAAGGCTCGGCCGACAAACACAACACCGTTTCATTTAAAGGCATTCCATACGCAAAGGCCCCCGTTGGCGACCTGCGCTGGAAAGCACCACAAGACAACGACTCCTGGGAAGGCGTACGCGAAGCAAGTGAGTTTGGTGATGTGTGCCCGCAAGCGGGTACGATCTGGGGAACAACAAACCCAGACGAATTAGGCACTTCTATCGGAAATGAAGACTGCCTATTTTTAAACGTCTGGAGACCCAACGAAAACATATCGGAACTCCCAGTATTTGTTTGGATTCACGGTGGGTCAAACGCGCGCGGTACAGCAACATCAAGTACCTTTCATGGCGCAAAACTTGCGAATACAACCAAGGCCATTGTGGTTACGTTGAACTTCCGCTTGGGAGCGCTTGGCTGGCTTCACAATGATTTTTTACAAGGTGAAGACCCTCTAGACGCTTCAGGTAATTATGCTTTGCTTGACATGATGAAGGGCTTGGAATGGATTCAAAATAATATTCAAACCTTTGGTGGCAATCCAAATCAAGTCACTATCGCTGGAAACTCCTCCGGTTGTTCAAGTGTTTGGGGGTTAATGCAATCTGACCTTTCAGAAGATCTTTTTGATCAGGCAATTTGCTCTGCAGGCTTTCCTTCTGGGCTACCTGCGGTTGTGGGCAACGCAATTAGTGATGGCTTAATCGATAATTTACTGGTCATGTTTGGCCATGCTACTACCGTTGAAGAAGCAATCGCGTTTCGATCTAACCAAACGTCAGAATGGATTGATACGTTTATGCGAAGCGTGCCTGCAAATTTATTGGCCACACTAGTACCTAGGTCAGCAGGTAATTTTATTGATGGGCACGTGTTAGAAAATGCAGGTGTTGATGCAATGCAAGGTGGTCATTTTCACAGAAAACCCCTGATGCTTGGCAGCACCAAAGATGAAGCTTCTTATATTTGGGGCGTGATTGCAGGCTTTTTTAACAACGCCGGGGCGAGTAACCCCCTACTTTGGGAACAGTTAATAGCTGACCCTGAACTATTAGAGCTAGAGGATATTTTGTTAGCACCGTACGCACCATTGTATCCGGGGGTTGTTGCGGCAAGTAGTTACGCATGGAGCCTAGCTACCGATAATGTCGCTTCGTTTGCATCAAATTTTCAAGAAGATGTCTATCGCTACGATTTTAATTTCGATGATATTCCAGCACCATGGAATTCTGCATTTGGTGCAACGCACACGTTTGACCTGCCGTTTATGTTTGGTAATTTCGATGCGAACACCGATACGCTCTACAGTTTTGCTTGGACGGATACAAATGAAAATTCTCGTGAACAGGTATCGCAAAAGTTTATGTCGTATTTAGCTCGCTTTATGCGCACTGGCAGCCCAAACGCGCCGTGGCAGAACCCACAATGGCAAGCGTGGAATGAGAATTCACTTGATGATCGACGTATCCAGTTCGATCACCCCATGTCGAGCTCTAACGATCGCTTCACATTCGAAGAGTTCGAAAGCTTGCGCGGCAACCTAGCCCCGTTTTCCCAAAGCCTTGTAGATTCATTCATCACTGGAATGCCTCTCAGTCAGTAACCCTGATATCTCATCAATACCCAGGCGGTTAACTCAAGCCGCCTTTTTCCCCTACCGTTTCTTTCCTTTCTCCCTATCGTTTCTTTCAGGCCTCTCTGGTCATCACCCACACAAAACACACTATCAAACGAATTCGTGTCATTTTATTTTTACCATGGTAATATTCATTTCACCATGACATTATAATTGGCTCACATAATATGTATTACGCGTTCTATAAGCACGACTGTATCAAAAAAGGCACATTAAGAGATGTCGCTATCTATTTGAAAAATAAAGAGAATAATGACTTAGAGCCAGTAATTATCATTTCCTTTGATACAGGTATCCAGCTAGACCTCGATCTAAGTGGAAGCCTGCTAGAAATTGAACAGCGTTTTTCTGAACATGACAATAAAAACCTGAAAGTCGAGAGCCAAGCGCCAACCGCTCCGAAACGTGGCCGTCCAAAACTAGGGGTTGTGGGGCGGGAAGTCACCCTACTTCCTCGTCATTGGGAGTGGCTAGACAGCCAACGCGGCGGTGCTTCAGCGTCTCTTCGTAAACTTATTGATCAAGCGAGACGAGAACATTCGCGCGCAGATGCCGTTCGACTCGCACAAGATCGTAGTAACCGGTTTCTTTCAGCAATTGCAGGTGACCTGCCCGATTACGAAGACGTGACTCGAGCGCTTTACGCAGGGAATGAGACCGACTATCGAAATTTGATAAAAATATGGCCGAAAGATGTCAGGCATTGCGCCTGGGAATTCGCTAAGGACGCCTTTTAGTTACAGCGAGGAAGATGTAATGGATAAAAGCAGTATTTTTTTAAGCGCTAACAATATTTTTTTATTGGGCTGGCTGTGCCTATTTTGCTCTGTATTTTTAACACGGCGACCACGTATTCAATCTGCAATGAGCACGATCGGTGGGAGGCTTATTCCCCTATTCCTGTTTGGATGTTTTTTCGCTGGTTTTTTGATCACCCGAGACACGCAACTTAAAGGGGATATATTTACCTTTCAAGGCATAATCGCTCTATTTTCCGCTGAAGAACGGTTGCTCAATATTTGGATAGAGCTCTTAGCACTTATGCTCGTTGCTACGAACTGGATGCTCGAAGACGCGAGAACACGAGGCCTTCATGTGGGGTTTCAGGTCTTGGTCGCTGGGGTGAGTTTTTTCTCGGCCGGCATCGCCTATCTAGTATATATGGTCTGTCTAGGAATCCGTGCAACGGCACACAAAATATCAGCAAAAGGAGCCTGAAATCAGGCAAAAATAGGTTTATAATCACGCTCACTCACAGGCCGAAATAATAAAAACGACTCAACAAGGAGCGCATGAATATGTCGGATTTAGAACTACCTTCCGACGACGAGTTGAATCTAGAGAATAACGAAATCAAGGAAATAGAGAAGCACTACCAGCGTATTATTGAGCACCATATTAGCCGAGCCAAACTACCGATGGTGTACGGCTGGACCAGCAAGGTCATGATGTCGCTTATCTGGCGATTGGGAAAGTCCAAACTTGAAATTGGGTTGATTTCTGAAGAGTTCGACATGCCAACGCGTACGCTTCAAAACCACCTATCGCAAGAAGGCACCAATTTTACTTATCTGCGCGATCAAGTACGCCAACATTATGCGATTCAACTTTTGATAGACGGCAAAAAAGTTGAAGATATGTACCCCATGCTCGATTTCAGCGATCGCACCGGTCTGATCAACGCATTCAAACGCTGGACTGGGCTCCCTCCGCATCACTTTCGAAAGCTTTACAATATTTACGTACGCAAGAATAAGTAATTGCTAAGTATGCCGTTGTTTAGCATAGGGTAACGCTATTAGCTCCATACTTTTTCTGGGGCTGCTACCAGCACGCCGTCACCAGCCACACTAATACCTTCATCGTTCAGATTAAGACGGTAAAAACTCGATTGGGAAAGTCACCGTCACAGGCTCTACATTTTTCGCTTGGAATTTAAAGCGTTTTACCCGCGCAATAATGCGACGTTCTAATTTCGGATCGTTCAACTCTGACGACGCTATCTTAACTGCAGTGACAGAACCATCGGGTGCAATAGTAATCTCTAGAACGAGCTTGCCCTTCAGGCTTGGGTTTTTACGCCTTTCACGATTGTATATTGAAAACAGTTGACCTTTGTTTTGGTCAAATACAATGGTAACTTCTTCTTCTGTTCTCACATTACCGCTACGGGCACGATCACCCTCATCATCACCTTCTACTTGATCGCTCTTAAGTAGCGACTGTTTTACCAAGGCAATATCACGCTGAGAAAGGCTTGTGCTTCCTACATTTGTACTGACGTAGTCAGATGTACTCACCCCACCGCTGCCTTTACCTGCATCAGAAGTCAGAACATCACTACTAACCCCGGCTACTTTTGTCGCATCTGAAGACGCTTTTTTCGTTTTCGCACCGACCATTTTGTCAACGCTGCTAGTATCCATCAAATCAGCAAGCTCACCCGTTAGCGCTAGTAACCCGCTTTTTGCTGCTGTATCACGTGCTTTCTTTTCTTTTTTGGTTAAAGGCTTTTTCTTTTCTGCCTCAGTTTCTTTTTTCCGAACCACTTTGGGTTTGGGCGTAGGAATAACTTTAGGGGTTGGAACCGGTGTCGGTTTGGGTTTGGGCGGCTCTACTTTTTTCTTCTGCGTTATAAATTTTGCAACACGTTCTGGTGGTGCAGAGCGAGCTTTTCGTTCTTTGGGAGGTACTTCAACGCTTGCAACGACTATCGCAAGCGCAAAAGCCAACGCCAGCGAGATCGCAACGATAATATAAAACGTTTTTTTCTCGTGACTATCGGGAATCCAATTCGACGCGAGTGTTGTGTAGTTCGGTGAACTCATCTACGCTTCCCTATTGCGCCTTACTTGCCACTTGCGTCGCCGCAAATGCCACTTGTGTGTAGTTTGCCTTTTGACAGGTTTTTAATATTTTCCTTACCGTGTCATAGGAAACATTTTCATCCCCCATAATGGTGATGCGTTTACCTTCTGTTGGGGCTTCGGAATTGTTTTCTACAGGCGCACCCGACAAAAATTCTAATTCTTTTTGCAAAGCCGGAATCGACTCGTCATCATCACTTAATATATCGGCAATAGAAGCAACCTTTCGCCCCTGAACAAGTATGTCTTTTTTGGTGATGGCAAGCACTATGGTTTCTTCCGGTGCTTTTTTGGTGCTGGCTTTTGGCAGCGTCAGTTGCTTATTGCTTGGTAGTTGTTGTGTATTTGAAGAATTCACCAATAAGAAAAATACTAAGATGGTGAAAATATCCATAAGAGATACGAGGTTCAAAGGCGACCCCTTACCCATTTTGTGATGCCGATCCATACGTCGAGCACGACGAGAAACTTCCATCATGGTTGAGCAACTCCTACTTCCGCTGGAGCGGTTTGTGCGCTAGGTTCTTCGGGGATGTCACCAATAGAAACTTGCGGAAATAATTCATATGTATCGACTGTGCCGGCAGTAACAATGTCTGCCGCCCTCACCCGGTCCATTACTTCGATCATAGATCTGTAGCTCACAGAACGATCAAGCAATAGCGCAATGCTTTGCTCTTCTGGAAAGCGAGTTTTTAATTCAACCAAAATTTCGCGTAAGGGCTTCCACACCTTTCGTTGTTTGTCGCCCCACTCTTGGCCATTTTCTAACAAAGGGATTCGACGAAATTCACCCAAGTTTGCATCTTTTACGACTAAATCGTTAGATGTCACCAACACCTGAAGTTGCAATTTTATTTCTTCATTATCCTTCGATTTCGCATCGAGGTTGGGAAGGTTTAACTCCAACACCGTCATTCGCGAAAAAACCGCAGTAATGAGTAGGAACGGAACCAATATCACCATCAAATTCATGAATGCAGTGATATTAAGCTCGACGGTCGCTTCCATCTTGGCGCGTTTGCGCTTAAGTTTCATGGGCTAGTGGCCTATTTTTACTTGTTTACTCGTCACAAATTAAATTGAGACATTTCACGGCCGCCATTTCTAGGTTATCAACCAAGCGTGTGGTTTTAGTAGCGATATATGAATGAATCAAAATTAGCGGGATGGCCGCAGTCAAACCAAATGCTGTAGTGTTCATCGCAACCGAAATACTCGCTGAGAGTAAATCAGCCTTTTCTGCCGGATCTGCATTTGCGACTGCGGTAAACGCTTGAATTAGACCAATAATGGTTCCAAGCAAACCTAGTAGGGTTGCAACATTAGCTAAGGTTGCAAGGTAGTGTGTACGCTCTTCCAATTCAGGCGTCACTTCCATTATGCCCTCTTCCATTGCCGCGTCGATTAAGTCGCGCTTTGCTTGCGCTTTATGGCGAGAAAACCCATATTGCAGCACTGTTGCAATTGGCGTATTGATCGATTGAACGGCATTGTAGGCGCGTTCGTAATCTTTTGCCTGAAGCATGGGCGAGAGTTTTTTCCATACTTTATTCGTTCGACCTTGGGTACGACTAACATAAAGAAAACGCTCAAACGCGATTGCCAAGCCTAACGCCATTACTGCCAGAATGGCATACATAAATGGCCCACCCGATTGGAAAAATTCAATTAAGTCCATATTTTTGCCTCATCAGTTTTATTTCACCCGAAGTGAAACGATTTCAATTTTATTAGACAGCACGTTGATTGCCATCGTATCTATGTTGATCTATTTTTTCTGGGCTATTTCGCGCAACAAACGAAAACCGGTAAATTTATCGGCACTACCAGAATGATCCATGCTTTTTGATGCTACACATTCTTCTATGGGTGTTTCGTACGTGCCGCCCATAGCGAAAAAGGAGCCTCGTTCAAGAGCAAGTTCTTGCGCATTGCCCAAATAATTGACTAAACCCCAAGGGTTTTGCTGACCAGTAGAAGCTTTAATTAACACACCGCCTTTTTTTATACCGCGCGAGTCTAGCCGGCAATTACGGTTGGAGTCGAGTTTATTTGAATTTGCGCGCGCAGCGTACATCCATTCAGCCTTACTGGGTAGGCGATATTTTCTTTTACTTTTTAAGCCCAACCAATCTGCGTATTGTTGCATAAGTGTCGCACTAATATTAGTGACAGGTAGCTTTTCATTCTCAGTAGCTGTTGCGCTACATGCTGCACTATTCTCACAAAACTTATTAAAATCTTCATATGTTATTTCGTATTTCCCTATCGCGAAGGCTTTTAAGCTTCCTTTGGCCGGCACCACGACCATAGAGGGCCCTTTCCCGAAAGCTTCCCCCTCGCTTTTTAAGGTATCGCGGCACATCGCCCGACTGCCTCTAGCACCAAGCCCCGCCAGAGAGGTATCGCACGGGTCTTTCGGCTCAATTTTTATATTAGCGACTATTCTATTTTTCGGGAAAATCCTCAGCGCTCGTTTCTTAAACTCTTCTGCTCTTTCAGGGAAACTGCGACCAATTTTAGAAACACATGCTGCTAAATCACTGACAATTGCGCCTTCCGCTTTTTTATAGCGCGAGGGGTTAAGTGATCGCAATTTTCCGACAGCAATGTCGATATCACCCATATTCATAGAGCTGCGGCATTTCAATTGTTTATTTACCGTCTCCATCGCAACATCGAATGCTTTGTTTCGTTCTGACATCGCATTTTGTTGCTCTGCAGCCTTTGCTCGCGAAGCCGCTTGCTGCTTTTTCTTTTTACGTTCTTCTTCGAGCTTAATTGCTAAGGCTTTTTCTGCTGTGTCTATTTGGGTGGACAGTACAGACATGCGCTCTTCGTCAGACCCGTATGTCTGTGCCAGTTCGACAATTTCTCTTGCTCGTTCGAATTCTTCCTGGGCGATAAGTTCAACAATATGCCCCATAAAGCCTTTAAAAGCGACAGATTTTTGTTCGAGTATCCAGGGGTCATTCTTGCCTAACAAACCTTCTAACGTTTCGAATGTATTAGCAAGATTTCGCTCCCAGGCTTCAGTAAATTCAGGCGAATATAATAATTCGGTTAACGTCTTTTTACTTTGACTAACAAGTACTTCACGTTCAATCTCACCGCGAATTTCCGCTTCATTAATGTCGCTAAGTTTTGGTCCAAAGTAGTTTTGATACGCTAGAAGCCCTATCACTGCACTTAAAAACACAACGGAAGAAATCGCGATGGCCTTCGCGGGGCCGCGCTTAAGCGTTAACTCATTCCAAAACCCCCACACATTATCAATACGATCTTCGCGTTTAAAAGCCAAAGATTTCTCGATAACGCGCCATTGGCGCTTGGAAATATTGGTAATACGTTTTGGTTTCATCTTACGCTGCATGGCTTCATCAGCGTGCACACGATTGTAAGGATGGTTACCTGTAAACATTTCGTAGGCAATACAGCCAAGTGCAAAAATATCGTCTCGCACGTCGGGCGTTTTACCTTCCAGCATTTCTAAACTAGCGTAAGCAGGCGTTAATGCGCCTAAATTACCTGCATCGAATACTGTTTTGTCGTCTGTACTTTCCTCATGTACTTCGGCAGATGCCACTGCGCGCGCAATACCAAAGTCAAATACTTTAGCTAGATTATCTTTGGTAACGAAGATGTTGCCCGGCTTAAAGTCAGAGTGAATAATACTTTGATCGTGTGCATAAATTAATGCAGCGCAGATACCTTCTAGTATTTTCCAGGCGTCTTCTTCGGGTATTCCCGTCGCTTTATATTGACTAATGAGCTTGTCAAGAGGCGTACCGTTTAGGTACTCCATGGTCATAAAAACCGTATCACCATCTCGGTCAAAATCGTGCACATTTACAATATTGGGGTGCGCAATACGCTGGGTTTTTCGAGATTCGCGCTGTAGTGCAATAAATGCTTCGGGGTGAGATTTAAAATCATCACTCAATACCTTGATTGCAACGTAGGGGTCGCGGTCTTGGGCTTCAACTTTGAGTAGGTCTTTCGCTTTGTACACGACCCCCATTCCGCCAGCACCCAGCACTTCTTCAAATACAAAACGCTTTTTTAGTAACTGTTGCCCTGCGTGATCTTGATGTGCGGGGTCATGTTTAGCTCGCCCGCCAATCACATCTGGTACTGTCGTACTATCGTCGAGCTTAGTCTCATCTTGCGGGCCTAACTGGGGGCTTTTCGCTTTGGGCCGATTTTTAAATTCAGTTTTATCTGCGCTACCGACGGTGGGCTTTGTTTGAATACGCGTTTTATCCACTTGGGGCTGCGCAGGCGTTTTTGATTTTATGACAGTTTTATCTGGCTCGGCCTTTTGTTGGCTTTGAGCGCGAGTTTTGCCTTTGGCGGAGGGGGACTTAACGCTTGCCGATTCACTTTTTTTATCCGAAGGCATTGCCGCGAGACGCTTTTCGAGCTCACGCGCTTTTTTCTGCGCGGCCAAACGTCGACGCTCCATTTCCTGCTTGTCTCGCGCCAACGATTTTTGCTCTTCCGGGCTTTTTGGCTGACCGGGACGCGATTTTATTCTTGTTTTATCGTCTTCTGAACTGCTCATCAATAAAATCTTTTTGTTTCGCTATATGCCACTACTACCTTGGCTTAGCTAGTTTAGCTTTCCAGGTTCGCCTTTCACTACGATCAGCGACACATTATCTTCTGCACCGTTGTCGAGCGAGGTCTTCATTAGATCTAGCGTACAGGCTTCTGCATCTCTGTGCGAGAGCATTGTTTCGACATTTTCTTGCGAAACAGAGTTATAAAGGCCATCGCTACACAACAGAAACGTGTCGCCAACTTGAGTACTGAACACATTCAAATCAACAAATAAGTTAGGCTCAACGCCTACCGCGCGTGTAATCACATTTTTATGCGGGTGCACTTCGGCTTCTTCTTTTGTAATTAACCCCATCTGCACCATTTCTTCAACCTGGCTGTGATCGCGCGTCATTTGCTGAAGCTGATGATTCCGGTAACGATAAAGGCGCGAGTCACCTACCCATAACGCCACACCAACGTATTCTTTGATGATTAAGCAAACTACGGTTGTCCCCATAGTCTGGGAGTCAAAATGCTCACGAGCAAAGTCGATTAGCTCTTGGTTTGCACTTAACAATGCATCTTCAATAACATCGACATATTCGCTCAGCGTCGCACTTGGGTATACTTTTTCAAGTGCGGCAACCACTTTTTGGCTCGCCACGTCACCAATTTGATGGCCGCCCATGCCGTCGGCAATTGCCCAAAGGTTTTTTTCACTCGATTCTATTACCGAGTCTTCGTTAACTTCTCGCACACAGCCCACATCTGAAAGTGAATAGCTTGTCCAAGTTACTGGGCGCCGAGCAGTAGAATCAGGCATATCTCTGGTCTTTAATTTATTCACGTTATTTTAGTGGAAATGGTAGTTGCCATTGCCAATCTTGCCAGCGGCCATCCATCATTGCAGCGATACCACTTAAAGCGGGTAGCCCTGAACTTACAAACATACAGGGGGATATCAGCTCAGAGCCAGCGGTACTCCACACGCTGTAGCTTTGTAGGTTACTCGCTAAACAAGCGTCGAGCATAAATGGCAACACTGCACTAGTGGGTTGTTCTGGATTCGCAGACTGTACCAACATCTTGTCGGCGCTCATGATTTGTGGGCCGTGTTGATAGCTATCATTTTTCATTGGAAAGCTGTCGTTAAGCTCTTCCACTAATTCATCTATACTGATCTGCCCTTCCAGTGCACTCAAAGATGCATCTTGCATCGCTTGAAACCAGTTTGGGCGAGTACAAATAAAGTCTATTGGATTTGTATCTGAAGGTAATTTTGTTGCGACAGAAAAAGGAAAGTAACGGCCGACACGGTCGACGCTTGGCAGCATGATACCGGCCCAAGCATTTTGGTCGATGACACCTTCCGAAAAAGCAAAACGCCAGATGGGGCTGGTTAGATACAAATCTAACCAGCCGTCACCTAACTGTTCGCGTGAGCTGCCGACATAGCCCTGCAACCATTCGTCCCATACATTGATAAAACCACTGGGTAAGTCGCGATAGATAAAGTCGCCGTGCGCCGGTAGCTTTCCGAATAAACCTGTAAGATTCTCAGTCATTACAACGTCTCCGGCGCTCTAAAGGAAGCCAAGAGGCTATTGCTTAAAGGGTGATTAATACTTTTCGTTTTCCCTTCATAAATAATTTTTTGCTCGTTGTTATCACCAGCTTTAAAAGTAATGTGGTAAACATTGGATTTACTGGTGCGTTTAATTGTGGAGGCGTCCATCAAACGGAACCAGGCCCATGGGCCAGAGTACGATTTTTCGTACAAGGTACCATTAATATCTTCTATCGCGACACGTATTCGACTGCCCTCGTTGTCCCCGGTCCAACTGACCGGTTTGCCAAACTTGGGGCCATGTTTGTATGTCAAACGTGTTTCTGCAATGTCTAGCGTAAAGCGAGCATGCTGCGAGTCCATACTATAGGGCTTTAACTCAACTCCGATCGAAGGCGACTCTGGATTGGTACGGAAGAACACATCTTTAATCTGGATACCTTTTCTGATTTGCTGCATGGCGGGTGATTTAAATCCAATACTGAACTTATCGACCGATAGGTTTTGCCAATTATTACTAGTATCAATAAAGGGTTTGATGTATTCGTCTGTAAAACTTTCTAATGTTCCTTTAGGCTTAAAAAACTCAACAAAATCATAAAGCGCAAGCTCATCACGCGTTTTTCGATTAAGCGGGTAGCGCCCTGCAAGCGCTTCTGTATAAGGTTCGTATACACGGTTGCGCCATTGAGTGTTCACATATTGGTGTGCCGTAGTCATAACCACACGCCACGACTCATCTGCCAACATTGCCAACCAGCCTTCAAGCGGTTCGGGGGCATTTTTAGAATAGCTTCGTAGTGAAGCTATTGGATTCGCAGAGCCACTCTTAAAGCGATCGCGTGCAATTTCAAAAGCTTTTTTACCCGGATCTGGCGCCATAGAAATTTCGCCAAGAAAATCTTGTAGCTGTTGCACACGCTGGAGCCAAGTGTCGAACGATGACGTACCGTTTGAACCTTCCCGCATCAATACGTGAAGCTCTTTAAAGCGTTTATCGACCTTAGTTAAGTCTCGCCGATCTGCAGCCATCGCGGCTAAACGACCAAGTTTTTTAACACGACCCTTGCCGTGATCAGATGCAAGGTCAGCGCCCACTACGGGTGGTGTTAATTGAGTATTCACGACACCGAGTTCAAGCATCATTCGAATCGGTGAATATACTGGGTCAGTAATGCTGACAATCACATCGTTGGCCTGGCGCATGCCACCGAAGGGTTTTAGCTCAAGACTTTTAAAGACTTTTTGCCAAGTAAGCACGTAATCTGCAAAGTAATGATCTTTAACACGCGCTCCTAAATCTTCCAAATCTTCTGTCACAAAATCTACACGTTTGGTGTTGTCGTCATCTAACACCCAACGTTCATTCACTACATCAGTCAGCAATTCTGAACCCTCAGAAAAGTCCATGGCCTCATAGCCATCAATGGTAAACAAAACGGGTACATTCAGCGCTTTGCGCGTTTGGCCATCAACTTTAAATGTGGTGCTGGCATTCTCGCCCATTAAATCCAGCAGGTTAATTCGTTGCATAAACTCTGGGTTAGATTTAATACGCGCATAAACACGGCGAGAAACAGGTACTTGCAACAGTAATTCACGGGTATTGCGAACGATGCGCTCGTTTAGTTTTGCCACTGGCAATTCTAGCGACAATAAATGATCCAAATGTATATTGAGTTCTTGCCGTCGCGTGGCTTCACCCGGGTATTTTGAATCCCACAATTCTTTGAACCATTTCGCGATGAGTTCTTTCTCAAATTTGTCGCGTTTTTGCCACATCATATATAAGCGGAACGAATTGTATAAATCGCCGCCGTCATGGCCTTTCACTAACTCTTCTTCCATGGTTTTTAGTATGCGAGGCAAAAAGAGTTTTTCTAGGTATAAATCATACGCAACGTTTGCTTCCTCATCGACACGACTGTCGTAAAGGCCTATTCCGGAAAGCCAGGGGTGCTCTTCTTGGTCATACACAATACTTGCGTTGGCTAAGGCATTAAGCGGGGGTAAAACAGCTCTAATATCCCTATTGATTGGGCTGACGCGTTTGCTTCCCTCTTGAAACTCTGCAATAAATTCTCGTACATCGCCCATAAACATTTTATGGCGAGTAAGGCTACCGCTCCACACAACAACGACAGTTACCACCAATGCAACCAAGCCAAATATCGTTGCACGTTGCCCCCAACGCATAAATTTTTCATAGCGAGCGTTGCTACCAACCAATTCAGACTCGGGGAATATTACTTCTTGAAATAGTCGTGTAAGGAAGTAACTACGCCCCTGTTGATTCGGTGCTTGTGAACTTTCTCGTGAAAAGCCAAAATTTGCCGAGATCGAACTCATTAGCCGGTCAATGGGCGTACCATCTTGTGTTCCACTGGAAAAATAGATGCCGCGTAAGTAAGGCTGGTATTTATAGCGATTTTTAACAAAGGTTTGTTTCACGAAGGATTCTGTAATCCCTCTTAGGTTTTCCATCTGTGGAGGGAAACCATATATCGCCGCTTTACGTTTATTGTTGCGCTCCTGATGAACACGCCATAGTACGCGCGCATACAAACGGTCAATCAATTTGCTGTATTCACGAGAAAAATAATCAAAATCTGGGCTTTGTGTAGCTTTGCCTGCATTGGGAAGCGAGACGCCCCACACTTGATCGCGTTCTTCTTTGCCTAGGTCTTCGAAAAACTCGCGGAAACCGCCGACCAAGTCCACCTTGGTGAACATGAGATAAATGGGAAATCGAATTTCGAGCTTATCCATTAACTCGTCTAAACGCGTACGAATAGTTTTGGCGTGAAGCGCCCGTTCTTCTTCTGTTTGCGTTAGCAGATCTTGCAAACTAATGGCGACAATCGCGCCGTTAATGGGCCTTCTTCGTCGATTGCGCTTTAGTAAACTTAGAAACCCTTCCCATGCAGAACTATCTATCACACGATGACTGTCTTGCGTGGTATAACGCCCAGCGGTATCAATTAACACCGCCGAGTTGGTAAACCACCAATCACAATTACGCGTACCACCAATACCTTTTAAGGCACCTTTACCAAATTTATCTGCAAGTGGAAATTCCAGACCAGAATTCACCAGAGCAGTGGTTTTACCAGAACCCGGTGGGCCGACAATAATATACCAGGGCAATTCATAGAGCGCTTTTTTTCGGCCAACCCCGCTGAACTTTAACCCTTTTAAGGTAGACAGCGCTTCATTAAAGCGCTGGCTTAGCTGTTGAATTTCTTCGTTGGCTTTACCACCTTCAGCATTTTGGTCTTGAGAATCTTTGTTTTCATTTAAATCAGCAACGAGTTCTTTGTTACTTTTATCTGCTTTGCGCTGTACACGAAGATTATTGAGGCCCCAAATCACTAATATCACGATAATGGCGATCAACCGAGCCATTGCGCTGCCTAAGGGCGCCGTATTTGACTCGCCAAATTTGATGTAAGGGCCACCAAACCAAATTAACAAGGAAATCAATATCAACCCAATCACTGAGATCGTAATTGGATGAAGTAAAAAGCCCAGAACTTTTTTCATATACTATTCCGCGTCATTCCCTGATTCTTTTAATAAGGTCGATTTATTATCTTTTTCTTTTTCTTCGCCACGAAGCTCTTCGTAAGCGACAGACGAGATCTCACTTAACTCGTTGGCAACTGGTGTAGAGGTTTTATACAACCACCAACGAAAACCACTAAAGCTGAAAAACAAAAGCGAAACGGCGACAACCACAATGACCCACATAGGAACATAGTGTGCAAGCGTATTGTGTGAGCGACCTAAGCCTTTCCAGCTATCGGACAAACTGCGCTCGTAATCACCACGGTAGCGCCGAATAGTGGCGAACAACTCATCGCGAATCTGCTCAACCGCTTCATGGCCGCGATCAGAAAGGCGGTATTTACCTTCAAAGCCTAAACTCAAACACACATACATTAACTCGATCATGTGTAAGTTATCAGCCGGTGCTTGTTTCATACGATCAAGGATCAAAAAGAATTTTTCACCACCGGAAGATTCGTTGTGAAACACACTTAACAAGGTTTTCTGCCCCCAAGGGCTTTCACTCCCCCAAGGGGTGTTCAGTACGGCCTCATCTAAAATGGAACACATCACATAGCGTGCCGACAAAGCAATTTCTGGCGCAAAACCCAATTCGCGTAAACGATTTTCAAAATTGCGTATTTCGCTGGTTAAGCGCTGATGTAACCCACCAATATTAGGGTGGCTTAACGAGCCGTGTGTTTTTTCAAATACGCCGATAAGTGAGGAGGCTGCGTTGACGAGCGGGTTTAACCCGCGCATCACGTGAAACTCTGCCGACTCTGTGTTGATCGCAGGCATCGATTGGGTTTGGCCTCGTGGTGGAGCTGCTGCAGGCCTTGGCTGTTGACCTTGCTGAGGCGCAGCACCATGCCCACGACCGCCTGGCATTGGGCGCATAGACGTTTGATCTGGGCTACCACCTGCAGCACCACCGATCGCAGGTTTAAAAACTGTTTTATCTGACTCGTCGGAAGACATATAAATCTCCAGCCACTGTTTGGAGTTCCAACCCGCTTAGGGCGTACTACTCAATGAATTTGTTGTGCTACGTATTATGCGCTGTTTGCTACTGTCTAATCGCCCAAAACTCTAATTCTAGGCCGGGGAAATCGCCCCCGACATGCAACGCAAAACCGCCAGAAGTTTGTAGCTCTTTCCAGAAAGAGCTATTTTTTTCTAGCTCAAAATAATTACAACCAGAACGAAATGGAATCTGCCTTGGCGCAACAGGTAAAGGCTTAAGCTGTATGCCAGGCATTGCTGCGTTTACTAATTGCCGAATTCTTTCTACCGGCCCGATTTTAACTTGCGCGGCAAACTGGGTACGAATTACATCCTCCGACACATCGGCACGCACAGCTAATACAAATACACCAGTCGTTAGCATACTGCGATCGGTAATTTCCGAAACTCGAATACCAAATTTCTTCTCGACTAGTGGCATTGAAACAGCAGACTGTTCGTACACCATAGATAAACATTTTCTTAGGCTCGCCATAACCGGAGCAAAGGTTTGTGTGAGGTCATCATGTAAATAGCGATTAAATGCAGGGGGCCTCTTATCTTTTGTCACAAAGGTAGAAAGCTCACCCACCATCTGTAAGGTTTCGCCGTACATATCGAGAGGGTGCAAACCTTGCAAAGTAGAAAGGTGGTCGGCATAGGGCTCGATGCGGTTTATTAATTGCAGCATCATATAATCTGCAACCTCGGCGGTGCCGCCGCGTCGCGCATCAGCCAAACGACCGGCAATCGACTCCGCCCGATGTCGCAACATACCGACGAGCTCAGTCATAAAACCGGATAGTTTGTTGCTACAATTCACATCGATGCATGTCGGAATATATTGATCATCTAGAACGATGTCTTTATCTTCGCGAGTTTCAGAAATCTTTAAAACGCCGATACAGGTGTAACCGCTAAGATCATCCGTTTCGAGCAACAATTTCAAACGCAGTTTGGCGACCGATACGTTTAGGTTTTCGCTGCCCTCTTCCGTTACATCACGCACCTGCATTTCCGCCGAAAAATAACGTGCGAGCCCCTGATCATTTTCTTCACTCAACACATCAACGGCACCAGGGCGACGTAATGGTATCGCTAAGTACACCACCACATCGTGCAAATTTTCTGGTAAATCTATTATTTGCGGCGCTTCATTCAAATCGGGCACGCTAAAAGGCGTACCATCGGGAAACACCCCTTTTGCACTGACGACTGAAAGCTTGCCGAGCTTTAATAACTGCTGATCAACTTCAAATTCACTAACACCCCAACCGTATGCGCCGTAGGCATCGCACTTTCCATTTACAAAGCGTTCGAGATAGCGCTCTTGCTGCTGAAAATGTTGCGGGCTTAAAAACATACCCTCTGACCAAACGACTTTACTATCTAGAGACATATCAGGTCTTTCCTGTAAATATCAGTATTTACGTGCTTTTTTAATATCAGAATTGCAATGTAAGATAGATTCAAACCAGGCACTAAGCTTATGGCAGGCTTATATTGCTAGCTTTGTTTGAATATTTACTTGGTTTGTTCGTCCAAGAGATGCTTTTATCTGCCACATTAATTTTTATAGTATTTCTAATAACGTTGCTAGATGTCACAGGAAATATTAATTTCGTATTCGCTTTTTTGAAGTCGTAGAATTCAGCAAACAGCCCAACAAAACGGGTGTCTTTACTCAACACAAATTGCTCTGATCGCGCTGTGCCCGGCACAATACGTTTTAGCTCTTGCTTTGCCACAAAAGTACCACCAAGAATTTCTTCGTCTCTCTCATACAGATCAATAAAGTTAGCCTTGGCAAACACCTTGTCGTCGGTAAGCTCATAAAGGCGTATAAATACAGGTGATGTTTGACCTTTTTCATCTGGGTTAATAAATTTTCCAGCGGCAATTTCGAGCTTCAGATCAGTGTCGAGATTAAATGCTTCGCCCACAGTTCGGTTTACCGTCGTACAAGCGCTTAATGTAAGCCCAAATACAACAGCCAAGCATACAGCCTTAACGATATTGAACCCCAAGTTATTAGTGATGCAGTTTTTCACTCGGCTAAAAGTAGTAGCTTCCATTTTTGTCTCACTCTGCTCGATTATTATTAAGATTGTTTTTGCTTTTGTTTACGTTCGAAGGCTAAACGTCGTAACTGCTCTTCATAAGCTTGAACAAATTCATCTCCAAAAAGATATTGGAAAGAGTTTTCCATATTGTCGATAAACCCTTTGTAATACTCGACGTAATTATTCCAATATTTGTTTTTTTGCATCCCCGGTATTGCAACGCCTTTACTTTGGCGATCGAACTGGTGTTCTAGTTTATCGGGGTCGAAACGATCCATCATGCTTTTAAAGGCTTCGCGAATACCTGCAATAATTGCAACTTGGTGTTCCCCAATACCGTCAAAACCTTCTTGAAACGCTTGCTTTGGCCGCATGTAAGCATCACTTTTACGAAGAAACATATTATCCATAGCTTCTTGAGTGTTAGCTGAAAATTTAAGGGGGTTATTTTCCACCGGTTGAATGGTGGTGACGTTCATGCGGAATTCGTTTTTGATACTCGCGCGAGCACGCAACACTTGCATCATGCCAGAGATAATTACAGGCATAAGATCAGACATGGACTCCACTAACTCATCCAATTCCTGCTGGCTTATTTCTTTGTTTTCAAACCCCAAGTTTTCGAGAATGCCATGGTGAATAGCCGCAGATATTTTTTGTGAAGACGCTGCTCGCGCTTCTTGATTTGCTTTTTTTGCTGCGGCAGCACGCTTGGCCGCTAGAGCTTGACGTTTTTTCCCTTCAAAATCGTCAACACGATCTGGCTTTCTTGCCGCTAGCAAAGGGTCCGGGCTATTGGGAGGGCTGGTCAAAGGCATAGACTGATGCGCAGCCGATGGTTTGGGCATTTTAGCTGGTGGAGGTGTAAATACGGGTTCAGCAGAAGATGGCGCATCACCACCACCCATTAGGTCGTCATCCCAACCCTCGGGAATAAGATTTTCGTTTTTCGCTTCCGGCCAATCGACAGATTGGCTCATGGCATTGCCATCGTCACCCATGCTGGAAAAATCGTTGCCAGGCGTAGAATCAGAGCCACCAAAAAGCGGGTCATCAGGGATTTGAGGCTTAGCGAAAGGGTCAGCCATTGGTGTACTCGCAGGCTGACCGAAGGGATCACTCGCTGAATCTGAACTTCCAAAACCACCCGCGCTGTCTAGCGCGGCCAAAGGGTCTACGACATCTCTTCCTGACGAAAGTGAAAGCCCCTGCTCATGCGGTGCCGCGGCGAAAGGGTCATCTACAACTGGTGGAGGTGTCTGACTTGGCGCTTCGTTTGGAACGAGCGGTTCTGCAAATGGGTCGTTATTGCCAATTGAGGCAAACGGATCGGCACTCGCACCGGCTGTGGCTCCGAACGGATCATGGCTAGACTCAAGTGGCGGTGGCGTTACTGGCGGCGAGGTAGGGGCAGACGGAGCAGCCGCTGAGCTTTCAAAACCTGGGGGCGAAACACCAAGACCTACTAAGGTTTCAACGCGAAATTGGTAATCGCCTAACTCTATAGTGTCGTTTTCATTTAAGGGGATTTTTCCGCCCTTACCGACCGGTTCTGGCGCGCCATTAATAAAGGTGCCGTTGGTACTCAAATCGGTAAGGTAGTACTGTCCACCCTCACAACTCAAACTGCAATGGCGCGAGGATAGAAATCGATCCGGGTCTGACAAGACCCAATCGTTGCCGTCGCCTCGCCCGATAGTTCCCCCCTCCTCACCAAAACGCTTTTGTGAAGCGGCTAATGTCACACCCACAGGTGATTTGATTATCGATAAGTTAATGGCCATCAATCCATGTTCCTGAGCACATGCTTTGTTTTAATTTTCTATTATTACGCCAGTTTAATCTGTAAACCTACTCACCGGCTCGCCGTATGAATTATTTTGAGTCGCCAGCAATCAAAATATAGGTGCTGCGCCACCTTCCATAAGAGGCGATAGTATATTATCGCCGACATAGTGGTTCAAAGTTATCTTCACGATTATTATTACGCACCATTACACAATGCTTCAGCATATACGCAATTAAAGTAAGCTATCGCGAATTTGTAGGTAATAATGAAAAAAAAGAGCATTTACACACACTTAGCGCCTAATTGAGTGTAACTCTCGAGAAACATATGCTAGTTTTAGGAAAAAATAGGAACAAGTTCACACGCCAAGCGATAACGGTATTCAAATCTGTGAAGTGGCGCCAAAAATAACAATAACTCCTATATAAAATATGACCAGCAACGCTCATTAAACGCACAATAGTTCGACCGTTTTTGACCAAGCTAATGCCTGGGGCGATTGTCCATGTGGCGTCACTCAAAAACATTGCCTATATTGAGGCAAAAACTTGTAGAAATGCTGCACAGGTTAAACACTTTATTTGGTCAGTTTGGTCTTCAAGTTAATCAAGGATTAGAGAAAGTAAAACACAAGGGTAATATTGCATGACTAGTGCTCCACTCATAGATATTGATTCTCTCTTGCAGCCGATTCCGGGGGACGACCCCACCGGTACAGATATTCGTGAAGATTACTCTCCCTCGTCTCCATACCAAGCGGTAAAAGCCGCCCGCAACCAAGCGCGCGCCTCCGAGCGACAAAGTATCCACGATGGCGACAGCCAAGAAGCCATGGAACACTGGAACCTAGTTATCCAGCTAGCGCCAGAAATTATACGTGATCAGGCCAAAGACCTTGAAGTTGCAAGTTGGTATGCCGAAGCGATGTTACGGCGCCACGGCTTTGCAGGTCTGCGCGACGCCTTTAAAATTATCCAGAACCTGGTAGACAACTTCTGGGACAACCTACACCCCATGCCCGACGAATACGGCATGGAAACACGTGTTTCGTGTATTTCTGGCCTCAATGGAGAAGGTGTAGAAGGTGTACTTATTGCCCCCATTCGCAAAGTTCACTTGACCGAAGGGCGCGACCCAGGCCCCTTTAGCCTATGGCAGTACCAACAATCACTAGACATTCAAAAAGCACAAGATGAACCTTCGCGCCAAGCCAAAATAGCAAACTTGGGCTTCGATACAGATGATATCGATAAGTCTGTGGCCGGCTCCAGCGAAGCGTTTTACGTTAATTTGCGCGATGATTTGGAAGAGTGCATTGATATTTACAAAGCAACGGGGCTCAAACTCGACGAACTCTGCGGCTTAGATGATGCACCGCCTACCCGCACGATTATAGAAGTACTAGACACCTGCCTTGGTACCGTTAAGCACATCGGTAAACTCAAATTCCCCATTGAAAGTATTGAGGAAGATACTGAAATGGACGAAAACACCGGTGCCGGTACAGATACAGGGGCAGTTGCACCTAAGGCCGCCCGCAGCCCTATCGCAACCCGTGAAGAAGCGTTCAAACAACTCATAGAAATAGCTGACTTTTTCCGTAAAACCGAACCGCACTCCCCCGTTTCTTATGTGCTGCAAAAAGCAGTAAAATGGGGCAACATGCCACTTGGCGACCTTATTCAAGAACTTATTCCCGATTCATCATCACGTGAACACTTTAGTGAACTAACCGGTGTAGAGGGTAATGAAGAGTAATACTAATTATTTTGAAATTGCGTAAACTGCAAAAAATAAACACAACTAAACACGAATAAAACTTCACCATACCTATTCGTTAAAAGTAGCAAAATTAACAAACAAAGAGGAAGGGACCATGTCCGATAGCATCCATGACAAACTAAAGCGTGTACGAAAACCACGTGTACATATTACTTACGATTTAGAATCTAACGGCGCTAACGTCGAAAAAGAACTTCCCTTCGTTATGGGCGTAATGGGTGACTACTCAGGCGACAATGTCGACGCTAAAAAAGCACTTAAAGATCGTAAGTTCTCTCAAATTGATCAAGAGAACTTTAGTGAACTCATGGGCAATATTAATCCTAAACTGGATATGCGTGTTGACAACACCCTTGAAAACGATGGCAGTAAAATGGCCGTCAACTTAGACTTCAAAAACATGGAAAGCTTCGAGCCACATAAACTTGTCGACCAAGTTGAGCCGCTCAAAAAGCTTATGGAAACACGCAATAAATTGCGCGACCTACTAACGAAAGCAGATCGCTCTGAAGAACTAGAAACAATTTTGGAAGAAGTACTGAGCAATACAGATGCGCTCGCCAACTTATCCAACGAACTCGGTATAAACGAAGAAGGCCAAGACGGAGACAACAAAGATGAGTAAAGAAGAACAGCAGGCGCAATCACAGGAAGCCGAAGCACAGGAAGCTAGTTTTCTCGACCAAGCGATTGGTGCAACGAAACAAACGCCACGCGACGAGACTGAAGATCTGCTTAAAACACTCACTTCTGAGGCTATGAAGGGCACAGTAAAGTGGGATAGCAACCTTGGCCGCACCATCAATGCCGCCATTGACGCGATCGACGCAGTCATGTCAGAGCAATTGAAAACCATCATGCACGATGAGAAGTTTCAAAAGCTTGAAGGCTCATGGCGCGGTCTTAACCACTTGGTTACGAACTCAGCTACAGGCCAAGGCCTAAAAATTCGCATGCTCAATATTTCTAAGAAAGAATTGGCCCGCGATCTGGAAAAAGCCGTTGAATTCGACCAAAGCCAAATCTTCAAAAAGATTTATGAAAGCGAATTCGGTACCGCCGGTGGCGAACCTTATGCATCACTTATTGGTGACTACGAATTTTCATCACGCCCTGATGACATTTCAATGTTAACCAAGATGTCGAACGTTGCTGCCGCTGGCTTCTGCCCATTTGTAGCGTCAGCTTCGCCACAAATGTTCGGCTTCGACAGCTACGAAGAGCTTTCTAAGCCTCGCGATTTAGAGAAAATTTTCGATTCTGCAGAATACGCACAGTGGCGCGGTTTCCGCGACAGCGATGATTCCCGCTTCGTGACATTAACCATGCCTCGCACTTTAGCGCGCGTACCGTATGGTGCTGCAACTAAACCTGTGGAAGCGTTTAATTTCGAAGAAGCTAACCGTAACGCGGCTGGCAATCATATCGAAGCATCGCATGACGACTACTGCTGGATGAATGCAGCATATTCGCTCGGCACTACCCTTACTACTGCATATTCTGATTACGGCTGGTGCACCAGCATTCGTGGCGCTGAAGGCGGCGGTAAAGTAACCGGGCTACCAAGCCATTCATTTATAAGTGATGACGGTGACATTGATCAAAAATGCCCTACTGAAATTGCAATTACCGATCGTCGCGAAGCAGAGCTAAGCAAATTAGGTTTCTTGCCTTTATGTCACTATAAAGAAACTGATTACGCAGTATTTTTCGGTGCGCAAACAACACAGCGCCCTAAAAAGTTCGATGACCCAGATTCGTCTGCAAACGCTGCGATCTCTGCAAGACTTCCGTACATCATGGCCACTTCTCGCATCGCCCACTTCCTAAAAGTTATGGCACGAGACAAAATTGGTTCATTCATGGAAGCTTCTGACGCAGAAGAGTGGTTGAACACTTGGATCAATAAATACGTGAACGCCTCACCTGGCGCAAGCCCAGAAATGAAAGCGCGTTACCCACTAGCTGAAGCACGTGTAGAAGTGAAAGAAGTTCCTGGTCAACCTGGCGTATACAACGCTGTGGCCTGGATGCGCCCATGGCTGCAAATGGAAGAGCTAACGGCGTCGTTGCGCTTAGTCGCTAACATACCTAAAGCAGGCTAAATCTAGCGACAACAAGTAAGAGTAATAAAAGAGGGGCATATGCCCCTCTTGTTTTCTCGGACTAACATATTTCTGATATTTATTACCTTTTATTTTTTTGAATTTTTCGCATTGGACATACAGAGCTAGGTTGACCGCGTGAATGTAACCCCTACTTCTTCAGACGCTTCTAGTAATGGCTCCGGAGCAAACGCGATACCAGGCATCAGTCTCGACGAACTGTGCGAGAACATACCTCACATTATTGACCTCGAAGGCTTTCTCAAAGAGAAAGATGACGCCAAAGCGCTTCGTCATTGGTGCGAAGAATACGAAAACCCAAAATCTTTCAAAAATACCAATGCACTAAAACTCGCATTAGAGCGACGCATTGCAGATATCGATCACCTCATCAATGATCAACTCAATGAGATTATTCACGCACCAAAATTCCAAAAGCTAGAAGCCTCCTGGCGCGGCCTTTGGTATCTTGTAGTGCAAGGTGACGGTGTTCGAAATTTAAAGATAAAGATTCTTGATATAAGCTGGAACGAAATCGTACGCGATATCGATCGCGCAATGGAGTTTGATCAAAGCCAGCTTTTCAACAAAGTTTATAGTGAAGAATACGGCACCCCTGGTGGTGAACCATACGGGGTATTAATTGGTGATTATGAAGTTAGTCATCGCCCCTCTAAGCGCCACCCGACCGATGATGTAACGACACTAAAGGGCTTGTGCAACGTCGCCGCAGCCTCGTTTGCACCATTCATCGCTGGGGCATCAAGTGAATTGTTCGGGCTTGACGATTTTTCAACGCTCGGCTCTCCGCTTTATCTTCAAAAAATATTTCAACAAGAAGAGTACATTCCTTGGCGGTCGCTGCGCGACATGCCAGATTCTCGTTTTATTGGCCTTACTTTACCCCGTATATTAATGCGCAAGCCGTACCGTACTACGCCGGGCTCGTACAAGGGTTTGTATTTTTACGAGAAAAAATCTCATCAAAACAATAATGGGTATTTATGGGGCAACGCCGCCTATGGGTTCGCAGCCATTCTCATTCGTGAGTTTTCTAGCGTTGGCTGGTTTGGCCATATTCGCGGCGTACCGCGCAACCAAATTGGTGGTGGGCTGTTAACGAATTTACCAGTCGACACCTTTGACACTGACAGTGATGACATCGCCTACAAACCGTCTACTGATGTGGTTATTACAGATGGTACAGAGCGAGAATTAAGCAATCTAGGCTTTACTCCACTATGCCAATGTTACGACACTCCATTCGCCGCTTTTTACAGTAATCAAAGTATTCAAAAACCCAAAATAGAAAAAAACAGTACCGAAGTCAGCGCCGTAAATGCCAAACTAAGTTCAATGCTGCAACATGTTTTATGTGGCTCTCGTGTTGCGCATTACATTAAAGTGATGATTCGAGACAAAGTTGGCTCTTTTGTAGGCGCAGAAGAATGCGAGGAAATGCTGCGTAACTGGTTGCTCAAATATACATCTGGCCGTCGCGACCTAGCATGGGAAGACCAAGCACGTTACCCAATATTAGAGTCGCGCGTACAAGTGAAAGAACACCCTGAAAAACCCGGCGAATTTTTTTGCTCGATTAGAATCGTACCTCATTACCAGATCGATCAAATGGTTTCAGAGCTAGAGCTCGTTACCGAACTAGTACAATCCAAATAGTACAGCCAAAATATAAAGATATGCTTGGTGGGTAATTAACCGTATGGCAAAGATAGAAAAAAATAAACGTTTACGGCCCTCTATCTTAGATAGGTTGATCGACTATGATCCGCACACTCAGGTCGAAGCTGAAAAAGACAAACACCAGCAGTTACGCGAGCTTCGCAGCAGCGTACGGCGTGACTTAGAAAACTTATTGAACACCCGGTTCCGTATGGTTGAGCCTGCGAGCGCATATAAAGAACTCGCAACATCGCTATTAAATTATGGTCTGCCCGATCTGGCCACCATAAATATTACCGATGACGACAAGAAAAAAGAGTTTACAAAGAACTTAGAAAAAATTATTCGCGAGTACGAACCTCGCTTTAAAACCGTCAAAATAAATTTTATTGATAATAAAGATAGAGTAGACCGCACACTCCGGTTTCGCGTCAATGCGACCTTATACGCAGACCCTGCGCCCGAAGTCGTAGTGTTCGACTCTGTATTAGAACCAGTATCGCGTACAGTTAATGTGCAAGAATCACAACATGGCTAACATATTACATGTCTGATGAATTACTAAGTTACTACGAAAAAGAATTGGCGTTTATTCGCCAAATGGGGAACGAGTTCTCGAAAGAACACCCCAAAATTGCTGGTCGCCTCGGCATCAGTAGTGACACCATTGAAGACCCTCATGTCTCGCGAATGATTGAAGGGTTTGCATATTTAAATGCACGTATTCAACATAAGCTCGACGATGATTTTCCTGAACTAACCGACGCGCTACTTAATGTGGTATTCCCACACTATCAGCGCCCTATTCCTTCGATGGCGATCACACAGTTTACGCCAGACAAAGATCAACTCGACGCGAAGTTTAACATTCCGCGTCATTCCTTATTGGAAACAGAACATTTTCAGGGCGAGCATTGCCGCTTCAAAGTATGCAGTTCAGTAGATTTATACCCATTCACTGTTTCAAACGCGCAAGTGATAGGGCGGCCTTTTACAACACCTGGCTCAGCCAATATGAAAGGCGCAGCATCCGTTCTTAAGATTTCTCTGGAAACCTATTCCCCAGATATTATTTTTTCTGAAATCGGCTTAGATGCTTTGCGTTTTTATCTTAAGGGCCAATCGCAACACGTTCATCCGCTTTACCACTATTTGCTGAACCGCTGCCAAGGCGTTGTGCTCTCTGCACCTGACCAGAGCTCACAACCCGTTTACCTTAGCTCAGAAAGTATAAAGGCGGTGGGTTTTGATAAAGAAGATGCCCTACTCCCCTACCCACCCATGTCATTTATTGGCTACCGTCTACTAACTGAATATTTTGTCTTTCCAGAAAAATTCATGTTTTTAGACTTTACCGAGCTAGGTCAAAATCTTCCGGAAGATACGGAAGGGAAACTGGATATATATGTTTACTTAGATTCTGCGGACGTAGAGCTTGAACATAATATTAACGCCGAAAATTTTGCACTAGGCTGTGCACCGGCAATCAATCTATTTGAACATCGCTCAGACCCCATCCGGCTTGATCACACACAACTGGAATATCAAGTTATTCCCGATGCGCGCAGACCCAGAGGGTTTGAAGTTTACTCTGTCGACGACGTGACCGCGTCAACCCCCTCTGGAGCGCAACAACCCTTTCTGCCTTTTTATGGTTTAAACCATGAACAGAAAGATGTTGAGTCCCACGCATATTGGTTGGCCTCCCGTCGCAGTGCGAAATTGGGTTACCAGGAACGTGACGATGGCACCGACGTATTTCTATCGTTAGTCGATCTAGATTTTAACCCCAACGTACCCGATGAACGTACCTTAACAATTAATTTACAATGCAGTAACCGAGATCAGCCCTCGAAACTTCCATATAATTTGGAACACCCAAAACTGCAATGCGTTGATAGTGCACCACCCTGTGAAAAAATTCGTTTTATTACGCAGCCCTCTAAAACCGTTCGCCCACCTTTGCGCAACAGTGCGCGCTGGCGACTACTTTCACATCTGAATCTAAATCATCTTTCGCTGACTGGTGGCGAAAGCGCTACGGAATCCTTAAAAGAAATATTGCGCCTTTATGATTTTAAAGACTCTTCGGTTACCAAGGGCTTAGTTGAATCTATCCTGTCAGTAAATGCGCGACAGATTAGCGCACCTTTAAATATTGATGGGCACAGCACCATGTGTCGCGGCATAGAAATTGAAATTGTTCTCGATGAAGCCATGCTTTCGGGTAGCAGCAGCTTTTTGTATGCCACAGTTCTTGAGCACTTTTTTGCGCTCTACTGTTCCATTAATTCGTTCACCCGCGTATTAATAAAAATTAACAACAAAGAAGGTTGGTTGAAAAAATGTCCACCCCGAGCCGGCGAACGCGTTCTTCTGTAGTTGAGCGTCTAGTCGCTCAACCAGGAGATTTTTCTTTTGTTCAAGCAGTCCGCCTGCTTGAACGTGCAGCCGTGTTCGCGGGAAAAGCGCTTAACCAAAGCGCCTTAGGGCAAAACGCCAATCACCCTGTTGCGCGATTTTCTCCGCCGTCTCGCGAAGCGATTCGTTTTACCATGGACCCAAGCCTCAGCTTTCCCGCGACTGAAATCGAAAAGATTCAAGGCCCTGGTTTTTCCAAACATGAGATGCATCAATGGGAAGTCATGATAGACTTTTTGGGGCTCACTGGCGCCATGGGGGTTATGCCCTTCCATTACACGGAACTGATGCTTCAGCGCCTGAAACAAAAAGACACCTCATTAGCGGAGTTCCTAAACCTATTCAACCACCGAAGCGCATCACTTTTCTTTCAAGCGTCATCAAAGTATCGCCTTGCACTTGAATACGAACGCTGCAAATTGCATGAAACTAGCAAAACTAAAAATGATCATCATACACAGGCTCTATTGAGCTTATTGGGCTTGGGTACCAAAGGCCTACAACAACGTCAAAGTATTCGAGACGAGACACTTATCTATTTTAGCGGCCTACTTTCCCAGCAAGTAAAAACGGCGTCGGGCCTCGAACAAATGATCACTTACTATTTTGGTGTACCAGTTCAGCTTGAAGGCTTTGTTGGCCAGTGGCAAGATTTGATTGACGATGTAAGAACGCGCCTACCGTGGAAAAATAACCGTAAGGGCCAAAATGCCTGCTTAGGGCGCTCTGCAATGCTCGGCGGAAAAGGCTGGTTTAGCCAAGCAAAATCAAGAATAAAAGTAGGCCCGCTTGGCAGTGAGCAGTTTGAAAAATTTGCCCCAGGTACCGGCGCGTTAAAAGCATTGAATGAGATGGTGGCCAGTTACATGGGGCCAGAAAATTCCTTCGATTTTGTTATCGAAGTTCAGCGCGATGATGTCCCTAACAAAATCGAGCTGAAAAAAGACAATCCACCTCAACTGGCCTGGAATGCATGGCTAAGTGGAAAACCGAAAACCAATACTCAAAAAGACGAACTACTCGAGATACTCGTTACGTCTAAAAAGTTACATTAATCTTATCGCGATATTACAAAGCTAAGGACTCATTATGATCAACATAGATCTTAAATCGCTCGTAGGTAGACTCAACGAACCCTGTCGTCTCGCGCTAGAAGGCGCCGCAGGCTTATGCGTTTCACGAACACATTACAACGTTGAAATCGAACATTGGATCCTCAAAATATTCGAGATTCAAGACAGCGACTTACAAGCCGTACTCGAAAAATTTGATATCGACCTTGGCAAGCTTCACCAACAAATTAATCGTGAGCTAGATGCGATAAAAACCGGCAACTCGCGTGCGCCATCGCTTTCCCCAACAATCGTCGATATCGCAAAGAATGCATGGATGTTGGCCTCTGTAGAATACGGCCATGGCATTGCTACATCCGCCCATATTCTTGCAGCCCTATTACTTGACGAAAGCTTGAGTCGATCGACCGGCATCACTAGCGGCGAACTTAGTAAGATTCCGCCAGAATCATTACGCGATGTTATTCGCAGCATCGTCGGTACCACTTCAGAATCATCCTCGACTGGTGCGTTAGGTAGCGGTGTATCTGAAGGCTCTGTTGATGGCGAAGCGGCCCCTACCGGCGCCCCAAGCAAGTCACCTTCACTAGACAAATTCACGGTGAACCTAACGCAAGCAGCCAAAGAAGGCAAAATCGACGCAGTATTAGGCCGCGATGAAGAAATTCGCCAAATTATTGATATCTTGATTCGCCGCCGTCAAAACAACCCCATTCTCACCGGTGAAGCCGGCGTAGGTAAAACTGCCGTCGTTGAAGGTTTCGCTTTACGTATTGTGTCTGGCGATGTGCCTGCCCCACTTCGTGGCGTTACGATTAGAAGCTTAGATCTTGGCTTGTTGCAGGCTGGCGCAAGCGTAAAAGGCGAGTTTGAAAACCGCTTAAAGTCTGTGATTGCAGAAGTTAAAGCCTCACCCGACCCAATTATTATGTTTATTGATGAAGCCCACACATTAATCGGTGCAGGCGGCAAAGAAGGTCAAGGTGATGCGGCGAATTTGTTAAAGCCAGCACTGGCTCGTGGCGAACTTCGCACTATTGCAGCAACTACCTGGGCAGAATACAAAAAATACTTTGAGCGCGACCCCGCCCTTACTCGCCGCTTCCAAGTGGTTAAAGTTGAAGAACCAAGTGTTGAAAAAGGCATCGATATGATGCGAGCCATTTCAGAAATGCTACAAGCACACCACCGCGTACGCATTATGGATGAGGCGATTGTAGATTCGGTAAAACTTTCTAGCCGCTACATCACCGCGCGCCAATTGCCAGATAAATCTGTGAGCTTACTCGATACAGCCTGTGCGCGTGTTGCCCTTAGCCAAAGCGCGACCCCCGCCGCCGTTGAAGACACAAGACGACGCATCACCCAATGCGAAACGAATATCGTTTCTTTGGAGCGCGAAAATGCGACGCTCGGAAATTGCGAAGATCGCATCGCCGAGTTAAGCGAAGAAAAGTCGTCACTTGAAGAAGAGTTGAAAGTTCAAGAAGCGCAATGGGAAGAAGAAAAAGTGCTTGTTGAGAAAATTCATGAACTTCAAGGAAGAATTGAAGATGACTTCCACGCTCAACGCATGGCAGAAGAAGAGCTCGCCAAAGACGGTGCGCCGAGTAAATTGAGCGATGAAGAACGTGAAGATGTAAAAACACAATTACATTCACTTATGGAAGAACTCGAAGGGATACAAAAAGATACTCCCATGATTCAAGTAAATGTCGACAGCCAATCAATCGCTGAGGTTGTCGCCAACTGGACCGGCATCCCTGTTGGGAAAATGGTATCTAACGAAATCACATCCATCTTGAACCTTAAAGAAAAGATGGAAGACCGCGTTATTGGGCAACCTCAGGGTCTTGAAGCAATTGCGCAAAGCATTCGCACGTCTCGCGCAGGCCTTACTGACCCACGCAAACCCATCGGCGTGTTTTTTATGGTCGGCTCCAGTGGTGTTGGTAAAACAGAAACTGCGCTAGCGCTTGCTGACATTCTATACGGTGGCGAACAAAACATTACCGTCATTAACATGTCAGAATTTAAAGAAGAACACAAAGTATCAATGCTACTTGGCTCACCTCCGGGCTATGTTGGCTACGGCGAAGGCGGTGTTCTTACTGAAGCTGTGCGCCGTAAACCATACAGCGTCGTTCTTCTTGACGAAATGGAAAAAGCCCACCCAGGTGTACAAGATATTTTCTACAACTTGTTTGATAAAGGTACGATCAAAGATGGTGAAGGGCGTGATATCGACTTTAAAAACACAGTAATTATCATGACGTCAAACGCTGCTGAAGAGCATTTACGTGCAATGATTGCCGCTTCTGAAGAATTGCCTGACCCAGAAACCTTACTTGATAACTTTAAGCCTCACCTGCTTAAATACTTCAAACCTGCATTCTTAGGCCGCACGACAGTCATCCCGTACTACCCGCTTAACGATGAAAATCTTATGAAGATTTGCCAACTCAATATGAATAAAATTGAGAAGCGTGTCAAGGAGCACTATGATGCAGAATTTACATACGACGAAGATGTTATGCTTCACATCGTTGCACGTAGTCAAGCGGTAGAAACCGGTGCAAGAAACATTGAAAACGTTCTTACACGCACTATGCTGCCTGCACTCGCATCCGAGTGTTTATCACGTATGGCAAATGGCGAGACTATTAGTAAGGTTCACATCGGCGTGGACGAAGAAGGTACCTTTAACTACCAAGTAAGCTAAATCGTAGCGGGTACCATACGAACGACTAAAACCTTGTAATGCTGGCCAAACACCTTGGCCAGCATTCTTTGTTAAGGCGTTTTTTATAAGAGATACATCTCGACATAGAGATATAACCAACAGCGCAACACTAACGACGAATGGAATTTTCTAAAATTTACCCTCAGCCTTTATCGGCAGCTTTCGCAATGGCTCTGCGTACATACTCCTTGAGACTAGCACGCACATTTTTGATCGCTGTAGCAATTCTTATCAGCCTCGCTCAGAATAGCTTTGCTAGCTCAGACAAGATTGAAAACAACTTTAATCGTATCGCGAATGAGATCGCGCAAGTTTCACAGGAATACTACGATCAAGCATCTAGTGAGCTTAAAGGTACTATATATATAAAGCGCTCTTTAAAAGAACTGAAAAACACAGTTGTTTATTTCCTAGAAAACAATCAAGACGCATTTGCAAACGCAGTTATTCTTGCCAACTTCCCCCTAATCAAGAAAAACATTGATCACAAGACCATGCCGATCTTTATCGCTCAGCTGCTTGATCATAAAATTGAAAGGAGCGCGCTCGAGCTCGCCAATGAAGCATTTTCGCACGCGAGCTTTTATACCCAATCTAAAGTTAACTACGTGTTGGGCGAATATTATTTTTCTCACAACCAATACGAAAAATCCGTTAAACACCTTACCTCTATTGAAACAAGTAAGCCCCTAACGAAAAAAGAGCGAGACTACGCCACACTTATATTTGGAATTATTTTACAAGATCAGAAAAAACACCGTGAAGCACTGAAAATTTACCAAAAAATAGAAGATGACTCTATTTATTACCCGAGCAGCCGCCTCAACATGGCGATAGCGCATATACGCCAAGGCTGGTGGACAGATGCTCAACTTGCTATTGAACAAGCGCTCGCATCAGAGAACTTTGACAAAGAAGACGAAATGAACAACCGACTCTTGGTTATCTTAGGCTATTCGCAACTGCAACACGAATTTTATCGCAACGCCCGAAAAACCTTTCGAAAAGTCCATTTAAATAGTGAATATATGCAACGTGCGCTACACGGTATTGGGTTATGCGCACTGTCACAAAAAGATTTTATTGGCGCTATCAACGCTTTTAGGCGCTTACGAGAATCGCCCACAGAAGACCTGGTTTCTCTAGAATCCTACTTGCTCACCCCGTTTGCCTACAACCAGATTGGCGATCTCGATAAAGCGTCTAACGGTTATGCCGATGCCATCGACTTCTACCAATTAAAAGCGAGCGAGCTTGGCGCTCAAATTACGTTGCTAGAAGCTTCTGGAGAAAACCAGATTAAGAATGGATGGTTAAAAAAGATATCCAGCGGTAAACAACAAGTGTATCGAATTCTTCACGCGCTCGATGAATCGCAAGCCACGAAGAAACAACAAAAGCACATTCAAAGCCTAAAGCGCGCATTAAATAAAAGCGTTACGCAAGTGATCGTAAATGAAACGCAGAACTACATATCACATCTAAATAGTTACATGAGCCAATCTCAATACGGACTAGCCAAACTATATGACACTGAATAGATTTTCATCTTTTATGCTGGCATCTTGTATGTGCCTTGCACTTTTACATGGCTGCAGCTCAAACCAAGAGTCTTCTGGCCCTACTCTTGCTGATATCGACACGGCTTCGCCCCGGGAATATCAAAGAAAGAAAAGCAAACCTAATAACAAAGACGTAAGCGCTACCGCACCAGAACTGAAAAAAAAATCTCGGGAAGATATCCGTAAAGCCTATCGTAGCTACGTCGAGAAAGCCGCCTCTAACGATACCTCGCGTCAAAAAGCGCTCACGCGCTTAGCGCAGCTAGAACTTGAATTAAGTGACTCGTTGAAGTCGGAAACAGATACGGAAGATAGCGATCTAGACATTTCCCAATCGCTAAAACGTACTATTTCCTTACTGGAAACTACGCTGCGAGATTACCCTGATGCTAAGAACAACGATACGGTGATGTACCAGCTGGCACAGGCCTATGATCGAGCAGGCCGATACAGTGACTCTATCGCAACCTTAGAGATACTTGCCAGTAAATATAATCGCTCCCCCTACTACCCAGAAGCTCAGTTTCGCATTGGTGAGGCCGTGTTCGCTCGCGGCGACTACATCGCAGCCGAAGACGCCTATACAGAGGTTATTCTTAGCCCAAGCAGCGAAAAGTTTTATGAAAAGTCTCTCTTCAAACGCGGCTGGACGCGCTACAAACAACAATTGTATGCTGAAGCACTAAACGACTACGTCGACGCTGTCGAATTTCACCAATTCGAACCGTATAAAAACTTAACGGCCTCAGAAAAATCCCAGTTTTCCGAATATTTTCGCGCCATCGGGCTGGCCTTCTCTTACACTTATGGCCAACTGTCCATCGATCAATTTTTTGCAAGCCGTAACAACTTCCCGTATTTGTATCTCACTTATTCCACTGTAAGCGATATATTCCTAGCCCAAAAACGCTTCAGCGATGCAGCAAAGATTCTTACCGAATTTAGCAATAGCAATCGCCTAAACCCAAATGCACCCGATGCAGATCAAAAGATCATCGCCGCATGGCGTGAAGGCGGTTTTACTAGCAAAGTATTCGCCTCTATTGAACAATACTATACGCGCTATCAACCCGGTGCGAACTATTGGAAAAATATCGCCGACGAAACAACGCTTAAAGATTCGCAAAATAAAATGCGCGAATACTTAACACAAGTCAGTTCGTACCATCACGACCGCTACCAAAACAAGAGCAAGGCGCCAGATTTTGAGCGTGCTAACCTTTGGTATTCACGTTATTTAAAACACTTCAGCGCTTACGCAAATAAAGACAATATATATGCGCTTTACGCAGAACTGTTAATGCGTGCAAAACAAAAACAAGGCGCACTTAAATACTTTGCTCTTGCAGCATACGATGACGACATAGTCCTCGATAAAAAGGCCGCCTATTCCACGATTGTACTCACAAGTGATCTAGTTGCAGAAACTACAAGCGAGCAAGGTAAGACAAAATGGCTCGATCAACACCTGAAATTTGCATTGCGCTTTATCGAACTTTACCCAACCGATGCTCGTAGTGAATCTATCGCTAAAAACGCGGCCGAACGCGCATATACATCCAAACAGTACGATCGTACGATCACTATCGCGAATTTTATTCCTGACGCAGCCAGCTCGCGAACGCATCACGCGGTCGACCAACTTAAAGCCCGCGCATACCTAGAGACCGCTCAATACCCCGATGCAGAAGCAGTATTCATGGAATTGCTTGATTCACCTATTACAACACGAAAACAAGCAGGCAAATTTCGTGACAGCATCGCCCTCTCGATATATCGACAGGCCGAGCTCGCCAAGAAAGATGGCGCTGAAGATTTGGCATTGAGCAACTTTACCCGCATCGTGAAAATTGCACCACATTCTGAGCTAGCTTCCACGGGGTTATACGATGCCGTTGCGATGAGCATGCAAAATAAGAGCTGGAACCAAGCCATTGTACTGATTCAAGAGTTTCAGGCTCGTTACCCGAAACATAAATTTGCCAAAGATGTATCGAAGAAGCTCTCTGTCGCCTACCTCAATTCAGACCAAAAAGGCAAAGCCGCGCAAGAGTTTGAAAAAATTGCCAAATTTGAAAACAACCTAGAAGTTAAAATGGCTGCTCAATGGCAAGCTGCGCAACTGTATCAAACCAAAAACGATGTCGACGGTGCTATACGTGCTTTTCGCGATTACGCGCACACCTATCAAAAGCCTTATGCCCAAAACTTAGAAGCTATGTATACACTGAGCGAGCTCTATAAGAAAAAAGGCGATTATCAGAAACGCTACTTCTGGCAAAATAAAATCCAGAAATCTGACCAGCGAGCGACAAAAGGTGAAAAAACTGATCGTACTACTTATATCGCGTCCACTACCATTTTAGACTTAGCGAATCAGCAAAAACGTGAGTACCAACGGCGGAAACTGGTCGAACCCATCGCTCTTAATTTAAAGCGAAAAAAATCCTCTATGCAGGCTTCTGTAAAACTCTATGGTAAAGCATCATCATACGGTGTTCAGACAATTACAACTGAATCAACCCATGCAATAGGAGACATATATCGAGACTTTAGCCAGAGCCTACTCGATTCTGAACGGCCGAAAAATTTAAACGATGATGAACTCGAACAATACGAAATATTGCTTGAAGATCAGGCCTTCCCTTTTGAAGAAAAGGCCATAGAGTTTTACGAAACGAACTTGTCTCGAACGGCTGAAAACACATATGACAAATGGATAGGAAAAAGCTTCAAAGAGCTAGAAACACTCTTCCCTGTTCGATACCAACGAAAAGGAAAAGTAGATGCTTACCGAGAATAAAACCATGAAAAGAATCGTCTTAGCTCTACAAATAAGCCTGCTGCTAATTCTGCACGGCTGTTCTAGCCCTGGGCCACAGAAAGAAAGGGTTGATACAAAGGTGCAAGCACCTGCAACCAGTGATTTATCGGCACTAGATGCCAACCTATATAATAAGGCTCTCGCAACGCTCGATGCCGATAAAATGAAAAGCGCCGCGAAACAACTTGCTCGGTTACAAAATAAGAACCCAGGGCATACGGGTATCAAAATCAATCTCGCTACGGCGCTCTATCTGGCGGGAGACCTTGATGCAGCAGCTGAGACGGTTAAGCAAGCCCTAAGTTTAAACGCAAATATTGCCGCCCTACAAAATATTCATGGGCTCATTGCTTTTGAGAAAAAAGAATTTAAAAACGCCGAAACTGCCTACTTACACGCAATTAAGCTCGACAAAAACCTCGCAAATGCACACTACAATTTAGCGCTTTTATACGATCAGTATTATCAAGACATTCCTAAGGCCTATAGATACTATCAGAGTTATATAAAGCTGAACCCTTCTGATCAAGCAACAACAGAATGGGTTGAACAACTTAAATATTCTTTGGATTAATGCCCATTATGCGCCAGTTCATCTATTCAATTATTCTGCCACTCTTCGCGCTTTCTACCTATTCCACAAATACGCTAGCGGAAGATAAAATAAAGTTAGAAACCACTGTAATCAAAGGCAATACAGAGCTGCCGAAAGTCCTCTATGTGGTGCCGTGGCAAGATGTAGAAGACGACAAGAACAGCCAACAGAAATTGAGCCTTCACAGCCTCTTTGGCGACTTCTTTGAACCAGTCACGCCTGAAGCCCCGCACTTCCTAGAAAAATAGGCGCGCATAGCGCCGATTCCACTAAGCAATTCGCCACTTTATAACCTTTGTCGCTGAAAACCACGTTTCTTCTAACGAAACATTCCGTCAAACCGATATCAACCCTGCTATCTTTTTAAGCATACTCTCGAAAAATGCCACTTGAGCTGGATGCACCCCGATGAGCAGACGCACGACCTTAGATGCTTGGACTGAGATTTGTCATTCTCTGCACCCCAATCGCTCAGAGAAAAGCTCAGTTCACCCCATACACTCATGTGTTATATCCGGTGTGCGTCACTATGTTCACGCCCCGAGCTTATCTGATAGCGATCCAAGCTACTTTCAACGCCTTCTGAACTACGCCAAACAGCACCATATTGTGCTCAAGGCTGATCGCAGGGAAATTCGCCAAGAACCAATACAAGGCCGCCGCAAGCGATTGCTGCCCATTATGTTTCTGGCTTTTGGCATGAATACGGGGGCCGTGTTTGCTGATACCGACGAAAGCGCTTCACCATTCGAGCATATTCAACCTATGAGCAATGTTTCCCTTGCGATGATATCACCGCAGGTAGATGTTCAAACGCGCGAAGACCTAGACATCCCGGGTAAGCCGCAAGAGAAAACAGCGTTAGCACCCGTCGACTTCGACAAAGAAACCAGCTTACGCCTGCAAGCGATTTTATCTTCACATCTGGTGAGTCAAGACGATGACCCAGATACGATAAATGGGGATATTACACTCATAGCAAACTACTACGCGGCACACCCTGAGGCCACCAAGTTACTAGACTCGATTGCAGATAAAGAATGGAAGCTCTCTTACGCGCCACACACCTTTCAGACCGACATCAAAGGTTCGCGTATTAATATAGAAAAAGTCCATGTGTACTTCGACCCTCGCTCTGCGGCCAAGCTCAAGTTCTACGACCGCTGCTCAGATAAAGCGCCCTTTTGTGTTGCCTCACCTGCCGATGCGCTACTCCATGAATTACTCCATGTACAATCGGTAGTTACAGATACATCTGAATTCATCTCAAGCGGCGGGCTTTCATCTACGTTGTATCCTGCTGAACACGAACACGACACAATTCTCAAAGAAAATATTCTCTACGCTTCAATGACTCGTCGCGACAAACACCCACGCCCTATTCGCAGTGAACATTCCGGTCGTCACGTACTGGTTTCTTGTGTGACTTGCGTAGATTAGCGCAGACGACGTACCACCCAACATCTATTCTTTCTTATATTTATAAATACATAATAAATATTATCTAATACAAAAACATCAAGCCCAAGCCCATTACAAGGCCCGACCAAAGTAAGCAGACCGTACAGTAACCCATAATATCTTTAATGCTTAAACCCGCGATGCCCAGTAAAGGCAGCGCCCAAAAAGGTTGCACCATGTTCGTCCAAGCATCACCTAAAGCTACCGACATCGCCGCTTGGTGAACCGGAATACCTAAAGACTCCGCAGCTGGCAATACAATTGGTGCTTGCACCGCCCATTGACCACCACCGGAGGGCACAAAAAAATTCACTATGCCCGCGCTCAAAAAAGTAAATAAAGGAAATGTATAAATATTAGAAATTGATACAAACCACTCTGATACCGATTGAGCTAAACCGGAATGTACCATCATCCCCATAATGCCAGCATATAAAGGAAATTGAAGCACAATACTCGCGGCACCACCGATGGCATCTTGCAGAGCCTTTAAATAATTATGGGGCGTTTTGTGTAAGAGAATTCCAAGCACCACAAAAATCAAATTAATGGTATTCAGACTTAACTTTCCGCCCTCTAGAAAATAATTTACGATATACGTCGCGCCAAGAAAACCCAAAAACCCGGAAACGAAAAAGCTGTGCTCTAATTTTTCGGCCGGCGTCAAAGTGGAACGGTCTATCGGCTCAAGCTCAACAGAATCCAGAAGCGAAGGGTCTATTTCTTTTGTTTCATCCACCGCGGGTAACATAAAGCGATTTAAAATGGGCAGCGTGATAAGCAAAATAATAGAGATTGTTAAAATCGGCATACTGAAAATGGTGTCAGACACAGGCACTGCCTGACCATTCATTAACTGACTGATTGCACCACCATCCGGCGCGGCAATTTTTAACGGGATCGAACCCGACAGCCCCGCATGCCATATAAGAAACCCTGAATACGCCGCCGCCACAAGTAAAGCGTAATGAACACCGCGTATTCGCGCTGCGATTTCTTTTGCCAATAAGGCGCTAGCGATTAAACCAAAACCCCAACTGAGCCAACAACAAATCATTGAGACAAAGGTCATTAGCATAATTGCTTGAGGCGGTGTCTTCGCCAAACTGGCCACAGCGCGAAGCACTGCCTTCACTAATGGTGTTTGCGCAAGAATATGGCCCGCCACCAAGGTGATAGTCACCTGCATTGAGAAACTCAAAAGCTTCCATACGCCTTTACCCCAATGGTCGGCCATGGCGACAGGGCTTTGCCCCTGCCCGAGCATACCGGCAACAAAGACAATAAAGGTAATGATCGCAGCAAATATGAAGGCATCAGGCAACCAGCGCTGCATGATGCGGGTGAAGAAATTGGCAGTGGATTGAATCATGAAAGCCCCCAAATACGCTCTTCGCGTTCTTATTTTGGGGGACTATATTACATTACTTGCTCCTCATCCATGAAGGCGTACCGGTTAAGTCCATACCATTCAAACACCGTGTTGCCGAGTCTTAGGCGAGTCTGAGAATTCCAAGGTAATATTTACAATATCTTTTATATACCTAAGACTATAAACGCAATTCATTTTTTAAAAATTGAGCCCCATACTCAAGCGCCTCTTTTGCCTCTGACACGGTTGCATCTTTATCGTGGAAAACATGCCACATACCGTCCCAAATATCGAGTATCACTTCAGCTTTCTGTGCGCGCATTGCACGTGCCAAGCGAACCGAATCACTCAACAATGTTTCTTTGGTGCCTGTTTGAATAAGGACCGGGGGGTGTTTGTGAAAATCACCATAAATGGGTGATATTTCGGGTTGGCGGCGATCATTGTCACCCGCGTACTTTATGGCTGTGGGAATACTGTTTTTACTGGAAAGTATCGGATCACTCCCTTCCAATGTGTCAAAGCTATCGCCCTCTACTACCAAATCTACCCAAGGCGATTGAACATAAACCGCGGCTGGTGGTTTTATCTTTTGACGTTTCATTGATTGCATCGCCGCCATAGCGAGACCACCACCTGCAGATTCACCAAACCAAGCGATATTTTTAGCTTTATAACCTTGCTCTAATAACGCTTGGTAAACGGCCACCGATTGATTCAAACCAATCGGCCAAGGCGCTTCCGGAGCAAGACCATATTCAATACTAACAACGGGTAACCCAGTGAGCTTGCTAATTTTAGCTGGAAAATCGACCATATTTTCTGCGCTGCCAGCATAGTAACCACCACCATGCGTATGTATAAGAATTTTTTTGCGTGTTTTAACGCCCTTCGCCTTAACCCAAAAAACTTTTACACCGGCGATCTCTACGGCTTCACTAGAAAACTCAAGGCCCGATTTTTTAGCATTAGCAACTCGGGCTTTCAAAAAACCCGCATATAGCTGACGTATTTTTAGGTGGTCATCGCCAAGATCACGGCGAGGGCCTCGACCAATTAAATAATCACGAGCACCTTCGCTAAGGTGAGCAGGAAGAGAATAATGGAATGCCGTAGGGGCGGCATCATTTGCGTTACAGCAGACACAGATAAGAAAAACGATAGCTCCAAAAACTATTCGCATTGAAATTCACTCCTTTTTAGGTTTTTCTCGCTTAGAAGCAGCGAAGTGTATTAAAAGCGTGATTGTTTTGCACCCGCTTTGGTGGCGAAAATCTATATATACGTAATTTAAAGCTATTAATAAGCCCGGAGATAATCCTGCACAATCATCACTCCACACTTATATAGCGACACTTTTTTCGCGACTTACAACGAAAAAGCCCGGCAAATTGCCGGGCTGCTTTAAATCGAAACACGGAGAATCATATTATAAACATACAAGTACGGGGAACCACCAACCTGGAATAGTTTGCTGTAGAATACTTGCATCACTTTCATTGCTGTAGCCAATCCATTGATTCGACCCTGTAGCATAAGTGAAACCAAAGAAATCATATGCGCGCCCAGCAGCGATATGGGCAGCATTTGTTGTATCCATACAAGAGCCATCTATTTCAAACTCTGCTGTCTCATACGAAACGTTTGTATTTCCGTTTTCATCGGTAGCCCGCAAACGCAAACTATAAGACCCAGGTTCGGTAAACGAAAGTAGCTGGCCATTCACGTTTCGTGAAGAAGCCGCGTTAACTGGGTCATAATTCGAAACCACATCAGGCAACGCAACATTTGGACCACTCACAAGCTCGTATTCTAAGTTTACAAATTCAGCACCATCTGAATCAATCAAATCAGCCCATACTTCTACATCGTAGCCTTCTGGCGTTTCAGAAATATCATAACGTGTGTGACGAATTACTGGATCAGCATCGTCGTAACGTACTTCTATATCTTCTTCACATTCTGTACTGGTACCGTCTTCAAAATTAATCACCAGTCGAAAATTCTTGGTACTTGCAGACCCAAATAAAACAAAGTCTTGAGACCACCAATTGATCTCATCAAGAGATGCAATACCGTTTGTTTCTGGATCTATTCTCACACCTTCAAGATACATTTCAACCGGGTTATCTCGATCAAGCTGAGAACCAGAATATGGTGACATATCCATTACGCCACCAATTATCGCGGCTGCAGTGAATGGAATACCCGTCTGATTATTTTCTGCCACGGCGATGGTTTTACTTTGAAGCACATCGCAACTTGCAGAGAACACAGCCTGGCTAGATAACATTGCAGCGACAGCTGAGATGATTTTTACTGTTTTCATTGTGTCTCCCAAATATTAAATAAACTTTATTTTTTATTTCGATCAAATAGATATTCTTATAATACGATCAAAATGAGACGTACATATTTATACGTGTGGCGATACTAGCACTTCTTTTTCTATCGTCAGTTCATAATAAAAGGCTTTAAACGCCGTTTTTTCTAAGATGTTAGACAACGCCCAAATCCGAATATTTTGGCCCTATTGAGTCACAGAATAATTCCCCTTTTTATTACTTCATTCGTCTTTATTCAGAATAAATAAAATATGGTAATCATCTTGAAAAGAATGGTTTCTATTATCTTTACACCGATATTTTTTTACTAACCTCCAATACTGACGCGATTTTCTACATCCACTTTTATTGCATTCTAATCAGACCACCCACCTAGCAACATATCTACCCGCCTTATAGCAATTCAACCGGTGCGTGAACCCGCTCTTATTTCAATTCACGATATTTAATTCGAATTTGGTCTAGCGAGACTGAGCTGTAAAACCGTTTTCTTACATACACACTTTAAAATTTGCAAAATTTCAACGCTTGTTGATAATCAGCTACAGAGCATTCAACGAACGTTGAACCCTCTACCCCAGTCAGCACTCATTGAAATCAAACAACGCTCGGCCAATAAGCCAAACAATACGATAAAAATAACGATTTGGAGCACATTATGAGTCAACCCTACGCAGTTAAGTTCTCAATACAGTTCTCGCTATTTATTCTTTCATCGCTAGTATTTTTACAATCTCAGGCAGGTACATGGCGGCCTGAAGGCGTCGTTGGAGGAAAACTTTATACCCATATCTACGTGCCAAACACCGCACCTGTTATCAATGGCCGTCGCGCCTTAATGGTATCAATGCACGGCTGTGGCCAGACAAATAGCGACTTCAAACAAGGGGCAAATTGGCCCAGCACCGCTGACGCTTATGGAATGGTGGTCGCCTTGCCTCAAGCTTCCGGAGAGGGCTTATACGGTGGCTTACTCGAGTGTTGGAATTTTCATGTCGGAATGTCGGCGTCACGATCACAAACCGACGCTAGGTATTTACTTGATTTGGTGGAGGAGTTACTGGCAGATGTATCTCTGAATCTAGACCCACAGCAAGTCTATATCACCGGCCTCTCATCGGGTGGAGGTATGGTAAATCAAATGGCGTGCCTAGCCCCTGACGTATTCGCAGGTGCTGGCGTTAATGCAGGCCCAGCACCAGGTTCAAGCGGTACCGACTTGAGCCGCCCCGGTATTTCTATACCCGTTGGCAAAGATAATTGTGAAAGCTTAGCTGGGCCTTTTATCGCAGACCTCTACACACAGGTATATAACAATGTGCACGGCTCTCAAGATTCGTTGGTTGGCCCAGAGCATGCTGAACGCAACACCGGAATATTTATTGATGTATATGAAGGTGATGGTGTAAGTGATATCACCGCGTGCGGCAGTAGCACGTTAACTGGCGGCGGCGATGTAACGACTTATTGTGATGGCTTAGGCCCTAGAATATCAAAAGTGATGGTAAATGGAATGGGCCATGCGTGGCCTGCAGGGCCAGGCAGTTCGGGCGGCGGGAGTTACATCGACCATACCCATATTAATTACCCGGACTACATAACGGCATTTTTCTTTGAGAGTAATCGTCGTATGAGTGTTGTAATTCCAACTGCAACTCCAAGCCCCACACCCTCGCCTACACTTAGCCCCACGCCCTCGCCTACACTTAGCCCCACGCCCTCGCCTACACTTAGCCCCACGCCCTCGCCTACACTTAGCCCCACGCCCTCGCCTACACATAGTCCAACACCTACGGTAACACCCAGCCCGACGCCGACAACTCCCGACAACTGCACTGAGATCACCACCTATAACTACTATCACAAAGTGAGTCAACGAGCATATGGTTTGGGTAGTTTCCTGACGCCTGATTATTTCGCCATGGGCAGTGACGACCCGATGCAGGGCTCCACGTGGGGCTTAACCACCCTACACACAGTGGATAACGGAAATAAATGGAACGTGGGAGACTGCCCTTAGGTTTGAATTGTTTAAAGTAATACTCAGCACTTTAGGCCAAGCATGCTTGGCCTTTTTTTAAAACCAATGCCAGAGTAAAAATTTAGTACAGCGCTACTCTTGCGTGAAAGGTAAATGTTCTAGGGTCTCCATAAAAAGCTGTGATTATCCCAAGCTCTGGATAGTAGTAGCCATCGACCAGATACTTTTCGTCAAAAATATTTTTTGCATGAAATCCAATAGAATACTTGTTATCAGATGACTGCCATACGAAACCAATATTAGAAATATCAAAAACATCTTGATAAAGAGGAGTAGGATATTCACCAACGACTGACACACCAGACCTATAAATATAGTTGTAATAGGCCGTGATCAGACCATAGCGATTCAAATCGAACTTACGATCCAAATTAATCGAAATAGATTTTTCTGGTGCATTGATCAATTTCCTTTGATTAGAAATATTCTGACCGTCGTACGTCATGTATTTCGAATACTGTGCGTCCAGCAATCCGCCCTCGAATCCGACCTGCCAATTTGCGCCTAAATCATATTTAACACTTAATTCAATACCATCAATATCAGCTTCTGCACTATTTTTAACATAAAACCCCTGTTGGTTTGTATTGTTTGGGCCTGAACGCTCGCCCGGAATTTGTATGTTTTGGTAGTGGCCACTAAAAATCGCTATGTCGGTGTGTAAACGATTCTCATAGCCGCGCCATTTCACTCCAAATTCATAGGTATCTAACGTCTCTGGCGAATAGCCACGGCGAGCCTCCTCCTCCGAATAATCGGCACGAGGGTCAAAACTCCCACTTTTATAACCTTCGCTATAGCTAAGGTAAAAATGTCGATCTTTTGCAGGTTGCCAGCTCACGCTTACACGCGGTAACAAAGAATTATCTTTACGGCGGCCGCGAAAATTGGGAACGACTTCATTACCGTTTCCATCGCGCACTACGGGCGTTAGTAAAAAACCATCGCCACCAAAATAAGGTGATATATACGTACCTTGAGAGCCAAGCGTATAAAACCCCTTTTCTATCTGAGCCACGTTTTTATCCACCGTATAACGAAGCCCGATTGATGACGAAAACCTTGTCGAAAAGTCATACGTTGAGTTAAAAAATATCGAGTTAGAGGTGGTATCGATGTCTGATAAAGAAAACTGAATACCATTAAAATTAGAAATACCTTCTATCTCTGTATCGAAAGCGCTCAAGGCTTTTGTATCAAGAAAGTAGTACCCGAATAAGGCATGTAAATTTTCTGAAGAATACGACAAACGCAGTTCTTGGCTAAATTGTTCATTCTCATAGCGAACATGAACATCTAAATTATTATTAGGTAACGCGTTAAAATCGATCGCAGAGTCAACATCATCACTCCGAAAGGCGGTTACCATATTCAACAAAAAATGCTCATCCATTTTCCATTCAAGGGTGCTGGAATAACCTCGTGAAATCACCTTGTTTTGATTAATGGGGTGATAATCGTCCTGAAGCCCTGCTTGAGTATCATATCTACCTTCAACTAACGGCATCGCTGGGCTGCTTAAAAGTCTATACCCAGACTTTGTATTGGAGTCATCCACGGTTATGTCTGAAGATAAACGCAATGAGAATTGATCCGTGGGCTGTATTTCCATATTTAATCGCGCGGCTTCAATACTCTTGTCAGCATTGTCTTGCCCTGTATTGAGGTTCTTACCGAAGCCCCCTCGTTGAAAACTAGCAACACTGCCACCGACCTTCGCGATAGTGCCTGCAATCGGCGTACTGCCATTGAGAATAATATCTTTCTGATTGTAACTGCCAAGCGACACATCTAAAGAGGATTCTGGCTCATTGCGAATGGGCTTCGTAGTATATTTTACCGCACCACCAATGGTATTCCGGCCATACAATGTACCTTGAGGCCCCTTCAAAATTTCAACACGCTCAAGATTATAAATATCCATAATTGGAGCTTGAGGTCTATTCAAGTATACGCCGTCAATATAAACGCCGACTCCGGACTCAAAGCCCGCAAGTGGATCATCTTGGCCCAACCCACGAATAAATGCAGATACTGATGAATTTGTACCTCTTGGTACACGCAAGATCGTATTTGAGCTTTGAAAGCCGATACCTTCTAACGTTGTAATGTTGTGTAAAAACGCCGCGCTATCACTAAACGAATCAAGGGATATGGGCACATCAAATGCTAATTCCTCACGATGACGCGCAAGCACTAACACCTCCTCCAACATTCGTGTTTCTTTTCTATCTCTTTTCTTTACAATTGGCTGGTCTGACGGGGTAGCACTTTTGTATATGGAAACACCTTGCCCCCCGTCCATCACACTGTAGTCAAAAGGTAACCCACTCATAACCCCAGAGAGAGCCGATTCTAGCGTGTGCCTACCCACAATAGGTTTCGCTTTATAGCCAACAACGACTCGTGAGGGTACAACAATGTTCACGCCGCTCTTCGTAGAGATCGCCAGCAAAGCTTCCCCCAGGGGCATTTCGGAAATATCCAAATAGAATACATACTGTGCCGCGCCATAATTCGATTTAATCGATACCCCGGCATAGGCCGTTGCAACAGACCACACCAATACCAAAAAAAAAGGAATTATTTTATTGAGGGGTATCATCTTTGTGGTGTCACTATATGGGCAGGCATAAAGGCATTGGAAACACTCGGTCGGTTGCATATATGATAAACGAATCGCAAGAAGTATGATGAAAAAGCGCGAAGAAAACTTGGAGACATCGCCGTTGGCCGGCGAATGGTATTTATGAGCCGAAAAGAAGCAAGCGCCCTTAAAGAAAACACGCTCGTTCAGAACCTGTTCGCCGATTGCTATTGTGATCTTAAACGTTATATCAGCCTTAAATTTGGCTCCAAAAACGATGCCGAAGACATTGTACAAGATGCTTTTCAGAATATATTAGGTAATGGCTCCTTAGAACACATCCAAAACCCCAAAGCCTACCTCTATCAGGCGGCACAAAATTTAGCACTAAATAGAATACGAAAGGAAAAGCGCCACCTTGCATTTCAAGAAAAGTGCTTCCATGCAGAGCAAGCTCATTCTCCAGATCGAGAAGTTACGGCAGGTAAAGCGCTGGAGAAAATACAGATATCTATTGCATCATTGCCAGAGAAGCCCAGAAAAGCTTTTGAGCTAAGCAGAGTACACCATAAAACCTATAGAGAGATTAGCGAAGAGCTCGGCGTATCTGAGAGTTCCGTTGAAAAATACATTATTCAGACCTTACGAATTCTAAGAGATAACATCGGTTGATAATATGAAACAGATCAAACACATTATCGCTCAAAGAGAAGCTATATCGTGGCTTGCACGACTACAATCTGACAATATCCTCGAATCTGAAAAAGCTGAGTTTTTCATTTGGCTGGAAAAGTCCAATATAAATCAAGCCGCATATATTCAGGCTGAATCTTTATGGGAAAAAGGGGAAGCACTGACACGGCCAAATGATGAAGAACTTAGGGGCCAAATTCTAACTTGGTTTCGCCCTCAAACTATTTTTTACTCAGGCGTTTCATTGGCATGCGCACTGTTTTTATTCGTCACTTTTTTGCCTACATCATCTTCCGAGATTTTATACACAGAGCAACAGCAACAGAAAATCATAACCCTTGACGATGGATCGCAACTTACCCTTAACCCCAATTCACGGATAAGCGTTACTTTAAGTCGTCGTCATCGACATGTTTTACTCCACAGAGGCCAGGTGTTTTTCGATGTAGCAACGGATCCTTCACGCCCATTTGAAGTTGAAACTGACTTAGGCCTTATTCGCGTATTGGGTACGGAATTTTCAGTTGAAAAAACGACAAACCCGCACACCGAAACAAGCGCAGAACCTAGCGACGTTGATGTAATCGTTACAGTGGTTGAAGGAAAGGTTGGCATTATACCACTAGAAAAAAACTTTAAGTCACAGAAAGAGAAAAGCGATTACACACTTGTAAAAGATGAACAGATAAGCCTTAACGAAGCGGCCGCAGGCAGCCAAGTTAAAACCATTGATGCCAAGCGTGAAACAGCATGGACCAAAGGCCAGATTATATACAAAGGGGAAACACTAGGAAAAGTCATTCAAGATTTAGAATTTTATAATAATGTCATCATAAAAGTGACAGATGACCGACTAAAACATGAAAAACTTCATGCAACACTTAGCATTAACAAAGTTCATGCCTCATTGCTCAATATTGCCCACGCTCTAAATATCGAATTAGAATTCACAAACAAAAAAGAACACGACGCCAAAAGTGACACAAAAGCTATTTATACACTAGGCCCAATGTAACCCCCCTACCTATAAAGTACGTTATTGTGTGGCATTGCCCACATAGGGCAGTGTTCATCGCGGAATTTTTGTAATTTCACTCCCAATCAGATCCATATAGAAATATTTCCCCTTTCTTTTGAGGTGAAAACAAAGTTCGGTGTCCTACATCTACATTATTTAATTGGGGCACAAGATGAAAAACTTACATTCCTTTTCTTTATCAAAATCATACATATCATTTCTCACATTATTAGTTTCAATTCTAATGACAAGTTGTGGTGGTGAAAGTGAAAATGAGAGTAATGAAAATGAAGATTTCACTACGCTTAAACCCATATCTATCCCAACGGACGCAGGTGTATTTGACGGTTTAGTCAAAGGCGACCCTTCAGCAACGCCTGTTATTTTATTACACGGCTTCCCAACGACCGCTGAACAATACAGCGAAATAATAGATGAATTGGCAGAGGAAGATTATTACGTTGTTGCGCCTAATATGCGTGGGTTTTCAGAAGGTGTTCGCCCAGAAGACGGCGAGTCGTACCACCCCTCTATTCGAACACAGGATGTAATAGATATCGCTGACCAGTTGGGCATCTACAGGTTTCACTTGGTTGGCCACGATGCCGGCGCCTTAACAGCATGGATTATCGCTTCAATGCATCCGGATCGAGTCATTACGCTCACCGCCATGTCCGTCGCTCACCCTCAAGCAATCATTGACGACTTCTTTGATGTCGATACGATTTCAGCTGACCGAGTCGGGTACGCACAAGATTTTGTTTCTGAAGGGTTCGAAGAGAATTTTATCGCCAACGATCACGAATATATGCGTTGGATCTACGAAGATACCCCAGTAGAATCGATAGAGCTATATATCGAAAAGCTAGGTACTGTTGCAACGGTTGACGCAATTTTAAATTACTACCGCCAACGGGACTGGACTTGGATACTGACAAATGGTGCTGGCATTATCAACGTACCAACACTCCAAATTTGGGGTAACGCCGACAGCTATGTAAGCATCTCGCCCATGGCACGTTCAGAAGACTACGTGAGCGCGGAATATCGATTTGAGATACTAGAGGGCATCAGCCACTGGGTGACCGAAACCGCGCCTGAGGAAGTTACGATATTCCTAACGGATCACTTTCAGGGGCGCTACTAACGAGCGCATCAAAGCTACGTTTTACAGAAAAATACGGCCTTCGGCTTAAGCGCAAGCGTAGAAGGCGTGTTTTAACATTTTGGGGCGCTTCAGCGCCCTTTTTCATGCTCTTAGAAAAAGCGCCATGATTACGCCGGATAATTTATTGTGGTTTATACTGAAATATATAGAAATATCATCTAGCTTTACATACACAACCTTGTGAGCACTATTGATGAAAAAGCTGAAAAACGAAAAAGAACTTGTAAAAAAGGCCATCGAACTGGGCATTCGCTACGCAGAAAAACGTGGCGCAGCAAAATTCGAAGCTACAGATTCTGCCACCGAAAAAGTGGAATACCTCTACCGCCTACTTGTACACGATAAGCTCATTCAACCTCTCCCAGAAATTCAGGTATCGCAACAAGCGATGCGACATAAGCTTGCTATTTGGGCCTCTAAATTGGACTAGTGTTGTAGCAAAAATCTTAAAGTACGATCTCTTTTTTGCGCTTTTCAAAATGTCGCGACAAAACAAACACGCCCATATTCGATTATATCGATACCGCTAAAATAGCATACAATTCACCTGTCAGATTAATGATGATACAATCGCCGCATCAAGGATGATGACAATAATGACGATCCTTGATTAAGTTCAATTTACTTATTCCTAAGGGGTCAACATGACACGGTTTTTCAAACTACTTTTCATCTCACCACTATTATTTTTGTTCGGTTGTGCTGTCACACCACAATCCAACATAACATTCCAACAAGATTTTCTTAGTAAGCAAGACCAGAAAATTGGGATATACGTATCAGCAGCTCCAGAAGTTAAAGGTCATATCTCCGGTGCTGCCTGTCTACTTTGTTATGCCACTGCTTCAGCGATTAATTCTGATTTAGATACCCACATGAAAACTCAATCTAATGAAGATTTGAATGAATTAAAAGCGGCTTTGACTGAACGGCTAACAAACGAAGGCGCAACGGTAGTTGATATTACTGACCTTAATATTGCAAAACTTCCGAAAAATACCGGTGCACAACTCAACTTTGCCAAAAATAAGTTTGATGGTGTAGGTACAAAACACGACGTAAATCAAGTATTAGTGGTAGATATGAAAACGCTGGGGACTCTCCGTAATTTTGCCAATTACATCCCTGTCGGCGACCCATATGCGGTATTTAACGCGGTAATGTACATGGTAGACACAACGACGAATGCCTACACATTCTATGAATTAATAGATGTTAAACAGTATTCTGACTCGCCGTGGAAAGAGGAAGGCTTCCCTGGAATTACGAACGCTTATTACACTGCAATTGAAACAGGGAAAAGTCAAATCTTGGATCTGCACGCGACTGTCACACCTGAGATTGACGCAGAGCCAGAAAAAGATCCTGAGCCTGAAGATCAAGCAAGAAATGACGACGAAAATAATCCTGCTAACGACCACCCCAACGCAGGATAAGGAAACAACAAGCTAGCCACCTTAAATGCTGGCTAGCTTTATCGGTAATACTTATGAAAAAATTACTAATTAATTTGGCTGCAGCGATATGCGTGTCTGCTTGCGGCAGTACTGTTCAGAAAAAAGAAACTGTGCAAACACCGCTCACAGAGATTGACTCATACGCACTCACTCTTGAATGTGGTAGCACTGTGCCTTTTTCAGGTTATATAGACTACAACGAGCTAAGCCAACGACAGTCAGTAAATGGGGCTATTTACTCAGGCTATGACGCAGTTTCATTTTTAGCCACAGTTCTCATCCACGCAGCAACTGAAAAATCAGTCGATCATTCGAGAATGAAAAACTTTATCAATGAGTCAAATGAACTTGCTCTTGGTCAGTGCGAACCGGTTCTCCAATCGTTTTACACAACAGAACTAGTAGAGCACCTTACAAAAAGTAACACGGAGACCCGAGAAAACCGCGTACCATTTGTCACTAACTTTTCAGATACAGAGGTACCGCTTGGCTACATACAGTCTAACCCAAACTTTATTTTGACCAAAGAGCATGACTCAATAATAATAGAAAATAATTTTCTTGTTACTAAAACTTACACTCCACCAAACGCACCAAAAATAAATAAAAAACGCAACAAGAGAAAATCAACCCCCCCACAAGAAACACTATATAATAGAAAAATCATTATCATTAAAGAAAACAATTCTCCTACCCCTACCGAAACCCTGCTCGCCAATAATGGCCAGCACTTAAAATCCCTCACTAAAGATCTCTTCTATAATGCATTTCAATTGTTTAGTGACGACTTTATAAACAACGGAGAACACCCACCCAAAAAAATGGAAACTATCAAGTATAAGATCGGTGGAAACTTTCGAGTCGAGAGGGGATCCATTTTAAAAACTTCATGCGATCGGGTAACATTTAAAACGTTGAGAGGCCATATTAAATCCGTACCACAACAACGTGAAAACGAAGAATGCGTAGCAGAATTACCAGATATTCAGAAGCAATCTCTTTGAAACTATTCTTATAAAAGAAAACACCTAAAATATTATTTTTAGATATTTTCTAGCAAGCAATCACGACATGAGAACCCAGCAACGACTTTATAATACGTTCAGGATGTGGAATTGTTCCATAAAATGATAATTTCAATATTACTATTCGGGAAGTAGTACTAACCTGTGCGTAAGTTATATTTACGGTAGGTAGTCGTCAATGCATTTCATAGATTTAACAAAAGACATTTTTTGTTTAGGTAAGCGTGTATTGATTACGTCCGTTTTCTTTTGATTGATACATTGCGCTATCGGCTCTATGTAAAGTATCAGCGCCGCTTTCACGATTACGAAGTTCGGCAACACCAATGCTGGCTGTAATATAAAATTCTTCTTGGTTTTCTTTGTCTTGCATCGGTGTACTTCTGAGTTTTTTGAGTATTCTTTCGGCAACGGGTTCTGTACCCGCAATCGGCGTGCCCGGCATAAGAATCACCACTTCTTCGCCCCCAATACGAAAGGCAAGGTCTGTTGCGCGTAAGCTACAACGAATTAAATCACCAAACTTTCTCAGCGTTTCATCACCGACACTATGCCCTCGTCTATCATTGACCTCTTTAAAATGATCAATATCAATGACCAATACAGAAAGCGGAGAATCGTAGCGATCAGAAAGCGCTTCTAGTACTTTTAGTTGCTGCTCAAACTCTCTTCGATTATATAAGCCCATCAATTGATCGTACTTGGCGCGATGCTCGTGGAGAGCAGCTTCCATAATCACGGCGATGCCGTAGCCAAAAAACATTAAATGCTCTTTTTCTTCATCGTCCAAAGGCCGACCAGCATTCCAGGCAATATTCATGACACCAATGGCTTTTTTTCTGAGAATGAGAGGAATGGATACTAACGTTGTTCTTCCTTGCAACAACATCGCTTTTTTAACGTTCGGATTAACCCTTGTATCGCCCTTCAAATCGAGCGTCGACAAAATTTCACCCGTAGTAACCGCTTGACCACTTAAACTCTCGTCGAAGGGAAGCCTTTTTGCTGAAGCGATTGCGTCAGCAGAAAACCCCACAGATCCAATCAGATCGAAATAGTTACCAGCCTCATCAAGTTTGAGCAGGGCTACGGAATCAAACTCGGTATGTTCGTCAATGGCATCTAAACAGCGTGACATCGTTTCTTCGTAACTTTCCGCTTGCCCAATGGCTTCTAACACGGCGTGTGTAGCATCTTTTTGAATAACTTTTTGATTGGTCGAACCAGTATTCCGACGAGCCGATCGATCAAGTTTGATAACAGGAGCAATCCATTCCAGCGATGTTCCTTTTGCTCTTTCAATCATTAAATGTTCTCTTTATCTCGCAATTTTCTCGTATTCGTTTACACCAATAAACAATGAGATGTGAAGGTGCACCCCTAAAAGACGTTTTAGATGCCGCTTTGGGTAATATTATTCATCTAAAAAGACAAAACAACATGCCTAGATTAGTGTAGCACTCATCAAGCCTGTGCCAATTTTTATAATATGCGGTGTGCTTAGGCATTGGCACTGCTGTAGACCACGCCACCAAAAGCCGAACACCTGTTTTATATGCGCCAGCATCCTAGTACTTTTTTCTTTCTTGCACGTCTCTAGTCTATATATGAGAATAAATATGCAACGCAAATACTCAATTTATTAGACGCCCCACTCTTCGCTTCTATTCATATGGTGGGCAATACCTGAAGTCAGATAGAATCATGATGAAGCATTTTACTTACACTTTTTGCATCACCTCTCTTACTCTCCTTTTCGGTTGCGGTGGCAACTCTGGCGGTTCGAATGCGGAAAACAACCCCTCGCAAATATGCGAAATCGAGGGGATCTACGTTGATGCAACTTCTGGCAGTGATAGTAATGCAGGAACGAATAGCTGCGAACCATGGCAAAGCCTTTTTCACACCTTCGCAAATATATCCGATGGCGCCACAGTGTTTTTAAAGCGCGGTGAAACATGGGGGGAAGGTATCATTATTGAAAATTCTCAAATCGAAATAGACGCCTACGGAGCAGGAAGCCCACCCCTATTATCTGGTAGTGTTCGCGTTTCAGATTGGACATCACAAGGTGACGCTATTTTTAGCGCCGCCCCCATCCTCACATTAGGGCAAATTCTCGGTCACGTCACCCAAAATGATGAGGTTATGTTTTTTCAAGAATGGAATACTGATGCACAAACAAGTTTAACGAGTGCACCGAATGACAGTTTTACTTATGACAATTCTACAAATACTGTTTACATCAAAATTAGCGATGACCCTTCAGAACACTCTTATGCCGTAAGCGTAGAAGCGAGAGGCGTTTATGTAGATGGGTTTTCTGGTATTAGCATCAATAACATTCACATTGATGGGTTTTCATTACACGGAATTGAATTTAAAAACTGCGATACCTGTTCCGCAGAAGATGTGGTGATCGAACAAATAGGCGGCGCAACAATATCGGATGGTTCTGGAAACCCTGTATATGCGGGTAATGGTATTGAATTTACCAATAGCTCTAATAATGGTCGCGTTGAGAATACAACGATCAGTGAGGTCTTTGATTCTTGTCTTTCACCACAGACCTACGCGTCAAACCAAACGTTATCTAACATCCTATTTTCAAATTCAGTTGTTTCAGAGTGTGGGTTCGCAGGTATTGAAATATCCGTACTCAGTAATGGCGGCAGTACTAGCTCTCAGATAAGGACTATTGAAATAGACGGGCTAATAATAGAACAAAGTGGAAAAGGCTGGAGTGGACAACGCTTCAATAGCGAAGGATACGGTATTAGAATTCAAAGTGATAGCGGTGCAGGTAGCGTTTCGGGCGTAGATATTCGAAGGAGTGAAATTTCAGGGTCAGTCAATAGTGGAATACGAGGAACGGGCGATGTAAATCACATTGAAATCGAACAATCTCGTATCTATAACAATGATAATCATGGCATCGACATTTCAGAACCCACTCAATCAAGCCCTTTACTAAATTTAAGCGCTAGCGTTATTTCTGGAAACAATAATTATGGCATCAATTTTAATTGTGCAAGCTGCCAAGGTTTACAAATACTACACAATACTTTTTACGAAAATGGCGTGATAAACCTCGCGATATTTAATCAAGACAATTTGGCTGAAATAAAAAACAATGTGTTCAATAGTGAAAACAATATGACTCACATTTTTTCCAACAATAGTTTAATAGGCGTGACCTTAGATCATAATTGCTACACCACACACACGAATATGTTTGGATACGGAGGTGAGACCTATAGCGACCTAAGTAGTTTTACTTCTGCAGAAAGCCTTGAGACAAATGGAGTTACCAATGTAATAGTACAAGTAGCGGCCCCCTTGGAAAGAAACTACCAATTGATAGACGGCTCTGTTTGCATAGGGATCGGGGATATCATGAGCAATATTACCGAAGACTTTTTGGGAGCGCCCTACTCTTCTCCGCCATCAGCGGGAGCCTTCGCTCGATAATTTGATTCCGACGAACAAACCCCAATAGAAATGCCACGTCAGCGCCATATTATAGCCCTCATGGTTTCGGTTAAAAGCCTAACACCGATGCTATGATATGAATCAACAATCTCACCAAACACATACTGTACAGTATGCGCTCAAAACCCAAACCAAAAACGAACTCTGGAGATAAGTATGAAAGTGAATGAAGGAACCATAGATAGAGTTTTACGTGTCATCATTGGCCTTGTCTTACTGAGTCTTGTAGTAATCGGCCCTAAATCACTGTTTGGACTGATTGGCATCATTCCATTAGTCACAGGGTTAGTCGGTTTTTGTCCTTTGTACAAAGTATTTGGTTTAAGTACATGCCCGCTTAAGAACTAAAGTAATAGAAGCCAGGGCCGGATTAACGAATATTAAATACCCAGCCCCAAAAATGATCGAAAAATATTCGTTTCTCCTCACCCCAGTCTTGCACCAAAAAACCTGACCGATTTATAAAAGTCAAACCATAATTTTTCATAACCCTTATCTATACGTTTTGTTAGCCCCTCGCCCTCCCCTAAATTAATCTACAGCTAGACGTAAGACGGAATTGGATCTGCCTTACATCTATGTGTTTTTTCTTATCAAACTTAATTTTGGGGACTACATGTCTAATTTTTATAAGCTTGTTTTTTCTACAATCTTGTTTTTATCGTTTTCTTCTTCGGTGAATGCCGCTGTCTGTTCCGTTAACGGATGGTATGGAGAAGATATTGAAGGCGGATACAAAATCACGACTTGGGGCTGGCATAACGCGGCTGTAAACGGTCAACTTCCAAACCAATTTGAAATTCAATTTCAGTTAGACGGCACAGGAGAATGGCTCGGCACCTACGCGGGAGATTTGCAGTTTGACGTGTACGATGACTTATGGGTTATGACTAAATGGTTTTTTACTCACCCAGGCAGTCATTATACTGGAGTTAGATTTTACGATTACGCCAAAGAAACGTCGAGCACCTGCGGTGCTATTCCCTTTATTAAACCCTTTTTCCATATTGAAACACCCGAGTGTATTCCTGGAACTCCAAGCTTACTAGTTGAACGAGGCTTTGCAGATGAACGTTATGGTTCAGCATGGACAACCGATTCAAATGATTTCCTGGGCGTGATGAATACCGCCACTGTAAAAGGGATTAGAAATACTGGAACAAATGAAGAACCCTACTGGGAAGCGATTCAAGGTAATTGCCAATATTAATTTTTGAAAAAAATAATCACCCCGGAAAAGCGTGTGGCTTTCCGGGGTGAATTATACGCCCTTCACATTAACGCCTTTCGTCACCTTCTATTGCATTCTCGACAAGAAAGAGAAAATAACGAAGTTTATTACCTATAGAGCACATGCCACGCTGCACGTTACGGAAGGTACTAATTTGGATAAAGCCCAGCGCCTACTAGAAAAATCCGAAAACACATGCCTGATTACGAATTCTTTAAGCCGGAAACCTGAGCTCTCGACAACGATCAGCACCGCTGGCTCGTTGAAATAGCGAACTCAGACAAACGCTTAGTTACTACCTTCTTCCCAAGCATCAATCACTTCTTTTGCCGATCGCATGGCGTCGATAGCCGCCGGGGCACCGCAATATACGGCAGAATGAAGTAGAACTTCACGAATCTCATCGACCGTGCAACCGTTTCGAAGCGCACCCCGTACGTGCCCTTTTAGCTCCTGACTGCACTTGAGAGCTGCAAGCATAGAGATGGTCACTAGACTACGTGTTTTCCTAGGTAATCCATCTCGCACCCAAGTATTTCCCCAGGCGTGCTCATTGACCATATCTTGGAGGGGCTGATCCCACTCGGTTGCGTTATTTAGAGCACGATCAACAAATTCATCGCCCATCACTTCACGGCGCACTTTTAAACCTGCCTCTAAGCTTGATTTACTCATTAGTAACCCCTTTTTGTTCAATTTTGGGGTATTTAACAGCAAGAATCGAGAGGGGTCAAAACTAATCTGGGCAACACAGGAGCAACTATGCCGAGAAAGGGATGAATTAAAAACTTAATTCTGTCATTGCGGTCACTGCTTTATCGAAGCCCTTATTTGCGGCCGCTTCGATATAATATTTTGCCTGTACTTTATCCACAGAAATACCCAATCCATAATAATGCATCAACCCAAGTTCGTAGCTTGCTTCAGCAACACCTTTCTCGGTGGCCTGCTTTAACCAATGCTTTGCTTGAGCGTAGTCAGGTGCAACACCTTCACCATTTTTATAAATTACCCCAAGGTTCACTTGAGCGACGGGTAATACTTTCGCGACCATTTTGTAATACTTAATCGCTTTATGAATATCTTTCTCTGTACCACGACCGTAGCGAATTGCCTCTGCAAGATTATTAATTGCTCTTGCATCCCCTTGTTGCGCGGCCTGGCTATACCAATACACTGCGGTTTGGTCACTCTTCTCGACACCAATACCTTTGCCATAAAAATAAGCGATATTGTATTGACCCTCGACATACCCCTGCCGCGCACTGCTCTCATACCAATAGGCTGCTTTTTCATCGTTTTTATCTACGCCTAGCCCCAGTCTATACATTCGTCCCAAATAAAACTGAGCCTTGGGCTCACCAGCTTCCGCAGCTTTGGATAAATAATCGAAAGATATTGTAAAATTTTGAAAGCCAAACTTTGGATCGTAGTACATGCGACCAAGCACGCTTTGAGCATCCACATTATTTTGCTCTGCGCTTAACGTAAACAATTCAACAGACTTTTCTAGAGATTGTGCAACCACCTTTCCTTGGAGGTACAACATACCCAGAGCATGCTGAGCATGGTCACTACCCAAATCCGCTGCTTTAGACAAATAAGGTAATGCAGACGCGTGATCTGAGCGACCTAAAGCACCCGAATAAAAGATAACCCCAATATATTCGTTGGCCTTTTCAATACCTGACTCTACGCTAGCTTTAAACCACTGCAAGGCAAGATTGTACTCATCAGGAGTAGAAGCACTATTATAATAAAACAGCCCTAAGTCAAACTTTGCGTAAGCGTCGCCAAGGTCCGCATACTTTTTGATAACCTCTAGCTTTGAGGCGTCCGTCGCCGCTTTTATCTTATCATTCTGAAGCGCCTTAAATAATTTAACCCTAGCCCCTTCTACGCCTTGCTTTTCCTGTTCAACGAGCAGCTTGATCTCCGCTTTGCTGGCTGCGAAAACAAGAGAAGAGTTTAAAAGCAAAGAAAAGCTAACAAGGCATGCGAAACGCGTGATGGAGTACATATGGAACTCTTTTTGAAGTTTCAGTGATCATCGAGTAGGGGCAGGCACAAAATGGACGACTCGCTGCTATAAACTGGACAGCCTGCTGGTGAATATTCACCAAAACCGAATAAGTGAAGCTCGAACTTATGCCGCCACCACATTAAGAAGAAAAAGATTTACAAACCAAGTGCTCTGACCCTTTGCTCCGATAAACACCTTTCTTTGTGCCATTTTCTATGGCTGAAAGGCATCTAGCAAATCGGTGGCGATTCATATCGTTAAATTTCACAAGTTATCAACATTAGAGATACTAAATAAAACAGATAGACTTTCTTTTACTGAGATCACGCTATTCTGTTCCACTCCCCTAGAAATGCTCTTTCTGGCGAAAGAACCTTCCAGATTGCATGGCAATTAGAACATTCATAAAATCCTGCGCCCCCAATTTCCTTCTTGTCAGGCTTCACCCAGCCTGGTTCCCGTGTCGCTGAAACAGCACCCGATGCTTTCGCCTTATCAACCTCAGCCATACAAATATCAAATTCAGAACTGGATCTAAACGGACCTGTTTTATAGATATTAGAACAGGAACAGCCACTACCAAGACGCTCCAATAACGCTCTTGTTGGATCACCTTGCTTTAGCTTTAAAAAAGCTGAACGAGATAACAACACCGACACCGCACCCAAATTCTGACTTAGCCATTTATCGAAATCATCTGTCTTAATTTTTCCGGATCTAAATTCTTCTAAAATTAAATCAAATTGATCATTCATTATTTTTTAGGTCCTGATTTATCGAGAGGAGTGACCCAACTATCATCCCAGCTCTTAGTCTTTCCAAGGAATTGAGAATTGCCACCAGAGCCAGCAGCGGGATAAGCTTCTGTAACGGGCTCCCACCCCTTTTCTAAAGTACCACCAAATGGGCGAGGAACTCGTGCATCAACAATTTCTGACTTTGGAATTTTCAACAATACATCAGGTTCCCCCCAATGATCAAAGACCTGACTTTTATCCATATTAACTTTAGGATCCATTCCAACATCATCAAAAGTCATATAAGCATCTCGATTAACATGTCCAGCCTCTTTATAAAACTCAACATTTCGAGAAGACGTAGCTCGATAAACAAAACCCTCCTGATCGAGACGCCGATCTAAATCAGCTTGAAATTCAGGCCCTTTATTTCTAGTCCTCGACATCATGTCTTTATATTCGGTTTTACTTAATGATCTTTCACCCGGTCCAGGTTTAGTTCCGCGTTCATGCAATGTAGACTCTTTACATGTTAATCCTAGAGGGTCGGTCCAACCTATAGGATTTGGAGCATAACTATAAGCGTTTAGCCCTCCGTTTAAACCTACAGGATCAAGTGTAATAAACCTTCCACACCCCGGATCATAATACCTAAACCGGTTATAGTGCAGGCCCGTCTCTTCGTCGAAATACTGCCCTTGAAAACGCAGGTTATTTTCAACTTGGTTTCGGTAAGCTACCGCTAAATTACCATAGGCTTTAAAGCTTACGGCCCAAACGATTTCACCTTGGCTGTTGGTAATTTCTTGTGGTGTGCCTAGGTGATCAAGATGGTAGTGATAAACTTCTTGCTCTTGAACGAAGGCCATTGGTTTGAAGGTGCCCGGCTCAAAAAGGTATATTTTTTCTTCTTTTAATTCATTTTCTGGCGTGAGTTCTTTTTCACTTAAGAGAACGTCATCAAGCCATAAAAATTCAGTATGGCTTTGCGCGTTGCGTTTACCGATTCTTCGGCCCAATGGGTCGTAGGTGTATTGGGTATGCACGTTGTTGTGCATAACATCAGTAAGTTGGTTTAACGCATTGTAGCGATATGTGGTTTTTAAGCTTTGGTTTTTACCGCGCGCTTGGCCGACTCGGTTCCCAAGGTGGTCATACTGGTAGTGCACGTCACCAAAGAATGCGAGGCGGTTACCGCTGACTTGCGCGGGTGTTTGTGTAGGCGCGGCGCTGTCATTTTGCGGGCTGTCTTTTGATTCGGTAGCAAGCGATTGTGTTGAAAGTATGTTGCCTGCGGGGTCGTGCACAAAGCTTTCTGGGTTTGGCCCTTCGACTTTGGTTAGGCGGTCGAGTGCGTCGTAGTGGTATTTGGTTGAACCACGAATTTGATCGTCAATTTGAGCCAATTGGCCAAATTGATTGTAATGAAATTGTCGCTGACTAACTGCTTTAAAGGGTTTATCACCCTCGGTTTTACCTGTGCGTTGTGCAACTAAACGGCCTTGCGGGTCGTAACGCTGTTCTGAACTGAGCGCGTTACTTAAGTTGCGTTGTAGTTCGCGCCCCATTGCATCGCGTTGAATGCTCGCGACATTTTGACCATTAAAGTCTAAGCCTGTAAAAGCGCCGATATTATCGAAGTGATATTGAATGTTCTCGCCATTGGGCAAGATGGTTTGATGACGTTGGCCTGCTGTGTCGTAAGCGTGCTTGATGACGTTGCTGTCTTGCCAGTCTTCTACAACTCGGCCAACGTTATCGTATTTCCATTTGAGTGAACGGAATGGGTTTTTCGCTGCGGTAAGTCGCCCGACTATATCGTATTTAAATTCATTGAGCGTTTCATTTTTACGCCCATCTATTTGTTTGAGTAATCGCCCTTCTGAATCACGCGCGTAAACAACTTGATTAACGAGTGTTCGGCCATCGGGGCTGTAATCTTCTGAACTAACGAGGTGCCCGGCCGCATTATATTGGTAGCGTTGAATCCGGCCATCGAAGCCTTTTTCTTGAATCAAACGTTCATTAAGGTCGTATTTAAGTGTGTACTGTTCGCCTTTTTCATTGCTTAGGCCAACAAGGTTACGCTCGCCATCATAACCGTAATCTAAGGTTTGTCCGTTGGGATCAATACGACGAATAACTTGAGATAAACCGTTATATTGGTATTGTGTGCGTCGCCCAGCACTGTCTTGATGATTCGTTAGCAAACCTAACCCATTGTAAGAAAACTGTTCTACTTTCCCATCGGGTTGTTTTATTGCAATACAGTTGCCGTTATGGTCGTAACGGTACTCGGTGGCTTGCCCATCGGGCCAGGTGATTTTTGTTAGTTCGCCAAAATCGCTGTAGGTGTATCGTGTTTGTTGAGCATTGGGATTTTTTAGGGCGATGAGTTTGCCTAGGTTATCCCACAGATAATTCCAAGTACGACCGAGCGGATCGGTAATGGCATTGATGTAACCCATTTGATTGTAGCTATACTGGATCGCATCGCCATTAGGGTTAATTTGGCTAATAACTTGCCCGCGATCATTAAACTTTCGTTTCCAGGAGTTGCCTAACGGATCGATAACCTGTGTAAGGTTACCTTTTGAATCACGAACAAAATCGCGCTTAATACCAGAGCTTTCCACCACATTTTTTAGTTGGGCGGCTGCATCGTAGGTGAAACGCGTTACTTGACCAAGGGCATCGGTGACTTTAATTAAATTACCTAGAGCATCGTATTCCTTGCGGGTTTCGGCACCTTCTGGATCGCGCTCATAAACAGGCATTCCACGCTCGTTAAACTGGGAATATGCAACACCACCACGCGTGTCTTTCATTGCAACACGTTTGTTGGCCCTATCCCACTGGAAGGTGTAGTCGTAGGTCGGCTGCCCATTAATCGCATCGCCCCAGTTGCGAACACAGCGGGCTTTGCTGTCTTGAGCATCCCATTGGAAATAAAAGCTGTAGCCGCTTTTTAGTGTGCGCTTGGTAATGAGGTGGTTTTGAAAGGCATAGTGTTCAGCATTACCTACCGAATCTTCGGCTCGCACTAAATCATGGTTGTCGTCGTACTGGTAAGCTACAAGATTCTTTTGTTTACCTGTCGACGTTTGCCAAACAATATCCGAAAGGTTGTTTTGTTCGTTATAGCTAAAACGCCACGTTTCACCCTGCCCCTCGACCGTAGCAATACGATGATTTGCATAGTGAAGCGTTAAAGCGTTGCCGTATATGTCACCAATAGAATGAAGGTGTAATGTGCTATTACTACTGACAGCCTCGAAACGGCGGACCATTGGGTCGCCACCATTGGTTGCGCTTAGCGAGAAAGACGTTAAGGACTTGCGCGTAATCGAGAGGTTTTCTGCAGTGTTAACACTATTACCGCCAATAGATGGTGTTGCGAAGGTAATGATTCGCCCTTCTGCATCGAAGTATTTAACTTCGCTTTCATCCAACTCTAACTTTGCAGAAAGTGGATGTGTCCATCCATGGCCGAGGCCGATATTATCTGAGTTCGAGCTGCGGTAGGTGCGCGTCCAAGTTAGGGGAACTGGGCCTTGAAATTGAAAGTCTGTTAATTCTAATAGCTCTTCACCTGTGACGAGCGAAATAGGTTCGCCGCCTGTCTCGGTCTTTTTCGTTTCAGGCGTTGGTTCGCTATTTTTGTTTGTGCCGGGCTTATCAGTTTCTTTTGTTGTTGCGCTAGAACTTGTCTTCGATTCTGCCTTGCTATTATTTTCGCTTTTCTTGGTTTCTGACTGTTTTTTATCTTCGTCCTTATTTTTACTCTTATCGGCTTCTTTTTTTATCTTATCGTTATCAACGGTATTTTTTTCAAGTTTCTGCTTCGCAGCGCTTTCAACTTTAACTTCGGTAATTTCATCTAACTTGGCGTCCACTTTTTTAGGTAACTTTTTATTTTTACCGAGCTTAGTGAATTTAACCAGTTTTTGTGCAAGTGGGCGAAATAAACTAGCGTGGCGCACCTTTGCTGTAATTTGTGCTGCATTACCGGCGCCGCCGGTGGTTGCCGCCAACACCGCGCCAAGAATCACGTCAAACACCGCCGAGCCAACAATACTTGCCTGTTCGGTTTTGGATTGTGCTAGCACGTAATCTTTGGCAAATTGCATCAACATACTTTGCTGTTCGTCGTCTTCCATTACGAAGGCCATAATTTCATAGGCTTCTGCTAGTGAGCGCGCCATTTCTTTTGGTGTAATACCAAAGGTATCGGCAAAATCTTTTACATTTTTATCTTGTACGGCTTCGAAAAAGGCTTTTTCATCGCCTTCTATATACTTATCCCATGCGGCTTCAAGCACATTACTTTGAGATTGAATACCAAACCACAACGCCTTTCCGCCGGTTTCTAACGCATCACCAACGAATTCAACAAGGCCGACCGCTCCGTCGCCAACACCCGTCATAAAAGCGCCGATCATGATAAGGCCACGATCCATCGCCCCTGACTCTTCTAGAATCGCATCGTAACGCGCTTTTTGCTCTTTCTCGTCGGTAATAATCTGATCAAGAAGCGCTTTGATTTCTTTACGTGTTTTTGCAAGATCGTCGTCGAGCGTTTCTTCTTGTAAATTGAACTCGCCTTTTGCACCCGGTGCCAGCATGGTGTACTGGGCTTCGGATTCAAAGTTAGTGCAACCGTATTGGTCAACACCTTCGATTTTCGCGCTGTATTTAACCGGCCAAATGAAAGGTTTACCATTTGGGTAGACAAGTTTTACACCGACAAAATGGTTGTCTTCAACCTCGTCGACGGTCACAAACGTGGGTGCTACGCTTTCGCCAATTTCCGTCATCTGTGAAATATCCTGTTAATATTCTTTTTCATTCCGTTAAGCCGCCTGCATATCGACACTTAGAAGTGCCGCCGCACGGTGTTGATGATCTGATGATGCACAGGTCAAGTGGCTCGTGTATGCGTTATTTTCTAACAAATCAAGAGCGGCTAAGCCTATAAGCGCTGCACCACTTGCGGCACCAAGGTCACCAAAACAATCTGCTGGGTGTTCAATACTTGCATCTTCGACCATACGCGTATTATTTCGCGAAAGCATGACACCAAGCTCTTTTGACCAATAAGATTCGCCGTTGATGCTCGAGTAAATTTTACGAATATTGGGGCCGGTATAATTTTTTAGCGATGCTTTAACGGCTTTATCTAAGCCTTCGCCTTTATTCGCTTGCGCGCTATATAGATGTGCCGCCTCTTCCCAGGTTGATGCCGCAGTAATAAAAGCGCTGTGTTCATTTAGTGTTAGCGCATTAGTTTTGTCTTTGGCGACAAGAATAAAGGCTGCACCCTCACCAGGAACAAACCCATCTTTATTGCCTGGAATTGCTAATCGACCGTATTCTAGTAAGCCTCGGAATAATTCTGGGCGTTGGTAACTATCGACACCTCCAACCAAAACAAATTCTTTATCGGCTTCAAATAAAAAACGCTCCGCTAACTGCAATGCTTCTATTGTGCCAGCACGCCCAATTTGCACGGTTCGGCTATGTGTTACGTCGATGGGCGCCCCACTTTGCGTTACAACATTCTGTAAAAAGTTATCGGGCAACTGATGTGGCCATTGCTGATAATGTTCTGGCCCTGCGAGAATTAACGGAAGCGGTTCGCCACTGTATTCCGATAGCGCTTCTTGGATTGCTGTTCCAGCCAACTGCACAAGATGTTGCTCCCAACGACCGTACATGCCGCAAAGCTTAAGTTCATCACTTAGCTCGGGAAGCGCATCTTGAGGCACTTGGGCCATTTTTATAGGTTCTTTGGTCTTAGTGAAATAGCCGGAATCTTTATATGCACTAATACCCGCATTTACTGCCGCGGCAGTCATCACGCTATCGGCACCAACTGGGGTGAACATTCCAATACCAGCGATATACATTTTATTTTGGCTCATACGTTTAACCAATAACCTTAGCGTTGGTATTTAAATACGGCAGTGAAGGATGAGCCAGCGCTAACTCGATGGCAGCAGCGTGACGTTGACGCTGTAAAAAGCTGTCTTCTTTTTTTAGGGCGCTCTCAATTTGTGTGTTTTCGTCAAAAAAACCATGGTTTTGAGCACCAATCTCTTTACCCATTAAATAGCGTTTCCCGGAATGAAAACGATTACCGTATTTTTGCCAGATGGCTTGAATTTTGTCTGCATTAGGCCAAGGAAGGTTTTCATCTTCGTCCATAGCAACATCGTCTTGGTCTGTGCCCTCCGCCTCTTCACCCGGCAAGGCATCTTCAAGGTCAGGTAAGTCAAACGCTAATTCATTTGCCTCAATATCGATGCCCGTTATCATGGAAAATGCTTCACTCGCTAACCGTGAATGCGTGGTGTTGCGCATTAAGCCGATCAACCAATTGATTGCTTCCGGGTCACCGAGTGCCGCAACGGCTTTGACTGCAAGGCGAATATTTTCTGGTGTTGCGATTAACTCTTTAATCCATTCCCGAGCGACGGAAATAGGAAGACAACGAAATGCTAATTGAATAGCTTGTTGCTGCAGGTCACTTTCATCTACCACGAAAGGCTTTAGCTTTTCGCAAAACTGACGATCCCCCAATAAGGCCAATGCCCATATTGCCCAGAATTGCACTTGAGTTACTTCGTGATCTGCTGCGACTAAAAGATACTGTTTCAAGTCGGCCCGTTTGAATACTCCAACAGACTTAAGTGCTTCGGCATACAAGTTTGGAATGGCCAAACAGTCTTCTCGGTTGAGAATTTTTCCGATATATTCTTCTGGGTTTTCTCGCCGCGAAATACTTACTGATAGCGCTAAGGTTTTATGTGACAGATCTTTACTTTGATAGAATTTTGTCAACCACGCGTGAACAAGCTTTTGTGGCAACCATGCCATAGCCGAAATGAGACCTCGACGTGTTTCGTCAGATTTCATTCCCGCATTTACCGCCGCCTTTATTTTTTCTACCTCTCGTGAACGAAAAGCAAAAACGGTTGCTGTAAATACTTCACCAGCCTCTTCAAACTCCAGAGCATCTTGAATAAGTTCCCACGCTAGTTCTGGCTCCACAAACAACCCGTCAAGCTGCTTTTGAATGCGCGTTTCAAGCTCATGTAAATCGGCGACGGCATAGTGCGGTTGATCATGCGCGACAGATCGAAGCACCCACAAAAACGAAGCATCATTAACAAACTGGTCAACGACATCAGAATAAGCTCTAACTGGACTAGCTAACCCCATTTTTCAGCCCTAGCCCATTATATTCTTTTTGTTATGGAACAAAGGATCACCCATACGACAGACATTTTTCCCTTCAAATTTAACATCGAAGGAATACATCATAAATTCGCATACCCCCTTTGTCGTGCCACTTGAAACGCCTTTCGCGGTGCCAGGCTCGTCGCCTGTACTTGTGGAATATTGAGCTTTTTTGACCATCGGCATTTTTTTATCCGTCTTTACAGACTTTGGGCCTTTCGTTGTGTCAGAAGACTTGCCGAGATTTGGATAAGGAATCGGTATCACGGAATTACCAACAGGTGTTTTACACACATCGGGAAACACAATACTCATACCACCACTGCCTTTGTGTGCGATACCTCGTGCATTTGCGAATGTTGTTTGGCCCATGATGTTTTCTCTATATTCTTTTTAGTCGTTCTATCTAATAAACGTGATATTGCTTAGCGTGACATTGAAACACGTATTTCATCGATCTGTTGTGCCGATAGCGGTGGGCTATATTTGGCTCGCCAAACCATTGTCGCCTTTAGCTCATTAGGACGAAGCGTTAAGGTTTCCAGCTCGAAACCACTCGTATGAAGTTGCTCACCGAGCTGGATTTTTGCATTTAGTTTTACCGCAGGAATAACGAAATTTAACGGGCCGCGTTCGTGCATATTATTGATATATACAGACTCACCACCTTGCAAAAAACCATCATAAATAAAATTAGGCGGCGCACAATTTAGAAACCGTTTATTAAAATCTTCAGGCAAAAATGGCGCCCGTTCAGTTTGCCATGCGTCGTCATATGTACCGCAGAAAGCCGCCCTATTTTGCCAAAAGGGAGCTGTTGGGGCTGTACCAACTGGAACTGGCGAATCATTTTGAGAAGAAATAAGCTGGGATGGGTTTTCTATATTTGGCAATGGCAAGCCTTCCAAATATTCCCTTTCTTGCTTAAACCCTATTCCCGCCGGGTTATAAGCCTCAGAAGCCACCTGCTCACCATTTTCTAAAACACTGCCACCGTATGCGCGCTCGTACACCATTGGCATTTTCTTAAACTGCTGAGGGTGGGTTATTCGCTCGTTTTGCCAGGCGCGATTACCAAACACGCGCAATGTATTTTGCAGCGAACCTATTTGTATGGTTACATCCAACTGCTCAACGGGTTCATAATTTGGCGCACAGGCATGGCCCATTATGAGTACGTCTGTAGCACTTTTACCAATATGATAATCAGAGCTGGCTTTTAAACTGGAAGTAGCAGAATCGCCCCAATATTCATCAACCTGAACGAGAGGTTCTTGCTCGTCAGCCAGCGTCCATTCTTTTCCAACATTAAATGTGGCTTTAACCATTGCAAACAACGCGTCTTCACCATTTTCGTCGGGAAATACCGCGACATCGGCTTCAAAGGGCGTGAGATTTTTTAGCTGGAGCATTATGCATACACCTTACTACGCTTGCACAAACTCAAATTCAAACATCTAGAAGCCACAAAAATTCCCGTTTAGTTGACTTGCACCGAACCACCCATGATTCGGTTGACACCAGAGGAGCGGCTTACGAGATATTTACCACGCAACACAATCTTGCCGTTTTTATTTAAACTGATACTCGAACTTCCGCACTTCAGTACGACTTCTTCTTTACCCTCAAGAACAAGCTTCTCACCGTCCACTTTACATACATTAGGCTCACTGGTTTCAGAAACTTTTTGTTCTGAAACTTCAACTTCATTATTTTTCTCAAAGTTATCAATGGCGTCATCCAATGCATTACGAATTAGACCTAGCACAATCGGTTGCTGGCCATTTCCATTAACGAACATTAACGCCACTTGCCGCCCTACCTGATCGGCGGATAATGCTTGTGTTGTAATGGCATTAACGGCGTACTTCTTGCCTTGAAGAAAGTATTCCACTTTCGGTTGCGATGCTGCATCAACACTAGCAACCATACCTAAAATCAGTTCATTATTTGCGGCGACTTCCGGAGTTGAAGCGGTTAACACTTCTTGACTCACTTCTGGTTCATAGATTTTGTTCATAACGTCAATCTCGCAAGAATAATTTTAGTAAACCCAGTTCTAATTTGCTGTAACTTTACTGCCTTTTAGCACCACGTTACCTGAACCTTTCACGTTAATGTTTTTACCACTGATCGTGATATCGCCACTCTTTTTCATCACAATTTGTGCACTTCCAGTTTTCAATGTGATTTGATCCTGCGCTTCCAGGGTGATGCTTTTAGCTGAAAGCTTGTACTCTTTACTTACATTTTCGGTGTGCTTCCCACCGACAGTTTCGCTTAAGTCTTTGCCAACACTAACGGTCATATTGGTGCCAATATTTTCGTCGTGATTTTCGCCAACAGAAATCGTTACATTTTTACCAATGGATTCTGATTGGTTGTTTCCGATCGTTTTGCTGCGATCGTTATCGATTGTCGATGATTCGTCATGTTTGACATGCTTTGATCGATCGTTGTCGACGGTCAACGTTTCGTCATTCTCGACTTCCGTATCCATGTTTTTTTCTGCATGGATAAATATTTGCTCGTTGTCTTTCTTATCATCAAAAATCAATTCATTACAATTTGCTGCTGAGCCACTCTTACTAGAACGTGTGCGCCAACCGCTTTTCGTTTTCGAATCAAAAGGAGGCTTATTTTTACCGTTATATACTGTGCCCGTAATAATCGGCCGATCAGGATCACCCTCGATGAAATCAACGATGACCTCGTGCCCAATGCGAGGAATAAATGAAGCCCCCCACTGCGCCCCAGCCCACTGCTGCATAACACGTATAAAGCAGCTCGTATTCTCATCGTTATTACCGTCTCGATCCCAATAAAACTGCACTTTAACTCGACCTAGGTCGTCGACATAAATTTCTTCGCCTGCCGGGCCTGTCACGATAGCCGATTGAGGGCCGCGCATGACTGGGCGTTTATGTATTTGCTGAGGACGAAAATGCACATCAGAAGGAATACAAATAAAATTATTGGTATAACCCGAACCCGCTGATTGGCCAGATAAATGGGTGTTGTCGAATGCACGGTGATGTATACGGACTACGATATATTCGCCCTTCTCACTAGCACTATCGTGTTTTTCAACTTTAAATTTACCGCCCGCATAAAAGGTGGTGCAATCACTACTAGCGGAGACTAAGTTGATACCCGCCTCTTCCGCATCAAGGCGAATTTTCACTAGGTCATCACCCGAAGAAAAATCGTTCATTGCACCATATTCATAGTGCTCAAAATTAGCATTATTTGCGAATTTACTAGTGGTTTTAGTATTAGAAAAAAGTTTTTTGGCCGGCTCTTTAAAGTTGTAATCGCTGAACGACCACTGGCCTTTTTTATAATTGTACAGGTGCTCCCATCGCGACAATTGATGATTGGGGGAGCTACCATTCGAGTATTCTAGATTCGACTGTGCGAACTCATCGTAAGCATTTTTTTGATCGACAAGGATCAACTTGTGCTTATTTGATTCATGCTGAAAGTAATAGGCAATACCTTCTTCTTCGAGCAAGCGCGACACAAAATTAAAGTCGCTTTCATTATGCTGAATACAATACTCTCGTTTTGTACCATCTTGAGCGCGAAAATCGAAATCAGTAAAACCGTGATTTTGAAAGACATGACTAATGATTTCTTTCGTGTTCTTGTCTTGAAAAATTCGGTGATTGTTGGTCTTGGTTAGAAACCACAACCAAGGCACCATGGTCATTTTATATTGCCGCACATCACTGGCAGCGATTTCACCATACGTAAACGAACGAATATACCCGTGAAAAACTCGTTCAAAGTCATCCTGAATGGTAACTGTCGTCGTTTTACCAACAATACTTTCTGGATTAATATTGAGGTTTTCGGAAATAACATCAATATTGAATTCGCTAAGATCGGAGATGTACTCACTGCCCTCAAAACCTGTAAGCAGAAAGGTATCTGCTCCGAGAGAGAAATCGCCAATCGCTATAGTGCGTTGCTCTTGAGTAATACTCATATGCGGGGTTCCGTTCGTAATTGTCCGTTATGCCTGACAGTTTAATGGTGTCTTGAACAAGATTCTTGTATCCACTTCATTATTATGAGCTTCAAAGCACTATTATAAGCGCCTTATACCGCCGTGTGGATTACCAACACTTACACTTTTTGCAGCTTTCAAGTACCTCTAACTTCATATATTAGGGCGCCAGATGCAACAAGGGAGCGAACAGCTGATGCCGCACGCTCCCGTATTTAAAGCCTGTCTTTGCTATGCAAAGTCTAGACTTAGCCTGGAGTACCAGTTTCCAAATCGTAGAATACGGTTTGTGGGCTAGCGCCTTTGTTAGTCTTGTCGTAGTCGTGGTAACGAACTTCGATTTTAGCGTAGCTTAAAGAAATTGACTCTAATGGGTCATTGTCGCCATCAGCAGAGATTGAATAGCCACTTACTAGAACGTCAGTCAAAGTGTAAGTCATGTACTCAACTAATTTGTCTGCACCAGTTTGAACAAACTTGATAGTAACTTTTTTACCTTGTGAACCAGACACTGACTCTTTAAACAAAGCAGTCGCTGAGTTGTCAGTTTTGTGAGTGAAGGTTACTTCGCTCAAGCTAGGACGTGTAGCTTCACGGTTTGCCAAGTTACCTGGCTCCATAGTGATGCCGCGACCAACACCGAATTGTAGTGAATCTACTCGGATGTGCTTCTCATATCCTTTAGCTGTTGCGTTACCTTCGATACCTTCATATTCAATAAAAATCATTTTTAGATCCTTTTAAGTGTTTTGAGTTAAGAGTCAACAATATGTTCGCGGAATTCTCATTCCTTATATTCTGCACCTAGCTGATGGCTTCCTGCGCCTCACACTACATTCCTTTTTAAAAAGTAGACTCAGCTTTTTGCGTCACCGAACCGACATGTGAGTAAATTTTTCGTTGCTCGTTTGTCGTTGCAGTGGTTCTTATTAAAACAGCTTTTTTGCACTTGTGTAGGGGTAAACCCAAGAAAAAATGCCTAATTGATCACAGTTTTTCACCCTATTCCGTGAAAAAAAACGCCGCCTCCTAAAAAGATGATTTTTCACTCAAGAGAAACTAAATTTTACCGAATGTAAATTTATTCGACACATGTTTTTCTACACGCAAAGGCTTACACCTGAGGCAAAAAGTGGCCTGAAACCCGCGTAATCCCTTGTAATGGACTGTAATTGTAAAAGGTGAGTAAAAATCATATTACAGCTTGCCAAAACAATTATACTGTATATAATTACACTTAACTGTATATTCATCCAATCGTGAAGTTAGCAAGAATTCTCAACACTACACTTAAATAGTTACGTTTTTGGTGAATTTTTAAACCACTGCATAATTCGACACAGCTTTCGTGGTTTTGGGAGCACCCCTGAGGAAAAATGATGATAAAACTCACAGCCAGACAACAAGAAGTGCTCGACCTTATTAAAGATTACATCGGTGATACTGGTTACCCACCTACCCGCGCTGAAATTGCTCAAAGCCTAGGGTTTCGCTCTGCTAACGCAGCAGAAGAACATCTAAAAGCGTTAGCTCGAAAAGGTGCGATTGAAATGGTCGCAGGGGCATCTCGCGGTATTCGGCTGCCGGAAACACAAAATGGCATTCCTATTGTCGGCCGGGTGGCTGCAGGTAGCCCTATTCTCGCAGAAGAGCACATCGAAGATTACTGCAATATTCCCCATGAATTCTTTAGCCCATCTGCCGACTATTTTCTTACTGTACACGGAATGAGCATGAAAGATGTCGGGATTCTCGACGGCGACCTGCTTGCTGTACATAAAACCAATCAGGCCCGTAACGGTGAAATTATTGTTGCTCGGATCGAAGATGATGTAACTGTTAAGCGCTATCGTCGAGAACGAAATAATGCAGTCGTTGAGCTTTGGCCGGAAAACCCTGACTTTGACGTTATTACTGTTGACCTACGAGACGAAGCTTTCTCAATAGAAGGCTTGAGTGTTGGCGTGATTCGCCGGGAGCCATAAACATGTTCGCAAAACTTTCTGCCCAACACATCGACGATACATTGGTCCAAAGCAATACCACCATCGATAACAACGCGAACTCTTTTGGTTTTGCCTCAGGTGCTAATGACAAAACAACACCACCAAGCTCTCGCTTAACCCACATTGTAATGCCCTACGGGGATCAAATGAGCGTGCTTTTTCCTATGCTTGCTCATTTAAGTAAAGAGGATAACGAAAAGTGGTTTACCTGTATAACCCCACCGCATTACAGCATCGATATTTTTAGAAACCAAGATATTGACCAGCGTAGCTTACGAATCGTGCGTGGCGAACACTGTGATGACCGCTTGTGGATGGCCTGGGATGCCCTTTCTAACGGAAAAAGTGCGACGGTTGTAATCTTCGTAGACCAGCTCCATGAGTCTGACCGTATTCAATTAGAAGAAGCGGCAAACCTTGGCAAAACTCGCGCTGTTATTATTGAAGCAAGGTAACAACAGTCGCTACCTTCTCTCTATGTAAAAGAGAAGGCTGCAACCGCTGTAACGATATAGTCATCCTGCGTCCTCACGCCTCACGCCTCACGCCTCACGCCTCACGCCTCACGCCTCACGCCTCATACTAAACATCGTCAGATATCTCTCACACGTGTGCGATAAGTCTTACACCAACCAACAGGAATATCCTCTATTTTTAAAAGCAGTAAATCTGAATAATGGTCACTAACAAGGAGGTACACATGGAAGTTGCAAGGCCAGGTAAGGTCGACGGATACGCAACCCAATTCTCACGCCAGCGCTGCAGGATGCAGCAAAGCTCGAGAAACACTTAGCTAAAGGAAAAGCCCGGGAAAGAGATAAACGGATGTAACGGACTAACGGACTAACGGACTAACGGACTAACGGACTAACGGACTAACGGACTAACGGACTAACGGACTAACGGACTAACGGACTAACGGACTAACGGACTAACGGACTAACGGACTAACGGACTAACGGACTAACGGACTAACAAGAAGGAAGCTTGGGAATTTGATTTTCGCAATGGATACGATAGATAAAGTCTACGGGTTTTCGTCCTGAAGGCTTTCATTGACTCGGTCTCGCATTTCTTTACCAGGCTTGAAGTGCGGGACATACTTCCCTTCTAACTGCACTGATTCACCCGTCTTAGGGTTTCGACCAACGCGCGGCGCACGGTAGTGCAGTGAAAAACTGCCAAAACCTCTGATTTCAATTCGCTCGCCAGATGCCAAAGCTTGCGACATATATTCCAACACCAATTTTACCGCCAACTCGATATCTTTAGCAGACAGTTGATCCTGCCGTGCTGCGATTCGCTCTATCAATTCTGACTTGGTCATTGAGTTGCCTAAACTGTGTTTTCCCATGGTTTTTGGGCATGATTTGATCATAGCCTAAAATTCCGTGGTAATCATACCCTTACGCTATTAAACAATAGTTTAGCTTATATTTTTAACGCAAGTCATTGTATTTGCTTAGGTTTCGACACAATAAGGCGCGCAAAACACCACAAAATAGTATTTTGTGGCAAATTTCCGGTTTTTCCAACGTCAAACACAGGATTAACGCGAGGACAAAACCGGCATCTTAATGATTCTATTGGCCCTTCCGTGGCACGGGCCAACGCTGAGCATCAGCGTCTATACAAACGGCAAACCGCCCAAAATGGTACCGGAGTGGGTTTCGCCATGCTGTAAAAGTAAATTCAAGCTGAGGACGACTCAACCAGGAAACTGGGAAACTGGGAAACTGGGAAACTGGGAAACTGGGAAACTGGGAAACTGGGAAACTGGGAAACTGGGAAACTGGGAAACTGGGAAACTGGGAAACTGAGGAACTACGTTAATCAGTGTAGCGTGCTGTCATTGAGGTCTAGATTCTCTAAGTCGTCATCATCTGACACCTGAATATCGCCCGCGGCCTCTAAGCCTGCCTCTATCATCGCTTTGGCAATATCTACTTTTGCTTCATCCAGAAAATACATAGACTCTTTCGAAAAACGAATAGACACCAATGGCTCGCCGTTTTCATCAGCACGGCAAAGCGCAAATTCACCATTTGGTAACTCTACAATTTCAAAAAGTGTCGACATCAAAGATTCCCGATAGTAGGTCGCGATATTCTACCATCTGAACAAAGACAATTCTTGTATTGAGGGAGAAAAAGACGAGTTTTCCGATGCGCATCACTAGAATTGACCCGACTAGTATTCCTGGTCTGCGTCGTTATAGCGCTCTAGAAATGTCTCTGCAGCACTGGCAATATTGGAAATATCTTCTGGATTTGCGACCGACCAATGGGGCGTAGCATGGAATGAGCGATTACTCGCGATAAGTGATGGAGCGTGCCCCACAGACGAAGCACCTAGAGGGTGTTGCCCCCATGCAGCGTGAGTATAGTGAAGAGATTCGGCCAACAGACACAGGCGATACAGCCAAGATAACTCGCTCTCTGTATCCAACAGTTTGAGCAACTCAACCTGTTTGGCTACAGCTTGAGGCAACTGCATAGAAGTAAATTCAAGCAAGCGAATCGGGCGTGCAAGCTCAAAAACGCTGGCGAGGTAGTGGCTAAAGCCAAGTTCAAGGCTTGCTAGGCAAGCCTGGGTTAACGCGCGCTTTACTGGCAAAGAACTCTCGGCTTCCAACTTGGCCAGTAAAATACGCACGTGACCCAATTGCTGACCGAGAAACTGCTTAGACTCCGCTTCAGTCATGACTCAACCTGCCATCAAGCGCTTTTCTTTTTAGTCGCCTTTTTCTTCGCAGCAGCTTTTTTGGCTGGTGCTTTTTTTGCGGGCGCCTCTGTAACATTCCATTTGCCTTTATCGTAAAACGCTTTCCAACCAGTAGCTTTGCCTTCTACTTCCGATTGCACGTATTGCTCTTTTGTTTTGCGGCTGAAACGAATCACTGTTTCTCGGCCATCACTGTCTTCTTCTGGCGCTTTAAGCAGATGAGCATATTTTGGATCAAGCGCGTCACCCGCTTGTTTGAGTTCTTTTACAGTTGGCGCACGTGTTTCGCGGTTTTTCGGGAATTGGCTAGCAGCCAAGAATAAGCCTGACGCCCCGTCTCGTAATACATAGTGGTCATCGACCTTCTGGCATTCCAGGTTAGGCATCGGGATGGGATCCATTTTGGGCGGAGCCACTTCACCATTTTTCAACAGTTTTCGCGTGTTTTTACACGTTTCACTGGTACAGCCAAAGTATTTGCCGAACCGGCCTGTCTTAAGCTGCATATCATTGCCGCACTTATCGCACTCAATGATTTCGCCTTCATAACCCTTGATTTTGAATGTGCCCTTTTCCACTTCAAACCCTTCACAATCTGGGTTTCGACCACAGATGTGCAATTTTCGAGTTTCATCGAGCAAGTATGAATCCATCGCGGTGTTACATTTACCACAGCGACGCTTTTGGCGCAGTTGCTTAGACTCTGCTTCTTCGTCTTCATCCACGTTCACGGCTTCATCACCAGAAACCAAATTCATCGTGGTTTTACAACGCTCTTTCGGTGGCAAGCCATAGCCTGAACAACCAAGAAAAACGCCTGTACTGCCCGTACGAATCTGCATCGTACGGCCACAGGAAGAACACTCAATATCTGTTTCTACAGGCTGATTACGGCGCATGCCGCCATCTGTCTCTTTTGCCTTTAGTAAGGTCTCAGAGAAGTTTTTATAAAAGTCGTTGAGCAGGTCGATCCAGTTTTTCTTACCTTCAGCCACCACATCTAATGATTCTTCCATCTTGGCAGTAAAGCTGTAATCCATCAGTTCAGAAAAGCTCTCGACTAAACGCTCCGTAACGATATCGCCCATTTTGTCGGCATAGAAACGCTTGTTTTCAACATGCACGTAACCGCGATCTTGAATCGTCGAAATGATGGAAGCGTAAGTAGAAGGTCGGCCTATGCCGCGCTTTTCCAACTCTTTAACCAATGATGCTTCGGTAAATCGGGCAGGCGGCTTAGTGAAATGCTGCTGCGGCAGAAGCTCTTTCAGATCCAGTACCTCCCCTACTTTTACATCAGGGAGTAGACCATCTTCGTCTTTTTTCGCCGGAGGCGGCATAACTTTTTGATAACCATCGAACCGAATTACACGGCCTTTGGCACGAAGCTCGAAGTTGTCAGCTGACACAGCAATGGTGGAACTGGTAAATTCAGCTGGCGTCATTTGGCAAGCAATGAACTGCTGCCAAATAAGCGTGTAGAGCCGCTCGGCATCACGCTCCATTTTGGTCAGCATGGTTGGCTTACAGGCAACATCAGAAGGACGAATCGCCTCATGCGCCTCTTGCGCGCCGTCTTTGCTTGAGTAGACGTTAGGTGCTTCGGGCAAGTATTTTTTGCCGAACTCGTCATTAATGTAGTTGCGACAGGTTTCGACGGCCTCTTTACTCAAATTGGTCGAGTCGGTACGCATGTAGGTGATGTAGCCCGCTTCATATAAGCGCTGCGCCAAGACCATCGTTTTCTTAACACCAAAGCCCATTCGGGTGGAAGCCGCTTGTTGTAGGGTCGATGTAATGAATGGTGCGCTGGGCTTTGAAGACGTTGGCTTATCTTCACGTTTGGCGACTTTGAATTCTGCATTGTCTAACGCCTTAACCACGGCCATGGTTTGCGCTTCATTGGTGGGGCGGAAGTTTTCACCCCCCTCTTTCTTAACTTCGTACTTGGCGAGTTCGTTTTTACCGGAGTTTAGTTGCGCGTGAACCGTCCAGAACTCTTCTGGAAGGAATGCGCGGATTTCAGCTTCACGCTCAGCGACTAAGCGAACAGCAACTGACTGTACGCGCCCGGCAGACAGGCCTTTGGCAATTTTTTCCCACAATAAGGGCGACACCATATAGCCAACAACACGATCGAGAAACCGGCGCGCTTGCTGTGCGTTAACACGATTAAGATCTACATAGCCAGGCGACTGGAAAGCTTCTTGAATTGCAGTTTTGGTGATTTCGTTAAACACCACGCGCCGGTAGCGTTCGTCATCGCCGCCAATGGCCTCGCGCAGGTGCCAAGCAATGGCCTCTCCTTCGCGGTCCAAATCCGTCGCGAGATAGATAAGGTCAGCATCTTCGGCGAGTTTTTTCAGTTCGTTAACGACTTTTTCTTTGTTGGGGAGAATCTCGTACTTAGCTTCCCAGTTTTTATCTGGGTTGATACCCATTCGATTAACGAGCTGATCTTTCGCTTTCTTGGCCTTGTATTTAGCTTTTTCTGTCGGCGACATTTTGCGCGTAGCCGCAGCTTTTTTGGCCGCTTCTTTACGATCTACTTTGAGACTGGCAGATCCACTGGTGGGCAAGTCACGAATATGACCAACGCTGGATTTGACGACAAAGTCCTTACCAAGATATTTATTAATCGTTTTTGCCTTGGCGGGCGACTCCACGATAACAAGCGATTTCCCCATAAACCCCTACTCTGCTTAGCGCGTTTTCATGCTACTAACGCTGTTCTTAAATGTGTCGATTGAAAAGAGTGCTGCGCATATATAAGGCCACTGAGAGCCAAGGTCAAGCGATGCGCATTGTTATTGGCGGCAATGTACACTTTCGGCACGTATTACCACCCCCTATAGAATAAAGATCAGGTTATCACTCTATCTTATTGTTTTATATATATTTTTTTGGTTTTTTCTTGTCGCTAATTGTTCTATTACGACTTTTAAATGGTCCACAATTTTTTTTCTAAAATAAAAATCACGTGACTTCGTTTAGACTTGCTTATAGTTAAAGTACTTACCCGCTAATTGCTGGTTTCGTTAACTGCCACAAACACCACGTATTCGCTAACTAAAGACCTTATTACGACAGATGTCTAGTTTTTCCACCATAGTAATTTTGCTAACCCTGGCGGCAGCCTCGCTTTTTATCGTTAGTGTTATTAACCAACGGCAAACCCGTGCGCGTGTCGTCAGCCAAAAACTCAGCAGCATGAAACGCCGCGTATCTGATATGGAAGAGCTCGTCGCGACCTTACAACCGCTGGTGGAAAACCCCGCCATCCCGAAAATCATCAACGAAGAAGCGATCGACCTTACTAACACCATGCTGGGGATATCGCCTTCCAATAATTATTATCAAATGACATTGGGGGGATTAGAACAACGCGCGCAAGAATTTTCTGACCCTTCAAAGAAAGTCGCACTATACCGGCTGATGGAAAGTGACGCGGCGATTGCCCGCGCGCAGTACGCCATGTCTGAAGCCGCGCGCATTGTTCGCAAACGGCAAGCCGCCGACCAAATACAAGTGGCCGAAATGGATGCGCTTCTTCGCGATATCAGCTGGGCCAACTTCATGGTTAAAATCACAAGTAACGTCGCTCAGGGCCATAAAGCGGTGAACCGCGGCGATGTGCTGCGAGCTTTTGCTTTTTATCGCAAAGCGCTTGAAGTAGCGACAGAGGCTGGGCACAAAGACGAGCGGCAAAACCAAATCATCACAGAAATCGGTGAAATTCTTAGCAGTAAGCGCCGAGCACTCTCTTTAAGCTTAATGCCTGAAACCACCCACAACCCTGAAGCAGACACGCCCGGGCTCGCAGAGCTTAGCCGCGCACAGGCAGAGAAAATGCTAAGTGAACAAAATGATGACTCTTAGCCAGACCGATTAACATAAGCCAGACAAAGGTAAACCTTTGCGCTTCTAGGCTTCGTCAATCGTTTCAACCAGACTACGCATTAGCGCTTCAAGTCTCTGCTTCAACGCTTCTACCGCTGCTTCTGGCGCCTGCTCGCCAATTCTCTCATCCCACTGCATCCCTAAACCAGACGCGTTCATCTCGATTGCCGCAATACCTTCAGGCAACTCATCGATACAGGCGTGCAAACACGCCTGCATGCATGGGAGTGCTTTCTGCTTGCCGCCCCAGTCCCATTTTTGATTGAAGTGAATGCCATGTGAATGACCTAACCGGCGCAAACTCCAGTAAGGTAAATCATCAATTTTTTGTAAGACCGGATCTAACGGCAACGTATAAACCGCGCCGCGTACTTTCTCGCCATTTTTCAGCGGCGATGGTAAACGCACAGCCATACCTAGGGTGCTCGCCTGGGTACGTAATTTCGCGATACGCGCCATTCCTGGCGAGGGCTGCATCAGCATGACAGGCCCTAACACCATGGCAATGGCGAACACTATAATTAACCCAACCCACATAATTAGATGGCCTCTTATTCGCCTCTTTACCTAGGCGTTTGATACAAAACAAAAGGCTCGAAAATTATAGCTACAAGAGCGTTGATCAAGGCCTGTGATTGGCGGATAGTGAAGGTTAAAAGCAAGGCGCGCAAGCGGCTTTTTAGTCACGCTCGCACCTTTGATCTCAGTAACGGCCCGCCTTAACAACGTTTATATCAATGTCTGCATGAAGGAGAGTAAGCATGAGCCAGTACAAACACCTTTTGGTAGGTTTAGATTTAGGTAAAGATTGCGAGAAAATTTTAAACAAAGCCGTGGCTTTGGCTGAAACCCTTGATGCCAAAATCAGCCTATTGCACGCTTTTGAACCCCTCGCCTTCGCTTACGGTGGCGATGTACCCATCGACTTAAGCCAAGCACAAGATTTAATGGAGCAGCAGGCAACAAAGCGCCTCTCAAAAATTGCTCAGCCTTTTGGTATACCACTCGAACGTCAATATGTGCGAATTGGGCAAACTAGCTCTGAGCTACACTACATTGCCGAGCAAGAAGGTGCTGACCTCATTATTGTCGGCAGCCATGCTCGCCACGGCCTCGCCGCCCTATTTGGCAATACCGCTGGAGGAGTGATTCGAGGCGCCGAATGTGATGTGATGGCCGTGAAGGTGTAAACGGAATAGAACAGGAAAAGCCGGGGCAGCTTTCGCCTCTACATTCACCCCTACCAAAGAGGCGAATAAGGTCTTGTTTGGCGATATATAGATGATTAAACATTGAACACGATCCGCCATAAACAAATCGTGCAGTCAGCTAGAATGGGCCGACTACACGACGGCACTAAATCACCTCAGCACTAAGCTTCTTTCATGGCTTCAAGCGCTTCCCATCGCTCATAACTTCCTTGAAGTTTTGCCTGTAACTCATTAAGTTTGCTAAGTTTTTTAGAAACTTTATCTTGTTCTTTTTGGTAGAACTCAGGGGCTGCAATTTCGCCCTCTAATTCGCCAATTTGGCCTTCCAGCTTTTCTAACTGAGCAGGCAAACCTTCCAGTTCACGCTGTAGCTTGTAGCTGAGTTTCTTAGGTTTAGGCGCTGCATCTTGAGGCTCGTCAGTGCTTGTAGCAGAGCCGCCCGACACGCCACCAAACTGTTCGTGCTCAGGCCATTTACCTCCTTGGCGTATCCAGTCGCTGTATCCGCCAACGTATTCTCGTATTTGGCCTTTACCTTCAAAAGCGATGGACGAGGTCACTACGTTGTCGAGAAAGCTTCGATCATGGCTCACCAGCAACAAAGTACCTTCGTAGTTCATTAACAGATCTTCGAGCAATTCCAATGTTTCAGCATCGAGGTCATTGGTAGGTTCATCCATCACTAATAAGTTGGATGGCTTACTGAACAATTTGGCCAAGAGAATACGGTTTCGCTCGCCACCGGAAAGCGACTTGATTGGTGTGCGCGCTCTTTCACCCGAAAACAGGAAGTCTTGTAGATAGCTCATCACATGACGAGGGCGCCCGTTGATCTCTATGCTTTCGCGTCCACCGGCAATATTGTCGATTGCGCTTTTTTCTAGCTCTAGCTGATCACGCATTTGATCAAAGTAGGCCACACTGAGTTTTGTACCAGTACGTACGCTACCCTCTTGCGGCTCTAACTCACCTAATATGATTTTTAGTAAGGTGCTTTTGCCGATACCGTTGGGGCCGAGTAAACCGACTTTATCGCCACGCATTATGGTGCTTGTAAAGTTATCCACAATGACCTTGTTGCGCCCAGAATCTTTGTCGCGCCAGGAAAAATGAACGCCTACAAGCTCCGCTACTAGCTTACCTGAAGACACCTCTGAACTATGTTCAATTTTGGCGGATTTTGGTCGCTCACGACGCTCTTGCCGTTCACGACGCATATCTTTCAACGCTCGCACTCGGCCTTCGTTACGAGTACGTCGAGCTTTGATCCCTTGCCGTATCCAGGTTTCCTCCTGCGCCAGACGCTTATCGAACAAGGCGTTGTGCTTGGCTTCAGTTTCGAGCTGTTCTTCACGAAAAGTTAAAAAGCCTTCATAGTCGCCCTTCCATAATGTCAGGTGGCCACGATCCAGCTCCCCGATACGGTTGGCCGTATTTTGCAAAAAGCTGCGATCATGCGTAATAAATACGATGGCCCCAGGAAAGTTATTTAATTGGCTCTCTAACCACTGAATGGCAGCGATGTCGAGATGGTTTGTCGGCTCATCCAGCAAAAGCACATCGGGCTTTACCACAAGCGCCCGCGCCAACGCGACACGACGTCGCCAACCACCTGAGAGCGAACTCAAGCTGGCTTTAGGGTCTAGTTCAAGCCGTGTTAGCACCTGCTCTACACGGTTGTTAAGATTCCAGCCATCTTTGCTTTCTATAATTTGCTGCAGTTTTTCGAGCTTGTCGTATTCTTCTTTTTCTAACGCTAGGTCATAGGCTTTAAGCGCTTCCAGTAACTGCGGCATACCCCCAGCAACAAAATCGTACACCGAAATATCTTCTTGTTCGGGTAGGTCTTGCGACAAACTGGCCACTTCGACCGCTGGCGATTTCCATACCTCACCGCTGTCGAGCTGGGCCATTTCTAGAATAACTTTGAGCAGCGTAGACTTGCCCACACCGTTACGGCCGATGATACAGAGGCGGTCACCAGGGTCTAGCTGTAGGTCTACCTCGTCGAAAATGATTTGCTCACCGTAGTGAAGTTGTAACTTAGATAGTTTGATAAGGGGCATGAAGTTGGGTACTTACTTTGGGAAAAAAAGGGCTAAAAACGAGATGTCGCGCTAATGCTGCAGCATTGTAAAGCCCGCTCACAGCATTCCACTTGTGCATATGGTCTCACAATTAGCTATAAGCCGGCGAGCGGCACGCCTTACTGCGTATATAAAATGAAAAAAACCGAATTAAAACAGGACCTTATTCACCAAATAGCTGGCAAATACTGAACTTATCAACAACACTATAAAGATCTACGCATTGGCCTGAAACCCAGCGATGGAATGACTCTCAAATACTGAGTGGCCAAACAGCCCCCCCTAACCAGTAATAGCGGTGATCCGCATTGGCAAATACAGTGAAACGAAGCAAATCAGTCTGCACCACACTGCCCTTTATAATGTTCGCATCACTGCTATGCAGCATAAGTTTCAACGCTCAAGCCCTCGCCCCAGATGCCCAGTGGTTTACACCTAAACCTCAGGATACGGAACTCACTGACCAACGCTATAACTACGAGCTGGCCAAAAGCGCCCTCAAAAACGATGACCTTGAGGCGTTCGAGTTCCATTACAACAAACTAGGCAAGTATCCACTTGTGCCCTACCTTGATTACGCCAAGATCAAAAAAGACTTATTCCAATTGCCCTATGAAGGCGTCAATCGTTTTATAGAGACGAACAAAGGCACATATTTAGAATACCGTGTACGCCAGCAATTTCTCGGCGCACTAGCAGCCAAACGCAAATGGCAAGACTTCCTCAGCTACTATCGCCCAGAGATCAATGAAAAAGCCATTCGCTGCCAGTATTTACAAGCTCGCCTAAACTCTGGTGATGACAGCGCTTTAGACGAAACTGCAGACATTTGGGTTGGCGGTAAATCTCACCCGAAGGCCTGTGACCCACTATTCAACAAATGGCGTAAACGCGGCGGGCTGACCAATGATGTCGCCTGGCAACGCTTTCACAACGCCATGCAAAACCGTAAGCGCAGCCTTGCGCGTTACGTATCGCGCTTTATGACCGCAGATACTAAAAAGTATGCTGACAAATACCTCGAAGTACACGCCTACCCGGGGCGTATTACCAAGCACCGCAATTTTTCTGAACAGTCAGAAAAAATGCAGCAGATTATTTCTCACGGTATCAAACGCTATGCGCGCATCGACCCGGTATCGGCCTTAAAACACTGGGAACTATACGAAGCGCAGCAACTATTTGATAAAGACCTCAACACCGACACAAAAATTTACTTGGTGAAGCGCCTCACCTACAAAGGCCACACTGGGCTTGCTGCAGACCTTATTGCTAACTCACAAGAAATTCGCGAGCAAGGTGTGGTTGAGCGCATGATCCGTGAAGCATTACGCGGCCAGCAATTCGACAAGGTCCTCGAGTGGATTTCTTACCTAGATGAAGAAAACCAGCAAAGTGATCGCTGGCAATACTGGCGCGCGCGCGCGCAGGATGAACTGGGCTTAACCGCCAATAAGACAGCGAGCAGTGACATTTACCAACAGCTAGCGCAAAAACGCAGTTTCTACGGTTTTCTATCTTCAGATAAATTAGACGTGGCTTATACCCTTGGCCACAAACCCAGCGCTGTCACTCAGAGTACAATGATGGTGGTGCGAAACCTCCCTGCGATAAAACGCGCGCGTGAATTATGGCTTAAAGGCCACTACGGCGAAGCAAAGGCTGAATGGCAGTTTTCTACGCGCAAAATGAGTTCAAGCGAACTGGCCGCTGCAGGTAAGATCGCAGAGCGCTGGGGTTGGTACAACAAAGGCATTCACGCCATGATTCGGGGTAATTTTTGGGACGACCTCGACGTACGCTTCCCTCTCGCGTTCAAAGAGGAAGTAGAAAAGGTATCAAGTAATACGGCTGTAGAACAGACTCTGATTTACGCGATCGCGAGGCAAGAAAGTGCTTTCTCAAAAAACGCCACCTCTCACGCTGGCGCCCGTGGATTAATGCAGCTTATGCCCGGTACCGCGCGGCAAACGGCACGAAAAAACGGCATTAAGCACCGCGACAGCTACCTGTTCGACCCTGAATACAACATTCAAATTGGCAGCTCTTATTTGAATGAACTGCTATCGAAGTACAATGGCAACCGCATCTTAGCGGCGGCGGCATACAACGCAGGGCCACACCGCGTTTCTAAATGGATTCAAAAAACACCGCTAGACTTACCTTACGATGTGTGGATTGAGACCATTCCTTTTCGCGAAACACGGGGCTATGTGCAAAATGTGCTAGCTTTTTCAGTCATCTACGCCCACAAGCTTGGTAAAAAGAGCGAGTTTATTACCGAAAATGAAACGGGTGTCGCGCAGCGTTAGCCCGCTTATTTCTCTGCTAAAAAATGCCCGGCGAGTAGGCCTAGCTTGTGCCATACTCAAGCAAATTCTTTATAAAAAACGCTGAATTCGACACGACGAATGGATAAGCCAAACACCACCTCAACACTTACAAGCAGTAACGAAAAAACCGAATGGTCTTACGTTTCTGAGACCGTCAATATGCTCTATTTGGCGGTATGCCAAATAGAAACCACCATGAGTGACGCTAATAAAGAAGTAAATACGCTTACAGATAGCTTCACGCACTTGGCCAGCCACACCCAAGAAATTGCAGAGCAATTAAAAAGCCTTAGCGGCTCTTCTGAAATCGACCACATAAAAGATGACGTCAGCTCCACCGCTACCGAGCTGCAAGACAAAATATCTCGCTCAATTTCCGCTTTTCAATTTTATGATCGTGTGTGTCAGCGCATCGACCACGTGGCGCGCAGCCTCGAGAAAGTTTCAACCATTTTAGAAGACAATGAGCATCTCGAACGTCGCGACTCTTGGCACAACATTCAAGAACAAATCAAATCCAGCTACACCATGGAAGCGGAGCGCATTATGTTTGAGTTCATCATGCGCGGCGGTAATGTTAAAGAGGCTTTAGAAATCTACAATCATCATTTCGACCAAAGCAAGGCCGACCAAGATGATGATGAAGTGGAGTTGTTTTAATAAGGCCGGATATTTATATCAGGAGCGGAGCCGATAATGACTCAGCCCCGTGTTTTGTACCGCGCTCTAAATTCTAAAAGCTATAATCCAAGCTTAACGCTAGCGCTGGCGCTTCAGCTCGATAAAACCCTTCTGAATCCACAAACAAACGCTTGTTGTATTTCTTATCTATCCACCCTAGCGCATTGTATACGTTAAGGCGTACATCGGTATTTTTCGCAGCGGAATAATTAAGCCCAAAATTTAAATAAATAGCGTCGTCAAAGGTTTCTTCCCAATCACTATCAATTTGCTGACTGCCATTTGAAATACGATAGCGCGAATAATCTTGGGTACCCGGAAAGCCCCAATAATAGCGAAGCGAAGTCGTGAGCTTCCACGCTTCAGCTAGCTGATAACTACCATGAATTTTACTGATATGGTTGCTCCAGTTCGCCAAGTCATTGCCAAAGCCAAACGGTTCTGAAGTAACTAGAGTGCTGCCTCCGTTCAAATCAAAATCGAGTAATTTCGTGTACCCGTGCGAAAAGCTTAGCTCTGCGCTTTGCCAGCGTCTTTCCCATTCAAGCTCGAAACCCCACTGTTTTTGTTGTCCAACTAACACAGCGCGCTCTACGGTTGAGTCCCAACCGAAGGCTTCCAGATCAATGTAGAAAATATCAACGGCAAAGCGGCTGTCATTTTTTACCCGCTCGTATCGAAGCTCCGTGCTATCGAGCTTTTCAGGGGCGGTGGAGTCATCGTCGGCCAACGCTGCCGCGCGATTATCATCCGCCGCATTCATTCGTTGTGAGCGCGCTTGAATAAACTTTACACTATCGTTCTCGCTCATCTGCCAAACGAGCGCAAAGCGCGGTGATGCCATAACATCGGTGTACGTGTTTTTATCCATTCTCCCACCGACAAAACTCGTCCAATCAGAACTCCAGCGTTTTTGCCACTCACCCATCAGTGAATAAGTATTGGTGGTCCAGGGCTTCATGTCCCCCAAACGGGCATTGCGCGGTGTATCTCGGCCACTGTTGTAGCTTTTTAAACCAAAACGCTCATTCGAATATTCAACCCCGTAGGCGATCTCGTTAGCATCATTAATGTGATGAACGGATTCTAGCTTGAGATACCACTCGTCTTCCCGATGGCTATTCGCATAGGCTTCTGGGTCTGCACTGGGGTTCTGACGATCGAAACTCTGGGTATCGAAGCTGAGCACTCCCGAAACTTCCATTTCGTCATTCGAAATAAATTCTTGCGAGTGGAACACGGTATATTGTAAGTGCCCAACCTCTGTACCACTTAATGTTGGCGCGCCAAGCGTGCTGCTCCCTTCAGGCGAGATGATACGTCCACTTGGGTGACGTATCTGCTGAACACCCGAACGCGTCGCCCTTAACCAAGATTCACTCTTTGATGTGCTCAGTTGTATATGGAGTTTGTAAGGCGCACGGCCACGGTATTGCCCACCATCGTAATGATCTTCCCCTGGCAGCGCCTCACCTCGCGCCACAGAGTCGCCAGTTTGCGCCGAGACAACATCAGTACCGATCACCACTTCTGAGTCATTGCCATCCGCACCGCGTACTTGGGCAACCCCGGCGTAAACGTACAACCCAACATCTTCAGCGACTTCTGTCTTGAACTGCCCCTCAAGTGCGTCAAATTCATATATTTCGCCTCGACGCCAGACCAGTTTGTCTTTTCCCAGAGTTTTGGCTGTGTATGTTTGAATATCGATCACCATCGACACCGCGCCCAAACCGTACAATGATGAACCAGCGCCCCGAATCACACTTATATTCTTAATTTCAGACATCGTGGGAAAGTCGCGCTCACTTACAGCACCGTAATGCGTGCGCTCATTCATGACGCGCCCATTCACACGAATCATGACCTTATCGTCAGTATTATTAATGACACCACGTGCACCAATGTGATTACCCAACCATATATGGCGTACCCACTGAACATTGGGAACGTATATATCCAGCAATTCATTTAAGGTTCTGGCGCCACTATCGAGAATCATTTCCTGATCAATTTGAGTGACAGCGGCAGGCGTTGTTTTGAGAGAACTTCGAGTTAAGGAGCCGACACCAGCAATCGAGACATTCATGAGTTCTTCAAGAGAGAGCTCAAACAGTTGATGGGCAGGTAGCGCGTGCGAGCCAGCCGACGTAAGAAGGCCACAAACAAGACCAGATACAATGCGAGTCAAAGAGTTATGGTGACCTCTAAAAATATCAGGCAATCGCATCGGCTCTTCTCGTGAATGTAGTCAATTTTTTTATAGGCACATCCGTACGTTTCACCAAGTATAGATCAAGATGATTTACCGGCTATCTTGATATTCTTCACTTTCACTTAGCCACTGGGCCAACAGGCTCTGGTCAAAAGGCCAACCAATGTCGCGCTCACTAAACGTTTCTTTTACAACAGGAATGCGTATACCGTATCGTTCGACCAAGGCATCGTCCTCTGCAATATCTACAATCTCGTATTCGATATTGACGAAGCTATCTAGAACGGCTTGGGCTTGCTCGCACAGGTGGCAACCCAACGTGGAATAAAGAATCAAAGTCATAATAAGTACGTTAACAGGAGAAAGCCCTTAGATGCTAAGCCATACGGCGAGGTAGTGCCAGTCAGGAAAAAAGGACAAAAAAAAGGGCAGAACTTTCGCTCTACCCTCATTTGCTATGTAACCGCAGAAGATTACGCAGCGTATTATGATTCCATCGCGTCTAGCATGTTCTCAGTGAAAGACTGGATGCGTTCACCTGCATCTACATCGTCTTTGCGAGAACTGGCGAAGTCACCCACAAGCTTAGGCACATCTCGCCGCTCTATTCCCATCTCTTGTGCGGATTTTGCCAAGTCTTGCAGCATACTTACGAAGTTTTTCATGCGCACAATGCTGCTGTTCTGGCCACCCAGTTCAAGTTGCTCTTTGAATGACTGCATGCCGTTTTTGCTTTCACCCACATGTGGCTGTGCGTCTTCTGGCTTGTATGTATCCTGCACTTTCGCGTAAGTTGTTTCTACCACCGAGCTAACTTCATGATTTAGCTTCAGGGAAAACTTGGCGATTTCGTCACTATCAAAACCAATGTTCAGGGCCATTTCAAAGGCCTCTTCTATGTTGCCAGAAAAGAAGCTTTCACTGATGTCGCCCACTTGCGATAACAAGTCGTTAATGGCTGCCAATTCCGCCTCGTCTAACTCACCTTTCACTTTCACATTGAACTGGTTGCTTTCATCAAATTCGGCGTTCACCGCTGTAGCATTGTAGTCGGCGTGGGGCGTGGAATAATCGACACTTCCGTAACCCAGTCTGGCTTCTTGCGATGCATTCGCGGTAATGGTGATCTTGTCACCATCTTGGGTTTTTAGCGTGAAAGAAAAGTCTCGTTTGGCAACGCTTTCATATCGGAGCGCTGTCGATTCGAGCAGCTGAGATAAGCCCGAGTCACCGCCGACAATATCGCTGGCAAAATCACTGAACGTATCTTGTGGTGTTACAGGTGCGTTATTGTTACTAGAAATCTGCGATACAGAATCTGTTACTGGCTCAGCGTCGTCGTCAGAAGCTTGTTCTGCAACTTGCGCCACCGGCGACTCAATTCCCAACTCCTCAGCAAGGTCATTAATGCCAGAAAGCACATCGGCTTTCGTTTGCTCGATTGCCGCCTCTACATCATCACTCAGCAAGCCGGTGCCCGCCAGTTGGTCGTAGGCTTCGTTATAGCCTTTTAAGAACCCACTTAAGCCCTCTTCCAAGCGGGCTTGAAGCTCTTCTTCACTTGCGCCTTCAGCGGCTTCCATTCGCATGCGCGCTTCAATAAAGCTCAAAATATTCTGCGCTGCTTGGGTGCGCTCTGGTATTTCTGATATTTGCTCGACCGGAGCCGCTGCTTGAGGGGCATAGGTCGGGCTAGACTCGCGTGTACCGCTTATCGTGACGGTACTGGAGTACGAGGCAGAAACCTGTAATTTGCTCTGCCCATCATTGAGTTCTTTAGTAACCGACAATTCAGCGCTTTCTTTCTTCTTATAGGAATAAGAAAGGTCTGAACTAACACCGCTTTGATTGACACCACTTTGAGGAAAGGAAACCATGAGCCCGACCCAGTACTTAGACGCTTAAATTTGAAAAGATGTACCCAGTGTATCGACCAAATGAATAAAAACTTAAAGACGTATTACTTATATTGAAGTCGGCTAGAAAGTCCGATTAGGGCTGAGAAAAGAGCTGCCAACTCAATCCTCACACCTAGCCCGAAAACCTAACGGAAAGGCCAGTAAAAACACCAGAGGTTTGGCGTCCGTACTCCCAAAAACAACATTGTTACTTTATAACAAAAACCCCTATTTCATCGCGAAAAACGCGGCAGCGGCACCACCAATCACGACCAAAGCAGCAATAACAATCACCGCCGTATTAGAGCCTTCATCAGTACTGCTAGAAGACGAGCGAGAAGCCCCATTGGAAGCACTACTTACCGCCGCTGCAGGTTTAGCTGAAGCAGAATGTGATGATGCCGGTTTAGCCGCTCTTGATTTCACCGCAGCGGATGCCGGTTTAGCACCCGGTACGTTAGGTAGTTTCACTGCAGGTCTAATCGTAGTGAGATCACCGTCTGACGATGAGCGGACGGTGGTTTTATCTTCGTCGATCACAGGTCCAATCACGCGAAAACGCAGAGTATCGAAACTGACTTCGTCACCGGCAATCGCGTGCGCGGTGGACACTTTTTTACCGTTAATATAAGTGCCGTTAGAAGAGTTAAGGTCTTCTACTTTCAACCCATGGTCTGTCACGGTGACTTTTGCGTGTTTACGGCTCAGGTGCACAACGCCCAAACTAATATCACACTCTTGTGACCGGCCAAGCACATGGCTACCCGTGAGTGCAAAATGCTTTTCTGCCAGCGCCGTATTTAACGCCTTAAATGCCCACCCACTGTCACTTTTGGGCTTCGGCTTTTTTGCTTCCGCGCTAGCTTTTGGGTCAACGAGCTCGAACTCTTCCCCGGCGATACTGAGTACATCGCCCGCTTTTAACGCTTTCTTGTCACTTACAGCCCTTCCGTTAACCAGGAGATCGCTGCCGCCAACGAGGTTTACTAGTTGGACGCTGTCGCCGCTAACATGTATTTCCGCGTGCTGGTCCTGTACACCGCCTTTCGAAATTTTAATATCACAAGAAGCAGCTTTACCTAGGCTAAATTTTTGATCGACTAGCCAGAGCGGCCCTCGTGAACCATTTTTATTTTTGAGTTGCAGCATGATGTATCCCCCTAAACGTCGCCGATTCTGGTTACTTTTATTAACCTAAGGCATTTTCTAGTTTTTGCGCCCCAAACCAATGAATTTACGCAAAAAATCGAAGTTTTATTCACGAAAACTTGAGCCAGCTACGTAAATTCACCATAACTGAAAGAAAAAAACCCTGATTTCGCGACTTATCGCAGTTTTTAGTTTAGTCTAAGTTATAAGATCGATCGATTGAATCATTTAGCTTATGCAATTCTGGCGATATAGCGCTGCTACAGATGTAGGTTTACAACGCAATAATAATGAAGACTGCTATCTAAGTAGCCCCGAACTCGGCCTATGGGTCGTTGCAGACGGGATGGGTGGTCACGCTGCTGGAGAAGTCGCCAGTGCGATTGTTGCTGAAACCATAAAGAAGAAGGTAGATGAGGGTGAAAACCTCAGCACTGCCATTCAACTTAGTCATCGCGAAGTACTTCACGCTGCGGCAAATGGCCATGGTGGTCAGGGTATGGGCTCTACCGTAGTCGCCCTTCTTACCGATGGCAGCTCATACGAAATCGCCTGGGTCGGCGATAGTCGCGCCTACCTCTGGTCGCCCGGTTCGCTTAAGCCTTTCCGTCAGCTCACCACAGACCACTCCTACGTTCAGATGCTCTACCAAACGGGTGCTATTACTGAAGCAGAGCTTTCCACCCACCCAGAAAAGAACATCATTACTCAGTGCTTGGGTTCCGTTGAACTAGAATCTGTGACGGTAGAAACGGTGGAAGGTACGTGGAAACCGAATGAGTGGATCATACTGTGTAGCGACGGCCTAACCGACGCCGTCAATGACGTTGAGATTGAAAACATTCTCAGCAGCCACACCTGCGTAGATAAGGGGACTAACGCACTGATTGAAGCTGCACTGAATCGCGGCGGCAAAGACAACATTACTGTCTCTGTAACCGAAAGCCCTAATGCCTACCTTGTCTTTTTAGGCTCTTTTTTCAAGAATCTCTCAAAATTCTTTAAATAATTCTATATCATTCGCCCCCTATTGAATGGCAACGGCCCAACCGCTTAAATTTGGGCAAAAAAACTGCACTATCCTTTGGGGGGATCGCAATGAAACATTTCAAACAAACAATCGCATTACCATTAACTTTACCCGTGTTTGCTCTCGCCATATCTATGCCGCTAGCTGCAGAAGAAGACAAAAATAAAAAGCTCGAGGGTCAGTTTGAGCTTGGTGTAATCGCAACATCAGGAAACACCGAAACACAATCTTACAAAGGTAAGCTCGATATCAAGCAAGATCTCGAACACTGGCGCAATCAGTTTATTCTTGAAGGTTTATACAAACGTGATCAAGTAGAGATTGATGACGGCAGTGGCAACATCACAGAAGAAGACCGCACCACGGCAGAAAAATATTTTGGCTCAGCTCAAGGCGATTACAAATTAAACGCCGAATACGCTTCTTTCTTCATGTACGCGGAATACGAAAGCAACCGTTTCAGTGGCTTTGACCACCAGTACACAGTGGCTGCCGGTTACTCGAACCGACTTTTTACAACCGACAATTCGCATCTGACTTATGATATTGGTCCTGGTTATACCGTTGATCAACCAGAGGACATCGATGGCGAAGCACAAGACACTCAAGAAACCGTTGTGATTCGTGTCGCGATTAAATACGAATACCAAATCAGTGACAATGCAAAATTCTCTCAAGCGGTCAGCAGTAACTATTCGACTGATGACGAGAAAAACACTAAAACCAAATCGGTAACGGCGCTTACCGCCCAATTAAATAGCTCTCTCGCACTGCGCGCTTCTTACACTGTTGACTACAACTCGGAAGTTCCGTCAGAAAGAGAGCATGCTGATAGCGAAACGGCACTTACAGTTGTTTACAGCTTTTAAGCACCGTCGTTACCGCACTGTGTTTAAGTAAGTACCCATCAAATAAACTGAGAAGATAAAAATATGAATGAATTTGTTGTAGGCCAACGCTGGGTCGTAGACTCCGAACCCGAACTTGGCCTCGGCATTGTGACCGCCACAGCCGGACGCAGAGTCACCATATTTTTTGAACAAGGCGATTGCGAACGCCTATACGCAATTGGCCAAGCCCCTTTAACACGCATATTGTTTTCAGTTGACGATGAAGTCAAAACCAACGACGGCGATACCGCCGTTGTACTCGAAGCGTTGCAGCAAGACGGCTTAATGTTCTACCGCCTCGATAACGAGCGCATCGTTCCCGAAACCTCGCTCTCTTCAGAAATTCAACTCAACCAGCCCTTCATGCGTTTAATGACGGGGCAACTAGACAACCCACGCTGGTTTCACTTTAAACGCAAGTTAAACGAAGCCATGTCGAAACTGTGGCAGTCTCGTTTAAACGGCCTACTGGGTATTCGTGCGAATTTAATTCCACATCAGCTATTCGTCGCTTGGAATGCCTGTGAACACCAGCGTGTACGCGTATTACTCTCTGACGAAGTCGGCCTGGGCAAAACCATTGAAGCAGGCATGATTTTGTCGCGCCTCATGAAACTTGAACGAGTTAATCGCACCTTGGTGGCGGTACCAAATGCTTTACAAGTACAGTGGCTCATCGAACTTGTGCGTCGCTTTTCTTTAAATGCAGAACTCTTTAAAGGCGATGATCACGACTTTAATAGCGGGCAAATTCACATTGTTCCACACAACATATTCGCAGAACATCGCGCCTTAATTGCCGAAAGTGATTTCGACATGGTTATTGTCGATGAGGCGCATCACCTAGTGCCTGGCAGCGACGAATTTACGGCATTAAAAAACCTCGGTGAACAAGTGGAACATGTGGTGCTATTGAGCGCTACACCAGAGCAGCTCGGCATTGAAAGCCACTTTGCACGATTGAACCTACTCGACCCAGCGAAATTTCCGAAACTCGAAGATTTTATCGCGCAAGAAGATCAATACGTGCAACTCAATCAAGAAATCAAACGCCTACCCGAAAGTCGCGACGCTATTATTCGAGACTACCAACTAGATGTCGCAGAAACCGATTCCGATCAAGCGGTAATCAAGCAATTGCTTGATTCCCACGGGGTTGGCCGGGTCGTTTTCCGCAACGTGCGTTCTGCTATTGCTGGCTTCCCTAAGCGTTTAGCCCTACCAGCACCCATGCAAAATGACAGCGAACTCAGTGACGAGTGGGAAAGAAAATTTGAGTGGTTAGCGCAGTGGCTTCAATCACATAAAAATGAAAAAGTGCTCGCAATTTGCCACGACATTCAACAAGTATTCGACTGCGAAAATTACCTTTGGAAGAAATTCGGAATCGATATTGCCGTATTCCACGAACAACAAGATTTAATTGAACGCGATCGTGCCGCCGCGTATTTTTCTGAAGACGATGGCTCGCAACTATTACTCTGCTCAGAAATAGGCAGCGAAGGCAGAAACTTCCAATTCTGCAGCCATTTAGTTTGCCTCGACTTACCAGACCACCCTGATTTACTAGAACAGCGTATTGGCCGCTTAGATCGTATTGGCCAAAAATACGATGTTAAAATACACGTTCCCTATGTGCCAGGCTCTAGCACCGAAACCAAATTCACTTGGTTTCATAAGGCGCTCAACTGTATTGAAAGACAAAACCCGGCAGCGGGAAGTATTCACGATCAATACTGGTTAAAAGTTGGTACAAAACTAGAAAACCAAAGCATTGTTGACGAGGCAAAACAGGCCATGGAAACATTGCTCGAAGAAATTCGACACGGCCGCGATGCCCTACTCGAGATGAACAGCTGCCGCCAACCTGAAGCTGATCATTTAAAAGAGGCGATAGAAACCTTTGAAGACGACTCGCCTTTCAATCTAATTGAAAACGCAAGCGACTTACTACAGTTCCACTTTGAAGAAACACACAATAGCGTTTATAGCTTGATCCCTTCTGACAAAATGCTGGTTCCAAGCTTACCCGGTATTGCTCCAGAAGGTAGTGAAGTCACGTTTGATAGAGATATTGCCAATCAGCGTGAAGAAGTTAAATTTATAGGCTGGGATTCCGAATTTATTCACGGCCTGTGGGACATGCTGCACTATTCAGAATTAGGCTCTGCCGCCGTAGCCATGCTTGCTAGCCAACAACTGCCCGCAGGGCACTGTCTACTAGAAGCCTGCTACGACATTGTTGTGCAATCCGATTTAAGTGCGACCTGCCGCCCTTTTTTAGAAACCTTCAGTATTCGCACACTCGCATTAGACATCAGCGACAAAGACTTGAGCGAATTACTGCCTGAACAATCATTGCAAGATTCTATTCGCGATGTAAAACGTCACTTAGGTCGCGAAATCGTACAATCAAAGAAAAATGAAATTCCTAATTGGTATAAAAAGTGCGAAAACTTTGCTGAGCTAAAGAAAGAAGGCATTCTACAAAACGCACAAAGTAAAGCCAAAGCCTATTACGATATAGAGATTCAACGGCTCGAACAATTAAACAAACGTAACCCACAGCAAGATGACACAGAAATTTCGCTTCTTCAAAAACTTGCTGCGCGAGTAGACTCGGCATTTTCAGAAAGCGCACACCTTAACCTTGCGGCTATTCGTTTAATTGTGATTACCGATTCTTAATCAAAGCGCTGGGTTAATTACAAATTTAGCATAATTCTTTCTAGGAAAATTAAAAGGGGAAATTTATGGCTCTTCATCCACGTGCTGGCCAGGCAGTTAAACAAAGTGATCTGTTCAACATTCCCCGTTTAGTTAGCGAATATTATTTATTTCAACAAGACCTCGGCCCAGTTAGTTTTGGCACTTCAGGCCATCGTGGTTCTGCCTCAGCAAAAAGTTTTAATGACGCTCACATCGCCGCAATATGCCAAGCACTTGTTGAATATAGAGAAACTCAAGGGATTGCTGGCCCGCTTTATATCGGCATGGACACACACGCGCTTTCTGAGTGTGCCTTCGCAACGGCCATTGAAGTATTTGCCGCAAACAATGTACAAGTGCTTTACCAAAAAGATCGAGGCTACACCCCTACCCCAGTTATTTCTCACGCGATTCTTACCCACAATACCGCATACCAAGACCGGCTGGCCGACGGCGTTGTGATTACCCCTTCGCACAACCCACCACAAGACGGTGGCTTTAAGTACAATCCACCCAACGGCGGCCCTGCCGATACAGATATAACGGATGCCATTCAAAATCGTGCAAACGCCATTATTCAAGAAGGTTTAAGCGCAGTAAAACGCATTGCGTTCGAAACCGCATTAAATACTGAACACGTAAATGAATATGACTTTGTAAAACCCTACGTCGACGACCTAAACAATGTGATCGATATGGAAGCGATTGCAAAAGCGGGAATAAAAATCGGTGTTGACCCGCTTGGCGGTTCCGGCATTGCGTATTGGGCCGTTATTGCTGATACCTACGGGCTTGATATAAGCGTCGTCAATGAAAATATTGACCCTAGTTTCTCTTTTATGACGCTGGATAAAGATGGCAAGATTCGCATGGATTGCTCATCGCCCTACGCCATGGCGAGTTTAATTAAATTAAAAGATAAGTTCGACATTGCTGTAGGGAATGACCCTGATTACGATCGTCACGGCATAGTGACACCCTCTGGCCTAATGAACCCCAACCACTATCTCGCTGTTGCCATCAATTATTTATACAGCCATCGCCCACAATGGTCAGACAATTTAGCCATTGGCAAAACCCTTGTTTCTTCCAGCATGATTGATCGAGTTGCCGCGTCTCTCAATAAAACACTTTCGGAAGTGCCCGTTGGCTTCAAATGGTTTGTGCAAGGCTTACATGAAGGGAAATGCGGTTTCGGTGGTGAAGAAAGTGCCGGGGCATCTTTTTTGCGCCGTGACGGAACGGCTTGGAGCACAGATAAAGACGGAATTATTCTCGCTTTGCTCGCAGCAGAAATTACTGCAGTTACTGGTATGGACCCTTCACAGCATTACCACACACTCACGGAACAATTTGGGGCACCGCTTTATACGCGCATTGATGCACCTGCCAATAAAACACAAAAAGATATTTTGAAAAAACTTTCTGCTGAAGATGTCAGCGCAGAAACTCTGGCGGGTGAAGCCATCACTGCCAAACTTACCCATGCACCAGGCAACGATGCCGCCATCGGCGGATTAAAAGTAACAACAGAAAATGGCTGGTTCGCTGCCCGCCCTTCTGGCACGGAAGATATTTATAAAATTTATGCAGAAAGCTTTAAAGGTGAAGCTCATTTGAAACAAATCTGCGAGGAAGCTCAGGCCATAGTCAACCAGGTGTTCGCAGTTTAATGTAAGGAAGGTAGATAGTTTTCTACGCGATGACAAAGAAGTAATCTTTACGAAACACTGTATCAACCTCGGTGGCAACCGCCATATAGGCACAGCTTTACGCGCTAGGGCTTAGCCACGCTACTGCACCATTTCTAGGGCGCAAAAGGTTTAAGCCCAGGTTTTCACAATAACGGAAATTTACACCGCTATCGCCAAACGCTCTTCTTTGGTTTTATCCATGTAATCTTCGATGTTGGCGATATTTTTGTCGCCAATTTGAACGAACTCAACACCAAAGCACTTTTCGACTTTTTTGCCATTGGAAACGTGACGAACAACACCCGTCGCCTGAAAAGGACGCACCCCAGGCAAGGTAATCACCAAATCCACATTTTGCTGCTTGCATTCAATATCGTAGGTCGTTGGTGTTTGCACACCAATGCCATTGACACTGATATCGAAGGCTTTAAGGATATCGATTGAGCCCGTACTCATCATTTGTACCTCGACCGGCTTTTCCGATAAAGGCTTTACACGTTCAGCACGTCGCTTCTTAAGGATATTCAATAACATCGTCGTTCTCCGCTCTCTTTAAATTTTACGGCCAGCGTGGGATCACCACTTTGCTTAACCGCTCACACTTCCGAGATAAAAATGTGAACCACATCACTTTTTTAGCTCAGTAAAGCAATAAAAGCAACACCCCTTTATAACTTAAAAACAAAAAGGTCTAGACGACATTCTCCACTGTCGGATTGCGGCATAACGCTGCTCACCTTCGTAATAAGGTGGAAACAAACGGCCTATTTTATATATAACGCCACTCAAGCAATGGCTGTGCACTAAAGTACTATTTCGAGTCATCCCCCTTAGGTTGCTGCGGTGCGAAAAACACGCCCACAAAACTGAATGCACTTTCACATTTGAATACCGCCTTCTATACTTACCCACTAACACAATTCCATTGGGGGCCTTTTGCATGACCTGGTTTTCTTCTTTGAGCGTCGGTCAACGATTAACGTTTAACATCATATTTGCCCTACTGTGCTTATTTATAACCATGGTATTCAACCTCTTCGACAAACGACAAAATATGATGGACGCAAGACAGCATGAGCTAAAAGTGATACTAGAATCGACACACAACGTCATTGATTCTATTTATGCACAATTCCAAAACGGTCAGCTAAACGAAGAAGAAGCCAAACAAAAAGCCATCGCCGTAGTCGACAAAATGCGCTTTGATGAAAGCGGCTATATCAATATCGTAAACCTCAACGGAACGATGGTTAACCACGCAATCAAAAAAGACCTTAATGGCCGTGATGTAAGCCAGTTACAAGACCCCAAAGGCGCTCACATAATCAGCGAAGCACTTGAGATTGCTCGAACACAAGGCAATGGATTTCATGAATATTATTGGCCCAAGCCCAACTCTGAAAAGGCTGAGAAGAAGATTGCCGGTATATGGCTATTTAAACCTTGGGGCTGGGCCTTATCTGTTGGTGTTTATGTCGATGATATTCAATCTTCATTTTCTGCTGGTGCGCTACGTTCTGTTTTAATCATTGGCGGCATTGCGACGATATTGCTAGTCATATCGTCCTTGACCTCGAAGAGTATTATTAGCCCGATTAAAACGATGACCGTACAGTTAAAAGAGGTGTCTGAGACACAAAACTTAACCATACATATGAAAGAAAGCGGCGCAAAAGAAGTGCAAACCCTCGCCCGAGAATTTAATACCTTAATGCAATCCATGCGAGACTCTCTAAGAAATGTTCAGCTAAGCACAACGGAACTATCTAACCAGTCGCAAATGTTGTCAGAAGCATCGAACCAAATCGCAAGCAGTTCTAACCAACAAAAAGATGCCACAAACTCCATCGCCGCCACAGTAGAAGAATTTACCGCTACAGTTGATGACCTCGCCCAAAACGCTAGCCACATGCGAGAACTTTCCAACACTTCTAGCGAACAAAGTAAATTGGGCTCGCAGGCAATGAGTGACACCGTCAAACAAATTCAAGATATTGCGGTAAATGTTCGAGGCTCCAGTTCCGTCATTGGCGAATTAGGCACGCTGTCGGGCAACATTCAAGAAATTGTCAATGTGATTCAAAGCGTGGCAGAGCAAACTAACCTGCTCGCGCTTAACGCAGCTATCGAGGCGGCTCGCGCTGGCGAGCAAGGTCGAGGCTTTGCCGTTGTTGCTGATGAGGTGCGACAATTGGCTGCAAGAACCGCAGAATCGTCTGGGCAAATTTCTGGCACCATTGGCGAAATCCAAACGGCAACTCAAACCGCTATGACCGAAATGGAAACTGGGGTAGAAAAAGTCGACATTGGTTTAAAACACGTAAACGATTCTGATGCTATTATCCACAATTTGCAGGACTCTTCCGAAAACCTGGAACAAATTATCGACCAGGTGAGCAACGCATTAGGCGACCAAACAACCGCCAGCAATGAAATGTCGACGCGAGTTTCTGATATTGCGCATATGGCAGAAACCAATAGCCGTATCGCGGAGCAAACTCAGCAGTCCATCAAACAACTATATTCTCTGGTGGAAAAGTTAACTGACAGTACCGCCAAATTTACGATTTAGGGGGAATTAAATTTGACCTTAAACACAGTAAATACTTGCGCTTAACAAAAGCCTGACGTTTAATCTTTTTGCTGCCAAGCGGCGATTTAAACACTGGTTCCAAAATTTTATTTAAAATATTAGATATAGATGGCCCCAAAGGGCCACATAACCGTAAGGAAACGCTGGAGTGAACGAACAAACCCACCGCTATGATTGTCATGGGGTTCATACATCCCTACCCAAAGGTAAAGCCTCTGGCGAGCTGATCGTTAGCCCTTCCCATCTGAGCCTTAAGATTCAAGATAAACACATTCAGATCGGCTTTGACCAGCTCGAGTTAAAACTCGGCGGCGCCAGTGATCGCCTGGTATTTATTACGCACCCAAGCAAACCTGACTGGCAGTTTTACACCTCTGATCGAAGCCTGTTAAAAGACTCCATTCTTAATCAGCACACGCACCTTAGCGCCAAGATGACCAAGGCACGCGGCACGCGGCAATTAAACTGGGCCCTACTATTGGTCGTGATCATTGCAATTATCGCCACACCCGTCTTTTTACTTTCCAATATGGATGTCGCCAGTAAAATTGTGGCCGAACAAATACCTGTAGAATGGGAAACCAAATTAGGCAAAACAGGCTTCGACCAATACACCTTACAACAAGAATTTATGGAAGATAAGCAGGCCGAAGCACTGTTAAACCCACTAGTACAACCACTGCTAGATGTGTTGCCCGAAAAACGCTTCGATTATCAATTTTATATTAGTGCAGATGAGCAGCTTAACGCCTTCGCACTGCCCGGTGGTATCGTTGTAATAAATGCCGGCCTTATTCTAGCCGCAAATAGCCCAGAGGAAGTTTTGGGGGTAGTCGCCCATGAAATCATTCATGTTCGCCAACGCCACGGTATTCGCAATGTTATATCCAGTGCAGGCACTTACCTCTTAATAAGCGCCTTAGTGGGCGATGTATCGGGGGTGTTTGCAATTTTGGTTGACGCCGCACCGCTTCTCATCAATCAGGGCTACAGCAGAAAGTTTGAATCTGAAGCGGATGCTCTGGGTTTTGACATCCTTGTTAAAGCGAATATCGACCCTACCGGGCTCGCGCGTTTCTTTGAAAAAATCATTGCCAAAGAACAGGAAATGTATGACCAGATCGAGGACGAAGAACAACGCGAATGGCTCAAAGAAGGCATGAGCTTTTTGAGTTCTCACCCGGCCACTGAAGATCGTATTGCCGCATTGCATAACAGAGCAAAAGACTTCGAATACAACTACCTCGACCTAGACAACGATTTTTCTAAGCTAAAAGAAAGCGTTAGTATTTTTGTAGTAGAACATACTAAAGCCTTAGAGAAAGATGAAAACAAAGAAGAAGCTGAAGCATCGGTGATTGAATCAAAAACAGAAGCGCAATTAGACACAGGGGCAGAAAAATAATGAAAGCAAGCATTGAAGGCTCTCAAGCCTTTTCATATATCAACGTAGAACTCGCCCCTGGCGAAACGATCGTTACGGAATCTGACGCCATGAGCAGTATGGATGCTGATATCGACCTCACTGCAACATTCAACGGTGGTTTAATTAAAGGCTTATTAAAAAAATACCTGGGTGGCGAAACACTTTTTATCAGCCGTTTTACCAACAACACCGAAACAGCGCGAAACTTGACCCTAGTACAACCGGTACCTGGCGAAATCCGTTGTGTTGAATTAAGTGGTGATTCATTTAACTTACAACCGGGCGCGTTCTTAGCCTGCACCGATAATGTCTCACTTGGCTTACGCTGGGCAGGGTTTATTTCGTTTATCGCTGGCGAAGGCCTGTTTAAGCTCGTGGTAAATGGCGACGGAAAAGTATGGTACGGGGCTTACGGCGCGCTCATTGAAAAAGAAATTGACGGTGAATACATTGTTGATACCGCACATTTAGTCGCCTATGAACCCAGCATTACATTAAAACTACAGCTGGCGGGTGGATTATTTTCTAGCTTATTTGGCGGAGAAGGTCTGGTTACACGCGTACAAGGCAAAGGGAAAATAATCGTACAAAGTCGTTCGCTTTCCGGTCTTGCCGGTTGGCTAAACCCGAAATTCCGCTAAACCTAAGTGAAGGAGCTGACACATGAATATTGAATTACTCTATCGCCCTGGCAACAGTGCGGCAAAAATCACATTAGAAGAAGGTGAAACGATAACCGCTGAATCGGGCGCAATGATTGCAATGAGCGGTAATATGGATATCACCACCACAACACATAAAAAGAAATCGGGGGGCTTATTTAAAGCGGCAAAACGTTTAATTGCGGGCGAGTCTCTGTTTCTCAACCATTTTGAACCCAAACAAGGCAATGGCACTGTATTTTTAGGCACAAATCTCGCCGGAGATATGTGTACCTTTGATTTAGATAATGAAAACCTTATTGTGCAAGGCGGTTCTTTTTTAGCGTGTTCAAAAGACATCGATATTGACTTAGGCTGGCAAGGTTTTAAATCACTTTTTTCAGGCGAAAGTGTTTTTTGGCTAAATTTAAAAGGTTCGGGGCAGCTTATTGTGTCTTCCTTCGGTGCGATTTACCCAATAGAAGTTGATGGTGAATACATTGTCGACTCAGGCCACATTGTCGCCTTTGATGAAACCCTCGATTTCAAAATCACAAAAGCGGGAAAAAGCTGGCTGCACTCTTTTCTAGGTGGCGAAGGCTTGGTGTGTAAATTCCATGGGAAAGGCACGGTTTGGTGTCAATCGCATAATACGGGCAGTTTTGGTAATGCCTTAACCTCGCACTTACGCGCAAGAAAAGCCTAAGGAGTACGTTATGAGTGAAGAAATTTTCAATGTCGTACTCACCGGCAAGCTAGTAAACAGTGTGAGCCAAGAAGATGCCATCGCAGGTTTTGCAAAACTTTTTAAACTTCCCTTAGAAAAAGCAAAAACCACCTTTGCGAAAGCACCGGTCACCATTAAGAAAAATGTCGATAACGCCACCGGAGCGAAATTTATTCAGGCCCTACAAAAATCGGGGATCGAAAGTAAACTGGAAAGCGTATCAGAAACACCAAGCTCTACACCCTCTCCTACTGCCGCACCCGATGTCACTCCTGCTGCAACAGAAGCGGCGGGTAACTCTACATCACAAACGGAGCCTGAGCATCAAGATACACAAGAGCAACCCGGTTACGCATTTACCACCTGCGGCAAACCAGACTACGCATTCGTGAATGTGGAAATACCTGCGAACCAAATGCTAAAAGTCGAAGCCTCTGCCATGGCAACCATGGACACCAATATTCGCATGAAAACAAAACTGCGCGGTGGTTTTGGGCGTTTACTCACTGGCGAGAATATCTTCATTAATGAATTTACCGCTGAAGAAGTGTCTGGTGAAGTGGGTATTGCACCGGGTACACCGGGCGATTTACGTCACGAATACCTCGACAACCAAAGTATATTCCTACAAAACTCCGCCTTCGTTGCTTGCGGCCCAGACGTCGAAGTTGAAACAAAATGGCAAGGCTTGGTTAAAGGCTTCTTTTCTGGCGAAAGCCTTTTCCTGATTAAAGCGTCTGGTAAAGGCGATCTTTGGTTTAACTCCTACGGTGCTATCATCGAAATTGATGTAACCGATGATTACGTAGTCGATACTGGCAACATCGTCGCGTTTACAGAAGGTTTGGAATACAACATCACCAAAGTTGGCGGCTATAAATCTTTGTTTTTTTCTGGTGAAGGTTTTGTATGCCGCTTTAGTGGCCAAGGTAAAGTGTGGATCCAAACACGCGGCACCGCAGCTTTCGTGAGTTGGGCCCATTGGTTCAGACCAGTCAAAAATAAAGGCTAGATCACACCACCACTCCACTTGGGTATCCAGGTTTATAACTCGATACCCAAGTGAAGCCCCACTTTTTAGAACTTCTTGTTGCTACCGGCTATAAAGCGCGCCCTTAACTAAAAACAGCCCCTCAAACTAAAATGTAAGGTCTAAACTAGAGTCATGCATGCGGCATTGGCGCACCCCGCCCGCCTCTGCACTAAAGTAGATACCCTTTCATACTTTGAGGCTGACTTGACCCTTGCTAGTTCGATCTTCACACCCTTTAGTACATTTACTAATTGCTGCGCTTGCGTATTACATAGCAGGCCAGTTTGGTCGCCTACTGGCAATTCCACCGGGCTTTGCATCAGCAGTTTGGCCGGCATCGGGTATCGCCCTTGCTTTAATATTACGTTTACAATTAATACCTACGTTATTGGGCATCGCTCTTGGTTCTTTTATTTTGAACCTTGGCATTGCCACGAATAACTTCGCAACAAGTATTATACCCGCAGTAGTACCCACTCTATTTATTTCCAGCGGTGCAGTATTTCAGGCTTTATTTGGCCGTGTTCTCTTTAAACGTTTCTGTGGAAGCCAATCATTGGTAGACTCACCTAAAACCGTTGTGAGCTTTGTTTTATTGGTTAGCTGCATTGGCTGTGTAGCTTCTTCTAGCCTTGGCACCAGCACTTTGCTGACGTCAGGAATTATCTCTGCGAAAAATTATTTTTTTACTTGGGCAACATGGTGGATTGGCGACACAATTGGCGTACTGCTATTTACCCCACTTACACTACTGCTACTGGAACAACGATCAAATATTAAAAGTAGAAAGCTATTTGTGGTATTGCCTATTGGCTGCATATTTTTTCTCGTTCTTTTTGTATTTTTTGGATCTTTAGAAAAACAAAAGAATGATGTGCAACACGAGCTGGATACCATCGCCTATAAACACGCAAGAAATATCGAAGCTGCTTTTGAAGAAGCTCGTGTCAACCTTCAATCATTTCTGGCATTCTACCAATCCTCTAACTATGTAACAGAAGAAGAATTCCACCACTTCGCAAGCATTCAACTTAATGCCGCAAAGTCACTCGCTCAAGTCAGCTGGATCCCCATTTCACAAAATGAAAACCCTGATACAGAATCTACACTCGATTTTGAGCGTTTGTACCAGCACACACACAAACCAAAAGCTCCAATCAACACTCAGAGCTCACTGAATACAAAATTCCCCACCAGCATTCATAACGACCTCAAACAAAGCTTTAATTTTGGACATCTTAGTATCATCGGAAATGAAAGTGAGTCATCAGAAAGCAGTGATATTTATGTCTCGCTTCCTGTAGCAAGCCAGACAACCCCTGAAGGAGTGACTGGCCAGTCAGGAATTATAATAGGCCTATTAACTCCCGATGTTTTTTACAGAATTATTGGAGATCATACGTATGATGTCGAATTAGCAATAACGACGCATAACGAATTCGACATTTCTTGGCATAGTAACCGGCTGAATACGACACAAAAAAACCAATACCGGTCTTACGATGCGACATTCCCATTGGAAAACACAGAAATACGAGTAAGCGTAGCGACTAACAATGCGCTCGAAATAGTGAGTAAGAACTGGGAAAGCTGGTATATTTTAACCGGCGGGCTTCTAATAGCAGCCTTTCTACAAATGTTTATTCTTCTCATTACAGGGCATACAGAAACCGTTGAACGTGAAGTAGAAAGTAAAACCTACGCCTATCTTCAAGCAAAAGAACAAGCCGAAAAACTAAAAATTCAAGCAGAAAATGCCAATAAAGTAAAATCGCAATTTCTCGCAAATATGAACCATGAACTACGCACACCACTCAATGCCATTATCGGGTTTTTACGCATACTCAAAAGATCACAGCTAGAAAATCGCCAACAGCAATTAGTAGAAAGATCGTTTCATGCCAGTGAAACCTTGCTTGATCTTGTAACACAAATATTGGACTATTCTAAATTTGAATCGGGCGACCTAGCACCAAAAGAAACGCGTTTTAGTTTGGTAGAAACGATGGAAAAGCTACATTCAGTATTCATAGGAATATCCGAAGAAAAAGGGATTGATTTTATCGTTAAACTCCCACGACATGCGCCCGACTTTCTAATTGGCGACGTTCATAAAATCGAGCAAATCCTTATAAAATTAGTCGATAACGCACTTAAATATACCCAGAGCGGGTATGTTGAGGTGTCGCTCGCTATAACAGAGAGTTCAACCAATACCGCAATGTTTTACTTTAAGGTTCAAGATTCAGGTATCGGTATTGAAGAAGAGCATATTTCTAGTATGTTCATGCCATTCAATCAGCTAGACAACTCCACATCACGTCAATATAACGGTGCAGGCTTAGGCTTAACAATATGCAAAGCATTAGTAGAGCTTTTAGGTGGCGAATTGTGTTGCACATCCGTCTTCTCTCAGGGCAGCGAGTTTTCCTTTTCTATTCCATTAAAAACTGACTCCGATACTTCTACTATCGATATGCAAACATGTTTTCAAGAGAAGCTAGCCAAAGCCTCTTGAAGCATTCCGCTATTATACGCTCGCCCTGCCAAGTGGTGATTTTAGATGAGCAACTTGATACTTTCATAACCGGTAGGTGTTTTCTGAAAATATCGTACCTTTTCTGGAAAATCGTCAGAGCGCGCCACGCCGCGAGTTTGAAAGCCTGAGTCAAGAATGTTACGCGTATATTTGGCGCAACTAATCTCATCGGGCAATCAGTTTCTGAAGGCCGACTAAACTAAAGGAATAGCGCGGAGACACAAGCGAATGCCCGACTCAGAAGCACTCAAAACAAACAACTGCCAATACCATGGCCCAAACGGCGAAACCTGTCGCTCGCCTAAAGAAATTGGCGAACACTGTTTTTGGCATGATGACGCCCCCAAAAAGGACTGCGGCAACCTTTCTGAAAGACTGGAAGCACGCGCAGCCACTGGCGAACCGATGACGGGTTTCTGTTTACGCAATGCGGACCTTAGTGGCGTTAATTTGGTGCGCCGCGGGTACCAGAACGGCTACCAGCTCGAATATTCAGACTTGTATCGTGCCAACCTTAATAAAGCGCACCTTTTTAAGCTTGACCTTACTGGCTCATCCTTAATGAAAGCAAATTTAAGTGGCGCAAACCTCAATTGTGCAAAACTTGAAAAGACCAACTTATTGGGCACTAAGCTGGAAAATTGTAAGCTGGATAACGTTCAATGGAGCAAACAAATACTTCAGGAGCAAGATGCTAAAAATACCAAAGACTTTGATCTAAAAATGGATTATTTGGAACAAGCAGAGGAAATTTATCGTAATTTGAGACGCACCCACGAAACGCAGGGGCTATTTGAAAACGCAGGCAACTTCTTTAAAAGTGAAATGACCATGCGACGCTATCAGCTTCCCAAGGCGAGCTCCAAGCGAATGATCTCTAAAATGGTAGATTTGTTTTGCGGCTACGGCGAAGAACCGGCTCGCGTCATTTTATTTTCGATGTTAATTATTTTCACCTTTGCCATCGTATATTTTTTTATGGGCATTACCGATGGCGATGCCCACTACTCCATCACCACCAGCGAAAGCCTTCAACAAATACTCGCAAACATATTAAGGTCGCTTTACTTCAGCGTAGTCACATTCACTACCGTCGGCTATGGCGATTTAGCGCCAGTGGGTCTAACCAGATTATTCGCCGCGGTTGAGGCCTTTGTAGGGAGCTTTACACTGGCACTGTTTGTGGTGGTATTTGTGAAGAAGATGACGCGATAACATAGAAACTACTACAGCCTGCCCCAAACAAATATTCACATTCGAGAGCAAAATTACACAGTGCCGAATGAGAATAAACCCCTTGCAATTCAAGCCCCTATACGTATGATTGCCCCCCTTATCGGAGTGTAGCGCAGCTTGGTAGCGCACCACACTGGGGGTGTGGTGGTCGTCGGTTCAAATCCGGCCACTCCGACCAAACATAAAAAACCGCCCTCGTGGCGGTTTTTTTATGTTCCGACGAAGTAACCATGTCTTGCTCTTGGGTTTTCACAAACCGGCGCGGCTGTATGGCGCTAGCGCGAACCAGGAACCAAAGCCAAGAAAGCCGTTTTGCATCGCGAAGCGACCCGGATAAGGGTGAACATCAAAAGACTAAACCGGCAGTTAGGGAGAAATAGGAAGCCGAACGCTTTCGGGCGCTCTTTAGCGGCAAGCAAAACCTGAAAACCATGAATGATGCGTGTCACCCCTCGCTCATCGGAACCCAGCTATAGAAACTCGGCTAAGCACCTTCCTCCGTAAACGAAAAAACCGCCACTAGGGCGGTTTTTTGGAATTCAGTGCCTAAGGCAAGGTATTAGGTTTTAAGCACTGCCAGCACTTCTTCTAGCTCTGTAATCATCTTCTGAACCAGTGACTTGTAGTCGTCGCCTTCGGGCTTAGCAGGCGCTTCACCGGTCATTTGCTGGCGAGCACCACCAATGGTGAAGCCTTGATCGTAGAGCAAGGAGCGTATCTGGCGGATGGTGATAACATCTTGGCGTTGGTAGTAACGGCGGTTACCACGACGCTTAACGGGTTTTAGCTGGGGGAATTCTTGCTCCCAATAGCGAAGCACGTGCGGTTTGACAGCGCAAAGCTCGCTCACCTCACCAATAGTGAAGTAGCGTTTGCCGGGTATTACAGGAAGTTCGTCGTTATGACTGGGTTCCAGCATATGCTTCGACTCGAGCCTTTAGTTTTTGACCTGGTCGAAATGTTACCACTCTTCTTGCAGTGATAGGAATTTCTTCCCCTGTTTTGGGATTTCGACCCGGTCTTTGTTTTTTGTCACGTAGATCGAAGTTGCCAAACCCAGAAAGTTTGACCTGCTCATTGGTTTCTAGAGAGTCTCTAATCTCTTCAAAAAACAGTTCGACCAGTTCTTTTGCTTCACGCTTATTGAAACCAAGTTCTTCATATAGCTTTTCTGCCAAGTCGGCCTTGGTAAGCGATAGCGCGTTGTTATCTGAGTCTGGCATCAAATTCATCCTCCAATCGCTTCACAATAGAAGCCATTGGTTCGTTCACTTCTTCTTCATTAAGAGTGCGTGATGGATGCTGAAACGTCAAGTTAAAAGCTACACTTTTTCTTTGAGGATCAATGCCTTCGCCACTATATACATCAAACACCTTTAAGTTTTTAAGGTATTCACCAGCCTCGCGGCTGATCGTCGTTTCGAGTGCCGATGCGCTCAAACTTCGATCAACCACAACTGCAAGGTCGCGCGCGACCTCTGGATGTTTGGATATGGGCTTAAACTCTGGCGCATTGGCTTTTAATACAGCCTCTAACGACAACTCGAAGATATAAGCCGTTTTACCAAGCTCGAGTGTTTTAGAGATGCGCGGGTGCAGCGCCCCTATAACACCGATGATTTCACCATCTAGAAGTATGTCGGCCGTTTGGCCAGGATGTAGAGCTTCACGTGTGGACTTTTTGAACTCAATCGCTCGACTTGTGAGTGACAAAAGCGATTCTAGATCGCCTTTTAAGTCGTAAAAGTCTACATCGGTTTTATCTGCGGCCCAACCGATGTCGGTTTTTGCGCCATATATAAGGCCGGCGAGCATGCGTTTTTGCTCAAGCCCTTGTTCACCAGGCACGAAACTCAGGCCTTTTTCGAAAATACGTACACGTGACTTTTGGCGATTAAGATTGAAGCTTAAGGTGCTCACTAAGCCTGGAATAAGTGAGGTACGCATAACCGCCAAGTCTGCGCTAATGGGGTTCAGTAGCTCTACAGCTTTTAGCTCGCTCTCGAATACCGCGTGTATCTTAGGGTCGATAAAGCTGTATGTGATAACTTCTTGGTATTCACGACCCACAAGCTGATCTTCTAACTTACTTAACGAAAGCTGGGTCTCGCTGGCGTAAGGTAGCTCTGTATTAAGTTCTACTGGGGCAATAGGCAGGTTGTTGTAGCCGTATATGCGCGCGAGCTCTTCCAGAAGATCTTCTTCAATAGACACGTCGAAACGGTAACTGGGAACAGAGAGTGTCCAGCCGGTATCTGCCTGCGAGGTAATATCGAAACCTAGGCGCGTGACCATGTCTTCGACTTCGTTATCTTCTATTGCAAAGCCTAAACCACCGGCGATACGCGCTTTTCGAAGTTCGACACTGCGATTTTGCGGTAGGTGTTCATTTTCATAAACACGCGTTGGCCCAGCTTGGCCGCCAACTATTTCTATAATTAAAGCACTCGCTCGCTCAAGCGCCCTTTCTGCACCTTCATAATCAACACCGCGCTCGAAACGATGGGAAGAATCTGTATGTAAACCGTAGGAACGTGCACGGCCGGCAATGGCGATTGGGGCAAAGAAAGCACTTTCTAGGAAGATATCTTTGGTGTTGCTATCAACAGCGGTTGTAGCACCACCCATAACACCTGCAACCGCGATCGCGCCAGATTCGTCGGCAATAACCATGGTGTCGTCGTTAAGTTTTATCTCTTGACCATCTAGCAAGGTAATTTTTTCATCTTGCTTTGCTATTCGCACTTGAACGTTGCCTTGCAACTTATTCAAATCAAAGGCATGCATGGGCTGACCAAGCTCTAGCAATACGTAGTTGGTAATATCAACCACCGCATCAATACTTCTAACACCACTGCGACGCAATCGCTCTTGCATCCACAAAGGCGTAGGCTTGCTCACATCAACATTTTTAATAACACGACCAACATAACGCGAGCAGGCTTCACCAGCATTTAGTTGAACGTGTTTATCATCATCTAATTGTGGTGCAACAGCGTTGATTTCAGGGGTTTCAACGGCGCACTTGTTTAACACGCCTACTTCACGGGCCAGCCCTTTCAAAGACAAGCAATCTGCGCGGTTTGGTGTTAAATCTACCTCGATGATTGAATCATTTAACTCGAGGTATTCGCGAAGGTCTGTGCCAGTCGGTGCATCGAGCGGTAGCTCCCACAAGCCATCGTCATCATCACCCGCTTGCAATTCGGTTTGCGCGCAAAGCATGCCGAAGGATTCAACACCGCGAAGCTTGGCCTTTTTAATTTTAAAATCGCCAGGTAATTTTGCGCCGACAAGCGCAAACGGAATTTTTATTCCGGGGCGGGCGTTGGGTGCGCCGCATACCACTTGCGTTTCACCTTCTGGTGATCCGGCAACTTTACACACACGAAGTTTATCGGCATCGGGGTGTTGTTCTGCGCTAATAATTTCGCCCACAACAACGCCGGAGAATTCGCCTGCTACAGGCTCTACTGCATCAACTTCTAAACCCGCCATGGTAATCTGGTCGACGAGTTCTTGTGTTTTAATCTGTGGGTTTACCCACTTTCTTAGCCATGCTTCGCTGATTTTCATGAAGTTTCGCTTTCTTCTTTATAGATAGATATGTTTAAACGTTTAACTATTTACTTGAGAGAAGTAAAGACATCACCGTTTCGACACGCCGTTTATCCATCCATGGAGGCTCAACTGCTGCTTCCCTGCAGCAGATGGTCGAACCGTCAACATCTTCTCCTCTCCGTTGCGTTCACCGGAACATCAATCACATGTTTTATAGCTGTCGTGATCGAGAATAGGCTTGGGGTACTTTTTTATCGACCGTCTGCCGCCGGGAGCGGCAGTCGAGCGTACAGGGATGTATTTACAGCGTGTCGAGATAAAAGTGCGCCAATCCTATTCCGGACGAACAATAAAGCTAAAACTTAACCTGAGGCCGCCCAATCGCATAATGCACATAACCCTTTTCTGCCATTAGTTCTGGCTCATAAAGATTACGCCCATCGAATACGACTTTGTTATTTAATAACGCGCCGACACGTTCCCAATCGGGTGAACGGAAAGCCGACCACTCCGTACAAACGACTAAAGCATCTGCATCACGAATCGCATCGTCTGACGTTTTACAAAACTCTAAATCGTCACGCTCACCATAAATACGCTTGGTCTCTTCCATCGCTTCTGGGTCAAAAGTTTTCACTTTAACGCCCGCATCCCACATCGCTTCAATAAATACGCGGGCAGGTGCTTCACGCATATCATCGGTATTTGGCTTAAATGCCAAACCCCAAAGCGCGATAGTTTTACCCTTAAGCTCTGAACCAAAGTGGTTTTTTACTTTGGTAACCAACACTTCTTTTTGCGTATCATTAACACTTTCTACCGCCGTAAGAAGCTCTGCAGGCTCATCAATTGAGTTAGCCGTGCGCACTAGCGCTTTTACATCTTTCGGGAAGCAAGAGCCGCCATAGCCACAACCAGGGTAAATAAAGCTGTAACCAATCCGCGGGTCAGAACCAATACCTTTGCGCACCAACTCAACATCAGCACCGAGCTTTTCTGCAATGCGAGATAACTCATTCATAAAAGAAATTTTTGTTGCCAACATGGCGTTCGCTGCGTACTTGGTAAGCTCAGCAGAGCGCACATCCATAAACATGAGTTTTTCATGATTACGATTAAAAGGCGCATACAACTCTTTCATGAGTTTTTCTACTCGGCTTGACTCTGCACCCACAATGATACGATCAGGTTTCATAAAGTCACCAACCGCAGCGCCCTCTTTTAAGAACTCTGGGTTTGAAGCAACATCGTAAGAAAGATCTGCACCACGGTTATTCAGCACTTCGCCAATTTTTGCTTTTACTTTGTCTGCACTGCCAACAGGTACCGTCGATTTGTTAATAACAAGACGGTAATCTTGCATGTGCTCGCCCACGGACGCAGCCACTTGTAACACGTAACGCAAGTCAGCCGCACCGTCCTCGTCGGGTGGCGTACCAACCGCAATAAAGATAACTTCTGCGAAGTCTACGGCTTCTTTAGCGCTTGTAGTAAAGTGCAAACGGTTTTCTTTTACCGATTGCTTTACGATATTTTCTAGCCCCGGTTCGTAAATCGGGATTTCACCCTCGCGAAGGCGGTTCACTTTATCTTCGTCGATGTCGACACAGGTCACTTGATGCCCAGAATGAGCCAGACATGACCCAGTAACTAAACCAACATAACCTGTACCAAAAATGGATACGCGCATAGAACTACCCTAAATATATTTATAAAATCTTACGTTTAAAATTGTTTTAAGAAATCTAAATCGTTTTCAAAATTTAAACGCAAATCATTGATACCATAGCGAAGCATGGCCAATCGTTCGACCCCCATTCCAAAAGCAAACCCAGTGTAGACATCAGTATCTACATTGCAGGATTTAAATACGTTGGGGTGTACCATTCCACAACCGCCCACTTCTAACCAGCCCGTATTTTTACAAATGCGGCAACCACCGCCATTACAGGAAGTACACTGAATATCCATTTCCGCTGAAGGTTCTGTAAAAGGAAAATATGACGGGCGAAAACGCACAGGCACATCGGCTTCAAAAAACGCTTTAAGGAATTGATCCATCGTGCCTTTCAAGTGGGCGAAGCTGATATCTTTATCAACCACTAACCCTTCAACCTGATGAAACATCGGCGTGTGCGTTAAATCTGAATCACAACGGTATACTCGCCCAGGGCAAATAACGTGAATAGGTGGCTCGCTACTACGCATTGTACGCACTTGCACCGGTGATGTATGTGTACGTAGCACATGTGTTTGATCGATATAAAATGTATCGTGCATCGCGCGCGCAGGGTGATGCGCCGGAATATTCAACGCTTCAAAATTGTGGAAGTCGTCTTCGATTTCTGGTCCCTCTTCAACGGTGTAGCCCACCGAAGAAAATATTTGTTCGATACGACGCATGGTCCGTGTAATCGGGTGCAAGCCACCAGCATTATTGCGACGCCCTTCAAGGGTAACGTCGATCGTTTCCGAGGCTAGCTTTGCTTCAATGGCGGCATTTTCTAAAAATGCTTTGCGCGCATTAATTTCATCTTGCACGCGACCTTTTGCTTCGTTAATCAAAGCTCCGGCTTTGGGGCGCTCTTCAGCACTGAGTTTCCCCAAGGTTTTTAGTAAGGCTGTTAACTGGCCCTTTTTCCCCAAATAGTCCACGCGCACTTTGTCTAGCGCTTCTAGGGCTTCTGCTTGTTTCACTTGCCCAATGGCTTCTTCGGTCAGTGCGTTTAGGTTTTCCATTAACGCCTCAATTTAGTAATTGTATTTTTGATTTACATAAAAAAAGGGAGGTGCTGCGAAGCCCTCCCCTCTTATTATTTTTCACTTTTGTTATTTACAATCAACAAAGATGAATAACTTAAGCTGCCAAGGCTTCTTTCGCTTTTGAAACGATTTGACCAAAGGCATCTTTATCGTGAATTGCAAGGTCTGCTAGTACGCGACGATCAAGTGCGATGTCGGCTTTTTTCAGTCCTGCAATTAGTCGGCTGTAGCTCAAGCCTTCTACGCGAGATTGTGCGTTGATACGCGTAATCCAAAGTGCGCGGAAGTTACGCTTTTTAACGCGACGGTCGCGATAAGCGTATTGACCAGCTTTGATAACAGCTTGTTTTGCTACGCGGAATACACGTGAACGTGCACCGTAGTAACCTTTAGCCGCTTTTAATATTTTTTTGTGGCTTCGACGCGCCACAACACCACGTTTTACTCGGGCCATGATCTTTCCTCTAAATTAAAAATTGACGACTAAACGTTGATTAATCGTGACGCAACATGCGCTTGATTGCTGGTACATCGGCTTCATTCAGCATGTTAGTGCCGCGTAGCTGACGCTTACGTTTGGTGGTCATTTTGGTGAGGATGTGGCTTTTAAACGCGTGCTTGTGCTTGTAGCCGCCAGCAGTTTTCTTGAAACGCTTGGCTGCACCACTGTGTACTTTAGCTTTTGGCATTTTACTTTCTCCAAAGTGTTACTCTTTTTGTCTTTCGACATATATAAAGAGCATCGGTTCTACTGTTCAACCCCCTAGGCAGCTAAAAAGCCCGGCGGTTACGTATATGCTTTTCGAGATATATTGCTCTCAGAAAAGCATGATTTTAAATAAGCGACATTCGCCTATTCAAAATGCTTTTGGTTACACCCTACTTTTTCTTTCTAGGGGCCATAACCATGATTAATTGACGACCTTCCATTTTTGGATATTGCTCTACAGTCGCCAATTCTTCTAAATCTGTCTCGATACGTTTCATCATTTCCATGCCCAGCTCTTGGTGAGCCATTTCACGGCCACGGTAGCGAAGCGAAACTTTTGCTTTGTCTCCAGCTTCCAAAAAGCGTGTTACCGCCTTTAGTTTGACGTGGTAATCACCATCTTCGGTGCCAGGACGGAATTTCATTTCTTTAACTTGCTGTTGCTTTTGCTTTTTCTTGGCAGCCGCTTTGGCCTTTTTGGCTTCAAACAGGTGCTTGCCATAGTCCATGATTTTGCATACAACCGGCTCAGCGTCGGGCACGATAGCCACCAGGTCTAACTGGTCTGACTGAGCTTGCGCCAGGGCGTCTTCTAGCGTGACGATACCGACTTGTTCACCATCTTTGCCAATTAACCGCACCTCACTTGCTTCGATTTGATCGTTAATTGCAGGTTTCTTAGCGCGCCCTTTGGCATATTCTTTATTGCTGATAGTCTCTTTCTCCGAAAGGTTCAAATCACAAAAACAACAAACCCCGCGACCACTTATTCTCAATCGCGGGGTTTCTCACAACTGACATTAAAGCGCTAAATAGTTAGCGTTTTGGTCAGTGTTTATACCGTTCGAGCACGGCTGGCAGTATCTTCTGCTAGGCGCTCGGCAAATGCGTCGAGGGATAGTGTCCCGAGGTCTTCTCCGCTACGGGTTCGCACCGCAACAGTATTGTTCTCAAGCTCTTTATCACCCACTACCAAAAGATACGGAATCCTCTGCATAGTGTGCTCGCGGATTTTAAAGCCGATTTTTTCATTTCTCAAGTCAGAAATGACCCGAAAGCCTTTGTTTTGCAAGGTTTCTTGCACTTTCTGGACATAATCGGCCTGCGAGTCGGTAATATTCATCACAACGGCCTGTTCTGGCGCCAACCAGACCGGAAACTTGCCTTCGTATTCTTCGATGAGAATCCCGATAAAACGCTCAAATGAACCCAGTATTGCACGGTGCAACATCACTGGAACTTGGCGGGATCCATCTTCTGCTACGAATTGGGCATCTAGACGACCTGGCATAGAGAAATCTACCTGAATCGTACCACACTGCCAGATTCTGCCTAGGCAATCTTTGAGTGAAAATTCGATCTTAGGGCCGTAGAAGGCACCCTCTCCTGGCAGCAACTCCCATTCGAGACCTTTGGCATCGAGGGCGTCTTGCAAGGCTTTTTCAGATTTGTCCCATACTTCATCGTCACCCACGCGCTGTTCTGGGCGTGTTGATAGGCGAATGATGACATTGTCGAAACCAAAGTCTTTATATACGTCGAACAAGAGGTCAGTAAAAATCGAGACTTCGTCTTGAATCGACGATTCTGCACAGAAGATGTGAGCATCATCTTGAGTAAAGCCACGTACGCGCATTAGGCCCTGAAGTGTTCCGGAAGCTTCGTTACGATGGCATGAACCGAATTCGGCCAAACGAAGTGGTAAATCGCGGTAGCTCTTCAAACCCTGGTTAAACACTTGAATATGGCAGGGGCAGTTCATGGGCTTCACTGCGTAGTCGCGATGCTCTGAGTGCACTGTGAACATATTTTCACGGAATTTGTCCCAGTGGCCTGACCTTTCCCAGAGTGTACGCTCAACAACTTGCGGTGTTTTAATTTCGCTATAGCCATTTTGACGCTGCACTTCGCGCATGTAATTTTCTACAGCGGTATATATTGCCCAGCCGCGCGGGTGCCAAAACACCATGCCCGGCGCTTCTTCTTGCAAGTGGAAGTAGTTGTGCTTTTTCGCTAATTTACGATGATCACGCTTTGCCGCCTCTTCTAAGAAATTTAAGTATTTCTTGAGAGCTTTCTTATCAGCAAATGCAGTACCGTATATACGCTGAAGCATTTTATTGTCGGAGTTACCCCGCCAATAAGCACCGGAAACCCGCATTAATTTAAAATGTTCGACAAACTTCATGTTGGGCACATGCGGGCCGCGACACATGTCGATGTATTCTTCGTGTTGGTACAACCCTGGGCGATCATCTTTGCTGATATCTTCGTCCAGGATTTCTATTTTGTATGTTTCGCCACGCGCGTCAAAAGCATCGCGCGCTTCTTGCCAACTGACTTTCTTTTTCACAACCTCGTAGTTGGTTGCTGCCAGCTCTTTCATTCGCGCTTCAAGCTTTTCGATATCGTCATCCGTTAACATGTGATCTAAGTCGATATCGTAATAAAAGCCATTTTCGATGGTCGGACCAATAGCCATCTTTGCGTCGGGCCATAGTTGTTTGACCGCGTGACCAATAAGGTGGGCACAGGAGTGTCGAATAATTTCTAGACCGTCTTCGTCTTTGCCGGTGAAGATGGTTAGCTCACCGTCTTGCTCGATAAGATCTTTTGCATCGATTCGTTCGCCGTTAAAACGACCGGCAATGGTAGCTTTTGCTAAGCCTGGGCCGATATCGGCGGCAACGTCGAGGACTGAAACGGAATTTTCGAATTGGCGTTGTGAGCCGTCAGGAAGAGTAATTGTTGGCATGTTGTTTCCTTAGTCAGTGGTGACCCATACCAGGGGCCACTTGGCGTTGATTGAAGGTGCGGGAGTATAACCAGTTTAGCTTAGGTGTGCAGCTTTTGATTTGCCCATGCTGGCAAAGCGAATTCTTCACTCGTGCCAGCATGAAGGGCTTGCGAAAACCACATGAATACACTGCTGTAGTTTCGTCTATTCGCCCTTGAATAGACGACTTTCGAAAGCTCCTCATAGCACCAAGCGAAGTAAGCTTAGCGATTTAATGTGAGCGCTTTGATCCCATCCACTCTAAAAAAATCATGCCTTTCACGAAGGCGAACTGAGACAGCCCCCCCCCATCGCCAAGATCTCGGTTATAGGGAAACGAACATAAAAAAGCCCCGCTCGAATGGCGGGGCTTTAAAAGGTGTTAAGTCGTGGGCTAAAAAAGGGTTACACGCGCTCTACAACAGTGGTAATACCCTGCCCTAAGCCGATACACATAGTAGAAACACCAAGCGTAGAATCCGTGTCTTGCATGATGCTCAGCAAGGTTCCGGTAATACGTGCTCCAGAACAACCAAATGGATGCCCCAACGCTATCGCACCACCGCGAAGATTGACCTTTTCATCCATCGCATCGAGCAAACCCAAATCTTTAAGCACTGGTAAAGCTTGTGCAGCGAACGCCTCATTTAACTCAAGCTTGTCGATATCGTCCATCGTTAAGCCAGCAAGTTTTAAAGCTTTTTGTGTAGCAGGAACCGGGCCGTAACCCATGATTGAAGGATCAACACCCGCCAAGGCCATAGAACGAATTTTCGCGATTGGCGTTAAACCAAGTGCTTGTGCTTTTTCTGCAGACATTACCAACATGATGGAAGCACCATCAGTAATTTGCGAAGAAGTACCCGCAGTAATAGTTCCGCCTTTTGGATTAAAAGCTGGTTTTAATTGCGCTAAACCTTCTACCGTTGTTTCTGGACGAATGGTTTGATCTTGACGAATCATGTAAGGCGCACCAAAGTCATCGTGACCAAGCGTCGGAATAATCTCACGATCAAACTCACCTTTCTCTGTCGCCGCAGCTGCACGGTGATGTGAGCGCGCACCAAACTCATCTTGCGCTTCACGCGTTATGCCATGTAGCAAACTTAAATACTCTGCCGTTAACCCCATTGAACCGGCCGCTTGCGCAACAGATTTACCAAGCGCAGGGTTTGGACTAACACCTTCCATCATCGGAAGGTGGCCCATGTGTTCGACACCACCAATCAAATAAACATCGCCCAGGTTGGCCATGATATTTGCCGCAGCAGTGTGTAGTGCAGACATACTAGAGCCACACAAACGATTAACCGTTTGGCCTGGCACGGTGTGCGGCAACCCTGACTGCAACACAACGTTGCGTGCAATATTAAAACCTTGCTCGCCACGCTGCATGACGCAGCCCCAAATAAGATCGTCGATTTCAGCTGGGTCAAGCGCCGAATTACGTTTAACAAGGGAACTGATCAAATGTGCACTCAAGTCATCTGCACGCACATTGCGGAAGATACCATTTTTGGAGCGCCCCATTGGTGTACGCGCGTAATCAACAATTACTACATCTCTTGGATTTAAACTCATGGTTAGCTCCTTACTTCGCGTAATACGTTGCACTGTTTGTGACAAGTTCTTTCATACCATCAGTCAGCTCGTAGAGCTTACCCAATGACTCGAAGGGTTTCGCCATTTCAGCGAAGGCTTGAATACCCAGTTCGTCAATCCAACGGAACACACCGCCACGGAACGGAGGGAAACCAAGACCGTAAATAAGCGCCATATCTGCTTCAGCAGCCGAGGCAACAACGCCCTCTTCCAAACAGCGCGCTAATTCCGTCGCCATCGGTATCATCATACGCGCGATAATTTCTTCTTCAGAAAACGCTTTGCTCGCAGCCACATGTGGTTTTAATAAATTGTAGGAATCTTCCGTCACTACTTTCTGTGGTTTGCCTCTTTTATCCGGCGCGTAGTTATAGAAACCTAAATTATTTTTCTGACCAAGGCGTTTAGCTTCATACATAATGTCGGAAGCGGCTTTAAAGTCGCGCCCCATGCGATCTGGGAAACCTTCCGCCATTACCGCTTCACAATGAACACCGGTATCAATGCCGACAACGTCCATTAAGTATGCTGGGCCCATTGGCCAGCCCCACTTCTCCATTGCCTTATCGATGGACTGAAAATCTGCACCGTCGCGCAACAACATAGAGAAGCCCGCAAAGTATGGAAATAGAACGCGGTTCACCAAAAACCCTGGGCAGTCGTTTACAACGATGGCTTTTTTGCCCATCGCATTGGCATAAGCGACTGTGCGTGCAACAGCGGCATCGCTAGTTTTTTCACCTCGAATCACTTCCACTAATGGCATTGCATGCACGGGGTTAAAGAAGTGCATACCACAGAAGTTTTCTGGGCGTTTTAACGCTTCTGCCAGATAGGTAATAGAAATTGTTGAAGTGTTAGAAGTAAGAACAGCATTTTCTGCAATTTTTGTTTCTACCTCTGCAAGAACGGCGTGTTTAACTTTAGGGTTTTCAACTACTGCCTCAACCACGACGTCTACTGATGCAAAATTGTCATAGGTGAGTGCCGGCTCAATGCTATTTAATACTTCTGCCATTTGCCCAGGTTTCATGCGGCCACGCTCAACGCGTTTAGTCAAAAGTTTTGCCGCTTCAGAAAGACCCAAATCGATACCGGCTTGGTTAATATCTTTCATAATGATGGGCGTGCCTTTGTAAGCACTTTGGTAAGCAATACCGCCGCCCATAATACCGGCACCAAGTACGGCTGCACGTTCAACTTTTTTGTCTGCTTGTTTTTCCCAACCCTTAGCTTTTTTACCAATCACTTGATCGCTTATAAACAAACCCACCATCGCTTTTGCAACGGTTGTTTGAGATAACTCACAGAAGATGCGAGTTTCGATGGCTAAAGCCTCATCGCGAGAAAGTTTTGCGCCTTCTTGCATGGATTTAATTGCTGAAACCGGTGCCGGGTAATTACGCCCAGCTTTGCCTTTTACAAAAGCCTTTGTACTTTCAAAAGCAAGTAAGGCTTCTGTGTCGTTATGACGCAAAGGGGCTTTTTTCTGTGCTTTACGCTCTTCGTAAGGCAGTTCACCACTTACTGCACGCTGCAGTGTGGCAAGTGCGGCGTCACGTAACTGGTCGGGCTCTACAACACCATCAACGGCACCGCCTTTTAAGGCGCCATCTGGGCGATTATCTTGCCCGCTGGCAATCCACTCTGCCGCTGTGTCTAAACCGGCTAAACGAGGCAGACGAACAGTGCCGCCCCAACCAGGCATGATACCTAGTTTAATTTCGGGCAGCCCAACCTTTGCTTTTGTGCTCATCAAACGAAAGTCGCACGCCAAACACACTTCAAAGCCGCCACCCAGCGCATAGCCGTTAATGGCTACGACGGTGGGAATGGATAAATCTTCTAATTTATTAAATATACGATTGGAGTTACCCACGGCTTCTGCAACGGCATCGCTTCCCTTTTCAAACATGGGAACGAATTCCATGATGTCGGCACCGACAACAAATACGTTTTTTCCACTGCTTAGAAGCAAGCCTTTTATATCGCCATTTTCTGCAACGATATCTAACGCCTGCTCTAATTCAGTAAGTGTTTGAGTATCAAATTTATTGACCGACTCGTTTTGATTGTCGAACTGCAGCTCGGCTAAGCCATCATCAAGTGATTTCAGTTGCAGTGATTTGCCTTCGAATAGCATCGTATCCCCTTTTTTTTGCGGACGGGAAAGCGTCAGCGGGTTTTGGACTGAAAGAATAGTGTTTAATTCAGGTGGTGCGTAATACACCACCGCTAAATATATAAGTCTAGCTCTCACATAACACCAAGTTAAGCGAATAACCGGGTTACATTTGAAGCAAATGTCTGGTTTGTTCGTATGCAAACCAATGCGAATCATAGCAGGCAGGGTGCGCCAGTTGTTGATTCACTACAAGGTGATTATGCGCCAAGTTTAGTGTCGATTGCGACCTTCTGCCATTATGCCTTTGGGCGCTTAAATGCGCCTGCTCTTAGTTCGTTTCACTAAAAGAGACACATACAATTTTACAGGGCACGTCACTACGGTTTACGAAGGAATGGTCACGATGAAGGGAAAAGTTAAACCCATCACCAGTCTTCAGGTTAAATACGACACCATCAAGGTGCAGGTCAATACAGCCAGCCTGCACAATGCCGCCGATGAAACCATTGTGAATCATCCATTGCGAGTTCATATTCGCGCCAGGCGCAAACACCTGTTCAGCCATGTAAGTACTGTCGCGTTTGTTGCCTATTGTCAATGGAAGGATGCGAAGCTCTGCCTCCCCTTTTTCGACCAAGACAAAATCTTCTGCCGCAACAACCGTTGGCGTCCACTCAATAGATTCTGAGAAAAACTCTTGCAGAGATATGGGAAACGCGTGAAGAATTTTTTCTAACGAGCCAACCGAAGGGCTCACTTTGCCCTGCTCAATCATGGAAAGTGTACTGTTGGTCACTTCCGCACGACGTGCTAATTCGCGCTGTGATAAACCAAACTTTTGGCGCAAAGATTGTAAGCGCGCACCGACGGTGTCACTTAGATCTGTTTGGACTTTACTTAAACCCGAATCTTGACGCTGGGCCACCGGGTTATTTTGGGGTTCTGTCATTGTGCTCCGTATTTACGCGGAAAGTTGCGCGGAAAATATTGAGATATCTGTTTGAAACATCGTCTCATTTCTAAATAGACGATGCTATATGCTCGCTTTCGAGCTGCAGTTAAAAAACGCTATGCTGTAGCCTTTACAAAAGACACCGACACAACTTAAAACCCATCAAAACCTTCATCTATATCGAGCTTGATGCACTTCCCATAACCAGGGATTTGCATGCTGTCACTTGTCATTTCAATACTGTCTTCATCTAGCAAGTTACGACCAAACTCATATATAGGGTCCAGTTTACCTTGATCCGCTTCCGCTAAGTAAGCGTCGATTCGACCTTGAGTGTCTTGCTGTTTTTTCAGATAATTTTTGTGCGCGTCGTTACCGTATTTTCGCTGCATGTAGCCTTCAGCCACTTGTGGAGAAAACACCGCCGCTGTAGCGTTATTGCCACCGAAACCTTTCGAGTTAATAAACGCTACCTGGCGCTGCTTTTCTTCCAAATACTGATCAGTAGACGTTATCGATAAACGGTCGGCAAAAACATCATCCGCAACACGGTCAATGGTTTTAATACCCGGTAAATATCCGTGCTCAAAGACACCGAGCGTTGAAGCAAGCTGATCGCCGCTGGCAGCGCCCAATGCATGACCAACATAGGCTTTTACTGCGGCTACTGGCCACTGTTCTATGTTAAAAGCTTTCGCAGCCACATCAAAAATTTTCGATTCTGTAATGCGGTTTTGCGGCGTGCTGGAGCCATGGGCTTGCATGAAGCTCCCTTGTCGCAGCGCTTCGTCACCAAGTAACGTTTTAGCAAGCCCCATCGCTTTAGCAACAGTAATGTAATTACCTGCACCCGGTGCCGAAATCGATTTTTTGTAGCCATCGGCATTCACGTATACAGAAGGCACAGCACCATAGACTTTTGCACCTAGTTCGTGAGCCAGCTCATCCGACATTAACACGACATACTGAGTAGACTCAGCCAAAGTAAACCCGATGTTGTCACCGAAAGGTCGACTCGCACGGCGATGATCCACCTCACTGGCCCCGGTAAGTTTTTGCAGGTTAGCATCGGTCGCCAACGCACCCATGGCACCGTAGCCGTCAATAATTTCTGGCAGAATTGGTGCTTCACTGGCACCAACTACAGAAACCTGACGGCGACCACTGCGAATATCTTCTACCGCCTGGCGCAAGTTGTATAAGAATGTTGCACAGGCACCGGCGGAAGCTGCGGTTGCCCCCATAGAACCGAGCACATAGGCATTAATAAAGTCAGCCGGCATTGAGTTAAAACCCAAGGCCACTTGTTTAGAGCTGGTGCGCTCGCCATTTAAGCGACCACGGAACAGGCCACCGAACCCTTGGTTATCGAGCTGACACATCAAGCTTGCGCTGTAGACGCTTACTTGATCTGGCGGCAACTGTTCCACCACATCGCGCCAGCCGAGCCCCATAGACTTAACCGCATCTGATGCGCCAAGCACGGCCATTTGTATTCCGCGCGGGTGGTGTAAAGAGCGGTAATATTCTTCTGGGTTAAAGCCACTAGGCAATTGCCCGGCAGATTTAACCGGCATGGGTTCTTGTGCTTCTACACGCACATCTTGCTCGGCAGATATCGTGACTTGAACACGCTTACCACCCTCATCGAGCGGTTCAACGTGCCAACCTTCGGGCAAGATCTCTGGGAGGCTTCTTCGTGAAGTGGTAAAGCTGGCGGCACCATCTGGCGAAAGTTCGAGTTTATAGCGCTTAGTGATAGGCGCGCGCTCGCAATCAAAATGATTACTTTCTATTTTACGAATTAAAGTACCCGCTAGAACGCCCGTCTCGTCACCAGGTTCAAGCCCCATAATTGAGGCAAGCGCAGACACTGTCGATTGTTTCTCTTCTGATTTTAAACTTTCGAAAATGGTGCGCTTATAGCCAAGATGGCCGGAACTGCGCCCGGCGGCGTTGTAACCACCAAAACCAACGATAAGGGGGAGTCTTGAATTCATTTGAAGCCCGAGACAGTTGCGCAACTGTATTTGTTGAGAAAGGTCGTTAGTGTAATCAAGCTTCCGCCCAAATGACCACGGCAATTAAGCCAAAAACAAATGGCATATAAGCCATTCTGACGATAAACTGATACATTCACAACCCGTACTGCTCTTATTGGCGTAACAATGCTCAATATCACCTTTGTTCTCTGTGATCACATGCTCGCGACGAGTATGTCGCTACCCTTGGAACAACTCCGGGCGGCGGAGGCTTTAGCCCGCTCTGATACTCCGGTTGGTAAACGTCATAGTAAGTTAAATGTAAGCTTGGTATCCGAAGATGGGAAGAGCGTCGCAACCCATACCGGCATTCGCATCCAAGCGGATTGTTCAATTGATGAAGCGCAGGATTTCGATGCCTGCGACATCGTTTATTTACCAGCCCTATGGCGAAACCCCCGCCCTATTCTTAGAAAAAACCGCGCCTTACTGCCTTGGCTGCAAAAACACTATGAAAGCGGAAGTTTAATCACCGGTGTAGGCACCGGCTGTTTTTTGATGGCAGAAGCGGGACTACTCAACGACAAAGCGGCTACCACGCATTGGCATTATTTCGATCAATTTCAGCAACGCTACCCACAGGTCGATCTGAAACGACAATACTTTATTACGCAGGCTGGAAACTTGTATTGCACCGGCAGCGTTAACTCTCTGGGTGATTTAACCATACACTTCATTCAACGGTTTTTTTCTCGCACGATAGCCAGTCATGTGGAACGGCACTTTTTCCATGAAATTAGACGCGCTTACGAAAGCACGGTGTCTTATCAAGAGTCTATGAATGCACACCCCGATGAAGACATTATGCAAACGCAAATCTGGCTGCAAGATAATCACGGAAAAGAAGTTAATTTAAGCGAGCTAGCGAAACAGTTTGACATGAGCCCGCGTAATTTCACACGACGTTTTAAAAACGCGACGAGTGTTACTCCATTGCAATATTTACAAAAAATCCGCATGGAAATGGCAAAAGATTTATTGAAAACAACGAACCTGAGCATTTCGGAAGTGATGTACAAAGTGGGTTATCACGATATTGCCCACTTTAATTCGCTCTTTAAAAAAAATCACGGAACAACACCCGGGCAGTATCGAACTACTGTACGAGCAAAAATGTTTAGATTATAAAAAAACGGATCGAAAAGTGGGGCCAGAAAAAGCCCTAACCCCAACTAACAGGCTTGATTATTAAGCTACTTTAGCAGCACCATCTTCAATTAAGTTCGCGTTTTTACCTGGCGTAGTAATCTCTATTGTACGAGGCTTCATCGCTTCGGGCATTTCACGAACCAAATCGACATGTAGTAAACCGTTCTCTATGCGTGCTGTTTCTACGCGCACATAATCAGCCAGCTGAAAACGTCGCTCGAAGTTTCGTGCGGCAATACCCTGATGTAAAAACTGACGGGATTCTTTATCAACATTTTTTTTGCCGGTAACGGTAAGATGGTTTTGCTTAACTTCGACGTTGAGTTCGTTGTCGGTAAAGCCCGCGACCGCCATAGTGATACGGTATTGGTCTTCACCAGTTAATTCGATATTGTAAGGCGGGTAGCTGGGTTGAGCCTGCTCTGAACGATTCATATTATCGAGCAAGCTGGCCATACGGTCAAAACCGATTGAGCTACGGTATAAGGGTGATAAATCAAAATCTCTCATCATGGTATCCTCGTTTTATTCTCAATTTGAGCAATAAATTTAAGGTTCATCGTTTCGATCGAACCTTGTACTATGAATTTAGTGCGATAAAGCTAACACTATGAATATATGCACTGTAAAAAGTGCAATTTTAAAAACGAACCCCTCCGTTTAGAGCGGGCCCGTATTAATAAGTGGTGACGCTTTTTTTCATTTCAAGGTATAAAAACGACATATGCACATTGCACTATTACGTCTTTCTTTTTACTTACACGGCTGCTCTTCCCTAAAAGAGAAACGCGGCCGCTTAAGTGGTTTAAGAGATAAATTCGGCGCACATAAACATATTGCGGTGTGTGAAGCCGACGATCAAGACAGTTGGCAAAAGGCCAAATGGAATTTTGTTGTCATCGGGCTTGAGAAAGGCATGATCGATAGCAGCTTCAATAAAATCATTGATCACTGCCAACACCAAGTGGACGCAGAATTAATTGATCAACAGATTGAATGGTTATAAATTTTGCTCTGATAAAGAACTGAGATGGTGCAAGATCTGGTTATTTTGGTGCGTTCCCGGTCACTATTGAAAGACGAAAATTTTAATCTGCACACCTTGTGCAGGCAGACGCGCAAGCCACCACTCACCGAGTAACTGCACCAAAAAAAACCGCACTTCAAAAAGGTGACGTACAAATATATTTATTTGCAATTTTGGCTGTTTTGACCGTCAAAAACTCACACAATATTTTTTCTGTAAAAAAACATACGTATTTCAATTACTTAGGAGGCACCCTTGGCTCTTCGTCATAAAAAACAGATATCATAGATTAAAAAATTACTTGAAATTTTTATGACAGAAGTCAATATAGATACGTGGCCACAGATTTTTAAGTTCCTAAAGAACGCTTTCAACAATTGAGGGAGGAGTCTTAATCCCCTATATGCTTGAAAAGCGGGACTTTGGTGTAAATAAATTTTTGGCACGTTATGGAGGTCCTATGAAGGCCAATGCAGATGTTGTTTACCGAGATTTCGACGTATCCCCTGCTTTGAATGACGTCATCTACAAGAAGATAGAAAAACTCCACCGATATTCAGATTCCATTATCCACAGTCGCGTTGTGCTCGACGCTCCTCATAAGCACAAACACAAAGGCAATATGTTTCGCGCCTCTATCGAACTCGGGCTCAAAGGCCACCCCATTAGCGTGAGCCAAGATGACCAATCGGTTCACATCGCTGTTCGAGATGCTTTTTCAGCACTCGAAAGAAAGTTAAAAGAAGAAAGCTCCAAGCGTAAAGATACGCGTCACTGAACCCGTAAAACCCGTGGTAGTACCACCCTGTTAGATCGCCACCCGCGATCCGATTGCTCAAGAAGTGTGGCCTTGCGCCCACTTCTTGCAGCAAGCCTCCCTCATAGCCCCCCTAGAACTCGGTTTGCACCTAGCTCGGCTTGCACCTAGTTAGAACATGCGCAATACATGGCAAGGCGCCTAAAATCCCGCTATAGTTCCTGCTAAGAACTGGGGGCTGTTAACGCCCTAGCTATCAATATAATCATATTGGGTTGCACTTTTGGGGACTCTGGAAAACAACAACGACAATACTCGCCCTGCGGCCTGCCCAACGGGAAATATTGACTGCCCCGTGAGCGAAACCCTGACTGCACTTCACCACGAAATTGCGTCTTTAAAAACTCAAGTCTCCACTGACCCTCTTACCGGCCTTTCAAACGTCGCCTATTTGAAGCAAAGCCTCGAGCGTGAAATGGAGTGCACACGCCGCAATCAACAACCAACAACCTTTTGTATTATTGATGCCGATCACTTTAAGCTGATCAACGATACGTATGGGCATGTGGTGGGCGATAAAGCCCTAATACACCTAGCCTCTACGATTAAAAAGGTCGTCAGGAAAATGGATATCGCCTGCCGCTACGGTGGCGAGGAATTCGCGGTAATTCTGCCAACAACGCCTTTTCTCGTTGGTGTTCAGGTGGCTGAGAGGGTTCGCCAAAGCGTTGAGTCAACGCCATTGATATTAGATGAGCAGACTATTTCAATTACGGTAAGTATTGGTATTGAAACCTTTACCCACCACAGCAGCGATACGATAGAAAGTTTTATTGCGCGCGCTGACACACACCTATATCAGGCTAAGCACTCTGGTCGTAATCAAGTGAGTTACACCACTGAGCATGCGACAAGTAAAGCAGAAGTTAGCCAATCTGAAAAAGATGCACTATTTAATTTAACTGAAGAAGACGAATAATATGCTAGATGTGAATGAGTACTTTGAGGGCAAGGTTAAATCTATTGCCTTTCAATCGCGAACCCTACCCGCCACCATTGGAGTAATGAATGTCGGGAACTACACCTTTGGTACCGACTGTAAAGAAATCATGGAAGTGGTTAGCGGCGAATTAAACGTTAAACTACCTGACGCCGACGATTGGCAAGTGTTTGTTGAGGGGCAAGTGTTTGAAGTTGAAGCTAACCAGAGTTTTGATTTGGAAGTGAAGGTTCCAACCGCCTATTTGTGCCAGTATATTCGCTAACGTTCAATATCGCCTTCTATGTCGATAGAAGGCACATCAATCGTATCTGTTTCCATCTCTGATTCCGGCACGAAGCGCGTTTGAACCTCGCCTGTATTAGTTGCACCGCCTACAGATTTGGCTTGCGGCGATATGCCTTGGTTATTAGCTTCTTGCTCGGGGTTTTCAGCCGTATCATTCATTGTTTCTTGTGTGGTGCCTAGGGCACCGTCTTCGCCAGAGGCCTTCATTTTTTGATCGCTTTCTTGCGGCACATTTTCGTTGCCAAACCAGCGCTTGAGTATGGGCAGCTTCCAATTAACACGCGAGTTTTTTTCTGGTTCAACTAGCCTATCTGCGTGCGATTTTGAAGCCACTTTTGTTGAGCGCACCTTGCTTTTCTCTTGGTGAAGTCGCGAGGCTATGTGTGGGCGCGAAAGATGATCTAACCAAGCCCGTTGCGACAGGCCATTTTCAAAGGCGACGTGAAAATATTCCTCTTCCTCTTCGCGCGCCCCAGATTTAAACACATAAAAAACTTGTGCTGAGCGAATAAAGGTACGGGAAAATCGATACGTATATATTTCGTAATGTAACTCTTTTTGTCGCCCAAGCGTTTCAATGCGGTCAATATGCATTGGCTTACCGAGCTGCGACATCACCCAGGCTCTGCTGGTTGGTTTAGACGTTATTCGTTTGATTACTTCGGGTGGCACACGGCCTTCCCCGTCAGTGTAGGTCACGCGATCAGTCACCGAGCATGCACTTAAAAAAGCGAGCCCAGCTACGAGAAGAAATAAATGAAAAGTAAACCTAGGCATGATCGAAGCTTGCCTTGATGACATTATCGCGCGGCTCGACAAACGCTTTCTGACCTTGCTGCTCTTGCAATAATCGCATGAGGTTAATTTCTGTAGAAGATAAACCGCTGTTTGCGGCAATCGCACCGTCATCGACCCCTTGCGCCATAAGCTGTTGAGCCTGCGTATATGAAAACTCCAAATCGCTTTGCTTGATTTCTTCTTGCACGTCTTTTAGACGGCGAAACATTGTTTCCATGGTCAGCATTTTTTGCCCCATGCCCAAAGCACCGGAAGTCAAAATACTGATATTGGTTTCAATTTTGTTGATCTGCTTTTGGAAGTGTTTGCGCTGCATGCGCAATACGAGAGAGAAGCCAAGATAGCTGACAAAAATGCTAGAGAATATGCAAACCCCAATGATTGGGAGTGACTGTAAGATTTGATCTAGTACATGCATATTCTCACCTTGCTCATTTTAAAAAGCCTCTATCTCCATCCATTCATCTTCGGTGAGCATTTTGTCTAGCTCAATGAGAATGAGGAGTTCGTCATTTTTATGACAGACGCCTTGAATAAATTTTGCGCTTTCGTCATTTGTTACGTTAGGCGCGGTTTCTATTTCTGACAGCTTGAGGTACACCACCTCTGCAACACTGTCGACAAGCATTCCTACCACGTGCGTGTCCGCTTCGATTACGATAATACGAGTGTGGTCGGTCTGCTCTTCTGATGGCAGAGCAAAGCGGGCACGGGTATCGATCACCGTCACAACCTTGCCACGCAGATTAATGATGCCAAGCACGTAACTCGGGGCTCCTGGCACTGGTGCAATTTCGGTATAACGCAAAACTTCTTGTACTTGCATTACATTCACACCGTATTTTTCACCAGCTAACTTAAAGGTGACCCACTGTATAACCGAGTCGTCGCTTGATTTACCGTTATCTAAACTAGCGCTCATCATTGCCATCCACAAATCATAGGGTTTACGAGAAAATGTTCGACGTCGGCGTCAAAAATCAGCCGCAATACCCTATTAATATAGTGTATTGCAGCTTCTGTGCCACTAAAGCGAGCCAAAATATCAGCGCCTACACAGTTAGCGCTTGTGCGAGCGCTCCAGATTTTGGCCGTCCGCTTTAGACAGGCCTTGACGGAAGCAGTAAAAATTCAGGATGGAGGGCTATCTAAGCGAATCGTTCACGCTTCCATTTCGAGCTTTTAAACTAGAAACTTTATTTCGCTTGATGCTCTTTTTTATGGAGTAAAGAAGCCATTTGAGGGATATCTATCAACGCGCACATGTGGGATTTTACAGTGCCAGCAAGCCATGGCCGCTTGCTTCTTTTGCTTCGCCACTTAACATCGTCTGGTTGTAGAGTAATGGGCTGCTGTACATTATCAACGGCTAAGCCCCAAGGCATACCATCAATCGTCACCACATATTTTGCGGTTTCCGTAAAGCTTTCCTGGTAACGCTCAGGCATAACAAATAATGCCGTGTTAATCGTGCGAACATCACCGGAGGAAGCGGGAAGTATTCCCATAAACCACTCTGACTGACCTTGTAGCTTGGTCAATTTTTTATTTAATGGAACGATTTGCCCCAAAGCCAGCAAGGGCACAGCGAGAGAAAGCCCAGCTACCTCAAATAGCAGCACTTCAAATGCATTTTCGGCCCATACAGGACACCCTTTTTCTTCATTCCACGTAAGAAGGTTTGATAGAGCATGCGCTTCTTCTGTGTGTGTCTCGATCTCAACACTAGCCGGAGAGTCGACCTTTGGCTGCGCTGTAACCTCAGGTATCGAGACGGGTACGTCTAGCTTGCTTTCAACCTGCTCTTTCGATGCAAGCTCAACTTTAGTGTCTGTATCTAATTGTGCTTTTGGAGGTGCCGGTGCCGGAATAGCCTGATGAGACAGCATGCGCTGCAGCATTGCGCGCTTTTGGTCTTCTAGCTCTTTTATACTTGCGCCAACAAAAGAGTCTTGTGGATTTTGGGTGGTAGCCTGAGCTTTGGGCGACGCAGGCAGAGGCGCCTGAGGTTTGTCTGCCAATGCTTCCGCAGGCCATTGTTGAGCTTTCTCTTTCTGTTCAGCTTCTATCCGTTCAGCTTCTATTCTCGCCGCTTCTTGTTTAGCGGCTTCTACCTGTTCAGCCTCTAATCTTGCCGCTTCTTGTTTAGCGATTTCTATCCGTTCAGCTTCTATTCTTGCTGCTTCTTGCTTAGCGGCTTCTACCCGCTCAGCCTCTAGTCTTGCCGCTTCTTGTTTAGCGGCTTCGACCCGTTCAGCTTCTATTCTCGCCGCTTCTTGTTTGGCGATTTCTATCCGTTCAGCTTCTATTCTCGCCGCTTCTTGTTTAGCGGCTTCTACCCGTTCAGCTTCTAATCTTGCTGCTTCTTGTTTTGCAGCTTCTACCCTTTCAGCTTCTATCCGTTCAGCTTCTACCCTTTCGGCTTCTACCCGTACAGCCTCTAGTCTTGCCGCTTCTTGTTTAGCGGCTTCTATCCGTTCAGCTTCTATTCTCGCCGCTTCTTGTTTAGCTGCTTCTGCACGCGCAGCTTCTATCCGTTCAACTTCTACTCGTTCAGCTTCTACTCGTTCAGCTTCTACTCGTTCAGCTTCTACTCGTTCAGCTTCTAGTCTTGCAGCTTCTTGTTTAGCGGCTTCTACCCGCACAGCCTCTAGTCTTGCCGCTTCTTGTTTAGCGGCTTCTGCACGCTCAGCTTCTATTCTTGCCGCTTCTTGAGCTGCCCTCTCCTTTGCTCTTGCATCGGCTTTAGCTTTCGCATCAGCCAAAGCTTTTTCTATTTTGTTTTCATTGAGCTTTGTTTCCGGTTTTTTCGCTTCAGTTTTTTCTTCGGTACTGCTGCAGGGGTTCTCTGCTGCCTTATTGCCCTTGGCTTCAGGCTGCCCCCACTCTTTATTTTCAGTAAATGGAACAGACTTTAAAATGGGCGGATATTGCCCCCGAGCTTTACTCCCTATCGGGGCAACGTTACTCGGCAAGTCACTGCTTGCTTGCGGTCTATTGGATTGGGGCTGGCTTGGTGTTGAGCTACCGAGTTGCTCATCGTCTTCTTGAGCAGGCTCATTCAATAAATCAGACAGGTAGTCTTCGATCGCTGCGTCTGCACCATTACGTTCATCTTCGGTGTGATTGCCATCATCAGATAAGGATTTCACAGCGGCGCTCCTTGCTCCTGATTTTTACCTTGCCCCGGTTGTCTTTGTCTTGGCTGCTTGTGTTCCTGTTCTCGCCCCGGCCCTTCATCTCGAGATGATGCGACTTGCTTATCGCGCTGCATCATAAATTGATACAACGAACGATACGCCGCTACGCCGCGCGCATCTTTTTCAAATAAATTTGGTGGTACGCCGGCTTTGCTGGCATCACGAAATTTTGTGTCGACGGGTATTTTACCTGGCCAAGCATGATCACCGTAGTCATTCCGAATCACTCGCAAACTCGATACTGAAGCTTGGGTACGCCGATCAAACATGGTCGGTACAACCAAATACGGTAGTGCTTTTTTACGCGATTTACTTAACATCTTCAATGTATGAAGAATTCTATCGAGCCCTTTTAATGCAAGAAATTCGGTTTGCACAGGTATGATCAAATCATCACACGCAGCTAAGGCATTGACCATTAATACCCCCAGCTGAGGCGGGCAGTCAATCATCACCTGGTCGTAATCATCAGCGATCAAGCTGAGTACTTTGCTCAGTACCAGGCCCATACCGTCACCGATACCTTGCCTCTCTAGCGTGGCTAAGGCAGTAGACGCAGGCAGCAAGTGTATATTCTGGTATTTGGTCTCGTAGATGATATCTTCAATGATCATCCGCGAGAGCGTCTTACGTTCTTGAAATAGTGTGTGAACGCTGTTGAGCTGGGTATCTGGATCTAGGCGAAAATAGGAAGTGAGTGACCCGTGAGGGTCCAGGTCGATGAGCAATACGCGACGGCCCGCTTCTGCTGCAATACCAGCCAGCGATACGGTTGAGGTGGTTTTACCAACACCACCCTTTTGATTGGATACGGTCCAAACTAACACTTTGGAAACCTTTGACCTCTATTTAATACGATGTTCGGTGTTACCTTCATTTTTCAATGCAGGATCTATAAGTATAGGTGCTAGCCGTATACCCCACCCGCTAAGGGCGGCAATTGCGCGGAATTTCTCAATTTTTGGCAAGTTTTCGCCGTTTTATTGTCGGTTTGACACTAAAAACAGCGATTTCTTAAGCTTTTCTGAGACCATAGTAATTCCAGAGCAATTGTCGCGCCAAATAGCATTTGGCTCCCCTGCTCAGCCTTTTCCGTGGTTTTTACGATGGAGTATTGAGTCTCGAAACTCACCGAAATACCGCGATGGCCACGGGAGGTATCATTGCCCTTCTTGTTCCTGCGGTGCTTGTTCGGTGACTGGGGGGTTCGTACGCGGCAGCTCTGGGTCACTTGTAAATAGAAGGCCCCCACCCTGCAAACGCACAGGCTGAAGGTTTTCGGAAAGTATGGGGTCAGTTTGGAGTGGTGTATCAGGGGGATTTTCTTGTGCGGCCTCCGCTTCAGAGTTACCGCTATTTGATAGACCGCTGTCGAGGTTCTCATCTACCCCTGTGCTATTAAGGTCTTGAGCTTCATCAACCGAAGCATCAGGTACTCGCGTGCCAGTAAATTCATCAACAGGCACCAAATTCGCCGGGGCCGATTCTTTGGCAATACGAATTACAACACGGCGATTACGTGCACGCGAATCGCTGTCTGTATTGGCGACGACGGGGCGGTACTCACCGTAGCCCACGGCAGACAATCGCCCCGGTTTCACACCTGCGAAAGCGAGAAAGTTAACCACCGACACCGCTCGTGCAGAAGATAGAGACCAGTTGCTAGCAAAAGCTACGTTATTTATGGGTACATCATCCGTATGCCCCGCAATCGCAACTGCGTTTTCGTAAGGCGCTAATATTTCAGCCACAGGCGAAAGCACTTTTTTCGCGGCATTACTCAATTCAGCTTCACCACTGGAAAATAATAAACCCGCACTTAATTCAATATCTACCCATTGCTCGTTACCAGAAATACTGATCGCATCATCACTCAACACGCCACCTAAGCTTTCTTGAATATCTTCAGCAATGTCCTCAATTTCCGCCAATACTGGCTCAGCGATCTGAACGCTTTCGTCCACTACTTTACGTTCGCTGCTTGTTGAAGAAAAAGCAGATTCCAGAGTCGTCGAAAGTTGACGATATTTTTGTTCGTTAACATGTGAAACGGAATACATCACCACAAAAAAGGCAAATAACAGGGTGATAAAATCGGCATAGGAAACCAACCAGCGCTCGTGGTTGATTTTAGGCTCAAGCGTTTGGCGGCGAATCATAATTTTCGCCTAGTGAAGGTATCCACTGAGTTTCATTTCTATCGCTTTCGGGTTTTCACCGTCGGCGATCGAAATAATGCCCTCAATGATCAATTCGCGGTATTGGCTTTGTTCTTTCACGCAAGCGCGCAACTTATTAGCCATGGGTAACAAGAAAAGGTTGGCAAGTGCAACACCGTAAATTGTGGCAACGAACGCGACCGCTATACCTGGGCCAAGCTCTGAAGGGTCTGCAAGGTGCCGCATGACATGGATCAACCCCATTACCGCACCAATAATACCAATGGTCGGCGCATAACCGCCCATGCTTTCATAAAACTGCACCGCCTCGTGATCGCGCTGCTCCGCCACAATCAAATCGGTTTCCATCACATGGCGTATGACATCAGGCTCACTGCCATCAACCAACATTTGCAAACCCTTGCGGGAGAACATGTCTTTCTCGGTTTCTGATACGTTTTCCAAACCGAGCAAACCTTCTTTACGTGCAGCCATCGCCCAGCGTACAACGTTAGAAATACCTGTCTGAAACTGTTGGGTGGGTGGACGAAAAATCCAAGAGAATAAGGCCACTGCACGTTTTAGCCCCGTCATTGGCGTCTGTAAAATGGCTGCTCCAATGGTACCCCCAAACACGATAAGTGCCGCAGGGCCATTGATAAGAGACGACCACGAACCACCTTCAAGGAAGTTACCCCCGATGAGCGCAGCAAAACCGATGATAACGCCAAGAAAACTGAGTAAGTCCATAAGGCCAAAGAATTAAAATTATTTAGGATTCAATATCTTATATATCACCCAAAACCAGCAGAACTTTAGGTAATTATGCATTTAGTCAGCGTTTTTTGGATAAAAGCGCCAATTATTTTCGGTTGGGAATATGACGGTTGTCGTGAGCAGATTTACAAGTCAGAAATTAATCGATCAGCAATATCTTTTAATGGGAGCGACAACGTACTGAGGTTGGCTTTTTCAACGGCGGCTGGCATACCGTACACAACGCAACTGGCTTCATCTTGATTCCAAATGGTTGAGCCTTTTTCTTTTAGAATACGCGCACCATCAGCGCCATCGGCCCCCATTCCGGTTAATACCACTGCGAGTACTCCATCGCCAAACGCATTTGCAGCCGAGGCGTAGGTAATGTCAACACAAGGCTTGTAATTCACTCGGTCATCGCCTTCGGCAATTCGAACGGAGTTGCCCCCACGGTCAACCATCATTTGTTTTCCACCCGGAGCAACCAAGACTTGACCTTGTACTAGTCGATCGCCATTTTCTGCCTCTTTTACATTAAGCGCAGAATTGCGGTTCACTCGCTCAGCAAAAGCCCGAGTAAAATTTTCTGGCATATGCTGAATGATAATAATCGGGCACGGAAAATCAGCTGGTAATTGCGTAATAATATCCGTCAAGGCGACTGGGCCACCGGTTGAAGCACCTATCGCCAATAATTTTACTTTGCCTTTTAATTTTCCACTGCTTACCGCAGGCCTTACAGATGCAGGGGCTGACGGTGTAACGGGTGCAGCGGGGCGAGCTACAGGTCGGGCTACAGGGCTAATTTTAGATGCTTGCACAGTTTCATTCAGGTACGAAGCAGATTGTGCAGCAGAAGAGTTAGCATTGCGGGCAAAGGTAACGAGTTTTTGATGGAATTTTTGTTTGAAACTTGTTGAATTTGCTGACACTTCAGCAAAGTTCTTATTCATGAAATCGACCGCGCCAGCTTCTAATGCGTCGAGCGTAATACGCGCGCCTTCATAGGTCATGGAAGAAAACATCACAATTGGCATTGGGTTTTCATCCATAATAATTTTAACGGCCGAAACACCATCGAGAAATGGCATTTCGTAATCCATTGAAATAATGTCTGGTTTTAATTGTTTGGCCAAATCAATGGCTTCTTGACCGTTCGCAGCTATCCCCACCACGTTTAAATCAGGGCTCTCATTAATAATTTCTTTCAATCTCGCTTGAAAGAATTGAGAATCGTCAACAATCAATACGCTGTATGGCACAGCTCCTCCAAAGTATTACTTACACTGACACTATGCCGTACTCGACATGCGTATAGGTAGCGAAAACTATTATGCGCGGACGCCCATTCGGCTAGAACCACTGTACTCTTTTAGCATGCTTGGAACGTCAAGAATGAGTGCGATAGTACCGTCACCGGTTATGGTAGCACCGGCCATTCCTGGAGTTCCCTGCAACATTTTACCTAAGGGCTTAATGACAACTTCTTCTTGCCCGATAAGTTGATCAACAACAAAACCAACGCGCTGTGTACCCACAGATACAATAACAACGTGGCCCTCTTCCTCTTCTGTTTCTGATTCTGATTCTGTTTTTTGTACGGGCATAGCCGCGTTTTGGACTAACCAGTCTTTAAGAAAGAACATGGGAATGGCTTTATCACGAATGGTGATGCACTCTTGGCCATCAACAATATTGCTCTTTGCAAGGTCCATATCAAAAATTTCATTCACGCTAACAAGGGGTAGCGCGAATGTTTGATTTTCTAACAAGATCATCAGGGTCGGCATAATTGCCAGAGTCAAAGGCACTTTAATAACAATGCGTGTGCCTTCGCCCAATTTAGAGCTGATCTCGATCGAGCCGTTTAATTGAGAAATTTTTGTTTTCACAACGTCCATGCCGACACCACGACCTGACACGTCAGAAATTTCTGTTTTGGTAGAAAACCCCGGCGCAAAAATTAGATTATAGGCTTCGACATCACTTAAACGTGCTGCCGCGTCAGAATCCAATATGCCTTTTTCTATGGCTTTACTTTTAAGCGCTTCCGGGTCCATACCGCCACCATCGTCTGTGATGGAAAGCAGAATATGGTCACCTTCTTGTTCAGCGGCTAGTAAGACAGTGCCTTCGCGTGGCTTGCCATTTTTTTCACGCACATCTGGCAATTCAATACCGTGATCCACTGAGTTTCTCACCAAGTGAACCAACGGGTCGGCAAGTGCCTCAACTAAGTTTTTATCTAAGTCGGTTTCTTCACCTTGTAGATCCAACCGAATTTCTTTTTTAAGGTTTCGAGCAAGATCACGAACAACACGAGGGAAGCGGCCAAACACTTTTTTGATAGGCTGCATACGTGTTTTCATTACTGCCGACTGTAGGTCGCCGGTCACAACGTCTAGATTGGCCACCGCTTTTTGCATCGGTTCATCACTAGACTCGGCTCCCAGGCGTACTAAGCGGTTACGCACCAACACTAGCTCGCCAACCATATTCATAATGTCGTCAAGACGCTGTGTATCAACCCGAACTGTGGTTTCACCACCAGGGGCAGCTTGCTGCTGACCACCAGCTAATTCACGCTTGGCAGGAGCAGGACTTGCCGCAGGTTTTTGCTGCGGAGGCGCTGCAACTATTTTTTCTTTGTTTGTGCCGTTACCACTCACCGCTGCTGGCGCTTTTTCTGCTGGAGCAGAGCTGGCGGCAGGTTTTTTCGGGGGTGGAGGTGCAGTTTTCGCTGCCGCCGAACTCGCAGCAGCCTCTACTTCAGTTGGGCCTTTGCCTTTTCCATGCAGCTGATCAAGTAGATTTTCGAACTCGTCGTCAGAAATTAATTCGCCATTGCCGGAGTCACCCCCAGCAGCGTTATTTGTACTTGGCGGCGGCGCTGAAGCCGCTGGTGCACTGGGTGCTGGCGCGCTTGGTGCCGCACCTGTGCCTGGACCCTTACCTGACCCATGCAATTGGTCGAGTAGGTTTTCAAATTCATCTTCTGAAATATCCTCAGTTCCAGAGGCTCCGCCAGCAGCTGGCGCTGCAGGCGAGGAAGCTACAGTATTATCCCCCGCTATTTGAGGGGCCTTTCCAGCACCATGTAGCTGATCTAATAGATCTTCAAATTCATCTTCGGTGATTTCGTCACCGTTACTAGCAGCACTAGTGTCGCCACTTGCTGCTGCAGGGCTTGCTGAACCATCCGTTATAGCGTCAAGAAAGCCTTCAAATTCATCATCGGTAATATCCAGCCCGCTTCCATCACCGTTTGGCGTTTCTACCGCCGGTGCTTGCGCAGCCGGTTCTGGCGGCACGGCGGGTGCTTCTTCAACAACCTCTTCACCTGCCGAGAGATCCTCACAAGAAACTAAACGCTCTAGCTGTGCAATTAACTCTGGGGCTGCCGGCGTAGGCGCTTCCCGTTTTTGAATTTCCGCAAACTGGTGATTGACCGTATCGAGCGCTTGCAGCACCACATCCATAAGTTCGGAAGTGACTTCGCGCTGACCATTACGCAAAATATCAAAGAGGTTTTCTGTAACGTGGCAGCAGTCCACCATCGCGTTGAGCTGCAAAAATCCCGCACCGCCTTTAACAGTATGGAAACCGCGGAAAATTGCGTTGAGGAGATCTTTATCGTCGGGACGCTGCTCGAGGTCCACTAACTGCTCTGAAAGCAGCTCAATAATTTCACCAGCTTCAACTAAGAAATCTTGTAAGATCTCTTCATCATCGCCAAAACCCATTTACCCTTCCTCAGAAACCCAAGCTAGAGAGCAAGTCATCAACTTCGTCTTGCCCTGATACCACATCCGCTTTTTTGTCTGCATGTATTTGCGGACCTTCAGCTTCAATGGATTTAGTTATTGTTGGTTCAGCGTCACCGTCGCTCGCTAGCCCGGTCACTTCTTCTACCTGGCAAGCAATACGCATAAGGCTTACTAATTCTTTTTCTACATCAGAAATCAAGCCGATCACTTTTTTAAGCACTTGACCTGTAAGATCTTGATAGCCTTGTTCAAGAATAATTTCTTGTAAATTGCTGTTAAGTAATTCTGTACCACTGCCCATTTGCTCAAGAAAATCGTCGATACGATGGTACAGCTGCGCGAATTCTTGTTTACTAATTTCGCCGGCTTTTAATCGCTTCCACTCTTCTTTTAGCTTTGCTGACTCCATACCTAAATCCAAGGCGATAGGTGCAATCGCCTCGACTTTATCCATGGTTTTGTCTGCGGCGCCTTGGGTCAGATCAATGACATACTGCAATCGATCTGACGCATCGCGGATTTCTGAGTTATTTATGTCGGGTGGGTTTTGGTTGAGGTCTGCGTCCACGTGAAAATTCACGATGGCTTCATGCAGGCCTCGCGTTAGCTGACCAACAGAATTAAAAATATGATTATTGCGAGCGTCTACAAGCTCATGGATTAATTCAGAAGCTTCGTCAATATTGTTATTTTGAAGCTTGTCGACCAATTGAGTCGCGCAATCTTGCAATTGCGTCATAAATTGCTCGTCATTGTGCAGAGGTACAATGGTATTCATTAAGCGCCCTTTATAGCTAGTTAACCTTCAACGCGCTCGAATATCTTGTCGATTTTCTCTTTGAGCACCTGGGCCGTAAAAGGTTTTACGACGTAGCCGTTCACGCCCGCTTGCGCAGCCTCAATAATTTGGTCGCGCTTTGCTTCTGCCGTCACCATCAACACGGGTAATGAGGCGAGCTTACCGTCACTACGAACTTCTTTTAACAAGTCTATGCCTGTCATACCCGGCATATTCCAATCGGTGACAAGAAAATCGAAATCACCACTTTTAAGCATGGGGAGTGCTGTAGACCCGTCGTCCGCTTCCTGAGTGTTGGTGAACCCAAGATCTCGCAGCAGATTCTTGATGATACGACGCATTGTCGAGAAATCATCAACAATCAAGATTTTCATGTTTTTATCCAATTGAACCTCCAATTCGATGTCAGTTTTTATCCGCGTTTAAATGCGGCCAAATTCCATTTGATATTTGTTAATCACTTGTGCCCAATACAAACAACCACTACCGATACATTTGGGGATTAGTTTGTGCACTCCTCTACCTAGTCTAGCTGTTTGTAGCCAGTCCTCCAGTTTTTCCCTGTCGGAAATAACTAAAAGTATCAATGATATGGAGAATTCTATGTCGCAGAGAAGAAGGAGATTAAAATGTCTACAGATTACGAGCTACTCAGCATCGTTGCCGAGATTACGTCACAGGTGTGATTGTGAGTATTTCAGCCAGTAACTCAGTTCAGCCAGTCACCCATTCGGGTACGTAAACGTGCAGTCGCTTGACTGTGAATCTGACTAACACGAGACTCTGACACCTCCAGAACCATGCCAATTTCTTTTAGATTAAGTTCTTGTTCGTAGTAGAGCGACAGTACGAGCTTTTCTCTATCGGGGAGGTTTTCAATAGCGCCGACTAGTGCGCGTCGCATCGCGTCGTCGCCGACTCTAGCCGCGGGGCTACTGGACATTTCATCCACGGATTCCAATTGATTGTTAGCATTATCTTCGTACACCTCTTCATAACTAAAGAGTCGTGTAGATGCGGAATCTTTGACGATGTGATAATACTCATCGATTTCAACGCCCATCTCTTCTGCAATTTCAGCATCTTTGGCGTCGCGACCGATGCGCGCTTCTACAGTGCTAATGGCCTCACTTACGCGACGACCGTTACGATGCACTGAGCGCGGCGCCCAGTCACCGCGACGCATTTCGTCGACAATAGCACCGCGAATTCGGATGCCTGCATAAGTTTCAAAACTGGCGCCTTTGCTACCATCGTATTTTTGTGAAGCTTCGAGTAAACCGATCATACCCGCTTGAATAAGGTCTTCTACTTGCACAGACGATGGCATCCGCGCCATCATATGATGCGCGATACGCTTGACTAAGTAGGCGTAGTCTTCGACCTGGATGCTTGTTGCATCCCCTTTGGTTTGTTCGTACACCATCAAATTTTCAGCCACTGACCCTACCACAAAGCACCGTCTCTATATCACATTCCACTGGCTTGTGATGTTTGCAACAAGCGCTCTAAGAAAAACTCCAAATGACCGCGCGGTGCAGACTGCACTGGCCACTCGTCGACTTTTTGTGCCAACACTTTAATCGCGCTAGCCGCTTTGGAGCGCGGAGCAAACTCAATCACAGGGCGACGTTTTTGAATCGCCTTGCGAACATTCTCATCAAAAGGAACATGCCCCATGTATTGTAATGAAGCATCGAGGAATTTTTCACACACACCGTTTAATTTAGCGAATAGGCTAATGCCCTCTTGCGCACTGCGCGTCATGTTGGCAACGACGCGAAAGCGGAAAATTCCGTGATCGGTATTGAGTAGTTTTATAAGCGCGTAGGCATCCGTTATTGAAGATGGCTCATCGCACACTACAACGATCACTTCTTGCGATGCGCGTACAAAGCTAACAACGGTATCGGAAATACCCGCAGCTGTATCCACCATAAGCACGTCGATTTGGTCGCTTAGCTCACTAAAAGAATGGATAAGACCGGCGTGTTCTTGTGGCGAAAGCTCCGCCATTTGTTGAATTCCAGAGGCAGCGGGCACAATTTTTATGCCGGAGGGACCATTAAGTAGAATTTCGCGAACGCTTTTGGCTCCGCTAAGTACGTCAGCTAATGTGTATTGCGCTTTTAATCCAAGCAATACATCCACATTCGCCAAACCGAGGTCAGCATCCATCAAGACCACACGACGTCGCATCTCTGCCAGGGCGATACTCAAGTTAACGCTGAGGTTGGTTTTACCGACACCGCCTTTACCACCGGTTACCGCTACGACTTTAATGGGGTGATGTGACACCATGAATGACCTTTTTATGTGATTTGAGCGTACTTCTTGCAATTGTTCTTACTAAATGTAGCAAATACCCGTCGTTTTACTCTTCTTTTTCTTCAATAAAACGCTTCCCGTGACTCGTTAGCGCCTACCGCTCACACTACTGCGGGGTGCTGTTCTTCTGATTGTTCTTTAATAACGTTAACCGCTTTAGCAACTAGGCCATGCCCACTAGCCAAGCTAATATCATTGGGAATATCTTGGCCGTCAGTACTGTATGAAACTGGCACCTGCGCTTGTGAGACAAGGCTCAAGGCCTCGCCGATGCTGGCAGATTCATCTAGTTTAGTTAATATGCACGAATGCAGGCCGCGCTTGCCGCGATGCGCATGTAAAGAAGCCTTCATCGTTGCCAGTTGGCTATTACAACTCAGTACCGCTACACGCTTAATTGCCGGGCTGCTCTCTAATTGCTCTAACTGAGCTTTTAACAAAGGGTCACCGAGGCGAAAGCCTGCGGTATCTATTAACACTAGCGGGAACTGACGCAACGAGGCCAAAACGGTGAGCAATGAATTGTCTCGGTCTACAACTCTCACTGGAACGTTAAGAATTTTACCCATGGTGCGCAGCTGATCGTAGGCACCAACACGGTATGTATCTGTTGTTACCAAAGCCACTTTACCAGGGCCGTGTTTTAACACGTGCTGGGCAGCCAACTTGGCGATAGTTGTTGTTTTACCCACCCCAGTTTGCCCCAAAAATGCGTATACACCAGGCTGGTCTAAGACCGAAGCTTCACTAATGGGAATACGCTTAGCTAAAACAGCTAAGCATTGATTCCAGGCATCACTTACGCGCGGTGCGTTGCAGTGCGCCATGATTTCTTCTGACATCGCTTCACTAATTCCGAGACGACGTAAGCGCTGTGAAATAACCGAAAACTGTTTCGGCATTTGCATTTGTTGTGGCATGTTCACTTGGCCATTGAGGTGAGCGCTACTTTGACGTTCATTGAACTGCCAAAACTGCTGTTCTAGCAACAGGCGCATATCAGCAATTTCGCTTTGAAGTGATTCCATTTGTTGACGGTCGAGCGAATCTTGTGGATTCATGCCCGCAACGGATGACGCTGTTGACGGCGGCGCTACGGGTGCTCCGCCACTTAACACTTCCGAATATTCACGCCTCTGAGAAGTAGGCGCTTTTTGTACCTGTTCATTCGACACTGAAGCTGGCGACGAAGGCGCCTGCTGGCCTTCTGATTCCACTTGAGCTTGGCGCTTAGCGGCAAACATTTTTTCACGCGCGACTTCAATTTCTCTAGCCAATTCTGTAGGCGGTTTTTGACCAAACTTAGCGGCATTGTTCATTTGCCCAGAACCTTCATATTTTGCAGCAGCATGTTGAATGCCAGCTTCTGAACGCCAAGCCGAGTCACTGCTCATGGCTGTATCGACATCAGCGTCAAAATTTTGGCCGAATTCACGACGCACATCGATACCGCGCGTTGGCAAGTCTGGCTCTAACGAGGTAATAATCTCCACACCTTTATCGACACGTTTACTCGACAAAATGACAGCTTCAGGCCCAAGCTCGCGTTGTACTAGCTCTAGCGCGCGTGTCATTGTTGGTGCGACAAATCGTTTTACTAATTGATCTGTCATGTCTGTATCCTCGCTAAATAATTATCTTGTTAAATATTTTCTAGTTTAAAACTTCGTCGCCAATACTAGATTCAATCGTGATTTGCTTGTTTTCAGGCACTTCGGTATACGCCAATACCTTCATTTGCGGCACATTAAAACGTACGAACTGATAGAGCGTGTTACGCAGCGGCGCGGCCGTCAGCAAGATTGCAGGTTTATTTTTTGCTTCTTGCTTCTTGGCAGCTTGAGCCAATGCATTGTTCAGCTTCTCAGCTAGTTGTGGCTCAATGTAGGCGGTATCTCCAGCGCCAGATTTTTGTGCCTGTTGAACTGACTGTAGCAACAACTGTTCCAGTGCTGGATCTAATGTGATTACGGGAAGGTCGGGTTCTGAACCAACAATATTCTGAACGATCTGTCTGGAAAGCGCCGCTCGTGCGACGGCGGTAAGCGTTGGTGTATCCGCATTTTTCGAACCGTGCGCCGCCAGAGCCTCTGCAATTGTGCGCATATCTCGTACGGGTACTTGTTCACGAAGCAACGCTTGCAGCACTTTTAACAATTGATTAATCCCAATAGTATTGGGCACCAACTCTTCCACTAACTTAGGTGATTTCGCGCCTAGCAGTTCCAACCATTTTTGCACTTCTTCATGGCCCAATAACTCATGGGTATGGTTCTGTACAATTTGGTTGAGGTGAGTTGCCACCACGGTACTCGGATCAACTACCGTGTAACCCAGTGTTTGCGCTTGATCCTTTTTGCTTTCATCTACCCAGACAGCGTCCAACCCAAAAGCAGGGTCTCTCGTTGCGGTGCCTTCTAATTTGCCAAACACCTGCCCTGGATTAATGGCCATGAATTTATCGGCGAAGACTTCACCTTCCCCAACGGACACGCCCATCAGGGTTATGCGGTATGCGTTGGGTAATAAATCGAGATTATCTCGAATATGTACGGCAGGAATTAAAAAACCAAGATCTTGTGAAAGCTTTTTACGCACGCCTTTAATACGGCCAAGTAATTCACCATTTTGGCCTTTGTCGACCAAAGGTATAAGGCGGTAACCCACCTCCAAGCCAACAATATCAACTGGCTGAACGTCGTCCCAACTCACTTCAGAAGGCTCTGCGGTTGCAGCACCACTTTGATCTTCTAAGGCTGGCAAACTGGCACCCGGTGCGCTTACGCTCGCCGAAGCTCTGGATGCATCCGCTTGCGGAGGCACTCGCCCCTGAAAGCCACCCTCTTCCACCACTTCCACTTCTTGTTGGCGAAAGTGAATAAAATATGCCAGAAACCCACAAATACCCGCCAAACCAATAAACGGGATATGTGGCATGCCGGGTATCGCACCCATGATAAAAAGAATGCATGCAGCAACAGCCAGCGCTTTTGGCGAGTTGAACATCTGACTTAAGACTTGTCGATTCATGTCTTCAGAGCTGTTAACTCGCGTCACCATAATGGCGGTAGCAACGGAAAGCAGCAGCGAAGGAATCTGCGCCACCAAACCGTCACCAATGGTGAGCAATACATATTTTTCTGTGGCGTCGGCAAATTCGAGATTGTGCTGCGCCATGCCAATCGCAAGGCCGCCCACAATATTTAGAATAAGAATTAAAATTCCGGCGACGGCATCGCCACGTACAAACTTACTGGCACCGTCCATCGAGCCGTAGAAATCTGCTTCAGAGGAGACTTCTTGACGGCGCGTACGCGCTTCGTCTTGATCGATGACACCCGCATTAAGGTCGGCATCAATCGCCATTTGTTTGCCGGGCATAGCATCCAAGGTAAATCGTGCACTCACCTCAGAAACACGACCTGCACCTTTGGTGACGACCACAAAGTTGATAATGATGAGGATGATGAAGACGACCAAACCCACAGCGTAGTTACCGCCAATTACCACTTCACCAAAGGCCTCAATGACCTTACCGGCGGCGTCACCACCTTCGTGCCCCTTCAATAATACGATACGTGTAGACGCCACGTTGAGCGCTAAACGCAGCAATGTTGCAACCAACAAAATGGTAGGGAAAACCGCGAAATCGAGCGGCCGTAAGGAATACACAGCCACCAATATCACAACAATAGAAAGTGCGATATTGAAAGAGAAAAAGGCATCAAGCAAAAATGCTGGCAGGGGTAAGATCATCATCCCCAATAGCATCAGAAGCAAGATAGGCACACTTAAGTTACCACGCCCTGCACCTTTCACTCCATTCCAAGCATTTTCTGCCGAGACGTTACCGGGCAACGTTCTTAAGTGCTGAAAAAATGGTTCTGCCATACCCTATTCCAAGACAATTATTTGGCGCTTTTCGCGTTTTATCTTACTTCTCTCGGTTTATGGCAAAAACTATTCCTATTTTTATAAAAGCGGTAAAAAATTGCCCCTTCAACACGACCCGCCTCCTATTTTGTATCTTTCTATACGATTTAAACAGCCAGGGCCGCGCTTTCCATTGAGACTTTATCTAAGGCTAAGCCCTCGCTTGTTCTATAATTAGAAAACAAACATTGGAGTTTTAGGGAGTGAAGTTGAACGGAAAACATGCAGTACTGTTAAGCCTGATCACGTTGCTAGTATCTGGGTGGCAAGGGACAGCTTTTGCCGAAACCGCGCGCACAATCTCAAACGACTCAATTCCAAACTCTGCGTCTACTCGTTCTGATCTCAATCTACTTAAACTCGATCACAATATTCAAGATTTACTAGATCGTGAAGTGCGGCCTCAAACGACCAAGCTTAAGCGTCTTGCACGGTTACAATCCCTTTTGTTTTCAAAAGACGAATTACATATTCGCTACCAAGGTGATTTAACGCTCACCGCAATAGAAACATTTGAACGGCGCGCAGGCAATTGCATCTCTTTGGCAAATCTTTTTATTGCTTCGGCCCGCTACCTCGGCATTGAAGCGCGCTACCAATTTGTGAAAGTGGAACAGCAATGGCAGCGGGTGGGTTCACTTATCGAAGTACCGACACACATCAACGTTCAAGTTAAAACGGGGAAAACCCCGTTAAACATTGAGTTCAACGGGGCATATGCAGCAAACTCACATGAGAAAAAGCTTTTGCATAGCCCGATTAGCGACCTACGAGCAAAGGCTGAATTTTTCAATAACCTTGGCGCCCAAAAGCTAAAAGAAAACCGCTATAACGAAGCCATCGAATACTTCCACATCGCACTTGAGCAAGATGCTAATTCAGATTCCGCGTGGTCAAACCTAGGCGTTGCGTACAAAAAAACAAGTAGGGAAAAGCGTGCCGAGCAAAGCTATCTCAAAGCGTTAAAATTAGCCCCCAATAACAAGCCGGTCGCCAAAAACCTTTATATTCTTTACCGGGATATTGGCGCCAAACGAAAAGCAAAAAAATATGCGAAACTCGTCGAGAAATATTCGCGTAAAAACCCTTACTACCTCGAAAAACTAGCACTTGACGAACTACGTGGCGGCAATTACAAAAGCGCGAAAAAATTCATCAACAAGGCGATTCGAGCCCACAAAACAGAAGCGTCTTTTTATCACACACTCGCTCGTATCCACTGGCAGACTAAGAACATCAAAGGCGCCCACATCGCGCTCCAGCAAGCCGTTGAATACGCGAATTCAGATCATTCTCAAACGCGTTATGACAACAAACTCACGGGGCTGAATCTGAGCGCGCGCTAACCAGCTCAAAAAACCACCACCTCTTTACACGTCTTACGCTTATACCCGGCGCACTATTGCGCTACACTTCTGGTATTCAATTCCCTAACTCGCTCGCGGAGCACAAAGGCAATGAGAAAACCCGAACTTAGCCTTTTTTGTCATCCAACCACCACTATATATATCGACGACAATAAAGACTTTCTCAACGCTCTGACGATGAAGTCGACACCCGGCTCGTTTAAATTATTCAACGACCCCCATGAAGGCTTGGTTTACATCGAGTCTCAGTTCAAACTCAGCGAAAATTTTAGTAAGGGCGAGCCCCTTTCACCCGACATAAACACACCCCACAAATTGGTGTTGCCGCAAAATAAAATTTGCCAAAAACTCAACACACTGAATCGATTCGCTGAACCCTCAGTTGTAGTACTGGATTTCAGCATGCCGGAATTAAATGGGCTCGACCTTTCTTCCCAACTGAGCAACCCCCACTGTAAAAAAGTAATGCTTACCGGGGTAGCCAATGACAGGCAAGCCATTCAAGCCCTAAATGCGGATCTCATAGATTTCTATGTAGGGAAAAATGAAGACGGCCTCATTAACCGCCTCAACACCATCGTAAAAACGCTCAATGCCCGCTATTTTATGGACCTGATGCCAATTTCGCCAATCGATGCTTTAGCGCAAATTCCATTTATATTTGATTCCAATTTTGCCGACTACTTTGAGCAAATATGCGAAGAGCTAGAGGCTACAGAATACTATTTTGTTACCAACCCAGGCGGTTTCTTGATCATAGATAAATATGGCAACATCAGCCGTCTAATCGTTTTGACCAATGAAGAATTAACAGCGTCGTTAACCGAACTCGAAACTAAAAATGCGCCGTCAGAATGCATTGAGAAATTTCGAAATTACTCTCATATACCCTACTTTCAAGATGCTGACGGAATATTTCAAGCACGTTTGTTCGAAGACTGGCAATCACATATGCATCCAATGATCACGGTTAAAGGCGAACAAAATTATTATTGTGCCTTAGTGAAAAATCACGCCAAAAGTTTAACGTGCTACCAAGAGTATATCGATATGCCCTCTAACCGCATGCATTAAGCTAACACCCCGCGTCTAACCCAACGATTACCTTACACACTTAAACTCTAAGTTCGGCAACACTAGCACCTGAACAAGCCAATAGCTCCAAGAGAGGCTGTCACAATGTCAGTAAAACACAGATTGACACGAGAAGAAGCAAGTGAAAACTTTGTTCATGATCTTGCAACGCCCTTGCAAACGGCAAAATTACAAACCGAGTTATTATGCGAATATCAATCTATTATCGAAGCGGCGTTGACACTGCCTGAGTCAGATAACATACCTGCGCACATAAAAAATGCACTACGCAAAGCCCCTAAAGCAATTAATGAAAGCCTAGCCAACACCCAATCAATTATTCAGAAGTTTAAACATGAACAGCTTAATGGCTCCTCATCATCATCTGAAACCACAAACAAGGAGCAAGTCAATTCAACAAGGTCTTTTCGAATTTTACTTGTTGATGATGAAACCATACATCATGACATTGCCAATGCCGCGCTTGGTGCTAACCATAGTATCGAACACGCGTACTCTGGTGAGGAGGCTATCGGAAAATGTAAGCTCAATCAGTTCGATGTCATTCTTATGGATATGCAAATGCCTGCGCTTTCAGGAAAGCAAACCGTGTTGCGCATAAATGAAATAGCCTCTTCACACCAAACTTTGGTGATTGGTTTGAGCAACATGCCGATACAAACACGCAAACAGGAATTACTTGCCTGTGGCTTTAACGGATTTTTGGATAAACCTTTACATATGGAAGATTTTAACACCTTGGTAAACGCGCTGTTAAACGCGCGGCGATGAGAAAAACCTAATGATAAAAACGGCAATACTTGTACTTGGCAGCACCGCTGTTTTGTATACAAACCTTTGCAACGCACAAAGTACTGACAAACCTAACGAGAAGACGGTTCCACAGGTAGAAGAAGTTTGGGTTAGCGCGCAAAAGAAGAATGAGAGATTACTTGATGTTCCTATTTCCATCGACGTCATTAACCGAGAATTTATTGAGCAAAGTGGTGCTTTTGGTATTAGTGATTTAGAAATGGCCATGCCTTCAGTAAATTTCGGTCGTGGCGGTAGAAAAATCCGTGGGGAGATCGCCATACGCGGTGTCGGTGATTACTCGCGCAATATTGGCACCGGCGCCCGGGTAGCAGTATACGTGGATGAAGTCCCGCTCGGTCGATCGTCGGCATTCGACGCAAGCTTAATTGACGTTAAACAAATTGAGATACTCAAAGGCCCACAAGGTACGTTATTTGGCAGCAACTCGATCGCCGGCGCCATTTCTATTTACTCTCAAGACCCCACCCAAGAAAATAGCGGTACTCTTAAAGCGAGCGGCGGCATGCGTGGCTATGGTTCTTATTCGTTGAATACGAATCTAGAAGTTTCAGAAACTCTACAAGTTCGAGCTCAATTTGGGCATGAAGAATCAGACGGCCATATAAAAAATATACACACAGGAGAACACTTGCAAGGTAGTGACATTAATAGCGCTCGTCTCACTTTGCTGTGGCAGCCAAGCGATGTACTTCAAGTACGATGGAGCAGCGACGGGCTAACCGACTCAAGTAATGCGACAAATGCAGAAAGGCTCGACGACCCGCAAGCACCAGATATTTTTGAAGTATCTCACGATACTTACGAACTCGAAGAGAGAAAAATCTGGGGTAGCGCATTAAAAACCACATGGAAAATAGCTGATTCATTTCAATTCGATTCAATAACCGGATATAGAAAAAGCAGCTTTTCCTCGTTAAGTGAAGAAGATTATTCCCGCAATGAGCCCGACCCAATTAACTTTCCCGGCGTCTTTGGGTTGCCTGTATCAGATAGTCTTTTTGACGAAGAATACGAGCAAGTTTCACAAGAAGTGCGCCTGGGTTTCGAATCATCTCATTTTGATGCGCTTATCGGTGCATTTGCCTTACACAGCAACCTTTCAACCGAACGGCATGCAAAGCTGCTAAATACTTTTTCTGCCCCGCCCCCACTCTATCTCGAAGTTCAAACACCCGGAACCTTAGATTCCAGAAACTACGCAGTCTTTGGTAGTGGCGACTTAAAAATTAGTGACAAACTAAGCGTAAGTGCAGGCGCTCGCTGGAAGACAGAAAACAAAACATTAGATTATGCAATAAACGACACAACCCCTTTCTTCACTACAGACCAGCTGAGTGATGAAGAATCCTACTCAGCTTTTCTACCAAAACTTAGCCTGCAATTACATAATGTACTTGGCAACCTGCTTTACGCTAGTGTGGCTAGAGGCGAAAAAAGTGGCGGCTGGAATGCAGATTTTGTTTCTGATATTAATGACATAGAATTTGATTCAGAATATTCGATCAATTATGAAATTGGCAACAAAACACAGCTTGCGAATAATAGAGTCCGAATTCAAAGCGCCATTTTTCATACGAACTTTACAGATTTTCAGGTGTTTCAATTCGACAATTCCCAGACGACTATTCGAAATGCCGCAGAAGCAACTAGTAAAGGGGTAGAACTAGAAGTCAAAACACTACTCAACCACTACGTCGACCTCACCCTCGCGCTAAGCGTTACCGAAACGAAATACAACACGTTTCAAAATGCCAGTAGTGATGGCGATGACTACAGCGGCAACAAGTTGCAGTACGCACCAGAGTCAAGCATATATAGCGCTATAGACGCAGCGCTCCCTTACTCTCTGACAGGGCAAGATTCACATCATGTTCATCTAAATATTGGATACACTGACGACTACTTTTCTGGGCCTGCCAATAATGAAGAATCAGAATCCATTGATAGTTACTACATCGTCAATGGGCATTACACCATAGCCTTCGGCGACGAGATCGAATTGATGTTGTGGGGTAAGAACTTAACCGATGAAGAGATTCTTCGCTCTAGGGGTGAATCTTTCTTAGGTATTCCACGTGGTTACTATGAGCAACCACGTACTATGGGCGTGAGTTTTTCAACAAAATTTTAGTGTTCTCGACGGTTTAAAAACCCCAGACAACATTTACAATTTATTGTTAACGGCGATCGAAGATGCAGCTGTAGCCGCTGACCTATCTTCCTCGCCGCTAATGGTTTCTTCCGTATCAACAATAAGCGTGAGCGGGAATTTAAACCTAAACTCTGTACCCACATTTAGCTCACTGTTCACTTCAATGTCTGCAAAATGTTCATCAGCGATACGTTTAATCGCTTGAGTACCAATACCACTGCCGCCTTCTTTGTCACTTTCCACCTCGTCCCACAAGTTTTCTAGCACATGAGCGGGTATTCCTTTTCCTGTATCCGAAATAGTCAATTCTATATGCGACGCCGTATGCTGTGCAGCGATTTTTATTTCAAGATCGGCACCGTCTCTCCGGGCCTCTACAGCATTCTTGATGACATTAATGACAAGAATCTTTAAATCTTCAGCGTCGGCCATTAGGCTTGGAGCCTCATCTAACTGTATGTGCAATTCATCTACACCCTGACTAAAGAGAAACACACTGTCATCTACCACTTCGCGTAAAGAGACAGGTTTGACTCTTCGCTTCCTCTCCCCTTTTAGAATATTCGCCATCGTAGTAATCAAACGAGAACCACGCTCAACCTGCTCCAAAACAATATCTTTTTGTTTTTCTTTATCGTATACGTTATTGGAAAGTACGCCATCAATAATAGAAAGCGGCGCTTTAATATCGTGATGATAATGATTCATAACCCCCAACATTGAGAGAGTTTTCTTAGCTTGGCCTAATTGACTATACATATCATCGAGCCGCTGTATTCTGCTTATAACCCGACCTAGCTCGGCCCCAAGCCACTCAAATATCTTTATGTCGTCATAGCGATAGTGGTTCGCCCTATCAGGCTGACCGAGCATAAGCAAACCAACACTCTTATCATTTAGTTTTATACAGACACCCGTTTCCATCGCATTTTCTCTGAAAATCTTAGCGACCTCTGCCGGGCTTTCATCGGCAAAAACGACACCCGTACTACTCTGAAAAAAATGCTCCAGTGTTTCGAGATCTTTCTCACCAAATGATCTGCGCAAAGTGTCGTAATTCTCAGTGACAAGCCGATAGTTTTTAAGCTTAAGAACCTTTAAAAATAAGTAGCCACACACTTTGTCTAAAGACCTATAGCTAGTACATTCTTTTAATGCCACAGCAGTGTCTTCTGTAACACTGTCATAGTCGTAGCTATTTTTAGCTATCATGCGTTTAGCGTTAGGCAGTATCCACTTTAACAAACGAGGATACAGCTCCATCATCACGATCATCAAACCCGCCAGAACAATCAAACCGCCAGGGCCTTTATCGAGCGACCCGCTTAACGAGGCGAACAAAAAGAAAATCCACATAAAAACACTCAATAATATGCCGCGAGAAATACTGACACTGAGCGCGGAACGAAAATCCATCAGGTTGTTATGAATGCTCACGTAAAAAAGCAACCCAATAAACACCATGTTTATCGAAGCCCCAACGAGCTTAAGGTAAAACGGGTAGTGAATAAGCTGCATACTAAGCAAGCCAAGGGCAAGCGTTACCACCAAAACGATTAGCAGCCATTTTGTTTTTTGTTTTTCTCGAAAAGTCGCCTGTTTGTAGCGAACAGCGCCCAACCCAATACAACTTAAAAGGCTGAGCACAAAAGAAACCGAAAATAAGGTGTATATAAGATCTGGCTTGGGCTGAAACCCGTTATCTACTGGCTCTAAAACAGACGGTAAAACAAAAAAGTTCGTGGCGCACAAAGCCGCACCAAATACAAAACCGGGAATGACAGCTGAATATAGATATGTAATGGAGTTGCGCCCAATAATGCTCCACGTTAATAACATCAAACAGGGAGGAATGAGAAACATTCCCCAGCGCGTTAAATGAAACAATATATCAAGATATAGAGGATCTTTAACGGCGCTAAGAATAAATAATTCTATAGACCAAAAGCCCATGCTAATCCCAACAAGGGCTAATGGCCTAGACGCTCGCGTCTTTCGGTTCGAAAGAGCGAAGGCAGCTACTAAAAAATCAACAAACGCCGTAGCGAGGTGATGAATCATCGAAGCTTTTCCTAGGTTTTAGTTTGCTATCAATTTTTTCTTTGACAGCATTGATATCTTCACACACCATGAGTGCTGTTTTAAAGTTCAAATGAGGATAGGACAATAAGTCTGACGCCAACTCAAAGCCAAACATCTTCTGATTATACCCTATATGCTCTTCACGCACTCCTGCCACCAAATAACGGGCGTCATTTTGTTGAGCCATAGACACAACATTGTCGTAAATAGCGAATCTCGCACGCAAGCCGCCACGGCGCTGAAAATGAGGCGCTATAACGAATTTATTGATTTCCAGCATTTTCTGATCAAAACCGACTGATTGGCGAATTTCATTGAAGAAGACATCGACAATGGGAATAGAAAAATTCTGCGATGGGTCATGCAAACAACCTCGAATCGAACCGATCGCTTTTCCCTCATGAAAGGTCAAAAAAGAATGACAATTTTGAGTACCATCAAATTCGTCCATGAATTTTTCTGAAGTACTTTTTTCAATAAAATCTTTTTCACTATAGCTTTTATAACGCATAGAATAGACACGATCTAGCATCGGCCCCTTCGCGAGAACACTTCGATACTCATTGCGCGTTTTTTGAATCGGTGCTTCTATTTTTCTCTGATTAGATAACATAACAGTACCTTTCTCGTTGTATATTCATTAATAACAAGTGAACCCGTCCTTCGAATCAATTGGAGATGTCGACCGGCGACTGACATAGAACCCCACTCTAAACATGTCTTTGCCTTCTCGGCCAAACAAGAAAACCAACTATTTTCTTGCTTCATCAAAAATTTACATTTATGATCGCGTTCTCACTTCATTTTCGTCAAAATCATTAACCTGTCGCCAACCTCCCCCTCTTCGTCAAAACTGTTTCCAACAGAGAATACAAGCACAGCTACACGCCCATAATGTAGACTTGGGTGCCAATATGTCATTTTTGCAACCCAAAGCCTTGAAAAATAACTTCACATGTGAATCATTTTTTTGAGGCCTGTTTGCTCTATTCTCTGTTAGCTCAATTTCATCGGCTTCCTATAGAATTACCGCGCTAAGTCATTGGCTATTGCATCTGCCACCTCCAAACACATGTCGCTTTGATGAGACCTCCGTAAGGCCAACTGATCGGCCATCAATTGGTCAACCAAGGCTCGCCCCGACACACTTATGCACAGCTAACGAAATTTCGCTAAAATACTCGTCTTTTGCCGTATTTCTGGAACTACCGTGACACCTTCTATTACAGCTACCACCAAACCCAAATCAGAGACCAAAGTCGTCGTAGGCATGTCTGGCGGCGTAGATTCATCTGTTGCAGCCCTGCTTTTATTGCAAGAGGGGTATCAGGTTGAAGGCTTGTTCATGAAAAATTGGGACGAGGACGACGGCACTGAATACTGCACCGCCAAAACTGACTTGCTCGATGCTGCAGCCGTTTGTCAAAAGCTAGGGATTCATCTACACACTGCGAATTTTGCTTCTGACTATTGGGATAACGTTTTCGAACATTTTTTAGAGGAATATAAAGCCGGCCGCACACCCAACCCCGACATTCTCTGCAACCGAGAAATTAAATTTAAAGTATTTTTAGATTACGCAGACACGCTTGGGGCTGATTTCATTGCCACCGGTCATTATGCAAATACGGAAGAAGAGAATGGACACACCTATCTAGCGAAAGGGCTCGATCACAACAAAGATCAAAGCTATTTTTTACATGCTGTGAGTGAAGAAGCCTTTGCGCGTACCCTCTTCCCTATTGGGAACATTGAAAAGCCCAAAGTACGTGAGATCGCAGAAACAAATGACCTAGTCACACACAACAAGAAAGACAGCACTGGTATTTGTTTTATTGGCGAACGACGCTTCAAAGACTTCCTACAGAATTATCTACCCGCTCAGCCGGGTAAAATCATCAATGAAAACGGTGAACAGATTGGCAAGCACGATGGCCTTATGTATCACACCATTGGGCAGCGCCAAGGTTTAGGAATCGGCGGTATCGCCGGTGCGAAAGAAGACGCTTGGTACGTTGCAGGGAAAAACTTGCAAACCAATGAATTACTTGTGGTTCAAGGTGGAAATCACCCCCGTTTATTCAGCTCAACGCTCATCGCAGAACAAATACATTGGATCAACGATGTACCACCTGCCGAAGGCATCGAACTAAGCGCGAAAGTACGCTACAGGCAGGAGGATCAGACCTGCCAGCTACAGGCCGTAAATGACAGAGAACTAGAAGTTCGGTTTGATACACCCCAACGTGCTATTACACCAGGCCAATCGGTGGTATTTTACGCCGACCGAAGATGCCTCGGCGGCGGCGTCATCAAGCAGGCGCTTTGACCTTTATTTTAAACCCGTAAAAATACCACTAAGCAACCGTACCTACGGTTACACCCTAATTATCTAGAGCCAAAGCGCTAATTCGAGGCTACATTGCAAGAAAATACAACTTGGAGAAATATAGCTATTGCGCTTGCTGGTGCGGCTCAAGCGGTCAGTACGGTTGAACAGCTCGCAAAAACCGGCTATTTGAAAAGCGACGACTTTGAAACCGCAGTCCATAGCCTATTCGCCCAAAGCCCCGAATCCACCGAAGCCGTTTTCGTAGACATTCCGCATTTAAATAATGGCCTCGAAGTCTTACTGGAGCTTTTAAAGCACCACCGCAACCCTAAAAATACCGACTTGCTACGCTATATACTTGGGGTTATGCACATCCAAAAGCGGCTTTCACGCCGCAAAGACCTGCTGCATGTCATCGGAAACCGCTTAGAAAAAGCGGCAACCCAGGCAGAACACTTTAGCCCGACTCATGACAACGTCGTCTCCAACATCGCAGAGGTGTATACCGACACCATCAGCCGGTTTCAGTACCGCATTCAAGTGATGGGGGAATATACCTACTTACAGCAGCCTCGCGTCGCCGGCCAAATTCGAGTGTTATTACTGGCCGCAATCAGGGCTATAACGCTCTGGCGGCAGGTTGGCGGCACCCGCTGGCAGTTGATTCTCTACCGTAGCAAAGTGACAGAAGCGGCCGAAGCGTTATATCGCGAATCTCGCCAGCACTGAGCGCTATGAGGCTTTCAAGAACCGGCTGTCAGCATGCGATAGCCAGTTGTGAGCGTTCAAGAATCGGCTGTAGGCACTCATAAACCCTCGGTAGTCGCTATTGCCCATGCAGAAACTGGCAAATTCCGCTAAAATCCGAGCCCTTTGGCCCTAGGCCACTTTGCCCCCAACCCAGAATCGTGAGACCCCCCATTACAATGGAATTATCAGCCCTTTCCGCAGTATCCCCAATTGATGGCCGTTACGGCAGCAAAACCACTGACCTACGTGACATTTTCAGCGAGTACGGATTAATCCGCTGCCGTGTGGAAGTTGAAGTTCGCTGGCTACAAAAACTGGCAGAACACCCTGGTATTGAAGAAGTACCTGCACTCAGCGATGAAGCACAGACACTTCTCAACCAACTGGTGGAAAATTTTAGCGAAGCCGACGCACAAGCCATTAAAGACGAAGAGCGCGTAACTAACCACGATGTGAAAGCGGTCGAGTACTTCATCAAGAAAAAAATTGCCGGTAACAGCGAATTACAAGCGGTAAGTGAATTTGTGCATTTTGCCTGCACATCGGAAGACATCAACAACTTGAGCCACGGCCTGATGTTGAAACAAGGTCGCGACCAAGTGCTTCTACCGGCCATGCAAAACATCGTAGATGCTATTGTTGATATTGCCCACGAAACAGCTGCAACACCTATGTTATCTCGCACCCATGGTCAAACCGCTTCACCCACCACTATGGGTAAAGAGCTGGCCAATGTTGCCGCACGCTTACAAAGACAAACTCAACAAATAAAAAAGGTTGAAACTCTCGGGAAAATTAACGGTGCCGTTGGCAACTACAACGCCCACTTAAGTGCTTACCCGAATGTAGACTGGCAAGAATTTGCGAAAAATTTTGTTGAAAGTATTGGCTTGCAGTGGAACCCCTACACCACGCAAATCGAGCCACACGATTACATTGCAGAATTATTTGATGCCATCGCCCGATTCAATACTATTTTGTTGGATTTTGACCGCGACATCTGGGGCTACATTAGCCTTGGCTACTTCAAACAAAAAACGATTGCCGGTGAAGTGGGTTCTTCCACAATGCCACACAAAGTAAACCCAATTGACTTTGAAAATTCAGAGGGCAACCTGGGTTTAGCCAATGCCATATTCCAACACCTTGCCGCAAAACTGCCCGTTTCACGCTGGCAGCGCGATTTAACCGATTCAACCGTGCTTCGCAACATGGGGGTAGGCTTTGGTTACAGTATGATTGCCTATGCATCATCACAAAAAGGCATAGGAAAATTATTAATTAACGAAACTGCGCTAGAAAAAGACTTGAACGAAGCCTGGGAAGTTCTGGCCGAACCGATTCAAACAGTTATGCGCCGTTACGCAGTGCCTGAACCATACGAAAAACTTAAAGCACTGACACGAGGCCAAACGATTAATAAAGAAACCTTACAAACTTTTATTGATAGCTTGGAAATTCCAGAAGAAGCCAAAGCACAACTTCGCGAATTAACCCCCGCTAACTATATTGGCAATGCCGTTGCACAAGCCAACGCCATACAAAAATAAAACACCACGAAGCCTATCTACAGCCCGATGAGTCAGTTCACACCAACGTTTGCCCCCCTGACTCACTTGGGCAACATTCCCGTACATGAGTTTTTACGCGATTACTGGCAACAAAAACCGTTGCTCGTTAAAAATGCGTTTCCTGATTTAGAAAACTTAATCAGCCCTGAAGAACTAGCAGGCTTAAGTCTGGAAGAAGATGTACGCTCGCGCATCATTATTCAAGAACACCAAGAAGAACATCATTTTAAGGTCGAGCACGGACCCATCGACGAGGCACTCTACAGCCAATTGCCTGAAAAACTCTGGACGCTTCTAGTTCAGAACTGCGACAGTTTAGACCCACGCGTTAATACGCTGCTAAACGCCTTTCGCTTTTTACCTAACTGGCGCCTCGACGACATTATGATTAGCTACGCTACTGATGGCGGTGGCGTTGGCCCACACTTTGACTATTACGATGTAATCTTACTGCAGGCGCAGGGTAAACGTCGCTGGCGCATAGGCCAAAATTGTTCAAGCGCATCTGCCCTAGTGCCCGATCAAGAAATGAAAATTCTGCAAGACTTTCAAACGATAGAAGAATATACCGTTGAACCAGGTGACTTACTTTATATTCCTGCAAAAGTTGCACACTGGGGGGAGGCCATCGGCGAATGCATGACGTACTCCGTAGGGTTTCGCGCACCAAGCCATAGCGACTTTATACTCGACTACGCACAAGAAGTAGCAAGCCAATTCACCGAAGACCAACGCTATCGCGACGTAAACTTGCACAAGAACAAACACCCCGGTGAAATCACAGACAATAACCTCGCCTATTTTCAAAACCTAATGCGAGACTTGAGTGAAGACAAACAACGGATCGCCCATTGGCTAGCCGAGTACTCTACCCGCCAAGAACACACCAACGACGATGCAAGTCACGAAACATTTTATGAAACCGTTGATTTGCTAATACTTCGATCTAATCAAGCCTGCAGACTTTCACAACAGCATCGCGTTTGCTATTTTAAAGGTGACGAACTGAGCAATGTTTATATCAATGGCCAACTATGGCAATGCACACCTGCATTAGCGCAGGCACTTTCTACCTATCAATGCTTCCAATATTCGCAATTTTCAGAAAGCGACCAAAACATTCTGGAAGCGCTAACCCATCAATCGCTCATTGAATGTGTAACGGAAGATTAAAACGATAGGTTGAATTGGCAAACTTGAATGAATAGCATCGAGATCAAACGAGTCAGTTGGCACGAACATTCAAACACGCTGTCTGACATTCGCACGCGTATATTTATGCAAGAACAAAACGTCAGCGAAGCGCTAGAGTTTGATGGGCTCGACGCACTTGAAACTACACAACACTATTTAATATTTAAAGACGAAAAAGCAATTGGCGCCGCGCGCAAAATCGAAAGCGGTCAAATTGGCAGAATTTGCATCGAGAAACATGAACGACGCCAAGGCTATGCAACAGCGTTGACCCGGCACATCACCCAAGCAATATTAAACACCCCGAACCACACAACAGTTTGGTTGCACGCACAATGCGATGCCATACCTCTATATTCCGCTTTGGGTTTTAAAACTAAAGGCGAAGCCTTTGAAGAAGCAGGCATTCCCCATCAAGGCATGGAATTTGACGCCTCGTCTTCCGAAAACTTAGAAAAAATATATCAGCATTCGGTCATTCGTCTTCAAAACGCTGCCGAATTTTCTCATCACGCGACACAAATGGCGACCGCAGCATCACGCGAAGTTACCATTTTTAGCAGCGCTTTATCAGACACTGTATTTAACAAAGCACTCGCGGAAGCACTTTCACGCCTTGCTCGCAAACATAAGCAAACACGTATTCGAATATTGGTGCAAAACAGTAAAGAACTGATTGGGTCCCACCACCCCTTCATTCTATTAGCACAAAGACTTCCCTCTTCTATTAATATTCATCATCTTAAAGATGCACCAACGTCATACCAAACAGGATTTATCGTAGCCGATCGGTCACAACTGGTATTTTTTAATGATGAGGCAAACTTAGAAGGCTTTGCGTGTTACCGAGCGCGCCCAGAAAGTGAAAAACAAATAGAACTGTTTGAGCAGCTGTGGCAATTCCACAGCGTAGAAGACCCAGAATTAAGGCGATTAAGCCTTTAAACTTAAAGAGCTATGCCAAGACTACGTCAAGTCTACCCCCACTTGAGCACCCTCATAAACCAAAGGGAATTTTTTGAGGCAACCTAAAGTATCGGCCAAAGGCCCCTGAGCCTTGCCTGAGATCATATCAAACGCTATACCGTGGGCAGAACAACGCAACATCGGGCCGGGAAGTTGAGTCGCACTGGTTAAAGAAACGTCCATATGGGGGCAACGGTTTTCAATCACAAACACCTGCCCCTCTAATTGGCACAGCAATAACGCCTGACCTTCCACACTAAAAGCGCGTTGATAGCCGTCATGTAATCGACTGAGTTGTTCTAATGCAATAAATGCCATTGTTAAAACCTGAGCAGAATAGAAAATGATAAAAGCCTGAAAACATTATAGTGAAGCTGTCGCGGGCTGTAAAAACCCAGTAAAATCAGGGGATTATCATCAAAGCGCTATCACCCAAGTGACCGAATGAGTACCCACACTAATATACAAAGCATTCCCTATTACCCAAATGGCGAACACTATTTTCGACTATTGCAATCGCTTGACGGTGCTACCTGGCTAGACAGTGGAAAACCCACCTCAGGCTACGGCCGCTTTGACATCATTAGTGCACTACCCGACCAAACGTTTATCGACCCAAGCGTGGAAATGCTGGAAAAGGTATACCTGGGGCTGGAAAAAGAACTTGATCAAAGCTTTAAAGATCTATTAAACCAAAACGAAATTCCATTTTGTGGTGGCCTGCTCGGTTATTTTAATTACGAATATCGGCATAAATATTTTTCCATCTCGGCGACTGACGAGAACCCTTCTAGCCGCGTTGGCCTATATCGCTGGGCACTAATTCAAGACCATAAAAAACAAGTCGCTTTCTTAGTATTTATCAATAGTATTGATACGGAAAAACGCCAAAATATTGAAACAATAATATCGGGTGCTGACGAATCCATATCGCAATTGGATGCGCTTCAATTTGACGTAAACAACTTTAAAGGCGACTTAAGTTTTCACGACTATCAAAAGTCTTTTAAAAAGATTCAAGACCACATTGCCTGTGGTGATTGCTATCAAATTAACTTTTCTCAAAGATTTAGCGGTGATTTTTCAGGAAGCCCTGCAGCCGCTTATCTAGAATTAAGAAAAGCCACCCCGACACCCTTCTCTGCTTTTATCAATTTGGGTGCAGAAAGTATTTTATGCTTATCGCCAGAACGTTTTATTGAAATAAAAAATGGCACCGCCACGACTAAACCAATAAAAGGCACGATAGCGAGAGATCCAAACCCAGATCAAGACAAAAACAACGCTAAAACACTACAAAATAGCGAAAAAAACCGTGCAGAAAACGTTATGATCGTGGATTTACTCCGCAATGACTTTAGCCAAAGCTGCAAACCTCATACAGTCAAAACACCTAAACTATTTGAGCTAGAAAGCTTCGCCAACGTTCATCATCTTGTGAGTACAGTTGAAGGGAAACTGGAAGAAGGTATTAGCCCATTAGCATTCTTTACGCGCTGTTTTCCCGGTGGTTCTATTACCGGCGCCCCGAAAAAACGTGCGATGGAAATCATTGACGAATTAGAGCTTCACACACGCAATATTTATTGCGGTTCACTTTGGTATTGGAGTGCAAACCAGCACTTCGATTCCAACATCGCCATTCGCACCTTGCATACGAACGATGACAAAATTTATTGCTATGGCGGCGGCGGCATAGTTGCCGATTCCACCGCCGAAGCAGAATATGAAGAGTCGATTCAAAAAATAGCGAAATTAATCCAAGCCTTAGGTACTTCCTTCTAAGGCTCAATAAATTTACAAACTTAAATCGCGGTTACTTGCCTCAATAAACGCCTTCTTCAAGTCTTCGAACGTATGAACCGCTGGAAACTGCGGAAATTCATCGATCACATTTTGAGGCGCGCTAAACAAAATACCCCGATCAGCTTCTGCCAACATGGTGGTATCGTTGTAAGAATCCCCCGCGGCAATCGTGCGGTAATACAAGGTTTTAAAGGCTGCGATACACTGGCGCTTAGGGTTCGCTTGACGAAGGTTGTAGTCAGTAATTTTACCGCTGCTATCGACGGTAAGCTTATGACATAACAAGGTTGGGTACCCCAACTGCTTCATCAATGGGCCAGCAAACTCGTAGAAGGTGTCTGACAAGATCACCACCTGAAAACGCGCGCGCAACCAATCAAGAAACTCACTAGCGCCCTCAAGTGGGCTTAGTGTTGCAATCACCTCCTGAATTTCATTCAGGCCCAGCTTGGCCTTTTCTAGCTCACCCAGGCGCATAGTCATCAATTCGTCGTAGTCGGGAATATCACGCGTGGTCGCCTTCAAGGCCTCGATGCCGGTTTTCTCAGCGAAGTTAATCCAGATTTCTGGAATAAGTACACCCTCTAGGTCTAAACACGCTAACTCCACAATAGTCTCCTCAATGAACACAAAATGATTGAATGTATGAAGGCACACAGCAAACTGTTTAATTATTAGCCGCCCCGAATACTCGTCGAGCTTCGGCAACCTCCAAATTTGGCATATAAGTATAAGCCATGGATATTTCTCTTGGATAGGCAGCTCTGCTATCCTTTGCGACCTTTTGAAATAGACCCCGAAAAAGCACCAAAATAGCCTTAAAGCGAGATACAACCTATGAGTGACACCCTCAGCCTCACCGACATCGACGCAAAACTTCAAGAAAGCAGCCCTCAGGCCATTCTTGAACATGCCTTAGGTGAATACGACAACATCGCCATTTCCTTCTCAGGAGCAGAAGACGTGGTGCTGGTCGATATGGCTGCAAAAATCAAAGCGAACATCTCTGTATTCAGCTTAGACACGGGCCGCCTACACGCAGAAACCTACCAGTTTATTGAAAAAGTACGCAAACACTACAACATTGACATAGACGTACTGTTCCCAGACGCGCAAGCGGTACAAACATTAGTGAAAGAAAAAGGCCTCTACAGCTTTTACGAAGACATGCACCAAGAATGCTGCGGCATTCGTAAAGTTGGCCCCCTGCGCAAACACTTGTTAACGCTAGATGCCTGGATTACCGGTCAGCGCAAAGACCAAAGCCCCGGCACCCGAGCACAAATTCCAGTCATACAGAACGATCGCGCGTTTTCACGGCCAAATGAGCATCTGGTCAAGTTTAACCCCCTGGTTAACTGGACGTCAGAACAAGTATGGCAATACATTCGCGAAAACGACGTACCCTACAACACGCTACACGATCAAGGCTTCAAATCGATTGGCTGCGAGCCCTGCACCAAAGCGACCAACCCAGGCCAGCACGAACGTGTTGGCCGCTGGTGGTGGGAAGAAGCCACCAAAAAAGAATGCGGCTTACATTCAAGCAATACAAAAAATTAGAGATGAAACAGAACGATGAAAATTACTTTTGTTAAAAAAATTCTTAAAGATGGCTCACCCTGTAAAAAATGCGGTGACGTGATAGAAAAGCTTGAAAACGGCGGCCACATGGCTCGTATTGATTACATTGCCACCGTAGATGAACGCGACCCCGATAGTGAAGGCTTTGTGCTCGCTCGCCAATACGACGTCGACCGCGCACCCTTTTTCATCGTCGAAAAAGACGGCGAAGAAACGCAGGTTTACACTGTGTTTATGAAATTTCTTAAGGAAGTGCTAGAGCAAAAAACCAACGAAACGGAAGAGCTAAAAGAAATTATGAAAGACCAAGATCTGGATTTTCTTTAGGCTTGACGCTTTCATGAAACAAACAAAAAAGCCGGCTATTGCCGGCTTTTTTATTTTCTTTGCGAATACTTTAATTAACTAGTATTCAGGTAACTCCACACTAGAAAACAATTCATCTAGCTCTAACTTAGAGTGTCGATTAAAGGCTTCGTTAACCACTTCTTTTGTAAGATGCGGAGCAAAGGCTTCAATAAACTCAAACATAAAGCCACGTAGGAAGGTTCCGCGACGGAAGCCGATCTTAGTGACACTTGAACCAAATAGGTGGCTCGCATCTAGCGCTACTAGGTCAGAGTCTTCACCTGGTGAGTATGCCATCTTAGCGACGATGCCAATGCCCAGCCCAAGTCGCACATAAGTCTTAATCACGTCAGCATCTGCTGCAGTAAATACCACTTTTGGCGCTAGACCACGCTCCATAAAGGCTTCGTCGAGCTTAGAGCGACCAGTAAAACCAAATACGTAGGTTACGATTGGGTGCTTAGCGACATCTTCTAAGCTCAGCTGTGACACTTGGCATAGAGGGTGATTCTTTGGCACCAATACACAGCGGTTCCAGCGATAACATGGCAACATGATCAAGTCGCTGAACAGCTCCAATGCTTCTGTAGCAATGGCAAAGTCGACACTACCGTCGGCCGCCATTTCAGAGATCTGCATTGGCGTACCTTGATGCATATGCAAGGCTACGTCAGGATATTTGTTTATAAATTCACCAATCACTTTCGGCAAGGCGTAACGTGCTTGCGTGTGTGTGGTGGCAATGGAAAGACTACCTTTTTTCTCATTGCTGAATTCTTGAGCAACCTGTTTAATGCTTTCGACTTTGCGAAGGATCTCACCAGCGGTTCGTAGTATTGCTTCACCGGCTGGGGTAATACGCGTTAAGTGCTTACCACTACGCGAGAATATTTCTACGCCTAGTTCATCTTCTAATAAGCGAATTTGCTTTGATATACCAGGTTGTGAGGTATAAAGGCTTTGCGCAGTAGCAGATACATTCAGTTCGTGGTGAGCCACTTCCCAGATATAGCGCAGTTGTTGCAGTTTCATATGCCCTCCGAGACGGCGGCGATTAAGCTGTTCGGGAGAAAAATTGTTATTGTGATTGTGTGTGTGCTTGTAAAATTTGAAATTTCATTATAAAAATATAATCAAATATTCTTTTGAAGAATAGTTATAGATCTATATATTTGCCAGTCGAAATTAACCAATCAGTGCTAAAAACATAAATTTTGATCGATTTTCTGTTCTATATCCTTGCAGGGGCTGGTGTTGGGCTCGCGGTTGGCCTAACCGGCGTGGGTGGAGGTTCTTTAATGACCCCTCTTCTTATTCTTTTTGGCATTCCTGAAAAGATCGCGATCGGCACCGATTTACTCTACGCCTCAGTTACCAAAACAGGTGCCATGGTGACTCATACGCGCCAAGGCACGGTTCGATGGCGGTTGGTGTTCTGGATGGCTGCTGGCAGTATTCCCGCTTCGCTAGCAACGAGCTATGTGCTGAGTAACATTATTCCACCAGATATGGATTACAGCGCATTGTTAAGTAAAGCGCTGGGGATCATGTTGATCATGACAGCCTTTGTCGTGTTCTTTCGCCGAAAAATTCAGGGCGATGATCGCGAAGTAGAAATCGGATGGGTGCACCGGCATGCAAGCCGAATCACTTTTGCTGCAGGGATTTTTCTTGGAATATTTGTGACGTTATCATCAGTAGGTGCAGGGGCTTTTGGTGCTGCCTTATTAATGTGGCTATACCCTCGCCTACCGGCTATTCACGTAGTCGGAACGGATATCGCTCACGCAGTGCCGCTGACCTTTATTGCTGGCCTCGGGCATTTGTGGATTGGCAATGTCGATTTCATTCTCCTTGGTGGCTTGTTGATTGGCTCCTTGCCTGCGGTGCATATAGGCTCAAAGGCTGCCGCAAAAATCCCCAACACAATATTGCAGCCTATATTAGCAAGCCTCTTACTTGTTATTGGAATTCGCTTTGCTTTCTTTGCCTCTACCGGCCACTAAGAAAAATTTTAACAAACACTGAAATACCTAGGCGCGCTTCAAATCATATCGCTACCGGCTTTGTAACATCGGCATGAGAAAACTGCTGTTGTCGCAAGCTGTAACACCTTTAGTGTTATCGGCAGTAAGCAGGTATAAGGCAAGTGCTGAGCAGAAATAGCTAGGTGAGTGGCTCTTTGGAAAAGTTTATTTTTTAATATTCGCTACGCCGTGAGGAACGTGCCCCGCCGTAACACCGTGTTCACTGGCAGATTCACTATGCACTTGCTGGTCATCAAAAAACACATCCGCACCATAGGCGCGAAGGAATTGCCCCTTTGACAAACCACCAAGAAATAATGATTCATCAATACGAATCCCCCATGCACGTAAAGTACGTATCACTCGCTCGTGCGCAGGCGCTGAACGCGCAGTCACAAGAGCTGTGCGTATCGGGCATTCCTTTTCCAAAAACTCTGCCTGCAACCCCTGTAATGCAGATAAAAAAGATTTAAATGGCCCACCACTTAAAGGCGTTTTTGCTGACTCTAATTCACTTTTAGTAAAGGCATCTAAACCTTCACTTTTATACACTCGTTCCGCTTCATCAGAAAATAATACGGCGTCGCCATCAAATGCGAAACGCAACTGTTCATCGTGACTCTTTTCTTTACTTGTAGGCAACAAAGTGGCTGCTGCTACGCCGTGCTCAAGCGCATTCTTGACATCTTCTGCATCTAACGACAAAAATAAATGTGCGTTAAACGGGCTAATATAACGATATGGGCTTTCACCACCGGTAAAAGCGGCGCGAGTAATACTTAAACCGTAGTGGTTAATTGAATTAAATATACGTAAGCCCGTGTCTGCACTGTTGCGCGATAGTAAAATGACTTCTACCCGCGGTTCACCTTGCAGCATACTGTTAATACGCAACAGCTTTTCCACCATATGAAACCCGTCACCAGGCTCTAAGATAGTATCTTCATGATCTATTTGATAACGTGAATATGCAGCCAAGCCCTTGTCTTCAAACACTTTGTGGCTATCATCAAGGTTGAACAAGGCCCGCGACGAAATCGCGATAACAAGTTTGTTGCCAAAGTGTGCTGGCATACTGCGCTCTCTTCGAATCAGATTATTAAATACGCTAAACGCTTGAGTGAATATTACTGAGTTTAGAACACGAACTCATTTTTAAATGGAAAGAGCCCGTAGATGCCACCCGTATGTATAAACACAATATCATTCGCAGCAGAAAAAGTGCCTTTTTCTATTTCTTTAATCAAACCGTAAAAGGCCTTACCTGTGTACACAGGGTCTAGTACAACACCCTCTTCTTGCGCAAGCATTGCTATGCATTCCAGTAATTCAGGGTAGGCCTGCGCGTAGCCAGGGCCTATATAGCCTTCAAAGGTATTGATATTGAGCTGTTCAGTAAGTGTCGATGTTTGTTGAAGGTACTTTGCTTCCCACGCGCTCACATCTTCTAATATTTTGTTTTTAAAATATTCGCCTGAATCACACACCGCAACACCGTGTACGCTCGCCGAAGAGGAAAGTAAATGAAAGCCCAAGGTTAATCCGCCCTGAGTTCCACCAGAGCCACTTGCACACACCACCGCACCTGGTGTGATGTTGTGCAGTTTAAAATCGTTTTGCAGCTCTTTTGCAGCAGTTATATAGCCCCAAAGACCTGTTTCATTACTACCACCTACGGGGATACTGTAAGACTTTCGCCCCTTTGTATCACACTGCCCTTTTGCGTTATCAAAAAGGGCATCTAAATGCTTGGCGTAATAAAAAGGCGAATAGATAGAAATCTCGGCACCGCACAACTGATCGAGCAGCAAATTCCCTTCACTGCCTGCTTCGCACACCTGTTCAGGGGAATAGCATATTTCACTTTTACCAAGCGATTTGGGGCCACGCAGTATCAAGTAACAATGCAACCCTAGTTGCGCACACAGAGCCGCGGTGGCGCGGCAGTGATTAGATTGAATACCGCCACAGGTAATGACCGTATCACAACCCTGCGCTTGCGCTTCAGCCAAAAGGTATTCAAGTTTACGAATTTTATTACCTGAGCTTAGCGAGCCTGTGTAATCGTCTTGTTTTAACCATATACGTGGGCCACCGACACGGGTAGACACCCGATCCAAGGGCCGAATCGGAGTAGGTAAATTTGCGAGACTAAGTTTGGGGGGCGGCGGCGGTAACATAAGTGCAACGTTACCGCCGATTTTAACCAAGGTAAAGCGCTGTGAGGGCTTTAATCAAGCCGACGCTTGGCTTTATATAGACGCTCTTTCGGCAAGCTTAGATCGACTTTAAGGTGCCTTTAGGCAAAACGGCATGAATAGCGATTTTCTGGAATTTAAGCTCTACATTTTCAGCCGCTTTCACTGTGATGTAGGTATCATCTACTTCAGTAATTTTGCCTAGCATACCGCTATTGAGCACAACCTCATCACCCTTTGATAACGAACCCGAAAGTTCCTGATGCTCTTTCTGACGCTTGCGCTGTGGGCGGATAATCATGAAATACATGAACACAAAAAGACCACCGATCAAAACTAAGTTCATCATTCCGGCGCCTTCGGGGGCTGGCGCTGCTCCAGTTTGAGCAACAGCTTCAGCGATAAAGAAGCTCATGAGCTACCTCTTACTAATATAGTTAAGTGAATTAATACGGGGCTCGAACGACCCCATTTGAAGGTCGCTAACTCTACAAGAAGTGCCGGGTCAGAACAAGCGTAGGAATATAGATAAAAAGCCCCTTTTGCACTGAATAAACAGTAAGAGGCCCTGACGGGTGATACAAGCCCAGTAGGTCTATATGGCCGCCCTACTGGGGCGAGGCCCTATACGTAATCGCGGAAGGTCTTACGGAAAGTACTTGGCGACAAGGACGTCCAACGCTTAAAGGCATTGGTAAAACTCGTACGATCAGAAAAATCCAGTGCCGAAGAGATGCTATCAATACTCATATGCTGATTAATTAGATAATCGATGGAATAGTGAAAACGGATTTGATCACGCAACTCGGCAAAGCTGATCTCTTGTTTTTGTAAACGCCTTTGAAGCGTGCGTTTTGAAAAGTTGAGTTCTTCTGCGATATGACTAATATCTAGTGGCTCATGACCGATACGCTTGGTAAGCACGTCAACGACTCGTGCCGCCACGCCAATTTTTTCAGGTAAGCGTGCTTTTTCCAAATATACAGCCAAAGACTCTTCCCCAAAAGGGACACTGCTTTCTTCTGTTACTTTTCGCTGGGCGTTTAGCTCAATAATCATTAATGAGATTCCTTCCTGCCGATAGAAAATAAAATTAACGCTTAACTAAATGTTATTTTTATACTGCTAACTTCACCCTATTTAATTAGGTTTAGTAGTAAAGCGTGTGAGAACCATTATACGCCAATCAACTTGTTTTAAAACCGCCCTAAAGACTTAGGAAGGTACTTGTTTCTCATTTTTAAATTTCTAATTTTTCCTATATAACAAAGCAAACTGTCATCTATATCATCTATATCTTTCCATTACCCCATCAATCGCTTAAACCGATACAAATAACAAGCTGTTATATTAAACAGACAATCAATAACGCGCCAATACTGATGTATTTTCACAACAACACTAGGCTTTCGATGCGCGTATAAATACATGCAACACCCGCATCTAGTTCGGAAAACACCAAATGTTTTCAAAAAAATTTTGATATACGAAACAAAAATTACGAATTATTAACGCGAGAGAAACAAAAGAGCACTATAAAACAGCGGGAAAAGTAAAAAAGCAGTGCCCACAATTAATGCGAACACTGCTTTTTAAAGAGAATATTTACTAAGTAAAGAATTAGACGGAATGACTAATGAGCGATACCGACTTTACACGTAATCACGGAAAAGCTTTCTAAACGTACTTGGCGACACGCCAGTCCAACGCTTAAAAGCATTAGTGAAACTTGTACGATCAGAAAAGTCTAATGCGATTGAAATTGCATCGATACTTTTGTGGTTCTTAACGAGATAATCAATCGAATAATGGTAACGCACTTGATCACGTAACTCTGCAAAGTTAACGCTTTGCTGCTGTAACCTTCTCTGTAAAGTACGTTTAGATAAATTTAATTCTTCTGCAACATTACCAATACTTAAAGACGACTCACCAATACGTTTTTTAAGCACCTCAACGACTCGACCAGGAATACCATACAACTCTGGAATAATCGCTTGGCTAACATATTCTTCTAGCGTGCTGACTGAACCAGACGCAAACATAGAAGAATCAGCACCACGACGCTGGACTTGTGTCTTTTGCTGATCCATTAAATATGCAACGCCATCACCCAGAAAATTCAGTACTTCTGAATCTTCAGTTGTTATACGATTCTTTCGAGTATTTTCTGAAAAGAAACACAAGACGGCCTGGTCTGCGTACGAGGGCGCTACGCGACATGCCATATAACTACGCGGCGAAACACCAGCGTATGCTAAAGGCGATACTACATTCCCGGTCTCAGCAACGTTTGGCACATCATGAGTACACCCAGTTTGAATCACTTGGTTACAAAGAAATTCCACGATACTTATATGTTGACCAACATAGTAACGACCTTCATCAGAGCTAGAAAAAGCCTGAATCTCGTAAACAGTGTCGGAAACCGGCCGCGCCAGCAAGGCATGCTCTACGCCAAATCGCTCTTGACCTAGCTTTAACATAAACGAAATCGCCTCATTAAAAGACGCCAAGCCAGGGCTTTTAAGCACAATGGAATACATTGCAGCGAGGCATTCAGACTTGTCTTTCAAAAGCCATTGATCGAGAGAAAAGTCTTGGGGCAAAGCCTTGAGAGAAGTGGCACCTGGTACCGAACTGCTGATTTCTGAGAACGCCAAAACAGTCACCTTTTTTGATTTGTTTGATGAGCTAAGCGTCAACTTCAAAGTTTTTATATAAACTTTGTTGAGCAGGTATTACTGCTTAGCGGCAGGAGTAAACTAGGCTTTCTGACGCCAAATGCATAGAGCCTATAGCGCCACATTGTATATTTTAGCGTCAATAACTCGCTTTTGCGATGTCGGTTTGATCGAATTGCACTTATTTCATCCGGGCGTCACCTAGATGCTTATCAATCAAACTTTTGTTTTAAAGAGGTGTTTATCTCTGGGGCGATTTCTACAGATTATCGCGAATCCAATCCGCCACATCATCATGGTGAGTTTTGGTTTTTACTTTATCGATGATATGGCGAACCTTACCCTCTTTATCAATGATGAAAGTAGTACGCAGAATGCCCATAAACTCTTTGCCCATAAACTTCTTCAAACCCCACACACCGTATTTATCGGCAATGGCATGACCATCATCAGACAGCAGATCAAAGTTTAGATCTTGCTTATCAATAAACTTCACTAATTTGTCTACGGGGTCAGGGCTAATACCTAGCACCACCGTATCAAGCTTGGCGAATTCCTTTTTACTGTCGCGAATACCACAGGCTTGTACGGTACAACCAGGCGTGCTCGCTTTTGGGTAAAAATACACGACAACGTTTTTCTTCCCAACAAAAGAAGACAGGCGAATTTTTTCATTATCTTGATTGGGAATGTGAAACGCCGGGGCTTTGTTACCGATTTTAGGGAAGCTCATTATTGTAAGACCTTTTTTTAAGTTATCTAACGCTATTCGATACGAGATTGAGTGAATAATACAGGCATAAAAAAAGCGCGGGGCCTAAACCCTGCGCTTTTTCGAAGCTCTAGCAGACAGATCAGCTAGGCAACAAAGACTTAACAGCATCACGCTCTTCTTTAAGCTCTTGCTCAGTAGCAGTCATGCGCTCCCGAGAGAAATCATCGATTTCAAGACCTTGAACGATTTGCCAATCACCATCTTTACATACACATGGGAAAGAGTAGATAAGACCTTCTTCGATACCGTAAGAACCGTCACTATATACGCCCATACTCACCCAATCGTTTTCGGCAGAACCAAGTGCCCAATCGCGCAAATGGAAAATAGCAGCGTTAGCAGCAGAAGCAGCAGAAGATGCACCGCGTGCTTTAATGATCGCAGCACCGCGTTGTTGTACTTCTGGAATAAACGTATCTGTGTAGTAAGACTGATCCACTTTCTCGACCGCTACTTCACCATCAACTTGAGCGTGGAAAAGATCTGGGTATTGAGTCGCTGAGTGGTTGCCCCAAATAGTGAGCTTAGTCACTGCAGACAATGGTTTTTCAAGCTTTTGAGCCAATTGGCTAATGCCACGGTTTTGGTCTAAGCGAGTCATCGCTGTAAATTGACGAGGGTCGATGTCTGGCGCGTTACGCTGTGCGATCAAAGCATTTGTGTTTGCTGGGTTGCCAACAACCAATACTTTGATGCCGCGAGATGCGTGATCGTTGATCGCTTTACCTTGTACAGAGAAGATAGCAGCGTTAGCTTCTAGAAGATCTTTACGCTCCATGCCAGGGCCACGAGGGCGAGCACCAACAAGCAATGCAAATTCTGCATCTTTAAAGGCGACGTTTGCATCATCAGTGCAAACCATACCCGCGAGTAGAGGGAAAGCACAATCATCCAATTCCATAGCTACGCCTTTAAGCGCATCCAAAGCTGGAGTGATTTCTAACATTTGAAGGATTACAGGTTGGTCTTTGCCCAACATTTCGCCAGCGGCGATTCTGAAAAGGAGTGAGTAACTGATTTGGCCTGCAGCCCCAGTCACGGCTACACGAACGGGTGCTTTCACAATATTTCTCCGTTTACATACAAGGTAGGTGGAATTCGTTTTAGTCGGAGGACCCTCTTCACAGAGCTTCCCCAGACGCGAGCGCGCGCAATTATAGTCAAATGGGAGAAAAAGTCATTAACTAGCGTGCGCCTACTAAGTTATAGAGCCTATTTTCCACATCTATATCGCAAATGAGTGGCCTCTAATCAAGGCCTACGGTTGGTTTCTTAACAGGCGGCAAGCCTTAAAACAAACACAATACCAAGTATAGCTTTTCTTTTGTTTATCAAGCCATTACATGTGTAAGTTAAAGTAGACTAACTGCTTGGATAACGCGATTTTAACCCCGCGTAAAGCTGATCTTTAAAATCTTCGGCACTATGATCGAGACTTTCTACCAATTCGACCAAATGCTCATTATCTTCTTTGCCCTGCCAGATCTTTTGATAGCTGCCGTCTTTATAGCCGTGATCTTGGCGGAAAAAATTAAGCACATTCTTACCAACATATCGGCCATATAACTCATCAAAACCGAAATCAATACCCGCCATCAGTTGAGCAAACCCAGCAATATCGAAATGGCGTTGATTTAAAGTTGCACAAGCAAAGGTTTCTACCGAGTCCAGAAAATCGTCGACTTCTACATTTAAGTTGAGCTTAGATTCGATAAGTGAGGCGCATTGTTCTGCCCCCTCTTCTGTCATCAACAAATCACTTAACCCAAAGTGCCATATATCGACTAATTCCAGTAATACCTGCTCGCGATCAATCTCTTGTTTTTTCCACCACTTCCAACCGTGATGATCCATTAGCTCAGCACATTCCACCCAAATTGCCCGATACCACTCGTGCTGTCTTTCACGCCAATCTTGGTTCACCTTGGCATTCATGGCATCTTGTAGTTCAAGCATAGTGAGCAATTGTTGTTTCATGGTGCATGTTCTCTTCGTTGTATTTTTGCGCAAATATAATGTTTGTTGGCGAAGGATTCTAACGCTCAGTGCTACACATAGCTATATTGTCTAGCCTTTCTCTCTTATTACCCACAACACCCCCTTTGCATTGCAGCAAAAACATGTAACATTACTGACATAGATACGTCATAATTCCGTCACAAGGAGCCTATAAACTAGGCAGAATAGGAGGACAAAAATGCGGCTTTTACAAAACATTCACAATTACGATGTACTGACCTTCGACTGGTGTTTGCGCGTCAAGCGTCGCGCTACGGCTGTGCGTCTTAGTCGTATGGTATCTATCACCGCTGACGGCCCCCTCTACGTTCTCGCAGGCATGGTTTTTCTGTACTTTCAAAACTGGGATGTTGCCAAGGTACTCGCTTTGGGGTTCTTACTTGAACGCCTGTCATATAAATTTTTGAAAACGACACTCCGTCGTAATCGTCCGCCCGATGCAATCCCTGGCTACAAAAGTGAAGTAATTCCCTCTGATCAATTCAGTTTCCCCTCAGGTCACACCTCTGCCGCGTTCTTAATGGTGGGTAGCATGGTCTTCTTCTTCCCGTGGGTTGGCTGGTTTTTATACCCTTGGGCCTGTTGTGTCGGAATTGCGAGAGTGATGCTTGGTGTTCACTTCCCAAGTGATATACTTGCGGGCGCACTGCTTGGGAGCACTATCTGCTCCGTCGTCATTGCACTCGTAATCTAAATCACACCCTCAATCCAGACCTTAAATAAATGAAGATACTTTTTGGCGTTCAAGCCACCGGAAACGGGCACATCACCCGTGCACGCGCGCTCAGCAAACAATTTAAAGCGCTGGGGCTCGATGTTGACTACTTATTTTCTGGCCGTGAACGATCAAAGTTCTTTGACATGGAAGAGTTTGGAGATTGGCGCTGCCACCGCGGCCTTACTTTTTATCACGAAGCGGGCAACCTAAAAATTATTCGCACAATACGCGAAAACAGCATCATGCAACTCTTACGAGATATTCGCGAGCTATCGCTTGATGAATACGATTTAGTGATTACCGACTACGAACCGATTACCGCATGGGCGTGCCAGCGCGCAAAACGCCCATGCATTGGTTTAGGCCACCAATACGCATTTAATTTCGACGTGCCTCGCCGCGGCGATGACTTTATTCCGTCTTTGATCATGAAGAAATTCGCCCCGGTCACCCAAAGCCTTGGCCTACACTGGCATCACTTTAATCAAGCTATTTTACCGCCTATTGCAGAAACGCACGCTGAAGCCACTGTGAGTGACCCGAATAAAATTGTTGTTTATTTAGGGTTTGAATCAGCAGAAGAAGTAATTGCAATGCTGGAGCCATTTGAAAACCATTTATTCGTATTTTATGGGCCCTTCCCTCAATACGAAAGCCGCGGCCATATTCAATTAAAACCGCTATCTCGCGAAGGCTTTCAAAAAGATTTAGCCACCGCTGGTGGCGTCATTTGTAACGCAGGTTTTGAGCTTTCTTCTGAAGCGATTCAATTAGGCAAAAAACTATTAATTAAGCCTCTTAAAGGGCAAATAGAACAGCTGTCTAACGCACGAGCTTTGGAAGAGCTTGGCCTCGGTATGACCATGGATACACTCGATGGTCGCCGAGTAAAACAATGGCTCGACAATTGGGAAGGCCAACAAGTGGTTTACCCAGATGTTGCTAAAGCCATTGCCAACTGGATTAAACAAGGCCACTGGCAAGACCCCAGCTCACGAGAACAGTTAGTGACAGAATTGTGGAGCCAAACCAAGGCCGTTGGCGTTAACAGCTTTGAAAGCAACCCAGTGCCGGAATTTGAAAAAAATTTTAAAGGGCAAGAAGCGACGGTTTAAGGGGTAATAATTAAACCCTTTCGCTCACAATAAAAAAGCAGGCTCAAAAAAACGAGGTCAGAGCAAACGCTCTAACCTCGTTTTTTTATCATTTGCATTCTTAATGCTTAGCTTTATTGAACAATCTAAAAAAGTTTTCCCCTGTTTGCTCCACTAAAGCCTCATAAGATAGGCCCCGCAACTCAGCCACATACTCCGCAACGTGTTTTACATATTTGGGTTCGTTGGGTTTGCCCCGCATGGGCACAGGCGCTAAATAAGGCGAGTCGGTTTCTATAAGCAGCTTGTCGGCGGGTACTTGTTTCGCAACGTCTTTTAGCTCTACGGCATTTTTGAACGTAACAATGCCCGACATCGAAATGTAGTAGCCAAGATCGAGCGCTTGCTTTGCCATGTCCCAACTTTCGGTAAAGCAATGTAGTACCCCTGCACTTTCCAAATTCCCGTGTTGTTTGATTAGCTGTATTGTATCTTCGCGCGCATCTCGCGTATGAACAATCACAGGTAGCTTTAAATCCCCCGCCACTTGCAAATGGCGAGTAAAGCTTTCGTGTTGTTGCTCTAGGAAATCTTTTGTGTAGTAGTAGTCGAGGCCGGTTTCACCAATGGCGACGATTTTATTGTGCTGGGCCCATGCGCTTAGGTCGACTTTTTCAACTACTTGCTCTTTTACATCACAAGGGTGAATGCCGACAGAGGCGGAGATGTCTGGGTATTGTTCTGCGATGCGTAACACATCATTTTTATTTTCTTCACTGATACACACGCACAATTGATGACCAACGCCAGCTTCACGGGCAGCCGCTACTGCGCCATCAAGGCCATTGTCGTACTTATCGAGTTTAATTCTGTCGAGATGACAGTGAGAATCTACCAGCATGAATACAAACCATGGAGAAGCCGTAAGGCGCTACATGGTATGGGTTGGGCGGTCAGATTCCAAGGACCCTGCGAGGTAATTTTCAATTTTGCTATTAGCCGCGTCGTCGTCGCCACTAAACTGTACACCGATACCGGCAGCACGGTTGCCCTGAGCACCTTTTGGTGTGATCCATACGACTTTACCAGCCACGGGGATTTTCTCGGGTTCGTCCATCAAGCTGAGCAGCATAAAGACTTCGTCACCCAGGTTGTAACTTTTGTTGGTGGGAATAAACAATCCACCATTTTGAATGAAAGGCATGTATGCAGCATACAGCACAGCCTTATCGCGTATCGTCAGCGATAAAATACCGTTTCTTGCGCCACCACCTACACCTTTCATAATCACTTCCTAAAGTTAAATAAAACAATCGTTTAAGCTTATTTTGTAATGTAGGAAAAAACGATTCCAGTGTCCACTAAATATAGACCAATTACTTCACTAAACGACTGCCGTCCAATCCAAAATAAGCTCTTCAATGAATAACGCAGCGTTCAAATTGGGTGAGGCTCGATACTGGGCCTTGCGTTCACACAAGCGATCTCGCAAACGAAAGAGTAATGTTGTACTACAGCGAGACAGCGCAGCTTGCGCGGCCTCGTAGTGTTCTGGAATACTTTTACCGGCCATTTTTTCCGAAAGAATGAGCTCTAAGCACAAGAGCATGGGATTCAAAATCACATTCGGGTCTTTGTTGGACCACTGTTTAGCCGTCGCCATGGGTTCACTGCGGCCTTCCATTAAAGCGGTTAGGCCCTCAATCACAGACATTCGCTCTTCAAACAACCCCTCATCCAACCAACGCTTGGCCAAAAGAGGTGCCCCAGAGGCTTCTGCCAAATAAAGGCTTGGGTTTTCCACCCCTACGGAACTCAACCATTCCAATGATTGCGCCTGACTCGGTGATTTCACATGCACCTGAGCACAACGACTGCGAATGGTAGGCAATACGCGATGGGCCTGCTGAGACACAAGAACGAATACTGTATCGCCAGAAGGCTCTTCCAAACTTTTAAGCAGTGCATTGGCGGCATTTACATTCATTGCTTCAGCGGGCATGAGTAATATAACTTTTCTGCCACCTTGCTGTGCCGTTTTATCAACGAAAGCCGTAATTTCGCGGATTTGATCAACCTTAATAACTTTGCCTTTCTCTTCGGGTTCCAGGCGCTTAAGATCTGGGTGCGTTTCCGATTGTAATAACTGGCAACCTCGACAACGCCCACAGGCAATGCCTTCCATTGGGGAAAGACATAACAGGTATTGCCCCATAGCCAACGCAAGCTCTTCGATACCAATACCCTCTTGGCCATTCAGCAAAAATGCATGCGGCAATTTACCCCGCTCAAGGCGAGTACAGAAATCGCTCCATTGCGGCTTTAACCATTCAAATGGTGGCATGGGTAATATGGATGAGGTCATTGAGTCTTGATGAGATATTGCGATGTTTGTTTTGCTTACCGTGTTTTGGCAGCGCGCGATAGCTTTCGGTATTATGCGCTAAGTTTCGTGTTTTCGAAATACGGTATGTGATGTTTGTGCTGAAGTACGGGGCTTTTGTTCGCAAGGCCTTGGCCTACAGGGCACTTAAGGCATACTGGAAAACACCAATACCAAGTGTTTTTTATTACCCTTAAACCTAACTTTTAAAATCGCGACCAAATTGATCAATATTCTTTTCCAAGACGATGACTTTATTGCTGTGAATAAGCCTAGCGGTTTACTTTGCGTGCCCGGCTTAAAAGAGCCAGACAACCTTTATGATCGGGTATTAATGGAATTCCCAAATGCTCGCACAGTACACCGCCTAGACATGTCGACCTCAGGCATTGTCTTGTTTGCGTTAAGTTACGAAATACAAAAATCCCTGAGTCGAATTTTTGAAAAAAGGCAGATCAGTAAACGCTATATAGCACGCGTGAATGGAGAGATTAACTCGTCATTCGGTGAAATTCACTCGCCGTTAATTTGCGACTGGCCCAATCGCCCAAAACATATGGTGGATTGGCGCAACGGGAAAAAAGCTTCGACGTTTTTTAAGTGCATTTCATACGATGAAAAAAGTGATACCACCCGTATGGAGTTAGTGCCTTACACAGGTAGAACGCATCAATTGCGTATTCATATGTTGCAGATTGGCCACCCGATTCTTGGAGATGAGCTGTATCAAAGTGGCAATTCGTATAAAAAAGCTTCTCGTTTACAACTTCACGCAGAAGCACTCAACTTCACCCACCCAGTTACAAACAAAAAAATCGCATTGCATGTAACTGCTGAGTTTTGATGCGTAAGAACAAGAACAGAAAAAATTGATACTTGAATGCTTAGAACAGCCGTTCCATCGACGATTTAATATCCATTTGTACTTTAGACAGGTCTTGCCCAGCATCAATAAGGTGATATCGCTGGGGGTTTTGTTTAACACGCGCGTGATACCCCTGCCTTACCTTCTCAAAAAAATCGAGTTTTTCGATTTCAAAGCGATCAAGCTCTCCGCGTTGACTGGCTCGTTCTAAGCCAACTTTTACGTCAATATCAAGAATAAATGTAGCGTCTGGCTGCACATCACGCTGCACATCACGCTGCACTAAAGACTCTAATGTTTCGATAGTTTCAAGAGACAAACCCCTACCATGCCCCTGATAAGCATATGTGGCATCAGTAAAACGATCTGAAATCACCCACTTACCTTCATCCAATGCGGGCTTAATAACTTGCTGAATATGTTGCGCACGCGCGGCAAATATCATTAATAGTTCAGCTGTTGGGTTAAAACTTTCATCGCGCTTTGCTAACAAAATTTCGCGTACTTCTTCCGCTAGAGGCGTGCCACCAGGCTCACGAGTTAAACAAAATTCAATGCCTCGCGCCTCTAACAAAGATTGAATGAATGCAATGTTGGTAGATTTACCTACACCCTCAGTTCCCTCAACCGTAATAAATTTGGCAACCATTATTCAGCACCTTCTTTTTCTACTGACTCTTGCAATGCGGTGGTTGACCCAACAGAAGGAACTGGAGTAGTCGAGGGCGGCAAAGTTGCTAAGGGAGTTGCTGTTGGCGGTGCAGAACGATAGTTTTCTTTCCGCTTTTTTTGATATTTTCGTACGGCACGGTTGTGCTCTTCATTTGTCACAGAGAAATAGTGTGTGCCATCCCCTTTTGCAACAAAAAATAACGACTCGCCCTGCTTGGGGTGGAGCGCTGCGTATATTGCTTCTTGACCCGGGTTTGCGATGGGGGTTGGGGGCAAGCCTTTTATCACGTATGTGTTGTAGGGCGTTGGCTCTTTTAAATCTTTTCGACGAATATTGCCTTTGTAATTCTCGCCCATCCCGTAAATTACCGTAGGGTCTGTCTGCAAGCGCATACCTTTTTGTAAGCGCCTCACAAATACGCCTGCAATTTCTGGTCGTTCGTATGCAACTCCAGTTTCTTTTTCAACAATAGAGGCCATAATCAACGCTTCATAGGCATCTTTGTAGGGCAAGTTGTCATCACGAGAAATCCACTCTTTCGACAACACAAACTTCATCTTTTCGTATGCACGCCTTAGTACATCAACATCGGTGTCACCAGCAACAAACTGATACGTATCGGGAAATATCCACCCTTCCGGGTGCGCCACGTTAATCCCATATTTTTTTAACTGCGCGACTATATTGTTTTTATCGAGGCGCTTAGTTAATTTTTCGTTCTGATGAAGCTGACGAATAATATCGACAAACGTCGAACCTTCGACGAAAGTAATGGAGTAATGCTTCACCTCGCCCTTGTTAAACTTTTCTAGAATCGCAACCGGTGATATCTGCGCGTCCATTGCATACTCACCCGCTTTAATGTCGGTTAAATCTACCCCTCTAGCGAAATACACCCATAGTTTCGGCCATTTTATATGCCCCTTGTCAGATAAATCTTTCGCTACTGCGTGTAGCGAACTCCCTTTTTCGATGGTGTAAGTGGTGTTTGCGTCAAAGGTCACCACGCCACGGTATAACCACTGCCCAACATACACGCCTAGTGCTGCTGCGACACATAGTAACCAAACAAGAATGGCGGCAATAATTTTAATGGGGCTTATGCTCATAATTTTTTGAATTAACCCACTTTACGAAGTTGCGATTTTAAATTTTCGAGTGCGGTATTAAGTCGCCCGCATATTTCTTGAATGTTCTTGTGTGATTTGAGTTCTGTGCCATCGACACTACCTGCGGTAGTAAACCCATGTAAGGCATTACTCAGAATTAGACCATCGTAGTGTTCAATATCGGCTTGGTTGCAAAGTTTTTCTTCTGCTTGAAAGCCAGCATCTTTCGCCAAGCGATCAAGTGTTAGGCCTCGCATAACCCCGCGTACACCACAAGTTTTAATTAGAGGCGTAACCAATGTATTACCTCTCACAAAAAACACATTGTGATGCATGCTCTCGATAATATTGTTACGAGCATCCAAAAACAATAACTCTTGCCCCTCAGTACAATTTTCTTGTAACGCGCCGTATATATAAGGCAAACGATTGGTATGTTTGATACCTGCTAAAGGCTCAAAATCAGGCAAACAAACGGGGCTGGTACGCAGTGCCACCAAGGATCTATCACCGAAACTTTGATATTCATTAATATAAAAATAAAGGCGCACACTCGATTGCCTAGATGGGTATGAACCGCCAGAACCAGAATTTAACTCTTCATTTACTCGCGTTACCAAAACTTTTATACGAGCTTCGTCAACGAGAGATTCTGAAAGGTCTGAATATATTTGTTGCAGCCCCAACTGAAGTGCGGCTTCATCAAGATTAAATTTTAGGCGATCGCAATCGGCACGCAAGCGCGCCAAGTGATACTGAAGTAAAGGAACACAGCCGCGTTGATAGTGCAGCGTTTCAAATAAGCCGTCACCAAAAGTGAGCCCGCGATCATTTAAATTGGCAGACGCAGCAGTTTTTCCATCCACGAGAGAAAAAGAAAAACTGCTTTTGCTCTGAGAGGCCACTTTGTTTTATAAGCTTAGTTTCAGAAGGTTACTGAAAACGGCGGAAAACCAAAGTGCCGTTAGTGCCACCAAAGCCAAAAGAGTTGCTCATAGCGACATCAATGGGCATCTCTTGAGCCGTGTGAGGCACAAAATTGAGGTCGCAACCCTCATCTGGGTTATCTAGATTAATGGTCGGCGGTGCGACTTGGTCGCGAATCGCCAAGGCACTAAATACCGCTTCTACTGCACCGGCAGCGCCGAGTAAGTGCCCAATCATAGATTTTGTTGAGCTTACAGCAAGCTTATTGGCGTGGTCGCCAAAGACACCTTTAACCGCCTGACACTCGGCAGAGTCTCCGGCAGGCGTTGATGTGCCGTGAGCGTTAATATAGTTAACATCAGAAGGATCCATTTGCGCATCGGCCAAGGCGTTCTTCATAGAAAGCTCGGCACCATCACCAGACGGAGAAGTAATATGGAAAGCATCGCCACTTGTGCCAAAGCCAACAAGCTCTGCGTAGATGTTCGCTCCACGCGCCTGTGCATGCTCTAGACTTTCTAACACAAGCACACCAGCACCATCACCAAGCACAAAACCATCGCGGTCTTTATCCCAGGGTCGACTTGCTCTTTCGGGGTCGTCGTTTCGTTTTGAGAGTGCTCGTGCTGCGCCAAAGCCACCAACACCTACATGTGTAGTGGCCATTTCGGCACCACCGGCAACCATCGCATCGGCATTGCCATATATGATTTCACGCGCAGCTAAACCAATGGAGTGCGTACCTGAAGTACAGGCCGTAGAAATAGCGAGGTTGATACCTTTAAGACCATACCGAATGGAAAGGTTACCAGCCACCATATTTATAATGGAACCCGGCACAAAAAATGGCGAAACGCGGCGAGGCCCTTTTTCTTTGATGGTAATAGCGGTATTTTCAATATTGCCCAAACCGCCGATGCCTGAGCCAACAATACAGCCAACGCGCGAGGCATTGCTGTCTGTAATTTCTAAACCAGAATCTTCCATTGCTTGAATGCCAGCAGCCATACCGTACTGCAAAAAGACATCCATCTTGCGAGCTTCTTTGGTTTCTAAATACGGCGTGATATCGAAGTCTAAAACAGAAGCGCTTATTTGGGTCGCAAAAGCAGAAGCATCGAAATGCTTAATTGGCGAGATACCGCTTTTACCTGCAAGTATATTGCTCCACGTCTGTTTAATGTCGTGACCAACAGAACTCACAACACCAAGCCCTGTGACTACCACACGTCTGCGAGTTTGACTCACACTAGCCTCCTACTTCCATTCGCATACACTCGTTCAAAAGCTGCACGCAAGCACAAGTTGATTCTTATTAGTTTGATATAACAGATAAAACAAAAGCCGTACTATCTTACATAGATACGGCTTTTACGATTTGATTCAACGAAAGATAATGCGAATTAAGCGAGGTTTTCGTTGATGTAGTTAATTGCTAACTGAACAGTAGTGATCTTTTCGGCTTCTTCATCTGGAATTTCAGTTTCAAACTCTTCTTCTAAAGCCATTACCAGTTCAACGGTATCCAAAGAATCAGCGCCTAGGTCTTCGACGAAAGATGCTTCGTTTTTTACTTCTTCTTCTTTAACGCCTAGTTGTTCTGCGACAATTTTTTTAACGCGTTCTTCAATGCTGCTCATAATCGTTGTTAACTCCTAATTGATCTGTGAAGCCGTACAATCAGTTTTTACTTGGTAGATAAACTGAATGACTATTCAGTCGTATCGGGCTATTCGGATTGTTCAGCGAACTCTCTAATTAAAAACTTATTAATAAACTTAATTATCAACAAACTTATTGTGGGAAAATTCAGTAAACGCACATACAAAAGAGGTTGTAATTTAAGGCCCCGTATTGCGTGTGCGCGCATTTTAACGCTATTTCATCCGCTTGTAACGCTTGAAACAAAAAAAGTTTCACATTCCGCAAAATAAGCCAATAAAATCAATACGTTACAGTACGCTTTATGCGCTTAACTCATGTACATTCCGCCATTTACATGAATGGTTTCACCTGTAATGTAGCTTGAATCATCGCCACATAGGAATTTAACCACATTGGCAATTTCTTCTGGCTGACCAAGACGAGACATAGGGATTCCGCCCAACATCAGCGTTTTTTGCTCTTCGGTCAGCACGTCGGTCATATCAGTGTCGATAAACCCTGGCGCCACGGCATTTACCGTCACGTTACGTGAACCCACTTCTTTCGCTAATGAACGCGTAAAACCCGTAACGCCGGCTTTTGTCGCTGCATAGTTACTTTGACCGGCATTCCCCATAGAGCCAACCACAGAGGAAATATTCACTATGCGGCCCCATTTGGCTTTCATCATGCCACGCAAGCACGCCTTGCTTAGTCGGTAAATTGCACTGAGGTTGGTATTGATGACGTCGAACCACTCGTCTTCACTCATGCGCATCAGTAAATTATCTTTTGTGATACCCGCATTGTTGACCAAAATTTGGGCGGCGCCGTACTTCTCTTGCACGGCTTTAATACAAGCCGCAACAGAATCACCGTCGGTGACGTTTAACACCATCCCTTCGCCTTCAATGCCTTTTTCTTGAAAACGCGCAGAAATTTTTTCTGCACCACTTTCAGAAGTAGCTGTGCCAACAACAATACAGCCAGCCTCTCCTAGAGTATCCGAAATGGAAGCACCAATACCGCGACTTGCGCCTGTGACCAATGCTACTTTTTTTGCCTCAGTCATATTCTCTCCCCTCTTTAATCGATGTGTTATTTAAATATTGTTTGAATGTTTTTTCGTTGTTATTCACTAATGGCAGCTAGCGAGGCATCCAAGGTTTCTGGAGTATCACTTGCGTTTGAACTAATGCTTTTATTGATGCGTCGATTTAAACCGCAAAGTACTTTGCCTGGTCCGCATTCGAGTGTTGTTTCAATACCGTTACTAACCAAGGCCTCAACACAGCCAACCCAGCGAACCGGGCTAAAAATTTGCTCGACCATCAAGGCTTTGATTTTTTCTGGATCGGTTTCTGTTTGTGCGTGCACATTGTGTACTACAGGTATCTTCGGCGCGTTAAACACTGTTTCCATAATCTGCGCTTCTAAACGATCCGCAGCAGGCTTCATCAAAGAGGTATGGAAAGGTGCGCTTACAGGAAGCGGCATCGCTTTTTTTGCACCAGCTTCTTTTAAAGCTTCGATAGCTTGCGCCACATTTGCAGCAGAACCTGCGATAACCAACTGGCCAGGTGAATTGTAATTTACAGGGGAAACAACGCCGCCCTCTGAATTTTCTTTACAAACCTTTTCAACCACTTCGTCATCCAGACCAATAATAGCAGCCATTGCACCTTCCCCTTGAGGCACGGCTTCTTGCATATATTGGCCGCGAGCGCGCACAATTTTAACTGCGTCTTGAAAATCGACCACTTCTGCGGCAACTAATGCACTCCACTCACCTAAGCTGTGGCCAGCCATTAGCGCGGGGGACGCACCATTTTTTTCCTGCCAGATTCGCCACAAGGCGATGGAAGATGTCAGCATTAACGGCTGCGTAATTTCAGTTTGGTTTAGTTTTTCTTGTGGTCCTTCTTGTGCTGTTTGCCATAAGTCATACCCCAAAGCCTCAGACGCTTGAGCAAAGGTATTTTGAAATACTTCGCTTTCTGAATATTCGGCCAACATGCCAACTTTTTGTGAGCCTTGCCCAGGGAAAATGATCGCAAAATTTTCTTTCATATCGCTAACTAACCTATGAGTAAAGATGTACTTATATTGGGTTTAAACTTGTTTCTAGTTTTTCTGGGATTGATGCCTGCACTTGCTGCATTGCCGTTTGAAGCGCGTGATAAAAACCTTCTAGGTCTGCACCGCCATGACTTTTAACCACAACTTTCTTCAACCCCAAAAGCGCAGCGCCATTATATTTAGATGGGTTAAAACGCTCACGCCAGTTTTTCAAAGCAAAAAAAACTGCAGCACCTAATACTTTACGAAAAAGGCCAGATTTAAATTCTTGCTTTAAACTATTTAATATAAATGAAGCCGCGCCTTCGCTAACTTTTAGCGCTACGTTACCAACAAAACCATCACACACAATCACATCGAACTGACCTGTGTACAGTTGATTGCCTTCTACAAAACCTTGAAAGTTTAATTCTTTCTGCTCTTCCAGCAGTGTGTACGTGAGCTTGGTATCTTGATTACCTTTAGAGGTTTCGGCCCCAACATTCATTAGGGCAATCGCGGGCTCCGGCTTACCGTTCACTTTGGCCAATGCAGATCCTATTTGAGCAAACTGCAGTAGCTGCTCGGGCGAACAGTCGAGGTTCGCGCCGAGATCAAGTAAATAGCTATCGCCTTTTTCGGTAGGCACCTGCTTACAAATCGCCGGACGACTCATACCATTAACGGTTTTCACTATATGGCGGCTCATCGCCATTAACGCACCCGTGTTGCCTGCACTGACGCAAGCTTGCGCTTCTCCGCTTGCGAGTAATTCCAAGGCGCGCCACATCGATGATTCACGCTTGTGACGATAAGCTGCGCCAGGCACTTCGCCCATTTCAACTTCTTGTTCACAATGAACAACCGATATGCGTTTTTTTAATTCAGAATTGGGGGAATCGGATTGAGGTAAAAACGCTTCGATAATTTCTTGACGCCCAAATAGGACAACATCGAATTCGTTTTGATCTAGGAGAAATTTAAGGGCGGCAGGAACGCAAAGGCGGGGACCAAGATCCCCGCCCATCGCATCAATAGCAATTTTTTGATTTAACGACAATCTTACTCGTCGTCTTCAGCAACGGTATTAACTACCTTGCGGCCACGGTAAAAACCGTCTGCAGTAATATTGTGACGCAAGTGCTTTTCACCAGTAGTTGGATCTACTGACAAAGTGCCATTGCTTAAAGAATCGTGTGAACGACGCATGCCACGACGTGAGCGTGATTTTTTACTTTTTTGTACGGCCATTTTTAATCTCCAAAAAATTCATCGAGAGCCTAGCTCGCGCCAGTCCCTTCAGGTATGAGCTTCATACCTGACTAGTTAACACTGATCGATCTTCATGCCTTGGTGAATTCGACCTAACACTTTGTTAGGAAGCGGGCTTATCGCCTTTTAACTCTGCCAACACACTGAATGGGTTCGTTTTATCTGTCTCGGGCTCTTGCTCCACAGCTTCCCCACTTTGCATTAAGCTCGCTTCGATACAAGCATGCGCGTGGTTGGCCACAACGGGCAATGAAAGCAGCAGTTCATCTTCGATTAAGTAATAAACGTTTGCTTCGTCTTCTTCCACTAGCCATGGGTCCAAGGACTTAGGTAGCGATTTAGCTTCATCTTCGTTTCTTACAATGGCCACTTTGAAGTCGATGGAAACAGCTTCTGGGGCCATGCTTTCCATACAGCGCTGACACTGATAGGACAACAAAGAATCAATTTTACCTTCAAGCACCATCTTGCCATCTTCACTAATGGAAAAGACAAGACTTGCCGAGGTGTCGCCGATAGAATCTACTGCACCGGCTAGCCGGGTTAGCGCAGAACCATCGATTGGACCTTGAAAACTCAGCCCTTGATAGGCGAATTTTCGAGGGTTGAGCGACTTCGGCAGACGCTGTGAAGGTGAGCCTTCTGACATAAGCGCGCAATAATAGGGAGTTGGCTACCCCCTGTCAAAGAAAAATGCAAGAATTTTAAGCACTTAACGGAGCTTCGACATGGTCTCAAATATGGCCCAAACCTCCCATCATACCCATAATGGCTGCCGTATCGTTTTGGCTTCCTCATCCCCCTATCGAAAAGAACAACTGGAACAGCTTGGGCTTAACCCTGAGTGCATCGCCCCAAACGTGGATGAGAGTGAAATTCCCGACGAAACCCCACGCGATATGGCCATTCGACTCTCTGAAAAGAAAGCCCAATCGGTTGCAAGCAAGCTAAATGGCAACGCGATTATCATTGCCGGCGACCAAACGGCTTGCTTAGAAGGCCAGCGCCTTCGAAAACCCGGTAATTTCAACAATGCCTGCGATCAGCTAAGGGGATGCAGCGGCCGGACACTTAGCTTTCATTCTGGGCTCTGTGTTCACGACAGGCATAGCGGCAAGCAACAAACCCTGTGCGTGGAAACCAGGGTGTCTTTCCGAACACTCTCAGACCGACAAATCGAAGCCTATATAAAGAAAGAGCAACCCTACAATTGTGTGGGGGCATTCAAGTGTGAGTCTTTGGGGATTGGCCTTTTTGACAAAATAGAGAGCGAAGACCCTAGCGCATTGATGGGAGTACCCCTAATATCACTGTCAAAGGCGCTGTTTGAATTTGGGCTGGATATATTAAGCGACCATATAACGATATAGCCGTCATTTCAGAGATGTATTGGAAGATATGTAATGCACGCACTACCATTTATTAATCGATTAATAGACAAGGCCACTTTGCAGATTGCTTAATTTGGCCAACTTAGCCTAATACTAAGGTCATAAATGCAGCCCAACAAAAACGAGAACACTGCTAACCTCGACACTAGATTTATCCGCCCCTTTTTACACGGTGCTAAGAAAGTATGCCGTGATATGGCCGGCATTGAACCTTTGGCCCAAACACCCAAACCTATTCTTACGTGTTTTCCAGTCGGTGATGTTGCGAGTGTTATGCCGATGAAATCGCCACAGCTCATTGGTCAGCTATGTATTTCATTTACTAAACTCGGTATTTCTAGCCTGGCTAAAAGCCTTGTTGGCGAGACAGTGGAAGACATAAATGAGCTTGCGCTCGATCTCGCGGGAGAAGTAACCAATATGGTGACCGGCGTTGCCAAAGCTAAGCTAGAAGCCGATGGTTTCGATTTCGATATGGCTCGCCCAGTTTCCTACTCAACCGAAGAAATGACTCGCCTGAACTTAAAAGGAACCCCAAGGATTGTGGTACCTTATGAAATTGCCACGGGCCACATGTTCATCGACCTTGGGTTCATTTCACGCTAGAAAGTAGTCGCTAAGTACCACATAGGTATTACAGAAACAGAATGCTGCCCCAAACATAAGCCCAGAGAATAAGTGATATAAGGACTGCCGCAGAGCCCATATCTTTTGCCCTACCGGCAAGCTCGTGCTTTTCATAACCGATACGATCTACAACGGCTTCGATTCCGCTATTGAGTAATTCTACGATCAACACCAATACGACCACGGTTATCATCGCAACGCGTTCCATATCGGTCACTGGCAGCCAGAACGCCAACGGGATAAGCACCAGCGCAGAAATAACCTCCTGACGAAACGCCGCTTCATTAAAGAAACACGCGCGAAAACCTTTATATGAGTAGTACACCGACTTATATAAGCGTGTGAACCCTCGGTTTTTTTCAATCATATCGCTCACTATTTTTATTTGACCGTCTCGCGTTTAATCATCAATTTCAAGAATAGGCGACGCTAGGCCAAATTGTTGACCAATCTGCTTACACCAGGTATTTAGTCGCCCGGCGGTCAGCTCTGGCTGCTGGTCTTCATCAATGCCCAAACCAACAAAACATGCATCGTCTTCTATATAGGCCTTAGATGCATCAAATTCGTAGCCCTCTATTGGCCAGTGGCCGATGATGTTTGCGCCCTTTTCTTTCACCACATCATGCAGCATTCCGAGCGCATCAAGGAAGAAGTCACTGTAGCCAAATTGGTCACCCAACCCATATAGCGCAACTGTTTTGCCGGTAAAGTCTACTTCGCTGACATCATCCCAGAACTCTTCCCAGTCGGACTGAATCTGGCCAAAATCCCAGGTAGGGATACCCAAAATGATTTTGTCATACTCAGCTAAATCTAGCTGAGTAACATCCGCGACATCTAAGACTTCACAGGTAGCTTCCCCCAAACGCTGCTGAATTCGGTACGCCACAGATTCGGTGTTGCCATCATCGCTACCAAAAAATAACCCTACCTCGGCCAATTGTGTTCCTCTTTTATTGATTCAGATGTGTTTTGTCAGAAATTCAGATTTGCGCGCATTTTCTCAGCTTAGTAGGCGCAACTCAACACACTAATGACACCGTGCGCACGACGTTCTGAAACGCTAAAAGCGGCAATGTTTCTCCGTCATTTCCGCTTTAACGATAAGACTTAACGCGACATCTTTTTGACTCCAGTTAACACAAACCAACCAAAAATATCTAACTCATTGATATTTAACAGATTTATTTTCAATAAAAAGCTGGCACAGTTCTAGCTACAGGCAAGAAAAGGTGAGAAAAGTGTTTAAAAGCAACACAGTTTGCCCAAATTGAAGGTAAAAAATTATGGTACGACTAGCGTCGACTCAATCAGACAACAGCACCGAACAGGCGAACTTAGCCTCCGTTAGCCGCCTGGTTGAACCAAGTGGAATCAAAGAATTCCAAGTCAACCTTGCTTACAGCTTGATGCAAAGCAATTTGGACCTGGAAACCACACTCGAACGTTTTTACTCCAGCGTGCAAGATTTTGTTCAAACTTCAGGCATGACCTTTTCCAACAAATCGGAAGGTATCGATGTTTCTCTGGGACGTAATTGCGCCCACACTGCAGCATATTCCATAGATATCAACGGCAACAATTTGGGGCAATTGATATTTTCTCGCAACAAACGTTTTGCAGAAACGGAACTGGCTGTTCTTGAAATGCTGATCGGGGTGCTATACCTGCCGTTACGTAACGCCCTACTTTACCGCGATGCTTTAGAAGCTTCTATGCGCGATAAACTGACAGGCATTGGCAATCGCTCAGCCTTGGAGGTAAGTTTCGAACGTGAAATTAAATTAGCGACCCGGCACAAGCAGGCTCTTTCTGTACTCATGCTTGATGTAGACCATTTCAAAGGCGTTAACGATAGTGTCGGCCATTTGAGTGCCGATCTGGCGTTGAAGCAAATGGTAAAATCAATTCAACATACACTTCGCGAAACCGACCAAGTATTTCGCTATGGTGGTGAAGAGTTTGTTGTGCTTCTGCATAATTCTAGCGCCCATGAGGCACGAGTAATTGCTGAACGCATTCGCCTAAATGTTGCCATGTCTCCTGTGGCATTAGACAACCAAGATTTATTTTGCACAGTAAGTATTGGCGCGGCTTCTTTTTGCGGGGTAGAAACAGCGGAAGAATTGTTAGAGCGTGCAGACAGTGCTTTGTACCATGCCAAAAACACCGGGCGAAACAAGGTAGAGTCTTGGTCTAATATGAGCGTAACATCTTAGTTAAACATCACTCGCGTTACGAACATGGGTTAAACATACTTATACCTAGGAAAGGACATAGGGATACAGGCATGGTTAGTTCGACTTGACTGAGCCAAAAACATTCTCGCTTTTTACGGAATAAAAAGCGGAATAAAAACTAGATACGGTGGCTCGCTGAATACACCCAAAACTTATTCAGAAAAAATGTAATCACAGGAATGGTACACACCACCACAGCCAAAGCGATGCGGTGATGAACGGTGAATACATCATGCAATATATATAACACCCCTTCACTGCCCATCAGTGTACTTATCGACACCAAAACAAATCGCCGAACAACGCGCTGTGTGATTTGTTTTCTGAAAGAATAAAAGCTGTGACCAAACAGCGAGACACTAACAGCAGACAAATAACCGAGAATGTTTGACGCAAAAACACTCACCGAAAAAAACTCGGTGAAAAATAACGCGACAAAATAATGGACTAGTGTGGCAGTTACACCAACAACACCGAATGTAATAATCTGGCGAAGCAATTCCCTGCTAAGCATTTACCGGCGCTTATTCTTTTTAGATGCATTTTTGTAGGCGCGTGAGCGCAGCTTACGCTCATGCCGTTCACGACGCTGCTTTAGCTGCGCAGAGAACTTTGGCTTAGGAGGCTGGGGATAATTGGCCGTTTCACACAGCTCGCAGACTTCTCGGTAATCCAATTCTACCCACTGCCCCACCCGCACATGAGAAGGAATAAATATATTCCCGTAACGAACCCGCTTCAGGCGACTTACTCGTACGTCTTGCGATTCCCACAAACGACGCACTTCGCGGTTCTTACCTTCCATAACAACGCAGTAAAACCATGCGTTGCTACCTTCATGAGAACCCGACTTCACATCGGTGAATTTTGCAACACCATCATCAAGCAGCACACCTTCTTTTAGGCGCTCAATCATATCTTCGTCCACGTCGCCTTGAATACGAACAAGGTATTCACGGTCAATATTGGAAGATGGGTGCATTAATTTGTTGGCCAACTCGCCTTCATTGGTAAAAAGCAGAAGGCCACTGGTATTAAAATCTAAGCGCCCTACTGAGATCCATCTACCACTTTTTAAGCGCGGAAGCTTTTCGTAAACCGTGCGCCGCCCTTCAGGGTCTACGCGACTGCAAATCTCACCTTCGGGCTTATTGTATAGCAGCACACGTAGAGGCTGAGTATGGCCGGTACCGTGACTGATTTTTTTACCGCAATAAAAGATGGCGTCGCTATCGTCAACACGCTCACCGAGCTTGGCAACTTTTCCGTTAACTTCAACTTTTCCGTCGGAGATTTCCCGCTCCATTTCGCGGCGCGAACCGAGCCCCGCCCTAGCGAGTACCTTCTGCAGCTTTTCACCGGGAAGTTGCTCTGGCTCTTGTGACGGCTCTGCGTCTAGCTCTGGGTTATTGGTCGATGGTGTTTTCATCCACTCCCTGACCTTCATGTGTAGTTTGTGATTCGTCTATTTGGCTTTCTTCTAGCACGTTATTTTCTAGTTCTAATTCCGCACTCTCATCTTCATGCACAAACGCTGAAGAATCAGATTCAAGCTCACCCGGTGTTTCTGAGTCGATATGTTCTTCCGTATCATTTTCATCTGGTACATCAAGATGTTCAGTGTCGACTATTTCTGCCTCTGTGGTTTCACCTTCTGTGGTTTCACCTTCTGTGGTTTCACCCTCTGTGGTTTCACCCTCTGTGGTTTCACCCTCTGTGGTTTCACCCTCTGTGGTTTCACCCTCTGTGGTTTCACCTTCAGCGGTTTCACTACTGCTGTCAGGAGTTTTTTCACCTGATGGATTCATTTCTTCAAAACCCAGGTGGCGGTTGAGACTTTCAATATCTTTAAGCTCACCAAGGGTTGGTAATTCCTCAAGGCTTTTCAGGTTGAAATAATCAAGAAAGTCTTTTGTCGTCGCGTATAGCGCTGGGCGACCCGGAACATCACGATGCCCGACGACTTTAACCCAATCGCGCTCGCTTAATGTTTTGATAATATGTGAGCTTACGGCAACGCCACGCACTTCTTCAATATCACCACGCGTAATCGGTTGTCGGTACGCAATAAGAGACAGGGTTTCGAGTAAGGCGCGAGAATATTTTTGCGGCTTTTCATCCCACAATCGATTAACCCATTGAGCAACTTCACCACGCACTTGAAAACGCCAACCGTTGGCAACCTCGATTAAATCAAAACCTCGCCCCTCGCAGGTTTCCTGAATGTCAGTTAACGCAGTGAGAATATCGCTTTTTTCAGGCACATGTTTTTCGCCAAACAAAGCTTGTAAGCGCAATATCGAAAGAGGCTCTCCTGCAGCAAGAATGGCGCCTTCAATGATGCGTTGCAGCTGTGCATTATCGTAATTATTGTTTTCTTCTAGCGTTTCTTTGTCTGAGGCTTCTTCGGCTGCTGTTTCTTCCACCGTGTTATCGGTAGTTTCTTCAGCCACGCTTTCTTCTTCAGGCGCGGCTTCGCTCAGATCAGCACTTGTGCCCTCTGTGTTCGTTTCTTCCGCAGTTGCGTCGTCAACGGTAGCCGACATAGCGTCTTTTTCTTCGATGTTTTCTGGTAAGTTTTCTTCAGACATAATTTTATTTTTTAACTGAAATCTTTTACTGAGATCGTGCTTTTACATGAATAGGGCCGAATGTTTCGGTTTGTACAATTTCTACCAATGATTCCTTAATTAACTCCATTACCGCCAAGAAGGTCACAACAACACCCAAACGACCTTCATGCACTGTAAATAAACTTACGAACGGTACAAATTGTTGGCCTTTAAGTTTATCGAGTACTTGTGTCATGCGCTCGCGGGTAGAAAGCCGTTCTTTTTCTACATGGTGACTTTCAAACATATCAGCACGCTTTAACACATCAGAAAGTGACAGCAATAATTCTTTAAGCTCTACTTCTGGGTCTGGTCGCGTTAGGTTACGATCAGGTGGATTCGCTCGAGCGGTGTGGGTGTCTCGATGCTGGCGCGGCAGCTCATCGATATCTTCAGCGGCTTGTTTGAAGCGCTCATATTCTTGTAGACGTCGAATGAGTTGTGCACGTGGGTCTTCTTCGTCTTCTTCTGCTTCTTCAGAGCGAGGCAAGAGCATGCGCGACTTAATTTCCGCCAGCATGGCCGCCATTACCAAATACTCTGCCGCCAACTCAAAGTTGACGGCTCGCATCACTTCTACATAGCTAATGTATTGCTGGGTTATTTCAGATACATCGACTTCAAGTATGTTGATATTTTGACGACGAATCAGATAAAGCAGTAGGTCGAGAGGGCCTTCAAAGGCTTCGAGAATGACCTCAAGAGCGTCGGGCGGAATATATAAATCTTTGGGGAGTTCGGTGAGTGCCTTGCCTTGTACAATAGCAAAGGGCATTTCCGCTTGTTGCGGCCCATGCTCGCCATCGCTCTTTGCTTCTGCATTACTGGCTACAGCCTCGCCGGTTTCTGCCTGGCCATCTACTGCAGGGCTAGATTCAGCTTGGCTGTCGCTTTGCGATGGGTCTTCGGGTGCCGCATCACCTTCTGAGGGGCCACTGGGTGAAGGGCTAAGCAGTTGCTCGCCTTCCATCGCGAGACCATCGGATTCAATGCCTGACAATCGATGCCACCTCTTTAATCTTTGGGTTTTAGGGCCTCGCGGCCGGAAACGTAGCGGGCCATTATAGCGAGTTCTGGGTGGGATTCTATATGTACTTTCGAATGCTTGATCAATTTCCCAAGAAGCGACGCGGGATATAAGCAAAGAGGGAGAACAAGCCCTCTTGAATCAATTGCGGCCTAACATCGCCTACTGGCGAAATTTAAGCCTCAAATGCACTCACATCGCCACAACCCCGGCGTAATATCGCCGGCTCTTCGCTGCTCATATCGATCACAGATGTAGGCTCCATGCCACAGAAGCCGCCATCTATCACCAGCTCTAGCTGATGCTCAAGGGTTTCACGAATGTCGTAAGGGTCTGTCATTGGGAATTCATCCCCAGGCAATATCAGGGTGCTGGTCATGATCGGCTCACCCAAAGCTTCCAACAGTGCCAACGCAATATTGTTCTGAGGTACCCTCATGCCAAGCGTTTTACGCTTAGCATGCTGCAAGCGGCGCGGCACTTCCGATGTGGCAGAAAGAATAAAGGTATATGGCCCGGGCGTATGACTCTTGATTAATCGAAAGGCCTGATTATCCACTCGCGCATAGTTCGCTAGCTCACTCAAGTCACGACACATAAGCGTGAAGTTGTGGTGCTTATCGAGTTGTCGAATCGCGCGAATCCGATCAAGGGCGAATTTATCACCAATATGGCAGCCCAATGCGTATGCAGAATCGGTTGGGTAAGCGATCAAACCTCCGCGGCGTACAATGTCCACCGCTTGCTCAATCAAGCGACCTTGGGGGTTTTCGGGGTGAATATTGAAAAACTGAGCCAAAAGTAAAACCTTTATTGTTAGCGTGCTAAACGATGATTGATTTTAAGGGTAGTCACAAACAGTGATCATTCCCAATGAGACCATACCGGAGCCAGATTATCCGGCAAACGGGAGAATTTTCCTAGCTCTTGCCAAGGCGCATTAGGCACATGGAAATCACTGCCGCATGAGGCGAGCAAATCAAACTGTTGAGCTAGCATCGCCATATCACGCGTAGCGTTGAGCTCTTGTTTTCCACTGACCACCTCTATGCCTTCGCCACCAATCTCTTTAAAGTCTTCTAGCATGGCCCGCAGCTTAGTGCGGGTTAATTTGTACTTGTTGGGGTGCGCCAGTACGGCAATGCCTCCAGCAGAACGAATTGCCGCAACCATAGGCTCAAACTCTGGCCAGACTTGCTTAACATCGCCAGGTTTACCGGCCCCCAAATATTTCTTAAAACTGTGCGCCACGCTCTTACAATACCCTGATTCAACGAGATATTGCGCAAAGTGAGGCCGACCAATAACGCCACCCACACCAGCCTGCTGCCGCGCCCCTTCTAGGGCGTTTTCAACCCCGAGCTTTTCCAGTTTTTGAGCGATTATTTCGGCCCGTTCTTGCCGCAGGTTTTCCTGCTTTTCAACGGCATCGCACAAATCGGGCGCGCTGCTGTCTATGTTCAAACCAACGATGTGAATACCGCGACCAAGCCACTGGCAAGAAAACTCGATGCCTTCGATCAAGGTCAGCCCTTCTTTTTTTGCTTGTGCTGCCGCGCGCGCCAAACCTTTGGTGGTATCGTGATCAGTCAGAGCTAAAACCGTCACATCATTGCTTTTAGCCCTCGACACCAGCGCCTCAGGGCTTAAAATACCGTCCGACTGATCGCTATGGCAATGAAGATCGTAGATTCGTTCCGAGATGAATCTGCTAGAAGCTTTGGTTGACGCCTCAGCAAAGGATTCATTTGAACCTTTAGCTGAGTCTTCGGTTGAATCAATGGACACAATAAATGCTACTCAATGGTTAAGGGTGAGACGCCCCAGGGCGAGCTCACATTTCGGGTAGACGATGATACAAATTCTGCGCTACTAAAAGCCAGAACTTAGCGCCTTTGAGCGCCCGGCAGCAAAATGACAGAAAATGTAGAAAAAAAAGAAAACCTCTTTCTCAACCTGATTTTGAATATCGCGATACCCACGATCATCTTAATCTTTTTTAGTGGTGAAGATGATCTTGGGGTAAAGAACGCCATCATTATTGCCCTTGCCTTCCCCATTGGCTACGGCATTTACGATTTTAGCCGTGTTAAACGCATCAATTTATTTTCTGCTCTCGGGGTCGTGAGCATATTTCTGACTGGCGGCATTACCCTTTTGGAGTTAGATCCCAAGTACATCGCCATCAAAGAAGCGGCCATTCCTGCCATTTTTGGATTAGCGACAATTATATCGCTGTATACGCCTTACCCTCTGGTTAAAACCTTTCTCTACAATAAAAAAATCATTCAGGTCGATCGTGTCACTGATTCATTGAAGCAGTATCATAATGAAAGCGCTTTTTACAGCTGCTTACGTAACGCGACATTTATGGTGGCGAGCTCGTTTTTTATGTCTTCTGCTTTGAATTATGGCCTAGCCAGATATTTACTAAAAAGCCCACCGGGCACAGAAGAATTCAACGCCGAGCTCGGGCGCATGACGGCCTTGAGCTTCCCTGTTATTGCCGTGCCATCCATGCTTGTTTTGATGGTGACATTTTTCTACCTCTACAAAAGTATCACTCGATTGACGCATTTAGGTTTAGAAGAAATTTTTGTTGACCCAGAAACTCACAAGCAAGAAGAAAAAACCGTAGGCGAAAACGAATAACTTAACCTAAGAACACATAACTCTATGTTGTATGCCATTATTGCCGAAGATGTACCCAACACTTTAAGCGCACGCCTAAAAGCGCGACCGTTACACGTCGAACGCCTACAAAAACTTAAAAGCGAAGGTAAATTAGTATTAGCTGGGCCACACCCCGCCATAGACAGTGAAGACCCTGGCGAAGCTGGCTTTACTGGTAGTTTAATCGTTGCTGAGTTTTCGTCGCTTGAAGATGCAAAAGCATGGGCAGATGAAGACCCCTACATTGAATCTGGCGTTTACCAAAAGGTAAGCGTTCTACCATTTAAAAAAGTTTTACCTTAACATCGACACTGAATTGGCTCAGAAACATGCCCATATATCATGAATAAAACGGGTTAAAACAAAGAAGTAGAGCCTCATTACAACCGCCACTACCTAGACTAAACTCTCACATATGAATATGACTATGATTAGAAACTCAAAAGTGAAATACCTTCAACTATGTAGTCTCTTGCTCATTGGCTTTATCATGAGCCAACACGGCTTCGCTCAGAGTAAAACAGTTTATATTAGCGACGTGCTGTACGTTCCCCTACGCAGTGGGGCCAGTATCGAATACCGCATCATTAATGCGGCGATGAAAAGCGGTACAAAAATGGCACGACTCGAACAAAGTGAAGATGGCTTATGGTCAAAAGTGCGTACAGATGAAGACCTAGAAGGCTGGATTCGTAATCAATACCTCGTAGAGGAAATGACATCTGAACTCAAACTCAATCAAAGTTTGACTCGCATGGCTCGTTTAGAAAAAACAAACCAGACGCTCACAAAAGACAACAGCAAGCTCAAAAATGAAAACGCCAAGCTGTCGTCGCAGCTTTCTTCAACCAGCAACTCTAAATCTCAACTCACAAAAGAATACGATTCTCTAAGAAAACTTTCTGCCGGTGCTGTAGAGCTTGAACGAAACTATCAAGAATTACTAAAAAAGCATGAAGTCACCCAGACACAACGAGATTCTTTAATGGCCGAAAATGAGCAGTTACGCAACAATCGTAACTTAAGTTTTTTGCTTTACGGTGCAGGAATTTTGGTATTAGGCATGATACTCGCCGTGGTCGTTCCCGCACTCAAGCCCAAAAAAGGCTACTCTGAGTGGGGCTAAGTTTAAACCACACTCAAAAAACGAACACTATTAAACATATGAAACTGTAGAGAATAATTATGTTAGCAAAAAGCTTTATATTCACACTCGGTCTAGTCTTTGCTCTTGGAACTTCTGCGGCTGAAGAAAAGAAAACAGCTAAAAATGAAACACCCAAAGTATTGTTTGAAACATCGATCGGAGATATTTTAATAGAGCTTTACCCCAAAGAAGCTCCTATAACCGTTGAAAACTTTCTTAAATATATCGACGACGGGTTTTACAATGGTGTCATTTTTCACCGAGTTGTACCGGGTTTTGTTGTTCAGGCAGGAGGCTATACTTTCGATTTCCAACGCAAAGAAACACGAAACCCAATCAAAAACGAATCCGACAATGGGCTAAAAAATACTATCGGCACGCTGTCTATGGCTCGAACTAATGTCATCAACAGTGCGACCTCACAATTCTTTATCAACCTCCGCAACAATAGCTCGCTCGACTTTGGTAAAGGTCACGGTTACGCCGTGTTCGGCAAAGTCATCGACGGTTTTAAGGTGGTAAAAACTATCGAAAAAGCACCACGCGGAATGTTTCGTGTTTTCCCTGAAGCACCAAATGAGGCAATCATCATCGAAAAAGCGGCTCGCGTTAGCAGCGACACGAAGAAAGTGCCCGAGCGTAAAAATGAAGAAAAGAAAAAGGCCGTAAAAAGTAAAAAAGAAACAACAAAATAGACAAGAGCCGCCAAAAAGAATGTCGATTTCGCCTACCTTATCGCAAAGTCTCACACCTGGAGGCTTCGCCCTAAGCGTCAATCTCAACAAAATTGCATTGATTCGGAACTCGCGCGAGGGTAACCACCCGAACCTTCGGGAATTTGCCCAAACATGCATTGAAGAAGGCGTTGCCGGCCTTACAGTTCACCCTCGCCCAGACCAACGCCATATTCGACCGGATGACGTGATAACGCTCGGGCTGATGTGTCAGCAAGCCGGAATTGAATTCAATATAGAAGGTAATCCTTTTGCTGCCCCTAAAGGGGACTACCCAGGCTTACTGGCACTGGTCAAAGCTGCCAAGCCAACACAATGCACGCTAGTGCCAGATTCTGATAGCCAACTAACCTCTGACCACGGCTTTGATTTGAATAAAAGCGCTGAGACGCTCGCGCCAATTCTCGAACAGCTAAAACCTTATTCCACCAGAATCAGCCTGTTTATGGACCCTGACGTCGAACAGATTCGGCTCGCTAAAACCGTGGGGGCCGACAGAGTCGAGCTCTATACAGGCCCATTCGCTTGGGCATATGAAAAAGGCCAGGCTTCCGGCGAAGCGGAGTTCGAAAAACACTGTACTGCGGCACTGCTCGCGCATGAACTAGGGCTCGGAATTAATGCCGGCCACGACCTCAACCTAGAAAATATGGCGCTTTATAAAACATTACCAGGCCTGCAGGAAGTATCAATTGGTCACGCCTTGACGGTAGACGCGCTAAAGATAGGTTTTCGTAACGCGCTTAAAGCATATATTGCAGTTTGCAGCTAAAATTAAAGAACAACATGAGTAAATTGACCACAGCGAATAATGTTGTGATACTCATATAAGAACGCGCTATAAAACGGCGCCACTGGCAGGCTATTAGAGGTTAAACATGCATTCTATTCTTGTAGAAGATTATATGGATCGCGACCCTCATGCGATCATCAACACCGCCACCGTGCGAGATGTTGTCGCCATTCTGATGAAAGCAAAAATTACAGGCGCTCCGGTAGTCGATGAGGACAAAACCTTAGTCGGCTTTGTTTCGGAGCAAGACTGCATTCGCGAAATGCTCAACGACACCTTTTACTGTGAGGAGTCGCCCTCTGTTACCGAAGTGATGAAAACCGAAGTAATTACGTGTACACCAGATACATCTATTGTCGAACTGGCAGAAAAGATGTCAAAAAGCCCACCCAAAAATTACCCTGTATGCAAAGATGGCAAGCTCATCGGCCTTTTCTCTCGCCACTTTCTTCTTAAGGCGCTTTTGGAAAACAACGAAGACTGTTATATCCATTCCTAACAAGCAGTGTTAAAACTGCATTAACTGCAATTCTAATTCAATGCCCGACACACCCGATTATGTGGAGAAAAAGAAGTTTTTCTCCACAGTCTTAACTATTTACGGTCGCAAGCCTGTACTCGAATGTCTCACGCTACCTGATGCACAGGCTTTGTCGCTGCACCTTGCTGACAGCAATAAAAAGGCGGGCATTCTGGATGAAATTATTGGGCTAGCAGAAAAGCAAAAAATAGACATTCGCTACCACAGCCGCGAGGCCCTCTCGCGAATTTCAAAAAACAAAAAGCAAGACCAAGGTATAGCGCTAGACATTCACCCCAAGGGTTTTCAAACACTTGAAGACTTTATTGATGGCCAGCCAAAGAACTTTGAACTCATAGCGCTCGACAATATTACCAACCCTCAAAACCTGGGCATGATTATTCGTTCGATATGCGCTTCGCCAATGACCGGAATACTTCTGCCCGATAAAGGTTGCGCCAAGCTAGATGCACTTGTAATCAAGGCCAGCGCTGGGACCCTTTTCAAAGCAAAAATTATTCGTTGCGAACAATTACCTGAATCTTTAAAGCGCCTTCAACGGTTGGGCGCCTCAACAATTTCCCTCGATTTAAAAGCCACATCAAGTTTGTCTGACCTCGACAAAAAACAAAACAAAGTGTTTGTATTGGGGAATGAAACCGATGGCGTATCGAAAGAAGTTTCTAAGGCCTGCGATAGCTTTATAAAAATACCTATGAGCAATGACGTTGAATCACTAAACGTCGCAGTAACCGCTGGAATTATTGCTTTTAGAAACCTGTAACAAGTCGAATACCAAACCCATTTAACAACGGGTTATTCTTTGTCTTTAGAAAGGTCTTCTAAAGTATGAATCTACACATACCCACTTAAAGTAATTCTTTTAGCTTTCTTTATTCCGGCATATTCAGACGCGAGTTATTTGGCCTTCATTTGCCGCATCCAAATCAACAATTAGACTAGATTTTATGCTAGATGAACTATAATTCTTGTACAAGAAGAGGGCCGCATACATGCTCACGCGAAATCGAATATTGTCATGTCAAATTGGCGTCGCCTGCCTCTTCCTGCCATTCTCAATCGCTAGCCAAGCCACAACTGATGAGCTAGAAGCAGAGAACTTAGGCTACCTATATTCGCTCCCTATGGAGGAGCTGATAAAAATTGAGGTCTCTGTCGCCTCAGTTCGCCCTGAACCCCTCGAAAAAACCCCTGCACTCGTATCAAGTTATAGCAGTGATGACCTTGCAAAAATGGGCTTGCGCACCCTGCAAGACATGCTCTCGTTTGTTCCCGGTTTAGTAATCGATAACAGCAGCCTGGGAAATACCAACGTTTGGATGCGTGGCGTTATGGAAGAGTTCGGGCAGAAAGTTTTGTTTTTGATAGATGATGTCCCCTATTGGATGCCCTCTCACTCCGCCATTCCTCTCCTAGGTATCCCCTTCGAGGCAATCGACCGTATAGAAGTGATCCGAGGGCCTGGGGCCGTCATTTACGGAAGTAATGCCACTGCAGGCGTCATTAAAGTTGTGACGCGTAAAGATGAAAACTCCAACCTCAAACTAAGCCGCGGCTACAATCAACGTTGGAACGCTGGCGGCTATATTTCTCACGAAATATCTAAAGGCCATACTCTCAGTCTCGCAGCTGAAGTTCAGGATGAAGCAGGTTACACAACAAACATAAACGCCTCTCGCTCTAGCGCACAAATTCCTTTAAAGCTTCAGGAAGAAATGCAATCCATGCTGTTGAGTTATCGCAACGCCCGAGGCGCTGTGATGCTACACGCCTTTGAGTCGACAAATATAGGCCGAAGCGGTATTGGCGCATCAGAGAAAAACGAACTCAAATATACAGGCTCCTTAATACATGCCGATTACTCCTGGGCTATAGGAAAATCAAACGTTAAGGCCTACTCTCATTACAATGAATTCTATCTAACTTTTCTAGCAGAAGATCGATTTGGCGCAAGACAAGATGCCGAGATTAGCTTTAACCCCACGAGTAAAAACTACCGAGCCACCTCCGGCCTTCTAGCTGACCTCATCATAAACGAGCAATTAAAGTTTGATGCGGGCCTAGAACATGAACGGGTTTCCATCGGAGATTATCGATCCGTTAATTCTGCTACAGGTGAAGTCGACGCCGTCATAATCGAAAGCGACTCTAACGCCGAAGCGTCTGTATTCGCACAACTCCATATGAGAGTAGGAAGCTTCAATTTTGTGTTTGGTGGCAGACACGTAGACAACCAACGCGCCGGAAGTGATTTCACACCAAGAGGAAGTATCGTTTATTCGCTAAATTCCGAGCAGACTCTTAAATTACTTTATTCAGAAGGGTTTAATTCTGCCAATTTTGTTCAAACAAGTATTGAACTCAATACTCCAGGGGGAACAATAGAAGGTAATATGAATTTGAAGCCAGAAAAAGTAAAGACCACCGAACTAGCATTTACCCACAATGAAGAGCGGCTGCTTACTGTTTTCAACTTATTCTATCTAGAGGCGGAAGATTTTATTACTCGAGTAAATCAAGGTGCCGATAGAACCTTCGAGAACAGCGAAAATTACCGCCGTTTTGGAGCGGAGTTTGACTTACAAAAATCTTTTTACCGAATGAATCTTTTTGTCAACGCGGCACACATTCATCAAGGCAACACGGAAGATAATGAAGATCCACGAGCCCTTTTTACTCCACAGTGGACCGCATCGCTAGGAAGCACCTATTTTCTAAACGGCAAAACAAAACATACTATTGGAGCATCGCATCGGTATGTCAGCCAACGTGCTGATATTGACTCGTACAACCTAATAAACCTTAATTATACTTTTCGCTTACCTCAAATAGAATTCAGCATGACCTACACTGACGCTTTAGGCGATAACACAAAAAACCCAGATACAGCGCGTAACGCACTAGAATACGTACCTCGAAGTGATTCCGGAGCCACCGCAACGCTAAAATATTTTTTCTAAAACACCTCAAAGAAAACATGATCAACTAGCAAATATAAAGCCTCACATCTCTTCTTCAGGGGGCTCCATCTGCCTCACAGACCACAAGGTTCGAGTCAGCATAAACACCGCAAATAAAGCGATACTAGAAAAGCTCATAAAATAAAATATTTGCTGATGATTCAAATAATCGAGCACGTAGCCTGTCACCAATGCACCTACAGGTGCAGCACTAAACAGCACCAATTGATACACAGACATTAATCGACCACGCATTTCTTCGGTCACCAAAGACTGGAGCACTAACCGACCTCGACCCGCCGAGTTGCCCGCCACGAGGCCCCATAAAAAAACAAGAAAATAAAACCCCGTTGGGGTTGGCCCTTTTGCTAGACCAAAACCGACTAAGGCCGTATAAAGTAAACTGAACAAAGCCCCCTGCCCCGGGTACTCTACTGTTTGTTGACGAAGTAAAAACACATTTGCGATAACCATCCCCGTCACAAACAACACTTGTAATGCAGCGTATTCAGATGCATTAAGCTCATACGTGCGCGTGGCCACAAGGGGAATCATTACCAAAAACACGCCCATATGCATGTAACCGTTAAATGCGATTAAAGCCATTAGCTGGCTTAAACCTCTACTTTGCTTAACGGCCACAAGTGCTTTGCGAATACTTTTTAAGGTTGACGTTGTGTCTTGTTCTACAAAACGCTGTTTTGTCACAAGGCTTGCGAATGCGAGGGCAGAAAAGAGCGAGACACACGCCTGTATTCCCAAGACCAATGAGATGCTCAAAAGATCCATCAGCGCGGCCAGACCGATGCCCAAAGCTTGCATAGCAAACTGTGTCATATTCAATAAAGAAATACGCTGTTGAATAGAAGCGGTATGTATTTCTGCATTTAATTTTTCACGCACAGGCTGAATAAACGCCTGGCCGACACCAACACACATCGCATATATCAATAAAATCCCAAAGCTGCCGTTCTCGGCTTGCAACACAAGAAACAAAGCAGAAAAACACAGCGTTAACAACAACTGTGCTGCAACGAGTAACTTGGCCGGGTCGAATCGATCTGCCCACGCCCCCGCCACAAGCATCAGAAGTAAGTTTGGCGCTAGCGCGGCCCCTTGAATAAGGCCCCACTGAACCGGGCTTAGGTGCAATACCTGCATACCGATCCATGCCAGCATCACCATATGCACACCGGTAACAAAGGCACTAGCCGAGTGGGAAACTAAAAAGCGTACAAGTCGATTCACAGACCTTCTCTTAATTAATTAAATATTATATTCAGGAGACACCCGAATACCAAACCAGCAACAGTATCGAAGTTTTTTACTGCAGATTATGTGTTTAGAAGTGTATTAAGTGGTTTCGTATTATACGGAATAACGTGCAGATTCGCAGTCTTAATAGATTATGTAGCTGGCACTTTAAAGCGCTGTACATGTACTTCAAGCTGCTTGAGGTTAGATGCGTTACCGGCATATATTAAAGTTTCCAATAACTCTGCCAGTTCTAATAATTCGCTGCGTATAGCGGGGTGCGCACTTGCAATACGCAAACAAAAAGTATGGGGCGCTTCCTCAGGCTTTGGTTCAACGCCAAGCACTCTGAGCTTCTTGAGCAAGCGCGCGTATGCTTTTTGTTCTGGATAGGCGTACTCAACACTGCCCTTCCTAGTTAAAACAATAAAATAAAGCAGCATAGCGCTGCCCAAAGTGAGCACAAAAAAAGCGCCTATTCGCCAAGCTTCTGCCCCACCAAACCAGCGTTCAAATAAGCCCTTCTGGCTACGATCATCGTAACTCAAGACCCATTTATGCCACGAATAACTAAAAGCATCCCATTGAAGTTGCAATCGACTAAACCAGGCTGCGCTGAACATCGGCCGAATTAAACGAGCATCTTCCTTGCCTAAAGACTCATTAATGCCTCGCTCAATCCGTAAAGGCGACACCGCAGCCGTTGGGTCAACACGCTGCCACCCCGCATTCGGCGACCAAACCTCAGCCCATGCATGGGCGTCTTTTTGCTTCACAATAATGTAATTCTCAATGGGGTTCACCTCTCCGCCTTGATAGCCGACAACGACCCGTGCAGGAATGCCCGCTGCACGCATCAAAAACACAAAGCTACTAGAAAAATGCTCACAAAAACCTTTCTTTGTAATAAACAAAAACTCATCAACACTGTTGCTCCCTAATGGCGGAGGCCGCAAGGTATAGGTAAACGACTGTCGGTAGCGGTCTAGGGCTTTCTCAATTATTTGCGATTGACTTAAATTCTGGGCCAGCCAGGCTTGCGCTAAGTCTAAGGCTCTTGGGTTACTCTTTTTTGGAATTTTCAAATTTAACTTTCGTTCACCCTCACTCAAGCCGTGCTTTGCGAAACGATAATCTAAATTAGAAAACGCTTCGTATTGTGTACGCGCCGCGATTGGTTGTGCTGACTTCAGTAGATAGTCGCTCGTAAACCACAATCTATTTGCACCGGAGTTGGCAGTTAAAGGGGCCATCAAAGTAAACAGCCAACGCTGCTGATGAGGCTCCATCAACACTTGATAACGAACACCTTTTGAAGCCTTGGAGACTTCAACATCCAAAAAATCAGGCACTTTTTGCGAGCCCTGACTACGTTTTGAAAAGGGCGAATCAGTATGTTTCCAGGTGCGCCCATCAAAGTGATCTAGCACCAGACCTCGCCAATACCACTGGTCTCGCAGCGGTAATGCGTTTTGGTTGCTCCCTTTGTCAAAAGTAACTCGAAAGGCAATAGCATCCGACTGACTTAAATTACTAAAGTCCCCCGGAGACATCGAGTCACTAAACCCTGTTTGCCCGGTCTCTTGTGGAATGGGAACCTGCCAAAGAGACCCTACTCTGGGCATCACCAAAAAAAGCACCAACATTAAAGGCACACTTTGCAACAATATATTCGCGCTTGATTTTATTTGCTTACTTATGGAAAGCGCTTCACTTCTATACACTGCATTCCATGCGCTCAACAATAACAACACTGAGATAAACCCGTACATGGCAATCAGTATGGTTTGAAAAAATAAAAACTGTGCGGCAACAGCGATAAAACCAACATACAAGATAATAAGTACATCACCTCGAGTTCGCACTTCAAGAAGTTTAAGTACAAAAGCTAGCACAAGAAGTGCCACCAGTGGCTCAACGCCGATATTCCCTGCGTAGTGTGCGATTAAGCCAATTAAAACACTTACGCCCAGAACACCCTTAATTTTCGAATTTGGAAAAGGCCACGCGCCGCGAAATATCTGCACTCGCCAAGCGAGGGCAAACAACCAAACTGGCGGCACCCATATTGGTAAATAAACAAACAGAGGTAATATGGTAAAACCTTGTGCAGCAAGCAACCAAGCTAAAGCGTTGCGGCTCACCCAGTTTTCCCTGGCTCTACTTTGGTTTTGATTTCGACTCAAATCGCTCATATCAACTTACACACCGCCAACGCTTCCAACACACTTTTTTTGTGGTTTTCACCTTTGTTTGGCTCGATTTTTTCAGTCGGCAGTAGCAGGCCAAAATTTTCATCTTGTTCGGAAAACTTTAACGCCCAAAAACAGAGGGCAGAAAGTCGTTGTTCATGCTCACTAGACGCGACTTGTGCATAGTCGAGCCATAATTCGCGTGAGACATTTTGACTAAATTCTTTGGTAAATAAACCACGCTCACGGGCGTATAACTTCCAGGCAATATGTTTGATTGGATCACCAGGACGGTACTCATGTAAGGCGCTAAAATCTTCGCCTCCTTTAACGGGGTGTTCACCCTCGCCCTCTTCATCGACTACAGCAGCACGATTCAATTTAAGCTCGATGGGTTCTGGGTATACCAAAGCATGAGCGTCAAAGCTTAACCACGTCCAGCATCGTAAAAGCCCAAGCGGATATTCGCACTCAACAAGTAAGCGTTTAGGTTGTAAGTGACCGCGTTTTAAAGCTGGAAAAGATACGCTGACCTTATGATGACTTTTTTTATCACAATCCAATTGTACCGAGTCTAGCGGGCTGTCTTGCCAAAGCAGGCGAACACCCACACTATCACGCTTTGAAGTGTTGTTTATCGCTATAAAAAAATCTGCATTCTCACCGACAAACGCATTGGCAGAGCCCATAAGCTCAAGGTCTAGGCCCGCCAAGTTGGCAAAAGTATGCAACATACTGACAAGAAAAATACTAATTAATAAAAATGCTAAAGCGAGAATAAGGTTGTTTTGATAGTTTGTACCTAAAAGCCATAACACCATTAAAAAAAGTAGGAACAGAAAGCCTTTTTTTGAGGGGAAAATATACAGGTTTTTAAGCGTGAGTTTATGTTGGTTTTTTCGGGGGTTACGCTTATCTAAAAAACGAAAAAAACGCGCTCGAAAAGCTGCTGCAATCGTAGCGATTAGAAACTTCGTACTAGTTGTTTTCAACGACAGGGACATTTTTCACAATAAATTCACATACACCTTCGTGACCGAAGATCGATTCATTACGGTTGTTAGATTGTGTACCTCGCACACGGTGCCCGACCACAGAAGGGAGCACATACTGAATATCTTCTGGCACAACGTACTCGCGATCATGAATCAAAGCCCAGGCTTTAGATGCTTGTAACAAGGCCAAAGCACCACGCGGCGACAAGCCAAAAGAAAAATGCTCGTTGTAACGCGTAAAATCGACAATACGCTGCAAGTAATCCAGCAACTGATCACTCGCTTTAATCTCCTTTACCTGAGCCTGTAAAGCTTGTAGCTGTTCTAGCGTGACAATGGCTTTCATTGTTTTCAGGCGTTCGCGAGGCTCTACCCCTTTGTATAAATTCTTTTCTGTTTCTGCACTTGGATAACCAAGCGAAATGCGCATAAGAAAACGATCGAGCTGAGATTCTGGCAAAGGGTACGTACCCGCTTGCGATAAAGGGTTCTGCGTTGCGATAACAAAAAATGGTTGGGGTAAAGGGCGTGTTTCGCCTTCTATGGTAACTTGCCTTTCTTCCATGGCTTCAAGCAAAGCACTCTGGGTTTTGGGCGTTGAACGATTCACTTCGTCGGCCAGTAACACCTGTGTAAAAACTGGGCCAGAATGAAACTCGAAAGCGGATTTTTCTCTGTCGAAAATCGCCGCGCCAAGAATATCTGCGGGCAACAAATCACTGGTGAACTGCACGCGCTCGTAGCTAAGGCCCAGCGCCTTCGCGAGGCACTGCGCGAGTGTCGTTTTACCCATGCCTGGTAAATCTTCAATCAGCAGATGGCCTTTAGACAGTAAACAGGCCAGTGCTAGCTTCACCTGCTGCTCTTTGCCAAGAAGGACGGTACCAACGCCATTGACGAGGTCGTGAATGATCTTACTCATAGCTTTCCTAACGTATATATCACTTACTTAGGCTAGTTGATAGGCCAGAAAGCAGCAACCAAGGCGGCGCAAGATGCTGTTTCAAATTTGAAACATTTGCCGTCTTATTTTGGGCGTGCCAGGGTAATCACATTTCCAAAATCCGCGTAGGCATTGGCACCTAGTCGGCTCAAAGGGTCGACCTTGCTAGCATCAATAACGGCTCGCCCTTTTTGATCCTCAGAGAAAGCCTCATCATCGACGTAAACATCTTCTATTTCACAAAAAATAACGGCTTGTTTGTTGGGGCCAAACTCTTTGTGATCGTAGTAATGGCAAGCCAATGCAATTTTCGCATCGCTTAAACGCGGTAGATGCCACCCCTCTTCTTTTGTTAGGGGTAAATTACCCGCAGCGATTTCAGATTCACCGTGGACGAGCGTCGCGGCGCTATCACTCACCGCTTGCATGTTACTAACCGAAGGAATGTGTATAACCAATTGCTTGCGCTCGAGAATATTCAAGCGCGTGTCTTTCCATTCGCCAGAAGGCTTATGGCTGGTGCTGATCATTACCAGTGCGGGGTCGCTAGAAATCGCATTAAAATAAGAAAAAGGTGCGAGATTGTAGGCAGAATCACCCTCTAAACCATTATCTGATAAAACCCAGGCGATTGGCCGAGGCACAATCACCTGAGTCATGATGTGATAACGTTGAGAAGCGTTTAATTCTGAAAAACCTATGCGCATAGCGTCAAACCAAATGTAGTGCGTGCGTATGAGTACTAAAGCTTGCTCAAGCCACGATCGAGATCTTTTTGAATATCTTCTAGATGCTCTAGGCCTACGGCAACGCGGATTAAATTATCAGAAATTTTTGCCGCAGCTTTTTCTTCATCAGACAATCGCCCATGCGTGGTCGTAGCTGGATGAATAATCGTGGTTTTAACATCGCCCAAGTTTGCCGTCACCGACAGAATCTGAGTGTCGTTTATCACCTTCCACGCGGCAGATCGATCGCCTTTAGCCTGAAACGATAATACACCGCCAAAAGCACTTTGCTGCGTAAGCGCAAGCTCATGCCCGGGATGCGAAGGCAAACCCGCATAGTAAACATGTTCAACATTTTTATGCTGCTCTAACCATTGCGCTAATATGAGCGCATTCTTGGAGTGTGCCTCCATACGCAAACGCAGGGTTTCTAAGCCCTTTAAAAACACCCAGGCATTAAATGGACTCATGGTTGGGCCACATGTACGAATAAAGCCCAATACTTCCGCCATAGTTTCTTCACTACCAACAACGGCACCACCCAAACAGCGGCCTTGGCCATCTAAGTATTTGGTTGCAGAATGAATCACGATGTCTGCCCCCAACGACAAAGGTAGTTGCAACGCTGGCGTACAAAAACAATTATCTACCGCGAGCAAACAATTATGGGCTTTAGCAAGCTCTGATAACTTTCGAATATCTGCCACTTCACAAATGGGGTTTGAAGGCGTCTCCAAAAACAAAAGCTTAGTATTGGGCTTTATGGCTTTTTCCCAGGCGTCAAAATCCACTAGCGCGACTAAAGACACTTCTACGCCAAATTTTTGCAAATACTTGGTAAACAAAACTGTTGTGGTACCGAACACGCTGCGAGAGCATACGATGTGATCGCCCGCCGAAAGCAAGGCCATACACGTGCTTAAAATTGCAGCCATTCCGGAAGCGGTCGCCACTGCAGCCTCTCCACCTTCTAGCGCAGCAATACGATCTTGAAAGGTGCGCATGGTCGGGTTGGTATAACGCGAATAAACATTACCAGCTTCGTCACCAGAAAAACGCGCTGCGGCTTGTTCTGCGTTTTCAAATACGTAGCTGGAAGTCGTGTAAATCGGCTCACTGTGCTCCCCTTCATGCGAACGCACTTGGCCAGCTCGAACCGCTAATGTGTCGATGTGAGCGTTAGTTAGGGGGTCGTTTTTATTTTCCATTTTTGAATCGTCTTAGTCGTTTACGGGTTCCCGAACATTGACTGCTAATAATGCCAGTTTGTATTCAAGAATGCGACTAAAGAGCGTACAAAGCCATTCGGGTATTTTGCAGTGAATAGATACCACTTAGACGTGGCTTCCACGGAGGAATGCCTTCAAAAACAAGCGTTAATACATCCATATAGCTCGGCCAGCTCTTCCTTGAGCAGGCGGCTTAAATAGACACATACGATTAAATAAAGATAAAGGGGGCACTATAAAGTGCAGTAAACCGCTATTCGCCGTTATGCATGCCCACCATGGCATTACTGCTTTCAGCCAAGGCTTTTTCACGCGCCTCTTTTACGTGATCTGCGCGCTCTGCCTCAAGCTTAGAAAGGTAATCGTCATTCACGTCACCGGTAATGTAATCACCGTCAAACACGGAACAATCGAAACGCGGAATCTCTGAGTTACCCTCAGATGAGGCGGCGATTAAATCTTCTAATTCCTGATAAATTAGCCAATCAGCACCAATTTCTTTACGAACCTCGTCTTCTGTTCGCCCATGCCCTACCAATTCATCACGCGAAGGCATGTCAATGCCGTACACATTTTGATATTTGACAACGGGGGATGCAGAAGCAAAATATACTTTGGCGGCACCGGCTTCTCTCGCCATCTGAATAATCTGCTTACAGGTCGTACCGCGTACAATCGAATCATCCACGAGCAATACGACTTTGTCTCTAAATTCCAAATCAATAACATTGAGCTTTTGTCGCACAGATTTACGGCGCTGCTGTTGGCCAGGCATGATAAAGGTACGGCCAATGTAACGGTTTTTTACCAAACCTTCGCGGAATTTAACCCCAAGGTTTTGAGCAACTGTTTGCCCTGCAACTCGACTACTATCAGGAATCGGAACAACCACATCAATGTCGTGATCGGGCCGATCACGGAGGATTTTTTCAGCGAGCTTTTCACCTTGCCGCAGACGCGCTTTATACACCGACACTCCATCCATGATGGAGTCAGGACGAGCAAAATAGACATGCTCAAAAATACAGGGGCTAAGGCTTGGGTTTTCTGCACACTGGCGGGTATGCAACTCCCCGTCAACAGTGATGAAAACGGCTTCGCCAGGGGCAACATCTCGAATTAAATCGAAGCCTAAAACATCAAGCGCGACACTTTCAGAAGCAATCATATACTCCTTCTTACCTTCAGCGTCTTCACGCGCGCCGAACACCAAAGGCCGCAGGCCATTCGGGTCACGGAACGCAATAATGCCGTAGCTGGCCACCATGCTCACCACCGCGTAGCCACCGACAACACGCTTATGTACGCCCTCTACCGCTTTAAAAATGTCTTCCGCGCTAGGCTCTAGCTTGCCCTGCGATTGCAATTCATGAGCAAACACATTGAGCAGCACCTCGGAATCTGACTCGGTATTTAAGTGGCGTAAATCGGCCTTAAATAAGTCTTTGGTCAATTGCTTCGTATTGGTGAGATTGCCATTGTGAGCCAGAGCAATACCGTAAGGGGAGTTTACGTAAAAGGGTTGAGCTAACGCAGGGCCAGAATTGCCAGCGGTTGGATAACGCACATGGCCAATACCAATGTTGCCCACCAAACGATGCATATGACGAGTGCGGAACACATCCTTCACCAAACCAACAGCTTTTTGCTGCGCAAGCTTGCCTTTGTGGCAGGTCATAATGCCAGCAGCGTCTTGCCCGCGATGCTGAAGCATCGTTAAAGCGTCATACAGCGCAGTGTTGACATTAGAAGTTCCGACGATCCCGACAATACCACACATAAAAAATCAGACCTGAAGAGAAAAATTAAGAAAATAAGCCAGAGACAAAACTGATAAATTCACTCGCTATCAGTCTGCACCAACCTTCGAATTCCATTAGATGAGGAATCATTAATGACTCTTGCCACCAGGCGTCTTTGTCGATCGACACCAAAGGTGGCACAAGAAGAAGTACCGCCATCACTACGATAAAACCGCGAGTAAACCCAAAAAGCATACCGAGAAAGCGATCAGTACCAGCTAAGCCGGTCATTTTGACCACCTCGCCAATCAAATAATTGACCATCGCGCCAACGATCAGGGTGCTGGCAAAGAGTATGGCGAAAGCCATCATGTCACGAAGTGAGGGGGTTGCGACTTGGTCGGCCAATAAACCAGCGAGAGGATCGCGGAACGTCATCGCAACAATGAACGCAATGACCCAATTGGCCATCGAGAGCGCCTCTTTCACAAAACCACGCTTGAGACTAATAAGACTGGAAACAGCCAGGATTGCGAGGATGACCCAATCAGCCCAATTCATTCAATCAATCAACTTGTTTTAACTGTGGTAGGGAGGCAACGAGAAAAGGATTTTAGCAGAGCTGAAACAAAGGAAACAGAAGTTTATCGCTCGCGCCACTAAGCCCCCTCTTTCAAGCACCTAAAATAGGTCTAGAAATGGTCTAAACTTACTTCATCTAAGCGCTTATTTTTATTAGAAAAAGATGAAACAAATCGACATCATCAAAGCCTACCGCGAAAAACGCTCGCTGGTGGTGGAAATCAACCCTGACATGCGAACCGAATGGAAGCGTATGCTCAGCGATTTTGGCTGCGAAAAAGTCGATACAGCTGCCCACGCAGAAGAAGCTATTGAAAATGCCCAGCGCAGCGCCTACGACATTGTGCTGGCCGAATACGACCTCGGAAAAGGCAAAAATGGGCAACAACTACTGGAAGAGTTGCGCTATCAAGGGCTACTAAAAAACTCAGCCGTCTACTTTATGGTGAGCACAGAAACTGCCGTGCAGCATGTTGTACACGCCATCGAGTATCAACCCGATGACTACATCAACAAACCGGTGAATCGCGACGCGTTGCGCCCAAGGCTCGACGCCGCCGTAATGCGCAAAGAAGCGATGGCTGAAGTGAACCTAGCCCTAGACCAAAAGCGCCCCAAAAAAGCCATTGTTGCATGCCAAGACTTAGCCCAAAGCAACAGTCCACATCAGCTCGAAGCAAAAAAAATCATGGGTGAGCTACTGTGTAGCCAGCGTATGTACGAAGAAGCAATCGCCGTTTACCAAAGCGTTTCTGGCTCGCAAAAACCGCTTTGGGCAAGGGTAGGCATTGGCAAAGCTTTACTCGGCCTGAAAAAGCTAGATCTCGCAGAAGAACAGTTAAAAGCAGTGATAAAAGAAAGCGGTTTGTGCGTTGAGGCACAGGATGTACTTTCAAAAGTGTACCAAGCAAAAGGCAAATCTGAACTAGCACAGCAAGCGCTGATTGAAGCCGTTAGTGTCAGCCCCATGTCGGCAAGCCGCCAGCGCGAAATGGCCCGCGTTAGCATAGAAGCCAACGACACCAACGCTGCCGTACACGCAAACCGTAACGCCATTAAGTACAGCAAAAATTCCAGCCAAGAAAGCCCAAACGACTATGCCAACCTAGCTGCCAGCTTAAGCCAGCAAATGAATGACCTCGACCCGCTACCACTAGCCGAAGAAGCACTGGAAGCCATTCAATACGCAAACAAAAAATTTGGCCGCCACCCCGTCGTTAATATGCGCCTTGATCAAGTTTCCGCAGATGTTTACGAGGGTATTGGTAAAGAAGAGGAAGCGGAACAATCACTAAACAATGCGCTAGACGCCTTTAAACAACTCAATTTAGATGTCGTGGAAAACACCGATGTTGGGCTATGCATCGACTGCGCAAAAGCGTTTATGGACAAAGGCAAATACGACGAAGGGGAAAAACTCCTTCAAGAAGTCGCGAAACTGAATAAAGACCCCGAACTTGCTGTTAGCATCGACAAATTATTACGCGAACCATTAACGAAAGAAGGCATCGCCTTCGCGGCCAAACTCAATAAAAAAGGCATCGAATATTACAAGCAAGACAAGTACGAGCAAGCCATTATCTCTTTTCAAAAAGTACTCAAAGAACTGCCCAACCACACAGGCTTGAACTTAAACTTAATTCAATGCCTTATTAGCAAAAGCAAAGAGCAAACACTTCGCGACAAAGAAATTGCACAAATAGGGTCTTGTTTTAAAAGAATTGGCGAACTCAGAGAGAAATCGCCCTATGCAGATAGATTGGAATATTTAAGGAAGAGGTTTGAGAAACTCCAATAGCGGCATATTGATACAGGAATTACCCTAAGGAACACCTTCCCTACCAGCAGACAGACAGACAGCTCTTATATATTTGGGTATAATATTCCGCGACGATAAAAGCCAAACGAGCCAAAACAAACGCTACACCGCCAAGGATTGGAATCATGCCCCCCGTCAAGAAATCAACGACGCACAGATTTACACACATTCTAGCTGTACTAACCCTATTCATAATCACCAACCTTCAAGCGCAGGAACCTGAAAGCAACCCGATAGAACTTACCTTGCTACAAGAGCTGAATGGCATACATACAACTCTCGATGACAGTTCAGGGTTTATCGAATCAGACATTATCGCTCTGATAGAGCCATTTCTGGCCACAGATGAGCCATACATCGACTTCGCAAGCTCAAGCCAACCTGTCGTTAGCGGATACGCAGGCGTTAAACTATCTACTGTTAATGGCGAAGCAATTTATGTTGCCGTAAACACGAACGATACCGCCGCAACCGTAAGCTACCCCGACGCATATACGGTACAAGTTCCCCCATATGGAATCGCCGTTCGCTTCCAAGGCTTTAGCGATACCTTTATTGTCAGTGAGTTTAACGATCAATTTTTTCTAAACGGCAACGATTTTACAATAACAGCACCCAGTGTAGCCCTATCAATGCCCCTTATAGCCAATGGAAAGTATTACCAATTTTATGATGGCTATGTAGTCATTGAAAACGAAGATATAGTCGTCGCAGGCGCGACAGAAATTGTAGGCACAGAATACAATGATACTTTCGATTTTTCCCGAGTAGAAAATGCAATAACAATTACTGTCGATGGCAATGAAGGTGTTGATACCATTATAGGGAAAAACGCGATCAACAATTGGAGCTTAATCGACGGCAGCGGTTCGATTTCATCCCAAGAGAGTAGAATCTCTTTCTACAACGCTGATAATTTAATTGGCGGCGAAAACGATGACGCATTTATACTAGAAAGCAATGCCATACATATAGGAAGCATCTCCGGAGAACATTTAACGATAATCTCAAACAATACGGAAAATCCAGAACAAACGTCGTCGCCTTATTCTTCAACTCTTTCCGCCAATAGCTCATTAACGCTTTCCACCAATGGCTCATTGAGTTCCTCAGAACTCGTAGTAGGGCAAACCGAATTTATTGAATATACCGCCAGCATACATCCAATAGAAATCGGCTACATTACTGTTAACGACACCACTGAGACAATTGAATTCAACACTGAATTCAAAGCTGAAGCAAATTCAGAAAAAAGTGACTCTGGCGGCGGGGGCAGCATAGACTTGGCTACACTTTTAATGATACTGGGGGCATCTATACTGAGGCGAAAAAACAAAAAAATGGGATGAAACAATTGCTTTTCGAGCACCCCTCTTACCCACCTTCCACGTTAAAACACAAGAGCGTGTCTCTAACCACAACCGGCAACGCTTATAACATCCAAACTTTCTTCGGAACAGCACCAACAAGAACGTTGAGCACCTGCATTGCAACTTAAGCCGTGATACTCACTGAACCTTAGGGCTCAAACTTCAACAACATCGCCGTGGTGTTGTGCTTTTTCTCGATTTCTTTTTTCTGCTTTATTAATATATTTTTATCGAGTTTTGGGCCAACATAAACACGGGTCATTTTCCCTTTTTCTGTTGTGGCGGTACGTATATATGCTGAATAACCTTCCTTAATTAAGGTATCGCGAAATTGTTCTGCGTGCTTTATGTAACGAAAACTGCCTGTTTGAAGCACCCAGCTATTAGGCACACCTTCTGGTGTTACGCTGTGGTTTTCTGGCTCTATTGAGACTTCTTTTGCTTCGTCGGGCAGATAGATTTCTTCTGCCGGTAAGGCTATTTCTTTTACTACAGGAGAATGTGATGCGTTAACATCGACGGGTTCGATGTACGGCGCCGAGGGGATTTGAGTCCGTTTATCGACTGGTTCTATACGGTCTCGATCAAATATCACCGGAATGAATATCACACCCAAAGCAAATAGAACAAACGCACCAATGAGGCGTTGCTTTAAACCATCATCCATTATTTACTTCTCTTAGGTGTTTTATTTGTCATTGTAATTCCAGACATCTACGCGCGGCAGATACTGTTAAAAATGAACCCATAACAAGCACTCTATTCGCGCACTCATTTAGATCATTCATTGCCATTTCAACATTTTCAAACAACTCAACGTCTTTGTCGTACACCCCCGCTTCAACCAGAATCTGTTTTAACTTTTCTTTTGTTTCAGCGCGAGAATTTTCGGGTATGTCACATACAGCCCACTTACTTACGCAGGGTAAGAGCGGCAACATCGCTTCGGTAATATTTTTATCTGACATCATACCCACAATGGCTATGTCAGCTTTAAACGCTTCTTGCACTAAGCGGTTTGCCAATACGGTGGTTGCCGCAGAATTGTGCGCAACGTCCATCACATAGTGTTGACCGCCTACCTTTACCTGCTCATTTCGCCCAGGTAACAACACCCTATTTATGCTGTTCTCTATTTTAGAGGCTTCCTCTTCCTTGAAAACAACTTCGCCCAGCACGGTTAACGTCTGTATTGCTGCGCCTACGCTATAAGGTGACAGCCCTTTGTCGATGAATGTTATCGCGCTATCACTTTCTGGGCTTCGATACTCGCATTGCACTTGAGCTTTATATTCAGCAATGGAGGGTCGCCCTTTTATTTCAACGTCAAAATCGCGCCCCATTAAATAGACTTCGCTATTCATTGCACGAAACATGGCCCGCATCGTTTCGGTTAAATTCCTTTCTGCACACACACAAGGTATACCCCTACGAAGTATGCCTAGCTTTTCTTCTGAAATTTTTTCTCGTGTGTTGCCTAGCCATTCCTCATGATCAAGGTCAATACTGGTAATCACAGCAAGGTCGGGATCGATAATATTGACCGCATCTAAGCGACCACCTAACCCCACTTCTAGGATTATGTAGTCTAGCGGTACGTCTTTAAAGAGGAGTAAAGCAGCGAGCGTTCCATATTCAAAATAGGTAAGTGATATTTGCTGCCGCGCCACTTCTATTTTTTTGAAAGCGCCACAAACACTAGCATCACTTACTTCTGTACCATTAATTTTGATACGCTCGTTGTAACGCATCATATGCGGAGATGTGTAAGCCCCGACATGCTTACCCGTATTCAGAAGTAGCGCCTCTAGCGCGGCAACGTAGGAACCCTTGCCGTTGGTACCCGCTACAGTGATCACTTTTACACGGGGTTTCAGCAGGTCAAGCCGTTCTGCCACCAATCGAACCCGGTCTAGCCCCAGATCAATTTTTTTAGGATGGGCCGTTTCGAGGCGATCGAGCCATTGGCTCAATGACAAATCAGCGTGCTCAATATTCTCGTCGGCTAAAGTTGTTGTCATTGGAGCCCCCTCTTTTAGATTTAATTAATCTCGAGTATGGGTTGTGCTTGGTGTGTGAATTTCGCCAAAATCGATGCTAAACGATCACGCATTTCAGTACGTGAAATAATCATGTCGATGGCACCATGTTCCAACAAAAACTCACTACGCTGGAAACCTTTGGGCAATTTTTGGCGAATGGTTTGCTCAATAATATTTGGCCCAGCAAAACCTGCGCGCGCGCCGGGTTCAGCTGCATTAATATCACCCAGCAAGGCAAGGCTTGCTGACACGCCGCCGTAAACGGGGTCAGTCATAATTGAAATAAAGGGAATACCTTCTTGTTTCATTCGCTCGATGACAGCGCTGGTTTTAGCCATTTGCATTAATGAAATCAATGCCTCTTGCATACGAGCACCGCCCGTTGCAGAAAAACAAACATAGGGGCACTCGTTTTCTAAAGCCACTTGCGCTGCACGAGTAAACTTTTCACCTACCACGTAACCCATTGAACCGCCGTGAAAGGCAAACTCAAAAGCACTAGCCACGACCGGCATACCTTTTAACGTGCCTTTCATTGCAACCAATGCATCTTTTTCACCGGTGTTTTTCTGCGCGGTAGTCAGGCGATCTTTATATTTTTTAACATCTTTAAATTTCAAGCGATCAATAGGAAGCACATCTGTTGCCAGTTCTTCACGCTCATCTTTATCAAGAAAGATATCTAGCCTGCGACGCGCACCAATACGCATGTGATGATCACACTTGGGGCATACGTCTAAGTTTTTTTCGAGTTCTGGGCGGTAAAGTACAGACGCGCACTTAGTACACTTCTTCCAAACCCCTTCAGGCACTTTGCTTGATTTGTTTTCGGTGCGAACAACATTGGGAACGATTTTATCAATCCAACTCATAATTCTTTCTTCTTTCTTTGATCTGTATTTAGCTGTGATTATTGTTCTAGCTTGGTTTTAGTTCAGTTCGTCGAGCGCCTTGCGCATAGGCGCAACGATTGACTTTAAACTCTGACAAATATCTTCAGTGCTTTGTTCAGTATTTTCGCCCATTGCTTTTACTAATACACTACCGACAATCACGCCATCTGACACACTGGCGACAGCACTGGCCGATTCGGCATCTTTAATACCGAAGCCAACAAGGGTTGGTAGATCTGTGAGTTCTCTAATTTCTTCTAGGCGAGTTTGAACAGAGTCAATATCTAGGTGCCCAGCCCCAGTAACACCTTTAAGCGATACGTAATATACGAACCCACCTGCTAGCTCGACCACTTTCTTCATACGTGGAGCGGTCGTTGTTGGCGCCACTAGAAATATATTTTCGATAGATTTTTTCTGTAAAAATGCGTGTAAGCCATTTGACTCTTCTGCGGGCAGATCTACCGTTAGCAAGCCATCAACACCTGCGTTAGACGCGTTTTCTGCACATACTTCATACCCCATGCGCTCGATTGGGTTTGCGTAACCCATTAGTACCACAGGGGTACTTGCGTCCTTTTCGCGAAACTTAGCAACGAGCTCAAAAGTACCTTTAAGGCTGATGTTGTGCTCTAAGGCACGCTCATGGCCGCGCTGAATCACGGGGCCTTCTGCCATAGGGTCAGAAAAAGGTACACCGAGTTCGATAATATCTGCGCCCGCCTCGACCAAGGCATGCATTGCCGGAAGCGTCGCCTCTGGGTTTGGATCACCATTAACGATGTAGCAGACCAGCGCTTTTCGCCCTTGCTCTTTTAACTGCGCTAATTGTTGTTGGATTCTGTTCAATCTACTGCCCTTTTTTCAGCGAAACATATATTCAATATGCGTAGCTTTGATTTGTTCAATGTATTAATTTTTATTTAATCAGACTTCGATGCCGTCAATTTTGGCAACGGTCAAAATATCTTTATCACCACGCCCACTTAAATTAACGATGATGACATCGTCTTTTTTCATAGTCAGGGCAAGTTTTTCTGCATATGCGATGGCATGAGACGATTCCAGAGCCGGCATTATGCCTTCGGTTCGCGTTAGGCTGCGGAACCCATTCATAGCTTCATCATCGTTAATGGCGACATATTCTGCACGACCAATATCTTTTAACCAGCTGTGCTCAGGGCCAACACCAGGGTAATCCAAACCAGCAGACACAGAATGTGTTTCGATGATTTGGCCGTTTTCGTCTTCCATTAAATAGGTACGGTTACCGTGAAGAATTCCGGGAATACCGTCGTTGAGTGGTGCTGCATGCTTGCCAGTTTCCACACCGAAACCACCCGCTTCAACACCATACATTTTCACGTTTTTATCGTCGAGAAATGGATGAAATAAACCAATAGCATTTGATCCGCCACCCACACATGCAACAAGCGCTTCAGGTAGTTTGCCAGTTTGCTCTAAACATTGTGCGCGCGCTTCGCGGCCAATCACACACTGAAAATCGCGCACGAGTTGCGGGTATGGGTGCGGCCCAGCAACGGTACCAATAATATAAAAAGTATCATCGACGTTGGTGACCCAATCGCGCATAGCTTCATTCATGGCATCTTTTAATGTACGTGAACCACTTTGCACAGGCACCACTGTCGCGCCTAAAAGCTTCATACGGTACACATTAAGAGCTTGACGCTGAACGTCTTCCGCGCCCATATATACTACACACTCTAAACCGAGTCGCGCGGCCACAGTTGCCGTTGCAACGCCGTGTTGACCTGCACCTGTTTCTGCAATAACACGTTTTTTACCGGTGTACTTCGCTAACAGCGCTTGGCCGATCGTGTTATTTACTTTGTGTGCACCTGTGTGATTTAAATCTTCTCGTTTTAAGAAAAGTTTTGCGCCGCCGATTTTATTTGTCCAATGTTCTGCAAAATACAAAGGGGAGGGTCGACCCACGTAGTGCGCAAGGTCTTTATCAAACTCTTCTTGAAAAGCTGGGTCATCTTTTACACGCGTGTAAATTTCTTGAAGCTCGTCCAAGGCGTGCATCAGTGTCTCTGAAACAAAGCGACCGCCGAACTCGCCATAGTGGCCGTGTTCATCTGGGAAGGCGCTATAGTCTATGTCTGAAATTTGGTTCACTGAGGGCTTCCTATTTATGGGGCAGTAATTTAGTTTAATTACTTCTCACGTTATATTTTTTGCTTCGCCTTTTCGATAAAGGCTCGTACTTTTTCGTTACTCTTTATACCAGGGCTTGATTCTACCCCGCCACTTACATCAACCGCATAAGGTCGTGTTTGTGCAATGGCCTGACTTACGTTACTTGGGGTTAATCCACCTGCAACAATCAATGGGCGACCAGTGTTTTGAGGTACGCGCTGCCAGTCGAAGCGTTCACCGGTTCCACCAGGCTGCCCTTTTACGTATGTATCTAGCAAAAAGCCGCTCGCATTTGTGTACAAGTCACACTGCGCAACCAGATCAAGACCTTCTTTCATTCGCAGCGCTTTGATATATGGCCGCTGCGCTCTTTCACATATTTCAGCGCTTTCATCCCCATGAAATTGCATCAAACTCAAGGGAACGGTCTTTATGGTGTCTTCTACTTCTTTAGCGTCAGCATTTACAAACAAACCTACTACATTCACAAACGGGCCTGCAGCCAGGGCAATGTCTCGCGCTAACGCCAGATCTGCAACATAGCGACTACTGGGCGGGTAGAAGACAATACCGATTGCGTCTGCGCCGCATTGGGCGGCATAGGCGCTGTCTTCTGGCCGCGTGATACCGCAAATTTTTACACGAACGCTCACGCTCAATGCCAAATACCCTCTTATGACGCCGCTAGCTCACCAAGTTCAAGCACCGGTTTTACCCGGCGCTACTGGAATGCTGTATTTTCTAAAAGAAAGGGCGAGATCTTACCAGAAAACGGCCTGATTGTGAGCCAAATAGCACGGAAACCCCAACGCGGTTCGACCTTTAGTGACAAGTACAGCAGCCATATTTAAGGCAAATAGAGCTAAAGCTAAGATTGGAGAAACAAAGGCCCAAGCGGCCTTTCGGGCAGCACAAACTCTTCACTGTAAACCGCTTTTGTGAAGTACAGCCCCTCGGGCGAAGCAGTAGGAGAAGCTTTTGTACGGTCTCGCAGCTCAAGCAATTCAGAAGCCCACTCTACAGGCTTGGCCCCACGACCGATGTCGATAAGCGTGCCGACGAGGTTACGCACCATATGGTGGAGAAATGCATTGCCCTTCACCTCCAACACAATCAGAGGCCCACGCGAACTGAAACGTAGATATTCCAGACGACGTGTCGGGGTATTCGCCTGACACCGAGAAGAGCGGAATGAAGAAAAGTCGTGTTCACCCTCTAATAGGCTAGCGGCGGCCTGCATAGCGTCCAGATCAAGCGTGTAATGAGTGCTTGTGATGTTCTTGGCCAAGTGAGCGGGGCACACTTTCGTTGACAGAATCACATAACGATAAATCCGTGCAAGCGCACTAAAACGGGCGTGAAAACCTTTTGGCACTTCCCTACCCCAATGCACGCGAATTTCTTCAGGAAGCTGAGTATTGACCCCCTGTACCCACGCTTTTTCGGGGCGTTCAGCGAGCGTGTCAAAGTGGATAACTTGCTCACATGCATGCACGCCAGCATCGGTGCGACCAGAACAAACTAAGGTAATAGGCTCTGCTGCTATTTTGGAAATAGCGCGTTCCAGATGGGCCTGAACGGTGTTTGCAGCAGAAGACGCCTGCCTTTGAAACCCATTAAAAGATGCGCCTTGGTACTCTACACCCAGGGCATAGCGATGCATACCTTCAGGGAAATCTACGCCTTGCTTTATTTCACAGTTACGAGTGTACATCGTTCTAATTTTAAAGGGTCAGAAATGAAAAAGCCTTACCCAAAGGGCAAGGCTTTTCAATACGTCTTTGGAATTTATACTTAGGATTCGATACGAGAAAGCAGACCTTGCGCTTCTTCTTTTTGTTCGTCATTACCCTCTTCCAGAATCTCGCGGATAATATCGCGAGCACCTTCTTGGTCGCCCATATCAATATAGGCACGCGCCAAATCTAACTTGGTAGCAGTCTCGTCGCTATCACTCAAGAAGTCGAGATCATCATCATCAACGTCTTCAGCACTAACCTCTGGAATTTCAAAACCCGATTCTACTGCAGGGGTTTCATTTAACGCTTGCTGGAACATAGTGTCTTCACCCATTTCTTCAACGGGCTTTTCTGGTGTAGCACCAGTGCTCACAACTTCAGCCGCGGCTTCGTCACGCTCTAAATCGTCATCAAAAGCATCAAGATCAGTGAGTGGTTCTTCCATTGTTGGAATTTCGTCACTTTCACCGTCTACTCCAGCGGTCAATTCATCAAGCTCTTGATCAAGCGAGCTAAGGTCTAAGTCGTCGTCATCCGACATAGACAAATCATCACTCTCTTCAACCGCGGCACTTGCCTCCTCGACGGGTGCAGGCGCAGGCTTGCTCATCGCTTCAAATTCTTCACTTAGCTGCGGCTCTTCTGTCTCAAGCGGGATATCCCCCTCAAGATTCATATCTAAATCGCTATCTTCACTAAGCTTCTGCTCGATATATTCATCGTTCAGAGCTTCATTTACAACGGTATCGCTGCCTACTGAATCTTCAGAACCGACATCCAGATCCAAGTCTCCAAGCTCTAAATCATCCCCAAGATCAGCGTCGAAAGACTCAAGACCCTCGGCGCTTTCTTCCAGACTAGCAGAGGCATTTAAGTCACCGAAGTCAGTATCAAGCTCAGACTCTGAATCAAGATCGATGCTTAGCGCGGAATCATCCGACTCGGTGGATTCTGCCCCTTTATCCAAATCAAGGCTTAAATCAGCGTCGAGGTCATCACCTTCAATATCAAAACTTATATCGGAATCTAGCGACAAATCGCCATCTAGATCACCCAAACCGGCTTCTAAATCTTCCAAGTCTGAATCACCAGAGCTTTCGCCCAAGTCAAGATCCAGCTCACCTAAATCGTCTGTATCACTATCAGCGGCATCTTCAATATCAAAATCGAGATCTAAGCCGTCCGCCAAGTCGCTACCAGCGTCTGTCGCATCGACGATCTCGCTTTCATCAGGCAATTCAATTTCCAAACTTGCATCTGGGTCACCGTCGGAATCGAGATCACCGAGGTCTAGGTCAAACCCCTGCTCTTCATTTGAACTGTCATCGCCAAGGTCAAATTCACCAAGACCATCAGAAGCCAAGTCTTCGCCACCTGTATCGAGTGACAAATCATCGTCTAAATCCAAGCTTACTTCGTCAGAGGCACCTTCTTCTGCCGGCGCATCCAAATCTAGACCAAGGCCAAAGTCGTCTTCTGTAGCAGCGTCTGAAGCACCGGCATCAACATCTGCCGTATCGAAACTGCTTTCATCAAACTCAGCAATATGCGGAATACTGGCTCGCAAGGCATCCGCTCGCTCGATAGTTGCGTCTGAAGCAAATGCGCGAAGCTTGGCATAATGTGGGTCGAAGTTTTCCGCATCACCCTGAGTTGAATACACTTCAAGTAGCTTGAGGCGCACATCTTCGTCGTTTGCATCTTTTGCCAGTGCGTTGAGTAACATCTCTTCTGCACGGTCAAAACGACCGTAGGCGATGTAGATATCAGCCTCGGTTACCACGTCTTCAGTTTGTGCTTCTCCGTCACCGTCATCTTCGGCAACGTCTTCTTCGAACTCAGTCAAACTAGGCACTTCTTCCTGCGCTTCGTCTAAATCGCCAAGCCCCAGGTCCTCTTCTTCTCCACGGTCGCGATCTTGAATCACGGTGCTGTCATCGTGCTCTTCCGCACTAGAAAGATCGTTAAGACCATGCTCTTCGAAGAAATCGTCTGCATCGTCGCCGCCTTTCTTGCGGAAGACTACGAAGATCACACCGACAAGAACCACGACACCACCCACAACATACAAGATGTTTTCGAGAATGAGGTCGACAATGCTTTTCTGTGCTGGCGGAGGTATTACGACAGGCTTAGAGACTTCTGGTGCTGGCGTTGCTTCTACAACTTCTTCAACCACTTCCTCGGCCGCTTCGTCATCGAACGAGCCTTCTGCGTCAGCATCTTCATCCGAAAGACCTTCTTGCAATGCGTCACTAAGCGATTCGGTATCAATTTCTGTATCCACATCGACTTCACCAATCGCAAGCTCTTCACCCATACCTTCCTGTGAGTTTTCAGTCGCTTCGTAATCTGTATCTTCACTAACAAATTCGCTTTCTTCTTCAGCCACTGGGTCAGAAGTCTCAACACTATCTTCTACAGCGCCTTCATTGTTTGCTGCTGCCTCTTCTCGTTGCTTGGCTGCAAGCTCAAGCGCGCGCATGCTTTCATTGCTCACTTCGAGCATACGTTCCATTGTTTCGATTTGCTCTTCGAGCGAAGAAACCTTAGAGCGTAAATCTTTATTTTCACGAGATGAAGAATCTAGCTGCTCGAGTGTTGCCGACAGTTCATTTTCAAGCGCATCGGTACTGCTATCTGCGGTAGAGCCACTGGAGCGGCCTTCACTACTATCGTAAGCATCATCTGGAGAAGCAAGCTTTAGACGGCCTTCAGGCGAGCTAGAGCCTTCAGAGCTGGAGGTATAAGAATTCGAAGCACTAAGTGTTGCGTCGCTCACATCGTCTGAGTCAGACCACGCTGAGTTTTGTTGCGCCACTTCGCGAACAGCAGAGCGCTGCTCAAGATCAACCATGTCATCACGGTCAGGAATACGCAAAATCTGCCCAGCTTTGAGCAGATTGATATTGTTGTTTATGAAGGCTTGTGGGTTTTCACGCTGAATCGCCAACATAGTCTGATGGATGCTAACACCACCATCTGGCCGCACTGAAGCTGCTATTTCCCATAATGTATCGCTTGTTCGTACTTGGTAGCTGTCACCGGTATAGGTAGGAGCAACCTCTCGCTGTTGCGGTCGCGATGGTGCTGCCTCATATTCAGAGCGTGGGTTGTAACCCGTGTCTGCGGGTGATGGCTGATAGGTTTGGGGCTGTTGGCTTGGCGCTTGTTGACTAGGTGACTGCTGAGAAGCTTGAACACTAGGCGCTTGCTTGCCAGCAAATACAGGCAAGTCGAGTAACAATGTGTATTCACGCAAAACCTTACCGCTAGGCCAGCGCAGTTGAACAATAAAGTTAAGGAAGGGTTCACGCACCAATTTGCGTGAACTTACACTTACATATGGCGCGCCTGTACCTTCTAGCACCACATCAAATTTCAAATCACTCAGAAAGTAGGTTTTTTCAATGCCAATGCGGTCAAAATCTTCCCGCTCTGCAACCTGTATTTTTATTTCATCTTTGGTGAGCTCTTGTACCTCAAGCAATTCAATCTTAGCTTTAAGCGGTTGATTGAGAGAGGAATCGAGTGTGATTTTGCCCAAACCGAGCGCGCTGACGTGGGAGGCTGCGAAAGCGCACAAAGCACCTACAAGCAAAACTATCGAACGGTGACCCATGAGTAGACCCTATTTCTTGAGATCCAATATTTTGAGATCCAATGTTTAATTATTATCGGCTAACGTTCACCGAAAGAAGCTTTGCCAGGCTAAGCCATTCTCACAAGGAGCTGGCAACAGGCGGCAAAACCTCGAATAATCTTTCAGTATTGAACGTAAGTATTCATTATAAATAGCTTTTTTTCAATGTATTGCCAAATTAATTGGGCCAATATTCACCCAGAAAAGGCCAATCGGGGGCAAAACTGTACATTTTTTAAACGCAACTCGATTTTGTCTCGCCTAACGCGCTTTTTCTAGGGAATTCAGTTAGTTTGCCGCGACACTTGGCGTATTACTTTGAGAATGGACAATAAGCTGTAACTTTGCAAAAAAAATAGCTGCAGCTCTTGCTCTGGTCGTTGCAGCTCTATAAATGAAAATGGCGTGGGAAAACACCTAAAATGAGTGTTCTCGCCACGCCATCTGAATGGAGCAAGCTTCTAACGTGCTATCAGTTTATGCCTCTTGCAAAATACGCAACATGCGACGAAGTGGCTCGGCCGCACCCCACAACAATTGGTCACCTACCGTAAAGGCACTCAGATATTCTGGCCCCATGGCCATTTTACGCAAGCGCCCTACGGGCACGGAAAGCGTACCAGTCACTTTGGTTGGGGTAAGCTCTTGAAGCGTGATGTCACGGTCATTAGGAATCACCTTCGACCATTCACTGCCCTTATCGAGAATGTCGTGAACCTCGTCGAGCGGAATGTCTTTGTTGAGCTTAATGGTCAACGCCTGACTATGACAACGCATGGCACCTATACGCACACAAATGCCGTCGATGGCGATTGGGTTAGCACCGCGTCCAAGAATCTTGTTGGTTTCTACACCGCCTTTCCATTCTTCCCGGCTTTGGCCATTTTCGAGCTGCTTGTCGATGTAAGGCAACAGGCTGCCCGCTAACGGCGCACCAAACTCATCAATACTCAAACCGCCACGCATACTTTTGGCTACTTTGCGGTCGATATCGAGAATCGCGGAAGACGGGTCGGCTAACTCTGAAGCGACACCATCGCGGATTTCACCCATCTGCGTGATCAGCTCACGCATATTGCGCGCACCGGAACCACTGGCTGCCTGGTATGTCATGGCTGTTACCCAATCCACTAGGCCCTCTTTGAAAAGACCACCAAGGCCCATCAGCATCAAACTAACGGTACAGTTCCCGCCGATGTAGTTTTTAACACCTTTTTGCAAACCATCTTTGATGACGCCGAGGTTTACTGGGTCGAGAATCAACACCGCATCATCATTCATTCGCAGAGTAGAAGCGGCATCGATCCAGTAACCGTTCCAGCCACTGCCACGCAAATCGGAAAATACTTTGTTGGTGTAGTCGCCACCCTGACAGCTAACAATAGCGTCCAAAGCTTTGAGTGCATCTAAGTCGTATGCGTCTTGCAAAGGTGGAATATCTTTTCCAATACTCGGCCCCTGCCCGCCTACATTTGAAGTCGTAAAAAAGATAGGCTCTATTGAAGCAAAATCATTTTCTTCCAACATGCGACCCATGAGCACTGAGCCCACCATGCCACGCCAACCTACAAAACCTACTTTTAATGTCATAATAACAACCTAAAAAAAATTTCTTTTCTATATCTTTCGAATACGATCGCCAGCATTTACGTTGCCCGGCTGGGTTACTTTTGCATTTACACCACGAAGATTAAGGGCTTTTCCGAGATCGGAATTCACAAACATAGAAGCATCTCGCCCAAAGCGTTCCGAAAACTTTTTGCACCCCAAATGCGGCTCCGCAGTAATAATAATTTCTGCATCACCCATTTTTAACTTTGTACCCGGCGGCAAATTTTCAGGGCTTAAATCAAGATCCACATAAAATTGATCACCCGCTAAAGGCCAACGCTCTTTTGCACCGGCAATTAACTCCACAGAACGCGCATTCATAATATTCAATTGCATGTCGGGGTGAGCTGAACCATCAGGCGACTTTTTAAAACCGCGCGTTAACCAATTGTCGCCCACCAAGCCCTCATGCAAATCAAGCGCTGCGTCTTGTAGCACCTTGCGCTTACCAACGCCGGGGCGACACACAATCATCGCAATGTCACCTTCATTTTTTGGCGACCGCTGAATATGTTCAACACCTGCTTCCAACTCAGATTTGGATCTAAACATAAGACTTTCCCTAAATTTAAAGCGACTAACCCTCTAAGGCTGCAACCACCGCATCGCCCATTTCAGAGGTAGAAACTTTTGTCATGCCTTCGGAGAAAATATCCCCAGTACGAACGCCTGTATCCAACACCTTACCCACTGCTGTTTCAATTGCATCGGCCACGTTTGCTTCGTTTAATGAATAACGGAACATCATCGCTGCAGAAAGAATTGTCGCTAATGGGTTTGCAATACCTTGGCCTGCAATGTCTGGCGCAGAACCATGTACAGGCTCGTACAAGCCTTTACCATCTGAACGCAAACTTGCCGAAGGCAACATACCGATAGAGCCCGTCAACATTGCGGCGGTATCTGAAAGAATATCGCCAAACATATTCCCCGTCACAATTACATCAAATTGCTTAGGCACTTTAACCAATTGCATCGCCGCGTTATCGACGTACATATGCGTCAGCTCTACTTCCGGGTAATCTTTCGCAAGCGATTGCATAACTTCACGCCACAACACGGTGACTTCTAATACATTTGACTTATCAACCGAACATACTTTTTTATCACGCTTCATCGCCATTTCAAAAGCGACACGACCAATGCGTTCAATCTCACTTTCTGAATAAACGTAAGTGTTGTAACCCTGACGCTCACCGTTTTCTAATATGCGAATACCACGAGGCTCACCAAAATAAATACCACCCGTTAATTCACGCACAATTAAAATATCTAAACCAGAAACCACCTCTGGCTTAAGTGCAGAAGCGTCCGCCAGTTGCGGATACAAAATTGCAGGCCGTAAGTTTGCAAACAAACCCATTTCGTAACGAATTTTTAACAAGCCTTTTTCCGGGCGAATACTCGGGTCTAATTCGTCGTACCTTGGCCCACCGACTGACCCCATTAATACCGCATCGGCATTTTGGCACAGTTCTAGGGTAGAATTATCAAGCGGAACGCCGTATTTATCGTAAGCGGCACCACCAATACAATCTTCTTCGATTTTTAATCCAAGATTAAATTTACCATCAACCGCGGCCAATACTTTTTGTGCTTCCGCTACAATTTCAGGACCAATACCGTCGCCTGGCAGGATTACAATTTTCTTACTCACAAAACTTCCCCGTTTTTTTAAATAGATCGCTCTAGTTATGAATGGCGTTAAACAGCCAAGGCGAACGTGTTTTTAATTTTTCTTCGTAGCTTTTGATATTGTCTGCCTGCTGTAATGTAAGGCTTACATCGTCAAAACCATTCAACAGACAGTGCTTTCGAAACGCCCCCACTTCAAAAGAAATTTCTTTTCCTTCTGGCGTTGTAACAGTTTGTTTTTCTAAATCAATATCAAGTTCATAGCCTTCTTGCGCGTACATCGCGGTAAAAAGCTCATCAACAATGGCTTCATCCAATATAATCGGCAGCAACCCGTTTTTAAAACAGTTATTGAAAAAGATATCGGCATAGCTTGGCGCAATAACGGCCCGAAAACCATACTCATCCAATGCCCATGGCGCGTGTTCACGGCTAGAACCACAACCAAAGTTCTCACGTGCCAGTAAAACACTCGCGCCTTTATAGCGCTCATGATTGAGCGGAAATTCTGGGTTCAATTGACGCTGTGAATTATCCATTCCGGGCTCACCCTTGTCTAGATAACGAATATCGTCGAATAGATTAGGGCCAAAACCAGTGCGTTTGATGGATTTAAGAAACTGCTTTGGAATAATGAGATCCGTATCCACATTCGCGCGGTCCATTGGGGCCGCAAGGCCTTTGTGCTGGGTAAAACTTTTCATATTTTTTCTCTTAAACTTGCGCGATTATTCTTCATTCAAAGTCACGAACATCGACAAACTTGCCAGCAATCGCCGCCGCCGCTGCCATAGCAGGGCTTACAAGGTGTGTGCGACCGCCGAAGCCCTGACGACTTTGAAAATTCCGGTTAGAAGTAGAAGCGCAATGCTCCCCTTCACCGAGCTTGTCTGCATTCATTGCTAGACACATGGAACAACCAGGCTCACGCCACTCCATTCCTGCATCTATAAATATTTTGTCGAGGCCTTCTTCTTCAGCTTGTCTTTTTACCGAGCCGGAGCCGGGCACAATTAGAGCTTGAATCACGCTACCGGCTTTTGTTCGGCCTTTTACAACTTCTGCCGCCGCACGCATATCTTCAATACGAGAGTTCGTACAAGAGCCGATGAAAACACGATCAACCGCAATATCAGTAATGGCTTGATCTGGGTTTAAGCCCATATATTCCAATGCGCGCTCAACGTCGCGACGCTTCACCTCATCGCTTTCGTTCGCAGGGTTTGGAACGGAAGCGTCTATAGGTGCAACCATTTCTGGTGATGTTCCCCAAGTCACTTGTGGCTGAATGTCTTCACCTTTCATTTCAACAACGATATCGAAAGCAGCACCTTCATCACTCTTAAGATCTTGCCACTGCGCTAACGCCTGCCCCCATTGATCACCTTTTGGAGCAAAAGCACGGCCTTTAACATATTCCAAAGTAATATCATCGAAGGACACCATTCCTGCACGTGCGCCAGCTTCAATGGCCATGTTACATACCGTGAGGCGCCCTTCCATACTCATACTGCGAAAAACTTCACCGCCAAATTCAATCGCACAGCCGGTTCCACCAGCGGTACCAATCTTGCCAATAATGGCTAACACAACATCTTTTGGCGTTACGCCTTTACCAAGTTGGCCATCCACTTTAATGAGCATGTTTTTCATTTTCTTGGCAACAAGACATTGTGTCGCAAGCACGTGCTCCACTTCGCTAGTACCAATCCCCATAGACATTGCAGCAAGTGCGCCGTTGGTTGACGTGTGTGAGTCTCCGCATACAACGGTCATACCTGGTAGACAGGCACCTGTTTCTGGCCCAATCACATGCACAATGCCTTGGCGTGGGTCATTGATTTTAAATTCAACGATACCTAGCGCGTCGCAATTGTCGTCCAAGGTTTGAACCTGCAGTTTAGATATAGGGTCTTTGATGCCCTGCACACCACCAGCACGCTCTTGCGCTTCTGTCGGAACGTTATGATCCGTGGTTGCTAAGACGCTATCGGTTCGCCAAGGCTTACGACCGGCGAGACGCAGACCTTCGAAGGCCTGCGGCGTCGTCACTTCGTGAATGATGTGACGGTCAATATAAAGCAGTGCAGTACCATCATCGCGTTCGGTGACGACATGCATGTCCCAAAGTTTGTCGTAAAGTGTTCGGGCCGACATGATTTTTCCTAAGTTACGTTTTTCGATTGCATTCCTGGCGAGGTTGCGCGCTAGGGAATGTATTGTTTCGACCCGCCGTAAAGGGGGGCCGGTAATATGTAAGTAAATCTAGATATTGTGGCAATTCTATTACTCGGCAAGTAATAACTCAAATTCATTATTTTTATAATTTGCATTCTCAGTAGGAATAGAATATAAAAAACCCTATGGATCTAGATGAACTGAAAGCATTTACCGCCGTTGCCCGCACCCACAGTTTCTCTGAAGCGGCCAAAGAGCTGTTTATCACCCAGCCTGCGGTAAGCAAACGTATTGCGGCGCTAGAAGAACACCTCAATCACAGCCTATTTGACCGTCTTGGCAAAGACGTCTCACTTACTGAGGCCGGCAAAGCCTTGCTCCCCAATGCGGAAAAGATCTTACAAAGTGTGCATAGCACCGAACGATCGATACGAGAACTGTCAGGCGAAATCGTCGGCAACCTTCATGTGGCAACCAGTCACCATATCGGCCTGCACCATTTGCCCCCCGTATTGAGAGCATTCGCATCGCAACACCGTAACGTGAACCTTCAATTTGAATTTCTCGATTCAGAACAAGCGCACGAAAAAGTGATTAGGGGCGAATGCGAATTAGCAGTGGTAACACTGGCCCCAAAGCTAGAACCACCACTCGAAGCGCAAACCATATGGCACGACCCACTTAAATTTGTCGTGAGCACGGAACACCCACTGGCAAACTCAAAACGTGTAAGCCTTCAAGAATTGAGCAAGGAAGCCGCTATATTGCCCGACCTCAATACGTTTACCGGGCGCCTTGTGAAGTCGACCTTTGACCAAAAAGGCTTACCGCTAACACTGAACATGGCGACTAACTACTTAGAAACAATCAAAATGATGGTCTCTGTGGGGCTCGGCTGGAGCGTATTACCGACCACACTCATCGACACACATATGCGAATACTAGAACCTGGTGTAAAATTAAGTCGTAAGCTCGGGGTTATAAAACATCAGAAACGATCCTTAGGAAACGCCGCAAAAGCTTTTTATGCGGTACTGGAACAACAACAAGAGGGACAAACAGGTTGAAAACAACACACATAATATTTTATCTGACTTGCTTATCGGTCATTCCAACACAACTTCACGCAAAAGAATTACTTGGTCTACATCTTGGAGTAGATTATTGGGACGCAAGCATAAAAGGCCATGTTCGGTCTGACCCTTTCGAACCAAGCGAAGGGGAACCTACCGTAACTGGAACTTTATTTTCTGCGGCCGAATTTGATATTGCCGAAGAAACCCTTAACACCTATACCATCACGCTGAACCACGACTTTCCAGGGTTACCAAAATTAATTTATCGTAATGCGCCAATTAAATCGGAGGGGACTTCCGTACTGACGTTACGCGACGTGAACTTTGCCGGCAATACATTCGTTACCAGCACCAATATGCAATCTAAATACGAGTTAAGTTTTCAGGATGTTTCTCTTTACTACAACGTAAAAGAAGGTTGGCTTGATCTTGATCTCGGATTAACTCAACGAAATATTAAAGGTGCTGTAGAGCTGCGTACCGATGACGTCGCAGACACAGGTGAAACAGGCGAAGAGACGACAACAACCGATACAGGTCCCACCGTTTCTCGCGCAAAGATTGAAAAATCCCCAATTCTGCTTTATGCGAAAGTTCATATCGACATTCCTAAAACACCGGTTTCTGTTTCGAGCACCTGGCAATATGGAGAGTCGAGCGACGACAATTTTAATGATACGGAATACGCTCTTGCCTACGCGACAGAAAGCCGGAACTATACCTTCCGCATAGAAGGAGGCTACAAGCGTTCTCATTTCTTTTCAGATGATTTAGGCGAATTAGGCTCAACACTTAAAGTACGTGGCCCTTTCTTACGCCTTACTTTTGGGCTCTAACTTTCACAACAAAAAAAGAATATTGAAAACTAAGCATTAGCGACCGCTGAGAATACCACCCAAACCGCCAGAACTCTTTTCCTCTTCTTTTGTAATCAGAACATCCACTTCTTTTTGTGCATCGTGATCAAGGTATTCTTGTGAATTTTTTAATGCTGCAACTGAGTCGCCTAGACTTTCATTTCGAAGCCAGTGAAAACTTGCCCTGTGCAGACGTGCTGCTGCCTGGTATTCAGCAAACTTAATAGCGCGGGCTGTGCCACTCACATCACGGTTTGCTTGTGCAATCTTCGAAGAAATCTTTGCAGCCTTGCTCCATGTTTTTGCCGCACTGCCATCACGACCAGACTGACCGTCGCCATACCCCACATGCTCATAGTTTTTACCAGCGATACGCAAGGCTTTTTGAGAAAGCACACTAAATATTTTTTGCTCTTTCTTAGTGCTGGCGGTAGAAATAAGTGAAGCTAACCGACTACCGAATATTTCAAGCTTTTCTGCAGCTGGCTTTACCCCTTTAGAATATTTTTTCCAGCTCGAATTATACGCTCGCTTACTGTCTTCAGTACTGAGTAAAGCTGCTAGCTGTAACTGCAACTGGAAAGCTTTGTCTGAACTCCCATTAATCAACTTAAGAATTTTTAGAGTGCGCGCATAAGCCTTTTCATCGTAAGCTTTAATTGCCGAATCGATATCTGACGTCATAGCCCAAGTCGCCCCACCTAGCTCTTCTTTTACAGCGGAAGCTTTTACAGACGCATCATTTTTGTATTCATTTATCTCTAACGAGAGCGGCAAAGGCTTCGCGCTAGGCCCATGTACCGCACAATAATCTTTCGGTGTATTTCCATTTTCCACACAGGCTTTTTGAATACGTGCTTCATGCTGCTCACAGGTCTTTACCCAAGACTCTTGTGACAACGCACTACAGTCGCAATCAATGGCAGGGCATTGCTGCGCAGCAAAACTCATTGGCGCGGCAAACAAAGCCACAACGGCTACAACAGATAAAAAAGAAATCTTCATATGTTACCCGTAATATTAGAGAAAGGTAGAAAAACCCAAAGAGCTAATGTTGTAAATGGAATGCGTTTTAACGAATGGATCAGCATTTGCATTTCCTGTGACTATAAGTAGAACCTAATCCTTATTCACAGTATTTTCAACAGAGTAAAGCAAAACGTCTTATGCCTCGCCTATTTAGAACCCAGCATTATGACCTAAAACAAAGAAATCGATATTTAGGTGCTTCTTTCATGTATTCAGATAGTTTTTATGACTATGAAAATGCGCACTTAAATCATGACGCGAAGATCATGTTTAGATATAAAAACCTAAACCTATCCAGATGAGTACGATATTGAAAGGGCTTAACGAAGTATGGACTTAGGAATAAACAGGTAGCAGATCAACCAAGCAACAAAGGCAAGCCCAGCTGAAAGTACGAACGTAAACGTTGCAGAGGCATCCCAAATCAAGCCGCTAGTATAAGCCCCAATTGCTGCACCACCACCAAAGCTGAAGGCAGAATATAGGGCCTGCCCCTGCCCTTGTGCGCTTTCTTTAAACGAGTGCTTAATAAAATGAATGGCGAGCGCGTGCGCCATACCGAACGAGAGAGCATGAATACATTGCGCGACAAACACTAGAACGAAATTGTGCGGAAAAAAGGCGATCAACAGCCAGCGCAAAGCGCTCATCAATAAAGTAAACGAGAGTAGAGAATAAGCAGAGGCCGCTCGAAAAATTTGTGGCACATAGATAAAAACAACGATCTCGCTGGTCACTCCTAGCGCCCAAAGCAAACCGATGACGGTTTTGCTGTAACCATGTGACTCCATATAGATACTATAAAAACCGTAGTATGCCCCGTGGCTAAACTGTAAAAAAAATAGCACGATAAAAAATATATAAGCGCGATTTTGTTTTAGGTCATCAATAAAATCTTGCCAGTGGCTCTCGTGTTTGACAGAAGGCAAGGCAGGTAAAGTACAGGCAAATAAAAATATCCCTAATAGAAATACAAATAGAAATGAGGGCAACCAGTGCACACCAAATACGTCGAACCACCACCCCAGAAAAACCACGGTAACAATAAACCCAATCGACCCCCACAGCCGCACACGGCTATAGTGATGTACTTTGTCACCTAAGTAACTCAACGTAATGGATTCAAACTGTGGAAGCACCGCGTTCCAAAAAACACTATACAAGGCGACGATTGCCATCAAGGCGAAATAATCTTGCAGAAAAAAAACACCAATGAATGCAAGACAAGCGCCTAAAGCCCCTAGACGAATGATCAACATTCGCTTTCCGACCCGGTCTGACAACCAACTCCAGAGGTTGGGCGCAACAAGCTTTGTCACCATTGGCACCGCGATTAAGGCACCAATTTGATGAGCTTCAAAATGGAGATCTTGCAGGTAGAGCCCCCAGTAAGGAGACATGCCACCCACAACGGAAAAGTAGAAAAAATATATGGAAGATAAACGCCAGTACGGCATCAGACGGCTATTTTTGCAATAAACTATTAGGGCGTTGCCGGCACACGCGGTACTGAAGAATTAACATGCCCATTTTGTCCACGGTGGCGCAAAGCGTGGTCGAGTAAGGTAATTGCCATCATCGCTTCGGCAATTGGTGTTGCGCGAATACCTACACAAGGGTCGTGGCGACCGGTAGTGACAACCTCAACAGGATTGCCGTGCACATCAACACTTTTGCCCGGAATGCGCAGACTAGAAGTAGGCTTTAATGCGATATGGGCAATGATATCTTGGCCAGAAGAGATGCCACCGAGCACCCCGCCTGCATGATTAGATAAAAAACCATCGGGTGTGATTTCGTCGCGATGCTCAGTGCCTTTTTGAGCAACCACATCAAAGCCATCGCCTATTTCTACGCCTTTTACTGCATTAATACTCATTAAAGCGTGAGCAAGGTCAGCATCTAAACGGTCAAACACTGGCTCACCTAAACCAGGGAACATATTGCTCGCAACAACAGAAATTTTTGCACCGACAGAATCACCCTCTTTATTGAGCGCTTGCATGTAATCGGCCATCTCGTCGACTTTGCTGGCATCGGGGCAGAAAAAAGGATTGTTTTCCACTTCGTCCCAATCAAAATTTTCTATTTTAACGGGGCCTAATTGAGATAAATAACCGCGTACCTCTATACCCCAGAATTCGCGCAATGCTTTTTTGGCAATTGCGCCCGCCGCTACTCGCATCGCCGTTTCACGCGCAGAGGAACGACCGCCACCGCGATAATCTCGAAGACCATACTTTTGCATGTAGGTGTAATCGGCATGTGCTGGGCGAAACTGCTCTTTAATCTTTGAATAATCTTTTGAGCGCTGATCGGTATTTTGAATTTCTAAACCGATGCTGGTACCGGTTGTTTGACCTTCAAAAATACCCGAAAGTACTTTGACTTCGTCTGATTCGCGACGCTGAGTGGTAAATTTTGACTGGCCGGGTTTACGGCGATCTAAATCTTTTTGAATTTCTTCTTCAGTAATCGCGATTCCCGGTGGGCAACCGTCTACGATGCACCCCAGAGCCAGACCATGACTTTCGCCAAAGGTGGTGACTGAAAAAAGTTTTCCGATGGTATTGCCCGACATAATTTAATTTCGCTTTACTGTGTAAATATAATATGTGTTTATTTTAACGCGCTATCGCTCAAAACTTCTTCTATTACGCAAGAACGGCTAATTGAGCCTTTTCTAGTATAAATACCCCGTGACCACCAAATTCAAATTCTGGCCATACAAAGGATAGTTGAGGATAAGCCGCTTCGAGTGCAGGCCAGGAGTTTCCGACTTCCACAATGAGTAAACCGTCGTCACTCAAGTACTGCCCCGCCTCTTTTAATATACGGCGGGTAAAATCCAAGCCATCATCGCCCGACACCAAACCCAACTTAGGCTCAGAGTGGAATTCTTGCGGCATGGAAGAAAAATCACCGGCATCAACATACGGTGGGTTACTCACAATCAAATCGAATGTTGCATCGCCGATACTGTCAAAACCATCAGACTTGCATGTAGTAACACGAGCATCGAGGCCGTGGAAATCGATATTCTGTTGCGCCACTGCCAGCGCTGGGCCTGAGACATCACTTAACACGACATCTGCGTCTTGGAATTGATGTGCGCAGGCAAGACCAATACAGCCGCCCCCCGTACACAAATCCAATATTTTGCGTGGCGCTTTATTAAGCCATGGTTCTAAGTCTTTCAAGATAAGTTCAGCTATAGGTGAGCGAGGTACCAAAACATCTTGCGTCACTTTATAGGGTAAGCCCGCAAACCAGGCAACGCCGGTCAAATAAGGTGCTGGAATACGTTCTTCCACTCTTCTTCGAAATAGCTCATACACAGCAAACTGTTCGGCTTCACTAATAGCAGCCTGCTGCATCTTGTCGAGGGAATCCCAGGGTTGATGAATAGCATGAGAAAGCAAGAAAACAGCTTCGTCCCAGGCATTATCAGTACCGTGACCAAAATAAACCGCGTGCTCGTTGAATCGGCTCGCACCCCAGCGCAGCCAGTCGAGTACCGTTCGTAGCTGTCCACCCTTCAGGGTTTCAAATGCGGGAAAAATCGCCATCATAATTCTGTGCCTGGGCCCTTTATGTGCCCTTTTGGTTGTACTTGGCTCGCTTTGGGCTGCGCTTACCCAGTGTTTAGGTTTGCAAATAGCCAAAAGGCCGCTATTCTAGCGCCTTTTCCCCTGCACGACTAACGCTTAGCAACGGAATACTTTGTAATCCTTTACTAGAACAGTCGCGTATGACTATGTGAAGGCCGACCCGCATTAGCGATCGCCCAGCCAACTATTACCGCGCCCGCGCACATTAACTTAAAGGCCGCTGCGACCCATATGGCAGAACAAGACCCAAAGATGAAGCAAAACTTTGCTGACATCATCGAATCTACCGGCGAAGACCTAGCCCGCGAAGGCCTTCTCGATACTCCGAAACGTGCAGCCAAAGCATTCGAATATATCACCAAAGGCTACAACCAGAGCTTGGAAGAAGTGGTTAACGGCGCGTTGTTTCCTAGTGAAAGTCGTGACATGGTGATTGTAAAAGATGTAGAGCTATATTCCCTATGCGAACATCACATGCTGCCCTTCTTCGGTAAAGCCCACGTCGGTTATATTCCTGAAGGAAAAGTGCTTGGCCTTTCTAAAATTGCGCGCATTGTCGATATGTATTCACGTCGCTTGCAAATCCAGGAACAATTAAGTTCTCAAATTGCCCACACAATTGAAGAGGTGACGGGAGCAAAAGGTGTTGCTGTAATTATTGAAGCGAAACATTTATGCATGATGATGCGCGGTGTCGAAAAGCAAAATTCGTCAATGCGGACATCCTCCATGCTCGGCGTGTTTCGTGATAATGCAGCTACTCGCTCAGAATTTCTTTCCCTGATCAAATAGAGGCGCTCTATTTTAACAATACGACCACGCGAGCCTCTACGGCTTGTTTGATCGTATCGTTACCGGCTTCTGGTGCGAGCGCACCAATACCTTTTACCTGTATTCGCTTCTCTTGAACGCCCTGACGAACCAAAGCGTCTTTAACTGCATTCGCATACGCGAGGGAACGTGTCTCTTGCTCATCTTCCGACCCTGGGAAAAAATCGTGGCCAACGATCAGTAAGTTGCGAAATGCTTGCTGATTGAAGGCTTGCGCATAAGACTTTAAATTTTCTTGATTTATTTGAATATTACCCTGCTCAAATTTCAGGCCAGACACGGTTATTTGTTTATCGCGATAAAATTGCTTTGCAATAACCCCTGCACTGGGCGCAAATGCGAGATTTTGTTTTTTCGGTACGATAATATCGAGCTGAGAATACACACGCTTATTACCACGCTGTACGAGGTAAACTGCGGCGAACTTGTTCAAGCCCTGGTCTTTAAACTGCCACACTTGGTAATACTGAGACAAATCCAAACCATAGAGCTGTTTCACTTCAAAACGCTCGTTAGCCCAAGCATTGCTACTGCCACACGCCATACCTTCACAGGCATAAACTAGGCTTGCATTTAAGGCATTAAACTGGGCTTGAAGCGCTAGCTTGGCGGTATCAAATTTGTAGGGTCGAGATATTTCTAAACTTACGCGCGTCAAATTTCCACGCACCAACATTTCTTTTTCTGCCAGCCATTCCCCATTAATTTTTTTAAGTGAACTCAGGGTTAGCCGGTAAGTTGTGTCTGGATTTTTGGCTGTGTAAATTTGTCTTTGACCAGAAAAATAATCGTCAATGGTAAAGGCCTGCAAAGTACCGGCTGTGCTCAGCAAGCTAAACCCAAGAAACACATTAGTAAAAAACTTAGTTGGAAAAATAGTCATTTAAAATTCCTGCAACCTCAACACTTGCTTGCGACATGTGTAAATGATGGTACCCCGGCATACGTGTGGCCTTTACCTTTTCGAACATATCGACGATTTCTTCCATACCATCAAAGGTTTTTGATAAACCATCGTCAGCAAGAATCAATGCAATATCTGACGATATTCGATCAACAAAAGCAATCACCTGTTCGCGGGTGAATTTCACTTCCGACGGCGCATTGAGCTTTATATCGTAATTCCAGGAAAATTTACCCGCTTTTTCTATTACACCGCGTTGCGCCAAAATTGTAGCATCTTCATGATTTAAGGGTACTAAGCCTTTTTCTCGCGCTTGTATTGCACTTTCAAAAGAGGGAAAACGACTACCACTTTTGTCTGACATACCAAGTAAAGATTCCACTGCGGCTTGCATTTGGCCTGGCGCATCTTCCGCTTTTACAATGTGTGGAATAAAGGCCTCAATTAAAGCCAAATGAGAAACACGCTGCGGAAAAGTGCCCGCAATTAAGGTCGCGATCATGGCGCCACGCGAATGCCCCAACAAAGCAAAATTGTCCCAGCCTAAACTATTGGCAACGGCGATCACTTCAACAATATCATTCCAGATATTATACGCGCCCCCGTGGTCTCGGTGATCACTTTGGCCTTGACCGGCGAGGTCTAACGCAATCATGTCGATATTTTTTAGCTGTGGCGCTAACACGTCGAAGCTCGCACAGTTGTCTAACCAACCGTGCAGCGCAATAAGGGGCAACCCGCCTTCTTTCCCCCAGCGTTTGCCACGAAATACCTGATCGTGAAATTGAAATTCAAACTCTTGCACGAGTGAGGCCTCTACTAGTTTCGATGTAGGTTACAAGGCATGCCTTGCCCAGCGAAGCTTACAACAATTAACCGCAAGAACTTCTGTATCGATCGCTGCTAACGAAGCCGTTGCCATTCGGTGCCGACCCGGCTCCAAACCGCAGAGTTCGTCTAGCACAATACCCACCAAGGGTTGATGAGTTACGAGCATGAGCGATGTTTTGCCTTGCTCATGAAACATATTATGAAGTTGCTCCACCAAAAATCTGGGGTTAGCATTGGGCACCAGCCAATCAGCATCTTGCTTTGGAACATTCGCCAATTCATTTTGTACGATATGGGCTGTTTCTTGTGCGCGCAAATACGGGCTAACAATTAGCGACTGAACATTGGCAAGTTCAGTGATATTTTCACGAATAATATCTGCAACTTGCATCTTGCCGTGTGCAGATAAAGGCCTTATTGAATCTTTTGGCGCTTCTACCTCGGCATGGCCGTGACGCATCAAAAAAAGTTCCATTGTTGTCTCCAGTATTGTTGTCGTTATTGAGGAGTATGTTGTTCACATGGGAACGCTAATAGAAATGCTATAAGGAACTAAAATACACGCTGCAAAAAGCTACAGCGCGTATTCTATTTTGTGCTCGAAAGCAGAAATTTCTAGGCTTTTTCGCCTGTACCGCTTTCTTCCTCTGCTTCGTCAGCTACGTCATCAACAATTTCCACTTCCGACTCACCGACACTTATTTCCGGCTCACTGATTTCTGCGGCAGGCTCTGATTCACTTGTGGTTTGCTCTTCAGCCTCGCTTTTAGCAACCTTGGCTTCGGCAATTTCTTCAGCCGTTTCAACTTCACCTACAATCACATTACTTTCGGGTGTCGGCCAATCGGTAAAAGGAAAAGGCTTTTCTTCTGAATTGAAGGTTAAAAACTTGAGCGCTTGAAAAATATATTGGGAGAGCGAGTCACCCAAACGACGTAAATTGGCATTGTCACTGCCGGTAGTCAGTGCGAATAAAAACTGAAGTACAACCACGACCCACATCACGAAGCGCGATACGGTTAAACACACACCAAAAAACACCATATAGAGACAGCGCATCCACGTCGCGCCAGATGTAATATTTTCTTTGAGTTGCTGGTCCATTAAACGCCCCCTTGTAAGTCTACGTCACTTGCCATTTCACCTGTCATAAGACCTTGAACAACGCTAATAATTTCACGGTCTTCGAACAGAATTGCGTATAAGCCTTGCACTATGGGCATGTACACCCCCAGTTCATCGGCTTTTTGTTTCACTAGCTTTAAAGTGTTTACACCTTCGGCCACTTGGCCAATGTCTTCAAGTACTTTTTCTAAATTTTCGCCTTTACCAATCGCATATCCAACACGGTAATTACGGCTTAGGTTTGATGTACATGTCAGTATCAAATCACCGACGCCAGCCAAACCGAGAAAGGTCATAGAGTCTGCCCCCTCTACTTTAGCGAAGCGGCCCATTTCGGCCAAACTACGAGTGAGTAGCATGGCCATGGTATTTTGCCCGGTACCCAGCGCTGCGGCCATACCGGTTACAATGGCATATATATTTTTTAACGCGCCTGCTAACTCAACGCCGTAACGGTCTTGATTACTGTATATGCGGAATGTGTCTGAAGAAAAGACGCGCTGTACTAGCGCACAGACTTCTGCATCGTCACTGGCGATCACGGAGCCGGTGTATTGGTTGGCTATGATTTCTTTCGCGAAATTGGGGCCGCTTAGTGCGCCAATACGTACGTCTTCCAATTCTTGTTCGAGTATTTGGCTCATTAAGCAGAAGCTATCTGCCTCGATGCCTTTTGTGGTGCTCAACACCATGATGCCACGGCGAATAAGCGGTGCGGCGAGTTTGGTGACCTGACGAAATGAAGAGCTTGGTACAGCTATTACGACTACATCGCTTTGAGGCACGCACTCTTTCAGGTCTGAGGTAATACTAAGGTTTTCATGCAGTATATAGCCCGGTAAATACTCCGGGTTTTCGCGTTCGCTCTGGCATTTTTGGGCGCGCGCTGCGTCACGCATCCATAAGTTTGTGTGATGGCCATTGGAGGCAATAATGTTAGAAATTGCGGTGCCGAAACTGCCTCCGCCGAGGACTGTGATGGTGAGGCTTTCGGTCATAAAGTCGTCTCGTTGATGTGGCGCTCGTGCGCTTATAGTTTTAGTAGCCGACCTTAGGCTGAGCTAGGCGTGTTTGGATTATGATGCGCTGCGTCATGATAGGCAAATTTCAATATTTACCCGCTGTACTCAGGCGTAAAAATCATGAATCAAAGTCATACTAGATCGGGGCTGGGGTTAACAAGCATACGCCTCTCTCAAGTAACGCCATCTATTCATCCTTGAACAGATGGTATTAAACCTTGGACCCCGACGGTGCTCTCAAGCCCCCTTCTTGGCCTTTTACGACTTCGAGTTAAAAGCTTGAGAATGACCACTTTTCTTACATGCTACGCAGAAATTTCCAACAATAGTTTGTTAAGTCGGCGTACATAAGCTGCAGGGTCTTTTAAGTGGCCGCCTTCTGCCAAATTGGCTTGATCATAAATAACGTGAGCCAAATCAGAGAAACGATCTTCATCACTTTCTTGATCCATTTTCTGAAGCAAAGGGTGCTCAGGGTTAATTTCTAAGCTCGGCTTCGACGTTGGCAAGTCTTGCCCCGCCTGCTCAAGTAAACGACGCATTTGTGCGCCCATATCGTGTTCGCCAACAACCAAACAAGCAGGAGAGTCGGTAAGACGATGAGTAACGCGCACATCGTCTACCTCGTCTTTAAGAATTTCTTTTACTCGAGAAACAAAGTCTTCGAACTTCTTCTCGACTTCTTCCTGTTCTTTTTTCTCTTCCTCAGTATCCATTTCACCAAGGTCGAGCGCGCCTTTACCTACATCTTGGAATTGCTTGCCATCAAACTCGGTTAAATGGCCCATCATCCAGTCGTCTACACGATCGCTCAACAATACGACTTCGATGCCTTTCTTACGAAACACTTCTAAGTGTGGGCTAGATTTCGCGGTATTAAAGTTTTCTGCCACCACGTAATAGATTTTGTCTTGGCCGTCGTTCATACGGCTAACATAATCTGCCAAGCTTTGATCTTGCTCGTCTTTATCTGTATGCGTTGTAGCAAAGCGGAAAAGACCAGCAATTTTTTCTTTGTTTGCAAAGTCTTCTGCTGGGCCTTCTTTCAACACCTGGCCAAACTCTTTCCAGAAACCAGCGTATTTTTCTGCGTCATTTTTCGCTACTTTTTCTAATGTATCGAGCACACGCTTTGTAAGTGCCGAACGCATTGCGTCGATGTTAGGGTCTTTTTGTAAAATTTCACGCGATACGTTGAGTGAAAGATCATTCGAATCAACCACACCCTTTATGAAGCGCAAATACAGCGGTAAAAACTGCTCTGCATCATCCATAATAAAAGTGCGTTGCACGTAAAGTTTTAGGCCTCGCGCGGCGTCGCGGTTGTATAGATCGAAAGGCGCTTTTGCAGGAATATATAATAAGCTTGTGTAATCTAACTTACCTTCAACACGGTTATGTGACCACTTCATTGGCTCTGCATAGTCGTGCGATACATGCTTATAGAACTCGGTGTATTCTTCATCGGTGACTTCTGAGCGAGAACGCGTCCAAAGTGCTGTGGCCGTATTGACCGTTTCGTCTTCTGGTTCTGAAGGCTCTTTGCTCTCTTCACCTTCTGGCGCAGGCATTTGCTCTTTTTGCATGACGATAGGCAAAGAGATGTGGTCAGAATATTTTTTGATGATGGAACGCAAACGATAGCCATCAGCAAACTCATCTTGACCGTCTTTCAGGTGCAAAATAATGTCGGTACCACGCTGTGCTTTTTCGATGGTTTCAATTTCGTATTCTGCTTCACCTTTACTGGCCCAACGAACACCTTCACCTGTATTTGCACCAGCTTTACGGGTGTGCACTTCCACTTCGTCAGCCACAATAAACGCAGAGTAAAAACCAACACCAAATTGACCAATTAATTGAGAATCTTTTTTCTGATCACCACTCATCTGAGACAGGAATTGTGCCGTTCCCGATTTTGCAATAGTGCCAAGATTCTCGATCACCTCATCACGGGTCATACCAATGCCGTTATCGCTAATGGTGACCGTTTTGGCGTCTTTGTCGAATGCAATACGTATTCGCAGTTCCGGGTCGTTTTCGTAAAGCTCATCTTTATCCAATGCTTGGAAACGCAACTTATCTGCCGCATCTGACGCGTTAGAAACAAGCTCGCGTAAAAAGATCTCTTTGTTGGAGTACAAAGAGTGGATCATCAAATGTAGTAACTGTTTAGCTTCGGTTTCAAAACCGCGGGTTTCTTTAGCTGCCTCAACGCTCATCGGGCAAACTCCTCATTATTGCTTTGATAGAAATGTGTCAGGAAAAATGGCGATCTCTCTGCCTGGCAATGCTTAAAAAGCAACCAGCAAACGATCGGCTATGGATGGGAAATGGGGGCGTGCGGGTAGAATTCAACACCCCCGGCAGGATTGTGACTCTAAGAGCCTTGTTAATTGAAGCAGCGGTATATATCGAATTCCTGAGAACCGTCTTCGGCACGCGGACCATTGGCGATGATGGTGTCGCCCCCCTTCCTAGCAGCTGCATTTTTAGCCAGGGTGATCAATTCATCGGTCACTTTCTTCTCTTTCCGTTTCACAAATGCAACTTTCGCTTTCACTTTAGACACGGTTCCGCCAATTTTCGTGCAATTTTGTGCGTATGCAGGCTTTACTAACGAAACTTCTTTTGCATCTTGAGTGGGTTTAACCCACTGGCAAGCGCCCAATGTCACACTTACTGCGGCTAACACTACGATTTTTCGGCTAAGGCCTCTGTATGAAAGGTAATCTTGCATGCATCCCCCAGATACAAAATTTTAGGTTAATTTCATTTGGTTAAGAATGAGAATCGTAACATAGTTTAGAGGCCCACTTTTTGTGGCTCCGCAGGCCCCGTTCGACCATGTACGGGCCTGCGCACCGCTTTCACCTCTCCGCCAACGCTAGATTACACCCAATAGATAGCGCCAAGTTTCTCTTGTCTCGCAATGAATGTCCCGTAACATAAGAACCAACAGATCGGGCTAATATAGGGGCGAATACGGATGAAAGTTGGAATTTTAACCGGTGGAGGTGACTGCCAAGGCTTGAACGCTGCTATTCGGGGCGCAGCACTCAGTCTTATGAATGAATACCACGCCGATGTGATTGCGATAGAAGAAGGCTTTCTCGGTTTAATCGAGCGCCGTACCCGCGCACTTAACTGCCACGATGTGATCGACATTTTAGATAAAGGCGGCACCGTTATAGGTACGGTAAATCGCGCGTCGCCCTTTAATTACCAAGGTAAAGACGTATCGCAAGCTGTGGCAGACTATTACAAGGAATTGGGGCTCGACTGTATCATTTCTATGGGTGGCGATGGCTCAATGACACTGTGTTATGAAATGTCGAAACTGGGTATGAATTTCGTCGGCGTACCTAAAACTATTGATAATGACATCGCGCAAACAGATCGTACTTTTGGGTTTGATACTGCGGTAGATATTGCCGTTGAAGCAATTGATCGTTTGCGCACTACCGCGCAAAGTCACAAACGCGTGATGATTGTAGAGACCATGGGGCGTTACGCTGGCTGGATTGCATTGCACGCCGGCGTGGCCGGTGGTGCTGATGTGATTTTACTTCCGGAATTCCCTTACCAACTCGACGAAATCGAAAAAAAAATCGAGGCCTGCCACGCTAAACAGGCCTACGCCATTGTGGTGATCGCTGAAGGCGCGAAACCTTTGGATGGTGAACTCAGCGTATCAAAAACCATTGAAGGTAGCCCCGACGCTATTCGACTTGGCGGTGTTGGTCACTTACTTCAAAACCAACTAGAGGCGCGTATTGATGCAGAAATTCGTACCACCGTACTTGGGCATGTACAAAGAGGTGGAACACCCTCTTCCTACGATCGCCTCATTGCAACTAATGTTGGCTGTTACGCCGCGTCTTTAGTGGCAAAAAAACAATATGGGCGATTGGTCACCATTCACGACAACCACCTTTCCAGCGTGCCACTTGAGGCGGTTGCTCATAAGGTGAAAACCGTTACCAAAGATAGCATGTCACTCGTTAGCGCACTTGCTACGGGCGTATGCTTTGGTGATGCAAACCTTAAAGCATCTCTCGATTCTCTCGCCGACAACTGCGTGAAGATGGGTTAATCGTTCACAAGGCTTTGTCGGATTCTCTTTCGTTTTTGTAAAAGCACACATCGCGCACTGGTTGGGCACTTGCCGAGCTGACTTTAAATATACATTCACGTATATTTTTCATACACTTAAACGGGAACACCAACGATACAGTGCTGCCTAACGTAAATCTCTAGCTGTTAAAGTAAAAGCGCTTTGCTTTATAAAAAATTGTTTTATAAAACTAGGTTCTACTAGTCATTAATTGCTCTAAAAATAGAATAATCCATTTTTTATTTCTTAGCGTATTAAGACAAGAACGTTTTTATCCGTTTTATTTGTAACAATTAAAAAATGAAACATCTAGGAACGCTATCTAGGAACCCGCTGAAAATACGATGAAGAATTCGCGCTTCAAGTTAGCTCTAAAATCAAAACACTCCTCTCATGCACACCATGAGACTTCGGATAGCCTATTTCCCGGCATTCTTTTGGCCCTAGCCACTCTAGTAGCTTTACTCGTGGCGAACTCCTCGCTGGCCGATTTGTATAATTCGCTTCGTGTAACGCCCATCGCATTCAACTTCGGCGAATTTAATTTAGAAAAACCCTTACTTCTTTGGGTGAACGACGGACTGATGGCGATATTTTTTACCTTGGTCGGTTTAGAAATCAAAAGGGAGTGGATTTCTGGGTACCTTTCCGATCGACGCAAAGCAGTGCTTCCAGCAATAGGCGCCGTCGGCGGCATGGCGGTGCCAGCCATCATTTATCTTTTTATCAATTCAGGTAATGACGTCACGCAAGTTGGCTGGGCGATTCCAGCTGCAACCGACATTGCTTTTGCCTTAGGGGTACTGGCACTTTTAGGCCCACGCGTACCCACATCTCTTAGAGTATTCCTGCTAACCCTCGCCATAATCGACGATTTGGGCGCAATACTGATCATTGCATTTTTTTATGTTGATGAGCTTTCACATGTTTCTTTGTTAGGTGCGGCAGTATGTGTCGGGCTTTTAGTTTTCATCCGAAAAATGGGCATTCGCCGCTTAGATGTGTATATCAACATCGGCATTGTAATGTGGGTTTTTGTCTTGAAATCTGGCGTGCACGCTACTGTTGCCGGTGTACTATTGGGTTTGCTAATACCCCATACCAGTGAAAATTCTGACCAATCGCCCCTTGTAACGTTTGAGAGCATGCTCAGACCTTGGGTCATGTATTTACACCTGCCCCTTTTTGCATTTTTTAATGCCGGTATTTATTTGATGGGCTTACAGCTGTCCAACTTTATCCACCCGGTGACAATGGGCGTTGCGCTCGGTCTAATTTTAGGGAAACCTCTCGGCATCATCGGTATATGTTTTATCGCTACAAAGATAAGACTGGTTAAATTGCCTGAAGATATTGAATGGAGCCAATTACTGGGTCTTTCTTTCCTTTGCGGAATCGGCTTTACAATGAGCTTATTTATTTCTTCCTTGGCGTTTGAAAGTATCGCACAAATACCAGCAACTACTTATACCCTCGGCATTCTCAGCGGAAGCCTTCTTTCTGGAATAATCGGCTACATCGTGTTACACCACGGGTTAGATGAAGTGGAATCAAATAACACAGCGAATTAATCGTTTTATGTATCAATCGATAAAGCGAGAACTCGGCTGATTTCCGCATAACCATAGCCGCTTTCTTTATGCCACTGATTGTAAGCTTCTTGAACGGCTCTGAGGGCTTTCTTGCTGGTTGGCGCTTTATCGATAACACCCGCATTGATTAATGCTGCCGTACCGTCCCGCCCAAGAACAAAACCGTCGTAGCCCATTCGTCGCAAAAAATATTGTGCTGTGGCGCCACCAAGACGCGCACCATGCTTTTTTAAATATTCCAATAAACCTATGCAGTCGTCGTTGGGCCAACGGGCAATAAAACTAGCAAAGGAACCGTGCTCTTTTTGCACCTCAAGTATCATCTGTGCGTTCAATGGTACCGTCGATATCTTTTGTGCATTGCGCACAACCTTGGTGTCTTGCATTAAAGCATCTTGATCATCTGGGCTCATAAAAGCACAACGCTTCACATTAAAACCCCATAAAGCCTCTTCGAATCCATCCCATTTATTTTCTATCACCTTCCAGTTAAAACCAGCTTGAAAAACACCTTTGGTCATTGCAGACAAAAAACGGTCATCAGGTATTTTTGCAATTTTTTTAGGGGTGAGAATATCGCCAGTTGGCAGTAAGACTTTTAGGGCTTCTTCTCCGCCTTTTCTTTTGACTGCTCGGACTTTGATGTCTTCAAAGGATTTAACCATTACATACCTCGTGATTATGAGTCTAATAGTACAAGAAAATCTGATACGAATACCAGAATTGTGAATCCAAATTTCGAACAGGGTGTTTTGTAAATGGATGTACTAATGTCGCGAAGCCTATGAATGGGAGAGAGCTATGGAACATGGATGCACTAGTGTCGCTATTCCTGATATAGGTAAGCGCCAATGTATTATGCGTCGGTGGTACTTGGATGCTAAGTATAGAAAAATTCCGTTCGGGTGATTGGGCCCCTATAGAAAATATTACAAGGGCAACCGTCGTGTATTTATAAGAAACACCCTATGACTTGGAATGAATTTTGTCTTTTCGTGACACACGGTAAGAACTCAAGACAACTGAAAGGTCGTTAGTTGGTGATTATAAACTTAACAAAGCAAGACAGCCCCTCCTCAGGAGCCGTCTTGTAAAATTTACACCTCGATAAACACAAGCCAATAAACTAAACCTAGAACGGGCTGTGCTAATGCTATATTTCACTATTCGGTGTCCAATTTACGTCTAGACTATGGGCATCAACCCAAATATTAAGCCCTATTCTTGACTGCTTTGGATAGCTTTTTCGTTTTGCATTTAACCATTTTCGGAAGCTCGAATAATTCCCGCCCCCTTCTTCTGTAAAAACCGGCTTAGACGAATAATATTTGGAAATAACAGCATGGAATATTTTCAACGTTGGCACCACATTTAGCACTGAATTAATTGCATTTCCGTTCCCGCTAAAAATAGAACTTTGCTCCACAATATGGTGATATTCATAGCCGGGGTTCTTTTTCTTACCACTCCAAAGGTTTCGATGAATAAAGCTATACATTGACTTATACTTTTTCCAGCTCACATAATTTTTAGCCATCTTTTGTGTCACACTCAGACCCGTCCGATGTGCTACATAGTACGCAGTCTGCCAACCCGTAGCGCCGCAAATCCCTGTTCCTTTAATCAGGTTACGAAACGCAGTTTTCAACTTTCCTGCGGCTGGCATACCACCAGCCATCTTCGCAACAACCTTTGCACACTTAAGAGATACACGGAACCCCTGTTGTGCCATTGTTGTCAACGTAGCCCGCACATTCACTCCCGCCATTAAACTGCCCAAAGAAAAATTTCCGCTTGGGTCTACATTCATTACTGGGTTGGCATTTGCGTAGAGATATTTATTAAGCGTGGTTGGATCGTTTTTACGCCCTGCCCAAGTATCCATATTGAGGAAACGCGCGTTAGTAGGCGAATAATAACGTGCTCGTAAATAATATTTCCCTAACTCCGGATCATATTGCTCACCAGTATATTGGTAATCATTATTTGTGGATCCGCTATAAACATCCTGTTTGCCGTAAGGTAAATAGCTATATTCATCGCTGACCGAACCAGAAGAATCTGTTAACAATCGCGTACTTCCGAGCGCATCGGTATGGAAATAATGTTTATTACCACTGCGTTCCTGGCTAACTAAATCCAGCCCATGTGTGTAACGCGCCGTAAGACCATTACCACCATCGCGCTCTTCCACCACTTGTGCGTATGGCAATTGTTTATCGACCAAGTAACGTGAAGTCACGCCATTTACAGTTCTGTGAGTTCGGATTCCCGAGTCGTCATACTGATAGGCCAACTGATTACCGCCGAGTTGAGCATCAACTAGACGGTTGCGACTGTCGTAACTATATGATGCCGTTTCGTTTGCACCAGTAGCACTCAGGGTGTTCCCATTTAAGTCATAGGCGTACGTAATACCACTACCCGATTGAATACGATCATTCTCGTCATATGAATACGATTCTTGAAGCAACCCATTCAAACTGACCGTCGCTAAGTTCGATACTTCATCATAGGTATATTCATAGAGTGCAAGACCCTGAGTCGGCTCATTGATTGTTGCACGCGTTAATCGATTTAATGCATCGTATTCAAAATCTTCAATACGTCCTCGGTGATCACTCACTTGCGTTCGATTACCCACGTCGTCCAGTACATACGAATATTGACCAAGTAAAGTTATAACGCCCTCACGATGTTCAACTTGAACCAGTTGGTTACGGGTATCGTAAAAATATGTCGATACCACATTATTGGGATAAGACACGGTTTTAACGTTGCCAACAGCATCGTAGGTATAATCCGTTTCACTTAGGTCTATATCAATCACTTTAGTTAACCGGTTCAGCGCGTCATATTCATACTGAATGGTACCGCTTTCACTCGTCATACTTGCGCGATTGCCCGCAGCATCATAAGTGTAATTAATCTCATTGCCTTGTGTGTCAACAACGCGTGTCACTCTATCCATTGCATCGACATATGTCGTTTCAGTCTCACCATTGGTCGTAATACTCGACCACGTATTTGCCATTTCATCAAAGGCATACTGAACCTGTGTCCCATCAGGAAAACTTTTCGATGACAAACGATTGCTAAGCACGTCGTACGACATACTTGTCGTGCCCCCATTAAAATCCGTATGCCCAACACGATAACCATCTGAATCGTAACTATGACTCTCGCTCATACCGATAGGCAGTGTTCGCTCAACGATACGCCCATTGGCGTCGTACACCCAAGATGTCGTATTACCTCGTGCATCGGTTTCAGAATTCCGTTTACCCAATGCGTTATAAGTGTAGATAGTTTCATTTAATAGCGGGTCGGTCACTTTAATTAAACGACCAAGTGCATCGTAGTCGAATTCGGTGCGATTTCCCTTTTGATCTATTTCGGCAATCACTCGCCCAGAGATGTCATACTCGGTCTCTGTATATGTGGAATCCGGGAAATTTGTTCGCGTTAAACGCCCCACCAAATCATATTGGTAACTCGTGGTATGACCGTTCGCATCAGTCATACTGATATGATTTCCGTCAGCGTCATACGTAAAGAGCGTTTCTTCGCCTAAGGCATTAATTATTTTCGTGCGGTTTCCTGCCAGATCGTATTCGTACTGCGTCCAATTCCCATTAGCGTCACGCTCGCCATTGATTTGCCCAGACGGATCATAACTGGTCATTGTAATAGAACCATCTGGATGAATGGTTTCAACCCTTTCGCCACGGTTATTGTAGTTATATTGAGTTGTCCGACCGAACACATCCGTTTGCGAACGCTTTAAGCCAAAAGCATCGTGATTTTCTTGAATCGTCGTACCATCAGCAAAGGTATAACTCGACGCATTACCCCGCGCATCAAACACAGCGCTTACCGTGTGACCACTGGCATTCACCAATTGGTTAAGCGCACCATCACTTGTATAAGCTCGACTAACAGAACGACCATCAGGCAATACTGTTGAGACTAATCGGTTTTTACCATCATACTGTTTTGTCGTTGAGCTAGAAACGACATTTCCAGTTTCATCAACGTAGCTAAACAGTTCACCCGCCAGGTTTCCGTTTAAATCATAGGAATACGTACGTACATTGCCTTCTGCATCCTCAGTTGATGCAACATTTCCGTAGGCATCGTAGGACTGCAATGTCACGTTCCCAAGTGCATCCGTTGTCGAAAGTAAATTACCTTGCGCATCGTATGCGTGAGTTACACCCGTTCCCAACGGACCACTAATACTTAACACATTACCATTACCATCGTACGAATATTGCGTAATACCACCCCCGGCGGTTGTTTCCGTCAATATTCGTCCATCAGAATCATAACTCGCTGAAATCGTATTACCGTTCGGATCCGTGGTGGAAAGTAAATTACCACGAGTATCATAGGTCATCGTAGCTGTATTACCGTTCTGGTCCGTTACGGTTAATTCATTTCCATCGGTATCGTATGTACGCGTAATAGTGTTGCCATCGGGATCGACCTCTTCAAGAATATTACCATCTACATCGTAGAGATAAGTCCACGATCGACCAAGTTGATCGACAATAATCTCACGTCGGTTAATAAGGTCATGAATAAATTCAACCGTATCGCCGGACGAATCCGTTTGCCTTACAAATCTACCTGACGAATCATATTCGTTCGCGGCTATAACCACGCCGGAAGGAGATGTGATCGTATGCAAGTAGTGGTCTGCCAGGTAAGCAAACTGCGTTTGATCTCCGACTTGATCCACGACAGAGACCAAGTCACCGCCGGTATCATAGCCATAAGACACCGAGTGCCCCATTGGGTCTGTCACACGGGTAATTCTCCCTTCGGCATCGCGCTGAAATTCAATCGATTTACCCGTTGAACTAACAATACCGGTATCGGAAAACGTCACATGATTTCCGTTAGTGTCGATGATTGAGCGAATACCAAAATTTTGATCAAGGTTATAGGTCGTTCCATCAACGGTACTCATCTGGTAGATATCTGCATCAGCCACTTCCGAGTCGCCAAGGTGTTCAAGATTACCATTGACCAAACGTACGCTACCGTAACTCGCTTGGTTAAGCGTCGCATAAGTTCCTTCCATCGGTGTAAACACAAAGTTCACGTCAAGAATTGGCACGCCTTCGTTACACTGTGGCGAGGCCGCTACTTCAAATTTCTCAAGACGACCGTTGGGCAATAACACTGCAACAACAGGCGCATCGCCTATTGGCTCAACACAATAGTTTTGAATAATACCAAAAGGCCCGGTGGCATATTGAACTAACTCCCAAGCGCTACCAATTTTTCGTGATTCAAAAATCTGTGCATCTTGATAATCGACAGTCCAGCCATAACCAAAGTCGAGATCTTCTTCGCGCCTGCGAGTATCGTATGTACGGGTTACCGAAATATCGATACCTGTGGTTGGGATCACAACATCGGTAAAACTGATCGAGAAGTTCCCAACTTTTAAATTCCCTTCAACAACAATTTGCCTAGACTCTGATACCGTATTTCCACCAATATCGCTTGCTTGTAACACAACACTATACAAACCATTCATTAACGCGAAAGGTTCAATACTTGCGATAGATGAGGAGGTGAAGTTTTCTGACCCATCAGCCAAAATCTTCATATGACCCGAATCTTTTCGCACCAAGCCCAACTGCCACGAAATTAAATTTTCATCGTTAACAGAACCAATTACATCCGTGATTGTTGTCATCTCGCCAATGTTAGGTGAAGACAAAGTCACGACCGGTGGCGTTGTATCACTTAGGTCACGCACAAAAAATGTTGTTTGGTCTGTCACACTATCAACAGAATCTGATACGACTGTATCAACAACATGTTCGCCCACCACGTCAGAAGAAAACAAAGCGGTTCCATCCTCGTCTAACGAAATAATCGCACCATCCACCCAAACTTCCCGAGCAAGGTTCCCAATTGCACCTTCTACGTACAAGCCAATCGTCACCGACTCTCCTGGGTCCACCAAATTAGGGGTCACACTTAATTCAGCAAAAAGTGGAATGGGGGCAGCAACCACAATCTGCCAGGACTCTTCATCATATAATTCGCCATCACTTACACGAACGGTAATAGCAAACGCCCCGCTTGTATTCGGTATCCAAATAATTTCACCCATGGTCGAATCAATCGTCATACCGCTCGGCGCGCTCACTAATGAATACGTTAAAGTATCGCCTTCAGCATCGGTGGCTTGCACGTCATAGACGTATTCAATTCCGCTCGTCGCAGATAACATATGATTCGATGTAATCACAGGCGCAGTATTGGTGTTAACAGAAACGTTAATGTCGAGTGTTGTGCTTGTACTGTTGCCCGAAGTATCCACTGCCGTAGCAACAACCGTATGTGTACCCGAAACCGAAGGGGTATAGACCGCTGAATTTTCACCATCTAAAGTGATCGACTGGCCATTTATTTCTAGAGTAACACTCGTAATTGCAACGTTATCGAATGCACTTATTTGAATATCTACCGTGTCACCCACTACGACATCGATTGGGTTAACGACCAACCCCACCACAGGCGGTTCGATATCTGCATTTTGTACAGTCACAGTGAAGTTCTGTTGCACATACGCACCGGCAGGGTCTGTCACACGTACGGAAACATCATGAGAACCCACATCGTCGTTTCCAGGCGTCCAACTTAAGGTGCCAGTTGCACCATTCACATCCATTCCCACTGGGCCGCTCAATAACGAATAAGTTAATACATCATTCGTATTTTCATCACTCGCCACAATGTCATATACATACGTTGAATCGACCGTTGCATAATTCGACGGTGTACTACTAATCACTGGAAACGCATTTCCTTGCAGGACCGTGAGCGTAAATGTTTGCGAATCACTTAGGCCATCCGAATCCATGACTTGCACTTGTATCGCATGGTCGCCAAGTTCGCTTGTCGTCGGCGTCCACAGCATTTCACCCGTTAACGTATCAATGGTCATCGCGGCTGGCGCAGCCAAAAGCTGGTAATTCAAAAAAGACGTTTCATCCAAATCAATCGCGTTTACGGTATAGCGATATTCACTGTCTACGTACACGTCGAGGACGGGCGAAGAGATAATGTGTGGTGCTTGGCTCTCTCCGATCACCTGTAAAACAAAATCTTGTGTCGCAGATTGACCACCAAATCGACCTCGTCCTTCAATTGAAATGTTGTGATACCCAATGTCGGCCTCGGAGGGTGTCCAAACAAGCTGACCATCCGCTAAATTAACAGACATACCCTCTGGCCCCTGCTGGAGATAAAAATGCACTTCATCCCCTTCCGGGTCATAGGCTCGAGCTTTGTAGGCATATTCAATATTTGGATACGCAAGCAACAACGGTTGGCTCGTAAAAATCGCGGAAGAATCCGTGTCGCGAACAGTAAGCAGGTACTCTTGCGTGTCCTCACCGCCTTGGCCGTCAGTCGCGATAAGACGAATCGGATGTTGGCCCAGATCAGAAAGTATCGGCGACCACGTAATTAATCCATTACCATCAACTTGCATACCGTCTGGGGCATTCTCAAGTGCGTAAGCAACAGGATCGCTGCTGTAATCAACTGCAGTTAATTGATAACGATATTCGCTATTGGCGACGCCACCTCGAATGGGTCTGCTAGTAAAGACCGGAGGAAAATTACCCGTAGTAAACGCAATATCGAAACGTTGTTCGTCAAATTTACCTAAGCTATTGGTTGCGCGTACTTCTACAGTAGCCAGTGCAGCCGTGTGGTATTTAACGTTGTCGAATAATTCTGGACCACCGGGATCAACATTGAATACGATGCGATCGAAGAGTAAATCACCACCAATTTCGCCAACAGAAAAGTCATGCCCCTCGTTGCCTGATCGTGGCTGAGGAAAGCTGCCAACTTTAACGTTGCCACGGTACGTTTCTATCGTAAGTGCCTCTTCGGCATCAAGTACTCGAATATAGAAATAGTCCACAGGTGAATCGAAATTAATTTCCCAGTCATATATGTTATCCGTACGGTACACTCGTGGGGCAAGGTACATTTGTTCCGACGCGCCATAACGCGGATCATCATGAAATTCTGCGTAAATTGGTTTTGGCGTTCCATCGGTATCGTAGGCGCTAAAATGAATGCCCGGATACTGATCATTAATATGTGCAGCTTCTTCCAACGCATCAAAAGGGATTTCAGTAAACCCTTCCGGTGAATAGGCATACCAATTAATTAAACCCGTATCAGAGTTAATTTCCATGCTTGCCGGGGATTGATTCAAACTGTAGGTCAAGATCTCAGAAGGATTTGGATCGATGGCATCGACATCGTATTGATACAGCACAGCCTCTTCAGCGATGACAATCGGGTCACTCACAATAACGGGCGCTGTAGGATCCGTCACATACGACAATGTATACAACTGCGTTCCTTCCAGCCCGCCACTATCTTGGACGCGAACCGAAACATCGTGGTCGCCCACTTGTTCCAACGTAGGAGCCCAAAGGATAACCCCAGTATTTGTATCGATCGTCATACCTTGCGGCGCGGCATCCAAATAGAACGTATGTATATCACCAAAATTTGGATCTTCTACTTGAACAAAATAAAAATATTCTGGTTCTCTAACAATCGTTTTCGGATAAGAAACAATGACGGGTGCACCATTTGTATAAGCGTCAACGGTTAGGGTAAACGAATAATTATCTTCTCCACCCCGCCCGTCCTGCACGCGTACATTTACTGCATTATCTCCAACGTCCCAAACAGCGGGCATCCACTCCACTAATCCAGAGGCCGTATCTATTGTCATTCCTGAAGGCGATTCGGTTAACGAATAAACTAATACATCTCCGTCTGCGTCAAAGGCTTCTGCATCAAAAGCATAATCATCGCCAACCTCAGAAAATAAAACTGCAGCAGGACAAAGGAAAGGAGACTGATAGGTAAAATCAGCATTAGTAGAATTCACCGTGTACTGTGAACTGCCACCGATATTATTATGTGAAAGATAAGGTCGGAAGCCCGATAAACCTTCGGCAATAAAGCCAATACCGTTCGCTGGGTCTGCGTTATTCCACCATACGCCATTGCTACCGAAGTAAAGTCGACCTTTATCCCAGGCAACCATCAGCGTATCGCCGATTTGAAACGCTGCTTCTTCACTCGTACCCGAATAAAGCGGCGCACCACCTTGTCCATAATCAGCCACCCAAGAGTAGGTTGTACGCGCGACGACGGAATTTCGGTGATCCCAGGTTAAATTGTATGGTGGTTGCAAAACTGTATCTGTATCGCGAATAACCCCCCAACCCAATGATTGAAGTAGATCAATCGCGTCGACTTGAATTTCCCAATACGCTTGATTATTTAACCCTAAATCGAGATTTCCAATGGCATTACCACTTTGATCGGTAGATTCATTGAACGTGCGCCCCTCATTCGAGACAACGAAACTACCCGAAACTTCCAGCCAGTCGTATTGATCAAACTCACAAGCGACTTCTTTTACAATCACAGGGTCGGTATTAAGGCGCGCAGTCTGAACTTCTAATGTGAAATTTTGAATATCAAATAAACCTTGCTCACCCTCTACACGCACTTCAACATTAAATCGTTCGCCTTCAGAGGTAATACTTGGCAACCACGTAATAACCCCGGTCACAGAATCAATCGTCATTCCCTCTGGGGCCGTTTGTAATTCGTAAGTCAATTCGCCTAAGCCTTCCGCGTTCAGGTCGTAGGTAAATAGATCACCTGCAGCAGGGTCAGTCGTAGCGGTACTAGTGATAACAGGTGCGCTAATGTCACGTATAACATTTAGCGCGTACACTTGGTGATCGGTTTCGTTATCAGGGTCGGCAACATCAACATGAACAAATGCTGCTCGTGCAGAATTATTTTTTGTCACACACTCGTCTACGCCCACCGTGGAAATAACCGCATAGAGTGTGTCATCCACTAATGCTGTTGAGATATTTCTGATAACAGTTTCAACCGATCCACCGGCTAAAATATCAAGGGACTGCGCTTCGCCAAGTAAATTACCGCCCACGCTTGGATCATCGGAATAAAGCGAAATCGTTATCTGCCCATTCGCGGCCGCATCACCACTATTTTCTACGGTAATGTGTGCATCAAATTCAGTCACCAAACCAGATCCTGATTGATCAGCAATCACGGTGATATCGCTAATAATTAAATCCGGTTGAGATAAGGGGCTACGATCACCAAATGCATTCAAACGGAAAGAATTATGTGTTTGCCAACTTTTTTCAGGGTCGGTAGGCACCGTTCCATCATCATTAATATGATCGATATGGTAGGAATATTGATTCCACTGTTGCCGTGTTGCAACCCAACTATCATTCGCATCTTCAAACGCTCGAATACCAGGGATACTTGACTGAAAATAATTGCGAACAACCAGAAGTTCTGCATGGCCGTCACTGTCGATATCCGCCACCACGGGATATTCGAGTGCAGTGCCCGACCCGTTTGGAATTTGAAATAAAACTTCGCCAGTTTCGCCGCGATAGACATATAAGTAAATCTCATCACCGTAGACAACCTCTGCACGACCATCGCCATCGAAATCAAATACGGTCGATCCCGTAAAGTGCGAAGAGTTATCCTGCGTCTCTGACCACCACAACAACGACGCTTCGTTATCCAACACGCTATATGCGCCTTGCCCTGCTACACCGATTTCTGGTATGCCGTCTCCGTTCATATCTGCAACGGTGGGCGGTCCTCCGACCCCACCGCCAGGCAACGATACTGAACTAAATAACATTTGCCCATCGTTATCGACAATGTACACACGACCGTCATTGACGACGACTAATTCAGGATCAGCATCAGCATCAAAATTTGCTACCGCGGTAAAACCATCACCCACAATATCGTTTTGCCACAGCAAGTTTCCGTCTTTATCGTATACCGATGCCCCAGCAATGATTTCGAGACCGGGAATCGATTCATCCCAATCTAGCGCATAAGTAAAATAATCGGCTACATTGCCGTCCCAATGATTGCGACCAGAATGCGTGCCCGCACCTTTCCAAAGTATTTCACCTTCGGCAGAAATTACAGCCGTACCAAAAATAATTTCAGGTGTCCCGTTCTGATCGATATCCGCAAGCGAAGGGCCACCGTAATTATTCGGCGACCACAGAGATAAACGATCATCTTGTAATTCCCACTTAAGCGATCCATCGTCTTCAAAAACAAACATTTTGTTTTCAAACCCTAAGGCCACAATTTCAGGGCGGCCATCGCCATCGATATCCCCAACAGCCGGCATTGAAAACTGGCCGACTCGATGTGCAGGGTTATTAATGGTTAGAACTTCAGATCCATCTGCACCGCTAATCACACGTAGCATTGCTTCAGAACGTACATCATTCACAAAAGAGGCAAAAATTACATCGGGCGTGTCGTCGCTATTGATAAGACCATCATCATTATCGTCACTCAGTTGTGCGACAACGGGCGGAGCCATTACTTGTGTAAAGTTACTTTCTACCGAACTGCTGTTCCACTCCCATTTTAATACCGGCTCAAATGTTCCAATGTCGGGAATCGGCATGCGACACGATTCCGCAGACTGAGCAACACCTACATAATATTCCGAGCCGGAAGTCCATTCTACGAGGCCAGAGATGGCATCAATGCTCATGCCGCTATGCGCATTATTAATGTGATACGTTAATGCATCCGAAGTATTCGGATCATTTGCGTTAACGTCATACTGATAAGATTGCCCTTCCGCCGTCTGCGTCATCGGCTCTGAAATAATCACCGGTGGTAAATTAGAATCCCGCAAGCTAATTAAAAAGTTTTGCTGATCAGAAGCTTCTAGACTATCGAACACCAAAACAGAAACTGGATATGTATCCACAGCTGTATTTGAAGTATCCCAATTAATTTCCCCGGTGCTTGCATTAATCGTCATACCTTCTGGTGCTTCAAGGAGAATAAAGGTCATCGTGTCGAGAAGGTCGGGATCAACCGCATCAACGTCGTAAATATAGAGATCGCCACGATTAGATTCGATCACGGGGTCCGAGGTAATCGTCGGCGCGGTGTTTATTTGGTCGACTAGTATTTGATAATCCTGCTGTGCGGATAGACCGCCTTCATCCGTTACAATAACGGACACTGCATGCAAACCAATATCGTCCGGAGTGGGTCGCCAAGAAATAAATCCGGTCGATAAATCAATGCTCATTTCTACCGGTGCTTCGCTGAGTCGATATGCTAGATTTTGTGTCTGTTCGTCAATCGCAATAACCGCATAAGCGTATTGTTCCCCTACAGTCGCCTGCAGCACGGCGTCACTCGTAATCACGGGTGGTGTATTGGCAAGGTCGCTGACGGTAATCGTGGCCGTTTGCGTATCATTTAATTCAGACGAATTCCAAACCGTAAATGAAACATCATGATTCCCAACCTGAGATTGGCCCGGTGTCCATGCCACCACTCCGGTGGCGGAATCCATCGTCATTCCCGAAGGTGCAAGTGTTAATTCAAAATACAGGGCGTCGGGATAGGTCGTACTTTCACCGCCTACCGAAAAATTATTGCTAATCCTTTTTGCAAGTAAATCATTTTCAGTGTAATCAATTTTATATTGATACATTCCTTCGTCTAGACCTTCGAACGATACGCGGTAAACTCCATCTACTAGCGCGGCGTCAGCAATAATCCAGTTGCTACCATCTATTTTTCGATAAGAAAATGTTTGTTCGCTATTGTCAGGTTGCTGTGTTGGCGACCAGAATAAATCCGTAAATTGGGTATCACCTGGAGGTGTGTCCAATATTGAAAAGTTACGTGCATGAACCCCCCAGTATTCATCCCATGCCGTCCATTCCGAACGGAATACAACAACAAAACCGCCATCGGATAGTGCACCGATTAAAGGGTAACGTTGATCGCCCTCGGTCAACTCAGCGGCCAACGTTTCATCGCCCACAGCTGTAGCACTATTGTCGTATTGTTGAAAATACACACCATAGCCACTGCCATCCTGCGGATAAGAATTCCAGGCATTTATGTAACCACCACCCGCCAACGCCGACACGGTGGAAGACTCTTGAGAATTCGGCGTATAAGTATTGACGAGTACATCGCTAACGATGGCAGTACCTGAAGGACTGTAAAGACTCTGAAAAACACCATCGCCACTTTGGTCGGCACCTTGATAGGTCGAGGAGTAGGTAATCACGTAATTGTCGTTTGTCAGTACGGTCAATTCGGCCAACCATTGAGACACATATTGCTGCGCTACATTCACCAAGACATCAGACGCATCTAACGGTGTACCGTCCGCTAGAAAACGACGGTGATATACACCGTAGCCACTGCCATCTTGGCTATAGGACTGCCATAAGATAACAACGTTATCATTGGACATCGCAGCTATTCTCGGCCGATCTTGATTCTCTGTTCGGTATGTATTGACCGACCATTCCCCATCAACTGGCGTTGTATCACTTTGTAAAACACGAGCTACAATATTTTTTGCCGTGCTATCGTCAGATTCCGAAACCCAAGTGACAATATACGAATCATTAGAAAGTAGAATAATATCAGGGGTAATTTGATCGCCGGAGATAGTTGCGTTCACGGCAATCTCTGCACCGACGGGCGTCCCATCGAGATTAAACTGGCGAACCGCAATAGCACGACCAGAGTCGTCTAAGTTTTCGCTTTCCCAAACCGCAACAAAGCCACCGTCACTATGGGGAGCTAAAGCCACGGACTTTTGATCGCCCTGCTCAACACTGTGCAACGGAAATTCGACACCGATCGGTTGACCGTCTTGGGTATACATTTGCGCATACACACCGTAGTCGCTGCCATCTTGCCCGAGCGATTGCCACGCAATCACATACGCTCCATCATTTAATTGAACAAAGGCGGCTTCATGTTGGTGGGAAGAGGAATGGCTGTTAACCCGGTACTGATCACCTGGTACCGGGCCTGAATTACCTGGTGCTTGATAATTTGAAACACCAACGAAATTTGCGTCGGCGGCATCAACGATCGGCGTATGACTATAACTCTGTCCGACATACGCCGATGAGGGAAAATCATTGCTTATAATGGGCGCTGTAGATTGTGCATACGCCGATGTAGCCCCAGTAAATAAAATAAACCCAAGTATGAATTTTACGTAGTTATATAACATGACGTCCCCTAATAACGGATGCAGAAGCGGTGCCCGAAGCCAGCGAATAGGCAAAAAGCGATACCAACAGAGATCACGTGCAGTTTTTATTTAGGAATATGCACATGAATATTTGGCTATAGACGAACGGAAAAGGAAAAAAGTAACTCGGAAGGCAAATAAACTCGAACATCCATATTTTTTGAGACGGAGATCACGCAGGGAAGCTCTTTTCGCTAAAGCTGTATTTATCGTTATTAGAGCATCTTAAAACATCGATGTTATTGAATAGGTTCGATTTATGTCAGTAACTACGATTCCACACCACGGAAGTATATGATTCATAACTTCCTATAAAATCAATAGGTTAATGAATCATTTCCAATTGAAGAACTCACTATACGCGGGTACTTCTGACACCATAGCGCCAGAAACATTTTGAAATGGAACACGTTAAATACATCGTAACGAACGTAACGATAGATATTGGCAGCGTGAATCAACCACAGCCGATATTACGTCCATAAAAAAGGATAAGAGATACATCAATATAAAAACTGGGGGCTACAACAGCCCCCAGTTTTCATTCACACAATTGACTTTCTATGGTTACTTTACCTGGCAACACATTGCTTTTCAGGGATTGCAGAACGTTTTCTACGTTGGTACTCAGTAATTTTACACACTAGTTTTTTCTTCGCTCGACGCTTAGATAATGAAGATCCCTGCAACACCACATTATTAGCAACGCCGTCTGTTCCATCCACACCATTAGGAAATCCGCCTCTATTTCCAGGGCCTGCATCTAGGCTAGCGAACGTATTCCCTTCATACATGGGGTTACTTGATGCGTTGAAATAAATACCGGTGGCATCACCACCATCACCACCATTACCGCCGGTATTCCCATAGTAGGGAGCTGCAGCATCGTTACCAATACCCGATAATGCGCCAGCCGAAACCGTATCAATTATATTGTTTGATACCGTAGGGCGATCTGACGAATCGACACGTATCGCAGTTGCATCTCCACTATTACCGCCGTTCCCACCATAACCACCGGGGTAAATCCCCACACCTGTACCCGCAACGGCACCAATTCCGCCTACGCCTGCCACGATGGATGACACATCATTATTAAGGATAGAAATACTTGGCGACCCTTCGACCGAAATACCGGTAACAACACCGCCACTCGCACCATTGCCACCATTGCCGCCAACCCCTGCAGACGCAAGCGCACCTGCGGACCCAACAGCACCGGCCCCCGCAGTCACATCCGATACATTATTCCCGGAAATGACAAACCCTGTGAGATTGCCTCCAACAATGCCGTACGCGTTGCCACTTACGCCACCGCTTCCACCATTACCACCTTTAGTCACTCCTACGCCGCCTATGCCTGCAACACCGCCGCCACCCGCGCGTAAATTCGTGAGTGTGTTGGAATCAATCGTGCCATTAGATAGGCCATAAGCCATGATGCCGCGGGCCTGACCACCAAACCCTCCTTCACCACCATTACCGCCAACACTTCCCGAAGCGCCGATATTTCCTGCCGCACCAGCGCCTGCCAATATTTTCGGACCAATCTCGTTGGTCGAGATAGAAATATTGTTAGTCGTCTCATCACTACCATCGAGATAAATCGGAATTACAATCCCTCCGTCACCGCCTTTACCCCCGGTACCACCTGCTACAGTACCCGATGAGGCGAGCCCGCCAGTACCGCCAGACAAGGTACTGAAGCTATTCTCACTGATATCGAGCTCAGACATACTGCCAATAACCAGTACTGTGAATTGAAGACCGCCGTTGCCGCCGTTTCCACCATTACTATTTGCGGAACCTAACGCGCCAGCACCACCATTTCCACCAAACGAGCCTATGAAGGTATTTGATAGTATTTGCGTATCGCTCACCGCTCCAACAAGGTATACAGAGTGACTGTTGCCACCATAGCCACCCGCCCCTCCTGTTGTGCCACCGGGGCCACCTGCGCCGCCAGTACCACCCAACAAACCGGAGGTTGTCTTACCAAATACATTATTCGAAATTGTTAATCCACTGTTCGAACCCGTGCCATATAAACCATACGCCGCACCGCCGTTTCCACCAGACTCCCCTGATGCACCTAAATACCCCGTGCCCCCCAGAAAGCCATAAATGTTATTTTCATTATCAATAGAGAAATTTTCGACATTTTCAATTGTAATGCCATATGCATCACCACCATTTTCACCCGCAGAAGACGCAGTTGCACCATAAATAGCGTAAATGTCATTAGATGAAACAGTACCGTTTGTAACACCACTAAACGAAAAACCCGTACGAATAGTTGCCCCCGCAACTTGTGGGTTGTAACACGCATTATCTGACACAACAAAATACGAGGTTGTATTGGAAATCGTAATACACGTTGCACCCGTAGTAACGTCCCAGCCAGAAATAATATAAGGATCACTCGATGTACCCGAACCGCCAGTCACACCATTTGCCGATGTAAACTCGCTATCACTAGAAATAACGATCGGATCGCGAGGCGTATTGGCGAATGCCTGTAACGAAGCGATCAATACAAAAAATGTTATCAATATTTTCGTGAAAACTTTCATATATTCCTTCTTTTTGTCATCGTTTTGTTCATGAAAAGTTGCAGATATGGTAAAGAAAAATTACGAAATATCTCCTCCGACTAACAAATAAATTCACCAACATCTTAGTTCAAATAAATCTATCCAGCGCACATCTTTTTTATGACGTTTTGATGACAAAACCACTCCGACGACAACAAGGCAATTACCAACCCAATTTTTCTTAACCGCTTGCACAAACGGTGTACTCGCTAATTAAATTCATTTATATGTAGACGCAACAATATAGACGTCACACAACGATATATTTAGTTATTGCACACCACCTTCAACACGAAAAACACATCTTTTTCTGATTTTCTTATGCAATGACAGCACCCCTATATTGTTTACCCAACTTACTTAAACAAACACTGTATAAAACTGATTAGGATAAAAACATGAAAGTATTGATACACGTATTCTCATTAGTCGCAATATCACTGCTATTTAGCATTCCCGCATCAGCCAAAGATCTAATATGGCGTGAAGTATTTTCCAACCCCATTGAAAAAAACCTAACCGCAGTAATAAGCGACAAAGGTCATCTTGTTGTTGCAGGTATCGGTAATGGTCGAGTCCAACAAAATGTTAACCTCTCTAATTCACCATTGTCGCCAAATTGGAAAAATTGGAAAAACTTCAACTTTAAAAATACAGATCAAATTACCGTTAACAAAACATTAGACAATTCTTTCCAGCTAAGTGGCATAGCAAACGAACGGTTATTCTGGTCGGCCCTGAACGACAACGGCCGATTCATTAAGCCCAAAAAAGGCGTTGCCAGCGATAGTATCGTTGACCTGACTGCCGCTGAAACACTACCGCCTCGTAAACGCCTTGTTGGCCTTGCAGCAAACGGCAACCTTGTTAGCTCAAGCCAAAAGAAAGAGAAATATAAAAACTGGAAAGTGATTGAATCTTCATTTTCAATTCCAGGCAGCATCGCGACGTTAACGAACCCTGGCACCAAAGAACAAATTTTCGCTGGAACATCAGCGAATGGCGTTTCCGTCATCACCTGGAAACCCAGCTCTGGTTTCAGTGAAAAAACAACCATCAGTGGCCGTAATATAGCAAGCGTCCATTTGGGGTTAACAAAAAATGGGATGTGGGAAGCCTACGGCATCGATACGAATGGGAGCTTATGGCGCAGTCGTCAACTCGCCTCAGGAAAATGGAAGCGCTGGGAAAACACTATCCCGTTAGCTGTTCGTGACCTCATCGTTACACAAGACTCTAACGGGAAGCGTACGCTGTTCGTGTTAACACTAAGCGACCGTATTTATGTCGTCCAACAAAGCGGGCCCAACAAATGGGGAAAACATAGTGAAGTACCATCGAATGGGTTCATTAAAGAAATCTCGGTCGCAGAACGTTCAAACAATACATTTGAACTTGTAATACTCGATCAAGATAACTTTTTATGGCACACACAGTTTGACCTAGATACAGACTCAGGCGCTATCGCCGCTTATGCACAAGGGCCAAGATACCCAGGGTGCTCGGAATACCTACCCTACAATCAGTACACTGACACATGGACCAATCGCTTTCATATGATGGCCGCGACACCGGGTTCAAAAACTCAATTATATTATTTTACTGGCGGGCTTATTGAAGAATCATTTGCCTATTCGATGTTTCTAGACGTAACCGGAGGATTATCTTTGGCTGGCTGCCGACCTTCTCGCTCAATAATGGGAGCACTAGAAAGTATGGGAGACGCAACAAATTCTTACGATCAGTATGGACGTATCACAACCCAAACCGGTAATTATTCAGGTTCTTCTTACACCATGCAGTTTACCTATAATAATTACGGGTTTATTGAGTCTGTACAGCGCAATGGGGATACCTGCGTGGAAGCAACCTACGATGTGATGCAACGCGTGAACAACGTTACGATACACGGCACCGGTGCATGCAGTGATTTATTCACGAATAAACAAACCATATTGTTTGGCTACTTATCAACGCTTTCTCCTGTGCCGAATTTTGCACATGCCACATCATATAAAGACGACGTACCGATTATTATTGCATCAGGTGATTTCGTATATCGCGGCAGTAATTTTATTGTAGATATTGGTGTCGAATATGAGGTCATCGACAGCGACAATACGTTTAACTTATTTTCCTTTGACGTAAGTACTCAAACGTCTAATAACGTATTACAAATAAGTGAAGTGGAAGGCCGATGGGATGGCGTTCCTGTCAGGTTAAACCAGTTCTTTTACGACACCAACAAGTATGGTTTTCAAGATGTGCTGACAAATGGCGTAAACCTAGAAATAACCACCGCTGACTCACAAGTAAATTACGTGCTATTTGGCCTTGGCCCCATTGGCCTAAATTACGCCCTTACTTATGAGTAAGTTGTTAGTTTAGATAACGACAAGGCGGCATTTTTGCCGCCTTTTTATAGTATAAAATAAAAAAACCCGCAATAGGAAGGGTCCATTTTTCATTAAACACCAGGTACTACAGCGTCAAAAACTGTGTGCTCTCCCACAGTGTTGAAAATACTGTTGGCACAAGGGCCCGTGGACCCTGCCGTATAACTTTCATCGGTTTACTAAATACGGCTCAACACTAAACGTGTGAACACTTCCACACTCAGAGGTTTAAGGTTCTGAACTATCTGGAGCAGTTTCAAAATAAAAGTCTTAAGATAATGTAACTTTTTGGTCGTTGATTAATGTCATTACAGCAGTAATCAGATTCTTTTCCCCACTGCTTCTATTTGAGTCACTATAAGCATCTTTTCCACGGCTACTCACAGATCCACTTAGGTCGAGTGGCACACTGCAGTCGGTATTTTCTTTAAAGCTTACACTTTTAATATGTGTTGTTTGCGATAAAAAAGCGTATAGGCATTTATAGTCCACCGCTCTAGGACATTCTTGAGGACTTCTTTAAACGGAACAATCACTCAACATAAGTTTGTAGGAGTGCTCACGCGCCCCTCGTCCTTGTGGCTTTGGCTTTGGCTTTGGCTTTGGCTTTGGCTTTGGCTTTGGCTTTGGCTTTGGCTTTGGCTTTGGCTTTGGCTTTGGCTTTGGCTTTGGCTTTGGCTTTGGCTTTGGCTTTGGCTTTGGCTTTGGAGATATCTCACCAAACGCTAAATCTCACCAAGCACCTTACCGCCGAGGCTCGGCTCTGAATAGACCAACGCTAAGATCACGTTTCTGCCCTTTACCAAGGGCTTGTCACCGGCTTCACCGATCTAAGATAGGGCAAACAAAAAAGCCGATTTCGGGGTGAAATCGGCTTGAAAAGTGGTCGTAGGCAGGGAGCCGACCAGATATGTTTATTACGCATCACAAAAAAACTCGTATATTTATATTTTCCACACACCAAATTAATACAACTATTTTCGTAATGCGCTTTTAAAGTGATTAATGTCTCGTAACAGGGCCTATATACGACTTTGAGATTACTACATTATCTATATAGAGGTGTATATCGTCTTGGGGGACAGCACCACCGCCATGGTAAACATTCATCCAGACCTGCTCTAATTTAAGCGAATAAATATCGCGGAAGCGCCAGTCAGTCGACTCATGCGCTAAACGTCCATCTACCCAGGTACGTATCACACCATCTTTTTCACCCGGAGTGTTCATGCGAACATACTGCTCAACGCTATACCATTTGTTTTTCGCCAAATAGCCTCGGCAGTCATTCCCATAATCGAAGACATCTCCAGAATTCCATTTCTGATTAACATGGTAGACATAGTTGCCGATAGGCACATGATCTGCCGCCCCAGGCACACTAATCGGCTGACTAAAATGGCCTCGAGCCGACCAACCATTTGTACCATTTGCTCGGCGTCCTCCCCATCCAGCCCGGCCATATGTTCCTGAGAACCCAGGGAGCTTACCTCCGCTCGTTGGCTCCCAGTCATCGCCGAACCGCATGTAATATCTGAAATAGGCCTCTTCGGGCTCCTCTCCGGTCTCTTGCTTGAATTTGTATCGAAGACTCATTCCGTAATGATCTCCGGCGGCAACTTTTACTCTTAGGGCCTTTCCATGAAATTGCTCAAAGCCGCCAGAGGAGTCTTCGGAGACCACTTCTATCATGCTGCTACTGCTTCCGGAGGACCAATCATCTCCCCAATCCGATGATTCAAAGTCACTGAAGAGAAGTACATCGCTGTGCTCTAAAATATTTTCATCGCGGACGTAATCACTGGCGATACCCGTTTTAGGGGATGAGGCTGTCTTTTCCCCTCCCGAAGATCGGAACGCATCAATATCACAAGCATTGGAGTACTCAGGTTCTGGCTGCGGTTGTGGCTGCGGTTGTGGCTGCGGTTGTGGCTGCGGTTGTGGCTCTGGTAGTGCGCCAGACCTGCCCTCTGTAATCCTAAAATCCATAGTGCTAGCTTCAAATTTAGCAATAAAGCGCGCGTCTTCAGATTCCCAAGTGTTTGACCCTTCATGCGTCATTTCAAATGACAAGCCATCTGCAAAAGTAACGTGTACTTCGTCAGGTGTACTACCTCTCAGCATCAACACCACCCTGCCATACTTGGTCACGAAGCGGTATACATCGGCTCCTAGCACCGTGTTCGGGGTCATCGTTCCTATGTCGTACCACGCTGGACTGACTGAAGGATTATACCCACGCATACTGCTGTTATCTTTATACTCACCAACGTTCATGTGATAGTTCATACCAGCCTCTGGAGCGGGCTCTGGAGTGGGCTCTGGAGTAGGCTCTGGAGCAGGCTCTGGAGTAGGCTCTGGAGTAGGCTCTGGAGTAGGCTCTGGAGTAGGCTCTGGAGTAGGCTCTGGAGTAGGCTCTGGAGTAGGCTCTGGAGTAGGCTCTGGTTCTGGTTTTCCATCCGTAGTTATAGTGAAGTACATGTCATCTGCTTCAAATCGACTAACAAAATCAGTATCCGTTGATTCCCAATTCGTTGCAGAGGTCTGATCCATCTCATAGGTAACGTTATCGCTAAAGGTGACAAACACCTCTGAAGGGTCTCCGGTAGCGCCATCTGCCAAAATCAGTAATACACGCCCATACTTAGTGACCAGCCGAGAAATGGTAAGCCCATTAAAAGTTGCCGGTGTTAACGCACCAGCGTCATACCAAGCGGGTACAACATTTGGGTTATATCCTCGTATGGCGTGGCTGGCCTTATATTCCCCAACATTCATGTGATAGCTCGCGCCAGGAGTCGGAGTCGGAGTCGGAGTCGGAGTCGGAGTTGGTGTTGGTGTTGGTGTTGGTGTTGGTGTACGTTCAGGCTCACCGTTCGCAGTGATCGTAAAGTACATGTCATCAGCGTCGAACCGACTAACAAAGCCTGCATCCGTTGATTCCCAATTCGTAGCTGAAGTCTGCGCCATCTCATAGGTAACGTTATCGCTAAAGGTGACAAACACCTCTGAAGGGTCACCGGTAACCCCGCCAGCCAAAATTAGTAATACACGCCCATACTTACTGACCAACCGAGAAATGGTAAGCCCATTGATAGTTGCCGGTGTTAACGCACCAGCGTCATACCAAGCAGGACTTACATCTGGGTTATATCCCCTTATGCTGTGGTTATCCTTATACTCACCAACACTCATGTGATAACTCACGCCAGGCTCAGGTCCGAGCTCAGGCTCAGGCGCGGGATCTGGTGCCGGACCAGGCTCGGGGTCAGGCTCTGGCTCGCCGTTCGTAGTGATCGTAAAATGCATGTCATCAGCTTCAAACTGACTGACAAAACTAGGATCCGTTGACTCCCAATGGGTCGCTGAAATCTGCGTCATTTGGTAGGTAGTGTTATCACTAAAGGTGACAAACAACCCCGAAGGATCATCGATAGTACCATCTGCCAAAATCAGTAATACACGCCCATACTTAGTGACCAGCCGAGAAATGCTAAGCCCATTGATAGTTGCCGGCGTTAACGCCCCAGCGTCATACCAGGCTGGACTTACATTTGGGTTATATCCTCGTATGGCGTGGTTAGCCTTATACTCGCCAACACTCATATGGTAGCTCACGCCAGGTGCTGGTTCAGGTGCTGGCTCTGGTTCAGGTGCTGGCTCTGGTTCAGGCACCGGCTCTAGTGTCGGTTCAGGCGTGGGGGCAGGTGTAGGTATAGGCTCATCAAATTTGATGGTAACGCTGATCTGGCCAAGAACTTCCCCACTAAGGTTTTCCCCTGAATAAGCTATCGCGAGAATCGTGTTGTTACCAGGTATCAATACATGGCCTAAGATGTTATCCGATGCGTCACCACCCAGTGAAAAAGGACTGTGATTCTCGGTTCTCACACTAACGCCATTCACAAAAAAGCTAACACTTTCCGCAGTATTTTCCGAGTAGGCAGTAATGCCAATTTGGTTACCACCTAAATCGCTGCTGGTAAGCGAAATCGTGTCTCCATCTTCGGCTTGGCTATAGAGGTCGGAGCTGTCTGCCAAATAGAGGGTGAAACTTCCCTGCTCTGGTGTCAGGGCTGGCGTTGGCTCTATAGTTGGCTCTGGCGTCGGCGTCGGTGCTATAGTTGGCTCTGGCGTTGGCTCGCCGCCAGATTCAGAACTTTTCTTTTCTGGGTTTATGGGCGCATCAGGATCAGGAGGTGTTGCTCTGCCATAATCATTGTGCTTACCGATTTCAATATTCTCGCTGCGCCCAAAGTAGCTATTCAGGGTAATCTGGGTAACGCCACTGCCAACTTGAACCTTAACGTTTTGGTCACTTATTTCCTTCCACTCACCTGCCATGGTGATCACTATTGGAACAGCGTCATACATTTCAGTTGTATTGTAGCCACCTGTTGGCTTGAAGTTCAAAAATGGTGATGCAGCACTAATAAAGTAGCGCTCTCCATTTTTCTTAACGATTACTTGCGCTAACTTATTAATTCGTTGCACGGGGCCTTGACTATAACTTTGGTCGTTGAGAACCGAATAGCTCCAAGTTTGTTCCTGTGCATCATGAACCTGATGACCTGAACTGCCATGATCAACGAGATTAAATCGGGACTCAAAGTCAGCCTTCGCTTGCCGCATTTTACTGGGCGTGGCATTCATCACGGTAAGGTATTGGTAGCTATCTTTGTTCGGCTTCCCGTGACCGATCCAGGCAGTTGCAAAATTTCCAGAGGTAGATGAGCTGTCTCGGTAATTGCGCGAAGACTGACTGCCAAACTCAAGGCGCCCACCTGGGATATCCGCCAGGTAATACCCGACACCACTGCCATCAATCAGCCAGTCGCCTGACTTCAAACTGACATCACTATTGATCTTGCTACCGTTGTAATAGAACGTTTTGTTTCCAGTAATTCGGTACTGGAACAAGGTTGTTTCAGTATCGTACGAGTTACTGGTAATACCAGTACCCACCATCAGCAGGTCACCCTTTGCAGCATAGGTCGACTTTATTGCTCGGAAACTACTGTCAAAACCTGAACGGGTAGGTGCAACGTGATTGAAATTGAACATACCGTACTTGCTGCGGAGGCTAACTGAACCACTAGTACCTTCGTTTGAAACTACCGTTAAGTAACGGTCGGAAGGCTCAAGATCATCTAAGGGTAAATGGATCGATGTACTGCCAGGATTGCGGTTCCAATCCCAGCCAGCTTCACCGTAACCAAAGTCATCAGGGTCTCCGTGAGGCAAAATCTGCACTGAGCCATGGCTCTGATAACGACCAAACCGGTTTTCAGTCGCATAGATTTCTGCCGACCAGACAATTCGATTGTAGCCTTTTACCAAAGCCAATTTATCGCCATGTCGGTGAGCCATAAATGCGCCACCGTTAAAGCTCCAGTTACCCTGCTGTAGTTCGGCTGGCTCAACCCACTCACCAAAGATCGAGTACGAATCGTTTGCAGAGCGCTCCGCCATATGTAAATGAATTGATGCCAAGTCAGTATCAAGTTCGTCGTAGCTTAGTGCCAATTTTCGAAAGCTATCTTTCAACTCTGTGAGCTGTGTTGACCCACCAAACGCCTTGCGCCCACCCAGTGCCATTACTGTTTTGGGATTGGTGTAGTACCAGGCGCTGATAAGTGATGCGCGTAATTCGTTTAAAGCATCTTCACCGAGTTTAAACGGGGTATCTCGAAACATATAGCTAAGTTCACATAAGTTTCGTACGGCAGGAAACCCATAATTGGAATAATGACCACGGTGATGCCATAAGGTGTGATCTGGCTTAAAGCCTCCCATGGTGCCCGGTGAGTCCTGAGTAATTGCATCAGTTAAGAAGTCAGAAAATTTGTGTACCAGCGCAACACGTTCATCGCGATCTGGATTCAACAACAACAACGCCAAATGCTGACGAGCCTGGGTGTGAAAGTAATCCATATCTGAGCTGTCATCCTTCAGCTCCATGTTAAAAGCATGACGGAACTCGCGAGAGAACCATGTTAACGCATTATAAACAGGGTCTAATAGGCCGCGCTTTTCCAGTTCTGACGCCATCATTAGGGCTGAAATATACCAACCCGTTGAGTTGTATCCCCAGTGATGTGTAGTAATAAGACTGCTTCCATCGGCATAACCCTGATCGAGTAAATGTTCAGTCATCAAGGCGTACATTTCAGCAAGTTCTTGCTTTGAGCCAGAACCACTATGATAGGCGCGGGCAACTCTCAGCATATTCAGGGTGTAGCGCTCTAAATCCGTTTCGTAGGCGTTATAACGATCTTTTGCAGCCCCAGACAAATGACTCGGTTGGTAGCGAACTCGCTGAACACGAGTGATAACGTGCTTGCCGGTAATGACACCGTTACTTTTACGAATATTCAGCCCATCGAAATAATTGTAAAAAGAACTTCCTGGATCGCTACTGTTCTGCGCGATAAACATGTCTCTTAGCGCAACCGTAGCGTCAAACTCACTATTTGTTGCTCTAGGAAGAGTGGATGGCAAACCAAAATCGATTCGGTCGTAAAGATAATTACTTGGCGCTTTGGTCGTATACTGATCGTCACCCCACTGATAACGATGATCGGCGGCAGAAAACATAATCTGGTCGATATATAACTTTCCTGAGCGACTTGGAGCGGTGAAACGGATTCTACCAATGTCCTGATTATCCGGCGCCTTCAAATCTCGCCCAAGCGCAACGCCAACCGAGCGCCAACCTTTGAAGTTCAGGTTAACTGGCAGCGTGTTCCCCAACTGGCTACCACTGCTGCTTTGTAACCGTACTTGCATGGTGCCGTTAATAGGACTCTCGTTGTAAACCCAGAACGAAAATATCTGCACCCCACCCGACTGATACGAGCGCGCTTGCGAATCGGTAATACGTTCAAAGTTTTTTGTAACGAGTAGCGATTCACCCGCTGAGAAAGTCCACTGCAACGAATTATTACCGTTGATACGATGTTTGGTGCTGGTTTTAGCATTTGATGACCAGCTACCACCGTCCGAGTCGAACGACAGACTTTGCACGGGGTTTGCCTGAACGGCATAAGAAAAAAATGAAAGTGCCAATGCAAAACCGACACGACAAAGAATGGTTCGTATATTCATGCTGCCCACTACCTATGGTAATATTTTGTTATTTATTATTTTTTAACGAACGACATGATCCATCTAAATTTTCTAGATGAGACTACTCAACACATCAAACAAAAATAAAGAAATGCTGGCTACAAATCCGTTGTCAAATCGCTTTGTTATGACAGGGGCGAATATTTTTACCTTCCAACCGCCCCAATAATTAAAGAAAGTTACTAGAAAATCAGAGATTTATTGTTGTCATTTTGTCCTGAATTAAATTGAGCAAATACCGCAACAGCAGAAAAAAACCGAGAAATTACGGAACTAACTGACTGGTATCTTCTAGTTAACATAAGCTGAAACTGGTTATCGACTCAGCTAAGCGTTCAAATAGTACCCACATTTTACTAAAAGTCAATGGCGCCATCATCAACATTTGTTCAATTCAACGCCTGCCCAATTCAATATCCACCCAGTTCAACACTTGTTCAAAAAATGGATCGCTAGAAATTTTTAGCCGGTATCTCACCAAAAAACTGGTTGCAAGAAAAAGAAAAAGAAAAAGAAAAAGAAAAAGAAAAAGAAAAAGAAAAAGCCTATCAAAGTCCACTACCACGAATTTAAATACCTATTTTTCTAATAATAAACATATGCGCTCTATTACCGCGCTAACAACACGGTATATTTTTCGTTTATCTAACACTGTGATTTCTTTCATTTATCCACAAAATCGTTATACGACATTTTTATAAAAAAAACACCGACAGACATGAACCAAGAAAAACTTTCAAAATCGAACCGCGTTCGCATAACTTTCAATTAGGCGTATAAATTAATTATGACGAATATACAAAATACTTTTAGAAGTACGAGAGAAATTAATCAGTAAAAACATCTCGCTCGGAATATCATATATTGGAACCCAAGAAAATATAACAAGCTTAATCTAGAATACTTCGTAGAGCGCTTTATTCGTGACACCCGAATAGAAAACAATGAAACCCATAATACGTTTTATCTGTTGTGGCTGCCTGCCATATACGCACTACTAATTTCGTATAAAACGCTCATTCAAGCGGGTTGTTTTTAGCGGAGACAATTACGATTACTGCTCCTCTCAACACACTTCCTTTACACACGGATCAAGCAACTGAAGCCTGGCGGTGTCCGCGCAGCGATGACAAAAACTTAGCGCTCAAACAGCAGATTCTCACATAGAACCGACGCAACAATCGAACCCCCAAACCCACGTTTTTTCACCGTTTTGTCTATGGATTACATATATTCATTATTGGCGAATACCGAATTCACAACGTCGCCATCATTCTTAAACCCGCCACGCGTTTGAGATGTCATAAAGCGTTAACTGAAAAGAAATATAGCTCGTGATTACCGTCAAAGCACCCGATAAAACCTGGCAATAAAGGACCATCACAAGAAATGATTCACTCCATCGCTGAAATAAAACAACGTAACCCTCGGTTTCGCTGCTCTCGTATCGCCCAGAACATCAACTTAGCGTTTGACTTTACACCGATAATACGAGCTTAAGTGTTACCCCGAGTTTCGTAGAAAACTCCAATTTATAACGCCACCAAAAAAGGGAGGTTTACAAGTTTTTAACTAATAATTAGCAAGTTCTGACTTGGTTTGAGCATTCTCATAAAACTCAAACATAGACATCGTCATTGTTATTTCTTTGTAATCCACGAGTAATACCATTGCTTCATTGTGGTCTAGCTTAGCATCGCCAGCATCAAGGTTAAGATAACAGCTAAAAATTTTTAATATTGGATACTCTAGTGCTTTTACAACAGAGGGCTTCGTAAGGCAGGCTGCTATTTACCCCCCTACAAAACAAATGAGACAGAAAAAAACAGAAAAGACATAGGCCCAGAGTAAATTTGGGCGTTTTTAGCAATAAAGTTTATTGCCCCTCAACACGCGACAACTCTTAATGCTATCACTACCACCGAATAAAGTTTTCTCCGATCAAAAAAATTAATATTTGACCAAGCGATTTTATAAAATTTGGAGAGTAGAGACAGAAACGAACAAAGAGCAAGCGCTTTGACCAGTGAAATGACTGCCAAGAACGCTGTACGAGAGAGAGGAAAAAAAGCGTTCCTCGAGATAGACGATTTGTGAAATTGGCGGTGAGGGAGGGATTATCCAAAGCGCCTCCCTGCGCTTTGCCCTTCGGGCGCTTTCGCGGATCAATTTTTTCCTGAAAAATTGTCGAACCGCGAGGGTTCTCACCTACCCAGCCCTGTTAAATAAAAAAGCCCTCATCACTTTCGCGATGAGGGCTTTTTTATTTAATGGCGGTGAGGGAGGGATTTGAACCCTCGGTACCGTGAGGTACACACACTTTCCAGGCGTGCTCTTTCGACCACTCAGACACCTCACCAGAGGCAACAGATTTTAATAACTCTTTGATTTTCATAGAGTTATTTTCAAAAACCGTTAGGAAGGCTGCGTATGCTACTAGCAAAGTATGGGACTGTAAAGAATATGATTACTCAAAAACGCCTTTATGTAACATTGCCCCAGGCCAACGGGCGCCAAGATTTGGCCGTGTATTTCTACTTTGTTTTAGCGCTTTAATTGACAAGCTCGCCGCTGCTATGGCTTTGGCTGTTTACTAGGTATGAGTCAGGCAATGACGAGGCCTAGACCTCGCCTTTTGAACCAAGCATTCATTGTTAGTGCTTTATCTTGGCCTACACCAGTCGTAGCTATCACCCACTCGCAAATTTGCTGCAACCTCTTGCTGTAGGCTTTCAAATACACCTGCTCGCTTCGCATAATGAGGCCATTCAGTTACCACATCTACCACTTGCCGAATAATGGATTTTACTTCACGAAAATTGCCAATCAAATTGGCAACCACTATTAAGTCGTCTTGTTCAAATTGATCGCGCTTACCATTTACACTCATTTGATGAGCCGCTACCCACGGTGATTCTTTACGATAGCTATATGCAATATCAAACGCAGGAGAGAGTCGCCAAGGCTCAGAAGGTGAGCCAAGTAAAAAGCCAAAGTTTTTACTATGATCGTCGTGATTGCGCGCAACAATATTAAATACCATACGACGAAAAATTTCGATGGCATCTTCTCGGGGAAGCCTTAATCGACGAGCCACACCAAGCAGTTGCTCATAACTATAACTTCCTGGTTTTTTATAATCAGCATGGTCCATTCCGCACAACGATAAATAGTGTAACTTCCTGTTTTCATCACGATCGAAACGTCGAGTCATAAAATGTGCCCGCGCACCTTCCATTAATAGTTCAGAGTCTGACATGGTAATACCAGAGTCTTTCGCCATTAAATAATACGCATACTCCATACGACCAAAACCCTGCGGGTCACCAAATGTTTCTGTTTTAGCTTTGTGCTCTTCTACCCCATCTAACTTTAATAAATAGTGCTCAAAACCAAGCGGAGCCTCTCGTTGCCCTGAACGAATTTGCGAACGCTCTTTATTGATTGTTATTACCGCTTTTGCACGCGCACCACCGGCCGATGTACCCACCTGCAAGATTGCCTTCATTGCATCATCATTGGCGCCGTTGGCATCAATGCGCGGCTTCAACTCGGCGCGCTCATCTAATACCGTTTGCGCCATCGATACCAACGAATCTAACGCGAGGCTTTCATCGTTCGGTTCACTTCGCTTAAGCAAAGGAAAAAACTCCAACGCCCCCATACCACGCGAACCGGTATACAAAAGTCGCTCGACCGGCGTAAAAGATTCCGGGGCTCGCCCTTCCCTCGCCAGCCAAGCATCGATCACCGCGTTACCAAAGTCATCAGGCAAGGCATCAGCAAATACAGCGGGCAAACCTTTATACGTGGAATAATTTAGACCGGGAAACTGGTATTTCACAGGGGCCAGAGGCATATGCAAAGGCGCAATATCAGCACCAAGAGAGAGCCACCCAGGCGCGAACTCGAAGGTACTAGTGTGAGAACTGGGGTCGTAAACCAAAGCCCCCACCTGCTCACCCCACATACGCACTTCCGCCAAGTTTTCCATTACCAATCTAAGCCTTTGTCACTTGAACGCTGCTGTACATCGGCTCTTTTCGTAGAACTTCGCGCACGCTGGCGCTTCTTCCCTTGCAACTTCAGTAATTCCATCGGGCTAAACACTGTCTCCGGAAAACTTTTCTCAAGCAAAGGCAACTGATCCAATGCTCGCAACACAGAAATTACATTCACCAATTTAGCCTCCCCCGATTCAAGCTTGCCGTAGGTTACACGCGACAAACCTACCGCATCGGCAAGCGCTTGCTGGGTCATATTCCGCTCTAGGCGTAGCTGCTCAATACGGCGACCAAGTTCAGCAGCAACAGCTTCATCAGTCATGGCCAAAAAAGACATAAAGATAACCTTTCTTTGCATAAAGCTTAAAAATCAGCTTTAACGAAAGTAAAACTTATCACAAAAAGAGAAAATGATCAATAAGGGCTAGATTTCTTACCACTAAGCTAAAACAAAAGGCATAACGATAACTATTCTTATCATTAAAACAGGAACCCAAAAAGGGAGGGGAATGTGATTCACATAATCCAAATGCTTAACACGGCTTTCTGACGATTCACGCTTATGCCCGCTCTCGACTAACTCGCCAAGGGCATTAAAAACGCATAGTTAAATGCGCTTCAAAATGGCGCCGAGCTTCGCCCTGTATTTCACGCGAGGAAGCGCCCCTCACATCTGCATGCATGATGGATTGATCCAGAAGGTTCCTTACGCCAACACCAATAGAGTGGGTGTTACTCATACTGTATACGTACTCGATATTCACTAACTCGTAACCTTCTACCCTAGCCCGTTCGCTTGCTGCACGAATAGAAGACCCTAAGTTGTGATTGCCGTGAACATATGAAACCCCAAACTTACCTAGCCATTTTGGCGTAAAGAAAGCGGCCATATCGTCTGCTTGTGTATTTGCCTGGCCTACATAGGTAACACCCATATACACACTCCCGAATCTGTGTTGAGCTCGGTAATCGAACTCTAAACCCTCTCGCCTTACAAATTCTGAATCGTTAGCAAAATTATTAATTAAATCGACGGCCTCTATTCGAAAAGCCGCCAGTACTATGTGGTGATTAGTGCTGGTACGTGAATACGCGAGATCCCAGGAACGAATTTTTTCTGCTGCAATGACTAAATCATCTTGAGGCACACCAAATATATCCGTTCCTGCACTTTGGCTAAAATTGGGGGAATTAAAACCTTCTGAGTACAAGAGTTTTACTGCGCTTTTTTTATCTAAATTATAAACAAGCGCCCCCCTTGGCGAATATTTCTGTCCATAATCCTTGTTATCAACATAACGTACGCCAACCACCGCCCTAAACTCTTTCCAGCGATAATCGAATTGGCTAACAGCGGCATGCTCACGACTTTTGCTTTCTTGAATAAGTAAGATACTTCCATCAGGCTGAATCACAAAAGGCTGATTATAAGGAGCCTGCGTTAAAGCAGTGACATTGGCCCCATTTACATCATCGCGAAACTTTTGATTCTCGATTTCACGCTCTTCTGACTCTACCCCCAAGAGTAAAGAAACATTCTCTTGTATCGGGATATCGCTCATTACACCAAATCGAAGTCGTTTATTTTTAGTTCCGTTATTTTCGAAACCAATTTTTCCGTCACCAGGCAAAAAGAAGAAACCCAGTAAGTTTTCTGTGCGGACCTCTCTTGCGTATCGGTTTAGATCTGCGTACACATCAAGCTCTATACCATCAAACGTATTTTTATAGCCCAGACTGAACAATTGGCCTCTTTCGACCACTGTCGAGGGGGAATATATTGAACCATTAGAGTCCCCCGCATTTTCTGACAAAACATGCTGAAATGTCAGCGAGAAGTTGTTCCAAGCATTTTTTAATAGTAACGATTCGTATTCTAATTTTCTAAGGTTGTCACCAGATGCGGTTTCCGGAAAACAAAAACACGGATCTATCTCGAAGGCATTATTAACGCTGTACTCGTAACCTTCATCACGCTGGACCTCACCAGACAGAACAACCTCAATGCCCTCAGCGACAGAAAAACTACTGTACACACTCAGACGTTTTTTATTTTCGCTATTGACCAACAAGCCCACATCTACACTTTTTTCATTCCGAGTTACCACATTGATAACACCGGCAGAAGCGTTAGTACCGTATAAAACCGACCCAGGGCCACGTATCACTTCAACTTTGTCTATCGCAGAGAAGGGAATTCCCTCAATGGGGATTTCACCATTTTCAACAGACCAGTATGGAACGCCGTCAAGCAAAAAGAGGTTCTTCTGGTTTGAATCACTAGGCAAGCCGCGAATTTGGAATACGGTTGTGCCGTTGGTATCTTCGATCGCCTCTATACTCGTCACAAAATGCAAAACATCCCTCAAGTTACTCAAACCTAAGGCGTGCAAATGTTCCCGAGAATAGGTGGATACGATGGCAGGCGATTGCCCAATATTTTCTTCTTTTTTGGAGACCACACGAATCGACATCAGCTCTTCCAGGCTGAGCGTAAACATCGTTTCAATCTGAGGTGAGGCTCTAGAATCAGCCTGAGCGCTAGAAGCAGAGACAGTCAGGAACACGAACATCGCCACTCTAGGGTAGCTATCCGCGATACTGATTAGCCTGCGAATTAGATGAGTCACGTGCTCTACCCTGGCAATATTATTGTTGTGCCTTTTTCTATACCACTGCCTCGCACTGATAATAATAGTCGATTACCAAAGCCGAAGGTGGCGCGCGACCAAATTCTTTAGCGATTTTCCAACTTTTAGACCTCAGACGGACACCACCTCTGAACAAATTTTAAACTATTCACACCATCAAGCCTGCCAACACATAGACTAAATGCACACTTCCTGAAAAAATGTCTATGAATTCAGGGGTTTATCTTACCAAAAGTCGCGAATATCGTTTTTCTGGACCATACTCAAGTCATAATGATAATTGCGCTCATTTGGCGCGCAAAACTAAACAAAAGGCTCGGCAGAATATGCCATTCGACAACATAGCGTTAATTGCAGCAGCCGAAATCGCGCTAGTTTTGCTCGTGGTTTGCTTATTTTTGTTTATTCAGAATCGTTCCCAGAAGCGGGTAATAAAGAAGCTTCAAGACCGTATGCTAGAACTGGTTGAAGACCTCAAATCAGCTAAGTCATCTGCACCACAAGAACCCCAGGAAGAAGAGCCAGAAAGTCACGCCGATGTTTGCAAAACATTTCTTGATCAAATCAATGACCAAATTGAAATAACCCGAGAGCACCACACAAGCCTGGAGCCAGATCGCGATATCGTACTTGATCTTGCGCCAGATACTGAACTGCCCCGCCGCGCCGCCGCACTTCGATATGCGATGCTGCTAGCAGAAAAAGAAGCAGTGATGGCCGCAATCGAGTTCGAGGATGACACGGCATTCGATTGGTCGAAAATTAGAGGTAAATACCAGCAGATCTTCGACTTTTATGAAGACTACATGCCAGAGCCAGAAGAAGTTTCAAACCATGAAGATTTAGACGCGCTCAACCAAGAGCTGCTCAGCACGAAAAAGCGCATCAATAATCTTGAGAAGTTCAAGGCCCTGTATTTCGATTTGGAAGAAAAATGGGAAGCGAGCAAACAAGAAGCACAAGTGCATTTTAATGACTTGTCTGAAATGGCCTCCCAGGTAGAAGACAGTGATCGCTTCGAATCTTCGCTAAAAAATTATCATGAAGCCTACACTAGCATCGACGGCATGATTCAAGATGGTGTTGCTGCGCCTGAAACCATCATTGAAACAGTCAAAATAACCGACGAAAAAACGGCGGGTGAGCTACGTCATTTACGCATTATGACTGCCGACCAACACAAAATTATTACTGAACTCGAAGAAAAGCTTAAGGGTGCCACAACCGATGAAGACCGAAATGAAATTGTTGACGGCCTGAAAACAGAGTTGGAAAAGCAAAAACGCTTCATGCAAGAGTCTGACACCTGCATTCAACTTATGGAAGACGAATTACAAAACACACATAAAGAGCTAGATCAGTTAAAAGGCAGACTAAAAGCGCTCCCATCACTTAAAACGCAAATGTCTGAAATACGTAAACAGAAGGATGAGTTTGAATTAAAAGTGTACGCTTTAACATCTGAAAATCGAAAGCTGAATAAAAAACTAAAAGAAGAAAGCAGTGCGTCTCCGATGGTCGTAGACTCTGGCGAAGCTAAGAAACTTAAGAAAGATCTAACCGATCTAGAAGAGCGCTACGCCAACCTTGAAGAGAAATACCTCGATCTAAAAATCGGCAACTAATACAAACACGCTTCATCAAGGCGAACCACCCATCGCCCAACAACAATAACCTTACTTACAAGCCACACTCACGCAATGAAGCAAGACTCCAGCCCTAGAGGCGCGGCACGACCGCCCATCACCCTGCATCGCTCAGAACTTCGAGCAATCATTTGTATTGGCGCAGCGTCAACGGTCGCTTCTATGAGCTTCTCTAGCGTAGCAAGAGAAATCGATATTGCTTTAATGTCGATTACTTACCTCTATACCCTACTGACCTACATATATTTAAAACTTGTAAAACAAGGTCGATTTGAGCGCAGCTTTCAAGCCCTATGTGTAACAGATGCCGCTCTAATTGGTTTTATTTTGAGCTTCATTCAATTCACCGTTCTTCCGACATTGCTATTTGTCATTATGATTCAATTCAATGGGTTTATCGTAGGCGGTTGGAAAAAATGGCTCATTGACAACTTTTCTTTTTCTTGTGGTGTAGCGCTCACCTTTCTATTCTGGGAACCAACCTGGACGTTTGAGAGCGACATAAATATTGGCCTTGCCAGTATTGTTAGCACCTTCACCTATTTTTGTGCATACGCATTTTATTTACATTTTTATATTCTTCGCTTAAAACAAAACTCGCATCAAATTTTTAGCGACGCTAGATTACATAAAGCTCGCACTCATAAACTGGCCCACTACCTGACCCCCACAGTTTGGCACTCTATTAACGAAGGCAGAGAAAAGTCTCTTAAAACCGTACGCAAACGCATTACGATTTTCTTCTCTGACATTCAAGGCTTTAGCTCTCTTTCTGAAGAGCTCGAGTCAGAAACCGTCGAGACACTTTTGAACCAGTACCTGACGGAAATGACAAAAATCGTCGTCCATCACAAAGGCAATGTAGATAAGTTCATGGGGGATGGTTTGATGGTCCTTTTTGGAGACTCTCAATCCGAGAGCCTCAAAGCAGACTGTGTGCGCTGCGTTTCAATGGCAATTGAAATGCGTAAAAAAATGAAAGAACTTCAAAACCTGTGGTTCAATCAAGGAATCAAAAAACCTTTGCGTATTCGAATGGGGATTAACACTGGCTACAGTACCGTGGGCACTTTCGGAAGCAGCCACTACATGGACTACACAGCGCTGGGAACTCACGTTAATTTGGCCAGCCGACTAGAATCTGCCGCTGAGGCAAATGAGATTCTTGTCTCACATGAAACCTGGTCTTTAATTAAAGACGTCATCATGTGCCAAGATAAAGGCGAAATCACGGTTAAAGGTTTTAGTCACCCGATTAAGGTGTATCAAGTCGTAGACTACCGCAAGGATCTCGGTGCAAACCAAAGTTATTTTGAAGAAAACACTCAAGGCTTTTCGCTACATGTAGACCTAAACAAAATACGTAACTACGAAAAAGATAAAATTGTCGATTCTCTTGAAAACCTTACAGAGCGCATTAAAGATAAAATCATTTAAACCACACTCTTACCATACCAATCAAGATCACTACTGACGACTAAGCCGTTTAAAAGGAAGATCACGCGCGCAGTTAGTACGAAATGGATTAATATCTAACCCACCACGGCGAGTATAGCGGGCATAAACACTCAGTTTTTTTGGTTTACATGCGTGCATAATATCGAAGAATATTTTTTCTACGCAGTTTTCATGAAAGTCTTGATGCTGACGAAAAGACACGATGTATTTAAGAAACCCCTCGTCAGAAATTTTACTGCCGCTGTACTCGAGCCATACAGTTGCCCAATCGGGCTGCCCTGTTACAGGGCAATTGCTTTTAAGTAAGTGACTATAGATTTGTTCATTTTCTACCTCGGCCTTCTGCACATGCAAATACTCGCATGCAGGCTGATATGTATCGATACTCACATCTAGCTGATCAACACATTGCCCCTGTTGAGCATCTATATTAAAACCCTCATCTAGGGTAAAAAGTTTCACTTTTACTTCTGCACCAACTGCACGACCTAAATCGCGCACTAAGATTTCGATCACGTTCGGCCAGGAAGCAAAACTGCTTTGATTAAATGAGTTGAGGTAATACTTAAACGATTTAGATTCGACGATAAAACCAGATTCTACGGGAAAATAAAATTCAGCAATGGCAACTTGCGGTAAGCCCTTCTCATTGAGCCAAGAAAGCTCATAGGCAGTCCAAACATCTACGCCTGTAAACGGCAAACCGTTGTGTGTGCCTATCAATTTTTCACGCGAGTCGCTACGAGGAATCGGCGCGAGCAGACTTGCATAGTATTGATCTGGGTACTGCGACTTCTCGCCCAACGTTACATCTATCGACATGGCTCTTCTCTCTAAAACTAGCTGCGCAAACGCGCGCCGCTTTCCAGCAAGTATAAACAATAGGCAAAAACAACCGCCAAAAACGCTCCGATTCCCGCAAAAGCCAGCCCCACATCAACATCAGACACCCCTAAGAACCCGTAGCGAAAGGCGTTTACCATGTACAACACTGGGTTGAATTGCGACACACCCTGCCAAAATTCAGGCAATAGAGATATTGAGTAAAACACCCCACCTAAATAAGTCAACGGCGTTAAAACAAAGGTTGGGATTATGGAAATATCATCAAAAGAATTTGCATAAATTGCATTAATCAAACCGGCGCAAGAAAAAAGCAAAGATGTCATAAACACCACGGCGATTACCACCCATATATTATGGATATGCAGTTTGGTAAAAAATAAAGAAATAAAGGTAACGATGGTGCCCACCATTAAACCGCGTAACGCACCACCAAAAACAAAACCTAACAATATAATGTAGTTGGGCGTAGGGCTTACCAATAGTTCTTCAACACTTTTGGTAAACTTTGCACTGTAAAAAGAAGACACCACGTTAGAGTATGCATTATTGATGACTGACATCATGATCAAACCCGGCACGACAAAAGCCATATAGTCGTAACCGCCCATCTGCCCTATTCGCGAACCAATTAAACTGCCGAAAATCAGAAAATACAGCACCATAGTAATAACAGGCGGAATAAGTGTTTGCACCCATATACGCATAAAGCGACGAACTTCACGTCGAAATATGGTACGAAACGCTATGAGCTGAGCACTAGCTTGCATGTGTCACCTCACTATTTTTGTTTTGACCTGTGCTTTTTAATTCTGAGCCAGGTTTATTCTTTTTGATAAGCGACACAAACAACTCTTCTAAACGATTCACTTTATTACGCATACTGACGACATCAATGCCGCTTGCGCTCAACTCAACGAACAAAGCGTTAAGGGATTGGCCTTTGTCCAACGCCACTTCTAAACAGCTCTCATCTACTTTATTAACCACGTAACCTTTTACTTGTGGGCAACAAGAAACGGTGTCTTTAGTATCTAGCACAAAAGTTTCTCGGTTCAGCGTGGCCAATAACGCTTTTACACTTGTATTTTCGACAATTTCACCCTCGTTAATGATAGCGATATTTCGACACAAGCTTTCAGCTTCTTCTAAATAGTGAGTGGTTAAAATAATTGTCGTGCCTTCGGCATTGAGCTTTTCCAAGAACTGCCACATTGAGCGCCTTAGCTCAATGTCTACCCCCGCCGTGGGTTCATCCAATATCAATAATTTTGGCTCGTGTACCATCGCTCGCGCTATCATCAATCGTCGTTTCATACCCCCAGAAAGCATGCGCGCCTTCACTTCACGCTTTTCCCACAGGCCGAGTAATTTTAAATATTTTTCGCTGCGTTCATTTGCAAGCCCCCGCGGAATTCCGTAATAGCCCGCCTGTGTGGCAACAATATCTTTCACTTTCTCAAAATAATTAAAATTGAACTCTTGCGGCACCACACCTAGATATTGCTTCGCCAGTGAAAAGTCTTCATCGACATCACAGTCAAAAATGCGTACCTTGCCGCTGGTTTTGCGTACCAAGGATGAAATGATGCCAATAGTTGTAGATTTACCCGCACCATTTGGGCCCAGAAGGGCAAAAAAGTCACCTTCTTCCACCCGCAGGTCAATACCTTTCAAGGCTTGAAAACCGTCATCATACGTCTTCATTAAGGCTTGTATTTCTATTGCCCACGTCATAATCTTGCTCTAATTTGATTGCTAAAATATACCATTGCTTAAGTGTTTTCTTATGAACCCGAACTTGCCACAACATTCCGATTCTTACCAAGCCTACCATCTAGACCTACTTCAACAACTAGAGCGCGAAATAAAACAACAGCCACCTTTTGATGAGGCTTCAGAAAGCCTACGAGGCGAGACAGAACAAACGTTTCTGGCACAGCTACATATATTGAACGATTCTAACACGCCACCAGAACAACGGAACCAGGCAGGCCAAAACACCCTGTTACAGATAGTCGCGTCTTACCAGCACCTTATGGTTTTAGTGCCTCGCAGTTTATTTTGGTATTTTGGTGGCGAATGCCTGCACTATCTTGGCGACGAAGAATTAAGCAACTTTCAAAAATTAGAAGAAGCTTACTTTGAAGCCTTGGATTCAGGCCAGGGCGTTGCTGATTACGCACAATTAATCGCCTTAGTGGCGAAAGAAAACTCTGGCAAAACGCATTAATTCGCTTATTCCTTCAACGTGCATGACGATTTTGAGTCATGCACGTAACACTAAGGCATCAACTGCCTCTCCCACTACTCAGGCCTTTAGTAAACATTGCTCAAGTTCAAAGCTTGCCCAAATACAAATAACGAGAAGCCGCACTCGACTTCCTCAAGTGTTTCGAGAGCGCCCTCTCACGTATTTTCATCGCGCCACATATGCTACGAGCTAATATCAGTCGGCGACGACGGTATACGTGTCATCACGCGTCTGAACCCGAATGCCTATCACTGTAGTTGTTATAACAATTCTGAAAACGCAATCGTATCGACCGAGGTAACAGCAGCCCCTGAAGACGCCCGGAATCGAAGCGACGGGCCAAGTTATATAAAAACAACTAGAAATAGGCTTAGCCCGCTTGAACGAACTATACAGCGATGAAGACCCCTTCCTGCCGGTGATTCTTAACAAAGATCTGCGTAAATCAACCAACCATGAGTGGCCACTTATGCATTTACACCGCATTAGCCTTAAAAAACTGGCGGGGCTTTCTCAATTTCAAAAAAATGATATTCGCCGTGCAGTAACAGACAAAATTTCAGGACTGGCAGCGTAAGACTACTCCCCCCGGCTCGCGGCTTTCTTGGAGGAGCGCCCACAACATGCAGACGCAAGAAACAAAAAAGCCCAATCATTGCTGATTGGGCTTTTTTGTTTTGGAGCGGAAAAGGAGGCTCGAACTCCCGACCCCAACCTTGGCAAGGTTGTGCTCTACCAACTGAGCTATTTCCGCAATAGAGCTGATGATGCCGAACTCGATTATGAGTTCGAGATCTTTAAGAATTCAATCTCAAAACGCCACCGAATAGGTGGTTTTTTGAGATTGGCGTCCCCTAGGGGATTCGAACCCCTGTTACCGCCGTGAAAGGGCGGTGTCCTAGGCCTCTAGACGAAGGGGACAGGACGCACTTCTCAAAGAGGGGCGCATTCTATTGAGCGACGATGGCTGTGTCAACAATTGATAACAGATTTTTTTAGTCGGTGTTATTTGCCAACGTCTCAACAAAGCACTTAGTTTTTATACACTTAGCGCCAATAACTTGCAGCAATAATTTGCTTCCGAGGGCCAAAGTAGCTAGCCTTGGCAATAGAAACGAATGAGCTTACCACTATGTCCACTGCTTCCATCATTCTCACAATTGTCGCTGTTCTAGGTGTTCTCGTCAGTTACGCCTTCATTCAACAGAGTGTGCAAACCAAACGCGAGCATAAAGCGCGGCTGCTTAACGCCCTTAAATCGCGCGCACGCAGCTTTAAATTTATGAACAATGGTTTTCCCGATGGCTTTCTAAACAAAGAGCTGAAAATACTCATACAACGCAGTTTGGCGGATGTCTGCGAACAGTTGTCACGGATAGAACCCAGTGATCCAACACACATGCAAGACCTACAGGTTGTGAACACTCATCTCGCTGACACCCAGCGATTGCCAGGTAAGCACACCCCCACGCCGCTAGAAAACCCGCAACAAATCAAAGATGCCCGCGCCAGCCTTGAAGAGCTGCATAAGTTTATACACAAGCTAGAGACCAAACAGACCATTCCTCGTAATCAAGCTCAGTTACTGCGCAACCAAGTAAAAGCCCTAGCATTACAGGTTACGATAGACGGACATTGCCTCAACGGTACACAAGCCAAGCAAGCCGGCAAGGCACGTCTTGCCTATCACTATTTCGATTTGGCAGCGAACTTGCTCAAGCGTGACCCTAACGCATCTCACCTTCGTCACAGAGAGGGCAAAATACATGCGATATTGGAACAGCTCAAAGAGCAGCTAACAGAAGACCAAAACCTCTCACCGCTCTCAGGTAGTGAACAAGAAGAAGCGGCAGAAATCGAAGATGAATGGAATAAGTTTTCTGAAACCAGTGATGTCTGGAAGAAGAAAAATGTTTATGACTAACGCTTATCAGCCAAAGCCTGATAAGCCGCTTGAAATGCTTCGATACGCTTAGCATTTGCCCCTAAATCACTTTTACCTACCCGCGATACAGAGCGCGTATCAATCACACTTCCCTGCTCAATCGCACTGACTCGCACCACAACATCATCAACAAACGCAAACAGACGGGTTTTTTCCGTGGCTTCGAATGTACCCGCCTCTGGGGCTTCATGCTCTATCGTCCAAGACAACGACTTTGCCGCTTCTAGTGCGATCGCATAAGCTTCCGGCGGCGACTGCACAACAACCAAAGGTTCCAACGCTGTGTAATAGCCCGCTTGCAACTCGAGCACTTTGTTTGATGGGCGCTCAAGAGAGTTTTCACCCGCCTTACGCAATCTTTGAGCGTTGCTAAAGGCAATATTGTTTTCTAAATCCGTAGAAATATCATGAATCTGGGGCACTTTTAGCCCCGGCCCAGCCATCATTATGATACTGAGGACAGGCAACATACCCATCGAGAACGCCGCCAGTGCAGGAAACCGCATCGACGTAGGCAATGAGACGAAGGAGAGAATAAAAAACACCAGGGCCATCACTGACACCACAAGCGCCAACATCAAAGCAATAGCAAACGTACCTAAGGCCACCTTTAAAGGCAGCACGCCAAAACGCTGGCCCAATATGCCAACCACCATAATCAGAATAAAAAAGCACTGGGTGTAAAAGAAAGATTTCATCAATATCATGGCTATTTCACTCGTTAATTAATGAGTAGTTGAAAACAATTACTTTTGGTCAAAATCCAACGCTCCTGAATTGACACAGTACCGCAAACCCGTCGATTCAGGGCCATCTGGAAATACATGACCAAGATGCGAATCACACTTAGCGCAGATGATTTCTGTGCGCGGCATCACCAGAGAGCGATCTTCGTTTTCGCCCACCGCAGATGCTTCTATCGCCTCATAAAAGCTCGGCCAACCGCTACCGGAGTCAAATTTACTGTTCGAACCAAAAAGCGCGACACCGCAACATTTACAGCGGTATACGCCTTCCCCCTTATGATCCCAGTACTGCCCCGTAAAAGCACGCTCGGTACCCTTTTCACGACAAATCCGGTATTCCTCAGGTGATAATTTCTCGCGCCAAAAGGCGTCGTCTTTTGGCTGGTCGTCTGACATAATTGCCCCCTCACACTGAACGCGATCCAGTTTAGCTACACTTAGCATAAGCGTATCAAAAATGACTGAATGATTTTAGGCGCTTTTGCCTACTCTCAGGCTAGGCAAAAGCAGCAATCTCAAATAGAGATAACAAGTACGCAACCTAGCTTACTTTACTTTTACTAAAGAAAATACAGAACGAAAAATGCAACGGATTAACAAATCAGAAAAATTAGCTGACGTATGTTACGACATTCGCGGGCCGGTATTGGAACACGCTCACCGGCTTGAAGAAGAAGGCCACAGGATTCTCAAACTCAATATCGGCAACCCAGCGCCGTTTGGTTTTGACGCCCCCGACGAACTGGTCTCAGATGTCATCCACAACCTGCGTAATGCTCAGGGTTATACCGAATCTAAGGGCCTTTTTGCTGCACGCAAAGCCATCATGCAAGAGACTCAGCGACTCGGCATTGAAGGCGTCGAGATTGACGATATTTTTCTCGGCAACGGTGTCAGCGAACTGATTGTGATGGCCTGCCAAGCGCTGCTAAACAATGGCGATGAATTGTTGATCCCCTCCCCTGACTACCCCTTGTGGACCGCTGCGGCCAACCTTAGTGGTGGCAAACCGGTGCATTACCGTTGCGATGAATCGGCCGATTGGAACCCCGACATCGAAGATATTAAATCGAAGATTACGCCCCGTACGCGCGCATTATTGATTATTAACCCAAACAACCCTACCGGTGCCGTATACAGCCTCGAGGTGTTGAAAGAGCTAGTGGAAATTGCGCGACAGAATAATCTGGTCATATTCGCCGACGAGATTTATTCAAAGATTGTTTACGAAGATGCCCAATTCATTCCCATTAGCCGCTTAGCGCCCGATGTGCTGTGTATCAGCTTTAACGGCCTCTCTAAATCATACCGCCTGGCAGGCTTCCGCTCTGGCTGGGCGGTGATTAGCGGCCCTAAAGAGCGGGCCAAAGGCTACATAGAAGGCATCGAGATGCTTTCTTCCATGCGTTTATGTGCAAATGTACCCGCGATGTTTGCCGTGCAATCTGCTCTGGGGGGCTACCAAAGCATCAATGAACTGATTCTTCCTGGTGGCCGCTTACTAGAACAACGTGACGCCGCCATAGAAGCCTTGAATAAAGTACCCGGTATTTCCTGCGTAAAACCCAAAGGGGCCATTTACCTATTCCCCAAAATAGATCGAAACATGTATGCCATTGAAGACGATCAGAAAATGATTCTGGACTTCTTACTAAAAGATAAAATTCTCTTGGTGCAAGGCACTGCATTTAACTGGCCAGAACCGGATCATTTCCGCGTCGTGTTCCTGCCACAAGCAAAAGACATAAGTGAAGCCTTAGAAAAGTTCGGTACATTCATTCAAGATTACCGGCGTTAACAAGCCGCTATTAGTGACAACAATAATCACAACAACGTAAGCAATAGACACTAAGACGCAATGACCGAACCCGTTGGCGATTTACATATCGATGATTTTTGCAAAGATTCAGCAAAAGCTTTGCTTATGCTATTTCGCCGTTTTCCGATAAAAACGACGCTCTATGTCGAAGATATTTCAGGGCCAGATACGCCAGACGAATTTGGTCTACACAACCCGCGCTTTAACGCTTGCTTTAGCACCTTAATTTGGCTCAAAGACGCAGACTACATTCACTTTACAAGCTTGGTGAAACAAGAGGCGGTTGAGGATGCCACCCTAACCCACCGAACATTTAGCTTGTTAACCGGTTACGACCACGATTTCCCCAACGCAGAACCTCTCACGCCTGCAGGGCCAATTCCTGGCCGCTGCCACCCTACCCGGCGGATTGATCATCTCAAGCGAGCACTGACGGAAGCCACCTCTGACGACCTCAAGAGTCTGGTCTTGCGCTACATGCTGGAATCTCGCGACTTTACCTAGCCGAATCTTCGTTAAGTTCTAACGCGGCCCACCGTTACATTCCCGTGCCTGCTACACTTTAATTCATACCTTATAAAGCCCTACGCCAGAAGTGCCATGACATTCATACTCGTCCTTGTTAGCCAGCTACTTATTGTTTTTGTGTGCGGATTCTTGATTTCCGAATACCTCTCAGCACGCAAGAAACTCACCAAAAACAGCGCTAAACCACACCTACGCCTGGGCCTAGTTGGCGTTATTCTGTGTTTACTCGTCAATTTTATTGCGCTCATCGCCAGCGTCGTGGCAGGCGGAAATCAACAAAGCATCGTAGACTTGGCCATATTCGAACTGATAGGTCTCAGTTGCAGCATGCTATTTATTTTGGCGGCCATTGCGCTTTCATTACGGCACCTAAATACGCAAAAGCCAAAGAAAAAGCCAGAAGAAGCCCCTGCTGCGGTGAATACCAGTATATTTACGGCCATTGGCGGCGGGCCTTTTGACTCGTTGTTTAAAGACAGCCCCGCAAATTATCTTGTCATTGATGGCCAACAAAACATTATCGCCAGTAACCCCGCGTTCGCACATTTTGTTGAATCAACCACCGAAGCACTAATGCAGCGAAACTTACAAAGTATTGTTGAAGATGCTGATCTCGATTTACTACGTTTACTCTACCCCGAAAAAATAAAAACCAAAAAGCGTGGCTTCGAAATTCAGGCGCGATTAAACCTCATTGACAGCGAACCTTTATGGGTCAAAATAAGCCCACGCACAATCGATTTAGACGATAAACGCAAGGGCTTGCTTTTACTTATTGAAGACATTCGTGAAGCCAAAAATCTCGCCGAACTGATTACCTTTCATTCTCAATATGACGAACTGACTATGCTGCACAACCGTGCAGGCCTAGAAAAGTTTTTATCTAAAGCATTATCGCTTAGCGAAGAAAGCGGCGGCCGTGTTGCACTTATTTATTTGGATATCGACCAGCTAAAAGTCGTCAATGACACTTGTGGCCACACCGCTGGCGACCGTCTCCTTCAACAAATAGTTGCAGCTATTGGGCAGACGTGTGAAAACCGAAACTTTTTCGCGCGCGTTGGCGGCGATGAGTTTGCCGTCGTTAAGGTTAACTGCAGCGAAGAGCAAGCTAAAAACATGGCTGAACAGATTCGTAGTGCAGTAGAAGATATAACCTTTGCCTGGGAAGAAAAAAGCTTTCGCCAAAGTGTTAGTCTTGGCGTCGCACTAAGCTCTGACACACTCGCCAATGTGGTGGACGTCATTGGCGCAGCAGATTCAGCCTGCTATACAGCAAAGAAAAACGGCAAAAACCGTGTTGTTATGTTTGCCGAAGCGGTCGAGAGTACGACACATAGCAAAGAACTAATGTGGGTAAGCCGCTTACAAAAAGCCATTCAAAGCGGCGCCTTTGAGTTATATTTTCAGCCCATTACACGGCTAGATGATGACAGTGAAGATCACATTCACTATGAATTTCTGGTGCGTCACGTAGATGAGAATGGCAACCACGTACTGCCTGGCGAATTTATACCAGCGGTCGAACGTTTCGGTTTTTCCGAACAGCTTGATCTTTGGGTATTAACAACTGCACTAGATTTTTTAGACAAACACGAAGCTCATACAGAAAAACTAAATTGCTGCTCGATTAACTTGACCAGCCAATCCATAGCCAACCCTCGAATACGCAGCGCAATATTACAAGTGGTGCAAAGCTACATGTTTCCACGTGAAAAGATCTGCTTTGAAATCACTGAATCTAGCGCTATTCAAAATCTAAATGAAGCAAAAGAGTTTTTAAGCGAATTAAAACACTTAGGTTGTAAACTAGCGGTAGATGACTTTGGCACGGGCTTTTCCTCTTTCAATTACCTTAAAGAATTACGCGTGGATTTTATAAAAATCGATGGTTCCTTTGTAAAAGATATTGAAACAGACCAGTTTGACCGGGCTATGGTCTCGTCCATGAATTTGCTAGGTAAAGAAATGGGCGTTGACATTATCGCGGAATATGCCGAAACAGCCAGCGTAATAAACTTACTCAAAAAAATGGAAGTGGGTTACGCCCAAGGCAATGCTATTGCGAAGCCCATGCCCCTATATTCCTTAGAAAACTACTATTCCTAGCGCTCATTTATGACCGCCTTGCTCGAACTATTTAAGGCGATACACAAGCAGTTTAAGTTCACGCCCCACTTCTGATTCAGGGAAGTCTTGATTGGCAAGTAAACGTTCTTCAAAAACTAAATCTGGCGCAGCACTTTCAATCCACTGCCTCAATGTTTCCACTTCGATTTCTGGCGCATTCAAACACGCTAACAACTGGCCTTGCGGCGCTAGCAGCGCAGCGCTTCGCCGAACAGATTTCGCATAATCTTTTTCTGCGATAAAACTGCCCTTTTGAAAACTGGGCGGATCGAGTATGACAACATCGTAAGGCCCATGCTTTTTTAGTTTTCCCCAAGATTTAAAAATATCATGCGCAAAGAATTTTACACTTTCGCACGAGATCTCATTCATCTTGTGGTTATTTCGGCCGCGCTCCAACGAACGGCCACTCATATCAATATTCACCACCTTGCTTGCACCTGCCGCTGCAGCCACTACAGAAAAGGCACAAGTGTAGGCAAACAAGTTCAATACGCGCTTATTTTCTGCGTGATTCTCTACCCAAGCGCGTGCGGGTTCAATATCGAGAAAATAGCCTATATTTTGTTGTTGAAAATTGAGCAAAAAACGCAAGCCGTTTCGCCGTGCAACTACCTGCTGAGGGATCCCCCCCTGCACAGTAACAATAGGCGATTCTGGCAGGTCACGGCGCTGCAGTATAACCGCCTCAATATTAAATTTTGTTTTCACACCTTCAAAATACGCACTAATCTTATCTTGAAGTGTATTCACCCAGGCTTCTTGCAACGTGGATTCACCCGAAGGGCGATATAGAGTAAACAAAAGTACGGGGGCAAAATAATCGACATTAAGCCAGTCTAAACCGTCGAAACACTTGCCCCGCCCGTGAAACACACGACGACTCGATTCCGCTTTAGTGGCGGCAAGTTTATTTTCGATTTGTGAAAATACGAGAGAAAAATCTGGGGCGTCTATCATTTTAATCATCGCCCGCATCACATGCTAATCGATAAAGCACTTGATCATGGTAACCTGTAATCACAGGAATTAAGCCTTGCCATGCCTTATCGAGTTCGGGGTCATTAGAATCTATTAGTAGAGGCCTCGCATCTAATGTTTCCAATTTTGTTTTGGTAATAACAAGCCATAAATTGTCGCGACCTACGCGTTTTAGTACTTTAGGGCTGAGCTGCTGATTGCCACGCCCCAGTATATGCCCTTGCCCACCGATTGCAGTGAGTACAATCACGACTTTCCCGTGATGGGCTTCAACGATCGTTTCTAATTCTTTCGCGCTTACATCAAGCGCCTGCACTTTTCGATTTTTGATAACATCAACGCCGAGTAAACTCGCCTCGCAAGCCAAGCTCTCTTCAATAAAGTGCGTTGTAGAACCGGTAGCAAAAATATAAAGGGTATTTTCCTGGTCTTCTTCGTCAATGCGCTCTTCAATTTCAGCTGCGATATCTTGCAGAACTAACTCATCAACCTCTATACCACCAGCTTTTACCGATTGCATGTAGCGAATTTCTTCTGGCACTAACATAGAACCAAAGTAACGGCTTTTGACTTGAGCGTGCTGCAGAGCTTCTTCATCAATATCTCGCACGTCTTGCTCACTTAAGCTAACAAGCTGACCGTTTGCAATTTCCGCCAGAACCTTAGCCGCTGCATCTGGCGTAATGGCAAACACTCCCGAATGCATTTTTACTCCGGAAGGCACCCCCAACACAGGAACAGATGTATTAACGACCGAACAAACATCACGAGCAGTACCGTCACCACCAACAAATACCAGCATGTCGATATTGTTCGACAACATCTCGCGAACAATGTCTTGGCTGGTCGTTGCATTTGTGCTTTCGGGTAAATCAAACGATAAAACCTGAATGCTCGATTGTTGCGCCTCAGAAAAATAGTCTGCCCCCATGTATTTTGGCGCTACCAGAAAATCACATTGCGTATTGCTTTCTAGTGCAGAAAGAAACTGCTGTGCACGACCAGGCGAACGCGCATCGATTTCGCCCTGGCTTAGCAATTCTTTTGTTTGCGCTAAATCACTGCCTTTGTGGCCTGCAGGGCCACCCGCTCCGGCGAGCGGATTTACAAGGAACCCAATGGTTAACGATGTACAATCAAACTCAGGCACGAACTAGCTCCCATTTATACGCTTTTCTATACACACCGCAGCTCACCGCCCCTCCTCCGCAAACTTTAACGCGTGATAGGCGAGACGATCTTTATCTTGTACTTTGCGGTAAACGTAGTGAGAAAACTCTCGTCTCAAAGGGTAATGTTTTCGCAATTCGTCAAAACCCTCTGGCAACGTTTCTGCGGATGCACGAAAGCGTGCATCATCATCGCGCACATCGTAACAAGAAAGCAGCGCATCTTTTAAATCAAAATCAACACACGCTTTAGGCTCACCAAATAAACTATCCCGAATTGGCGCTAGCGCTTGCAGCGTATCTTTTTCCGATTTACCCAAAAACATGCTTAAACGTTCATAAATCATGAGCGCGCCGTTTAGCCGCCCTTCATAACTGTAACCCGCAATATGAGGCGTAGCGTAAATAAGGTAGGGCAAAAGCCCTACAGCAACGTTCGGTTCATTTTCCCAAACGTCAAGAGCAACTCTTAGCTTTGTGCCCTGCTTAAGAAGATTCAATAGCGCTAGATTATTTATCACCGCGCCACGCCCAGCATTAATAAGCAAAGTATTACTCTTGAGCTTGCTAAGCTCAGAATCATTGAACAAATGAAATGTTGGATGCTTTTTATGGTGTGTTAAGGGCGTATGCAAACAAAGAATGTCTGCCTGATATACACGCTCAAATTCAACAAGCTTTCTGCCACAGGCTTCCGTTAAAAAAGGGTCAACGATGGCGCAATCAAAACCAAGCGCATTCAAAGTGTCGTAAACACGACCACCAACATTGCCACCACCGACAATCACGACGCGCTTGCCCTGTTCGAACTCTTCTAGCGATGCTAATACACTCACCACATATTGCACCACCGCCCAGGCGTTACAGCCCGGCGCGCTGGCATACCGGATATTTTCCTGTTTAAGATATTCCGTATCAAGGTGATCGACACCAATTGTCGACGTACCGACGAAACGCACCCTCGAGCCTTTTAGTAAGCTCTCATTCACTTGCGTCACAGATCGCACGAGCAATACATCAGCATCACCTAGTTGCGACGACGTTAAGTTTCGCCCCTGCACTTTATTTAACTTACCCAACCCAGAGAAAATAGTTTCGACATGCGGAATATTTTCATCCGCAACAATGTTAAGACTCACAAAGCTGGCCCGCCTTTTTCATAAACGAGGCTGGAAAACCCAAAGCCTCACAAAAATCTTTTAGTGCAGCCAACTCCAGAGCTTGCACCTTCGTTTCTCGCCATGTGACTTTAAGCCCGTCGGTAGCGATAGTACTAAGTCGCAGCGCCATATCGACCTGCGCTTCATATTCGATCATTTTTTCTTGTAAGGTTTTTGCGCCGCGAATAGGCAACGCCGAAATTTCATTGTTATGTTTTTTAATTTTTTCCCAAGAACCAAAGGCGCTTAGTAATGCTATTGCCGTTTTTGGCCCAACACCCGGCACACCGGGAATGTCGTCACTGGCATCACCAACGATTGCCAAGTAGTCGGCGACCTGCTCGGCCTTAACGCCCAACAAACTTGTTACATCGTCGTGTTGAATTGGTGTTTTATCGGGGTAATCCCACATACACGATTCGCCAAAGGCGAGTAACTGGCTCAAATCTTTATCGCGCGTTAATAAAGTATACGGGATATTTTTCTTACCACAGTACTTGGCAAAACTCCCGGCAAGGTCATCGGCTTCGTACGTGTCTGAAGCATAACTTGAAACACCTAGTAGCTGAGTAAGTTGTTTGCAGGCAAGCAATTGAAAGGCGAGGTCGTCATCGGGCAGCGCACGACTCATTTTATAATCGGGGTATATTTCGTTGCGAAAGCAGGTCATTAAACTTTCATCAAAACAAGCGACCACATTGCAGGCCTTTTCATTCGTTAAAAACTTGAGCAACCACGTTGCATAGCCGTATACCGTTTCTGTTGGCCGACCGTTGCTGGCAAACCAATTACTCGGCATAGAAAAGTAATAGCGAAATATAAATATCGACGCATCGATAACATAGAGATGCTTACCTGCTTCAGTTTTTGCTGTCGTCTTAGTTTTGGACCCGAGCGCCATAATCACTTAAGCGCCTCTCGACTATAATTTGTGCTTTCAAGCGGGGCAGATTGCTCAAAAGTTTCCGCCAGAGCTAACACTAGACGCTGTGCGCGTGAAGATAAGCCATTCTCGCAATACCACAAAGTTTGCTTATGGATCGCATCTGCAAATTCGGGGTTTATTTGGTTACCGGCGTACAGGTTATCCGCACTGATCCTGAATGGCTGACCGCATGCGAAAGACAAGATGCGCTCTATCGCCTGCGGTTTCACTTCCACCTTCTCAAACTCTTGCTGTTGGCCAGCATCACGACCATCAGGCGCATACCAATAGCCATAATCTTCCTTTTTACGCCTTTCTGACCCCGCAACACACCAGTGAGAAACCTCATGCAAGGCGCTGGCAATGTAATCACGATTAAAGTAGATGGCGTTATAAGGCTGATCAGCGCCCTGAGGCAGGTACAGAGGCTCATCTGCACCGCCGATCAGGCGAGTATTGAGAGAATCTCTAAACAAGCAATGAAAGGTATTTATGAGCCTTGTTATTGCTAGATCAGCTAAAAAAGGGAATTCTTTTGGCATTTAATGTTCTAAACTGAAGATATGGCAGCGATTTTAAACCATTGTCGCAGCCTAATGTTCGTCCGTGTTTAACACGTCAAACCACCCCAAAACAAAGGAAGGAAAAATCCAAACCCAAGGTATTGTGTTAGCAATGTATAACCTATACTGTATGTAGTGTTGGTCGAAAGACCATCATCCCCGCAGCCCTTAGGCGCTTACTCCTCAACTTTGGAGGTAGTATTATGAAGACCTCATTAGACGGTCACAACAACGAGAACGTGGTTGATCTCTTCTCGGGCAACCCCTACATCGCTCAATTCGACAAACGCATCATTCGCCTTTCACCAGAGCTAGACGGCCTGGAAATGCTTTATTCCAATGAAGTCAGTGGAGAGAAGTATTTCAGCTTGAAGATTTTGGCCTGGGCGCTATGTGCTAACGGCGATGTTGTGGGGCTGGTTCCCTGGTTAGACGATATTATCGCGTGTACCGATATCAACGACCCACTCAACGGTACTTTCGAAGGGTATTACGACCCAGGTATCGACGAACTTTTCTTCGACCCGCCCATACATAAAATTGTGGAGCTTGAAACAGCGGCAGAATATTACGACATCCAGTGTGAACAGGATTCTGATATTGTGCAAGAAGTCCCAGATACGATCGGCACGCACGCAGTACTCGCGACTGACGGCTTCAAAAGTATCACTTTGCAAGAAGTGATTAGCTGGCGCTTGCATCACGACGGCTCTTTGAGCGGTATGTTGATCGATGAAGAAAAAGTAGAAAGCACACCTGTTTTACCGGGTGATAGCTGTTTGTACCCTGCGCAATCTGAGAAAGATTTTAAGTACTTCTTTCAGCATCATATTGCCAACAAAATTAAAGCGGAAGATCCAGAAGCGCTTGCGGCGATCTCCATGCTTGTTGAAGATTCACGCGAGTCAAACGTCTGACTTTGTTTCTGGCACCAGGGTTCGAATAGAATCAAAAGCCAGCCAGCGTGAAACAATTGCTTACCTTCTGATACCGCCCAGCGGCCAACGAGGGTTAAAAGTACATTGCACAACGCGTTGAATTCAACGCTTCAATCAACCGTCTTACCGACCAACTCTTTTATGCTTGGAGTTTTGGGAAGCGGCTTTTACTCCCCCCCTTTTCTCTTGTGCCTTCACACAAGCTTAAGCTTTCTTTTCGATTAAAAAAACACTGTGTTCAGCTCCCTTTTTCTGCTCGAGCAAAACGTGGCCCAAAAACTCACAGAACTGCTGAACATCTCTCGGCGTTGCTGGGTCTGTCGCTATAAGTTCAATCACCTCACCTACTTTTGCATCTCGCACGGCGTTGTGAAGCATCATAATGGGTTCTGGGCAAATTAAACCGCTGGCATCAACGGTAGCTGAAATTTTGTGAGTCATATCCGAGAGTCATTGAGGTAAAAACTAAGGTTCAAAAGGAAGATGCTTAGGCCAAAATTACGCATTGGACGATACGTTGATTCATACATTGACCGAGCGATAGCCAGAGTATCATTAAGAGCTAAAAGACTCTTTTGCAACGCTCGGTGCAACGCGCCAATAACAGCCAGGTAGTCAGCCCAGTTTCGAAGCTGCAGAAAGGTTCTGCCAACCCCACTAACACGTATCGCGCCTTTTAACTTAGCACACGGCTTAATCATAAAGATCAGAATTGTAGGTATCAGAGCCATGGACGTTTGGAGTTGAAGCGCTAGGTTTATACCGCTGCTTGAGAGGCCAGGAAAATAAGAAACTGAAAAATAAAAGTAGGGGCTAGGCTGGCTCAGCTTGAGCTTCGTGCTTGGGTAGTAAATTCACGCTTTCTGAACTTTCATCATAGGAAATGAGTACTTCACCGCATAATACTTGCGGCATCAAAATGTCTATTTTTTCATTTAGACTCAATTCATCGATACCGTAATCGGTACCCTCACGCATAATCACCGACTCGACGATGGCACGAATAGATTCAACGGTTAACTTTTCAGGTGCAATAATCACTTTTTCACTCCGTAAAACAGCCACCACTCCCTTCAACAGAACTTTTCGAAGATTCGAAACTGAGAATTGATTTAAAAAGCGAACCGACGGTTCATGCGATAAAGATGTGCAAGGTCTGTAGCAGCAATTATACTTGCGATTAAATCCATGCAATAGCGTTTTTTCACATGAACTCACATATTCTCGTAAGTGTTATCAGTGACGACAAACCCGGTGTTGTTGAAGCCATTGCTGAAAGTATCAGCAAGCTCGGTGGCAATTGGTTAGAAAGCAAACTGTCCCAACTTTCTGGAAAATTCGCGGGCGTCATTCGCGTGTCGATTGCAGCCGAATCAAGGCGCGAACTAGAAACTGCTTTATTTGCGCTGGAAAGCCAAGGCATTTGGGTGAAATGCGAGCAACTCTCTGACAGTAAAGAAACACGCGCCAGTCAACAGGCTTACGTACACGTACTTGGGCCCGACCGCCCAGGTATCGTGCGAGAACTGTCGAAAGCGCTCGTACAACGCGATATCAACCTGGCAGAGCTAGAGACTTCGCTTTCTAGTATGCCGTATAGCGGTGACCCTTTGTTTGAAGCAAAGGGCGTACTACAAATACCAGAAGCGAGTGAACTCAGTGATTTACATACTAGCTTGGATGAAATCGCCGACAATTTAGCCTTAGATATCTCCCTTTCAGAAACTCAAACCGAACCTTAATTTCCATTTCAACGCCATTTTGGGCAGCCATGAACTGTGCACCAACTCACACTTTGGCTAAAATGCGCCAAAATGGCCCACGCAAAAACCCAACTAAGATCTTTGAGATTGATTGCTTTCTTACAGGGATTTCAAGAATTTAGGGTAAATGGCGCCACGACTTTCATGATATGTCATTTTTGTGACACATTTAAATGCTTGAAAGTTGATCAGATTTAACTTTAAATGATTATTTGTTGATCACTCAAAAATAATCACAAAGTGACGCCGTAGGGATATGGACATAACTTGGGAAGCTGCTTCAGGCCATAGAAGATCATGCATATAGAACAATTGTCACGCATTACCGGTGTGCCCGTCAGCACTATTCGCCACTACGAGCAAGCAGACCTGCTGCCCGCTACAGGCGTTGTTGGTGGCAATACAAACTACAGCGAAGCGCACATTCACGCGATCAAGCTCATCAAAATGGCGCAAGATATTGGCCTGTCACTTCGTGAAATAGTCACCGTGCTAGCAGCTCAAGACGATGAAGACTCCAGCATGCGTCTAAACCGTGCCATGGTCTTACTTAGTCGCAAACGTTCTTCGCTGTTACACGACGCCGATATAGACGATGCCGAGAGTATCGCAGCCTTCGAGCGTGAACTGACAACCCTCTTCCATTAAACGATAGTTCGCCTAAACCCCAACCTCTCCCACGCAAAAGACACAGCCGTTAAGGTCGTTAGCGCTACGCCAATAATTCAACCAGCCGCAAAAAAACAGTAAAGAAAAGCACGCTAAGGGCGCTTTATATAGTGCTTAGAGCTTAGGTAGAGTATGATTTCTTTTTAGCGGAGCAATTTCGCTACTTTCGTAATTCACCAGCTAAAGTAATCATACGAGCAGATTATTACGATTAGCCGCGCTTGATACGTATTATTGATCTGTTATCAGGCGATAAGTTATAGCGATAATAAAGAAGCAAACCAAAAGTTCACCATGTATCACAAATATTTTGGACTAGAAGAGCAAGCATTTTCGATTGCGGTTAACCCTCGCTATTTGTACATGAGCCAACAGCATAAAGAAGCTTTGGCGCATCTACTATATGGCGTACGGGAAGGCGGCTTCGTCATGCTGACCGGTGAAGTTGGCACCGGCAAAACCACCATTATTCGCTGCTTGCTGGAACAACTCCCAGAAAATACCGAAATCGCCATCATTCTTAATCCGATGGCGAACATTCAAGAGCTGCTCTGCACAATTTGCGATGAGTTCGGCGTTGCCTACCCGGACGAAAACCCTAGCAACAAAACGCTTACCGATGCGCTTCAACAACACTTGTTAGATAATCATCAAGCGGGCAAAAATACGATTTTGCTAATTGACGAAGCGCAGCTGCTAACGCCAGAAGTTCTTGAACAAGTTCGCTTGTTAACCAATTTAGAAACCTCAACCAAGAAGCTTCTACAAATTATATTGGTCGGTCAGCCGGAATTAAATGAGCTATTAGCACAACCACGCTTACGCCAATTATCTCAGCGCATTACAGCGCGTTTTCACCTAACGCCGCTTACGGTGGAAGAAACCGACCGCTATATTCGCCACCGTTTGTCTGTCGCAGGCATGCCTGAAGACCGCTACCCCTTTTCGCCCAAAATCGTTCGATTAATCCACCAATTTAGTGGCGGTATTCCTCGAATGATCAATGTCGTGTGCGAGCGTGCACTAGTGGGTGCCTATGGCCACAATAAATCCCAAGTAGACAACCAGATCTTAGACTTGGCAAAACGTGAAGTTGAGGGCAATCGCGCCTCGCCATCGAGCAAGTCAAACCTTTCGCCGCAAATGACGTACATCGCCTTATCTGCAGCAACATTTTTTGGTTTGGGTGTTATGGTTTTCTTACTTAAACTCATTTTTAGTAACCCAGCACCCGAAGCTAGCGTTGCCAATATTGCGCCGCAAACCATTTCACAAGCTCCAATAATGGCCGTAACACCGCCCCAAGCTCCTGCGCCAGCCAACAAAAATACTGCGTCTGGCGCCTCCTCAAGCTCAACCCAAGCGGACTCGCAGCCAAGCAGTGAACAAAACCCAATTGCTACACAAACTCATAGTTCCGCACACTTTGATATTAGAAATAGCCTCAAAGCGCAAGCGGTCTTATTTGAGTTTTTGGAATTTGATATCAATACCGACTCACCACCTTGCTGGCAATTAAATTCTCTCGCACACCAATGTGGCAAAACGAAATTTGATACCTGGGAAGATGTCGCTGAACTAAACCGCCCGATGGTGCTTTCGTTAATCACAACAGATAAGTTTTCTTCCCACGCAGTACTGGTGGGCATACAAGAAAAATATGCCTTACTCGTGGACGAGCAACGAAACCGTCAAGTTGTCGCGCTTGATGAGCTTGGCCCCTTATGGACCGGAGAAGTTTTTTACGCTTGGCGGAAACCGAAAGGCTTCACTAAACCTTTGTCTTATGGCGATCGTAATGAAGCCATTGCAGAAATAGCTGAGCAGTTTGCGTTACTTGACTCACAACCCAGCCCGCTTACCTCAGGCCGCTTTAACAAAGCCCTAAGGGATCGGATAAAAATATTCCAGCGCGAACACCAGCTAGACGACGATGGAATACTAGGCGAGAGAACCATTATGAAACTCAATGAAACTCTGGGCTTAAGCGCCACACTTAACAACGAATTTTTATAATAAGCTTTGAACCCCCGCTATGTCATTGATACTCGATGCCCTAAATAAAGCAGATACAGAACGTGACCCTGAAGCGACACCCTCGCTGAGCAGTAACCACGATCGTCCTCATAACGCCGGTGACTTGGAAACCAACAGGCAACCGATGTATATTGCGGGTGCGGTCGCGGGGTTATTGATCATTGTTCTAATAATCTGGCTTTTTTCCGGTGGTGAAGAACAAAAATCCACACCTACAAATGCGCCATCACAACTCACTCAATCCAATTCAGTTTCTGAAAGCCCCACACATTTAAGTGCGGCTCAAGGGCAAAACGCAGCTGCACCACAAATCACGCAACAGCCCGCGCTCCCACAATCACAAAATGCTAACACCACCAAAAAAGTGATTGCCCAGCAGTACGAACGTGTAGACGCTGCAGTGAAAACGACCAAGCCCACTGCGACAAGCAGTACAAAAAGCAAAGAAACAAAAACAAACAGCGCGTCTCAAATAGCAGCTATTTATTCTCAGCCAGAGGAAAAAATAGAAAGCACGCCAAAACCCAAGGTTAACAGGCAACAACAAAAAGAAGTGGCTATCGCCGTACCAAACTACCCCACACTCGCAGACTATGGCACGCTCAGTTTTATTGGTGATTTACCCTATTCCAAACAAAAAAGTATCCCGACATTAATGTATACAGACCATAACTACAGCCCCGGGTCTACCACGGTCACCATCAACAAAGTTACACGCCGTAAAGGCGACACAATTGCCACTGGTTTGGTTCTGGAAGATATTGTGGAAGACGGAGTTGTATTACATTTTCAGTCCAAACTGCGTTTTAAAATGATGGCCTTCAACAGCTGGATTAATATGTAGGGCTTATTCACACTAACGCGCTACCTGAGCTAGTGATAAGTGATAAGTGATAAGTGATAAGTGATAAGTGATAAGTGATAAGTGATAAGTGATAAGTGATAAGTGATAAGTGATAAGTGATAAGTGATAAGTGATAAGTGATAAGAAAGTAAAAAGCCCGACACGCCGAATACCAACGACCCAACCCGCATCACGATTTAAACTCGCTTTAGTATTTCCAGTGCATCAATAGTAAGACTTCACTTCCACACTGCGTTCTGCATATATTTCTCCGGCTCCGCAACTTGCAGTGCTCACGATGGTATAAAAGCTTTGCGGATCACCTCCAACAGTATCTGCACTACACGTTATACTCACGCTACACGCCTGTAGGCCGTTAGCTAAACCATTAAGAGTGCTTCCGTCTAAATTTATACAATTTGTATCTGCAGCCGTTCGTAAAGTCACATTAAACAGCAGTTGATTCATACCGAAATAAGCACCACTTTCCGCCGCATAAAAAGCTTGCAGTGAAATACCTTCGTTGTATGCAGAAATGGAAGACTGCGAAGTGATACGACTGATGGTCAAAGCCAACACACCAATACCCACCACTAACAACATAGCGACAGGAATCAAAAAGCCTCTTTGCTTTGCAACTAAACTTCGTCGATATTTAAGGGACATTTCGAATCAACACCTCCTGTGTAAGATCCGCCTGCTGCCCACCAATATTAAAGCCCAGTGAGACCGTTAACGAGGTATTCACATTCTCTGTACCGTCAGCAATAAAAAATGCCTGCGTGGGCGTACTGACGTCTTCCGACATGATCGCGCTACTACCACCAGGTGATATATCGTTTAACCCAGAGGTCAATAAACCGTAACTCGAATATTCATACAAGGTGCTCCCAATAAGACAAAAACGCATAGGGTCACCGGCAAGAAACACCCTCTGACTGGTCGAGTTACGAATAAATTGGTGACTGGAACTGAACGCAACCGCCGTATATGGGCCACCACCTGCCAGCGACGTAGCCACCCGAGAGTTGGGGCTGCCGCTGGCATAAATTTCACTACTGTCGAGCGCCCCGATAACGAGCTGAGTTGCGGTGCTATCGGTAGAAAAGCTAAATGGAGCAGTATTAACACTGCTCGAAGAGGCGGCACCATTGTTCGCGTCTGGTACGCTTCCTATATAGTTTGTACCTGCTACTAACGGCATAAATTCAACACAATTGCCCGTTCCACTTACACGCACACTGTTAGGCAATGCGCCACGTATTTGGCGAGTCATTTGTTCGATCACTACTCGTCCACGGTTCATTAACTTTGTACGTTTTTGTACTGCGTCATAGCTATCGATAGTTGTCACGACAAACTGGCTTCCGATGGCCGCAACGATGCCAAGAATGACAAGCACAGCAATCAATTCTACTAGGGTGAATCCGCGACATCTTGAGTGTGTACTTAATATCACGCCATGCCTGCTAAAAATTGGTTTTGTAGACACTCAGTACGAGGCTGCTGCTGCCTGGCACTGTAGCATTGACACTGATCAAACGCGCTTGCGCAGCTGGAATACCTAGATCGCCGCCCGCCTCAGTCACGCTCACAGAAATTGTATGGTTAGGGTTACTGTTATCCACAAAGCCATCATAATCCCCCACATCGTCGAAATCACCATCAGGGGCAATCCCCAAGCACGCGACTCCAGCGCTCGAATCACATGCTGGAACGCCTCCCGTTGGCGTGTTTTCATCGAATTTGCGGGCGAGTACTTCATCGAGCTGGGCTTGCGCTAATTCTAGCGCCCGCGCTCTTACCACCGGGTCAACACTATTAACCATGGCATAGGTATACACTTGCACCAAAGCAGACAAAGCTATGCCCACCACAACCAGGAAAACAATGGTTTCGATCAATGTTACGCCGCGACTTCGTCGCATCGTTCACTCCGCCTATTGGTTTGTATTAATAAAATAATAGCAGCTTAAGCTATGCGCTTAGAAATAGCTGTATTTAGGGCTTGAACCAGCTACTGAATAAACCCGGTAGTACTGATTTGAATATTTACGTTGTTGCCGCTTTGCGCCAGTGAAAGAGTATTCGCTGTGGTTTTCCCTAAGCGATCAAAATCAAATGTGGCGGGAGTAAGGGTTTGATTCGGAAGTAAATCTAGCGGGTACTGAGTCCCACCAATACGCAAACTGGCATCGTCACTGAAACTACTGTTTCCATTCGTATCTTCGCGAATGTCTAGCCTCGGCCTGCCACCAACCGCTGTGATGCTGAACTGAACCGGGTCTGCTTGAACCATGGCTCTTTGTTGCGCCGAAAAAAAAGCCGCGAGCACTTGGTCGCGGCTTGATTGAAGTTGATATGTGCTACTCGGTATTAAGACCGAAACTGTACTTGCTCCAAGAATACCTACCAAAACAAGTACAGCGACTAACTCAATAAAGGTGAAACCGCGAGATTGGTATAACTGAATCCTAGGTTCCGCCATTAATTTCTCACTACTCGTTTCTACGGCTCGTCAATTGCGCCGATAACTGCAAACGTTGCGGTATCAGCAGCATCACCCGATGGGCCATCCAAGGTGCATGTTACCGTCGCCTTGTTACCCACAGCGCCTGCTGTAATAGTGTAGCCTGTAGGTAAGCCACCCTGAAGCAGGTTCTCGGCATCGGAACAGTTATCGATATCTTCGAAAGAATCACTACTCAAGCCGGCTTCCACTGCAATGTCTACAGCATGATTGAGAGCACTTGCACTTTCCATGCTACCCGCAATGTTTTGCGTTGCAACAATTTGTGCTTCATCAGAAAGATCAATAAATTTTGGCACCGCTGTCGCTGCCAAAATACCCAAAATCACCAAAACAGCAATCAATTCAATTAAGGTGAAACCCGATTGTTGCTTTTTCATATACGTTCTCCACGTAGCCGTATTACATTAAGCCAAAGTTACATTAAACTAAAAAGTTACTAATTTGTTCTCGCAAAGAATTTTGGTTCAGCGAGAACCGGTTTATAGCCGCGAGTCAGGATTTTCTTGCATCAAAACTAACTAACAAACTACGCGCACTACTGCTCTTCAGGGCGAATCACAGTAACCGCTCCGTTACTTACATCATAGTCAAAGAAATAACTCCCTTCCTGTTTTCGAGCTAATTGATAGCGGCAAATAACGTTTTTATTTAACGAAATGACATAATCAACATTTTTTTTATAAGAATTAGCACCTATTCGGCTAGTTGGCGCATTAGTAAAGACCGCATTCCATAATTGCTGACATTCCGTCTCACTTTGGTTGCGAAGTTTTGGAGACATTTTTCCATTTGTATTGGCCGGCCAGCCATTTTCATTGAGAAAAAATACCGTATCACCAATCATAATACGGTTTTTATGGCTCGACCTACCAACCGCCTGCACATTCGCAATCATGCGAGAGAATATCCCTGCATGAAATTCAATGACTGAACGCTGCGACTTTCCAATAGGCTTTGTATAATAGTTAATACCGATAAAGACCAATACAGCAATAAGAGTTAACACGATAAGGAATTCGAAAATCTTATCGCGTTCTTTGTTTTCAGTCTTAATGTAGGAGTTTCCAAACATTGGACATCTACACCTATAAAGCCTGTAATAGTAAAAACAACCATCCTAAATTGCTGCAACGCATCAAGGACAACTACGACCGTATTTCAAACATGCTCCACATAGGCAAGAAGATACCTAACGCAAGGATGGCAACAAAAATAGCCATTGCGACAATTAGTATCGGTTCTATACGATCCGTCAACGTCTTGAGATCGTAATCCACTTCTCTTTCATAGAACTCGGCCACTTCTGAAAGCAACTCTTCCACCTGACCGCTCTCTTCACCAACGGCCACCATTTGCAAAACAAGCGGTGTAAACATTTCTGATTGTAAATGCGTATGCATCAAACTATCACCGCGCTCAATACCCTCTCTGATACGCGTAATTTTTTGATGTAAATATGGGTTATCGATGGCTGCTGCGCACAAATTAAGTGCCTGGGTGATGGGCACCCCTGCCCGCAGCATTAAACTAAACGAGCGCGCATAACGCGCCATCGATGCGCGATTAATCAAATCACCAACGATAGGCATTTTGAGCTTCCAGCCGCCCCAAAGATATGCACCAGCCTCGGTTCGAATGTAATACATCGTACCGACAACACCACCAACCGCGAGCGTTAACAAAATGTACCAATAATTTACAAATATATTCGATGAACCAATAAGAATTTTGGTTACCAAAGGCAGTTCAGCCCCAAACTTTTCAAACATTCTTGAAAAAGCAGGAACAACAAAAATATTAACAGTAGTCACAGCACCCAAAAGAGCGAGGGTAACAAAGGTGGGGTAACGCATTGCAGATTTTATTCGTTTTTTGGTTTCTTCATCTCGTTCAATATAAAAACCAATCTGTTTGAAAACATCATCTAATTTACCGCTGCTTTCACCCACGTTAATCATGCTAACAAATAAATCGTTAAACACTTTTGGGTAGTTACGCATTGATGCGCTTAAGCTTGTACCGGCCTCTAACCGGGAAACAACCTCTTCTAACACCCCTTGAAAATATTCATGCTTTAGGCTGGCAGCCAACCCACGAATACCTCGGGTTAACGGTATTCCTGCTTTACTAATGGTATACATTTGACGACAAAACATAATAAGGTCAATAGCCGTGACCTTTTCTGACCCGAGCAACGCATTCAGCTTTTTAACGTAGTCTTCACCAACTGCGACTTCCTGAATCAGCGTTGGCGTAACGCCTCGCCCCATTAACTGCGTCGCTATCGCGGTGCTATCTGCGCCTTCTAGGTTTCCTTTTACAGCTTGTCCTTGTGATGATTGGCCTTGATACTTAAATTGCGCCATAGTATCTAACTCGATTCATTCGCAAGATCCGCCAGACTTTCATCTTCTACTTGAGCCGATACGCGCAGCACTTCGTCGAAGGTAGTAATGCCTTCAATAGCAAACTCCAGCGCACTGGCACTCAATGGATGATAATTCGGGTGGCGATGTGCGGCATCGTTAAATTTTCTCACATTGTTTTCGCGCAAGGCATCTGCCATTTCGCCATTTAATTCAAGTAATTCAAAAACACCAATACGACCGCGATAGCCGGTATTAAAACAATGTGGGCAACCAGGCCCTTTCTTAAAGTTCATTTCCCCTTCAAATTTAGGGTTGATGCTATCAAACAAGCGCTGTTCGCTTTCACTTAGGGTATAGGGCTTGGCACAGCTGTCACAGACTTTACGCACTAGTCGTTGCGCAATAATCGCTCGTAAACTGGAAGCCACTAAATACGGGTCAACCCCCATATCAACCAAGCGTAAAGCAGAAGTCACGGCATCATTGGTATGCAAAGTTGAAAGCACCATGTGCCCCGTCATTGCAGCACGCAATGCAATTTCAGCTGATTCAGCATCTCGAATCTCGCCTACTAGCAAAATATCGGGATCTTGCCGCAAGGTTGCCCGCAATACAGCACCAAAATCTAAACCGATTTTATCGTGCACCTGTACCTGGCTAATACGCGGCAGACGGTATTCCACCGGATCTTCTACTGTAATTATTTTTTTCTGAGGTGTATTTAATTCGTTAAGCGCACCATAGAGTGTGGTTGTCTTACCACTACCTGTCGGCCCCGTCACCAGCACCAAGCCATGGGGTCGTGTAATAATGTTACGAAAGCGAGCAATGTAATTATCTGGCATGCCAACTTTGTTAAGCTCGCGAACACCTTCGGTTTGATCAAGTATCCGCATTACCACCGATTCACCATACTGCACTGGCATGGTGGAAACACGGACATCAATATTGTGGCGATCTAAACGTAAATTGAATCGTCCATCTTGTGGCATACGTTTTTCAGAAATATCCAAATTGGACATTAATTTCAAACGCACCACCAAAGCACCGGCAATGCGTTTTTCATTCATGACTTGTTCAACCAATACGCCATCAATGCGCTGGCGAATCCTTAAAACGCTTTCATCAGGCTCGATATGAATATCAGAAGCTTTTGTGCCAATGGCTTCTTCAAATATTTTCTGTAAGAGTTTTACAACCGGTGCATCGCTTTCGGTAGTTTCCGTTGCGATATCGGTAAAATCAACGGAGTCAGCGGCAATTTCTTCATCCAGCTGCCCCGCCAAATCTGCAATTTCATCAGCTCGGCTATATGCGATATCTAGGATATCGAGCAACTCACTTTCGCGTACTACAGCCGTTTTTAATGGCTTATTTATAACTTTCTGTAATTCATCAAGACCAAAAATATCGGTAGGGTCAGACATTCCCAACAAGATACCGTCAGGGTCTTCACGCAAAATCATTACTCGGTAACGACGGGCCAAATTTTCTGGCAATGTTTGTACTAGGTGGGGGTCAAAATGAAAATGTTTTAATTCAACAAAAGGAATATCTAGCTGCTGCGACAACAAGTTGAGCAAACTATTTTCTTCGACAAACCCCATATCGATCAGTTGACGGCCCAATTTTCGACCTGACGCTTTTTGCCCTGCTAGCGCTTCATCTAACTGTTCTTGCGAAATCATTTGTTGCGCGACCAAAAGGTCGCCAATGCGGATCCGGCGTTGCTCTACCATGATTGCGCCCCCGCCAACTGATCTTGATTTAACACCGTTAAACGTTTTTTAATATAACTCATAACATTTGGGCTAACCTGCCCTTGCGAGAGTATTTTCTTGTATGCATTTACCGATCGAGAATGCTCACCTAAAGCGTCTGCAGACAAAGCGTACCCAAGCAAAAATATGCTTTGATTGGGCTGCACCCCCAGTAACTTTTTGTATAGATGGTGCGCGTCTAAGTGACGCTTGTTTTTCTGGTAAAGTGCAGCTAGCAAGGTGTTTTGTACAAGAAACATATTTTGCGAAGGCGACTGCCGCTCTAGCATACTAATTGCGCCGACCTCATTATTTTCATCTTTGGCCAGTTGCGCCGAAAAATAAGTATGCGCTTCATGCTGCTGTGAAATTTCGGATCTTAGATGTTTCGCCTTATCTCTAAACCCTGCATTCAGGTATGCATCAAACAGTAAAACTAAAGCATCGGTCGCTTCAGGGGAGGCGGAAAGAAATTCCTGAAGTTTTTCTTCTGCTTGCGTAAACTCACCACGGGAAAACATGCCTTTTACTTCTATTAGCAAACTATTTGCTAACGTTTCTCGCGATGGTTTTAAATAATTCTCTGAACTAACTGTAGGCTTTTTATTTGCGCTGGAAAGGCCTGCTGTAGCATCGCCCGCAATGACGATTGATGCGGGTTCGCTTCCTGCTACCGCGTTTAATACTGCAGTTTCTATTTGTGGCACACTCGCTCGTTGCGTACCACCCAGACTTTCAGAGCTCGCGACCGCCTCTATAGAGCGCAGTGACGCAACTTGATTTTGATACTGATCAACCAACTCTGCAGTGAGACCAAACCTATCAGATCGCGCTAGCAATCGTTGTGCAAAACCCTTGTTTGATGACTGAATAGCGCCCTTAATTTGTGCTTCATATTGGGCCTGTATTTTGACCCATCGAGTGTGAACAACGGGGTGTGCCGCATCTATTTTTTTTATTTCATTTAAAAAGTACAAGGCGTTTGCCTGGTGCGGCACGCTTAAACGGTTTCTCTGAATTGCCAGGTCTAGCTTTTCAGTGAGTCTAAACAAGTGCAAGCTTTGCGGGTCTTCTTCCGAGTACGTCGTTTGGCTCTTTGCCTCTGCCACTGTAGAGCTAACACTCTTCTCGGAATGTTGTACTGAGGCCACACCGTCATTCGTTAACGCGTTGCTAGAGGCTTTTATAGAAGCGCTTACTTCAGCGATGCCATTCAATGTTTCATGCATTGATTGGTGACCCGCCTCACGCATTGAAAAATAAGTCACAAACGTGCTTATGCCTGCAACACCAAGTAACACAGCACCAGACAGGCCAATCTTTTTTAACTGTCGCCTACCTTTTGCAGGCGAAGAACCTGCATCAAGAGAAACCTTCGCATTTCGCATACCGCCATGAGACCTGTGGTCCAGATCGCGTAACGCATCGTTAATTAAACTCATGCTGCCCTCCGCTACCCACCGATGATGGCGCAGGTACGAGCCGACATTGAAACGCGCAGAGCTTACCTAACCAGCGACTTTCTTGAGTATCGGCAATGGCTTTTGCGACATGCCACGCCCCCACTTTTTTATTTCCTTTCCCATAGGCCGCTATAAGCGCTTTATGCGAAATAATATTTATTAGCCTGGGAATACCACCCGAACCAAAATATATCAAATCCATAGCATTCTTACTAAAAAGGCCTCGGTGCTGTACACCCGCGGAAGAAAGCCGGTGCAGAATGTATTCATGCACACCTTTACGTGAAAAGGGCTGTAGTCGCTCAGAAAAAATAATTCTTTGCTTCAATTGACGTAAGTCTGAGCGTGACAGCAAACTGTCTAATTCCGGCTGCCCTAAAATAACAACCTGTAGCAGCTTTCGCTTTTCGGTTTCCAAATTCGTTAACAAACGCAAACACTCAATGGTTTCACGTGGCATTGCTTGTGCTTCGTCTACCACGAGAACGACCTGCTTGTGGTTGCGAGCGAGCTGCATCAAACGCCGATATATTGCGCTCATGAGTTCATGCGCAGGCATATTGTCGTTTACTTCGGCACCAATCTCTTGGGCAACAAAGCCTTTCAGCTCCTCTGGCGTGAGATATGGGTTGGGAATATATGCAGTTACAAAATCTGCATTTAAACGCGATAGTAAAATGCGGCACAGTAATGTCTTACCAGTACCGACTTCTCCGACGATTTTAATAAACCCCTCACAGTGCTTGAGGGCAACCAGCATCGTATTTAACGCATCACGATGGCTTTGTTGGTTTAGAAAAAACAAGGTATCAGGTGTAATGGAGAACGGTGGCTCTTCAAACTGGAAAAACTCTTGATACATAGTGCCCCCTTTTAACTGATATTATTGACGTCTCGCACTTTCAGAGATCTCTTGAATACGTAAAGTTTGTTCATTCAGTTGAGAGTCCCAGGTATTGTCTTCAACAACGATTGGCTGCATTAAAATCACCAACTCGGTTTTCACTTTGGTTTTTTTCTTATGCTTAAACAATAAATTCACCACCGGAACATCGCCTAAGAAAGCGCGTTTCGTATCCACATCTGAAGATTGCTCTTGCATCAAACCACCAAGTACTACGACTTGACCACTCTGAGCACGCACAATGCTGTCAGATTCTCGCACATCACGTAATGCTAAAGGCAAAGAAAAAACTTCGCCCGCGATATCGATCTCTTTTATTTGATCAATAACATTCGTCACGATGGGATGCACGTGCAAGATCACATCACCATCGTCAGAGATTTGTGGCGTCACATCAAGAGCAATACCGCTGAAGAAAGAGTCCAACTCAACTTCTGGTGTGCTCACGATAGATGCTGCACTAGAGGTGGTTGAATTAGACAACCCAGTTACAAAAAACTCGTCTGACCCAACACGGATCACGGCTTTCTGATTATTCACAGTAGAAATTCTCGGGCTTGAAAGCACTTGAACATTCCCCTGCTTGTCGAGTAAGCCGAGCAGTTTGGTAATATCTGTCACATTTAAAACGGTAGAAACTAGGGATTCAACGGCACCTGCATTGTCGAACACAACGTCAGTAAGAGAGTTGGAGGTGGAGCTATTATTTTGCTGTGCACTGACCTCACCACTAATAGACCCCCAATTTATACCCGCCTCAAACCCTTCATTAAGCTGCACTTCTAGAATTTTTGTTTCGAGAATTACTTGTCGCTTAACATTAAGTTCTGACTTTTCCAAAAACTTTCGTACAGACTGTAGTTCATTAGGCAACGCTTTTACGACAACTAACCCCGCCTGAGGATTAGTCATAACCATTCGACCTTCATCATCACCTACAATGGCGTGAATGGCTTCGCCCAAACCGTGCCAAAAATTTGTTTTACTCAGTGTTTGCACCCGTGCGCCCGGTGTAATTTCTTGACCGCTACCACCCGCACCATCACTTTCACTTAGAAAAGACAGTAAGTTCGCTGAGTCATCTCCACCGCTGCTACTGCCACCGCCACCACCTTGGCCGCCACCATCACTTGAGGTGATTTTGCCCACTTGGACACTAGTGTCTGTCACACCCACACGTTGAACATCAAGATAATTTATAGGGAATATTTCTGTGCGAAGTTTTCTCGCATAAATTGTATAAATGTTATTGCTAAATTTGTATTCGTAGCCAAAAACTTCTCGTGTAACGGCCAAGACTTCTTCAATGGTGACATTCTTAAGTTCCAATGAAATCGTACCCGAGACTTCTGGATGCGCCACAACATTAACTCCGGCATCAGAAACCAAACTTAAGAAAAACGTTCTTGCTGGTATTCGATTCACCGATATGTCAAAACGCTTTTGTGTTGTCGTGACAATGGGAGACGCGTGAGGCGCAGAAAGTAATGCGTCGCTCACATCTTCGGGCACATTCAGAGGTTGCGTTTTTTGCGATGCGAGCACATTTTTCATCACCTCTTCCGCTGTAGAGATTTCTGAATCTTGGTGGCTCGCACAAGAAAGCAACACGCTCGCGACCAAAGTTAGCGCAACAGACTTTACCCAAGAAGCTCTCTGCATTGAGCGTATATTTTTATTTTTCGACATTTGTCTTCTCGACTCTTGCATCGTTGATCACTTATAAATACTTGGTCGCAGAGTTAAGCTTCGCTTAACCCCAGACACATCGTAGATAACTTTATTCGAGCGAATGGCGACGATTTTTCTGCCATAAACAACGTCGCCTTCACCTACTAATTTTCCGTTAATTACCGCCTCTTTACGGCCATCACCAAAATAAATGGCTTGCAGATTCAGCGCCTGTTCCGACTTTTTACTCACAAAGCCCAGAGGCCGCGTAGGGTCTAATAATTTTTCCGCTGATTTAGTTTTTTTCACGCTGTCGTCGGCCTTTACTTCTGCCGCATTCAATTGAGCAACGGCACCTGCAGCCAAAAGCAAAAATATACCGAGCAAAGTTTTTAATTTAAACACCGAGCAAACCCTCTTCAGTCGACAGGGTATACACCTCTAGTGTCACTTTTGCTTTTGGGAATTTTTTAACTTCGTAATCAATACCCTGCCAGTAGATCTTCCATGGCAAAGACTCCAGGGCTTCTAAGTAGTTAACCACATCAAAATAGTTACCTTCTAGCTGCACAATAACACTGTGCTTAAATACGCCGACGCGCTCAGTATCTAATTCTTTTTCAGAATCACCGTCTATTTGCGTTGCGGCCTTTTCTTCTTCATCTAAGGTTTCAGTAGCGACTTCTTCAGAGGTTTGTAAATGTAGCCGAGATGGCTGCTGCGTTTGCATACCATTAAGTTTCAATGTGCCCATATTCTTGAGAACATCGTGTAAAGCCTGAGGTAACTTTTCCGCTGATATAAGGCCAACAGATAATTCTTGAAGGTCTTTTTCTAATGTTTCGAGCTTTGCTAGCAGCTGACGAATTTGTTTTTTCTTACTCGCATTTGGATCATTCATAAGCGCTTGTGCGAGCACCAGCTCTTGCGTCTGAAGATTTTTCAACTCTTTTTGCACGCTTTTCATGCGCTTATCGAGCTTCTTGTCTTCCGCTTCGATGGGAATAATCACCGTGAAATTAATCAGTGACCACACCACTACCATGGCCAAGCCCGCAATTATGCCCCGCTCACGGAGTTCTCGCGCATCAAACTTTTCAGCAATGCTATGCCACTTGGTTTTGATCACGTTTTCTTTTTTCATCGCTTACCACCGTCTTGCTCAGATGCCAGCTGATAAAGCGAGTCAAAACCTAAAGCAAACTCATGTTGACGACTGTTGATTTTTGAACCCGTGATACTTAGAAGGCCAAACTGAGCAGCGAGAAAACTGGGCTCTTGCTGTAAGCCTTGAAGATAAAGCGGCACATCTTTTACATTGCGAGTAAGCCCTTTCATTTCCACAAAGGTTCCACCACGTGAAATACGAAAACGCTGTAAAGAAATGGTATCGTACGATTGGCGTGCCAGCCCGAGCATAGATGCCGAAAACCCAGCTTCATTACCTAGGTTTTGCCCTTGAATGATTTGCCCTATTTGTTCACGCGCCAGCACTGACCGCCGCAGTTGGTTGAGTTTCTTATCAAGCTGAAACGCATTCACGCTGCGCGCCTTGGCAGTGATTTTTGCGATGCGCTCTTCTGATGCTTTTTTCTGCGCCTCAATTAGCTCGACTTGTTTTTGGTAATCTTCAAGATTCGACTGCATCATCATCGAGGAGCCAAACATAATCACCACGAAGCCTAACAGCAGAATGACCAGCGTATTGGCTGTGAGCCATTCCTGACGCTCACGAAGTTCTGGCAAATAGAGATTAACACTCTGCATACTCACAATTGCACCTCTTCACGGTGAAGCGCGCCAAGGGCACCCATACATAATTGGATGACCCCTTCGTCAGTTTCGTGTCGAAACTCCAGTAAACCTTGAATCGGCAAATAGGCAAAAGAAACGTTAATACTGCGCACGAGGTCTTGAGTGATTTTATCTTCACTGACACTTTCACCGCAGATATACATAATCGCTGGCGGCGACATACCCATTTGGCGCTCGTAATAATCCAACGACCGCTGCACTTCAAGCGCGAGTGCGTCTACCGGCAAATCATCTAGAAGACCGCCGTTGTAGTCGATGCGAAATTGACGAGACAAATACAAATTGCCCTCTTTATACAGCGATACAACACCCTCGCCCTCACCAAGCCGCACAATGCCAACACCACGGCCTTGCAAATCAGAAGAGGTCACCATGCTAATATTGCGCAGAGCCATTTCATTGATATCAATAGAAGAAAGCTTTAAGCCCGATTCATTTACTAGCGAGATCAAACTTTTAATACGGTCAGAATGGCTTACTACCGCATACACCATAGATTTCGATGCTTTATTAGCGTCAGCGGGCAAGCGAAACACATCCACTACCGCTTTATCTACAGGCATACTGATAAGATCTTTAACCTTCCACTTCACAGCTTCGCGAAGGCTTTCATCAGGAACATCAGGCGCTTCAACTAGTAGCAACTGATAGTCTTTAGCCGGTAATATTAAATGGCAAAGCCGATGTGTGATTTTATGTTTGTGAACAAAGTGGTGTAGCTCTTTTTGAAGGTCAAAATCATCCGACTCTTGCCGAATCACATGCACAAGGTCAACATTGCCACTTTTGTCAAAACAGCCTTTTGCGGCAATAGCAATACCATCCCGGAGAACCTCAATGCCCACCGAGCCTTTTTTTGCACTTAACCTATCTAACCACTCCAAAGAAGGTGTCTCCGCCGTTTTAGCACCCGCTCGACGCACTTGTAGCTTCCATATTTGTTATCATGCGCCACGTCCTTATGCTTTTCGAGTTGGTCACATAACCGCTACTTATAATTAAAATTACTTCAATAACCTTTAGTATAGACCTAGATTAATTTTTCGCTGGAGCCGCGCAGCGCATGTTTAACGTCGTTTTATTCGAGCCAGAAATACCGCCCAATACCGGAAATATTATTCGCCTATGTGCGAATACCGGGTGCCAATTACACCTGATAGAACCCCTTGGGTTCGTTTTAGATGATAAGCGTTTGCGTAGAGCGGGCTTAGACTATCGTGAATGGCAGGATATTGTGATTCACCCCAACTGGGCGGCGTTTTTAAAGAAAGAAACCCCACTGCGTATGTGGGGCCTCTCCACCAAAGGAAAGAAGTTCGTTCAGGAAATCACCTTTGAAGCCGGGGATTATTTGCTGTTTGGCCCAGAGACTCGTGGTCTACCGGAAAATATTCGCAATGAGGTCGGCGCTGAGCACTTGCTGCGTATACCCATGCGGGAAAATAACCGCAGTATGAACCTATCAAACGCGGCCTCAGTCATCGTATATGAAGCGTGGCGCCAAAATAACTTTGAAGGTTTTGTTTAAAAAACCCGTTCAAATAGCAACCAGGAGACCGGCATCGATCAGTTTTTCATTGCCGCCTTGGCTGCCGCCAAAAGCACATTTTTATCTACCCGCACTTTATAATTCGGACTGGTGAACACAAACTCAACACCCCCTTGAGTGTTCAGAACAATCGCCGCAGGTACGGGAAGTATGCGATGCTTTTCACCCGATGCCGCTTCCAAATTAATATTATGCTTCAAGAGCTTCTTGTTTGTTTTTTCATCAACACGAAAAGCCAAGCCAAGCGCCTTGGCAAACTCTGCTTTACTGTCAGACAAAAGCGTAAAGTTTAACCGATGCTGCGAAACACTCTTTTTGAGATTCTTTGGCAAATCTGGGCTAATCGCGAGCACCTGATACCCCCTATCCAGTATTTGCTTTTCTATAGTCTTCAACTCACCCAACTGGGTGTTGCAATACGGGCACCAGCCACCGCGGTAGAAAATCATAATCGTCGGTTTTTGCGCCACTAAACGCTTCACGTCATGCGATTTGCCATCAAGCCCTGGCAAACTCAATGAAGGCAATGTCTCCCCCACCTGAATTGGGCAGGTATCAGCAGCGCTTTGCGCCACAGCTTTATCTGCCCATAGCTCTGAACTAACACTGAATACAACCAATAAAGCGACTACCTGTGCTGTTAAAGATGTGCGAGAAAAATGAGATGTGAGTATATGCAGCATGAAGCGCTCTCCGAGGTGAATCACATAAATTCACGAGTTTTTAGAATAAAAATAAGCCAACGCAGGATCATGACAGATTTGACCGTAACAAATGTGGCCTCTGGCGCTAGAATCTCAGATATTGGCACCATCAACCCGAAGATGTTCGCTATTAATTCTGTTAGAATCGCGCGCTTCGTAGGGCTATGACGCACCATTAGCCCACCATCTAAAAAGCTAGGAGAGCAAACGGGACACATCGTCACAGTTTGGATTTACAACATGCTCAATAACGACACACTCAGTCAACTCGCAAAACTCAAACAAGATATTCACTCCTCAAAAGATTACGGCAACGGTCGAGTGGTTGGCAGCAATGGCCGTTTTGGCTTCGCAAAGCTGGACGATGGCAGAGATATTTATCTTTCCCCCGACAATATGCAGCGCCTGATCCCTGGCGACATTATAAAAGTCTCAGTGGAAAGCAAAAAAGGTGGCAAAAACGAAGGCAAGTTAGAAAAACTTATCACCCCCGCCCTCAATCGTTTTGTCGGCCGCTACCGCATTAAAGGCAAAGCCCATTTTGTAGAACCCGATGGCGCGCAGGCGAGCAAATGGCTTTTTTTGCCCCCGAAAGCACGCGGTAAAACTTGTGCCGAAGGCGACTACGTACTGGCCAAACTCACCAACCACCCTTGGCAAGATGGCAAAGCTTCCGCGAAAATTTTAGACAAGCTTGGTAAAGGTGACGAGAACCAGTTCGAGCATAACTTTATTCGCGCAAAGTTTGGCTTAAGTTATTTTAATGACGACGAGACAAAAAAACAGATAAGCGACATTGACGATCGTTTTGGCAAGAATGACTTCCCCTCTATTGGCGATCGCAAAGATTTAAGTGAAACCCCATTTTTTACCATCGATGCTGAAACCACGATGGATATGGATGACGCGCTATTTGCAGAAAAGAACGACAATGGCAACTATACCTTACAAGTCGCCATTGCCGACCCCTCGCACGCCATTGGGCAAGAATCGGCTCTGAGTAAACGCGCCTTTATTTTAAGCCAGTCGTCTTATTTACTTGGCGGCACGCTACCAATGATGCCCAACAATATCAGCCACCACTGCTTTTCGTTAGAGGCAGACAAAACTCGCCCTGCGCTAGTGGCTTCCATTGAAATTGACTCAGAAGGTGGCATTGTTTCGTCGAATTTTGAATTCGCACTGATCAAATCACATCATAAATTAAGTTACGACCAAGTTGCTAAACAGCTAGATGCTGACAACGATGAAACGAATATAGTGCCTGAGTCTTGTACTGCGGCATTAGAAACTTTGAAAAACCTTGCACAACTGCGCCGCAAATACCGTGAAGCAAACAATATTGTCAATAAAGACCAACCAGACTATCGGGTTGAGCTAAACGAACGCGGCCATATTCATGAGATTCAGCCTCAACCGCGCACTATTGCCCACCAGTTGGTGGAAGAAGCTATGGTGGCCACCAATGTGTGTGCTGCAAATGTGTTAGCAGAAAACAAACTCGGTATTTTCTCTACACATAAAGGTTTTCGCGAAGATCGTTTAGGTGAAGTCAAAGCGCTACTAAAAGAAGAGAATATAGAACACGAAGACCTGCAAACACTAGAAGGCTTCGTAAAACTCTTTCACTCGCTCGAATGCGATGAAAAATCAAAACACCTTGGCGCCCCACTTCGTCGCATGCTCGACGCGGCTGAACTCAGCAGCGAAGCTCAAGCACATATGGGCATGGGGCTAACCGTATACGCAACCGTTACCTCACCCATTCGTCGCTATGTAGACCTATACAACCATTGGGCCCTACAACACATACTCGAAAAGCAAAAAATGCGAACGATCAACGATCATCGCCTCGAGTCTTTGAGGGAAAAAGTACAAAACGGCCGCAAAGCCGATCGCGAACTTACCTTATGGTTAAATTCCATTTTTATTGAAAGCTATATCGGGAAAGAATTGGAAGGTACGGTACGCATCGTTACACAACAAGGTTTTGGCTTGAAACTCGATGACATCGGTGTGGAGGGCTTTGTGCTTTTTCCAAAAGAAAAAGAAAAACAATACGACGCGAAACGCATGACTTTGACCGTAGACGAGGTACGCTACGCGCTGGATGACACCGTGAAAGTTAAAATAGCATCGATAGATAAAGAAAAACGGCGAGTTGCTTTAGAACTCGCCGTTTAAGTAAAAAAGCAAAGGAATGCGTTTACCAGCAGTCTGTATCTGCCCCGGAAACACTACGCGCACCAGAGTCTGCCACACGTAAAGTACCACAACCAGTGTCGTTCGCCTGCCCACCTTGAGGCACTGCCTCTACCGTAAAGCTTGTTGTTGTCGCACCGGTAGCTAACTGAATTCGGTAGATTCCACTCGTGGCTTCTTGCCCTTCTTGGTCAATGTTAAAACCGTTCGCGCTATAACCTAGGTTAGATAAGTCCGTCGTGTAAGATTTTGTATTCACAAAATACTGCTCTTGTCTTCCCAATATTTCTAACAGAGCCGTTTTACCGATCTGCCTATTCGACTTGCGTACACTGTCTTGATACGACGGGTATGCAATACCCGCAATAATCCCAACAATCGCAACCACGATCATTAACTCAATTAAATTAAACCCTTGTTGTTTTTTTAACATGTTAATCATATTCCTTAAAGACGATCTTTACCTGGGGCGCGCCAGTATATTTGCCAAACCGGGTTACCCGGTGGAGATATCAACTGGCCGTCACCCAAATCCAGGTCATCTGGTACCAAATCACCATCAACACCAGTACCAGGCAACAATATCGTATCACCACTAATTGCAATCGGTGATGCAGGAATACCTGGGCCAATGTTCATACCCGCTGCACCGCTAAAGGCGGCGTCACCATCTGAAAGTTCAAGAATATAAAGCTTGCCACTGCCCTCTGCCGGGGCACAAGAGTTTGTTCCACCTGCATTTGGAACATACGAGGTATAGAAAATATTACCATCTGCGACAAGTGGTGCAGAAAGGCCTTTTTCACCAGAGTCGCTCAGCGTCAACACCCAACCGTTTGTGTAATCACAGGTTGTACCACAGCTCGACAAATCGGCGAGATCACTCGGTACAAAGCTTGTAGAAGGAGGCGTACCAGAATCTACGTTCCGGTCTTTTATTAAGTACAGTTGGTTTGAATCGTCGGTTTCTAATGGGTTGGCTCTATCTCCAGAACCGATAACCACACCGTCGTAACGCCCTGTGGAGTCGCGCGTTTGAACAACATCAGGCGCATGGAAAAAGCGTCGATCATTCGCCGCCGCCGCCGAACCAACATTCGCCAAAACAGTAGCAGACCAATTTTCCAAACGGTGGTCTGAGTTGTCAGCGTTACCTTCCGGTAAATCCACCCGCCAAACTAAGCCACCCAAATCACCAACGTACAGCCGGTCAATCACTCCATTACGGTTGCTGTCAAACACAGAGATTGCAGAAGCAATTGAATAATCCATACTAGCATCTCGGTACACCGTATTACTCACGGCTCCGGTGCTACCACCACCGGCGACTTTCCATATTAGAGCACCGGTACGCGCATTCACAACGTAAATTGCGTTCCCTTCACTGTCTGCACTGCGGCTACCGTCACTGCCCGTCCCATTCCCATCTTTATTCGTGTCGTAACCACCGGCAAAAATTAAAGCATCAGTTTCCGTGCCGTCGTAATCGACTTTTACAACGCGAGGCTTAGAAAATGTCATACCTAATTCGCTAAAGTCACCAGATTTATCAATATGGAACAATAATTCCGGCACGCCAGCAGGGTCGCTCATATCCATTGCGTAGTATGACTTTCCACCACGACGCAATCCAAAATATACATATACCTCATCATTATCAGCAGTCTCGATTGTGCCATCGGCATCATTATCAACGACTAGCGCTACCGGCTCACCATCAACACCATAGGGGTGGTCAGCCGTTCCGTTTGTACGTAATGTATCAAATATTCCCATTAACTCTGTTGGTGCAAAGGCAAAGGTTTCTACACCGGTATCGTTACCAGAAGCATCGGTATTTTCGAAGGCATGAAAAATACCGTCGTTGGTACCCATGTATAAACGAATATCAGGATTCGATTCTGAATAGCCAGAAGTTGCACCAAAGTTGATCGCGAGCGGACGCGAGTGAATAGCATCACCCATCAACCATGCGCGAGGATCATCTGTGTCAGCATCACCATCCTCGTTATCTACATCTTGGCCCCGCGCCCAGCGAATCATATCTTCTGCATCACTGACTGACGCAGAACCTAAAAAGCTTTGTAAATATGTTGCTGTAGCGTTATCCGCATTAAATGCCCGAAGCGCACCTGCGCCCGTTTCAAAATACATTTGTCTGCCGCCAGAGTTATCATCGCCAATTGTGCCGCTAATAAAACCAGGAATTTTTTGCCCTGTACCGCCTCGTTCTACCGAGCGGCCGTCACGACCGGTTACTTCATTTTCAGTTGGGTCTGCAGCAGGAAGTGCGCCGGAATCTGTCCAATAAGTTAATGACTCATATTTGATTCGCCCGTCGTCGGAACTGAAGGCTGATTGATTCAGCGCATCTTGAATATCATCAAACCGTCCATCATCGTCAGTATCGACCATTTTTAATTTTTTAATATTGCCAGGCCAACGTGGCGTTGAACCAGCTTCAAACAACGCGATATAAAAATTATCCAATGTTTGAATTCGGTTAAATACGTTTACAGGAACCGACGCCGCAACAAATGTGGTACTAACACTTAGCGCTTCGATAAAAGCGGCTTCTAAAGTCGCCTGCACATTCACTAAATTAGCACCTTGTGCAACACTCATATATTGATCATCAGTTTCGGCAGCTTCTGCCCAATCATCCGCAAAAGCCGCTGAGTTACCCACTTGAATAAACCAGCTTTTTAAGGTTTGATCGCCGGCACTCAGAGTCAACATATCGTTGTTAGTCATAAAGTCCATCATGTCTTCGAACTTACTCGCTGATGCAGAATCAAATGCCGATGTAATTTCCGAACTTAAGTCGCTATCGCTACCGCCTTCATTGCCTGAGGTTGCATAAACTTGATAAAACTTAGTACATTCAAAATCTGAAGGGTTTGCAGCAAATGGCGAGACGTAAGAACGACTACCTACCCCACCCGTCCAAATCGAAGAATCGGGTGCTGGTGTATTTGTGCCTTGAAAGTTATTTGCAGTTTCATCGCCGAATGCCACTCGACCGCCATTAATGTACTGGTACCATTCATAGTGCATTTCTTTCGGCTGGCTTTCGTGGTAATCATTACCTTGGCTCGGCATGGGCAAATTCAACAATATATCAACAAGTTCAGCCTTAGCCCCATTGGCATCGTTCGCTTGAAACTCTTCATAGCCACGGAGAATGGTGCCGCCACCATCATTATTGGGCATCATCATACCAACGTTGATACCGTCGAATTTATCAAACACCGCGCGTACGACAGCAACAAGGGCTTGAATTTTGGAGGCTTCAAACCCGCTAATGTCGCCAGCCGAATCACGTAGACCATCAAAATCAGCATCACCATCGGCAGCTGCTGCTGCGGCACTATCACCTACTCCATCGTTATCACCATCACCCGGCACTCCGTTGACCATCGCATCTAGCGACTGCAATAAAGATAAGGCTTCACCTGATGCCAAAACATTAATGCAACGTCTTGATTGATTCCCACTGTTTGTACAATAGGGGCCGCTTAAATCTTGGCGATAGTCCAACATAAACATCAAATACGGTGCACCATTCGACCCCGACGAATTCACATAAATATCCGTATCATCGGCGTTTGCAGTACCGTAAAAATAGAATGCCCACACCAAGGTGTAGGTAAGAATTTGTTTTAACTTCATATTTTTCATCACATCACTCCCAGTGTTTTACTGGTTGTTTGCAGGAACGCGAACTGCTATTCCTTCGTAAACTTCTTGATACCCCAACTTAGCATCCCTACCGTCGTAAATTGCCGAAGTCTCATACAATGCGGCCGAAAACTGCGCGGCACTGGAAGCTACGGTATCATCTAAAATAACAGGCATAGAGGCTTCTAAAGGACCCAACCTTTTTGCTTGAAAAGACAGATCAACGCCCGTCGAGACAGCAGTAATTGCCGCTGGGAGTGTCATACTTGTGTCACCGCAATTACTCGCACTGCTGCCTGAGCTACAAGAGGTATAGCTAACCTTATTTGTACCAGGCAGAATCGTTCTGTAGTCTGTGAGAATTCCATCTAAAACACCTTCGGCCACTTGAAACGCCTCTTCTTTAAATTGAGCGTTACCCACCATTTTGACTTCTAACACGCTCGTGTTTAACACGGAAGAAGAAATCATTGCTGTCATAGCAAGAAAAACAAGCGCCAGAATGAGAACTGCACCCGTTTGTTTCTTTGAAGTATTAAGGTTTTTCATCTTTTGATTCTCTTGCTTGTGCTTGGCTATTTTTTGCGTCTTTCTTTTGTTGTTTTCCGCGAACAACATTCACAATTTACATCTATAAAGATTAACGTTTTAAGAGTTGTGAATATTCCGTAACGATACTGTTGTCGTGAAAACTTTACGGATATACCCATCGTTTAAAGGGGCGATAGTTCGGCTCCCGAGCCGATATGATTTTTCATTGGTATAATTTGAAATGGTATTTAGGCTGCGCATTAGAATATGCACACGCATTGAAACAGCCACGTCAAAATCACCGCCACCAGGGTTACTTAGATAACGCTCGGCTACGCCGTCATCATCGTAATCAACCCCTAATTCAAACTGTAAGTCTTCCACACCTTCGACAAGGCATTGCTCTTCCATACCATCGCCAACCAGCTGTGTTTGGCACAAAGCCGGAATGCCATCGTCTTCTTCATCGGTGTATTCTCGAAGATAAAAAATCTTTACGTAATATTCCCAGTAATCGACAGCAGAGCCTGGCGTCGCATCATCTGAATCAACCGCACCTTCAAGGTATACCCATGAATAATTAGTATAATCTTCGATGCGCAGATACCACTGGCTAGTATCTGCATCAGCAGTCATCAAATTACCGTCGCTTAACGTTGGTGCATCGGCCGTGCGCTTTAAGACAATTAGGTCTGAGCCTTCTTGAATATCAGCGGAATCTAGACAAGTTAAAAATGTGCCGCCGGTAGTGGTAATAGTGCCGCTACTAGGCATATCGTTTGTAAATTCCATAGCACCTAACTCTGTCGCCCAGTCATACGGCGCACAATTCTCTGCTACATCTGCAGCGTCAAGCTCTTCGGCAACTTGCCCCTTGCCGGCAAAAAAGCCCGATAATGCAATTTCTCTTTTTAACAGCTCCAATGTATAACGGGCATTTTCTTGCAAGCGCGCCATCTGTTCGTCTTGCGCAATATTTTGGCGAGTCTCTAAATACATTCCCGCTATACCACCGACCAGAACCGAACCAAGCGCAAGCGACACCATTAACTCAATTAGGGTAAATCCACTCACGCGACTTTTTTGTATAAAGGTGTTTTTCATTTTTTCGCCTTACAGCGCATCCACATAGGTGCCAATTAATACGACTTGGCGTTCAGCTTCGTTCGTGCCATATAGGCCCAAACCTTCACCACAGGTACTATTAGTGGGGTTAGTCATTTCCTGATACCCCTTCCATACGATGGCAACCGCAACCTGGCCATTTGTATTGGTAATGCAAGCGCGCGGTGTATCCAAGCCACCGGCAAAAACACTATTACCACTGACTTCAATTTGTTCTGAAGCTCCATCGAGTGAACGTTCCCACTCCCACAAGTCATGAGCTGCGAGCTGAGCGTTAGAACAAGCGACATCAATACAGTTGGGTGAAGGCTCGGCAGAAATTGAGCTATTACCAAGGTTGTTTGTAACGTAGCTCGCCAGCGAGGATGGGTTGTTGCGCATGCGCTCGATGATATCGCGCGCCAAAGAAGTCGCCACTGAGCGCTGTACCGCTTCATAACTCATACGCTTAGCTTTAATTTGCATTGATGCAAGGCCCACGCCCCCGATACTGAGTAACAGAAAAGCGATAAGGACTTCGATGAGGCCAGCGCCTTTTTGGTGCTTGATCATGGATCGCATTCTCCTGGGCGCTCGACACTCGGTCTTCCAGTTGCTCGAATAGTGACTTTGTAGGTATCCGCCGGGTCAGTGTTATCGCTGCACACATTAAAAACAACCGATGCACCAACAGAGCCATCAGCAAAAAAAAGAAGGCCTGTCGCTTCGGTTTCGAAATTCACTCCCTCCTCACCTTGGTATACGCCGAGTATTGTCTCTCCAGCGTCAAAGCTCTCATCACCATCTTCGTCGGCAAAGGCTAGCCATTGAAGGTCATCGCCCCCGGTGCCACATGAAGTACCATTTGTCGTCGGGCAAAGACCAACCGATAAATTGCGAGAAACCGCTTCACTGCGTGCGGAAACTATGGAATTAACCAGAGTCGACTTGGTTGTCTCGACTCGATTTTTATTAACCATCTCCGCAAGATTTGGCACAGCAATAAATGCAACAATGGCAACAATGGCCACTGAGACCAGCAACTCAAGCAGAGTAAAACCTTGGGAAGTTTTTGTATTCATGCTCAAAGTATTAGATAGATCTCATACTTTTACACGAAGGCTACGACGAACGTCACATTTAGCTGGATGAACAACACTTCGATTCATTATATTTCTTAATAAGCGCGAACTCCTGATATTATGATATATCATAAAAACCAGAGACAAGCGGGCTGAAAACCTAAGTAACTTATTGTTTTATAAGGGATTAGATAAGATCAAGAAAAAATCTTATAAATGAGTTTATGGATAAAAGCTATATCTCATACTTTTGGATATAACCACAAAAAAGATGCTTTTGGCGCCGCCCAGCGACGAGACAAGCGAAGAGCTTGTATTAAAAAGGACGATTTTTTATGTGTATAGAGCGCCAAAAGTACTAGAAAGGGGCAAATGCTATTTTAGAATATGAGCCGTTTTTGCAAGGTTGACGGAATCTTCATCCAGGAACTTAAAGTTCGTCCATGCGACTTTGACTTCGTCTTGATGGTGGAGCTGAGTCGAGTTCTCGATAGTAGCCCCATTTACTTCAGTACCATTTGTACTGCCTAGGTCTTTAACAAAATACTCCACCACATCGGGGAAGTCTGGGTTGCTTTTACGTTCTATCACAGCATGCTGAGAGCTAACCGACGCATCATCAATCACCACATCATTTTGAGGTAAGCGGCCTATGGTGAGAACTTCATTTACTTCGAACTTCTGTGCAACAACGCCATCAACGAGCTGAGCTAGAACCGCCATTTTGTTTCCTCTAATTCTATTATTCGCTTCATCAAATATACCCTGACTTTTTCGCTTCTGCTGAAAAATCCCGTTTAATCGCTTTTTTGATAACTAACGCCATTTCGGCAGCCGTTTCATAGCGGTCTTCGGTATCTTTTTGCAGGGCTTGGTTGGTAATACGAGCGGCACTGGCCGGTAAATCTTTTCGCACACTGCGTACTGACTTGTGTTTACCGTGAATAATTTCGTAGGTTAGCGCGGCGAGATTATCACCAGAATATGGCAGATGGCCGGTAAGTAACTGATAAAAAGTCACCCCCAAGCTAAAAATATCTGCCGAACGATTTACTTTTTTACCTTTGAGCTGCTCGGGTGCCATATACAAAGGGCTCCCTAAAATTTCACCGGTATTAGTCTTAGAGTCATCTGTTATGCGTGCGATACCGAAATCTGTAACTTTTACTTGGTAAGGCGATGGGTTGTAAATAATATTCCCCGGTTTAACGTCACGGTGCACGATATTATTTTCATGTGCGTACTCTAAGGCTTGTGCCACGTCACATATAATTCGATAGACTTCAAACACTGGTAAAAGGTTATCTTGGGTAACAAAATGATTAAGCGCTTTACCTTCAGCGTAATCCATGGCGATAAAAGCCAAATCGCCCTCTTCGCCGACATCGTACACCTGCACAATCGATGGATGGTTTAGGCGGCCTGCCGCTTCCGCTTCGCGAAAAAATCGCGATTTAATCTCTTCTTTTTCCTTCGCTTTAAACGCGTCGTACTTCATTGTTTTTATTGCAACGCGACGAGCAATTTTTGGGTCGAACCCTAAGTAAACCTGCCCCATGGCACCACGGCCAATTTCTTTCTCGATTTCATAGCGGCCTAGTACGCGATTTTCCATTCCGACAGCATCAATGACCATAGTTTTTTGCAGAGGCATGTCATCTTCATGCGCTTCCTTTTCTGCGCTTTTCATCATAGTCATCAAAACTTGCAACTTTTGCTCAGTATCTTTATAGGACTTTTTCTTGAGCTTAATTGAGTTTAAAACTTCGACGGCATTTTGATAATCATTTTGGTCGGTATAAGCTTCAGAAATATCGTAGAGCGTCTGCAGAAGTGGTTCGCGCACAGAACAATCTTTTAATTGTGTATAGGCGTTGTTTATTTCTTGTTTATCTAGCAATTGTTTTGCATGGTCGATACAGATATCGTCTGCTCGATCGATCAACCTCTGAATACGTTTTTTCTTTAACATCCAGACAAGCAGTAAGAAATGCCCCATTGCCAGCCATACAAAATGCAAGCCGAGCGGCAGCCAATACTGTTTAGTCATAACTAAGGCCATTTGCAGGCCTAGTAAACCAAAGCCAATGACGAAACTGATCATAACGCCCAGCTGCATATTTACGCGACTTAAGGCCAGTACTAAATACAAGGAAATCACAATAAGAATTCCCATGCGAAGTAATGGTACCCACCACGGTGACACGAGCACCGCATTATTTTGAATGCTATATAACGAGGCGGCGATTTTTTCCGCTTGAGGGTCGCCATCTCGGGCGATAAGAATCAATGATTGAAAAGCGCTACGAGCTAGCGCCTCTTCTAAAGGCATACTGCTGATCAGCGGGCGCATACGGGAAGACAAATTATTCAGCGCGATTAACTCACCAGAGGTCGCCAGCGGAATAAACGTATCGCCCAGTGCTAAACCTGATTCAAATTCCCATTTAATGTTTGTGTCCCGCGAAATTTTGTGAGCACTGCGTAATAACTCGGTGCTAAACCCGCTATAGACCTCTCCATTTTCTGAAAGGTGTACAATCTGACTAAACGCTTCTTCACCCAGTGTTATGGAAAATTGATCGACTTTAGGCCGCGCAATAGCAATACCCTCTTCTCGTCGGAAACACGAACCACAAGGCGGCCAAACAATTTTTTTCAGAAATTCAGGTATTTGCGCAAAAAACGAAGCTTCTAACAATAGGGGCTTTTGCCCACTAAAAGTAAAATTATCTACTCCCACAACAACTCGCGGGTTTTTAAGCAGGTTAAAGAGAATATATTTTCTATCGACTAGGGCTTCTGCGACTTTGTCATTCTTTTTATCTGCACCCACTTTGACATAGTTTTCAATTAACAAATCGGCAGCGCCGGAACCCACATCCAAAGGTTGGTTTAACAAAAGTCCAATACTGGAATCAGAAGAATTGAGAATATTAGCCAAAAGCGCGGCTAACTTACCAGAGGAATGGATATCCGTTTGCCAGGTCGTCATTTCCTCTTGTGGCACATGAACAATGGCAATATCGGCGGAACTTTTTGGTGAGGCAAATAGATAAGATGCCCCTTGGAGCATTAGCTGATCTAGATTTTGCATCCAGCGCTGGCTAGGCAGCGTGAATGCCATGCATACCCCCGCAGCAAGAACAAACCCACGTAAAGACACATGGCTAAACCAATGTGCCAATGTATGCAGTGCTTTTCCAAGGAATTTAATAAGGTCGTTCACTTAGTGCACCTGGGCTTGTCAGCTCTGATCTAACTTTCAATCTCAAAGCGCTACTCAGTGAAGTACACGCCAGGAATCCAGCTTTTCTTGATCTTTAGAGTTTTATCCAGATCGCTGGGGATTTCTAGCAAATATTCGAATTCGTGTGTGCCTATCGAGAAGAGCGTACCGGGTTCGATGCTCGTTTGAGTAATTTTGTCACCGTTGATTCTAACGCCATTGGTGCTGCCCATGTCTTTAAGCAAGCAAACACTGGGCTCAACACTGAGTTCAGCATGCTTACCGCTAACGGTTGGGTCATCAATCGTGATGTTACAGTCGGGGTGCCGCCCGATATGCAGAGTGTCTTTTATTTCGTAAATCGTAACCACACTGCCGTTCAAATAATGCCGTAGGTATGCCATAGCGCTCAGAATTTGATGATTTTGTTATTGTCTTGCTTTCCAGACTCTATTAAAGCCTATCAGCAGATTTGTAAAAAGGGTATGAAATTTGTCATCAATTTCTTCGATAACGACAGTTAAACGCGCTTGCGCCGCATCACGGCGCTAAGCAATGCCATAAAATATCGTTTTGATCCGTTTTGGGCGCTATTGAAGCCCAAGAGCGACTTTGTATTTTCTAGCTTAATTTTGCGACGCGCGCCAGTTCGACACCACTTTATTTTCCATTCGTGAGTGACCTTTTTTCACCGCATCAGTGTAGTCCGCTTCCGATGGTTTATCTTCTTCGTTTTGGAACTCCCTAAACTCCCGCCGCATCGTCATCAATTGTTTTGCCGCATCGACATGTTGTTTTTGCACATCAAAATCAGCCTGTTTCAATTGCATTCTGCCACCGAAATAAAAGCCAATGATAACGCTGAGTAATGCCCAGTAGCCGTTGGGAATCACTTTGTAGGCCATGGCAATTTCGGTAAACAATTCTGGGTTAATGGGGGCCAACACAAAGAAGCCTATAACACTAAACGTGAGAATTGGCCGAGGCAGCCGGTTTAGTCCATCGATAAAGGAATCCCACTTGGTACGAGAATTCCGGTTGTGAAACTCGGAAGAGAATTGAGAAAGCACTGAGCGGTCAATTTCCATATCAGACAAACGCTCAATATGGCCTCGCTGCCCTTTGGCTTCTTCATTTTCTTTGAAGACCTCAACCACTTCCTTTCCGCTTTTGAATAAATTAGGAAGAAAAGAAAACCAATTCATGCGACTACCCCTTCAAATGCATCTTCAAACTCTTTTACACGATTCATCCAGCCTTTGAGAAACACTTCCTGGCTTGGTCGATTCGCCACAATAACTCGATAAAAGTTTTTACGCTCTTCAAACAAGGCCAGCAGGAAATGCTCGCCCATGGTGTTTTGCGCCCATTCTGCGCCTCTACGCGTATTTGGCCCCATGGCACCATCATCATCGAGCCTAGGTTCATAGCCGGCATCATTGACAACAAGCTGTATAAACTTTATTGCTCTGCGTGGCCCATGATTGACGGCAGAGTCAAAGATAAAAGCCTGAATTGCTTCTGGAAGCGTATTAATGGCCGGGCGGAAATAATAATTTTGTCGATATATTTCCGCAGCGAGATCTGGCGCCATATTTTCTACATCTGAAATGAGTGCCGCGCGGCCCATATACTGCGATAGCGTTTTTTGTGTGATACCAAAATTCGTTGGGCCACCGCGATCTGCAGGGTGGTTTACGAAGCCACCTTCACGACGGAGTACATCCTGAATAAGTTTATCGATGTCAGCCATTACTTAACCTGTAAACGATTATTGTTGTTTGGCGCCAAAGGCCGATTGAGTGTAGAGATGGGTATGCGGTACAAGCGCTTGCATGATCGCATATTAACGTGATGAGTGAGCATTGTTAGTGACGAATTAACGAAAAATTGTCGCTGAAAATAACATCACTGTGTGAGCGTGAAATCTAGGCAAAGATTTATGGACAGCGCAATTCCCCCTTTACCTTAACCGAGTCAATCGAACCATTAGAGCGGTTCATATTACTGAAGATCGCGTGAAGCATTTCATCGTAAACAACCGTGAGGTGTTTACAGTGCCCCACACTCGTGGCGCGCATTTCTAATATTTTTTTATTGATTGGCTTGATGGTAATTGGCTTAGCTTCGGCTGGCTTAGTCGTATTTGAGGAAGCTGTGTCGCTAGTAGAGCCTGAATCAGAACGCGCAATAGAAAGCGATACTTCACGCACATACTCAAATTCTTGCCCGTTAAAGTCTGTAATAAGAATGGAGCCGCGCGGGTAATGCGAGTAATAACCAAAGTGGCCGCCCAGTACCACCCGGCTGGAGGGCCGATCCTTTTCTTGTCGCGAAACCGCGTAGGCTAGCGTCGCGAGATACTCACTAGGGCCTTCTTTTTGGACTGTATAGCCCACTTCCTGCAAGCGCTGAGCAAGGCGATCACGATAGTGTTTAAACTCGAGCGAATCATTTAGTGCCTCGTCTCCTGAGCGCACCACAATGGTACCGGTGGGCAACCCAGCGTTGGTATCGCGAAAAGTTTCTACTTTTGCGCGAATCACGCTTTCACAGGAGCTTAGTATCAAGCATGCAGAGAGTAAGAAAAATATCGGGAGTGAGAATAAACGTGAAGAAGGAGTTCGGCGCACTGCACTTTCCTCTGGCAGGTTGACTATTTTCAATATGGCAATGGGTATTTGACTACTTTTGAGCTTCTAAAGTTTCCACCAATTCCTGAAAGGTGGCTTTATTACTATCATTCATATCCATCAATGTTTTGTGCGCTTCTAGTACACGTTTTTTAACTTCAGTTTCATTGCCGTTCTTTTCTGTAAGCGCAACACTCTCATTGCTCGATTGCAATGCATCTTCCACTTCGGATTTGTCGACCAAACGAAAAATATCATCAAAGCCCATCGATACAAGTATGCGCGTGATACTAGGATTACTCGATACCACCAAAGGAGACTCTTTGCCGTGATGGCCTGACTTTATCGAAACTTTCGCCATTAGACCAAGCGTGGTGCTATCTACCGCTTGCGCATCGGTTAAATCAAAAATTACCGAACTAAAGTTTGGCTCTTCTAGCATCTCATCGATAAACTCATCGAACGACAAACACAAGGTCAAACGAACGTCGCCTTCCATTTTTATCACATACACGCCTAGGTGATCTGCGATTTTGATAGTACCAGGTATCATTGCAACTTCTCAGATTCAATCATTAAAATGGCAATATCGTCGGGTACGGTTTCTAAAACATCCAAGCCAAAAGCCTTACAGACAGATTCTACGCTTTTTCCGTTATCTTTTAATACATTCAATAGTGTGTTTTCTTTATCAATTAAATCCTGATCGGGCAAAATTTCTAATATTCCATCAGAAAATACCACCAGGGAAAATTTATCGGGCAATTCTAGCGAGTGTACATCCCATTCCGCATCAGCAAAAATCCCTAGGGGTTTGCCCTTACCGGAAAGGTATTCCGCACCGGCTTCTGTAATTAAAATAGGAAAAGGCAAATGCCCACCAAAAACGTAGCGCATTTGCCGAGTATGCGTGTCGATGACGCCCACGAAGCTCGTCATGTGACAACCAACACCCGAGTTCATCAATTCCTTGTTGATTAACCCAACAAGGGTACCTGCATCCTTATCAAACGAATCTTCGTTGCGGAAGATATCGCTCTCGCGAAAATAACGCCTTACCAGCTGTTTTAACCACACCGTCACAAATGCAGATGCCGCCCCGTGGCCGGAAACATCTGTCAGATAAAAAGCCAGAAAACGTTTGTTGATCAAACCAAAATCAACAAAGTCGCCGCTCAAATAAAGTGAGGGCACCATACGATAGTCGATGTGGAAATCGCCGAAATCTGCGGGAGCTTCGGGCAACAATTTACTTTGTACACGACGACCCGCTTTTTGATCACGCTCGAGTACACGTACATACTCACGCAACTCGCGGTTCGCTTGCTCTAGTTCTTGGCGGTAAACTTTATTTTGCAGTACGAGTTCAACACGCTCCATGGCCCGATGCAGCGCGTCAACAATTTCAAGCATATCGGTGATGGGTTTTTGCAGAAAGTCTGCCGCCCCCTTACGCACAACGTCAATGACATCGCTAACCTCACTCGAGTTCGACATCACGATTACGGGAATTTCAGGGCTGTTTTGCTCGACATACTCCACAACCGCAACACCGTCTATCTCACCGACGTTAAGGTCAATGAGTACAGCGATTGGGTGATGTGATTGCATCCAATCTATTGCGGCAGCGCCAGAGCTCAAAAGCTGGGTGTGAAAACCGGCTGTTTCCAGAAAGGCGCCAATATCCTGGCGTTCAGACACATCGTGACTGACGACTAATAATTGACGATGTGTAGAGATGCTATTCACGTATCAGCCTTCACATTTCACCCGGCAAGAACAGTACTCTCTTCTCTGGCTTGGCGCAATACGTAACCCAGAGCGCCCCCAGCACCTAACCAAACTTATTCTTTTTTATAAGAGAGCAACGCTTGGCACGTTTTTCTAATTAGATTGTTCAGGCCCCAAATCTCAACCACTTGGCGCCAGAATCCCGACTATTTGGTCAGCGATGACTCTAGGGATTGTAGTTCAGAAAGAACCAAAACCACAACATAGAGTGTTTTTGCGCACTTAGAACTACCAAAAGTGGTAATTATGGGTTAAATTGTACATGGCGTGATCATTCGACACGCTGTGATAGATAATAACTGAAAGCATAAAGAAGGTTATCACCATGATGAACTCTGCAATGCGTGACTATCAAGAAAAACGCAACTACATTCGCATGAAAATCGACGCTCCTGTGAGCGTACAACTCATAACCAACGGTTCTGTTGAAAACGGTGTGTGCCGCGATTTAAGTGGCGGCGGCATGATGATCGAAATGAACTGCGTTCTGCCAGTAGGTACTGTTGCTGAAGTGACTATTTCTTCTGCTCATGGCCACAACCCAATGTTGGTTGCAAAAGCTGAAGTAGCGCGTGTGATTTCTCAGCCAGAGAGCCAAGCACAGCCTTGTTTACTCGGCTTGAACATTCTCGAAGTTTTAAACTAGGTCTTAATTTAGTCCAGGCTAAATAACCTCCGTTTAATACTCGAGATCATTTGCAGCCTCCAATCAGGAGGCTCTGACATTTGTTACCAAAGTGAAAAGCAAGGTTTTTCGCTTTGCAGGAAGGCTTCCCCCTCAAAAAGTTGAGATCAGGAAGTTATAGGGCAAGTGTCTCTTCATAAAAACACCGCTTGGTGTTTATACGGTTTCTTTCCCCCAAATTTCCTGTACACAGCTAATTAGAGGCTAATATTAGATGTTTTGAAGGTCGCATTGCGAACCAAATGAACTTCAGATCAAGCAGGAACCCACTTTAAAAATCATAATCTGCATATTCATCATCCTCAAACTCCCCGCCAAAGTCATCTTCAATCTTGCCGTCATTTTCCAAGTACTCGAGGCGCTGTAAATAGACTTCGCGTACAAATACGTAGCGATCACCAGTAATAAGCTCTTCAGTTTCAAGTAAAAGCGCGCGTGAATGCACAGTGTCTAAAGTGTTTAGAGCTATTTGTGTATTGGTATCATCCACGTACTGCATCGGTGATGAGGCCCAATCAACCGGCATCGTTATACCACCACGTAAAGTCGAAGAACCGAAAATAGGCAGCACCAGATAAGGGCCACGAGGAACCCCCCATACAGCAAGCGTCTGGGAAAAACTTTCACCCTCGCTTTTTTCCAAGCCCACTTTTGATGCCACGTCGAATAAACCTACGACACCAAAGGTTGTGTTGAGCAAAAACCGGCCACTATCGTTAGCTGCTTGTTTCCACTTCCACTGCAAGCCGTCGTTGATTACATTTTTAATTTCGCCAAGATTGCTAAAAAAGTTTCCGACACTAAGTTTGACTCTGGCAGGCATGGCCCAATCGTAACTTTCGGCCACGGGTTTTAAGATCCAACGATCAAGCGTGTCATTGAAGCTAAATATTGCTCGATTGAAACCCTCAAAACTGTCTGGGTTTTCCTCTTTCGCTTGTTCAGTTTCTAGCGGTGCTTCATCATTCTTTGGGTTTGAAGCACAGGCCCCCAAAAGACCTAGCACTAGACCGAGTATGAGCATCCGAATAATGAATTGAAATGGGTACTTCACTGTTTGTCCTTATGTCATTTTCTCTAACGGTTTATTGTCAATTTCCATGCCTACGGTTAAGTGCGTATAGTAATCTAAAGTTGCGTGTTTTGGGGAATCAAAACTCACAAAAGACTCACTTTGATATATTTTCTGGCTTGCTCATACGAACCTTAAACTATTATTCTTGGCTTTCTTGCCAAATTTTTTCTAAACGTTTGCCCGACACAGGCATGAGCGTTTTTAAACTTTGAGCGAAATAGGAAACGCGCAACTCTTCTAGCATCCAGCGGTATTTCTGCCATGCTTCATTTTGCTGGTATGCCCACAAGCCTTCTGAATCCAATCGCGCTTCATGCTTTTGCCAGTAGTCTTGCAGTTCGCGAATCCAAGCATTGTCGCGGTTGGGGTTCTGACCAAATTTCTCAATACGCAGTTCAATACCCCTAAGGTATCGAGGGTATTGAGAAAGCCATTGCCAAGGCGTCTGCAACAAAAAGCCCTTATACACCAACTGACTTAACTGTTGCTGTACGTCATTTGCCGCCATTGCTATAACAAGTGGGTTTTTGTGCGTTTTTATTTGTTTTTTGATAGATACGATATGGGCCAACGTTCGAGCTAAGAGGTCTTCATATTTTTCTGCGGCTTCGACAACTCGCGATTTACCCGCCTCTATACACGCTTTAAATTGAGCTTCGTCTCGAGGTAGCGCTTCGTCTTTAAACATTGACGCCTTGATTGCCGTGAGAATAAGTTCATCAATCACCTCTTCTCGCTTGCCAAGTGAGACTTGAGTTAAGCCTATATCTTTGCCCTTCATTAAGGCGCGCTTTAAATACTTATTCGATTGCACAATCTCGCGTTGCGCTAAGCGCAATACCCCAAGAGATGAGGCATAGTTTGCCTCTGCCGGGTTATCCATGACTTTTAATTCGACAGAATCTGCTTTGGCAATCAGTGCGGGGTAGGCCTTTATTTTAACTTGGCCTTTATCTAACTGAATACTTTCTGCCAGTTTGCCAAAATCCCAGGAGGTAATGTTCTCACGCTCTATTTCACCCCCAACCTTGGAAATGGTCTTCTGAACACGTGCACGATACTTTGACTTTAATTCGGATAAGTCACGACTTTGATCAATGACTTTGCCTTTGTCATCGACCACTTGAATGTTCATGCGATAAAAATCGTCGAGATTTGACTCTTCCCATTGATCGAGCGGGATTTTTGCTTCGCTGAAGTGGCCAAGCGCTTCGCCTAGTGCCTCAACCAATGCTGAGTTATTCGACTTTAAGCGTGGCAACACCTGCTCTACTTTCGCAGGCACAGGTACAAAGTGTTTGCGCGTAGCTTTGGGCAAGCCTTTTACTAATGCAATACATTTATCTCTTAGTAAACCTGGCACTAACCAATCTAACCGTTCAGCAGGAATATCGTGCAACACTTCTACTGGCACTTGCAGATTTACACCATCTTGCTCTTTACCCGGTTCAAAACAATATTTAAGCGCTAAGGTGTAATCCCCAATCACAAGAACATTCGGGAACTGCTGCTGCGACACGTGTTCCGCATCGTGCAGCATTAAGGTAGATTTATCGAGAAAGAGCCGCTTAGCGTCTTTTATTTCTGTTTCTTTGCGCCAGTGCTCAAAACCTTTTAGATTAGAAATATGTGGTGGAACAATTGAACGATAAAAGTTAAAGACCACTTCGTCGTCTACCATAATGTCGCGACGACGTGATTTGGCTTCTAGTTCGTGTACTTCTTTAACGAGGGTTTGGTTGTACTTAAAGAATGTACCATTTCCACGATACTTACCCTCAACTAAGGCTTCCCGCACGAATATTTCATTGGCTTGCTTTTCGTCTACCTGCTTATAAGCAACACGTTTCTTTTCTTGTACCACCAAACCAAGCAAAGTAGTTCGAACAAAGCCCTGTACCTGCCCCGCTTTTACATCATAGTAAGGTTCAAAATAATGTCTTTTAGCTAGATGGTCACAGTAATCCAATATCCATTCTGGTTGAATCTTCGCTATGGTGTGGCCAAATAACTGGCTAGTATCGATAAATTCTGCGGCGAGCACCCAAAGATGCTTTTTCTTCGACTGAGAAGAACCCGGAAATATCAAAAACTTTTTCTGCCGTGTGCCGTAGTACTCACGCGATTTGCTTTCTTGATCTTTCTGGCCAATGTGAGAAAGATAACCGCAAATTAACGCTCGGTGAATAGATTCGTAGTTTGCGGTGGCGGTATTTGATTTCAAATTTAGAGGCTTTATCGACAACTTCAATTGGTGATGTAACTCTCGCCACTCGCGCATACGCATAAAATTGATAAATTCACGCTTACACAAGCTACGCAATTGCGATTGTGAAAGTTCCTGTCGCTGCTCTTCGAAATAATTCCACAGGTTCACATAGGCGATAAAATCAGAGTCTTCATCCCAAAAACGTCGATGCTTTTCGTCTGAGGCTTGTTGTTTTTCTGCTGGCCGTTCTCGCGGGTCTTGAATACTTAAAACAGAAACGATAATCAGAATTTCTTCTAAACACCCGAGCTTTCCAGCTTCGATAATCACCGCCGCCAGGCGAGGATCAATAGGCAGCTGACTTATTTGCCTTCCTAATGGGGTTAGCTTCCCGTTTGGCGAGACTGCTTTGATTTCTTCTAATAGTTTAAAACCGTCATTAATTAATCGACGATCTGGTTTGTCGACAAAAGGAAATTCGCGCACATCACCAATGTGCATCTGTAGCATTTGCAAAATAACTGCAGCTAGATTGGTACGCAGAATTTCCGCATCGGTAAATTCTGGACGCCCGTCAAAATCCTCTTTTTCGTATAATCGAAAACACACTCCATCGCTGACACGGCCACAACGCCCCTGCCGCTGGTTCGCACTCGCCTGAGAAATCGCTTCAATTGGTAAACGCTGTACTTTGGTTTTGACACTGTAGCGAGATATACGCGCGTAGCCCGGATCAATCACATATTTGATGCCCGGTACAGTAATCGAAGTTTCGGCAACGTTAGTCGCCAAAATAACACGGCGGCCCGTAGAACCGTGAAAAATTTTATTCTGATCAGCCAAACTTAATCGCGCGTATAGCGGCAATATTTCTAAACGAGTATTGGATTTTTTTAAGGCGTGCGAGGCTTCGCGAATGTCCCGTTCGCCGGGCAAAAAAATTAAAATATCACCAGGCGGATAATGCCGAGCAAACTCTTCCACAGAAGCGACGATGGCTTCGTTGATATCTTCAAACTCATCTTGCCAAGGGCGATAATGGGTTTCGACAGGAAAGGTTCGTCCACTAACCTCAATAACGGGGGCCGCTTTGCCATTTTGCTCAAAATGTTTGGAAAAACGCTCTAAATCAATCGTTGCAGAGGTAACAATCAGTTTTAAGTCAGGGCGTTGGGGTAGAAGTCTTTTTAAATAACCCAATAAAAAATCGATATTGAGACTGCGTTCGTGAGCCTCATCGATAATTAAGGTGTCGTAGTCAAGCAGCAGAGGGTCACGCTGAATTTCAGTCAATAAAATACCGTCGGTCATTAACTTTACGAAGGTATTGTCATTGGTATGATCGGTAAAACGTACTTGGTAACCAACCGCCGTTCCCAGCTCGCACTTCAACTCTTCAGCAATTCTACTTGCTACGGTTCGCGCCGCGATTCTTCGTGGTTGAGTGTGGCCGATTTTACCGCGAAGACCTCGACCTAAGCTCAAGCAAATTTTAGGAATTTGGGTTGTTTTACCTGAACCGGTTTCCCCTGCCAAAATAACTACTTGGTTATTCTCGATTAGCTCGGCAATTTCATCTTTCTTTTGGCTGACGGGCAATGCTTCCGGAAATGAAATCTCTGGAATAGACTGCTGCTTTGCTACCAAGAAATCTACGGCTTGTAGCACCTGATCTTCGAATTGACTTAACTTTTTATCGTGCAGTTGATTTTGTTGTTGGCGTTTTTCAATAAACGTCAGATCTCGACGCAGGCGCTTTTCGTCTTTGATACTTAACAAAGACAGGCGCTGTTTATATTCGTCGAGAGAAAGAGACATTGGAAAAAACGGAAAGTTGAGCCTACAAGCGCAGAGGGCGACCTCTAATGACGAACATTTGCTTCAGAAAAGAAGCGACCGAGCCCCAACAATGGGTGCGCGGCGTTTCGACATTAGAGGTCGCCCTCTGAACGGGGTTTAAATTAAATACGTTTGTTATTCGGGGCCGTTACCGTAACTCATTAAACGCTCATACCGCTTCGCCAACAAGTCATCTAAATTCATTGCTGTTAATTCTTCTAGCTGTTCTTGCAAACGCGCTTTCAAATTTTCAGCCATCTGATCCATATTGCGGTGTGCGCCGCCTAGAGGTTCGGGGATAGTTTCATCAATAATGCCCAAATCTTGAAGTACTGTAGACGTGACTCCCATCGCTTCAGCAGCTAACGGCGCTTTATCAACCGTCTTCCAAATAATATTGGCGCAGCCTTCAGGCGAAATAACAAAATAAGTTGAATACTGAAGCATATTCAACTGATCACCAACACCAATCGCCAAGGCGCCACCAGAAGAGCCTTCACCGATTACAGTACAAATAATTGGGGTCTTTAAACGAGACATCACTGCTAAGTTTTGCGCGATAGATTCTGAAATGCCGCGCTCTTCAGAGTCAATGCCAGGATAGGCCCCTGGAGTATCAATCAAGGTGAGGATTGGCATTCTGAAACGCTCAGCCATTTCCATCAAACGGAGCGCCTTGCGATAGCCTTCTGGTTTGGGCATACCAAAGTTACGGAACACTTTGTCTTTGACTGAGCGGCCCTTTTCTTCCCCAATCACCATCACTGGTCGGCCTCCGATACGGCCAACACCACCAATAATGGCGTTGTCATCACCAAAGTGGCGATCACCATGTAATTCATCCCAGTCGTCAAATAAACGAGGAATATAGTCAGATGTATAAGGGCGATGAGGATGACGTGCCACCTGGACAACTTGCCAAGGTGTGAGGCTGGTATAAATACTTTCAGTGAGCTTTTCGCTCTTATCGCGAAGGCGGTTGATCTCTTCGCTAATATTCAAATCGTTGTCGCTGCCGACCAACTGCAATTCTTCGATTTTGCCCTCTAGTTCTGCGATGGGCTGTTCAAAATCGAGATAATTTAAATTCATGCAATGTCGCCTAATTAAGTTCTGCTAATAGTCTTTCACTTGTGGTCTTACACGATGTTGAGCACGTATTCTTGCCCAAATTTCGCCACAAGGGATTCATTCATCGTGTTCTGTCATGCTGAAGGCGGGGAAGTTTATCACTTGAACAGAGGCTTCGAAAGTAGGCAAGCACGCATGTTGTAGTAGCTTATCGAGTGAGCGATCAACTAAGTGGTCGTATCGGCGAGATTTAGCGGTGCACCACCTCTATATTATCGTGCCCATACAGAGTACGAAGCTCCACCAGCAGGGCTTCGCTTGGCTCAACAGCCCAATCAGGGCCAAGAATGTAATCCGCGCTCACGCCATTATTGCTGTAGTTGACTACTATGTTACAGCGCTCGCCAGTATTGGCCTGTAGGGTCTGTTTGAGCAACTGACTGTAGTTAGCCGGGAGTTTAGCTTGATTCAGCTTAATTCGTACCGCTGTAACAGAACGGAATCGCGCCTGGCCTAGGTCCATTACATTGTCTGCACGCATTTTAAGGCCTCCGCTAAAGTCGTCGTGGCTGATTTGTCCCTCGATCACCAGCATGGCGTCTTTTAGTAACGTATCGCGATTGGCTTCGTATGTATCAGAAAAGACCGCGACTTCGATGCGCCCCGTACGGTCATCCAAGGTAACAAAGGCCATGGTGTCGCCTCGTTTTGTCTTCATGACTCGGAAGGCAACCACTAACCCGGCGACACTCTGCTTGTTCCTGTCTGCCTTGAGTTGCGAAATACGGTTGCTCACCAGGTGAGCCATTTCCTCTTCGTATTCATCGATGGGATGACCAGTGAGATAAAGCCCCAGCGTTTCCTTTTCGCCGTTAAGGCGCTCTTTCATTGACCAACGACGTACATCGCGGAACTGGGCATAAGCATCACCACCTTCGTTGCTGGTTGGCACCACATCACCGAACATATCCATCATGCCCGCATTGGCATTGGCCGAGCTTTGCTCTGCCGCTTTTACCGCTTCGGGGATTGCTAGAAACATCGCCGCGCGATCAAAGTCGATGTCTAACCCCGGCCCTACTTGGTCAAAAGCGCCGCTGCGAACTAAAGCTTCCAATGCACGTTTGTTGACTTTGCGTAGATCAACCCGAGCACAAAAATCGAACAGGTCTTTGAATGGGCCTTTTTCTCTGGCCGCTATAATACTGTCTACCGGCCCTTCGCCTAAACCTTTGATAGCACCGAGACCATAGATGATATTGTTATCATCATCGACCACAAACTGTAGCTCGCCGCTATTCACATCGGGCGGAAGCAACGTGAGCCCCATGTTGCGCACTTCTTCAATAAAGGTCACGACTTTGTCGGTTTTGTCCATGTCAGATGACATGGTCGCCGCCATAAAATGGGCTGGATAATGCGCCTTCAACCAAGCCGTTTGGTATGACACCAAAGCATAAGCCGCAGAGTGAGATTTGTTAAAGCCATAACCGGCGAACTTTTCCACCAGGTCGAAGATTTTTATCGCCAGCTCTGGGTCAACGCCCTGTTCCTTCGCACCGTCTTGGAACACCGCGCGCTGCTTGGCCATTTCTTCGGGCTTTTTCTTGCCCATCGCGCGGCGCAACATATCTGCGCCACCAAGTGTGTAACCCGCGAGTACCTGGGCAATTTGCATCACTTGTTCTTGGTATACGATAACGCCGTAGGTTGGGTCGAGAATCGGCTTTAATGATTCGTGCTGGTATTTTGCATCCGGATACGCAACTTGCGCACGACCGTGTTTACGATTGATAAAGTCATCTACCATGCCCGACTGCAATGGGCCGGGGCGAAACAGTGCAACAAGGGCGATCATTTCTTCTAAAGAATCTGGCTGTAAGCGCTTAATTAGGTCTTTCATACCACGCGATTCCAACTGGAACACCGCAGTGGTTTCCGCCTTCTTCACCATCTCGAAGGTGTGCCGATCGTCAAGGGGAATAAAGGCAATGTCTAGCGCTTCTTCGTCGCGCTTTTCGCGCTGAGCGTTAATCATTTTTACCGCCCAATCGATGATAGTGAGCGTACGCAGGCCAAGGAAGTCGAATTTCACCAGCCCGGCTTCTTCCACATCATTCTTATCAAACTGTGTAACCAAGCCACTACCGGTTTCATCGCAATACAACGGTGCGAAGTCGGTGAGCTTAGTTGGGGCGATAACCACACCACCAGCGTGTTTACCGACATTACGAGTGATACCTTCCAGCTGTAGCGCCATATCCCAAATTTCTTGAGCGTCGCCATCATTCTTTAAAAAGTCGCGAATGATCTCTTCTTGCTCAAACGCTTTATCGAGCGTCATGCCGATATCGGGAGGAATCATTTTTGATAGCTTATCGGCCAAGCCATATGATTTGCCCTGTACTCGGGCAACGTCGCGCACCACTGCCTTCGCAGCCATGGTACCGAAAGTGATAATTTGTGAAACCGCGTCGCGGCCATAATGATCGGCCACGTAGCCAATAACCTGATCTCGATTTTCCATACAGAAATCGACATCGAAATCCGGCATGGAAACGCGTTCCGGGTTAAGAAAACGTTCGAAGAGTAACTCGTATTCCAGTGGGTCTAGATCTGTAATTTTTAAGGAGTAAGCCACCAACGAGCCGGCACCGGAACCCCGCCCAGGCCCCACAGGTATATCGTGGTCTTTGGCCCACTGAATGAAGTCCATCACGATTAGAAAGTAACCGGGGAAACCCATATCGCAAATAATTTTGATTTCAAATTCGATACGATCGTAGTATTCCTTTTTTCGCTCCGCATAATCGGGGGCGTCAGGATCAAGAATTGTTGTTAAACGCTCATCCAAACCATCATAAGAAATTTTCTCGAAAAATTCGTTTTCCGTCATTCCTTCAGGAATCGGATATTCCGGTAAGAAATATTTTCCGAGCAAAATATCAAAGGAGCAGCGCTTGGCAATCTCTATCGTGTTTTCGATCGCTTCGGGAATATCACTGAACAGCTCAAGCATCTCTTCCGTTGAACGTAGATATTGCTGATCGCTGTAACGTTTTTCACGCCGCGGATCGTCGAGCGCTCGCCCTTCACCAATACAAACACGTGCTTCATGCACTTCAAACTGGCCTTGTTCCAAGAAGCGAACATCGTTTGTTGCCACCACGGGGCACTCAAATTCCGTAGCCAAAGCAACGACCTTATGAAGATAGGTCTCGTCATATTCTCTGCCGGTGCGCTGTATCTCTAAATAGAACCGGCCCTCAAACAACGACATGTAGCGTTTCAAAAAAGCTTTGGCATCTTCTGTTCTGTCGCCAAGTAACGCTTGACCGATTTCGCCGTATTTAGCTCCAGAAAGCGCTATGACACCCTCAGTACAATCTTCTAACCATTCGCCCTTAATATAGGGCACACCCAATTTTTGACCATGCTGGTAACTACGCGAGATCAGCTCAGTAATATTACGATAACCTTGCTCCGTCATCGCGAATAAGGTGATCAGCGCAGGCTTAGATTCATCATCCTTCGCTTCAATTTGAAAGTCACAGCCGCACAAGGGTTTAATACCAGCCCCTTGGGCTGCCTTGTAAAATTTGATAAGCCCCATGAAGCTGTGAACATCAGAAACGCCACAAGCGGCCATGCCCAGTTGAACAAGCTTTTTAATGAGCGGTTTAACACGGACGACGCTGTCTACCAGGGAGAATTCGCTATGAACGCGAAGATGGACGAAATGCTGTTCTGACATAATTATTTTGCTAGTTATTAAGACCTTGATCCTACGGATTAGGACCCTGCCTGACAAGAAACATTCTTGGATTGTATGTTATTTCTAGCGTAGTCAGTTATCCACAAAATCGGCGTCTACAAAACTACTCCCATACGGGAGTGAAGAGTATCATTGACCTCCGGACGCTTTACGCGCACCGTTATAGCAAAACATAAACGACATTTAGGGCCTTACATGAAAACTGCATTTTGTATCACTTTAAGCTTGTTTCTCACCCTTGGCAGCACGAACGTTTTCACTGATGCAAAGAAACACGCTAACAATATCCGTACAGTTGAGGTCTCTGAGGGCTTGTATGTGTTAATGGGAAATGGTGGAAATATTGGTTTACATATCGGAGAAGACGGAACGTTCCTAATCGATGACCAATACAAGCCCATGTCAGAAAAAGTAGAAGCTGCAATTAAATCCCTTGGGGGTAGCTTGCCAAAATTCATCATCAATACTCACTGGCATGGTGACCACACTGGAGGCAATGAACATTTTGGTAACACCGGCAGTGTTATTGTGGCTCACAAAAATGTACGTGAGCGTTTATCTAGCGAACAATTTGTTAAAGCATTTAACTTTACTTCACCACCTCAGCCCGAAGCGGCTAAACCTGTCGTAACGTTTGAAGACGGCGTTACTTTTCATTTCAATAACGAAACAATCGATGTAAAGCACTTCCCAAATGCGCATACGGATGGCGACAGCTATTTAAAATTTAAAAATGCTAACGTCATTCATACAGGTGATCTATTTTTTAACGGTTTTTACCCCTTTATTGATGCCGGGTCAAACGGCTCTGTCTCAGGCATGATCAAGGGTGTTAAAGCGGTATTAGCTCTTTGCGATAAGAACACCAAGATTATTCCCGGCCACGGCCCTATCGCCACGAAAAAAGACTTAAAAAACTACCTCAAGATGCTTAAAACCGCACACAAAGCCATAAAAAAGTTGAAAGACAAAGGAATGAGCCGCGAAGAAGTGATGGCCGCTAACCCCACTGCCAAGCTAGACAAGAAGTGGGGCAACGGTATTTTTAAAGGCGATGTTTGGAGCGGGATCGTTTACGACGGAATTAAATGATATTTTTGAGTAAGGCTGCTGGTACGCGATACGGCCTCACCATTTTTTAAACTTTATATGACAACCTCGAGCATTTGCATCTTTTCGTAGTTTTTCTGCGAGCTCATTTTGCTTCTTGCGAGAAATTGCTTTCCCATTGTCATCTGTAAGTACTGTGTGTTCAGCGGTTGCCGATTTACCCCACTTTAAATCGATGTAATCGTTCTCTATTTTTTTACACTTATCCGATAGTGCACGCTTCTTTTTAAGGCTTCCGCTTTCATCCCTTTTCTGCTGGGCTTGAATTAGTTTTTCATTTTCTTCAATGCGTTTACGTGTGGGATCGACCTTCACCGTATCAGCTGTATTAATCGGGGCCAAATCGACTTGTTCTGACTGCTCTGATTCTGGCGGAGTGTCACCGAAATGAAGCTTCCCCTTTTCATCACGCCACTGATAAATTTCAGCAGCCGTAACAACCGGCGGTAAGATCAATAGAACAAACACAAAAAAGGTGTACATGCATTCACTCACAACAATAAGAATGTACACAATAGTCTAGCAAATTGAAGACAGCCCGGTTAAGTCACATCTATCAATGACAAGCGTAGGCGCAGGCAGTAGAGAACGTACTAACGCTGGTGCTGAGGAGCCCGAGCCAAGCGATTAACGAGCGCCCATAAAAAAACCCGCACTAGCAACTAGTACGGGTTTCTTAAATATAAGCCTGACGATGACCTACTCTCACATGGGGAAGCCCCACACTACCATCGGCGATGCATCGTTTCACTTCTGAGTTCGG